>NZ_JBWDLA010000001.1:0-3007291 GCF_056238685.1 Enterobacter sp. DVT3837 | reverse complement strand
TCTTTATGCCGCTGATTCCAGATGCTGTCCGCTGGCATTTCCACACGAACACTGATGAACTGGTCAGCCGGGATATCAACCGGATCACCGTCCTTAATCCCATCAATTTCATTTCTGGCAAACTCAGGGGCGTTTGGGTAAGTGCGGTGATATGTTTTTACAAGAACAGAACCATCGGCGTTAACCTCATAATCCAGCCATACTAGCGGCTGCTTATTCCGGTCTGAAGGAATTTCAAAACCACCGTCTATACCTCCCCAGGCAGCATCAGAATTAAGTGCCTTACAACCTTCAATGAGGTACTGTCCGACATCCAGGCGAGTGACCGTAACCCCTTCTGATTCGTCGTTAGTTTCATATTGTCCGTCTCTGAAAATGTTAACGATTGGCGAGGCGGCTTTTATAAATCCGTTACTATCAATAGTCGTGTTGTTTGTATCCCGTGCGACGGCGAGATTGTACCAGGACTGAGAGTTTGGGTTGTAGACCTTGTAACCGAACCCATGCTTGCCATTGTTATCTCCATAAAATCCAATTAACTGCATCCGTGCGCCTTCATCGGCAGAGGTAATGTCTATCCATGCTCCGACCGCTCCCCCCTCAACCTGACCAGTGATAAAACCTGTGCTGTTTTTCCAGTCAAGGCTGGTCGGGTTTTCACCGGATACAAAACGCGATGTCTTTGGTCTTATGGCTCCAATGTTCGTACAGGCTCCCCAATAATCACCTGTTGTTGCCCCCGTTCCACCATACCGGGTTCCGAGTGGTACTGGCTTACCATTATTCGTAATAACGGCCCCCCACTCGTTTTTGCGAATGATGATTGCCTGCTCCCGTGCAGGGCCGTAGACAATACTCTGGTCTTCAAGAGTCAAGAATGCGCTCAAACCGAGGTTTTTTCGACTCTCTTCCGCAGTCGTCGCGCCGGTTCCACCCTGGTCTACAGGCAGTGCACCATTGGCCCCTTTCTGAGCCAGTTTACCGATGGCGGGGATGGTTACGGCGATGCCGTTGATTGTTACAGTGATGCTCTGATTGGCTGAGGTTGTGGCGAACGTCTCCCACGCGCCAATGTTCTCGTCATACTCTTTGATAAGCTGCGACATCGCCTGGGCCAGCCCGTCGACAGAGATATTGTCTGACACCAGAATGCCGTACTTCTGGCCGCTGAGCGCTGGAGATGCGGCAGGCGTAACGGTCAAGGATGTCGCGCCGTCGACAGTTGTAATCTGGAACATCTGCACCGGGTTTGACGCAACGATAATCGTCTGACCAGCACGAACCTGAGTGGCCGGTGCAGTCCAGTTTGTGCCCGTTCCAGTGGCGGTATTTCCGTTGATGGCGATGGTGCCAGTGTTATAAAGCATATATTCTCCAGACAATAAAAAACCCGCCGAATGAACTGCTCCCTTAAAGTTGGACTGTTTTCTTAGCGGGCTATAAATCAGGTTGAATGTCAGAAAGATCAGGCAAATGAGCCGGTACCGCGGGTAATGGTTAATGTCGGTGCTGATATCGTCTTACTGGCTGTTCCTGTTCCTATGACCGTGATGGTCCCGGTTACAGTCGCTGATGTGATCCCCCTTACTGCATGTCTTACGGTCATCCAAAGCCCACCAGTCCCGGCAGGAACATTGATTGTGCCCAAGTAACGCGTATTCCCGTTGATGCTGAGAGTTATGGAGACTGTTGTGGTACCAGACAGTGAAGAAACGAAAATCAATGCCTCAAGAAGTGCTGATTTACCGAGTGCTGATGTTGAGGAATCCGTAAACGTGATTGTTTGTGACCCAACCCCGCCGCCGGAAATATTCACGTCACTTCCAATCCCGACGTTTGCAATGTCACCGACAAAAGTGGTCGCCTCGACTGACCCTTTGAAGCTGCCGTTAGTGGCATATACAGTTCCACGCACGGTGACGTTATTGAAAACGGCATAACCGGATTTATTGATATGCCAGCCAACATTCCCCGAGCCATCCCAGGTTGAGGACTGGATATAGTTGCCGATTTTTCCGTTATTGATCGTACCTTCACCAATCACCGTATCCCTGATGATTGTCTGCCCATTCTGAATAACGAATGGGAGCGTAACATCACCTCCGGCCTGGGTCATGACGGCGAAACGGTCAGCCAGGAACATCACCTGTGACTGCATACCCTCTGGCGTGTTCTCGACGCCGATTCCCATTCCGGCAGCATACTGTCGCCCATTTGAATCGACCGATACCTTGATGTTGTACATCGCGCTGAGATCACCATTTACGTCTGCTATAGCCTTCGCGTTGACGTTTATTGCGGCACTGTTTTCTCCTGATTTAACCGTCAGGGTGTTAATTTTTGTTGCCGAAGCCTGGGTAAAGTCAGCAAGTGTTTCGGTCAGATCTGTTGAGTTAGAGATATTCCCACCTGCTTCCGCATCCAGCGTGACTAGCGCACGGGCAACAGCCTGGCTGGCATCAGCAATGGTGGTATCGACACGATCTATACTGGCGCTGTTCCCGGCATTCGTAGCTGTCTGAGAGCGACGACTTACAACCTGCGCTAGCCCATTCTGGATAATCGCAATTGCCGAGTTCTTCACGCCTCCTGTCATGCCGTCCATCGAAACGGAAATCTCATCGATTTTTACAGCGGCCTGCGCCAGACCGTCAGCATTCTCCTGTATCTCTTGCGCCTGCTTCTCCAGCTCGTCGGCATGACTTTTGATGTCATCCGCCATACCAGCAATTTTTTCATTGCTGTCCACAGCGTTCTCGATCAGGTCTTTGAATGTCTCAGACCCCTTCATATCCTCCAGGATGGTATCAGTGATATCAGAAACATCAGTGCTGGCCTGCCCCCGTATAAAGTCGGTATACCCCGATTCATTACCAGTTCGGTCAACCAGCTGAGCGCGGTACCAGAAAATCTGTCCCGCCTTAAGCCCCATCTGCTGATATTTACGTTGTGGGTATGGCACATCGGCCAGCAGTATCGCATCGCCCTCAGTCCCCGTCAGGCTGTACTGGATTTCCGTCTTCAGGGTATCGTCGGTGTTCGCCGGGAATCCCCAGTTCAGCTCGATACCAAACACAACGTTTTCTGATGCAGTAAAGCCAACTGGTTTTGGTGGATTACCCACTTTACCTGTCAGCGTTTTCTCTTCTGAATAGCCCCACCCTGAGGAAATCTCAGCGGCGTTAATGGCGCGGACGCGTACCAGATATCGACCAGCATAAATCCCCGGTATATCGAAGGATGCGGTGGAGCTACGCGGCACGTTCACCCAGTTCCCGTCATTACGCCGCCACTGAGCTTCATAGGCGATAGCGTTCTGCGCCTGGTCCCAGCTTACACGCATGGTTTCTACGCTAATGTTCTGCTGAACGACAGAGAATGAGCTGATCACAATGTTGGCAGGCGGAGCCTGATTCCCTGGCGGGATAATACTTATTGGCCGCTGGTCGATGATTGCGCCAGTATCGATACGGGCATATTTATCCTGATCGTGCCATGCGGCGGTGATAGAGAAGGTACTATTATCGTTATCACTTACGCTGACAACGCGGTACTGCTGAGCATAAAGCTCGTCAGATTCCACCACCCAAACAGCTTCGGCCTGTGGCGTCTCACTGTATGCCGTAGTGACTGTGACAGATTCCCCGTTCACGGCCTGAATGGTTCTGCTCTGCGACGCTCCGGAAGGTAGGTTGAGGATAAGGCGATCACCTGCTGCTGCATCTGCCACGCGATCAAGTTTGATAACGCGACCGTTAACAGCGCTGATGCGGCCGCCCATAACCTTTCCGGAAAGCAGCTCGTCTGCCACGGCGATGATGTAGCCCGGTTGTGGAATGTTTCCGTCCAGCCCGACATCAAACGAAACAACGCGATCCTTGTTGTTGGTGAGAATGCCCCAGCGCCCCTTTCGGTTCGCCTCTGACTGTCGGGTGCAGCCTATGGCTGTCATTTCCAGCTGATTGAATCCGTACCGCGCAACCAGCGCCTGCTCAAATACCGGCTCCATCGCGTCGGCGTAAGCATTACTGGGATCAGACCATGAAACCAGAGCTGTGGTGTAGCGGGTTTTCGTGGTGCTGCTCGAATAGGTGAAGCGACCGTCAATAACGTTAGCGCGCGTGTAGCTGTAATCAACATCGCGCGGCATGTCGGCCAGGGCCACAATCTGATCTCCGCCCCAGTAGGTCATGCCACGGAAGATGGCAGCAAAATCGCGGAGGACTGTATAAGCATCATTCCGGTCCTGAATGTACACGTTGCAGGTATAACGCGGTTCGGTACCGTTGCCCCCTTTACCGTCAGGTACCATCTGATCGCAATACTGGGCAACCTGATAAAGCGTCCATTTATCAATGTTCGCAGCTGTTAAGCGGTGGCCAAGGCCGAACCGGTCAGAAACAACAAGATCGTAAAAAATCCACGCGGGATTGTCCGTCCATGCCCACTTAAACGCCCCGGTCCATGTCCCGCTGTAGGTCCGGGTTTCAGGATCGTAAATATCTGGTACTCGGATAACGCGACCGCGTGGCTCGCATGATATCTGCGGGATTGAGCCATTAAACTGGCTAGAGTCAAATTCGATGTAGAGCAGCGCTGTGTTTGGATAGCGCAACTTGGCGTCAATCACCTCAGTGAAGCTCTGCAGGGTCATCGTATCGCCGATCTTCGCGCTGTTGGCATCTGCGGTAATTTTTCGCAGTCGAATTGTCCAGGTGCTGCCAGCCTGCGGTAAATCAATTCGGTGGCTGCGCTCATAACCTGATGTCGTTTTCCCGGTCACGCTGGTATTGAGAACCGTCTGCCATGTTCCGCCGTCCGTCTGCAGGTCGATCGCGTAGTTAATCGAATAGCCGACCAGATCCCCGTCGTCCTCCTGCTTGAAAAGCGAGGGCCATTTCAGACGCAGACGAACCGCTGATAGCTGCGTATTGGTGAACGTGCGCGTCCATGCTGTAGCGCTTGATACTTCGGTACCCACGCTGATTTCATTTTCGGTACCGGGAATGCCCTGAATGTAATTTTGCGCCTGCGTTCCCGCACGAAACTCCCACGTCACACCGCTGAAGTTTTGGGAGCCGTCGGCGTTCTCAAGTGCCGTTCCGTCCAGGTAGATATCTTTGCCGGTTAGCTGCCCTGCAAATTCCCCTTCCCCAAGCGCAACGAGGATTTTGGCCTTAGCTACAGATTGCAGATCATCAGGCTGTTCGGTAGGAGTTCGGGAACTGGAGCTGCCGCCCTTGCGGCCCTTTAACACTTTATCTGTAGCCATATTGCGCCCATAAAAAAAGCCACCCGAAGGTGGCCAGAAAAAAGGTTAGTTATCTACTGCTGATCTTCGACATAAATTCCGGCAGAAATAATCGCTCCGCCTATCCGCCGGCGGCCATATAGGAGCGGTACTGGATAGCCTTGCGCCGCGGTGTTTGTTACACCACCGAATGCGTAGGATGCGCGGTTATCTGCACTTTGTTTGCTGGCTATGCCTGATGGCTGCGGTGAAAGAAGCTGAATAACCCCACCGAGGACCAACGAGGCGCCAGTGGCTGCAGCAAATCCCGTGAATCCACCAGCAGCGAACGCAGCGCCAATACCGCCGGGGCCAGTCAATACAGCAGCAGTGATAAGCACGGCTCCCAAGATCGTCTGCAAAAGACCAGCCTTTTTACTTCCAATTACTACAGGGACAATCCGGATCACTTCGCCGGTGACAGGAAATCCGAAATCATCAACGCCAATATTCTTTTTATCTCTATAAACAGCATACGTCAGCCCTCGGGCTTTGCTCGTGTTTAAGAATTTCTCGAAACCATTTATGGTTTTCGCAAGTGCATTAATGGCTTCAGCAGTGGTGCGAACCAAGCGGTGATGAACCTTTCCATATGTCTTAGCTAGCACGCCACTTAGCTCAATTCTTGTCATTACCTCTTGCATGCTACCCCCCATAAAAAAAACCACCCGTAGGTGGTTTGTTAATTTACGCTCTCAAAGCCCAGCTTTTTTCCTTGCTTCTTCAAGGTAATTTTCTTTCGACTGGTCTTTATTATTTGCCTCGAAGTTTGGATCTAATATTTTTGATAATTTCTGGTCGATAGACTCAAGTAATTCAACCTGCCTGTTCGCTCTGACGCTTGCGCGGTTGATGAAAAACCAGAGAATTAACCCAATGAAAATACCTACGAAGATCCAACCAAAACCAACTGTATACATATCGTTCTCCTTACTGTGTACCACACGATAGTATCAGTGACAGTTTGTTAAATAAAATTATGATGCCTAAGAATCTTCATCGTCCGTTCCTGCCAGTAGCCACCATACGGCACCCGCTGGCTCAAATGTCCGTACAGGTGGTGCAGCAGCATATTACCCTCCAGCAGGATCCCAGCGTGGTTCCACTTATCAGCCTGGACCTGCATGATCACCATATCGCCGGGTTTCGGGGGCCCGTCGAATTCACGGAATCCGCACTCATACCAGCAATCCTGATAGAAGTTGTCGGGATAGTCGTTTTCCCACCAGGGATAATCCACCCGGTAATCGTGGAGCTCGATACCATGCGTTTGCCGGAAATAGCTCATTACCAGCCCCCAGCAGTCGAAGTGTCCAAGCACAAACGGACGCTCCAGCAGCGGCAGTTCTCCGCGCGGCTGGATGGTGCGTAAATCCCCCTCAGGCCAGCTCACGATGTGCCAGGGTAAAAGCGTTGCATCGCATTGCGCCTTATCCAGTTCGCTCGGCTGCGTCGTGGCATCAGGGTGGCTGTGAGCGATGGCGATCACCGTACCCCAGTCCTCAGCAACTACGTAATCTTCCGGACAGAGGACAAAATTGTCCTCCGGCGCCTCGGCAAGATTTCGGCAGGGGAAGTACCGCTCAACGCGGCTTTTCTGCGCCACCACGCCACAGCACTCGCGAGGATATTCACCTGCAGCATGCGCCATAATCGCATCGATGGTTTTCTGACGCATATCAACTCCTGATCAAAGACGTGCCGGGGAAGCCACCAAACGAGAGTTCGTTATTTTCACCGAATCGGAGTTTGCAGGCCGTTAGCGTGCCGTTGCATTCATCCAGCGACGGATCGCTTACCGGATTGTTGTTTTTGTCGAAATATCGGGTTCCGGCATAGTCGCAGCCGTCGCCGGTGCGATACTTGTTCCGGATGCACCAGGTACAGAGCGAATGCAGCTGGCGCGTCGGGATCATTTGTCCCTGCAGGTCCATCGGGCTGGATAACGTGAACTCAACCACTTCGTTGGTTTCACTGCTCTTTGCGTCGATGTAGAACACCTTCAGCTTTTCTTGAGTCGGATCAGCTGTGGGGTTGCCGTCGGCAAAGTTAATCGCATCGAGATATTTTCCCAGCGTGTCATGGATGGTAACTTTCGCCTGCAGCATATCGTCATAAGCCAGACAAAGCGCTGTGATAGAACTATCAAGGTTAGCTACCGATAATTTTGGATGCGCGCTGCTTCCGCTGGTAGAGGCCTCGATCCCCTCAATTTTGCATGGCCAGGCTTTATACTCCACACCCTGCCACCAGATAGATTTTGCGGGAAGCTTATTTTCGTCACCGCCAGCAGCGAGGATTTCAGCTTCAGTATGCGCGAGGCTGTAACTGTGAAATCGAAGCACTTCACCGGTGCCAAATGCCGTGCCATCTACTTCGAAAAGCCTGACCACATCACCTGGTTCGAGTTTCTGAAAATCAGCGTTAAGACTCATGGTCGGAATGCCTGTATGAATGTTGCTTCAAGGTTGAATTTCCCGGCGCCGAGCCCAGTGGGTTTATACGTTTCGCAACGATACAACCCCAAAGATTCGAGCGGCGGCTTCCACTGAAAGGCTTTCGTTCCTTCATGCCTGTCGAGAAAAGACTTAATGGCAGAAATGTAGGTTTCGTTGCCTGTAAAGTTGAGCGTCCACTGCTGGGTTCTCGTGTTCAATCCATCCCCTGACACCTGCTCATATCCATCGCCAAACTGAGCTTTCCTGACGCGGAAGTTAGTATCTGCCTCAGCGTTAATCCGCGGGCACCAGGTGAAAGTTTCGATAGCCATTTTTATCTGGTTCCTTTCATTGCGTTCCAGATGTCACCACCTGGGCTGATATCTCGCATGACGTTCTGCTTGTATCGCTGATCAACAAATCGGCCAACGTCTGCACCGAATTGTTCAAGCCCAGGTGAGGTCTGTGTTGATGTGTTGCCATTACCATCAATGGTGATATAAACCTGTGGCGCCGAAGATACCGACTGACCGCCGCCACCTCCGACCGCACGAACGCCGAGAGAACCATCCGGCGCGCGGGTCAGCGGCATGATCGCCTCCGGCCCAGCCTCGCCCATGATTCCGGCCCCGCCTTTTGCGAAAGCGAACATGGTGGGGTTTCTGACGATCCCATTACTGAAGGCGCTCAGAGAGGGGGAGTCATAAACGCCGCCTTTGGCGTTAAACTGGAAGTTCGATCCGTAACTTGAAACCGCTGTACCGGTGCTGGCTGACGCGCCCGCCCCGCCCCCGAAGAAGCTGCCAACACTGCCGATGAGTGAACCAAAAATGCCAGAACCGGAAGAGGCCCCCCCCATCGCGCTGACCACCGCCATCTGCAGCGCTACTTTTTCGATGATCTGCAGTACAGAAATACCCCACGATTTCCAGCTAACCTTATTGCCTTCGAGCATTGAGGTGACGTTACTAAACGCGCTGTCGAGTGTGGTTTTCACCCCGTCAGAAACCGTGCCGGATACGTTACTGATTTCATCAAACCAGTTGGCATAGCCGCGTGATACTCCGGACATCCAGTCCGCTTCAGCTGCTGCAATAGCCTTGTATTTCTTATCCAGAGCATCGAGGGCTTCGCGTCGAGCTATCACAGCCTGGGTGCTTTTGTCGCCACCTGCTTTAGCAAAAACACGGCCGATCTGTTGCGTCTCGTCGAACCGGCTTCGCTGGCGATCGCTCATGCCTGCGGTTTCGGTTGTCAGCGTCGCCTCATCCCTGAACTTTCGGGCCGCTTCAGTTAAATCCTTCAGGGCATCAGCTTGTTCGCGCTGCTTGCGCACGTTCTCGTCGGCTTTTTGCGTCCATTTTGCCAGCTCTGCTGATGATGCCTGGATCGCCCTGCGCTGCTCGTCGGTCCATTTAGTGCCTGCCTGGTGCGATGCCGCGTAAAGCTCGGATGCTTTTTCGCCTTCCGTCGCCCTGACGCGTTGCACATCGATCGCCACACTCAGATCGGCCATTTTCCGGGAATACTGTTCGGCGGTGCTGGCCGCTTCACGCTCGGCTTTACTCTGAGCTTTCGAGGCGGCGGTAGAGGTTTTTTTTGCCTCCGCAGCCGCCGCATCCTTTTTGGCTGCCTGATCCTTGTTGTAGATGTACTTGGTGTAAAGCGCCCCCGTCAGCTGCAGGTCTTCTGCTTCATAGACGTGCTGCTGATGGAGTTTTTCTAATCCGCTGAGGCTGGCCAGCTCGTTATCGCGGCGTGAGCGCTCCAGTGCGGTTTGCTGTTGAGGCGTCGCGTTCGCCAGAGAGACAACTGGCCCGGCATACTGCGGCGGCTTCGCGCCAGCGGTCGCAGACATTGAGCGGTTAAGCAGGTCATACGCACCTTTCAGGATTGAGACGGCGCCAGCCTGTTCGATAGCCTTTTGCGTGGCCAGGTCACTGGCATTGTTTACCAGCTTCTGCGTTTGCTCGACTTTTGAGGCTGCCTGTTCGCGCTGGTACTCCAGTTGGTTCAGCTTGTCGGTCAGCTCGATGTTTTTAGCCGTGATGTCGGCCTGGTCCATGAAGGTGTTGATCAGGGTCAGCGTCGGATGGCGGTTGTAGTCCTGCTGGATTTGGTCAACCGCCTTAAGGCTGTCTTTCACCTTAGCGATCTGAGAGTCGAGGTCGGCCAGGTCCTGTTTTTGCGCCTGTAAAGATGTACGGGCATCGGCCGCGGTCGAACGCAGGCCAAGCACAGACATCTGCTGGAGCTTGGTGTTGATCTCGTCAAGATTGTTGGCAAAGCCGACTGCCTCACGATGCACCTGCTGGGTATGCTGATAAAGGCCATACATCGCAGCGCCGGCACCGATGATCACTCCAGGCCAGCCACCGAGAATACCCAGCACCCCGCTACCCAGCCGGGACATTACTGAGGCTGTATTGGTGAGATTGTTAGCTGCAGAGGTCCTGCCAGCCAGCGCCGTATTCAATGATGCCTGAGCTGCAGCAAGATTACGCTCAGCGACAATCTGAGCCTCAATACTCGTCGCCGCTGCGCGCGCCTGTTGAGCGCGGTAAACAGCCTGGCGACCAGCAGCAACGCTAACCTGAGCGCCGCGAACCTGAGCCTGCGCCAGCGCGACCTCGGCGGCCGTATTAGCGAGCACAGCGCGGGTTGACTGAGCAACGCTGCCGACCATGTTTCCAAAATAACGAGCGAGGCCAACACCAACCAGAACACCGGCTATATTTGCCACATCATCGATGTTATTCGCCAGACCATCCAGCACGCCTGAAAGCGTTGATGATGCGCCGACCGCATCGCTCGCCCCGCCAACCCATGCAAGGAAGGCGTTTTGCACTTTCTGTGCAGATCCGCTGATGGATGCAGGAAGGGTGTCGAACTCTTTACGGAGGATCTCAACGTTGGTCAGCAGCGGGACGATCTTGTTGGTCGTCAGTTCGCCGTTGTTGGCCATATTACGCAGGCCGCCGATGGTAGTACCAAGACCATCAGCCAGCAGCTTAGCCAGTCTTCCGCCGCTCTCCATGATGGCATTAAACTCTTCCCCTCGCAGAACGCCTGAACCCAGCGCCTGGCTCAACTGTGTGATAACGGAACTCGCCTCTTCTGTGCTTGCGCCAGAAAGCTTCAGTGATGTTGCAACGGTTTCCGTCACTTTTGCGACGTCAGCAGAAGCATAACCGGCATCACGCAGGGATTGAGCGATACGACTGTAAAGGTTGCTGTTTGCTTCGAGTGATGTTCCGGTGCGCTGGCTGATCTCCATCAGAACGCGCTGGGATTGCACGTAATCCTCACTGGAAGAGGAAGCAAGGCGAAGACGTCCATTCAACTGGTTCCACGTGTCGGCAAACTGAATCAGCTGATGCGTGGCAAATGCACCAGCCCACGCACCAGCAAGCCCGGCAGCAGAAGATCGCACGGTTGCAAGCTGAGAGTTAAGATCAGCCAAAGAACGCTGAGTTTCACGCGTGGCCGCTGCAGCTTTTTTCCCGCCCTGTTCCATAGTGCGGTAGTAATCGGTTCCCATGCGGGAGGCTCTGGCGATCTCAGACTGGAAAGAAGAAGAGTTCGCCGAAATTTTGATGATTAGCTCGCGCAGCTTTGCCATATTTCACCCATAAAAAAGCCCGCAGCCGCGGGCATCAAAGACTGGACATCCATTCTTCAAGTTCAGAGACTTCAGCGCCTTCTTCCTGCTCACCCCATTTCAGCATCACGTCAGGAATGGTGAATTTCCCGCCCTGAGAGTTCAGCATTGCAACGGAGATCTGCGCCGCCTGAGCATCGGCGCGCCAGTCACCAATCGGACTGATGCGGTCGAACTCGATCCACATTTTTAGCTCGCTGGCGGTCATGGTCTGGCGCAGTTCGTGGAGAGTGCGCCCCAACCGGAGCGCCAGCGACATCAGGAAGAAGGTCAGCGGCTGCTTTACGGCTTTCCCGCTTCTTCCTGGCTCATGCCGAGGTTGAGGGCCTGAGCCAGCAGGCGGGAGTGCACAGGACCATAAATTTTAGATACCTGCTCCTGATCCTCATCGCTGAATACTCGCTCGCCGTTTTCATCCAGCAGAACGTCAATAAACAGAACCACATCAGCCTCTTTGTTACGCAGAAACTTTTCCGCCTCCGTCAGCGTCGGTGCTTCTTCGCCCTCGGCGAGCTGGGGATTAACAATCTCCCGGAATTTCACCCAGGCATCGCCTGAGGGTTCACGCAGCGTTACCTTTGCGCCATCCCATTCAGGGACCGTGATACCTTCTTTGGTGCGATAGGCTTTCGATGCTGTAAGCGCCACGTTGCGTAATGAATTCTGTGATGTTTTTTGCGGCATTTCATTTTTCTCTTGTTACATGATCGGAGGGATAAAAAAAGCGGCCGAAGCCGCTCAGGAACCAGACGCGTAGATGCGTTTAGGTTTGCCACGTACACGCAGAGAATAGGTAGCGCCAACAACGGAAGAGGTTGCAGCAGACCATGAGCTCTGGCGTACCTCCACCAGCACGTAGAAACCGTTGCCAGACGGGAATACCACGCGCAGCGCGCGCAGTTCGTCATTTTCGTAAGCGGTCTGCAGTGCCTCCTGTGCTGCTTCATCGCCAACCCAGTTACGGGTAATGCTCATTTCAGCAGGCGCGGCGAGGCCGTTGGTTTGCTCCTGTTCAGTTGAGCACAGCGTGGTTACGTCGATATCCCCTTTCTGCCCGCCGGTGAAGGTGATCTCTTTTGTTGCGCAGGCTGCTTCCAGCCAGGTAACACCAGCACCCGGGAAACCTGAGGCGTTAAAATCCTCGGCAGTTACGGGTGCGTCGGAGACGGCAAAGGTCATCCCCTTTGTGACTTCATACTTACTGGTCATGGTTTCTCCAGTTAAAAAAAAGACCGCCGGAGCGGTCTGTTATGGTGGGTAAAGTTAAACGGTTACCTGAAATTCGAGCGTTGCCCGGTGATAGCGCAGATCAGGCTCATAGCCCGGCGTTTTCACAATGCTTTCCGGCTTCAGCACCTGCAGAGCATCAAGCGCCATATTCCTGATCGTGCTCGCTTCAGCGATGGTGCTGGAATAGACATCAACCTGCACAGAAACGGCAGATTCAGCCTGACCGCAAAGAACGTCTGCGGCCACGTCGGTAATAATCGAGAAAATTACCCAGGGCGGAGAGACTGAAGGCTTCCCGTCATTGCCGAGCGGCGCAACGTAGGGATAAACCTGCCCTCCGGCCAGCGGCGCCAGCAGAGGATAGAGATCGTCTTCCGTCATTTGCTTAATGCCTCGTCAATGGCCTGGTTCATGCGCCTGATCGCGACCTCCGTCGCCTGCTCCTGGCGAACATCGAACGCGGGACGAATGAACGGGTGCGGCGGCATGTTAACGGTACCCATTTCTACGAATCGCCAGTAAAAGGCGTTTCTCGGGTTATTCGCCTTCATCGTGTTATCGCTGTTCCCGGTGCGCGGGTTTACACCACGAATGTGGACACCGGAAGAAATTTCCCCGCGGCGGCGGCTTTTTTGGGTCACCACCACTACGTTTTTTTTCAGTTTCCCGGTACGCACCGGAGCGCGGGCGATCACTTCTTCCTTAAGCACTTCGGCGCCAGCGCGTGTGGCATCGCGAAGAACCTTGTTATTTTCAGCGCGGCTGAGCGACTCAAGGTCTTTTGCGATGTCATTTAAACCGGAAAAGTCGAGGCTCGTTTCAATCATTTTTCGGCCCCCTGCTTACATAAAATTTCGAAAAGAACACCACGAGAATCAGGTATTGGTGGACCAACAATATTTAAAACAGCCCCCTTAAACGGGCCAGTTTCAACCCTTATCCTGGAGGCAGCAGTGATATCACGGCGAAATCGTGTCCACACCCTGATAGTAGCGATGGCGGTTTCAGCCCCTGCCGCTACCAGTTCACGTCCACTAATCCCTTTTACTTCAGCCCATGTCTCCGAGCCGTCATGCCATGATTCAACGGGCTGCCCGGAACTATCCCTTTCCGAAGAAAGGTTCTGTACGGTGATTCTGTCTCTGAGTCTCCCGGCCTGCATAACACCTCCTACAACCCATAGATTCGGTACGGCTGCAGTAGCGCTTCCACAGCAAATGGAATATCTGATGTTATGTTCCCGATATTTACCGCCTCTCGGTTTGCATACCAGTGACCGATAAGGAGTAACATCGCCGCCTTCACATCGTCTTTAAGGAGAATCGAATCAGGGTCTTCTGCGTATCCAGGGCTGCTTTCAGTGTCATAGAGCGTTCGCCTTGTCCATGTCTGTACATATTGCGCAGCCGCACCTGTGTATATCTTCAGCAGAGCATCATCGCCGGTAAAATCTGTATCAATGCGGCAGTGCTGTTTCACCACATCTTGATCAAGCATTTATTCACCCCGAAAAAAAGCGGCCCGAAGGCCGCATTATTTATCAGCTACCAGCGCCAGTGCTGAATGAACCGTACACGAACGCTTCAGGGCGTTTAACGGCCAGCGCCAGACGTTCTTCACAACGGATGGTGATCATGTTTTTCTCGAAGTCGTCGGCGTTCTCCGTGGAGATAACCACGTTAGCATCTTCGCGGTCGAAGATTTGCGCCCCAGCGTTGAAAGCACCGGTCAGGAATTTACCCTGGAAGGCCGCCGCTTCCGTGGCTACAACCGGCAAGCCCCAAAGCGTCGGTCCAGTCAGCGCTGCAGGGTTAGCCAGGATGTAACGGCCAAGGCTGTCTTTGGTCAGTTCGATCCGCGCCCAGTCAATGAAGTGAAGAACGTGGCCAGATGCCGGGAATCGCGCCAGTTGCGCCTGCAGCATTGCCAGGCGCAGATCGTCAATCCCGCTCTGCTGTTCCACAGTGAACGCCGGATTAAACGCTGACGCCTGAGGAACAATGCCATGCAGATGCACGCCGGTACCATCACCGAAGAGAATTTCCTGCTCTTCCGCGTACTTCAGTCCGTAGCGCATTTCTGCATCAACGGTTGACTGCAGCTGTGCGAAGTCATCCAGGATCTGCTTCGAGGCTTTGAACAGGTGAGCGATGGTGCTTACGCCAGTGATTTTCGGCGTGAACTCAATTTCGCTGTATGGTTTCTGCGTATTTTCAGGAACCACTTTCGCGTTATTGGTAAAGCCTGTCTGCTGCACCCAGAAAATAGCTGAGGATGATGTACGGCCTGGAGCAATCAGATCGCGGATGAACAGGCGCTGTTTCGGTGCCGTATCAATACCCGGCAGGCGCTGTGGCTCCACAACACCATCAGGAACATCCACCGAAGTCAGGGCTGCCTTAACCGGAATACTGATGCGCTTACCACCTTCCACGCTGGAAGCAAAGGTTTTCAGGGCTTCAGCGGAGATCACCTGGTGGCCAACGGACTCGACAATCTGTTTCGCGTTTGCCAGCGGCATCTGGGCAACATGTTGCTCAAGTTCGCCCATTGCGGCCTTCAGCGTTTTTTCTGCTTCACGCAGGGCGTTGAACTCAGAAGCCATTTTATCGACGGCTGCCTTTGTTTCTTCTGACAGCTTGCCGGATTTCTGCGCCTCTTTGAGTGCATCTTCTGCTTTAGCGTTGAACTTACCGGTTGCCTCTTCGATGCTGGCCGTGACTTTTTTCAGAATATCGTTTACTTCAGACATAAAGGGTCCTTATTTGACTAACGCCGCCAGGGCGATTTCAAGTGAATTGATGGTTTCAGGTTTGATGTCTTCGGCAGCGCCCGGCGTACCGTCGTTGGTGGTGACAGCGCCAGGCATGCCACCGGATAAGGCTTTAATGAGTTTTCTTCGCTCAGAGCGCGGGGTGTTGGTCTTGGCCAGCAATGCATCAAGTTTGCGAAGCGCAGCTGCAGGCGATTCGTCGCCGTCGCTGACCGCATCAGCAGAAAGCAAGCTATCTGCCAGCCCCTTCGCCACAGCATCACTGCCACCGATATAGCTTTCCGCGTCCATCAGCTTCTTCACAGCGGCCATATCAAGGCCGGAGCGCGCCGCGTAGATGTCAGCCATAGCGGTATCGAAAGGTTCCAGTGACTGTGCCAGTTCTGCAAAATCATGGCGGTTCCCCATCGCGTATACCCAGCAGTTGTGGATCATCAGGAAGGCGCCGCGGCCAATCTGAATATCATCCCCGGCCATCGCAATTATCGAGGCGGCGCTGGCGGCAATGCCCAGCACCTTCACCGTTACACGGCCTTCGTATTCGCGGAGCAGGTTATAAATAGCCAGACCTTCGAACATGTCGCCGCCCGGTGAGTTGATATTCACCGTGACGTCGGCGCCGTTCATAGCCCGAAGCGCACCGGCAATACGTTTAGCTGTTACCCCTTCGCCCCAGTAGTCCTGCCCGATAACATCAAAAACAGAAATGCTGCTATCGTCGGTGGCCGCCGCTTTGATCCCGCCGTCCCAGCGGTCCAGTGCGGATGGTAATGTTTCACAGGTAACGCGCGCGCAGGGGCGACCCGCCGGTGCTACCGGAAGTTGTTTTTTGCTCATCAGGAAAGTGCTCCTAAGCGGCCTGTTTCAGCGGAGATTGTTCAAAGGAAATATCGGGGAATACGTGGTTATGCAGCTCTCGCAGGGCCAGTGCCTGAACAGCAGGGTTGCTGCTTTCGAGATTTTTCAGTTGCGTCAGGTTGAGTTGAACGGTGTAAATGTCACCCCCTTCAATCGGTGGCATGTTCTCAAGACGACGAACATCATTACGGGACATCCAGCCATTTTGAAGCGCGCTTGTATAATATGCCGCGCGACCGGCACTATCGGCTCGCAGTAGACCTTCAACAGAGAATTCTGCAAACACTTCGTCATCGCTGTCGAGTAGGCACCGGCCAATTTCCTGCTCAATGTTCACCAGTAGCGGTCGAAGTGTATGAGTCAGAAACTGCAGGTTCATACCTTCCAGGCTAGATGCCCAGCTGCTTTGTTTTGTGGTGTGACCAACCATGAAAGGAGGTACGCGAAACCAGCGGCAGATTTCCTCAATACTGAATGAGCGGCTTTCCAGCATCTGGGCGTCTTCAGGATTCATGGTAACGCCCTGGTATTTGAGCCCTCCCTCCAGCACCATTATTTTTCCGGCATTCTTTGAGCCTGTGAACTTTGCCATGTATTTCCGGAGCCTTTCCCTCTGCTCATCATTTAATGCTTGCTCCGCTGTCAGGAATCCAGAACTCTGTAACCCTTGCTCGAATATTTTTGCCGCAGACTCTTCTACCGCCATTGCAGAACCGATCACATCCCGGCCAGTCTTCATAGGCATCATGCCGCAAACACCATCCAGGCCGAACCCGCGAATGTGCATGATGTTTTTTACCGGAATTACGCGCTCGTTTCCGTTTTCAGTGTATTTGTATTCCAGCGCCCCTGTAGTGAGACGTTTAACCACCATGTTCTGTGGTAGCAAAGGCACCAGCGAAACCAGGCGGTTTGCTATGAACTTCTTCTCAATGAAGGCGTTACCGCGCAGGCAAATACTGGCGACCACCATCAACATAAAGCGTGATGGTGTCATTTCTGAATTGGGTCGGCGGCACAGTATCGAATAGGCCGGATGATCGGTTGCCGCTTTACGCGAACCGTCAGGCTGTCGAACGTATATTTTCAGCGGAAGGGTTGAAATAGACTCGCTTAACAGTCTTACGCATGCCCAAACAGCCGATAGCTGGATGGCTTTATCGGCCGTTACCACCTTTCCGCTGCTGCTGGTACCAAACCATTCCTCCCAGAACGTGCCGGTAGTCAGGCTGATAGGCACACCAAGCCAGTTAAGCAGAGCGCTTTTCACCCTGCCTGGCTGTTTGTTTTTTTTCATCAGAAACCTACCATGATGGGATTATTGAAGAATCCGGAGAGATCCTGCTGGTCGTTGCCACCGTTAACCAGAACTCGGCTCATTGCTGTGAACAATGCCGCCGGGCCATCAATCTTGGCCTCTGGTGTGGACTTGTTCGGGAAAATGTTCTCGTTCCGGTCAGGTTTGACGGTTACGTTGGACATCATCCAGTTCATTACCGGGTGATTGCTGTGATGGAAGCGGCCACCGTATACCAGTGCTTCGACCTCTTTCATCGCCTCAGAGAAATTGCGAACCGTCTGCGGCACTTCCACCAGCGGCAGCCCTTCTTCTGCCAGCGCAAGGCTGAACTGCGTCGCACTCCACGGGTCGAAGCCAATTTCTTTCAGACTCTCGCCAGCAACCCACACCTGCAGCTCTTCCTTAATCTGAGCATGGTCGATTACATCCCCGTCTGTAAGGATCAGCTTGTCCATCTCGGCCCACTTACGATAGAGCTCTGCCATCTGGCGTGAACATTTCTCAAGGCGTCCTTCCGGCAGCCAGAATTTAAAATCCGCATGAACGTGGCCACCTGGCGCGCGCCAGACTTTAGCGGCTGCACAGATATCAATTTTGTTTGAAAGGTCAACGCCCACCCAGGAGGGATAGGTTTTAAGTTCGTGCTGCGGGGCGATAAACTCGCATTTTTCCCATTTCATCATGTCCATCCAGGCAGACTCAGCGGTAACCCAGATATTCATGTGTTTGGTGAAAAAGTTAATCCTGGCCGAAACCTGCTCTTTCGCTTTTTTAGCCAGGCGGCGTAGGTCATCCCAGCGCTTACAGGTACCCAGCCCCGGATTCGCCTTCTGCCAGACTTTTTCATCAAAGGGATCGTCACCTTCATCTAAGGTGTAGATGATGGCAAAAAACGTATCGTCTTTAACCAGGCCGCGAAGGACCTTGATTGCGTAATCGCGTAGTTCGTAACAGATACCTTCTTTGTTGAAGCCGGCGGTGGTGATACCGAAAAGTAGCGATTGCAGGCGCGCGCCTGTGGCCGTCTCCAGAACGTCCCAGACGTCACGGGTTTTATGAGCATGCAGCTCGTCGACGATAGCACAGTGGATGTTCAAGCCGTCGAGGTTGTTCGCATCTGATGATAAAGGCTCGAATTTGGAGGCCGTTTGCTCCTGGTAGATAGCAAGCTTGTTGAATTCGAAGATCCGCCCAAGAGTAGCTTTCGCCTTCTTGACCATATTTTTCGCGTCTTCAAAAACAATTCGCGCCTGGTCACGGGTGGTTGCAGCGGAATAAACCTCCGCCCCGCCCTCGCCGTCTGCGCCAGCCATATAAAGCCCCACGCCGGAGCAAAGTGTTGATTTGGCATTTTTACGGGCCACCTCAACATCTGCTGTACGGAAACGCCGAACCATCACCGGCCGACCGCTGCCGTCGTTACGCAGGACGGTTTCCCCCGTCTCTTCGTTAACCAGCGGGATAACAAAACCAAAAATATTAATCAGGATGAAAACATGCCAGTCCATCAGCTCAATCGGCTGGCCTGCCAGCGCGCCTTTTACATGAGGCACAAAATTATAGAAATTCAGAATGTGCTGTGCGCGCGGCTCACTGAAGAAAATACCGCGCTCTTCGCCGTGTGCCAGATCGTCAAGAAAACGCTGGCAGGCAAGGCGCAAATACTCACAGGCAATAATTTCCCCCGCCACCACCCTCTCGGCGTAGCGGATGCCTTCTGCAACCTTAGCCATTAATCCCTCGCTTTCATAAACTCGGTCAGCGGATCAACCGCATCAGGACCTTTGGCATTCACCTTAGAACGGCTGGCTGGCGTCATGCCAAACTCACCGAGCATGGCGCGCAGACGTTTCCAGGCATCAGCTTTCATGATGGCCGCCGGGTGAGCCTTGATCAGCACATCCCCGCTCTGTGTTTCGGTCCGGTAGGTGTAGCCCTCAACTTCAAGCGTGTCGCAGTGATGCCGGTATTCGGTATAGGCCTCAACCAGCAGCTCAAGGGCTCTGGCGTCCAGCTGAGACATCACACCGATAGCATCAAGCTCGTCGGCCATCCGTTTAAACCAGTATTTCCCCTGCTTGTCGAAATGCTTCGGCGTTGGGGGTACCCCTGAAGGGGGTTTTGGTTCGTTCTCATTGATCGGGCGTTTTGATGGGTTACCCCTCACCAAACGTAGATGGGTCGGGGTTTTCGGTGGTCCAGACATAATCGAAAACTCCTATTAATCATCGAATGGGGGATCCCATAAAAAAGTTTTCTAACCTGCGGCGATGTGAAAAGAGGTTAGGCGGCGGTCCTTTGGCGCGTCGTTCCTGAACTTTCAACCCGCCCTCCCCCTCGGTCGACCCAAATGAGAATTGATATCATTTGAGCCTTTCGACCGCTGTTTTCGCCCTGTGGCAGGGCTTGCAGAGGCTTTCGAGGTTTGAGAGGTCATCGGTACCCCCATTTGCTTTGGCGGTGATGTGGTCCACCGTCTCAGCGGGTGTATACCTTCCATTTCGCAGGCATTCCTGACAAAGGTGTTTGTCTCTGTCGAGAACGATTGGGCGCAGCCTGTCCCACTTGCTGCCATAACCTCGCTGATGCCTGCTCTGTCCTCGCTGATGCTGCTGCCAGCCTTCATTAAGGTGTTTGGGACAATAGCCTGAGCGGTCGGTGGTTGTACCAGGGCAGCCACGCTTGCGGCATGCTCTCGGTATTAACGCAGGCATCAGGCTAACCTCCACGCCCGGCGGCGTTCTGTTCTTGGCGCTGAGTCAGGGTGACGCTCAACCGGTTCGCCGTCAGCATGATCCACCAGCGAGTAACACGGATAAACCACAGCGCCGCCATAGGCATCACCTACCGCATAATCAGCAGGCTTGCTGCTGTTCCATTGATGGAGTACACGATTGATATGCTGCGGTGGCACGCTGTAGCACACGCCGTGTATTAGCCGCGGCAGCGTAATGTGGTTGGCCTGTATCTTGTCAGCCACTATGAATCGTTCGGCGATTTGCATCTGATACTGCGGTGGGCGCCCGGTACCGAGATAAAAACTCAGCATGTCGTCAGGAAAGCGGGCCAGCCAGTCGACCGCCAGCTCAGTAAACCCAGAAACTGGAAGTGCATCATCCTCCAGAACTACCACTCTGCATGGTTGGCATGCAGCCCACTCAAGCGCGCGGCGATGATTCCAATTCGCGCCGTGGTCACCGCTATCGATTAGTAGAACGGCACCGAGAGATTCAGCCAGACGCAACGCTTGTTTGTGTCGCGAGTGGTGGCCAACCACAACAAACTTCACTTGTGGCGAAACCATGCAACCTCCTTGCCGATACCATCAGTTTTGAAAACGGTATGTACCAGAGGACCGGTGACCAGTCTGTCAGCGAATGATTGCGCGACAATGCCGAACGCCAGCATATCGCCCACCGCAGCTCCAGCCTGTTCTTTCTTCCAGAAACGATAACTCTCTATCCGGTAGTAAAGACGGATGATGCCGTGAGCAAACGCCATGACATCAGCGCGGGTACCGCCCAGCAGACCAGCGTTAAGCATCACATCGTTGCGATGCTCTTCAATAAACTCCTGATAGATACGCTCAGGATGATTCTGCTTTGCCCAGGTATCGGCGTAGGTCTTTGGTTCTGAACCAACATAAACCTTACCTGGCTGCATCTCTTCCCACGGTGCGCGGAGCATTTCGACATCTGTACCATCGGTACACCAGACGAACCGGTATTCAGGGTGATCGCGCAGGTGCTGCCAGATATGCAGCCAGCGCCGGAAGTAGACATTCATCTTAACGTCAGGAACGCGATACAGATCGACGTCTGCCGGTGCCGTCTGCAGTTCATCCACCAGCGCGATACGGCCACAATTCCGAAGTGAGGCAGCCCAATTGGTCAGTATGTCAGGTGAAGCCGCCATTTTCGTACCGCGCTGCGGGTCTGGCTGGCTGGTAAGCAACGTTGTTATTACCACGTCGCGCTGAGATCTATATTCGGCATAACCTGTATATCCTGAATCCCGGCGCTGCCCGTAAATCACAGCGTTCTTTTTATCGAGCGCTTCACGTTCAGGCCTCGGTATGCTGCGCGCGCCCTCTTCGTACTCGTCCATTGAGTGAATCAGCTTTTCAGAGCCAACCACATCAGCAAACGCCCAGGACGTTAAGCCAGCGTTATAAATCCGAAGCGCCAGATCAGGATGCTCATACATGCCCCTGCCATACACCGGATCGAAACCGCCCACCTTCTCAATAGCGCTGCGGTGGTAGTACAACATCACGCCGCGCTGCCCAGTGTAAGCAATATGCTTATCATCCCGGTACAGAACGGTCATATCGTTAATTTTTCGCGGGCCAGCCAGATCAAGAAACTGATAAGCCAGGTGCGGCTCTGGTGAATCGATGTAAGGCTGGTGCCAGTTATCAGCAATGGGCCAGGCATCATCATCCCACAGGAAAATATGCTCGCACCCGGCATCAATTAGGGCTGACAGGCTGGCGTTCTTCGAAGCAACAATGCCGAGTGATGTTTCATGGCGAAGCAGCTGCACGCCGTCAGGTCCTACCGCGGCCGGTTTCGAACCATCATCTACAACCACCACCAGCGCTCCGGCTGGCAGGTGCTTCATATGCTGTTCGAGCGCTAGTTTCAGTACGTCAGCGCGCTGGTGTGTCGTTATTGCAATGCCGATCCGCGATGAAATTGCGCAGGCGGGTACATACGGGACACCATCAATAGTGACCTGCATTTCAGTTTCCTTAACCTTTATTCATTGAGAAACGGGATTTAATAATGAAATGAAGCAATGCTTATAAATAAAAAACCTCGCTAATCCGAGGTTATGTTTATAAATCTTCAAAAAAGCGGAGTAGAAAACTATTTTTTATCTAGCTCTCTCAACATACTGATAAGACTTTTAACCTTGAAATTTTTCTTAATGCCAGAGGCCATAGATACACTTAGTTCTAGCTTGCTAACCTTTCCGCCGCTGTTCTTGATATTCGACAGTATGGCTTTAGGCCACCCCATATCTTCTCCAACTTCAATGAAATAAAAAGCAGATTCACCTTCTTCTAATTTTGTTGGCATCTGTGCTGATAAAGGATGTCCAAATGTTTGCGCTAATTTCTTATCTGCCCCAATTAACCAGCTTATTCCAGTTATCACAACTTTAGCTTGTGAAGCGTTTGCTACTGTAATACCGACTCCAGAAACAGTATGAAGGCCACCATTAATAAAACTCCAATTCACATCTGCTTTTAACCGGGGGCGAGTTTTGCCATTCGCAAGATAAAGAGAAACTAATACAGCCATAAAGGTTGCGATTCCTGCAAACCAAGTACCAATCATTGACCAAAAAGCCCACGTTGCAGCCTCTTTGGCGGCAATCATCGATTCATACGAAATTGAGTTAGCATCCATATCCATCTCCTTCAATTAGATGGACATAGTTTATAACACACTGCATCCTGCGGTTTAGCTTCGCTCTCTAGTTTTCGCCACGATTTCTTTCTGGCAGTTCGCCTGCCACGCTTTGTTATGCGCCAGGATGTCTTTCTTCGTCTGGCGGTCCAGAACATCCCAGTCGTGATCCGTTCCGTAGATGGGTTTAACCCAGTCGCAAGCCGTGTCCACTACTTCAACCTTTACGGGTCCAGTTTGTGCGCAGCTCACGATCAACATCGTCGCCAGGCATATGGTTAACCGTCTGCTGTACATTGCTGGCCTCTTTCGTTGTCTCTACCCGGCGATCTGCTGCTGCGACCGTTGCCGCTGCGTTATCTTCGGTGCGCTGCTGGTCAGCTTTAGCTTCCGCTTTGCTGGTTCCGCGTGAATGACCTAGGCCAAACGCGGCGGCAATAGCAGCAAACACTGCGACAACGAGTCCGGTAATCATCTCAAGCGTCATATAACCACCCGCTCCTTTACCCAGCCATAAACAAACGTTTCGTTCGCGCTGCGCTGTTCTGCCAACTCAAGATAACGCTGACCCTGACTACAATTCAGGGCCCGAAGCATAACCAGCTCACCCTCTTTTCCGCGCCGGGAAAGATAGCTTTTTAACGCGCTGATGGTTCGCGGACCAATAAAACCATCTGCAATCAGATCGGGATAGAGCGTGCCCTGAATGTTGAACACGTTCAGCCAACGCTGAAACCATTTGGTCTGCACCGATGGGCCCATGTTTACGCCTGTGTCGCAGAGTTCGGCAGCGATGGCTGGTGATACCTCAGAAACAAGGTCGAAGCGTGGCCCTGTCCAGTAGTCAGCCGTCAGGATATCCAGCGCCTGCTGGCGGGTCAGGTTTCGCATATCCCCGGTGAATCCGTGGGCGCGAGCGACCGCTTGTGTGATCCCCCAGTTAGTTGGACCGCCCTTGTCGTCAGGGTGATTAACGTAACCGCCCTCTTTACCAAGGATGGCATTAAAAATTTCGTCTTTGGTCATGCGAATGCCTCAGGGCGTCAATGATGCGTGCTACGTTTCCCCGAGCCCAGAGAACGGCGGCGCATATCAGGACGTTGACCAGCACCACGAACCAATGGGATTCATGGTACAGGCCGAACAGGTAACGAAAAGGGACGCTGGCGTATACCAGCACCGTGAAATAAGCCATCACCGATATCAGAGGGCGATGTCTCGCCCCGCCGCGCTGGTAGAACATCAGTGCAATAACGATAACAGCAGAGATAATTGCGTTTGCCATCGCACTCGGATCACTTGTTACCATTGCTGGCCCCTCCACCACGTAAACGCGAGAGAATTCCAAACAGGCTACCCAAATCCTGACTGTTGACGAACGTCAGCAGCTTAATAGCAATAGCGGCTACGATTACCGCGCCCAGCGCATCAAGTGGCCTGTCGCTATACCCCGTCCATTTGGAGAAGTAAGAGCCAAGCAGAGGCGCGCCAATAACGCCGAAGATGAATGAGGTTATGAAGTAGCCCACCAGCTTAAGGCGGCTGATATTAACCGCCGTAGCGACGTAGAACACCGCACCAGCGAATGCGCCAAACACCACACCGTAATCTATGCCAGTTGCCAGGCCGAACATGCTGGCCCCCATCAGCCCACCAGCCGCAACCGTAGTGCCAGAAACAGGATCGGACATCTAGTCCCCCTCTTATTGCCGTGAATCCTCTCAGTAATGAGGGGAAACAAAAAAGGCCACCCGTCGGCAGCCTATGTATATTTGGTTGAAATATTATCGTGGTAGATGCTGCTGAAATCCTTGCCAGGTGAAGGAATCAAAAACTTCTTGGATGGTAGTAGTTATATTCCTCATTGATTCTTCGGAAACGTCTACTTCACCATAATGACCATCAGCCATAGTGTATCCAAATTTTGTACCTAATAAATTACCAAGCATCAAAGCCCCCTGTGGAGCAACGACAAAACCATTATCCAATGGTTGAAGCTTTAGAGGTTTTGGTACTTTTCCTGCACCAAGACCACGCGCCCTGTCCTCTAAATGTTGTGCTGAGTTTCTAACAGCTCTCAAATGAGGAAAATCTTTTGCAATTTTTGCGTGTAATTTATTGATGTTATCTGGAGCGCCAGCCTCTTCTGAGATGACCTTCACAAACTTATCAATAGTATATAAGGCATTAAGGAAAGATTTTGCGTGCAAAAAAATTATTCGTTGTTGATGGCTAAAAGGAATAATTCCTTTACTCCACTTATTTCTTTTTAAGCGAGTATCAACCTCGACTCGAACTTGCTCATAACCTTCGTATGGCCCCAAACCCAATTCCTGTCGAACCTGAGCCTCTAATATTTGCCGATGTTGGAAATCATCACGGCGATGATGAAAAGAATTTTCATCGAACATAGCTGTGTTGTTTCTCTCAGCATTAAATAAATTCAATGCGACGTTGGCATCATAAAAAGCAGTCTCAAGCTGGTTTAATAGATTTTCGAATTTCCTGCTAACTTCAATATCATCATAAAGGAGACCACTACCGGGCTTGGTTAATTCAAAAATCAACATATATCTGCTCCAGAAGAGAAATGTGTATTAATTATATTACTCTTCTGAAAGATTTATCCATTTATTGAGCAACAAAAAACCCGCAACTGTGGCGGGTTTATGTTTTGTTGCTCAGTACGCTTTACTGTCCCGAGCCTAACACAATTTAAGCACTTTCTTGCTCACCCTGCAACTTAAATCTGTCGCTATTTGTGCCAAACGCATCACAAAGTGGAGCGTACAGGATCGATTCTGCCAAACTTACCCATGTGTCGATGCGGCGGCGGCAAGTGATTAGAGTCCAGTCAGGGTGTTTTGCATTCAGCTCATTTGCCATCTGCAGTTTGCTCTTGCGCAGCCGGTGACGGTCAACTATTACACCATACAACCCACGGTATTCTTCGTTCATGAGTACAGCGGCGATCACGCCATCAATCTTCAGCCCTTCTTCGTCAGAACAGAACGCCAGGCCGCTTTTGTTTTTGCTGTCGAGGATTTCGCGCAGGTATGCTTCCAGCTCAGGTTTAGTGATGCCGGATTTCTTCATGCGGCGCAGCGCATCGTTGATTGCGGTCTTGGTGATTTTCCCGGATGCCAGCAACTGGTTGAACATATTTCCGCCAGAACCACCACCGATGTATGACCAGCGGCCCCACATGCGAAGCTTGCCCTGTACCCAGATGCTTTCGAGAGTGTGAAGGCGAACCATCTCGCCGGATTTGCCAACTTTTGAAGGATTGATCATGTTGCGTCTCCACTTACGCCAGTACGCCGATTTCCAGCGCACGATCTAAAAACCGAAATAACAGCACCAACTGGTCGCCGTGCTTCGCTTCAAATGCCACAGGATCAGCGTGCAACTCATCGTGATGCGCTCTGCACAGCGGTATCACAAACAGGTCGTGCGCTTTTGTTCCCATTCCACCCTGCCCGTGGCCTATCAGGTGGTGGGGGTCGTCTGCCGGGTTATTGCAGCAACTGCACTGCTGCGACTTCACCCAGCGGGTGTACTTATCGTTCTCCCAGCGGCGGCGCTTTGGCCTCAGCATGAAAGATTCCGGTGATTCAGGATCGACCTTCACCGAGACTATCTTCTTAACTTTCTCCTGGAGGATTTCAGTAGCCGGTAATGACGGAACAATGTCGCTTTCCCGCATCACTGAGCTGTGCGATTCTGGCTTAATCCTGAGTGCCTGATTGGCCACTGATTCAGGTATAAGGTCAGCCAGATCGTTGCGTACCATCCACCAGCAGAACTCAGGAAGCGTCAGGGTGTGGTCTGCGCTAAAGCCAAGCATGATATTCACCCTTTCGAGTAACCATTTTACCAGGTTCTGCATGGCAATTCCTGCCAGTCTTTCAGTGTTTTGTTCACGTAACTGGTTATCACAGCCCCAGCAGAGTCGAATACTTCCGGGGGCGTGACGCATTACCGTAAAGTCCTTTGAATGCCATTCATTGTGAGGCCACTGACATTCGAATTTACGCTCCAGCCAAGCATCAAGACCGCTAAGCCCACCTGCCCGCTGAATTACTCTCTCATTCAGGAGAATTTCCTGCATACTGACATCATCTGTCAGTGGCTGGTGCGCTTCCGGAATAAGACCAGATGGAAGATGCTTGATTGCTTCTGATGGGGTTTCAATCACTACCCGGCCACGACGGAACAGCCACAGCAACTCGTTACCAGGGCGGAACAGCACCACCCCGGACATTGGCGCAACTTCAGGTGTCAGTATGGCTCTCACGCGATTTGCCCCTTAGCGATATGTTCAGCCCACAGGCCGCCAATCCAGCGGACGCCCTTAGCGGTGAAGCGAGACTGATTGAATGCGTAGTTGGTCTGGTTGGTGGTGCCGGTCTTCACTTCAAAGCGCCCTGCTTCGATGTGTTTACTCTTTGGTGTAAGCACACGGTTTAGTCGATACATGATGCCATTCTCAATGAGGAACATCGCGAACTCGGGTTCTTTGGCATTCAGGAGCTTGGCTACCTGCCGGAATGTCATTGAGCCAGTGGCTTTGACGTAGCGATCAACAAATTCAGCCTTAGGTGCGGCAATTGCCAGTTCTTCACTCAGGCGTTGCTTCTGTTCGGCAAGGTCGGCAGCGAGGCGGAGTGCTTCAGGAAGTGTTTGAGGAACTACCATCCCGGCTCCGTTCTCCAGTTCCTGCCAACGATCAACCAGACGAGCAGTAAACTCCGGGCACAGCTGTGCAACGATCACATAGCTGTCTCGCTTGTTAACTTCGTAGTAGTGATAAACCTGCTGGTTCTGGGGATGGGTGTACTGCATTGCAGCATACCCCCCAATAACACCTGAATGCATGAGTCGCTCGATTGCCACACAGACGTTGCTGTGCCGTGAGTCGACCAGTTTTGCAATCTCACGGCTGGACATCGTTATTTGATGCCCCATCGCGGAGGCGTGGTGAGTCGGACACATTACGGTGATATTCATCTGATTCATGCTCTTCTCCACTTATCAGGCGGCTGCACCCGCCAGAGGTTCATGTTTCTTGATCGATATCTCTACTCGTCCACCAGGTACTTTCGGGCCCCACTCCACCAGCATTCGCTGCACCTGACTGTCATCCTCCCAGATGCCAGCGTGAGTAAGCGCGTCAAAAAGAGCCTTGTTGTAGTTGTCGATATCACGGCGGCGTTCGTCCGGTGGGTACAGCATAATTTCGACGGCTGCCGGTACGGTCGACGGTTTCGGAAGGAAGCGCAACTGCTCAACAATGGCCACGCAGGCAGCGCTTTGATATGCCCTGCCTTTGGCGCTGATAAGATGGCGGCCTTTTAACGGCCCCTTGTTCGGGGCTCGCCAGTATGTGTTTACACTCGGCGGGAACGGGAGCACCAGTTTCATAAGGTCACTCCCTGCTTTTTCAGCCATTCCACCGCGTTATCTCTGGCCATGTATCCACCGGATAACTCGTTCATAAGTCCTCCCCAATGCGGCCCTTGTAGCGGCCAAAGCGACCGTTAAGCCGCCCGATGATGCTGTAGAACATCATTAGGCTTACCCCCATAGGCTTAACCTTCTCGTGATATTCCTTCAGGATCGGCGTTGCTATTGAGTTCCACCCTGCTGAGGGATTATCAGTGATGGCTTTCTTAAGCGCGGTGCTGCATTGACGAGCAACATCACGAACCGCGTTATCCTGCTCGGTTGATAGTTTTATCATGCTGCATGCTCCCGGTTATTTGTCACCGGAACAGCAACACCGGAAATCAATTCAACCGCAGCTGACTCGGCCTGATTACCCCAGTGGTCCCAGCCTGGCGCACCGCAGCGGCTGAATAGTTCGATGCGAGAAACGTCACCGTAAAGCTTCTCCAGCCTGAAACGGGCCTCTGCTGGCTTCTGGCTATGCTCACCGAGTGGACTGTAGATAACCTGCTTGATGCTGGCGCACTGGCGTTCGAGTCCATTCCCCCTGGTGGCGATCAGCATGTCTTCGGTATTGGCTCGGGTGTAGTTGCCGCCGTTCATGCGGGTCTGCTCGTTAAGCAGGTCGAGGAAGTCGTAAAAATCCTCTACTCCACCAGACTGAAGTGCTTTGTTGATGTGCTGTTCTGCCAGCGAGTTGAACTTCACCCAGGTGAAGCCCTTCATCGTGCGGACCTTAAAGCCCCATGCTTCAGCCAGTTCGATTGCCTCTCGGGTGTGCGTCCCGGTGAACCACATAGCCAGAACAGCATCATCGGCAGCAAGGTCCCAAACTGGAAGGCGCTTCATGTCGATCAGCTTCATCGTGTCGTAGTGGTCTTCTGCTGCACCGTTGCTGGCTTTGTTGTCATAGAGCCATGCTGGGTCAGCGTAAATCAGTGAGTATTTCATCAGACGTTCCTCGCTCTGCCAGTCAGACACCAGCCATCACCACATGGTTTTGCTCTCTGAACCATACTCAGGCAGCGCTGGCGCTCCTCCAGAATTTTCCCCCGCATTTCTTCGCTTTTGGAGCGATTGAAGGCATCCATCAGGACAGTGGCGGCCCGCAGGAACAAACCCTTGTCAGATAATTCCTTTGCCTTCTCCATCATCACAACGACAGCAGGGTTTGGTGCACTTTCCTGTTTTGGCTCAGGCATGACTTCGGCTTTTTCTACCGGGTAGCGCGGGACAATAGGCCCAATTGGACCAACAGGTGCCTTTGCGTAGTAACGGAAGTTAGGACGCACACCTTTGCGCTCAGCGCGGTTAAGCATGACCAGACGGCATACCGCACGCTGAACGCTGTGTAATTCGTACTCCGGTAGTGCGGCGGCGATCTCTCTGTTCGTCAGTCCTGGGTTGTTGGCCACGAACAGCTGGATAGTTTTCAGAAAGCTCATAGGGTACCTCCGGAAACACGGAAACCTGAGTTGGCTGGAACGCTGTAATCAACGTTCTGGAAGTTGGCCTTAAAGTTTGGGTCAGAGCTACCGCTCAGTTGCCAGCGTCCTTTGACACACGCAGGCCTGCCGCGCTTTTGCCATTTCTGAGCCTTATCAAAATACTCAACGCAATTTTCTGGACCAAAGAGAGTGCTCGGGCGAAGATAATCATCCATTTTTGGATCGTCAGCCCATTTTGCTGTGAGATAGTCCACCACCAGCATCAGGTCTTCAGCGCTGTAGTCTTCGGAAAGTCTTCCCCTGATGTATCCCAAAACGGTTTTGTTGCGCCCGCCCTTCCCGTATGACGATCCAGTAACCTCGTTGAAATGGGATAAGACACGAATTGCCGGATCGATATCGTCTGGTTGCGAGGCAACCTGACAAGAAGTTTTTTTATCTGATGGATCAGTAGTTGATTTTACTGACGGATCCCCACCAGATTCTGACGGGTGAAAACTGCCGTTATTACTGCTTTCCGACGCATCGAATTTTGACGGGTCGGATTTTGATGCATCAGATTTTGACGCGTCAGATTCTGACAGGTGAGAAAAGGCAGAATCACGGAGCTTTTTAACATTTAATTGATAAACGTTGGATGCGTTACGGTTGCCCTTACGGCGCTGCTGGCGAGTCAGCCAACCATCTTTCTCAAGTTGACCTATTGCCGTGCGAACAGTACTCTCACCAGCCCCAATCTGACGGGCAATAGTAGCGATAGAAGGCCAGCTAACCCCCTCGTCACTGCTGAAGTCTGCCAGACGCGCCATGATGGCAACGCTGGACAACTTCATGCCTGAAGAAGCGCAAGCGTCCCAAACGTAACCGGTTAATTTAGTGCTCATGGTCGTCCTTTAACTCTGTAAATTTACGCTGGAATTGCTCAAGAGGGCTGAAGCACTCATGATCGTACCCTTCGCGCAGGTATATAACGCGTCGAGTCTGTGGCTCCCATCTGATGACATGGACCGGGACGCCGTAGTGGTCTTTGAATCGCCGGTTAACTTCAGCCATTCCTCACGCCCCTTCTCGTTCATCTGAGCAAAAGCCTCTACCATCGCGTTCTCTGGCTGGTAGTTGTTCGTGCCAGCCTGGTCGTTTAATCTCTCCACATAGCCGAACGGGGAGTCTTTTCCCACCAGCGGAAGGCATCTGAATTGCTTCGCTGGTCTCAATCGGTTTAAACTGTTCATGCGTTAGTTTCTCCACTGAATACGACACGCCACGACGCCCGGAGCTGCACACTCGCGGGCGTCACTTTTTTGGGCTTTTCTTACGGCTAAACAGCGCGACAATCGCGCGGATTTCTTCCTCACGCGCAGCCAAGTGACGGCGGTGATGTTCGTGAATCTCTTCAGCTTCATGCGGCTCAATCACTCCATCCTCCAGGGCTTTCTGGATAATCTGATCAACCTGACCACGTGCTGCTGCAGTTCTCATAGCGCGGGTAAACAGATCGACACGGTCCAGGTCTTCCATCTGAGGAGCATCCACCAGCAGAGCACCGCGACGCTGTGCAAAGTAATCAGCCAGGAGAGACGTGTTTGAAATGTCCTCCATCGCTTCCAGCTCGTTCACTTCGAAGAAGCGGCAGCCGTTCTTCTCGTACAGGTTGTTGTTGAACTGCGTTACGGACATGCCAAGAGCACCAGCCATAGCCTCACGGCCACCGGGGTACGCTTTGCACATCGCTTTCACTACTTCTTTCAGGCTTGGCTCTACCATGTTGTTTTTCCTTTGGTAGTTACGTAATGCTGAATGCTGGGTTACGGTGTGACTGCAACGTCAGGATCAGCAGGTTTGTTTTTGTTAGGGAATGGTCGTACTTCCTCGGCTTCAATTTTCCCGTCTTCGTTAACCAGGATATTTACCCGGCGATTACGCTTGAGGGCTTTACTGATGGCGCTTTGGTATACCCCAAGAGCCTCAGCTGTTTTGGCCTGACCGTTTTCCAAAACATATTCAGAGAGCGGAATAATCTTCATTGGTTTTCCTCGTGGTTTGCACATAAGAAGTATCACTGTTAGTGATAAATAAGTCAACACTAGCGGTGATTGGTGATTATGCCGTGCGGTGATAAATTATGAGAATGAAAAAGAAACCATTGACCGCCGAACAAATTGCCGACGCCAACAGGCTGAAAGCTATCTTTGAGTCCAAGAAAAAAGCGCTGGGGCTCTCACAGGAGACTTTGGCTGAACAAATGGGTATGGGGCAAAGTGGTGTCGCTCAGTTACTGAATGGCACCAACGCTATCAACGCTACTCATGCTGCACAGTTCGCTAAAATTCTCGGGGTAAAAGTCGATGATTTCAGTCCATCCCTTGCAGCTGAGATATCAGCTATGTTTGAGGCGATTGCTAACGGAAGAAATCAATCCTCTGTGTATGAGTACCCGCTGTTAACCGAAGTTCAAGCGGGTTCATTTTGCCCAGTTAATTCATACACAGAACGCGACGCGAAGGAATGGGTTTCAACCACTGTTAAAGCCAGTGATTCTGCCTTTTGGCTTGAGGTATCAGGCCATTCAATGACTGCTCCTCCAGGAGTAAAGCCAAGCTTTCCTGAGGGAATGCTCATACTCATCGATCCAGAACAGGACGTTGAGCCTGGTGATTTTTGCGTAGCTGGTATATTCAACGATTCAGAGGTCACTTTTAAAAAATTTGTGCGTGAAGACGGGAAGCCCTGGCTAGAACCTCTAAACCCCAGCCCTCGCTATCAGGCCATTGAATGTAATGAGAATTGCAGGATAATAGGCAAAGTTGTTAAGGCCCAATGGCCTGAAACCATCTTCGAATAAGGAGCCAATCGGCTCCTTTTTTTTGCATCTTTTTTCATCTTACTAATCATAAAGTTAACACTATACGTGATATTTTTATCACTACAGGTGTTGACCATTTAATTACTATTGGTGATACTCATTATGCGCCGGGGTGATGATGTTTAAGACCATCGGTAAGTTAGCGGTACGGTATATGGCACATGTGCCGCAGCGGTCCGGGGATTCCTTGCAAGACATATCCAGATCCAGCGGGTAGCCGGAATGTGCAAGCCAGTTGTGTACGACAGCCAGAGACGTTTCACCAGCGTGGCGATTAGGTGACAGCCCAGACGATATCTGAGTGGCTTAAAAAACAGATGGGAGCCGGTGGAATCCCGGCACATAACATGAAAGCGCACTCCATCAACTATCGGTTGTGGATGACAGGTAAGTAAACGCACGGAGTGCGCTTCCAGTTGTGATGAATTGCAGCCCTTTGAGGCAACCAGAAGATAAGCACCTGGCGTCACAGCACTATTGAACATGGCGAAAGCCGAAAGACTTGAAGGCGGTTTTCTCAGGTTGCGCGCTAAAGAATAGCGGGGAGAACCTGGGGCGGAGAGCAAACCCCGCGATGCAGGACTTGAAATACCTCACAGACCAATAAGCCGTCTGGCAGCGTAACTGCCCTTTACATCAGCCCCGGCGAGGTGGCGCCGACGGACCGGGGCTGATGAATCGCAACACAACATGAAAGCGCATTCCTCTTTTCACTGATGGGGATCGGTTTGTTACCTGGCGGAGTGCGCTTCCAGTTGTGGTAATGCGGCTCTGCGCACGTGACGAGGCCAATAAGTTTATTTCAACTTTGAAATGAATACGTTTCTTAAGGTGTAGCGTCGTCGGTTCTGGCCGGTCCGGCAGGTGGAGGCACCACCGCCACAACAACATCATTGCTGTGTGTAGTCTTTGCCCATCACATCGGTGGGCACCTTTTTTACACAAGAGACAAGGGCATCACCGGGCGACGGGCTCATTCCCCAATCCACCCGGGCGCTATGGAAATGGACCTCCTACCCATAGCCGAAGCGCAGGTGCCCTTTTCTGTTGTGTATGGAGAAGTTCCACTGGCGGTGGCAGCCGCCTCACAGAGGGTTAAACCATGAGTAATGACCGCATGACCGTAGTGCCCGATTTCCTGGGCGAACTGGATGCCGGCGTGTTCATGAACAAGATCGCGGCAGCTTTAAACACTACCGCGCTTGGCGTTCTGAACAACGGTACCAAAGGCAAAGTAGTCCTCACCTTTGATATTGAGCGTATGGGTAACTCCGTCGAAGAGAAGCGCGTCAAGATCAAGCACAAGCTGAACTACGTCACCCCCACCCCGCGCGGTAAAGCCTCCGAAGAAGACACCACCGAAACACCAATGTGGGTTAACAAAGGCGGCAAGCTGACCATCCTGCAGGAAGATCAGGGGCAGCTGTTCGGGATCAACGGCGGCGTTGACGGAAAGCTTAAAGCGGCACAGTGATCCGCAGCAGACAAATCACTGACATCCGATTGACCACATATTAAGGAAATTTTATGTCCCAGATTTTAGACGGCAATGCCCTGCAGCAGGTGAAAGACCTGGTTCTTTCCGGTTACCACCTGGATGCAGCAAAAGTTACGGCATGCCCGACTGCCCTGCTTCCTGAAGGTGTTAACGTTGAAAGCCTCGAGCGTTTCGAACTTGAGCGTTTTCGCTTCCGTGGCGCCATGACCACAACCAGTATTCCTGATTTTGTGCGTTACGCAGCAGGCTACGCCAACGAAGCCGAACCAGCGCGCTGCTTTATCGATGCTGACAACATGACCGCACGCTCTGTCTTCAACATCGGTACGTTGGCTAACCCTGGCCATGCTGATAACGTCGCCTCGATCACCCTCAAAAAGACAGCACCATTCCGAGCCTTGCTTCAGGTAAACGGCAATCGTCTGGGCCAGAAAGAAATTGCTGAATGGCTGGAGGACTGGGCCGACTTCCTGACCGCATTTGATGCCGACGGGAATGTGTTGTCCATCGCGCAGGCAGCTGGTGCCGTTCGTCGCGTCAATATCAAACAAGTCTCGGAAGCTGCTCATGAAGACGAAGACTTTGGCGGCAAAAAGTCCCTGATGCAGAGCGTTGAAGCCAGCAGTAAAGACGTCATGCCGGTGGCCTTTGAGTTCAAATGCGTGCCATATGAAGGACTGGGCGAACGCCGCTTTAGCCTGCGTAACAGCCTGCTTAAAAGCGGGGAACCAGTGTTTGTACTCCGCATCGTTCAACTGGAAGCCCAGGAAGAAGCTATCGCCAACGAGTTCCGTGACCTGCTGATCGAGAAGTTCACCGACAAGCCGGTTGAAACCTTTATCGGTAACTTTAAAGCGTAATTTCTCTGCATTAAATCCCCGGCGCCGCGGGGATTTATTGAAGCGTAATTCCCTTTATTAATCGCCAATGGCGAGGGATTCGTACAACCAAAAACTGGCGCAGGTGCAGCTGCCAAATATGGAGAAGAAAAGACGATGAGTTATATCCAGACACTTTCAGGAAAGAAATTCGATTACCTCAATTCAACCGCTGACGATGTGGAGATCGAGGATATCGCGACCGCACTTTCACACATCTGCCGCTTCACTGGTCATCTGCCAGAATTTTACAGCGTGGCCCAGCACTCGGTGCTGTGCAGCCAAATTGTGCCGCCAGAGTTTGCCTTTGAAGCCCTGATGCATGACGCGGCCGAAGCGTATTGCCAGGACATCCCTGCTCCTCTCAAAGCACTTCTGCCGGATTATCAACGCATCGAAACGATGGTTGATGACCTGATCCGCACCAAATTCAGCATAACCTCTGATATGTCAGCGGTAGTGAAATATGCCGATCTGGTGATGCTTGCCACGGAACGCCGCGATCTGGATATCGACGACGGCTCACTCTGGCCTTGCCTCGAAGGTATTCCGGCCAGCGACATTATCCAGATCGTTCCTCTTCGCCCAGGCCAGGCATATGGCTTGTTCATTAACCGTTTCAATGAGCTTACGGAATCACGCGCATGCCTCGCATGAAGATAAAAGAACTGGTAGCCGCAGCCCATGCTGCGGCGGGGAAACTGCCACCAGCAGAAGCCTCTCTGATGCGTGAGGTAGCCACTCGCCTGGACGTTACATTTGCCGCCTTGACGGAATCGATGGACCAGCGAATGAGCCTTGACGCCGAAATTAACCATCTTCGTCAGGAGTCCGTCCAATGACCACCAACAAATACGCGACTCTGCACGGCACAATCGCCAGAGCTAAACGCAACGACTGCCAGAAGGTAGTGATGCGTGTGACGTTAGTTGAAAAACTCCTCCTTCAACTGTCAAACGCTGAGAAGCAGGTAGCTGCGCTAGCTGCGGAAGTTCAGGCGGTGCGATGGGCTGCCGGGCAGGTTTATTCAGCTGGGTATAATCATGGGCACCTTAATACTGCTGATGAACTCCCCTATGCATCTGATGAAGAACTTCTTCAGAGAGGAAATGAAGTCCTTATCGAGTTCACCGACCCAGACCATTCAGGCAATGTGACCGACGCTGTACTGGATGAAGTGCGTGCCCACGCTATCAAATCTGCCCTCAACGATTGTTCGGAGTGCCTCGATAGGGACTGCATCATGGATTCGAACGGCATCAGTTATGAAGATGCTGCACTCCGTGAAGCGGGTGCCATGGCGCTGCACGATGCGTTACTTCGCCAGGAGCGTGCCGTATGAGTTCAGACATCATCGATCAGGCAAACGAGCTGGTAGAGCACCGCCTGCAGCTGGCCATACAAAAACACCGTATTGATCAGAATGCAGTCTCTGCAGAGCACTGTTCTGAATGCGAAGAGGACATTCCTAAGGCGCGCCGGGTTGCAATGCCTGGCTGCAAAACATGCGCCAGTTGCCAGGAAGTTTTAGAGCTCATGATAAAGCAGCGTAAGGGGTAATCGACAATGGCAATAAACCAGAAAATAAAAACCCATACCGGAACCATCATCACCAAAGATGGCGAGAAAACCGTGCAGTTGCGCGAGACTCCAACGACCTGGTGTGTTGGCCGCACTGAAACCTACCGGAAAGAAGATGGCCGCCGCAGCGGAGCGCCGTTGACATCACGCAGACTGATTCTGAGCAGTATTAAGCCAATCGAAGGCGGTGGAGCATGAGCAATTTGTTACTTCTCAAATGCACCAAAGACACTGAAGGTTGGTGGACTGAGGGAGAGGTTTACCCGGCTCGTGTGGTTGCGGGTGGCTTCGTTCTGGTTGGTGATGATGACGAACTGGACGGAGAAGGATGGAGTGCCGCGCCGAAGGAATACCGTGAAGATGGCTCAGTGGTTTATCAGGTCGGCGGCGTTGATGGTGAAGTTTTGTTTGAGGAATCAGCCCAATGAGCGACGTTGGCAAACAACCGTACCGCGCTGACGGCGGCGATATAAGCACTGGCCGCCTCAAAGAGATAGCAGACAACCCATACGGTGACGAGGAGAAGTGCTGGCTGGCGAAGCGCGTGCTGGCATCGCTCGAAGCGGAGCCTGTGTCGCAGGTTCTCTCAAGTCGAGCGGGTAACGATACATCAACGATTGATAAAGCTCTGCCAGAAGGAACCACGCTCTACACCGTCCCACCAGCGCCGGTAGTGCCGAATGGTTGGGTGATGGTTCCGGTCGCGCCGACAGAAGAAATGCTTGCAGAACTCTGCCTTGTTAAAGGTTGGACAGACCGAGCGCTTAATGCCCGGTACCAAGCAATGCTTGCCGCAGCACCCAAGCCGGAGGCCTAATGCCCAGTAAACTCACACAGCGGCGTCTTCGCCGACTTAAAGCCGATGTCGCATGGTGGCGTGCAGAGGCTGAAGATTGCAGAACACGTCTGCTGGAGCTGGCGGGGGAAATCGATAGAGTACGAGCACAGATCGTCAGAGTACCAATGCCGGTGGTTGTCCCCTCGGCTTTAATCGCAGAATTAGCAATGGAGAAAGCAGTTGAACGACTTAATGATTGACCTTGAATCAATGGGAAAAAAGCCAAACGCGCCGATCGTCTCAATTGGTGCCGTCTTTTTTAACCCTCATACAGGTGAACTTGGCCAAGAATTCTATACGGCCGTCTCGCTTGAAAGCGCAATGGATCAAGGGGCGGTACCGGATGGAGAAACGATTCTTTGGTGGCTAAAACAAAGCCCTGAAGCGCGCTCAGCTATTTGCGTTGATGATGCGATGCATATCACTGATGCACTGTCGGAACTTAGCCATTTCATTCACCGGCATGCATATAATCTCAAATACATGAAGGTCTGGGGTAACGGGGCCACGTTTGACAATGTGATTCTGCGCGGAGCTTACGAACGCGCCGGACGCATTTGCCCGTGGGAATTTTGGAACGATCACGATGTACGCACGATTGTTACCCTCGGTCGCAGTGTTGGTTTCGATCCGAAGCGTGACATGCCTTTCATTGGCGATGTTCACAACGCCCTGGCTGATGCGCGCCATCAGGCAAAATATGTGTCAGCAATTTGGCAGAAACTTATCCCTGCCACCAGCACCAACGAGTAAACCACTCAGCCCGGGTGCAGCCGGGCTTTATGGAGAAGGAAACCATGGCAAAGCTAATGAAAGCGAGTCTCTGGAGTAAGCGCGAATTTACCAAAGACTCCATTCCTGACAACCGTACAATTAAACGTTGGGTCGAAAACGGATTACTCATGGGAAGGATTGTAGATGGTTCAGTTTTTGTCTATGAAACCGAAAAATGGGGAGTTGACTCAATTGTTAATCAGGCGGTACGTCAGTTAATAATTGAGGGTTGACCATGGCAGCAAGGCCACGAAAAAAAGAATACCGCCACCTTCCTGATTATCTTTTTTTTGATAAAGATCGTGGCGTGTATAAGTTCACGCTTATAACTGGGAAAAAGAAAACTCTCGGTTCGGATCGAGTAATGGCTATAGCCATCGCCCGAGAATATAACCTGAGGATGCGCCCTGAAAATACACCATCGATAGATTCATTAATTCGGGAATCGGGAGGGCTGAATGGTGAAGCCCAACCGTTTTCTGAACATGTTGATCGCATTATGGAGAGAGCAATCAAAGATGAGCAGCCGTCTAAAAGCACACTTGACGATTGGAATAATGATGCCATCAGGGTTAAAGAATTTTTTAATAACATACCCGCATGCGATATTGAGCTTGAGCACGTAAATGCCTACATACGAAATTACCATTCTGAATCGTCGGCCAATGTTCAGAACCGAAAAGTTAGCTTCCTGAAAAAGCTATTCTCTTATGCTGTTGATGAATCGCTAATGATGGATAACCCTGCAACACGGAAAAAAATGCGGCGTGTCGATAAAAAGGTCCGCCGGCGACTTACTTTGGAACAGTTCCTGGCCATACATGCAGCTGCTGAACCTTGGCTGAAGACTGCAATGGACCTTGCCATACAAACTACGCAAGCGCGCCTGGAAGTTTCCCGGATCCGGTACTCGATCAAGGAACCTCAAGAAGGGGTTTGCGGCTGTGTATGGTTCGATCAGGAGGAGGCTGGCATATTCGGAACGCTTTACATTCATCGGCAAAAAGTGCAGCACAAAGAGGCTTCACACGTCGCTATTCCGATCGGCAGGGCCCTGAAAGATATCATCGACAACAGCAGAGACAATGTGGCCAGTCCTTATGTTGTTCACCGGCTTCTGGAAAAGAGAAGCAATCCGATAAGCAAGGAAGTTAACCACCCAACACAGGTGGCCCCTGATTATTTGAGCAGGGCATTTTCAGAGCTGCGGGACCGGATAGGTGTAGCGGCAGAATTACCTATCAAAGAAAGGCCAACTTTCCACGAGATTAGAGCGCTGGCGGCTCATATTTTCGAAAGACAAGGTATCGATCCGCAGGCAAGGATGGCCCATAGTGATGCAAAATCGACAAAAATTTATACCCAGAACCATGTTGAATGGGTAGAAGTTCCTCATGCTGAAATTGTCTTTAAAGCCGGGTGATGTATGGGGAAAAACCTACCCGTAACTCATTGATGTATATAGTGCGGATTTTGCAAAAAATGCACTGTTTGCATATACAGTCAAACATGCCGTAGCACCAGTATTTACAAGGGTTGCAGCGGCTTTACCGCAGTGACATGGGGTGTCGGGGGTCGGAGGTTCAAATCCTCTCGTGCCGACCAAAAATACATTGAAAACCAGCCTGATGGCTGGTTTTTTTATTGCGCCTCACCCGGTGTTTTATGCAGATACGCCAGCGTAACAAGACAAATTACCGCTCCGGCATAAAACGTGTATTGTGCGCCAAACATTTCCCAGATCGCTCCGGCGCTCACGCTGGCGATTAGCAATCCCACGCCACTGACCAGGCTAAAAATACCAAAAGCCGTACCTCGCAGATCGGCCGGAGCGGTTTTAGCAACCATGGCCGCCAGCACCCCCTGAGTCATTCCCATATGAACGCCCCACAGTGCGACACCGACAATAATACCGATCCAGTGGCTACTCAGCGCCAGAACGACATCTGCGCCAATCAATACCATTAACCCCCACTGCAGGAGTCGAGTGTGGCTCATGCCATCAGAAAGCTTGCCAAAGGGATAGGCCGAGAGTGAATAGAGAACGTTCATTACCACCATCACCAGCGGAATAAACGCCAGGGGAACACCCGACTGTTGCGCACGAAGCACAAGAAATGCCTCGCTGAAACGGGCCAGAGTAAACACCGCGCCAAGGCCAATCACCCACCAGCACGCTTTCCCCAGACGCTTCAGATTCGCTCTTTTGATGGGGTTAGTGCGTTTGTGCTCGACAGGGGTTTTCGGTTCCTGCAGACCAAAATAAAGCAGTGCAACTGAAAGCAGGCCGGGGATGAGCGCTATCCAGAAAACGGTACGGAAATCATTATCCAGCAACAACATCAAACTCACCGCCAGTAATGGTCCGAGAAAGGCCCCAGTGGTATCCATCGACTGACGCAGCCCATATGCCGCACCGCGCATTTCCGGCGGTGTGACGTCTGCAACCAGTGCGTCTCGTGGTGCTCCCCGGATCCCCTTCCCCGTTCGGTCCATCAGACGTGCACCTAAAACCATACCTGAGGAAGAGGCCAAAGCGAAAAGGGGTTTGCTTAGCGCGCCCAGGCCATATCCCAACAGTGCCAGACCTTTGCGCTGACCAAGATAGTCGCTTATCGCTCCCGAAAAGACCTTAATAAAGAGAGCGGTTGCCTCCGCCAGCCCTTCAATCAGACCGATGAATAACACGCTGGTCCCGAGCGTGGTCATCATAAAAAGAGGGAGCAGGCTGTGAATACTCTCTGAAGAGATGTCCATCAGCATACTGACGCCTCCCACAACCCAGACACCTTTTGGGATCTGGCTGAGTACTGGAAATCTGGAAAGCATGCGCGACTCCTGCTTTAAAAACAGTTGCCTGAATGTTTACAGAATAGGATATGGCGGATTAAAAAACCTGAGGAGGAATAATGGGGCTATAAAAAAGCCAACCCGCAGGCTGGCTCATGAAGGCTTAGTGCTTTTCGCGTCCACCCAGGAAGAAAATACCCAGCGGGATAGCCAGCAGCACGGTGAACACCAGGCTGTAGACAAAGATCATTGCTGATTGCAGGACATACATGCTGGTCGTCCATGCTGAGAGGGGGATGTTGTATTGTTCGATAACGCCAACAATGGTTGCCCGCCCAACGCATGCGGCAGCAATCATAAACACAACCAGTAGCGCCAGGAGGAACTTACGGCCTTCAGGTGTTTTAAGTTTTGCACGAACCATCTCACTTCCCTTTACAGATGAATAACATTATAAGGTGTTTAAAATAACACGAACTATCGTCAGACTCCACACCAGTACAAACAACCATTAAAAACGCCAAAATTAAGTTTATAACACTGAGAATATTGAAAATGTAAGTAAATAAAACCAATCATTCATGAGCGCTATGCTAATCTGTTCAGGATCGTTTTGACATAAAGGAATGACAATGAAAAACGCACCTAAGTTTGCCATCGCTCTGATCGCCGCCGCGTGCGTCAGCACCAGCGCTTTTGCCAGCGAAACCCCAAAAGAGCAGCCGCTGGAAAAAGTTGCCCCATATCCGAAAGCGGACAAAGGGATGAAGCGTCAGGTGATTCAGTTACCGGCTCAGCAGGATGAAGCAAATTTCAAAGTGGAGCTGTTAATTGGCAAAACGCTGGAAGTGGATTGCAACCAGCACCGTCTGGGCGGTCAACTGGAAAGTAAAACCCTGGAAGGCTGGGGTTATGACTATTACGTCTTCGATAAAGTCACCTCTCCGGTCTCTACCATGATGGCCTGCCCGGATGGCAAGAAAGAGAAGAAATTTGTGACGGCGTATCTGGGTGACAACAGTCTGCTGCGCTACAACAGCAAGCTGCCGATCGTGGTCTACACGCCGGAAAACGTGGAAGTGAAGTATCGCGTCTGGAAGGCAGATGAGAATGTCGGACAAGCGGTAGTACGTTGAAAAAAAGCCGGGTAATCAATACCCGGCTTTTTTATTTACAGCGCGATATCCGCAACCGGTTTGTTTTCTGCCTGAGGTTTAAGCTCCGCTTTTGGCGCAGCATCAGCAGCCTGCGGCTTGACGTATTGCAGTTGCAGTACACGGCTGGTGTATTCCAGCTCCTGCTCCGTTGCCTCCACGTTACCGTTCAGCTTTGTACCGTAGGATGGAATAATAGTTTTCAGCTTAGCCTGCCATTCCGGGCTGGACACTTTATCTTTAAACACTTTTTCCATCAGGTGCAGCATGATTGGCGCAGCAGTAGATGCACCAGGTGACGCCCCCAACAGCGCAGCAATTGTGCCATCCTTATCGCTCACCACTTCGGTACCCAGGCGCAGCACACCACCCTCTTTCGGGTCGCGCTTGATGATCTGCACACGCTGACCCGCCTGCCACAGACGCCAGTCTTCTTTCTTCGCCTCCGGGTAGTACTCTTTCAGCGCTTCGAAACGATCGTCGTCAGAGAGCATCACCTGGCTAATCAGGTATTTCACCAGGTCGAAGTTATCCAGTCCCACATCCATCATTGGCTTAACGTTAGAGGTGGTGGTTGCACTGAGCAGATCCCACAGAGAGCCGTTTTTCAGGAACTTAGTTGAGAAGGTCGCGAACGGCCCAAACAGCACCACGCGTTTGCCGTCAAGCATACGGGTGTCGATGTGCGGCACAGACATTGGCGGCGCACCAACAGAAGCCTGACCGTACACTTTAGCCAGATGGCGATTCACCACTTCAGGGTTTTCGGACACCAGGAACTGGCCGCCGACCGGGAAACCGGCATAATCGTCAGCTTCCGGAATACCGGATTCCTGCAGCAGTTTCAGCGCCGCGCCACCTGCTCCAATAAAGACAAACTTCGCCTTGATGACGTGCTCGGCTTCGTTGTTTTTCAGGTCAGCAACGGTCACGCTCCAGCTGTTGTCCGCGTTGCGCTTAAAGCCACGCACTTCGGTGCTGAGCTGCAGATTGAAGTTCTCTTTTTTCTTCAGAGACGTCACCAGCTGACGGGTTATTTCACCGTAGTTAACGTCAGTACCAATTTCAGTACGGGTTGCCGCCACTTTCTGGTTCGGGTCACGACCTTCCATAACCAGCGGGGCCCACTCTTTGATCTGAGCGTGGTCTTCAGAGTATTTCATACCGCGGAACAGCGTGCTCTGCTGCAGAGCCGCGTAACGCGCGCGCAGGAAGTTGACGTTCTGCTCGCCCCACACAAAGCTCATATGCGGCACGGTGTTAATGAAGGAGTGCGGGTCATGCATCACACCGCTGTTGACCTGGTGTGACCAAAACTGGCGTGAAATCTGGAATGCTTCGTTGATCTCTACCGCCTTCTCGATACTAATGGAACCGTCCTTTTTCTGCGGCGTATAGTTCAGTTCCATGAGTGCCGAATGTCCCGTACCGGCGTTGTTCCAGCCGTTCGAGCTCTCCTGCGCCACGCCATCGAGGCGTTCGACCATGGTCATTGACCAGTCTGGCTGCAGTTCCTGCAGATAGGTTCCCAGCGTGGCGCTCATGATACCGCCACCAATTAAAAGGACGTCCGTTTCCTGCTCTTTTGGTGCGTCAGCTTTCGCCGCCATTGAGACGGTGTTAAGCCCCACGGCCAGAGAAAAGAGCATGGCAGTCATTTTTTTCATAATTTATGCCTTAGTGTAAAAGTGCTTGATGCGTGGAAATTGCAGGTGAAAAAAGCTGCGGGGGCACGGTAACAACTTTTAAATATTGTTTAAAGGTTACGAAATTATTGTAATTGTGAAATTTAATGATGGATTGTTTGTGGGGAATTACGCTGGCTGCTGGTACCGATTAATTTGCAAACGCAGTGAAAGGATTGGGTGTACTGGGCGGGATTATCATCATGGTACTGCTTCCCGCCCGTATTAAGCATCTGATTAAAGAAGAAAAATCGTCGCCAGCCCAAGAAAAATAAAGAAGCCACCGGTATCGGTGATGGCAGTGATCATCACGCTCGCCCCCACTGCAGGGTCGCGTCCCAGTTTGGTCATCGTCAGAGGGATAATCACGCCCATCATTGATGCCACCAGCAGGTTCAGTACCATCGCCAGCATCATCACGCCTCCTAGCGCCATATCGTCGTACAGCCACCAGGTAATACCGCCCATAATGCCGCCCCATACCAGGCCGTTAATCAGCGCAACGCCCATTTCTCTTAAGATCAGGAAGGTAAAGTTGCCGGGCTGAATGTTCTCCAGCGCCAGGGCGCGGACGATCATAGTGATAGTCTGGTTTCCGGTGTTGCCGCCAATCCCGGCCACAATCGGCATCAGCGACGCCAGCGCGACTAACTGAGAAATAGTGTGTTCAAAACCATCAATCACGCGGGAAGCGATAAACGCAGTACACAGGTTAATGGCAAGCCACGCCCAGCGGGTTTTGACGGCCTTGCCAACGGATGCATGGACGTCGTCTTCCGCGCTGAGCCCGCCGAGAGCACGTAAATCGTTATCAGTTTCTTCGTAAACCACATCAACGATCTCATCAATGGTCAGACGCCCCATCAGCTTGCCGACAGAATCGACTACCGCTGCACTCACAAGGTCGTCACGTTCGAAGGTACGCGCCGCTTTTTCAGCATCGTCTTCCGGAGAGAAGACCATCGGCTCGGTCTCCATCACTTCACTCACCCGCCGTTGAGTACTATTGAGCAGGATCGTTTTCAGTTCCAGCTCACCGAGCAACGTTTTATCCCGCGAGGTCACAAACAGTTTATCGGTGTTATCCGGCATACTGCCGAGGCGGCGCAGGTAGCGCTGGACGGTACCAAGCGTAACGTCCGGGCGTACCGTGATAACGCCAAACTCCATGATCGCGCCAACGCTGTGTTTCTCGTAGTGCATCACCTGACGCACACGTGCCCGCTCTTCGGCTGGCAAAGAGGCCAGCAGGCGGCCGGTCAGATTACGCGGCAGATGTTGAACAAGGTAAATCTGTTCGTCGATATCCAGCGTTTTCAGCGCATCAAGAATATCCCGGTCGCTCATCTCGTCGATAAGGTCATCCCAGACGTTTTCCGAGGCTTCAAGCAGCACCTGACCACGCTCGTGATCCTGCACCAGACGCCACAACGCATGGCGCTCCTCCGAAGGGAGCGCCTCAAGGGTATCGGCCAGGTCAGGCGGGGGTAAATGGGCAACCAGCGCACCTACCTCAGCAATATCGTCGGCTAAGGTGCCGACATCATATTGCTCAGCCAGGGTCAGTTTGCCCAATAACGCAGAAGTGACCGCTTTATCGGTCGTGAGAAGCCAGATCAGTCGCGCGCGTTCCTGGTCACGCTGTCTGGCGCTGTTTTTCGTTAATACCGACATCAATCATAAATCCATGAAATAAGATGGTATTAAGCATAGCGCGGGGATATGTAAATAAGAATAAACAACAGGGCGGGATGGAGAAAAAAGCGGCATTACGGCCACGTTTTATCCCCTCTCCCTGTGGGGGAGAGGGTAACGGCATCATGCCGTACGCGCCACCGCGTCACGCGACGCCGCATCTCGCTCTTCACCGGTCAACTCGCTCAGTTGACCGTCGCGCATCTCCAGCAGACGGTCGGCATGAATGAAGTAATGATCGTCGTGGCTGATGGCGAAAATGGTTTTGCCCATCTCCTGCATCAGCGGCAGCAGAACCTGATAAAACTCGCGGCGGAAATGCGGATCCTGATCCGCTGCCCACTCATCCAGCAGAATAATGTCGCGCTCTTCCGCCAGCGCCAGCAGCAGCGCCACGCGTTTTTTCTGCCCTTTAGAGAGTTTCAGGTTGAGGATCTTTCCGTCCTGTAGCTCCAGCTTGTGCGACATCTGCAATTGTGCCAGCCATTTCTCCACCAGCGCAGGATTGGCCTGTTGCCCTTCAGGCCCAAGCAGTTGTTCAAACAACCAGACATCGGTGAACACCGCCGAGAAAAGCTGGCGGTAATCCTCAGGTTTCTCCGCGTTCAACGCCCTACCGTCCAACAAAATCTCGCCCGATTGCGGCTGATAGAGCCCGGTCAGCAACATTGCCAGCGTCGATTTACCACTACCGTTGCCCCCAATCAGGAACAACAGCTCACCGCGATGTATCGTCAGGTTGACCGGTCCTATGGAGAAGGCATTGTCCCGATAGCGGAACGTAACGTTACGAAGCTCCAGCGTTTGCCAGTTGGGGAAGGCCTGCGGGCGCGGAAATTCGGCTTTGAACGGCGCAAGGTCGAATTTTTTGAGTTTATTAAACGCAACTTGCGCACTCAGCAAGGTAGGCAGTGCGCCGACAGCGGAGAGCAGCGGTGTGCGTAAAAACAGTAACGTTAATGAGTAGGTTGCCGCCACGTTGGTGTCCGCCCAGCCCAGGCTGTTCGCCATCCAGAATACCAGGCCAATGGCGCCCAGCATCATAATGTTTGACCAGTTCACCGCGCTCAGGTGGAAGGTATCGGCGCGAATGATATGGTGTCGGTATTCGCGCGCATCCGGTAGGTAGAGATGGTTAAAGATATGCTCGGCACGTTCGCGGTTCAGCGTCAGCTCTTTACGCCCTTCCAGCACCGTCTGGTAATCGTTATAGAGCTTATCTTCGGTTTCGCGCAGCACCGCCATGTGTTTATAGACGCGTGACACCAGAACAAAACCGCCCCAGATGGTAATGACTATCCATAGAGCAGTCACTGCCAGCATTTTGCTGGAGAGCCAGGCGAGATAGGCCGCAGAGCCAAAGGTCAGAATGATCCCCTGGACCAGTTCCGGTAAACGGACGAATGCAATAGTGATGGCGCGCACATCGCTGGTCAGTCCCGCCAGCAGAGAAGCACTTCCGAGTTGTTCAACACGCTCGATCTGGGTGTCCAGAATCCGCTTGATAAATTCACTGCGTAAACGAAAAACAAAATGGTGCCCAAGCGCAGTCAGCGCCAGCTGAGAGCCGAGCGTGACCGCCATCAACAACAGCAACAGGCCAAGAAACTCCGGTAAAACGGAGAGTGACGTGTCGACCATTTCAATCAAACGTACGTTAATAAATGCGATCAGGCCAATACCTAATGCGGCACTGGCAAGGCTTAACGCCATTACTGCAATGAAGGGCCAGCGATACTGACGCCAGACAAGAAGAATTAGTTGCATGCAGGCAATCCGGACAATAAAAATCAGCCAGCAGTGTAAACTGCCCTGCGGTTACATCAAGAATAATTCTTATTTTTATTTACTCTCTCCTGCCTGGCGAAAGGTCAGGTTAAATCGGTACTCGCCAGTTAATGGGTGAACCCCGGGTTTCAGAGGCTGAATGCCGTGGTAAAACAGCCGCGCTTCCCTGCCCCACACCACCACATCGCCATGCTCCAGCATCAGGCGCTTGAGCGGGTCGTTGCGGCGTAACCCGCCGAACTGGAAGACGGCAGGCAGACCCAGGGAGACGGATACGATAGGCGCGCGCAGGTCAGGTTCATCCTTATCCTGATGCAGCGAGAGCTTCGCACCCACGGCGTAGCGGTTAATCAGACAAGCATCCGGGCGGAAGTCTGGATAATCCGCAGCCACGGCGGCCTCGTGGCAGAGAGACTGAAAAACAGCAGGGATGGGAGGCCACGGCTGACCGGTTAAGGGATCGACAGGGGCATACAAATAGCCCCGTTCGTTCGTCGCCCAACCGAGTTCTCCGCAGTTGGCCATTGCCACCGACATGGTGTAGCCTCCCGGCGTCACCATATGGCGAAACGGTGAAACGGCCGTTACCTCTTCAATACCGGCAAGCAGCGCCGCCGCACGTGAAAGTGCAAAGCGGCGGAGGATCACCGCGCCCGGAGCAAGGGGTTCCTGCCAGGGTTCAGCATCCGCAAAAAGATCGAGCATCATCCCTCCTGGTGTTCCGCCTCACGTTTCAGTAATAACGCTTTTCGTTCAGTTCCCCATCGGTAACCCGATAGCGCACCGTCATTGCGAACAACGCGATGGCAGGGGATCACAATTGCCAGTTTGTTTGCAGCACAGGCTCCGGCAACGGCACGTACGGCATTGGGTTTACCAATTGCTTTTGCCACCTGCTGATAACTTGCCGTTTCGCCGCAGGGAATGTCGCGAAGTGCCTGCCAGACGCGCTGCTGGAAAGCAGTTCCACGTATATCCAGCGGCAGTGACAGCGGCACTGCACGGTTATCAATACTGGCGATCACCTGGTGGGTCCGCAGCGCAAAAGCGTCTTCCAACGGTACGCGCTCTGCTTTTGGAAACAGCGTAGCAAGCTCTTCGGTTAATTCTGTATCGCTGTCACCCAGCAGTATCGCGCAGATCCCCCGCTCGCTTTCAGCAACCAGACAGAGTCCTAACGAACAGTCGTCAATGGCGTAACGCACGGCCACATCTCCTTTACGATACTGTTTCGCCGTCATACCCAGCGTATCGCTGGCTTTACGATAATAACTGCTGCTATCAGGAAATCCTGCCGCCAGCACGGCGTCGGTAATGTTGTCTCCCTGCGCAAGCGCCGTGCGCAGTCGCTGTCCCCGCGCCGCCTGCTGCCAGGCTTTTGGCGTCATACCCGTCACGGATTTAAACAGACGATGGAAATGGAAAGGACTCATGGCAACCTGGTTAGCCAGCTTTTCCAGTGTCAGAGTGGGATCCTGCTCCAGAAGGCGACAGGCGTGCTCTATTTTTGCCAGTTTCTGTTCCTGAGGATTGCCTTTGTCCGGCATGCAGCGCTTGCACGGGCGAAACCCTGCCTGAATGGCATGGTGGACATCAGCATAAAAGCAGACATTTTTACGCAGCGCGTGGCGGGCACGACAGGACGGACGACACACGATCCCCGTGGTCTGCACGGCAAAGACAAACTGTTCGTCAGCGCGTGGATCGCGGGCCAGCACGGCCTGCCAGCGCTCTTCATCGGTAATAAAGGTCGGGTTTTTCATCATCAACTCCTCTTACAAGCATACATACAGCGTGCCTGAGTGCCACTGATAAAAAACCCGCAACCTTGCTTTTTAATTTTTTTCGCTCACCAGGAAGCTGTTGAACTGCGGCGAATGCCAGGTTTTAAATCCGTCAGCCTCTTTGATGATCATATAAACCGCCAGCCCTTCCTGGCGAACCACCTCTTTGGCTTTCTCCGGTCCGAGTACCATTAACCCGGTATCCCAGGCATCGGCTTCCAGCGCAGTGGGTGCAATGACCGTCACCGAAACCAGATTATGGGTGATTGGGCGCCCGGTCTGTGGGTCAATGACATGCGAAATGCGTTTACCGTCAAGTTCGTAATAGTTACGGTAGCTTCCGGATGTGCTGATGCCATGCCCGTTGATATCCACCATCGCCTGCACGGCGTTTTGCCGATCGGTCGGCTTTTGGATGGCCACCCGCCAGGGCTTATCACTGGCGTTCATGCCGCGGCTCACTAAGGCGCCCCCCACAGACACCAGATAACGCGAAATCCCTTCCTGGGCCATCAGCGCTGCCAGGTGATCTGCCGCATAGCCTTCCCCAACCGTTGACAGGTCGACAAACAGATCGGGGATATCTTTTTGCAGGTACTGTTGACCGTACTGATTGATCACCGTCAGATGCTGTAGACCGGTTCTGGCACGGGCATCATCAATGGCTGCCTGATCGGGTGTGGTGACCGGCTGCTTGTTGGGGCCAAACCCCCAGAGATTTACCAGCGGTCCAACGGTGACGTCCATCGCTCCGCCGGTTTTGTAGCCCACGCGGAGTGACTCCGTCACGATATCGGCCATCGCTTCACTAACCGGCCACAGGGAAGTACTGCTTGAGAGATTAAAGCGCATCAGCGCCGAGTCATTTTTATACGTTGAAAGTAGCTGATCGTCGGCATCCAGTTGAGACTGTATTTTGCCACGGAGTTCGTCTGCGCGCGTTTTATCAAGGTTCATAACGCTGACGCGCCAGAAGGTGCCCATCGTTTTACCTTCAAGCACCGTCGCCGCAGGTGCATCGGCTTTCGCCACCGGCGGCGTGGAAGAGTCACAAGCGGTCAGGAAAAAAAAAGTAGCCAGAAAGCTGGCGCGTAAAAAAGTCATGTCCATTCATTATTATCCTCATGCCAGGGCGGCAAGAGTACACCAAAACGGGTAAGTTGTGAGATCCTAAAAAAACAGACTAAAAAGGGGCCATCAGGCCCCTTTGTCAAATTGCGAAGCGATTAGAACTGGTAAACCAGACCCAGCGCTACGATATCATCAGTACCGATACCAGCCTGTTTGGTGAAGTTGTTGTCATCCAGCAGGTTGATTTTGTAGTCCACATAGGTAGACATGTTTTTGTTGAAGTAGTAAGTCGCACCCACATCAACATATTTCAGCAGATCCTGATCGCCGTAAACTTCAATGTCCTTACCTTTAGACTGGAGGTAAGCCACGGAAGGACGCAGGCCGAAGTCGAACTGGTACTGAGCAACCACTTCAAAGTTCTGCGCTTTGTTGGCAAAGCCGTAAGCGGTAGTTGGGTTGCTGCCGTTAGAGGTACCGAAACGGGTTGCGTTGTAGGTCTGAGAGTACTGCGCTGCCAGATAGATGTTGTTGGCATCGTATTTCAGGCCACCAGAATAGACTTCTGCGTGATCGCCCTTACCGTATACGCCAGCTGCATTCTGGTCGGCGGTACGTTTGGAGGAGGACATTGCGCCGCCCACGCTGAAGCCTTCGCCCAGGTTATAGGTCACGGATGCACCGTAGCCGTCGCCGTTCTGGTTCAGCAGGCTGCGACCGTTAGTGTTTTCACCGCTTACGCTGCCGTTTTTGCCCTGATATTGCAGAGCAAAGTTCAGGCCGTCAACCAGACCAAAGAAGTCCTGGTTACGGTAGGTTGCAACGCCGTTAGCACGGGATTGCAGGAAGTTGTCTGCGCCGTAGGTATCGCCGCCAAATTCTGGCAGAACGTCAGTCCAGGAGGTTACGTCGTAGATTACGCCGTAGTTACGACCGTAATCGAAAGAACCCGCCTCAGCGAATTTCAGACCCGCGAACGCCACACGCGTCCAGGACTGGTTGTCACCTTCAGTGGTGTTGCCCTGGATCTGGTATTCCCACTGGCCGTAACCGGTCAGCTGATCGTTAACCTGAGTTTCGCCTTTGAAGCCAAGACGCATATAGGTCTTGTCGCCGTCGTTACCCTTGTCGTCAGAGAAATAGTGCAGACCATCGACTTTACCGTACAGATCTAATTTGTTGCCATCTTTGTTATAAATTTCGGCCGCATTTGCTGCGCCTGCTACCAGCAGTGCTGGTACCAGGAGGGACAGTACTTTAACTTTCATTTTATTAACCCTCTGTTATATGCCTTATAATTACCACTGCTTACTGGTTAACCCTCATTAACCAGTCGGCAATTTCATTCTCCGCAAAATTACAGAATAATCCAATGCGAATATGATACTAAAACTTTGAAGATGTTTCATTTATGCATCAACATGTTTCAATTTGTAAATATCAAGGAACTTTTACAAAGCACAAATAGCTTAGAAATTTAGCACGCATAATCAAACAGAAAAATAACCACATAAATATCAACAATTTACAATAAAATTCGTTACAGCACTGAATGACAAAACAAGATCGCGCCTAATCTCTAAAATAACCCCTGCTATCATCATTAACTTTATTTATTACCGTCATTCAGTTTTGAATGTCTGTTTATCCCTAATTCAACCGGATGCTTCGCATTCGGTTTTTTTTTACCTTTCTTTACGTAAATTTTCTTTTCCTGTGCTACCACCCTGAAATTGTAACGACTATTAACTAAATTCTCGCCGCGTATCCCCTGACGTGGAAAAAATGATGAAAAACTCAATTTCTTGTTAATTCGTGCTTTTTGCCATATAGCACTGTTTTATATTTGTACATTCCCGGTGAGTGTGTACATGTTTAGGACACTTTCCATCTCTGATATTACCTGTGGAAAAAGTCGTCGCTTCCAGACCAGTGGCGCTGGAAATTCAGTTATTACCCTTTATACTGCCCTATCGCGACAGAGCACGACCATCACAGGTTAGAGATATCAATGAGTCAGACTGAAACTACCGCCCCGAGCAAATTCTCCCTCCTCCCCGGGAGCATCACCCGTTTCTTTCTTCTTTTGATCGTTGTGCTGTTAGTCACCATGGGGGTTATGGTGCAGAGCGCGGTGAACGCCTGGCTAAAGGACAAAAGCTATCAGGTTGTTGATATCACCCATGCCGTACACAAACGCATTGATACCTGGCGCTACGCCACCTGGCAGATTTACGACAATATTGCGGCTGCGCCCGCAACCTCATCCGGGGATGGGCTGCAGGAGACACGTCTTAAGCAGGACGTCTATTATCTCGAAAAACCGCAGCGCAAAACGGAGGCACTTATCTTTGGCTCTCACGACAGTGCGACGCTGGAGATGACGCAGCGCATTTCGACCTATCTGGATACCCTTTGGGGAGCCGAAACCGTGCCGTGGTCGATGTACTATCTGAATGGTCAGGACAACAGCATGATCCTGATCTCGACGCTGCCGTTGAAAGATCTCTCTTCCGGGTTTAAAGAGACAACCGTGGGCAGCATCGTCGATTCCCGTCGGGCAGAGATGTTGCAGCAGGCAAATGCTCTCGATGAACGTGAGAGCTTCTCTTCCCTGCGTCGCCTGGCCTGGCAAAATGGTCACTATTTTACCCTGCGCACCACGTTCAACCAGCCAGGGCATCTGGCGACGGTGGTGGCCTTCGATTTGCCAATTAATGATTTAATCCCGCCGGATATGCCGCTCGACAGCTTCCGCCTTGAGCCAGACAGCAGCACACAGAATATGCGTGCGGCGTCTGACAAAGAGGCCGCAGAGAGCGTATCGATCTCTTTTAATGGCTCGAAAATTGAAATTGCCTCTTCGCTGAACTCAACCGGTATGCGTCTGGTGTGGCAGGTGCCGTTTGGCACGCTGTTGCTCGACACCCTGCAAAATATCCTGCTGCCTCTGCTGCTGAATATCGGTCTGCTGGCGCTGGCTCTGTTTGGCTACAGTACGTTTCGTTTCCAGCCGGGTCGTCAAAGCGACGCCTCTGCGGTTCCGGCGGGCACCACTAATGAGTTGCGCGTGTTACGTGCATTGAATGAAGAGATTGTTTCCGTGCTGCCGCTTGGGGTCTTAGTTCACGACCAGGAAGCGAATCGTACGGTGATGAGCAACAAAATTGCCGACCATCTGCTGCCGCATCTTAACCTGCAAAACATCACCACCATGGCGGATCAGCACCAGGGGGTGATTCAGGCCACCATCAACAATGAACTGTACGAGATCCGTCAGTTCCGCAGTCAAATCGCCCCACGCACGCAAATTTTCATTATCCGCGATCAGGATAGAGAAGTGCTGGTGAATAAAAAGCTGAAGCAGGCGCAAAGACTGTATGAGAAAAACCAGCAGGGGCGCGCGGCATTCATGCAGAATATTGGTGATGCCTTCAAACAGCCATTAAAAACGCTGGCAACCCAGGCGGCAGCGTTAAATACGTCAGAAAGCCACCAGCTTGCCAGCCAGGCCGACTCACTGGTTCGTATGGTTGATGAGATCCAACTGGCGAATATGCTGGAGAATGATTTCTGGAAAGGAACACCTACCCTCTTCTCCATTCAGAATCTGATCGATGAAGTGGTTCCGGAAGTCCTGCCCGTGATTAAGCGCAAAGGACTGCAACTGCTAATCAATAACCATTTATCCGCGAATGATGAACGTCATGGCGATCGCGAAGCACTGCGCCGCATTCTGCTGATGCTTATTCAGTATGCGGTGACCACCACGCAGATTGGCAAGATCACCCTGGAGGTGAGCACAGACGAGTCTGCTGAAGATCGTCTGACGTTCCGCATCCTGGACACCGGGGAAGGCGTCACAACGAGCGAAATTGATAATCTGCACTTCCCGTTCCTTAATGACACGCAGAGCGATCATTACGGCAAAGCCAATGCGCTGACCTTCTGGTTATGCGATCAACTGGCGCGTAAGCTTGGTGGTCACCTGAATATCAAGGCCCGTGAATCCCTCGGCACCCGGTACTCTCTGCACGTTAAAATGGCCGCCAATCCACAAGAAGAAGATGAAGAACGTCTGCTGGATGATGTTGTGGTGATGGTCGATGTGACCTCAAATGAGATCCGCAATATTGTGGTTCGTCAGTTAGAAAACTGGGGCGCGGCCTGCATCACGCCGGATGAAAGGCTGGCAAGTCAAGAATTTGATCTGTTTTTAACTGATAATCCGTCTAATCTTACTGCCTCCGGCTTGCTTTTAAGCGATGATGAGTCAGGCGTGCGGAAAATCGGCCCTGGCCAGCTGCGCGTCAACTTTAATATAAGCAATGCGATGCAGGAAGCTGTACTACAACTAATAGAAGAACAGCTGGCGCAGGAAGAGATAGCGGAATCCCCGCAAGGCAGCAATGAAAATGCCGAGCTTCACGCCAGCGGATATTATTCGCTCTTTGTTGATACAGTACCAGATGATGTTAAGCGGTTGTATACTGAGTCCGCTGCGAATGATTTTGCAGCGCTGGCACAGACAGCACACCGGCTTAAAGGGGTGTTTGCCATGCTTAATCTGGTTCCCGGCAAGCAGTTATGTGAAACGCTGGAACATCTAATTCGTGAGAAAGATGCCTCTGGCATTGAAAAATACATCAGCGACATTGACGCCTACGTCAAAAGCTTGCTGTAGCAAGGTAGCCTTATACATGAACAATATGAACGTAATTATTGCCGATGACCATCCGATTGTACTGTTCGGTATTCGCAAATCACTTGAACAGATCGAGTGGGTGAATGTAGTCGGTGAATTTGAAGACTCTACAGCACTGATCAATAACCTCCCAAAGCTTGATGCACACGTGCTCATTACCGATCTCTCCATGCCTGGGGACAAGTACGGTGATGGGATCACGCTCATCAAATATATTAAACGTCACTTCCCCGATATCTCGATTATCGTTCTGACCATGAACAACAACCCGGCGATTCTGAGCGCGGTGTTGGATCTGGATATCGAAGGCATTGTGCTGAAACAAGGCGCACCAACCGATCTGCCAAAAGCGCTCGCTGCGCTGCAGAAAGGCAAGAAATTCACGCCTGAGAGCGTCTCTCGCCTGCTGGAAAAAATCAGCGCAGGTGGCTACGGTGACAAGCGCCTGTCGCCGAAAGAGAGCGAAGTACTGCGCCTGTTCGCCGAAGGTTTCCTGGTGACCGAAATTGCCAAGAAGCTGAACCGCAGTATTAAAACCATCAGCAGCCAGAAGAAATCAGCGATGATGAAGCTGGGTGTGGACAACGATATTGCCCTGCTGAACTATCTCTCCTCCGTCACGCTGAGCGCAACGGATAAGGATTGATTCCCTACGTGTGCCCCTCTCCCACAGGGAAGGGTGAAAACGTAAAAGGCCCTTGCGGGCCTTTTTTTATATCCGCGTTTTTCTCACGCGATCCGCATAAACAGACAGTGTCTGCTTCAGCACATCCAGCGTCACCGGTTTTGATAAACAGCTGTCCATACCTGACTCCAGGCAGCGCTGTTTCTCTTCCGCCAGCGCATTCGCCGTCACGCCCACAACCGGTAACGTCAGGCCAAGCTGGCGGATGCGCTGCGTCAGACGATAGCCATCCATATTCGGCATATTTACGTCGCTGAGAACGATATCAATATGATTTTTACTCAGTACATTCAGCGCATCCACGCCATCATTAGCCGTTTTGCACTGATAGCCAAGCGAACCCAACTGGTCGGCCAGCAGGCGGCGGTTAATCGGATGGTCATCCACCACCAGAATCATCATATCGTCATTCACCGACGCCAGAGACTCCGGTGACGGTAATCCACCCGCGCCGTCACTCTCTTCCAGATGCACTTTGTAGATGCGTGCCAGCAGGCTCATCAGCTCATGCGGCGTTGCTACGCTATGTACCCATTCTCCCGGCGCACGCTCAACCGGGATGCCGATGTGACGACGGCAGAAGAGTACCGTCCCTCTTCCCTGCCACGGCTGTTCCGGCATATCGTCGGTAATCAGCACATCGTCCACATCCGGTGTTTGACCTTCATAACGGGACACCCTCACGCCGCTGTGAGTGAGCAGCGCAGTGAGATAGTCATTCAGTGAAGCATTATGCACCGCCAGCCAGCAGCGCTTATTGCTCAGGCCGTCAACCGTCGTTTTTGCCGGATACTGAGCCGAATAGAGCGGAATGCGGATAGTGAACTGACTACCCATGCCGGGCTCAGTATCAACAGAGATATCGCCGTCCATCATGCTCACGAGCTTTTCACAGATCGCCAGCCCCAGCCCGGTGCCCTGGAAGTTACGCTGCACGCCGGTACCGACCTGGAAGAACGGGTCGAACAGACGAACCACTTCTTTCGCTGGAATACCCACTCCCGTGTCCCTCACGCGGATACTCAGGTAGTCTCCGGCCCGGCAAACGTGTAAAACAATACAGCCGATATCGGTGAATTTAATGGCGTTACTGAGCAGGTTAGAGATGACCTGCTGCAGGCGCATGGGATCGCCGTGCAATGTCAGCGGCACATCCGGTTCGATAAAACAGTAAAGCCCCAGCTGTTTACGCACCACCAGCGGCAGATAGTTGGCGCTGATGTGGTTCATCACCTCACGCGGAGAGAACTCACGCGGTTCGATTTTCAGCTGCTCAGACTCAATTTTGGAGAAGTCGAGAATATCGCTGATGATTTTCAGCAGCAGGCTGGAGGAGTTGTTCATCGCCGTCACCAGCCTGTCGACCCCTTTCGGCAATTCCTTCGTCTGCAACAGGTCGAGGTTACCGATAATCCCGTACAGCGGCGTTCGCAACTCGTGGCTGACGGTCGCAAGGAACATCGATTTCGACTGACTGGCCTGCTCTGCCGCCTGCGCCATCTCCTGCAACGACTCTTCCATCTTCACGCGTGCAGAAACATCCACCAGCACGCAAATCGCCACGTTTTCATTGCGATAGCGGGAATGAACAAAGCTGATTTGCAGGTTAGTGTGCGTGCTGGTCAGCACGTCGACAAAGTTAACCTGCTGACCACAGATAATTTGCGTCAGCCTTTGCCGATCCTCATGCGTCAGCATGTTCAGGTAATTATGTGCCAGCTCATTACTCAGGATATTGGTCCCGTCCTGGGTACGCAGAATACAGATCCCCACCGGCGCCGAGGCAACAATCTTGCGGTTAAACTGCTCGTGTTCCTCCAGCCGCTGGGCGTCGCTTTCGGCAGGAATAAAGATTTTCCGCTCATACATGCGCGCCAGCGTGAACAGCGCGCCCCCCACCAGCAGGTTGAGCAGAATCGCATTCATGATAAGAATACGTATCCGCTCAAGCACCATATCCACCGGCAGCGAATAGACGATACTCAGCGACGAAGGCGGCAGGCTCTTCTTCAGCACCAGTTCGCGGAACCCCGAGGTATAACCAAACCACGATCGCTCCTGCATCCAGTGCGGATCGACGTTTAAACGGTTGTCCGGCCCGGCAAGGGAGATAAGCTGATGTCCATTTTCATCAAGAATAGTCACCCCCATTGGCAGACTGCCCGGGGTGAAGAAGTTTTCCATGCGAATGGTCTGTTCAATCCCCAGCAGCGCCTGCAGGCGATTGCCCAGATACACCGGCGTCAGGGCGTAGAAATAACCCACCCCCGTGCGCGGACCCTGGCTTATCCAGAAGATGTTATTTCCGCGCTCATCCTGCGGTGCATTGCGGTATTTCACGATGCGTTCGTGCAGGCTTTTCAACGCATCATCACGCTCGACGGGAAGATCGCGCAGGCCAAAATCCGCCACGCAGAGATTTTCACTGCCAATCAGGAATACGCGATTGAGGTCATAAGCAGCAGAAAAATTGTCGCGCCAGTAGCGCATAAACCAGGCAAGAGATTCCAGTGACCCACGCCAGGTATTGCTCATGGTGGAACAATCGGAATCCGGGAACAGCGGCTGGAAGTCCGGGACTTCGGTTTTGTCGTTACGACCGCGGAGGGCAAGAATACCGTTTTCCGCCGTCAGACGATTTTCAGCAATGTACTTCAGCTCCTTCATTACATCAGACGTTCGCTGAATGTAGCGCTGGGCCTGGTCGGAGCTTAAATTAAACTCCTGGCGGATCTCCGCCTCTTTCTGATGCAGCGCGTTAACGATGTAAAACACCGAGAACAATGCCACCAGCAGCCAAAGCAAGAGCGCCAGCGCCCGAAACAGATAGCGAGATACTTTCAGCGTAGTACGAAAGGAGACGAGGTATTTCAAAGGGGCGAGGCTCCGCCGTCGGGGTCAAAAAGAATGGGTTTAAGGTAGCGGTAAACGCGCCTTGTCGCAACGTTGAGTTATCTGCTTCTGCAAAAGAAAAGGGCCGGAATCCGGCCCTTTTTTGCATCATGCAATATTACTCGTCAGCGTCATCCGCTGCATCGTCGTCGGTGTCGGTTTCCGGTGCGATATCATCATCACCTTCAGCGACGCTGCCGTCGATGGAATCGAGCTCTTCGTCGTCCACCGGCTCTGCGACACGCTGCAGACCCACAACGTTTTCATCTTCCGCAGTACGGATGAGGATCACGCCTTGGGTGTTACGACCCACCACGCTGATCTCAGAAACGCGCGTACGCACCAGCGTACCGGCATCGGTGATCATCATGATCTGGTCGGTATCATCTACCTGAACCGCGCCCACAACGGAACCGTTGCGTTCGGTGACTTTGATAGAGATAACGCCCTGCGTGCCGCGAGACTTGGTTGGGTATTCCCCTTCCGCCGTACGTTTACCGTAACCATTCTGCGTCACGGTCAGGATAGCCCCTTCACCGCGCGGAATAATCAGGGAAACCACAGAGTCTTCACCAGCCAGCTTGATACCACGAACGCCCGTAGCGGTACGCCCCATTGCACGGACGGCGTTCTCTTTAAAGCGCACCACTTTACCGGCCGCAGAGAACAGCATCACTTCATCCGAACCGGAGGTCAGATCCACGCCAATCAGCTCATCACCTTCGTTCAGGTTCACCGCGATGATACCGGCAGAGCGTGGACGGCTGAACTCGGTGAGCGCGGTTTTCTTCACGGTACCGCTGGCGGTCGCCATAAAGACGTTCACGCCCTCTTCGTACTCGCGTACCGGCAGAATGGCGGTAATACGTTCGTTCGCTTCCAGCGGCAGCAGGTTAACGATTGGACGACCACGCGCGCCACGGCTCGCTTCCGGCAACTGGTAGACCTTCATCCAGTACAGACGACCACGGCTTGAGAAGCAGAGGATCGTGTCATGGGTGTTCGCCACCAGCAGGCGGTCAATAAAGTCTTCTTCTTTAATACGTGCCGCAGACTTGCCTTTACCACCACGACGCTGTGCTTCGTAGTCGGTTAACGGCTGATACTTCACGTAGCCCTGGTGAGACAGGGTCACAACAACGTCTTCCTGGTTGATCAGGTCTTCGATGTTGATGTCCGCGGTGTTCGCGGTGATTTCGGTGCGACGCTCATCGCCGAACTGATCGCGGACCAGCTCCAGCTCTTCACGGATCACTTCCATCAGACGTTCTGCGCTACCCAGGATGTGCAGCAGCTCAGCAATCTGTTCCAGCAGTTCTTTGTATTCGTCGAGCAGTTTTTCATGCTCAAGGCCGGTCAGTTTCTGCAGACGCAGATCCAGAATCGCCTGGGCCTGCTGTTCAGTCAGGTAGTATTGACCGTCACGCACGCCGAACTCGGGTTCCAGCCACTCAGGACGCGCAGCATCATCACCCGCACGTTCCAGCATCGCTGCAACGTTACCCAGATCCCACGGACGGGAAATCAGTGCCGCTTTCGCTTCTGCCGGGGTTGGCGCACGACGGATCAGTTCGATGATCGGGTCGATGTTAGCCAGGGCAACCGCCAGCGCTTCAAGGATGTGCGCACGGTCGCGCGCTTTGCGCAGTTCAAAGATGGTACGACGAGTCACCACTTCACGGCGGTGACGCACGAACGCGCTCAGGATCTCTTTCAGGTTCATGATCTTCGGCTGACCATGGTGCAGTGCAACCATGTTGATACCGAAGGAAACCTGGAGCTGAGTCTGGGAGTACAGGTTGTTCAGAACAACTTCACCCACCGCGTCGCGTTTGATTTCAATCACGATACGCATGCCGTCTTTATCAGACTCATCACGCAGCGCGCTGATACCTTCAACACGTTTTTCTTTTACCAGCTCGGCGATTTTTTCAATCAGACGCGCTTTGTTCACCTGATACGGGATCTCGTGAACAATGATCGTTTCACGGCCGGTTTTGGCGTCCGCTTCCACTTCTGCGCGGGCACGGATGTAAATCTTGCCGCGACCGGTGCGGTACGCTTCTTCAATACCACGACGACCGTTGATGATCGCCGCCGTCGGGAAGTCCGGGCCCGGGATGTGTTCCATCAGCCCTTCAATGCTGATGTCTTCATCGTCGATATAAGCCAGGCAACCGTTGATCACTTCCGTGATGTTGTGCGGCGGAATGTTGGTTGCCATACCGACGGCGATACCGGACGAACCGTTCACCAGCAGGTTAGGGATTTTCGTTGGCATAACGTCAGGAATTTTTTCCGTGCCGTCGTAGTTATCAACGAAATCAACCGTCTCTTTTTCCAGGTCGGCCATCAGCTCATGGGCAATCTTCGCCAGACGGATTTCCGTATAACGCATTGCCGCGGCGGAGTCGCCGTCGATAGAACCAAAGTTACCCTGACCATCTACCAGCATGTAACGCAGCGAGAATGGCTGCGCCATACGGACGATAGTGTCGTACACCGCGGAATCACCATGAGGATGGTATTTACCGATTACGTCACCAACGACACGGGCAGATTTTTTGTAGGCTTTATTCCAGTCATTGCCCAATACGTTCATGGCGTATAGTACGCGACGGTGTACCGGCTTCAGGCCATCGCGGACGTCCGGCAGCGCACGGCCAACAATGACCGACATCGCATAGTCCAGATAGGAGCTCTTCAGCTCTTCCTCGATGTTAACCGGTGTAATTTCTCTCGCAAGGTCGCTCATCTAACCGCTATCCCTCTACTGTATCCCGGATTCAAAGGTCGCAAATTATAACACAGCCGAGGTGATTGAGGTAAACCTATACGCTTTATTCACAGGGATTGCCTGATATACTCATTCGTCTTGCTAAATAAGGAGTAAAAGCGCCCATGAATGCCGAAAAATCCCCGGTGTCTCACAACGTTGACCATGAAGAGATTGCCAAATTTGAAGCGGTGGCGTCCCGCTGGTGGGATCTCGAGGGTGAGTTCAAACCTCTGCACCGTATTAACCCGCTGCGTCTGGGCTACATCGCGGAGCGTTCCGGCGGTCTGTTCGGTAAGAAAGTGCTCGATGTCGGTTGCGGTGGCGGTATCCTGGCAGAGAGCATGGCGCGCGAAGGGGCTACTGTCACGGGTCTGGACATGGGCTTTGAGCCGCTGCAGGTTGCCCGTCTCCATGCCCTGGAGTCCGGCATAAAGGTAGAATACGTGCAGGAAACCGTGGAAGAGCACGCGGCCAAACATGCGCATCAGTACGATGTGGTGACCTGCATGGAGATGCTGGAGCACGTTCCCGATCCGCAGTCCGTAGTGCACGCCTGCGCAGAACTGGTGAAACCGGGCGGCCAGGTCTTCTTCTCGACCATCAACCGTAATGGTAAAGCCTGGCTGATGGCCGTCGTCGGCGCAGAGTATGTGCTGCGCATGGTGCCGAAAGGGACACACGACGTGAAGAAATTCATTAAGCCTGCTGAGTTACTGAGCTGGGTTGACCAGACGTGGCTTAAAGAGCAACACATCACCGGTCTGCATTTCAATCCATTGACCGATAAATTCAAACTCGCACCGGGCGTGGATGTTAACTATATGTTGCATACAACCGCCAAAAACGACTAACGTCATCTGTTATTCTTATAAAGATTGCGCGACATCATGTTGCGCAATTCTGACCTCTCGTTGAAGAAATCAGCACTCGATCAAATTTTGAATTTTTTTTCTTAATTATTGACATGTCTTCCAGGCCTTACGGTACGAGGACTTACGCTTTTTTACCCTTTCACAACCTCAATTTAACGTCAAAATCAACCCTTGTGCTGAAAAGAATCGATACTAGAATACTCACCATATAGCGTTTTTCTTATCGCAAACCCCCTATATGTAGTATTTATCCACAGAGTTAGTCACAAGACGGATCTGTGGATAAACGGGGGATATTTTTTATTTCACGGACAGGTAAAACCCACATGAATCAGAGTCTGCTGGTGACAAAGCGCGACGGTACCACCGAGCGTATCAATCTGGACAAAATCCATCGAGTTCTCGACTGGGCAGCAGAAGGACTGAACAACGTATCTATCTCCCAGGTTGAACTGAAATCTCACATCCAGTTCTACGACGGCATCAAAACGTCTGATATCCATGAAACCATCATTAAAGCGGCGGCGGATCTGATCTCCCGTGAAGCACCGGATTATCAGTACCTGGCTGCACGCCTGGCCATTTTCCACCTGCGCAAAAAAGCCTACGGCCAGTTTGAGCCGCCTGCGCTTTACGATCACGTAGTGAAAATGGTTGAGCTGGGCAAATACGACACGCATCTGCTGGAAGACTATACGGAAGAAGAGTTCGAGCAGATGAACGGGTTTATCGATCACTGGCGCGACATGAACTTCTCCTACGCGGCGGTGAAGCAGCTCGAAGGCAAATACCTGGTTCAAAACCGTGTGACCGGTGAGATCTACGAAAGCGCCCAGTTCCTCTATATTCTGGTGGCCGCTTGCCTGTTCTCTAACTACCCACGTGAAACCCGTCTGGAATACGTGAAGCGTTTCTATGATGCGGTATCCACGTTCAAAATTTCTCTGCCTACGCCAATCATGTCTGGCGTGCGCACCCCTACCCGCCAGTTCAGCTCCTGCGTGCTGATCGAGTGTGGTGACAGCCTGGATTCTATCAACGCCACCTCCAGCGCCATTGTGAAATACGTTTCCCAGCGTGCTGGTATCGGTATCAACGCCGGTCGCATCCGTGCTCTGGGCAGCCCAATTCGCGGCGGTGAAGCATTCCACACCGGCTGTATCCCGTTCTATAAGCACTTCCAGACGGCGGTTAAATCCTGCTCTCAGGGCGGCGTACGCGGCGGTGCTGCGACCCTGTTCTACCCGATGTGGCACCTGGAAGTGGAAAGCCTGCTGGTACTGAAAAACAACCGTGGCGTAGAAGGCAACCGCGTGCGTCACATGGACTACGGCGTACAGATCAACAAATTGATGTACACCCGTCTGCTGAAAGGTGAAGACATCACCCTGTTCAGCCCGTCTGACGTCCCTGGCCTGTACGACGCGTTCTTCGCTGATCAGGATGAGTTCGAACGTCTGTACACCAAATATGAGAAAGACGACAGTATCCGTAAACAGCGTGTGAAAGCGGTAGACCTGTTCTCTCTGATGATGCAGGAACGTGCCTCTACCGGCCGTATCTACATCCAGAACGTTGACCACTGCAACACCCACAGCCCGTTTGATCCGGCTGTTGCGCCAGTGCGCCAGTCTAACCTGTGCCTGGAAATCGCCCTGCCGACCAAGCCGCTGGACGATGTTAACGACGAAAACGGTGAAATTGCGCTGTGTACGCTGTCTGCGTTCAACCTGGGTGCGATTAAGAGCCTCGACGAGCTGGAAGAGCTGGCCGTGCTGGCGGTTCGTGCGCTGGATGCCCTGTTGGACTACCAGGATTACCCAATCCCGGCCGCTAAACGTGGTGCAATGGGTCGTCGTACCCTGGGCATTGGCGTGATCAACTTTGCCTACTGGCTGGCGAAAAACGGCAAGCGTTACTCTGACGGCAGCGCCAACAACCTGACCCACCAGACGTTTGAAGCTATTCAGTATTACCTGATGAAAGCGTCCAACGAGCTGGCGAAAGAGCAAGGTGCGTGCCCGTGGTTTAACGAAACCACCTACGCGAAAGGCATTATGCCGATCGATACCTACAAAAAAGATCTGGACGCGATTGTCAGCGAGCCGCTGCATCTGGACTGGGAAGGCCTTCGCGAATCCATTAAGACTTATGGACTGCGTAACTCCACGCTCTCTGCCCTGATGCCGTCTGAGACCTCTTCGCAGATCTCTAACGCCACCAACGGTATCGAGCCACCTCGCGGCCACGTCAGCATTAAAGCGTCGAAAGACGGTGTTCTGCGCCAGGTGGTGCCGGATTACGAGACGCTGGGTAACAACTACGAGCTGCTGTGGGAAATGCCAAACAACGACGGCTACCTGCAGCTGGTTGGGATCATGCAGAAGTTTATCGACCAGTCGATCTCTGCAAACACCAACTACGACCCAACGCGCTTCCCGTCAGGTAAGGTACCGATGCAGCAACTGCTGAAAGACCTGCTCACTGCCTATAAATTTGGCGTGAAAACCCTGTACTATCACAACACCCGAGATGGTGCAGAAGACGCGCAGGACGACCTTGTACCGTCAATTCAGGACGATGGCTGCGAAAGCGGCGCATGTAAGATCTAATAAAGGGCGGGGATTTCCCCGCCTTTATTTCGTAAGACAGGACTCCAATTCATGGCATACACCACCTTTTCACAGACGAAAAACGACCAGCTCAAAGAGCCGATGTTCTTCGGCCAGCCAGTCAACGTGGCACGCTACGATCAGCAAAAATATGACATCTTCGAAAAGCTGATTGAAAAGCAACTCTCCTTCTTCTGGCGCCCGGAAGAGGTTGACGTCTCCCGCGACCGTATTGATTACCAGTCGCTGCCGGATCACGAAAAACATATCTTCATCAGCAACCTGAAGTACCAGACGCTGCTGGACTCCATTCAGGGCCGCAGCCCGAACGTGGCGCTGCTGCCGCTGATCTCCATTCCGGAACTGGAAACCTGGGTGGAAACCTGGGCGTTCTCTGAGACGATCCACTCCCGTTCTTACACCCATATCATTCGCAATATCGTTAACGATCCGGCGGTGGTGTTTGACGATATCGTCACTAACGAGCAGATCCAGAAACGCGCAGAAGGCATTGCTCACTACTACGACGAACTGATCGAGATGACCAGTTACTGGCATCTGCTGGGCGAAGGCACCCATAACGTGAACGGCAAAACTGTTACCGTGAACCTGCGTGCGCTGAAAAAACAGCTGTATCTGTGCCTGATGAGCGTCAACGCGCTGGAAGCCATTCGCTTCTACGTGAGCTTTGCCTGCTCTTTCGCCTTTGCCGAACGCAAGCTGATGGAAGGTAACGCCAAAATCATCCGTCTTATCGCCCGTGACGAAGCCCTGCACCTGACCGGCACCCAGCACATGCTGAACTTGCTGCGCAGCGGCGTGGACGACCCGGAAATGGCGGAAATCGCCGAAGAGTGCAAACAGGAGTGCTATGACCTGTTCGTGCTGGCGGCCCAGCAGGAGAAAGAGTGGGCAGACTACCTGTTCCGCGACGGCTCCATGATTGGCCTGAACAAAGACATTCTGTGCCAGTACGTTGAGTACATCACCAACATCCGTATGCAGGCTGTCGGCCTCGACCTGCCGTTCCAGACGCGCTCCAACCCCATCCCGTGGATCAACACCTGGCTGGTGTCCGATAACGTGCAGGTTGCGCCGCAGGAAGTGGAAGTGAGTTCTTACCTGGTCGGTCAGATTGACTCCGAAGTTGATACTGACGACCTGAGCAACTTCCAGCTCTGATGACACGCGTAACGCTACGTCTTTCTGGCACCGAAGTGCTGTGTCAGGAAGAGCACCCTTCTCTGCTGGTGGCGCTTGAGGCGAACCAGGTGGCGGTTGAGTATCAGTGTCGTGAAGGCTATTGCGGCTCCTGTCGCTGCCGTCTGGTGACAGGTCAGGTGGACTGGCTGACCGAGCCGCTGGCCTTTATCAGTGAAGGGGAAATTTTGCCCTGCTGCTGCCGGGCAAAAGGCGATATCGAGATCGAGATGTAAAAAAGGGCCTTACGGCCCTTTTTCTATTTTAAGAACGTCACTGCTTTATCCGGGAAATCCGTAAACAGTCCGTCCACGCCCGCCTGGTTATACAGCACGTCGTAAAGCTGATTCACGTCCGTGGCATACGGCGGCAACTGGTCTGCACGCACCGTGTACGGATGGACCTGCATCTTGCTGGCATGCGCCTCTTTCACCATCGCCGTCAACTTCACGTGCCCAGGCGTTGAGCCTTCCGCCACCAGCATGTGATAATCCGGCCCGATGCCATCGGCGTACTGCGCTATCTGCTTCATCGCACCCGGCTTAAACATCCAGTCGTAGTTGTAGTTCACCCACTTCCCATCCGGCTGCTTCTCCTGGGTTTCGTTCCAGTCGGTATAGGCAATCAGCTGCACCAGATTGAGATCCATCCCCCTCTTCGGCTCCAGCTCGGTTTTGATGCGCTTCAACTCAGCGGCGTCAAAACACTGCAGATACACCTTGTCCTTCTTGCTGGTGTATCCGTACTGCTTGAGTACGTCCAGCGTTTTGGCCGCAATGTCTTTCCCTTCCTGGTGGTGGAACCACGGCGCTTTGATTTCCGGGTAGATACCGATATTTTTACCGGTTGAGTGGTTCAGCCCCTGAACAAACTCAATCTCTTCCTGGAAGGTATGGATCCGGAAGTCAGATTTGCCCATCGGGAAGCGTCCCGGATAGACCTGCACCTTCTTGCCGTTTTCGATCTCAAAGCCTTCGGTAAACTTCAGCGAGCGAATTTCCGCCAGCGTGAAGTCGATGGCGTAGAAACGGCCATCTTTGCGGGCGCGGTCCGGGAAACGCTCCGCCACGTCCGTCACGCGGTCAAGATAGTGGTCATGCAGGACGACCAGCTGGTCGTCCTTCGTCATCACCAGATCCTGCTCCAGGTAATCCGCGCCCTGCGCATAGGCCATCGCTTTTGCCGGGAGCGTATGCTCCGGCAGATAGCCGCTTGCGCCGCGGTGGGCAATAACGATTTTATCTGCCGCCAGCGCAGAGCCTGTCATCAGGCCTGCCAGCAGCAGACTGGTAGCTAACTGAGTTAATTTCATCGCAATGCTCCTTATTGACGACGCGCCAGCACTTCAGCGTGGTGACGTTTTTCGCCGATCATCACAACAATCAGCAGCAGAACCGCCAGCACGCTACCGCCAATCATCACCATAAAGCCGCCGTCCCAGCCGAAGAAGTCAACGGTATAGCCCACAATGGCGCTTGCCGCGACCGACCCGCCGAGGTAGCCAAACAGGCCGGTAAAGCCTGCCGCCGTGCCCGCCGCTTTTTTCGGCGCCAGCTCCAGCGCGTGCAGACCGATCAGCATCACCGGACCGTAAATCAGGAAGCCGATGACGATCATGCAGGCCATATCTACTGATGGGTTGCCCGGCGGGTTGAGCCAGTACACCACGGTGGCGATGGTCACCAGGGTCATAAAGAACACGCCTGTCGCACCGCGGTTACCTTTAAACACTTTGTCCGACATCCAGCCGCAAAGCAGCGTGCCTGGGATCCCGGCATATTCGTACAGGAAGTAGGCCCAGGAGGATTTATCCAGCGCGAAGTGCTTCACCTCTTTCAGGTAGGTTGGCGACCAGTCGAGGATGCCATAGCGCAGCAGGTAAACGAACACGTTCGCCACCGCGATGTACCACAGCAGCTTGTTCGGCAGGACGTACTTCATGAAGATCTGTTTTGCAGTCAGCTCTTCTTCGTGCTCCTTGCTGTAATCATCCGGATAGTCGTTTTTGTACTCTTCGATCGGAGGCAAACCGCAGGACTGAGGCGTGTCGCGCATCAGCGCGAAAGCGATAATCGCCACGACGATAGCACCAAAAGCAGGCATATAGAGCGCCGCGTGCCAGTCGTTGAACCAGGCCATCCCCAACAGGAACAGCAGCGGTGGAATACCGCCTCCCACGTTATGCGCACAGTTCCATACCGACACGATGCCGCCACGTTCCTTCTGCGACCACCAGTGCACCATGGTGCGTCCGCATGGTGGCCATCCCATTCCCTGGAACCAGCCGCAGAGGAACAGCAGCACGAACATGATGGCAATACTGGAGGTTGCCCACGGCACAAAGCCCATAAACAACATCACCGCTGCCGCCAGGATCAGACCGGCTGGCAGAAACACACGCGGGTTCGAGCGATCCGACACGGAACCCATGATGAATTTGGAAAAACCGTAGGCAATCGAAATTCCCGACAGCGCGAACCCTAAATCCCCCCGCGAAAAGCCCTGCTCCACCAGATAAGGCATGGCGAGCGCGAAGTTTTTACGCACCAGGTAGTACGCCGCGTACCCGAAGAAAATCCCCAGGAAAATTTGCCAACGCAGACGACGGTATAGCGGATCAATTTCTGCCTCAGGCAGACGCGCACGATGCGGCGCGGGTTTGAAGATACTGAGCATGACAGCCTCCGTGGCCAGGTATTGAATTTACTGGGGTTTTACTGCCCCATACTCCAGAGAGGCGGCGATGTTAAGAAATCACGGTGATTGTTACTGTGAATCAACGCACAGATTGTTACAGAAATATGACAGAATGCGCAAAAAAGCGCATGAAATCACGTTTCACTTTCGAATTTCGCTCGTTTGTGTTCGAAATCAAACAAACCATAGTTTTCATGTGGCTAAATGGTAAAAAACGAACACAGAGGGATGACAATGACAATTCACGATCCACGCTACAGCGATGTGATTATCATTGGCGGCGGTGCGACCGGTGCCGGCATCGCACGTGATTGCGCACTCAGGGGGTTGAGCGTCACGCTTCTGGAGCGCCATGATATTGCGACAGGTGCCACCGGGCGCAATCATGGCCTGCTTCACAGCGGTGCCCGCTACGCCGTTACCGATGGCGAATCGGCTCGTGAATGTATTGCCGAAAACCAGATCCTGCGGCGGATTGCTCGCCACTGCATTGAACCTACAGACGGCTTGTTTATCACGCTTCCCGAAGACGATCTCGCCTTTCAGGCTACCTTTATTACTGCCTGTCGCGCGGCGGGGATTCAGGCCGAGGCCATTGACCCGGCCCTGTCGCGGCGCATTGAGCCCTCCGTCAACCCGATCCTGACAGGGGCGGTAAAAGTGCCAGACGGTACGGTTGATCCTTTCCGCCTGACGGCCGCCAACATGCTTGATGCCCGCGAACATGGCGCGCACATCCTGACCGGGCATGAAGTGACCGGGCTTATCCGGGAAGGTCACCGCGTCCGTGGCGTGCGGCTTTTTAATACGCAATATAACGAACACAGCGAACTGTATGCTTCCGTGGTCGTCAATGCGGCGGGGATCTGGGGGCAGCGGATTGCGGAGTATGCCGACTTGTCCGTTCGCATGTTTCCGGCAAAAGGCTCGCTGCTGATCCTCGACCATCGCATCAATAACCATGTGATTAACCGCTGCCGTAAACCGTCTGATGCCGATATTCTGGTTCCGGGCGATACCATTTCATTAATCGGTACCACCTCAACCCACGTGGACTATAGCGAGATTGATTACAACCGCGTCACTGCTGAAGAAGTGGATATTCTGCTGCGTGAAGGGGAAAAACTGGCCCCGGTGATGGCGCAGACCCGGATCCTGCGCGCCTACGCGGGTGTGCGTCCGTTAGTTGCCAGCGATAACGACCCAAGCGGGCGTAACGTCAGCCGGGGCATTGTGCTGCTCGATCATGCTGAACGCGACGGCATGGAAGGGTTTATCACCATCACCGGTGGCAAACTGATGACCTATCGTCTGATGGCCGAATGGGCAACCGATGCCGTCTGCCGCAAACTGGGCAACACCGAGCCGTGCAAAACGGCAGAACAGCCCCTGCCCGGCTCACGTCAGTCTACCGAGAAGACGCTGCAAAAAATTATCTCCCTGCCCGCTCCTCTGCGCGGTTCGGCCATCTATCGTCATGGTGACAGGACGCCGGTCTGGCTGGGTGAAGGCCGGCTTAGTCGCAGCCTGGTCTGCGAGTGCGAAGCCGTAACCGCGGGCGAAGTACAATATGCGGTGGAGAATCTGACCGTCAATTCTCTGCTCGATCTCCGCCGTCGTACCCGGGTTGGAATGGGGACGTGTCAGGGTGAATTGTGCGCCTGCCGTGCCGCCGGGTTATTGCAACGCTTTCATACCACCACCGCGACCCAGTCGCTCGATCAACTCAGTGCTTTTTTAAATGAGCGCTGGAAAGGCATTCAGCCTGTCGCCTGGGGCGATGCTCTGCGTGAAAGTGAATTTACCCGCTGGGTCTACCAGGGGCTTTGCGGTCTGGAGAAGGAGCAACACGATGAAATTTGATACCGTGATCGTCGGCGGCGGGCTGGCGGGTCTGCTCTGTGGCATCAAACTCACAAAACAGGGGCTACGCTGCGCCATTATCACCCGGGGTCAGAGCGCCCTGCACTTCTCGTCGGGCTCGCTGGATCTGGTGGACGAAACGTACCGAGAAAAACTTCCGCCAGAGCACCCTTATCACCTGACAGGCGCGCAGCATATCGATCGCTTTGCCCTGGAAACCGAAGCGCTACTGGCGGATTGCGGTGCTCGTCTGCAGGGAAGCGCCAGGCAAAATCATCAGCGTGTTACACCACTCGGCACCCTACGCTCCGCCTGGCTCAGCCCGGAGGAGGTGCCCGTTACCCCGCTCAGCTCAGCGCGTGTGCGGGTGGTAGGTATTAGCGGTTTTCTGGATTTTCAGCCCCATCTCGCGGCGGCATCACTTTGTCGCCAGGGGGTAAACGCTGAAACAGCAGAAATAGAGCTGCCTGAGCTTGATGTCCTGCGCGACAACCCGAGCGAGTTTCGCGCGGTGAATATTGCCCGTTTTCTTGATCATGAAGAGAGATGGCCGCTGCTGTATGAGGCGCTCAAACCGCTTGCAGAAGGGTGCGATGCGCTGTTTATGCCCGCCTGCTTTGGCTTAAACGACAATCGACTCTGGCGCTGGCTGTCCGATCGACTGCCCTGCACACTCGGTTTACTGCCGACGCTCCCCCCTTCGGTTCCCGGTATTCGCCTGCATACCCAGCTCCAGCGCAAATTTGTTGCGCAGGGTGGCGTCTGGATGGCGGGTGATGAGGTGAAAAAAATCACCCTGACTGACGGGGAAGTGAGCGAAATCTGGACGCGCAACCACGATGATATTCCGCTTCGCGCCCGCTTTACGGTGCTGGCAAGCGGCAGTTTCTTCAGTAACGGGCTGCTGAGCAGTCGGGACGGCATCCGCGAAGCCATAATGGGCCTGGATGTCCGACAAAGCGCCTCCCGCGCGGACTGGTATCAGAGTGATTTCTTCACGCCACAACCCTGGCAACAGTTCGGCGTCATTGTCGATAACCACCTGCACCCGCAGCTTTCGGGTAAGTCAGTCAGGAATCTCTTTGCTATCGGCTCGCTTCTTGGCGGATATGATCCTATCGCCCAGGGCTGCGGTGGCGGGGTCTGCGCCGTCACGGCGCTGTATGTGGCAGAGCAAATTAGCCAGCGCATGGAGGCTGAACAATGAGCGATACCCGTTTCGAAAGCTGCATTAAATGCACGGTGTGTACTACCGTCTGCCCGGTCAGCGGCGTAAATCCACGTTATCCTGGTCCGAAACAGGCCGGGCCGGACGGTGAGCGTCTGCGTCTGAAGGACGGCAAGCTGTATGATGAGGCGCTGAAGTACTGCATCAACTGCAAACGCTGTGAAGTTGCCTGCCCGTCAGATGTCAACATTGGCGACATTATCCAGCGCGCCCGGGCGCGTTATAGCACGCAAAAGCCATCATTGCGGGATGCCATTCTCAGTCACACCGATTTGATGGGGAGCATCTCGACGCCGTTCGCCCCGCTGGTGAATGCGGCGACAGCGCTCAAACCGGTGCGCCAGCTGCTGGATGCGACACTGAAAATAGACCATCACCGCAGCCTGCCGAAATATTCTCACGGTACCTTCCGTCGCTGGTATAAATCCGTCGCGGCGCAACAGGCGCAGTATGCCGAACAGGTGGCGTTCTTCCATGGCTGCTATGTGAATTACAACCACCCGCAGTTGGGTAAAGATCTGCTTAAAGTGCTGAATGCGATGGGGACGGGCGTTCAGTTACTTAGTAAGGAAAAATGCTGCGGTGTACCACTGATCGCCAACGGATTTACGGATAAAGCGCGCAAGCAGGCCAAAAGCAATGTCACCTCACTGCGTGAAGCCATCGTCGACAGGGGGATTCCGGTGCTGGCCACCTCGTCTACCTGTACCTTCACCCTGCGAGATGAGTACCCGCATCTGCTGGACGTGGATAACACCGGGCTGCGCGAGCACATTGAACTGGCAACACGCTTCCTGTGGCGCAAACTGGATAGCGGGCAGACGTTGCCGCTGGGAAAATTGCCGCTGAAAGTGGTGTATCACACGCCCTGCCACATGGAAAAAATGGGCTGGTCGCTCTATACGCTTGAACTGCTACGCTTAATTCCTGGGCTGGAACTGACGGTGCTGGATTCCCGCTGCTGCGGTATTGCGGGAACGTACGGCTTCAAAAGTGAAAATTACGAAACGTCACAGGCGATTGGCGCCCCACTGTTCCGTCAGATTGAGGAAAGCAGCGCGGATATCGTGGTAACCGACTGCGAAACCTGCAAGTGGCAAATAGAGATGTCCACCAGCAAGCGCTGCGAACATCCGATCACCTTACTGGCGAGGGCTCTGGGCTGAACATGACCGGGGCAAGAAGCCCCGGACAACGTTTTACTCAACGAACAGCGACTCGACAACGTTTATCCAGCCGTGCTCGCTGGCAACCTCTTTGCCATTCAACCAGCGGCGCAGCATGTTCAGCGCCATCATGGCGCAAACTTCCTGCCGTATCGCCAGGCTGTGGCGGGTGATACTCATTTTTACCCTCAGGGCATACGTGCCTTCCGGTGTCGCCAGCGCAAAGTTCAGGTATTCCTCATCCAGCCCACCGACAAACAGCGCCAGCCCGGCAAAATGTTTTACCCTTCTTTCAGAAGCCCAACGGGCGGTCTGCGCCAGCGTCTCCTGCTGGAACGGCACCACTTCGCTGGCCAACAGCGGCGCATTGACGCGCGACAGCTGCAGCGCCAGCAGACCGCCGGTGAACTGCTCGCTTAAGGTCACGCTCAACTGACGAGACTGCAGCTGCTTCGCAATCTGCGCGGGCAACCCTTCCGTCCCTTCAAAGATCAGGCTTTCACCCGCCACACGCTGCACCTCAGGCCAGAGTGCCAGCATCGCCGCTTTCTGCTCTGCAGGCCCCGTCAGCTTGAGTTCAATGATTGGCATGGAGGACCGATACCCCATTGATACGTCAGGCGGCAGTTGCAGGTGATCAAGACTCTGGGCCAGGTCGCTTTCCGAGCGGCCAAAAGTGGTCAGACGCAGGCAAATCGGGGGTTCAGGCAGGGTAAAACGATCGCGAAGGCGCGGCAGGATCTGCTGCTCGACCATCACTTTAAATTCTGAGGGTACGCCCGGCGTGAAGAACATCAGGCAGCGGTTCAGCTGCATGGCAAATCCACATGCGGTACCGACCGGGTTGTCAACCAACTCAGCGCTGGCGGGAATTTCAGCTTGTTTGCGGTTGCTGGGTGCCATGACGCGGCCACGTTCGGAGAAAAAGCGCTCCATCTGCGAGAGCCACGCCTCGTGCAGCACCAGCCCTTCACCTTTTGCTGTGGCGGCGGCCAGTGCGCTGAGATCGTCACTGGTGGGGCCAAGTCCGCCATTCACAATCAGCACGTCACACTGTTCGCTGCGCTCACGCAGGATATTGACCAGTGACTCAAGATTGTCGCCCACCGTGTTGCGGCGCGTTAACGGTAATCCTTGCTCAAAGAAAAGATCGGCAAGCCAGGCAGCATTGGTGTCGATAATCTGTCCATGCAGCACTTCATCGCCGGTGGATAACATCTCCACGTTAATCATTATGTTCTCCCGCTTAAATGGTCAAAACACTATAACGCAAACGCAGGATGGAGAAGAGAGAAACTGGCGCGACAGAATGCCGCGCCGGAGTGATTAGAAACCTGCGCTGACGCCCACGTAAGGGCCATCGGCCAGCGCGTTGTCGCGGTTGCCGTCTTTACCGGCCAGGTTCAGGTAGCGATAGCCTGCTTCGATGGTAATTGGACGCATGATGGTCCAGCGCGCACCGGCGTTGGCTTCTTCATAGCTTTCAATGCCGCTGGAGAGCGAGTCCGGGGAATAGTAATACTCACCAAACAGACCGAAGCTGTCGCCAATTTTCCACTGCAGACCGCCACCCACTGCCGCCGCATAGCCTTCATCACCGTCGTTCGGGTTGGTATAAATACCTTTACCGCCGACAGTGGCCAGGAACGGACCAAGAGGAATGTTCAGACCCAGGCCAAGGCTGGCTGCGTCGCCGTCGTCATCGTTATGTGTCCAGCCACCGGTCATTGCCAGACCAGAAGTCTCGGTGCCCATGCCAAAGCCCAGGTGGGTGTAATCCTGACCCGCCGAGCCGTTAATACTAATGGCGTTAGCCGCCGCAGAAACAACCATCAGGCCGAAGCCCAGTAATGCCACTTTTTTCATTGTCGTGATCCCGCACAATTATTATAAAGAAGTCCCAAAACCGCGAGATTTTAACCGGAGTCTCCATGGGATCAAGCACTCTGCGTGCGGCAAGCCGGTAGATTGTAACTATTTGAAACGGCTACTATCCCTTAAGCGATGCATTCACCCACTGTTGCAGCGCGCGACGGGAGACCTTAATGCCGCCATTTTTGAGCTCAGTCGGCAACACTAGCCACCGGACGGGTTGCTGAAAACGCGCCAGTTTATCCCGGACCCAGTCAGGTAAACAGGTGATATCCGTTCCCGGTTCACACTCCACCACGGCTACCGGGCGCTGCCCAAACTCGGCATCGTCCAGCGGGACGATAAACACCTGGTTAATTTGCGGATGACGGGCGATAACCCGCTCAAGACTTTCAGGCTGGATCCCTTCTCCACCGCTAAAAAAGAGGTTGTCCATACGCCCCAGAATTGTCAGCCGGTCATCATGCCATTCACCGCGATCGCGGGTCGCGAACCAGCCCTGCTCATTCGTCAGCGGGATCAACTCCCCGTCACGCCAGTAGCCTGAGGCCATACTTTGCGCTTTGATCCAGACTTCACCGTCAACCACCTGCACTTCTCTGCCCGGCAGTACACCGCCCACATCCGGCTCGCCGTCCGCCTCTTTCGCACAGACTGTTGAAGCAAACTCCGTCAAGCCATAGCCACAGAAGGTGCGAACGCCCTGTTTTCGCGCTTCCTCTGTCAGTTCAACAGGTATTGCCGCTCCGCCGAGCAGAACGGCTTTCAGCGCAATATGATGCTGAGTGTTAAGCAGACGCCAGAGCTGTGTCGGTACCAGAGAAGCGTGGGTACAGCCCTGCAGTGCCTGCTCAAGCGGCTGCTTTTCGCGAACGGTTAAACGTGCCCCGGCCTGCAACCAGCGCCATAAAATCCCCTGACCGGAAACATGAAACAGCGGCAGCGAAAGTAACCAGTCATCCTCATCACCGTAGGGCATCAGCGCCAGCACACCGCGCGCGCTGGCAAGATGGGCTTCGCAGGTATGGACCGCCGCTTTCGGCAACCCGCTGGAGCCGGAGGTCAGCGTCATGGAGGCCAACCGCGCCGATTGCCACGTAACGCGGTGTTCGCCAGCATGCTCGTACATGTTCAGGACGGGAAGATCGTCGTAGATGCCGTCCAGTACCAGCGCAAAGCGCAGGGTCATCTGCGGAAGCAGAACATCCAGCAGATGACGCGGCAACTGCGGGTTAACGGGAAGAATGCGCACCCCGCACTGGAGCAGTGCCAGCCATGCCGTCAAGGTTTGCGGATGATTATGGGCCAGCAGCAGCACACCGTCGCCCTCTCCGACGCCCTGCTGCTGAAATCCTGCCGCAAGGTGGTCGACATGCGCACACAGCTGTTGCCAGGTAAGCACCTCATCGTTCAGCCTCAGCGCCGGCTTATCGGCAGCCTGCGCACACCAGTGCCGCCACGGCCAGTCGGTAAAACTCATAGCAATGGCTCCAGCGCCTCAACGTCGAGGCACGGCAGCGGACTGTCCGGCCACTGGCGAACAAGCTGAGCCTGCATCAGGTTTAGCGTGTCGAGACCCGGGATCGTGTCTGGCGTTAACCAGGCAGCGATACGTGCCAGTTGGGTCAGCCCAAGGCTGGATTCGATGGAGGAGCTGATCACCGCCGTCAACCCCAACGCATGTGCCGCTGCGACCTGCTCGCGCACTTTCGCCAGACTGCCGGTCAGCGTTGGTTTAATCACTACCGCGCTGACGCCGGGCTCGGCGACAAATTCAAAATCCGCTTCGCGCAGGCTTTCATCCCAGGCGATGGCAATCCCCGTTTCCCGGGCAAACGCACGCGAATCATCGCGGGTTTTACACGGTTCTTCCAGGAAGGCAATGCGACTGCGGTATGCCGGATTGACGTACTTCGCGAATTGCTGTGCCTTAAGTGGCGTCCACGCGCGGTTAGCATCCAGACGCAGATGCAGATCCGGGATCGCCTCCAGCAGGAGGTTAGCGACCATTCCGTCTCTCACCGCTTCGTACAGGCCAACTTTGATTTTCGCCACTTTCTCACCGGGCATAGCGGAAAGCAGGGCGAACAGTTCGTCCGGATCGCCGGTGCAGAGCGGTGCCGCACGGTAATTAGCCTCTTCAGGCAAACTACCGTCGAGTTCCGCCAGCGCACAGCTAATGCCAAAAGCCGCGGAAGGAACGTCCGGCAACGCCGGATCCGCTCCCTCACGCCACTCTCCGACCCACGCCAGTAATGCAGACTGCGAGTCATCCAGCGACTCAAGGCTAAAGCCCGGCAGAGGTGAAACCTCCCCCCAGCCTTCCCGCTCACCCTGCTGCAAATGAACGAAGAAGCCGTCACGGGTTTTTAACCGCCGTTCACGCAGTACCACACCCGCGTCCATCGGTATCTGCCAGCGGTAAACCTGCGCGCGACGCATTACGGGTTCCGTTTGTATTTGCTGAAATCTGGCTGGCGTTTTTCGTTAAACGCGTTGCGCCCTTCCTGACCCTCTTCGGTCATATAGAACAGCATCGTGGCGTTGCCCGCCAGTTCCTGCAGACCCGCCTGACCGTCACAGTCGGCGTTCAGCGCGGCTTTCAGGCAGCGCAGCGCCATCGGGCTGTTTTGCAGCATTTCACGACACCAGCGCACGGTCTCTTTTTCGAGATCGGCAATCGGTACGACAGTATTGACCAGCCCCATATCCAGCGCTTCCTGAGCATTGTACTGACGGCACAGGAACCAGATTTCGCGAGCTTTTTTCTGCCCGACAATGCGCGCCATGTAAGAGGCACCCCAGCCGCCGTCGAAAGAGCCCACTTTCGGGCCAGTCTGGCCGAAGATAGCGTTCTCTGCGGCAATCGTCAGATCGCACATCATGTGCAGCACATGACCGCCACCGATGGAATAGCCTGCCACCATCGCCACGACCGGTTTTGGACAGGTACGGATCTGACGCTGGAAATCGAGCACGTTCAGGTGGTGTGTACCCGCATCATCCTGGTATCCGCCGTAGTCACCGCGCACTTTCTGATCGCCACCGGAGCAAAACGCTTTGTCACCTTCGCCGGTCAGAACAATCACGCCGATGTTGTCGTCATAGCGCGCATCTGCCAGCGCCTGGATCATCTCTTTCACGGTCAGCGGACGAAAGGCGTTACGTACCTGTGGACGATTGATGGTGATTTTAGCAATGCCGTCTGCGGATTTGTGGTAACGGATGTCGGTATAACCTTCGGAGCAGTCTTGCCATTCAACCGGAGCATAGAGCATGTGTTCATCAGGATAGATCATAGAGAGTCCTTTATCGAAGACGCAGTATCTGAGCCAGACACGCAGCAACTGCACCCGGGTTTTCCCGGTGGGCGTTGTGTCCGGCGTTGGGAATTGCATGGCGAACGGCGTTCAGTTTCGCGGCAAGGGCCGTAAACTTGTCATCATGTTCACCATATAAATATTCAAATGGGAAATTGCGGGCGCTGAGCGCGGCACGCAAATCAGGCTGCACGGCCAGCGATGTCGCCTCCAGCATCATCGCCAGCGTCGTGCCGTTGTTCTGACTGCGCAAAGTAACCAGCGCTTCGCGCTGGGTGTCCGTCAGGGAGGCGAACACGGGCTGTTGATACCAGTCAGTAAAGACTTTATCCAGCGGTTCAGTACGAAAACGCTGTGCCCAGCGGCGATCAGATACCCGCCGCCTGATGCGCTCTTCGTCATCATGCAGACCCGGATGCCCACCTTCCACAATCACCCCCTGCAGCCCCTGTGACTGCTGGCAGGCATGGAACATCGCAACGCGGCCGCCGAGGGAGTACCCGATAAGCCAGAAGTTAAGTATGTTGTAACTAAGCAAGGTTCGGGTGAGCATTGTGCTCATCTCATTAAACCCGGACACGCCAATATTCCCGGAGCCACCGTGCCCCGGTAGATCCAGGTACAGCCGGGGATAATTGCTGAGCATCTCGCCAACGACCTGCCACTCACGGCAATCCCCGGAGAAACCGTGCAAAAAGACCAGCCAGGGATAACCTGGTTTTCCAGCCTGTTGCACACCCGAGAGGATCACAGCTGGCTCACCTGTGCCAGCAGGCTTTGCAGCATCTGCGCGCCGTCAGCATCATTCACCACCAGCTCAATCAGCGTTGCTCCCGGCTGTTTCCAGGCGGTGCTCAGCGCTATATCAAGCTGTTCCCAGTTTTCCGGGCGATGGTATTTCAGGCTGAACATCGCTGCGGCGTGTTCAAACTGGACATTCTGCGGCATCAGGTAAAAGCGTTCACGCTCGCTTTGCGGCGTTGGCAAGAGAGAGAAGATCTGCCCGCCGTTGTTGTTGACCACAATCAGCACAAACGGGGCCGACGCCTGTCGTAGCAGCGCCAGCGCGTTGAGATCGTAGAGTGCAGAGAGATCGCCCACGATTGCCAGCGTTGATTTCGCGCTGGCACGCTGCACGCCTGCTGCCGTTGAGATCAGCCCATCGATACCGCTGGCGCCACGGTTGCTGTACACCGGGTAGCCTGCCGGCAGCTGCGAAAACGCGTCAATCAGGCGGACAACGAGGCTATTTCCGACAAACAGTTGCCCCTGCTCAGGCAGATACTGGCGAATACGGTGCGCCAGTCCGGCCTCGCTAAACGCTTCACAATGCGCTTTGGTGAGCTCCCACGCCTGACGCGAAAGTTCCGGGATCGCAACGGCCCAGGGTTTGCGTTTTTCCGCCGGATGGAGCGTAAGCCAGGTGTCGATACTGCTGACCAGACGACGCCCGCGATGGTGCGCCGGGTCGAGCCGCCCTTCCAGCGGATCCACCAGCCAGTATTCTTCCGGGGTGCACGTTGCCTGCCATTGCAGTAATCGCTTACCGGTTAAGCTTGAGCCAAGCTGGACAACAATCTGCGCCTGCGAAAGCTCAGTGACGGCTTTCGCATTCCCCAACCAGAGATCGGCGCACGGCAGCGGCTGGCCGGTCTGGGAGAGCACGTCACCAATCAGCGGCCAGCCAAGTGTTTGCGCCCATTCAGCAACCCATTTTCCTTCAGCAGCGCTCATGCGCCCGGCGATAACCACGCCGCGTTTTTGCCGCCAGAAGAACCAGTCACGTTGTTTAGCACTCTCAAGATGCGTCTGCTCACGCAGCCACGGTTTTTCACTTACCCACCAGTCACCGAGGGAGTGCTGCCACTCAAGGCCGGTGTTATCCAGTTCGCCATACAACGGTTCGGCAAACGGGCAGTTGATATGCAACGCCCCACTGCGCAATGTCTCCATGGCGTGATCGACGGTGGATACCAGCCAGCTTGCCGGGATATCCTGCGTGGGACGCGGCAACGAGATTGTCTGCGAAGGGTGCGAGGAAAAGAGTCCCGGCTGACGAATAGCCTGATTGGCGCCACAGTCGATAAGCTCAGGTGGGCGGTCAGCCGTCAGCAGGATCAGTTTTTCACCGGTTAAACCGGCTTCAATCAGTGCCGGATAGAGGTTCGCCACGGCAGTACCGGAGGTGACAATCACCGCTACAGGCTCTTTGCTGACCTTCGCCAGCCCCAGTGCCAGATGGCCAAGACCGCGTTCATCAAAATGAGTATGGTGAATGAATGCCCGGTTTTCAGCGGCCGCCAGCGTCAGCGGCGTTGAGCGAGAACCCGGCGCAATACACACGTGCCTGACGCCATGGCGGGTCAGGGCTTCAAGGATCACCGCCGCCCAGCGCCGGTTAAAAGAACTTACTGACATGAGATTGTCCGGAATCAAGATTACGACACAGTATAAATAATAGAAAAATTTGGAATTTTGATATGAATCGGGAATGCACGAATCAGTATTAATCCCTAAGGAGCAGAGAACGCAACCCTGCGGCTTTGTTTTCTATCTCCTGCCACTCCTGCTCCGGGTCAGACCCGCTGACAATTCCGGCTCCGGCGTACAGCCGCAGGGCGTCATCCTGGACACGTGCAGAGCGTAATGCCACGCAGAACTCGCTTTGTTCGGGTGATAAATACCCGGCCGACCCGGCGTACCACTCGCGGTTAAAGGGTTCAACATTCTCAATAAACGCCCGTGCAGGTTGACGCGGCAGCCCGGCAACGGCCGCCGTAGGCTGCAGAATATGTAAACACTGTTCATCACTGGCCTGTTTCAACTCGGTCCAGATACAGCGGCGCAAATGCTGCACTTTGCGCAGACGCACAACCTGAGCAGGCAACACATCAAGCGTCTGGGTAAAGTGCTGAAGGCGCTGACAGATATCTTCCACTACCAACATATTTTCGCGTTGGTTTTTATCATCATTCAGCAACCATTCGCCCAGACGCAGGGCTTGTTTATCATCAGCATGACTGGCGACAGTGCCCGCCAGCGCTTCGGTACGAAGCAATTTTTCCCGCCGCCGCCAGAGACGCTCGGGCGTTGAGCCGAGAAACGCATTGCTGGCGTCGAAAACCATGCAGAAATGATAGCAATTTAAATTCAGGGCGCGGCTGGCGGCCATCAGTGCGACAGGGTTAACGCGCTGTTTAAACTGCAGATCGGTTGCCCTGGCGAGGACCACCTTTTCAAATTCACCGCGCGCGATAGTCTCTGTTGCCTTGCGGATAAGCTCCAGCCATTCCTGCTTTTGCGGATGATGGGTTTCGCACTCAACCTGCACAGACAGCGGGCGGATAGGTCTGCCGGCATGGAGTTGCTGCAGAAAATCCAACGCGGTGCGGGCATCGTCCTGAAGAGAGTCATCGCTCCACAGTTGCAGGCGCAACGTGGCATTTCCGGCGGAACGTCGCCAGAGCAGGCGAGGTAAAAAGAGACTGCCCTGCTCCGGGTTAAATGCATTCAGGCCGCAAATACGGGTATCATTTGCCGCATTCTGCTCACGCAAAAACTGCGAGGCTAACGCCAGCGAGGAGAATTGGGTGACAGCCCCCAGAGCAGCCAGTTCCTCATCACCATTACGCTGTTGCCAGTAAAACTGGGGATAGCACTGCTGCGCGCCAAGCCAGGCAAGAGGATCGAAAGCGTCGTTTAACGGGAAAGTGACGTCGAAATGACGTAGACCGGGTATTGCGGGTAACGCTTGCGTAAGCTGACTACGCAGGTGCTCCAACGCGAGGAAAATCGAATTCACGCGAACCTCTCCCTGTTGAAACCTCATATTATACGGGGTACTGGTTATAAATAGCAGTACCCACGTATAGGGAGTGGTTAAGCGTTAAACATAAAATTAACGACGAGCCAGAAGCAGCCCAAACACCAACCCGACAGCTGCGCCCACACCAATGCCTCTCCACGGTTTTTCGTGAACATAATCATCGGCACGATAAACCGCCTTTTTGGCGCGGTAGTAGTACGTGTCGGACGCATGGCTGACGCGGTTTTTAACGTCATTTAGCGCCTGTTCTGCACGTTCTTTCAGCTCAATATATTTCTGATCGGCAGGGTCGCCCGACGAACGTAATACTTCTTCCAGCGTTTCTCTCAATAACGTCAGGTCGTCATCGATACGGGTATCCCAGGATTGAAATGACATATTTTTCTCCATGTTAGTACACCAGTCCGCTAACTATAGCCAACGACGACCCATTACGCCTGCTTAGCCTCCCGCGCCATGCCAATGTGCGGTATACCGTCTTCGTCATATACGTCAGTGACCGGCGTGAAGCCAAAATAACCGTAGAAAGATTGCAGATGCGCCTGCGCGCCCAGGTATAACGCCTTGTCCGGCCACAGTTTCTGGCACGCCTCCAGCGTTTTTTCCATCAGCTGATAGACCAGTTTTTCACCGCGCGCCTTACCGCTAATGATGACGCGGCCAATCACCACAGGCTCGAAATCGTCTTCGCTTTTCAGAATCCTCGCATACGCCACCAGCTCGTTATCCCGCCAGCCGAGGATATGCCGGTTCTCGCCGACGAGATCGTCGCCGTCGATGTCCTGATACGGGCAGGTCTGTTCTACCACAAACACTTCGCAGCGCAGTTTGAGCAGCGCATACAGTGAATTAACGGTGAGCTCGCTATGGTGTAAATCTTGCCACTGGATCATGTCAGTCTCCTTCCTGGGGTTCATCACGTTATACTAAACCCCTCCCCGTTCAGCAAAGGGCTGATTGCGTTATGGAACTGATTTTTCTGGGTACGTCCGCTGGTGTGCCAACCCGCTCACGAAATGTGACCGCGATTCTGCTGGATCTTAAACACCCAACCCGTGGTGGGCTATGGCTGTTTGACTGTGGTGAAGGGACACAGCATCAGCTGTTACATACCGCTTATCACCCAGGCAAGCTGGATAAAATTTTTATCACGCATCTGCATGGTGACCATCTGTTTGGCCTGCCTGGCCTCCTGTGCAGCCGTTCAATGGCCGGGAACGCTAATCCGCTGACGATTTACGGGCCTGCAGGTATCCGGGAATTTGTTGAAACCACGCTACGCCTCAGTGGGTCCTGGACTGATTATCCGCTGGAGGTCGTTGAGATCGCCGGGGGGCTGGTTTTCGATGATGAGGATTATGTCGTCACCGCTCACCCTCTTAACCATCCGGTAGAGTGTTATGGTTACCGCATTGAAGCGCATGACAAACCCGGTGCACTGGATGCCGCCGCGTTAATCGCCGCGGGGGTAAAGGCCGGGCCGCTGTTCCAGCGTCTGAAGCAGGGAGAGACGGTCACGCTGGAGGATGGGCGCGTTATCAATGGTCAGGATTATCTCGCGGCACCCCTGCCCGGCAAAAAACTGGCGATTTTTGGCGACACCGCCCCCTGCCCGACAGCATTGAAACTGGCTCAGGGCGTGGATGTCATGGTACATGAAGCAACGCTTGAAACGGCCATGGAAGAGAAAGCCAACAGCCGTGGGCATAGCTCAACCCGTCAGGCGGCACAGCTTGCCCGTGACGCAGGCGTCGGGAAACTGATCGTTACTCATGTTAGCTCGCGCTACGATGCTCGGGGATGTGAAGGTCTGCTGGCTGAGTGCCGCGCAGTGTTCCCGAAATGTGAGCTGGCAGAAGATTTCACTCAAGTCAGCGTTTAGTCCTTCATTTTTCCCTCAGGATGCCGATAACGATTAAAAGGTCAGCATTTCTCTCGAGGGTAGAATGGATAATTTCCAGAAAGATATTGATGACAGGGCGAATCTAACCCTGTCGAACCGTTTTGAACTGTTGTTATTCCGGCTGGGCACGTCTCTGAACGAAAACAAATCAGAGCTTTTTGGCATTAACGTTTTCAAGCTGCGTGAAATTGTGCCGATGCCAGAGTTCACGAAACCCGCCGGGATGAAATCACCGCTGATGGGGATGGTGAATATTCGCGATCAGGTGATTCCGGTGATCGACCTGGCCGCCGTAGCGGGTTGTAAACCGACAACGGGGCTCAACATCCTGCTGATCACAGAATATGCCCGCAGCGTGCAGGCGTTTGCCGTGGAATCCGTTGAGAACATCATGCGCCTCGACTGGAAACAGGTACACGCGGCGGAAACCGCCGTCAGCGGACGTTACATCACCAGTATCGCCTGTCTGGACGAGAAGACTGATACCAACGAACTGGCGATGGTGCTCGATGTTGAGCAGATTCTGTATGACATCACCCCAGCTAACCACGATCTGCACGCCACTAATCTGCAAACCACAAAATTCCATATTAAGCCGGGTGCTGTCGCGATTGTTGCAGAAGATTCCAAAGTCGCGCGCTCCATGCTGGAAAAAGGTTTGCAGGCGATGGAGATCCCGGCGCAGCTACATATCACCGGTAAAGATGCGTGGGAAAAAATTGGCGTTCTCGCTGCTCAGGCGCAGGCGGAAGGGGTCCCGATCACTGATAAAATTGCCCTGGTGCTGACCGACCTCGAAATGCCGGAGATGGACGGTTTTACGCTGACGCGCAAAATCAAAACCGACCCGGTACTGAAAGATATTCCGGTGGTGATCCACTCGTCGCTTTCTGGTAACGCCAACGAAGATCATATTCGTAAAGTGAAAGCTGACGGGTATGTGGCGAAATTTGAACTGAACGAGCTGTCTTCGGTGATTGAGGAAGTTCTGGATCGTTCGATGAAGAAGATTGATGGGCCATTGATTAGCAGGAAGCAGCTGGCTTAAGCATGGTGCGGGCTGGTGCCCTCACCCCAGCCCTCTCCCACGGGGAGAGGGAGAAAATAAAAAAACCCGCCGAGGCGGGTTTTTTGTTTTTACATCAGCGGCATCGCATGCTGCACGATATCAATCAGCGGCTGCGGATAGATACCGAAGATCAGTACCAGCAGCGCGGAGATCAGCACCACAATACCACCGGCGCTGTACTGCCAGTTGGTTGGGGCATCACGGTTGAGTTGCTGAGGTGCACTCAGATACAGACTCACCGCCACACGCAGGTAGTAATACAGACCGATTGCAGAGCCGATAACCACGCCCGCAGTCAGCCACCACAGGTGCGCCTGCACACCGACGGCCAGCACGTAGAACTTACCGATAAAGCCCAAGGTCATCGGGATACCCGCCAGAGAGAGCATCATCACTGTCATCACCGCGGACAGAATCGGACGGTGCCAGAACAGACCACGGTAGGAGAACAGTGAATCCGCATCCGGGCCACGGTATGGGCTGGACATCAGGCTCACCACGCCGAACGCGCCGAGGCTGCTGAACAGGTAACCTGCCAGATACACGCCCACGGTTTCCATCGACATCTCGCCGCTCTGCAGCGCAATCAGTGCCACCAGCAGGTAACCCAGATGGGAGATAGACGAGTAGCCCAGCAGACGTTTGATATTGGTCTGGCTCAGCGCCATCAGGTTACCGAAGATGATGGATACGAACGCGATAATGCCGAGCACAACGCGAACCGCTTCACTCTCACCCACCGGTGCATACAGGAACAGACGCATGACCACACCGAAGATAGCGATTTTGCTCGCCGTCGCCAGGAAGGTGGAAACCGGTGCCGGAGCACCCTGGTATACGTCTGGCGTCCACAGGTGGAACGGAACCAGAGACAGTTTGAAGCCGAGGCCAACAATCATCATGCCCAGACCCGCCAGCAGCAGCGGCTCATGCAGCATGCCGTCGCCGAGGCTCTTGCCGAGCGCAACGAAGGAGAGGTTACCAGACTGAGCATACACCAGCGCGATACCGAACAGCAGGAAGGACGACGCTGCAGCAGACAGAATGGTGTACTTGATACTCGCTTCCAGTGAGCGCTTCTGACGGAAGGCATAACCAATCAGACCGAACAGCGGCAGAGAGATCAGCTCAATACCGAGGAACAGCGCGGCCAGGTGGTTCGCATTCGCCAGCAGAATGCCGCCCAGCGCGGCAATCAGTACCAGCAGGTAAAACTCTTCTTTGTTGTCGTTGTAGCCTTCAAGCCACGGATACGCAAAGGTACAGGTTGCCAGGCTCGCCAGCAGAACCAGACCCGTGTACAGCATGGCATAGCCGTCAACGCGCATCAGCGGGGTGACATCCATCGCGCCCGCCTGGCCAACAAACCAGAGGGAAACCAACGCAGCGTTCAGACCCAGAACGGACAGGGTCGCATTCAGGAAGTGATTGCGTCGCCACGCAATGGAGAGCATCACAACCACCACCGTCAATCCGACGATCAGCAGCGGTAGCAGCGCGATCAGTTGTTGTGGAGTTATTGTCATGGCGAATTACGGCCTTGTAGTAGAAGCAGAATTAACAAACCACTGCTGGATATTGCCCATCGCGGAGTGCGAGGTATCCAGAATCGGCTGCGGATAGAAGCCCAACAGCACCAGCAGTACGACCAGCAGCAGGATGATGAACAGCTCACGCAGCGACATCCCCGGCAGTTCTTGTGCAGCAATTTCGCTCTTCGCTTTACCGAAGTAGGCACGGTGCAGCATCGCCAGCGAGTAAACGGAAGCGAACACCAGACCGAAAGTCGAAACCACGGTAATGACCGGAACCACTTTGAAGCTGCCGAACAGAATCATAAATTCGCCGACGAAGTTACCGGTGCCAGGCATACCCAGAGTAGCCACCGCGAAGAACATGGACAGCGCTGGCAGCCATTTAATTTTGCTCCACAGACCGCCCATCATACGCATATCGCGAGTATGCAGACGTTCGTACAGCTGACCACACAGGATGAAGAGGCCGGCTGCGGACAGACCGTGCGCAATCATCTGGATCACCGCACCCTGGTACGCGAGCTGGCTGCCGGTGTAGATAGCAATCAGTACGAAGCCCATGTGGGAAACGGAGGTGTAAGCAATCAGACGCTTAATGTCGTATTGCGTGAAGGCCATCCAGGCACCGTAGAAGATACCGATCACACCCAGCCACATGGCAATTGGCGCGAACTCAGCGGACGCGTTCGGGAACAGCGGCAGCGCGAAACGCAGCAGACCGTAGGCTGCGGTTTTCAGCAAGATGCCCGCCAGGTCAACGGAACCCGCCGTTGGTGCCTGGGAGTGCGCGTCTGGCAGCCAGCCGTGCAGCGGAACCACCGGCATTTTCACCGCGAATGCGATGAAGAAGCCCAGCATCAGCAGATATTCAACGCCGTGAGACATAGGCGTCTTCAGCAGGTCTTCATAGTTGAATGTCCAGACTCCGGTCGCATCGTGGTGAACAAACACCAGCGCCAGAATGGCAATCAACATCACCAGACCACTCGCCTGGGTATAGATGAAGAACTTGGTTGCCGCCGTGATACGCGTTTTACCGTCGGACGCCTTGTGGCCCCACAGCGCGATCAGGAAGTACATCGGCACCAGCATCATCTCCCAGAAGAAGAAGAACAGGAACATGTCGATGGCAAGGAACACGCCGATAACACCGCCCAGGATCCACATCAGGTTCAGGTGGAAAAAGCCCTGGTATTTTTCGATTTCTCGCCAGGAGCAAAGTACCGCCAGAACGCCGAGCAGACCGGTCAGCACCACCATCAGCAGCGACAAACCGTCGATGGCCAGGTGGATCGTAATACCGAAACGTGGGATCCACGGCAGGATAAACTCAGACTGCCACTGCGGAATACCCGCAGACTGGGTCAGAGAGTAGCCACCCTGCAACCACAGTTGCAGACCAAGCGCGAGCGTCAATCCCATGGTGATCAGCGCGATCCAGCGCGGCATCTTCACGCCAAAGCGTTCAGTCTGCCAGCACAGGAAGCCGCCGATGAAGGGAATTAATATTAGCCAGGGTAGTAACATGGCGATTTACATTCCTTTTAAAGGCCCCCAGCAGGGGCCTGATTTTCAACGAATTCGAATAAAATTCACTTAACGATCAACGCAACACCATCAGCAGCGCCAGCACGACAACCGCACCGATGCTCATGGACGCCACATACCAGCGCAGGTAACCGTTCTCGCTGAACAGCAGGCCTTTACCTGCAAAGCGGGAAAGGATCGCCGGGATATTCATCATGCTGTTCAGTGGATCGCGTTTCACCAGCCACGCAACACCCAGGAACGGTTTGACGAAAATCATGTCGTACAGCCAGTCGAAGCCCCACGCGTTGTACCACCAGGTGCCCAGCAGGCGGCCTGGCGCACTGTTGGCAACAGAGGTTACCAGCGTACGTTTACCCAGCCACAGCCATGCTGCAATCAGGATGCCCGCGATAGCGACCACACCGGAGGTGATTTCAAGCGTCAGAACGCGACCGTGCTCAAGCTCGGTGGTGTCCGGCAGTACGCCCTGCAACGGTGGCACAATCATCGCGCCAACGAAGGTGGAGAGTACAAGCAGCACAATCAGCGGCAGGTGGTGGGTAATCCCCTTCCCTGCGTGAGCGTGAATTTGTTCTTTACCGTGGAATACGATGAAAATCATACGGAAGGTATACAGGGAGGTCATGAATGCACCGACCAGACCCGCAACCATCAGATTGATATGACCATTCGCCATGGCACCCGCAAGGATTTCGTCCTTACTGAAGAAGCCCGCAGTGATCAGCGGCAGTGCCGCCAGCGCCGCGCCGCCCACCAGGAAGCAGACATATACCAGCGGGATGGACTTACGCAGTCCGCCCATCTTGAAGATGTTCTGCTCGTGATGGCAGGCCAGAATCACAGAGCCGGATGACAGGAACAGCAGCGCTTTAAAGAACGCGTGTGTCATCAGGTGGAAAATGGCTGCGTCCCACGCCTGAACGCCCAGCGCCAGGAACATGTAACCAATCTGGCTCATGGTGGAGTACGCGAGAACGCGTTTGATGTCGGTCTGCACCAGCGCGGCAAAGCCTGCCAGCACCAGTGTTACCGCACCAACGATACCCACCAGATGCAGAATTTCCGGGGTCATCAGGAACAGGCCGTGGGTACGCGCAATCAGGTAAACACCGGCGGTAACCATGGTCGCAGCGTGGATCAGCGCGGAGACAGGAGTTGGACCCGCCATCGCGTCGGCCAGCCATGTTTGCAACGGCAGCTGTGCGGATTTACCCACAGCACCACCCAGCAGCATCAGCGTTGCCCACCACAGCATGTTGTTGCCTGCTGCGAAGTGCGCTGGCGCCAGTTCCACCATTTCGCGGAAGTTCAGCGTGCCCAGTTCGTTGTAAAGAATGAACAGCGCGAAAGCGAGGAACACGTCACCCACACGGGTCACGATGAACGCTTTCATCGCCGCTGCGCCATTCTTCGGATCGGTGTAGTAGAAACCGATCAGCAGGTAAGAACACAGACCCACACCTTCCCAGCCCAGATACATCAGCAGCAGGTTATCGGCCAGAACCAGAACCACCATGCTGGCGATAAACAGGTTGGTGTAGGCGAAGAAGCGGGAGTAACCCTCTTCACCGCGCATATACCAGGAAGCGAACATGTGGATCAGGAAGCCCACGCCGGTCACCACGGAGAGCATGGTCAGCGAGAGGCCATCCAGCACCAGGTTGAAACCGATGTTGAAATCACCGACCGACATCCAGGTCCACAGCGGCACGCTGAAAGGCTGACGTCCGTTGTTGAAGAAGTCGATGCCCGCATACGCCGTCACCAGCGCAGCCAGGCCGATAGAGCCAATGCCTACGGTCGCAGACAGATTCTCAGACCAGCGGCCGCGAGAAAACGCCAGCAGCACGAAGCCAATCAGCGGAAAAATAATGGTTAAGGCAAGCATGTTCATCCACGCAACTCACTTACTGAATCGATGTTCAGGTTCTGGCGGCGACGATGGAGCTGCAGCAACAGCGCCAGGCCAATACTCGCTTCGGCAGCCGCGAGGCTGATGGCGAGAATGTACATCACCTGACCATCGGTCTGGCCCCAGTAGCTTCCGGCGACCACGAAGGCCAGCGCGGAGGCGTTAATCATGATTTCCAGGCCGATCAGCATAAATAGCAGATTGCGGCGGATAACCAGACCGGTCAAACCCAGAACGAATAAAATCGCAGCGAGGATCAGTCCATGTGTTAAGGGGATCATGCGCGCTCCTCCGTTTTTCTTTTCGCGCGGTCGTCAGTGCGGTTGCTCAGCACCTCACCAGCACGCTCTTCGCGGCCAACGTGGAAGGCAACAACCAGACCAGCCAGCAGCAGCATCGACGCCAGTTCCACCGCCAGAACGTATGGGCCAAAGAGTGTAATGCCGACCTCTTTCGCGCCGATCGGCGTGCCGTCGATGCCCTGATCGTTCACGCCCAGAATGGCGTAAACAATCACCACCAGCATGATGGCCGACAAAATTGCCGGGCCAATCCACACCTGCGGTTTTAACCACTGACGTTCCTGCTCAATTTCAGAGCCGCCCAGGTTCAGCATCATCACCACGAACACGAACAGCACCATGATGGCCCCAGCGTAGACGATGATTTCCAGCGCACCGGCGAAGTGCGCGCCCAATGCAAAGAACACCCCGGAAATGGCCAGCAGCGAAATGATTAAGTACAGCAGCGCATGCACCGGGTTGGTGTGCGTGATCACTCGCAGCGTAGCCAGGATGGCGATAAGGCCACAGATATAAAAAGCGAATTCCATTGCCCTCTCCTTACGGTAACAGGCTCTTGACGTCGATAGGCTTAGCTTCGTTCTCTGCTTCGCCCTTATCTTTGCCGTCGATTGCCATACCCGCCATCCGGTAGAAGTTATATTCCGGGTATTTGCCCGGACCGGAAATCAGCAGATCCTCTTTCTCGTACACCAGGTCCTGACGCTTGTACTCACCCAGCTCGAAGTCTGGAGTCAGCTGAATCGCCGTGGTTGGGCACGCTTCTTCACACAGGCCGCAGAAGATGCAGCGTGAGAAGTTGATGCGGAAGAACTCAGGATACCAGCGGCCGTCTACCGTCTCTGCTTTTTGCAGAGAGATACAGCCGACCGGACACGCTACCGCACACAGGTTACAGGCAACGCAGCGCTCGGAACCGTCCGGGTCGCGCGTCAGCACGATACGGCCACGGTAGCGCGGCGGCAGATATACCGGTTCTTCCGGGTACATCCGGGTTTCGCGTTTCGCAAACGCGTGCAGGCCGATCATCCAGATACTGCGTACCTGGGTACCGAAGCCTACCAGTAATTCTTTTAAGGTCATGGTCTATAGCCCCTTATGGCTGCTGCCAGAGAATGACAGCGGCCGTTACCAACAAGTTGACGAGCGTCAGCGGCAGGCACACTTTCCAGCCGAAGGACATTACCTGGTCATAACGCGGACGAGGTAACGCTGCGCGAATCAAAATGAACATCATCATGAAGAACGCGGTTTTCAGCGCGAACCAGATGAACGGCGGTAAGAACGGGCCATGCCAGCCACCAAAGAACAGCGTTACCATCAACGCGGAAATGGTGACAATACCGATGTACTCGCCCACGAAGAACAGACCGAATTTCATACCGGAATATTCAATGTGGTAACCGTCGGCCAGTTCCTGTTCGGCTTCTGGCTGGTCAAACGGGTGACGGTGACACACCGCCACGCCCGCGATAGCAAAGGTAATAAAACCAAAGAACTGCGGGATAACGTTCCAGATGTCAGCCTGGTTGTTGACGATGTCGGTCATGTTAAATGAACCGGCCTGCGCCACCACGCCCATCAGGGAGAGCCCCAGGAACACTTCGTAGCTCAGCGTCTGCGCGGAAGCACGCATCGCACCCAGCAGGGAGTATTTGTTGTTACTGGACCAGCCTGCGAACAGCACCGCGTAAACCGCGAGTCCTGCCATCATCAGGAAGAACAGAATGCCGATGTTCAGGTCAGCCACAACCCAGGTCGGGCTGACAGGAACGATGGCAAACGCCAGCAGCAGCGAGGTGAAGGCGATCATCGGTGCCAGAGTAAAGATCACGCGGTCGGAGAAGCGCGGGATCCAGTCCTCTTTAAAGAACATCTTGATCATGTCCGCAACCAGCTGGAGTGAACCACCCCAGCCCACGCGGTTCGGTCCGTAACGGTTCTGGAACAGACCGAGCAGACGACGTTCACCAAAGCTCATGAACGCGCCGCAGGTGACAACCACCAGCAGGATGACAATCGCTTTCAGAATGCTCAGCAGGATGTCGATAAGATCCGGCGTTAACCAACTCATGCTTTTGCCTCCTGCAGATTATCAAGACGCGCACCCGCCAGTACCGGCGCGATGCCAGGCATACCCATTGGCAGACCCACCTGCCCTGCTGTCAGGCCTTCAGAAATAATCAGCGGCAGGCTGATTGTCTGACCGTCGTAGCTAAAGGCGATGTTCGCGCCCGCATTAACGCCAAGCTTCGCGGCATCCGCCGGGTTGAGCTTGATGTATGGCTGAGGCATACGTTGCTGGAATACCGGAGAGCGCTGGGACAGCTCGTCGCTACCAAACAGATGGTAGTACGGGGCGATACGCCAGTTCCCTTCCTGAGCCTGGAAGCTCGCCGGAACAGTCGTGAAGAAATCCAGACCGGTTTCGGAGGCTTCGATCAGACGCACGCCCGGATCGCCGTGACGCAGAGAACCGCCCACTTCCGCCTGGAACTTGTTCCATGCCTGTGGGGAGTTCCAGCCCGGTGCCCATGCGAATGGGATCTGTGAACGCGGGGCAGACGGCTGGTTGTTCCCTTCCATGGAGAAGGCGAACATAGTGTCTTTATCCTGCGGTTGACGCGGTTCGTGCACGCTGATGTTGGCGCGCATTGCGGTACGGCCACTGTAACGGTGCGGTTCACGCGCCAGTTTCTGGCCACGAATGCGGAAGCTCGCTTCAGGGGCAGCATCTTTAATGCCTGCCAGCTGAGGCAGTTTTTCGACAACCGCGTCGATAACGTGGTCGAGCTGCGTCCAGTCCACTTCACGGCTCTGCACGGTGCTGTGCAGGGAGTGCAGCCAGCGCCAGCTTTCCAGCATCACGGTGTTGCTGTCGTAGTACGCCGGGTCGTAAACCTGGAAGAAACGCTGCGCGCGGCCTTCGTTGTTAATAACCGTACCGTCGCTTTCTGCGAAGCTTGCCGCAGAGAGGACCAGGTGCGCTTTATCCATAATCGCGGTGCGCTGATGGTCGATCACCATCACCAGCGGCGCTTTGGAGAGCGCGGCGTCAACGCGTGCGGCAGAAGCATGGCGATGAAGGTCGTTTTCCAGCACCACAACGGCGTCAGCAGCACCGGAATCCAGTTCGCTCAACGCAGCTTCCAGCGAGCCGCCGCCAATCATCCCCAGACCAATGCTGTTTACCGCACGGGCAACCATGGTCACGCCAACGTCAGCACCGCGGCCTTTCAGGGCTTTGGCAACGTTCGCTGCCGCCTGAATGATCTCCGCGCTTCCGGCGTTAGTACCAGAAATAATCAGCGGTTTCTTCGCACCCGCCAGCGCCTGAACAATCACGTCAACCTTGTTTTGCAGGTCGCGATCCAGTTCAACGGCCGGAGAGTTGTTGTCCAACGCGTGTGCAATGGCAAAGCCAAGACGGGCCTGGTCTTCAACCGGCGCGCGGTAGGTCCACGCAGCGATATCATCCAGACGGGTGTCATCAATGCTGGTCACAAACAGAGGATGCTTGGCGCGCTGACCGATGTTCAGGATTGCCGCAATCTGCCAGTCAGCCACTTTCTGGGCTGCTGCCATTTCACGTGCTTTACCTTTCACCGCCTGGCGAACCGCCAGAGCCGCGCGAGCGCCGGTCTGAGTCAGGTCTTCACCCAGCACCAGAACTGCATCATAGGATTCGATTTCGCGCAGCGCAGGAGTATGAATACCGCCTTCGCGCAGCACTTTCAGCACCAGTTGCAGACGTTCCTGCTCACCCTGGGCGATACCGGTGTAGAAGTTTTCAGCCCCGACCAGTTCACGCAGCGCGAAGTTACTTTCAACGCTGGCACGTGGGGAGCCGATACCGATCACTTTCTTCGACTGACGCAGAATATCTGCCGCGCCCTGCATCGCCTGTTCAGCATTCAGGGTGATCAGGTCATCGCCACGACGCTGAACCGGCTGACGCGGACGGTCTTTCAGGTTCACATAGCCATAACCGAAACGACCGCGGTCGCACAGGAAGTAGTGGTTAACGGTACCGTTATAACGGTTTTCGATACGACGCAGTTCGCCGTAACGTTCACCCGGGCTGGTGTTACAGCCGAGAGAGCACTGCTGGCAGATGCTTGGTGCAAACTGCATGTCCCATTTACGGTTGTAGCGCTCGGAGTGAGTTTTATCCGTGAATACGCCGGTCGGGCAGATTTCTACCAGGTTGCCGGAGAATTCGCTTTCCAGCGTACCGTCTTCCGGACGACCAAAGTAGACGTTGTCATGTGCGCCATATACGCCCAGATCCTGACCGTCTGCATAGTCTTTGTAGTAACGCACACAGCGGTAACAGGCGATGCAGCGGTTCATTTCGTGAGAGATGAACGGCCCCAGATCCTGGTTGCGGTGGGTACGTTTGGTAAAGCGATAACGACGGAAGCTGTGACCGGTCATGACGGTCATATCCTGAAGGTGGCAGTTACCGCCTTCTTCACAGACCGGACAGTCGTGCGGGTGGTTGGTCATCAACCATTCCACAACGCTTTCGCGGAACTGTTTAGCTTCTTCGTCATCAATCGAAATAAAGGTGCCTTCGGTGGCTGGCGTCATACAGGACATCACCAGGCGACCACGCGTGTCTTCCGCGTTTTGATATTGCTTCACCGCACACTGGCGGCAAGCACCGACGCTGCCCAGCGCCGGATGCCAGCAAAAGTACGGAATATCAAGGCCGAGCGACAGACAAGCTTCCAGCAGGTTGTCCGCCCCGTTGACCTCATATTCTTTGCCGTCTACATGAATCGTAGCCATTAGCATGCTTCCAGTTGGCTCGGTCGAAACCGAGCGTTAATCAAAATTCTGTCTTTACCAGCGCGCTTTCAGCAGGTTCGGCTGAATCCCATTAATGGCATGGGTATTGCTGAACGGCTGCTTGATGCCTGCTTCGAATTCGTCGCGGAAATATTTAATCGCGCTCTGCAGTGGCTCGACGGCACCCGGTGCGTGGGCACAGAAGGTTTTGCCTGGGCCCAGGAATCGACACAGTTGCTCAAGTGTCTCAATATCACCCGGCTGGCCTTCGCCACGCTCGATAGCACGCAGGATCTTCACGCTCCACGGCAGACCATCACGGCACGGTGTACACCAGCCGCAGGACTCGCGGGCAAAGAACTCTTCCAAGTTACGCACCAGCGACACCATGCCGATCTCGTGGTCGACGGCCATCGCCAGCGCCGTACCCAGGCGGCTGCCTGCTTTACCAATGCTTTCGAATTCCATTGGCAGATCAAGGTGGGCCTCGGTCAGGAAGTCTGTCCCTGCCCCACCCGGCTGCCAGGCTTTGAATTTCAGGCCATCACGCATACCGCCAGCATAGTCTTCAAGAATTTCACGTGCGGTGGTACCGAACGGCAGCTCCCAGACGCCAGGGTTTTTCACGCGACCGGAGAAGCCCATCAGCTTGGTACCGGCATCTTTGCTTGAGGAGATGCCCTGATACCACTCCACGCCGTTGGCGAGGATTGCCGGAACGTTACACAGGGTTTCGACGTTGTTTACGCAGGTCGGTTTACCCCATACGCCGGAGCTTGCCGGGAACGGTGGCTTGGAACGCGGGTTCGCACGACGACCTTCCAGGGAGTTAATCAGCGCGGTTTCTTCACCGCAGATGTAACGCCCGGCACCGGTGTGCACGAACAGTTCGAAGTCAAATCCAGTGCCCAGAATATTTTTACCGAGCAGACCCGCTTCGGTGGCTTCGGCAATCGCGCGACGCAGGTTTTCTGCCGCTTCGATGTACTCACCACGCAGGAAGATGTAGCCACGGTACGCTTTCAGCGCGAACGCGGAGATCAACATACCTTCCACCAGCAGGTGCGGCAGTTGCTCCATCAGCAGGCGGTCTTTATAGGTGCCCGGCTCCATTTCATCGGCGTTACACAGCAGGTAACGGATGTTCATGGATTCGTCTTTTGGCATCAGGCTCCACTTCAGACCCGTGGAGAAACCTGCACCACCGCGCCCTTTCAGGCCGGAATCTTTTACCGCGTTAACGATATCGTCCGGTGCCATGCCACCGAGGGCTTTACGCGCACCGGCATAGCCGTTTTTGCTCTGATATTCGTCGAGCCATACCGGCTGTTTGTCATCGCGCAGACGCCAGGTCAGCGGATGGGTCTCAGCAGTACGAATTACCGTTTTCATTTGTACTGCTCCAGCAGGTCAGGAATGGCTTCCGGCGTCAGATGGCTGTGAGTGTCCTCATCAATCATCATGGTCGGCCCCTTGTCGCAGTTACCCAGGCAGCAGGTTGGCAGCAGAGTAAAGCGACCATCGAACGTGGTCTGGCCCGGCTTGATATTGAGCTTCTTCTCAATTGCTGCCTGAATGCCCTGATAACCGGTAATGTGACAAACGACGCTGTCACAATAGCGGATCACATGGCGGCCTACCGGCTGACGGAAGATCTGGCTGTAAAACGTGGCTACGCCTTCTACGTCACTGGCCGGAATACCCAGCACTTTTGCGATCTCATAGATCGCCCCATCCGGCACCCAACCACGCTGTTTCTGTACGATTTTCAGCGCTTCAATGGACGCCGCACGCGGGTCTTCGTAGTGGTGCATCTCGTGCTCAATGGCGGCACGCTCTGCTTCACTCAGCTCAAAAGCCTCGGTCTGTGGTTGTTGATTTTCGTGCATAATTAGCGGTCCACATCTGACATAACAAAATCGATACTACCCAGATACACAATCAGGTCGGAGACCAGACTGCCGCGGATGGCGGACGGGATCTGCTGCAGATGCGCAAAACTCGGCGTACGCACGCGGGTACGGTAGCTCATGGTGCTGCCGTCACTGGTCAGGTAGTAACTGTTAATACCCTTGGTCGCTTCAATCATCTGGAAGGATTCTTGTGCCGGCATGACCGGGCCCCAGGAAACCTGCAGGAAGTGGGTGATCAGGGTTTCGATATGTTGCAGCGTGCGCTCTTTCGGCGGCGGCGTCGTCAGCGGGTGATCCGCTTTGAACGGGCCTTCCGGCATGTTGTTGAGGCACTGCTCAAGAATGCGCAGACTCTGGCGCAACTCTTCCACTTTCAGCATCACGCGGGTGTAGCAGTCGGAAACGCCGCCGCCAACCGGGACTTCAAAGTCGAAGTTCTCATAGCCAGAGTAAGGACGGGCTTTACGCACGTCGAAATCAATACCGGTCGCACGCAGACCTGCACCTGTCGTACCCCACTCCAGCGCCTCTTTCGCACCGTAGGCAGCAACGCCCTGGGAACGGCCTTTCAGAATGGTGTTACGCAGTGCGGCTTTCTCGTAAGAGGCCAGACGTTTTGGCATCCAGTCGAGGAATTCACGCAGCAGACGGTCCCAGCCGCGCGGCAGATCGTGTGCCACACCGCCAATACGGAACCAGGCAGGGTGCATACGGAAACCGGTAATTGCTTCAACCAGATCGTAGATTTTCTGACGGTCGGTAAAGGCGAAGAAGACCGGAGTCATCGCACCCACGTCCTGAATGAACGTAGAGATGTACAGCAGGTGGCTGTTGATACGGAACAGCTCGGACAGCATAACGCGGATCACGTTAACGCGATCCGGCGTAACGATACCCGCCAGTTTCTCAACGGCCAGCACGTATGGCATTTCGTTTACGCAGCCGCCGAGATATTCGATACGGTCGGTATACGGAATGTAGCTGTGCCAGGACTGACGCTCACCCATCTTCTCAGCACCACGGTGGTGGTAGCCGATGTCAGGCACGCAGTCGACAATCTCTTCGCCGTCAAGCTGAAGAATAATACGGAATGCACCGTGCGCAGACGGGTGGTTCGGACCGAGGTTAAGGAACATGAAGTCCTCGTTGTCGGTACCGCGCTTCATGCCCCAGTCTTCCGGCTTGAAGGTCAGCGCTTCCATCTCCAGATCCTGCTTGGCTTTGGTCAGCTCAAACGGATCGAATTCGGTGGCACGTGCCGGGTAGTCTTTACGCAGCGGGTGGCCAGTCCAGGTATGCGGCATCATGATGCGCGTCAGGTGCGGGTGGCCATCGAAGGTCATGCCGAACATTTCCCAGGTTTCACGCTCATACCAGTTGGCGTTCGGGAAAAGTTTGGTGATCGTCGGCAGATGCATGTCGTTTTCAGACAATGCCACCTTGAGCATGATATCCGTATTGCGGTCTATTGAGATCAGGTGGTAGAAAACGGAAAAATCCGCAGCAGGGAGGCCCTGGCGGTGGGTACGCAGACGTTCATCCATGCCGTGTAAGTCAAACAGCATGACGTACGGTTTTGGCAATTTCTTGAGGAAATCGACAACTTCCAGTAATTGCTCACGCTTCACCCAAACAACGGGTACCCCGGTGCGGGTAGCCTGAACAGTAAAGGCATCCGGCCCAAAACGGTTGCGCAGTTCGCCAATGACTGGGTCATCCAGATGATCCCGTGTCTGCCAGGCGGCTTCTTGCGCGGTTAAGTCGGTCATATTGTTCACCATTGCAAATGGTCCGTGGTGACTGTTGAGCCTGGCTTCGCGCTATTTGAGTAGTGATATGCGAAGGTGTTCTCCAGGCCTACAGGCGCAAATTAAATTTCGTCAGGCGTACGCAGATTGGTGACGGCAATACGTTCACCACGTTTACGCTCGCGCTCAGACTGCATGTTCGCGCGATACACACCCTGATCGCCAACAACCCACGACAGTGGGCGACGTTCTTTACCGATAGACTCCTGCAGCAGCATCAGCGCCTGCATGTAGGCTTCCGGGCGTGGCGGACAACCCGGGATGTACACATCCACTGGGATAAATTTATCTACGCCCTGCACGACGGAATAGATGTCGTACATACCGCCAGAGTTTGCACATGCGCCCATGGAGATTACCCATTTTGGCTCCAGCATCTGGTCATAAAGACGCTGAATAACAGGTGCCATCTTGGTAAAGCACGTACCGGCTACCACCATCAGGTCAGCCTGACGTGGGGAAGCACGCAGTACCTCTGCCCCAAAACGCGCAACGTCATGCACCGCAGTGAATGACGTCACCATTTCAACGTAGCAGCAAGAAAGGCCAAAGTTGTAAGGCCAGATGGAGTTCTTACGACCCCAGTTGACCATATCGTGCATGGCATGCTCGAGTTTGCCCATGTACACGCTTTTATTGACTTCTTGCTCCAGGGGGTCGGTTACGATCTCCTGTTTTTGCAGGGGGTAACGGTCATTCTCACCGTTAGGATCTATGCGGGTGAGCGTATAATCCATCTTATTGCCTCGCTGTTACTGCTGACGATTAGAGATACTGTTTTCCGGGTTGATGTGTTCACGACGTGAACGCGCAGGCGTCCAGTCAAGCGCGCCAATGCGCACCAGATAAACCAGACCGGCCAGTAGCACTAAAATGAAAATTGCGGCCTCGACAAAGCCCACCCAACCACTTTCGCGGATGGACGTTGACCATGCGAAAAGGTAAAGCGCTTCCACGTCAAAGATGACGAAGAACATGGCTACCAGATAGAACTTGGCAGACAGGCGTAAGCGAGCGGAACCTACTGAATCAATACCTGATTCGAAAGGTGTGTTTTTGTGCCTTGCACGGGCGCGACCGCCCAGGAACCAGCCGCCGACTAACATCAGGCAGCACAGGCCAATGGCTACAATAAGAAAGATTGCGAATGCCCAGTGATGAGCGATGACTTCTGTGGATGTTGACATACTCATTGCTTACTCATCAAAAGTGATACCTACGACACTGCTCTTGCTGGCAGATGGGCATCACATCGATTCATGGGGAGGAACAAATAACCTTACACTAACTGTCAGAAATGAGACGGAGACAGCAAAATGATGGGGTTTTTTACTCCTTTCTATAACCTATTGTCAACTTTAACAAAGGTTTCTTCACATTAAATTACATCGAGCGATTCTCATTAACATTTGGTGCCCTTTAACCCTGGTGGGTGCATGACTTTCCGTCAAATGTATGTTGTTGAATCGTGTCCGTTTCGGAAGTAAAAAAAATAACCCTCCTATTTTGACAGGATTTGCCAGCGATTCCTCCCCCCAAATAGGAGTATTTTCTTGATCTGCGACACGCTTTTGTTAATTCAACCGGAAAAACGGCAACATATTTCCTGTTTTTTTAACATGAGAGAGATGTGGATGAAGTTAGAACGGGAAACGGACAAGTTTTAAGCAAAAGCATTTAGCTTATTGATAAATAGAGAGTATCCTGAAAATCCATGCGCCATAAGCGGGTATTATTGCCAAAAAAAAGCCACTGCATGCGAAAATGGCATGAGCGGCTTTTTTTTACACTTACATTTTGTTACCAGAATTTTGAGCTATTGATCACTCAAAATCACCTTCAACGATCAGGGAATCATCCCCCCCTTCGGAGGTAACGTGTTCGAACTGCCACGGGTTATGGTAGTTTTCCATTGCCTCGAACACCACTTTCGCCAGCTCGTTATGGGTGGACGAGTTGTGGCAAAGCAGATATTCCGTATCGGGCAACACCGGAAGACCATCAGACTTACCCAACACACGCAGATCAGGGCTCATCATCTCTACCGGGCGTGCCGTTACGCCAAGCCCTGCTTTCACAGCAGCGCGAACCGCTGGCAACGTGGAAGCCACATACGCTAAACGCCACGGAATATTGGCTTCATTTAACGCCGTCAGCACCATATCGCGGAAAGGACTTGGGTCATCCAGTAAAACCAGTGGAACAGGCTCCCCTTTTTGCAGCACATATTCTGCTGCGCAATACCAGTGCGTTGGCGATGTACGCAACGTCAGGCAATCAAACTGCCCGGGACGATGCGTGGTGACCACCAGGTCGACCTTTTTCTCATCTAACATCTCAACCATAAAGGCATTGCGTTTTACGCTCACATCCAGCGCAAGCTTCGGATAAACCGAACTAATTCGATTGAGAAGGAACGGCAATATCGTATCTGCTGACTCATCAGATGCCCCTAAGGTTAACACCCCCTGGAGGTTGCTAAACATTAATGACATACATGCTTCATCATTAAAGCGAAGAATTTTCCTGGCATAACCCAGAAGCTGAATACCGTGTTCCGTTAAGAGCTTATTACGCCCATGACGGGCAAAAAGCTCTTTACCAACCAGTTGCTCCAGCCGCTGCATTTGCTGGCTAACGGCGGACTGGGTTCGGCAAACGGCGGCAGCAGCAGCTGCAAAAGTGTTGAGATCGGCGACCGCAACAAACGTTCTCAGCAGATCGAGGTCGAGATTCATTATCGGACGATTTGCATTTATCATATCTATTCACTTTCAGGTTGCTCGTGCGGAGCTGCCCGGGTTGAAGCTGTGTGTAACAGTTAAGCAATTCCCTCTGAAGGTTTTCCCTCGCATCCCGGCCCGGCAGACTGCCTGACAGATAGTTATTGTGCTGCTTTATATCAACAGTCAGAAAGCACGTTTCATGACGTTATTTTTATTCTCTTAAACGTTCAGGATATTTAGATGTTCGCAGGGTTATGTAAATTACATTAAAGGTACAACACCTTTTCTGCCATCTATATCGCAGCGCTGTCAACGTAGCGGGAAATGTTCGACACATCCCAGCCAGAGATAACTCCAACAATAACAATCAATTAATTCAGATAAGCAGTTCCAGATAAACAAAACATATGCATCTGTTGCCTGCTTTCCTGAAAGACATCTTAACCCAAATCCACTTTATTTATAAGTCTTATTGCAATATTGCGGATTAAAACGGGTTGTTAACCTTCTAAACTGATTTTATTAATATTAACTAAAGTTGCATTTTGTTCGTTAATAATAAATAAATTTTAATTTAGATTAAGGTCTTTCATTAATAATGCTTAACATTAATTTCACATGAGTAACTTTTAGCCACATCATGCTATTACGGTCAAATGTAGCAAGCATTCAGGTTTTACGAAAAGTCACGCAGCGTGACTTCCCACTCGGAGCCGCTCGCCAGTTATTTTCGCCAGCACAATATACAGCATTTTTCCAAATGAACAGTACAATTAACCTAAGCATGTGCTGTGCGCATAACTTTAAGACAGTAAAGAGGCACATCTATAGCGAAATAGATTCACCAGACTTTTGCTCTCTTCACAAAATCTTCTACTGCACACCCTTCAAAACGAAGCGAGGGGGGAGTACATTATTCCGTGCTAACTTCCACGGCAGGGAGTGGCAATAATAGCAAAAAGGTTAAGGTTCATGTCCCCTATCGAAAAATCCAGCAAGCTAGATAACGTCTGTTATGACATCCGTGGCCCGGTTCTGAAAGAGGCAAAACGCCTGGAAGAAGAAGGCAATAAGGTTCTTAAACTCAACATTGGTAACCCTGCGCCATTTGGTTTTGAAGCGCCGGATGAAATTCTGGTTGATGTGATCCGCAACCTACCCACCGCACAAGGCTATTGCGATTCAAAAGGACTTTACTCCGCGCGTAAAGCTATCATGCAGCACTATCAGGCTCGCGGTATGCGTGATGTTACCGTTGAAGATATCTATATTGGTAACGGCGTCTCTGAACTGATCGTGCAGGCGATGCAGGCGCTGCTGAACAGCGGCGACGAGATGCTGGTACCTGCGCCGGACTACCCGCTTTGGACGGCAGCCGTATCATTGTCCGGTGGGAAAGCGGTGCACTACCTGTGCGACGAGTCTTCTGACTGGTTCCCGGATCTCGATGATATTCGTGCGAAAATCACCCCTCGTACGCGTGGCATCGTGATTATTAACCCGAACAACCCTACGGGTGCGGTCTATTCCAAAGAACTCCTGATGGAGATCGTCGAGATCGCCCGTCAGCACAACCTGATCATCTTTGCCGACGAAATTTACGACAAGATCCTGTACGACGCGGCGCAGCATCACTCTATCGCCGCGCTGGCACCAGACTTGCTGACCGTGACCTTTAACGGTCTGTCTAAAACCTACCGAGTGGCCGGTTTCCGTCAGGGCTGGATGGTATTGAACGGCCCGAAAAAACACGCCAAAGGCTATATTGAAGGGCTGGAGATGCTGGCCTCCATGCGTTTATGTGCCAACGTACCGGCGCAGCACGCGATCCAGACGGCGCTCGGTGGCTATCAGAGCATCAGTGAGTTTATTGTCCCTGGCGGTCGTCTGTACGAACAGCGTAACCGCGCATGGGAACTGATCAACGACATCCCTGGCGTTTCGTGCGTGAAGCCGAATGGCGCGCTCTATATGTTCCCGAAAATTGACGCGAAGCGCTTCAATATTCATGACGACCAGAAAATGGTGCTTGATTTCCTGTTACAGGAAAAAGTGCTGCTGGTTCAGGGAACGGCGTTTAACTGGCCGTGGCCGGATCACGTGCGTATAGTCACGCTGCCGCGCGAAGACGATCTCGAAATGGCCATCAGCAGATTCGGGCGATTCCTTTCCGGCTATCATCAGTAATCTTAAAAATCAGGCTACCTCGGTAGCCTGATTTGCATCTTCCCTCCCCTCCCCGCACAATGAAGTCTGTCGCAGTGAAGACAAAAGGTACCTTATGAGTCAGAGTCATTTCTTTGCCCACCTCTCCCGCCTGAAACTCATCAACCGCTGGCCGCTGATGCGCAACGTGCGCACTGAGAATGTATCGGAGCACAGTTTGCAGGTTGCCATGGTTGCTCACGCGCTGGCCGCCATTAAGAACCGCAAATTTAACGGCCTGGTCAACGCGGAACGCATTGCCCTGCTGGCGATGTACCATGACGCGTCTGAAGTGCTGACCGGCGATCTGCCTACGCCGGTGAAATATTTCAACTCACAGATTGCGCAGGAATATAAGGCCATCGAGAAAATTGCCCAGCAGAAGCTGATCGATATGGTGCCTGAGGAGTTACGCGATATCTTTGAGCCACTAATCGATGAGCATCAGTACACGGAAGATGAAAAGTCGCTGGTCAAACAGGCCGACGCGCTATGCGCCTACCTGAAGTGTCTGGAAGAACTCTCTGCAGGAAACAACGAATTTTTACTGGCGAAAACGCGTCTGGAGAAAACGCTTGAATCCCGCCGCAGCGAAGAGATGGATTATTTTATGCAGGTGTTTGTACCGAGCTTCCATTTATCGCTGGACGAGATTAGCCAGGATTCGCCGTTGTAACTTTTGCCGGGTGGCGGCTTCGCCTTACCCGGCAAAATTCTCAGAACGGGAACAGGACCGGTATCAATACCACGCACACCAGCATCACCAGCACGGTGAACGGCACGCCCAGTTTCACAAAATCGCTGAATCGGTAGTTCCCCGGCCCCAGTACCAGGGTATTGACCGGTGAAGAGACTGGCGTCATAAACGCTGCTGATGCCGCCATCGCCACCATCATCGCAAAGGGATACGGCGACACGCCCATGGATTTCGCCATCGCCAGCGCAATCGGCGCCATCAATACCGCCGTCGCGGTGTTTGAGATAAACAGACCGATGGTGGCGCACATAATAAACAGGCAGACCATCATCATGTACGGCCCATACCCGCCGCCAACGTCCATCAAACCTTTAACGATCAGATCTACCCCGCCGGTTTTTTGCAGCGCCAGGGCGAAGGGCATCATCCCGACGATGAGAATAATGCTCGGCCAGTGAATCGCTTTATACGCACTTTCGGCGTCAATACAGCGGAATTTTCCCATCAGTAAACAGGCAATAATCGCCGCCACAGGGTTAGGTATTTCATCGGTCAGCATCAGCGCGACCATTAGCACCAGACAAAAAATGGCGTGGGGAGCCTGACTGTGGGCCGGAGAGGCATCGCTCTCCTCAACTGGCATGTTGAGCACCACAAAATCACGCCCTTTTTGCCCGAGCTGGCTGATGAGCTTCCAGTTACCGACGACCAGAAAAATATCCCCCAACTGGATAGGCTCATCCACGACGGCCCCATCTATCGCGACGCCATCACGCTTCAATCCCACCACGTTTAAACCATAGCGGGTTCGGAAACCGATTTCGCGCACGGTTTTACCCAGTAATTCCGATTCCGGGATCAGCGACACTTCGGCCATGCCGACATCGAGCGCCTGGTCTGAGAAATACTCTCCGCGCAGTACCATCGGCTCCAGCATTTGCTCGCTACAGAATTCACGCAGATCCACATCTGCGGTGGACATATCAATCAGCAGGACATCCCGCGCACGGAATTCCGAAACCCCGTTAACGTTGACGATAACCCGGCGAAAACGACGCCAGCGCTCTACACCGATCACATTCGCGCCATAACGTTCACGCAGCCTCAGGTCGTCAAGCCGCTGCCCAACCATCGGCGAACCGGGGCGAATGGCCAGACGGCGCGCACGCCCTGTGAGGCGGTACTCTTTGATCAGATCGCGGAAGGTACGTCGCTTCCAGCCTTCTTTGGTTTTATCCTGCTTTTCCCCTTTCAGAGCAAAACGGGTCAGCAGCATGTAGACCACGCCCAACAGAAGAATGACCAACCCAAGCGGGGTGACGCTGAAAAAACTGAACCCCTGGAATCCTTCCCGGATCAGCTCGCTGTTAACAACCAGGTTTGGCGGCGTTGCCACCAGCGTCATCATACCGCTGATCAAACCCGCAAAACTCAGAGGCATCATCAGGCGCGACGGCGAGGTCTGCATCCGCATGGAAACACTCAGCACCACCGGGATAAAAATCGCCACCACGCCCGTTGAGCTCATAAACGCCCCCAGCCCGGCGACGGTCAGCATCAGATAGATCAACATCTTTGTTTCACTGCTACCGGCCACCTTCACCAGCCATGCTCCCATGATGGTCGCTACGCCGGTACGCACCAGTCCATCGCCAATAATAAACAGGGCGGCAATCAGAATGACGTTGGGATCGCTAAACCCGGAGAAGGCTTCCGGCAGCGTGAGCGTACCGCTCAGCACAAAAGCAACGATGATAAACAAGGCGACCGCATCCATACGCACCTTGCCCGTGGCGAAAAGAATGATGGCGATTAAAAGCAGGCTAAGGACCCAAATCAGTTCACCGTTCACAACATGTCCTTGTCAGTGGGAGATGAGAATTTTTTACCATAAAAAAGCCCCAACAAGGTGGGGCTATATCATGGGATTACATTTTCAGCGAGACTGTTACAACGCCATCTGGTGCTTTTGAAACAGCCAGTGCCGTCAAAGAATCAAGTACAAAGTCCGCTTCACTCAGCCGGGGGGAGCCCGTCGGAACGTTGACGGCGATAACGTGGCTACCGGCGTTTAACCCGGCAAGGACACCTGCTGCTGCATCTTCGACCACTACACACTCTGCCGGAGCGAGCCCCAGCAATTCAGCACCCAGTAAAAAAGCGTCGGGTTCAGGTTTTCCGCGCTTAACGCGCTCCGCCGTGATAAACACTTCGGGCGTTGGCAGACCTGCCGCCTTGTGTCGGGCGTGAGCAACCGGCACGGAACCGGAGGTGACAATCGCCCATGGGATCTGTGCCTCGTTCAGATGCTCAAGCAGTTCGCGTGCCCCTGGTAATGCAGTGATGCCGTCCGTATCGGTGGCTTCAATGTGTTCCAGGTATTTGAACTCCGCCTGAATGTCGTCCTCAGAGCGTCCGGCCAGGAAGTGCCTTAGCGAGGTTATGGCCTGTTTGCCATGGATAAAATTCAGCACGTCCTGATGGTCGATGCCATGTCTGTCAGCCCAATGGCACCAGGAGCGCTCCACAACCGGCAGCGAATCCACCAGCGTACCGTCCAGATCAAACAGAAAACCTCTACACTGCACACGCACCTCCGTCAGGCATTAATGATTTGTTGAATTTCGTTGCTGCTTAAATGGTACTGGCGCGGACAGCCGTGCCACGCGCTCAACATGCGCTGGTATTTATCCCACATTGGGGTCTGCGCGTTGAAGCCGTGAGTGCCCGCATCAAAGTGGGTATAACGCCCCTCGGTATTCACCATAAAGCGAACATAGCTCAGATAACGCGCTTCTGTAGCAGCATCAAAGCCTAAGAAGGTGACACGGCGCTCGTCAATGGACTGCTGATCTTTAAGATTCGTCCAGGACACATGCAGGGCGTGATACATCTCCATAATGTCGATCACGATGCGGCAGGTTTCTTCTTTCAGCTCACCAAACTCGCGATCCAGTTCGCGCATTTGCAAACCAAAGCCGCGTTCGACGATGGTCTGCAGGCGGCTGTAGCGCGCAGCGTTATCGGGATCAAGCATAGTCATCATCTTGTACTGGTTAGACAAAATCAGACGTTGAGCATGGGTCATTTCCATCTTTCGACTCCTGTAGCGCATTGCACTTAAAAAAAAGACACGGTAACTGATTGTTACTGTGCCTTCTTTTAATAGTCGTTTCGATGATCAATCACAAATCATCGAGGAATGTTTTATCAAGTTGCTTAAAAGCTCGCTTAAGCGTGTCGGCCAGCGCCTGGTAATCCGGCTTGCCTTCGACCGGGGCAAGCGCCTGGCCTGCCTCTTCCAGTTTTCCGCGAACTTCATAAAACCAGTGTAAAATAGAAGGCGGAAGCGGTGTGATGGAGCGTTTACCTAACCACCAGAGCCCCTGCATTGGCAGACTTAACGCGAAAAGCGCCGTCGCGACCGCCGGACCAAGCTGACCGCCCAACGCGATTTGCCAGCACAGGGTAAAGATAGCGACGGGAGGCATAAATCGAATCGCATAGCGCGTTGCGCGGATGGTACGATTCTCTATAAACATGGGTGCAAGACGCTTTTCCATCGGCCACGTCTTTGCGTAATGCTGTCCCCGACGAAACAGACTAAAGAAATTTACGGTCGGGTTCTCTGGTGTCGACATGGCTGTACCTCAACTTCACATATAAAATTTAAAATTTTCGTGCAAAACCACAACAGGCGATGACAACGTTCAAAATATTTTGTCATCCCTACCCCGTATCGGGTATCCTGTGCCAGCCTGATAGGGCCATAGACGAGAATCATTAACTCGTCAAATTATCGCATATTATGCCATTGTCTGAAAAATGTTCAAAATGGCATAAAATCATAGGTATTTCTTTCATCATGCCAGAATGTTCGTTTGGCATGATGTTAATCATAAATGTCTGAGTCATCATGCGTTACGCTGTTAGACTCACTGACGTTTTTTTAGCCACGTATCAATAATAGGTACTTCCATGTCGAGTAAGTTAGTACTGGTTCTGAACTGCGGTAGCTCCTCACTGAAATTCGCCATCATCGATGCGCTCAACGGTGACGAATACCTCTCTGGTTTGGCCGAATGTTTCCATCTGCCTGAAGCACGTATCAAGTGGAAGATGGACGGCAGCAAACAAGAAGCGGCTTTAGGTGCAGGCGCCGCTCACAGTGAAGCGCTGAACTTTATCGTTAACACTATTCTGGCACAAAAACCAGAACTGTCTGCTCAGCTGACTGCGATTGGTCACCGTATCGTCCACGGCGGCGAAAAATACACCAGCTCCGTCGTGATCGACGACTCTGTTATTCAGGGCATCAAAGATGCTGCCTCGTTTGCACCGCTGCACAACCCGGCGCATCTGATCGGTATCGCTGAAGCGCTGAAATCCTTCCCGAATCTGAAAGATAAAAACGTGGCCGTGTTTGACACCGCGTTCCATCAGACCATGCCGGAAGAGTCTTACCTCTATGCCCTGCCATACAGCCTGTACAAAGAGCACGGTGTTCGTCGCTACGGCGCGCACGGCACCAGCCACTTCTATGTGACTCAGGAAGCGGCAAAAGTACTGAACAAGCCAGTTGAAGAGCTGAACATCATCACTTGCCACCTGGGCAACGGTGGTTCTGTTTCTGCTATCCGCAACGGTAAATGCGTTGATACCTCCATGGGTCTGACCCCACTGGAAGGTCTGGTGATGGGTACACGTTCCGGTGATATCGACCCGGCGATTATCTTCCACCTGCACGACACTCTGGGCATGAGCGTTGATCAGATCAACAAGATGCTGACCAAAGAGTCTGGCCTGCTGGGACTGACCGAAGTGACCAGCGACTGCCGTTATGTTGAAGACAACTACGCAGAAAAAGAAGACGCTAAACGTGCAATGGACGTTTACTGCCACCGTCTGGCGAAGTACATCGGCTCTTACACTGCGCTGATGGAAGGCCGTCTGGACGCAGTTATCTTCACCGGTGGTATCGGTGAGAACGCGGCAATGGTGCGTGAACTGTCCCTGGGCAAACTGGGCGTTCTGGGCTTCGACGTTGATCACGAGCGTAACCTGGCTGCCCGTTTCGGCAAGTCTGGCTTCATCAACAAAGAAGGCACCCGCCCGGCTATCGTTATCCCAACTAACGAAGAGCTGGTCATCGCGCAAGACGCAAACCGTCTTACCGCCTGATTCCACACCGCCAGCTAAGCTGGCGGTGCTGTTTTGTAACCCGCCCAATTTCGGCGGTAACGAAAGAGGATAAACCGTGTCCCGTACTATTATGCTGATCCCTACCGGAACCAGCGTCGGCCTGACCAGCGTCAGCCTTGGCGTTATCCGTGCTATGGAACGCAAAGGCGTTCGTCTGAGCGTCTTTAAGCCAATCGCCCAGCCTCGTGCCGGTGGCGATGCGCCAGACCAGACCACCACCATCGTTCGCAAGAACTCCAATCTGCCAGCGGCTGAACCGCTGAAGATGAGCCACGTTGAGTCTCTGCTGTCCAGCAACCAGAAAGACGTGCTGATGGAAGAGATCATCGCCAACTACCACGCTAACACGCAAGACGCGGAAGTGGTGCTGGTTGAAGGTCTGGTCCCGACCCGCAAACACCAGTTTGCCCAGTCTCTGAACTTCGAAATCGCGAAAACCCTGAACGCAGAGATCGTTTTCGTGATGTCTCAGGGCACTGATACCCCTGAGCAGCTGAACGAGCGTATCGAACTGACTCGCAGCAGCTTCGGCGGCGCGAAAAACACCAACATCACTGGCGTAATCGTTAACAAACTGAATGCGCCAGTTGATGAGCAGGGCCGTACTCGCCCTGATCTGTCCGAGATCTTCGACGACTCCTCCAAAGCGAAAGTCATCAAAGTTGATCCGGCTAAACTGCAGGAATCCAGCCCGCTGCCAGTACTTGGCGCGGTACCATGGAGTTTCGATCTGATTGCCACCCGTGCAATCGACATGGCGCGTCACCTGAACGCCACCGTCGTTAACGAAGGCGACATCAATACCCGCCGCGTGAAATCCGTGACCTTCTGTGCGCGTAGCATTCCGCACATGCTGGAACACTTCCGCGCAGGTTCCCTGCTGGTAACGTCCGCAGACCGTCCTGACGTCCTGGTTGCAGCGTGCCTGGCCGCGATGAACGGTGTGGAAATCGGCGCTATCTTGCTGACCGGTGCCTACGAGATGGACCCGCGCGTCAGCAAACTGTGCGAACGCGCGTTTGCCACTGGCCTGCCAGTCTTCATGGTGAACACCAACACCTGGCAGACCTCTCTGAGCCTGCAGAGCTTCAACCTGGAAGTACCGGTTGATGACCACGAGCGTATCGAGAAAGTTCAGGAATACGTTGCGGGTTACATCAACGCAGACTGGATCGAATCCCTGACGGCGACCTCCGAGCGCAGCCGTCGTCTGTCTCCTCCTGCGTTCCGTTATCAGCTGACCGAGCTGGCGCGTAAAGCGGGCAAACGCGTTGTTCTGCCAGAAGGCGACGAACCACGTACCGTTAAAGCGGCGGCTATTTGTGCAGAGCGCGGCATCGCGACCTGCGTGCTGCTGGGCAACCCGGACGAGATCAACCGCGTAGCGGCCTCTCAGGGCGTTGAACTGGGTGCCGGTATCGAAATCGTTGACCCGGAAGTGGTTCGCGAAAGCTATGTTGCACGTCTGGTTGAGCTGCGTAAGAGCAAAGGCATGACCGAAGCCGTTGCGCGTGAACAGCTGGAAGACAACGTGGTGCTGGGTACGCTGATGCTGGAGCAGGACGAAGTTGACGGTCTGGTTTCTGGTGCAGTTCACACCACTGCGAATACCATTCGCCCGCCATTGCAGCTGATCAAAACAGCGCCAGGCAGCTCTCTGGTTTCGTCCGTGTTCTTCATGCTGCTGCCTGAACAGGTTTATGTTTACGGTGACTGCGCGATCAACCCGGATCCAACCGCAGAACAACTGGCTGAAATCGCTATCCAGTCTGCTGACTCCGCGATTGCCTTCGGCATCGAACCACGTGTGGCAATGCTTTCCTACTCCACCGGTACCTCTGGTGCAGGTAGCGATGTAGAGAAAGTCCGTGAAGCAACACGTCTGGCACAGGAAAAACGTCCTGACCTGATGATCGATGGCCCTCTGCAGTACGATGCTGCGGTTATGGCTGACGTTGCGAAATCCAAAGCGCCGAACTCACCGGTTGCAGGTCGCGCGACCGTGTTCATCTTCCCTGATCTGAACACCGGTAACACCACCTACAAAGCGGTACAGCGTTCTGCAGACCTGATCTCCATCGGGCCAATGCTGCAAGGTATGCGCAAACCTGTGAACGACCTGTCCCGTGGTGCGCTGGTAGACGATATCGTCTACACCATCGCGCTGACCGCGATCCAGTCTTCACAGCAGCAGTAAGTTTTACTGCAACAAAAAGGCGACCCTCTGGTCGCCTTTTTTATTTACAGCAGCTCACGCGCCGCCGACACAATGCCATGTGCCGTCAGGCCATACTCCTTCTGCAGGAAATCCTGTGTCCCCACCTGGCCATAACGCTCCTTCACGCCAACCCGACGCATCGGTACCGGGCAGGTTTCTACCAGCACTTCCGCAACGGCTGAACCCAGCCCGTTATGAATACTGTGGTTTTCGCAGGTGACGATACGCCCGGTTTTCTCGGCGTAGTTTTTCACCAGCATCCGGTCGATAGGCTTCAGGGTAAACATGTCGATGACCGCCGCGCTGACGCCCTCCTTCTCCAGCTGACGCGCCGCTTCCAGTGCTTCCGCCACCATAATGCCATTGGCAATCAGGGTAATATCGGTGCCTTCGCGCAGCACATTGCCTTTGCCGATGGTAAACGTCGAGCCAGGCGCGTACACGCTCGGTGCTTGCTTACGGATGGTACGTACCCAGTAGAAGCCTTCGAGGTCGATAAGCTGGCGCAACACGTCTTCAAACATTACCGCGTCGGTGACTTCCAGCACCACCGAGTGCGCCAGACCGCGAACGATACCCATGTCTTCAAACGACATATGCGTTCCGCCGTTGTGGCAGGCCGTCACGCCTGCATCTGAAGCTATCACCTTCACGTTGTTGCGCTGGTAGTCAAGGGACATAAACAGCTGATCAAAACAGCGACGGCTGGCGAAGGCGGTAAAGGTATGAACAAACGGTTTACGCCCGGTGAGAGACAACCCTGCAGCCGTACCAATCACGTTCGCTTCCATGATGCCGCAGTTAATCACATGCTGCGGATAATCACGCGCCACGCTATCCATCGCCATAGAGCTCATCAGATCCGCTTCAAGGGCGATAATCTCACTTCCCGCCTCAATCTGCTTAGCCACAAAACTCGCGTAGACTTTACGCATCTCAATGGCATCTTTCTGTCCTGCTGGTGCAACCTTAATCATGTGTAGCCTCCAGTTGGCGGATAGTCTCATCGAGGGCCGCTTTGCTCTCTGCGGTCAATCGCAGATGGTGCGAGTTACTGAGCTGCTCCAGATACGGCACCCCCTGCCCTTTAATGCTGTCCAGGATCACCACTCTTGGGCGAGCATCTTTCGCCGGAACCAGAGAGGTCACTTCCAGCAGCGCCGGAATATCGTCTCCTTTGACCGTCACCACGTCATAGCCAAAAGCGCGGAATTTTCCTTCCAGGTCGAACGCACAGATAATATCGTCCAGCTCGCCATCCAGCTGCTGCTTGTTCCAGTCCACGAATATCGTCAGGTTATTCAGACGATGGTGCGCAATAAACTGGAAGGCTTCCCAGCACTGCCCTTCGTTCAATTCGCCGTCACCGACGATGCAGAAGACCCGATTCGGTCGCCCAGCCAGCTTGTGCGACAGCGCCATTCCCCCGGCAATGGAGATCCCTTGCCCCAAGGATCCCGTGGTGGCATCCACGCCACGCGTTTTCAGGCGATCCGGATGGCTTGGCAGTCGGGTACCGTTCTGGTTCAGCGTGCTCAGTTCTTCCACCGGGAAGTAACCCTTGATCGCCAGCGTGCTGTAGAGCGCCGGGCCCGCATGACCTTTCGACAGGACAAAGTAGTCACGCTCTGGCCAGTCCGGATCGGCCGGGTCGATTTTCATCACCGCGCCGTACAGCACGGCCAGCGTTTCAACCACCGACATACTGCCACCGTAGTGTCCAAAGCCCAGCTGCGTCAGGGATTTCAGCGTCTCAAGACGGATCTGACGCGCGAGTTCGGTTATCTCTTTCTCATTCATGATTTGGCTCCGGTGTTTTCCTGCGCGTTACCGCCTGCAGGTTTGTTTTTCGCGAAGACGTTGTACGCCACCAGCAGCGCGAATAGCGCCACAACCAGCCCGGTAATGGCAAGCGGCGACAGGAAGCGCGCCAGATTGCCGAGCACAATCCCAACCGCGCCGAAATCTGCGTCCGAGAACGTTGTGTTAGCAAAGCCAATTGCGCCCAGCACCGGTAACAGCAGTACCGGCAGGAAGGTGATCAGCAACCCGTTGGCAAAGGCGCCAATCATTGCCCCGCGACGTCCACCGGTGGCGTTACCGAACACGCCCGCCGTTGCGCCGGTGAAGAAGTGCGGCACCACGCCCGGGAGTATCAGTACCCAGTTAAACTGGCCGCAGATGATCAGCCCCACAATCCCACCCAGAAAGCTGAACAGGAAGCCAATCAGCACCGCGTTTGGTGCATACGGATAGACCACCGGGCAGTCCAACGCCGGGCGCGCATTGGGCACCAGTTTTTCCGAGAAGCCGGTAAAGGCCGGAACGATTTCCGCCAGGATCAGGCGCACACCCTGCAGGATGATGAACACGCCCGCCGCGAAGGTAATCGCCATGATGATGGCGTAGACCAGGTAGTTCTGACCGCCGCTGAAGGTGGCCTCAACGTATTCACGCCCGGCACTCACCGCCATGATCAGATAGATAATCATCATGGTCAGCGAGATGGAGATAGAACTGTCGCGAAGGAAGCTCAGGTTCTTCGGCAGGTTCATCTCTTCGGTTGAGCGGGAGCCTTTGCCAACCTTGCTGCCAATCCAGCCGGAAAGCACATAGCCCAGCGTGCCGAAGTGACCAAAGGCGATATCGTCGTTACCGGTGATACGCTTCATATAACGCTGCGCAATCGCCGGGAAGAAGGCCATTACCAGACCGAGGATCAGCGAGCCGGTAAAGACCAGCCCTACGCCTTCAAAGCCCGCTACCGTCAGGATCACACCAATCATGCACGCCATATAAAAGGTGTGATGCCCGGTCAGGAAGATATACTTCAGGCGGGTAAAGCGAGCGACGATAATATTCGCCACCATCCCGAAGGCCATAATCAGTGCGGTTGCGGCACCGTATTTCTCAAGCGCAATCGACACAATCGCTTCATTGTTTGGAATAATCCCCTGGATAGTAAAAGCGTGCTCAAACATGCCGCCTAAAGGATTCAATGACCCTACCAGTACTGTGGCACCACCACCCAGCACAATAAATCCCAGGATAGTTTTAATTGTCCCTTTCACCACGTCCGAAAACGCTTTTTTCTGTGCAACCAAACCGATTAACGCAATTAACCCCACCAGCACCGAAGGGACTTTTAATATATCAACAACGAAATTCAGCGTTTCAAGGATAAACATATCCACCTCGCCTTATCAGGGTTATTGTCTTTCGAACCAGGCACGCAGTTGCGCTTCAAGTTCGTTGATGTCGATGATGTTGTTGATCACCACCAGCTGGCTTTCCGGCACGCTGGCGCTGGCCGCAATGTCTTTTGCCATCACGAACAGGTCGGCCGCGCCCGGTGTGGCCGAGGAGAGATCGGAGTGTTCAACCTCGGCCTCAATCTCCAGCTTTTTGAGCACCTTTTTGATATTCATTTCGACCATAAAACTACTGCCCAGGCCAGAACCGCAAATAGCCATGATTTTCATTGTTGTCCCCTTTTTTTGAGTAGAGCACGCCCCATCACGCCGGCGCGTAATGTTGTGAAAAATCGGATTAAAGAATTAAATCAGAAGCGGTCAATAATCGTTTTAATTTCCTCCAGGGTATTCGCCTGATGCAATTCAGCCATATCTTCATCGCTGGAAAATAGCTCAGCCAGTGAAGAAATCATCTCGATATGGCTATGTTTGTCCGGCGCCGCGAGCATAATAATGACATCGACAGGGTCAAACTCACCGGCACCAAAAGAGACGCCCTGTTTTAGTTTTAATAAAGACAACCCCAGTCCTTTGGCTCCTTCCTCCGGCCGCGCATGCGGCATCGCCAGCCCTGGTGCCAGCACATAGTAAGGTCCTAATGTACGATGTTGTTCAACGATCGCCGTGACGTATTCCGGCGCGATCACCTTCAGATCCAGCAACGGTTTTGCACATATCTCCAGCGCCTGTGGCCAGCTTTCAACGCTTTCCTGAAGCGTGATGGTTGTATCATATATCCATTTATTCAGCACTTTTCACTCCCGTCACACTGCAAAAGATGAGCAAACTTTATTCAACACATCAATACTTGGCTGCGATCAAGATCACAAAGATAGCGCTACCAACCGCTAACATTCAGAAATGTGATAGCGCTATCAAATTGTAATCATGGAGTGAAATCACAGCAAAAAAAGGGATTTAGGGCGTATACTGCCTGTCACGTGAAACGAAGGAAAATAAGAACGCGTCTGGTCAGCAGGAAGGTGTATGTCTCTAACCCGAAAACGGCGCAGTACCGGTAAAGTGACACTCGCCGATGTCGCACAGCTTGCCGGTGTGGGCACGATGACCGTGTCCCGTGCACTCCGCACGCCCGAACAGGTTTCCGATAAACTGCGAGAAAAAATTGAAGCCGCGGTGCAAGAGTTAGGTTATATGCCCAATCTTGCGGCCAGTGCACTGGCCTCAGCCTCGTCATGGACGATTGCGATGGTCGTTCCTAATCTCTCCGAGGCTGGCTGTTCCGAGATGTTCGCCGGGCTACAGCAGGTGCTGCAGCCTGCCGGCTATCAGATCATGCTGGCAGAATCCCAGCATCGTCTTGAACAGGAAGAGAAGCTGCTGGAGACACTTCTGGCGTCGAATATTGCCGCCGCCATTTTGCTCAGTGTTGAACACTCTGACACTGTCCGCCACTGGCTGAAAAATGCCTCCATTCCGGTAATGGAAATGGGGGCCATGCGTGCCGATCCGATTGATATGAATATCGGGATTGATAACGTAGCGGCCATGTACGAACTGACGGAAATGGTCATTAAGCGCGGCTATCAAAATATTGGTCTGCTGTGCGCCAACCAGGAACAGTGGATTTTCCAGCAGCATTTACAGGGCTGGTACAAAGCGATGCTTCGACACCATATGTCACCGAACCGGGTCATTAACGCTGCCATGCCGCCAGTTTTCTCGACCGGCGCCGCGCAACTGCCGGAATTCCTGCTGGCATGGCCTGAACTGGATGCGCTGGTGTGCGTCTCAGACGAACTGGCCTGTGGCGCGCTGTATGAATGTCAGCGCAGGCGAATCAAGGTACCAGACGATCTGGCGGTGGTAGGCTTTGGCGACAGCGATGTGAGCCGCGTCTGTCAGCCGCCGCTAACGACGATGGCAGTGCCGCATCGTAAGATTGGGATTGAAGCGGGGAAAGCACTTCTGGAACGTCTGAATGACGGAGACTGGCGCGATCAAAAGCCCATCGCGTCCAGTCTGTGTCTGCGAGAGAGTTGCTAAGGCTTACTCAGCCTCTTCCTCTTTCTCTGATTTGGTCGACTCGTTATTCGCGTTACGGCTCATCCACAGTGCCAGCGCTTTTAATGAATCTGGAGTGAACTCGTCGCAACGCGCGGTAATTTCTTCCGGCGTCATCCAGTTCACTTCGCTGACTTCTTCTTCCTGCAGGGCAAACGGCCCGTGAGAGACGCAGCTAAACAACCCACCCCAGACGCGGCAGTTTTCATCCTCAAAATAGAACTGCCCATGTTCGGCAAACGGTACGCCCGCAATACCTAACTCTTCTTCCGCTTCACGACGCGCGGAATCCAGCAGCACTTCATCAGCCTGGACCACACCGCCTGCAGTGGCATCCAGCATACCCGGGAGAAAATCTTTGGTGTCCGTGCGGCGCTGAACCAGAATTTTACCCATACCGTCATGAACAACGATATATGTCGCACGATGACGCAGACGTTCCGCACGCATTTGTTCGCGGCTGGCCTGCGCGATCACTTCATTCTCTTCGCTGACAATGTCAACCCACTCTGTACTTGCCAAATGATTCTGCTCCACCATCGGGAAACCTTCTCGTCTAAGCGCTCTTTCGGCGCGTTTGCAGTTGAGGTGTAACTTACGGATTAATCGCTACCTGCGCAATAACTTGCTGATCATTAAGTGCGATAACGCTTAACGTATTTCCATCGAGCATGCCATAGCTTGCAGGGTATCCGCCTTTGGGTATGCTGACCGACCCCGGGTTAAAGTGATAAATCTCACCGCGCTTTTCAGCAACCGGAATATGAGTATGACCGTAAACCAGGACATCGCCAGCCGCCAGCGTCGGGAGATTATCCGGGCTAAAAAGATGCCCATGCGTCAGAAACAGGCGACTTTTTTCCAGCAGTACCTGTTGCCACGGCGCGGTAAGAGGAAAATGCAACAGCATCTGGTCCACTTCGCTGTCGCAGTTACCGCGAACGGCGATGATGCGCGAGGCATGCTGGTTGAGCTTTTCCGCCACTTGCGCCGGGGCATAGCCTTCCGGTAGCGCATTACGCGGTCCGTGATTGAGCACATCGCCCAGAATGATCAGCCACTGCGCACCGCTTTGCGCAAACAGGGAAAGAACTCGCTCGGTAGCGGGCAGCGATCCATGGATATCCGACGCAAACATTAGTTTCATCAGTCACTCCTCGGGAAAACAAACTGCCCTTATCATACCTGAAGCGCCAGGGGTTATCAGCCCGCACGCTTAGCGGAGAGTGCCACATAGCGCTGCACAGAGGCTCGCTGCCATTGAAACGCAGCATAATCCACCAGCAGTTGCGGCACTTCATCACCGTTGAGGATTAAGCGGTTTAACATCAACGCCAGATCGGCGTCGGCAATGCACCACTCGCCGAACAGGTTCGGGTTGCCATGCGCAAGCAGTGAGGTAGCGGTTTCAATCAGTTTTTGCGCGCTTTCTGTGCCTTCTGCGCTCAGGGCTGGTTTTTTCACCCCGGCAAACACAACGTCCGTCGAGCGTTCCACGCGAATCGGTACCAGATCGCTACGCAGCCACGCCTGAATCTGCCGCGCCCGGGCACGCTTTTGCAGATCGTGAGGGTAGATACGTTCCCATTCTGGTGGCGCGAAGCGATCTTCCAGATATTCATCAATCGCTGACGATTCGCTCAGCGCAAATCCATCTATTTCCAGCACCGGTACACGTCGGGTCAGGTCGTAGCCCTGCCACTGCGGCTTGAGATGTTCACCACCATCAAGATCAACGGTCTTCAGCGTAAAAGTGAGCCCCTTTTCAGCCAGCGCAACGTATACGCTCATTACATAGGGAGAAAAGAAATTCGCATCGGACCACAATGTGATTACAGGCTGGTTCATAACATCCTCATCGGCTGATCGGTTTTTACTCAACATATAATCTCTTTGCCTTGCTGTCACTTGATGAAAACTCACGATTTACAACAACCACCTATACTCATTTTCATGACGCCATTCTTCACATGGAGAAGAGTTGAAAATGATCGACCTTTATTATGCCCCTACCCCAAACGGCCAAAAGATCACCCTCTTTCTTGAAGAGGCCGAACTGGATTACCGGATCATTCGCGTGGATATCAGCAAAGGCGATCAATTTAGCCCTCTCTTTCTGGCTATCTCACCAAACAATAAAATCCCAGCCATCATAGATAACCAGCCAGCGGATGGGGGCAGACCATTGAGCCTGTTTGAATCCGGCGAAATTTTACTCTATCTGGCGGAGAAAACCGGCAAACTGTTGAGCGGTGAATTGCGTGAACGGCACCATACTTTGCAATGGCTGTTCTGGCAGGTGAGTGGGCTGGGTCCCATGCTGGGGCAAAATCACCATTTTACCGCTTACGCCCCGCAGCCCATTCCCTATGCGATAGAACGTTACCAGGTAGAAACTCAACGGCTCTATGGCGTCCTGAATCGTCGCCTGGAGAAAACGCCGTGGCTCGGGGGCGATCATTACAGTATTGCTGATATCGCCTGCTGGCCATGGGTGAATACCTTCGAAAAGCACCGAATTGACCTGGCCTCTTACCCGGCGGTGAACAACTGGTTTGAGCGTATTCGGACCCGCCCGGCCACCGAACGCGCGATGCAAAAAATCCAGCAAATTTAACCCTGTATGAGGCTGGGTGCCTCTCATGTATTATGAGCAGGAAATACTGACACGGAGAAGACCTGCAATGTCACAGCCAGACGCTATTATTCGTATAAAAAATTTACGCCTGCGTACCTTCATCGGTATCAAAGAGGAAGAGATCGCCAACCGTCAGGATATTGTCATTAACGTGGTGATTCACTACCCGGCAGATAAAGCGCGGGCGAGTGAAGACATCAATGATGCGCTGAACTACCGCACCATCACCAAAAACATCATCCAGTACGTGGAAAATAACCGCTTCTCTCTGCTGGAAAAATTAACTCAGGATGTGCTCGACATCGCACGCGAACATCACTGGGTCACTTATGCTGAAGTAGAGATCGATAAACTTCACGCCCTGCGTTATGCCGATTCCGTCTCCATGACGTTAAGCTGGCAACACCAGGCGTAAACCTGGAGGTTGTATGAAGATTTTGCTGACCGGCGGTACAGGATTGATTGGTCATCATCTCGTTGCGCGCCTGCAGGCGCTGCATCACGACATTACCGTTGTGACGCGCAGCCCGGAGAAAGCGCGCCAGGTGCTGGGGACGGGTGTCGACATCTGGAAAAATTTGTCCGAGCAGCAAAATCTGGACGGCTTTGACGCCGTCATCAACCTGGCAGGCGAACCCATCGCCGATAAACGCTGGACGGAAGAGCAAAAACAGTTGCTCTGCAGCAGTCGGTGGAACATTACCGAAAAGCTGGTTGAGCTTATCCGCAATAGCCACACCCCGCCTTCGGTGTTGATTTCAGGCTCAGCAGTGGGCTATTACGGCGATCTCGGCGAAGTGGTAGTGACCGAGGAAGAGCCCCCCCATAACGAGTTTACCCACAAACTCTGCGCCCAGTGGGAACGCATTGCCTGTGCCGCGCAGAGCGATCGCACCCGCGTCTGCCTGTTGCGTACCGGCGTAGTGCTTGCGCCGAAAGGCGGCATTCTGGCGAAGATGCTTCCCCCTTTCAGGCTCGGGCTCGGCGGCCCCATAGGTAATGGCCGCCAGTATATGGCGTGGATCCACATTGACGATATGGTGAACGGCATTCTCTGGCTGCTGGATAACGATCTGCGCGGGCCGTTTAACATGGTTGCGCCGTATCCGGTGCGTAATGAGCAGTTTGCTCATGCGCTGGGGCACGCCCTGCATCGCCCGGCGATTTTACGTGTCCCTGCAACGGTAATTCGCCTGATAATGGGTGAAGCATCGGTGCTGGCATTAGGTGGGCAACGGGCGCTGCCAAAACGGCTGGAAGCGGCCGGATTTGCGTTCCGCTGGTATGAATTAGAAGAGGCGCTGGGGGATGTAGTACGGTGAATATGTTACAGTGACAGGCCATGTTCCGAATAAATGGCGTAACAATGGCAACGATCACCACTCCCCGGCTTCACCTCACTCCTTTTGAACCCACTGACTGGGCCTTCTTCCGCTCGCTACGAGAAGATCGCAGCATCATGCGCTATATGGCCGCCATCGCGCCGGAAAAAGAGACCCGACGCGTGTTTGCCGCGCGACTCGCTGCTGCCCATGTGTTTGTCATTCGTTTGCGGGATGATGACACACCGCTTGGTGACATTGGCCTGCAAATCAGCCCTGAGAATCGTGAAGAGGCCGATATCGGCTATACGGTTGTGCCTGCCGCGCAGGGAAAAGGGATTGCCAGCGAGGCGCTGCGCGCGGTGTGTGACTATGCGTTTAACCAGACCGGCGTGAAAGCGATTAACGCCTACGTGCTGGCAGATAACGGCGGCTCGGTGCGAGTATTAGAGAAAGCCGGGTTTGTACGCACGCAGGTGCTGGAAAAGGCGTACGAGATTGACGGCGTGCGCTATGACGACTGGGTGTATCGGCTGGAGTGCGGTACAGTTTGATGCAGCACTCCAGCCCTCTCCCAAAGGGGAGAGGGAGAAAGGCAAATCTACTTCAGTGAGCCTTTCAGGAACTGCTGTAAACGCGGGCTTTGCGGGTTTGCCAGCACCTCGTCCGGATGCCCCTGCTCTTCTATTTTCCCCTGATGCAGGAAGATAACGTGATTCGAGACGTTACGGGCGAAGCCCATCTCATGGGTGACCACCACCATCGTTTTCCCCTCTTCAGCCAGCTTCTGCATAATGCGCAGCACTTCGCCGACGAGTTCTGGATCGAGCGCGGAGGTCGGTTCGTCGAACAACAGCACCTCGGGTTCCATCGCCAGCGCGCGGGCGATGGACACACGCTGCTGCTGACCACCGGATAGATGCACCGGGTATTTCATCTGCTGGCGCTCATCGATACCCACTTTCGCCAGGTATTTCACCGCGCGCTCGCGGGCTTCCTGCTTGCTCAGGCCCAGCACCTGAACCGGTGCTTCCATCACGTTCTCCAGCACCGTCATATGGCTCCAGAGATTGAAGTGCTGGAACACCATCGTTAGCCGCGTACGCAGCAAGCGCAGCTGGTTCTTATCTGCAACCTTAAGCTGGCCGTCTTTATCACGGACCAGGTTAATATTCTGTCCGCTCACCACAATCGAGCCTTCACTCGGTTTTTCGAGGAAGTTGATGCAGCGCAGGAAGGTACTTTTTCCCGAGCCGGATGAGCCGATAATACTGATCACGTCGCCCGCATTCGCCTGCAGCGACACCCCTTTCAGCACTTCATGTTCGCCGTAGCGTTTGTGCAAATCAATAACGTTTAATTTGTTCTCAGCCATCATCTTTCTCAGTGCGTCGAAGAAGGTTTTATATGCTGCAACCAGCGTTTTTCAGCCTTACGGAACAGGCTAATCAGAACATAAGAGATAATTAAATAGAGCACCGCCGCAATGCCAAACGCGGTAAACGGCTGATAGGTCGCGGAGTTAATATCGCGCGCAATTTTAAGCAGATCCGGCACCGTCGCGGTAAAGGCGAGCGCGGTGGAGTGCAGCATCAAAATCACTTCGTTACTGTACGCCGGTAGCGCGATACGCAGCGCCGACGGCAGAATAATGCAACGGTAAAGTTTCACTGATGAGAAACCATACGCGCGCGCCGCCTCGATTTCACCGTAAGGCACGGAACGAATTGCCCCCGCGAAAATCTCGGTGGTATAGGCGCAGGTATTGAGCGTCAACGCCAGCACCGTACAGTTCAGGCCACTGCGGAAGAACGCATTCAGCATCTCAGTGCCTTTTACGATCTCAAGCGTATACATCCCCGAATAGAACACCAGCAGCTGCACGTACAGCGGTGTGCCGCGAAACACATAGGTAAACAGCCAGATCGGGAACTGGATATATTTATTGTTCGACACGCGGCCAATGGCAAGAAACACCGCCAGAATGCCGCCCATCACCACGGAGGAGATCAGCAGCCAGAGCGTAATCGCCACGCCGGTAAAGCGATAGCCATCTGTCCACAGCAGCGATTTCCAGTATTCCTGAATAATCTCAATCACAGGTCAGCCCTCTTCACACCCACGGAGTAGCGACGCTCGAGCAGAAGCAGCACACCATTGGAGACGGTCGTAAAGACCAGATAAATCACGCCACAGACCACCGCAAAGTAGAACGGCTCCCAGGTGCTCTTGCCCGCCAGCTGAGTCGCTTTAACGACGTCTTCCAGACCGAGCAGCGAGACCAGCGCCGTCGCTTTGAGGATAACCTGCCAGTTGTTACCGATACCCGGAAGCGCATAGCGCATCATGGCCGGGAACATGATTCGGCGAAACGTTTGTGAGGAGGTAAAACCAAATGCGGTTGCCGCCTCAATGTGACCTTTCGGCACGGCCATGTAAGCACCGCGGAAAGTTTCAGTGAAGTAGGCTCCGTAGATAAAACCGAGGGTGATAATACCAGCCACCATCGGGTCAATATCAATTTGTCCCATTCCCATCGCGTCCGTCACGCTGTTCAGCGCAATCTGCAGACCGTAGAAGATAAGCAGCATCAGCACCAGATCGGGAACACCGCGAATGAGCGTGGTATAGCCTTCAAAAATCAACGCCAGTGGTTTGTTAGCTGAAAGCTTCGCACCGGCACCCGCCAGACCTATCAGCACCGCCAGCACCACGGAGCTGATCGCCAGCTCAAGGGTGACAAGCGCGCCCTGTAAAATAACGCCAGAAAATCCGTACAGCATACCGCGAGCCCTGTCGTATCGTGAGTGGTGGAACCGTGTCTTTTCCCCTCCCACTGCGGGAGGGGCCGCACGTTATTTGACGGGGCGATTAGCCGCCGTAAACATTAAAATCAAAGTATTTTTTCGCCAGTTTGTCGTACGTGCCGTCAGCGCGCATTTCGGCAAACGCTTTGTTCAGCGCTTCACGTAATTCGTTATCTTCTTTACGCAGGCCCATACCGGTGCCCACGCCAAACAACTTCACATCCTTAATGGACGGACCGCCAAACTTGTAATCTTTACCCACCGGCGTCTTCAGGAAGCCTTCGCTCGCTGCGACTTCATCCTGGAATGCTGCATCGATGCGGCCTGCCGTCAGGTCAGCGTAGATATTTTCCTGGCCCTGATAGGAGACAATTTCAATCCCTTTCGGTGCCCAGTGTTCGTTACCGTAGGTTTCCTGCGTGGTGCCCTGCAGCACGCCGACGCGTTTGCCTTTCAGCGACTCCAGCGTTGGTTGAATGTCAGACGATTTCGCCACCACCAGACGGGAATCAGCCGCGTAGAGTTTGTCCGTGAAAGCAATCTCCTGCTGGCGTTTTTCGGTGATAGAGAGTGAGGACATAATCACGTCGATTTTTTTGGCTTTCAGAGAAGGGATCAACGCGTCCAGTGGGTTTTCAACGTAGGTACATTGTGCTTTGATGCGTTTGCACAGCTCATTGGCCAGATCGATGTCAAAACCAACCAGTTCACCCTTAGAATTCTTTGACTCGAATGGCGCATAGGTAGGATCGGTACCAATACGAATTTTCTGCGGAATGGCTGCGAATGCCGCGGTGGCGCTGGAAAAAGCCAGTACCAGAGATAGTGATAACACGAGTTTTTTCATATCTGTCCTCAACAAACTGTCTTCATACGGGATTTTTACGACGACGGGGTGGTGCTAATGTGCCATCAATCCCCTCCTACAGGCAAAGATTAATGCCCTTCAGATGGGATTTTTTGCATTATAAATGCGTAAGTATGCACAAAACGATCCAATACAGTGCAACAAATGCACTGCATTGGGTCAACCGCTCCCGTAACGCACCTTTCTGGTGCGTTACCGCCAGGTGTTATTCACCGTATACGTTGAAGTCGAAGTATTTCTTCGCCAGTTTGTCGTAAGTACCGTCTTTACGCAGCTCTGCGAACGCTTTGTCAAAGGCGGCTTTCAGCTCGGTATCATCCTTACGCAGGCCAATACCGGTACCGTCACCAAAGTACTTTTTGTCCTTCACTGACGGGCCTGCAAACGCGTAGTCTTTACCCGCAGGTTGCTTCAGGAAGCCTTCGCTTGCGGCCACTTCATCCTGGAATGCCGCATCCAGACGACCTGCTGCCAGGTCAGAATAAATCAAATCCTGGTTCTGGTACGCGACGACGTCTACGCCCTTCTCACGCCAGTTTGCATTGGCGTAACCTTCCTGAGTTGACCCCTGAAGCACACCGACATGCTTGCCTTTCAGCGAGTCAATGGTTGGCTTGATAGGGGAACCTTTCTGCGCAATCAGGCGAGAATCCGCAGCGTAGAGCTTGTCAGAGAAGGCAATCTCCTGCTGACGTTTTTCGGTGATGGAGAGAGAAGAGATAATGGCGTCGATTTTCTTGGCTTTCAGCGACGGGATTAACGCGTCAAAGTCGCTGCCCACCCATGTGCATTTCACCGCAATGCGTTTGCACATCTCATTTCCCAGATCGATATCAAACCCCACGAAATCGCCTTTCGCATCTTTGGAAGAGAATGGCGCGTAGGTTGCGTCTGTACCGATACGAACTGTCTGTGGAAGCGCTGCGTAGCTACCTGCTGCCGCACTTAACCCCACGAGCAAAGACAGAGCCAGAACCGTCTTCTTCATACATTTACCCTCAAGTACCGTGATTTTATTATGTATTGTGTTGTGTGTTGTGTTGCAGGCTTCATCTTGCAGGTCTTATGCCACATTGCCGTCTGGTCAAAACTTCGACGTTAAATATGTTAATAAAACGTTGCGATATTGCCTTAATGGTGAAAGATAGCAGGTCTGCCGAACGAACCGGAGAGAGAAAAAGGGAAAAAACGAATTAAATGTCGAGGATATGATCGCCGTTGCATAATTGCCCTGAAACAGGGCAACGACTCTTTTCATGCACTCTGTTTGTGCACAGAATCAGGCCCCTTGCCAGCGGGTGAAGAGGTCTTCAGGCAGGTCGATATCAAACTGATCCAGTACACGGTTAACGGTCTGGTTAATCACATCATCCAGTGAGACAGGACGATGATAAAACGCCGGCACCGGTGGCATGATCACCGCCCCCAACTCGGCGGCCTGCGTCATTAAACGCAGGTGGCCCAGATGCAGCGGCGTTTCCCGCACACAAAGAACCAGAGGGCGGCGCTCTTTCAACACCACATCTGCCGCGCGCGTCACCAGCGTGTCGGTATAGCTGTTCACAATGCCGGAGAGCGTTTTAATAGAACAGGGCAGGATAACCATGCCGGCGGTTTTAAATGAGCCTGAGGAGATGCTGGCGGCGATATCGCGGGCATCGTGAACGACATCTGCGAGTGTCTGAACGTCACGCAGGGAAAGATCGGTTTCCAGAGAGAGAGTCTGCCGCGCCGCCTGACTCATCACCAGATGGGTTTCGACTTCCGCTACGTTACGCAGAACCTGTAACAGCCGTACGCCGTAAATCGCGCCACTGGCACCGCTGAGCCCAACAATGAGTCGTTTCATGATTTTCGCCCTTACTGATTTCAGGGCAGACTGTGCAGGATTTTGCGGGGAGTTGCAAGTGAGGGCGAATACCCTCACTTGCAGAGACATCAACCTTCGTTGTGCATCTCTAAACTTTCGAGATCGTTTTGCAACTGGACGGCTTTCGCATCGTCGTTGCGCAGCGAATCCAGATAGTCGAGGTACTTCTGGTCAACATCTTTGGTCACGTAGACGCCGTTGAAAACGGAGCACTCGAACTGCTGAATCTCTGGGTTCTCGGCACGCACTGCGTCGATGAGATCGTTCAGATCCTGGAAAATCAGGCCGTCGGCACCGATGATCTGGCGAATTTCGTCCACTTCACGACCGTGGGCAATCAGCTCGTTAGCGGTTGGCATATCAATACCATACACGTTCGGGAAGCGAATTTCTGGCGCTGCGGAAGCCAGGTAGACTTTCTTCGCACCCGCTTCGCGCGCCATCTCGATAATCTGCTCTGAGGTAGTGCCACGGACGATGGAGTCATCCACCAGCAGAACGTTTTTGTCGCGGAATTCCGCGCGGTTGGCGTTCAGCTTGCGACGCACGGACTTACGGCGCAACTGCTGGCCCGGCATGATGAAGGTGCGGCCAACGTAGCGGTTCTTCACAAAGCCCTGACGGTACGGCTTATCCAGAATGCGGGCGATTTCCAGGGCGATATCGCAGGAGGTTTCCGGGATAGGAATAACGACGTCGATGTCGAGGTCATCCCACTCGCGGGCAATTTTCTCACCCAGCTTCGTGCCCATGTTTACGCGTGCGCTGTAGACAGAAATCTTGTCGATGAACGAGTCCGGACGCGCGAAGTACACGTATTCGAACAGGCACGGATTACTGACCGGGTTATCTGCACACTGGCGGGTAAACAGCTGCCCCTTCTCAGTAATGTAGACCGCTTCACCCGGGGCTACGTCACGCAGGAATTCGAAGCCCAGGGTATCCAGCGCCACGCTCTCAGAGGCAACCATATATTCGGTACGACCATCGCCAAGGTCGCGCTTGCCGAGCACCAGGGGACGAATGCCGTTTGGATCGCGGAAGGCCACCATGCCATGACCGATGATCATCGCCACGCAGGCATATGCGCCGCGGATCTGGCGGTTTGTGGCAGCAATAGCAGCAAAAATGTTGTCTGCTTCCAGCGGGTAGTGACGGAAATTATCCAGCTCGCTGGCGAACACATTGAGCAGGATTTCAGAATCAGAGGTAGTGTTAATGTGGCGACGTTTCTCTTCGAACAGCTTTTTACGCAGCTCGTGCGCGTTGGTCAGGTTGCCGTTATGGGCAAGGGTAATGCCATACGGTGAGTTGACGTAGAAAGGCTGTGCCTCAGAGGCGCTGGAACTGCCAGCAGTAGGATAACGAACGTGACCGATCCCCATATTACCTTGCAGACGCTGCATATGGCGGGCTTCAAACACATCGTTTACCAGGCCATTCGCCTTACGTAAACGGAAGCAGTTGTTTGCATCAATGGTGATGATACCCGCAGCATCCTGCCCACGGTGCTGAAGCACCGTTAACGCGTCATAAATCGACTGGTTTACCGGCATGAAACCGGCGATACCGACAATACCGCACATTCGTCTTTTCCTCGTTAAGCCACATCTCAGGGTTTATGCCCTGGGCAAAAAACTCGACGAGCTTTGCAGATAGTCAAAGAACCATCTGATGATGAAGCTGAACTCTGGAATGAGCTGCGATTTCTGCCAGTCTTCACTTTTGGAGAACCCGGTGAAGGTATCCAGGAAGAACAAGATCGCGGCTACAATCAGTACGCCTCGTAATGCACCGAAACAGATCCCGAGCACCCTGTCCGTTCCTGACAGACCGGTTTTCTCGACCAGCTGACCTATCACGTAATTCACGATAGCGCCGACAATCAGCGTCGCGATAAACAGCACCGCGATAGCGATTCCATTTCGGACCAGTTCATCTTCAAAGCCCGTGAACCAGACAGACAGGTAAGTGTAGTAATGACTGGCAACAAAGAAAGCACAACCCCATGTCACCAGCGATAACGCTTCACGAACAAAGCCACGGATCAGGCTAACCAGACAGGAAAAACCAATCACCGCAATGATGGCGTAATCAATCCAGACCATATGTGTCCCACGATTTAACGCCCTGTCATCCAGTTCGGGGCGAATTCTAACAGAAAAAGAAAACGTTTGCGTAGGGATTTCCTTCCCGCGCGTAAATAAAAAAGGCGCTGAAAAAATGTTCAACGCCGTGGCCTATCGCCTCTCTCTTTCAGGAGCAGGTCGTACTTAGTTAGCGCTGTAGCTCATCACTACACCACTCAGACCGGAGATCTGCTTCAGCTCGCCGAGCGAACCTTTCAGTTTGTCTTTAGACGCCTCTGGCCCCACGAGGATACGGGTAATTTTACCCTGCACCGGCGTGGAAGGTGAAGTGTAAACACGATACCCCGCACTGCGCAGTTTCCCCACCACCTCATTGACTTTATCCGCATTTTTCAGCGCACCAAGCTGCACAACGTAAGCTTTGCCCGTTGGGGCTGCGGCCTCTTGCTGAGCCGGTTTCGCTGGCGGAGCTGTCTCTGAAGCAGCGGCCAGCTGTTCTGCTGTCTTATCGCGCTGTGGTTTCGGCTGTGGTTTGTCGACCGGCTTCGGTTTTTCAACAGGTTTAGGCTGCTCTACCGGCACTGGGTCGATCTCATTGTTGCTTGTTGCCGCCAGACGGGACGGGTCGAGCGACGGTGCTGCAGCATCGCCCGCACGAACCTCTTCTGCCGCACCTTCCGGTGGTTGAGCAGGAAGTGCTTGCGTTGCCGCAGGCAGCATATCCGGCTCATCGCGGTCACCCGGTTTAGGGACCAGCGGAATAGCGGCAAACTCATCCTGATAATGCTTTTTCTGCCCGTCGAGCAGACCCGGGAGGATAATCACCCCGAGCGCGACCAGCACAATGGTTCCTGTTAAACGGTTCTGAAACTTACTCGCCACCGGTTCTCCCCGCGTCCATCACTTCCATGACATGTGCTACAGTGTGGAATGAGCCACACACCAGCACGGTATCTTCTGGTTTAGCATCCGCCATCGCGGCATGCCAGGCCTGGGCCACGCTATTGTAGATTGCGCCTTTGCCAAGATGTTCCATCAGTTGCTCGGCTGTTGCACCACGCGGCCCCTCCAGAGGAGCACAATACCAGCTATCGACCACACTCTCCATGCAGGCCAGCGTCCCGCCGATATCTTTATCATGAAGCATACCGATAACTGCCAGTACGCGCCCGGTTTTTGGTAACGATTTAAGACGTCCGGCAAGATAAGCCGCCGCATGTGGGTTATGGGCCACATCCAGAATGAGACGTGGTGACTCGCTGACGATCTGGAAACGCCCGGGCAGAATCGCGTTCTGTATACCATCGCGGATCGCCTGCTCGCTGACCGCGAGGCCGCTGGCGCGCAGTGCTGCCAGTGCCGTTGCCGCGTTCGGCTGTGGCACCTGCGGCAGAGGCAGGTTGTCCAGCGCGCCCTGTGCATCGCTAAAGCACCAGGCGTTGTCACGCACTTCATACTGCCAGTCAACGCCGCGGCGCAGCAGACGCGCGCCCTTCTCGTTTGCCACGTCAGCGATGGTGTGTGGCATATCCGGCTCGCCGACCACGGCGGGCTTATTGGCCCGGAAAATACCGGCCTTCTCGCGGCCAATGCTTTCACGGTCCGGTCCCAGCCAGTCGGTATGATCCAGCGCGATGCTGGTGACCACCGCCACATCTGCATCCACCATATTGGTGGCATCAAGACGCCCACCCAGTCCGACCTCAAGGATCACCACATCGAGTTGCGCCTGCTTGAACAGCCATAGCGCCGAAAGCGTACCGTATTCGAAATAGGTTAATGAGATCTCACCGCGCGCGGCTTCAATTTCCGCGAACGAGGTCGTATGTGCCGATTCCGGCAACTCGCTGTTCTGCACGCGAACCCGTTCGGTATAGCGTACCAGGTGTGGAGAGCTGTAAACGCCAACCTTATAACCCGCAGCCATCAGAATGGATTCCAGCGTACGGCAGGTCGTCCCTTTACCGTTGGTGCCCGCGACAGTAAAAACGAAAGGCGCAGGTTTCAGCACATCAAGACGCGCAGCGACCTGGCTTACGCGCTCAAGGCCCATATCAATGGTTTTGCTGTGCAGGTTTTCCAGATAAGAAAGCCACGCGGCCAGGGGCGACGTGGCTTGGGGAATGCTTTTATTTTCCATGATGCCCGGTTGTCATTAACAGTTTAGAAAGCAAAAGGGCAGCGCCAACCGGCCCTGCCCTTTTCAGTTATCAGGCCTCGGGTTCCTGATCCGGTACCACCACGCCTTCGCGCGGCTCATCCGGGTTTGGCGCTGGCAGGTTCATCAGCTTCGCCAGAATGCTCGCCAGCTTCAGGCGCATTTCCGGACGACGGACGATCATGTCGATGGCACCTTTTTCAATGAGGAACTCACTGCGCTGGAAGCCCGGAGGCAGTTTTTCACGCACGGTCTGCTCAATAACGCGAGGACCTGCAAAGCCGATCAGCGCTTTTGGCTCAGCGATGTTCAGATCGCCCAGCATCGCGAAACTAGCGGAGACGCCACCCATGGTTGGGTCGGTCAGCACAGAGATGTAAGGCAGACCACGCTCCTGCATTTTTGCCAGTGCAGCAGAGGTTTTCGCCATCTGCATCAGAGACATCAACGCTTCCTGCATACGCGCACCGCCAGAGGCAGAGAAGCAGATCAGCGGGCAGTTGTCTTCCAGCGCCTGCTCAACGGCACGAACAAAACGCGCACCCACCACTGAACCCATTGAGCCGCCCATAAAGGAGAACTCAAACGCAGCAGCAACAACCGGCATCTCATGCAGGGTGCCCTTCATGACGATCAGCGCGTCTTTCTCGCCGGTCTCTTTCTGTGCAGAGGCCAGACGATCTTTGTATTTTTTGGAATCGCGGAACTTCAGCACGTCTTTTGGCTCAAGCTCGCTACCCAGTTCTACCAGAGAACCTTCGTCCAGCAGGCTATGCAGGCGGTTACGCGCCGACATACGCATGTGGTGGTCACACTTCGGACACACCTCTAGGTTGCGTTCCAGTTCTGCGCGATACAGAACCTGGCCGCAGCTATCACACTTCGTCCATACCCCTTCAGGAATGCTCGCTTTGCGCGTTGGGGTAATGTTGCTTTTAATTCGTTCAATCCAGCTCATTGATAACCTTTCTGCCTGAACCTGGTCGTATGCCAGTTTTGCTATAAGAGGCGAATAATGCCATTTTTGCCTCCAACAGACCATGAATGTTGCACATTAAAACATAACAGCCCGAAACTTTGGATAAAAAAGTGGTCGAACCGCCAGTGTGCATTTACTTCGTTTGTTTCGCCGCCGCACGTTTGTGACGAATAATTTCAATCACGCCCGGCAGTATAGAAAGCACAATAATCGCTACAATCAGTAACTTAAGGTTTTCCTGCACCACCGGAAGATCGCCAAACAGGTAGCCTGCATAGGTAAAGAGCAGTACCCACAGCAGCGCGCCAACCACGTTGTATGCCGCAAAGTGACGATAGGACATATGTCCCATTCCCGCCACAAACGGTGCAAATGTACGCACAATAGGCACAAAACGCGCAAGGATAATGGTTTTGCCACCATGGCGTTCATAAAACGCATGGGTCTTGTCTAAATAGCTACGACGGAAAATTTTCGAGTCCGGATTACTGAAAAGCCGCTCACCAAATACTCGCCCAATCGTATAGTTGACCGCATCACCAATAATGGCGGCAATCACCATCAGCACAACCATCAGATGTACATTCAGATCATTGGTCGGTAACGCTGATAACGCCCCGGCGACGAACAGCAGCGAATCCCCGGGTAAAAAAGGGGTGACGACCAGACCGGTTTCACAGAACAGAATGAGGAACAGAATAGCGTAAACCCAGACGCCATATTGCGCGACAAGCTCTGCCAGGTGAACATCAATATGCAGGATGAAATCAATCAAAAAACGAATTACGTCCATATTGTTTAAGCCCTAATTGCACCTTTGTTTAGTCCGCTAAAAATAGCGGGCCCATTGGCGGTTTCGGCAGGTCAAACCGATCCGGATAGTCTACCGAGACCAGATACAACCCCTCCGCTTTCGCCGTGGCTGCCGCAAGCGTTCTGTCCTTCGCTGCCAGCAGTTCAGCAATCCAGCTCTCCGGCTGGTGTCCGGCACCCACTTCCATCAGGCTGCCCACAATATTCCGTACCATATGATGTACAAAGGCATTGGCTTTGATATCCACCACCACATAAGCGCCAAAACGGCTGACGTTTATGTGCATGACATTACGCCACGGCGTGCGGGACTGACACTGCACCGCACGAAACGACGTAAAGTCATTCTCACCAATCAGACATTGCGCCGCACGATGCATACGTTCAGCATCAAGCGGTTCATAAAAATGCGTCACACCCTGGCTTAACACCGCTGGACGAAGACGTTGATTGTAGATGACATAACGGTAGCGACGCGCCGTGGCGCTGAAGCGCGCGTGAAAATCATCCGGCACAGCTTTCACCCAACGAACAGCAATGTCACCAGGTAAATTCGCATTTACACCCAGCGTCCAGGCGGCATCTTTACGCACGGCAGTGGTTTCAAAGTGAACCACCTGCCCCGTGCCATGAACACCCGCGTCCGTACGGCCCGCGCACAGGACGTTAATTGGCTCGTTTGCCACCTGAGAGAGCGCTTTTTCCAGCTTCTCCTGGACGCTGCGCACCTCATTCTGACGCTGCCAGCCATAGTATTTACTGCCATCGTACTCAATACCGAGAGCAATTTTATGAACTGGCTTTTGATCCACGTCTGACATCAGTACAGGTACTCCTGTACCAGTTTTTCAGCGATTTTGACCGCCATCAGCGCACCGCCGAAACGAACGTTGTCAGCAACGGACCAGAACTGGACCTGCTCCGGCATACCATAGTCGTTACGCACGCAGCCAACGGAAAGATGCGCGCTACCGGTGGCATCGCCCACCTGGGTCGGGAACTCGCTCTCTTCGGAAAGCACAATGTCTTCCCCACGACCAAACGCATCGCGCGCTTCTTCTGCCGCCAGCGGACGCAGCGCTTCAAAACCTACCATCTGCGCGTGACCGTAGAAGACCGGGGACTGCACGACGTTCGCGGAGATCATCAGGCCGTCGTCCTGCAGAATTTTACGAACTTCATCGACGATCCGGCGCTCTTCGCGCACGGAACCCTCGCGATCGGGCAGCAATGGCAGCATGTTGAACGCCAGCTGGCGACCAAAGAAATCGTCTTCGTCAATCGGGATACCGTTCAACAACTTCGCGCTCTGACCGGCCAGCGCATCGACGGCCTTTTTGCCATTTGCGGAGGCGGACAGCAGACTGGTGACAGTAATACGCGACAGGCCGCCGTCGTCAATAAGTGGTTTCAGAGCGGTCAGCAACTGGCTGGTCAGGCTGTTTGGTACCGCGATGATATTGCGATTACGGTAATCAGCCAGCACAAACGGGTTCACGTCCGGCACCACCAGCGGCACATCCGGCTCCATGGAGAACAGACCGCTCAGGTCGATCACCAGACAGCCTGCGTTAGTCGCCTCTTCAATGTAAGCAGCAGTGGCTTCAACGCCCGCGGCGAAAAATGCCAGCTGCGCCTGCGTCCAGTCGAACGCTGCCGCATCCTGAACCATCACGGATTTACTGTTGAAACGCAGATGCTCACCCGCGCTATCGGTACGCGCCAGCGCATAGATATCGCCCACCGGGAACTGACGCTCAGCAAGGGTTTCGAGCAGGGCTTCGCCCACGGCACCCGTGGCACCTAAAATGGCAATGTTCCAGCCTTCAGACATGGTGGTTTACTCCAGAAATAAAAAAGCGTCCCTGTCGGAGTATCCGACAGGGAGCATTAAGAAGACATTAATGCGCCGGGTGATGAACGGCGTTAAAACCCAGTTTATGCAGTAGCGTTGCAGCCTTTGCGTCATCGCAAATCACATACAGAGAGGACCACTCACGGCGCTCAACATAGTTTTTGCGCAGCTTGTCAAACTCACCCGGGATCCCCGCCACCTTACGCAGTAGCGCATCATCGCGGCGCACATCATACACCAAATGTACCAACCTTTTCAGCGTCGCCTGATCGAGCGGACCATGCAGAGTAATGCGGCCAAATTCAGGTGCAGGCAGTAAGGTATCCAGCGCGACCTGCTGCGGATGCCCAATAAAGGCACTGTAGGCTTCGAAGACCTGAGTCGTGCCGCGCGCTTTCCCCTCGAGGGTGTAACCGGCGATATGCGCAGTACCCACGTCCACCTTGTTAAGCAGCTCAACGTTGAGATCCGGCTCTGGCTCCCAGACGTCCAGCACCACGCTGAGGTCTTGCCCATCATTCAGACATGTCAGCAGCGCGGCATTATCCACCACCGGACCGCGGCAGGCATTTATCAGAATAGTGCCAGGTTTCAGACGACGGATCAGGGCTTCATCGGCAAGATGCAGCGACTTATACGGCCCTTCTTTAAACAACGGCGTGTGGAAAGTGATCACATCGCACTGTTCAACCAGTTCATCCAGCGGGCGGAAATCCCCTTCCTCACCGTTGTCTTTGCGCGGAGGGTCGCACAGCAGAGTACGAATACCCAACGCTTCCAGACGTTTTTGCAGGCGTCCGCCCACATTACCCACACCGACAATCCCTACGGTACGATCCTGCAACGCAAAACCGTCACGCTCGGCAAGCATCAGAAGGGAGGAAAAAACGTATTCCACTACAGCAATGGCGTTACAGCCCGGCGCGGCGGAAAAACCGATCCCCGCCTGCTTAAGCCATTTGTCATCCACATGATCGGTCCCTGCCGTTGCGGTCCCGACGAACTTAATCGCTTTACCGGCGAGCAACGCCTCATTTACTTTGGTCACCGAGCGCACCATCAGCGCATCTGCATCATCCAGTTCGTTAACCGGGATTGGACGACCAGGGACAGCCTTAACGTTACCCAGGCGGCTAAACAGCTCACGGGCATAAGGCATATTTTCATCAACGAGGATTTTCACGTCTGAGTACCTGTTTGAGAGGAAGAAAACCTGCCAAGTGTGCCATAATCTGGCCGCCAGGCATATACGTATGCCTGGTTTACGCTGAGTTTTGACTTTAAGGATTTTTGACGATGCAGCCCATTTCAGGTACGCCGCCACGCCCTCCGGGTGAAGGCCCTGTCACGCCGAACGTTGCCGGTGAACAACCGCTATCCACACAACAGCGCACTGTGCTGGAGCGACTGATCACGCGCCTGATTGCGCTGACGTCACAGCAAAACGCGGAAGTCTGGGCCGGGGTTAAGCATGATTTAGGTGTCCGGAACGATGCACCGCTGCAGTCGCGCCATTTCCCTGCGGCCGAGCAAAATCTGAATCAGCGTATTACCGCCGCACAGCAAAATCACACCACCCGGCAGATTGTCTCACAGCTCACCGAGCTGTTAGGCCAGGGTAATAACCGACAGGCGGTCAGTGATTTCATTCGCCAGCAGTTTGGCCAGACCGCCCTGAGTCAGCTGACGCCAGAGCAGTTGAAAACCGTGCTGACGCTGCTGCAAACCAATCAGCTGACCATCCCGCAACCGCAACAGCGTCCGTCAACCGAGCGTCCGCTGCTGCCTGCTGAACACAATACACTGAACCAGATGGTGACCAAACTGGCCGCCGCCACCGGCGAGTCAACGAAGCTTATCTGGCAGTCGATGCTGGAGCTTTCCGGCGTGAAAGCGGGCGAGCTGATCCCGGCGAAACAGTTTACCCATCTGGTGACCTGGCTACAGGCCCGTCAGACGCTGAGTAGCCAGAGTACCCCTACCCTGCATACGCTCCAGGCGGCACTGAAACAGCCGCTTGAGCCGCATGAGTTTGAGGTGATTCGGGATTACGCCCAGCAGACCTGGCAGGCCACGCCGCAAACGGTACTGACCACCGCGCAGGTGCAGGATTTGCTGAATCAAATCTTTATCCGCCGCGCCGAGCGTGAAGGCGGCGTGCCGGAAGTCAGGGATATTCAGCCGATCTACAACCCGCTGTTTGCACCGGTCGTGGAGACCTTCAGAACGCTGTCTGCCCGTCCGGGGCTGTTGTTTATTGCGCTGATGATTGCGCTGGCGATTTTCTGGCTGGTTGCCTGAGGTTTTGCCCGGTGGCGCTGCGCTTACCGGGCCTACAACGGCTCAAGTCCTGCGAAACGCCACCAGCGTCACAATAATCCCAACCACCGCAGAAACCGCTCCGGCCAGGAACACTGACGGATAGCCAAACGAAGTGGCTAACAGCCCCGCCAGCGGCCCGGTGACACCGTATGAGATATCCTGAAACGCCGCATAGCCGCCCAATGCTGTACCACGCACCTGCGGGGCAACACGCTTCACGACTTCAACGCCGAGCGCCGGGAAGATCAGTGAACAACCGCAACCGGTGAGTGCTGCGCCGATCAGTGCAACAGAAGCGACCGGTGCGTTCCACAGTAGCAACAAGCCAACGGTTTCTATCATCAGCGACGCTACCGCCACTTTCACACCGCCAAAACGATCCGGCATCCAGCCGAACAGCACTCGCATCAGCACAAATGCGCCGCCAAAGGCAGTGAGGGTAAAGCCCGCCATCGCCCAGCCACGGCTCATGAAATAAAGCGAGACGAACGTACCAATCACCGCAAATCCCACACCCTGCAGTGCCAGGCCAAGACCCGGCTGCCATATTTGACCAACCACGCTCCACAGGGAAGGACGCTCCCCTTTATGGGCAGGTACTTTACGGACCGAGCCGTTAAACGCCCACGCCAGGAGCGGTAACAGCATGGTGGTGGCAGCCAGCGCCGCAAATCCAAACTGGCTATTGATCAGCAGTCCAAGCGGTGCGCCCGCGGCCAGCGCGCCGTAGATGGCCATACCGTTCCAGGACATCACTTTTCCGGAACGCGCAGGCCCCACAAGACCCATACCCCAGGTCAGGGTACCGGTCAGCAGCTGGCTTTCACCAAAGCCGAGGATTAAACGGCCCAGCACCAGCAGCGCAAATTTATACGCGGTGTCGACCGGCAGGAGAGCAGCCAGCAGCCACGCACCACCTGCCAGCCCGCAGGCAAACATCCCCTGCAGTGCGGAACGTTTAGCACCGTGCTGATCCGCCAGACGACCGGCGTATCCACGCGTTAATACCGTGGCTAAAAACTGAATGCCCACGGCAATGCCGACCATGGTGTTGCCATAGCCCAGTTCCTGATGAACGAACAGCGGGATCACCGGCAACGGCAGACCAACGGTCATATAGGTCAGAAATACGGCAAAGGCGATACGGAACAGCGAGACGTTCGCTGAAGGGGTTGTTTCTGTTTGAGTTATTGCAGTCATGCTTTACTCCGAAATGAAGAGTAAGGCGGGGAAATGCCACGCCCCCTCTACCTGATTATCAGGATTAAGGTGCGTTGGTTGACGTTAAACGCTTACGCATTATCGTGAGGATAATGTTGAGTGGTGAAGTTTGCCTGTCAGATCAGCCAGTTGTCAATGCATAAAAAAAGGGAGCCTTATGGCTCCCTTTCTGAATCAAACATAAAACTTATGCTTTCAGCTTGCGCATCACCAGCGTGGCGTTGGTGCCGCCGAAACCGAAGCTGTTGGACATGACGGTGGTGAGCGTCGCGTCCATTGGTTTGGTCACGATGTTCAGGCCAGCAGCCTGCTCGTCCATCTCTTCGATGTTGATGCTTGGGGCGATAAAGCCGTTTTCCAGCATCAGCAGAGAGTAGATCGCTTCCTGCACGCCAGCCGCACCCAGAGAGTGTCCGGTCATCGCTTTGGTCGCGGAGATTGCCGGGCTGTTGTCGCCGAAGACTTCACGGATTGCACCCAGCTCTTTCACGTCGCCTACCGGAGTAGAGGTACCGTGGGAGTTCAGGTAGTCGATTGGGGTATCAACACCGTGCATCGCCATCTTCATGCAGCGCACCGCACCTTCTCCAGATGGCGCAACCATGTCAGCGCCATCAGACGTTGCACCGTAGCCCACGATCTCAGCATAGATGTGCGCGCCACGTGCCAGCGCATGTTCCAGCTCTTCAACCACAACCATACCGCCGCCGCCAGCGATAACGAAACCGTCACGGTGCGCATCATAGGTACGGGATGCTTTATCCGGGGTTTCATTGTATTTGGTGGACAGTGCGCCCATCGCGTCGAATTCACAGGCCATTTCCCAGCCCAGCTCTTCGCCGCCGCCAGCAAATACGATGTCCTGTTTACCCAGTTGGATCTGCTCAACAGCATTACCGATGCAGTGTGCAGACGTCGCACACGCGGAGCTGATGGAGTAGTTCACACCGTGGATTTTGAATGGGGTCGCCAGGCACGCGGAAACCGCAGAACCCATGGCTTTGGTTACCACGTACGGACCTACCGCTTTCAGACCACGCGGGCTGCGCATTGCGTCAGCACCGAATACCTGCGCTTTTGATGAGCCGCCGGAACCGGCAATCAGACCCACGCGCGGGTTGTTCTGATAAACCTCTTCACTCAGGCCGGAATCTTTGATCGCTTCCTGCATGGAGAGATAAGCATAAATAGAGGCATCGTTCATGAAACGAACCACTTTGCGGTCAATCAAACCGGTGGTGTCCAGTTTGACGTTACCCCATACGTGGCTGCGCATACCTGAATCTTTAAACTCTTCAGAGAAAGTGATCCCGGAGCGTCCTTCACGCAGAGATGCCAGGACTTCCTGCTGGTTATTACCGATGCTGGAGACAATGCCCAGGCCAGTAATCACTGCACGTTTCATTCAATACCTCTGTAAGTCGCACTATAGTAAGTTTCGAGTCGCACAATAGCGTACACTTGTACGCCGAACAAGTCCGATCAGCCATTTTCTGCGGAAATTTGCACCGATGGGCTCACATCGTTAAGATCGTGCCACTGCCTGTCAGACGAGTAACTTACGTGAAACAAAATGCTATACAACCCGCCAACCTCGAATTCAACGCTGAGGGTACACCTGTTTCCCGAGATTTTGATGACGTCTATTTTTCTAATGATAACGGACTGGAAGAAACCCGCTATGTTTTCCTCGACGGAAACCAGCTCAGCATTCGCTTCCCTGTACATCCGCGGAATCTGTTCGTGGTCGCCGAGAGCGGCTTCGGTACCGGACTGAATTTTCTGACCCTCTGGCAGGCGTTCGATCAGTTTCACACTGCACACCCTGAGGCTACGCTACAAAGATTACATTTCATCAGTTTCGAAAAATTCCCGCTCACGGCGCACGATCTGCGGCTCGCCCATCAGCACTGGCCGGAACTTGCACCGTTGGCAGAGCAGCTTCAGGCGCAGTGGCCGCCTCATATTGGGGGCTGTCACCGTTTACTGCTGGACGGCGGACGCATCACACTGGATCTGTGGCTTGGCGACATCAATGAACTGACCGATAAGCTCGATGATTCGATGAATCAGAAGGTAGATGCATGGTTCCTGGACGGCTTTGCGCCTGCCAAAAACCCGGATATGTGGAGTCAGCATCTGTTCACCGCGATGGCGCGGCTGGCGCGCCCGGGTGCAACGCTCGCTACCTTTACCTCGGCAGGATTTGTCCGCCGGGGGTTGCAGGAAGCGGGCTTTACCATGCAGAAGACCAAAGGTTTTGGCCGCAAGCGCGACATGCTGGTCGGCAGGATGGATCAGACGCTGGACATTCCCGCTCAGGCGCCCTGGTTTGCACGCCGCGCCAGCGCATCGCGCGAAGTGGCGATAGTCGGCGGAGGGATCGCCAGCGCCCTGCTTTCTCTCGCCCTTCTCCACCGGGGCTGGCAGGTGGCACTCTACTGTGCTGACGAGACGCCAGCAAAGGGGGCTTCCGGCAACCGTCAGGGGGCGCTCTATCCCCTTTTAAGCGCTCACGATCCCGCACTGAGTCAGTTTTTCCCGGCAGCCTTTATCTTCGCTCGTCATCTGTATGACGCCCTGCCAGTGGCATTCGACCATGACTGGTGCGGCGTGACGCAGCTCGGCTGGGATGAAAAGAGCCAGCAAAAAATCACGCAGATGCTGTCGCTGGGTCTGCCTGACGAAATTGCCCGCGAGGTAAGTACGCAAGAGGTGGCAGACACCGCTGGCGTGGACACCGGCTGTGGAGGCATTCAGTATCCGCTCGGCGGCTGGCTGTGCCCGGCGGAACTGACCGCGGCGGTCATTGCTCTGGCACAATCACACGGGCTGACGGCACATTATGCTCACAAGGTTGAATCGCTGAGCCGCACAGATCGCTGGAATCTCCGTTTTGCCGATGGCAAAGAGGCAAGCCATGCCAGCGTTGTGCTGGCAAACGGACATAACATCAGCCAGTTTATCCAGACAGAGACGTTGCCGGTTTATCCGGTCGGCGGCCAGGTGAGCCATATCCCGACCGCGCCCGAACTGAGCAAGCTGCGTCAGGTGCTGTGCTATGACGGTTATCTGACGCCACAAAACCCGTCTAACGGCCATCACTGCATCGGCGCCAGCTACCATCGTGGCGAAACGGATATGGACTACAGCGATGCAGATCAGCAGCAAAACCGCCAGCGACTGATTGACTGTTTCCCGGATGCTGCGTGGGCGAAAGAGGTTGACATCAGCGAGGGGGAAGCGCGTTGCGGCGTGCGCTGCGCCACCCGCGACCATCTGCCTATGGCGGGTAACGTACCGGACTATGAAGCAACACTGGAGGCTTATCAGGATCTTGCGGAAAACAAAGATACTGCAGTGAGTGCACCGGTGTATCCGGACCTGTTTATGCTGGGTGGGCTAGGCTCGCGGGGATTATGTTCAGCGCCATTGCTGGCTGAAGTACTGGCCGCGCAAATGAGCGAAGAGCCGATTCCGCTGGACAGGGTTACGCTTGCAGGGCTTAATCCAAACCGACTGTGGGTGCGGAAACTGCTGAAGGGGAAAAAGGTTAAGTAGGCTGTGGTCTGGAGCCCTCTCCCTGCGGGAGAGGGCTGAAAACAATTACTTCGCTTTCGCCTGCTGGAACAAATTGTCCCACATACCCAGCACCAGTGACTGATCGCGCGGAGAGAGTTCTCCTGCCTGAATAGCTTTCTCCAGGCTGCGGGTCACTTCATCATGAACGGCCTCGGCAGTGTGATCGTCCCCGGCCTCCAGCTCAGCAACGGCTAACGTCAGGTGACCACGCAGATAACCGCTGGCGAACAGCTCATCATCACTGGCGTGTTCCACCATGTCATCAATTAACGCCAGAATGCGTGATTCAAATTCTGCGATCATCTTCTTTCCTCAGTTAAAGATCTTCCGGCCAGGGGAAGCATTCCGCCGCGATCGCCGGCGTGTGGTAATAATTCTGTAAAGCCTCGATCAGACGCGCCGGACGTTCCGGAATGCCTTTCTCAAGATATTCCATCACCTGCGCATGAACGCGGCGCTGGAACACGATACGGTCTGGCTCGAAGTCGCCTTCGAGGTTGTCACAGCTCACGTTGAACGGGAAACCCGCCGCGATGCAGAATAACCATTCCAGCGCCTGCGGTTTAACCTCAACATCTTCAAACTGCCCCTGCGTTGCGGCGTCACGTCCGTCCGGGCAGTACCAGTAGCCGAAGTCCACCAGCTCGCGACGCGCTTTTCCGGCGATGCACCAGTGCGAAATCTCGTGCAACCCGCTGGCGTAAAAACCGTGAGCAAAGACGATGCGGTTATACGGCACGTCAGCATCAGCGGGAAGATAGATCGGTTCGTCGTCGCCTTTAATCAGACGGGTATTAAAATCGTCAGCAAAACAGCCGTCAAAAATCTCAATCAGCTGTTCGTATTTATGCGTACTGTTCATGAGTGCATCCCCAGCCAGGTGAGGATCTCCTGTCCATGGCTGTCATAAAGAAGTTTGGCGCTCATTACCGCCGAGACGATAACAATCATTGGGCGGATAAGTTTTTGTCCTTTGCTTAACACCAGACGCGAGCCTGCACGCGCGCCCAGGAACTGCCCCGCCATCATCACAAACCCGGTTGCCCAGATAACCTTGCCCCCGATGATAAACAGCAACAGGCCACCAAGGTTTGAGGTCGCGTTGAGCACTTTGGCATGGGCAGTGGATTTGGCAAGGTTAAACCCGGCTAGCGTCACGAACGCCAGCGCATAAAATGAACCGGCGCCCGGGCCGAAGAAACCGTCGTAAAAACCCACACAGCCACCGGCAATCAGAGCAAATGGCAGACCGTGCAGACGACGCTGGCGATCTTCTTCACCGAGTTTTGGCATCAGCAAGAAGTAAAGCCCGATGCAGATGACCAGAATCGGTAGGATCTGGCGCAAAATATCGGACTGCACGTGCTGGACCAGCAGCGCGCCCGACGTCGAGCCGATAAAGGTCATCAGGATATTGAGCTTCTGATCGGCAAGGCTCACCACCTTACGGCGGATAAAATAGAGCGATGCCGAGAGTGAACCGCCGCAAGCCTGCAGCTTATTCGTGGCCAGAGCCTGAGCCGGGCTCATGCCCGCCGCCAGTAGCGCGGGTACGGTTAACAGCCCGCCGCCGCCCGCAAGAGCATCGATAAAACCGGCCAGCATGGCCACAAAGAACAACACCACCAGCAGCAGCGGCGACACCATAAACAGATCGACGAAATTATCCATTAAAGTACATGCTCATCCAGTAGCGCCTGGCAGGAAGGCGGCAACGGAGGCGGTGTCTTCTTCTCAGGCTTAGAGGTTCCAGGTTTGGCTGGCTCAAACCAGCTTTGCAGTTCATATCCGCAGCCATCGCCCGACGGCGGTAGCGGCTGATCTTCACATTCCAGGCTGTTCGCCGGGCAGCGCAGACGCACGTGCATGTGCGCACGGTGCTGGAACCACGGGCGGACTTTGCGCAGCCAGTCGCGATCGGTTCCGGCATCCAGGCAGAGCTGCTGTTTGATAGCCGGGTTGACGAAAATCCGCGTGACGTCGTTATCTTTTGCCGCCAGCTTGATCAAACTGAACACATCCTGCGACCACAGCGAAGGCACAACGTTTTTTCCGTCGCTTGCCACCAGATCCAGCGCCTGCGGTTTTAGCAGTTGGGCAGAACTCCAGCGCGCCTTCGGAAGTTGCAGGAAGATATCGACATCCAGCCCGGTCTGGTGACTGGCGTGCCCACTGTTAAAACGACCGCCGGCAGGCATCCCCATATCGCCAATCAGCATCGTGCCCAACCCCAGGTTATGCACCTGGTTTCCCAGACGCTGGATGAACAACACCAGATCCGGGTGACCGAAATAACGACGCTGATCGGTACGCATCACCTGGTAGGTATCGGACTGCAGCGGAAGCTCCTGGGCACCGACGATACAGCCGTTCGAAAAGGCACCAATGGACTGCGCGCTCCCCGCCACCGGGTGGGTGATTTTTTGCCATGGCGTCGCGGCCAGACTGGCTCCACTGGCGAGCAGCGCCAGCAGAGCAATTGCGGTCTTTTTCATGTTTACCAGCGTGGAATGGTGGTCGTCACATCCGCATTCTGCGCGCGCTGGCGCAGGAAGTGATCCATCAGCACGATAGCCAGCATCGCCTCGGCGATCGGCACCGCGCGGATCCCCACGCACGGATCGTGACGTCCTTTGGTGATCATCTCAACTTCTTCGCCATCGCGGTTAATCGTATGGCCCGGCACGGTGATGCTGGAGGTCGGCTTCAGTGCGATGTTGGCAACAATCTGCTGCCCGCTGCTGATCCCACCGAGAATGCCACCCGCATGGTTGCTCTGGAAACCAGCTTTCGTAATTTCGTCGCGGTTCTGACTGCCACGAAGCTGAACCACGTCAAAACCGTCGCCAATCTCTACACCCTTCACCGCGTTAATGCTCATCAGCGCGTGGGCGATGTCGGCGTCGAGACGGTCAAATACCGGCTCACCCCAGCCAGCCGGGACGCCGTCCGCCACCACGGTGACTTTCGCACCAATGGAGTCGCCCTCTTTTTTCAGGCCGCGCATCAGTTCGTCCAGCGCCTCCAGCTTGTCGGCATCAGCACAGAAGAACGGGTTCTGTTCAACCTGCTCCCAGTCCTTGATGGCCAGCGGAATGTCGCCCATCTGGGTCAGACAGCCACGGATCACAATGCCAAATTTCTGCTGCAGATATTTCTTGGCAATCGCCCCTGCGGCCACGCGCATCGCGGTTTCACGCGCGGAAGAACGTCCACCGCCGCGATAGTCACGGAAGCCGTATTTTTGCTCGTAGGTGTAGTCGGCATGGCCTGGGCGGAACACGTCCTTGATAGCACCGTAGTCCTGAGAACGCTGATCGGTGTTTTCGATCAGCAGACCAATGCTGGTCCCAGTGGTACGGCCTTCAAAGACGCCGGAGAGAATTTTAACCTGGTCCGGCTCGCGACGCTGCGTGGTGTAGCGAGAAGTGCCCGGACGACGACGGTCGAGGTCGTGCTGTAAATCGGCTTCGGTCAGTTCGATGCCTGGCGGGACGCCGTCAACGATACAACCCAATGCCAGCCCGTGCGATTCACCAAAAGTGGTCACACGGAATAACTGTCCAATACTGTTTCCTGCCATCACGGCTCCGATGTTGTTGTTTGTGTTTGAGCGTTGTGAAACGGGCCGAAGCCCGCTGGATTAATCTTTATAGATACTGAAGTGTTCACGCGCGTCGAGCAGCTGCGCTTTGGTCAGCATAAAGACGCCGTCACCGCCGTTGTCGAACTCAAGCCAAGTGAACGGCACATCCGGGTACTGCTCTATCAGATGTACCATGCTGTTGCCTACTTCACAAATCAGAACACCGTCGTCGGTCAGATAATCCGGCGCGCAGGCCAGGATGCGACGCGTCAGCTTCAGGCCGTCAGAACCTGAAGCCAGACCCAGTTCCGGCTCATGGCGATATTCGTTCGGCAGATCGGACATGTCTTCCGCATCAACGTACGGCGGGTTAGTGACAATGAGATCGTATTGCAACGTTGGCAGGTCGCGGAACAGATCGGAGCGAATTGGCGTAACGTGGTGAATCAAACCATGTTCTTCAATGTTGTGCTCGGTGACAGCCAGCGCGTCGGTGGAGATATCAACTGCGTCCACTTCCGCTTCCGGGAAAGCATACGCGCAGGCGATGGCGATGCAGCCACTGCCGGTACACATATCCAGAATGTGTTGCGGCTGATGGCCGATCAGACCTTCAAAGTGGTTATTAATCAGCTCGCCAATTGGCGAGCGCGGCACCAGCACGCGCTCATCGACATAAAACTCGTGGCCGCAGAACCAGGCTTTGTTAGTCAGGTAGGCGACCGGAATACGCTCGTTCACGCGGCGGATCACACGTTCAACAATGCGGTGTTTTTCGCTTGAGGTCAGGCGCGCGGTGCGCATGTCTTCAGGAATATCCAGCGGCAGATAGAGAGACGGCAGCACCAGCTGAACAGCCTCATCCCACGGGTTATCGGTACCGTGACCGTACCAGATATTGGCGGCGCTGAAGCGGCTAACCGACCAGCGCAACATGTCCTGTATGGTATGCAGCTCGTTTACTGCTTCATCGACAAAAATTTTATCCACTCTTTCCTCCAGGGCATGCTCGCATAATTTTCGGCGGCTAGTTTGCCATGAAGACGGCGATAAATCAGCAATGACGCGTGCCGCTTGAGGTTAAAAAATGCGTTTAGTCGGGTACACTATCGGAAATACGAGATGAGAATGACAAATGAAAAAGAAAACATCGCTCAGCGAGGAGGATCAGGCGCTCTTCCGACAGCTGATGACCGGGACGCGTAAAATCGCGCAGGACACTATTGTCCATCGCCCGCATCGTAAAAAAATCAGCGAAGTACCGGTCAAACGGCTGCTGCAGGAGCAGGCGGATAACAGCCACTATTTTTCAGATGAATTTCAGCCGCTGCTCAATACACAAGGGGCGGTGAAGTATGTACGTGAAGACGTCAGCCATTTTGAGCTGAAGAAATTACGCCGTGGGGATTATTCACCCGAGCTGTTTCTCGATCTGCATGGTTTGACGCAGATGCAGGCGAAGCAAGAGCTGGGAGCTTTAATTGCGGCCTGTCGCCGTGAACATGTTTTTTGCACTTGCGTGATGCACGGCCACGGCAAACATATTCTCAAGCAACAAACACCCCTGTGGCTGGCTCAACATCCGCACGTGATGGCTTTTCATCAGGCACCGAAAGAGTACGGCGGAGATGCCGCATTGCTGGTGTTGATTGAAGTAGAAGAGTGGCAGCCGCCAGAATTGCCCTGACAGAACAGCGGGAAGCATGCTCTGCTCCCCGCTATAGCACACGTCACATCAGATCGCTTTTGCCATCTTCAGGTTGCACGGACTCATCTGCCAGTTGAAGGTACCTCTGCCCGTTTCGTCGAGAGTGACATTGGCAATGGCGGATGTCGTGAACATCGGCGGGGTCTCGCCCGGGCAAAGCTCAGATACCAGATAACCAACCAGTGGCAGGTGGGAAATGACCAGCGCGGAAGCGACACCTTCATTGTACAGCGCCTGAAGATAAGCGCTGACAAGGCCTACATCGCCACACGGGGTGAGTTCAGGGAGAACGTCCACACTGGCAGGCAGGTTCATACACTCCCCTACCACGTCCAGCGTCTGTTCAGCACGCAGGAACGGACTCACCAGAACGCGTTCGATGTCCACTTTTTGACCTTTAAGCCAGGTCGCCATCAGACGAGATTCGTCGCAGCCACAGACGGTCAAAGGACGTACTGAGTCACTGGCGGCATCGAGTGCCGCGTCGCCGTGACGCATGATAAAAACTTGCATATTGCACCGCTTTTGTTAACCAGAATCACCGGCGTTAACTACCCGCGATAACTGCTGAGAGGTAGAAAACCCGATGGCCGGGCATTGTGCCTGATCCATTCGGTGAATGAAACGCTGTTTTTTACCTTAATGGCGTAAGTATAGTCAATCTCTGTTTACAAAATCGCCAGAACAGGTTCATTCACTTCAGGATTTACCCTTCTTTGACCTCAACTTACGAGGACAGTTTCCCTTACAGGCCAAAATGTCTGGCCCTGTTCCGCCATCTGCAATAATTCGTCACACGGTGTAAACCGTGGACCATACTGCGAGGCCAAACGTTGCAGGATAGCAACCACTTCACCCGCACCAAGCGTATCCATGTAACGGAACGGGCCGCCAAGGAACGGCGGGAAACCAATGCCGAATACCGCGCCGATGTCACCATCACGCGCGCTCCTGATAACCTGTTCACCAAAGCAGCGCGCCGCTTCATTGAGCATCATCATCACACACCGTTCAGCACACTGAACGGCAGACAGTTTTCCCTGACCGGCGGTCGAAATAAGCCCATAAACAGAAGGGTCGACCTGTTTCTTGCTTTTACGCCCTTTCGCGCCGTAAAGATAGAAACCGCGTTCATTTTTTCTGCCTTTGCGATCGTCCTTCAAAATTGCAGAAACAATATTTGCAGGCGGGGTAAAACGATCGCCATAAGCGGCTTCCAGCACAGGTATAATTTTAGTTCCGGTGTCTATTCCCACCTCATCCAAAAGTTGGATTGGCCCAACAGGGAAACCAAACTTGACGAGCGCCTCGTCGACGTGCTCGATTTTCTCGCCTTCTGTCAGCAACCGCATGGCTTCATTAATATAGGGAGCCAGAATGCGGTTAACGTAAAAACCGGCTTTGTCCGCCACAACGATCGGTGTCTTACCCTGCATTTTGGCCAGTTTCACCACGGTTGCGATGGTTTGCGGGCTGGTTGTGGCATGCGGGATCACTTCCACCAGCGGCATTTTTTCTACCGGGCTAAAGAAGTGCAGGCCAATCACCTGCTCCGGACGCACGGCTTTCGCCGCGATATCGCCAATCGGCAATGACGACGTGTTTGAGGCAAAAATGGTGTGCGGGGCGCAATGTAGCTCAACGTCTGCCACCATCTGCTGCTTAAGCGCCAGATCCTCAAACACGGCTTCAATCACCAGATCGCGATGCGCAAAACCACTGTAATCCGTCGTACCGGAGATCATCGCCAGGGTTTTATCACGCTCGCTTGCCCTGATATGGCGGCGTTTGACCTTCTGATCAAGGTTCTGCCAGCTATACTGCAGCGCGTGGTTGATCCCTTTCGCAGCGATGTCTTTGATACGTACAGGCAATTTACCTTTGCTTGCGGTAACAAAAGATATTCCGCCGCCCATTAGCCCACCACCCAGTACGCCAACGGCGCGTAGCGGAGCAGGTTTAGCCTCACTGCCCGGATCTTTTTTCACCTCAGTGCTGGCAAAGAAAATGCTGCGTAGTGCCTGCGACTGCGGCGTCATCGCCAGTTCACCGAAGGCTTTTGCCTCAGCGGCATAGCCGCTACTGCTGCCCTGTGATAACCCTGTTTCAATAACCTCAAGAATTCGCTTCGCCGCCGGGTAGTTGCCTTTGGTTTTCTGCTCAGTCTTTTTACCCACCATACTGAACAGCAAAGCACGTCCCAACGGCCCGGCCAGAACGCGTTCACGAACGGGTAGAGGACGTTTAGCCTGGCGTCCTTTCAGAGCCAGTTCGACGGCAGCCTCCAGCAAAATGGAATGAGGAACCACTTCATCAACCAGGCCGGCTTTCAGGGCCTGGCGGGCACGCAGTTGCTTACCCGTCAGGATCATTTCGAGTGCAGTGCTGACCCCCACAAGGCGTGGCAGACGCTGCGTTCCGCCGGAGCCTGGCAGAAGTCCTAACTGCACTTCCGGCAGACCCATAATGGTTTTTGCGTCATCGGTACAGATACGGCTATGACAGGCCAGCGCCAGCTCCAGTCCTCCGCCCAGACATGCGCCGTGGATCGCGGCAATCACCGGGATTGGCAGAGCGTTGATCTCCGCCATCACCTGCTGGCCCTGACGCGCCAGCTCTTCGGCTTCCAGAGCACTTTGCGCACGGGCGATCATGTTAATGTCGGCTCCGGCAATAAAGTTGTCCGGCTTAGCAGAGATAAACACCAGGCCACGAATGGCCTTGTTTTCACGGATCTGCTTTAGCATCGCGCGAACCTGAACACCAAATTCAGCCTTCAGGGTATTCATCTTTTCATCAGGCACATCAATAGTGATAACGGCGACGTTATCGAGGCGAACCGTCAGATTAAATGCGGATGGCATATCCATTATTCGGCCTCCAGAACCATTGCTGCACCAAGGCCACCCGCCGCACAGGCGGTAACAAGGCCAAACCCGCCGCCACGGCGACGTAGCTCGTGTAATGTTTGCGTGATCATCCTCGCCCCTGTGGCGGCAAACGGATGACCATAGGCGATAGAGCCGCCCAGCACGTTGAATTTGCTTTGATCCACTTCACCAGTGGCATGGGCACGGCCCAGCACATCTCGCGCAAAACGCTCGCTTGCCAGTAACTGCACGTTTGCCAGGGTTTGTGCGGCAAAGGCTTCGTGCATATCAATCAGGGTTAAATCAGCCAGCGTCAGCCCTGCGCGATCCAGTGCCAGCGGCGTGGACCAGGCAGGTCCTAACAGCATGTCCTGCCAGACATCAATGGCGGTAAAAGCATAGCTGCGCAAATAGCCCAGGGGGGTGATACCCAGCTCTTTCGCGCGGGATTCGGTCATCAGGATCACCGCAGCAGCGCCGTCCGTCAGTGGCGTACTGTTAGCCGCGGTTACCGTGCCATGTTTGCGGTCAAACGCAGGGCGCAGTTTTGCATAATCCGCCAGCGTCGAGGTGCCGCGGATATTGTTATCTTCCGCAAGCGGTTCTCGATATGGCGGGATATAAGCGGTCATCACTTCATCAGCCAGTTTACCTTCAGACCAGGCTTTCGCTGCCAGCTGATGTGAACGGTGGGCCAGCGCATCCTGCTGCTCGCGGGTAATGCCATAGGTCTTCGCCATCTGCTCGGCGGTATCACCCATGCGTAGACCCGTGGAATATTCCGCAACGGCAGGAGGTACAGGCATGAGATCCCTCAGGCGTAAACGAGAGAAGAGTTTGAGCTTCTGTCCGGTTGTGCGGGCTTTGTTGGCGTCAACCAGGATACGCGCCAGCTTTTTGCTGACCCCGATCGGCAGTACCGAAGAGGAGTCCGCTCCGCCAGCAATACCGGCACGAATAGTGCCCGCCATCAGGCTTTCAGCCACGTTAGCTACAGCCTGGAAGCTGGTCGCGCACGCGCGGCTGACGCTGTAGGCATCAGTATGGACATTCATTCCGGTACCGAGGACGATTTCCCGCGCAATATTGGGTGCTTCAGGCATCTGCACGACCTGACCGAAAACCAGCTGTTCGATGACCTCTGGCGGAATTTCGCTGCGAGCCAGCATCTCCCCCACCACCATTTTCCCCAGGTCAACAGCCGGTATGCCATGAAATGCCGTTGCCTGACGTGCAAATGGCGTACGCAATCCACTGACAATGGCAATGCGATCGCCCTGACGGGTAATAAGCGGTAATGCCTGACTCATAACACTCCCCTGTAAAATTTTTTGCGCAAACATAAAGTGGTCTGACCTGATAATAGTCTTAACCATTTTTTTACATTCAGCCAATCAGGGAAACGAAAAAGTGCGAGCTAAAACACAGAGAAGAAAAAGAAAATGCCCCTGCATGGCAGAGGCATTTGTGAGGAATGACACCGGGCAAAAAAGATTAACGCAGACCCAACTGGAAAATCAGCGTTTCTGCTTCGCAGGCGAACACAAAGTCGATATCCAGCTTCACGCCGCCTTCCACTTCGGTGAGGGTAGACTTAATGTCGCACGGTTCGGATTCCACATCACGCGCACGTTTGCTCAGCGCGGTCAGTGTCTCTTCCGCTTCGGCACGGTTGGTGAATACACGGCTGTAAGAGGCGGTGCAATCGGAGTTGTCCATGATGGTACCAACATCCATACAGCAGCAAACCGGGGTTTCATCAGCACTGCATTTACTCATAGCTCAATTTCCTCTGTATTCGCGCAGGACGCGAGATAAACACGATGCTGATATTTTACGCCCCGACGCTGGCTCTCTCCAGCCGTTAATGGCGTAAAATCGGATAAGTGACCAATATCACACTAAAAAATGATCTAAAACAAAAACCACCCTTTTGGGTGAGTCGCGATGGTCACATTTTTGCCAAGCAGATCTCGTTTCAAGAAACATGTTTGAAAATATTAATAAACAAACTTGCAACATTCTGGCTGGTCAGACCTATACTCTGGCCACTGGTCTGATTTGTCTGTCATACCTCAGACCCTACACTTCGCGCTCCTGTTACGGTATGTAACAATTATTGAATAAAAATAACTCAATGAGGTTATGGTCATGAGCCAGAAAACCCTGTTCAACAAGACTGCGCTGGCAGTCGCAGTGGCACTCGTATCCACTTCCGCATGGTCAGCGGGCTTTCAGTTAAACGAATTTTCTTCCTCTGGCCTTGGCCGCGCATATTCCGGGGAAGGCGCCATCGCTGATGATGCGGGTAACGCGAGCCGTAACCCGGCACTGATTATGATGTTTGACCGCCCAACGTTTTCTGCTGGTGCCGTCTATATTGACCCGGATGTTAATATCTCTGGTAAATCGCCGTCCGGTAAGAGCCTGAATGCGGACAACATCGCCCCAAGCGCCTGGGTTCCAAACGTACATTTTGTTGCACCTATTAACGACCAGTTTGGTTGGGGGGCATCAGTGACCTCTAACTTTGGTCTGGCGACTGAATATGGCGATAACTATGCAGCGGGCACAATGGGCGGTAAAACTGACCTGAAAACCGTAAACCTGAACCTGAGCGGCGCTTATCGCCTGAACGACAACTGGAGCTTTGGTCTTGGTTTTGATGCGGTTTACGCCGATGCTAAAATCGAGCGCTATGCAGGTGACGCCGGTATGCTGGCTGCCGGTCAGATTCTCTCTCAGGTACCAAACCTGCCTGCGGCAGCACGCCCGGCCGCCATCGCCAAAGCCAAACAACTGGCCGCCATCCCTGCCGACACCCAAATTGCACGCCTGAAAGGCAGCGAGTGGGGTTATGGCTGGAACGCGGGTATTCTGTATGAGCTGGATAAAAACAACCGTTGGGGTTTGACCTACCGTTCTGAAGTTAAAATCGACTTCGACGGAGATTACAACAGCAACATGAACACCGCCGTCCCAGGTTTCCCGTATCCAACTGGTGGCAGAACTATTCCGGGATCTCTGACGCTTAACCTGCCAGAAATGTGGGAAGTTTCAGGTTACAACAAGGTTGCGCCACAATGGGCAATTCACTACAGCATGGCTTATACCAGCTGGAGTCAGTTCCAGGAGCTGAAAGCGACCGGCTCTAATGGCCAGACGCTTTTCTATAAGGATGAGAGCTTCAAAGACTCTTATCGTATCGCGCTGGGTACCACCTACTACTACGATACTAACTGGACCTTCCGTACCGGTATTGCCTTTGATGATAGCCCGGTTCCGGCTCAGACCCGTTCCATTTCTATCCCGGATCAGGACCGCTTCTGGCTGAGCGCAGGTGCGACTTATGCGTTCAATAAAGATGCTTCTGTTGACGTAGGTGCCTCTTACATGCACGGTCAGTCCGTGACCATCAAAGAAGGTCCGTACGAGTTCCGTTCTGAAGGTAAAGCCTGGCTGTTCGGTACTAACTTCAACTACGCGTTCTAATCGCGCGGGATCAAAAAAGGTGAGCATCGCTCACCTTTTTTATTTACTGCGAATCAATGTCTTTTAATTCGTTTTCGATGGCCTTCGCGTTTGGATTCTCTTCCGGCTTCAGCTTACCGCCGTTGGCAATAAAGTCATGATTCTGGAAGTACGCTTCACGCACCATAATATACGGGTCAGAAGACTGACGCAGCAGACCATCAGAGTCGAGCAGTTGCGCACGTGTTTCAATCCCTTCCACCGTCCATTTACCAATCGACAGCGGCCAGGTTAGCCACGACAGAACCGGATACAGCGTATCCACCATATCACCGCCATCATCACGGACGGTGAAACTGCCATAGAACGGCAGATGGACATACGGGCCGTAACCTACGCCATAATGCCCCAGAGTACTACCGAAACGGTGCGGTTGTTCACGCTGCAGTTTCGGGTTGGCCATACCTGCAACATCAATGAAGCCCCCCATCCCCAACAGAGAGTTCAGGAAGAAGCGAGTAAAGTGCACCATCCCCTGATACGGGTCACCCTGCAGGAAATAGTTCACCATTACCGCAGGCTCTTCGAGGTTGCTGGTAAAATTGCTTAACCCATTACGCGCGGGTTGCGGAACATAATCGCGCCATGCCACTGCCACCGGGCGAACCACATACGGGTCCAGCACGTTGTAGTTGAAGCTATACATTGAGCGGTTAAATCCTTCGAGAGGATCGGAGCGTCCCGTTTGCTCCCCAGAGCTGGCGCAGCCCACAAGCATCGTCGCACCCAGCGCAAGCGCCGACAGCCGAAGTTTCATAAATATCTCCCTGTTCAGTTTGGCTATCGTTGATTGCCATCCGTAACGGAGCCTTTAATGCTCCGCCTGTAAACATGCAAGCGATTGTAACAGCACGTTTACCGATGTCCATGAGCACAATTACGGGCAGTAACCAGCGTGACTCTGATCTCAGCATAGCCTGGCTTTTGGAATTCGTTTCGCTGGCAATTTTATAATGTGTTTGAAAGAGATGTCTCACCTTTGTTGCTATTGCCACCAATTTAAGAGCTTCCCCACAGGCAGCCCAATAAAAACCGCTACGCTTAGAAGAAAATCAACCTGCGGGAGTAATTATGAAAGAAGTAGGCGAAGAAAAAGTGGGAGAAAGTAATGAGAAGATTGAAATTGAGAGCGAAGAGAAAGCCCGCGGCGAGAAGATAGAAGTTGACGAAGATCGCCTCCCCTCCCGCGCGATGGCGATCCACGAGCATATTCGCCAGGATGGCGAAAAAGAGATGGAACGTGATGCCATGGCCCTTTTCTGGTCAGCTATCGCTGCCGGGCTTTCAATGGGGGCTTCTCTGCTTGCTAAAGGCATCTTTCATGTGCAACTGGAAGGTGTGCCCGGCGGGTTTTTACTCGAGAATCTCGGCTATACCTTCGGCTTCATTATCGTCATCATGGCGCGGCAGCAGCTGTTTACGGAAAACACCGTTACCGCCGTTCTGCCAGTAATGCAAAACCCTACCCTCGGTAATTTCGGTTTACTGATGCGTCTGTGGAGCGTGGTCCTGCTGGGCAATATCATCGGTACAGGCGTCGCGGCCTGGGCATTTGAATATATGCCGATATTTGATGAACCCACCCGCGATGCGTTTGTGAAAATTGGCATGGATGTGATGAAAAATACGCCAGCTGAAATGTTCTCCAATGCCATCATCTCCGGCTGGATTATCGCCACGATGGTCTGGATGTTTCCTTCAGCCGGCAGCGCTAAAATTGTGGTAATCATCTTGATGACCTGGCTGATTGCGCTGGCTGACACGACGCATATCGTGGTGGGTAGCGTTGAAATACTCTATCTGGTCTTTAATGGCACGCTTCACTGGAGCGATTTTTTCTGGCCATTCGCCCTGCCGACGCTTGCGGGCAACATCTGCGGCGGGACGTTCATCTTCGCGCTGTTGAGCCATGCGCAAATCCGTAACGACATGTCGAACAAACGCAAAGCAGAGCTTAAGGCACGGGAAAATGATGATAAATCGACAAAAAAATCGGCATGAATGGTGACTCTTTGAGCAGTCAGGCGGCAATGCGCTTAACGCAAAGTGTAAATAACGTTATACTCGTGCCGCCTCGTCCCCTTAGTTAAATGGATATAACGAGCCCCTCCTAAGGGCTAGTTGCAGGTTCGATTCCTGCAGGGGACACCATGACGCGCTCTCAGCAAGCCCAGCACACCTCATAACCAACTAATTTTCAAAAATCGTTTCTCAGGTATAAATATTAACCAAAGATAACTTTATGAGACGTAACGATAAACCGGTACACGACGGGTCGTGCCCGTCAGATTTTCAAATACCCATGTTTCATCCGTTGCGATCCTCATTCCCGCTTTTCTCAGACGCGACACCTCGGCTGCAATTCGTTGGATGCCAAACCAAAAAAGCGCATCAAGCGCAGTAACGTCCAGCCCACTCAGCAACGCCCGCTTCAGACGTTCAGCTGGCAGCTTAATTTCTTTGGCAATTTGCAAAAAGGGTTCGGCCGTGTGTGTGGTCGGGCTAATCCGCCGTATGCGGGTAGACAGACGGTATTGATAATTATCAGGGACGTCATTGAGATCCGTTTTAACACTCCAGACACAACCGAAGCGTTTACCGTTAAAAATGACATTTTTCTGGCTGAGTTCCAGCTCGTTACGTATCACGGCTATAAGCTGGGGTGTGCGCACTAGCAGCAGACGAAAAGGGAGCTCGAAACTGGTCACGTAATCGACATTGAGCAAGGCAATACGTAAACGCTCTTCGGCACCGGCTTTGCTCTCCCTGCATTCGCTCAAAACATCATCCCACTGCTTTGTCAGTCGGGAAGGTTCATTCGCTTCTGTAAACCTGTACTTTTCAATCTGGTAATCGATTTGTTCAGTCACCCGATTCTTCCTGTCAGTCACGTTTTAGCCGATAAAACAGACTTTATCAGCACCCATAATTATGCTCCAGAAATGAAGTGATACATCTTTAATTTGTCGATAAAAACCACAAAATCAACCACCTTTCTCATTGCCGCTTTTTTAATCAAAAACGAGTAATAGCACATATCGTATAACGGTGCTACATTACGCCGCCCACCCAAATCAGCAGTGGCCAGGTAACGCCGTAAAGTTCGGTAAAGCCTGCAACCATCACCTTGAAGAACGGTCTTATCGGCACGTCGTATCGCACACTCTGCGCTACCTTTACAGGCTTCACATAGGTTTTACTATTTTGTCTCAATCCCAATTTCAACGTGCGTTTTTACACCCGCGTTACTGGTTTACATGGTTTGGTCTTGGCGTTCTTTGGCTGATGGTTCAGCTTCCCTACCCCGTACTGCGTTTGCTGGGGTCTAAACTGGGGAGTGCATCCCGCTATTTCCTGAAACGACGTGAATCCATCGCGCGTAAAAATATCGAGCTTTGCTTCCCACAGTACAATGCCGAAGAGCGCGAGAAACTCATCGCTGAAAACTTCAAATCTATCGGCATGGCACTGCTTGAAACCGGCATGGCCTGGTTCTGGCCGGATGAACGCGTCCGTAAGTGGTTTGATGTGGAAGGTCTGGATAACCTTAAACGTGCCCAGATGCAAAATCGTGGGGTGATGGTTGTCGGGGTTCACTTTATGTCGCTGGAGTTGGGTGGTCGTGTGATGGGGCTTTGCCAGCCAATGATGGCAACCTATCGTCCTCACAACAGCCCGCTGATGGAATGGGTACAGACGCGGGGTCGTATGCGTTCCAATAAGGCGATGATCAGCCGTAATAACCTGCGCGGTATGGTCGGTGCCCTGAAGAAAGGTGAAGCCGTCTGGTTTGCACCCGATCAGGATTACGGTCGTAAGGGCAGCAGCTTTGCCCCCTTCTTTGCGGTTAAAGACGTTGCAACGACCAACGGTACATTTGTCATTTCGCGTCTGTCTGGTGCAGCCATGTTGACCGTGACGATGGTAAGGAAAGCAGATAAATCAGGCTATCGTCTGCATATCTCCCCTGAAATGGCTAACTATCCGGAAAACGAATGCGAAGCGGCAGCGTTCATCAATAAAATTATCGAAACCGAAATCATGCGTGCACCAGAGCAGTACCTCTGGATGCATCGCCGTTTCAAAACGCGTCCCCTTGGCGAAGCCTCGCTCTATATTTAAGCCCTTCATGAAGGTTAGTTTCGCCAGGAAACTAACCTTTTCAATCACCTGTAATCACTCTGGACAATTGTTTTTCTGCGCGTCGCTAAAAGTGAATTTATTGCGCTCTGAAATCAAACTGTCGCCGTTCCACGACACTCGTAAGTAACGGAAATTATTTAAGAAAATCCCTCTTGCCACCCCTCATTTTTAAGCGTACATTAGCGCCGTCTGGCAACAGGAAAGCACAGAATTCTGAGCTGGAGTTGACGGCGTAACGGGAAAATCTCTTTTCCGTTTTGACCGGATTTCAGCTCTCTATAATCAGGTGGACTCTGTTTTTAATGCGTACCACAAGATACGCGGAGCGATGAAACGTGAAATATTTCTTTATGGGCATTTCGGTGATTGTTTTAGTCTGGGCCGGAACCTTTGCCCTGATGATCTAGTGAAGAACATGCAGTCAAAAAAACAGGAGCCATCGGCTCCTGTTTTTTATGTCATGACGACGCGGGATTTTCAGCAATATTTTTTGATGAAAGCAGCCCGTCAGCACGGAACATACTCTTAATGCCCCTCACTGCCTGACGAATACGGTCGCTATTTTCAATCAGGGCGAATCGCACATGGGTGTCGCCATAGTCGCCAAAGCCAATGCCAGGTGACACACACACCTTTGCATCCTGCAGCAGCTTTTTGGCAAACTCCAGGGAACCCATCGCCGCATACGGTTCAGGAATTTTCGCCCAGACGTACATGGACGCTTTCGGCATTTCTACCATCCAGCCCGCTTCATGTAACCCTTTCACCAGCACATCGCGACGACGTTTATACTGGGCCGCAATCTCATGAACACACTGCTGATCGCCCTCAAGAGCCGCAATAGCCGCGACCTGTAGCGGCGTAAAAGTGCCGTAGTCGTGGTAACTCTTGATTCGCGCCAGTGCACTCACCAGCGTTTTGTTACCCACCATAAAGCCAATTCGCCAGCCTGCCATGTTGTAGCTTTTAGACAGGGTAAAGAACTCTACTGCCACATCGCGCGCGCCCGGAACCTGCATAATCGACGGGGCTTTCCAGCCGTCGTAGACGATGTCTGCATAGGCTAAATCATGAACCACCAGTACGTCATAACGCTTAGCCAGGGCTACAACTTTCTCGAAGAAATCAAGCTCCACGCACTGCGCCGTTGGGTTCGACGGGAAACCAAGGATCATCATCTTCGGTTTCGGGTAACTTTCGCGAATCGCACGTTCCAGTTCGTTGAAGAAATCGACACCTTCCACCAGCGGCACAGAACGTACCTGCGCCCCGGCAATCACCGCACCATAGATATGGATCGGGTAGCTTGGATTCGGAACCAGGACCGTATCACCGTGATCCAGCGTCGCCAGCATCAGGTGTGCCAGGCCCTCTTTCGAGCCAATGGTCACAATGGCTTCACTTTCAGGATCGATATCAACCTGGTAGCGATCCTGATACCAGCGCGAGATCGCGCGACGTAACCGAGGAATACCGCGAGACGTTGAGTAGCCGTGCGTATCAGGACGCTGGGCAACCGTGCAGAGTTTCTCAACAATATGCGGTGGAGTTGGGCCGTCAGGGTTCCCCATACTGAAATCAATGATGTCTTCGCCACGACGACGTGCAGCCATCTTCAGTTCAGCGGTGATATTGAAAACATAAGGGGGGAGACGATCGATGCGCGTAAAACGGCGTTCAGGACTGAATTCAGCCATAGATTCCTCAGATTAACGTTAGCGCCCGGACCGTCCGAGCGACGCTGCCACGCATGTGGCGTGCTTAGAAAATAACCTGAAAAAAATCATGCTGTCGAGAGGGAAATGAAAAAAAAGCGATCGCGCTAAAACCGGAACCCTGCTGTGTTAAAAAGCGGAAGCACCAAAGGGGAATTCGGCTGTCTGATAGCTGTTTTTTAACACAATGATATCAAAGCAGTTACCTGTCGATACGTCGATAATAAAAAATCGGGACATGTCAGCACACACCGGATAATCCCCTTTGTAAACTATGGTTTTTCCTCATTTGATAAACCTGACGGATAGCTGGTCAATACGCGCCAGGTTTTTTATCATGGTTCTTTCCCGTTACCCCAGGTCTACTCGTGCACGAAATATTCACTATGCTGTTGGCGGTTTTTGACCGGGCGGCATTAATGCTGATTTGCCTGTTCTTCCTTATTCGCATTCGCTTGTTTCGCGAGCTTTTGCATAAGTCTGCACACTCCCCCAAAGAGCTACTGGCTGTTACCGCCATCTTTTCACTGTTTGCGCTGTTCAGCACCTGGTCCGGCGTGCCGGTTGAGGGGTCGCTGGTTAACGTGCGGATTATTGCCGTCATGTCCGGCGGAATTTTGTTTGGCCCGTGGGTGGGCGTCATCACCGGCATGATTGCCGGCACCCATCGCTACCTGATTGATATTGGTGGCGTGACGGCTGTGCCGTGCTTTATCACCAGCATTATTGCCGGGGTACTTTCCGGGTGGATTAACCGCAAGATCCCGAAAAAGCAACGCTGGCGCGCCGGGATCATTGCGGGCATGGTGTGCGAAACGCTGACCATGATCCTGGTCGTGGTGTGGGCTCCCACCACCGCACTGGGGCTGGATATCGTCTCGAAAATTGGTATTCCAATGATCCTGGGCAGCGTCTGTATCGGTTTTATCGTGCTGCTGGTGCAAAGTGTCGAAGGGGAAAAGGAGGCAAGTGCTGCCCGTCAGGCCAAGCTGGCGCTCGATATTGCCAACAAAACCCTGCCGCTATTCCGCCACGTTAACGCGGAATCACTGCGTCAGGTCTGCGAGATTATCCGCCACGATATTCACGCTGATGCCGTCGCCATCACCAACATCGACCACGTGCTAGCCTACGTCGGTGTTGGGGAGCACAACTATCACGACAACGATGACACCATCAGCCCGACCACCAGACAGGCGATTAACTACGGCAAAATCATTATCAAAAACAATGATGAAGCCCACCGGACGCCGGAAATCCACTCCATGCTGGTGATCCCGTTATGGGAAAAAGGTGTCGTGACGGGCACGCTGAAAATTTATTACTGCCACGCGCATCAGATCACCTCCTCACTTCAGGAGATGGCCATCGGTCTGTCGCAAATTATCTCCACGCAACTGGAAGTTTCCCGGGCAGAACAGCTGCGTGAAATGGCAAATAAGGCAGAGTTACGCGCACTGCAGAGCAAAATCAATCCCCATTTCCTGTTTAACGCGCTGAACGCGATTTCCTCGTCCATTCGTCTTAATCCGGACACCGCGCGCCAGCTGATTTTTAACCTGTCCCGCTATCTGCGCTACAACATCGAGCTGAAAGATGACGAGCAGATCGACATCAAAAAAGAGCTGTACCAGATTAAAGACTACATCGCGATTGAGCAGGCACGCTTTGGCGACAAACTCACGGTCATTTACGATATTGATGAAGAGGTCAACTGCGTGATCCCGAGCCTGCTTATCCAGCCGCTGGTCGAAAACGCGATTGTTCACGGTATTCAGCCCTGTAAAGGCAAAGGTGTCGTCACTATCAGCGTCACCGAAAGCGGCAACCGGGTGCGCATTGCCGTGCGCGATACCGGCCACGGTATTGATCCCAAAGTTATTGAGCGCGTGGAATCTAACGAGATGCCCGGGAATAAAATCGGGCTGCTGAACGTGCACCATCGGGTCAAACTGCTCTACGGCGACGGGCTGCATATTCATCGCCTTGAACCGGGTACCGAAATCGCTTTTTACGTTCCGAATGAACGTTCATCCGTTCATGCGGCAACATCCCTGTTACCCCTGGTGGAGTGACCTATGAAAGTCATCATCGTAGAAGATGAAATTCTGGCTCAACAGGAGCTAACCTGGCTTATCAAAACCCACAGCCAGATGGAGATTGTGGGTACCTTTGACGATGGTCTGGATGTGCTGAAGTTTCTGCAGCACAACCGGGTCGACGCTATTTTTCTGGATATTAATATTCCGTCGCTGGATGGCGTATTGCTGGCGCAAAACATCAATCAGTTTGCCCATAAGCCGTTCATTGTTTTCGTCACCGCCTGGAAAGAGCACGCCGTGGAGGCCTTCGAGCTGGAGGCATTTGACTATATTCTTAAGCCTTACCAGGAGTCGCGTATTATCAGCATGCTGCAAAAGCTGGAAGCCGCATGGCAGCAGCAGACTGCTCCCGCTAGCGCCACCCCCACGGTACGTGAAAATGACACCATTAATCTGGTCAAAGATGAACGTATCATTGTGACGCCAGTCAACGATATTTATTACGCCGAAGCGCATGAAAAGATGACGTTTGTCTATACGCGTCGAGAATCTTATGTGATGGCGATGAACATCACCGAGTTCTGCAGCAAGCTGCCTGCGGCACACTTTTTCCGCTGTCACCGTTCGTTCTGCGTGAATTTAAATAAGATCCGCGAGATCGAACCCTGGTTTAACAACACCTACATTTTGCGTCTGAAGGATCTGGATTTTCAGGTGCCGGTGAGCCGCAGCAAGGTGAAAGAGTTTCGTCAGTTGATGCATCTGTAAAGCGCCCCCTCACGCAGGAGAGGGCAATGTCGTCAAAGGATTTGACCGAGAACCTGACGCAGATGGGCTCCCGAGCCAAGAAGACCAGGGTTATCGTGCACGATGAGGTAGACAGGGATGTCCTGCACGTAGCTTCTGAAACGCCCTTTATCTTCAAACCCACCGCGGAAACCAGAGGCTTTAAAGAAATCGAGGAAACGCGGCACGATCCCGCCCGCAATATAAACACCACCGAATGTGCCCAACGTCAGTGCCAGGTTGCCGCCGAAACGACCCATGATCACGCAGAACAGCGACAGTGCACGGCGGCAGTCAATGCAGCTGTCCGCCAGCGCACGTTCGGTCACGTCTTTCGGCTGCAGGTTTTCCGGCAGACGACCGTCCGATTTCACAATCGCACGGTACAGGTTCACCAGCCCGGGGCCGGAAAGGACGCGCTCAGCGGAGACGTGTCCAATCTCTGCGCGCAACTCTTCAAGGATAATGCCCTCTTCTTCGCTGTTTGGCGCAAAGTCAACATGCCCCCCCTCGCCCGGCAGGCTTACCCAGCGCTGAGCAACGTGCACCAGATGCGATACCCCCAGACCGGTTCCTGCGCCATAGACGGCTATCGGTTTGCCTTCGACTGGCTCCGCACCGCCAAACTGAATCAGATGCTCAGGCTTCAGCATCGGGATCGCCATCGAAACCGCAGTGAAATCATTGATGATTTCAAGATGCGCAAAACGGAGATTTTTTTTCATCTCCGCGATGGAAAATGCCCAGGTATGGTTTGTCATCGCAACCCAGTCACCCGTAATCGGGCAGGCAATGGCAATGCAGCCATCTTCGACGCTCACCTGATGCTCTTCCAGATAGACGCGGACAACGGCCTCAAGGCTTGGGTAATCCAGCCCTGAGTAGGTTTTCGCTTGAGAAATCTCCCCCGTGTTTACATCGCAGAGAGCAAGACGTGCGTTAGTCCCACCCACATCACCTACTAAAGCATACTTTGTCATTCTTCTACTGCTCCGCTAAAGTCAGAATAAATCTTTGGGACACTGTAAATTCAAGGCTGGATAACAACAACGACCTGAAGGCAGCCACCCCAGGATTATCGATCTTCGTCACAGAATAACTTTACCGTTTCAGCACCTTTTGCACTATTGCCATAAAGCTGATTGTGCAAAGTAACGTAATACCGTTTTGTACAAGGAAATCATCATGCTCCACCCGCGAGCCAGAACCATGCTCCTGCTGGCAATTCCGGCGTTAATTATTGGCGTTGCCTCAAGTCTGGTGCTCATTGTCGTGATGAAAGTCGCGTCGGTGCTGCAAACGATGTTATGGGCAGCGCTTCCTGCAAAGCTGGGGGTCAACGTTGATTCTCCTGCATGGGTTATTTTGATGCTGACGTTAACCGGTATTGCGGTGGGGCTGGTGATCCGTTTCAGTCCCGGACATGCCGGGCCCGACCCGGCGCAGGAACCCTTGATCGGTGCTCCGGTTCCCCCTTCGGCGCTGCCGGGGTTGATCATCGCGTTGATTCTGGGTCTGGCGGGCGGTGTCAGTCTTGGGCCGGAACATCCGATCATGGCGGTTAACATCGGACTGGCAGTTTTCCTCGGTGCACGCATTTTGCCCCGTGTTGGCGCACTGGACTGGACTATCCTTGCCTCCGCAGGCACCATCGGAGCGCTTTTTGGCACGCCCGTTGCCGCAGCACTGATCTTTTCGCAGACGCTCAGCAGCAACAACGATGTCCCGCTGTGGGATAAACTCTTTGCGCCGCTGATGGCCGCTGCTGCCGGCGCATTGACGACCAGCCTGTTTTTCCATCCCCATTTTTCACTCACCCTTCCCCACTATGGCCAGATGCAGATAGCCGATATCTTCAGCGGTGCCATCGTCGCCGCCATCGCCATTGCGCTGGGAATGGTGGCGGTATGGTGTCTTCCACGTCTTCACCGACTGATGCATAAGCTTAAGCACCCGGTATTCATTCTGGGAGTGGGTGGTTTCATCCTTGGTATTTTAGGGGCCATCGGCGGGGCGGTGACGTTGTTCAAAGGTCTGGATGAGATGCAGCAACTGGCCTTCAGTCAGGTGTTTAGCGTTTCAGATTATCTGCTGTTTGCGGTGATCAAACTGGCGGCGCTGGTAGTGGCTTCAGCCTGTGGTTTTCGCGGTGGGCGTATTTTCCCGGCGGTGTTTGTCGGTGTGGCGCTGGGGCTGATGCTGCACGGGCATGTGGATGCCGTCCCGGCGGCCATTACCGTATCCTGTTCGATTCTGGGGCTGGTTCTGGTGGTCACGCGCGATGCGTGGTTAAGTTTGTTTATGGCGGCAGTCGTCGTGCCGGATTCGACGCTTTTTCCTCTGCTCTGCATCGTGATGTTGCCCGCCTGGCTCCTGCTGGCGGGCAAACCCATGATGATGGCATGGCGTAACGATAAGTAATCAGGCGTTATTACGCGCTTCCAGCGCTTTAGTAATGGCCCCCAGCAGCGGCGGGATGTCTGCTTTCGGCAACATCACCTCAATCAGCGAGAGCCGCTCGTGGTGGGCCACTTTTTCAAGCACGTCCACCAGCTGTTCCGCTTCACTGACCCGCCAGCACTGAGCCTGAGGATCAAGGCTCAGTGCCTGTGGAATTTGCGTCCAGTTCCACAACGCAATGTCGTTGTACCGCTGTTCCGGCCCGTGGATCGCTCGTTCAACCGTGTACCCTTCATTGTTAAGCACAAGGATGATGGGGTGCTGTTTATCACGCAACATCGATCCAAGCTCCTGAATAGTCAGCTGAGCCGCACCATCCCCTGTCAGGACAATCACGCGCCGGTTCGGACATGCCGTTTGCGCACCGAATGCTGCCGCCAGCGTATAACCAATCGACCCCCATAGCGGCTGGACGATAAAATTCACGTCTGCCGGTAGACGAAGGTCAATCGCGCCGAAGGCCGAGGTGCCCTGATCCGCAAGAATGATATCTCCCGGGCGAATGAACGTTTGCAACGTTCGCCAGAAATTGTCCTGGGTAAGTGAGCCATCTGGCTGCGGGTAGGCCATTGCGCCATGAGAAGACGGTACAGGCTTATCGTGCACGTGCTGTTTGCACAGCTCCACCAGCGTCTCAATCGCCTGAAGCATCGGAATACCGGTAAACCAGATATCGCCGACGCGAGCGGCATGAGGCTGGACTTCTATCGTTTGCGCCGGGGTTAACTGATGGGTGAACCCCGCCGTCAGGGTATCGGTAAAACGCGTGCCGATGCACAACACCGTGTCCGCCCCTTCAATCGCCTCTTTTACCGCGCCAGCGCTGGCTGAACCACTGTACGTGCCGTAAAAACCAGTGTGACGTTCATCGAATATGCCTTTGCCCATCAGCATGGTGGCATGCGCCATCGGTACGTCCTTCACCCATTTTTGTAATGCATGTTTAAGGCCATGACGCAGGACCAGGAAATCCGCCAGGAGTGCAGTACGCTTGCTTCTGGCCAGCTTGCTCTCTGCAGCATCGCGAAACGCCTTCAGGCACGCACTATCGGCATGAGCATGCTTTAGGGTGAGAGCGTTTACAGGGGGTGTAGCCGCTTTTTTTGCCACATCGGCAGGCAACATCAGGTAGCCGGGACGGCGTTCACGGAGCATCGTGGTCAGCACCCGGTCTATCTCATAACAGGCATTTTGTTCGGTCAGGATCGCCTGTGCGACAGTGATCGGTTCGCTCATATGGTAAAAATGACGAAACTCGCCATCACCCAATGTATGATGCAGCAACTCCCCTCTTTGCTGCGACGCCGTACCCGGCGCCCCCACAATATGTAGTACCGGCACGTGCTCAGCATAGCTGCCAGCGATACCGTTCATGGCACTTAATTCTCCAACGCCGAATGTCGTCAGCAGCGCGGCAAAACCCTTACATCGGGCGTATCCGTCAGCGGCATAAGATGCATTTAACTCGTTGGCACAGCCCACCCAACAGATATCCGGGCTGTCTATCACATGGTCGAGAAACTGCAGGTTATAGTCGCCCGGCACGCCAAACAGATGATCGGCTCCACAATCTGTAAGACGGTCCAGCAGGTAATCGGCGACGCAGTATGGGGTACGCATGACAGGTATCCTTCTTATGTTGACCTCACTTTGAGTATTAAAGAAGCGTGATGGCTGTCCAGAATTAGCAGCAAGAAGAGCATGGAAAGAATGCTTTACAAAAATGGCTGCGTTATTCTCCTTTTCTTCACGGTAGTGTAAACGCATACACTGATTTTTCTTTTCAGCGCCAGAGGTCATGAGAATGGGTTATCAGCCGGACAAAAATCGTTATCAGACAATGCAGTACCGTCGCTGTGGACAGAGCGGCCTGAAATTGCCAGCCATCTCCCTTGGGCTTTGGCATAACTTCGGTGACGCCACGCTTATCGATAACAGCCGTCAACTTTTACAGCGCGCCTTCGATCTGGGCATCACACATTTCGACCTTGCTAATAACTATGGCCCCCCCCCGGGATCGGCTGAACGTAATTTCGGACGTATTTTGCAGGAGGAATTCCTGCCATGGCGCGACGAATTGATCATCTCAACCAAAGCGGGCTATACCATGTGGGAAGGCCCTTACGGTGACTGGGGGTCACGCAAATATCTGCTGGCAAGCCTGGATCAAAGCCTGAAACGCATGGGACTGGAGTATGTTGATATCTTCTACCATCATCGTCCTGACCCACACACGCCGCTGCAGGAAACAATGAAAGCGCTTGACCATGTCGTGCGTCAGGGAAAAGCGCTGTATGTCGGGTTATCCAACTATCCCGCTGAACTGGCTCGTAAAGCGATAGATATCCTTGAAGACCTTGGTACGCCCTGCCTGATCCACCAGCCGAAATACTCTATGTTTGAACGCGCGCCGGAAGAGGGTTTGCTGGATGTACTGCTGGAAAAAGGGGTCGGGTGTATTCCCTTCTCGCCACTGGCAGGAGGTCAACTGACCAACCGCTATCTAAACGGTATACCTGCAGACTCACGTGCGGCGAGTGGCAGTCAGTTTCTTAATCCTGACCAGATCACTGAAGAGAAGCTGGTTAAGGTCAGAAAACTGAACGCCCTTGCGGAAAGCCGCAGCCAGAAGCTGTCTCAGATGGCGCTGGCATGGATCTTACGCCATGAATCGGTGACATCTGTACTTATTGGGGCAAGCAAGGCCGCCCAAATTGATGACGCCGTGGGCATGCTGGAAAACCGCCATTTTTCAGATGAAGAACTGAACATAATTGAAGGGATCCTTGGCAGTTCAAATTAAAAGCACTTTTAGCAAAAAGTGCTCTCATTCATGAATTCGGAGTTCAGGCGATGAAACGAGGCTTTACCAACTCGTAATATTGAGTTAACAGGCCCAATGAAGGCCCCGATCGTGAAGGAGAAAGAGTATGTTCAGGTCACTGATTCTTGCAGCGGTATTACTGGCTTCGGCCCCGCTGATCGCCACTGCGGGCGAAATCACCCTGTTGCCATCCGTAAAATTACAAATTGGCGATCGTGACGATTACGGCAGATACTGGGACGGCGGCTATTGGCGCGACCGTGACTACTGGCATCGTCATTATGAGTGGCGTGGAGATCGCTGGTGGAAACATGATAACGGCAGACACCGTGGCTGGTATAAAGATAATGCCTATGAGCGCGGTTACCGTGAAGGCTGGAACGATCGTGACGACCACCGTGGCGGCTGGGGTCGCGGTAAAGGTCACGGCCATGGCCATCATTAATGCAAAAAGGAGCCTCACGGCTCCTTTTTCTTAATTAAACCTTACAGACCTAACACTGTTCCAATCAACAACCACAGGTTCAGCGCCACCACCACCACGACTATGGCCCAGCCGGTTCTTTTCACCAGCGTTGTGTTGACCAGGTCGCCCATCAGGGTTTTATTGCTGGTAAAGATCAGTAGCGGCACCAGCGCCAGCGCGATACCAAAACTCAACAAAACCTGGCTCATGACCAGGATCCTCGTTGGATCGAGCCCCATCAGAATCACGATAAATGACGGCAGCATCGTGACAGAGCGGCGCACCCACAGTGGAATATGGAAACGAACAAACCCCTGCATGACCACCTGCCCTGCCAGCGTCCCCACAACCGTAGATGAGAGACCAGCGGCCACCAGACTCAGACCAAATATCGTGGCAGCAGCATGGCTCAGTAACGGCTCCAGTGTGAGATAAGCCTGATCGAGATCGGCAATACCGGTGTGGCCGTTAAAGTGGAAAGCGGCCGCGGCAGTCGCCATCATCGCCAGATTCACAAAACCAGCAATTGTCATGGCGATAGCCACATCCCATTTGGTCGCGGAGTAACGTTCTTTACGCGTGCCGCCGTGGAGGTGCTGAGTCAGCGAAGAGTGCAGATAAATGACATGCGGCATGATGGTCGCCCCCAGCACACCGGCGGCCAGAAATACGGCTTCAGAGGTTGGCAGACTTGGGATCACCATCCCTTTACCGAGCTGAGCCAGATTGGGTTGTGAGAAAATCAGCTCGACAATATAGGCCGCAGCGACAAACAACAGCAGACCGCCAATAACTTTCTCCAGCGGTTTTTGCCCCCGACGCTGTAACATCAAAATCAGGAAGGTGGCAATCCCGGTCAGTACCGCCCCCTGCAACAGCGACACACCCAGAATCAATTTAAAGCCGATCGCCGCACCGATAAATTCAGCGAGATCGGTCGCCATGGCGATGATTTCGGCCTGAACCCAGTAGAGCCAGACCGCCGGGCGCGGGTAATGGTCACGAATTTGCTCAGCCAGGTTTTTACCCGTGGCAATCCCAAGCTTTGCGGAGAGCATCTGAATCAGCATCGCCATCAGGTTAGCCCAGACGACCACCCACAGCAGTTTATAGCCAAAGCTCGCCCCGGCCTGAATATTGGTCGCAAAATTGCCCGGATCGATATAGCCAATGGCAGCAATGAACGCAGGTCCCATTAATGCGAACCGCAACTTGCGCGCTGCTCTGCCACTGCTACCCTCTACGCGACTGTTTGTCATTTCTGCCTCTGAAAATATAGCCTTTGCTATGTTTAATGCTATCAAAATGAGAATGATTATCAAGCTCATTTGTGAAGTTTACAGTGATTTCTCTGATAGCTTTGGACGATAGACAGGCGGGTAAGCTGAGGGCGACCTGACAAAAACTGAAATCGCGCGCTCTTTTGTGAAGACTAGCACACAAACTTAACTTTTCACTCATTTACCTAACATAACAAAAATGTATTGTGGATCACTAATTTTGAGACTCGTCACAGGATGTAACTATAGTGTGCCCTTGATCTCGTTTTCTTTTCCTTCGTTACATAGAATGTGCAAGAAAATTAAACCTGCCTCAAATTTGGAGCAAATATGGACCGCGTCCTTCATTTTGTCCTGGCACTTGTTGTCGTTACTGCACTTGCATTGCTGGTCAGCACAGACCGCAAAAAAATTCGTATTCGTTATGTTGTCCAACTGCTGGTCATTGAAGTTTTACTCGCCTGGTTCTTCCTGAACTCCAACGTGGGGCTTGGCTTCGTAAAAGGCTTCTCCGAAATGTTCGAAAAACTGCTCGGGTTTGCCAACGAAGGGACGAACTTCGTCTTCGGTAAAATGAACGACGAAGGTCTGGCGTTCTTCTTCCTGAAGGTGCTGTGCCCAATCGTCTTCATCTCTGCGCTGATCGGTATTCTGCAGCACATCCGTGTTCTGCCGTTTATTATTCGTGGAATTGGTTTCCTGTTATCCAAAGTAAACGGCATGGGTAAGCTGGAATCATTCAACGCCGTCAGTTCCCTGATCCTCGGTCAGTCTGAGAACTTCATCGCGTATAAAGATATTCTCGGTAAGATGTCCCGCAACCGCATGTACACCATGGCGGCAACCGCAATGTCTACCGTTTCCATGTCTATCGTGGGCGCGTATATGACCATGCTGGAGCCAAAATACGTGGTTGCTGCACTGGTTCTGAACATGTTCAGCACCTTTATCGTTCTGTCACTGATCAACCCGTACCGCGTTGATGCCAGCGAAGAGAACATCCAGATGTCAAACCTGCACGAAGGTCAGAGCTTCTTCGAAATGCTGGGTGAGTACATTCTGGCAGGTTTCAAAGTGGCGATTATCGTTGCCGCCATGCTGATCGGCTTCATTGCCCTGATTTCTGGCCTGAACGCCCTGTTCGCTGCGGTTCTGGGCATCTCCTTCCAGGGTATTCTGGGCTACATCTTCTACCCTATTGCATGGGTGATGGGTGTTCCGGCTCACGAAGCACTGCAGGTGGGCAGTATTATGGCGACTAAACTGGTGTCTAACGAATTCGTTGCGATGATGGATCTGCAGAAGATTGCCAGCACCCTTTCTCCACGCGCGGAAGGCATTCTGTCCGTGTTCCTGGTTTCATTCGCTAACTTCTCATCCATCGGTATTATCGCCGGTGCGATTAAAGGTTTGAACGAAGAACAGGGTAACGTGGTTTCTCGCTTTGGCCTGAAACTGGTTTACGGCTCTACGCTGGTAAGCGTCCTGTCTGCTTCTATCGCAGCACTGGTACTGTAAGGTTTACTGTTAAAACACAAACCGGGAGCATGGCTCCCGGTTTTTTTATTCCCGCAATTCTTCCAGCGGTGTAGGTTTGCCTATCAGGTAGCCCTGCAGGTAATCCACGCCGAAGCTTAGCAGCATCTCGCGCTGAGCTGGTGTTTCCACATATTCAGCCACCACACACAGAGATTTTGTCTTCGCCAGATTACACATCGACTGGACGATCATCGCATCCATGTCGTCAGTACAAATATCTTTTACAAAGCAGCCCTCAATCTTAATGATGTCTGCCTGCAGACGTCTGAGACGCTCATAGTTCGCGTAACCCGTACCAAAGTCATCAATGGCAATCCGGAAACCGTAATCCCGCAACTGTTGGATATTGTTGATACTGCTTCCTGAATTCGAAAAGGCCTGCTCCTCAGTGATTTCGATAATGACGGCCTGAGGGGCTATACCATACCGTTCGAAGAGGGCGCAAATCTCACTGGCCACCTCTTTTTGCATCAGCGTCAACGGCATCAGATTGACAGAAAAACGGGCACCGGCATGCGTCGCAGGGTGATCGCGCAGCCACACCAGTAACTTTTCCATTACACACATATCAAACCGATGACTGAGGTTGAATTGGGCAATCAACGGAATAAAGCGATCGGGAGTAATGATCTCCCCTTCGCTTTCCATCCGCGCCAGAATTTCGTAGTACCCACTCCCGTCAGCCTTCTGGATAGGCTGCGCGTATAAATGAAACTGGCCCGCGTCCAGGGCGTGTTTAATGCGCGCTAACATCAGAACACGTTCTGTCGTTTGTCCGGATACCGCTTCAAGACTATTCGTGAGCGCAAGAACGTTATGCGCGCCGCAGGATTGCTCTGCCAGCCAGCTCAGTTGCCCCAGCGTGTGGTGTAACTTTTCGCCGTTTTCGACCATCCCCCAGGACGCGCCAAATTCAATATCCAGCCCGGTGTTGTTCCAGTAAATCTTACGACTGTTCAGCCGATCAACCATATGCTGAAGGCGCTCAGCGGTTCCCGGGCCCAGCAATACCAGTACCAGCTCGCTGCCAGGTAACTGGAAGAGGGACTCATCTTTCTGCAGAAGTGGCTGAAGCGACGTGGCGATCGTTCGTTTGCAATGGACCCGCATGAGCATCCCGTAGTGGCGGCTCAAAAATTCCAGGTTATCCATACGCAGAATGCTAACTTTTGCATCAGGATGATTCTCAAGATAATCCTCCAGCGCACGAATATTGGGCAAACCCGTCAGCGGATCGGTCAGCGCCCGGCCCTGCCAGCCCCGTTTTAACCACTCGCTGCGCTGATAAATGCGCGACATGTAAAGCAAACAGATGGCGAAAGAGATAAGCACGGAGAGGATAAAGGAGAGCGAATGGCCCGATTCAACCCCATTAAGGAAGTTATAGTTGTAGGTCAACAGCAGGAGTGCAGATACGGCCCAGAGCAAAGAGATAAGCGCATAGGTCAGGCGACTTATCGCTAACGTAAAAAGAATAAAAATCAGCGGCATCAAATAGCCCGCAATGACGGGAGATTCAAAAGGTCCACATAAAATGACGAGAATGAAACTTAAAAACATCAGCCAGACAAAAATATATAATGAATTTTTGTGAAGAAACACAGGCTTCACGCTTCGCCGCCAGAACGTGATGGCATAGCGAGGATTAATTATCATTCTTAATGGGTAATAGAACATCATGGTAAAAATCAACGCCGCGCAGATCAGACTTTGAATATCCACCACATTGTAAATTACCGTTCCTTCGCCGAAGAAGGTTGAAATTGTCACCGGGAAATCAAACAAATAGCCTGCCATATACATCGACAGCTTAATACCTATTGGCACGATAAAACCGAGCCAGAATATACGTAAACCGATGTGCTTGTTAGGGATACTGTAACGCCAACGCTTGCCCAGCATGAGGCGTAGCAGACCGCACGCTGCGAACAACGCGAAGGTCTGACAAAACAGTAAAACTGAATATTGTAGTGGCGCTAAATTAACATAAAATAAATTAGTGACAGTAAAACCTAACAAAACAGGAAGAATTGCCCTGCGTCCAAATAACAGAATTACCGCCAGCATAACGCTTAGCGGTAACCATGCTAAATAAACGTCATGACCATTAACAATTGCGCGCGGAGAGAGGAAACGGGAGAAAGGTACCGCAATCAGGCAAAGCGCCAGGGCAATCATAAATATCTTTACGTTATTGTAAGTTTTTCTATTCATTAAGCTGATGAGTATATTATCCGTTCGTATCATTGACCGGATGGATAATATGTTTATTAATTGCGCGAAGCAAGTTCAAGTCTAATTATGGACGGGTTTATTGCTTTCGATTGAGGTGAGGTACAGGAATATATCTATTTTTATAACAAAATGTAGTAGTGAGTGTTACAAGCGCATAAAAAAAGCCCTCGTCTTTTGACGAGGGCTTAAAATTTTGGTGGAGCTAAGCGGGATCGAACCGCTGACCTCTTGCATGCCATGCAAGCGCTCTCCCAGCTGAGCTATAGCCCCACATGTTACTTTACTGACCGCACTCTGTTGGGTTCAGAGTTTGGTGGAGCTAAGCGGGATCGAACCGCTGACCTCTTGCATGCCATGCAAGCGCTCTCCCAGCTGAGCTATAGCCCCATCGTAAAGCTGTCATGTTGACGGGCGGCATAATATGAATTCCGCTGCGGAGTGTCAACGGCAAAATCAATGACCGCCGCTCAATCGCCGAAAAATCATGCAAATGAATCACTTTGCGAGCTTGCTCGCAGTCATGAGTTAAGCCTGTCACGTTTTCACGTAAAACGGTGCTATAAAATGAACCGTTAATTATCCCTACAAATATTCAGGAAATTGCATGATCAAGGAACGAATGACGCCAGAAGAGTTAGCCTTGCTCACTGGCTATAGCCGCCAGACCATCAATAAATGGGTACGTAAAGAGGGTTGGATTACATCACCAAAACCGGGAGTCCAGGGTGGGAAAGCGCGTCTGGTACATGTGAACGAAAAAGTACGTGACTTTATCCGCAGCGCACGCCGGGCAACTGAAACGTCTGATATACCAGAAGGTGCCAACCAGGATGGTTCGCTTCACAACCTACTCCTGACGCTGGCCAATGAAATGACACCGGAAGAGCAGAAGCAAATGACATCGCTGTTACTGCGGGAAGGGATAACCGGATTGTTGCAACGTTTAGGGATTCGCGACCAGAACTAATATGAAAAGATTACGTAGTAAAATGACCACGGAAGAGCTGGCGGAGAGTTTGGGTGTTGCCCGACAGACCATTAATCGTTGGATACGTCAACAGGGTTGGAAAACCGAAGGGCTCAATGGCGTAAAAGGCGGTCGGGCGCGGCTAATCCATATTGATGCGCGCGTGAAGGAACATATTATGAGCCTCCCGGCAATCCGTACTCGTCAGGCGGTTTACCATCTGGCAGAAGTCCCCTCATCATACAGCGCCCCCTCTTCAAACCTGCGTTCGGGCATTATCGAAACGCTGGAGAGTATGACCCAGCTAGAGCAGAAGCGTCTGGACACATTATTGAAACGTGAAGGTATTCGCGGATTTCTTACACGCCTGGGTATTGCTGAATCAAATACATAAAAAAACGGCAGGTTACCCTGCCGTTTCTCGTCCTGAAGACTTAATTACTGCTGACTTTCGCGTTCAGAGATAAAGTCCAGTGCCTTGTTAATACGCGCTACACTGCGCGACTTGCCGATGGCATGGACAGTCACATCCAGCGCCGGGGACTGGCCCGCACCGGTCACCGCAACGCGCAATGGCATGCCTACTTTCCCCATGCCGACTTCCAGCTCATCAGCAGTTGCCTGAATAGCGTGATGCACATTTTCCGCAGTCCATTCGGTAAGAGCCGCCAGCTTGTCACGCACCACTTCCAGCGGCTGACGCGCAACCGGGCGCAGATGTTTCTTCGCGGCGTCCGCATCGAACTCATCAAACTCTTCATAGAAGTAACGGCAGCTTTCAGCGATCTCTTTCAGAGTTTTGCAACGCTCGCCGAGCAGTTTCACCAGGTCCGCCAGCTCTGGGCCAGTGCGGGTATCAATATTTGCCTGCTCAATGTGCCACTGCAGATATGTCGCGACATATTCAGGCGGCATGGTATTGATGTAATGGTGGTTCAGCCACAGCAGCTTGTCGGTATTAAATGCACTCGCCGATTTGCTCACAGAGCTCAGAGAGAACAGATTGATCATCTCTTCGCGACTGAAGATCTCCTGGTCACCGTGAGCCCAGCCCAGTCGCACCAGGTAGTTCAGCAGCGCTTCCGGCAGATAACCATCGTCACGGTACTGCATGACACTGACCGCGCCATGGCGTTTAGACAGCTTTTTACCGTCGTCGCCATTGATCATGGAGACGTGCGCATAAACAGGCACTGGTGCGTTCAGCGCCTTCAGAATGTTGATCTGACGCGGGGTGTTGTTGATATGGTCTTCACCACGAACAACGTGCGTAATTTCCATATCCCAGTCATCAACCACTACGCAGAAGTTATAGGTTGGAGAACCGTCGGTACGGCGGATGATCAGGTCGTCCAGCTCCTGATTGCTGAATTCGATCGGGCCACGGATCTGGTCGTCGAAGATCACTGAACCCTCTTGCGGGTTAGCAAAACGCACCACGCATGGCTCATCAGCAGCATGTTCGCTATGGTCATGGCGGCAACGACCGTCATAACGTGGCTTCTCACCGTTCGCCATCTGCTCTTCACGCAGCGCGTCCAGACGTTCTTTGGAGCAATAGCACTTATACGCCGTGCCCGCGACCAGCATCTCATCAATCACAGCGTTATAGCGGTCGAAACGTTTGGTCTGGAAATACGGGCCTTCATCCCATTCCAGATTCAACCAGTTCATACCATCCATGATGGCTTCAATTGCTTCCGGCGTAGAGCGCTCAAGATCGGTATCTTCAATACGCAGGACGAACTCACCTTTGTTGTGACGAGCAAAAAGCCAGGAATAGAGAGCAGTACGAGCACCACCGACGTGCAGATAGCCTGTCGGGCTCGGCGCGAAGCGAGTTTTGATTTTCATGAAATGGCCTTACGTTATAAAGATGCCGGTATTCGGCAAATCCTGGGGAAAAAACGATGGGCAATATTCTATCACTGTGGGGGGATTCCTCAATGTTGATCCCTTTATCGTGACCGAGTTTGCTATTTTTGTTTAGAAATCATGCTCCACCGCCCATTTCGCGATCGTTTTGTTTAATTTTACGACGAACGAATAAAAACTTTAGAAAATGCGTTGACTCATTTTCAACTCTCCCTATAATGCGACTCCACACAGCGGGGGTGATTAGCTCAGTTGGTAGAGCATCTCCTTTACACGGAGGGGGTCGGCGGTTCGAGCCCGTCATCACCCACCATCTACTTCACGTAGACTCGCAGTGTAGATAAGAATTGAGAATGGGCGATTAGCTCAGTTGGTAGAGCATCTCCTTTACACGGAGGGGGTCGGCGGTTCGAGCCCGTCATCGCCCACCATTCTCACCTTATCAAAGCAGTTCCGAAATGGGCGATTAGCTCAGTTGGTAGAGCATCTCCTTTACACGGAGGGGGTCGGCGGTTCGAGCCCGTCATCGCCCACCATTTCGGGTCGTTAGCTCAGTTGGTAGAGCAGTTGACTTTTAATCAATTGGTCGCAGGTTCGAATCCTGCACGACCCACCAATGTAAAAAAGCGCCCTAAAGGCGCTTTTTTGCTATCTGCGATTTACATCATCGTTAAAGTTGCAATCAACCTTTCTACTGCGGGTGTTGCCTGCTTCGCGTCATATACCACATACAGATCAGCCGGTATGCGCTCGCGCAAAGGGCGGAAGACCACGCCTGGCCACTGCATTTGCGCGTAACTGTCAGCGGCAAGCGTAATCCCCATCCCCATACTAATCATCGCCAGTACCGTCTGTGGTTCAACAGCTTCGCGTACAATCATCGGCGAGAACCCGGCCTGCTGACATACGCGATGTAAAAATGCCCAGTCAGAATGTGCTGAAGGCATGGTGACAAAATACTCATCCTGTAGCTCTGAGAGCGTAATAGATGATTCGCTGACCAGTCGGTGATCTTCCGGCATTGCAACAAGAAAAGCGGCATCACGCAATCGCACGCTGGTAAACCCGGCGGTGGGTTCAGTTGCCATTCGCCAGATCCCGACATCCAGCTCACGACGTTCAAGCAAAGCCATTTGCATGACCGGCGATTTTTCGCGAAAAACAACATCAACATTCGGATGCTCTTTCAGGAAAGCGCGCATGACCGTGCGCACCTCGCTCCACATGGCGGTACCGACAATCCCCAGCTCAATGCGCCCCGCCTCACCCCGGCCAATTTGCTCGACGCGAGCCAGCGCCTGGTTTGCACTGGCGAGCAGCCGACGGGACTCTTCCATCAGCACTTTACCGGCATGCGTCAACGCGACACTCCGCGAGTGGCGAATAAACAGTAACGTCCCCAGTTGGCTTTCCAGCTCTTTAATATGCAGGCTTAACGGCGGCTGGGACATATTAAGACGGGCCGCAGCCCGCCCAAAATGCAATTCTTCCGCCACGGCAAGAAAATAACGCAGCAGCTTGAGATCGGTCCGATAGACGCGTTCCATCAAAACATATCCTGGCGATAACATTTAAGCGTCTACCTTAAAGCCTTTCATCGTCCACAGGAAAAATTTAGTGCGCAACTGTGCGCATCTCGCTGTTTTTACTGATGTGGTGATAGTGAAAGCTGAAATAAAACACCACCGCAAGCACCAGCGCATAGGCCGCAAACACCAGCCAGATGGTCTGCCAGTCCTTAACCCCATCCACCGAGAAGTAATCGACTGCCATACCGCTTAACACGGACCCGAAATAAGCACCAATACCGTTAACGGTGGTCATAAACAGCCCTTGCGCGCTGGCACGGATATCAGAGCTCACCTCCTGCTCAACAAACACCGAGCCGGAAATATTGAAGAAGTCGAACGCGCAGCCGTAGACAATCATTGACAGCATGAGCAACGCAAAGCCTGTTGCGGACGGATCGCCAAAGGCAAACAGCCCAAACCGCAACATCCAGGCCACCATGCTCATCAGCATGACGGTTTTAATACCAAATCGTCTGAGGAAGTATGGAATAGTCAGAATGAAGAATACTTCTGACATCTGCGAGACGGAGAGCAAAATGGACGGGTATTTAACGATAAAGCTCTCCGCATACGCCGGATTACGTGCAAAATCATGCAGAAAAGGACTGCCAAACGTGTTGGTTATCTGCAGCACGGCGCCCAGCAGCATCGCGAATAAAAAGAACACCGCCATGCGGGGTTGTTTAAACAGGATAAATGCATTGAGGCCCAGTTTACTTGCCAGAGACGGAGACGTTTTTGTCGTCGCAACCGGAGTGGCCGGTAGCGTCAGAGAGTAGATTGCCAGCAGCAGGGATGCAGCAGCTGCTATATAGAGCTGCACGTTGCTGAGCTCCGCCCCCATCAGGCTGATGGCCCACATCGCGGCAATAAATCCCACGGTGCCATACACCCTCACTTGCGGAAAATGGCTTACCGTATCCAGCCCTGACTGTTCAAGGCAGGAGTAAGAAATCGTGTTCGACAACGCAATCGTGGGCATAAAGGCCATCGCATTCACCAGCATGACCCAGAACATTAACCCGGGTTCATTGACCTGCGCGGCATAACAGAGGGCAACGGCACAGACGAGGTGGCAAATCACGTATGCACGGTCTGCTCGCAGCCATTTGTCGGCAATAATCCCCACCAGAGATGGCATAACAATTGCGGCCAGCCCCTTGGAGCTGTAAACCATCCCCACGTCGGAGCCGGTAAAATGTAGAGTGTTAATCATGTAAGCGCCGAGGGTAACCAGCCAACTCCCCCAGATAAAATATTGCATAAAGGACATTATCTTTAAGCGAGTCGTGATGTTCATATTCCATTCCTTATAGCAGTGTGGTCCTCACGGGCCACTTTATTGTTTTAATCAGGCAATATGGCGAAGAAAACCGCAGATAAGGTTGATGAAGTTCTGGCGGGAAAGCTCAGCAGCAGCCAGTGTTTGTTCGTGTGAGAGTTTTACCTCGCCCAGACCTTCAGCAAGATTCGTAATTGCAGAAACGGCCACCACTTTCAGGTTACAGTGACGTGCAGAGATCACTTCCGGCACCACGGACATGCCCACCACGTCGCCACCAATAATTTGCATCATGCGGATCTCCGCCGCAGTCTCGAAGTTGGGGCCAGGATAAGAGACAAACACGCCTTCATGCAGAGGGAAGCCCTCCTTCGCGGCCACGGTTTGCAAAACGGCACGGTAGTTTGCGTCGTAAGCATTAGCCAGCGAGAAGAAGCGATCACCAAAACGTTCATCGTTTAGCCCCACCATCGGCGTTCCCGGCATGGTGTTGATATGGTCACTCAACGCAACCAGGCTTCCGGGCTTAACGTCTTTACGCAATGAGCCCGCAGCATTGGTGCTAAACAGCAGCTCGCAACCCAGCAGTTTGAACGTGCGGATCGCATCGGTCATGACGGTCATCCCGCGGCCTTCATAGAAGTGACCCCGCCCTTTCATACAGGCAACAGGTACACCGGCAAGATGTCCCAGGACCAGCTCACCGGCATGACCGTGAACCTTACTCACAGGGAAACCCGGCAGCTTTTCGTAGCTCAGAGAAACGGCGTCTTCAATCTGGTCGGCTAGTGCGCCAAGGCCAGAACCGAGAATGAACGCAACGCGCGGCGTGAAATTCGGTTTAGCGGTGCGGATGATGTCAGCGCAGTACCATGGGTTATTTGAGAGGGTCATAAAGGCTCCTTGAGAATTAAGATCGCGATATCACGGATCGCATGACCTTAGTCTTATATCTGGAGCCTGCGGTTTACCTCCAATACACTTTCACAGCACCATCAATACTGATTGTGTATCAATGCAAATCCCTGCCAGATATGGCAGTTTTGCTCAAGCTAATCCCGTCGGTGCCGATACCTCTGTTTTATAACGCGAGGAAATACGATGACGACCATTCAGGCTTCAACCCAAATGATTCAAACCAGCAGCGGTGGGAAAGGTGCTTCTGGCGGGAGCGACATCTCTTCCCAGATCAGCAGTATTATTGACAAGATCAAAAAGCTGACTCAGCAGTTAAAAGAGCTGGCAAACAGCACCGGCAGCGCGGATGAGAAGAAGAAGCAGCAGGAACTTATTCAGACCCAGATCAAAGTACTTCAGGCGCAGCTTGCCGCGCTGCAGCGCCAGCAGGCCGAAGAAGCCCAGAAGAAACAAGATCAAAAGCTGGGTAAAGTGGAAGGTGTGAATAGCCCGTCAGATAATCATCAGATTGATATCTACATCTAATCTTCTGATGCGTTAAACAGTGGGTCGCGTATGCGGGCCTCGGTTAATCGTTGCGCCTGGATACGCACCACTTCCCAGATGGCCTGTGCCGCCCCCGAGAGTGAACGATTTTTTCGCCGCACCAGCATCAGCTTTCGCTCGACAACAGGCACCAATCGCTTCACGGACAGCCGACTTCCCTGTGGCAGGGGAAGTGCCAGGGCGGGCAACACGCTGATACCAATGCCAGCTTCCACCATAGGAAACAGCGTCGCCGGGTGACCAATCTCCTGCACGATCGTTGCCTTTACTCCCTGAGTCACCAGCGCAGAATCAATCAGCGGACGGCTGCCCGAGGCATAATCCTGCAATACCAGGTTCGCTTCCTGAAGGGACTGCCAGCTGACTACCGGTAAAGTTGCCAGCGGATCGTCGTCCCGGCAGAGCAGCAAAAAGGGCTCAGAAAGTACGCTTTCGCACGCCAGATCGCTCACCTGACCGGGATCGATCACAATCCCAAAATCCACATCCCCCTGTCGGATGCTTTCCAGCACCCACTGTTGCGGTCTGTCATGTAAAACAAAATCAATATCCGGGTAGCGGTGGTTTCCCTCGGCAATACACTGCGGGATAAGGTGGGCAGAGATCGTCTGGCTGGCAGCAACCCGCACCGTACCCGAAAGTTGCTGTCCCAACCGCCCAACATCCCTGAGCGTACTGTTCAATTCATCAAGTAACCGCTCGAGGCGCAAGGCCAGCTGCTGCCCGGCTTCAGTCAACACAACTTCGCGCGTGGTGCGGTCAAGTAACCGCACACCCGTTTGACTCTCCAGCTCTTTCACACTGTGACTCACCGCCGACTGGCTCAGGCCAATCATCTCCCCTGCCCGGCTGAAGCTACGGGCGTTTGCCACGGTGACGAATATGCGAAGCTGACGTAAGGAATAATTCATCTTTTTAATTCATAAATGGATGCAATAAATCAATTTTATTTCTCAAATGGAAAAAAGCACAATAGCGACATCTGTTTTCAGGAGTCATTATGAAACTATTTCGTATTGTTGATCCGTTTACGCTTACCCTGGTTGCTACCGTTTTACTGGCCTCGTTCTTCCCCGCTCGCGGGGGATTTGTTCCGTTTTTTGAGGGGCTAACGACGGCCGCCATCGCACTGCTGTTCTTTATGCACGGCGCAAAACTCTCCCGCGAAGCCATTATCGCTGGTGGTAGCCACTGGCGATTGCACCTCTGGGTGATGTGCAGCACGTTCATTCTGTTCCCCATTCTCGGCGTGCTGTTTGCGTGGTGGGCTCCGGTTAACGTCGACCCGGCGCTCTACACCGGTTTCCTGTATCTGTGCATTCTGCCAGCCACCGTGCAGTCCGCCATTGCCTTCACCTCGCTGGCAGGCGGTAACGTCGCGGCCGCAGTCTGTTCGGCGTCGGCATCCAGCCTGTTAGGGATTTTCGTCTCCCCATTGCTGGTGGGTTTGCTGATGAACATGCACGGCGCGGAAGGTAACCTTGAGCAAGTGGGTAAAATCTGTCTGCAGCTGCTGCTGCCGTTTGTCCTGGGGCATCTCTCGCGTCCGTGGACGGGCGCGTTTGTGGCAAAGCACAAAAAATGGATCTCAAAAACCGATCAGTCGTCAATTCTGCTGGTGGTCTATTCCGCTTTCAGTGAAGCGGTGGTAAATGGGATCTGGCATAAGGTCGGCGCAGGCTCACTGCTGTTTATCGTGGTGGTCAGCCTCGTCCTGCTGGCGATTGTAATTGCGGTTAACGTCTTTGTGGCACGCAAGTGCGGCTTCAACAAAGCGGATGAAATTACGATTGTGTTCTGCGGTTCGAAAAAGAGCCTGGCGAACGGTATCCCGATGGCCAACATTCTGTTCCCGACCTCGGTGATTGGGATGATGGTGCTGCCGCTGATGATTTTCCATCAGATCCAGCTTATGGTCTGCGCGGTGCTGGCGCGTCGTTACAAGCGCCAGACTGAAAAACTGGCGCAGGAAGAGACCCGCGCCGCTAAAGCTTAAGTGCGTTTCAGGGGCTGAACCAGCTGGGTCAGCCCCTCAGTTTTGATCAGTAACGTGATAGCCATCAACTCACCCAGCCGCCCTGCCGGGAATTCATCCTTACGGGCAAACCACAGCAGATACTCTTCCGGCAAATCGATCAGCCTGCGGCCTTTATATTTACCGAACGGCATCTCGGTGTTGGCGATCTCAACGAGTTGCTCTTTCTCCACGTTATTCTCCTAACAGACGCATCATTTCCGCTTCGTCGATCACCGCAATGCCGAGCTCCTGAGCTTTCGCCAGCTTCGAACCCGCCGCCTCTCCGGCAATCACCAAATCGGTTTTCTTCGACACGCTGCCCGCCACTTTGGCCCCCAGCGCCACCAGACGCGCTTTCGCATCGTCACGTGAAAGCTGGCTCAGGCTGCCGGTCAGCACCACCGTTTTACCGGCGAACGGACTGTCGATCTCTTCGGCATTAACCACCACCGGTGCGGGCCATTTGATACCCTCTTCCAGCAGCTTGCCGATAACTTCACGGTTGCTCTCTTCAGCAAAGAAGTTAAAGACGTGAGTGGCGACAACAATCCCGACATCCGGGACTTTTTGCAACTCGTCGATGCTCGCTTTTTCCAGCGCATCCAGCGTACCAAAGTACGCCGCTAGCCCCGCTGCAGTCGCTTCGCCGACTTCACGAATACCCAGCGCGTAAAGGAAGCGTGCGAAGGTCGTCTCTTTAGCGGCTTCCAGAGCATTGACAACATTCTGCGCTGACTTAGGCCCCATGCGATCAAGCCCCGTCAGTTTACCCGCAGTCAGTTTGAAAAGATCTGCTGGCGTATGGACGTACTCTTTCTCAACCAGCTGATCGATAATCTTGTCGCCCATACCGTCGACGTCCATCGCCCGACGGGAGACGAAGTGTTTCAGAGATTCTTTACGCTGCGCACCACAGATTAAGCCACCCGTACAGCGCGCCACCGCTTCACCTTCAACACGTTCAACGTCCGAGCCGCATACCGGGCAATGGGTCGGGAAAATAATCTCGCGCGTATCATCAGGACGTTCTGACTCAACAACGTTAACCACCTGTGGAATAACATCGCCCGCGCGGCGAATGACCACTTTGTCGCCAATACGCAGACCAAGACGCTCAATTTCATCGGCGTTATGCAGCGTGGCATTACTCACCAGCACGCCCGCCACCTGCACCGGCTCCAGACGAGCAACCGGAGTAATGGCACCGGTGCGACCAACCTGGAACTCCACGTCGCGGACAAAGGTCATCTGCTCCTGAGCAGGAAACTTAAACGCCACCGCCCAGCGTGGTGCGCGCGCAACAAAGCCCAACTGCTCCTGAAGCGCTAATGAGTTAACCTTAATGACAACGCCATCAATATCAAAGCCGAGCGTTGGACGGTCCTCTTCCACCTTGTGGTAGAAGGCCAGTACTGCTTCCGGGGAGTCGCAAAGCTGAACACGGTTGCTCACCGGCAGGCCCCACGCTTTAAACTGCAGCAGACGTCCGAGGTGCGTATCCGGTAGCTCGCCCCCCTCCAGAATCCCTACGCCGTAGCAGAAGAAAGTAAGCGGTCGCTTCGCGGTGATGCGTGGATCAAGCTGGCGCAGAGAGCCTGCCGCCGCATTACGCGGGTTAGCAAACACTTTCCCACCAGTGCGGCGCGCTTCGTCATTGATTTTCTCGAAGCCCGCCTGGGGCAGGAACACTTCACCGCGCACTTCCAGTCGCGCAGGAATGTTCTCACCCTGCAGTTTCAGCGGGATCGCGCGGATAGTGCGCACGTTGGTGGTGATGTCTTCCCCGGTGGTACCATCACCACGAGTTGCCGCACGCACCAGCACGCCGTTTTCGTAAAGAAGGCTGACCGCAAGGCCGTCCAGCTTCAGCTCACAGCACCAGGTAAGGGTATCGCTACTTTTAAGACGATCCTGCACACGCTTATTAAACGCGAGAAAACTCTCTTCATCGAAGACGTTGTCCAGTGACAGCATCGGCACTTCATGACGCACCTGGCTGAAAGCCCCCAGCGGCTCAGCGCCGACGCGTTGGGTGGGTGAATCGAGTGTGATGAGTTCCGGATGCTGCGCCTCTAATTCGCGGAGTTCGCGCATCAGACGGTCATACTCCGCATCCGGTAATTCCGGCGCGTCCATAACATGATAGAGATATTCATGATGGCGAAGCGTGGTTCGCAGTTCAGTGAGTTGTTGTTCGATTGAGTCCATATCGCACCATCAATGAGAAAAAACCCCCGACATGCGGGGGTTGAGGAGGAGTCGAAGTAAACGCGACGATTACGCGTTGGCTTCCTTAACTTCGCGGATGCGGTCCTGATACTCGCGCAGCTTCTGCGGGGTCATCATTCGACGCTGATCGTCGAGCACCACACCACCCACTTCATCAGCGATGTGCTGAGCGGATTGCAGCATCAGCTTAAAGTTCTGCAGTTCGTCACCATAGGACGGCACCTGCATAAAGATTGTGACACCCGGCGTCACGAAATCACCGGTCATTTCCGGGTCAAAGGTGCCAGGATTGACCATATTGGCCAGGCTGAACAGCGCCGGGCCGCTACCGTCTGGGCTCAGGTGGCGATGGAAAATATTCATGTCGCCAAACTTGAAGCCTGCCTGCTGAATACTGTTAAGCAGCACGTCACCGTTGAGATGGCTGCCGTGATGTGCGGCAACGTTCATGATGATCACCGCTTCTTTGCGCTGCGGTTTTTCAACAACCGGTTCTGGCTCGACGACGGGCTCTGGCTCAACATGCGGGGCCGGAGCGGGCTGCGGCGCAGGCTGCACATGCACAGGCTGCTGCGGTTGTTGTACCGGTTGCACTGGCTGTTGCACAGGTTGCTGTTGAACCGGCTGAGGTGCAGCAGGCTGCTGATGGACAGGCTGTTGCGGCGGCTGGCGCACCGGCTCTTCCACTGGCTGAGGCGCTGGCTGGCGCGGCTGTGCGGAAGCATACGGCGGTTGATACTGGTGCTGCGCAGTACGGGTCGCTTCATGCTCCCCATGAGCCGCGCCGGGGGCAGTATTGACCCGATGAACACGAACTTCACCCACGCCGTCGTCGTCGCTTCCATCGATGTCATCTTCACTGTCATCGTCGTCACGACTGGACTTCATGCGCTTCAGTGGGCGATCGCGAAACATCGAGGAACGCTCTTTACGGCTGGTCCAGAAACCATGTACCAGTAAAGCGATTATGGCGATCGCGCCAACAATGATTAATATCAGACGCAAATCCTGCATCATTATATTCTCTGTTGTTCTAACACCTTGCCACCACGGCAAACATTTACTCACTAAGAGTATTTGCCGTTTACGTCAAGTGCAAGTGTGTGCAGAGCATTCACAGCATAAAGATGAAGGAAATCGTGCTTTTTGCTGGTTTTTCGAACATTTCCTAACTGGTCATTGGTCCGTAAGTGGATAATATAGGCGGGCAATTCCACTGGTTGTGAAAAAAGGAGTACAGCCTGGTTATGGTTTCAACATCTTCTTCCCCCCCTCGCAGCGGCGTCTGGTATTTTTCTCAGGGCTGGAAACTGGTCTCATTGCCGGGTATTCGACGCTTCGTCATCCTGCCTCTGTTGATCAACATTATTCTGATGGGCGGTGCGTTCTGGTGGCTGTTCACAAAGCTGGAAAGCTGGATCCCCTCGCTGATGAGCCATGTTCCTGAGTGGCTGCAGTGGCTGAACTACCTGCTCTGGCCGGTTGTGGTCATCTCGGTGCTGCTGGTATTCGGTTACTTCTTTTCAACGATCGCGAACTGGATAGCCGCGCCCTTTAACGGCCTGCTGGCGGAACAGCTGGAGGCACGGCTTACCGGCGCAACGCCACCGGACACGGGCGTGCTGGGGATCATGAAAGACATTCCACGCATCATGAAGCGCGAGTGGCAGAAATTTGCCTGGTACCTGCCCCGTGCGGTTGTGCTGCTTATCCTCTATTTCGTGCCCGGTATCGGTCAAACGGTGGCTCCGGTGCTGTGGTTCCTGTTTAGCGCATGGATGCTGGCGATCCAGTACTGCGACTATCCGTTCGATAACCACAAAGTACCGTTTAAAGCGATGCGCACAGCCCTGCGTACCCAGAAGGTTGCCAATATGCAATTTGGCGCACTGACCAGCCTGTTCACGATGATTCCGTTCCTCAATCTTTTCATCATGCCCGTTGCGGTGTGTGGCGCGACGGCAATGTGGGTTGACTGCTACCGTGCTAAGCACGCGTTATGGAAGTAATGCAAAAATGTGTAAACAAGGGGTGGCTTATGCCGCCCCTTATTCCATACTGATCCCCATTATTTCCTTGCAGTATATAGATATGCGAATTCCTTACTTCCCCCTACCTGCTCAACAGGTATGCTGGGACGGTATCCCAATTTCATACAGTTAAGGACAGGCCATGAGTAAGATTTATGAAGACAACTCGCTGACTATCGGTCATACGCCCCTGGTTCGACTGAACCGTATCGGTAATGGACGCATTCTGGCGAAGGTCGAATCACGTAACCCGAGCTTCAGCGTAAAATGCCGTATTGGTGCAAACATGATTTGGGATGCTGAAAAACGTGGCGTACTGAAACCAGGCGTTGAGCTGGTGGAACCAACCAGCGGCAACACCGGTATTGCACTGGCCTACGTTGCGGCCGCGCGCGGCTACAAACTGACGCTGACCATGCCTGAAACCATGAGTATGGAACGTCGCAAGCTGCTGAAAGCGCTGGGCGCAAACCTGGTTCTGACCGAAGGCGCTAAAGGCATGAAAGGTGCCATCCAGAAAGCCGAAGAAATTGTTGCCAGCGATCCGGCGAAATATCTTCTGCTTCAGCAGTTTAGCAACCCGGCCAACCCTGAAATTCACGAAAAAACCACCGGCCCGGAAATCTGGGAAGATACTGACGGTCAGGTTGACGTGTTTATCTCCGGCGTGGGTACCGGCGGTACGCTGACTGGTGTGTCACGCTATATTAAAGGCACGAAAGGTAAAAAAGATCTGATTACTGTTGCCGTTGAACCAACCGACTCACCGGTTATCACTCAGGCACTGGCGGGTGAAGAGCTCAAGCCAGGCCCACATAAAATTCAGGGCATTGGTGCTGGCTTCATTCCGGGTAACCTGGACCTGAAGCTTATCGATAAAGTGGTCACTATCACTAACGAAGAAGCCATCTCTACCGCGCGTCGTTTGATGGATGAAGAAGGCATTCTGGCGGGTATCTCTTCCGGTGCGGCTGTTGCGGCAGCGCTCAAACTTCAGGAAGACGAAGCCTTTACCAACAAGAATATTGTGGTTATCCTTCCATCCTCGGGTGAGCGTTACTTAAGCACTGCACTGTTTGCCGATCTCTTCACTGAGAAAGAACTGCAACAGTGATGCCAGCATGTTAAAAACGCGTAAAAAAGCACCTTTTCGGGTGCTTTTTTGTGGCCTGCTTCAAAGTTTTACCCCTCCTGGCATTGATTCACCCCGTTGGGTCTGGTATTTAAACCAGCAATTATTTTGATGCGTGAAATTAATCAGTGAATGAAATAGCCTTGCTGAATCGATTTTATGATTTGGTTCAAGTCTTGCTTTCGCTGCATAATGTTTAATGACGATCGAAACGTCAGCGCTAACAATACAGGCTAAAGTTCAGTCGCCAGGCTAGACTTTAGTTCCACAACACTAAACCTATAAGTTGGGGAAATACAATGTTCCAGCAAGAAGTTACCATTACCGCTCCGAACGGTCTGCACACCCGCCCTGCTGCTCAGTTTGTTAAAGAAGCGAAAGGCTTCACTTCTGAAATCACTGTGACTTCCAACGGCAAAAGCGCTAGCGCAAAAAGCCTGTTCAAACTGCAGACTCTGGGCCTGACTCAGGGCACTGTTGTCACCATCTCTGCAGAAGGTGAAGACGAGCAGAAAGCAGTTGAGCATCTGGTAAAACTGATGGCTGAGCTCGAGTAAGTTTCCGGGTTCTTTTAAATATCAGTCACAAGTAAGGTAGGGTTATGATTTCAGGCATTTTAGCATCCCCGGGTATCGCTTTCGGCAAAGCACTGCTGCTGAAAGAAGACGAGATCGTCATTGACCGGAAAAAAATTTCTGCCGACAAGGTTGATCAGGAAGTTGAACGTTTTCTGAGCGGTCGTGCCAAGGCATCTGCGCAACTGGAAGCAATCAAAACTAAAGCTGGCGAAACTTTCGGTGAAGAAAAAGAAGCCATCTTCGAAGGGCACATCATGCTGCTCGAAGATGAGGAGCTGGAGCAGGAAATCATAGCCCTGATTAAAGATAAAGGCATGACAGCCGACGCGGCTGCACATGAAGTTATCGAAGGTCAGGCGACTGCCCTGGAAGAACTGGATGACGAATACCTGAAAGAGCGTGCGGCTGACGTACGTGACATCGGTAAGCGCCTGCTGCGCAACATCCTGGGTCTGGCCATCATCGATCTGAGCGCAATTCAGGATGAAGTTATTCTGGTTGCTGCCGACCTGACCCCGTCAGAAACCGCTCAGTTGAACCTGAAAAAGGTTCTCGGTTTCATCACCGACGCAGGCGGCCGTACTTCCCACACCTCAATCATGGCGCGTTCTCTGGAACTGCCAGCCATCGTGGGCACCGGTAGCGTCACCTCTCAGGTGAAAAACGGCGACTATTTGATTCTGGATGCCGTAAACAATCTGGTTTACGTCAACCCAACGAATGAAGAGATCGAAAAACTGCGCGCGGTCCAGGAGCAAGTTGCGACTGAAAAAGCGGAACTCGCTAAGCTGAAAGACCTGCCAGCAATCACCCTGGACGGTCATCAGGTAGAAGTGTGCGCAAACATCGGTACCGTACGTGACGTTGATGGCGCTGAGCGCAACGGTGCGGAAGGTGTCGGTCTCTATCGTACAGAATTCCTGTTCATGGACCGTGACGCGCTGCCTACTGAAGAAGAGCAGTTTGCTGCATACAAAGCCGTGGCTGAAGCCTGTGGCTCTCAGGCGGTTATCGTCCGTACCATGGACATCGGTGGCGACAAAGAGCTGCCGTATATGAACTTCCCGAAAGAAGAGAACCCGTTCCTGGGCTGGCGTGCAGTACGTATCGCGATGGATCGTAAAGAGATCCTGCGCGATCAGGTACGTGCTATCCTGCGTGCGTCTGCTTTCGGTAAACTGCGCATCATGTTCCCGATGATCATCTCTGTTGAAGAAGTGCGTGCACTGAAGAAAGAGATCGAAATCTACAAACAGGAACTGCGTGACGAAGGTAAAGCATTTGACGAGTCAATCGAGATCGGCGTGATGGTGGAAACACCGGCTGCGGCGACAATTGCGCGTCATTTAGCCAAAGAAGTTGATTTCTTTAGTATCGGTACCAATGATTTAACGCAGTACACCCTGGCAGTTGACCGTGGTAATGATATGATTTCACATCTCTACCAGCCAATGTCACCGTCCGTACTGACGCTTATTAAGCAAGTTATTGATGCTTCTCATGCAGAAGGTAAATGGACTGGCATGTGTGGTGAGCTTGCAGGCGACGAACGTGCTACACTTCTGTTGCTGGGTATGGGTCTGGACGAATTCTCTATGAGCGCCATTTCCATCCCGCGCATTAAGAAGATTATCCGTAACACGAACTTCGAAGATGCGAAGGTGTTAGCAGAGCAGGCTCTTGCTCAACCGACAACGGACGAGTTAATGACGCTGGTTAACAAGTTCATTGAAGAAAAAACAATCTGCTAATCCACGAGATGCGGCCCAATTTACTGCTTAGGAGAAGATCATGGGTTTGTTCGATAAACTGAAATCTCTGGTTTCTGATGATAAGAAAGACTCCGGAACTATTGAGATTGTTGCTCCGCTCTCCGGCGAGATCGTCAACATCGAAGACGTGCCGGATGTAGTGTTTGCTGAGAAAATCGTTGGTGATGGCATTGCTATCAAACCAACTGGCAACAAAATGGTTGCTCCAGTTGACGGCACCATCGGTAAAATTTTTGAAACCAACCATGCGTTCTCTATCGAATCTGATAGCGGTATCGAACTGTTCGTTCACTTCGGTATCGACACCGTTGAACTGAAAGGCGAAGGCTTCAAACGTATCGCGGAAGAAGGCCAGCGTGTTAAAGTTGGCGACCCAGTGATTGAATTCGATCTGCCACTGCTGGAAGAAAAAGCCAAGTCTACCCTGACTCCGGTTGTTATCTCCAACATGGACGAAATCAAAGAACTGATCAAACTGTCTGGCAGCGTCACCGTGGGTGAAACCCCGGTTATCCGCATCAAGAAGTAATTCTTGCCGCACAGAAAAATGGCGCCTTCAGGCGCCATTTTTGTTTATGCGGGCAGAATAAGCTCATCGTAACCTTTCGACTGCGTGTAAATCATCACATCCGTCACCCGATCGCCGGCCATGCGAATGGCATCGGCAACGGTTTTGCCCTCAACAATTCCGCTTACCAGCTCTGAACAAAACAGATCGCCCGTCCCTTTCAGGTCCGTTTCAACACGCGGGTGTGCGCTGACGGTCACGCCTTCATTCGTCACCAGCACCACGTGAATGTTTTGCGGGTCGTCAGCGACCGGCGCACTGGTGATCGCCACCCATTTCAGGCTGTCGGAGAGCAATCCCTGTGCCGCCGCGATGGCGCTTTCTGGCGTACGGCACGGCTTGCCGCTTAACACTTCCAGCTCATAGACGTTTGGTGTGATCCCCTGCGCCAGCGGCAGCAGGTGCTCCCGATACGCTTGCGGGATCTCGGGCTTCACGTACATCCCGCTGTCGATATCGCCGATGACCGGGTCGACCAGCACCAGCAGGTCCGGGTGCCGTACTTTGATGACCCTGAGCCATTGTGCGAGCAATTTAATCTGGCTGGCGCTACCCATATAGCCAGTAGTCACCGCCTTCAGCTCACGAAGGATGTCGCGCTCTTCCAGCGCTTTCAGATAACCGCTGAACCACTCATCCGGGATCACGCCGCCGTAGAAGGTGTCATAGTGCGGCGTGTTGCTAAACAACACCGTCGGTACGGCGGTGACGCTCAGCTGATGGGTACGAATATTCGGTACCGCAATGCTGTTCCCCACGCTGCCATATACCACCTGCGACTGCACCGCGACAATATCGGTTTGTTGCGCCCGGGTGTTATCCCGGAAAAGAATCATCTCCATGATGCTTAAATCCCTGCCCCCTGCGAATAACTCTCTTCACCAAAGACGCCGGTAGACAGATAACGATCGCCGCGATCGCAGATTATTGCCACGACCACTGCACCCGGGTTTGCCTTTGCAACCCGAATCGCACCCGCTACCGCGCCGCCCGAACTGACGCCACAGAAGATACCTTCACGGACGGCCAGCTCGCGCATGGTATTTTCCGCCTCGCGCTGATGAATATCCAGCACCTGGTCCACAAGCTGCGCATTAAAGATCCCGGGCATGTATTCCGCAGGCCAGCGGCGAATGCCCGGAATGCTGCTCCCCTCTTCCGGCTGCAGACCAACGATAGTGACGGCTTTTTCCTGCTCGCGCAGAAAACGCGATACGCCGGTAATGGTGCCCGTGGTGCCCATGCTGGAGACAAAATGGGTGATCCGTCCTTCAGTTTGCTGCCAGATTTCCGGGCCGGTGGTGGTGTAGTGCGCGTACGGGTTATCCGGGTTGTTGAACTGATCGAGCAACTTGCCTTCACCGCGTTCAGCCATCTCCAGCGCTAAGTCACGCGCCCCTTCCATCCCCTGCTCTTTGGTCACCAGAATCAGTTCCGCACCGTAAGCTCGCATGGCGGCGCGGCGCTCCTGACTCATGTTGTCCGGCATCAGCAGCTTCATGCGGTAGCCTTTCAGCGCCGCAATCATTGCCAGCGCGATACCGGTGTTGCCGCTGGTCGCCTCAATCAGCACGTCACCGGGCTTAATTTCTCCGCGCTTTTCGGCCTGGACAATCATCGACAGCGCCGCGCGGTCTTTTACCGAACCCGCAGGGTTATTGCCTTCGAGTTTGACCCAGATTTCGCTGCCGTTGGCACACCCCATACGCTGAAGCTTGACCAGAGGGGTGTTGCCGATGGTGTGTTCGAGTGTATTCACGATTTTTACTCAATAAAAAAGCCGGGGGCGCGCAGCGATCCCGGCCTACAAGACACAGTGATAACTGTAGGCCCGGTCAGCACAGCGCCACCGGGCGATAAACATTCTACTAACCTATCAGGCTGACTCCGCCAGAGCAATATCCTCGCGCGTCTCAATACGTTTCTTCCCGTGATAAATACGCGCATGCTGCAGACCGACAAACAGGCGTTCTCCCCGGTGCGGTGGCTCCTCATCGCGCATGACCACGGTTAGCGGCTCGGTATACCAGCCCAGCGGTTGTACCACCAGTTGGGTGTAGTGCCCTTTAGGGCTCGCTTCCAGCACCTGCACCGGCAGCGGTGAGTCAAGGCTGGTGCGACGGCTCACATCCACTTCCCACGGACGCAGGAACAGGTCGACCGCCCCCTGGTGCGCGGAGGTATAGCCCAGCGGCCAGCGGTGCGCGCCCACGTGGAACTGACCGCCGCGAATGGTACCCTGAAGACGGTTTACCTCGCCCATAAACTCCAGCACGAAGCGGGTCGCCGGTTCACGCCAGAGCTGCTCCGGCTCGTCAACCTGCTCAATATTACCCTGGCTCATGACCACCACACGGTCCGCGACTTCCATCGCCTCTTCCTGATCGTGGGTCACGAAGACGCTTGTAAATTTAAGCTCTTCATGAAGCTGACGCAGCCAGCGACGCAGCTCTTTTCGCACCTGCGCATCCAGCGCACCGAACGGCTCATCCAGCAGAAGAATTTGCGGTTCAACGGCTAGCGCACGCGCCAGCGCCACACGCTGTTTCTGACCACCGGACAGCTGGGCCGGGAAACGGTCCGCAAGATGGGCAAGCTGAACCATTTCCAGCAGTTTGGTCACTTTCGCTTTAATGGTTGCCGCATCCGGGCGCTCGCGACGTGGCAGCACGGTCAGGCCAAATGCGATGTTATCGAATACGGTCATGTGGCGGAACAACGCGTAGTGCTGGAACACAAAACCTACTTTACGATCGCGGGCATGCAGGCGGCTCACGTCGGTACCGTGGAAGCGGATATGCCCGCTGGTCTGATGCTCAAGCCCGGCAATAATACGCAGCAGCGTGGTTTTACCCGAACCAGACGGCCCCAGCAGCGCCACCATTTGTCCGGAAGGGATATCCAGCGAGATATCATTCAGCACCTGGGTGCGACCAAAAGACTTCTTAATATTGGCAATCTCAATGCTCATGATTTCCCTCCTGATGCTGACGTTTTTCCTGATTTTCTAAACGCCACTGCACCACACTCTTCAAAAACAGGGTCAAAATAGCCATCAGCGTCAGCAACGCTGCGGCAGTAAACGAACCGATGGTGTTGTAATCCTGCTGCAGCAGCTCAATCTGTAGCGGCAGCGACAGCGTTTCACCGCGAATAGAACCGGAGACGACGGAAACGGCGCCGAACTCACCAATCGCACGGGCGTTGGTCAGCACCACGCCGTAAAGCAGCGCCCAGCGGATATTCGGTAGCGTCACGCGACGGAACATCTGCCAGCCTGACGCGCCCAGCAGCACCGCCGCTTCGTCTTCGTTACTCCCCTGACTCAACATCACCGGCACCAGTTCACGCACCACAAACGGACAGGTCACGAAGATGGTGACCAGCACCATGCCCGGCCAGGCGAACATGATCTGCAGGTTATGCTCATCCAGCCAGCCGCCCAACGGGCCGTTGGAGCCGTAAAAGAGCAGGTACACCAGACCCGCCACAACCGGCGACACGGCGAAAGGAATGTCCAGCAGGGTCAACAGCAGCTGACGTCCCGGGAAGTTAAAGCGCGTCACCAGCCACGCCAGCAGGGTACCGAACACGAGGTTCACCGGCACGGTGATCAAGGCAATCAGCACGGTCAGCCAGATGGCGTGCAGCATATCCGGGTTCGCCAGGTTTTCCAGTGCGGGCATCAGGCCCTTACTGAACGCCTGAACGAAAATATAAATCGTCGGCACGACGAGAATGAGGGCGGAAACCAGCACCCCCGCCCCAATCAGAAACCATTTACCCCAGTTGATGCGGGGTGCATCGTATCGCTTCAATTGCGTAACTTCCGCCATCAGTGACCTACCACACGTCGACCAAAGCGACTTTGCAGAGTGTTAATCGAGTACAGCAGCAGCAGCGAGGCCGCCAGGATCACCGAGGCAATAGCGCTCGCCGCAGGATAATCAAACTCCTGCAAACGGATGAAAATCATCAGCGAGGTGACTTCTGTTTTCCAGGCGATGTTTCCGGCGATAAAAATTACCGCGCCGAACTCACCGAGGCTGCGGGTAAAGGACAGCGCGACACCCGCCATCAGCGCCGGAGACAGCTCCGGCAGAACCACCTTGCGGAAGCTCTGCCAGCGCGTGGCGCCCAGCGTTTCCGCCGCTTCTTCGTATTCCGGACCTAACTCTTCCAGCACCGGCTGCACGGTACGCACCACAAACGGGATGCTGGTAAAGGCCATCGCCACCGCGATACCGAGCCAGGTGTAGGTCACTTTGATGTCAAATTTCGCCAGCCACTCGCCGTACAGCCCGTTCACGGAGAAGAGCGACGCGAGGGTTAAGCCCGCCACCGCCGTCGGCAGCGCAAACGGTAAATCCATTAACGCGTCGAGCAACGTACGGCCCGGAAAACGGTAGCGGGTTAAGATCCACGCCATCAGCAGGCCAAACACGCCGTTAAAAATGGAGGCGACAAATGCCGACAGCAACGTCACTTTATAGGCCGCTACCACTTGCGGGTTGGTGACCACGTCCCAGTACTGTGCCCAGCTCATCTGAGCAAGCTGCATTACCAGCGCGCTGAGCGGTAACAGCAAAATCAGACAGACGAACAGCAGGCTGGTCCCGAGGCTTAAGGTAAAGCCAGGCAGCACACGTCTGGAGGAAACTGCAAACATTACTTACGCCCCGCCGCCAGCAATTTATCTAACTCACCGCCGCTGGCAAAATGCGTTTTCATCACATCAGGCCAGGAGCCAAAATGGTCTTCCACGCGGAACAGTTCGGTCTGCGGGAATTTATCTTTCAGTTTGTTCATCACATCCGGGTTATTCACGCGGTAGTAATAATCGGTAATGACGGTCTGCGCCTGAGGGCTGTACAGGTAGTTGAGATAGGCTTTTGCCGCTTTCTCGGTACCGTTCGCCTGCACGTTTTTATCCACCCACGCCACCGGGAACTCGGCCAGGATGTTGGTTTTCGGGATAACGACCTCGAAGCCCTGCGCTTCATACTGTTTACGGATGTTATTCACTTCCGATTCAAAGCTGATCAGTACATCGCCGAGACCACGTTCAGCGAAGGTCGTGGTCGCCCCACGGCCGCCGGTATCAAACACTTCGACGTTTTTCAGGAACTGGGTCATGAACTGCTCGGTTTTCGCTTTATCGTTACCGTCAGCCTTGTCTGCCGCGCCCCACGCGGCTAAATAGGTATAGCGAGCGTTACCGGAGGTTTTCGGGTTCGGGAAAATCAGCTTCACGTCAGAACGCACCAGGTCGCTCCAGTCGTGAATATTTTTCGGGTTGCCCTTGCGCACCAGGAAGCCCATGGTGGAGTAGAACGGCGAGCTGTTGTTCGGCAAACGGCTCTGCCAGTCCGCCGGGATCAGCTTGCCCTTGTCGTGCAGGATCTGCACGTCAGTGACCTGGTTGTAGGTCACCACATCCGCTTTCAGCCCCTGGAGGATCGCCAGCGCCTGCTTGGACGAACCGGCGTGAGACTGCTTGATGGTCAGCTTATCGCCATTGTTTTCTTTCGCCCACTGCTGTTCAAACGGTGGATTAAGGGCGGCAAACAGCTCGCGTGAGACGTCATACGAACTGTTTAACAGTTCAGTCGCCTGCGCCTGTGCCACCAGCAGTAAACCTGCCAGCGCCAGAGTTCCTTTTTTCAGTACAGTAACGGCCATTGCGCACCCTTATAAATGTGATGACTATCTTATAGTCATAATATTTATAACGAGGACGAAAGGAGTAACGGTTTTATATACCGTTTGGTGATTTAGAAGCAGAAAAGGGAATAAGGGTGCGGGAGAAATTGCCGGGTGGCGCTAACGCTTACCCGGCCTACGCGTGGAGAGCGGTTTTACAGCGCCAGCAGACGCTCAACGGACGGCGCGAAGTAGTAGCCGCCGGTCACCGGTTTGGTGAAACGCAGCATGGCGTCACGCTTGCCGTCGGTATCACCAAACATGCTCAGCAGCTGCTGCTCAATATTATGCAGGCGCGCGCAGTACGCGCAGAAATAAAGGCCGTGTGTGCCGCTTGCCGTGCCATACGGCAGGCTCTGGCGAACAATCTTCAGGCCTTTGCCATCTTCTTTGAGGTCAACGCGGGTCAGATGAGAGGTAGCAGGACGCTCGTCGCCGTCAATCTCTTCGTTGGCTTCTTTGGTACGGCCGATCATCATCTCCTGGTCGTGTACGCTCATGCGGTTAAGCTGCTTGAGGTTGTGCTCCCAGCGCTGGACGAATACATAGCTGCCGCCCGCGTCCACACCGTCTTTGATCACCGCGACGTCATGACGCGTCTCTTCACCTGCCGGGTTTTCAGTACCGTCGACAAAACCGCTCAGATCGCGCTCTTCCACCCAACGGAAGCCATGAACTTCTTCCTGTACCTCAATGCTGTCGCCAAACGCCGCGACCGCCGCCTGGGCAACCGAGAAATTCACATCATGACGTAAAGAGAGAATGTGGATCAGCACGTCGTATTGTGTCGCTGGCGCAAGACCTTTGCCGTAAGGGATAAAGTCCTTCAGCTCCTCAGCCCCTTCGCCACCGCTCAACTGACGCCAGACGTTGTTGCCAAAGGCGACAACGGCACCGAGGTGGGCATCCGGGAATTTGGCCTGGAAGGTAGTCAGTTTATCGACGAATACTTTACTGGCCGCACGCAGGGCATCCACGTCCCCTTTAACATTGGCTTCAATCCAAATCGCCGCGCGGCAGTGTTCTGGCAAAATGCCACTCTGAACCTGAGACATCGCTCCTCCTGAAATAAAGATGCCACGTCAGCGTGGCATTGATGGCGGCTATTATACCCTGATTTCAGCGAGGCTGTTTGTTCCGGCGCAAATTACTGCTTCCAGAGTATTTTGCTCACTTTCCAGCTCTTCAGCGTGTCGTCAGACGGCATCAATCCTTCCGGACCGCTCCAGGTACCAGTGAAGACGTAACTGATGTGCTGGCTACCCTCAGCTTTACATTCCACAGCCACGCCATCGTCAGAAGAGGCGTTTGCACAGTTGCCGAAGGCCTGTTTATAGAGATCGCTAAACGGTGTACCGACCTTCACCCCACTTGCCGTGGGAATAGCGTCATCCAGCACCGCAATGCGGTTCACCGTGCCTTTATCACCGTTAATCACCAGCGCCAGCTTGTCGCCCTTCAGCGCTTCGTAATAGCGAACAATATTGCCATTCTCCGTTTTCATGCCGCTGCGCAGGCGGTAATCGCTGCTGAGCGCATCCTGAATAGCATTCTGGTCCAGCGCCGTTGCGGCGGTAATTTTTCCTACGCCCTGCTCGGTCACTTCCGTTGATGAGCCAAACCAGTTCCACGGATACGCAGCGGACCAGTTAATGGATGAGAGCGTTGAACACCCGGTTAACGCCAGCGGGAGAGCGCATAAAAGTAAACGCAGCGATTTCATTGAAACGTCCTTACTTGTTAAATCAACGCTTGTTGGAGTGCGACATCGGCAAAAAGTGCCGTATTAATCATCCTGATGCGTAAAACAGGCGCGAAGACGCGGGTTGGTCAGCAGCCACAGCAGCGCCACAATATCGGCAACTACCAGCGCAACGCCGATACCCGTAAGCGGTTCACCGTACCACCAGAGCACCGGTTGCCAGCAGAGCAGCACGATCTGGGCAAAGATCAATAGCCAGCGAAGCGCGCGCCACAAACGAGGGAGCGTATGCCGTCGTCCGCTGCACAAAAAAGCCACTACCGCTGGTACGCCCGGCAATAAGCCAAGCCAGAACGCATCGTGATCGGGGTAAAAAAGGTTTAGCAGCGTGTCGCCCTGCCCGCGCGACGCGCCGGCCATCACAAACAGCACCCAGGTGCGGGCCTGGAGCAGCAGAACGCACCAGAATAAAAAGGGCAGCCTGACGCGGCCCTGCGCGTCATAATCTGCCGGATGGATCTCAGTACTCTTCATCTTCGATCAGACGTTTTCCTAAACTCAAGACGTCAGAATGCTCATAGCCCAGACGCTCATACATGCCCAGTACGACGTCGTTATCTTCCCGCACCATGATCTGAATTTTCGGGCAACCGCGGGCAATGAGCTTTTTCTCAAGACGATTAAGCAATGCATTGGCGATGCCACGACCACGGTACTCAGGGTGCACGCCCAGATAATAGGCCGACCCGCGATGACCGTCGTAACCGCCCATTACCGTCCCCACCACCTCGCCGTTCACTTCCGCGACCAGAAACAGACTGACATCGTGATTCACCTTCCGCTCGATATCCATTTCCGGATCGTTCCACGGACGCAGCAGATCGCAGCGTTCCCAAAGGGTGATCACCTCTTCGAAATCTTCCTGGCGAAAAACGCGTATCTCCATGGTATTAACCGCCTTTTCGGGTTTAAAAACAGTGATTATGGCGTGAACCTCTCGTTTAGCCAATAACCGGGGAAAATCTCACCAAAATTTGGCATAATGTCACTTTGTCACGTATTGAAATGAAAAGTAAAACAATTGCCAATAAGGACTGTCGTAACGCTAATCACGATACGATATAACACCAGGACTCCAATTTTTACAATTCAGGCCGCATGAGCACATTCAAACCATTAAAAGCACTCACATCGCGTCGTCAGGTTCTCAAAGCGGGGCTGGCGGCCTTAACGTTAACGGGCATCGCAAAGCAGGCTCAGGCAAAAGACGAGAGCACGCTCAAAACCAGTAACGGACACAGTAAACCGAAAACCAAAAAGCCGGGCGCGAAGCGTCTGGTGATGCTTGATCCGGGCCATGGCGGGATTGATACCGGCGCCATCGGCAAAAACGGTTCGAAAGAAAAACACGTCGTGCTCGCGATTGCAAAAAATGTGCGCGCGATTTTACGCAGTAACGGCATTGACGCACGCCTGACGCGTTCCGGTGACACCTTCATTCCTCTGTATGACCGCGTGGAGATCGCCCATCAGCACGGTGCGGATCTGTTTATGTCGATTCACGCCGACGGCTTCACCAACCCTTCTGCGGCAGGTGCCTCGGTGTTTGCGCTTTCTAACCGTGGCGCCAGTAGCGCCATGGCGAAATATCTCTCCGATCGCGAAAACCGGGCAGATGAAGTCGCCGGAAAGAAAGCCACCGATAAAGACCACCTGCTACAGCAGGTGCTGTTCGACCTGGTGCAGACCGATACGATCAAAAACAGCCTGACGCTCGGCTCGCATATTCTGAAGAAGATTAAGCCGGTGCATCGTCTGCACAGTAAAGGCACCGAGCAGGCGGCGTTCGTGGTGCTGAAATCACCGTCCATCCCGTCCGTGCTGGTGGAAACCTCCTTCATTACCAACCCGGAAGAAGAGCGACTCCTCGGTACCACGGCGTTTCGTCAGAAGATCGCCAACGCCATCGCCTCCGGCATTATTAGCTACTTCAACTGGTTTGATAACCAAAAAGCGCACTCCAGGAAACGTTGATGAAACCCGATGCTCAACTGGTCAAAACCTTCCTGCTACAGCTGCAGGATGAGATTTGCCAGAAACTGGCCGCCGCAGACGGCGGTGAATTTCAGGAAGATAACTGGCAGCGCGAGGCCGGTGGCGGCGGGCGCAGTCGGGTGCTGCGTAACGGCGGCATCTTTGAACAGGCGGGCGTCAATTTCTCCCACGTTCACGGCGACGCGATGCCCGCATCTGCGACCGCGCACCGTCCTGAACTGGCAGGCCGCAGTTTTGAAGCGATGGGCGTCTCGCTGGTGGTGCATCCACACAACCCGTTTGTGCCCACCAGCCACGCCAATGTGCGCTTTTTCATTGCGGAAAAACCAGGGGCCGATCCGGTCTGGTGGTTTGGCGGCGGTTTCGACCTCACGCCCTACTACGGCTTCGAAGAGGACGCCGTGCACTGGCACACCACCGCGCGAGACCTTTGTCTGCCGTTTGGCGAAGACGTCTACCCGAAATTTAAAAAGTGGTGCGATGAGTACTTTTATCTGAAGCACCGCGACGAGCAGCGCGGCATTGGCGGGCTGTTCTTTGACGATTTAAACACACCTGATTTTGATACCGCGTTCAGCTTTATGCGCGCCGTGGGCGAAGGCTATACCGACGCCTATCTGCCGATTGTCGAGCGCCGTAAAAATACCGACTATGGCGTGCGCGAACGCGAGTTCCAGCTCTATCGTCGCGGGCGCTACGTGGAATTCAACCTGGTGTGGGATCGCGGGACGCTGTTCGGCCTGCAGACCGGCGGGCGCACGGAGTCGATTCTGATGTCGATGCCGCCGCTGGTGCGCTGGGAGTACTGCTACGAACCAAAAGAAGGCAGCCCGGAGGCTGCCTTGCGTGAGTTTATTCAGGTTCGGGACTGGGTGTAGCCCTTATCCCCTCTCCCTTTGGGAGAGGGTTAGGGTGAGGGTAAAAATTACAGAGGCTGCGTCTGCGCCTCAACCACCGCCAGCGCCACCATATTCACGATACGACGCACGGAGGCAATCGGTGTTAACACATGCACCGGTTTCGCCACCCCCATCAGTACTGGCCCTACGGTCACACCTTCAGAACTGGAGACGCGCAGCAGGTTATAGCTGATACGCGCCGCTTCCACGTTCGGCATAATCAATATGTTCGCCGATCCTTTCAGCGGACTGTCCGGCATACGTTCGTTACGGATGCTCTCCACCAGCGCGGCATCGCCGTGCATTTCCCCGTCAATCATCAGCTCCGGTGCACGCTCGCGCACCAGCTCCAGCGTCTGACGCATTTTGCAGGCCGCCGCAGATTTGGACGAACCAAAGTTAGAGTGCGACAGCAGTGCCACCTTCGGCTCAATACCAAAGCGACGCACGGTTTCCGCCGCCATCACGGTGATTTCCGCCAGTTCATCCGGGGTTGGGTCATCGTTAACGTAGGTGTCGGCAATAAAGGTGTTGCCGCTTGGCAGCAGCAGCGCATTCATCGCCCCGGCGGTATGAACGCCATCGCGATAGCCGAAGATCTCCTGCACCACGCTGAAGTGTTCGTGGTAGTCACCAATGGTACCGCAGATCAACGCATCGGCTTCACCACGATGGACCATGATCGCGCCGATCACCGTCGTGTTGCTGATCACCGCTTTCTGCGCCTGTTCCTGGGTGATCCCGCGACGTTTCATGATCGCGTAGTATTCGCTCCAGTACTCTTTGAAACGCGGATCGGATTCGTTGTTGACGATCTCGAAGTCGACGCCCGGCTTAATCTGCAGGCCCAGTTTCTGGATACGCATCTCAATCACGCTCGGACGACCAATCAGAATCGGCTTCGCCAGACCTAAGGTGATCAGTTCCTGGGTCGCGTGCAACACGCGAGCCTCTTCCCCTTCCGCCAGTACCACGCGCTTCGCGTCGGCGCGCGCCTGAGAGAAGATCGGCTTCATGAACAGGTTGGTTTTGTAGACAAACTCGGTGAGTTTATCGACGTAGGCATCGAAATCCTGAATCGGGCGCGTCGCCACGCCAGAATCCATCGCCGCTTTAGCTACCGCTGGGGCAATTTTAACAATCAGACGCGGGTCGAACGGTTTTGGAATGATGTAATCCGGGCCAAAGCTCAGATCCTGGTCGCCATAGGCGGAGGCAACCACTTCACTTTGCTCGGCGTGCGCCAGCTCCGCGATAGCGTGAACCGCGGCAAGCTTCATCTCTTCGTTAATCGCCGTCGCGCCGACGTCCAGCGCCCCACGGAAGATGAACGGGAAGCAGAGCACGTTGTTGACCTGATTAGGGTAGTCGGAACGGCCGGTACAGATGATGGCGTCTTCACGCACCGCTTTTGCCAGAGGCGGCAAAATTTCCGGTTCCGGGTTAGCCAGGGCGAGGATCATTGGCGCGCGCGCCATCTTCTTCACCATCTCCTGGGTCAGCACTTTCGGGCCTGAACAGCCGAGGAAGATATCCGCGCCATCAATGACATCCTCCAGCGTGCGTTTACCGTCGTCTTCAACCGCATACGCCGCTTTGGTTTCCGCCATGTTTGGCTCGCGGCCTTTGTAGATAACGCCTTTGGAATCACAGACCACAATGTTGTGCTTCTGCATACCCAGCGCCACCAGCAGGTTCATACAGGCGATGGCCGCAGCTCCCGCACCGGAAACCACCATGCGCACGTCAGAGAGATTTTTCTCCACCACGCGCAAACCGTTCAGAATCGCGGCGGTACTGATAATCGCAGTGCCGTGCTGGTCATCATGGAACACGGGAATGTTCATACGCTCGCGCAGCTTCTGCTCGATATAGAAACATTCCGGCGCTTTGATGTCTTCCAGGTTGATACCGCCGAAGGTCGGCTCCAGCGCAGCCACCACGTTGATGAATTTATCGGGATCGAGTTCATCCACCTCGATATCAAACACGTCGATACCGGCGAATTTCTTGAACAGAACACCCTTCCCTTCCATCACGGGTTTACCCGCCAGCGCACCAATGTTGCCAAGACCTAATACCGCCGTGCCGTTAGAGATAACGGCAACAAGGTTGCCACGCGCGGTATATTTGTAGGCCGCCAGCGGATCTTTTTCGATTTCCAGACACGGTGCAGCAACGCCCGGCGAATAGGCCAGCGCCAGATCGCGCTGCGTTGCCAGTGGCTTCGTGGGGGAAACCTGGATTTTACCCGGGACAGGGAACTCGTGAAAATCGAGGGCACTCTGTTTTAACTGCTCATCCATCTTCTTTTTCCTTTCACGTATCGGTCAAAAGGGTGACGTAAGCGATCCTGTTGCACACCCTGGTGTGCCGCCTAGTATCGCCGCAGGCCGCCACATAAACTTTGAAGGCTGCCAAACTCTCACCATCACACATTAAAAATTGTTATCAATTTATAACAGCCATGTTACCCGTCTCAAAAGCAATGCCGCCCCCGTCTGCTATGCTTTTTTGTTAAGTCCATCATGATTTTTCCAGAAGTGTGAACTAACGCACTCATCTAACTCTTTTATTTTCAAGGAGTAATTATTTATGAATCAGTTAGACGGCATCAAACAATTCACCACCGTGGTTGCAGACAGCGGCGATATCGAGTCGATTCGCCACTATCAGCCGGAGGATGCGACCACCAACCCTTCGCTACTGCTTAAAGCCGCCGGGCTTGCGCATTTTAGTCATCTGATTGATGACGCCATTGCCTACGGTAAACAGCGCGGGAAAACCCAGGAGCAGCAGGTCACCGAAGCCAGCGACAAGCTGGCCGTTAATTTTGGTGCAGAAATTCTGAAAAGCATCCCCGGACGCGTCTCGACCGAAGTCGACGCCCGCCTCTCTTTCGATAAAGAAAAGAGTATTCACAAGGCTCGCCGTCTGGTTGAACTCTACCAGGAACAGGGGATCGATAAATCTCGCATCCTGATCAAACTGGCGTCGACGTGGGAAGGCATTCGTGCGGCGGAAGTGCTGGAAAAAGAGGGTATCCACTGCAACCTGACGCTGCTGTTCTCGTTTGCTCAGGCGCGCGCCTGCGCGGAAGCGGGGGTGTTCCTCGTCTCGCCGTTTGTCGGACGCATCTACGACTGGTATCAGGCAAAACAGCCGATGGATCCGTACGTGGTCGATGAGGATCCGGGCGTGAAATCGGTTCGTAATATCTATGATTACTTTAAACTGCACCGCTACGACACTATCGTGATGGGTGCCAGCTTCCGCCGTACCGAGCAGATCCTGGCCCTGGCAGGCTGCGACCGCCTGACCATTTCCCCTAATCTGCTCAAAGAGCTGCAGGACAAAGAAGAGACGGTGATCCGCAAGCTGGTGCCCACCTCTACCGTCTTGCCAAAACCGAAAGCCATGACCGAAGCCGAGTTCCGCTGGGAACATAATCAGGACGCCATGGCCGTAGAAAAACTGGCGGAAGGTATCCGCCTGTTCGCCGTCGATCAGCGCAAACTTGAAGACCTTCTCGCCGCCAAACTTTAACCTTGCCACGGAGTGAACTATGTCCCGTAAAGAGCTAGCCAATGCCATTCGCGCCCTCAGCATGGATGCCGTGCAGAAAGCCAATTCCGGCCACCCTGGCGCGCCTATGGGCATGGCTGATATTGCCGAAGTATTGTGGAACGACTTCCTGAAGCACAACCCCAACGACCCCACCTGGTACGATCGCGACCGTTTTATTCTCTCCAACGGCCACGCCTCAATGCTGCTCTACAGCCTGCTGCACCTCTCCGGCTACGATCTGCCGCTTGAGGAGCTGAAAAACTTCCGCCAACTGCACTCCAAAACGCCGGGGCACCCGGAGATTGGCTATACGCCAGGGGTGGAGACCACCACCGGACCGCTCGGTCAGGGGCTGGCGAATGCAGTCGGGCTGGCGATTGCCGAGCGTACGCTGGGCGCGCAGTTTAATCAGCCGGGGCATGACATCGTTGACCATTACACCTACGTGTTTATGGGTGACGGCTGCCTGATGGAGGGGATTTCCCACGAGGTCTGCTCCCTTGCGGGCACGCTGGGGCTCGGCAAGCTGATTGGCTTCTACGATCACAACGGCATCTCCATCGACGGGGAAACCAAAGGCTGGTTCACCGACGACACGGCGAAACGCTTCGAAGCCTACCATTGGCACGTGGTACATGAGATCGACGGGCACGATCCTGAGGCAGTGAAAAAAGCGATTCAGGAAGCGCAGAGCGTGAAGGACAAACCGTCGCTGATTATCTGCCGCACGGTTATCGGCTTCGGCTCGCCAAACAAAGCAGGTAAAGAGGAGGCGCACGGCGCGGCGCTGGGTGAAGAGGAAGTGGCGTTAACCCGACAAAAACTGGGCTGGAAATACCCGCCGTTTGAAATCCCAAAAGAGATCTACAAAGCATGGGATGCCCGAGAAACCGGTGAAAAGGCACAGCAGTCCTGGAACGAGAAGTTCTCCGCTTACAAAAAAGCGCACCCGGATCTGGCCGCCGAGTTTTCCCGCCGCATGAGCGGCGGTCTGCCGGAAGACTGGGACGATAAAACCCAGGCGCTGATTGAAAACCTGCAGGCTAATCCGGCGAAAATCGCCACCCGTAAGGCGTCTCAAAATACGCTCAATGCCATTGGGCCTATCCTGCCCGAACTGCTCGGTGGCTCAGCGGACCTGGCGCCCAGCAACCTGACCATCTGGTCGGGCTCAAAATCGCTGAAAGAGGACATCGCCGGGAACTACATTCACTACGGCGTGCGCGAATTCGGGATGACCGCCATTGCCAACGGTATCGCCCATCACGGCGGCTTCGTGCCCTACACCGCCACCTTCCTGATGTTTGTCGAGTATGCCCGTAACGCGGCGCGCATGGCGGCCCTCATGAAGGCGCGACAGATTATGGTCTATACCCATGACTCAATTGGTCTGGGAGAAGACGGACCAACGCACCAGGCGGTGGAACAGCTAGCGAGCCTGCGCTTAACGCCGAACTTCAGCACCTGGCGTCCGTGCGATCAGGTGGAAGCGGCGGTCGGCTGGAAGCTGGCAGTGGAACGTCATACTGGCCCGACAGCGCTAATCCTTTCACGCCAGAACCTGGCGCAAATTGAGCGTACTCCGGAGCAGGTGAAAAACATCGCCCGCGGCGGCTACATCCTGAAAGACAGCGGCGGTAAACCGGACGTGATCTTGATTGCGACCGGTTCAGAGGTGGAAATCACGGTGAAAGCCGCCGAGAAGCTGACCGCCGAAGGTCATGCGGTGCGCGTGGTTTCATTGCCATCTACGGATATCTTTGACGCCCAGGATGAAGCGTACCGGGAATCGGTTCTGCCATCAAACGTTGCGGCTCGCGTAGCGGTAGAGGCGGGTATTGCCGACTACTGGTACAAATACGTGGGACTGAAGGGGGCAATTGTCGGGATGCACGGATACGGTGAATCGGCGCCTGCCGATAAGCTGTTCCCGTATTTCGGCTTTACCGTTGAGAACGTGGTTGAGAAGGCGTTGAGCGTGATCTAGTGCGGCCTGCGTGCCCGGTGGCGCTACGCTTACCGGGCCTACATGGTCCGAAACAAAGGCCGGGTAAAGCATAACCGCCACCCGGCTTTTTCACACCACTCTTACCCCTGCCGCTATCGCCCGCTCCGGTGTTAGCAGCACGCTTTCGCTGGCATCGTCAGTCTCCGCACAGAGCAACATGCATTCAGACGTCTCGCCGCGCATTTTGGCTTTTGCCAGATTACACAGCACCACCACCACTTTCCCCATCAACTCCTCTTCCCGGTAATAGGGCACCAGGCTGGTGACGGTTTGCAGCGTTCTGTCGCCCACATGAATCTGCGCGATATAGAGTTTGTCTGCGTTAGCGTGGCGTTTAACGTCCACGATCGTCCCCACGCGGATCTCCAGCTTTGCAAAGTCATCGTAAGTTATCGTGTCCATGCTCCCTCCTTAGTAAAATTTTACTAAATATTAGCACGATATTTGTGGGAGGCAACACGCAGGATATTTAGTAAAAACTGATGCATGTCCGAACGCATCCTTTACAATGGGTTATCACGTGGGGAATAAGGACAATTATGGCAACGCTCAAAGACATCGCGACGGAGGCTGGCGTCTCGCTGGCGACGGTATCCCGGGTTTTAAACGATGACCCAACGTTGAACGTAAAAGAAGAGACCAAACACCGCATTCTGGAGATTGCTGAAAAGCTGGAATATAAGAGCACCACGTCCCGTAAAATGCAGTCTGTCGCAGTGGGTCAGCAACATATTCTGGCACTCTACAGCTATCAGCAAGAGCTGGAGATTAACGACCCTTACTACCTTGCGATTCGCCACGGCATTGAGACACAGTGTGAAAAACTGGGTGTCGAACTGAGTAACTGTTACGCCAATACAACCCTGCCTGACATTAAAAAACTCACCGGGGTACTGATTGTCGGCAAACCTTCCACAGCCATTCGCCGCACTGCGATGGCGTTGACCGACAACGTCTGTTTTATTGATTTCCATGAGCCCAGCAGTGAATTCGACTCCGTCGATATCGACCTCTCCCGTATCAGCAAACAGATCATAGACTTCTTTATTCATCAGGATGTTAAACGCATCGGTTTTATCGGCGGAGAAGATGAACCTGGTAAAGCCGATATCCGTGAAGCGGCATTTGTGGAATATGGGCGCCTGAAAGGCGTTGTGTCAGAGCAGGATATCTGGCGCGGTGGCTTTTCCAGCTCATCCGGGTATGAACTGGCGAAAAAAATGCTGGCTGAGAAGAGCTGGCCTGCCGCGCTGTTTGTGGCGTCAGACTCCATCGCCATCGGAGTACTACGTGCTATCCACGAAAAGGGGCTGGCGATCCCGGAGGATATCTCGCTCATTAGCGTGAACGATATCCCAACCGCCCGCTTCACCTTCCCGCCGCTTTCCACCGTACGCATTCATTCCGAAATGATGGGCAGTCAGGGCGTTAACCTGCTGCTGGAAAAATCCCGTGATGGCCGGGCACTCCCCCTGCAGGTTTTCGTGCCAAGCGTCCTGAAACTGCGCGGCACGACACGCTGATTTCCCCTCTTCAAACACACAGCCGGGCATGCCCGGCTTTTTTTATTTCGTGATCGAGTTAAAGCAAATCAGTTTTACTGATTTTATTTAGTAAAATTTTTACTAAAATCTTCAGCAATGATGTTTTACCCCTACAGGGAGATCACATGAATCGCTGGGAAAATATTCAACTCACGCATGAAAACCGGCTTCCGCCGCGTGCGTACTTCTTCTCTTATGACACTGTCGCCCAGGCTCTCACCTTTGCCCGCGAGGCCAGCAGCCATTTTCTGTCGCTAAGCGGCCAGTGGAACTTTCATTTTTTCCCGAACCCGCTGCTGGTACCGGAAAACTTCACCACACAGTACATGGCTGACTGGGGCCAGATTACCGTACCGGGCATGTGGCAGATGGAAGGTCACGGTCAACTGCAATACACCGATGAGGGTTTCCCCTTCCCGGTAGACGTGCCGTGGGTGCCCACCGATAACCCCACCGGGGCATATCAGCGCTGGTTCACTCTGTCAGACAACTGGCAGGGCAAACAGACAATCATCAAGTTTGACGGCGTCGAAACCTACTTCGAAGTCTACGTGAATGGCCGCTACATCGGTTTCAGTAAGGGAAGTCGACTGACTGCCGAATTTGATATCAGCGACGCGGTACATAGCGGACAAAACCTGCTGTGCGTGCGTGTGATGCAGTGGGCAGACTCCACCTACATTGAAGATCAGGACATGTGGTGGACCGCAGGGATTTTCCGCGACGTTTATCTGGTCGGTAAAACGCCGACACACGTCCGCGACGTCACGATCAAAACCACGTTTGACGAGTCATACAAGGATGCGACCCTTTTCTGTCAGCTGGAACTGGAAAACCTGGCCCCTCACGCCTCTACCGTGTCGCTGGTGTACGCCCTGTATGATGGCGAGGTCGAACTTCATCAGGGTACGACCGACAGCCTGACCGTGTCCCGCAGCACTGAAACCACCTTTAGCATTGAGGTCAAACAGCCTCAGCAGTGGTCATCAGAATCGCCCTGTCTCTATCATCTTGTGTTGACGCTAAAAGATGAGAACGGGCAAACGCTGGAGGTTATCCCACAGCGCGTTGGTTTCCGCGACATCAAAGTGCGCGACGGTCTGTTCTACGTTAACAACCACTACCTGAAACTCCACGGTGTAAACCGTCACGACAACGATCACCTGAAAGGCCGTGCGGTAGGCATGGATCGCGTTGAGCGCGATCTGATCCTGATGAAGCAGCACAATATCAACTCGGTTCGCACCGCGCACTACCCCAACGATCCGCGCTTCTATGAGTTGTGCGATATCTACGGCCTGTTCGTGATGGCGGAAACGGATGTGGAATCCCACGGTTTTGCCAACGTTGGCGACCTGAGTCGAATTACCGACGATCCGACATGGGAGCACGTCTATGTTGAGCGTATTGAGCGCCACATTCACGCGCAAAAAAACCACCCGTCCATCATCATCTGGTCGCTCGGAAACGAATCCGGCTATGGCTGCAACATTCGCGCCATGGCACGTGCCGCAAAAGCGCTGGATGACACGCGACTGCTGCACTATGAAGAAGATCGCGATGCCGAGGTAGTGGATATCATCTCCACCATGTATACCCGCGTACCGCTGATGAATTTGTTCGGTGAGTACCCGCACGCCAAACCACGGATTATCTGTGAATACGCTCATGCGATGGGCAACGGTCCCGGCGGGTTAACCGAGTACCAGAACGTGTTCGATCGTCACGACTGCATTCAGGGCCACTACGTCTGGGAATGGTGCGACCACGGTATTCAGGCGGTTGATGCCAGCGGCAATACGTATTACGCCTACGGTGGAGATTTTGGTGACTACCCGAATAACTACAACTTCTGCCTTGACGGGCTGATTTACTCCGATCAAACCCCAGGCCCGGGGTTGCGTGAGTACAAGCAGGTGATTGCCCCGGTGAAACTACGCTGGCAGGACGGCAAACTCTGCGTAGAAAACCGCTTCTGGTTCACAAACCTGGATGATTACACCCTGCACGTCGAGGTACGGGCGGAAGGTGAAACCCTGCACAGCCAGCTACTGACGATGACAGGAGTAGCCCCCAACAGCGAAAGCAGCATAAGCCTGAATTTACCTGAACTGGATGAGCGGGAAGCGTTCCTGACCGTGCGCATCAGCAAAAATAGCCGTACGCGCTACAGCGAAGCCGGGCACGGTATCGCTGTGTACCAGTTCCCGTTAAAAGCACGCACAAACCACGCCACACCGCTTATCAATACCAACGCGACGCCACTTCATCTGGAAGAGGATCGCCTGAGCTGCACCGTGACCGGACACAACTTCCGCGCGAGCTTCTCTAAAGTGACGGGAAAACTCAGCGCCTGGCAGGTAAACGGCGAAGAGAACATCACTCGTGAGCCGAAGATTAACTTCTTCAAGCCGATGATTGATAACCACAAGCAAGAGTATGAAGGGCTGTGGCAACCCAACCACCTGCAGATCATGCAGGAGCACCTGCGCGGTTTCGAGGTTGAGCAACGTGACGACGCGATCATTATCACAACCCGTACGCTGATTGCCCCGCCGGTGTTTGATTTTGGCATGCGCTGCACCTACCGCTGGCGCATCGCCGCCGATGGGCAAATCAACGTTGAACTGAGCGGTGAGCGCTACGGCGAGTATCCACACATCATTCCGTGCATCGGCTTTACGCTCGGCATCAACGGCGAATTTGACCAGGTGAGCTATTACGGACGCGGACCGGGGGAAAACTATCCGGACAGCCAACAGGCCAGCACCATCGATCTGTGGCACACCACGGTAGATGAGATGTTTGAAAACTATCCGTTCCCGCAGAACAACGGCAACCGCCAGCAGGTACGTTGGGCCACGCTTGCCAACCGTCACGGCAGCGGCCTGCTGGTGGTGCCTGAGCAACCCATCCATTTCAGCGCATGGCACTACACGGCAGAAAACATCCACGCAGCACAACACTGCAACGAACTGCGTCGCTGCGATGACATCACCCTCAACCTTGACCATCAGGTACTGGGTTTAGGCTCTAACTCCTGGGGAAGCGAAGTGCTGGACTCCTGGCGCGTCCGGTTCAGACCGTTCCGCTACGGCTTCACGCTGCTCCCGCTTGAAGGTGGGCAAACTGCCGCGCAGGCGCTGGCGAACCATCAGTTTGGCACCGGTTTCTTCTCCATGAATTCACACAGCGAGGCAGACCAATGATCGTTATCGACAGTCTGGAACAGTTCCAGAAACTTTACCGTGCGGGGCGTAAATGGCAGCGCTGTTCTGAAGCGATTAACAATATCGACAACATCCAACCCGGTGTAGCCCACTCGATCGGTGATTCGCTGGCCTACCGCGTCTCCTGCGATGCCAGTACCGACGCGCTATTTGTCGGTCATCGGCGCTATTTCGAAGTGCATTACTACCTGCAGGGCACGCAGAAAATTGAATACGCCGCGAAAGCATCCCTGCAGGCTGTGGAGTGCTATCGCGATGAAACCGACCGCGAATACCTGAAAGGTGTGGGTCACACCGCTCAGGTCCACGAGGGACAAGTTGTGATTTGTGAGAATCACGAGGCGTATCGCTTCATCAGCGACATGCCGACAAAAAAAGTCGTCCTCTATGTCACCATCGAAGACGGTTATTTCCATAACAAATAAAAATGTGAGCGGTGCCAATGAAGCACCGCTATCCTCCCTGTACCCGGAGAAACGTTATGTCTGAAACCATCAAACGCAATACCATCGGCAAATTCGGCCTGCTGTCGCTGACATTTGCCGCCGTGTTTAGTTTTAACAATGTTATCAATAACAATATTGAGCTGGGGCTCGCCTCCGCGCCCATGTTCTTTTTAGCCACCCTGTTCTATTTCATTCCGTTCTGCTTAATTATCGCTGAATTTGTCTCACTGAATAAAAACTCCGAAGCCGGGGTTTACGCCTGGGTGAAAAGTTCGCTGGGCGGACGCTGGGCATTTATTACCGCCTATACCTACTGGTTCGTGAATCTGTTCTTCTTCACCTCGCTATTACCGCGCGTCATCGCCTACGCTTCATATGCTTTTTTAGGCTATGAGTACATTCTTACGCCGTTTGCTACCACGGTACTGAGTATGGTGCTGTTCGCGTTCTCAACCTGGGTCTCCACCAACGGGGCGAAAATGCTGGGGCCGATCACCTCAGTGACCTCCACACTGATGCTGCTGCTCACTCTCTCCTATATCCTGCTGGCCGGCGCTGCGCTGGTGGGTGGCGTGCAGCCAGCCGACCCGATAACCGTTGACGCAATGATCCCGAACTTCAACTGGGCCTTCCTCGGCATCACCACCTGGATATTTATGGCTGCCGGTGGCGCGGAATCCGTTGCGGTCTATGTCAACGACGTTAAAGGTGGCTCTAAATCCTTCGTGAAGGTGATTATTCTGGCGGGGATTTTCATCGGCGTGCTGTACTCCATCTCCTCGGTGTTGATTAACGTCTTTATCAGCAGTAAAGAACTGAAATTTACCGGCGGTTCGGTTCAGGTGTTCCACGGTCTGGCGGTGTGGTTTGGGCTGCCGGAAGTCCTGATGAACCGCTTTGTCGGCCTGGTTTCCTTTACTGCGATGTTCGGTTCTCTGCTGATGTGGACCGCAACGCCGGTAAAAATCTTCTTCTCTGAGATCCCAACCGGAATTTTTGGCCCAAAAACCGTGGCGCTGAACGAAAATGGCGTACCGGCCCGTGCGGCGTGGATCCAGTATCTCATTGTGATCCCGTTGATGATTATTCCCACAATGGGTTCAAATACCGCTCAGGAGCTGATGAACACCGTCATCAATATGACCGCCGCCGCCTCCATGCTGCCGCCGCTGTTCATTATGCTGGCCTACCTGAACCTGCGTCGTAAGCTCGACCACCTGCCGCGCGATTTCAAAATGGGCTCACGCACCATGGGTATGGTGGTGGTGTCGATGCTGATTGTGATTTTTGCTATCGGCTTTGTGGCCTCAACCTTCCCCACCGGTGGCAATATTCTGACGATTATTTTCTATAACGTCGGAGGGATCGTTTTATTCCTCGGATTTGCCTGGTGGAAATACAGCAAATACGTCAAAGGATTATCAAAAGAACAACAACAAATTGAAGCCTCACCTGCCTCAAATATTCATTAACACCGAAGGCATGGATTTTCTTTCTTTGGGATGAGTGCATGAAAATTAAAGAGAAAACAATTGGGGCACTCGCTGCCCTCTCTTTCTGCTGCCCCGCATTTGCCGCAGAAGAAGCCCGACCCGCTGAACACGACGATACCAAAACACCGGAACTCACCACCTCTTCATTTCGCTTTTATGGTGAACTGGGTATCGGCGGCTATATGGATCTGGAGGGTAAGAATAAACATAAATACAGTGACGGTACCTATATTGAGGGCGGTCTGGAGATGAAGCACGGGAACTGGTTCGGCCTGATTTATGGCGAAGGCTGGACCGTTCAGGCCGATAGTCAAGGTAACGCCTGGGTACCAGACCACAGTTGGGGTGGTTTCGAAGGGGGGCTTAACCGTGTTTACGGCGGCTACAAAACCGCTAACAGCACCGAAATTATGCTGAGCCTGCGCCAGGACTCTTCTCTGGATGACCTGCAGTGGTGGGGAGATTTCACCCCGGATCTGGGCTACGTGATCCCTAACACCCGCGACATAATGTATGCCCTCAAGGTGCAGAATCTCTCCGGCGATCTGCGCTATAGCATCACCGCAACGCCTGCCGGGCATCATGATGAGAGCAAGGCCTGGCTGCATTTCGGCAAATACGATCGCTACGACGACAAGTATACCTATCCGGCGATGGTGAACGGCTATCTCCAGTATGACATCGCGAAAGATGTCACCTGGATGAACGGTCTGGAAATCACCGACGGTACCGGACAACTCTTTTTAACCGGGATGTTGTCGCCGAACCTGGCCGCACGCGCCTGGCACCACACGGGACGCGCCAGGGGTAAAGATGTACCAGGGACAGAAACGGGCTATATGGTCAGCGCCATGGTGGAAGCGCTAAAAGGCGTCTACCTTTCTACCGCCTATAGCTATGCCAAACACCGTCCGGACAATGGCGGGGACGAAACGACGTCCTTTATGCAGTTCGGTATCTGGTACGAGTACGGCGGAGGGCGCTTTGCCACCGCAGCGGACAGCCGCTTCTATATGAAAAATGCCTCAGGCGACCCAAGCGATCGGGTCTTCCTGATGCAATACTTCTACTGGTAAAAGGATCTTCCCCATGAAATTCTGTCTTACGCCGCTGGCCTGCGCGCTGGTATTGAGTTTTTCAGCCCACGCCACCACGGCAAATGACTTTAAAAACGTGATTAACCGCACCGGTGCGCCGCAGTATATGCACGATTTCGACGCTGACGACCACCAGCGTTTTAACCCCTTTTTCGATTTGGGTGCCTGGCATGGGCATCTGCTGCCTGACGGACCGCAAACCCAGGGAGGATTTCCTGGCGTAGCGCTGCTCACCGAAGAGTACATCAACTTTATGGCGACGAATTTTGATCGCCTGAGCGTGTACCAAAACGGTAAAAAAGTGGATTTCACCCTTGAGGCTTTCAGTCTTCCCGGCGCGTTGGTGCAAAAGCTGAGCGCGAAAGATGTGCAAATCGAAATGACGCTACGTTTCGCAACCGCGCGCACCTCATTGCTAGAAACGCAGATTACGAGCAAGACGCCACTGGACCTGGTATGGGATGGCGAGCTGCTGGAAAAACTTGAGGCCAAAGAGGGCAAACCGCTTTCGGATAAGACCGTAGACGGCGCGTATCCCGATTATCAGCGCAAAATGGTTCCCACCCGTGACGGCCTGAAGGTGACGTTTGGTAAAGTGCGATCCACTTGGGATCTCCTCACCTCCGGCAGTTCCGAATATCAGGTGCATAAATCAATCCCGATCGATACCACCGTCGACGGTCATCGCTTTATCAGTCGGGCACACATTTCCGGCAGCACCACGCTGTACACCACCTACTCCCATCTGTTGAATGCTGACGACGTTGCGCACGAGCAGCCGAAAATTCGCGATATTCTGGCGCGGCCCGCCTGGTTCATGAGCGCCTCGCAAACACGCTGGGAGGGATATTTACAAAAGGGACTCACCAACCCGAATGCGACACCAGAGCAAACTCGTGTCGCGGTGAAGGCCATCGAGACGCTGAACGGTAACTGGCGTTCACCGGGTGGTGCAGTACGTTTTAACACGGTGACGCCCTCCGTGACCGGACGCTGGTTCTCCGGCAACCAGACCTGGCCGTGGGACACCTGGAAACAGGCCTTTGCCATGTCGCATTTCAACCCGGATATCGCCAAAGAGAATATTCGCGCGGTGTTCTCCTGGCAGATTAAACCCGGCGATCCGGTGCGCCCTCAGGATGCCGGATTTGTGCCGGATCTTATCGCCTGGAACCTGAGCCCGGAACGCGGCGGTGACGGTGGCAACTGGAACGAACGAAACACCAAACCGAGCCTGGCGGCATGGTCGGTGATGGAGGTATACAACACCACACATGACAAGGCCTGGCTGGCAGAGATGTACCCTAAACTGGTGGCCTACCATGACTGGTGGCTGCGTAACCGTGACCATAATGGTAACGGTGTGCCGGAGTACGGTGCGACGCGTGACAAAGCCCATAACACCGCCAGCGGTGACATGCTGTTTACGGTGAAAAAAGGCGATAAGGAGGAGCCGCTTTCCGGACTGAATAACTACGCCCGGGTAATCGAAAAAGGGCATTACGACAGTCTGGAGATCCCGGCGCAGGTTGCCGCCTCGTGGGAGTCCGGACGTGATGACGCCGCCGTGTTCGGATTTATAGATAAAACGCAGCTGGATAACTATGTCGCAAAAGGCGGAAAACGCAGCGACTGGATAGTAAAGTTTGCCGAAAACCGAAGTAAAGAAGGCGATCTGCTGGGTTACTCATTACTCCAGGAGTCCGTCGACCAGGCGAGTTATATGTACAGCGATAATCACTATCTGGCACAAATGGCGAGCCTGCTGGGTAAAGAGCAGGATGCCAGCCACTACCGTCAGCTGGCGGATAAACTCGCGACCTACATCAATACCTGTATGTTCGATGCGAACAGCGGTTTTTACTATGACATTCGCATTGAGGATAAACCGCTTGAGAATGGCTGTGCGGGCAAACCTATCACCGAGCGCGGTAAAGGGCCGGAAGGCTGGTCTCCTCTGTTTAACGGTGCAGCAACCCAGGAACATGCTGATGCCGTGGTGAAGGTGATGCTGGATCCGAAAGAGTTCAACACGTATGTGCCGCTCGGGACTGCCGCACTAACCAACCCGGCATTTGGTCCGGATATCTACTGGCGTGGTCGCGTCTGGGTCGACCAGTTCTGGTTTGGACTCAAAGGGATGGAACGCTACGGCTATCGGGAACAGGCACGAACGCTGGCAGATAACTTCTTTAAACACGCGAAGGGGTTAACGTCTGATGGTCCAATTCAGGAAAACTACAACCCGCTGACCGGGGCACAGCAAGGCGCACCCAACTTCTCGTGGAGCGCGGCACATCTGTACATGCTGTATAACGACTTTTTCCGGAGAAACTAACGGGTGATCCACAACGTGGGCCAGGCGTCGGGTCGATTCCAGTTATCGCAACTCGGCTCCTCGGCATAGCGCACCAGGCGAAAACGCTGGCCGTCAAAACGCCAGCGCGTCTGGACACCACAATCTCCCAAACCACGACCCAGCGCGAGCGTTGTCAGCTCGCGCGTCTTCTCATCGAAGCTGGCATTCATCAATTCCATTTCGCTGTCGTCACTTGATGGCGTAAAGGGCAGACGCAGCCTGACGCTGCGGGCGGTGAACGGTTTTTTACGTGAGACCAGCCACGCCAGATCGACGGTATTATAAGCCCCCGCCTCGCAGCTGACGATCAGCAGCGCTTTGTCATCGGTTAACGCGGTGACGCGCACTTCCCGGCGGTTAGGATCCAGAGAGCACTGGTTGCTGTTCATCCGTCCGGTACCATAGTCCAGCAGGTCGTTCAGTTCGGCGTGGGAGAGCGGCGTCGGTGTCGGGTTGACGACCGACACCTTTTTTAAAGCTGGAGCGGGTGGAACGCTTAACGGCGGGTCGTCACCTTTCTTGATCCACGCGGTTTCGCTCCCGACGCGCTTTTGCTGCGCATCAATGAACAGCAACGCCGCTTTCAGACCGCTCAGGGAAATCACCTGCTTGCCGTCGCGCATGGTCAGGGATTTCCCTTCCTGGATGTTTTTCAAAAAGGCGGTAACGGTGGCGGCATCGTCCGTTTTCAAATGCCATGGCGTGAGCTGCCAGTGCTGTTTGTCCAGCTTAAGGGGAACGTTATCCAGCAGTAATCGGGGAGCAATATCCGGCTCTTTAACAGAGGGGGCGTCAAGACCGCCGAGATCGATGCGCAGCGTTGCATCCGTTTTCGCCCCGGCGCTTCGGGTGAGCGTCATAACCAGACCACGGTGTTCACCCGTATTGCGTGCCAGACAGAAATTCTGGTTATTGCAGGTCACCTGCCAGTCAGAAAATGCCTGCTGAGCAGGCGCAGCCCGCACCAGCGGAGCGAAGAGCACGCAGAAGAGGGAGAATAAAAAAACACTGTAGCGCATGAATGACACAATCCCGGAACGAAAACGCTTAACTGGGCAGTATCTTCGGGTTACCACCGGGGTTGCTCAATCGGATTTATCAGATATACCCGAAAAATCATCTACATCCGTTCGAAAGCAGTGTCCATCAGCCCGGTTGTTTGTAAATACTGCAATAATATCACAGCCTTGCCATCCCTGATTTCGCCTGAACGCATCATCTCCAGCGCACGAGAAAAGGGGAGCTCCAGCACTTCGATATCTTCATCTTCGACACCACCGCCCCGGTGAGTCCGCTGCGCATCGCTGTATTCCGCAATGAAGAAATGCACAATTTCCGTTACGCCGCCTGGGGACATAAACAGCTCGAAGACCTTTTTGACCTCACCCACTTCGAAGCCGGTCTCTTCTACGGCCTCTTTGCGGATACACACTTCCGGCTCGTCATCATCAAGCAGGCCGGCACAGGTTTCAATCAAACGACCATCAGGGTTGCCATTAACCCATGTTGCAACCCGGAACTGACGGATCAGCACCACGCTCTGCTTTTCACGGTTATAGAGCAAAATGGTTGCCCCATTACCGCGGTCATAGACCTCGCGTTTGTGGCGGATCACTTCACCGTTGTTACGTGTAAGATCATAGGTGATGTTACGCAGGACAAAGTAGTTTTCAGAGAGAATTTTGTCTTTGATAACGTCAATTTTCAGGGTCATACGGGCTCCACGGCGCAATGAGTCGTCCTATACTACGCCGTGGCTCCCGCTTTGTCGCCCGCCGGTTAATGATGTTTGAACGCGCCAACCCCAAGCCAGTCGAGTATTCCTTGTGCCGCATGACGCCCTTCCGCCATCGCGGTCACCACCAGATCCGCCCCACGCACCGCATCGCCACCCGCGAAGATTTTCGGGTTGGTCGTCTGGTAACGATAATGACTCTCTACCGAGGCCACAATTCGCCCCCAGTCATCCATTTCGACACCCTGCGCCTGCAGCCACGGCATCGCGTGTGGATTAAAACCAAACGCCATGATCGCTGCATCAGCAGGCATCACAAACTCACTGCCCGCCACCGGAACAGGTCGACGCCGTCCCTGCGCATCCGGTTCGCCGAGTTCGGTACGCAGCATCCGGATGCCATTGACCTTGCCGTCTGGATCACGCGTCAACTCAACCGGCTGGACGTTAAATTCAAACGCCGCGCCCTCTTCTTTGGCATTCTTCACCTCTTTCTTCGAGCCGGGCATATTGGCCTCATCCCGACGATAGGCGCAGGTGACTTTCGCCGCGCCGTGGCGTAACGCAGTACGGACGCAGTCCATCGCCGTGTCTCCTCCCCCAAGCACCACGACGTTTAACCCGTGAGTATCAATAAACGGTTCACTGGCCGTCGCCTCCAGCCCCATAACATGGCGCGTGTTGCCCACAAGGAAAGGCAATGCGTCATAGACGCCTGGCGCGTCTTCATGCGGTATCCCCGCTTTCATCGAGCGATAGGTTCCCACGCCAATAAACAGCGCATCAAAGTCGTCCTGCAACTGAGACATCGACACGTCCTGGCCTACCTCGCAGTTCAGCTCGAAGCGGATCCCCATCGCGGTAAATATCTCTCTGCGTCGCGCGAGCAGTGATTTGTCGAGCTTGAATGCCGGGATACCAAAGGTCAGCAAACCGCCAATTTCCGGATGCCTGTCATAAACCGTCACGCTGACACCATTACGCACCAGCACATCGGCGCAGGCCAGCCCGGCAGGCCCTGCCCCGATAATCGCAACCCGCTTGTCCACCGGAGTAACGCCGCTCATATCCGGTCTCCAGCCCATCGCCAGCGCCTGGTCAGAAATATAGCGCTCAATATTCCCTATGGTGACTGAACCCGCGCTATCGTGCAGCGTGCAGGCCCCTTCACATAATCGGTCCTGCGGACAGACGCGACCGGTAATTTCGGGTAAACAGTTGGTCTGATGAGAAAGCTCAACGGCACCCGCAATATCCCCCGCATTGACGCGCTCAATCCACTGCGGGATGTGGTTGTGCAGCGGACAGGTCCACTCGCAGATGCTGTGCTCTCCGCACTTCAGGCATCGAGATGCCTCACGACTGGCCTGTGCAGCCCGGAACGGCAGGTAAATTTCGTTAAAATGGTTAACGCGTTCTGCGGCAGTAAGCTTGTCAGGTTCACCGCGTGGCGGGGTCGTTTGCATCCGCTGCAGTTTGGTTTGCGAAATAACCTCTCTGACAGCCTCCGCATGCCAGGGCTGCGCCTCCAGACTGGCAGTGCGCTGTCGGCGCGATTTGGCCAGATTATCCAGCACGGCAGACGTCGCCAGCGAAAGGACATCTGCCGGGCAATTTTCAATACAGGCCGGGCCTTGCGAGCGCGTCAGGCAGAGATCGCACTTATTCGCCGATGCCTTCACGCTGCCGTTTTCAAGCGGGGTGACGATAATCTCCATCGTGCCAAACGGGCAAGCCACCACGCAGGCTTTACAACCGATGCATTTTTGTTGATTCACCTGTACGCTGTCATCGCATTTGCTGATGGCGCCGTTCGGGCAACTTTGCGCGCAAGGTGCAGCTTCACAGTGATGGCAGGTAACGGGGCTTCTCGTCTCGCCAGATTTCAGGACCGTGATACGAGGATGAAAATGGCGCTCGCTCAGGACATGCTGCTCGCCGTTGTGCGCCATCACGCAGGCCACTTCGCAGGCCCGACACCCAATGCATTGCTGGCCGTTAGCCATAATAAAACGATTCATAACCACACCTGTTTTTGGTTCAATAACCTTATTCTTTGTATGAATAGGGTATTTACGCATTACGGCGCGATCGGGCAATGTTCAAATGCCCAGGACGCCAAACTATTTCAAGTGAACCTGTGGCAGATCAATTTTATTCAGAGGGCCGTTCTGTGACCGTTAAACGACCTGTTTCCGGCAGCCTTGCCTGGGCTTTCGTTTCGATTATTGCGTTATCCATTCTGACAAGCAGCGCTGCGCTGCTGACGCTGGCCAGTAGCCAGCGAGATGCCGAAGCCATCAACATCGCAGGTTCACTGCGCATGCAGAGCTACCGCCTGGGCTATGAGATGCAGGGAAACAGCCCGTCTCTGGCGGCGCACCGCGAGAACTGGCAGAAGACATTAAGCGCCCCGGCATTAGAAAAGTTGAACCGCTGGTACGTACCGGACAACGTCAAACAGCGCTATCAGCAGCTGCACGTCGCCTGGCTGGAGATGGATACGCGCATCGCGCACGGCGACATCGCGTGGTATCAAAGCCACATTGAAGATTTTGTCGGCCGTATTGATGCCTTTGTGCTCGCCCTCCAGCACTACACCGAACATAAAATCCAGACGGTCACCCTGCTCTCTCTGGCTGGCGCGCTTGGGATCCTGCTCCTGACGCTGTTTACCCTGCGACGCATCCGTCGTCAGGTAGTGCTGCCGCTTAACAATCTTGTCGCGGCAAGCGAGCGGATTGAGCGAGGGGAATTTGAGACCCCTGCCCCGGATACCGCACTGCCGAATGAACTGGGCCAACTCTCCCGCGCCTTCAACCATATGTCAGCCGAGTTACATACTCTCTATCGTTCGCTTGAAGCCTCGGTGGCGGAAAAGACGCGACATTTGCATGAAGCCCATCAGCAGCTCGAAATGCTGTTCAAATGCTCTCAGGCGTTGAACACCGGGCAGATTGACAGCCTGTGTTTCCGGCATATCCTGCAGATCGTCCATGACTATACGCAGATGAATTATCTGGAATTACGCACCAGCGATGACTGGCGGCTGTGTGAAGGAACAGAAACGAGCGGTATTCCACTGCAAAACCTGCCGGTGCTGATGCAGGATACGCTGTATGGTGAGCTGCGCTGGCAAAGTGAGACGGACAGCGTTCCTCTCCCGCTGATGAGAAGTGTGGCGACGATGCTCGGACGCGGGCTGTACTTTAACGAGGCGCAAAAACATTACCAGCAGCTGCTGCTGATGGAAGAGCGCGCAACCATCGCCCGTGAACTCCATGATTCGCTGGCGCAGGTGCTGTCGTATCTGCGGATCCAGCTCACGCTGCTGAAACATGCGGTGCCGCAGGACAATGCCCCGGCTCAGACCATCATCACCGACTTTTCCCGCGAGCTGAACAACGCCTGGCATCAACTGCGGGAGCTGCTCACCACCTTCCGCCTGACGCTCAACCACGCAAATTTACCTGCGGCACTCCAGGAGTCTCTCGACGTTCTGCAGAGCCAGACGCAGGCAAAGCTGCATCTTGACTGTCGTCTCTCCTCGCTGGCACTTGATGCGCAAAAGCAGGTGCATCTGTTACAGATCGTGCGTGAGGCGGTGCTGAATGCGATTAAACATGCACAAGCCAGTGAAATTACCGTCAGTTGCGTGACCTCCGTGGATGGCACGCACAGCGTCAGCATTCGTGACAACGGCATCGGGATTGGCGAAGCCAGCGAACCAGCGGGACACTACGGGTTGAATATTATGCGTGAACGCGCGCAACGGCTCGGAGGAATGCTGCACTTTTCGCAGCCGCAAAACGGCGGCACGCTGGTCAGCGTGACGTTCCCGGTCCCCACGCCGTTAACAGGTAAATAACGGTAAAGGGGGAAGCGCAGGAAAAAGCGCATGATAATTTACATTATCTCCTTTATTTCTCCACGTTTGGTCTTCGTCTTGCCGCTAAAGTGATGCAGGCAATAAACAATAATGACGTGCAGCAAAACGAGGTTACTTTTTCATGGCGAATTTTTTCATCGATCGCCCCATTTTTGCCTGGGTACTGGCCATTCTGTTATGTCTGACAGGTGTCCTGGCGATTACGTCACTTCCTGTTGAGCAATATCCCGATCTGGCACCACCTAACGTACGCGTCACCGCCAACTATCCAGGAGCATCCGCACAGACGCTGGAAAATACCGTGACACAGGTTATCGAACAGAACATGACGGGTCTGGATAACCTGATGTACATGTCCTCGCAAAGCAGCGCAACAGGTCAGGCGACGGTCACACTGAGCTTCACTGCCGGCACCAATCCTGATGAAGCCGTGCAGCAGGTGCAAAACCAGCTGCAGTCGGCCATGCGTAAGCTGCCTCAGGCGGTGCAAAACCAGGGTGTGACCGTGCGTAAAACCGGTGATACCAACATTTTGACCATCGCGTTTGTCTCCACTGATGGTTCCATGGATAAGCAGGATATTGCGGACTACGTCGCCAGTAATATCCAGGACCCCATCAGCCGAATTAACGGCGTAGGCGATATCGACGCTTACGGTTCACAATACTCAATGCGCATCTGGCTCGATCCCAACAAGCTCAACAGCTACCAGATGACCGCAACCGACGTAACGAATGCCATCAAAGCCCAGAACGCGCAGATTGCCGTGGGGCAGCTAGGGGGGACGCCATCCGTCGATAAACAAGCCCTGAATGCCACCATTAATTCGCAGTCACTTCTTCAAACCCCGGAGCAGTTCCGCGACATTACCCTGCGCGTGAATCAGGATGGTTCGGAGGTACGTCTGGGTGATGTCGCCACGGTGGAAATGGGTGCAGAGAAGTACGACTACCTGAGCCGCTTTAACGGCAATCAGGCCTCTGGCCTTGGGATTAAACTGGCCTCCGGCGCCAATGAAATGGCCACAGCGAAACTGGTTTTAGATCGGCTGGATGAGCTTTCACAGTATTTCCCGCACGGGCTGGAATATAAAGTTGCCTATGAAACCACCTCCTTCGTCAAAGCCTCAATTGAAGATGTGGTGAAGACCCTGCTGGAAGCGATCGCGCTGGTGTTCCTGGTCATGTACCTGTTCCTGCAAAACTTCCGCGCAACGCTAATCCCAACCATCGCCGTCCCTGTTGTCCTGCTGGGAACCTTTGCGGTGCTTTACGCGTTTGGGTACAGCATTAACACCCTGACGATGTTTGCAATGGTGCTGGCGATTGGCCTTCTGGTGGATGATGCCATCGTGGTGGTCGAAAACGTCGAGCGAATTATGAGCGAGGAAGGCCTTTCCCCGCGTCAGGCCACGCGCAAATCCATGGGACAAATTCAGGGGGCGTTAGTCGGTATTGCGATGGTGCTGTCGGCGGTCTTTATCCCGATGGCCTTCTTTGGCGGCACCACCGGGGCGATCTACCGCCAGTTCTCGATAACCATCGTCTCGGCAATGGTGCTCTCCGTGCTGGTCGCACTGATCCTCACCCCCGCGCTCTGCGCCACAATCCTGAAGCCGCTGCACAAAGGGGAGCATCACGGCCAAAAAGGGTTCTTCGGCTGGTTTAACCGGATGTTCAACCGCAATGCCGCGCGATATGAATCTGCCGTCGGGCGAGTGCTTCACCGCAGCCTGCGCTGGATGATGATTTATGTGGTGTTGCTGGGCGGCATGGTCTGGCTGTTCCTCCATCTGCCGACCTCATTCCTGCCGATGGAAGACCGGGGTATGTTCACCACCTCGGTGCAGCTCCCGAGTGGCGCAACGCAGCAGCAGACGCTAAAAGTGGTTCAGAAAGTGGAGCAGTATTTCTTCACGAAAGAGAAGGATAACGTTGTATCGGTCTTCTCCACCGTCGGTTCCGGCCCTGGCGGAAACGGGCAGAACGTCGCCCGTATGTTTGTTCGCCTGAAAGACTGGGACGAGCGTGACACGAAAACGGGAACCTCCTTTGCCATTATTGAGCGCGCGACGAAAGCCTTTGCACATATCAAAGAAGCGCGCGTCTTTGCCAGCAGTCCACCGGCGATTAGCGGTCTGGGCAGCTCCGCCGGGTTTGATATGGAGTTGCAGGATCACGCCGGAGCGGGTCACACAGCGCTGATGGCGGCACGCGATAAGCTCTTAGAGCTGGCGGGGAAGGATGCCGGTCTGACACGCGTTCGTCACAACGGTCTTGATGACAGCCCGCAGCTCCAGGTGGATATCGACCAGCGTAAGGCGCAGGCGCTGGGCGTCTCAATCAACGACATCAACGACACCCTGCAAACGGCGTGGGGATCGAGCTATGTAAATGACTTTATGGATCGCGGCCGCGTGAAAAAAGTGTATGTCCAGTCCGCCGCGCCGTTCCGCATGTTGCCGGATGACATTAATCGCTGGTTTGTGCGAAATAATACCGGCGGCATGGTGCCGTTCTCCGCCTTTGCCACCTCGCACTGGGAGAGTGGTTCACCACGTCTGGAACGCTATAACGGCTATTCTGCGGTTGAAATCGTCGGGGAAGCCGCGCCGGGCGTCAGTACCGGTACCGCCATGGATACCATGGAAAAACTGGTGCAACAGCTACCTGCAGGTTTTGGTCTGGAGTGGACAGCCATGTCATACCAGGAGCGGCTCTCAGGGGCGCAGGCCCCCGCGCTTTACGCGCTTTCATTGCTGGTCGTTTTCCTCTGTCTTGCCGCACTGTATGAAAGCTGGTCGGTCCCGTTCTCGGTCATGCTGGTGGTTCCCCTTGGGGTCATCGGCGCGCTGCTGGCAACCTGGATGCGCGGCCTGGAGAACGATGTTTACTTCCAGGTGGGGCTACTCACCGTTATCGGTTTGTCGGCGAAAAACGCCATTCTGATCGTTGAGTTCGCTAACGAGATGAATGCTAAAGGCCACGAACTGATGGCTGCCACGCTGCACGCCTGTCGCCAACGCTTACGCCCGATCCTGATGACGTCACTGGCATTTGTTTTCGGCGTACTGCCGATGGCAACCAGCACCGGCGCAGGCTCCAGCAGCCAGCATGCGGTAGGAACAGGAGTTATGGGCGGCATGATTTCAGCCACTATCCTGGCCATTTATTTCGTTCCGCTGTTCTTTGTGCTGGTGCGTCGCCGCTTCCCGCTAAAGGAACGCCCGGAGTAAGTGATTGAAATAAAAAAAGGCGGCTTTATCGGCCGCCTTTTTATTGTGTGATTAATTCACACTATGATTATTTTACTTATTTAAGTGCTCTTGCAATTCTTACTGAATGTCATTTACGAAGCATGCCTTCGATAAAATCTTTCCAGTTCCCCAGTTCACGTTCAATCATAACAACCTCTCTTATTATTATGCGCATTCTACGAAAACGTATCATCATTGTGAAGACTATTTAACCAATTGCTGTGATTATACCCCGCCACTGTCAGAGAATTATGATAAATATGAACGGAGAACCTTAAATTTTTTGTGACGGCAAGCAATATTTAGAAATAACCATACGAGCAGGTGAGTTTTATTTTACTTACTGAGTTTATTGGCAATTTAAACCTTATGGACATCTATGCTTAAATGTTGAAAGAATATTCAGCGTACAAGTGTGAGTTGAATTAAGATGATGAGTAAATTAAGACAATTCTTGAATGTGTTATATTCTGCTTAAGGATATACCTTCGAATTTATTGAACATTTTATCACCACAGGAACAAAAGGATTCACCATGGTTGTGATGTACGGCATTAAAAACTGTGACACCATCAAAAAAGCCCGCCGCTGGCTGGACGCGAACAACGTGGAGTACCGCTTCCATGATTACCGCGCCGATGGGCTTGATGCAGAATTTCTGCATAACGCCATCAAAGAACTGGGCTGGGAAGCCCTGCTGAACACGCGCGGCACCACCTGGCGTAAACTGGATGAATCTCTGCGCGCCAGCATCAATAACGCCGACAGCGCGGCAAAACTGATGCTCGAGATGCCGGCAATTATCAAACGCCCATTGCTCTGCGCGCCCGGGCAGCCTATGCTGCTGGGTTTCAGTGAAACCCTTTATTCCGACTTTTTTCGTTGAGGTGTAGTTTATGTCATGCCCGGTCATTGAGCTGACTCAGCAGCTTATTCGCCGTCCTTCCCTTAGCCCGGACGACGCAGGTTGTCAGGCATTAATGATTGAGCGCCTGCGTGCCATCGGTTTTACCGTCGAACGCATGGATTTTGGCGATACCCAGAACTTCTGGGCGTGGCGTGGTCAGGGCGAAACTCTGGCCTTTGCCGGGCATACTGATGTCGTTCCCGCAGGTGATGCGGATCGCTGGATTAACCCGCCGTTTGAACCGACCATCCGCGATGGCATGCTGTTTGGTCGCGGTGCGGCAGACATGAAAGGCTCTCTGGCGGCGATGGTCGTGGCAGCAGAGCGTTTTGTTGCCCAGCATCCGAACCATAAAAACCGTCTCGCATTTTTAATCACCTCAGATGAAGAGGCCAGTGCCCATAACGGTACCGTGAAGGTTGTTGAAGCACTGATGGCGCGAAACGAGCGTCTCGACTACTGTCTGGTCGGAGAGCCGTCCAGTACTGAAGTGGTGGGTGATGTCGTCAAAAATGGTCGCCGTGGCTCGCTGACCTGTAACCTGACCATTCACGGGGTTCAGGGGCATGTTGCATATCCGCATCTGGCCGATAACCCGGTCCATCGCGCTGCGCCGATGCTGAACGAACTGGTGGCGATTGAGTGGGACAAAGGCAATGAGTTCTTCCCACCGACCAGTATGCAGATTGCAAATGTCAAAGCCGGGACCGGCAGCAACAACGTGATCCCGGGTGATTTCTTCGTCCAGTTTAACTTCCGCTTCAGTACTGAACTGACCGATGAGATGATCAAAGCGCGTGTTGTCGCCCTGCTTGAGAAATATAACCTGCGCTACACCGTGGACTGGTGGCTTTCCGGTCAGCCGTTCCTGACGCAGCGTGGCAAACTGGTGGATGCGGTAGTGAACGCCATCGAGCACTATAATGAAATTAAGCCACAGCTGCTGACGACGGGTGGCACCTCTGACGGACGCTTTATCGCCCGCATGGGCGCCCAGGTTGTCGAACTGGGGCCAGTGAACGCGACCATTCATAAAATCAATGAGTGTGTGAATGCCGCAGATTTGCAACTGCTGGCCCGTATGTATCAACGCATTATGGAGCAACTCGTCGCCTGACGAACGCTCTGAGAGGAATAGCGAATGGATTGGCTTTCAAAATACTGGTGGATTCTGGTGTTAGTTTTTCTGGTCGGCGTGTTGCTTAACGTGATTAAAGATCTTAAGCGCGTTGACCATAAAAAATTTCTCGCTAACAAGCCGGATCTGCCACCACACCGTGATTTTAACGACAAGTGGGACGATGACGACGACTGGCCGAAGAAGGACCAGAAGAAGTAATCAGTCTGGATCCCCTCTCCTGAGGAGAGGGGATAACCTCACATAAACTCTACAATATCATTGTCATCCGGCTTACCGCCGCTGAGCGCTTCATCAAAATAGTGCTTCGGTACGGTATAGCGCAGATGGTCGAGCGCAAACTGTATACTGCGATCGTCAATGGCATGCCCCAAATCGTCAACGATATCCAGCGTCACATCCCCACCTTCGCGAATCAACGCTTCCTGGGCGGCAACTGCATGCGAGAGCTCAATCACGCGGTCTTCACCACCGTGGATCAGGTGGATCGTCGTCTGCGTGGTGGCGATCGTCGGTAACGTCGCAAAACGACCGTTAAATGCAATGACGCGTGACACCAGACCCGGTTGTGCTTTTACGCTTTCCAGCGACATGATTGATCCCTGCGAGAAGCCAATCAACGCGGTGGCGTCAGCCCCAACGCCGCTCTGCTGTTGCCAGTAGCGCACGATATCAATAAACGCTGGCATGACGGCGTCAATACGAGCCTGACGATTCTCTTCCGTCACGCCCTGCACAGAGAACCACTGCCGACCGTTCGGGCCACATGGCTCTATGCCACCGATGCTGATAATCAAGGCATCCGGGAAAACAGGTGCAAACCAGCTGCCAATCTGGCCCATGTTGACGGCATTATCACCAACACCATGAAACAGCAGCAGTAACTGTTTAGCCGGTTTGTCAGGGCTTTGAACAACAAAATGGTCGTGTTTCATGGTGATCTCCTTAATAGATGACCTGGATTCTACGCCTCCCGGCGGGAATGACCATGCCACTTTACTGAAGAAGTCATTGAAAAAATTGCCATTGCAAAATAGCGTTTTTCAGCTGCTGACAGCGCGCTTTATCCAGACTTTCAAGCGCTTGCGATGTTTCGCTGCGGAGCTTTGCCAGCAACGCTTTTCGCCCGAGGTCATCCGCTTTCCCTGCCATCTTATCGCGCAGTGCCGGGAGAGGCGTGTCCACACTCAGCAGCAGACGCGTTAACGCAGCGACGGAGGTTGAAAATGCCCGGTGCGCAAAGGCAAACCCGGCCAGCTCAAGCCAGTCGTCATTATTAAGGGTAGCTTCCCAGCCATCGTCCACCGGGATCTTTTCACCGTTCCAGGCCGATAACACCCGCGCATCGCGCTTCAGACGCAGTTGCGCCTGCTCACACAACTGATGCCCCACCTTGCTCAGCGGCAGCAGCGCCATTGCGGTAAAACAGCCACTGCTGGCTTCACGATGGCTACCCATCCGCACCAGCACAAAACCGCATTGCTGCCAGAAATGCCAAAGCTCATCGGTATAGCCAAAACTCACCGACAGATAATCCTCACCGCTGGCGTTGCGAATCAGCGCCTGACCGATGCCCTCCCGCTGACGATAAGGGTGTACAGCAATACGAGTCACCCGTCTGCCTTTGAGCGTCGCCGCCAGTGGCGATCCGCCATGGGCTGCCAGAGACTGTGCCACCAGGTTCCCACGAGGACGCCGATACCCCGCCCAGACGGCGCGGCTAAGCTCGGGTGATAACCCGCCTTCATCCACCAGCCAGAGCGCTCCGGCGATATCAGAGTCTGTCTGGGCGACGGCAAAATGCTGCCCGGGAGCGTCCATCATGCGGCGTAAATCAAGCGGTGAGGTGCGATAGTGAGCCGCACAGAGTAGCTCGTAAACGCCTGTCGCAAGTGCCGGTTGGCGTTCCCATGCCTCCGGTTCCAGAGAGGTCAAACGCACCTCGCCTTCCGGGCGGCGACCGAGAAGCGTATCGTCAAAAAGCAGTGCGCTGGCGACGACCCGCTCAAGCGGGCAGCCCGCGGCCCAGCGAATCGGTACCGATAAGCTGAAACGCTGCAATCCGGTAAACCGGGCACAGAATTTTAATAAGAACCCTCTCCCCGTCCCCTCATAACCCTGAACCGTCGTGGTCAACAGCACGCGAGGAAACCGCAATACCAACTTTTCAAGTAGCGGGCCGGGGATCGCAGCGGCTTCATCGACAATTAACCAGTCAGCCTGCAATGAGGAGGCCAGAAGCGCATCCGGGGCCATAAAATTGAAATGCTCTCCTGCAAAACGGGCAATAACATCCGTCGCCCCCTTCGCTGGGGCGGTGACCACAGCGCTGCCCGCAATGCGATTCAGCAACATTCCCGCCAGGGCTGACTTTCCGCGCCCGCGCGCGGCGGTGACGGCCACGATGCCAGGCGACATCCCCTCAAGCACATTGAGGATCTCAGCCTGCTCGCGTTGCGGTCCCCCGCTGGCAGGCAGCCAGTCGGGTGCGTCGGGAAAAGGAGGAAGCGAAAAAGGGTGCCCCTGAAGCCACACAATCGCATCGGGATCGGCGGCAACGGTCCGGCAAAAATGGCGGACAAAATGCGGAGTAGCTATCGCTTCGGCGCTGTCGCTCCAGCGCAGGGAATCCTGATCGGGATGTTCAGCCCAGTGCGCGAGCGGCGGAACACGCAGCACCAGAAGACTTCCGGCGCTCAGCGTTCCGCTCAGGGCGGCAAAAGCGGCGACATCAAACCCGGCGCTGGCGTCAAAGACAGCATGCCGGAACTCGCGTCCCAGCAGGCTACTGATGGCTTTTGATGGCTGTTCGTCCAGCCACACCCAGTCTCCAGGTAACGTCTCTCGCAGAGCCGCAGCCTGCGATAATGTCCATTGCTCATCACCGCTCAGCACCACCAGCCGACGTTGACCAGTGCGCTCAAGCTCGCCGATCAGCTGTTCAAACGACGCCATTACATCGCTTTGCCGAAGGTATTACACTGCGCCGGATCGCCGCTGTCGAAACCGCGTTTAAACCAGCTGTAACGTTGTTGCGATGTACCGTGAGTGAAACTGTCCGGCACCACGCGCCCCTGGCTCTGTTGCTGAAGACGGTCATCGCCGATAGCCTGCGCGGCGTTCAGCGCCTCTTCAAGATCGCCGGACTCCAGAACACCCTGCTGCTGCATGCTGTGGCCCCAGACGCCGGCAAAGCAGTCCGCCTGAAGCTCCATTTTTACCGAAAGGCGGTTAACTTCAGCCTGCGAAGCATTTTGCTGAAGCTGACGCACTTTTGGCTCAATCCCCAGCAGCTTTTGCACATGATGGCCGACTTCATGCGCAATCACGTAGCCCTGGGCAAAATCACCGTCAGCGCCAAGCTTGTGTTTCATGTCATCGTAAAAAGAGAGATCGATATAAACTGTGCCATCTGCCGGGCAGTAGAACGGCCCCATCACAGATTGACCGGTACCGCATCCGGTGCGGGTTGCACCGCGGTACATCACCAGCTTCGGCTGCTGGTAGGAACGCCCCATCTTCTCGAACAACTGACCCCAGGTGTCTTCTGTTGTGGCGAGGATAACGGAGGTAAATTTGGCCGCTTCATCTTCATTTGGGCTGATGGAGCGCTGGGAATGTTGCTGCTGTTGCAACGGCTGACCGGTCATCAAACCGGTGAGATCGACCCCGTAATACCCCGCGACCAGCACCACAATCAGCAGAATGATCCCACCCTTCCCGCTGGGTAACCGGAAGCCGGGGCCGCCCATGGAAGGACCGCCACCGCCATCACTGCGTCTGTCTTCTACATTGTCACTTTCACGACGCCCTTGCCAGCGCATAACCACCTCGAACTATTCCATTAATAATAGCTATGATCGTAGGCGGTTAACGGCAAGATTACCATAGGAAACAAAGGTAAGACGCCAAAGGATGCGAACATCCTTTGGCAACTGAGGGAGTTAGTCGAGCTTAACGCCTAAACGGTGAGCAACGGCTTCGTACGCTTCAATCAGGCCACCCAGGCTCTGACGGAAACGGTCTTTGTCCATTTTATCCAGGGTTTCTTTATCCCACAGGCGGCTGCCGTCTGGTGAGAATTCGTCTCCCAGCACCACTTCACCTTTGAACAGGCCAAACTCCAGCTTGAAGTCGACGAGGATCAGGCCCGCGTCATCAAACAGTTTTTTCAGCACGTCGTTGGCTTTGTAGGTCAGCTCTTTCATACGCGCCAGGTTCTCTTTATTCACCCAGCCGAAGGTTTCGCAGTAGGAATCATTGACCATCGGATCGTGCATGGCATCGTTTTTCAGGAACAGGTCGAACAGCGGTGGATTCAGCTCGATACCTTCTTCAATGCCCAGACGCTTCACCAGGGAGCCCGCGGCACGGTTACGAACGACGCACTCAACCGGAACCATATCCAGCTTTTTCACCAGACATTCCGTATCAGACAGCAACGCTTCCATCTGAGTCGGGATACCCGCTTCGGCCAGCTTGGTCATAATGAAGTGGTTGAACTTGTTGTTCACCATGCCTTTACGATCGAACTGCTCAATGCGTGCGCCATCCCCTGCTGACGTATCATTGCGGAACTCGAGCACCAACAGATCCGGGTTTTCCGTGCTGTATACGGTCTTCGCTTTGCCACGATACAACTCAGCTTGCTTCTGCATCTTCATTACTCCTGGTGTGATGATTTGTGTTCAAAACTGGGGATATTATGCCACGCACACGTTTGCGTAGCACTAAAATAAAAAGGGCTGGATTAACCAGCCCTCATATTTATTTGCTGAATGCCGCCTGGAAGACAGCGACCAGCGCATCGTTCTGCGACTGGGTCAGCGTGTGACCTTTCGGATCGATAAACTGCAGACTACTGCGGTTATCAAGGTCGCCTACCTGAATCTTGTAGTCACCGGAGGCAAGCTGAGGATCTTTAGCGCCCAGTTCCTGCCACGCGCTGTCAGACAGCGGCTTATACGTTGCCGTGATGCTGCCGGTTGAACGCGTGCTGTCGGTCACTTTCATGCCCACTTTTTCCAGCGTCGCTGGCAGGCGCTGCCAGGTCTGGTTAAACGGTGCACGAACAACCAGCATTGGCAGACCGGTATCATCCGCACCGCTCTGAACGTCGAACGTCACGCCGTTGCGGCTCTGCGCTGCGTTGGCGGCATCAGTCGCGGTCTTATCCAGACCCGCAGCAATCACGTTCAGCATTTCGGTGCTGTAACGCTGCAGGGAGGATGCATCTGCAACCGGTTTGCCCGCCTGTTCCAGGTTCAACAGCTTAACGTTAACCGCCTGCTGATAACCTTGTGGTTTAACGGAGACTTGATAGCGACCACGGTACTGCTGATCTTCATCCAGACGGTTCCATTCGATCCAGTCGGTGGTTAACGTCTGGCTGGCGTCATCACGTTTATCAATGGTGTAGTTCTTCGACTGAATGACGCTCACCACCTGCGGCCACAGGGTGCTACCGCGCGCGCTCTCAACCATCAGAGACGCCGTATCACCCGTGAACTGAGTACGCGCCCCGTTTACCAGCGCCAGAGGCTGTGCTGGTGGACGAATATCAAGCGCTTTACCGACCAGGCCGCTGCCGTTGGTCACGGGGATATTATAATCGCCGTTCTGAATCGGCAGGATCATACCAGCCGGTGCGTGAAGTTCAGCAAGCGGGGTCGCATCCAGATAGGATTCATCACCGCTCACCTGGCGCTTGTAGCGCGAGTCTGAACTACAGGCAGCGAGCAGCATAACAAGCGAAACACTCGCAACCTTCGCCAGGCGCGACTTCTGTACTGAATAAGCCATCAAATCTCCCTAAACTTTACAGCAAACCGGCATGCTTCAGCGCTGCCTTAACGATTTCACGACCGTGGTCGGTAATCGGTGTCATTGGCAGACGCAGCGTATCGGTTGCTACAAGTCCCAACTCCTTACATGCCCATTTCACAGGGATCGGATTGGGTTCGACAAATAATTTATTGTGCAACGGCATCAGACGCTGATTAATGACACGCGCTTCATCAAAGTGACCCGCTGCTGCCAGTTTGCACATTTCAGCCATATCGCGCGCCGCAACGTTTGCCGTTACGGAGATCACGCCATGACCACCGAGCTGCATAAAGTCCAGCGCGGTCGCATCATCACCACTCAACAGGATAAAGTCGTCTGAAACCAGCTCTTTGATCTGATGAACGCGGCTTAAGTTCCCTGTCGCCTCTTTAATACCGATAATATTTTTTACTTCCGCGAGACGACCGACGGTTTCCGGCAGCATATCGCAGCCAGTACGGGACGGCACATTATACAGAATTTGTGGCAAGTCAGTATGTTCAGCGATGGCTTTGAAGTGCTGGAACAAACCTTCCTGAGTAGGACGGTTGTAGTAAGGGGTTACCGTCAGACAGCCCACAATGCCGCTGTCATTAAAACGTTTGGTCAGACTGATAGCTTCTGCGGTTGCATTAGCTCCTGTCCCCGCGATGACAGGAATACGTCCGTCAGCCAGCTCCAGGGTCAGCATGACCACATCGCCGTGCTCTTCGTGGCTCAGCGTTGCAGATTCACCGGTAGTCCCTACCGAAACGATCGCCGAGGTTCCATTGGCGACATGGTAATCAATCAGCTTCTTCATGCTTGACCGGCAGACATTACCTTTTTCATCCATCGGTGTTACAAGCGCGACAATACTTCCCGTGAACATGAGCCATCCTCTGTGCGAACAAGAGTCTCAATGGTACGTTTGGAACTGTAATAAAAGCAAGCGACCTGAGGCCCTCAGGCGGTTGTATGCATGTTTTTTTTATGCTTTCCTTAGGAAGACTTAACCATGCAAAGGAAGAACAGGTTTGACAACCTCATCACAACATTACCTGGTTATCACTGCGCTGGGTGCCGACAGGCCGGGTATCGTGAACACCATCACCCGTCACGTGAGCAGCTGCGGCTGTAATATCGAAGACAGCCGTCTGGCGATGCTGGGCGAAGAGTTCACGTTTATTATGCTGCTGTCCGGAACATGGAATGCGATTACGCTTATCGAATCTACCCTGCCACTGAAAGGTGCGGAGCTGGATTTGCTGATCGTGATGAAACGTACCACCGCGCGCCCGCGTCCGGCCATGCCGGCGACTGTATGGGTGCAGGTTGAAGTCCCTGATTCCCCCCATCTGATTGAGCGCTTTACCGCGCTGTTTGACAGCCATCAGATGAACATCGCTGAGCTCGTTTCCCGTACACAACCGGGCGACGAGAGCGCCGTTCCCACGCTCTTTATTCAAATTACCGCACACAGCCCTGCCTCACAGGATGCGTCAAATATCGAGCAAGCGTTCAAAGCCCTCTGTACAGAATTAAACGCGCAGGGCAGTATAAGCGTCGTCAATTATTCGCAGCACGAACAGGATGGAGTTGAGTAATGAATCCACTGAAAGCCGGTGATATCGCACCGAAATTTAGCTTACCGGATCAAGACGGCGAGCAAGTAAATTTGACCGACTTCCAGGGACAGCGTGTTCTGGTCTATTTCTACCCGAAAGCCATGACCCCCGGCTGCACCGTACAGGCCTGCGGCTTACGCGACAACATGGACGAGTTGAAAAAAGTCGGCGTAGAAGTGCTGGGCATCAGCACCGATAAACCAGAAAAACTGTCACGATTTGCCGAGAAAGAGCTGCTGAACTTCACGCTGCTTTCTGACGAAGACCATCAGGTGTGCGAGCAGTTCGGCGTCTGGGGCGAGAAGACATTTATGGGTAAAACCTACGACGGCATTCACCGCATCAGCTTCCTGATTGACGCTGACGGTAAAGTTGAACATGTGTTTGATGACTTCAAAACCAGCAATCACCACGATGTGGTATTGAACTGGCTGAAACAAAGTGCCTGATAAACAGCAAAACGGCAACCCAGGTTGCCGTTTTTAGTGTTTACGCCCTCTCCCGTGGGAGAGGGTCGGGGTGAGGCCATCAGGCCGCACAAAAACTACTTGTCTTCTACCGCCGGCACATCCGGCCAGGCGTGAACCACGGCCTTAATCAGTGTTGCCAGCGGAATGGCAAAGAACACGCCCCAGAATCCCCACAGCCCACCAAAAATCACCACGGATAAGATAATCACCAGCGGATGCAGGTTCACCGCCTCAGAGAACAGTACCGGCACCAGCAGATTACCGTCCAGCCCCTGAATAATCAGATACACCGCGAAGCAGCTCCAGAACTCCGTCCCGAGGCCAAACTGGAACAGCGCGACGCCCACAACCGGAATGGTCACCACAAACGCACCGATATACGGAATAAGGACTGAGAGGCCCACCAGCACCGCCAGCAGCAGCGAGTAGTTCAGGCCGAAGATCAGGAAACCAATCCACGTCGCGACCCCGACCACAATCATCTCCAGCACTTTGCCGCGAATGTAGTTGGTGATCTGCTGGTTCATCTCTTCCCAGACCTGCCCTGCCAGCCCGCGATTACGCGGCAAAATGCGCCTGACGGCGTTCAGCATCTGCTCTTTATCTTTGACCAGGAAGAACACCATTAGCGGGACGAGCACGAGGTAAACCGCCAGCGTCAGCAGCCCGACCAGGGAGGCCAGCGAGTATTTCACCACCGAATCGCCCATGGTCATGATGCGGGCGCGCATATTTTCGGCCATCGCGTCGATAATCCCGGCATCCATCAGGGCTGGATAGCGACGCGGCAGCGTGGCGGCAAAATCAGAAAGTTTATTCAACATGCCCGGCATATCGCGGATCAGGTTAATTCCCTGCTGCCAGGCAACCGGCATGACAACAAACGCCATCAGCAGCAGAATGCCGACAAACAACACCAGTACGATACTGGTCGCCCAGCGACGGGAACAGCCGATATGTTCCAGCCGTGCCGTTGGCCATTCCAACAGATACGCCAGCACAATCGCCACCAGCAGGGGGGCGAGAAGACCGCTGAAGAAGAACAGAATGCCAAATCCGGCGACCAGAATAACCAACAAAGCAATGGCTTCCGGGTCGCTGAACCGACGCCGATACCACTGCATTAACATTTCGAGCATACAACCCTTCCCTGAATCGAATGGCGGGAGTGAGAATGTGAATTGTATCTAACTGTCACAAAAAAGACTTTCGCTTTTTGTCTCTCTGTCACGAATCGCAAAAGCCTGATGAATGGGATTTTCTTCATGCTGCAACACGGCTACACTCGCAAGGCAACAGAGATGAACGATATGCCGGTTCATCGGTCAAATTAGCACAACCAACATACAGGACCGTGGTTATGTTCAGGCAGTTGAAAAAAACACTGGTTGCGACACTGATTGCCGCACTGACGGTCGGTCAGGTGTTGCCCGCTTTTGCCGACTCGTCCGATTCATTGCCGGACATGGGCACCACAGCTGGAAGCACGCTCTCCATTGGGCAAGAGATGCAAATGGGCGATTACTACGTTCGCCAGTTGCGCGGTAGCGCCCCGCTCATCAATGACCCGTTACTTGTTCAGTACATCAACGGTCTGGGGATGCGTCTGGTTGCGCATGCCGACTCGGTAAAAACGCCCTTTCACTTCTATTTAATCAATAATGACGAAATCAACGCCTTCGCCTTCTTTGGCGGCAACGTGGTGCTGCATTCGGCATTATTCCGTTACTCCGATAACGAAAGTCAGCTGGCTTCCGTTATGGCGCACGAAATTTCGCACGTCACCCAGCGCCACCTGGCGCGAGCGATGGAAGACCAGAAACGTAACGCCCCGCTGACCTGGGTTGGAGCGCTGGGTTCTATTTTGCTGGCAATGGCCAGCCCGCAGGCCGGGATGGCGGCATTAACCGGTACTCTGGCGGGAACGCGGCAGGGGATGATTAGCTTTACACAACAAAACGAACAGGAAGCGGACCGCATCGGGATTCAGGTGCTGCAACGTTCTGGCTTTGACCCTCAGGCCATGCCGAGCTTCCTGGAAAAACTGCTCGATCAGGCACGTTATTCTTCCCGTCCACCAGAAATTCTGCTCACCCACCCCTTACCGGAAAGTCGCCTGTCGGATGCGCGTAACCGTGCCAACCAGATGCGCCCGGTCGTGGTCCAGTCGTCGCAAGATTTCTACATGGCGAAAGTGAGAACGCTGGGGATGTACAATTCCGGGCGCAACCAGCTCACCAGCGATCTGCTGGACTCCCTGGCGAAAGGCAACGTGCGAGAAAAGAATGCCGCGCAGTATGGTCAGGCGTTACAAGCGATGGAAGCCAGCAAATACGACGAGGCGCGTAAAGCGCTGCAACCCCTTCTGGCCGCCGACCCGAATAATCCGTGGTATCTCGATCTCTCGACGGATATTGATCTGGGGCAGAAGAAAACCACCGATGCCATTAATCGCCTGAAAGGGGCGAAGGACGTACGTACCAACCCGGTGCTGCAGCTTAACCTGGCGAACGCTTACTTACAGGGTGGTCAACCTGCTGAAGCGGCGACCATTCTGAACCGCTATACCTTTAATAATAAAGACGACCAAAACGGCTGGGATCTGCTCGCTCAGGCGGAAGCCCAACTGGGCAACCGCGATCAGGAGCTGGCGGCGCGTGCCGAAGGCTTTGCCCTGGTGGGGCGCCTCGACCAGGCTATTTCCGCGCTCAGCAGCGCCAGCGCGCAGGTCAAACTCGGCAGCCTCCAGCAGGCCCGTTACGACGCGCGTATCGATCAGCTTCGCGGCCTGCAACAGCGCTTCAAGCCGTACGAGAAGATGTAATAAAGGAGAATTCACGTCATGACAGACGCCGTAAAAATTTACCACAATCCGCGCTGCTCCAAGAGCCGCGATACCCTGAGCCTGCTGAAGTCTAACGGTATTGACCCGGAAGTGGTGCTCTATCTCGAGACACCACCGGACGCACAGACGATCCGCCAGCTGTTGCACATGCTGGGCATGGGAAGTGCAAGAGAGCTGATGCGCCAGAAAGAAGACCTCTATAAGTCACTCAATCTGGATGACACCCGTCTCACTGAGGCCGAGCTTGTGCAGGCCATGGTTGAAAATCCTAAGCTGATCGAGCGCCCGATAGTCGTGGCAAACGGCCACGCACGCATTGGACGCCCGCCGGAAGACGTACTCGATATCCTCTAATCCCCCCGCCGCAGCGCGTTCAAAAACGCCTGCGGCGTACTGTCTCCCAGCTTTTTCTGCGCTTTACCCTGGTTATAAAATTCGCACAGCTGAATGAGCAACTCTCCGGCAGGTACATTTTTCACGCGCGGGATAATGTCCTGTAAAGGTGCTGCGACCTGTACAGCGCTGTGTTTTTGCGCATGCACTTTTACGGCGATACCTTGTCCCGGCAGCGTTATGTCAAAACCAAAAGTCTCAATAGATTGTATAAGCGCCGGACACGCTTCAAGTAACGCCTGAACCCAGCGGGTCAGGAGCTGAGGTGATACGCCTGCGTAAAGCCGGGCAAAACACCAGCCGCTCACCGGCTCACGTGCCCACAGCAGGTGTTGCTCCCCACCATCGTCCATATGCAGCGACAAAGGCAGATGATGTAACTCCAGCTGATGCGGCACGATGCCAGCTTTCAGCGCCTTTTTACCCTGCAACGGTGCCCCCTTCTGTGTTGCCGAGGCGGGCTTCAGATAACGGTTCAGGGTCGCTCTGGAAACGGGGATCCCCAGAACGTCATTCACCAGAAGCAGCAACTCATCCAGCGGTGCGCCCAGTATGTCACGCAGCGTATTGACCAGAGCCACCTGCTCTTGTCTCATCGCTTTGTGTATCACTTTTGGCGTCGTATGGTTATCTGAAACCTGTTCGCGATTGCGCCAGCGCCTGACGGTGGTCACCGAGATCCCGAGCTCAACTGCAAGCTCTCTATCGCTTTTATCAGACTGCTGGAGGTAGCGACGAATACGTGGTGTCGTCGTGGCATTGGCGTGCAGTTTAATTTCCATCGCAAAGCTCCATGAAACCAATCTCATAAGACTTATATAACATCAACGAATGCTTTGTGACCGATTTCACCTTTCGTTCGCCACGCTTCACTGATAATCCACACACATAACATAAACAACACCACTCAATCTTGTACGGAGTTCACAATGAACAATGTTCTGGGATTTCTTGAAGCAAAACTGATGCCGCTGGCGGCCAAAACGGCTCAGCAGCGTCATCTGGGTGCGATTCGCGGTGCCTACGTTTCATTCATGCCATTTATCATCGTCGGCTCTATTCTGCTGGTGATCTCGTCGTTCCCGAATCAAACCTACCAGCAGTTTATGTCTCAGGCCTTTGGTGAAAGCTGGAGTGCCATTATCGAGATCCCGTTTAATGCGGTGTTCTCGACCATGTCGCTGTTCATCAGCTTCCTGGTGGCGTTTCGCCTGGCCGAGCACTACGGTGAAGATCGCATCTCCTGCGGTATTCTGGCGCTGGTCGCCTTCCTGATCCTGACGCCCTTTATCAAAGTGGCTGAAAACGGCGGCATCACCGTGATACCCATTGAGTGGATTGGCAGTAAAGGGCTGTTTGTGGCGATGATTGGTTCGCTGCTGTGGACGGAGCTGTTCTGCTGGCTGAAGCGCAAAAATCTGGTCATCAAAATGCCAGATGGCGTACCGCCAGCGGTGCAGGAGTCGTTCGCCGCGCTGATCCCGGCGCTGCTGGTGATGATTCTGGTGCTGATTATTCGCATCGTCTTTGAAAATACCCACTACAACACCATTCACCAGTTCATTTATGAAGTCGTTGCTACACCGGTGCGTCACTACGGCACCTCTTACTTTGGCGCGCTGATGACCGTCTTCAGCATCACTATTCTGTGGTCAGTGGGCATTAACTCAGGCTCGATGATCAACGGCATTATTCGCCCGCTGTGGATGGAGAACCAGACCGACAACATCGCTGCTATCCAGGCCGGCACAACCCCGCCGCACATCATCACTGAGCAATTTTTTGACATGATCTGGATGGGCGGCGCAGGGGCAACGCTGTCGCTGGTGATTGCGATGCTCATTTTTGCCCGCAGTAAAAATATGCGCGAAGTCGCACGACTGGGCGCGGGAGCATCGGTGTTCAACATCAACGAGCCAATATTGTTTGGCCTGCCGGTGATCATGAATCCCATAATGCTCATTCCCTTCAATCTTGTCCCACTGGTGCTGGTCACCGTGCAGTATGCAGCAATGAAAATTGGCGCGGTTGCCGTCACTACCGGGGTGTTTATCCCCTGGACGCTGCCTCCCGTCATCAGCGGTTTTATCGTCACCGGACACCTCAGCGGTAGCGTCATGCAGCTTATCAACCTACTGATTGGCGCCATGCTGTATCTACCTTTCATGCGTATCGTGGACAAACAGTACCGCGCGGCGGAAATTGCCACCGTTACGCAATCCGACACCACCCTTGCAAAACAGGAGTAAAGCATGTGGGGAATTATCGCAACCTGGCGAATGGCGCTTGAAGGAGTAACAGAGTCTGCGTCGGCGCTGGCTGCGGGGAAACCGGTCGCTGCGGCGGTGGTTGATGCCGTAGCGACCGTCGAAGACTTTCCGCTTTATAAATCTGTCGGTTATGGCGGGCTGCCAACGGAGAACGGTGAAGTTGAGCTGGATGCTGCTTATATGGATGGCGACACGCTGGCCTTTGGCGCAGTCGGTAACCTGGTGGATATCGCTAACCCGGTACGCGTGGCCCACGCGCTGAGTCGCCAGCGCTATAACAGCCTGCTGGTTGGCCAGGGTGCTCGGGAATGGGCGCTAAGCCAGGGTTTTGCCAACAAAACCATGCTCACCGACCGGGCAATGCAGCATTACCGCAAACGCTGCCGGGAGACGCTGGACAAGGGCCTGAGTCCCTATGATGGCCACGATACCGTCGGCATTATCGGCCTCGATAAACAGGGTTCGATGAGCGTCGCGACCTCCACCAGCGGGCTGTTTATGAAAAAGCGGGGGCGGATTGGTGATTCACCAATAATTGGCTCCGGGTTTTACTGCGACAGTGAAACCGGTGCAGCCACCGCCACGGGCGTCGGTGAAGATCTGATGAAAGGCTGTACCAGCTATGAAATCGTTCGTCGTATGGCGCAGAGAATGTCGCCGCAGCAGGCTGCCGACTCGGTCGTCTTTGAGCTGGAGGACAGACTTATGTCGCGCTTCGGTCGTGTGGGCGATCTTTCCGTCGTTTGCATGAACAACAAGGGCGAATTTGGCGCTGCGACCAACATCAAAACGTTCTCGTTCGTGGTTGCTACCGCTCGCCAGCCTCTTACTGTGTTTCGTACCGAGCGTCTGCATGAGAAGACACATTATCAGGCCGTGGATGAGGAATGGATGCAGGCTTACGCCGCGCGGATCCGCGCGCCGATTGAGGAACAATGATGATTACATATCAGCTTATTACCACGCTTTCTGATGCGAAGCCGCAGAGCCATTTAATCGCCCGTACCACCTGTAACCTGCTGCCGAAGACAGCGCTTATCGCCGAGATGCGTGACCCGGATTGCATCACGGACACCCGCTTTGGCTGCGCGCCTTTTTCCCGAATCACCCTGCTGCCGGATGCGCTCTGGCACGATAGCCTGACCGAAGAATTACTCACGGCACTGCGCCCACTCCTGGCCTCACCCGCCAGTCCTGATGTGGTACTGGACGTCACGGATATCAACGACGTTGTACTGGCGCAAGTACTACGTTTTCTCTTTAATCAGGCACACAGGCTCAGCGACTTAAAGCTAAAGAAAACCAACGAATCAGCGGTACGTCTACAGCATATAACCGCTCTTTGTTTGCCGGAGCAGCAGGACAGACTCGAGGCTATCTTCCACCAGCAGCAGGCCATTGCCCATGGCATGGTGGCGGCACGGCGTCTGGCGGATATGCCATCCGATCGCTGCACGCCTGAGTATGTAGTGGAAGAGGCACAAAAACGGTGTGCCGACTTCCCCGCCCTGCGATGTGAAGTACTCGATGAAACACAAATCATTGAACAAGGTCTGGGGCTGCTGAACGCCGTGGGCAAAGGGGCATCCTGTCCGCCACGTCTGCTGGCCATCCACTATGACGGAGTCACTGATGGCCCGGTGCGCTGCTACGTGGGTAAAGGCATTACGTTTGATACCGGTGGCTTGTGGCTGAAAGAAGGCGCGGGCATGTATACCATGAAGTATGACATGTGCGGGGCGGCAAACGTGCTGGGGCTGATGCTGACCGTCGCAGAGCTGGCGCTGCCCGTACGCATTATGGGCGTGCTGGCGCTGGCGGAAAATGCCATCGGTCCCGATGCCATGCAGCCCGGCACGGTAGCGAGGGCCTGCAACGGCACTACGGTTGAAATCAACAACACCGATGCCGAAGGTCGGCTGGTACTGGCAGATGCGATTGCCTGGGCCAGCAAGCGGCATCCGCAGGCGCGCTATATTATTGATATGGCCACACTCACTGGCGCGGTGGTAAAAGCGCTGGGGTATGAACTGAGCGGATTGATGACGCAGGATGAGCCTCTGCGTCAGGCACTGACCCGCGCGGGTAAACAGAGCGGCGATGAAGTCTGGTCGCTACCGCTGGACACGCGGCTGAAAAAGCAGACCGACAGCGCCATCGCCGATCTCTGCAATACACCAGGCAATAACGCGGCAATCAGCGCCTCCGCGGCATGGCTGCTACATCACTTTTGCCCGCCGACCATTCCGTGGGCGCATCTGGATATCAGCGGTACGGCGCTGTGGCGTGAGAGCGGGCGAAGCGTGGCATCGGGGAGACCAGTTCCGCTGCTGGTAGAGCATTTGTTGAGGGATTGCGTCTGATTGTTTTGCCCGGTAAGGCGCAGCCGCCACCGGGCAAAAAACTCAAAGCTTGAGAATATCTTTCACAAACGGAATCGTCAGCTTGCGCTGGGCGGTAATGGAGGCGCGATCGAGCTGATCGAGCGTATCAAACAGCGTACGCATTTCACGATCCAGACGCTTGAGCAGAAAACGGCCCACGTCTTCCGGCAGCTCAAACCCACGCTGCTTTGCGCGCAGCTGTAACGCCTGGAGCTTGTCTTCATCCGACAGCGGCTGGAGCTTATAGATTTGTCCCCAGTCCAGACGAGATGCCAGATCCGGCAGCCCCAGATTGAGCTGGCGTGGCGGACGATCGCCGGTGATCAGCAGCCGGGTTTTACCCGACTCCAGAATGCGGTTGTAGAGGTTAAAAATCGCCATTTCCCACGGCTCATCCCCCGCCACGCATTCGATATTATCAATGCAGACCAGTGAGAGATGTTCCATTCCCTCCATAACTTCAGGTACAAACCAGGTACGTTTATCCAGCGGCACATAACCTACCGCATCACCACGCGCAGAAAGCTCCGCACAGGCGGCATGCAGCAGGTGGCTGCGCCCCGCGCCTTCGCGTGACCAGATATAGATGTATCCGCTGTGTTCCTGACGCAGCACGTTTTGCAGTGCAGCCAGTAAAGAGGGGTTATCACCCGGCCAGAAACTCGCGAAAGTTTCGTCGTCAGGGAGATAAAGTGGCAGAGAGAGCTGTGCCGGTCCGTTCAGAAGTACCTCAACCAGATCTTACATAAAATCGGAACGGAGTTTAACACGGAACCTGCAAGGAGAGAACCGGGCGGATCGCCCGCCCGGTTTTACGATCAATGTGACGCTTTTTCGCTTTCGTCGGCGTCCAGCACCACCTCTTCCGGGCGGATCACGGAAATCAGCTTGAAAATCAAGCTCAGGCCCACGCCAACGATGGTCGCCAGCGCCATGCCTTTCAGCTCGGCCGCACCGATGTGTACCTTGGCACCGCTCACGCCGATGATCAGGATCACGGAGGTCAGGATCAGGTTCTGCGCTTTGCTGTAATCCACTTTGGATTCAATCAGCACACGAATACCAGACGCTCCGATTACCCCATAAAGCAGCAGAGAAACACCGCCCATCACCGGTACCGGGATGATCTGGATCGCAGCCGCCAGTTTGCCCACACAAGACAGCAGGATAGCAATGATGGCCGCACCGCCGATAACCCAGGTACTGTAGACACGGGTAATGGCCATCACCCCGATGTTCTCACCGTAAGTGGTGTTTGGCGTAGAGCCGAAGAAACCGGAGATAATGGTAGAGAAGCCGTTAGCAAACATAGAACGGTGCAGACCCGGGTCGCGGATCAAATCGCGTTTCACGATATTCGCCGTCACCACCAGGTGACCCACGTGCTCAGCAATCACCACCAACGCCGCAGGCAGAATGGTGAAGATAGCAAACCATTCAAAGCGTGGTGTATAGAAAGTTGGCAGGGCAAACCAGTGCGCCTGGGCAATTGGCGTGGTATCGACAACACCCATCATAAAGGAGAGCGCATAACCCGCCAGCACCCCGATCAGGATCGGGATAATCGCCATGAAACCACGGAACAGCACGGAGCCAAACACCGTTACGCCCAGCGTCACCAGAGAAATGATAATGGTTTTGGAATCCGGTGACTGACCGTCAGCAGGCAGTAAACCAGCCATATTCGCCGCCACACCGGCCAGTTCCAGACCGATAACGGCAACGATTGCGCCCATCGCCGCAGGCGGGAACATTACATCCAGCCAGCCAGTACCGGCTTTCTTCACAATGAAGGACACCACGCAGAACAGCACGCCACACATGATAAAGCCGCCCAGCGCCACTTCGTACCCAAGCGGTAGCAGCAACAGGACCGGAGAAATAAAGGCGAAGCTCGACCCCAGATACGCCGGGATTTTGCCTTTACAGATAAAGAGGTACAACAGCGTCCCGATACCGTTGAACAGCAGTACGGTAGCCGGGTTAATGTGAAACAGGATTGGCACCAGCACGGTTGCGCCAAACATAGCGAACAGGTGCTGCAAACTAAGCGGGATAGTCTGTAAAAGCGGCGGTCTTTCACTCACCCCGATAGCACGGCGCGTCATAGTGTTTTCCTCTGAGTAGTATTGTTGGTGTTTTATTCAAAAAAAAGCCGACTATCAAAGTCGGCTTATTTATCGTTATTCGATTACTTAGTACCAAAAATCTTATCGCCGGCATCGCCAAGCCCCGGGATGATGTACCCGTGCTCATTCAGCCCCTGGTCGATAGATGCGGTATACAGTTCAACGTCCGGGTGCGCTTTTTCCAGCGCCGCGATACCTTCCGGTGCCGCAACCAGCACCAGCACTTTAATGCTGCTGCAGCCCGCTTTTTTCAGCAGGTCAATGGTGGCAATCATAGAACCGCCGGTTGCCAGCATTGGGTCAACCACCAGCGCCATACGCTCGTCGATGTTAGACACCAGCTTCTGGAAGTAAGGAACCGGCTCCAGCGTCTCTTCATTACGGTAGATACCGACGACGCTGATACGCGCGCTTGGCACGTGCTCCAGCACACCTTCCATCATGCCAAGACCGGCACGCAGAATAGGCACAACGGTAATTTTCTTACCTTTGATCTGTTCAACCTGCACCGGGCCGTTCCAGCCTTCGATGGTGACTTTTTCTGTTTCCAGATCGGAGGTTGCTTCGTAGGTCAGCAGGCTGCCCACTTCAGAAGCCAGTTCGCGAAAACGCTTCGTGCTGATGTCATGCTCACGCATCAGGCCCAACTTGTGTTTAACGAGTGGGTGTTTCACTTCCACAATCTTCATTCTCTTTCTCCTCTGAGGTGGCATCCGCAAAAAAATCGCGGGATTATACCGCTTTTTTCGGATTAGGCCATACCCATCTTGCTTGACAGCGATCAAGCAAAGATAAAAAAACCGGAGGTATATCTCCGGCTTGAGTGCGAGGTTCTGCCCGGTGGCGCTACGCTCACGCGGGCCTACGGAAAGTGTAGGTCGGGTAAGCGTTAGCGCCACCCGACAATTACAGGTTATCGCCTTTGCTCGCAATCACCTGCTTATACCAGTCGAACGACTTCTTCTTGCTGCGGTTCAGCGTGCCGTTGCCTTCGTTATCTTTGTCGACAAAGATAAAGCCGTAGCGTTTTTTCATTTCGCCGGTGCCTGCAGACACCAGGTCAATACAGCCCCACGGGGTATACCCCATCAGGTCAACGCCATCTTCAACCACCGCTTTTTTCATTTCACGGATGTGTGCGGCAAGGTAGTCAATGCGGTACTGGTCGTTCACCGTACCGTCGCTCTCCTGCACGTCAATAGCACCAAAACCGTTCTCAACGATGAACAGCGGCAACTGGTAGTGATCCCAGAACCAGTTCAGGGAGTAACGCAGCCCAACCGGGTCAATCTGCCAGCCCCAGTCGGATTTCTGCACATATGGGTTGGAGACCAGGCTCTTGCTCTCGTCGTAATCCAGCTGCGGGTTGTCAGCCGTCGCTTTGGTGGCGAAGGACATGTAATAGCTGAATCCGATGTAGTCCACACATCCCTGCTTAAGTGCGGCTTTATCTTCTTCGGTAATATCCAACGCAAAGCCACGACGCTCAAAGTAGTTGAGCAGGTGCTGCGGATACTTGCCGCGTACGTGAACGTCAGTGAACCAGTAGCGACGGTGCATGGCGTTCATCGCCATCATCATATCGTCCGGGGCACAGGTCAGAGGATAAATCGGGCACATGGCAATCATGCAGCCGATTTGCAGCGACGGGTTAATCTCACGCCCCGCTTTTACCGCCAGTGCACTGGCTACAAGCTCATAGTGCGCGGCCTGGAACATCACCGGCTCACGGTCTTCGCCCAGCTCATACTTCAACCCGGAGTTGGTAAACGGCGCAAAGTCTTCGTGGAAGTTCGCCTGGTTGTTGATCTCGTTAAAGGTCATCCAGTACTTCACTTTGTGCTGATAACGCTGGAAAACCACTTTTGAGAAACGGACAAAGAAATCGATCAGTTTACGGTTACGCCAGCCGCCGTATTCGGTGACCAGATGGAAAGGCATCTCGAAGTGAGAGAGCGTGATGACCGGCTCGATGCCGTGCTTCAGGCACTCGTCGAACAGATCGTCATAGAATTTCAGGCCAGCCTCGTTAGGTTCCAGCTCATCCCCTTTCGGGAAGATCCGCGTCCAGGCTATCGAAGTGCGGAAGCATTTGAACCCCATCTCGGCAAAGAGTTTGATGTCTTCTTTATAACGATGGTAGAAGTCGATGGCTTCATGGTTAGGGTAATTTTTCCCCTGCAACACGCCGTTGGTGATTTCACGCGGCACGCCATGCGCGCCCGCGGTCATGACATCGGCAACGCTAACGCCTTTTCCACCCTCTTTCCAGCCCCCTTCCAGCTGATGCGCCGCAACCGCACCACCCCACAGAAAACCTTCTTTAAATCCTGACATTCTCTTTCCCTCATTCTGCGTTATTTTCTGCAAAAACAATTACAGAAACCGGTTTCATCTGAATGATGTGCAAAGGTGATTCCTGTTGCAAGGAGAAAACCGAAACCGGTTTCATTTTCGTGAACAGACTCAAGTTTGGACACATTGGCAGGCCGCACAGAAAAAAAAATCGTCTCACCGAGAATAGGCTCGCAAACGTTTGCCTGGACTGTTAGAATTGCGCCGATTTTTCTTACTAGCTATGCAATCGCGTGGGGACTTGAGCCGTGACCAACAAAACTTCTCTCAGCTACAAAGATGCCGGTGTTGATATTGACGCAGGTAATGCGCTGGTTGACCGAATCAAAGGTGTGGTGAAAAAAACCCGCCGCCCGGAAGTGATGGGTGGTCTGGGTGGATTCGGCGCACTGTGCGCGCTGCCGCAAAAATATCGTGAACCTGTTCTGGTCTCGGGTACTGATGGTGTAGGTACAAAACTGCGCCTGGCGATGGATTTAAAACGTCATGACACGATCGGTATCGATCTGGTCGCGATGTGTGTGAATGACCTGGTCGTTCAGGGTGCTGAACCGCTGTTCTTCCTCGATTATTACGCGACCGGTAAACTGGACGTGGATACCGCAGCCAGCGTGATTAACGGTATTGCCGAAGGGTGTCTGCAGTCAGGCTGCGCGCTGGTCGGCGGTGAAACCGCAGAAATGCCAGGCATGTATCACGGCGAAGATTATGACGTCGCTGGTTTCTGCGTCGGCGTGGTAGAAAAATCAGAAATTATCGACGGCAGCAAAGTGGCTGATGGTGATGTCCTGATCGCACTGGCATCCAGCGGCCCGCACTCTAACGGCTACTCTCTGGTACGTAAAATCATCGAAGTCAGCGGTTGCGACCCACAGACCACTGAACTGGATGGCAAACCGCTTGCCGATCACCTGCTGGCTCCAACCCGCATTTACGTGAAAAACGTGCTGGAACTGATCGAGAACGTCGACGTTCATGCGATTGCCCACCTGACCGGCGGCGGCTTCTGGGAAAACATTCCGCGCGTTCTGCCGGACAACACCCAGGCCGTGATCGACGAATCCTCCTGGCAGTGGCCGTCCGTGTTTAACTGGCTGCAAACCGCAGGCAACGTCAGTTCTCACGAAATGTACCGCACCTTTAACTGCGGTGTAGGTATGGTGATAGCCCTGCCCGCGAGCGAAGCGGATAAAGCGGTTAAACTGCTGACAGAGAAAGGTGAAAACGCGTGGAAAATCGGTACTATTAAAGCTTCCGATTCCGAACAACGTGTGGTCATTGAATGAAAAACATCGTGGTGCTCATTTCCGGTAACGGAAGCAATTTGCAGGCAATAATTGACGCCTGCAAACAGAAGAAGATCAATGGCACCATTCGGGCAGTATTCAGCAACAAGGCCGACGCGTTCGGCCTTGAGCGTGCCCGGGAAGCGAGTATTCCCGCGCACGCGCTGGAAGCCAGCCAGTTCGCAGGGCGTGAAGCCTTTGACCGCGAGCTGGTTCAGGAAATTGATGCCTACGCGCCTGATGTCGTGGTGCTGGCGGGCTATATGCGTATCCTGAGCCCGGCTTTTGTTGAGCACTATGCTGGACGCCTGCTGAATATCCACCCTTCTTTGCTGCCGAAGTATCCTGGCTTGCACACCCATCGTCAGGTTCTGGAAAACGGCGATGAAGAGCATGGTACCTCCGTGCATTTCGTTACCGACGAACTGGATGGTGGCCCGGTGATCCTGCAGGCGAAAGTGCCGGTCTTTGACGGCGATAACGAAGAAGACGTGACCGAACGCGTACAGGTCCAGGAACATGCCATTTATCCGCTGGTGGTAAGCTGGTTTGTCGACGGGCGTCTGGAGATGCGCGATGGCGCTGCCTGGCTCGACGGCGTGAAGTTACCCCCGCAGGGTTATGCGGCCGAAGAGTAGTGTGTTATGTCGGGTGGCGCTACGCTTACCCGACCTGCAAATTGCATTACCCGATATTCCCTTCTCCAACCCTCTAAAATCCCCAACAAAAAAAATAACTGTCATACTTTTCTGGCACTGTTGGACATATCGTGGAAATGCTCGCCATAATAAGGACGAGACGGATTTACCACGTCCTGTGATTGAACTGGAGTGTGAGCTGTAATGGGTCAGGAAAAGTTATATATCGAGAAAGAGCTAAGCTGGTTAGCATTCAACGAACGTGTACTCCAGGAAGCGGCTGACAAAAGTAACCCGCTGATCGAGCGCATGCGTTTTTTGGGCATTTATTCCAACAACCTGGATGAGTTCTACAAGGTTCGTTTTGCCGAGCTAAAACGGCGAATCATCATCAGCGAAGAACAGGGCTTAAACTCTCACTCGCGGCATCTGTTGGGCAAAATCCAGTCCCGCGTGTTGAAAGCCGATCAGGAATTTGACGGCCTGTATAACGAACTGCTGCTGGAAATGGCACGCAATCAAATCTTCCTGATTAACGAACGACAGCTTTCCGTTAACCAACAAAACTGGCTGCGCCATTACTTCAAACAGTATCTGCGTCAGCACATCACCCCGATTCTGATCAACCGCGAAACCGACCTGGTGCAGTTCCTGAAAGATGACTACACCTACCTGGCGGTGGAAATTATCCGCGGTGATTCGATCCGCTACGCGCTGCTTGAGATCCCGTCCGACAAGGTGCCGCGCTTTGTGAACCTGCCGCCGGAAACCCCGCGCAGACGCAAACCGATGATCCTGCTGGATAACATCCTGCGCTACTGTCTGGACGACATCTTCAAAGGCTTCTTCGATTACGATGCGTTAAACGCCTATTCCATGAAGATGACCCGTGACGCCGAATATGACCTGGTGCACGAGATGGAAGCCAGCCTGATGGAGCTGATGTCGTCCAGCCTGAAACAGCGCCTGACGGCCGAGCCGGTGCGCTTCGTTTATCAGCGCGATATGCCGGACGCCATGGTGGAGATGCTGCGCGAGAAGCTGACCATCTCGCGCTATGACTCCATTGTACCGGGCGGTCGCTACCACAACTTCAAAGACTTTATTGGTTTCCCGAACGTCGGCAAAGCCAATCTGGTGAACAAGCCGCTGCCGCGCCTGCGCCATCTGTGGTTCGACAAATTCCGCAACGGATTCGACGCGATTCGCGAACGTGACGTCCTGCTCTACTATCCGTATCACACGTTTGAACACGTGCTGGAACTGCTGCGTCAGGCCTCCTTCGACCCGAGCGTGCTGGCAATCAAAATCAACATCTACCGCGTGGCAAAAGATTCCCGCATCATCGACGCGATGATCCATGCGGCGCATAACGCCAAGAAAGTCACGGTGGTGGTTGAGCTGCAGGCGCGCTTCGACGAAGAGGCGAACATTCACTGGGCGCGCCGTCTGACGGAAGCCGGTGTGCACGTCATCTTCTCCGCGCCGGGGCTGAAAATTCACGCCAAGCTGTTCCTGATCTCCCGTAAAGAGGGCGACGAGGTGGTGCGTTATGCCCACATCGGTACCGGGAACTTCAACGAGAAAACCGCACGAATTTATACGGACTACTCGCTGTTGACCGCTGATGCCCGCATCACTAACGAGGTACGCCGGGTATTTAACTTTATTGAAAACCCGTACCGCCCGGTGAATTTCGATTATCTGCTGGTGTCACCGCAGAACTCGCGCCGTCTGCTGTACGATATGATCGATAAAGAGATCGCTAATGCGCAGAAAGGGTTGTCATCCGGCATCACGCTGAAGCTCAACAATCTGGTCGACAAAGGGCTGGTTGACCGCCTGTACGCGGCGTCCAGTTCCGGCGTGCCGGTTAACCTGCTGATCCGCGGCATGTGCTCGCTGATCCCTGAACTGGAAGGCATCAGCGACAATATTCGCGTCATCAGCATTGTTGACCGTTACCTGGAACACGATCGCGTCTATATTTTCGATAATGCGGGTGACAAACAGGTTTACCTCTCTTCTGCAGACTGGATGACACGCAATATTGACTATCGAATTGAAGTCGCAGCACCGCTGCTGGATCCGCGACTGAAGCAGCAGATCCTCGACATCATCGAGATTCTGTTCAGCGATACGGTGAAAGCACGCTATATCGACAAAGAACTCAGTAACCGCTATGTACCGCGCGGCAACCGCCGTAAAGTGCGGTCGCAACTGGCGATTTACGACTATATCAAATCACTCGAGCAACCCGATTAACCTATGCCGATAAATGATAAGACCCCACGCCCGCAGGAATTCGCCGCGGTCGATCTTGGCTCTAACAGTTTCCACATGGTCATCGCCCGTGAGGTGGATGGCGCGCTGCAGATCATCGGTCGTCTGAAGCAGCGTGTACACCTGGCGGACGGTCTTGATGAACGCAGCATGCTTAGCGAAGAGGCAATTGAGCGCGGCCTGAACTGCCTGTCGCTGTTTGCCGAACGTCTGCAGGGCTTCTCGCCTTCCAGCGTCTGCATCGTGGGCACCCACACCCTGCGCCAGGCGCTGAACGCGCCTGAATTTCTCAAGCGGGCTGAAAAAGTGATCCCCTACCCGATTGAGATCATCTCTGGTAACGAGGAAGCGCGTCTGATTTTCATGGGGGTTGAGCACACCCAACCGGAAAAAGGGCGCAAGCTGGTGATCGACATTGGCGGCGGTTCAACTGAGCTGGTGATCGGCGAAGACTTTGAGCCGCGTCTGGTGGAAAGTCGTCGTATGGGCTGCGTCAGCTTCGCGCAGATGTATTTCCCGGGTGGCACCATCACCCGTGAAAACTTCCAGCGGGCGCGTATGGCCGCCATCCAGAAACTGGAAAACCTCGCCTGGCAGTACCGTATTCAGGGCTGGAATGTGGCGCTGGGCGCATCGGGTACCATCAAAGCGGCCCATGAAGTGCTGCTGGCGATGGGCGAGAAAGACGGGTTTATCACGCCTGAACGCCTGATATTGCTGACTGAAGAAGTGCTAAAGCATAAAAGTTTTGACGCCTTGAGCCTGCCGGGTCTTTCCGATGAGCGTAAAGCGGTGTTTGTGCCGGGTCTGGCTATCCTCTGCGGTGTGTTTGATGCGCTGGCCATCAAGGAGCTGCGTCTTTCTGACGGCGCCCTGCGTGAAGGTGTGCTGTATGAGATGGAAGGCCGTTTCCGCCATCAGGATATTCGCAGCCGCACTGCACAAAGTCTGGCAAACCAGTACAACATCGATCGTGAGCAGGCAAAGCGCGTGCTGGATACGACCGTTCAGATGTACGACCAATGGCAGGAGCAAAATCCTAAGCTGGCGCATCCGCAGCTTGCCGCCCTGCTGAAATGGGCAGCAATGCTGCATGAAGTGGGACTGAACATTAACCACAGCGGGATGCATCGCCACTCGGCGTATATTCTGCAAAACAGCGATTTGCCTGGCTTCAACCAGGAGCAGCAGACCATGATGGCCACGCTGGTGCGTTATCACCGCAAAGCCATCAAGCTCGACGATCTGCCTCGCTTCACGCTGTTCAAGAAAAAGCAGTTCCTGCCGCTCATTCAGCTGCTGCGCCTTGGCGTGCTGCTCAATAATCAGCGTCAGGCCACCACCACGCCGCCCACGCTGAAGCTGAAAACCGACGACCACCACTGGACGCTGAGCTTCCCGCACGACTGGTTTAGCCAGAACGCGCTGGTTCTTCTGGATCTGGAAAAAGAGCAGCAGTACTGGGAAGCGGTCACCGGCTGGCTACTCAAAATCGAAGAAGAGAGTGCCGACGTCGCCGCGTAACGGCTCAGGCGTCCGCACAGGACGCCTCTGCCTCCAGCAGTGATTCCAGTGCAACCGGTCTGCCAATCAGGTATCCCTGCACATAATCAATACCTAGCGCGTGAACCGCGCTACGTATCTCTTCAGTTTCGACATATTCTGCCACCACCAGCATTTTCTTCATTCGCGCCAGATGGCAGATTGACGCCACTATCTGATAATCCAGACTGTTGTTAACGATGTTCTGCACAAAACTGCCGTCGATTTTGAGAATATCAGCGTCCACGCTTTTCAGCCGGGCATAGCTCGCATAGCCGGTACCAAAATCATCAATGGCAATGCGTACCCCCATCTTCTGCAACTGACCGAGGATCTGCTGTGCCTGCTCAGCACTGCCGAACGTGCTGCACTCCGTCACCTCAAAGATCAGTTGCCACGGTTCGATGGCGTATTTCGTCAGCAAACGACTTACCTCAAGCGGGAACTGCACTCTGCAAACGGTTGAAGGGGCCAGATTAATGGCAAACCGCTGGCCGGGCAGCCTTTCGCGATGTGTTGCCAGAAAGCGTAACGTGTGGTCCAGTACCCATAAATCCACCCGCGACGACAGCCCAAACTCCTGTGCAACAGGCAGGAATTGGTCGGGGGAGATTAATACCCCATTTGCATCCTGCATCCGCAGCAAGACTTCGTGGTAGCGATCGCCACGCTGGCCGCAAACAGGCTGAACGAACAGCGTAAATGCGTTGTTATCGAGAGCCCTTTGCAAACGGCTCATCATTGCGACTTTATCCTTCAGGCTACGCTGCAAATGGACAGCACCACGCTGCTGAAGATTTTCGGGATGGTTGGAGGAGAGCGACAAGTCCGCAACCATACCCAGCTCACCCAGGACCAGATAGAGATGGTTCACTGGTGACCGCACATAACAGTAGCTCACACCCACCTGAGGCTGCAGCGGCATGCCATCCCAGACAAAGCGGAACTGTTTGATATGCTCATCCAGGGTTTCAATCCGCTGCTGGTGGGATTCCGCGTTGAGTCGAATCGCCAGATCGCACCCGGTCAGGTGGTAGACCTTCTCATTAGGCTGGAGTGTGTCATTAATCCATTGCGCCAGCTGCTGTTTGTACAAAATGCGCAGCAACACGCCGTAATTTCGCCCCAAAATTTCAAGCTCAGGAATACGCAGTAAACAAAGCGCCGACCACGGGTTTTTAGCCAGATCGTGTAATAACGAGCGCAGATTAGGCATATGTACGACAGGGTCGAGTAGCGCCAGTCTGCGGGAGCGTTGATTCACGGTTCGCTGGTGAGTCGCCAGCATCGACATGTAAATCACCACGAACGAGAAGACCAGATAGCTGGAAGAGGTGATCGCCAGTTGAATGTCATAACCCTGATGCAACGGGATATAGCGGTAAAAATAGTGAATGGACACCAGCAAGACTGGCGTCCAGATCAGCGACACCAGCTTATAGCCAAAGCGCATCGCGGCCCAGAGCATCACCGGCATCAATAACGACAGGGTGTAGTTGGTAGAAAAAATTGAGCTGTTTTCATTCATGGGGAGCAACAGCAGCGAAAGCAGTCCGCCGAGGGCAAACACCCAAATCAAAAACTCAGTGACCGTCACCTTTTTCTCTATCTGCATACGGATCTGTGAGATGAGGCTTTTGATGTAACGTGGATGGCGAATCAGGCGGATCAGCAGATAGCTCAGAGGTACCCCCGTCAGCCCGCTGACCAGCAGTGTCTGATAATTAATGAGCGTACGAATATTCAGGGGGGATAATCCCGCAAGGCTCTGGCGACTCTCGTACACACCCAGATAAACCGCAAACTGAAACAGCACCAGAAATAGCGTCGCGGGGCAGAAAACCTGCCAGAAAATGCGCTGCGCCATCAGCCGTGTGTCCCCGTACGCCGTCATATTGCGTCCGGGAGCAAACACCCGGTACCCCCCCCCAACTGAGCACTATCGGGACGATAAAATGGAGCATAGTGGCGACGGTTTCAAACATCCCACCCGACGGGTAATAGCGGATAAACAGCGACAACGCGATCCCGGGAAGCGCTTCCAGGCCAAAGAACATCATCAGCGAGAGCAAAAATGAGAGGGGTAAATAATAGAGCGCGACAATACCTTCGCCCAGTTGCGTGAACGTATTCGCGACGCTCAGCAGGGGAAGTAAAACCACAGGTAAAATAAGCGGCAATGCCCACCAGCGGTCTTCATTGTTTTTCAGGAAAGCAATAATGTTCATAGATGCCCGGTTAAACCCCTTTCTCTCCAGAGGGAAAATAAAGACAGGCATCCGACCTGACGTGCGCGCCGCCCGGCAATGTTTAGGGCGAACAGTGTGGAGGGAGGATTTTAAATATCAGGACAGGGAATCCGTTGACTTAAATCAAACTACTTTATGCAAATAATCTTTTTGACCGACTTTTTTGCAAAAACTTCCTTCATATTATCAATATGGTAAATGCATTAATTATTTTCAATAACATTAATTAATGTAACTGTTGACAGTTATTTACACATTGCAGAATTGACCCCCTCTTCCCGCTGTGCCTTAATATCCATATCGCCCAGAAGGGCATGTCCAGGAAAAACACAGTGAGTCAGGCCACGCGTATGCGCAAACGACATCGATTTAACACCCGAATGACCCGCATCATACTGTTAATCAGCTTCCTGTTTTTCTTTGGCCGCTTCGTTTACTCTTCGATTGGCGCCTGGTATCACCATCAGGATAAAACCCAGTCACAGCAATCCAGCCTGACCGTCGACACCGCTGACCGCTAGGCCGCCGGAGGGTTTTGCACTCTTTGAATAATGCCTGCAATCCCTTTGCTAAGGATCTTATCCTGCAGCCCGGCAAACTGTATCGCACTGTATCCACAGCGCCACGCTGACAAACGGGTACAAAACGCCGCCTCCGGCAAATATCTCTGATACATAAAAATGGTTTTCTTTCCCTGTCGTCATTCAGAACCGATGAGGAGAGACACCGATGATTCGTCGATACACACTTTTCCCCCTACTCGCCCTGGCATCCGTCGCATATGTCCAGGCCGCCCCTCTGGACAACCTCAGCGCCACTGACGTTAACGGTCCCGCCGCCGTTGCGCCGCTGGAACACCCACAACCGCCCGCTGGAAAACACAAGGTGACCATTATTCTGGCCGACCCAACGCATAAGCCTCTTGACCATAAAACTCTTGAATTCACCGTGCCAGCGCATGCGCCGGTCCACCATTTCTGAGGAGCCTGAAGATGAAAGCATTATCGTTACTGACAGCGGGTTTGCTGGCGATTTCGGCCAGTGCTTTGGCGGAGAGTAAAACCAGCGTGGTGCTGGTGCATGGCACGTTTGCCGACGGCAGCAGCTGGAATAAGGTGATTACTCTTTTGCAAAAACAACACACCGAGGTTATAGCCGTCCAGTTACCGCTTACATCGCTAAAAGATGACGTAGCGGCCACGCAGCGAGCCATCGCCCGTGCACACGGGAATGTGGTGCTGGTGGGCCACTCCTGGGGAGGCACCGTGATTAGCGAAGCAGGCAACGATGCGCGGGTTAAATCGCTGGTGTACGTGGCGGCGTTCGCGCCGGATTCCGGTCAGTCGACGGCGGATCTGGCAGGAAGCTATCCTGCCCCGCCGGGCAGTGCGGGCATTGCTAAAACGGCGGACGGCTATTTATACCTGCCGACAGAAGCCGTCAGGAAGGACTTCGCGCCTGACGTGAAGCCAGCCATTCAAGATACGATTGCAGCCACGCAGGGGCCAATTAAGGTCGAGGCGTTTGGTGAAAAGGTTGCCCACGCGGCGTGGCACGAGAAACCGAGCTGGTTTGTGGTCAGCAAGAATGACCGAATGATCAACCCCGCTCTTGAGCGCGCGATGGCGAAGACGATCCATGCGAAAACCGTCGAGGTGACGGCAAGCCACGTGTCGATGGTGAGCCAGCCGGAGGCTATCGCCCGGACGATTGAGCAGGCAAGGCGGATGCACTGAGAAAAATTCGCCCGGCGGCGCTACGCTTGCACGGGCCTACGATTTCGTAGGTCGGGTAAGCGCAGCGCCACCCGACAAGAAAGGCCGTCTCAGTCCCCCCTCTCTGCGGGATAATCCCGATTAATCCACGCGTGGTCCTCTTCCCAGGTGAACATCCATTTGCGCACCGGCCCGGCCATCACGTTGAGGTAGTAGCTGTCATACCCGGCCATTGTCGCCACCGGGTGATAGCCCTTCGGCACCATGACCACATCCCGGTTGTAGACCGCCATACACTCATCCAGCGTTCTGTCGTCGGTGTAAACACGCTGCATGCAGAACCCCTGTTCCGGGTTGAGACGATGGTAATAGGTCTCCTCCAGATAGGTCTCCTGCGGCGGGTTATCCGTGTCGTGCTTATGGCTCGGGTACGAGCTGGTACAGCCTTCGTTGGTCCAGACCTCCACCACCAGCAGGCTGTCGGCGGGTTTGTTTTCCGGCAGGATGTTATGCACGTAGCGCTGGTTGTGGCCCTTACCACGCGCTTCGCCGTCGATATCCTGCGGGGCTATCAGCCGCGTCGGGTACGTCCCTTTGCCGGGCGCGGCGCAGACCGCCAGCTCGACTTTCGTTAGCGCCTTCACCTGCACCGTCTCCTGTGAGGTGACGTACACCGCCCATGGCTTGATGCGCTCGAACGGGCTCATCCGCTCGCCGATGTCAGTAAACTGTGCAGAAGGCGTGCTGATGGAAGCGCGCCCGGCCACCAATACCAGACAGCGCTCTTCACTGACGGCGGGCAGCGTCAACTGCTGCCCTTCCTGAAGTTCATAGGCCTCAAAGCCAACATATCCCCAACCGGCGCTTTCCGGCGTGACGGACTGAGTCCGCCCCTCAACGTTCGGCTGTTGCCAGCGCGATAACAGACGTGACATGGCACCTCCTCAGATGAGCCCGGCGTCGCGCGCCAGGCGGCTCAGGTTGTTATACCCCAGGCGGGCGTAGGTCAGCGGATGGGCAATCGCCGGGTCCTGCTCGGCCTCCACCACCAGCCAGCCGTGATAATCCTGCTCTTTCAACAGTTGCATGATCGGCGGGTAGTTCACGCAGCCGTCGCCCGGCACGGTAAACACGCCGCTCAGCACCGCATCGAGGAAGCTGGTTTTGCGGTTTTTGACGTCCGCCAGCACGTCGGCACGCACGTCTTTGCAGTGAACATGATTGATGCGCGATGCCCAACGCTGCGCCACCGCCAGCGGATCGGCCCCGGCAAAGGTCAGGTGGCCGGTATCCAACAGTAACCCCACCGCATCGCCAGTGTGGATCATCAGGTTGTCCACGTCTTCAGCGGACTCAATCACCGTGCCCATATGATGATGGTAGGCAATCTGCACTCCCTGCTGCTGCGTATAGCGGGCAAATTCGGTGAGCTTCTCGCCATACTCTTTCCAGCGCTCCTGCGGGAAACGCGGGCGCAGATGCACCGGGGTCTGCTGCTCACCGTGAATGCATCCACTCACTTCTGCAAAGACCAGCACCTTCGCCCCCAGCTCGCGCAGCAGCGTCAGGTGCGACTGCACGGCGGCAATCTCGTCCTCGACGCTGCGCTCCAGCAGGCGGCCGGAATACCAGCCGGAGACCAGCTGCAGGTCGTGACGCTGCAGGATGGGGCCGAGCAGGCGCGCTTCACGTGGGAATTTATTGCCCAGTTCGAACCCCGCGAATCCGGCCTCTTTCCCTTCGCTCAGGCAGGTTTCCAGAGATGTCTCTGCGCCCAGTGAAGGCAGATCGTCGTTCGTCCACGTCAGCGGGTTGATGCCCAGTTGTACACTCATTGTCGTCTCCATTATGCGTGTCCGCGCTCGCGCCACCAGGCGATAAGCTGCAGGTAGTTGTCCCGGATGCGCGCCACCAGCTGCGCATCGTCAATATCGTGTTTCAGCCATGCGCGGGAGGCATCGCCAAACAGCGTGCGCCCCACGGCGAAGCCTTTCACCAGCGCCTGCCCCGCAGCGGCTTTGAAGTCGGCACGCAGCTGTTCTGCCGGAGCGTCCAGACCGAGGATAACCACGCCGCGACAGTGCGGGTCCCGGCGCGCGATAATCTCGCTCAGCGCCGTCCAGCCGTCGGCGGAGAGCGGCGGTAGTTTCCACCAGTCGGGGTAAATACCGAGGTTGTAGAAACGGGAGATGGCGCGCAGGTAGAGCTCGTCGCTGCGCGGCATGCTGGCGGGCAATATCACCTCCAGCAGCAGCTCATGCCCGGACTGACAGCAGGCGTGGTACACCTCAGCGATTTTCTGCTCCTGCTCCAGACGCAGGCCGTGGGCGTCTTCCGGATGGAAAAAGACCAGGCACTTCACCACGTGCTCCTGCGGCCAGCTGATAAGCTGGGTACCAATGTTGCCGTGCTCCATCTCCAGCGGACGCGAGCCCGGCAGTTCAATGGGACGACCAATCCACCACCCTTCCCCGGTGATGGCGTTCAGCGCATCCTGACCAAACGTGCCATCGCACAGCAGACCGGCTTTCCCCTCCAGTCCGGCAGAGCTTGCCGCCTCGCGGCTGGCCTGCAGGATCAGCTGCTTCAGGGCCGGAATACGTTTGAGCGACGCGCCGCACTGCAGCGCCATATCCTCAAGCTGGCTGCGGTGATCGAACGCCATCACGCACAGCTCCGGCCATTCGCGACGACGGGTGGTCACCCGGTGCAGATGGTTTAGACGCGGGTCGAGATCCGGGCGTGGAACGAGCGCGGCGCGGGAGAGGTAATCATCCAGCTCGATTTTGCTCGGCATCGCCGGCGCACAGCCGTGCCGCGAGACCACCAGCGCCCCACAGGCGTTGGCGTAGCGGCACGCCTGCTCCCAGCCCTCGTCGTTCAGATAACCGCGCAGCAGGCCGGACATAAACGCATCCCCCGCGCCGAGGACGTTCAGCACCTCCACGCGCACGCCGGTCACCGTCAGGCCGTCGTCCAGCCGAGGGGGAATGGCATCGGTATACACCGAGCATCCCAGCGCGCCGCGCTTGCACACCAGTGTCGCCTTGCTGACGTGGCGCACCTGCGCCAGCGCCTGCAACGTATCGGTGCTGCCCCCGGCAATATGAAACTCCTCTTCGGTGCCGACAATGACGTCGAAGAGGTGCAGCACTTCCTGCAGTTCGTGGGTGACCTGATCGGCGGCGATAAAACGCGTTTCGCCGTCGCCTAAGGAGGTTAGCCCCCACAGCACCGGACGGTAGTCGATGTCCAGCACCGTGCGCACGCCGTGACGGCGGGCGTAATTCAGCGCCGTCAGCACCGCCTCGCGGGTCTGCGGGTGAGAAAGGTGAGTCCCGGTGATGGCAAGACACCGTGCGGAGGCAATGTAGCTTTCGTCCACATCGCTGGCGGTAATCGCCATATCCGCGCAGTTATCGCGATAAAAAATCAGAGGAAAGGTGTCCCGGTCTTTAATGCCGAGCAGCACCAGCGCCGTGAGGCGGTCTTTATCGGTGATCAGATGGCTGGTATCGCAACCCACCTGGTTTAACTCTTCCCGCAGGAAGCGTCCCATATGCTCATCGCCGACGCGCGCCAGCATTGACGAGCGTAGGCCCTGACGCGCGGTGCCGTACGCCACGTTGCCGGACGAGCCGCCGAGATATTTGGCGAAGCTCGACACATCCTCCAGACGGGCACCAATCTGCTGGCTGTAGAGGTCTACCGCCACGCGGCCCATGCATATCACATCAAACTGCTTTTCCACGTTGAACCCTCTTCAGACAATGTCATTTACGTTCAGCCAGCGGCCCTGCTGGTGTGAGAGTGCGATGGCGTCCAGCACGCGCGATACCTTCCAGCCCTCTTCGAAGTCCGGCCACATCGGTGCGTCGGCGGCGATGCCGTCTACCAGGTCACGCACTTCCACCGTTTTTTGATCGTTAAAGCCAATACCGTGGCCTGCGCCCATGCAAAACGCGCCGTAGTCCGGGTGTGCCGGGCCGACCAGCAGCGTGCGGAACCCCTGACGGTTCACCGGATCGTCATGCAGATAGAGCTTCAGCTCCGCCATCCGCTCCTGAGTGAAACTGATGGCGCCTTTCGTCCCGGTGATCACATACGACAGCCCCATCTTGCGGCCGCAGGCGACGCGAGAAGTTTCAATGACGCCCTGCGCCCCGCCCGCGAAGCGCACCATCGCGTGGGCCTGATCTTCATTTTCCACGGCGACCATTTCCGACGATCCGGCCTTCGCCGGACGCGCCGGCACTACGATTTTCAGATCACCACAGACCTGCTCAATCTCCCCCACCAGGTACTGGGCCATATTGACGATATGCGCCGCCAGGTCACCCAGCGCGCCCAGTCCGGCGGTTTCTTTAAAACAGTGCCAGTGAATGGGGGAAAGCGGGTCGGCCATGTAGTCCTCGTTGTGGGTGCCGTAGAAGTGGATCACCTCTCCAATTTCGCCGCGCGCAATAATCTCTTTCGCCAGCTGCGCCGTCGGGTTTTTCATGTAGTTGAACCCCACCAGCGTTTTCACCCCTGCCCGCTTCGCGGCGTCGACCATCTCGCGCGCGTCGTGGGCATTCAGCGCCAGCGGCTTCTCCGAGTAAACATGCTTGCCGTGACGGATCGCCTCCAGCGCCATCTCTTTATGCAGATGGTTGGGGGAGCAAATATCCACCACATCAATGGCCGGGTCGGCCACCAGCGCCCGCCAGTCACCGGTTGAGCGATTGAAGCCAAACGCCTGCGCGCGCTCTGCCGCCAGCGTCGGGTTCACCTCCGCCACCATCTCACGCACCAGTTTGCCGCGCAGGTTGAACACCGTCGGGGCCTGGGCAAAGGCAATGGCATGCGCCTTGCCGATATACCCGGTGCCAATCAATCCAATACGAACCTCTTTCATCGTGATCCTCACAGTGCGCCGCGACGGCTCTTGGCATAAGTGTCGAATGCCACCGCCAGAACGATAATTAATCCGGTGATAATTTGCTGGTAGTAGGCCGAGACGTTCATCAGTACCAGGCCGTTAATCAGAATGCCCATGATGATGGAGCCGATAATCGTGCCACCGATGCGTCCGTAGCCGCCCATCAACGACGTGCCGCCAATGACTACTGAAGCAATAACGCGCAGCTCAAAGGAGATCCCGGCCACCGCCTCTGCGCTCCCCAGACGGGCGCTCAGGATGAAGCCCGCCAGCCCAGCCAGACAGCCAATCAGCACATAGACGCTGACCAGCACGCGCTTCACGTTCACCCCAGCCAGACGTGCCGCCTCCGGGTTGCCACCAATGGCGTAGACAAAGCGCCCCCAGCGGGTTTTATGCAGCGCCAGATAACCGCCGATGGCGACGATGGCGAAGATCCAGATCGGAATGGAGATGCCGAGCAACTCCCCGCGCCCCCACCAGCGATAGCCCTGATCGAAACCGGCTATCGGTGCGCCGTCATTAATCACCAGCGTCAGACCGCGCCAGATGGTCATCCCGCCGAGGGTGACGATGAACGGCGGCAGGCGCAGGCGGGTGACGCCCAGACCGTGCAGGAAACCAATCGCCGTGCCCATGGCCAGACAGATCCCCAGCCCAATCAGCCAGCTCATGCCGCCCCAGGCGTTCGGGTCAACGGTGGTGAAGTTATCGCCCTTGATTACGTAGGCCGCGGTCATGGCGCACACCGCCAGAATGGAGCCCACGGAGAGGTCAATCCCGGCAGTCAGGATGACAAAGGTCATCCCCACGGCCATGATCCCGTAGATGGAGACTTCGGTCAGGATGTTGAAAATATTGCGTTCAGAGAAAAAGTTGCTGTTCTGCGACTGGAAGAAGATCAGCAGCAGGATCATGAAAATCAGCACCCCGAAGCGCTCGAAGAAGGCAATGGGATCGATGCGTCCGGCGCGTTTGACCGGGGCCTGCGTTTTAGAAATCATCTGCGTCATGAGAAACTCCGTTATGCCGCGTTCAGGGCGTTGTGGTTGATGGCCATCATCGTCATCAGCCGTTCTTCGTTAGCGTCGTCACCGTGGATCTCGCCAGTCACTCGGCCTTCACTGAGCGTGATGATCCGGTCAGACACCGCCATCACTTCAGGCAGATCGGAGGAGATCACAATCACCGCCACGCCCTTTTTCGCCATATCAAACAGCACCTGGTGCACTTCCGATTTGGTCCCGACGTCGATGCCACGCGTCGGCTCATCGACAATCAGCACCCGCGGGTTGAGCGCCATGCAGCGCGCGAGGATCACTTTCTGCTGGTTGCCGCCAGAGAGCTTGCGCACCTCCTGCGCGCTGTTGACCATTTTGATCTGCAGAGCCTGGCGGTAGGACTCAATCAGGTCGTCCTCTTTGCGGGTATTCACGAACCAGCGCCACTGCAGCAACGAGGAGAGGCAGGAGAGCGACAGGTTGTCGCGAATCGACAGCCCCAGCACCGCCCCCTCTTTCTTACGGTCTTCCGGTACCAGCGCCACCCCCTGATCGAGGGCATAAAGCGGGTCGCGCGGCTGGTACGGCACGCCGTCCAGCTCAAAGCTGCCTGAAGTAAAGGCGTCAGCGCCAAACAGGCAGCGCGCCACCTCGGTACGGCCAGCCCCCACCAGCCCGGCAATCCCTAAGACTTCCCCGGCGTGGACGTGGAAACTGATGTCATGCAGAGCGATACCGTGTGGATCCAGCGGCGGTTTTTCCCGGCTTAACCCTTTCACCGACAAACGGACAGGTTTGTCTTGATGATGGGTTTCGCTGGCAGGGCGGCGGTTAAAGGCCACGTCACGCCCTACCATCAGGCGGATCAACTGCTCTACGTTGGTCTCCGCTACCGCGCCGGTGCCGGTGAAACGGCCATCCTGGAAAACGGTGAAACGATCGCAAAGCTGGAAAACTTCATGCAGGCGGTGAGTGACATAAATAATGCTCACGCCACGGTTTTTAAGCTCCCGCACCACGCGGTGCAGGCTTTCCACCTCGCTGTCACTCAGCGCGGCGGAGGGTTCATCCATGATGATCAGCCTGGCATTGAGGGTCAGCGCCCGGGCGATCTCCACCATCTGCTGCTGGGCCACGCTCAGACGGGCGACGGGCGTGGTCGGTGCGACGTTCAGTTGCAGATAATCGAGAATCACCTGCGCTTCCTGATTGACCGCTTTTTCGTCGACGATCAGGTTACGTTTGCGCGGTTCGCGTCCGAGAAACATGTTTTCCGCGACGGTCATATTGGGCAGCAGGTTGAATTCCTGATAGATGGTAATAATGCCCTTGTTCTGCCGTTCTACCGGGGAGTCGTCTACCGGCAGCGCTTCACCGTTGAACCAGATCTCCCCGCGCGTCTGCGGCTGTGCGCCCGCGAGTGCCTTCAACAGCGTGGATTTCCCGGCGCCGTTCTCACCCAGCAAAGCGTGAATTTCACCCGTGCCGACGGTGAGCTGGGCGCTGCTCAGCGCCCATACGCCGGAAAAGCTTTTTGCCAGGTCGGTTACTTTCAGTAAGGGTTGCGACATCAGCCTGCTCCTTATTTATGGGGAGCCGCCCGTACGGCGGCTCCGGACAAATCAGTTACCGGCCTCAGCAATACGCTCAGCCTGCTGCAGGTTCTCTTTGGTGATCAGCGTCGGCGGATAGTCCGCCCCGGTGATGGCTTTTTTCTCACGTACGTTAGCCACCAGCTGGCTCATCGCCGTGGTCACCGCAAAGCCCGGGCGCTGATCCGCCGTTACCGCCAGCCAGCCGTCGCGCACGCGGGCCAGCGCTTCCGGTACCGCATCAAAGCCGGTCACCAGAATTTCGCCCGGCTTCACACCCTGGCTCTGCAGCGCTTCAATCGCCCCCAGCGCCATATCATCGTTGGCGGAGAGGATCACCTGCGGACGTTTCGGCAGCGACGGCAGAACGCTTTCGACAATGCGCATCCCTTCCGAACGCATCCAGTTGCCGGTCTGATCGGCGACGATCTTGTACTTATCCCCACCCGCCTTCAGGCTGTCGCGGATCCCTTTGGTGCGTTCAATGTTGGAGGAGGAGCCCGGCTGGCCGGTCAACAGAATGATGTCTGCGCCGTTGGGGAATTTAGTTTTGACGAAGTCGCCAATCGCCTGGCCGCCCTTGTAGTTGTTGGCACCAAAGTGCGGCACTTTTTTCTGGCTATCGACGGAGCGATCAAGCGTCACAACCGGCAGCTTCGCATCCTGAATTTCATCTACCGCACTGGAGACCGCGTTCACATCGTTCGGGGAGACGATAAAGCCCTGCGCACCACGGGTGATGGCGTTTTCCAGGTCAGCCACCTGCTTCGGTGAGCTGCCCTGACCGTCCAGTACCTGAAGTTTCACGCCCATCTCTTTTGCGGCTTTCACCGCCGTGCGCTGCATGTGAACTTCAAACGGCATGGCCAGGTTTGGTGTACTGAAAACAAGTTGCTCGTTTTCGGCGAGGGCGGCCCCGGATGTCATGGCGATGAGGGCGGCTAAGATCAGTTTTTTCATTATTATGTCTCTCTGTGTAGGGTTGTTGTGTTTAGAGGACGATCTCGCGCTGGCAACGCAGTGATTCCAGCGCTTTATCCGCGAGGTACAGCGCACGTTCACCATCATCGCCGCTGCAATCAGGTACCGCTTCGCCGCGCAGAACCGCAACAAAGTGTTCCCATTCCGCGGCGTAAGCGGATTTGTAGCGTTGCAGGAAGAAGTGTTCCGGCAGCGCGCTGGTGCAACCCTGTTTGCCGTAGTGCTGCACCTGGTTTTCAAGGATATTGCCCGCGCACAGCAGCCCTTCGGAGCCGTGCAGTTCCAGGCGCTGGTCGTAGCCGTATGAAGAGCGGCGACTGTTGACGATGGTCGCCATCGCGCCGGAGGCGTACTTCAGAACGATAAACGCGGTGTCGATATCTCCCGCTTCGCCAATCGCCGGATCCACCAGATTGCTGCCCTGGGCATACACCGACACCGGCTCTTCACCCATGATGAAGCGCGCCATGTCAAAGTCGTGAATGGTCATATCGCGGAACATACCGCCGGAAACACGCACGTACTCCGCAGGCGGTGGAGACGGATCGCGGGAGATGATCAGCAGCGATTCCGGTTTGCCGATACGCCCGGCCTGAGCGTCGGTTTTCACGCGACGGAACTGCGGGTCAAAGCGGCGGTTAAAACCGATAAACAGCGGCACGTCATACTCTTTGACCACCTTCAGGCAGTCGCGTACGCGGGCAAGATCAAGGTGTACCGGTTTTTCACAGAAGATGGCTTTGCCGTGACGGGCGGCCATTTCAATCAGATCAGCGTGGGTGTCGGTCGCGGAGGCGATCAGTACGGCATGAACGTTCGGGTCGGTCATCGCCTCATCCAGGCTCTGCTGACGCGCCTGATATTGCGTGGCGAGACGCGTGGCGAATTCCTGATTCGGGTCAACCACGGACCAGAGCGTGGTCGCACTGTGGCTGGCGATGTTAGCTGCATGTACCTGGCCAATTCGGCCAGCGCCCAGTAAAGCAATGTTAAACATAACGGCTCCCGGTGTTGGTGAATGCTGTGAACTAACGACACTATAAATAAAACATTTATTTCATTTTTATAAATAGTGAAAATTATGTTTTTGAGTGCGGGTTAACACTTTTGAGATGTATGAGATAAATTTTGTTATCAATCTCACAACATGAAGGAAGGTATGTCCCTCCATTACAAAGGAGCGAGGGAGTGAAAACCGCACCGTACCGTCCCCTCTCCCTGTGGGAGAGGGTCAGGGTGAGGGGAAAAAGAAAAATGAAATGAAAATTTCGTTACGGCAGGAAAATTCAATACTGACGGGCTTTTTTCACCTGAGCCTGTGTTTGCTCGGCGGCCTGGCGCACCGCTGGCGACTCCGCCACCTGCGCGTCGCCGGTTCGCCACCATGACGCGTAATCATGGGTCATTGTTTTCGGCAGCACTTTGATGTCGAGGAGCGTCGGCCCCGGGTGGGCGCGCGAGGCTTCCAGCGCCGTCAGCAGGCTTTGCTCGTCATGAACTCGCCATGCACGACAGCCGTAGCTTTCCGCGTTTTGCGCAAAATCGACCTTCACCAGTGGCCCGTCAAGCCGACCCGTTTTCGGGTTGCGGTAGCGGTTTTCCGTGCCAAAGCTGCCCATTCCGTGCCCCATCTGCAGGTTGTTAATGCAGCCGAAGCTCGCGTTATCAAACAGCAGAATGGTGACCTTAATGCCCTCCTGTACGGCGGTTTGCAGCTCTGAATGCAGCATCATGTACGAACCATCACCCACCATGGCGTACACCGGCTGCTGAGGTTTTGCCAGCTTCGCGCCGATGGCCGCTGCGACCTCGTACCCCATACAGGAGTAGCCGTACTCCAGGTGATAGCTGTCCGGCGTTTTGACCTGCCAGAGGCGCTGTAAATCTCCCGGCAGAGAACCGGCCGCGCCCACCACGATGGCGTTATCTTCAACATGCTGGTTGATCAGCCCAAGCACCCGAGTCTGGGTCAGGCGGGTATTGAGCGTTTCACCGTATTCCATGAGCTGCGCATCCAGGTGCCCTGCCACTTCAGGCGCGTCGTCCGGACGCCACTGGCGATCCCACAGGCGACGGCATTCGTCGCGCCAGGCGGACTTCGCCTCAGCGATCGCCTCTCCCCAGCCGCTGCGGTAATCTTTCAGCGCGTGGGTCAATGCCGTCAGCCCGGTTTGGGCATCGGCAATCAGCGCGGTGGCATCCAGCTTCAGGGCGTCAAACTCGGCCACGTTCAGCAGCAGGAACTCGACGTCCGGATGGGAAAAGAGCGCCTTGGAGCCGGTGGTAAAATCGGTCAGGCGCGTGCCGATACCAATCACCAGGTCAGCCTGCGGCGCAAGCTGGTTGGCGGCCATTCCGCCCGTCACACCGACGCCCCCCAGATTAAGCGGGTGGTCACTTACCAGCGCCCCCTTTCCGGCCTGGGTTTCGGCAAACGGCAGTTGCAGCGTTTCAACAAATTCCCGTAACGCCTCATGCGCACCGGAGTAACGCACGCCGCCGCCGCATACCACCAGCGGACGGCGCTTGCGGGCAATCAATGCCTGAGCCTGCGCCAGCCGCTGCGGGTCAGGTGGACGGCGTTCAATATGATGCACACGACGCGCAAAGAAACTCAGGGGGTAATCCCAGGCTTCCCCCTGCACATCCTGAGGTAAGCAAATGGTCACCGCCCCTGTATTTGCGGGGTCAGTAAGCGTTCGCATCGCGCTTAACATCGCGCTCATGAGCTGTTCAGGACGGTTGATGCGGTCCCAGTAGCGGGAGACCGGGCGGAAACAGTCGTTGGTACTGATGCTGAGATCGTGATACTGCTCGATCTGCTGCAACACCGGGTCAGGCTGGCGACTGGCGTAGATATCGCCCGGCAACAGCAGGAGCGGAATACGGTTCGCCGTGGCCGTCGCGGCCGCCGTCACCATATTGGCAGCACCAGGCCCAACGGATGAGGTGACGGCAAAAATACGCTGGCGGCGATGCTGTTTGGCGAATCCCGTCGCCATATGGGCAATCCCCTGCTCGTTACAGCCCTGCATCACCTGCAGATGGCCGGGATCCTGCTCCAGCGCCTGGCCGATACCGAGCACGTTACCGTGCCCAAAGATCGTTGCCACGCCCTCCACAAAGGGCGTTTCGTTACCATCAACGCTAACGTATTGTTGATTAAGGAATCTGACCAGCGCCTGGGCCATGGTCATACGTTCGGTTTGCATAAAACCCCCTGTCAGCCCAGCGTCGGCATGGAGAACGCAGCGCCTGTCTCCTGCTGCATTTCCGGCCAGCGTGCAGTGATGGTTTTCATTCGGGTGTAGAAACGCACGCCATCGTTCCCGTGAACATTGAGCGCACCAAAGATGGAACGCTTCCAGCCGCCGAAGCTGTGGAATGCCATTGGCACCGGGATCGGCACGTTGACCCCCACCATGCCCGCCTGCACCTCTTCACAGAAGCGGCGCGCGCAGCCACCGTCACGGGTGAAAATAGCCGAGCCATTACCATATTCGTGGCGGTTAATCAGATCCACCGCGCTGGCGTAATCTGCTACGCGCACCACAGAAAGCACCGGGCCGAAAATTTCTTCTTTATAGATGGTCATCTCCGGGGTGACGTTATCGAACAGCGTCGGCCCAACGAAATAGCCCTGTTCGTGACCTTTCACGCTGAAGCCACGCCCGTCCACGCGCAGGTTCGCCCCCTGCGCTTCGCCACTGTCAATGTAGCCCAGCACCTTGCTGCGGTGCGCGGCGGAGATCAGCGGCCCCATCTCGTTTTCTGGCTTCTGGTCCAGCCCCGGCCCGACGCGCAGCGCGGCGATCTGTTTTTCCAGCCGGGCGCAGAGATCATCGGCGGTTTTATCGCCCACGGCCAGCACCACGGAAAGCGCCATACAGCGCTCCCCTGCCGCCCCAAAAGCCGCGCCCATGATGGCGTTCGTCGCCATATCCATGTCGGCATCCGGCATTAAAATGCAGTGGTTTTTCGCGCCGCCGAGCGCCTGACAACGCTTACCGTGGGCGGACGCGGTCTGGTAAATGTATTCGGCAATCGGCGTTGAGCCAACAAAGCTCACAGCCTGCACGCGTGGGTCGGTCAGGAGCACATCAACGGACTCTTTATCGCCCTGCACCACGTTGAAGACGCCGTCCGGCAGGCCGGCCTCTTTCAGCAGCTGCGCCAGCGCGAGCGCGAGTGAAGGGTCTTTTTCCGATGGTTTCAGCACGAAGGTGTTGCCTGTCGCCAGCGCAATCGGGAACATCCACATGGGTACCATCGCCGGGAAGTTAAACGGCGTGATCCCGGCGCAGACCCCGAGCGGCTGCATCAGCGAGTGGCTGTCGACGCCCGTGCCGACGTTCGCAGAGTGTTCACCTTTTTGCAGATGCGGGATGCCGCAGGCGAATTCCACCACTTCCAGGCCACGGGTCAGTTCGCCAACTGCGTCTGAGAAGACCTTACCGTGTTCTTCACTGATGATACGGGCCAGACGCTCCATATTCTCTTCAAGCAACGCTTTGAAGCGGAACATCACACGTGCGCGCTTAAGTGGAGCAAAACGCGCCCACGCGGGAAACGCTTGCTGTGCTGCGGCAATCGCCTGTTCGGTTTCCTGTGCCGTGCTCATCACCACCTGGCGGATTTGTTCACCAGTGGCCGGGTTGAAGATCGCCTGAACGCGCTGGCCTGAACCGGTGACACATTCGCCGTGAATAAAATTCGCTACCGTCTCCATCCTTAACCTCTCGCTGTTGATACGTGACTGTTACCTGAACGTTGTGTACTGAACACTATATATGAAACAAATATTCCATTTTAAGTTGAAATAAAATAAATGATGATTATTGTGATCAAGGATGGATTTTTATGTTAACAGCCAACATCACTGACTCAGCCTGAGCTATTAAGGGATTTCGGGCGAGGAAATGACTGAAGCTTCTGTTTCATTTTTGCTGCCAGATGGATGGCCGACATTTAAAAGACGCGGTTTTGCGTTTAGAATCATATGACTGTATTTGGGGGATAACATGACGACAGCAACCAGCCTGAACGAACTGCAGCAGCAAATCCGCGATCGCTACGATAGCCTGAGCAAGAGGCTGCAGCAGGTTTCCCGCTATGTGCTTGATAACACCAACAGCGTGGCCTTTGATACAGTTGCTGTCATTGCCGAGCGCGCCGACGTACCGCCGTCGACGCTCATCCGCTTCGCCAATGCCTTTGACTTCACCGGTTTCAACGAGATGAAACAGCTGTTTCGCATGAACCTGGTGGAGGAGACAGCCAGCTATAGCGACCGCGCCCGGCTGTTTCGCGAAATGGAGAGCGAGGCCGTGCCGGAAACGCCGCTTGATATTTTGCAGGAATTCGCTCGATCGAATGCGCAGGCGTTACAGCAACTGGCCGCCCGCGCCGAACCGGAAATGCTGGAGCGCGCCGTGCAGTTGTTGGCCGATGCCGACACCATCTACATCGCCGGTTTACGCCGTTCCTTCAGCGTCGCGGCCTATCTGACCTATGCCCTGAGCCACCTGGAGTGCCGCCCGATTCTGCTCGACGGGATGGGTGGCATGCTGCGCGAGCAAATCAGCCGCATTAAGGCGCGAGACATCGTGGTGTCGATCAGCTTCTCGCCGTACGCGGAAGAGACGGTGATGGTCAGCGAAACCGCCGCCAGCGTCGGCGCACGTCAGATTGTGATTACGGATAGCCAGATCAGCCCGCTGGCGACGTTCAGCGATCTCTGTTTTGTGGTGAAAGAGGCACAGGTGGATGCGTTCCGCTCCCAGTCAGCAACGCTGTGCCTGGTGCAGTCGCTGGTGGTGGCGCTGGCGTACAGGTTGGGAAGTGGGGACAAATAGTCTGCATTGCCCTTTTGCCGGCCGGGAACGGCACAGCCGCCCCCCGGCATTTTGGTCAGTTCTTTATTTCAGTACACTCCGGGTAGTCTACGGATGAGAGAGCACTCAGGCGTTGCCCCGTAATCTGCAAAACGCGCAGTAGAAGCATAATGCCGCGACGGGTATCTGGATCGTTCAGCACTGAGAACACCTGCCGAAGCGAAACATCCCCTTCCCGGTTAATTTGCTCTCCCCATGCCATGCGTAGCGCAGTTCCGCCTTCCCAGCCGACAGTCACAACATCTTCAAAAACGCCGGCCAGTTTTTCGACCATCGCGTTATCAGTCATTTCAAGCAGGTCCGCCACCAGGGCGAGCAAATCAACAAGATTATTCAGGCGATTGCCGGCCATAAGCGGAGCAAGATTTTTCAGCAATTGTTCCTGTTCGCTCATCAGAACATCCCCCTCACGACACCCCAATACAGTCCACGGTTAAAACCGTTTCGCAGCATGCCACCGAGTTTTGTCGCAGGCACAGGCGTCACATCATTGCGATAGTCATATACCAGCGGCATCCCCGCCCAGAGCCCCATCTGCGCGACGGCCTGAACCCGGCCATCGTAATGATTACCGCTTCCGGGTGGTCTGCCATACAGTTCCGCCACAATATTGTCGACAATGATCGGGGCCTGGTTATGGCACGACCCGCCAGCTTTACTGATAGGGAGATCGACGGTATCGCCGATCACATAAACGCCTTCTAACCCGTAGACGCCCAGCGTTTGGTGATCCGTCGGCAACCAGCCTTCTCCATTCTGAATCTCACTGAGCCCCGTATTACGCACCGCCTCTACCGCCCTGATGGGAGGCGTGGCCATCAGGATGTCGAAGTTCTGCGAATCGCCCTCGGCGGAATGCGCGATTTTGCTGTCAGGATCGACATGACTTAAGGTAAAACCGCGCTGGTGCTTTATGCCTTTGGCAGCAAAAATATCCCCCAGTGCCTCCCCAACCGGACGTTGCAGGAACAGACAGTTTCGCAGTAATTGCGCTACGGTCGGATAGGTATAAACAATCTCAACCTGATTACGTACGCCACGCTGACGCAGATAGTCGTCAACCATCAGCGTGGTCTCGATGGGGGCGATCCCACACTGGTGGGGCACATTCGGGGTTTCCGGGAAAGAGACGGTGATAAAGATTCGTCCCTTTTTAATGGTGGCAAGTTTATGGGCTAATTGTCTGGCCGCCGCGTATTGGTAAAAATGATCGCCCACTTCAGCAAGGCCAGGGATTTTTTGAGGGAAAGGTGTGCAGCCAGTAGCAATAACCAGCAGGTTCCAGTCGTAGTGTTTCTTACTGGCGCTGTATAAGCGGCGTTGTTTAAAATCGAAAGATTCTATTTTATCGGTAATAAATTGAATTTCCGGACTCAATAATTGCCGCTCAGGCCGGGCCAGCTCATGGTGATGAAAGAGGTTAAACGCGACGTACATAAACGCGGGTTTGTAGTAGTGCACCGGTGATTCGGATATCAGCATCAGTTCTACCTGACCGGCGGCAATTTCTCGTCGTAATTTCCTGGCCAGCAGGTTGGCGACAATCGTCCCTCCCGTGCCGCCACCGACAATCATTATGCGGTTTTTCATTCCGTTATTCGCTCATGGTAGTGAATGGGAATTCACGTAACCAGACCGCTTCACTGTTACGCTCAGCTAAAGCGTAGTAACAGAGCAATATTCCGCAATACAATCTTTAATGAAATATTTAATTTCGGCAATCATGTCATCATTTAAAATATACGCTGCAAAATATAATTTATATCCCTATAACGTAGCCTCTGCATGAGATCTCTTTTGCATCATTATTATTCACCAAAGAGCAGCTTTGTGTACTTTTTAGAGACCGCCCCGGAGCGCTGACCGTTGGTGCCATAATAACGATCTTCACGACACAGCCGTTCCTTCACATCGCAGAAAATGCCGTTAGCAAAGGTGAATTCGGTCAGATCGACATCGCTCGATGTGAACACCTCGTTTGCAGCAGCCTTCTTGCCGAGATACTTCTCGGTCAACTCACGGGAAATTCCCTTGTCATTGGCGCATACATATCGGTCGCAGAGCACGCCTGACACTGGCGAATGGAGTTTGGCCGGGGTCCTGGCCTGAGCGGACATGGCGGACACAGCCAGCAGCACGGCCATAGAGCATGAGAGTATTGTCTTGTTCAAGATGATAACCTCCGTTGGTTAATGAGTGTCGGATTTGTACTGGGCACGATGGAACCATCATGAGGGGCGAAAAAAACCTGGATGGTTCTGAGTTTCAACAGGAAATGCCCCGTTTTTAGCTGTAAGTATCCCAACAAAAAGAACCATCAACTTTAGAGAGCCTCTGGCACTCCAGCTTACGCTCCTGGAGCAGGGCGGACGAACTTGCTGAGCTGAAGGTCCGCAGTGAGCAAAGTGCTGACATTGGCTGCCTCAACAGCATGACTAGTATTGAGGTGTATTAATCAACGTCAGCTACCCTCTTTTTTCGTCCGATTTTTTTCAAGAGGAATCTCATCCTTAGGTAAGGACTTATTCTTCAATTTTTCAAAGGGGTATCGCATAAGGCTTCTTAGCATTCTTCCCCAATAACAAAGAAAACTTGGAATTGTCACGCATCTAGCAATGTTATTCGTCCAAAAGCTCATGGGAGCAGTCAGGAGGTCAGCACTATGCCCTTGTTTTGTCCTGATTGAGTTAATTCTGTTTACAAATAATTGCTGATTGAAGCCCATCAGTTGGGTGTGATCGACAAGCTTTTGCTCAACTTCGGCTCCTAGGATCAGCGAACCTGATTTTGGGTTGTCAAAATAAAAACATTTATAATGCTGCGTAATATCTACCCAGTCGGGACTGGAGCTCACGTAATTAAATATATCGGACGGAAGTACGCTTTTAGGATTTTTATTTCCATGAGTTAATTGCATACCAGAGTTTTCGTAAGCTTTGGCAGCAAGCTCTGAACAAAATGAGTGATGCGGGCTGGTATATATAGTATTTAGTAAACTATAGCGCTGTAGATGATGATGTCTCAATTTTTTTTCAAGGTGCTCAGAGTTTATTTCACTGAGAGAGGAGATGTGCCGAAAAACAACGAAATCTTTATTTTCGTTGAGGTACTAAACTAAAGGGCGAAGATGAATTCCGAGTTTTGGCATTGCATGAATCAAGCTGTAATTATAGAGGGCAATAGCTACATGATGATGCTTTGCGCTGCGTCTTGTAAGGACTGACTGCACGACAATATTTGCGCTTTTTTTGGGACGGGAGAATAATATAATGTCGCCAGTGCACGATGGAGTTTGCATATTTTGGGGACTCTAAATAGCTGAGCGGAATAGTAGATCACTTTAATGAAACTCATCCCGGATTGTGCGTTCTGACCAATCACAAACCACCAACCAGAATGAGCTATGTCAATCATAACATCCATTTCGTGTGAAGAACGACCCCTGTTACAGAAAGCAATCCATAAAACGTGCAATAAAATTATGCTCGTAGACTCACAGCCCTGCTAATGTTGCACTGTGGCGAGCGCGCCAGTGGCACTCCCAGAACAGTCTGCTGCGCCCGTTCATCCGTATAACGCAGGATTAACTGGGATTGGAGCGTTATTCAAACTTACAGCTCATCGTTTCCTTATCCCCACCATACACAAATATACTGGTTCTTGCGGTTCGATTGTATGATTGACAACACTAAGCGGACAAGCTGACTGAGCTGAAGGTCCGCTATGAGCGAGGAGCGGAAGTTCTCAGCTGTTTTTGCCGCTGATGAGAGTTTGGTGTATTAGTCAAATAGAGTCAGATCACCCAGATCTATTTATAACTGAAGTGGCATAAAAAAAACGGCTCCCTGCTATGGAAGCCGTTATAGTGTAGTGCCGCAATTAAGGATCGGTTAACAGATCCTTAACTGTTCGGCATCGATCCCAAAGAGCGAACTGTTCTTCGAAATTGCTCATTGTCACATGCACCTCACAGATATTTCTGCAGGATGGCCTGCTTACGGGCCGGTGAGCTGTCGATCACCGCTTGTGCGTCGGCAATCTGCTTTTCCAGTTCGTCGAATTTGGCAACAAATTTCATCTGCTCCGCAAGTGGTGGCACCGGGACCTTGATATTGCGCATCACCGTAGCGTTAATATTGGCCTGATTGATGGACCTGGAAGCCTTTCCTTTCGCTTCTGTCTGAAAGGCCGATGAATTCATCATCTTTTCCAGAAATTTCGGCAACACCTTGCTGGTGTCGGGGGCCACACGCACTAGGTAGGAGGCAAAACAATAGTCACCATCCAGGTCAAACAACCCGGTTTTGCCAACGTGCTCGATGCTGTTGGTGCGATTAAAAAGCAAGTCACCTTTGTTGAGCTTGTACTTGGCAAACTCCTCAACGCTGATGTCGGCGTACTTCATGCTGCCGTTGTCCACCATACGGCCACGGATGATCTCGTTCATACGGAAGATCTTGTAACCAACCCCACCTTCGTTCATGGCCTCATTTAGACCGTACTGAACACTGGTGGCGAGCTTGTCGATTTCTGAAAATGGTGCACCAGACTCATAAATCTCAGAAATTGCATCATCGATCTTGCTGTGTAGTGATTCTAGCAACTCATGTGCGGCACCCTCAGATTTGTCCACTTCTCCACACTCCGAGACAATTTGCTGCTGAACGTTTAGCGGCGGAAGCGGAATTTCGAACTCAGCAATCATTTTGCTATTGATTTCTTTGTATTTCGAACCAGCAGGAACAAGATCAATCAGTACAGGGCGCAAATAAACCAAAACTTGGTAAAGGTATTCATAATTCAACTTTGTTGGGTCACAGACAAAATTCTTGTAACCCTGATTAGTGGTGGTTGGCACTTTGTTGATGCAAACCTCACCAATCGTAGCACGACTTGAGAACATGACCGTATTTACGGGCAACATCGTGGTGTGTTTCAGGCCCGCTCTTGTTATTTTTCTCTTGGTGTCGAAGAGATACTTCTTTTTAGTATCGACGAGAGTTGCCCAACAAATATCGCCGTTCTCCCAAAAAGATGGCTCCGAAGTGCTTGGAGTGCCACCATTTAAGATTTGTGCGACATTAGCTAATTTTGTATTTGGCCATTTACTGCTGACTGTTGTTTTAGTGCGATTTGGGGTGATGGACAATTGCTTATCGAAGGTCACTCGCGAGAAGTCAATCATGTCAGTCAGTGCAGCACTTACAGCAAACGATGCCAATTCCTCTGGTAATGATAGTTGCCCATTGAAGTTAGCGGAAACTAGGGAATTGAGCTTTGCCGTGTTGTCCCGATTGGTTTCGTCATATAACGGCGTTAGATGTCGCCCATGGGAATCCTTGATGAGTTTAATGCCTTCATCCCCCTTGGAAGAACTCCATTCGTAGCCGAGGAATTGCTTGATTTCTTTGGTTCCTGTCGGGCTGCGAATTATCAGCACTGGATTAGGCTGATCGCAGGCCATCACAAAGTGGTAGAGCTTGTCTTTCTCAATGGTCTGGACAAATGCCAGATAGCGCTTGTTAATTTCGGCTTCTTTATCTTGAGGGCTCAATACCTTGAACCATTTGGTTTTATATAGATTGGTAACCTCAGTGCTGCCGTTGAATTTTTCGAGGTAAACTGATTCAAGATTATCGGCCCAAACACCATCGGGATCTCCTTTGAGTAAGGTCTTGTAATCATTCAGCGGCACGTTGATGTGCGCGGCATATCGGGCGATCAGGTGCTCATCCTTGTAGATGACTTGTTTGCGCTTACTGGCGTCGCAGCCTTTGAACCACTCTTCCACGCGCTCGCGGTAGTGTGCAGCGGTGTCGGGCGTGGTTTTCTTGCGGCGCAGGAACAGAGTGACGGTGTTAGTACCGGTCTTGCCAAAGGTGCCGCTGCCAAATTCGGCAATCGCCACGATGTCAAAATACTGGATCAGAATTTCGCGGGTGCGAATGTAAGCGCTGCCGCCGTTGGACAAGATGCTGGACGGTAGGATAATTGCTGCCACACCATCGGCGCGTAGCAACTGCTTGGCGCGCTCGATGAAGAAGGTTTCGATGCTGTTGGAAGTTTCTAGATCGTTGATAGTCTCGGTGAGGGTGTAGGCCTCGCGATCCTCCTCGGGCAGCGTTTCCAGAAAGCCGCGCACGCTGTAGGGCGGGTTGAATCGCCACGGGTTTAACAGACACCTCAGAGTCATTTAAGATGGCTTAAAGAGAGGTGCCCATGAGCGGTAAGCGTTATCCCGAAGAGTTTAAAATTGAAGCAGTCAAACAGGTTGTTGATCGTGGTTATTCTGTTTCCAGCGTGGCAACACGTCTCGATATCACCACCCACAGCCTTTACGCCTGGATAAAGAAGTACGGTCCGGATTCCTCCACTCATAAAGAACAGTCAGATGCTCAGACCGAGATCCGCCGTCTCCAGAAAGAGCTGAAGCGGGTTACTGACGAACGGGACATATTAAAAAACTGTCCATGGGTGAAACCCCGTCCTGAGTCTCAGAAACTCCCCGGAAAAGTTGGCAGGCTAATTTAGCGAAGGAAGCAGCCGTCGGCCTTTTGGTGGTATGACCCCGTAAAAAAACATGGTTCAGGGACTGTGGCGGATCCGGCAGTGGTGACTTTGATCCCGTTCAGGAAGGTGATTTCTCCGTCGTCCCCTCCTTCGTTCATCGAAAAATGAGCAAGGAGATTTCCATGAAAAAATCCTCCCGAATGTCTGTTATCCATCCTCATGCTGCGGGCGTTGATATTGGCGCTGAATTCCACGTAGTCGCCGTTCCACCGGATGCTGACGCCGAGCCGGTCAGAACTTTTCAAAGTTTCACTGGCGACCTTCATCGGATGTCCGACTGGCTCAAAACCTGTCACATTACGACCATTGCCATGGAGTCCACTGGCGTTTACTGGTTGCCTGCTTTTGAGATCCTTGAGGCTGCGGGTTTCAATGTGATCCTTGTTAATGCCAGAGACGCAAAAAATGTTCCCGGTCGCAAGACTGATGTCAATGACGCACAGTGGCTGCAGAAGCTGCATTCATTTGGCCTTCTTCGGGCCAGTTTCAGACCTGAACACGACATTTCCGTACTCAGGTCTTATTTGAGACAACGGGAACGCCTGACTGAATACCGGGCTGCTCATATCCAACATATGCAGAAGGCGTTGATGCAGATGAATGTTCAATTGCATCATGCCGTATCGGATATTACTGGCGTTACCGGTCTTTCAATCGTCAGAGCTATTGTCAGTGGTGAGCGCGATCCTTCAGTATTGATCCAGTATCGTGATGTCAGATGTAAAAAGACGCCAGAGGTTCTTCAACAGGCACTGACAGGGAACTGGCAGCCTGAACATCTTTTTGCACTTGAACAGTCGGTGGCATTTTTCGATTTTTACCAGGAAAAAATCCGTGAGTGTGATGATCAAATCGAAACTTCATTATTGCAGCTCAGCACCGGAACTGAAGAGCCTGAAGGAGTATTGCCCTCCGCCAGACATCGTACAAAACAGCCCAATCAGCTTTCCTTTGATGTCAGGCCATTACTCTGGAAAATTACCGGAGCAGACCTGACACAGATACATGGGTTCGGACCTTATCTGGCACTAAAATTCGTTGCCGAATGCGGTACTGACATGAATCGCTGGCCGGATGCGAGCCATTTTACCTCGTGGCTGTGTTTGTCCCCGGGGAATAAGATCTCCGGTGGAAAAGTACTGTCCTCGAAAACACGGCGTTCATCCAGTCGAATTGCTGCTGCACTAAGACTGGCAGCCACAACAATTGGCCGGAGCGATACAGCGCTGGGTGCTTTTTATCGTCGATTATCATCCCGTATCGGGAAAGCAAAAGCAGTCACTGCAACGGCAAGAAAACTGGCAATACTGTTCTACAATGCCCTTAAATACGGTCAGAAATATGTCGATCCTGGCGCGGATTATTATGAAGAGCGCTACCGTAATCGCGTACTCGACGGGCTTAAACGAAGGGCAAAATCACTGGGTTACTCTCTCCAGCAAGATCCCGAGTTATGCGTGTGAACCGGGAGTTTCTCAGGAAAGCCGCGGCGTACTTCGCAAAACTGTCCGACTGAGGTACGCCTTTATCCGTGACAACGCCCGTTGCTGGCCTGTTCGCCTGCTCTGTCGGGTGCTGGATGTTCATCCCAGTGGCTTTTACGCATGGCTTCAGCAGCCGCATTCACAACGCCATCGGGCAGACCTGAGACTGACAGGACAGATTAAACAGTTCTGGCTGGAATCGGGATGCGTCTATGGTTATCGCAAGATCCATCTGGATCTGCGGGACAGCGGGCAACAGTGCGGAGTCAACAGAGTCTGGCGACTGATGAAACGTGTCGGGATAAAGGCTCAGGTCGGATACCAGAGCCCGCGGGCACGTAAAGGCGAGGCCAGTATCGTGTCGCCCAACAGGCTCCAGCGACAGTTCAATCCGGATGCTCCGGATGAGCGTTGGGTAACCGACATAACCTATATCAGGACCCACGAAGGCTGGCTGTATCTTGCTGTGGTTGTTGATCTGTTCTCACGCAAAATTATCGGCTGGTCCATGCAATCCCGGATGACAAAGGACATTGTCCTGAACGCACTGCTGATGGCTGTATGGCGGCGTAATCCCCAAAAACAGGTGCTGGTTCATTCGGATCAGGGCAGTCAGTACACAAGCCATGAGTGGCAGTCGTTCCTGAAATCACACGGCCTGGAGGGCAGCATGAGCCGTCGCGGTAACTGCCATGATAATGCGGTCGCAGAAAGCTTTTTCCAGTTGTTGAAACGCGAACGGATAAAGAAAAAGATCTACGGAACGCGGGAAGAAGCCCGCAGTGATATTTTTGATTACATCGAAATGTTTTATAACAGTAAGCGTCGGCATGGTTCTAGCGATCAGATGTCACCGACAGAATATGAAAACCAGTATTATCAACGGCTCGGAAGTGTCTAGATTATCCGTGGCGATTCAGGTTGGCGACTAGTAGATCAAACGTCCCATCCTTGATCTCTGGGAAGGCCTCGTGCTGATTGATTAGCGCATCGCCATAGCAGATATTGATTTCCTGCTGGCCGTACATAAAGGCCGACACCTTGGCCACCTTGGACAGACGGTATTCTTTCTCAATGCCGTACAGAGCCTTGTGATAAGTCGCCAGATCGGCACCGGGCTTATGGGCTTCAACCAAGGGCTTGATCTGCAAAGCCAGTTCGGTCAGGAAGTGGCCTGCGCCGCAAGCATAGTCGATGGCCTTGGGTGGTGTGGCGCTATGCTGAATGAGTGAGGCCAGTGGCAGGCTCATCATGATGAAGCGGCAGATGGGCATGGGCGTGAAGAACTGCCCCTCACTCTGCTTGACACCCTGATCGAGGAAACCCTCGAACATGTCACCCAGAAATTGGTTGTGGCCATGCGGATCAGTCAAACGAATGTCCTGCCACATCTGCAGGATTTTCAGCAACACGTCGGCGTTCTGATAGAACAGCTTTTCGTTGTGAACGTCGATTAGTGAGAAATCGTTGTTGGTGAAAAACTTCTGCTGAATGAATAGATTCCAGACCGCACGCTGAGTAGCATCCGGATTCTGTTTGTTAAAGCGCAGCGCATTGTTGACATCACCTTGGTTGATGTAGGTGATGTCTTCACCGAGAAATTTGCCCATGCCTGCCTGATACAACTGCTGCAGGCGATCCATCAGGTCGAAGTGGGTATCGTAGGCGACGCCCTTCCAGTAAAATTTCAGGTCGGACGGATTTTCAATTTCATCCACCAGTTTGCAAAGAAACAGATTGACCAGTTTGTCGAAGGCATTTTCGCGACCCGATACATTGTGCTGACGCAAAATAGTGGCGAACTCGTGGTATTTTTTTTGCTGGTCGCTGGCAGAGATGGCATGCAAATCGGCTAGTGAATATTTATCTTTGCCAATGTGATAGGGCTGAATATTTTCTTCAAAAATGCCCTTGGTTGTGTAATCGAGCTTGTAGGTGTCACGCCAGACGGTGTGACGCTCTTTCACATCGGTGACTGACTTGAAACTTTTGAAAAGCGGGTTGTCGACCAGATATTTTTCGTTGTCACGGTGCGCAATAATATGGCTGGTGTAGGTTAGAGCGTCAGCATCGAGATCAGACGTGTACAGGCAAAGAAATTGCGTTTCGCTGATTTGTTGTGCATAGCTGAATAGCTGATCTCCATGTTGCAGGGTCCTGCTCCAGGCTCGTTTGAATTCGAAGCCAGCCGTTTTACATTCGATGATCAGTAAAGGACGACCATCGTTATCCTTGATCAGAATATCAGCACGACCGCCACTGGAACCACGACCTAGCTTCCACCTAGGCTCCAGCTCGATGTGCTCAGGTTTGTAGCCTTTTTTCAACAGGCGATGCACACATTCGAACACAACGAAATTTTCGTTAGCTTCGAAGTTGCACGTCTGCCGTTCATTGATGATCAAGCCAGCAGCCTCTGGATAAATGATTTCCTTCTTTGTGAAATTCACTTCCAACGCAGCAGTACCAAATGTCTTGCGATAAATCGCCCCCTTTTTTTCAAAACTGAGGACGTGTAATAGGTCGGCCAAATTGTCTTGGGTTAGCATCTCATTCATTCCTGCTCTATTTTATTGACCACACCGTCATTCTTTGGACGAGGATGGGCCAGTTCCCGTAATCTCGTTTGCGCCACCAGCGCGTACCCAGCTATCCACTTCTGACACCTTGAATTTCCATAGCCTCCCAACACGGTGGGCGGGTAGTTGTTTTCGGTCGATCCAGCGGTAGATCGAATCACGTGTCACGCCCAGATGCTCTGCAATCAGGTCCACGGACACCCAAGGTTCAGCAATCATAATGAATCTCCGGCAGAAATATGCTGAGTAGGACAAAGTCGGTTGAAATCGTAAAGGGCGTAATCTACCAGCTTGACTACTGTCAGGCGAGCACCTACCACAGAGTTTGCTAAAAAAGTGATTTTACCCAGCCTTAGTGGGCTGCGATTAAATGAGCTCCCTCAACCAGAGGTACCAGAGGCCACGGACACGCAAAGATAGGGCCACTATACTAATATTGTCCTGAACGCACTTCTGGTGGCTGTATGGCAGTGTAATGTAGTGGTCGACAAAATTTGATCACGCCATGAGAGCTATTAGTATCACCAGAAGTCCGCTCCTGGCACTAACCTGACAATACCAGAGCGAGAAGAGACAGGTCAGCAGTAATGCCAACAACCATGGGCCACATGGTTATTTTCTTTGCAACGTTTATCTTTGGCTGGAGTTGGCGCGGTATGGTATCAGGTCTAATCCGTAGCATCCCGATAAATCATCCACCTCAAAATACCACGTTCAAACCATGCACGGTCTTGCCAGCCATGGCCCAAAAAAAGCCCGCAATCCGCGGGCTTAGAGATATTTTATAGTCTGTTAGTGCCAGACGTTTAAGGTTGGGAAATCATTCCCACTCAATTATTTACGGCATGCATAACCAATTGACTGATAACAACTTTCAGCAACCTGATTTTCACCGTACCGTTTTATATACCGTCACCGGAAGTCAGTACCATGAAAAATGCCATGTCACCGGGTCAGTGAATCGTACTGCTTTTCACAGACTCGTCCGGCTTCGGCGGCCCGGTCAGCGTACTCTGCCAGCTGTCGGTTTCGCTCGAGAGATTTGCTGAGCACGTCGGCAAGCAAAACTCCGGTGTCTGCGGCTGACGCCCCAGAGCCGACAGTGGCGTTATACTGCCTGAGCTGCTCACGGATGGCAACGAGCTGTTGCTGCAACCGGCCAGCGCGAGCGGCAGCATCAAGAGCATCATTGCGCGCCTGGTCGATCCTCTGCTGCGCTTCACGTTCATTGGTCGCTTTCTCCTGTTCGTCATGCTGACGAGCTTTCTCATCTTCGGTTTTGCGGTCTGCCTGAGCCTGCGCGTATCCGGCGTCGTACTGGCGGCTGCCGTGCACATTCCAGGCAACCACTCCGCCGATGACCAGAGCAGCAAGCATCAACACGATAAGCAACTGTTTCCAGTACGCTTTCACGAATGCCCAGATCATACCGCCAGCACCTTACTGGCTGTGATGTACCGCGCGCGTCGGTCGTCGATACCGTTCTGGCCGCCATTGATGATCTGCGTGACGCGCACAAGGTCGCCGGTGTACTTCATGCAGCCTTTGGTAGCGAAGAACCACGCCGCGCTGCGGGCCGCGTATTCGTCCTGCGCCAGCAGATCCGGCTGGCTAACCAGCTCAATTTTGAGCCCGTTGCCGCAGTCGCGGTAATTGCTCAGGCCAGTGATCTGGATAAGCCCGCGCCCGCGGTAAAACCAGCCGTCCGTCGGCCCGTTATTCCCCATGCGTTTGCTGTACACCAGATTGGCGATCGCACGCCGGCGCTCCAGCGGTAACGATGATTCACCAGCACGGCGGCCAAGCGTATTGGCCTGGCCCTGAGTGAGTCGCCCGCTCCGGACGAAACCTGCCAGCCCTGCCACGCTGTAGTTGAAATTCTCCTGCAGCCGGGTAAATCCGGTTGACTCATGACCAACCTGCGCGATGAACATCGCCTGGTGCAGCGGTTGCTCAATGCCAAACTCTTTCATAGCAGCGGTGATATGCAGATACCAGCGCGTGGCCAGCACGTCACTGATACCAGCGGCACGCTGGAGTTGTTTAATGTCCATGCTGGGACCTCGTTATCTTGAAAATTTGTACCACGTTCCCTTTTGTCTTGATGAGCGCAGCCAGGAACACGGCTTTGATGATTACTTCTGACCAGTCGGCGCTGACGTAGTACCCGTAGAATGTCCGGATAGGTACGCTGGCAGCAACGACGATCAGCAGGTATGCGAGCCATCCACCCCACCAGCGATGGCGTGACCCGTCACGGCGGAACAGCAGGACTCGGATAGCAATGCCGCCGCAGATAGCGGCGTTCAGGATGAGAAGCAGATCAGGACTGGTCATCGTCTTTTCTCCCCGGGATCAGGTCGCGCGGATTTTCAGAACGGTGATACAGCCAGATGCCGATTCGGACGGCGACGATTGCCGACACGAATGCCCCGGCAGAATACACAATGCCCTTCTCGAAAGAGTCCTGCGTAATCGTCGGTATCAGGCTGGCAAAGCCAATCAGAATGGAAGCTGTCGCTTTATAGAAGAGAACACCGCAGAGGAAGCTGAGAAGAGCCAGAAGAAGCCGACGCTTAATCGGATACTCAACTGCCGAGGTAACAAAAATTACCGCACCAGCCAGCGCTCCTAAAGCCACCTCAGGAGGAACCCCGGCGACAACAGAAGCCAACGCACCAAGGCTAAGCCCCTGATTGAGCGACTCCGTTGTCAGCGTGGTTGCCATAGTGACCACCGTTTATTGTGCATAAAGAACCCCCTTAGTTGGTGAGTTCATCATACACAATAAACCATATATGGATAGATATTACCTTAGGAAAATGCCTGGATTATACAAAGGTAAACAATGTTGATTGTTGTTGAATAGTCGTTCCTACTGGGCATTCTATTGCAACATTAAATTGCTGACCTTTCTGAAGGTATACATAGACGGTTCCCGAGCAAACATAAATTGATCCAGTTTGTGAGGAGCTAAATTTTGAATGAGGAGAGCCATTCGCAACTAATGTTGAAGTAAATGACGCGGTCGCAGTTACTTTGAAAGAAATACAATGAATACCAGTTGATTGTGCAACTGAAATTCCAGTAGTTGCATCCAGAATAGCAGCCCCAGAACTACTACCAATCTGATTAAACTTCACAACGGATGGGTTTGAAGGGTTTAAATAATCAGTAGAAACAAAGCCGTATGTTGAATTTGTTCCAGGAAGGTTAGCTTTGAATGCACCAGCGCCTTGCGTACAGTTAGTGAATACAATGAATCCGGATGTTCCATCAGTACTTGATACAAGGTAGTTCCGAGCTCCATAGAAAGAGCAACCGATAAACTGATTTATTGATGACAACCCGTCAGCTTGTATGTTTGCCATAATTTGACAACCAGAGAAAATCACGCCTTTGCATCCTGCAAATTGAATCATCCCAGAGTATGGGTCTGATCCAGCATCGTCGAATATATTACATCCAGACAACATAAACCCCTGCTGCAAGCCATCAATGAGGATGTTTTTGCCAGAGTTATGGTTGAAAGAGCATCCGCTAGCATTGCCGTGCCCTCCATTGTCAGAAGATTTAAGATAAAGGCCATAAAGAGAGTTTGTTGAAAATGAACTCGCTGAAATGTAAATATTACCAGCCTCAATATGACAACCTGCAAAGTTGTTTTTATAACCAAAGCAAGATGTCACACTGATATATTCAGATGGGAAATAACCAACAAATTTAATCCCAGTGTAACAATAACTTACATTGCACTCAGTAATTGTTGAATATGAAACAACTTCACCAGAACTTGAAGCAGAAGAAGATGCAACAACAATCCCGCAGTCACCAAACCCACGAATATCAAGGTTAGATATCTTAAACCTTGAGCATTTGTTTATGCCAATTCCAAAATTATCAGCCTGAACAACTGAAGGAGGACTTGAAGGGTATGATAGAGATGTGTAAATCCTCCCATTAAACACACTGAAATTATTAATATTTTCAGCATAAAAACATGATCCACTACCATTCTTTAAAATGGTACAGCCTGAAAGATCAATGTGTACATTTGACTTAAGTTGTACAAACCCATTTATTCTATATATGCACCCTGATTTTAATTTAATCTCCCCACCGCTTATTCCTGCCTTATTAACAGCGAGTTGAAAGGCGGCAGTATCGTCACTCACCCCATCACCAACAGCCCCAAAATCAGTAACATTTAGCACATCCCTCATTTTGTCCTGAAAGGTTCTATATACTGCTCCAGCTCCTGATTGTATAAACCATCCATAGCCACCAACCACGCCAGCTATTGCCTTGTCAACGTAATCACGCATCGTTCTTTTGTTTACAGCGTCCTGGTCAAGGACAGGGTCTTTCACGTTTCTAATATAGTTATTTAGCGCATCGTACCAGTTAGCGATACTTGACGGCTTGCGCAGAGCCAGGTGGAACATGCTGCCAACCTGCTGTATCAGCATCGTCAGCTTATCAAACGCATCTTCATGAACTTCAGCAAAGAACTTACCCTGATTGCGTAGATCAGTTTCCTGTGTCGGCTCAAGCTCACGGGCAATTGAGATTTGCCAACCGTTCGCCAGCGGTGTTGTGAGTATCACGCTGCCGCCGTTAAAGCTACCTGCGTTTGTAACGGTGTAATCAGTGTCCAGCACCAGCACTGTGATGTTTTCGCTTAGATCGATAACTGAAACAGTAAGGTCTGTTTTCTTGAAAATGCGGAAGGTGTACGGGAATGATGTCGTAACGCCGTTCCCGGTGTAATCGTTATGGTCAACTACGGTTGATACCGTCATGGCCTGTCTCCAGTAAAGCAGCGCCCGGCGCGCGTGCATCATCTGGACAGTTTATTACCTTACAACCCTTATATGAATTGAATGAATAACAATCAGGAAAGTTATTACCTTTTGGGTAAATAGCAAATCGTGCTGGATAGTCTCCAGGACTTTTGCTACTGTACATTCATACAGTAATTGCATGGAGAATATGAGATGCAACGTCAGTATCATCACCCGCTGGAAAAAGGATTTGCCGAACGCATACACACGCCGGGAGGCGTCCGCTCCCTTGTTGAAGAATCTCACCTGATGACGTTGCTGCGACAACTTAATGAGGACGGATTTAACGTTGATGGCCCGATGGCAGAGCTGACTGCCCTGGTGAACTACGTCACCAGCTCGCAGATGTCCATGAAGGATCTGCAGATGCATCTCGATTACTGTGTGGAAAAACTGAAGCAGGAAACGACATAAAGAAAAGGCCGCATGAGCGGCCCTTATTCTACGTAAAACTCTGGATCCCACAAACCTGCATCACGCGGCATCGATTCCAGCTTTTTAAGCCTTAGAACCCTGTCGCATTCGACAACTAATTTTTGCTTCTGCTCGTCAATCTCAACTGTCTTGTGCGCTGGTTCATCCCAGTAATCCAGAAGGAAGGCATGGCGCTCAGATGTGACCAGATAAATCACATACACATCACTGGTTGGGATCTTTTTATGCTTATTTGTGGTCTTGTCTTTCTTCCCAGACGCCCAGTTTTTCCAACATTGTTCCGTACCACTCTCACCAAACTTGTCAGTATAATTACCGATGTTTAAGTGAACGTGGCGTATGTGGTATTCCAGCATCTCTTTCGGTGGATCTCGAAACAGAGTGTCCTTTCCGAAATCCTTATGATGACCGTAGCGCCAGTGATCAATAAACGCGTTTTTGATAGGTATTAGCTCAGGGTCCTTCCCAAAAATTCCAGGGTGAACCAACCCCTGGAATTTATTCGGCATCGTCGTAGAGCTCCTGAGCCATATCATCAGCAGTACGAGCGAACATCCGTCGAGAAATTGCTTGAGATTGTTCAACGGACATCTTTGGCACTTCGCGCATTACAACCTCCTGAGAGGTTGTAGGATTTAAAGATGATTTATAATATCGCGTTATCATCTCCACTAATTGCTGCCTAGCCTTGGAGCGCCTAGCTTCAAATAGCCCTGACTTGTAAGAATGTTGTATTCTATATCTCTTACAAGATTCGCGATGTATTTTATCCGCCAAGACACTTTCGAAAGAAGTTCCTTGTAATCTTAACAATTCCTCATGCGCACCACGCCCGCTGAGAATCATCACAGGAAACTTTGGCTCAACCTCTTCATCATGAATCATGATGGCATTAGCAGTTGCCATGGCAGCAGCATAAGCGGCGGCTTCAATCACCATCTCTTGCTCTTTATCTTTATCTGCCCTTTTCTGGGCCAGGCGTCTATGCCTCATCGCTGTCACTCTCTTCGTGTTCATGGGCACCCCCAACTACCTTTAGGGTAAACATTCTACCGAAAGTATACGCGCACTGGCAAAAAAATAGGCAGGTATTTTCTGAAACGAAAATAAACAAACCATATAAGGATTAAAAACCTCTCAGTAACACATAAAAATTACCGAAATGGTAATAAAAAAGGCCGCTATTGCGGCCTAGTTTATTAGATGTAGCGTACTGTAACCCCCCAGCCATCTGACTGAGTTAGTTTTGGTTCAGCTTTCGCTGCTAAATACCCCATCCATCCCTTTCTCGGATCGCCTAACGTTTTTGCCATTTCGTCCGAGTACTGTGATGGAACCCAGATAACAAGATCTCCTTTTTCTAAGGCGCCTGAATCTGCTTGTGCTGCCATAAAAATAGCCGGAACGATAAACCCACCGTCATCGGATGAAACCTTCACTGCATATATGGCGTTACCATCACCATCTGGTTCCTGATCCGTAATAACAAGTGCCAGAAGCCCTTGTCTTTCTGCAATATCAGTTGTGCAATACTTACACGCGTATTCAAATGCTGATTCGTTATCTTTGAAGCAAAGGTCTTTAATATTGTTATTCACGTTCTGATCCTCAAGAATGGGCCGACTGCTCGGCCCTTCCGTTGCTAAAAATCATTCACCTGCTTAAGAATATACTGCGCGTTGGTAGTAATGTCGCTTATGCAGCGCCTTACCCCGGTCACATAGCAGAAAATCGTCGTCAACTCTGCCGCCGCACCGGAGACATCATGCCCATCATCTTCCATTTGGCGAAGCAGATTCATCAGCAGGGAATGCTCCGTCAGGCCAAGGACACCTTCAGGTGAATGGATATGCTCACGGTAGCCAGGCTTCAAAGAAGCCTCGTATCGCTTCGTATTGTTTTTTACGACTCCACGGATCGCTGCCACTACCTCGGCGCTCAATTTTTCTTCAGCCAGAAGTACATCTCTTGCGGATATCAACTCTCCTTCAAGAGGAATTCTTGCAACCAGAGAAACCGCTTCGTTGAACTGCCCAGCTTCGATATCTTTATAGGAAACACCAAAGTGAGATTTTAACGCAGACCACATTGTGATAATGGCCTTAGCCTGCTTGTCCTTAGGGAGGGCCTGGCCGCGAGACATAACCATTTCTTTAATGGCATACTGCTGATCAGCGGTGATTTTACCCAGTTGAGTCTTCACAGATTTGCGCGGGTTAACCACCTGGCCCTTTGTCCAGTATTCATAGAGCACATCGTCACATTCATCCTGGTACTGGATCACGCGATCGCGGATTTCAGGCTTGACCTTGTTTGGGCTGATGGTGTTGAGCCAGGCTGCCAGTTTGCGGAGGGCGAGGCAGATCATTGATTGCGCACCACCCACGGAAGGTATAACCATTTCGGTGATACCTTTCTTGAAGCGCTCACTTAGCTTGCGATGCTGGGTTTGCCATGCCAATCCCATGCCTTCAACAATAGGCTTCATTGGTACATACGGCTCGCCGTTGTGGTTGACGACGTAGAGGCTTGCACCATGGAAAGGCACATTGATTGTACGATCTGCAATTGCTAAACTTGTCATGTCAATATTTCCTATGCTGGTTTGTTGATACTGAAGCCTGACGGTCTGGCCACCGTTGGGCTTCGCTGTTTTTACTGCGCATGATCCATCTTCTCTCTGAACTTCAAAGCCCACACAAGAGCCTGAACTAAAGCTGAGTTTTCAGACAACCCCTCTTCTTTTGCGATTTTCTTAAACGCTTCTTTTACCTGCTGTGGGTAACGAAGTGTCAGTTTTGCGTCGTTCTTATGCATTTCTATATTTCCTCTTTGGTTGATAGCATCACTTTGATGTCATAACATCATTATGATGCCATTGTTGGTGATGTCAATATGATGCTACTGTATTTTTATTAAAATTTGTGGCGCATGAAAATGACAGAAAAAGATAACCATGCTTTTATAGAGCGATTCACTGTACGTTTCCCTGATGGTATGCGTGACGCCGTCGCTGAGCGAGCCAAAAGCAACGGGCGATCCATGAACTCAGAGATCGTGCAGATAATTGAGGACGCGCTTTCTGGTGCCCCGGCTGTCGCCATTGGCAGCCATAAAGAACTGGTTGAGCGTTACCGGGAGCTGGCGAAATCACTACCTGATGATGGCAACAGTGAGGAGTGGCAGAAGGAATTTGATAAACTTACTATCGCGATCGTGGATGCGATGACACCGCTGGTGCTATTAAGATCAGAGCTTGTGAAATTGCGCGAGAAAATCAAATGAAACCAATAACTGCCGGTGAGGTGCGACCCAACTTACCAACAAATCCACAGCCAGATGGAGACCACAAGCCATTTAGCATTGTTGACGCATTAGCTCCAATACCAAATTTTCCTGAAGTTAAAGGGTATAACCCATACAAAATAAATGGTGAAATTTCAGGCTATGAATCGTTTGCTATGAAGTTTGTAGACTCCATGTCGCCACAAGAAACGTTTGCTATAAAACAGCAAATTGATGCGCAAAAACAGATTTTTGGCGTTGAAAGCTATAGTGAGTTTAAGTTTGTAATGTCGGCTTGGGTGTTGAGCATAATCATCGGTGTTTTATTGATTTCCTTCCTGTTTAGAAAATTTCTCAAATAAGCAAATGCCTGAACGACATCCCCACCCACGCCCAGTACATCAGCACGAACGCGGCGAAGTTCTGAGGCCGCTGGCACAAGGAAGTGCCTTTGTTTAAAGGGCGATGCAGCTATAAAATAATTCTGTACAGTTTGCAGGCAGGTCAACAATAGCGTAATATTACCCCAAAGGTAAAGAGGAGGCTCTTATGAGAGAATCAACTGTAGTTATGTTTTCTCGGCCTTTCGACGTTAATGTATGCCATGACCATCAGGAAAATGTGTGGGTGGCTGAATGTGATGCTCTCGGTCTTGTTACTGAAGCAGCGACATACGAAGAACTGACCGAGCGAGTCTGGGAAGTAGCGCCAGAGCTGTACGAATTGAACGGCTTCGGTGGTAATCCTTCGCGTATAAGTCTGTCTTTTAATCAGGAACAGTCCTACTCTGACAGGATCGCACTCTGATAAATGGGAACAGGACTATATCCAAAGCTAACGGAATTGCTTATCGCAGCTGGTTGTTACTTTGACCGGCAGGGGAAAGGAAGCCATGAGATATGGTTCAGCCCCATAAGCCAAAAGAAGTTCAGCGTACCGTTTACCATCGTGTCTCCACATACTGCAAACGGGATCTTGAAACAGGCAGGATTGCCAAAGAACTTTTAACGAAGCCCGCCTAAGCGGGCTTTTTTGTGTGTGCTTATTGGCCCTTGTGACATGTCACGCTATTTCATTCCCGGATCAACCTGATTTATCAGCGGGGCAATCCAGAACAGGTTGTTCCCCGGCAACAGCGTCCGCACGTTATGCAGAACCCGGTCACCAGCGTCACCATTCAACACCCCGGCGGTCACATCAGTAATTGTGTCGAGCAGGCCAAATGTAGGACCCAGGGCAGAGCCAATAAAGCCACGGCTTGCATATCTCGACTGCGTGCCCGTGCCGAGTAGCGCCCCAAGGCCAACCATACCCCCGGTAGCCTTCTCAGCCATATTGTTGTATTCCATCAGAGGACCGAGGATACCTGATCGGTCAATCCCCTCAATAGCAAGTTTCTGCGGCGACCAGTCTACCTCTTTGCCATTTGCAGACTGTTTAAGCGCGTACGTCAGTGCGCCCAAAGCAATCTGGAATGCGGTGCCGTAATAAAACTGACCGGTTCCCTCCTGTAGTCCGCCCAACGTGGCACGATTATAGGAAGCGGTCGCGAACGATTTAAACTGGAATATGGTTTTACCCAGCGGCGTACTGGCCCACAGCGGTGTATCGCCAATCCCCGGGGTGATAACGGTATTGTTAACGTCTTTGAGCACCGCAGACTGGAAAACGCCTGCAACGTGCTGATCGTCCCATTTTTCAAAATTGCCGATATGCCAGCCGTTGATCACCTCACCATGCTTTTCGAACTCACTGCGGATACGCGCGGCCATATTGTCGTTAATGCCGAGCTTAGCCAGGCGGCGGCCGGTGAATGCGCCGGAAAGAATACCGTCGGACGTGATCATACCGTTTACCGATTTGTTCATATCATCGAAGTGACCCATCAGCGTGAGCTTGCCGAACGCATCGGTAACACGCTCCATACCCGCTTCCACTGCCGTTGTCCGGGCGGAACTGTCCACAAGGTCACCCATCGTGCGTGCGCGTGTGTGGAGGATGGTTTCCAGCCCGACGGCCATTTTTAACTGTTCGGCCCGGCTGGCCTTGAATGCCGGTGACCGGGTGATCAGCGAAGAGTAACCGCGCATGGTATTGCCAAACCCGTTAACCATCACACCGCGCGCAAGATCAGGAATAGCGGAAACGGTCATACCGCCCAGCTTGGTAACAAAGTTAGCGCTGCGTAGAAACGCACCAGCGCGCACGAAAAATGATGATGGATCGTCAGGCATGCCATAGGTGCCCACCAGGCGGTCTCGTAGCGCTGTGATATCCCGGATATCGTTATCGCGGGCTTTCGCCAGTTTTGCCTGGTCTTTGGGATTCTGGCGCATCAGCGCATCGTATTCGTCCTGAATATCCTTGAGCTGCTTTTCCAGGGATTTGTTACCGAATGCGCGGGTCAGCTCAACCTCTGCCGATGCCTCGCGAATGTGTCGCTGTAACACATAGTTGGCGTCACTCTCCAGATAATCTTTCATCAGGCGATCTGGAACACTGAGCGTACGCGCCCGGGTGCTTCCTGCCGATTTCACCATAAAGACGTTTGCGAAATCCTGGGGAATTTTTGCGCCGACAATTTTATTAATCGTGGCATCGGCCGTAATTTCCGCCTCTTCGCGGGACATGGTTTTTTCACCACGCGACCACCAGTCAACCAGCATGTCGCGGAATTTATCACGCTCGTTGACAATCTTGCCGACTTTGTACACGCGAGGGAAATAACTCTCCTGGCCGATGGCTTTCAGTTCCTCGTCAGGTGGCAACAGGCCAAGCTTTTGCTGTGCCACTTTCACCCGATTAACAACGGTGCGCATTGCCTGCGCCGCTTCCTGCACCACCGGATTAGCATGCACATCACCGCTGCGCATGGCGTTACCTACCTCCTCACGGAACTGTGAAAAACTCAGGTCGCCCCCGGCGGCTTTATACTGGCTGTAGGCCTGTTTGTTCGTCACCACGACGGCCGCCTCTTCACGACGCCACCCGCGAACACGGGTTTCCGCCGCAATTGGTGTCTCAATGCCGCGGGCATTGCCCTGAAGTGTGTAATTATTCTCTGCCAGCTCAAGAGCCGTACGGCGGGATGTCTTTGACGGTGACTCCATCAGGCGGGTGAATGGTGTCAGATAGCTACCCGCCTTACGCGCCAGTTTACCAACCGGGCCGCCAGCTGCCGGAGTGAGATCTTCGAGCGTGGCTTCGTTGATTCGCGCCGCGCCGACGCTACCACCTTCTGGAAGCGAGGCAGCAGCCGTGTCCGTCGCTGACGTGATACTCATATTATCAAGCGCGTCAGCCACTTCACGCGTGGCCGCTGTGCGAACAGAGGGTGTCAGCGCTGCCCCCGCCGCCGCAAATACCCCGCTCATCAACGCACCGGCTGCGACGTGGGAAGCGCTCTCCCCCCACGTGCGGGTGATCTGTTGGTTGTTCAGCGTAACCTCGCTCGCTGCTGTTGCAGCTGCACCGATAGCAGCCTGTGACGCGATACGGGCCACTGTACCGCCCTGAGCACCGGGAATAAACATCGAAGCGACTGTAACCGGGTCGACAACCCCGGCGGCAATACTGGCCAGGACACCCTCCCCGCCCGCCTCTGAAAGTACCCGACGGTCCTCGTTTTCGTCGTCAATCTGCTGTTTAAGCCATGCAGTTTCTTCCGGTGAACGGGAATCAGCAAAAGCAGATCCCCATTGTTCGTACCCGTGCAGCTCGGTTTTATCAGCATAAGGGTTATACCCGTCTACCGACTCAAACTGCTTGGCCGGGCGGAACATCTCGGCCAGAAGGTTATTCTGGCGGAAGGCGGCGCCCCATACCGATGGCTCTGGTTGCCGCGGATCCGGGTTGGTTCCTTCAGGCAAAGGCACATCAAACCCAGTAGGCTGAGGTAAAATTGAACCGCCAGGCGTGTAACCATTTGAGTACTTTTCTGGCAAAGAGAAAACAGGCATTATTCATTACTCCATGAGAAATAGTTTTTGAAGCGATTAACACGATCATCGTGGAACCTGCGATATTGCTCATCAATCGCGCGGTGCTTATCCTTAAAACCACGAATTTCCTGACCACGTAGAATTTCCTCTTGGTCTTTCTGTTCTCTCTCTATTTGAGACTTTTTATACGGTTCCCAGTCCTCAAGTGATGGCGTCCACCTGCTAACCTGACCAAATTTATCGTATAGCGGCTGGACAGTCTCAATGCCATCTTTATCTTTCATCCTGATCATTATCGCGTAGCCTAACCCCTGTGGCGTCAGAACATCAGGGGTAATTTCCAGATCGCCGCCAATACGCGACCCCGGCATTTTACTTGTAACAGGTGCTGCGTTTCCGGAGGTGATCCCGAGTTGTGTCGGGCTTGTTGTGATATCTCCCTTACGGTCGCCATACATCAATTGCTCTTTATCTGCCTTCCACTGTGCAGCTTGCCAGCCTGACGGACCGTAGTTATAGAGTGCCTCTGGCGCGTATTTCATAAGTTTGGCTTCACCGTTAACCTCGCTGATACTCCAGGTGCGGGCAATCTGCTGATTGGTCATTTTCTTCGCTGCGTCAGCATTGCCGCCGGTGGTGCGATAGTTAATGTCGTACAGCGCCTGATAATCATTTCTGAATCTTGCAGCATCTGGAGTTGAGTCATCTGCCGATGGCCCGCCAAAGCTATACCAGGGAGACATATTGCTTACGGCTGAATCCATCGCCTTAGCCCGGTCTTTTTTGTACTCCTTAGTGCTCTGGGTTGATGCCAGCTGCGCTTTGAGGGCATCGGTCTGGTTGTATGTCAGGTTATGAGCCTGTTCTATAGCTGATTCAGGTGCCATTCCAGAATCAGTTAGCTGCTTAACGGTGAGATAAAATCCCTGCATATCCTTGGGCATATCGCCAACAGACGCGGGATCTGCGTCATAAAGACGATTAAATAACTCAGCTCCCTGACGGACAACCTCAGGACTGCGCGAGCGGGAAATAGCCGATAACTGGGTGGTTACCTGCGAAGGAATAATCCCGGTCTGAGCCACCTGCTGCACGATCCCGTCGTGAGTAGTGGCATCGTTAATCCGGAAATTTTGCGCCGTTGGTGTCGCGTCGGAGGCTTTTTGCATGGATTTATTGGTAGGATCGAGTTTCTCACCCAAAGACATCGCTTCGTTAAAACGACGGGCATCACGCTGCGCCTGTATCACTTCATTACTTTTCTGCACCAGCGTGCCGAGCTTGCCATACGCATCGAGTTTGAGCGCATATTCAGGGTCATTTACCTCTGGTTTCTTTTTGAGTAATTCCTGCTGCTGCTGTTCTGGAGAAAGGTACTGAATTGCCTGGAAAGTTTTTGCATTGTCCATAGCGATATCGAGCTTCGATACCATTTTTTTTCCTTGCTCACCGTAGCCAAACATAATCGCCGGGATAGAAGGAACGGCATCAGGGACTTCGCCATTATTGAGTTGAGCCATTGTATTGTTGAGCAGCGGTTCGAGCTCATTAAGTACCAGTTTTCTCTGCTTCTCAATCTGAGCGTTTGCAAGATTATCAATTTGATTAACGGTAACGGGATCCATACCGGTTTTATTTTTACGGTATCGTGAAATCCAACCCTGCGTTTCAGATGGTAGTTTTTTTATGAAATCGGCTTGGGATATCTCTCCTTTTCTTGGATCACCGATCTTCTCAATAAGTTTGTCAACATTGCCCTGCCCCCAGTTATATGCTGCTCCAGCCAGTAATTCAGAGCCATACTTGTTTGACAGTTCCTGCGCGTAATCCGAGGCCAGCATGGTGTGTTGCTGCTCGTCTGCCGGGTTGTACTTCAGCCCACGCCGTGCGGCCAGTTCTTTGCCTGTTTCAGGCATTAACTGGAAACGGCCCTGAGCACCAGCTGAAGAAGTGACAATTGACCCGTCTGAATTAAGATGCTTACCACCTGACTCGACGATACCTACAGATCGCATATCCAGACCACCAGTATCATCTGCTGAAAACTCACCGTTCATCCACCCAAGCGGGTTATCAACTGCATAGTTTTTAGCTCTCATCTCAGTGGCGGCAAGGTTATCTTTTTCAATGGCAGCCAGAATCTGCTCCTGCGACCAACCCCTTGAGGCACCGAATCTCGCTGTTGCTACTGTGCGAATATTCTTTGCGAGAATAGCTTCCTGGGGATTATTCCACGCATCAGCCTCTTTCTGGATTTGCAACTGTCTGGTGGCATCGTATTGATTTCCTTCAAACTCGCTGACCTGCCCCTGCTCATAGCGGCCAACGTTTCCCTGAAACTGGATGCGCTGCTGCTGCGCCTGCTGCATGAACATCTGGCGCGATGCGTCATCAGGTAGCGACGAGGCTAGGGATTGGATCTGCTCATCATATTGCTGCGTAAACTCCTGCCCCTTACCGATGGCATTCTGACCCTTCAGGCTGTAAAGCTGGGTCTTTAAATCCTCTTCGGCCTGACTGAGCTTTAAGCTAGCCTCCTGTGAAAGAGCCACATTCGCCCGCTGTTTAGCTTCTGCAACTGCGCCAATATATTTTTCACCTACCTCAGACAAAGCACCAAAAGCATCCAGATTTTGCGGAGCTGAAAATCCACCGGTCTGCACACCTGTGCTTTGAACCTGTCGGCCTTGAACTGTCGGAACAATTGGCATCAGTAGCCCCCTAATTTGAACTGTGAGCTGCTATTAATAAAACCCTTGTTGGATAACATCGGGGTAGTTCCACCACCAGATGAAAGTGATGTTTTGAATGGACTCCAGGTGCCGCCGGCCATCTGATAAGCGCCATACGCCTGCAACGGAGTTGTAAGCAACGTGGTAGCGGCCCCCATATTCCCCTGCTTACGCGCTGATATCGCCTGGGCTTCATAATTGGCAGCCTGTACCTGATAGCCGTAAGCCTCGCGCTGGGCGTTGTTAACGGTCGTCAGAGCATCCAGCGTGCCGAACTGCGCAGTGTCACCGAAGATGTCGAGAGCGTTACCAGTTGAGAGATCCGCCCCGGTGGCCCCCATGGTTGCCGCCTGTGTCCCGGCAGCCTGACGATTACGTCGGCGAACTTCTTCGGCCTGGGCATTGCCACGGTTAATCGAGTCCTGCGCCTGAGCTTCTGCCACATCCGCATTTTGCTCAGCAACAGCGGCAGAATATTTGCCTGTCTCATACTGGTTGTAAGCTGACAATGCGCCTGCCGCGAGTGTCGCACCGGCTAAGATTGTGGTGGGTTCACACATTATTTTCTCTCCATGTGGAAACGGTGGAACGGGAGATGCTGGATGCCATACGGCTTAGGCTCTTCAATAGTGAAACCAAGCCAGTGCAGCCATGCGCGCGCGGCGTGGTTGCGTGCATCAACATAATTTTCAAGATACGGATAAACGGTCAGCATTGCATTGACCACTTTTCCGCACCGGCGCAGGAAAGTGCGCTGATATTTCTCCAGCGCATCAGTACCTACCAGCCAGGGGATGCCACTGCCACCGATCATCGACGCCGGAGCCACACCGAAGATGGTCACCACCTCGCCGTTAATCAGTCCTGCGCAGCAGAATGTTGACGTGCGCAGACCTGTTTCCAGCACCCGGCGCTGACTCCAGCCGTTTGTAGCCATAAATTCATCAACGTCAGCCTGTCTGACATGCGGCAGCATGGCTTCGATATGCTCTGCGGTGGCCGGTACGATTTGAGCATTAAGCATCAGAGTCCCCCTACGGAAAGGCGTGGTATTACAGCCAGAACTGAAAGCGGCAGAGGGTCGGTCTGTCTTACCTTAACGCGCCCGTTCTTACCCCAGTCGCTGTCGAGTTTCACTTCCACTTTTCCTGTCGCATCATCAACAGGATCGTCGTAAAACTCGAACTCACGTTGTGGATATTCGTACCACTTTCCACCAGGCGTGGTTGCCAAGATACCGCGACTGGCGTTGACCACCAGAGTGACAGACGGGATAAGCTGTTTTTTATCCAGCAGCGTTTCCTGCCCGTTGATGTTGATGTCCAGCGTTTCGAATTCAGCAGTGATAGGCAGTCCGATATGCACCACAGCGCCAGGCGATTCCAGCGTGACAGCGCCACCAGTTACGATTTTTTGCGGCTCTACGTTGGCATCGGAGAGAATGTTTACTGTCTGGCCTTCGAGATGTGACAACCCGCTGAAAGTCTGGCGAGCCATTTGCCAGTTTGTCGTGGCCTCGCTGCGCAGGACTGCAGGAACGTTACGGTTAAAGCGTACTACCACCGCCGTGCTGCTGGTTACCGAAACAATATCGCCGCGTAACTCTTTCGCCACCAATGCGCCAGTGTCAGGATCCGTTTCTGAGTACGGGAACTGGATCTGAGCGCCGATGTCCGTGTTGACGAAATAAGCTCCGCCAGTAATAGATACCGGGTAGTCGACCTGGTAGCTCCAGTCTCCAGCTCCGCCGCTGATGGTCATTGTACGTGTTGAGGTATTTCGTCCGTCATAACTCAGTCCACAATCAACAAAGAACGCATCTTCATCACTTGTAAACAGGCGGCTGGACAGGCGCTCGATATAACGTTTCGTCTGGCCGTTGATGGTACGGTTTACCACGTAATAAACCGCGTCTTCGCTGCCTTCGCTGATTGAGCAGGTGCTTTCATACTTCCCGGCGCTGGACTGCGGCGCCCAAGCGAACACTTGCTGATCGCGAAGATATGTCAGCACCAGCAACTTGCCGTCGTCGCGGATACAGAATGCGCTGCTGTACGGCACGATGCAGAATGACCAGTCGACAATGCTGCGTTTCTGGAAAAGGTGGTTTGCCAGTATGGTCAGGTCTGTGCCCTGGTATCCGTCGACGTCGAAGGAATAAGCCAGATCGCGGACTACGCTCCCTTTCTCCTGGATGAATAGTGCGATGTTTGCCACTGCGATCGGCGGCACGTTGCTGGAACCGTTATTTCCCTGTGAGCTGAAAGAGAACGCCGACGGAGTAAGTACCTTATTCTGGTCTCCGGATATCGTATATTCCCCGCCAGACGTCAACGCGACAAGATTGCCAACGTCGATAAGATGGCGGATCTCATTCACCTGGCGACCAGCATAGGTGTAGATAATGCGATCGTCATCCTGAATAGGGTTGTTCTTGCCGAAGTCTTTATAATCGCCTGTACGGCTTGCCCAGATAGTTTGCGGGTATGCGGTAGACGCGGCGAAATACAGACGCTGCTGATAATAGACGACAGTGCTCGGGTAGCCGCTGACGTTGTTCCATGCGTAGCGCGCCCACTTATAGCTTCCATTCGCCGATCCAACGACCTGAGAAGGGATATAGCTGATCACCGTGGCCGTGGCCGTAGTCCCAGATGCCGCAGTGATGCGCACAATCCCGAAACCACTGTGCAGGTATTCCCACTGAATACCTGTATCGCTATCCCCGGTGCCACCCCATCCATCCCATGACATACCTTCGGTGTGAGACGGTCGCAGAGTACCAGTCTTACCGGCGGTGTTGGCCCGGTAGTAGTTGCTGTCAGCGCGGCGCACGTCGTTGATAGCCGTGGTTTTGCTGGTCTCCCAGACAGGAACGGAATCAACCGCAGGCTGTTCGAGGTAAAACAGTTTTCCGACCTGCTCAGCACCAAAGATGGCAGAGCTCGCCGTCAGCGTAATCGTGCCGGTGCTGGCGCTGGCGTAAACCTTCACTGACTCGTCAACGTTGATATCTTCGAATGGGCCGTTTTTGGTGGTGACGTCGACTATCTGCCAGTTATCATGTGCGTAGCGGCGTAGCTCCTTCGGAGGGTAGGTAGGGTGAACCAGCGTAAGCACGTCGGCGCTCTGTGTGAATTTGATGCGGAACAGGTCGGCTTCAGCATACGGCATAGACAGTTCGTAAATCACATTGCTGCTGTTGAGCACATACGCACCGTCTTTGATAACGCGCATGTAGCCGTCGCCGAATTCCAGCGCATAGGTCTGAACGGTCGAGAACTGGAACGGGATAAGGCGGCATTTTTTGTTCGAATATTTTGCTTCGCCGACGAAGCGCGTTCCCGGGCGATTCTCAACCCCGCCATACTGACGCACGATAAAGTTATCGCACTTGCGCAGCGCCACCTGATACTTTGACATATCAATACGGCCGTACAGAGACGGGCCAATCTCACCGCCGGCAAAGCTCGGCTGGATCCAACTGAAAGCCATTATGACATCCTCGCTTCAGTGAATGGGTCTACTGGCGGCTGAGGCTCCTGTGATTCGTTCTGGCTGTGCGAACCAGCGCTCAGGATGACCTTTTGGTACATGTTCAGTGCGTTGTTACCGAGATCTGCGCTGCCGGTGAGCGGCATATTAATGGCCGCTGCCAGACGCCAGGACAGCGCCTCCATGAAGATGGGATCGAACATGTTAACGTCAGTGACGCGAGCAATGTACTTCAGCCACGCCTGAGGCTGGTCTGTGTAAATCAACTTCCCAGTACCGTCACCGTTGGAGCCGACCTCATAGTTGATGCGCATGGCAGCCGTCGGGTTACGAACACCGGGCACCATAATTTCGGTGATGCGCACGCAGTCAGTCGGGTACTGGTATGCGTATTGCCAGTCAGGAGGCGGATTATTGGTATCGGCCAGCGCCAGGCGTTTGGTGGCGAAGTTCCAGTCGAAGTCAGCCAGCGCAGCATCGCGGCACGCATCGAAATGCAGGGAGCACTGATCGGCTTCTTTGCTGGCCTCGTTCAGGCTGTTAATGCTGCGGCTGTTGCCGATATTGCTAAGCGCGCGGTTGCAGATCTCGATAACGGAGGCCATTAATCATCCTCCCCACCATAGAGAGTTTGTGCTGCTGTCTTTGGCGGCTCGCTGGAATCAGGCGCCATTGCCATATCGGTGATCTGCAACTCTGCCCGTCGGCACACTCCGTCTTCGTCCTGACGCTCAGAGGTTGATTTAACGAGTGCTTTAGCGGTGATCATCACCATGCCACCAACTGGTGGAGTGGTAATACCGAGTCTGTTCAGCGTGTCATTGTCCAGGCTAATGCACAGGCCCCAAGGATAATCATCGCGAGTCTGGGTTTTCCCGTCCTCATCCTGATAGGTATCGGTGCCGGTTTTGAGGTTTACCAGTTCCATAATGGACTCCTGCAAGAAGGGGGCCGAAGCCCCCTGTTTGATTAGCGAGGCTCAGACGCCCAGTTTCTGCCGTTCTTCAGCAATACGCTCTTTGATCGTTTCAACATTCATGTTGCCAGGCTTTTTGTTGAAAAGTTCTTCGTACTGCTGACGTAACGAGGCTTCATCTTCACTGAAGGTATTGGCATCGTTGCCGCCATTCTCTTCCTTGTCCTCATCTTCAACTTGAGGTTCAGGCTGAGAATCAACAGTCAAGATGCCGCGCTTCTGGTCTGCCTTTTTCTTTGCTGCCTTCGCTGCTGCGTTGATAGGCTCCAGCGCCGATCCTGGCTCACCGTCATATTCAATCTCTGAGCCTTCCGGCCAGAGGTTGTTATGAATATGGGATAAGCGCAGGACGCGGTATTTTGCTTTTTCCATCGCTTCCACCTTAGCCAGTCACTTTGGAACGGATTGGGTAGTATGGAGTGTTGTTGTCAACATCCAGGTTAATACCCGAGGTGAACGCGCCAGCAGTCAGCGGCCCGGTACCGACCACGTAGTTGACGCGCAGATAGCGCTGAACGCCTGCCGGAACCTTGGCAGAGAACAGACGTTTGCCAGCAGTAAGCGCCGCCAGTGCCAGAGTGCCGCTGTCGTAGATAGTGGTCCAGGTGGAGTTATCCGGGCTGGTCTGCAACTGGACGTTCAGGGTAGCGGCACCAGCTGCTGTTGCAGTGGTATTCACGTTTGCCCAGAACTCCAGTGGGTAGCCAACACCAATATCGCGGCGGGTGCCGTCGATAGGGCCAAGGTCGATAACGTCAGTTGAAGCGCCGCCAGCAGTAACCGCCTGCGCTTCGGAGAACATCAACAGTTTGTCGAGGATCATTTTCTTTCTCCATTCATGGGCCGGTAAAGGCCCATCAGTTAATGACAGGCGTTAAACAACGCGCGCTTCTGTTTCCAGAATCGCATCGGTTTCACGGATTGGGATGCCACGGAACGTGGTCCAGAATTCGCCTTCGGTCTCTTTTACGGACAAAGCCAGAGAAGCTTTATCCAGAGACTGAAGGTCGAGAGCCTGGGCAACGGTACGGTTCATGTAGAACACCGCACGACCCATCTTCAGGTTAGGAACGCGGTGAAGCGCTTTAACCATCAATGTGACGATGTTTGCGGCAGAACCCGGCACAGAAAGATCGCTCACGTCAATGTTGGCGATGCGCACAACGTAGCGCCAGTCACGTAGAGCCAGTCCGTTATCCCATTTATAATGGGTGCGATAACCCTGGTATTTGCCGCCATTGGCATCGATCAGGGTCTGCTCGCCAAGGTTCTGAGTCTGCAAACCAGCTTTCTGCCCTTTAGGGAAGATGCCATGAACGGTGTTTTCACCCCATACCACCAGCCAGATAGAGGTGTTATCAGTTCCGGTACCGCCAGCGTCGATAATGTTCTGGCCGTTACCTGCAGACTTGCTGGAGTAACGTGATGACAGGCCCATGAACTGCTGCGGATTCACACTGGTGTCGCCGTAGAACAGGGTCTGAGCCATCTGCTGGTTCATGCCTTCGAGGAATGCACGATCTTCAGACAGGCGGAATTCAGCAGTGTTGCCGCTCAAATCAGCCAGTGACTTATCAACTTCGGCATAAGCTTCCAGCATGCCGACAGTGTCAGTAACCTGTACGGTAGTGGACTTGGCAGGCTGCACGCCATAGTTCAGCAAGCGCCAGGTAGGCTGCGGCAAACCAGAGCGCACGGTAGTGCGGTGACCGGTTGGCAGGTTACCCTCAACGAACATCATGTCCGTCAGGATTTCGTTGGTCTGGGAAAGGAGTTCGACAATCTTGTCTACCTTCCCGTTTGGATCAGTGCGCTTAGCCCAGTCAGCCAGCGTCAGCGCATTTACGCCTTTAACAGCCATGGTTATATCCTCTCTTATTAGCCATAAAGCACTTCGGCCGCACTACGCTGGCCTTGATTACTGCCATCGACCATGCCGTCTTCAGACATGGCTTTACCGATTTTCACGAACGTCTTAACCAGGTCTGGGTGGTTACCCAGCCCGGTCGTGTTCAGGTATTCTTTGAGTTCAGGAGTGCCGAACAGGTCCAGAGCACGCTGCGCGGCACTGAGATTTGCCGTCAGTTTGTCGCCGCCAATCTCTTTGTCAGCCTTCACATCGGCTGCCCACTGTTCTGTCTGCGCCTGCCAGGCTTCTGCCTGGCGCTGCTGCACACCGGCAAGGATTTTCGGATATGCGTCCACCAGCTTCTGCGCCTGCTCATTGGTCAGGTTCAGATCGCGGGCAACCGGCTCGAAGTCCTTCAGCGCTTCGGTATCCAGCTCAACGCCTTCGCCAGCGGTAAATTCGTATTTCTCCGGCGCGCCTTCCTGCTTCTGCTCTTTTTCAGCCTTTTCGGCTTTGGCTTTATCAGCAGCAAGTTCCTCCTCAGTTTTCTGAGTTTCTGAACCTTTGTCAGAATCAGTACCCGTCGCGTTATCCTGCGTCTGGCTTTGCTCCTGAGTTTGCTGCTGCGTTTCGCCAGCACCTTGAGTTGTTTCAGTGGTACCAGTTGAGGCTGTATCTGCCTGACCACCTTCAGTGGATTGCTCATTGCAAAGACGGCGATGCAGCAAACGTTCAAATAAATTCATGGTTACTCCTGTTCACTGGCCTCTGCGGCCATCTTCAGATACTGATCGGGGCAGTGCGTCATGACGCGCTGAAACAGAACCAGCGCCAGGTTGCGCTGCCCTTCGTTGAATGCTGTGATGCTCGGGTCTACGTTGAAGCAGGCACCGAACACCTGACCTTTCTCCAGCAATGACCAGACGACCCTGCGCCCCTGTTCGCTGCCCATAACAAACTGGATGTCGTCGATATCGCGCTGAGCAAGGATCTGCTGTTTGGCTTCCAGCTCCGCTTTGCGTTCTTCATCGTCGATGTACGTCATTGCTGCGCCGCTCCTGCTGCGTTAGTGAGAGCAGTAAGCGCGCTTGGGTCAGTGGTCTGCGTCTCGCTTAGTGTCTTGGCACCCTGCACCGCTGCCATACCCATCTGCATGGCCTGCGCCTGCTGAGCCTGTTTGGCGCGCTCTTCGCGAATCTGCTGCACCTGCTCCTGCGGAACAATGACGGTTGGCGATGTGCCTGCCATCTCTGCGAACGCGTCGATAGCCTGATCCGCGTCGAGCTTGTCGAGCGCATCTGTTTTACCGACTGATGCCAGTTGCGCGATGAAGCCAACTGTCTGCGACAGGCTGGTGAGCCCGATAGATTTCTGCGCCTGCGCCATCACGGAGATGTACTCAATGCGCAGCGGCATGCCCTGCATAACTTCAGGAGGCGGCGGGAGCATGTTCTTGCGCGCCATGATGGAGAACACGCGATCGATAAGCGGGTTGAGCGCTTCGTCGTTCAGGCGCTCCAGCACCGGTCCGAGCATCAGCAGCTTCTCTTCCTTCATCTCGATAACTGCTTCCACCGGCATAGAGCGGGTGTTGATGTTCTGTAGCATCATGAAGAGGTCGACAAAGTAGGCGCTGTTGATGGTCTGGCGGGTGTCCTGAATGTCAGCCAGCAGGTCGGCGGTATTCGGGTTGACCAGGTAAGCAGGCTTGAAACCGTCCTGACCGCTCAGCACGTCGAGATAGGTAACGTCACCAGGCAGCAGAGAAACGCGCTGATTCTTAAGCGACGTCGGGGCCACCATCGGCGGGTTAGTGGCTTTGTCGATCAGCTGAGCTTTGCGTTTCTGCTCAACCTGAAGGGCTTTAACCTGGCCGAGCGCCAGCATGCCAGGACATGAGGACGCGTAAACGTCCTCGCCGTTCACTTCCCAGCGCGGCGCCAGGATCGGGAATTCATCGAAGCCGGATTCACGCAGCAGCTTGTCGGCGTCGCCGCCGGTCTCGAAATAGACGGAGCGGAAAGGCTTGTTCTTGCTGTCCATCTTCCCGCTGTCGCGGTTGATGTTTGGCGTGATGCAGTGGTTAACCTCGATCCACGTTTCATACGTGCCGTTATCCCACATGCTCCTGACTGACGTGCTCACGTTGTCCAGTCCGAATTCCTGCACCAGCTGGCGCACGGTCATGGAAAACTGGCGGAATGAGGTATCGACGCTGCCGCGCGGGCTGTTTGCCAGGTAATAGCTGCCAATCGGGAAAGGCATTGTGCGGATCACGTCCTGGTCATCTTCGAGCACGGCCATGGCGGCGGTACCGAAAGTACCCAGGCTGGCGTACATGACAGGCAGTGACTGGTACAGATTCGACTTGTTGAACACTTCGTTCATGCGGCGCTGCACGACTTCCAGCCAGATCTTAACCGGGCCGTAATCCATCATGTCAGGGTCAGGCGTTGCCAGCTTGAACCACGGACGGGCCGGGCTGGTGATGCCGGACATCATGCCACTGGACAGAATGCGCTGAGCCATTGAGCCGGTCGGGTCAACAATTTTGGTGTTGCGGCGATCGTCACGGTTAACGTCAGACGTCAGGAAGCGGGAACCGCGCGGATTGATAAAGTCGCTCAGGTCTCGCCAGTGCGGCTCGAACGATGTGCGCTCACTCTTCAGCTGTGCGAGCTGCTTCAGCAGCCGCTCTTTTTCGGTTTCCGCCATCTCTGCGCGCTCCGTTACTGACCGAGCAGCGTTTTACCGCTGGTGTTGGCTGCGGAGGTGTCGCCCTGGGCGCCGGTCAGCATTGTCGATTTGGTGCCTGCTGCTGCGCGGCGGCGGCGCTCTTCGTCATCGCGGGCACTGACCACAGCGGCGTCCTGCTCCTGAGGTGCGGCCTGAACTTCTGGTGCCGCTGGCACTGATGGCTTGCTGCCGATACACATAGCGATAACCTCACACACGATTAAATTATTACCAATTTAACCATATACGGATTATTTTACGTAGTGCATTGACATATTCAGATGTTATTATTACCCTTCAGGTAACAAGTTGAGGAATCAATCTGATTGCGGAGGTGGTTATGTAACCGCTTATGCAGTAGCCCGGAGTACCGCAGCAGCATGTTGGGCTTAAAAGTAAAGGCGGTGGATAAGCGGAGCATCATCTCCGCACACAACATGAAAGCGCACTTCGATATCGGTTCTGTGAGGTCTTGTCGCTAAATCAAAACTGGTGAGTGCGCTTCCAGGTGTGAGCAGTACGGTATATGGCACATGTGCCGCAGCGGTCCGATGGCTCCCTTGCTGTTTACGGCCAAGCGGGTAGCCGGAATGTGCAAGTCAGTGTTTTCGGTATGCACGACATGACGACTCACCAGCGTGGCGATCAGGTGTGACACCTCGGAAGAGACGAGGATGCAACGATGAGAGCATTGGGGTGACCGGTTAATCCCGTGACGCTAACCGATACAGGCGCAGTGCTCTCAATGTTGTGGCATGGGCATAAAGCCGAAAATAAGTTCCACATTGGTGCAGCTTGATCACCTGCCGCTGGCTCAGCGAAACAGAGCACACAACAGGTAAGAGCATTGGACATTTCAGGGCTGTTCCACCCTCTGATGTCGAGCCAAGCCAGTGCTCTTCCAGTTGTGGTTAGCTCAGGAATTGGTTAGAGCTCCATCCATGCTTGCCATTGCTGCATGGGCGGGTAATGGGTTCCGAAAGGATCGCCGCGCCGGTTCGAATCCGGCACCACAACCAAATCACGCCTTAGGACCGTGATACCAGTAGTGCCAGTTACGATAGCTGTGTGTTGCCTTGGCGGTGGCAGTTGCTCCCACTTCTGACCACCGCCCTTTTTACAGCAGAACGCCATTCCGATGACGTTGCGCTGTAAACCCGTAACTGCCAAGGAAGGCACTCCGTTGATCATTCGCCCGGTTCGTCCGGGCATTTTTTTAAGGTGAGGTTATGAAAAAAATATTGATGCTACTGGCGGTAATGTTGCTTGCCGCTTGCGATGTGAATGACGCCGACGTTGTCTCTCAGAACCTGAGTAAAGACTCTGATAATTTTCAGGTGAATCGCCGCTTTGTTTTCTACAACGGAATAACAGGTGATTACGTACTGACCATTGAAGGGCTTTGCACCAAAGATAATACCAGCACGGCTACGACTTTGGGCGTGATCTGCCAAGTTGGCCCTAATCAGTACAAGAAACACATGCTCGGCCTGTCTGACAATGTTACCTGGTTCATGGAGCAAACCGAGCCTGCGAAGGTCAGCAAATACTTCTACAAAGTTACATTCAAGCCGTCGGTAATCGTTCCAGATATAGACATTCGATAACGCCGTGACATGTCACAATCAGCCCGCTAATGCGCGGGCTTTGTGTATACTGCATGAGTAAAAGATGGAGAGGACATGATGTTAACGTTCAGAGGCAAGAAACCTGAAGAAATTGATTTCGATGATGTCAGAGACATATCCAGAATAGATATTAAAACCCTTCCTTTCGAATCACAGGATCAAATGCAGTCAGTGGTGCTTACCGCATCAGAGATAATGCGATTGGAAGAAGTCAACCAAGCTGAAGCGGTGGAGCGCGTAAAACAGGTGATGGAAAGAATTAACTTTGAAATCACCGAGAAGATACTCGAAACACCATTCTACCATGCCCGCTAATGCGGGCTTTGTTATTTCCACGGGTCGTAATCTGTAACCGCCTTACCCTGCTGACTCTCCTGCCCAGGTATACGCAGGCGCTTCGTGACCGGGAAAGCAAACGTCAGCAGCAGCGCGTCACCCTTGCCCGGCGAGCGGCCCAAGCGCTCTTTGATATCTTCCTTCGGCTCAATGACGATCTTGCCGTCAACCCTCACCTTGTACTCTGCCGCCGACAGGTCATCCGCAGTCTCCTGATCGTCCAGCGCACCGCCGAGCTTCAACCACGTCTTGGCGCTGTTGAACATCTCGCCGCGCTTGTTGAGCATCTGCGGGTCGGTAGAGCCGCCGCCGAACGGGATTAACTGCCACGTCCGGCCCCAGCCGTCACCGATGGACTTAAGACCGGTGCCGTAACCGAAGTCGATAAACACCGCGTCGGCCTGGTACTGGTCCTCAAAGTCGGCGATGCGCTTCGCCATTATCAGATCGTCGGTGGTCTTGTTGCCGGTCCAGAGGACTTTGCTGTGCAGCCCCTGGCGAAGATAAATAACCGCGTCATCCACGCCGGAATATGCCGGGTCGACACCGATAATCACCGGAGCGTGCGCCACCTGCTCAGCGGTCACCACTCGCTTCATCGCCTCGTCGGTGAGGCCGGTAGGGATAAACTGCAGTTCTGACGCGTCAGGGAAGATCCCCCGCACACGGACCTTCACGAAATCGCTGTCCTCGCCGTAGTCATCCACCCATTTCTGGAGTTGCTGTTTGTTCGTGCCTTCCACGGTGCGTGAATCAATCTGCGCGCACTTCCAGCGGTGCTTGTACTTGCGGAAGCATTCGCGGAAACGCCCGGTGTTTCGTGTCGGGTTCCCGAACGCCACCCAGATGATTTCTGTATCTTCGTCCGTCAGCGCCCCCTCGGCAACCTCCCACACCAGATCGGCAATGTTGGAGGCTTCGTCGAATACCACGATGATCCGCTTACGCTCGTTGTGCAGCCCGGCGAACGCCTCTGTGTTGTGCTCAGACCACGGTATAGCGTCAGCGCGCCAGCGTTTATCGTGGCCCGGATCGTTGCTGTACATCGCCGTGGCGGTGCAGGTGAACCACTCTTTCGTTATGGCCAGGTTCGACCATTTGATGATTTCCGGCCAGGTCTTGGTGCGCAGCTGGTTGTCGGTGTTGGCGGTCACCACCACCTTACAGTCCTCGCAGGTGGACATGCCCCAGTTGATCAGCATAGAGATGAAAGCGGATTTGCCGATACCGTGGCCGGATGCGCGGGCCAGCATCAGCGGCTGGTGACGCGTCGCGGGGTTCTGGAGGTGATCGCGTATCTCGCGGAATGCGTCAGCCTGCCAATTTCTCGGCCCAGTGGCGTGTGCCAGTTCTGTTCCTTCCTCGCCCCACGGAAACGCATACAGCGCATAGCCCAGCGGGTCATACGTGAACGAGGCGATATCCTCGACGAGCTGCTCTTCTGGCGACATGGCTGCTGCTGTCATTCTTCACCACCAGCCTGTTTCTTAACGCGGTCACGGGCCTTCGCCATGCGATCGGCAATGGTGACGGTGCCGGAAACCTCCAGGCGCTCTTTGAACGCGTTGACGTCGACGTGCTTACCGATAAGCTCGAGGTTCTTCACCTTGTCCGGCCATTTGATTTTTTTGAGGATGGTCTCTATCGAATCCTCGTTCATGTTCATGATGGTTGAGGTCAGGTCGAATCCGCTGAGCGTGGTACGCCAGATTTTCGGCCACTCGCGGATAGGTTTCAGGCTGCCGTCGTCGTTCAGGATATCCAGGACATCCATCTGGTCAATTTCCACCAGGCGCATGAGGACGTAATCAGCGCTGACGCGCATGCGCTTGTTGCGTTCCTCCATCAGTTCAGCGATTCGTTTCTGGACGCGCTCATCTCGCATATTCTGGCTGGCAAACTTAGCTGCTGTATTGGGAGAGTACCCGGCGTTAATCGCTGCCTGAGTCTGATTCTCCGGGCATTTGATGTATTCCTGGCAATAGGCTTCCTTCAGAACGCTGAGAGGCTCAAATTGCGTCGATTTGCGCTTATGCGGTTTTGGTGTCGCGGCCATCATTACCACCTGAGTAATTTTATTACCATGCAGGTAATACTATCACGCCCGCGCAGATGTTACATGACTGGTATCGGGTCTGGCCGCTGATTGTCCACACGGTTCAGGAAGTGGGTCACCACGCCGTGAACCGTAGTGTCGTCCAGCGCCTCACCTTCTAGCGCTTCACCTTCCGGAGTGATCAGCGCCTTGCCCTGCACAACGGCGAACTCCGTGCGGCCGCAATACGATATCAGCACGGTGTCACCCTGATGTGGTTTATGGGAAACGTTGATTATTGCGTATCCCGCTGACGTCTCAATGGTGCGGCAGTTTCCGTCATAACCGCACAGGCTGGTGATAGTGAGAGCTGCTTCTGCGTAGTCTTTTGCCGGAGATGGAAAGCCCATAATGGAACCTCACATAAAAATACTGTACATTTAAACAGTATATTCATGTGAGGATTTAGTCAACTACCGCTATGGAAACAAAGGTGTTGGTAACGTGGATTTATTGGTGCATAATCCCAACTGCATTACTGAGTAGCATTCAGTGCTCTCGCACTGAGTTCCGTTGGCTATCAGAATCCTTAGTTTCCTAGGCCAAGATCTGATAGCCACCCTCTCTCTCCCTGCCGTGACCTGTCACACTGTAAGTTTAGTTTCATGCCAGCCCAGTCTTTCCCAGCAGGATTCCTCTTCCTTCAGACAGCAGTCTGCAACCGGCAATTTGTCACCGCACATGCCGCACCGGTTGGCGCTGATGGCTTTGATACGGCCACGCACACGCGCATCATCCTGGCGGATAAGCAGAGCAATGTACTCGCTCAGCTCGTATGGGTCGAGGCCCGGGCGACGCTCGGCACAATTCCGCGCCAGCATCTCCATTTCCTGCTCGTCGAGCACCAACTCCAGCTTGCGCTCACCGGCCTCCGCCTGGCGGGCGCGCTGCGCTGCTTTGCGTTCTGCTGCTGTCTTAGCCATTGCCATTCTCCCTGTTCGCGTCAGCATGACCCGCCAGATACTTGAGCAGCATGCGGTACGCTGCAAGCTGATACTCCTCGTTAATGGTTAACCCTAATGCGTATTCAGCATTGCCTCGCGACTCGAGGCGCTTAATCTTTTCGGCCAGTGATTCCTGGGTTACCGTGACCATTTCAGCACCTCCCCGTTTCCTATTTCGATTACTGCTGTTTGGTCTTTGCCGTCAGCAAGGTCAATTCCGATAAATGCCGCTGCGTGAGTCGGCACCACCACCGGCATCGGCACGCGGATAACCAGCTTTTTGAGCCTGTCGATTTCCCCGGCCAGCTCCAGCAGGCGGGAGCGACAATCTTCGGCCTCCTCGCGCCACCAGGCCACGTCCGCTTTAAGGCGGCGCATGCGCCGCTGTTTGAGTTTGCTCACCATGGCAGCCACCCAATACCCTGAAGTGCGCCGATGACCAGCAGCACGAACATTACTGCGTCGAATGGGTTAGGCATCGATATTCACCTTAATCGCGAAGACCTTGACTGGGTCTGGCCCGAAGTGCGGACGTGTTATCACCTTCACTTCGTAGCCAGCATACGGAACGTCGATACGCTTGCTGGCGTCGTCTCGCTTTGGATAACCTCTGGTGATAATCAGGCGGTCATAATTCCTTGCCAGAATTCGCTTGCTCCAGAATGATGTTACCAGGCGATACTCTTCTGTTTTCTCGCCTGCCTTCATCTGGTCGAAGTATTCACCGTTAACAGCCAGCTGCAGGTTAGCCATGATTCAACACCCCCTTAACTGCGCCCCAGGAAAGCTCAAGCAGAGATGCCCAGGCTACGTAAAGGTGAACCCCAGCGGCCACGCCAAAGCCAATTATCATTGCGCATTTAAAAGCTTCGGATTTACTCATGGCTTCACCTCCTGCAGTTTTCCGCAAAAACGGCATTGATAACCTGATTTACTGCCGTAAGAATGCCACCCATAAACAAATTCGTGCTTACACTCCTGCTGCGGTGCTGATGTGAGCATGGCTTCTGTTTCAGCGATTAGATTTCGTGGTAACTGACTGCCTGCGTTTTGCATTCCGCGCCCAAATACCAGCCAGCGCTGCAGCATATCTGCCCAGCCATCCTGAATCACCGGAGAGTTGCCATCGGCACCCTGAAGCATGGCGGCGCGGCAGGCGTCCTCTACGCGCTTAACGGCATCAAAGCAGTAGTTGTATCTATTGCAATCAACCAGGGTTTGTTTCAGTGATTCTATTGTGCTGGCGACGCCCTCCGGCACAGATACCGGCGCTGGCGGGGTGTTGTAGAGCGGTGTGATTCTGGCGCTGAATCCTGCGCGCTCATGAAGCGAAATTATCTCATTCATCTTCGCTTGGCTTTCGAAAGTCGTTTCGAAATCACTACCTGTCTGCCCATCCAGTTTAAAGACCACTCTCCACTCTACGGGCTCCGCTTCGAGCGATGCCAGCGCGATACGCGCCAGCTCAAGTTCTTCTTCAAGATCTGCGCGTGAATCAGCGAAGGCGGTTTGTGTTACTGCAAACTCCAGGCTTATAACTTTTTCTCGCGCACGTTCGCACAATTGCTCTCTGGTAATTGTGCTCATGATGCCTCTCCTTTACCGGCTGCGGCGGGTGCATCGATACCAGCAGCAGACAATGCAATTCGGAACGCCTCCTTCAAATCTGCAATCTGCTTCTCTTTGGCTTCCAGCTCATCCAGCAGCGCCTGATAATCGGAGTGATAAACGAACTCACCATCAGGCCACTTCTGCATGTATCCACTAACCAGGTCATATCTGCTCACCTGGCAAGCCTGTTTGTCGATGTTGCTCATTGGGCGGCCTCCGGGTTATCTGCGAGTACTAAGCGCCCATCACAAAGCGCCTTGATGATTTCCTGATACTCCCACCCGAAGTACATGCTCTCGACGTAGACCCGCAGAGGAGGGTAATCATGCTGCTTACGGCGAATGAAAGCCTCCGCTGCTTCACGGGTAAAGTGAGCGTTGATGTTCTGCCACTCTTTACGAGTTCCGCAGACAGTGTGGCCGTCAAGGTCAGCCAGCACTTCCCACTGAGCGTCTTCGTCTAGATCGGTAAATTCTGTATCGCACTGGTCAATGCAGAACGCGTTTAACTCTTCCTGCTGCTGCTCATCCAGATCGTCCCAATATTCTTGCGGGCTATCCCATTCGCAGTCTTCGACATGGACTATCTTCGATTCTCCGAACTCCTCCGCCAGGCCATAAATGGTTGCCTGCTTCTGAACCATGAATATTGGATCGGCGGTGGCGTGGCGGTTTACACCCTCACCGCGATGGTGATACTTCAAACGCTCAATGAAATCTGCGAATGTTTCTGGTGTTAATTTCGAGCCGTCTGCGATCGAGTTGCTCATGACTGCACTCCTTTGCGAAGCTCTGATGCGAAGTCACCGCAGATAGTTGCTGCCATATCAAGACCGACAAGTTCGTCCTGATAGCAATTAGGGATGGAGTTGCTAATTTTCAGGCAAGCATCATCAACTGCGGAGGCCCGCACTTCAGCCAGGAAAGCGTCTGTCGCCGGGGTTTCTGCTTCACGCATTAACTCCACAGCCAGGCCATAAAAATCATCTTTGACGCAATCTGCATACGCGATTCCATCAACAGTGTTCAGATGCCCGTGGTTATAGCCTGCTGCGTAAACCTCTTCAGCCTGCTCAATAAGCCCCGTATTCTCCGCAGCCAGCGCCGCGCATCTGGCTTCAAGTGCGGCGTAGTCTTCGTAATCGACCATATCGCCTTCAGCGCTCTCTACCACGTCGCAATGGCACGAATGCTCATCACAGGCCACCCACTCATAACGTTTCACGCTCATATCTTTACCCCCGCTTACCCGTATAAGTTATTGATTACGTTGATATCAAAAAGGATCGTCGATTCAGAAAACTTCGACATTCCATCCGCCACCGGCTTTCTTCGGCTTCACAGTCACGCCGATGATGCGGAACGGATACTGATCTGCTGCGACTTTGGTTTTCACCCTGGCGTCGTCGGTCCAGAAACCTTTCACCTCGTGAAGCTCCACCTCACCGCTGGTTAGCATCACTGCGAAGTCAGGCGTGTAGAACGTGTTGTCAGCCAGCCTCAGCTTGATTCCTTCAAACCGGTACCAGGCCACTTCACCGGCATGCTTACGCAACTCCAGATGCTGGCAGTAAGCAGATTCCGTTTTGTTCATCTGGCCTGTCTTGAGTCGACCAAGAGCTTGTAACTGCTTTCTCATGATTTACCCCTTAGGTAATTTAAATCCACATTAGAGTTAAAATCAATAGATATGCGCATATTTTGTTACCTGCAAGGTAATTATACAGGCATAAAAAAATGCGCTGCCGCGCTGGTGCTACCTGATGAGTCCTGCCGCTTTCCCTCGCCGGTATTCCTCCATCAGCCACTGGGCCGGTGTTAGTACTCCCAGGGTGGCGGCATTCGGCATGCATCCGAAACTTTTCCCGGGCGGGTGGTAAGCATTCCCCCCTGTGTCCGCTGGCGTTTGTATCGGCTCCGGTTTAGCCTGGATGCTCAGTACCGGATCAGGAATCTGGTGACCGGCCGCCACTTTCGCAGCCCATTCCTCCAGCAGCTTGCGCGCATGCTTCTCGACTTCAATCTCGCTCAGCTGGCGCTGATACATCGCACGGCGGGTATCGCACACAATCCAGTACATGACCGGGTGGCGCCACGGGAACCGTTCCGGTCCACCAGGCTGGAAGCTTTTCTCTTTGGCGTAACGGTGAAATTCTCCCATCACGTCCTCGATGCTCACGCCCAGCACCATCTTGCTGTCCTTGCACCACTTGATGAACTGTCCGGGCGACGGCCAGAACGGTGATTCACTGGCGCGGGCATGGCGCATACCTGCTGATACCTGCTCGCGGGTACGGATCCCACCTTCGGCAAATGCGGCGATCCACTGGCGCTTCGCGTCGGTTTCCTGCTGCACGGTCTTCAGGTTGGTCTGCTCTGCCGCCGGGAAGAGTTGCTTAAGCTGTTTGAACAGAGCATCGACGAGGCGCTCCGCGCTCATGTTTACAACGTTGTCCTGCTGATCGTGGTGATTATCCGGTCCCATCATGCGAGCCAGAGCGCCGGCGTCACGATTCTGAATTGCTGCGAATACGTTACTCATAAGAAATCCTTCCAGCCTTCAGGGCTGTTCCAGTGTGGTACGTCATCGTCAGAGCTGTCACCGCGCTTTCCTGCCGCTCTTTTTTTCCTGTTCATCAGCAGCCGGGCAAACTTCTGCTCCCACTGCACGTGCTGCATAACATTGCCTTCCGCCATCCAGTAGGTGATGAATTCGATCAGGTCTGATTTCTTGTAGCCGTCAGCTGGTAGTGCATGACCCCACATTCTGGCGCGCATGACAAAGTCATCTGACGGCTGCCAGTTTTCATGCATGGTGAATTTACCGATCGGTTCTCCGATACCTGGAACGACAACAGGATGGATTTGAATTCCTTCGCGCGCAGAGAGAGGGGTTTTATTTATATCTTCCTCTTCCTCTTCCTCTGGTAACTCTTTTTGTAACGCTGTGCGCGTTACATTTTGCGTTTCACGTTTCCGGTGTTCTGCGACTCTTCTGTTTGTAAGTGCCCGTTTTTTCGATGATTCACCGTTGTGACGCTCAAAGTTAGGAAGCACCAGCTTTTCGTCTACATATGCGAGCCAACCTACGGTGATCAGTGCATCGGCGAAACCTGTAATAAAAGCGAGCCTGTCCAGTACTCCCTTTGTAACGCTTCCAGCGTTACCGTCTATTGTCTGCTGATCGGCCCAGGCCCAGATGCGGACCAGCTTCCCGAGAACGGCGTCAGGGTCGATGTTCAGTAGCTCAGCTATCTGAAATATTTCAGGCTTATCAGGGGTGATCACCTCGACCTTAATCCAGCTGCTAGCCATCAGATCACCTCCGGCACGTTGCCTTTCGCAGCTTCATCCATAATCCGTTTAATCTCCGCCTGGCGCCTGCGGTTTGACTCCATGGTGCATTCAACACAATGGCCGTTATACACCCAGCGCTCGCTGTCATGGCCTCGTTTACACTGCTTCCCGGTGTAATAACGCTTCAGCCCAGCCTTTGCAGCTGACATACGAGTAATAATCTCCACACTTCACCTCGGATTCTGGTTATGGTTACGATGATTTTGTGCGATGCCCGAAAAAAGATCAACCATATTCGGATCATTATTACCTGAGAGGACTGAATAGATATGAAAAGACCGCCAGAAAGCGGCCTGATGGGGTTTAGAGGGATGTTTTATTCGTAGAAGAAGATGGCCAGCTCGGGCTTTGTTCTGACCCATCCGCGTTGTTTGCATGCCTTAAATAGTCCATTCATCAATGCCTTACCTGGCATTTTCCGGCGACCTGTAAGATGCGTCTGGATGTAGTTGCTGGTCGTTCCGGCCTCGTCAGCAAAGGCATTTCGCTCATCAGGAGTGAGTTGCAACCAGTGTTTTTTGAAGTCGAATTTTTCGTTCTCGCTCATAGCTATTGCCTGATATTAATTTCAGATAACAAATATTCACCCAGAAGGTAATAAAAATCAAGGTTTGTTACCTGTGAGGTGCATTTACCTGTGAGGTAAATTCGCTTTTAATTGGCACACTAACTAATTCATATATGAGGCGATTCACCAGAGCATGAAAAGTATTCAGGATATCCGCAGGCAGAATATTAACGATATCATCGACCGTGACTTTAACGGGGTGCAGACTCGTCTGGCGGAAAAACTGGGAACTCAGGCAAACCTGGTGAACCGCTGGGCCCGCGGGCAGAAGGTTGTCGGCGACACGGTGGCGCGCAAGATTGAGAAGGCAGCGAACAAGCCGTCGAACTGGCTTGACGTCGATCACTCATTATCTGCTGTTGCCATCCCACAGGAGGAGATCACACCTTCCGATATCGGCCAGCTGGCGGCGCATAACCTCGAAGCGTGGATGCAGAACAACCGCGACCTGTCCTCTCAGGGTAAGCTGTCTAAAGCGTCCGGAGTTGCCCAGGCGACAATCAACCGCATGCTGAACAATGAGGTTAGCGTTTCTATCTCCACCCTGGAGTCCATCGCCAGCGCGTTCGGTCGCCGCGGCTATGAGTTGCTCATCCATCCCCGCGACCCGGCGACCATCCATTACGACCGGGCCCGCTACGCATTGTTACCTGAGAGCGAGAAAAGCAAGATTGAGAGCTACGTCGATTTTGTGATTGTTCAGAACGGTAAAACGCAAGAGTAAAACCTTACATTTCAGATAGTAAGCCGCAATTGTGCGGCTTTTTTATTGCCCAGAAGATTACCCAATGGGTAATTTTTTATAATCATACCTATTGACTTCAAACCACATAAGGATAATTATTACCTCAACGGTAACACTGAGGTAACGAATTATGCAGTGGAAAATCATCAACGGTTGGTACTGCGTTACGGCGTGCGGGCTGATGAGCACCAAGTGCCGCACTCTGCATGAGGCCATCAACTGGGCGTTTGTCACCAAGATGGCAGTAAAAACTGAAATGGATATGGGGGTGAGCAAGTGAAAAAAGATATCGAAATTACCGCTTCTGGCATTGAAGTTGGGTCTGTCGGACGTAGTGATGAAATTTGGGTTTCTCTTTCAGACGTTGACGTTGGTTCATTGCTTGAGACCGCCGGGCAAGAAAACGTGTTTGAACACATCCAACTGAGTGATTACGTCGACTGGGCTGAAGCAAAAGATAAAGTTTCTGAAATTCTGGAGCGCCTTTCACCTGATGAAGTTATCAGTTGGCTGCGCGACAACGGGCATCTGGAGGACGAGGTATGAACATCCAGCAGATCGATAATCTGAAAAAAATCATGACCAGCATCGACAGCGACTACCAGCTGAGCCAGTTGCACTACGATCGCCAGGCAGAGCTGATCGACGCTATCAAATACCACCAGCTGCAGAAACCGTTCTACGAGCTGGAGCGCAAAGGCGTGCGCACCGAGATCCTGGAAGAGCTGATGATGAGCCCGGAGTTTGAAGAAACTCTCGCTGCATTCCAGGCCGCACTGACCAGCATCATCGCGAAGTGGGATCTGGCTGACCAGTTGGACACGGCGAGGAACGCGGCATGAACCCTGGCATTTACTTCGACATCAGCAATGAGGACTACCACGCAGGCGACGGCGTGAGTAAGTCGCAGCTGGATATGGTGGCGCTTAGCCCGGCACTGCTGCAGTGGCAGAAGTCAGCTCCGGTCGACACCGAAAAGCTGAAAGCGCTGGACATGGGAACCGCTCTGCACTGCCTGCTGCTGGAACCGGAAGAGTTCGACAAGCGCTTCATCGTGGCGCCGCAGTTCAACCGCCGCACGACTGCAGGAAAGGAGGATGAAGCTGCGTTCCTGAATGATGTTGCGGGAATGGGCATGACGGTTATGGATGCCGAACAGGGCCGGAAGCTGCAATTGATGCGCGACAGCGCGATGGCTCACCCAGCGGCGCGCTGGCTTCTGGAAGCGGAAGGCTTCTGCGAAGCATCGCACTACTGGAAGGATCCGGAGACTGGCGAACTGTGCCGCACTCGCCCGGACAAGCGCCTGAAGCATCACCCGGTGTTGCTGGACGTGAAGAAGGTTGCAGATATGGAGCGGTTCTCCCGCCACATCGAGGAATTCCGGTACCACGTTCAGGACGCCATGTACCGCGAAGGCGCGCAGCAGACCACCGGAGAGCCACACGGATTTTTCTTCCTGGCAGTGAGCGAAACCATCGACTGCGGCCGCTACCCGGTGCGCGTGTTTGAACTGGATGCCCAAGACGTAGATACCGGGCACGCACTGTTCCGCCGGGATCTGAATACCTACCACCAGTGCCGGGAGTCTGGCGAATGGGGTGGATTTGAAATTATTAAACGCCCCGAGTGGGCACGCAAACAGGATATGTACGTATGAGTAACGACATCGCAATCACATCGCAGCCTGGCGCAACCGTTGGCACAGCTGCGGCAATCTTCAGCCCTGAGGGAATGGACCGCTTGGTGCGTTTCGCAACCCTAATGGCTGACAGTAAAGCCACCGTTCCGGCGCACCTGGCAGGAAAGCCTGCTGACTGTCTGGCAGTGACCATGCAGGCTGCGCAGTGGGGGATGAACCCGTTCGCTGTGGCGCAAAAAACTCACGTCGTCAACGGCACCCTGGGCTACGAAGCGCAGCTGGTGAACGCAGTTGTGTCTTCATCAAATCTTCTGGCAACCCGCCTGAATTATCGCTGGGATGGTGACTGGTCGACAGTTAACGGCAAAAACGATAAGTCGCCGAACCTAACCGTAACAGTGTGGGCGACACTCAAAGGGGAATCAGAGCCGCGCGAGCTAACGATTAGCATGGCGCAGGCCGGTGTGCGTAACTCACCTCTCTGGGAGCAGGATCCTCGCCAGCAGCTCGCTTACCTTTGCGTGAAGCGCTGGGCGCGTCTGCATGCCCCTGACGTCCTGCTTGGCGTGTACACCCCTGACGAATTGCAGGAGACGGCACCGCGCGTTGAGCGCGATATCACTCCAGCACCAGCCACCGCATCAGGTATGAACAAGCTGATCAACTCTAAACCTGAGCAGCACCAGGAAGAGAAACCAAAGAGCAGCGATGACAGAGATCCAGAAGAAATTCTGTGCGCATTCACTGGCGCAGCGATGAACTACAACACGCTGAAGGATCTGGATAAAGCATACAAATACGTTGCCAGCAAGCTCGCTAACGATGATGACCGCCTGGCTAAAGCCACTGACGTGTACACCATCCGACGCGATGAGCTGAACGAAGTCCCTATGTAATCACCACCGTGGCGCCGTGGCGCCACACCTGCAACCAAGAGAGGTATTTATGAAAGGTGCATTTGGTAAGAAGGAACTCCTGGCGGTGGTGCCACTGTCATGGAGCACGATTGACCGCCTGGAACAGGCTGGCGAATTCCCGTCACGTTTCTGGATCACCGACCGCCGCTGCGCGTGGGACCAGAGCGAAGTTGAAGCCTGGCTCGATAAACGTAAGGCTGCAAGTCCGGCGACGTTCACCGGAAAAAAGCCGCCAGTTGACCGCCGCGTGTATCGCCCGGTGAGTGCAGCAGCATGAAGGCGCTCGGAAGGCATATCGACAGATGGTCAGAGGTTTATCTGTGTCTGGCCATAGTGGCCTACCTGATGTGGGTAGCGTCGGTAATCAGTTGAGAGGTCTGGAACAAATGAAAAAAACAAAACTTGAGCGCTATCACGAAGACTACGTCTCGCAGCGCCGTGTTGAAAGAGTGGTGGCAGTAACGCCGGAAGCAATGGAGATCGAAAGCCGGGCTATTGACCGCGAGCGCCGCGGTCATTACCGCATCGCGGCCCGCCTGTGGCTCCAGTGTCTGGATGCTGCGGTGGGTGAAGTGGAGCGCGCCCGCATCGCGGTGCGCCGCCAGCAGTGCATCACAAAAGGGAATCGCACCCCGCATATTGATTACAGCGGAATCGGATGTCGCGGGGTGGTGTATGACTAATCCGCACGACGGGATCACCGTGGGCAGTGTCACGCTGCCCTATTCCATCATCCGCGGCGGATGGGTAGCACCAAGCGGCGACGTTATCAGAAACCCATTAAAGGCTCAGCGCCTGGCTGAGCTGATGAACAGCAAGAAGGTGGCGGCATGACCGGAAAATACACTCTCATCTACGCAGATCCGCCCTGGGTATACCGTGACAAAGCAGCCGACGGCGAGCGCGGCGCAGGGTTCAAATACCCGGTCATGAACGTACTGGATATCTGCCGACTTCCAGTGTGGGATCTGGCTGCCGAAGATTGCCTGCTGGCGATGTGGTGGGTACCGACACAGCCGGTTGAAGCGCTGAAGGTTATCGAAGCGTGGGGCTTCCGCCTGATGACGATGAAGGGCTTCACATGGCACAAGACGAACAAGCACAAGGGCAACAGCGCGATCGGCATGGGACACATGACCCGGGCAAACAGTGAAGACTGCCTGTTTGCGGTACGCGGGAAACTGCCGCAGCGCATGGATGCTTCTATCTGCCAGCACGTCACGGCGCCACGCCTGGAGAACTCTCGCAAACCGGACTTGATCAGGGAGAAACTGGTGCAACTGCTTGGCGATGTGCCACGCATTGAGCTTTTCGCTCGCCAGTCATCACATGGTTTCGACGTATGGGGCAACCAGTGCGAAGGCCCGGCGGTGCAGTTGAACCCTGGCTACGCGCTGGATATCTCCGGGATGACGCGGGCATTTGCTAATGCTCCGTTGTCACCAACAGATAACCAGGGCCGGGAGCGTGCTGCATGAAGCTGATTGATATTTTGGTGCGGGAATTACCGAAGCATGGCGGCTGGCCTGAAGGTGCGGTTGAGTGCTGCCGTCACAAGTTAGGAAATAGCATAGACTTCTATGACGAAACTGGTAATTGGGATGATGATTGCTACCTAAAGTACGGGAAAGACTTCGCCAAAGATTGCATATACGAGCCGAAGGCTGAGACGGATTTTCTTCAGTTAATATCTCGCTCGGAATACGAAGCCGCACTTGCAGCCAGCAAGCCAGAATGGGATGGCGAGGGATTGCCTCCACCAGGAGTTGAGTTTGAGTATCTGAGAGGTAGCTTCGGCGCAGATAAAGGCCGATGGGTCAAGTGCACAATGAAATATGCAGGAGAAAAATACTGCATCGTTCATCTTGATGGTGAAGGGGAAAGCTGGCTTAAGCATGAAGGAACGCAAATCCGCCCTATCCGCTCAGAAGCAGTTAAGAAGCGCGATGCCGCGATAAGTGCTATAGATGCAGTTTGCTTATTGGTAAGGGATGCCAGCAAGACAGCCGCGGCAATTTACGACGCTATATCTTCAGGTGACATCCCAGGCGTTAAGATTGAATAGCCGTGCCTGGCAACTACTGACCTTCCATCCACCTCTCAAACTTCGACGGGGAGAACGGCACCAGATCGGTGTGCTCCCCGTTAATCCAGGCATCAACCATATCTGCCCACTGCTGCAACATATAGGCGCGCTGCCGGGCATACTCCGCTTTGTTGTACACCGCGCGCACTCCCTTCTGTTCATGCGCCTGTGCCTTCTCTATCCAGTCAGACGGGTAATCCGCTTCGTGCAGCAGTGTGCTGGCCGTTCGACGCAGGTCATGCACCGTGAAGTCTTGAATTTTCTCTCCGTCTTTGTTTATGGCCTCCACGGTCCTGTTTATCAGCGAGTTCAGCGCGGCGTTCGATAATGGCTTGCGGAAGTTGTAGCGCCCGGGCACCAGGTATTCACTGCCACCAGCGCACATCTGCAGGCCGACCAGCAGATCCTGCGCCTGCTTCGGCAGGTAAATCACATGCGCGCGCCCGGCCTTCATCCTGTCAGCGGGGATGGTCCACGTCCATTTATTGAAATCGATCTCTGACCATGTCGCTGAGATAAATTCGTTTTTTCGTACCAGCGTCAGTAGTACCAGTTTGAGAGCCATCTTCATGGTTCCCATAGCGCCAACGTCATCCAGCGCGCGGAAGAATATGCCGATCTCCTCAGGTGAAAGCGTGCGCTCACGCGGCTTAAACATGGCGATGGATGATGGCTTAATGTCGGCAGCCGGATTGAACAGACCGTGCCCGCGGTCGTTGGCGTACCGGTATACGCTGCTGATTATCTCCCTGACCTGAATCGCCGTCGCCCGGCCGCCACGCTCGACGATACGATCGCACAGGTCGCGCACCACTCTGGTGGTTATCTCAGTCATCATCTTGTTGCCGAGCGCCGGTAGGATATCCCGCTCAATCACAGCCTGCTTCATGGCGCGGGTGCTGTCGGCCAGGGTGGCGTGTTTCATATAGGCGTCGGTATATACCGCGAATGTTTCGGCACCGGCGATCTGCCTGATACCGTCACGTTTCGCCGCAGCAGGCGACTGGCCTGCCTTAAGCAGCTTTTTGGCGGCAATGAGTTCCTCGCGCGCTTCGGCCAGGCTGATACCGTCACGACCGTACTGGCCGATCACCAGTGTTTCCCGGCGGCCGTTAATGCGGTAGTCGTAGCGGAACGAGACAGATCCTGACGTGAGAACGGCGACATACAGCCCGTCACGGTCTGTAACCTTGTACAGTTTCTCCTGCGGCTTCAGGTTTTTTAGTTTGGTATCGGTAAGCACAATTCACCCGTCATGCATCCATGTTATTGTCGGTAAGAGAGTATACCTTTCGGGTAATACCGTCACCTGTACCGTCGAAAAATGTGGTGTAGAGTGAATAGATATGAGTAGATATAAACAAAAACCCTCTGCGATAACAGAGGGTTAGAGATGAAACTGAATAGATATGATGTGCTATGAACTAGCTGTACATCATTCCCACTCAATCGTAGCCGGTGGCTTACCGCTGATGTCATATACCACGCGGGAAATACCGTTAACTTCGTTGATGATGCGGTTAGACACGCGGCCTAAGAAGTCATACGGCAGGTGCGCCCAGTGCGCGGTCATAAAGTCGATGGTTTCGACCGCACGCAGGGAAACCACCCAGTCGTATTTACGGCCATCGCCCATCACGCCAACGGAGCGAACCGGCAGGAACACGGTGAACGCCTGGCTTACTTTGTTGTACAGGTCAGCTTTGTGCAGCTCTTCGATGAAGATAGCGTCCGCACGACGCAGCAGGTCGCAGTACTCTTTCTTCACTTCGCCCAGCACGCGCACGCCCAGACCTGGCCCCGGGAACGGGTGACGGTACAGCATGTCGTACGGCAGACCCAGCTCCAGACCGATCTTACGCACTTCGTCTTTGAACAGCTCGCGCAGCGGTTCAACCAGACCCATCTTCATCTCTTTCGGCAGGCCGCCCACGTTGTGGTGAGATTTGATAACGTGTGCTTTACCGGTTGCGGAGGCCGCAGACTCGATCACGTCCGGGTAGATGGTGCCCTGCGCCAGCCACTTCACGTCGTCCAGCTTCAGCGCTTCTTCGTCGAACACTTCCACGAACACGCGGCCGATGATTTTACGTTTCGCTTCAGGATCGTTCTCACCTTTCAGCGCGTCCAGGAAGCGCTGCTCGCCTTCCACGTGAACGATGTTCAGACCGAAGTGGTCACCAAACATGTCCATAACCTGCTGGGCTTCGTTCAGACGCAGCAGACCGTTGTCGACGAAGACACAGGTCAGGTTTTTGCCGATGGCGCGGTGCAGCAGCATCGCGGTCACGGAGGAGTCCACGCCGCCGGAGAGGCCGAGGATCACTTTGTCATCGCCAACCTGCTGGCGGATACGCTCAACGGCGTCGTCGATAATTTTTGCCGGGGTCCACAGGGCTTCACACTGGCAGATGTCACGCACGAAGCGCTCCAGCATGCGCATACCCTGACGGGTGTGGGTCACTTCCGGGTGGAACTGCACGCCGTAGAAGCGTTTTTCTTCGTTTGCCATGATAGCGAACGGGCAGCTCTCGGTGCTGGCAACGGTCACGAAGTCAGACGGGATGGCGGTGACTTTATCGCCGTGGCTCATCCACACGTCCAGCAGCGGTTTGCCGTCTGCGGTCAGGGAGTCTTCGATACCGCGCACCAGCGCGCTGTCGGTGACGACTTCTACCTGCGCGTAGCCAAACTCACGCTCGTTAGAACCTTCGACGTGGCCGCCAAGCTGCATTGCCATGGTCTGCATACCGTAGCAAACGCCGAATACCGGCACGCCAGCTTCGAACACGTACTGCGGTGCGCGCGGGCTGTTCTCTTCGGTAGTACTTTCCGGGCCGCCAGAAAGGATGATGCCGCTTGGATTGAATTCGCGAATCTGTGCTTCCGTGACATCCCACGCCCACAGTTCACAGTAAACGCCCAGTTCACGTACGCGACGCGCCACCAGCTGAGTGTACTGAGAACCAAAGTCCAGGATGAGAATGCGATGTTTATGAATGTTTTCCGTCATTGACGCTAATTCCGAGGCAAGTGAAACAAAAACAGAGCGCCCGGCAGGAGCCGGGCGCGGAAACTTATCAGGAGCCCAGACGGTAGTTCGGGGACTCTTTGGTGATCGTCACGTCGTGAACGTGGCTCTCCTGGATACCCGCACCGCTGATGCGTACGAATTCCGCTTTAGTACGCAGCAGGTCAATGGTACCACAGCCGGTCAGACCCATACAGGAGCGCAGGCCGCCCATCTGCTGGTGAATGATCTCTTTCAGACGGCCTTTATAAGCAACGCGACCTTCGATACCTTCCGGTACCAGTTTGTCAGCGGCGTTATCGGTCTGGAAGTAACGGTCAGAGGAACCTTTGGACATCGCGCCCAGAGAGCCCATACCGCGGTAAGATTTGTAAGAACGGCCCTGGTAGAGTTCGATTTCACCCGGGGATTCTTCGGTACCAGCCAGCATAGAGCCTACCATCACCGCAGCAGCACCTGCGGCGATCGCTTTAGCGATGTCACCAGAGAAGCGGATACCGCCGTCAGCGATAACCGGAATACCGGTGCCTTCCAGCGCTTCAACCGCATCAGACACTGCAGTGATCTGTGGAACGCCCACGCCGGTGACGATACGGGTAGTACAGATGGAGCCAGGACCGATACCCACTTTCACCGCGCTGCAACCAGCGTCAGCCAGTGCGCGAGCACCTGCGCCCGTTGCCACGTTACCGCCGATGATCTGCAGATCAGGGTATTTAGCACGGGTATCACGAATACGTTGCAGAACGCCTTCAGAGTGGCCGTGAGAGGAGTCAATCAGCAGCACGTCAACGCCCGCAGCAACCAGCGCATCAACACGCTCTTCGTTACCGGCACCCGCGCCAACTGCAGCACCTACGCGCAGACGGCCATGCTCGTCTTTACAGGCGTTAGGTTTACGTTCTGCTTTCTGGAAATCTTTAACGGTGATCATGCCTCGCAGGTGGAAGTTCGCATCCACAACCAGCGCTTTCTCAACGCGTTTTTCGTGCATTTTAGCGAACACGACGTCACGGGCTTCGCCCTCACGAACGGTTACCAGACGCTCTTTCGGTGTCATATAAACACTGACAGGCTGGTTCAGGTCGGTCACGAAACGCACGTCACGACCGGTAATGATACCGACCAGTTCGTTGGCTTCAGTCACAACCGGGTAACCGGCAAAGCCGTTACGTTCGGTCAGGGCTTTCACTTCGTGCAGGGTAGTGGTTGGCAGAACGGTCTGTGGGTCAGACACGATACCGGATTCATGTTTCTTCACGCGGCGAACTTCTTCTGCCTGACGCTCGATAGACATGTTTTTGTGAATAAAGCCGATGCCACCTTCCTGTGCCAGGGCGATAGCCAGGCGCGCTTCAGTCACGGTGTCCATTGCCGCAGAGAGCATAGGAATGTTCAGGCGAATGGTTTTCGTCAACTGCGTGCTGAGATCGGCAGTATTCGGCAGAACAGTGGAGTGAGCGGGAACAAGGAGGACGTCGTCAAACGTCAGTGCTTCTTTAGCGATACGTAGCATGGGCAATATCTCTGACCTGGGTGGTTAAATATTGCCGTGGCATTATACAGAGCGTAACCGATTGCATCCACACTTTTTTATAAAAAAACCTTGCACTCCCCTCTCAGCAGGTTACTATCGACTGAATAACTTGCTGATTTAGAATTTGATCCCGCTCACATGTTATCCTCTCAAACCCCTTCAATTTTTACTGTTAGCCGCCTTAATCAAACGGTTCGTTTACTGCTTGAGCAGGAAATGGGGCAAGTGTGGATCAGCGGTGAGATTTCAAACTTCACGCAGCCGTCCTCCGGTCACTGGTACTTTACGCTAAAAGACGATACCGCCCAGGTGCGCTGCGCGATGTTCCGCAACAGCAACCGTCGCGTGACGTTCCGTCCTCAGCACGGCCAGCAGGTTCTGGTGCGTGCCAATATCACGTTGTATGAGCCGCGCGGCGACTATCAGATTATCGTCGAGAGCATGCAGCCTGCGGGCGAAGGTTTGCTACAGCAGAAGTATGAACAGCTAAAAGCAAAACTCTCGGAAGAGGGGCTGTTCGACCAGCAGTTCAAAAAGCCGCTCCCCTCTCCTGCCCACTGCGTTGGGGTTATCACTTCAAAAACCGGTGCGGCCCTGCACGATATTTTGCACGTGCTTAAGCGTCGTGACCCTTCCCTGCCCGTGATCATCTACCCAACCGCCGTACAGGGTGACGATGCACCGGGCCAGATTGTCCGCGCCATTGAACTGGCGAATGCGCGTCAGGAGTGCGACATGCTGATAGTCGGACGTGGCGGCGGCTCGCTGGAAGACCTGTGGAGCTTTAACGACGAACGTGTGGCACGGGCGATTTTCGCAAGCCATATCCCTGTCGTGAGCGCCGTCGGGCACGAAACGGACGTCACCATCGCGGATTTTGTTGCGGATTTACGCGCCCCTACGCCGTCCGCAGCAGCGGAAGTGGTGAGTCGCAACCAGCTGGAACTGCTGCGTCAGCTTCAGAACGGCCAGCAGCGTCTGGAAATGGCGATGGACTACTTCCTCGCAAACCGTACCCGTCGTTTTACCCAGCTTCATCATCGACTGCAGCAACAGCACCCACAACTGCGACTGGCGCGTCAGCAGACCGTCCTGGAGCGCCTGCGTCAGCGTATGAATTTCGCGCTGGATAACCAGCTCAAGCGCGCGGTGTCGCGTCAGCAGCGCGTCACGCAGCGCCTGAACCAGCAGAACCCGCAGCCGAAAATTTATCGCGCGCAAACGCGGATCCAGCAGCTCGAATATCGTCTGGCAGAGAATATCCGTACGCGGCTGAGCTCAACCCGCGAACGCTTTGGCAATGCGGTGACCCATCTTGAAGCGGTTAGCCCTCTCTCCACGCTGGCGCGCGGCTATAGCGTGACGACGGCGACAGACGGTAAAGTGCTGAAGCAAACTAAACAGGTGAATACCGGTGATGTGCTGACGACACGTCTTTCAGACGGTTGGGTAGAAAGCGAAGTGAAATCAATTAAACCGGTGAAAAAAACGCGCCAGCGTAAAACCGGATAATTCTTCGCCGGTTACTTACTATACTGCTGCTATTCCCTTTTTTAATAAGGAGAGCAGCATGTCCCATCGTCATAGCGTTATTCCCCCTTATATTCTTCGTCGTATTATCGAAAGCGGTTCAGAGCCGCAACAGCGCTGCGCCCGCCAGACCTTAACCCATGTCCAGACGCTGATGGCTCACATGCCGGGAAAACCTGCCGCGCCGCACGTGAATAAAGCCGGACAGCTGGAGCGCGATATTTACGACGCGAAGCAGACCCAGGAACTGCCGGGTTCGCAGGTGCGTTACGAAGGCCAGTCTTCAAACGGTGATGTGGCGGTGGATGAAGCATACGATTATTTGGGTATTACCCATGATTTCTTCTGGAAAGAATATCAGCGTGACTCACTCGATAATAAAGGGCTTATTTTGACCGGTACCGTGCATTACGGTCGGGAATATCAGAACGCCTTCTGGAACGGTCAGCAGATGGTATTCGGCGACGGTGACGGGGAAATCTTTAACCGCTTTACCATCGCCATCGACGTGGTGGCACATGAGTTGAGCCACGGTGTGACTGAAACCGAAGCCGGGCTTATCTATTTTGAACAGTCTGGCGCGCTGAACGAGTCGCTGTCAGACGTGTTTGGAACCCTGGTCAAACAGTATCATCTGAAGCAAACCGCCGACAAAGCAGACTGGCTCATTGGTGAAGGGCTGCTTGCAAAAGGAATCAACGGTAAAGGGCTGCGCTCGATGTCTGAACCCGGTACTGCCTACGACGATCCGCTGCTCGGCAACGATCCGCAGCCCGCGCACATGAAAAATTTCATTAAAACGCGCGAGGATAACGGCGGCGTCCACCTGAATTCCGGCATTCCCAACCGGGCATTTTATCTGGCCGCGACGGCGATCGGCGGCTACGCCTGGGAAAAAGCGGGTTATGCCTGGTACGACACAGTTTGCGATCGCAATCTGGCGCAGGATGCGGATTTTGAGGCCTTCGCAAAACTGACGATAGCGCACGGAGAGAAACGCTCCGGTGGCGACGTTGGAGCGGCCATTAAGCAAGCCTGGGAACAGGTGGGAGTGCTGTAAATGCAGGTTCCGGAACTGACGGATGACGCCGTAGTTGAGCTGGCCCGTGAAGGCGGCGTCGCTTTTATTCCTAAGCTGAGCGGCCAGCGTACCATCGCGCTTTCTTCGCTCAATGAGGCTCAGCGCCAGCGCGTGGTGAGCATCCTGGAGCAGGCCTTTCCGCGCGGTCAGCCGCCGGGACAAGCCTCGTCACCCGGCAGCGGTGACCAGCGCTATTTCCGCATCCAGATTATCTGGACCGGGCAAAATCAGGCTCACTACGCCGATATCATCGTGCTGGTACCAGAGCAGGAGGCGCCCGAGTCACTGATCGAGCTGTGGCAGAAAGGCGAAGGCTGCGTGTGCGATTAGCCTTCGGCCTGAATGAACTCCACGCGTTTTTTAGAGATAAGACCGTGGCCGTTCTGGCAGAAATAGTCCACCGCGCCGCAGGCTTTTAATACCTGGAGTGGCTGATGGCATTCCGGGCAACGTGCTTCAAGCACAATGTCTTTATTACAGCTGTCGCAATGTGCCACCCCGTTCAGGGGCTCAAGCGGTGTCTGGCAATCCGGGCAGGTAATCGTCATGGTGACTCCTTTAGCGCATTCATGTCTGTGATAATTTTACCACGTTGCGTTCAGTGCGGGCCACGCAACTGTTGCTGCAAGGTCAGCAGCAGCGTCACTTCCTCGATCCTGCGGCGCGTGGTGCGACTCACCTCTTGCGGAGCCCGTTCATACAGACTCCTGACGCCCAGAATATGATCTGCAAGACAGTGTTCGTAGATTGTGCCGGGAATTTTCCAGCATTGACGGGTCTCGCCATTTATCAGCTCCAGCACATCTTCTGTGCCGTGCCGGTCGTAGCTGATGGTGCCCCCGTCCCTCAAGCAGAGCCGTAAACCTTTTTGCCCGCCAGCGGGTCCCGCGTATTTGTTAAGCCAGATATCCACCGGCACGCCGCTGATGCAGCCCTGAAGATGCGCCTCGCCTTCCGCCGTGGTCAGGTCGCCTTTTGCGATTTCGCGACCCAGGCGGTCTTTAGCCGTGACGACCTGCAACGTCATATCGTCATGGCCTCCCAGATAACGCACCGTTTCGCGCAGCATCGCCAGCACGTGCGTACCGATATCCAGAATCACGCCATCAGGATGGCAAAGCGTACGGGTATCCGGCTCGCCCGTGGCAAAGTTAAGCGCGATGGGTTCTCCAGCTGCGTTATAGCCACTCGGCTCCTGCAAAAAACCGTCGATTTTGACGATATCAGAGACATTACCCACCAGCGACCGCTTCACCGTTTCAAGGCGCGCCATCCAGTGGTCGAGCGCCAGCACGCGAGATGCCACACCGGGTTTTGCCAGCAGCGTATTGAGCTTTTCTATTTGGGGAAGCGTGGCGACTACCGGTTTTTCAACCACAATGCGTGGAACGGGCGAGGCAATCGCCTGCTCCAGCACCTCAAGATGATGCAGCGATGCAGTGGTGATAAACAGGGTATCCAGCGGTATAGCAAGAAGCTCCGCAAGGGAAGTGCAGCGCGTAACGCCTTCAGGGTGCTTTGCGGGAAGAACATCAAACCCGAAACAACGAACCGAGTGACCAAAAAGGTGTCGCAATGCGGGCATATACGCGGTTTCCACTACCGCGCCAAGACCAACAAATCCTAACTGCATAATTTCACCTCAGGGAATACAGTGCCGGGGCGTAACGTCTGCCCCGGCACACTGAGGTTTATCAGGCGTTAGCAGCCGGTTTAGTCTGCGCATTTTCCAGCATACGACGCACTGGAACAATGAGGACGATCAGTACCGCGGCACAAATCAGCAGCGCGACGGAACAGCGAGCAAAGAGATCCGGCAGCATATCCAGCTGGTCGGCCTTCACGTGACCGCCAATCAGGCCCGCAGCCAGGTTCCCCAGCGCACTGGCGCAGAACCACAAGCCCATCATCTGACCGCGCATTCTCTCTGGCGCCAGCAATGTCATGGTCGCCAGGCCAATCGGGCTCAGGCACAGTTCGCCGAGCGTCAGCATCAGGATACTGCCCACCAGCCAGAACGGCGACACGCCCGCGCCACCATTACTCAGCACGTTTTCTGCCGCCAGCATCATCAGGCCAAAACCTGCCGCAGCACACAGAATACCGATAACAAACTTGGTGATACTGCTCGGACGAATGTTCATGCTCGCAAGCTTCGGCCATGCCCAGCTAAATACCGGTGCCAGCAGGATGATGAACAGGGCATTAATTGACTGGAACCACACCGCCGGGATTTCGAAATCACCGATCATGCGGTTAGTGTAGTCGTTGGCGAACAGGTTGAACGAGGTTGGCTTCTGCTCAAACGCAGACCAGAAGAAGGCCGCAGAGATCAGCAGAATAAAACAGACCAGCAGTCTGGCGCGCTCTTTACGGTTCAGGCCTGCAAAAACAAACAGATAAATAAAGTAGAGGGCCACGGACGCCGCAATCACGTAAACCAGTACGCTGGCTACCGCGACCGGGTTAATCACAATCACGCCTTGTGCGATCAGCGTGACGATCGTCGCCACACCTGCGGCCAGCGCCAGGAGCCACACGCCCACGCCGTTACGCTTCACAACCGGGCTGTTCCAGGTGGAGTCCAGACCGACTTCGCTGTCATAGCGTTTCATCGCCGGAACGGCAAACACGCGGAAGATAATCAGCGCGACCAGCATCCCGATACCGCCAATACCAAAGCCCCAGTGCCAGCCGTGGGTTTTGATCAGCCAGCCGGAAATCAGTGGCGCGATGAACGAGCCCATGTTGATGCCCATGTAGAACAGCGAGAATCCGCCGTCACGACGCGCGTCACCTTTTTTGTACAGAGTACCGACCATCACCGAGATACAGGTTTTGAACAGACCAGAGCCGAGCACGATGAACATCAGGCCGATAAAGAACAGGTTATCGCCCATGATGGCCGACAGCGCGATCGACAGGTGACCGAGCGCAATCAGAATCGAACCGTACCAGACGGCTCTCTGCTGGCCGAGCCAGTTATCGGCCAGCCAGCCACCCGGCAGTGCGGCCAGATACATGGTCCCGGCAAAGATACCGACAATCGCCGAGGCGTTTTCGCGCGCCAGCCCCATCCCGCCGTCATATACGGTGGCGGCCATAAACAGGATCAGTAACGGGCGAATGCCGTAAAACGAGAAACGCTCCCACATCTCGGTGAAGAACAGAGAACCGAGCGGATACGGATGGCCGAAGAACGTTCGGCTTTCTTTTTGATTAACAGAGGATTGCATAATTCTCCCGAAAGGTATGTCGTCGTGCTTGTAAACACCAGCAAGTACGCCGGTCAGTTACGTATCTGACCGATTTTTTACATGTGGCGAAAAGTTAGTTAACCATTTGATAACCAGGCGCTAGTTTTGTCTAGTACCGGACCCCGGACTTTAAGATGAAAATTCGACTATTGTCTACTTTCTTAGATTTAAACTTGGTTAAAAGTGAATAGTGATTGACTTCACACAGAGAAAACCGACGGTATGATTGAGCGAAAAAAAAGCCCGCGATAAACGCGGGCTTTGGTGAGATCGGCAATGATTATTTGCTTTTCTTAATGTGTTTAATCAAACGCTTACGCTTACGCATCTGGTTTGGCGTCAGGGTGTTGCGCTTGTTGGCGAACGGGTTTTCCCCTTCCTTAAACTGGATACGGATAGGCGTACCCATCACGTCAAGCGATTTACGGAAGTAGTTCATCAGATAGCGCTTGTAGGAGTCCGGCAGGTCTTTCACCTGGTTGCCGTGAATCACCACGATTGGCGGGTTATAACCACCGGCGTGGGCATATTTCAGCTTCACGCGACGACCGCGCACCAGCGGCGGCTGATGGTCTTCTGCAGCCATGTTCATGATGCGGGTCAGCATGGCGGTACTCTGACGACGGGTGGAGCTGTCATACGCTTCACGCACCGATTCGAACAGGTTGCCCACGCCGCTGCCGTGCAGCGCGGAGATGAAGTGCACGCGAGCAAAGTCGATGAAGCCCAGACGGAAGTCGAGAGTCTCTTTCACCTGCTCTCTCACTTCATTGCTCAGGCCATCCCATTTGTTGACCACGATAACCAGTGAGCGCCCACTATTGAGGATAAAGCCGAGCAGAGAGAGATCCTGATCGGAGATACCTTCGCGAGCATCAATAACCAGCAGCACCACGTTGGCATCTTCAATCGCCTGCAGGGTTTTGATAACGGAGAATTTTTCCACCACATCGGTGATTTTTCCACGCTTACGTACGCCTGCGGTGTCGATGAGGACATACTCACGCTCATCGCGCTGCATAGGGATGTAGATACTGTCACGGGTGGTGCCCGGCATGTCGTAAACGACCACGCGTTCTTCACCCAGGATACGGTTAGTAAGCGTAGACTTACCTACGTTTGGACGACCCACGATAGCCAGCTTGATCGGCAGATCCTGCGGGTTGAAGTCGTCTTCAGGCTCTTCTTCTTCGCCCTCTTCTCCGTCTTCAAACTGCGCCCAGTATTCGGCGTCTTCGTCCACCTCTTCTGGCGGGTTAACTTCGTCGACCCACGGCAGCAGAACGGTTTCCAGCAGGCTGGTTACGCCACGGCCATGCGATGCCGCGATAGGGTAGATTTCACCCAGGCCCAGAGACCAGAAATCCGCGATTGCCTGATCGGCATCGATGCCGTCAGTTTTGTTCGCCACCAGGAAGGTCGGCTTTTCGCGTGAACGCAGGTGTTTGGCGATCGCGGAGTCCGCTGGCATCAGGCCAGCACGGGCATCCACCATGAACAGCACCACATCGGCCTCTTCAATTGCCAGCAGCGACTGCTCTGCCATGCGGGTTTCAACACCATCTTCAGTGCCGTCAATACCACCGGTATCAATACAGATGAACTCACGTCCTTCTACTTCTGCACGACCGTACTTACGGTCACGCGTCAGCCCCGGGAAATCCGCAACCAGCGCATCACGGGTGCGTGTTAAACGGTTAAAAAGAGTGGATTTTCCAACGTTAGGGCGCCCGACAAGCGCGACCACAGGTACCATGTTTGAAGCCTCATAAAATTCAAAATAACGTCGCTTTCGCGGCGTTTTTAAAAATGTCAAAACGGCTCCTGAATGAACAGGAGCCGTTTAGTATACTACAACCGCCGGGTAATTAACGCGTGATCGCGTACAGCGTGCCGTCTTTTGCCTGAATCAGCAGTTTACCATCGGCCACAACCGGATCGGTCAGGAAACCAGAGCTGTCGACTTTTTGCTGTGCAACAAAGCGACCATTTTCTGGATCAATCCAGTGCATATACCCTTCGCTGTCACCAACCACCAGGCTACCGTTGTACAGCGCTGGCGCGGTCAGCAGACGGTGCAGCAGATCGCTTTGCGTCCACAGCGTCACGCCACCTTCGGTGCTCAGCGCTAGCAGACGGTCGTTCTGGTCAACCATATAGATGCGGTTACCCTCAACGATGAAATCATTCACCGAGCCCAGCTCACGTTTCCACATGATCTGGCCGCTGCGCAGATCCAGCGCAGTCAGGTTACCGTTATAGGCCAGCGCGTAAACCACACCGTTAACGATAACCGGCGTTGTGTCGACGTCGCTCAGACGGTCAATTTCCGTTGAGCCCGTAGCCTGAGAGATACGCTGCTGCCAGATCATCTGGCCTTGCTGCATCAGCACTGCGCTCACGCGACCGTTGTCACCGCCGACAATGGCAGCACCAAACGCGGTAGCCGGTGCGGATTCGCCGCGCAGAGAAAGCGCTGGCATATCCAGGTTAACGGTCCATTTCACCAGTCCGTCCGCTTCGTTCAGCGCCTGCAGCTGACCGTTGCTGGTATGAATCAGCACCAGGCCGTCACTCACCACCGGACGAGACAGGGATTCACCCGCCACGGTCGTTTGCCAGGCAATGGAGCCGTCGCTGCTGTTCAGGGCATAAACCTGTGCTTTTTCGCTGCCCACGTAGACATGACCACCGGCAACCGTCAGGCCACCAGACAGCAGTGCAGGTTTACGGGAGAACCAGCCGTCTTTTTCCGCCAGGTTAATCGACCACACTTCTTTTCCGTCATCAGCGTTCACCGCTTTCACGGTACCTTTGCGGTCAGCCGCATAGATGACGCTGTCGGCAAAGGCCGGATGAAGGTTGGAATAGAAATCACCAATCCCATCACCCACGGAGGTGCTCCACGCAGTGGATGGGGTAAACTGGTTTTCAACCGTCGGCAGTGGGGACATTTTCACAACGTCTTCTTCGCCACTGAACAGTGAACAACCACTCAATAACGTAACAGAAAGCAGTCCTGGCAGAAGTAATTTACGCAATTGCATCGGGTCCCTCTCAGACGGACAAATTATTTATTTTCATCTGCATCATTTCGCTCAGCGCAGGTGATGCCTGACTATCCACGCCAGCTTGCCACGCTTTACGCGCGCCCGCTTTGTCACCTTTGCTCAGCAGTGCTTCACCGCGCAGATCGGCAACGATGGCAGCAAAGCCCTCACCTTTGATGGTATCGAGCGTTTTCAGCGCGTCGTCAGCTTTTTTCTGCTGAACCTGGATACGTGCCAGACGAAGGTTGATAACCGCTTTCAGGTTTTCATCGCTGGCGGCCGCAAGGCCCTGAGACAGCTGAGCAGCCGCTTTATCCAGTTCGTTCTTATCAACGTACTGCTGTGCTACTTCCAGTGCAGCCAGTGCACCGTAGGTGTTTTTGTTATCAGCCGCAAACTTTTCGGCTGCCGTCAGCGTTTGTGGCTGATCGGCTCGAATTGCGCTCACGGTATTTTCATAGGACAGGGACGCGCCACGCGCGGAATCCGCCTGATGATTGTTCCAGTAACGCCAGCCTATCAGCGCACCGACACCTAAAATTACCCCAACAACCAGCGCTTTGCCGTTTTCAGCAAAGAAGCGTTTAATCGCGTCGACCTGATCGTGTTCGTTCTCGTAAATTTCCACGCAGTCCTTCTCCTTAGCCTAATAGAGTGCGCAAGTGCGCCGCAACGCCGTCCTGCGTTACCGTTGTCTGCTCACCAGAGCGCAGGTCTTTCACTACTACTTCGCCGTTAGCCACTTCGGACTCGCCCAGCACCAGTGCAATACTTGCGCCCCACTTATCGGCACGAGCAAACTGTTTTTTAAAGTTGCCGCCGCCGTGGTTGGTCATCAGCTTAACCTCCGGCAGTGCATCGCGCACGCGTTCAGCAAGCTGCATCGCCGCAGACTGCGTATCCGCACCTGAGGCCACCAGGTATATATCGACAACGGAATCTGCTTTAAATTCCGGATTAACTGCCTGAACCAGCAAAACAAGTCGTTCAAGACCCATCGCGAAGCCAACCGCAGTGGCTGCACGGCCACCTAACTGCTCTACCAGACCGTCATAACGACCGCCCGCACACACGGTGCCCTGCGAACCGAGGCTTGAGGTAACCCACTCGAATACAGTGCGGTTGTAGTAGTCCAGACCGCGCACCAGGCGCTGGTTAACGGTGTAAGCGATACCTGCCGCTTCAAGCAGCTTGCACAGGCCCGCGAAGTGTTCGCGAGACTCTTCATCCAGGTAGTCACCCAGCGCAGGCGCATCGTTCAGCAGCGCCTGAACATCTGCGTTTTTGGAATCCAGAACGCGCAGCGGATTGCTGTACATACGACGTTTGCAGTCTTCGTCCAGCTTATCTTTATGCTGTTCCAGGAACGCCACCAGCGCGTCACGGTAGTTTGCGCGTGCTTCCAGAGAGCCGATTGAGTTCAGCTCCAGCGAAACGTGCTCAGAAATCCCCAGCGCGCGCCACCAGCGAGCGGTCAGCATAATCAGCTCAGCGTCAATATCCGGCCCCTGCAGGCCAAAGACTTCCACACCCAGCTGGTTGAACTGGCGATAACGCCCTTTCTGAGGACGTTCGTGGCGGAACATCGGGCCGATATACCACAGGCGTTGCTCCTGATTGTACAGAAGACCATGTTCGATGCCGGCGCGTACGCAGCCCGCCGTCCCTTCCGGACGCAAGGTCAGGCTGTCGCCGTTACGGTCCTCAAAGGTGTACATCTCTTTTTCAACCACGTCGGTGACTTCGCCGATCGCGCGTTTGAATAACGGGGTCTGCTCTACAATCGGCAAACGGATTTCGCTGTAACCGTAGCTGCCGAGCACCTGCTTCAGTGTGCCTTCAATGCGCTGCCAGATGGCGGTTTCGCCAGGCAGATAATCGTTCATGCCGCGGATGGCTTGAATGTTTTTTGCCACGTTTATTCTCTTTCTATATACAAAAAAAACCCAAAGAATGGGTTCAATCATACATGGGAAGCTCGCGGCTTCCCATCACGTTATTTTTCAACCTGCTGAACGCTGATACGCTGTGTCTCGTCCATCATGGCCGCTTTGGCACGGATGCGGGCTTCAAGCTGGTCGATCATGTCGCTATTATCCAGACGATCTTTACGAACGCCATCTTCATAGAGACCACTTTTCTTGTTACCGCCGGTCACGCCCAGGGTTGACACCAGCGCTTCACCCGGACCGTTCACCACACAGCCGATGATGGAGACGTCCATCGGTGTGATGATGTCTTCCAGACGCTGCTCCAGAGCATTCACCGTTCCGATCACATCAAACTCCTGACGTGAACAGGTTGGGCAGGCAATGAAGTTGATCCCACGTGCGCGAATACGCAGCGACTTCAGGATATCGAAACCGACCTTGATCTCTTCGACCGGATCGGCCGCCAGAGAGACGCGCAAGGTGTCACCGATCCCTTCGGAGAGCAGCAGCCCCAGACCGATCGCGGATTTTACCGAACCGCTGCGCAGACCGCCTGCTTCGGTGATCCCGAGGTGCAGAGGCTGGTCGATCTGTTTTGCCAGCAGGCGGTAAGACTCCACCGCAAGGAATACATCGGACGCTTTTACACTGACTTTGAACTGATCGAAGTTAAGACGATCGAGATGATCGACGTGACGCATCGCGGATTCGAGCAACGCCTGTGGCGTAGGCTCACCGTACTTTTCCTGCAGATCTTTTTCCAGGGAACCGGCATTGACGCCGATACGGATAGGAATATTTTTATCGCGGGCGCAGTCCACTACCATTCGGATACGCTCTTCGTTACCGATATTGCCCGGGTTAATACGCAGGCAATCGACGCCGTATTCGGCCACTTTCAGGGCAATGCGGTAGTCGAAGTGGATATCAGCCACCAGCGGAACGCTGACCTGCTGTTTGATCAGTTTGAACGCCTCAGCGGCATCCATGGTCGGGACGGAGACGCGAACAATGTCCGCGCCTACACGTTCTAATGCTTTGATTTGATTGACCGTCGCTTCCACATCGGTGGTGCGCGTGTTGGTCATCGACTGAACGGCGATAGGTGCCCCATCGCCGATTGGCACATTCCCAACGTAAATCCGTTTCGATTTTCTACGTTGAATCGGAGCCTGGTTATGCATGAAAAATCTCCCGCGTTGCCCGTCTGTTACTGTGCTGCTGATTGTTCGGCATTAACGGTAAGACGTGCAACCTGGTTAGTTCTGATAAAGCGGCTCAGGTCGACAGGTTTTCCTTGATACTGGATCTGTACCGCTGCCGGAGCGCCGATTTTAAGTTTATAAGGAGCCTGGCCGGTTAGGTTTAACGTGCCATCTTTACGCTGCAGGCCGCTGAACAGTTTTTTACCTGTTGCGTCAGTCACTTCCAGCCAGCAGTCGGCGTTAAAGTTCATCACCAGCGCATTCGGATCAGCGGCTGCCGTGGCAGTGCCTGCCGGGTTGGTTGGCAGAGAGGCTGCGGTATTGTCCGTAGGCTGACTGGCCGCTGGCGCGTTCGCCGCCGTATCAACATTAGCCTGAGAAGGGGAAACCACCGCGTTTTGATCCTGAGTCAGAGGCGCAGCGGTGTTCGCCGTTGCTACCGGGGTCTGCGCTGTACCGGTCGCCGACGCGTCTGGCGCTGCGGTCTGTGGCTCGCTGGAGGAAGCTGCGCCGTCGGTATTCAGCGGCACGCTCTGGCCGTTCTCACTTCCGGCCTGGTTCAGTTCGGCGGAGGATTGATCGGCCATGGTGGTGATCTCTTCCTGCTGCGCCTTGTGGTTTTGCCACCACCATGCGCCGGTCAGACCGATCACCACAAACAAGACCAGCCAGGTAAAGCTCATCAGCCAGCCATCACGTTTTTTACGACGTTTCCCCAGGGAGAAAGTCTGCATCGGCGCAACTTTCGCTGCACGTACCGGTGCCTGCTTCTCCATCATCGGCAGTAATTCGTTTTCGGGGATGTGCACCAGTTTTGCGTAAGAGCGGATATAACCGCGCAAGAACGTTGAAGCCAGATCGGCAGGTGCCTTATCTTCTTCAATATCGCGAACCGTGGAAACCTTCAGGCACAAGCGTTCTGCAACGGCTTGCTGGCTGAGTCCGAGTTGTTCACGGGCGTTGCGAAGACGAACGCCAGTGGAGAGTGCTTCATGTTGGTCGTGAGTGGCTTCAGTATTCATTCGCTACAACTACTGGTACGTGAAAAATAAGGGTTCAGGCGCCGGTGAGTCACAATGCCACCCGCACCGCGAAACTTCTGGTCAGTTAACCGTGAACAGACAGTATAAGACTGTCTGCCCGGAGATGACAGTACAGCCCTGCCCGTACGGCTAAACTGTTGTTACGTCGTTACATACTGCCCGAAAGTCGAATGAAACGCACCGTAATTATTACTCAGTCATCACGAATCTGACTGATTATTCAGTAAGATTATGCTTCACGGCGCAGATAATGCGCCGTGAGTGCATAATAATCAAACAGCTTTGACCGCAATTGTCTCACCCTGCATGCGTTTACGCAGGGTGCGTTTGGTACGGTCAATGACATCACCTGCCAGCTGTCCGCATGCGGCATCAATGTCATCACCACGGGTTTTACGCACGATGGTGGTGAAACCATACTCCATCAGCACTTTGGAGAAGCGATCGATACGGCTGTTCGAGCTACGTCCATAAGGTGCGCCCGGGAACGGGTTCCATGGAATCAGGTTGATTTTGCATGGCGTATCTTTCAGCAGTTCAGCCAGCTGATGTGCATGTTCGGTACCGTCGTTAACATGGTCAAGCATCACGTACTCGATAGTGACACGGCCCTGGTTCGCGTTAGATTTCTCCAGGTAACGACGCACGGCAGCGAGGAAGGTTTCGATATTGTACTTTTTGTTGATCGGCACAATTTCGTCACGGATTTCATCGTTTGGTGCGTGCAGGGAGATTGCCAGCGCAACGTCAATCATATCGCCGAGCTTGTCCAGAGCAGGCACAACACCGGAGGTCGACAACGTCACGCGACGTTTAGACAGACCGAAACCGAAGTCATCCAGCATGATTTCCATCGCCGGAACGACGTTGGTCAAGTTCAGCAGTGGCTCACCCATGCCCATCATCACCACGTTGGTAATGGGACGCGTACCTGTCACTTTTGCTGCGCCCACAATTTTTGCGGCACGCCAGACCTGGCCGATAATTTCAGAGACACGCAGGTTACGGTTAAAACCTTGCTGCGCGGTAGAGCAGAATTTGCACTCCAGCGCACAGCCTACCTGAGAGGAGACACACAGCGTGGCGCGGTCTTCTTCCGGGATGTAGACGGTTTCAACGCGTTGATCGCCTACGGCAATCGCCCATTTGATGGTGCCGTCAGAAGAACGCTGCTCTTCCACCACTTCTGGCGCACGGATCTCTGCAACTTCTTTGAGCTTATTACGCAGGACCTTGTTGATGTCAGTCATGTCATCAAAATTGTCGCTGCAGTAATGGTACATCCATTTCATCACCTGATCGGCACGAAACGGCTTCTCACCCATCTCTTTAAAGAACTCGCGCATCTGCTGACGGTTCAGATCCAGCAGGTTGATTTTTCCATTTTTATTTGGAACCGCAGGCGTGGCGACTTCGGAGGTATTCACTAATTCAGACATAATATTTTCCGGCCTCGTTGTTACACGTTATGGCCCATGGAGGGTTGAATAGAAACGCCCCGGAAAGCAGTCTGCTCGTCCGGGGCGTTGCATTGTACAAACTCTGACGCAGGGATGCCACGTCTGGACGCGGCATTTACGAAAATAATGTGTAAACGAAACCGTTAAATTAACGGGTACGTGGACACACTTCGCCTTCTGCGAAGAAGAAAGCGATTTCGCGGGCAGCAGATTCAACAGAGTCAGAACCGTGAGTACCGTTCTCGGTGAAGCTGTCAGCGTAGTCAGCGCGCAGGGTACCTGCCAGCGCGTTATCCGGGTTGGTTGCACCCAGCAGGTCACGGTGACGCTGTACTGCGTTTTCGCCTTCCAGTACGGATACAACGATCGGACCAGAGGTCATGAACTCAACCAGGCCGTCAAAGAATGGGCGACCTTCGTGCTCAGCGTAGAAACCGCGAGCCTGTTCAACGGTCAGGTGCAGCATTTTAGTGCCAACAATCTTAAAACCTGCTGATTCAAAGCGAGCGAAGATGCTGCCAATAACGTTTTTTGCCACCGCGTTTGGTTTGATGATGGAAAAAGTACGTTCAATAGCCATGATAACCTCTGTCAATGTTCTGTTGTTTTGCATACCTGAGTATGGTGTGGCGCGGATTATAATGAGCAATGGCGCCATTGCCTATGGATTCAGGTAACATTTTTTTAAAATAAGACGAGTTTTAGCAACAGCTCACATCTGATAGCTGTTTTCTGATCACTGCAGCGTAAAATTCACCGTCGCGACCTGCCCGCTCTCATCCATAACGAGTAACTGATAATCACCCGATTTATCAAGCTGTAATGTGTAAACTCTTCCTTTCACACTCAGCGGTTCACCGTTCAAAAACCACCAGCGCTCGCCGCTATTGCCGGTCACCTGAAGGGGAAGCGAAACGCGGGGCTCACCAGGTAGACGTTTGATAACGGCCCCCTCGCGCAAGCCGGTCAACATGAGCGGAGCAGGTGCATCCTGTGACAACGGCGGACACGTTGCCGAAGAGGGAGGAACCCGGACCGCGCGACGTTCGGTTGCAGGCAGCCACGGCTCCAGCGGCAGCGGCCAGACATCAAGGACTTTTTCAGTTGCGTCCGGGCAGTCTGCCGCAACGCGTTTGCCGGTTTTATCCAGCCATACCGGGAAACGAATTCCGCGTATGCCTTCCTGTTCCGGTAAAAGCAGCGTGGGTGGTTCACTCCCCTCAAGTAACCACGTCGCAAGACGACGTCGGCAGTTTTCACTGCCTTCCGGCAGCGACTGGCCGCCCGGCCAGCAGATCACGCCCCGCCCTACACTTTCCGGACGCGGATCGCGCGGCAGACGGGCTTCGTCTACCGTTGAGCGCGACTGAATCAGGTTATTCACCTGATTTAACAGCGGCACGGCGCTGGCAAAACCAAACTGCCCCGCCACCGGCGTGCCGTCTGGTCGTCCGGTCCAGATGCCAATCACGTAACGGGCATTCAGGCCAATGGCCCAGGCATCGCGGTAGCCGTAGCTGGTCCCTGTTTTCCACGCCAGCGGCGCGATTTGCGGTAGCGCGTTATCCGGTAGCGGCTGCGCCTCATTCGCCAGAATACGACGAATAATCCACGCCGAGCCTTGTGACAATAACGGACGTTCAACCAGCGGATCGCCTGGCTGTAAACGCAATCGTCCCGCTTTACCGTGTCGGGCAAAGGCGCTGTAGGCTGCCGTGATGTCCGCCAGTCGTGCGCCTGCACCTCCCAGTATCAGAGAAAGGTTTGGCTGAGCGCCCGCAGGCAGTATAAGCGGCAAGCCTGCATTGCTCAGCATCCCGGCAAACCGTTTTGGCCCATACGCTTCAAGCACCTGTACCGCAGGCAGGTTGAGGGAGCGCACCAGCGCTTCACTCATACTGACCGGTCCGTGGAACCCACTGTCAAAATTCCCCGGGCGATAATCACCGGTTTTTCTTGGAACGTCCTGAAGCAACGACGTGGGATGGATCAGGCCATCGTCCAGCGCCATACCGTAGATAAAGGGCTTCAATACCGATCCCGGGGATCGGATCGCATTGACCATATCCACATGGCTGAAACGACTGTCATCGTTGATATCCACCGATCCCACCCAGCCGCGCACTTTCATATCGGTATGATCGACCACGATCATCGCCAGCGAGCTGCGTGCAGGCAGGCGGGATTTCCAGTTCATCGCCAGCTCTTCCAGCTGCCGTTGCAGTCCGGCATCCAGCGTGGTGACAATTTTCGTGTCACGACTTTTACCGAGCATCATCCGTGCAAAGAGCGGCGCCAGCTGCGGCATCTGTCGTGGTGCCAGCCATACCGCTTCTTCACGGGATTCTTTGACCTGTTTTGCAGACCAGACGCCTTGCGTCGCCATCCGGTCGAGCACTTTATTGCGCGCCGCTTCGGCCCGTTCAGGCCAGCGGTCCGGGCGTAAACGACTCGGAGCCTGAGGAAGCACCGCCAGCAGCGCCGCATCGGAATAGCTGAGCTGCGACGGCGGTTTGCCGAGATAGGTCCAGCTTGCGGCTCCCACCCCCTGCAACGTGCCGCCAAACGGGGCGCGGTTGAGATAGAGCGTGAGGATCTCGCGTTTGGAAAGATGCCATTCCAGCTGCATCGCCCGCCAGAGTTGACGAATTTTGCCGCCAAAGGTACGCGGATGTGGATCCAGCAGGCGCGCCACCTGCATGGTGAGCGTGCTGCCGCCAGAGACAACCTTTCCGGAAGAGAGATCCTGCCAGGCCGCACGAAGAACAGAGAAAGGGTTCACGCCAGGATGATCCCAGAACCAGCGATCTTCATACTGGATCAGGGCCTCAAGATAACGGGGAGAGACCTCTTCAATCGTCACCGGGTAGCGCCAGATCCCGTCGCTATCGGCAAAACGCCAGAGCGGCGTCCCCTTTTCATCCACCACGACCCGCGCAGGGTTGACCTCTTTCAGAGGCAACGGCCACAGGCGGTCAGCAACGAAGATCAGCCCCCATAAAACGAGAAGCGCTCCCGCCAGCCAAAGCCAGCGGGAGCGTATCAAAGGTGCCATCAGCATATTACGGAACAACAATCAGCGGGCCACTGGCCGCACCCGTTGCCCGCCACTGCGGAACATACATGGATTCAACCATCGGAACCGGCACCTGGTAGGTTCCCGGCGTGACCGCACGGGCCAGGTAGACCAGCGTCACCGGCTGTCCTTCATTGACAGGAACTGCCGCCACGAAGCGATCGTCACGGAACTCCATATGCTGAATATCCGCCTGCTGCATCTGACTGAGCAAGTTCTGCACTTCGCTACCGCTATCCTGCAGGCTGGCGCTACTGCTCGCCAGGTTCTGGTTTTCCAGTTCCAGCCCAGCCGGGAGCAGATCGACAACCAGCGCGTCAGGCACGTTCTGACTGGCCTTGACTTCGAGCCACACCAGCACCAGCTCCCCGCTCCTCAGCTCAGAAAGAGACTTCGTGCTGCCGTCGGTTGCCAGAATATGGCGTTCAACCTGCAATACGTTAGAGGCTGGCTGAGGCGCGTATTCCGGATAACCCGTACTGTCCAGGCGCACCCACAGCGGTGTCGTACCGGTATTGGTCACCTGCAGTGCGCCAAGCTGATCGCCATTCACATTTTGGATCAGCGATTTATCCCCACCTGAAGCGGTATCAGACAACGAGGTTTTCGCCTGCCATGCCCCTGACAAGGTTTGCAGCGAACGACCGGCCAGGAACAGCGCATTACTCTCCTGAGTGGACAACCAGCGCTGGCTGAAGGCTTGTTCAGACAAGGCATTCAACAGCGTATTTTGCGAATCCGGCAGCAGCTTGTACTCCTCCAGGAGGGAGAGCATCAGTGCGTTATCACGCAGGACGCTACCGTAATCGGCCATCCAGGTTTTACTGTCGTTACGCGGTGTTTTGAGTGCCAGCTCCAGCGCCTGCTGGCTGCGCGGAGCATCACCCATCAGTTTAAGTGCCATACCCAGTTGCATCAGCGGTAGCCCGGAAGCCGCTTGCCCGTGGCGCTCCCAGATCTCACGCAGCGCACCCAGTGGCGCTTTTTGCTGACGCGCCAGCACCAGTGCAGCGTAAGCCTGTACGGCGAACTTGCTGGCCTGAGTATCGTCGCTATAGCGAATGGACATCATGCCCGGATCCTGCAGATAACGCAGCAGGCGGCTATTGGCGTTATTCACCGCATCGACAGGTACGCTGTAACCCTGCTCGCCCGCGCGCACCAGGAAGTCAGTAACGTAGGCGGTCAGCCAGTACTCTTCCGGGCCATTTTTGTCCCAAAGAGCGAAACCGCCATCCTCACGCTGCATCTGCAGCAGACGGGAGATACCGATATCAATGGCCGCGCGGCGTTTGTCGTCCGTATCACCTTTGATGCCAAGCGCGGTGAGTTGCGCCGCATTGGTGTAGAGCGACGGGAACAGACCGCTGGCAGTTTGTTCCAGACAGCCATACGGATAAGCCTGCAGCTCGCGAATATAACGCGCCAGATTGAGCGGCGGTTTGCCGCTCAGTAACAGTTGCCCCTGCAGGGTCGCAGGAGAGAAACCATTGATATGCTGCGCAGGTGCCGTCCAGGACTCACCAGGGTTCAGCATAGCCCCCGTATTCACCGTCTGGGCCGGGAACGCCGGACGCACGCCGATTTTCCAGCTCTTCTGCTGCGGTGCGAAAGTCTCGCCCGGAAGCTGCAGGCCGGTAACCTGCGCGGTCACTTCACCGTCGCCATAACCGTCCAGTGCACGTACGGGAATAAACAGCGTACTGCGTGCGCCAGGAGATAACTGAACCGGCTGCGGCTGTGCGCCTTCAAGCGACAGTTTACCGGTCGCGGTCAGGGCGATGTTCAGCGTCTGCGGCTTGTCAGTCAGGTTGGTGAGATCCAGCGTCAGCCGCGAGGTGTCTCCACTTGCCAGGAAGCGTGGGGTATTCAGCTCGGTAATGACCGGCGCGGCGACAATGACTTTGCTTTCGCTGCTGCCGAAATCATCTTCCGTCCAGGCCTGCGCCATCAGGCGCAGCTCACCGTTGAAATCGCCAATCGGCAGCGTAACGGTACCTTCCCCGTTGGCATCAAGCGTAACCGGCTGAGCCTGCTGGGCGATAATGGTGACGTGGTTCACCGGCGGTTTGCCACCACGCTTGAGTTCATCTCCGTCACCACCAAAACGCAGTGCGGCCATACGGCCCTGACCTTCAATGACCTGGCCGTAGATATCGTAGATATCTGCGCCATAACGCTTCTGACCGAAGAAGGCTTGCCACGGATCCGGCGTGACGTAATCGGTAATGTTCAGCACCCCGCTGTCCACCGCCGAAAGCAACACGTTCACTTTCTGCGGAGCCGCGCCCTCTTTCACGCTGGCTTTCACCTTCACAGAGAGCGTCTGGTTCGGACGCATCTTCTGCGGGTTGTCCAGGGCAATGTTCAGACGGCGATTTTCGTCGCCCATCGGCAGGTGCAGCAGACCCACCGCACGTTTTGGCGTAGCGGATTTGGATTTGTCCCCAGGGCGTACCACCAGCGTGCTGAGATAGAGATCGTGGCGTTTCCAGGCCTTATCCACCGGAATAGAGAGATCAAGCCCGTTTGCCGGTAAGTCGATCTCTTTCCACCACAGCGGACCTTCGCTGGATTCGATCATCGCATAGCCTTTGCCTGCCGCCGGCGCAGCAATATGCAGTTGAATCGTATCCCCTGGCTGATAAGACGGTTTATCCAGTTTCAACGTCACGCGGTCAGGACGCGCAGCCCCTGTGCCGTCGCTGTTATCCTGCCAGCTATACCCTGCCCAGAAGCGCACGCTGCTAACCATCTCGTCAGGTGCTTTAACTTCAAGACGATAAGAGCCCCACTCCACCGGGAAGGTAACTTTGCCGGTTTCATCCGCCTTGAGGCTAAGCTCCTGCTCGCCTTCGATCAGATCTTTTTGATCAAACTGTGACTGCCAGCCTTCGCTTTCTGACCAGTTCCAGTAGTAGTCCCGGCGCTCGCGGATCAGGCGAACCTGTAACCCGGAAACAGCCTTTTTCGCCCCGCTGGCATCGGCATAGACAATGTCAAAGCTGGCGTTGCCATTTTCATCAACAATTGGCTGGTTGACTGTCGTATCGGTACGGTAGTCATAAACGGCTTTGCTGGCGAACTGGGGGCGGATACCTGGCAGCTCAGCCGCGGGCCAGATAGCCTGCTCAGCACGACGCGTTACCGGACGACCACCCGACTCCAGCAGGCTGGCCTGCAGAATCAATTGCAGAGGAGAGTGCACCTCTTTCCACTGGCTTTCGGTGGAAACCTGCCCACGCCCCTTATCATCGAGAGTCAACTGAACTTCATCCAGACTGCGGCTCAGGTTCTCCTCGGTGATATCACCAAACTGGAAGCCCGGCAGCGCAGCAACGGCCTCACGCAGTGGACGCAGGAAAAGCTGGCCCTGCAGGGAATTACCGTTGGCCGGCGCACCGTACAGGTAATATCCCACCACGTTAAAGTCGACGTTGTCCTGCGGTGAAACCGGCGTTTTTTGTCCAGTCAGATTCAGCGCCATACGCTCTGGCATAAAATCTTCGACGTGGAAATCCCACAGACGCTGCAGGTTATCCCCCGTGTTGGCGCGGACATGCCACATGCCGGTCTGCGCCCCGCTGTCCAGCGGATAGTTAAAGCGATAGAGGCCGTTCTCTGGCTGGACGACAATCGTGCGCGCTACCTGCCCATCCGGACGCAGCACGTCAAGTTTCACGGGCTGATCGGGTAGTGGTTTACCGTCACTGTCACGAAGCAAACCGTTAAGGATCACCGTTTCGCCAGGGCGGTAGAGATCGCGCGGGCCAAACATAAAGAACTGCTTGCTGTAGCCCGGCGCACCTGCAATATCAAACTCAGCCAGATCGAGGGCCGGTAGCTTAAGGTCAAGCAGCGTAGTTTGCCCGTCTTTACTGGCAAGGATCAGCGCGGCCTCTTTGTCGGTCTCAAGCTTTGCATGACCATCGCCATCGCTGTTCGCTTCGGCAAGCGTCTGCCCTTTATCGTTCAACAGGGTGACGGTCACACCGGACTGCGCCGCACCGTTTTCCAGGCTCTGGGTGAAGATATCCAGACGATTATGATAACGGTGAGCGGACAGCCCAATGTCGCTTAAGGTAAAGAGAGTCGCAGCGTTGCTGTAGTTATAGTGCCCCGCCTGGTTCATCACCGCGATATAGACCCCAGACTGCTGAAGCGGCTTAATATCCTTCAGGGGCAACAGCAATTTTTCACGCGTGTTGCGCGCCGGGTTGAGGTCAAAACGTCCGGTGTATACCAGATCCGCCATCTTCAGCAAATTGTCAGATTCCCAGTTTGTCAGCGAATTACGGTATTCCCACTGACTGACAAACGAGGCCAAAGATTCCGGCTTCACACGGTAGAAATTCACGTCCACATTGTTGACGTTGAGCGCCATCACCGGCAGACCTTCCACCACCTTGCCCGGCAGCAGTGAGCCCCGGCTGGCGAAACCGACCGTCGGTTCAACATCCCGGGTGGTCAGCGCTTTTTCATAATCAATTCCGAATGTCGCTTTGTTCAGCGCCTGCAGGCCACGTTCAACGGTAACGACCAGATTGCGATTGGGCTCCAGATGGCGCAGACGCAGCTCTTTCAGGTTCGGCGCAAGTTCCCACGCCCCGTCAACCTTGCCACTTTTCTTATCCACAACATGCACGGTTTTCGCGAAATCCTGATCGGGATTCAGTGGAACAGAGAAGGTCAGCACCAGTGTTGATGCGCCATCGAGCTGCACTTCAGAGGCATCCAGCAAGGTTAGCGCTTTACCCTGACTCTGTGCCGCAAGTTTGGCCAGCTTTTCAGCATCGGGCTTTTCCGCCGCTTTTGGTGTTGTGGCTGTGGATGCTGCGGGAGCCGCAGCCTGAGATTTATCGTCGCTGTTATCACAGCCGACAAGCGTAAACGTGGTAAGCAGCGCGAGAGAGAGCGCGGCTAAGCGAAACGGTTTCATCCTTTGTCCCTGGCCCATGGAGCCTGTTGGTCGTCGTCCGGATAAGTATTATCCGCAAGTTTCACTAATTCAAAAAGTCCAATTTGAGAATCCGTAAAATTAAGGGGTGGCTCGCGACTTGAACGCAGTTTGCTTGTCGACGTCAGAAAAAACACCGACAATTCTTTTTTACGGAAAAGAATGGAGGCACCCCATGACTACCTCATATTTTGTCGCCGCCGACTGGCTCATTGAGCACAGCGACGACCCGGAAGTCCAGATTATCGATGCGCGAATGGCCCCAGCCGGGCAGGAACATCTCCGCGATATGGTCGCGGAATACCGCGCAGGCCACCTGCCTGGTGCGGTATATTTTGATATTGAAGCCCTCTCCGATCACACTACTCCCCTGCCACACATGCTGCCACGTGCGGAAGCCTTTTCTGTGGCGATGCGCGAGCTGGGCATCAACCAGGACAAGCATCTGGTTGTCTACGATGAGGGCAACCTCTTCTCCGCGCCGCGCGCGTGGTGGATGCTGAAAAACTTCGGCGTCGAAAAGGTCTCGATTCTGGCAGGTGGTCTGGCTGGCTGGAAGCGCGATGAACTGCCGCTGCAACAGAGTGAAGTCACGCTGGCGGAAGGCGATTTCGATACGACGTTTGCCCCACACGTGGTGAAACGCCTGACCGACGTACTGGTGGTTAGCCATGAAAAAACGGCACAAATCGTCGATGCCCGCCCAGCTCCGCGTTTCAATGCCGAAGCGGATGAGCCGCGTCCAGGTCTGAAGCGCGGTCACATCCCGGGCGCACTGAATGTACCGTGGGGCGATCTGGTATTTGAAGGCGAACTGAAAACCACAGACGAACTTCGCGCTATTTTTGAGAGTCAGGGTGTGGATTTACACCGTCCGATTATTGCCAGCTGCGGCTCCGGCGTAACGGCTTGCGTGGTGATCCTGGCGCTCGCCACGCTCGGTGTAAACGACGTGACGCTCTATGACGGCGCCTGGAGCGAATGGGGAGCCCGAGACGATCTGCCGGTTGAACCCACCAGATAAACTCACGGGGTGAATATTCACCCCGAAAAGTTTATATGATCCGCGTGGTTTTGAGATCGCGCAGGAAACCGCCCCAGCGACGCTCATAGAACGGGGTGATATGCTCAGTAATAAAGTGACTGATGCCCTTCTCTCCGTTCTTCACCTGACAAATATCAATCGGCTCATCACCCGGCAGCGTATCGGTGGCCACGCTGCCCGCCGCCTGAATGATCTCGTCGATATCACCATCAGCTTCAATACCGATCAGCAACACCGGCTGTTCGTCTGCATGCTCTTTAATTGAACAGAGGAACGCGCGTCTTACCGGTTTCAGGGTTTTGAACAACGTGGTCAGCGAATCGATCATCTGCGCAGGCGGTTCCGCCACTTCAGACAACAGCAGCGTTTCGCCCCCTTCCAGCACCTCTTGCGTGCTGAGCGGGTTACCCTCTTCGCCAATCAGATGGCTGATTTCACGCGGGGTGAACTCTTTTCCGGTCGGCAGCTTCGCGTTGAGGAACAGCGTCTGGCCGAGCGTCATTTCAAACAGGGTACGTACCGGCATCACCACGAACGCCTGTTCGTCTTCAACGGCTTGCTGCAACGCTTCCAGCGAGGTGAAAAACGGGATCACCGAAGTGCCGTCGTCTTTCTCCCAGTGCAGCAGATCCAGCGCGCTGTCTTCTACGACCTGCTCACCTTCCGCGGCGGTACCCGGCACCCAGACGGTGGATTCCAGCAGCGTGCGGAAAAATGCCGGACGATGGGCAGGCTCGGTTGCCGCCTGCTCCAGCAGGGTTTCTAATTCGTTTTTGGTTTCGGACATAACAATTACTCAGCCGTCAGCAGGTTCGCCACGGTACGCACACCCAGACCCGTTGCGCCCGCCGACCACTGCTCAACCGCCGCTTTACGGTACGTTGCAGAGCAGTCGATGTGCAGCCAACCTTCCTGGTAGTTCTCAACAAAGTGAGACAGGAAACCGGCTGCGGTGCTCGCACCCGCCGGGTACGCCGCGCTTGCGGTGTTGTTCAGTTCAGCAAAGTTGGACGGCAACTGGTTACGGTGGAACTCGGCCAGCGGCAGACGCCAGAACGGCTCGTTCTCAGCGGCAGCACTTGTCAGCAGGCGCGCGGCCAGTTTGTCGTCGAAGCTGAACAGCGCATGGTAGTCGTTACCCAGCGCGGTTTTCGCTGCGCCGGTCAGGGTCGCCATGTCGATGATCAGTTCTGGTTTTTGGGCAGAGGCGTCGATCAGGCCATCGGCCAGCACCAGACGGCCTTCGGCGTCGGTGTTCATCACTTCAACGTTTTTGCCGTTGCGGTAGCGAATAATATCGCCCAGCTTGAAGGCATTGCCGCTCACCATGTTGTCAGCACAGCACAGGTAGAGCTTCACACGCTTGTTCAGACCACGGGTGATAGCAAACGCCAGCGCGCCGGTAATGGTGGCCGCGCCGCCCATATCGGACTTCATGGAATCCATGAACGCGCTCTGTTTCAGGCTGTAGCCGCCGCTATCGAAAGTGATGCCTTTCCCGACCAGGCAAGCAAAGACTGGCGCTTCTTTATCGCCGGTTGGGTTGTAATCCAGAGCCAGCAGCACAGGAGGACGCTCAGAACCACGTCCTACAGTATGGATGCCCATGTAGTTCTGCTCGCGCAGATCTTCACCTTTGGTGATGCGGTAAGACATTTTGTCGCCCGCCACACCACACAGCAGGTCAACAGCACGTTGTGCCAGCTGTTCCGGGCCCAGCTCTTCTGCCGGGGCATTGATGGTGTCGCGCACCCAGTCGATAATGGTCAGACGGCTTTCCAGCTCTTTCTGCCCCGCGGCATCAAGGTTCGCCCACTCAATTTTACGGATGCCTTTCGGCCCTTTGTAGCCCGCCCAGAACGCCCAGCTGCGGTCGGTGTCCCAGCCTTCGCCGTCGAGGGTGACATGCTTAATGCCCAGACCATCCACTTTGCGCGCCGCGCGCTGGATCAGGCCCAAATCATCTTTGCCCGTCAGGTGCAGGGTAATACCGTCGTTGTTAATGCTGTACGTGGCTTTTTCTCCCCAGCGTGCGTCTGCAGGCTGTGTGGAGAGCGTAATCTTCATCGCTTCGGTCATTTTATTTATCCTTATTAGCAAACGGGCCGCCTGAAGGCAGCCCGTAAGGTGATTTATTCTGCTTCATCTAACCAGACTAACAGAATCGCCTCCAGAATTTTTTCATTGGATGCGTTTGGATCGTCGTCAAAATCCTCTAAATCGCAGATCCACTGGTGCATGTCGGTGAATCGTACGGTCTTCGGATCGAGATCCGGGTTCGCGTCGTAGAGCGCTTCGCCGATTTCACGGCTGTCTGTCCACTTCAGTCCCATATTAATGCTCGCGTGCGTGGTTGATGGTGTAGCGTGGGAATTCCACGACCAGATCTTCATCGGTCACCAGCGCCTGGCAGCTTAAGCGGCTGTCTGGCTCCAGACCCCATGCTTTATCCAGCATGTCGTCTTCGTCTTCGGTGCTCTCGGCGAGAGAGTCGAAACCTTCACGCACGACGCAGTGGCAGGTAGTACAGGCACAGGATTTTTCACAGGCGTGTTCCACTTCGATACCGTTACGCAGGGCAACATCGAGAATAGTTTCACCGGTATTCGCTTCCAGAACAGCACCATCCGGACAGAGGTCCGCATGAGGCAAAATAACAATCTTTGGCATATTAAACCTCGTCCACGGACTGGCCTTTCAGCGCGACGCGGACAGATTTGTCCATGCGGCGAGCAGCAAAGTCCTGTGTTTGTTTATCAACGTTTTTAATGGCTTCTTCTATTGCATCAGCGTCATCGCCTTGCGCTACGGCACTTAAGTGTGCGGCAGCGTCGTCAATGACCTGGCGCTCAGCGGCGCTTAACAGCGCGGCATCGGCAGCGAGCGCGCCGTTCAGGCTTTCCAGCACGCGTGCGGCTTCAACTTTTTGTTCAGCCAGCATACGCGCCTTCACATCCTGCTCGGCGTAACTCATTGAATCCTGAATCATGGAGGCGATTTCGCCATCGGTCAGGCCGTAGGACGGCTTCACCTGGATGGACGATTCCACACCGGTGGATTTTTCCATCGCCGTGACGCTCAGCAGGCCATCCGCATCCACCTGGAAGGTGACGCGAATATGCGCCCCGCCCGCAGGTAGCGCCGGGATACCACGCAGCGCAAAGCGTGCCAGAGAGCGGCAGTCCTGCACCAGCTCGCGTTCGCCCTGCATCACGTGGATGGACATCGCGGTCTGGCCGTCCTTGAAGGTGGTGAACTCCTGCGCGCGCGCCACCGGAATGGTGGTGTTACGCGGGATCACTTTCTCCACAAGGCCGCCCATGGTTTCTAAACCCAGCGACAGTGGAATGACGTCCAGCAGCAGCATTTCGCTGTCCGGCTTGTTGCCAACCAGAATATCAGCCTGGATAGCGGCGCCCACGGCAACCACTTTGTCCGGGTCGATGGAGGTCAGCGGCGTGCGGCCAAAGAACTCGCCCACGCGCTCACGCACCAGCGGCACACGGGTTGAACCACCCACCATGACCACTTCCAGCACCTCTTCAGCCTCAACGCCCGCATCTTTCAGTGCACGGCGACAGGCCAGCAGGGTACGTTTCACCAGCGGGGCAATCAGATCGCTGAACTGGTCGCGGGAGATGTCACCCTGCCAGCCTGCGACATTCACGGTGACAGACTGTGCATCACTCAGCGCAATTTTTGCCTCGATGGCCGCATCCAGCAGTTCACGCTGTACGCGAGCATCGCTGCGATCGCTGATGCCTGCCTGCTCGCGAATAAAATCGGCCAGCAGATGGTCGAAGTCATCGCCGCCCAGTGCGGAATCCCCGCCGGTTGCCAGCACTTCGAACACGCCACGGCTTAAGCGCAGGATCGAGATATCAAAGGTACCGCCACCGAGATCGTAAACCGCAATCACCCCTTCCTGACCGGAGTCGAGGCCGTAGGCAATTGCCGCTGCCGTCGGTTCGTTCAGCAGGCGCAGCACATGCAGGCCCGCCAGACGCGCGGCGTCTTTGGTGCCCTGACGCTGAGCATCGTCAAAGTAGGCCGGTACGGTGATCACTACGCCGTCTAAATCGCCGCCGAGCGTCGCCGTCGCGCGCGCCGCCAGCGCTTTCAGGATATCAGCAGAAACACGGATCGGGTTCAGCAGACCGGCCGCAGTCGCGATCATCGGCAGGCCGTTTTCACTGGCCTGGAGCTGATACGGCAGATGCGGGTAACGGGTCTGAATATCGGCCAGCGAGCGGCCCATCATGCGCTTTACAGAGCTGATAGTATTGGCCGGATCGCGCGCGGCATTGGCGCGGGCGTCATAGCCAACCACGTGACCCTGCTGCTGGTAGTGGACCACGGAAGGCAGCAGATGGCGGCCCTGCTCGTCAGCCAGCGTTTCCGCCTGGCCGCTACGCACGGTCGCCACGAGAGAATTGGTGGTGCCCAGATCGATACCCACCGCCAGACGACGCTGGTGCGGTGCGGCACTTAAGCCAGGCTCACTAATTTGTAATAAGGCCATAATTGCTTCCGAAATTAAAAATCGAGCAGCTTTTCTTCGAGTTGTTCAGCACTGCTTCGCAGTTTATCGAGAAAACGGAGTTTGCGCACAGTATCTGCCGCCACGTCCCAGGTCTCGTTGTTCAGTTGCTCCACCATCTGCTGATGGCGGGTATCGAACATGCCCTTCACGCGCTTAATGAAGCTTTCCAGACGCGCTTCGTCTTTGGCCTGTTCAATCTCATCCAGCTCTTCACGCAGCTCCAGCTGTTCCATCAAAAACGCCGTGTCGCGCACGGTATGCTGTTCGCTCGCCAGATCGAAACCGTGGAGCGAGAGCAGATACTCTGCACGCGTTAGCGGATGGCGCAGCGTCTGCCAGGCCTGGTTGATGGTCGCGGATTGCGATACCGCAGCCAATTGCTCTGACTGAGTACCACTGGCAAATTTGTCCGGATGGTACTGACGCTGCAAATCCTGAAAACGGATCGTCAACGCCTGGAGATCAATCGGATATTGAGCGGGTAGTCCGAAGAGAGTGAAGTAATCCATAACAATCTCAGGGGTAGCCTGTTAGAACAAACCCCACGCGTAGCGAGTAACGCCACGGTGGGGTTTCGGATGACGCGCGGTTAAACGTGGAAGCTTTCGCCGCAACCACACTCGTCTTTGACGTTCGGGTTCGTGAATTTGAACCCTTCGTTCAGGCCTTCTTTTACAAAGTCCAGCTGAGTGCCGTTGAGGAATTGCAGGCTTTTGCCATCGACCACCACCTTCACGCCCTTGTCTTCAAACACGGTGTCATCGGACGCCGGTTCATCAACAAACTCCAGTACGTAAGCCATACCAGAACAGCCGGAGGTACGTACGCCCAGTCGCAGGCCAAAGCCTTTACCACGGTTCGCCAGAAAAGAGCTTACTCGCGCGGCAGCGCTGTCGCTAAGGGTAATCGACATACTCAAACCTCAATTATTTTGCTTCACGTTTGCTTTTGTAATCCGCAATGGCGGCTTTGATCGCGTCTTCTGCCAGGATAGAACAGTGAATTTTCACTGGTGGCAGTTCGAGTTCTTCAGCAATATCCGTGTTCTTAATTGCCTGTGCTTCGTCCAGAGACTTACCCTTCACCCATTCGGTGACCAGGGAGCTGGAGGCAATAGCAGAACCGCAGCCGTAGGTCTTGAAGCGCGCGTCTTCAATGATACCTTCATTGTTGACTTTAATCTGCAACTTCATCACGTCGCCACATGCTGGCGCGCCAACCATACCGCTACCAACGCTTTCGTCGCTGTTGTCAAAAGAGCCAACGTTGCGCGGGTTCTCGTAATGATCAATAACTTTTTCGCTGTATGCCATGATTGAATTCTCCTTATGTACCGATTAGTGATGTGACCATTCAATGCTGTTCAGATCCACGCCCTGCTTGAACATTTCCCACAGTGGAGAAAGGTCGCGCAAACGGCCGATGGAGTTGCGAACCAGCTTGATGGTGTAGTCAATCTCTTCTTCGGTAGTGAAACGACCTAAAGAGAAACGGATAGAGCTGTGTGCCAGCTCGTCAGTCATACCCAGCGCGCGCAGCACGTAGGATGGCTCCAGGCTTGCAGACGTACAGGCAGAGCCGGAAGAAACGGCCAGGTCTTTCAGCGCCATGATCAGCGATTCGCCTTCAACATAGTTGAAGCTGACGTTGAGAATGTTAGGTGCGCCCTGCTCGAGATCGCCGTTCAGATACACTTCTTCCATATCTTTCACGCCGTCCCACAGACGGTTACGCAGCGTGCGCAGGCGCGCCATCTCGGTTTCCATCTCTTCTTTTGCAATGCGGTATGCTTCGCCCATGCCCACGATCTGGTGAACAGGCAGCGTACCAGAACGCATGCCGCGCTCGTGACCACCACCGTGCATCTGTGCTTCGATGCGGATACGTGGCTTACGACGAACGTACAGTGCGCCGATACCTTTCGGGCCATAGATTTTGTGACCGGAGAAGGACATCAGGTCAACTTTCAGCTGGCTCAGGTCGATAGGTAGTTTACCCACGCTCTGGGTCGCATCAACGTGATAGATGATGCCGCGCGCACGGCACATTTCGCCGATGGTCGCGATATCCTGCACTACGCCGATTTCGTTGTTTACGTGCATGATGGAGACCAGAATGGTGTCATCACGCATGGCCGCTTCGAGCTCTTTCAGGTCGATGATACCGTTGCTCTGTGGCGCCAGGTAAGTGACTTCGTACCCTTCACGCTCCAGCTGGCGGCAGGTATCCAGCACGGCTTTGTGTTCGGTTTTGCTGGTGATGATGTGCTTGCCTTTTTTCTGATAAAAGTTGGCTGCACCTTTGATCGCCAGGTTGTCGGATTCGGTCGCACCGGAGGTGAAAACAATCTCACGCGGGTCGGCACCCACCAGGTCAGCAATCTGATTACGGGCGATATCCACCGCCTCTTCAGCATGCCAGCCAAAACGGTGTGAACGGGAAGCTGGGTTACCAAAGTTTCCGTCCAGGGTCAGACACTGCATCATTTTCTCGGCAACACGCGGGTCCACCGGCGTGGTTGCGGAGTAATCGAGATAAATCGGTAATTTCATTGCTCTTTAAACTCCGTACATCGCTTCAATGCAAGGAATCAGGCAACCGGCTGGATGTACGACCGAGTACACGGGGCGAGTCCTCGCCCCGGCCTGATTCTGAAATACTTATCTTTTTATTACGCGCGTAACTTAACGTCGATAGCGTCCTGCGCGCGGGTGCTGCGTTGTGAATCATGGCTGTGCTGACGACCAGAGACATCCAGAACTTCCTGGTTATTCACCAGTTCACCGAGGGTGATGTTGTTCAGGAAGCCGGTCAGACGATCGCTCAGATCGCGCCACAGCGCGTGGGTCAGGCACTTATCGCCGCCCTGGCAGCCGCCTTTACCCTGGCAACGGGTCGCGTCAACGGATTCGTCAACTGCGCTAATCACTTCACCAACTGCAATACTGCCCGCGTCTTTACCCAGAAGATAACCGCCGCCTGGGCCACGAACGCTGGAAACCAGTCCATTTTTACGCAGTCTGGAGAACAGCTGTTCCAGATAAGAGAGGGAGATCCCTTGTCGTTCAGAAATATCAGCCAACGGAACCGGGCCCGCTTCGGAGTTGAGCGCAACGTCCAGCATCGCGGTCACGGCATAACGCCCTTTAGATGTCAGTCTCATGTCTTACTTAACCTCAAACTCGCCCCTGCCCGGGGTTTTTTATAGTAAAATGGGGTATTGCATAGCAGGGCCAAGTCTGACATTCCTGACTAAAATGGTCAACTATTTACTTGACTGTTTTAGTCAGGTATTTAACCTTCTGTGCCGTTTTTTGTGGGGTGCGGTCTGATGCCCGCCCCCCAGCCCTCTCCCACGGGGAGAGGGGGAAACCGACACTACTCTTTATTCTTTTGCTCAATCGACGCCAGAATTCCGCGCAGGATGTTCAGCTCCTGGCTTTCCGGACGCGCGCGGGTGAACAGACGGCGCAGTTTGTTCATCACCTGGCCTGGATGGCCCTCGCGGATAAAGCCGGTTGAGAGCAGCGTCTGCTCCAGATGACCGTAGAAGCGCTCAAGATCGTCCACCAGCGGATAGGCGGCCTCTTCCTGAGGCTCAGTACGCTCATTTTCCTGCGTTGCCAGCCAGGCCATACGCACTTCGTAGGCGATAACCTGTACCGCCATTGCCAGGTTCAGCGAGCTGTACTCCGGGTTCGCGGCAATCGCGACATGGTAATGGCATTTTTGCAGTTCGTCGTTGGTCAGGCCAACGCGCTCGCGACCAAAGACCAGCGCAACGGGTGCCTGTTCAGCTTCTGCCACACTTTTCAGACCGCATTCGCGCGGATCGAGCATTGGCCACGGCAGCGTACGCGAACGCGCGCTGGTACCGACAACGAGGCTGCAGCCAGCCAGCGCTTCGTCAAGGGTATCGACGATCTGGGCATTGCCGATGACGTCGCTGGCACCGGCCGCCAGGGCAATAGCCTGCGAGTCAGGTTTCACCAGCGGGTTAACCAGCCACAGGTTCGTTAAGCCCATAGTTTTCATAGCGCGAGCAACAGAGCCCATATTGCCGGTATGCGATGTTTCAACCAGCACAATTCGAATGTTTTGCAGCATAGTTTTTAATGTCTGAATTCAGCGTCTGAAGAATATTCCGGCATATTATCATAAACGGGAGACAGATTCCGATCTCGCTGCTATACTCTGCGCCGATTTTCCTGTTCTTTAACATCCAGTGAGAGAGACCGATGCATCCGATGCTGACCATCGCCGTGCGCGCAGCGCGCAAGGCGGGTAATGTAATTGCCAAACACTTCGAAACGCCAGACTCCGTAGAAACCAGCCAGAAAGGCAGCAATGATTTCGTGACTAACGTCGATAAAGCCGCAGAAGCGATTATTATCGAAACGATCCGCAAATCTTACCCGCAGCACACCATCATCACCGAAGAAAGCGGTGAACATGAAGGTACCGATCAGGATGTTCAATGGGTTATCGATCCACTGGATGGCACCACCAACTTCGTCAAACGCCTGCCACACTTCTCTGTGTCTATCGCAGTACGCATTAAAGGCCGTACTGAAGTCGCCGTTGTGTACGATCCAATGCGTAACGAACTATTCACCGCGACCCGCGGTCAGGGCGCACAGCTGAACGGCTATCGTCTGCGCTGCAGCAATGCACGCGATCTGGACGGCACCATTCTGGCGACCGGCTTCCCGTTCAAAGCCAAACAGCACGCAACCACCTATATGAACATCCTGGGCAAACTGTTCACCGAATGCGCGGACTTCCGTCGCACCGGTTCTGCTGCGCTGGATCTGGCTTATGTTGCGACCGGCCGTGTTGACGGTTACTTCGAACTGGCACTGAAGCCGTGGGACTTTGCTGCGGGCGAGCTGATCGCGCGTGAAGCAGGCGCTCTGGTGTGTGATTTCACCGGCGGCCATAACTACATGTCTACCGGCAACATCGTTGCGGGTAACCCACGCGTTGTTAAAGCCATGCTGGCAAACATGCGTGATGAGCTGAGTGACGCGCTGAAGCGTTAATGCCGAAAATTCCCTCTCCCTGTGGGAGAGGGAATAACAACTAAAAAGGCCGCAATCCCCTTCCCACCGGCACCGCGCTCATCCACATCGTCACCGCAGCCACCAGCAAAATCACCCCACCTGCCAGCGCGAGCGTTGTCCAGCCGACTTGTCGCCATAGCACCGGCGCATTATTACCACTGAGTTTTACCGCCAGTTGACGGAAACTGTGAACCAGCAGAGCCAGCGACGAAATGGTCAAAGAGGTTCCCGCTGCCATCGCCAGCGCGGACAGCATACCCCAGCCAAACACGCCAATCACTTTACTGAACAGCAGCACCATGATCGCCCCCGAACACGGACGCATGCCCATAGAGAGGACGATCATCAGACGCGCTCGCCAGTCATCCCCACTCTGCAACTGCGCCTGTGTCGGCAGGTGTTGATGCCCACAGCCGCAGTGAGCATCGTGAATATGATGGGGAGTAAAGGCTTTGAATTTCGGCTTTTGCAGTAACACGCGCAATTTTTTCAGCGCACGCCAGCAAAGAATCAGCCCCAGCACGCCCACCAGCGCGTAGCTGCCCTTCTCCAGCCAGAAGCTGCTCATGTGCAGCTGGCGCGCCGGAAGCTGTAACAGCGAAAGTACCACCACGACCAGCACAATCGCCACGCCGCCCTGAAGCAGCGAGGAGGCCAGCGTCAGGCCGATGCTCGATTTCAGCTTTGACGGATGAGTGGCGAGCCAGGTGGTGATGACGATTTTGCCATGCCCTGGCCCCAGAGCATGTAATACGCCATAGACAAAACTGAACGCCAGCAGGGAGCCGCCCGCTTTGGTCGGATTCTCCGCCACCGCCTTCAGCAGTCCGCTCATCTGCTGGTTGACTTCACGCTGCCAGATAATGCTTTTCATCATGACCTGTGGCCAGGCCTGCCATAGCCACAGCGCGCCGCAAACCGCTAACAGCAAAAAGAGCGCCAGCGGCCAGAGATGCAGCCAGCGGCGCGGCTTCCGAACCTGTGAAGAGATCACTGACATTGCAATGTCACCTCCTGCGCGAACTGTTTACCCAACTCCATGTCTTCAGGCGGCGCATCTTCTTTATCGAGAGAAACCGCAAAGTTAAGCGTTTCTTCGCTGGGCTTTGGGGTATGAACGGAAATCTTGCAGGTTTTTTGTAATGATGCCGGAAGCTGCACATCGCTATCCCCGGCATAACTCATGTCGACATAGTAGGTCGGGTCAAAGGTCGAAAACGTGTATTTTTGCCCTGCCAGCGGCTGCGGATGTGCCAGCGGAAGCACAAACGTCAGCACCGCCTGATGCCCCTCGCGCGTCATACCGTACTCCGTGGGACGGTTCAGAAATTTGACCTTTTGCCCGTTGTGCCAGAATTCGGTGAAATAGTGCTGACCCAGCACGTTGGCCATCACTTCCGCCGCCAGCTTTTTCCAGATCTCATCGCCGGGTTTGGCATTTCCTGCGTCATACAGCAGGTCAGCGGAGGTGATTTCATCCATCGTCCAGCGCATTTTCAGTCCACTTAGCTGAGCGTCATCGGTGACCAGTTCGGTTTTCAGGTCGATAAAGCTGTGAGGGTGTGCGCTGGCGGTGAAGGTGATAACCGCAAAAAATAGCGCCATCGCGCATTGTTTAACTGTTTGCATCAATTCCTCACGTCAAAAATTCTGTGATGTTCTCCAGCAATCCTGAATGAAAGGGCTGCCGGCGCGCTTTTCAGCGTCCATCATTTAGCTATTCTTATCAAACATTCACACTGGATACCCGACAGATGATGACGACGCTTGAAATTCCATCTGTGCTTTCCAGTTCGCAGCGCCGCTGCCAGGTGCTTTTGATGCTTTACCTGCCCGATGCTGTCGTCACCGCACAGAGCATAATCGCTGCTAATGGCGTGGACGACGCTATGGCACGGCAAGATATAGCCGAGACGCGCGATGAAATCCAGCGCTATCACCGGCTTGATATCGTCACGCACCATGACGGCAGCTACCGGATTGAAGGTACAGCCCTGAATAAGCGTTTATGCCTGCTGCACTGGCTGCGCAGGGCTCTGCGGCTGTGTCCACAGTTTGTTTCGCACCAGTTTACCCCTGCATTAAAAACCGCACTTAAACAGCATGGCATTGCCCGCCCGCTTTATGACGATGCTAACCTGCGGGCGCTGATCAACTTCTGCTCGCGGAAGCTACAGCGCCAGTTTGAATGCCGCGATGTCCAGTTTTTACAGCTCTATTTGCAATATTGCCTAATCCAGCACCAGTTGGGGAACACGCCGCAGTTTTCCCACGTTCAGCGCAGCTGGACCCAGTCGAGAGGGGAGTATTTTACGGCGCAGGAGATCGTGCGTCACTGGAAACGAAGGGTCCCACAAGGCGCTCACGGGGATGAACAACTGTTTCTGGCACTGTTGTTTATGATGCTCCGCACGCCCGATCCCGCACTTGATAAACACCAGCAGGATCAGCGTTTACGTCGTGCCATTGTGCGCATGATTGCCCGTTTTCGTTCTCAAACCGGGATGAATTTCAGCGATGAGCAAGGTCTGACCGATCAGCTGTATATCCATCTTGCTCAGGCGCTGGACCGCTCGCTGTTTGAGATCGGCATCGACAACAGCCTGCCAGAGGAGATCCATCGTCTCTATCCCCGACTTTTACGCACCACCAAAGAGGCGCTGTTTGAGCTGGAGGCAGAATTTGGACTACGTTTTTCCGATGAGGAGATGAGCCTGGTCGCGGTGATTTTCGGCGCCTGGCTGATGCAGGAGACCGATCTACACGAAAAACAGGTCATTCTGCTGACGGGGGAAGATAAAGCCTGCGAAGATCTGATTGAGGAGCAACTTCGTGAGTTGACGCTGCTGCCGCTCAATATTCGCTATCTGGCGTTGCAGACTTTCCAGAAAGAGGGGGCACCGCGCGAAGCCGCGCTGGTTATCACCCCCTATCCTACTGCTCTACCGTTATTCTCGCCGCCGTTGATCCATGCCGTTGAAGCACTGAACACACAGCAGCAAGAACATATTCGCGCCATGCTGGAATCATAGTCAGGCGCGAGCGGTCACTTTAGGACGAACGATTATCGCGGGTAAAGCAACCAGCGCCATCACCCAGAAGACGCCATGCCCCAGATGCTGGTAGAGGAAACCGGCGAAGACCGTCATGATCGCAATACTGCCGCCCATCGCAACCGCAGAATAAACCGCCTGCAGACGAATCACGTCCCCTCCCTCACGCGCCGAGATATAGCGCATCGCCGCCAGATGGCACACGGTGAAGGTACCGCAGTGGAGAATTTGCGCCACAATCAGCCACGGCAGTTCCGTCGTCCAGCCCATAATGCCCCACCGCAGCACACCGCACAGGGCGGAAAGCAGCAGCAGGTCGCGCGCGCCAAAACGACGGAATAGCTTTTTGCTCAGGGCGAAAATAACGACTTCGGCCACTACCCCCAGCGACCATAGATAGCCAACGGCTGATGCAGAATATCCCGCCCCCTGCCAGTAGATGGCACTGAAACCATAGTACGCCGCATGCGCCCCCTGGAGCAGACACACGCACGCCAGAAAACGCCAGCTTTGTGCAACCAGGCTCCGCCAGGCAGGCCAGCCTGCGCTCTCCTGATGGCGGCTCTCCCCTTGCGGCATTACCGACGGTCGCAGCAGCATGCCCAGCAACATCGAGGCAATTCCGATACTCAACAGTGCCAGGATCGCGCGGTAATCATAGAGACTGACCAGTTTACCCACCAACGCAGAGCCAATCACAAAGGCAATTGAGCCCCACAGCCGCACGCGGCCATAGTCCATGGTGATCTGCTTTTGCCAGGTGTTCGCCAGGGCATCCGTCAGCGGTACCAGCGGTGAAAAGAACAGGTTGAAGCCGACCATCACGACCATCAGCCAGGCAAACTGGTGGCTGACCCAGAAGCAGGCGACAAAGACCAGCGTCAACAGAGCAAGAATGCGCAGCGCCTTGATCAGTAAGGAGGGATCGCTAACGCGCGGGGCAATCAGCAGGCTGCCGAGGAAACGCGCCACCAGCCCGGCTCCTAGCAGGACACCAATGGTCTCGGGGGTCAGGCCAATGCCTTTGAGCCAGACGCTCCAGAAAGGCAGAAAAATACCGTAGCTAAAGAAATAGGTGAAATAACTGAGCGCCAGCCAGCGCGTGGAATGCAAGACCATGAATCCCTCCCGAAATCGAGGCCATAGTCTGGCGAGAATATAAAAATTAAGCAAGTCGATAGCCTGCTATAAATTAACGAAAAATTAACATAATGTGCAGTCATCTGGTTTATGGCAGGGAATGAAAATGTGTATTACGTTTAAATTACTCCACTTGCAGAGGTTTTCTGCCATGAACTCACTTCGTTATTTCGATTTCGGTCAGTCGCGTCACCTGTTGCTGTTGATTGGCCGCATCGCACTTGTTGTACTGTTTATTATTTTTGGCTATCCGAAACTCACAGGGTTTAGCGGCACCGTGCAATATATGACCTCGCTGGGTACGCCGATGCCCATGCTGGCGGCCATTATTGCGGTGGTAATGGAAGTGCCCGCCGCTATTCTGATCGTACTGGGTTTTTTCACCCGTCCTCTCGCCGTCCTGTTTGTGTTTTACACTCTGGGAACCGCGGTAATAGGCCATCACTACTGGGATATGACCGGTGATGCGGTCGTACCGAATATGATTAACTTCTACAAGAATGTCAGTATTGCTGGTGCCTTTATTCTGCTGGCGATAGTCGGGCCTGGCGCGATTTCCCTTGACCGGCGTTGAGCCATAAAAAAAGGCCGCAAGCGCGGCCTTTTTTATTTCTGCAAAGCAGAGGAATTATGCGTATACCGGGAAGCGTGCGCAGATATCCAGAACTTTACCTTTAACGCGCTCGATAACCGCTTCGTCATTGATATTGTCCAGAACGTCACACATCCAGCCAGCCAGCTCTTTCACTTCCGCTTCTTTAAAGCCACGGCGAGTCACTGCTGGTGAACCAATACGGATACCGGAGGTCACAAACGGGCTCTTCGGATCGTTTGGTACGCTGTTTTTGTTCACGGTGATGTTTGCGCGGCCCAGGGCAGCGTCAGCTTCTTTACCGGTCAGGTTTTTATCAACCAGATCCAGCAGGAACAGGTGGTTTTCAGTACCACCGGAGACCACTTTGTAGCCACGGTTCAGGAACACTTCCACCATCGCTTTGGCGTTTTTGGCAACCTGCTGCTGGTAAACCTTGAACTCTGGCTCCATCGCTTCTTTCAGCGCCACCGCTTTTGCCGCGATAACGTGCATCAGAGGGCCGCCCTGCGCGCTTGGGAACACAGCAGAGTTCAGTTTTTTGTACAGCTCTTCATCACCGCCTTTCGCCAGGATCAGGCCACCGCGAGGACCCGCCAGGGTTTTGTGGGTGGTGGTGGTCACAACGTGAGCGTGTGGTACCGGGTTCGGGTAAACGCCTGCGGCAATCAGACCCGCAACGTGCGCCATGTCTACGAACAGGTAAGCACCGATGCTGTCTGCGATTTCACGCATTTTTGCCCAGTCAACGATACCGGAGTAAGCAGAGAAACCGCCGATGATCATTTTCGGTTTATGGGTCTGCGCCTGCTTCGCCATGTCTTCGTAGTCAATCTTACCGGACTCATCAATACCGTAAGGAATGATGTTGTACAGTTTGCCGGAGAAGTTAACCGGGGAGCCGTGAGTCAGGTGGCCGCCCTGCGCCAGGTTCATACCCAGAACGGTATCACCCGGTTGCAGCAGCGCGGTGTAGACCGCGAAGTTAGCCTGAGAGCCAGAGTGCGGCTGCACGTTAGCGTAGTCAGCACCAAAAAGCTCTTTCGCACGGTCGATAGCCAGTTGCTCAACGATATCAACGTACTCACAACCGCCGTAGTAACGCTTACCCGGATAACCTTCAGCATATTTGTTGGTCAGCTGAGAGCCCTGCGCCTGCATTACGCGCGGGCTGGTGTAGTTTTCGGAGGCGATCAGTTCGATGTGCTCTTCCTGACGTACTTTTTCCTGCTCCATAGCCTGCCACAGTTCGGCATCATAATCGGCAATGTTCATTTCACGCTTTAACATCCGCATCTCCTGACTCAGCTAACAAGTAAATTTTGGCCTGAAAAGGCAGTCCTGTTGGACGACGGGCAACAGTATAACTGAATAGTTCTGTGATAACAGGTCTTGACAAACGATTTTACGCAAACGTTTTCCTTCACGCCACGCAAGGGTTTGAGGAATAAAGCTCTCGACATTTTCAACCGATTTCTTTTCAGGTTTGTGATGCATATTTTTCATGTTGCAAAGAACCATTTACAACGAAGGGGTATTTTTATAAGATGCATTTAAAATACATCATTAAAATGACATCAGAAGGACGCGCTCATGCTCGACGCTCAAACCATCGCTACTGTAAAAGCCACTATTCCCCTGCTGGTAGAAACCGGTCCTAAACTCACTGCCCATTTCTACGATCGTATGTTCACGCACAACCCGGAGCTCAAAGAGATTTTCAACATGAGCAACCAGCGTAATGGCGATCAGCGCGAAGCCCTGTTCAATGCTATCGCGGCCTACGCCAGTAATATTGAAAACCTGGCAGCGCTGCTGCCTGCGGTGGAAAAAATCGCGCAGAAACATACCAGCTTCCAGATCAAACCGGAGCAGTACAACATCGTTGGCGGCCATCTGTTAGCGACCCTGGACGAAATGTTCAGTCCGGGTCAGGAGGTACTGGACGCGTGGGGTAAAGCCTACGGCGTGCTGGCAAACGTATTCATCAATCGTGAAGCGCAAATCTACAGCGAAAACGCCAGTAAGAACGGTGGCTGGGAAGGTACGCGTGCGTTTCGTATCGTTGAGAAAACGCCGCGCAGCCAGCTTATTACCAGCTTTGAATTTGAACCGGTTGACGGTCAGCCGGTAGCTGATTATCAGCCAGGACAGTATCTGGGCGTCTGGCTGAAGCCTGAAGGTTTCCCGCATCAGGAGATCCGCCAGTACTCCCTGACCCGCAAACCTGACGGTAAACGTTACCGTATCGCAGTGAAGCGTGAAGAAGGCGGTCAGGTTTCAAACTGGCTGCACAACGAAGCCAGCGTGGGTGACGTGGTACATCTGGCCGCACCTGCTGGTGATTTCTTTATGGCCGTTGAAACGCATACCCCTGTTACGCTGATCTCTGCGGGTGTCGGCCAAACGCCAATGCTGGCGATGCTCGATACGCTGGCGAAAGCAACCCACACCGCACAGGTAAACTGGTTCCACGCCGCCGAGAACGGTGATGTGCATGCCTTTTCGGATGAAGTAAAAACGCTGGGGGCGACCCTGCCACGCTTTACCGCGCATACCTGGTATCGCCAGCCTAATGAAGATGACCGTCAGAATGCACGATTCGACAGCGAGGGCTTGATGGATTTGAGTAAACACGAGAGCCTGTTCAGCAATCCAGAGATGCAATTCTGGCTCTGCGGCCCAGTCGCTTTTATGCAGTTTGCCGCCAGACAGTTAGTTACGCTGGGGATCAAATCTGAAAACATTCATTACGAGTGTTTCGGGCCTCATAAAGTGCTGTAAACCGACCAATTCCTCTCAGGATGCTGTATTTAGCGGCATCCTTTTTTTCTTTCATCTTCAACATTGAGTCTTGTGGCTTATCAATAATGAGTTTGTCATTCATGTTATGATTTTTCTTTTCCCTTTTCCGCCTGGGGATGCTTTTTTATGCAACAACCTGTTGTACGCGTTGGCGAGTGGCGAGTTACGCCGTCCATAAATCAAATTAGTCGACAAGGTCGCCAACTCACGCTTGAACCACGCTTAATTGATCTTTTGGTGTATTTCGCCAGTCATCCTGATGAAGTCCTGAGCCGGGATGAGATCATTGATAACATCTGGATGCGCAATATTGTCTCCAGTCATGTGGTTACCCAGAGCATTTCAGAACTCCGCAAATGGCTGAAAGACGGTGATGAGCAGAGTCCAGAATACATCACCACAGTGCCAAAGAGGGGCTACAAGCTCACCGCGCCGGTGGTCTGGATGACTGAAGAAAGCGCCGACAGTGGGCCATCCACGCTTATAGCCTCACCAGAAACGACGCCTGCCGGACAGATCAATACGCTTCCTGAACCGGAAACAGCGTCCGCTCCCTCATTCAGACAGGCACGGAAAAAAGTCGATCGACGAAATCGTGTCGCCTCCTTCTGGACCTGGCTACTGTTTCTGTTGTCACTTGGTGCGTTGATTGCGCTGGTTATCATGTCGCTTATCAATTCTCACCCACCGGTGACCAAAACGCGCCTGCTACTCAATCCACGCGATATAGATGTACGTTTTGAGCGCGGTATCTCTTGCAATAAGTGGTCTTCTCAACAGTCCTACGCCATCGGCCTGGGGGTAATGGTGCCAACTTACTGATTTAGTGTACGATGGTGTTTTTGAGGTGCTCCCGTGGCTTCCATCTCCATCAGTTGTCCCTCCTGCTCAGCTACTGAAGGCGTGGTGCGTAACGGTAAAAGTACTGCCGGACATCAGCGCTATCTCTGCTCTCACTGCCGTAAAACATGGCAACTGCAGTTCACTTACACCGCTTCTCAACCCGGTACGCACCAGAAAATCATTGATATGGCCATGAATGGTGTTGGATGCCGGGCAACCGCCCGCATTATGGGCGTTGGCCTCAACACGATTTTACGTCACTTAAAAAACTCAGGCCGCAGTCGGTAACCTCGCGCATACAGCCGGGCAGTGACGTCATCGTCTGCGCGGAAATGGACGAACAGTGGGGCTACGTCGGTGCTAAATCACGTCAGCGCTGGCTGTTTTACGCGTATGACAGGATACGGAGGACGGTTGTGGCGCACGTCTTCGGTGAACGCACTCTGGCCACACTGGAGCGTCTTCTGAGCCTGCTGTCGGCCTTTGAGGTCGTGGTATGGATGACGGATGGCTGGCCGCTGTATGAATCCCGCCTGAAGGGAAAGCTGCACGTAATCAGCAAGCGTTACACTCAGCGAATTGAGCGGCATAACCTGAATCTGAGACAACATCTGGCAAGGCTGGGACGGAAGTCACTGTCGTTCTCAAAATCGGTGGAGCTGCATGACAAGGTCATCGGGCATTATCTGAACATAAAACACTATCAGTAAGTTGGAGTCATTACCCAATGGATTAAGCAAAGGTGATATTGACAATGCATACAGGAACATTAACAAAAGCATTGAACTCGAAATGTCCTGGCTAAATTATGTGTTACTGGGAAAGATCTATGAGATGAAGGGTGATAATCGTCTGGCGGCTGATGCTTATATTACAGCATTTAACTTAAGGCCGGGTGAAAACACTCTCTACTGGATTGAGAATGGCGTTTTCCAGACTTCCATTAAAAAAGCGGCCCCTTATTTAAAAACGTTTCTTGCACAAGAGTAGAAAGCGCCCTCTGAATGCGTTAATGAATTTATTCAGTAAGTAGTAAAAATGTTGCCAGGAGGTGTTAATTGTTACCTCCAGGCAACAATCCCTGCCGTAATAAAAATATCATCAATCCCCTGTTAGATATCATTATTTATCTTTTCCTGATATAAAATTTTTATCCTGATATGTTAACGAAAAAATCTCAGGGTATCATTTTTTTGAAGTTGTCTTTTATTTCACTTTATCTTTAGGACTTCTCCTGTTCGCATCCGTAACCTTGCGGTCAGTCGGTCGGATCATTTTGAGCCTTAAACAACGGTCCGCACCTCCAAAATAAAATTCAGGAGAAACGAACATGAGTTCAGCCAAAAAGATAGGCCTATTTGCCTGCACCGGTGTCGTCGCCGGTAATATGATGGGAAGCGGTATTGCTTTATTACCCGCAAACCTTGCCAGCATCGGTGGCATTGCAATTTGGGGATGGGTGATTTCCATTATTGGGGCAATGTCTCTGGCATATGTCTACGCCCGCCTGGCCACCAAAAACCCTCAACAAGGTGGCCCAATTGCTTATGCCGGGGAATTATCTCCCGCTTTCGGTTTCCAGACCGGTGTGCTTTATTACCACGCAAACTGGATTGGTAATCTGGCAATTGGTATTACCGCTGTCTCTTATCTTTCCACCTTCTTCCCGGCATTAAATAATCCTGTTCCGGCAGGTATTGCCTGTATTGCAATTGTCTGGCTGTTTACCTTTGTGAATATGCTTGGTGGGACCTGGGTGAGCCGCCTGACGACTATCGGTCTGGTACTGGTGCTGATCCCGGTCGTAGTGACTGCGATTGCGGGATGGCACTGGTTTGATGCTGCCATCTATCAGGCAAACTGGAACACCTCTACCACTACCGACCCTCATGCGGTGATCAAAAGTATCCTGCTCTGCCTGTGGGCATTCGTTGGGGTTGAATCCGCTGCGGTAAGCACCGGGATGGTGAAAAACCCTAAACGCACAGTGCCTCTGGCAACCATGTTGGGCACCGCTCTGGCCGGTATTGTCTATATCGCGGCAACACAGGTGATTTCTGGTATGTATCCGGCCTCTGAAATGGCCGCTTCTGGCGCACCATTCGCTATCAGTGCCTCAACCATCATGGGTAACTGGGCTGCACCGATAGTATCTGCCTTCACCGCCTTCGCCTGCCTGACCTCACTGGGCTCCTGGATGATGCTGGTAGGCCAGGCCGGGGTTCGCGCCGCTAACGATGGTAACTTCCCGAAAATTTACGGCGAAGTTGATAGCAATGGTATCCCGAAAAAAGGCCTGCTGCTGGCAGCGCTGAAAATGACCGTACTGATGGTTCTCATCACCGTGATGAACTCAAGCGGCGGTAAAGCCTCAGACCTGTTCGGCGAACTGACGGGTATCGCAGTACTACTGACCATGCTGCCGTATTTCTACTCCTGCGTTGACCTGATTCGCTTCGAAGGCGTTAACGTTCGCAACCTGGCAAGCCTGGTCTGCTCCATTCTTGGCTGCGCGTTCTGCTTCATCGCACTGATGGGGGCCAACTCCTTCGAACTGTCTGGCACCTTTATCGTCAGCCTCGTCATTCTGATGTTCTATGGCCGCAAGATGTACCAGCGCCAACATAACAACGACGCCGACAGCACCACCGCCGACGCACTTTAATCCCCCTTTCTTATAGCCCTTCCTGACACCTGTCACACCGTGACGGGAGGGGTTTTCTACACCTGGAGATAAGACTATGAATGTTATCGCTATCATGAATCACATGGGCGTTTACTTTAAAGAAGAACCTATCCGTGAGCTCCACCGCGCACTTGAGCGTCTGGATTTCCGTATTGTTTACCCAAATGACCGCGAAGACTTACTGAAACTCATTGAGAACAATGCGCGTCTGTGCGGCGTTATTTTCGACTGGGATAAATACAATCTCGAGCTGTGTGAAGATATCAGCAAAATGAACGAATACATGCCGCTGTATGCATTCGCTAATTCATACTCCACGCTCGACGTCAGCCTCAACGATCTGCGTATGAAAGTACGTTTCTTTGAGTATGCTCTCGGTGCCGCTGACGATATCGCCGCCAAAATCAAACAGAACACAGATGAATATATCGACACGATTTTGCCGCCGCTGACCAAAGCGCTGTTCAAATATGTTCGCGAAGGGAAATATACGTTCTGTACACCTGGCCATATGGGCGGCACCGCGTTCCAGAAAAGCCCGGTAGGGAGTCTTTTCTACGACTTCTTTGGCCCTAATACCATGAAATCTGACATCTCGATTTCCGTATCCGAACTCGGTTCACTGCTTGACCATAGCGGCCCGCACAAAGAGGCAGAAGAGTATATCGCTCGTGTATTCAATGCTGAGCGCAGCTACATGGTGACCAACGGTACATCCACAGCGAACAAAATTGTCGGCATGTACTCAGCACCTGCAGGCAGCACTGTACTGATCGATCGAAACTGTCATAAATCGCTGACGCATCTGATGATGATGAGCGATATTACGCCGATCTATTTCCGACCAACCCGTAACGCATACGGTATTCTCGGCGGGATCCCGCAGAGCGAACTTCAGCATGCAACCATTGCCAAACGCGTAAAAGAGACGCCAAACGCGACCTGGCCAGTGCACGCCGTTATAACCAATTCCACCTACGATGGTCTGCTCTACAACACCGACTACATCAAGAAAACGCTGGATGTAAAATCCATCCACTTTGACTCGGCCTGGGTACCTTATACCAATTTCTCCCCTATTTACGCGGGTAAAAGTGGGATGAGCGGCGGTCGTGCGGAAGGTAAAGTGATTTATGAAACTCAGTCCACGCACAAACTGCTGGCGGCGTTTTCTCAGGCTTCGATGATTCATGTAAAAGGCGACGTAAACGAAGAGACCTTCAACGAAGCTTACATGATGCACACGACAACCTCTCCGCACTATGGGATTGTGGCATCCACTGAAACCGCTGCGGCGATGATGAAAGGTAATGCCGGTAAGCGTCTGATCGACGGTTCTATTCAGCGCGCAGTGAAATTCCGCAAAGAGATTAAACGTCTGAAAGGCGAATCTGAAGGCTGGTTCTTCGATGTGTGGCAGCCGGAACACATTGATGAGCCTGAATGCTGGCCTCTGCGTTCCGATAGTGCATGGCACGGTTTCAAGAACATTGATAACGAGCATATGTATCTCGACCCGATTAAAGTCACCATTTTGACACCGGGGATGAAGAAAGATGGCACCATGGACGACTTCGGTATTCCTGCCAGTATCATCGCGAAATACCTTGATGAACAAGGCATCGTGGTTGAGAAAACGGGTCCGTATAACCTGCTGTTCCTGTTCAGCATCGGTATTGATAAAACGAAAGCCCTGAGTCTGCTCCGCGCACTCACCGATTTCAAACGCGCTTTCGATCTCAATCTGCGCGTGAAAAACATGCTGCCATCGCTCTATCGTGAGAATCCTGAGTTCTACGAAAGCATGCGCATTCAGGAGCTTGCACAGAACATTCATAAACTCGTTGAGCATCATAATCTGCCGGATCTGATGTTCCGTGCATTTGAAGTGCTGCCAAAAATGGTGATAACGCCGTATGCCGCGTTCCAGAAAGAGCTGCATGGTGAGACGGAAGAGGTCTATCTCAGTGAGATGGTGGGCCGCGTCAACGCCAATATGATCCTGCCATATCCTCCAGGAGTACCGCTGGTTATGCCTGGTGAGATGATCACTGAAGAGAGCCGTCCAGTGCTGGAATTCCTGCAAATGCTGTGCGAAATAGGTGCTCACTATCCAGGCTTTGAAACCGACATCCATGGTGCATATCGCCAGGCGGATGGTCGTTATACCGTTAAGGTACTGAAAAACGATAAATAAAGACTAAAGGGAAGTGGCTTGCCACTTCCCTTTTTCACGCCGCAAGGAGATAACATGAAAACACCCTCACAACCGCGCGCGATTTATTACATCGTGGCGATTCAAATCTGGGAATATTTCAGCTTTTACGGCATGCGTGCTCTGCTTATCCTCTACCTTACCCATCAGCTTGGTTTCGACGATAGCCACGCCATCACACTCTTTAGCGCTTACGCATCTTTGGTCTACGTCACCCCTATTCTCGGCGGCTGGCTGGCTGACCGCCTGCTTGGCAACCGCACGGCCATTATTACCGGTGCATTGCTGATGACGTTCGGCCATGTGGTGTTAGGTATCGAATCTGACTCAACCCGCAGTCTGTACGTTGCACTGGCGATAATCATATGTGGTTATGGTCTGTTTAAATCCAATATCAGTTGTCTGTTGGGAGAACTTTATGCCCACGACGATCCACGTCGTGATGGCGGATTTTCGCTGTTATATGCCGCAGGGAACATTGGCTCCATTGCTGCGCCGATTGCCTGTGGACTGGCGGCGCAATGGTACGGCTGGCATATTGGCTTTGCACTGGCCGGGATCGGCATGTTTGCAGGTTTGCTGATTTTCCTCAGCGGGCATCACCACTTCCACCATACGCGCGGCGTCAATAAACAGGCATTACGCAGCAAAAAGTATCTCCTTCCGGTCTGGGGCTGGCTGCTGATAATGCTGTGCATCGCGCCCCTCTTTTTTACCCTGTTACTGGAGAATAATGGCTCTGGTTATCTACTGGTCGCCGTGTGCGCGTTTGCTGTGATAATGGTGGCGCGCATTATGATGAGATTTCCTGAGCATCGCCGCGCACTGTGGCAAATCGCGATACTGATGATGACAGGGACGCTGTTCTGGGTGCTGGCACAGCAGGGTGGCAGTACTATCAGCCTGTTTATCGACCGCTTTGTTAACCGACAGTTGCTTAATATCGAGGTGCCAACTGCACTGTTTCAGTCAGTTAATGCCATTGCAGTAATGGCAGCAGGTATTGCCCTTTCCTGGCTAGCGCGTCCGGAAGGGAAAATACGCTCAGCGCTACGCTTATGGCTGAAGTTCGCATTAGGTCTGTTGTTAATGAGCGTTGGTTTTATGTTACTGGCGCTGAATGCACGTCATGGCGGGTTAAACGGACAGGTCTCAATGGGGATGATGATCGCCGGTCTGGCGCTAATGGGTTTCGCCGAACTGTTTATCGACCCGGTAGCGATGGCGCAAATCACCCGTCTGAATCTACCGGGCATCACAGGTCTGTTAACGGGGATTTATATGCTGGCAACAGGCGCAGTCGCCAACTGGCTGGCAGGACGCGTGGCGCAACAAACCACAGAGCCACAGAGCCACAGATTAACGATACGGCGGTTGCTGCCTATGCCCACTTTTTCTCTCAGATGAGCGGGTGGACGCTAGGCTGCGTGGTACTGATCGTTACATTCGTTGGTTTGAGAAGATGTTTTACCCCTTCTCCACTCACGTTGCCGGAAACAGAGCACGATTAAAAGCCCCTTCGCCGCCAGGGAATGGCAGCGAAGGAATACCATCAAATCGCCGCGTCGTCTTCTTCGCCGGTACGGATACGGATCACGCGCGCCACGTCAAAGACGAAGATTTTGCCGTCGCCGATTTTGCCCGTCTGCGCCGTGCGAATGATGGTATCCACACAGGTATCCACGATGTCGTCGCTCACCACGATTTCAATTTTCACTTTCGGCAGAAAGTCCACCATGTACTCTGCGCCACGGTAAAGCTCGGTGTGGCCCTTTTGACGACCAAAACCTTTCACTTCCGTCACGGTCATCCCGGTGATGCCAACTTCCGCCAGCGCTTCACGTACATCATCCAGTTTGAAAGGTTTAATAATCGCATCGATCTTTTTCATGGTGGGTCCTTAAACTCTTGCCTGTAAGCTGCTTCGTAATCGGTTGCTCACAGTATCATATTCAAGCGAATTTTGCGGTACTACTCTTTAAAATCGTTCGCTTCCAGCTCGTGCCGAGACAGTAACTTGTAGAATTCGGTGCGGTTACGCCCCGCCATTCGCGCCGCGTGGGTCACGTTGCCTTTGGTAATTTGCAGCAGCTTACGCAAATAGTTCAGCTCGAACTGATTCCGCGCTTCGGCAAACGTCGGCAATGCCGTGTTTTCCCCTTCCAGTGCCTGCTCCACCAGCGCGTCGCTGATAACCGGTGATGAGGTCAGCGCGACGCACTGCTCAATTACGTTCACCAGTTGACGCACGTTGCCCGGCCAGCTTGCGGCCATCAACCGTTTCATCGCATCGGTGGAAAACGCACGAACGAACGGTTTATGGCGATCGGCCGCCTGGCGTAAAAGATGGTTCGCCAGCAGGGGAATGTCTTCCGCACGTTCGGCCAGCGCTGGGATCTTCAGGTTCACCACGTTCAAACGGTAGTAGAGATCTTCGCGAAACTCGTTGCGGGCCATCACCTTCGGTAAATCACGGTGTGTCGCCGAAATAATACGCACATTAATATCAATATCGCGGTTGCTGCCCAGCGGGCGAACTTTTCGTTCCTGCAACACACGCAGTAATTTAACCTGCAGCGGCGCAGGCATGTCGCCAATCTCATCCAGGAAAAGCGTGCCGCCTTCCGCTGCCTGGAATAACCCTTCCCGGCTGCTTACCGCGCCAGTGAAAGCGCCGCGGGCATGCCCAAACAGTTCAGATTCGAGCAGCTGTTCCGGGAGTGCGCCGCAGTTAATCGCAATAAAAGCGTTTTTGCTGCGCGGGCTGGCATTATGAATCGCCTGCGCGAGGATCTCTTTCCCGGTACCGCTCTGGCCGTTAATGAGCACGCTGACGTCAGATTGCGCCACCATACGGGCCTGTTCGAGCAGACGCAGCATAATAGGGCTGCGGGTGACGATAGACTCCCGCCACGCTTCATCATTCGACGGGGCGGCATGTTCCAGCGCGCTGTCGATAGCCTTGTAAAGCGCATCTTTGTCCACCGGCTTGGTCAGGAAGCTGAACACCCCCTGCTGGGTCGCGGCAACCGCATCCGGAATCGACCCGTGCGCCGTGAGAATAATGACAGGCATGCCCGGCTGCTGCTTCTGGATCTCCGCGAACAGCTGCAGGCCGTCCATTTCGTCCATCCGCAGGTCGCTTATCACCAGATCAATCTTCTCGCGGCTGAGAATTCTCAGCCCCTCCTGCCCGCTCTCAGCGGTTACCACGCTGTAGCCTTCACTCACCAGACGCATGCCCAGCAGCTTTAACAGCCCGGGATCGTCATCCACCAGTAAGAGATGGGCAGGTTTACGGCTGGTCATGGCTTCACATCCTCTTGTTTCGGCGTATCGCTGTCCGGTGCAGCAGATGAACTCCCCGGCTGATATTTACGCGACGAAAGCTGTCTTTCGATATCGGTCAGGTTTTCCAGCTTACGCGTCGTGGTATCCAGTTGCGTACGCAAATGTTGCTGCTGTTGACGCAGCGTATCAAGTTCGCTGTCGGTGGACTGTTGCAATTTACTGTAGCGGGAGCGCTCTTCAGACAGTTGAAGTTGTAATGTCTGCCCATCACGCCAGAGCTGGTATACCGGGCGAACCTGGACCGGAAGGTTGACCACAAACGTGTCCAGCCGGGTCACGTTGGCGCGGCGTTCAACGGGGGTAATTTTCGCATCTGCCAGTAAAATCCCGCGCTTGAAAGCGTCCTGCCAGGTGTCGTCATCCAGCATCGCTGCTTTAGAACGAGCGTCTACCGGTGCCAGACGCTGGGCGCAATCTATTCCGCGTAGCCAGAACAACGGGTTGCTTTCAACGTCATGACCTGACAGGTTCCAGATGTCCTCACAGCGGGTTGAAAGAAAGTCTGCCAGTTGGTTATCTGGCCATTTATCTTCTTGTTTATCGCTAATTGCACTTTGCGGCGCATGGGAAACACATCCTGCCAGAAATAAACAAGGCAAGCTCAGGCGAAGCGTGTTGCGGGAAAACACCGCGCGTACGGCGCGGAAAAAGACGTGTGACATACTCACCAGACATAGATTCATGTTATTGATTTTTCCGGCTCAGGGGCAATTCGATACGGAAGCAAACATCCGAACGTTCGTCCGTGACAATGTTTAGCTCACCCTGCATGCGTCGTATGCAGTCTCGGGCGATGCTCAAGCCCAGACCACTTCCTTTAACCGCACCTTTACGCTGATGACTCCCCTGGAAAAAGGGCTCAAATATCATGGCTTTTTCGTCATCGGGGATCGGGGTGCCGGTGTTAGCGACGTCAATAAACACCCGTGAACCATTCGTATAACTTCGGATATAAATGTTACCGGATTCAGTACCATAGTGCACCGCATTGGAGTAAAGATTATCCAGAACGCTCATTAACAGCATGGGTTCAGCCAGACACGCTGGCGCATTCAGTTCTACACCGGTATGCATCATTTTAGCTCTTGCTGGCAAGCTATGAGCGGAGATCACCATATCCACCAGCGGCTCAATCTCGACGTTTTCCAGTACAACCGCGCCATCAGCCAGCTTGCGGTTGTAATCCAGCAGTTGCTCAATCAGCTTTTGCAGATTGCGGCTGCTGGCATCAAGGATCTCGACAATCTCTTTCTGTTCGGTGGTCAGCGGCCCAGCCACTTCGTCCGCCAGCAGTTCCGTGCCCTCACGCATGCTGGCCAGCGGCGTTTTAAGCTCATGGGAAATATGGCGCAGAAACTGATGACGCTGAGATTCGAGCCATGCCAGACGTTCAGACAGCCACATAATACGCTGGCCAACGGACCGCAACTCACGCGGACCTTTAAAGGCAACCGTATCACCGAGCGATTTTCCCTCTCCCAGACGGTTAATCATACGCTGAATGCCCTTCACCGGGCCGATGATCATGCGGGTAAAGAGCAGAACCAGCCCGAGACTCACCAGGAACAGCACCAGCGCCTGCCAGCCGAAGAACTGTCCACGTTCGGCAATCTCCTGCTGAAGCTGCTGGCCGCGCGAGAAAATCACGGTACGCGTTGACTGAACCATCTCGGTGTTGGCGCTGGCAAAGGCCTCCAGGCGCGCGGCGGCAGTCGTATCCGGACCGCTATTTTTACACTGTAGCTGAGCAAGGTCGTTCAGATCCTGACGTAACGCTTTATACAGGTTGTCATCCGGCAACACCCCTGCGTGGGCATCCAGCATCTCGCTATAGCGTTTACGCTGATTCTGATACACCTTTTCCAGCGTGCGATCGTCAAGCACACAGTACTGGCGATAGCTACGCTCCATCTCCAGCGCAGCATTGGTCATCGCTTCACTGCGCCTGGCGTCGATGAGCGTCGTGCGGTTAGTCAACGCCGCCTGAGCACTCAAGGCATTGAGACTTTGCCACGCCTGCCAGGCAAGGATCAGTAATGGCAGCAGGATCAGCAGGAAGGCCATCATGACAAGCTGTCGCAGGGAGCGGGGAAAAACGGGCCAGCGTTTCAACGCATTACTCTCTTAGTGGGGGTTTACGCAGAGCGTAACTGAGTCTGCCCTTCAGATACAACAAAGCCGGGTAAAAACCCGGCTTTGTTGTGGAATGAGGCGGTGCCTAACTCGACGTTTCGCCCTGGCCTGATAAAGCATCGCTATGATCAGTAGTTGGACGGCAGGCACCTTTTTGTGCGTCATTCGAAGTTTATGTAGCACGTCCCGAAGGGGCTGACATAAGAGGGTGAATGAGCCACTGGTTAGTATTATGCAACAGCCGTGCCAGAATGCAAAACTAAAAATTAACGCATTGATATATATAGCCTTTACTCATTTAACCTGTTAATTATCGGTTGAATGATTTCCAGGCTAAGTGTCGCTATTAAGCAACACCTTAACGGGAAACTGTCGTGTCATATACAAATCAATAAGTTAAATGTCTCCATTTGGAGACACCCCTTTTACTGCGTTGTCGCGGTTTTGCGACAGATATAAAAAAGCCCGGTGGCGTTTCCGCTCACCGGGCCTGCATTCATTTTATTGCTTAACCCAACTGTTTACGCGCGTTGCGGAAAATACGCATCCACGGGCTGTCCTCGCCCCAGTTTTCCGGGTGCCAGGAGTTGCTCACGGTACGGAATACACGCTCCGGGTGCGGCATCATGATGGTTGCGCGACCGCTTTCGCTGGTAACAGCAGTAATCCCGTTTGCCGAACCGTTCGGGTTAGCCGGATAGGTTTCGGTGACCTTGCCGAAGTTATCAACAAAGCGCAGCGCCACCAGACCTTTGCTCTCCAGCTGAGCCAGATGCGCGGCGTCACGCACTTCAACCTGACCTTCGCCGTGAGACACCGCGATTGGCATCTGCGAACCGACCATGCCCTGCAGCAGCAGAGAAGGACTCTGAGTCACTTCCACCAGGCTAAAACGCGCTTCGAAGCGGTCAGACTGGTTACGCACAAAGCGCGGCCAGGCTTCGCTGCCCGGGATCAGCTCACGCAGGTTGGACATCATCTGGCAGCCGTTACACACGCCCAGCGCCAGGGTTTGCGGACGGTGGAAGAAGGTTTCGAATTCGTCACGCACGCGATTGTTGAACAGAATGGACTTCGCCCAACCTTCACCCGCGCCCAGCACGTCACCGTAGGAGAAGCCACCGCACGCCACCAGCGCCTGGAAATCTTCCAGACCGGTGCGGCCTGCCAGCAGGTCGCTCATGTGAACGTCGATGGCATCAAAGCCCGCGCGGTGGAAGGCTGCGGCCATCTCAACGTGGGAGTTGACGCCCTGCTCACGCAGCACGGCCACTTTCGGACGCGCGCCAGTCGCAATGTACGGCGCAGCAACATCTTCGTTGATGTCGAAGGAGAGTTTCACGTTCAGGCCTGGATCGTTGTCATTTGCCTTCGCGTTATGCTCCTGATCGGCACATTCCGGGTTGTCGCGCAGACGCTGCATCTGCCAGGTGGTTTCTGCCCACCACATACGCAGCGTGGTGCGGCTCTCGCTGAACACGGCGTGGCCGTCAGCTTCAATGACGAAGCGGTCGCCCTGAACGGCTTTACCCAGATAGTGCACACAATCTGCCAGACCGTGCTTCGCAAGGATGGCTTCAACCGCGTCGCGATCTGCCGCACGAACCTGAATCACGGCGCCCAGCTCTTCGTTAAACAGCGCCGCCAGACGGTCTTCGCCCAGAGAGGCAATATTCGCTTCCACGCCACAGTGGCCGGTGAAGGCCATTTCTGCCAGCGTCACCAGCAGGCCGCCGTCAGAACGGTCGTGGTAGGCCAGCAGCTTACGCTGCGCAACCAGCGCCTGGATGGCATCGTAGAAGCCTTTTAACTGCGCCACATCGCGCACGTCTGCCGGCTTATCGCCCAGTTGACGGTAAACCTGCGCCAGCGCGGTCGCACCCAGCGCGTTGTTGCCTTTACCCAGGTCAATCAGCAACAGGGCGTTGTCTTCGGTCACGAGCTGCGGCGTAACGGTATGACGAACGTCTTCCACGCGAGCAAAGGCGGAGATAATCAGCGACAGCGGAGAGGTGATCTCGCGCTGCTCGTTGCCTTCCTGCCAGCGGGTCTTCATCGACATAGAGTCTTTACCCACCGGAATGGTCAGACCCAGCGCAGGGCACAGCTCTTCACCCACCGCTTTTACCGCTTCATACAAGCCTGCGTCTTCACCCGGGTGACCAGCAGCGGCCATCCAGTTCGCAGAAAGTTTGATACGTTTGATATCGCCAATCTGGGTTGCAGCGATGTTAGTCAGCGCTTCACCAACGGCGAGACGAGCAGATGCCGCGAAGTCCAGCAGCGCCACCGGGGTACGTTCACCCAGCGCCATTGCTTCGCCGTAGTAGCTGTCGAGACTCGCGGTGGTCACGGCGCAGTTAGCGACCGGGATCTGCCACGGGCCGACCATCTGATCGCGCGATACCATACCGGTCACGGTACGGTCGCCGATGGTCACGAGGAAGGTTTTCTCTGCCACGGCCGGCAGGTGCAGCACGCGGTTGACCGCTTCCGCAACGGTAATGCCCTGACGATCCAGCGCTTTTCCTGCCGCTTTACGGGTTTCAACGTCGCGGGTCATCTTCGGCGTTTTACCGAGCAGAACGTCCAGCGGCAGATCGATCGGCTGGTTGTCAAAGTGGGTGTCGCTTAAGGAGAGATGCTTCTCTTCGGTCGCTTCACCAATAACGGCATACGGCGCACGCTCGCGGCGGCACAGCTCGTCAAACAGCGGTAATTGATCCGCTGCAACGGCCAGAACATAACGTTCCTGAGATTCGTTACACCAGATTTCCAGCGGGCTCATACCCGGCTCATCGCTCAGGATGTCGCGCAGGTTGAAACGACCACCGCGACCGCCGTCGCTCACCAACTCCGGCATGGCGTTAGACAAACCGCCCGCGCCCACATCGTGAATAAACAGAATTGGGTTAGCTTCGCCCAGCTGCCAGCAGCGGTCGATCACTTCCTGGCAACGACGCTCCATTTCCGGGTTGTCGCGCTGCACGGAAGCAAAGTCAAGATCCGCATCAGACTGACCAGAGGTCATAGAAGAAGCCGCCCCACCGCCCAGGCCGATGTTCATTGCCGGGCCACCGAGGACGATCAGCTTCGCGCCCACGACGATCTCGCCTTTCTGCACGTGATCGGCGCGAATGTTGCCGATCCCGCCCGCCAGCATGATCGGTTTGTGGTAGCCGCGCAGCTCTTCGCCGTTGTGGCTGTCCACTTTCTCTTCATAGGTACGGAAGTAACCGTTCAGCGCCGGACGACCAAATTCGTTGTTAAACGCCGCGCCGCCCAGCGGGCCTTCGGTCATGATATCCAGCGCGGTTACAATGCGCTCTGGCTTGCCGAAATCTTCTTCCCACGGCTGTTCAAAACCCGGGATGCGCAGGTTGGAAACGGAGAAACCGACCAGACCAGCTTTTGGTTTAGCCCCGCGACCGGTCGCACCTTCATCACGGATTTCACCGCCGGAACCGGTCGCCGCCCCCGGCCACGGGGAGATCGCCGTCGGGTGGTTATGGGTTTCGACCTTCATCAGGATATGCGCGGGCTCCTGATGGAAGTCATAGCGCCCTGCTTCGCGATCGGCGAAGAAGCGGCCCACCTCGGAACCTTCCATTACCGCAGCGTTGTCTTTGTAGGCAGACAGCACGTGGTCAGGGGTTTTTTCCATGGTGTTTTTAATCATTTTGAACAGCGACTTCGGCTGCTGTTCGCCGTCGATAACCCAGTCGGCGTTGAAAATCTTGTGACGACAGTGTTCAGAGTTGGCCTGCGCGAACATATAGAGTTCGATGTCATTCGGATTGCGGTTCAGCTTAACAAACGCATCCTGCAGATAATCAATTTCGTCTTCTGCCAGTGCCAGGCCAAGACGCAGGTTCGCGTCAATCAGTGCCTGGCGCCCCTGCCCCAGCAAATCCACGCTCTGTACCGGCGCAGGCTGATGGTGGGAGAATAGCTTCTGCGCGTCATCGAGAGAGGCAAAAACACTCTCCATCATGCGGTCATGAAGCTCAGCTGCAACCGCCTGCCACTGTTCTTCGCTCAGAGTGGAAGCTTCCACATAGTACGCCACGCCGCGTTCCAGACGGTTAATCTGGCTCAGGCCACAGTTGTGGGCGATGTCGGTGGCTTTGGAAGACCAGGGGGAGATGGTGCCCGGACGCGGTGTCGCAAGGATCAGTTTGCCGGTTGGCGTATGGCTGCTCAGACTTGGGCCATACTTGAGCAGGCGTTCCAGCTGTACGCGCTCCTCTGCATTCAGGGGGGCATTCAGGTCAGCAAAATGGACATACTCAGCGTAAATATTGCTTACCGGAAGGTCGGCCGCCTGAAAACGTGCCAGCAGTTTGTTAATACGGAAGGCAGACAGTGCAGGCGAACCACGCAGAATTTCCATCATAAGTCTCTCGTCTTCGAAGCGCCGGGGCGCTTACAGTGTGCGCAAGGGGGGAAAACGGGCGTCATTATAGAGAATCCTGAGCGCCGACGAAACCGTTTGCGTCGAAATAAAATATACGCAGATGTTTAACAATAGATGTGACCTGTCTCTCTAATGGGTTGCCAAGTGGCGCAAGTTTACGCAAAATGCCGCTCATTCAATGGCAAACCTTATTATTAACATGGCTACAGCAGACTGAGGCAACCGGCGTCGCAGAGAATTAACTAATTGAAAAAATTAAAGATTAATTATCTGCTCATCGGCATTGTGACGTTGCTGCTGGCAGTGGCCCTCTGGCCTTCTATCCCCTGGTTCGGCAAAGCCGAAAACCGTATCGCCGCCATAAAGGAGCGGGGGGAATTGCGCGTCAGTACCCTAAACTCTCCGCTGATCTACAGCGACATCAACGGCAAAGTTATTGGTCTGGATTACGAACTGGCCCAACAGTTCGCCGATTATCTTGGCGTAAAGCTTAAAATTACCGTCCGCCAGAATATCAACCAGTTGTTTGATGACCTCGATAACGACGATGCCGATATGCTCGCGGCCGGGCTGGTGTATAACAGCGAGCGCAGCAAGAACTATCAGCCAGGCCCGACCTACTACTCCGTTTCGCAGCAACTGGTCTACCGTGTCGGAAGCGTTCGCCCGCGCACGCTTGCTACCATTAACGATCAACAACTGACGATTGCCCCCGGCCATGTGGTGATTGACGATCTGCGTGAGCTCAAGGAGAAGAAATACCCGGACCTGAGCTGGACAGTCGATCCCAAACTCGGCACTACGGAACTGCTGGAACAGGTTAAAAATCAGAAACTGCCCTATACCATCGCTGATTCGGTTGCGATCAGTCTTTTCCAGCGCGTTCACCCTGAGATCGCCGTAGCGCTGGACGTGACAGATGAACAACCCGTTACCTGGTTTACCCAGCTCGACGACGATCAGACCGTCTCTGCGGCGATGCTCGATTTCTTCAATACCATCAATGAAGACGGTACCCTGGCGCGTCTGGAGGAGAAGTATCTCGGCCACGGTGACGACTTTGACTATGTCGACACCCGCAGCTTCCTGCGCGCGATAGACGGTGTCCTGCCAGACCTGCAGCCGTTGTTCGAAAAATACGCCCAGGAAATTGACTGGAAACTGCTGGCGGCTATCTCCTATCAGGAATCTCACTGGGATACCCAGGCCACGTCGCCCACGGGCGTACGCGGTTTAATGATGCTAACCAAAAATACCGCCCTGAGCCTGGGTGTGAATGACCGTACCGATGCCGAACAGAGCATCAGCGGTGGTGCACGCTACCTGCAGGATATGATGGCCAAGGTACCGGAAACAGTGCCGGAAGAAGAGCGGATCTGGTTCGCGCTGGCCGCCTACAACATGGGTTATGCGCATATGCTTGATGCGCGAGCGCTGACGGCGAAAACGAAAGGTAACCCGGACAGCTGGTCAGACGTTAAACAGCGGTTGCCACTGCTGAGCCAGAAACCCTGGTACAACAAGCTGACATATGGCTACGCACGCGGACATGAGGCTTACGCCTACGTGGAAAATATCCGTAAATATCAGATAAGCCTGGTAGGATACCTGCTGGAAAAAGAGAAAGAAGCGGCAGAGGCAAAACAACTGGCTCAAAGTTACCCGGTTGTGGCACCGGATGAACTTAATCGTCCGACAACTTCAATTCTGCCTTTTGTTGCTTTTTCTGCTGCCGGCGCATTCGAAAGAAATCACTTAGTAGCCCCGAACACTCTGGTGCAAGCACCCCGCCGATAGTCTTGACCTGATGGTTCATCCCCGGGTGTCCCAGAACATCCATCAGTGAGCCGGCAGCGCCGGTTTTTTCATCCCGCGCGCCAAAGACAAGCGTGCCAATACGGCTGTGTACCATCGCACCAGAACACATCACACAGGGTTCAAGCGTCACGTACAGCGTGGTGTCGAGCAGGCGATAGTTTTGCAACACCAGCCCACCTTGTCGAAGCGCCATGATTTCGGCGTGAGCAGTGGGATCGTGACGGCCAATCGGGCGATTCCAGCCTTCTCCAATCACCTGGTTGTTGTAAACCAGCACGGCACCCACGGGGACCTCGCCCTCTTCCCAGGCACGTTGAGCCAGCGTTAGCGCGTGGCGCATCCAGTATTCATGATTGTGTTCAGGATTGGACAAGGGTTGATACTCCGGTCTAAAAGCGGGCGGCATTATACACACCCTCCAGAGAGAAGACTATTCGAGTTGCTGAAGTTCCCCTGACGGCGTGACGCGCCAGCGATGCTGACAAAAATAGAGCAGCGGATTGTCCTGTTTACTGTCACTGTAGCCGCTGTAAAGACGCAGCGGTGTACCGATGCGTTTCTCCAGTTGCACCACTTTTTCATGTCCCAGGCAACGCAGGGTGAGCACCCAACCGCCATAACCGCGAGCAATCTGTGTGGCGATAAGATTCACCCTGGGGAGCCATGGGGTATCAAAATAGACCTGCTCAACCAGCGTCTGCGGTGAACCGGTAATCAGCCAGATATCGGCATCGTTCGCATCGAGATAGCTGGTGAGACGCGCCTGAACGACAGGAAACGCGGCGACATGACCGCGAAACCAGTGTGCAAAATCCTGTTCGAGCTGTTTGAGTCGCGATTCACTGTGGCCAAACGTGCATCCCCACAGCAGCAGACTCATCGGCCATCGCGCTGCCCGGCCTTTCACCAGCAGCGCGATGCCAATCACGGGTAAGAGCGGTAATACGAGCAGTGCATTCAGAGGCTGACGCCGCAACAGGTAGCGCATAAACGTACCAAACATATCCTGCTGATGCAGCGTTCCATCCAGGTCGAAAAAGACAACGCGACGCTCGTAATTTGCCAAACCTTACTCCTCTGGATCGTTGAATCCTAACAGCCAGGTAAACAGGAACCCGGCTATCACCGCTACTAAATAGCCTAACAGATAGAGCATCACTTTTCCGGTCACGATGGTCAACGCCAGCGGTAAACCGGACAGTCCAAAAGTGATAACAGTGGCGACTTTCCAGTAGCTGATGAGTGCTCCACCTACCGCACCACCCAGACAGGCAGCGAGGAACGGTTTACCCAGCGGCAGCGTGACGCCAAAAATCAGCGGTTCACCAATGCCAAGCAAACCGACAGGAAGTGCGCCTTTAATCACTTTTTTCAGGCGCATATTGCGGGTTTTCATCAGCACAGCGATGGCCGCACCAACCTGTCCCACGCCTGCCATAGAGAGGATAGGCAGAAGCGCGTTGTAACCGTGCGTCTGCACCAGCTCGACATGGATCGGTACCAGACCCTGATGCAGACCGGTCAGCACTAATGGCAGGAAAGTGCCAGACAGCACCGCCCCGACTAACAGGCCGCCGCGATCGATAGCCAAAGACGCGCCATGGGCAATCGCTTCTGAGATCCAGCCGCCCAGGGGTTGCAGTGCAACAATCGCCACACTGCCGGTGATAAGTGTCGTCAGCAGTGGATTGAGGATAAGCTCAATTGATCCGGGCAAAAGAGCACGCAATTTTTTCTCGATCCAGCACATCAGGATCACCACCAGCAGTACAGCAATCACCCCGCAGCGTCCCGGCTGAAGCGCCTCGCCAAACAGGGTTATCTGTGCCAGTTGTGGGCTGGATAAAATCCCTGCCATCACCCCGCCCATGGCCAGCGAGCCACCAAATACTTTAGCCGTGTTCACCCCGACCAGAATGTTCATGATGGCAAACACTGCGCTGCCGAAAATCCCGAGAATACCCAGCAGATTCGGATACTGAGTGGCAAAATCCCCAACAATATCCGGGCGCTTGAGGATGTTAATGATCCCGGTGATCAAACCAGAAGCAATGAACGCTGGGATCAACGGAATAAAGACGTTTGCCAGCTGGCGCAGCGCATCGCTCATTGGGGCTTTGTATTTGGCCTTTGCCTGCGCTTTGGTGCGTTCAGCATCCTCAATCGACACGCTTGCTCTGCTGCCCATCAGTGCGCGCATGGCATCGACCACCTGTGCCGCTTTCCCCGGCCCGACGATCAACTGGTGCTGTTGCCCCTGTTTCACGTAGCCGCTGACGCCGGAAAGCTGCTTCAGACGCGGCACATCAAGCTGATCATCGTTATGCACTTCGACCCGCACGCGCGTCATGCAGTTTTCCAGACGCTGAATATTCTCTTCCCCACCAATTCCTTGCAGGATATTGCTGGCGAGCGCTGCTGTTTTATCCATACACGCCTCTGTTAGTTTTCTAATGCCGCCCGTAAGAAACCGTTATGCGCATCGAGTTTGGCTCTCGCGGCCTCAGCGTCCAGCCCACTTAAGATCATCAGAATGGCCAGTTTAACATCGTGATCGGTCTGTTTGAGCACCGCTTCTGCCTCTTCACGCCCTGCGCCCGTCGCCTCCATCACCATGCGGCAGGCTCTGTCCACTAACTTGATGTTGGTCGCCTGCATATCCACCATCAGGTTCTGGTAAACCTTGCCGAACTTCACCATTGCACCGGTGGAGATCATATTGAGCACCAGCTTTTGCGCGGTCCCGGATTTCAGGCGCGTGGAGCCGGTCAGCGCTTCCGGCCCGACCACCGGAGAGATAGCTATAGCGGCCACCTGTGCAATCGGTGAGCCTGGATTACAGGAGATGGCGACCGTTGTGCAGCCGGTCTGGTTAGCGTATTCCAGCCCGCCAATGACGTACGGCGTGCGTCCGGATGCCGCCAGCCCGACCACCAGATCCTTCGCTGTCAGATTCAGCGCCTTCAGGTCTTCCTCACCCAGCTGTTTGTTATCTTCCGCCCCTTCAACGGCTTTCAGCAGCGCACCTGGACCACCGGCAATCAACCCGACCACCAGACCGTGTGGAACACCAAACGTTGGTGGGCATTCTGACGCATCCAGCACGCCAAGACGCCCGCTGGTTCCGGCCCCCATATAAATAATACGACCACCCGCCTTCAGTGCTTCCGCCGCGGCATCGACAGCTTTCGCCACCTCAGGTAATGTCTCTTTCACTGCCTGCGCCACCAGCGTATCCTGTTGATTAAAACGGTTAACCAGCTCAAGGGTGGAAAGTGCATCCAGATCCATGGTTTGCGGGTTACGCGTTTCTGAAACAAGTGAGCCAAGATTCATGTTTTGTACCTCAGGAATTTTTAATTCATAATAATCACACTATAATGGAATATAAAATTCATTCAGGCGAGCAAAATTCGTATTTGCGCAGATAATCACATTTTCGCCAGGAGAACCTATGAACTGTTTAATTCGTATTCGCCAGCGGTATGCAGGCTTTGCTCAAAGCGACAAAAAGCTGGCGGATTATCTGCTTTCTCAGCCCGATCGCGCCCGCCATCTCAGCTCGCAGCAGCTGGCGAGTGAAGCCGGTGTGAGTCAATCAAGCGTGGTGAAATTTGCCCAGAAGATTGGCTTTAAGGGCTTTCCCGCCCTCAAACTGGCGATTAGCGAAGCGCTGGTGAGTAACCCCAATCCGCAGTCGATGCCCGTACATAACCAGATCCGTGGTGATGACCCGATGCGTCTGGTTGGGGAAAAGCTGATTAAAGAGAATGTCGCGGCCATGCATGCGACGCTTGATGTGAACACGGAAGAGAAACTGCTGGAGAGCGTGGCGATGCTACGTGCAGCACGGCGTATCATTTTGACCGGAATTGGCGCATCCGGCCTGGTGGCACGTAATTTTGGCTGGAAGCTAACCAAAATCGGTTATAACGCCATTGTCGAGCAGGATATGCACGCCTTGCTGGCGACTGTACAGGCGATGGATCCTGACGATCTGCTGCTGGCAATCTCCTATTCCGGTGAGCGTCGTGAAATCAATATGGCGACCGACGAAGCCCTGCGTGTCGGCGGTAAAATTCTGGCAATCACCGGTTTTACCCCGAATGCCCTGCAACAGCGGGCAACGCGCTGTTTATATACCATTGCCGAAGAGCAGGCTACGCGCAGTGCGGCTATCTCGTCCACCAGTGCGCAAATGATGCTGACCGATCTGCTGTTTATGGCGCTGGTGCAGCAGGATCTGGAACACGCACCCGAGCGCATTCGCCACAGCGAAGAACTGGTAAAGAAACTGGTTTGACGCGTATAATGCCCGCCCAGTTTGTGTTGTTTCTGAGAATTTCCTGATGGCGCTGTTAATTACCAAAAAATGCATCAATTGCGATATGTGCGAACCCGAATGCCCGAACCAGGCGATTTCGATGGGCGACAGCATTTATGAAATTAACAGCGACCGCTGCACCGAATGCATCGGTCACTATGAGACGCCGACCTGTCAGAAAGTGTGCCCGATCCCCAATACTATCCTGAAAGATCCGGCACACGTCGAGAGCGAAGAGCAGCTATGGGATAAGTTTGTCCTGATGCATCATGCGGACAAACTTTAACTTTCGATGATCACCGTTGCGCTTGCATAGTGGCGTTCATCCGCGATCGTCACGTGCATGTGGTTCACGCCCAGCTTCTCAGCCAGCTTTTGCGCCTCGCCCCATAAACGCAGGCGCGGTTTACCCAGTTCGTCGTTAAACACTTCAAACTGGTTAAATGCCAGACCATTTCGAATACCCGTACCAAAGGCTTTGGCGGCCGCTTCTTTCACAGCAAAACGCTTGGCCAGAAAACGCACCGGCTGCTGATGCGCTTCCCAGATGGCCCATTCGTTATCGCTTAGCACACGCCTTGCCAGGCGATCGCCGCTACGGGCGATCACCGCTTCAATGCGGGCTATTTCAACGATATCCGTGCCTAAGCCCAGAATGGCCATTACTTGCGCGCTTCCAGCATCAGACGTTTCATCTCTGATACCGCCTCTTTCAGGCCACTCATCACTGCACGGCCAATAATCGCATGGCCGATATTCAGCTCATGCATTTCCGGCAGGGCGGCGATGGCCTTAACGTTGTGGTAGGTGAGGCCATGTCCAGCATTGACCTTCAGGCCCAGGCTTGCGGCATACGTAGCTGCTTTAGCGATACGCTCCAGCTCTTTGGCCTGCTCAGCATCGCTTTCAGCATCAGCATAACAACCGGTATGAATTTCGATATACGGTGCGCCCGCGTCGGCCGCCGCTTTGATCTGGGCGAAATCGGCGTCGATAAACAGAGAAACCAGGATGCCGGCATCGGCCAGACGTTTGCAGGCATCGCGCATTTTGTCGAGCTGCCCTGCAACATCCAGACCGCCTTCGGTCGTCACTTCCTGACGCTTTTCCGGTACCAGGCAGCAGAAATGGGGTTTAGTCTCGCAGGCAATCGCCAGCATCTCTTCCGTGACGGCCATCTCCAGATTCATACGGGTATCTAGCGTCTGACGCAGAATACGTACGTCGCGATCGGTGATATGGCGACGGTCTTCACGCAAATGAACGGTAATGCCGTCGGCGCCAGCCTGTTCGGCGATAAATGCCGCCTGAACCGGGTCAGGATAAGCCGTGCCGCGCGCATTACGCAGCGTGGCGATATGATCAATGTTGACGCCTAACAGTAATTCAGCCATGACAATCCTCGGTTTTCTTTTGGTTCTGTCTCTAACGTTTCGGCATAAACTGCCTGAATAATTCGCGGCTCTTTAAGGGCTTGCCGCCAAGATACGGCTTGAGGGCAATGCGGGTAAAGCGTTTTGCAGCGCGCAGTGTGTCCTGATCGGGAAACTCGCGCTCATACAGCGCCCGGAGATGACGACCGGTAAATGTGCTGTTATCGATTACGATGCTGGCAATAAAACCTTTTTCTTCCCGATAACGATAGGTCATCGTGTCCTCGACCTCGTCTCCGCTCCCCGCACAATGCAGAAAATCGACGCCATATCCCAGATGTCCCAGCAGCGCCAGTTCGAAACGACGCAGCGCAGGTTCGGGGGTACCGGTGGTACCCGCCAGCGCCTGAATACAGTGCAGATAATCGAAGAAAAGTTCAGAGAAGCGAGTCTCATGTTCAAGAACGCGCGAGATGAGTTCGTTGATATACAAACCGCTGTACAGCGTGATACCAGAAAGAGGAAGTGCCAGAGAGACGGCTTCGGCACTGCGCAGGGTTTTGACCTCCCCTCGCCCACCAAAACGAACCAGCAAGGGAGTGAAAGGCTGTAAGGCACCTTTCAGGTTAGAACGTTTGGAACGTGCGCCTTTCGCAACAAGGCGCACGCGGCCCGACTCTTCCGTGAAGACGTCCAGCATGAGGCTGGTTTCGCTCCAGGGACGACTATGCAGGACAAAGGCACGCTGCCATCCATCCATCATACTCGTCGTCTTGAGTTATTGGTCTTCGCCGTAACCGAGGCTGCGCAGAGCACGCTCATCATCGGCCCAGCCAGATTTCACTTTCACCCACAGTTCCAGGTGAACCGGGGCTTCGAACATCTCCTGCATGTCTTTGCGGGCTTCAATGCCGATGGTTTTGATCTTGGTACCTTTGTTGCCAATCACCATCTTCTTCTGCCCTTCACGCTCAACGAGGATCAGGCCATTGATATCGTAGCCGCCGCGTTCGTTGCTCTGGAAACGTTCGATTTCTACTGTCACGGAGTATGGCAGCTCAGCACCGAGGAAACGCATCAGCTTTTCACGGATGATTTCAGAGGCCATAAAGCGCTGGGAGCGATCGGTAACGTACTCTTCCGGGAAGTGATGGATCGCTTCCGGCAGATGCTTACGCACGATGCCCGCGATGGTATCCACATTCAGACCGGTCTCGGCAGACAACGGTACGATATCGAGGAAATTCATCTGACTACCGAGCCACTGCAGATGCGGCAGCAGGTCAGCCTTCTCTTGTACGTTGTCCACTTTGTTGACCGCGAGGATGACCGGTGTTTTACCGTCACGCAGTTTATTCAGCACCATTTCGTCGTCCGGCGTCCAGCGGGTGCCTTCAACAACGAAAATGACCAGCTCAACGTCGCCAATCGAGCTGCTCGCCGCCTTGTTCATCAGGCGGTTAATGGCGCGCTTCTCTTCCATGTGCAGGCCCGGAGTATCGACATAAATCGCCTGATACGCGCCTTCTGTATGGATACCCACGATGCGATGACGCGTGGTCTGCGCCTTACGTGAGGTAATAGAAATCTTCTGCCCGAGCAGATTATTCAGCAGCGTAGATTTGCCGACGTTCGGACGTCCGACGATGGCAATAAATCCGCAATAGGTTTTTTCTTCGCTCATTCCAGCTCCAGCATTTTCAACGCCTGTTCGGCGGCAGCCTGTTCAGCCTTACGACGGCTAGAACCTGTGCCCACCACCGGTTCACTCAGGCCACTGACCTGGCAATGGATGGTAAATTCCTGATCGTGCGCTTCGCCACGCACCTGCACCACCAGATAGGATGGCAGCGGGAGATGGCGACCCTGCAAATATTCCTGCAAGCGCGTTTTCGGATCTTTTTGTTTATCGCCCGGACTGATTTCGTCCAGACGGGTCTGATACCAGTTCAGGATCAGCTTTTCTACGGTCTGGATATCGCTGTCCAGGAACACGCCACCGATTAATGCTTCGACCGTATCGGCAAGAATAGATTCACGACGGAAGCCGCCGCTTTTCAGTTCACCCGGCCCAAGACGCAGACATTCGCCCAGTTCAAATTCGCGCGCGATTTCCGCAAGGGTATTGCCCCGAACCAGCGTGGCACGCATGCGGCTCATATCACCTTCATCCACACGCGGGAAACGATGATAAAGCGCATTCGCAATCACGAAACTTAAAATAGAGTCACCTAAAAATTCGAGGCGCTCATTATGTTTGCTGCTGGCACTGCGATGGGTTAATGCCTGTTGCAACAACTCCTGATGATGAAAAGTGTAGCCCAGCTTCCGTTGAAGCCGATTAATTACGATGGGGTTCATGCGATACCAATAAATGAATGCGTCAAAAATGCAGCACACGAAACCGACCTGAGAAAACCAACGCGGTTTCGTGTGCCGTGGCACCCTTGCAGGGCCAACCTTAAACTTCGGGGGAATATTCTATACACAACGACAGGGGATGTCGTTAGTTCGAAGAGATTTATCGCTGAAATAATTCACGCAGCCGCTAATTAAAGCGGCTACGCGTTCATTTAATGAGAATTAATGGATTCCGCCAATACGATTCAGGCGCACGCCGGTCGGCCATTCACCTTCCTGCTTCTCAAAACTCATCCAGATTGCGGTCGCTTTACCCACCAGATTCGCTTCAGGTACAAAGCCCCAGTAACGGCTGTCCGCAGAATTATCGCGGTTATCACCCATCATGAAGTAGTGTCCCGGAGGCACAATCCAGCTTGCCAGCTGCTGACCCGGTTGTTTGTAATACATACCCAGCTGATCCTGCGCAATCGGCACGGTCAGGATACGGTGCGTAACATCACCCAGCGTCTCTTTACGCTCAACCAGACGAATACCGTTCTCTTTGGTTTCACCTTTCGGTACCTGGAAGAACCCACTGGTCACCTCGCCGCCGTTACGACGGGCAAAGGTCTGGACAAAATCACTTGGCTCAACGTTTGAGTAGGTGATTGGCAGCGCGTTCTCACACGCCGTACCGGAACTGCAGCCCGGCTGAACGGTAACTTCCTTCGCAACCGGATCGTAAGTGACCTTATCACCCGGCAGACCCACCGCACGCTTAATGTAGTCCAGGCGCGGATCTTCCGGATATTTGAACACCACGATGTCGCCACGTTTCGGATGACCCGTTTCAATCAGCGTTTTCTGGTAGATAGGATCTTTGATGCCGTAGGCAAACTTCTCGACCAGAATAAAATCACCAATCAGCAGCGTTGGCATCATTGAACCTGACGGGATCTGGAACGGTTCGTAAATAAACGAACGTACCACCAGCACAATCGCCAGCACCGGGAATACCGAGGCTCCTGTTTCCAGCCAGCCCGGTTTCGGGCCGACTTTCTTCAGCGTTTTCGCATCCAGCTGATCGCCTGTGGCTGCCTGAGCGGCAGCCTGACGTTCACGGCGTTTTGGGGCGAAGATAAACTTATCCAGACACCACAACAGACCGGTCACCAGGGTAGCAATGACCAGGATCAGGGCAAACATGTTCGCCATGCCAACTCCTTAGGGTTATTTGCTGTCTTTACCAACATGAAGGATGGCAAGGAATGCTTCCTGCGGCAGCTCGACGTTACCGACCTGCTTCATACGCTTCTTACCTTCTTTCTGTTTCTGCAGCAGCTTTTTCTTACGGCTGACGTCACCGCCATAGCATTTAGCCAGAACGTTTTTACGCAGCTGTTTTACGGTGGAACGCGCGATAATGTGGTTGCCGATGGCAGCCTGAATCGCGATATCAAACTGCTGACGCGGGATCAGGTCTTTCATCTTCTCAACCAGCTCACGGCCACGATATGGCGCGTTGTCGTTGTGGGTGATCAGCGCCAGCGCGTCCACGCGCTCACCGTTGATCAGCACGTCCACACGGACCATGTTGGAGGCCTGGAAGCGTTTGAAGTTGTAATCCAGTGACGCATAGCCACGAGAGGTTGACTTCAGACGGTCGAAGAAGTCGAGTACCACTTCCGCCATTGGGATTTCATAGGTCAGCGCCACCTGGTTACCGTGGTAAACCATGTTGGTCTGCACACCACGCTTCTCGATACACAGCGTAATGACGTTACCCAGGAACTCCTGCGGCAGCAGCATGTGACACTCAGCGATTGGCTCGCGCAGCTCGTGAATGTTGTTCAGCGGCGGAAGCTTGGACGGGCTGTCGACGTAGATAACCTCTTTCGAGGTGGTTTCAACTTCATAGACTACGGTCGGTGCAGTGGTGATCAGATCCAGATCGTATTCACGCTCCAGACGCTCCTGAATGATCTCCATGTGCAGCAGGCCGAGGAAGCCACAGCGGAAGCCGAAGCCCAGCGCCGTAGAGCTCTCTGGCTCGTAGAACAGTGAGGCATCGTTCAGGCTAAGCTTACCGAGTGCATCGCGGAAGTTTTCGTAGTCGTCAGAGCTAACCGGGAACAGACCCGCGTAAACCTGCGGTTTCACCTTTTTAAAACCTGGCAGCGCTTTATCTGCCGGGTTACGAGCACCCGTCAGGGTATCGCCTACTGGCGCGCCAAGGATGTCTTTGATTGCGCAGACCAACCAACCTACCTCGCCGCACTTCAGCTCGGTACGGTCAACCTGTTTTGGCGTGAAGATGCCCAGACGATCCGCATTGTAGACTTGCCCGGTACTCATTACCTTGATTTTGTCGCCTTTACGCATGGTGCCGTTTTTAATACGCACCAGGGAGACAACGCCAAGGTAGTTATCAAACCAGGAGTCGATGATCAGCGCCTGCAGCGGGCCATCCGGGTCACCTTCCGGAGCCGGAATATCACGAACCAGACGTTCCAGAACATCGGTCACGCCCACGCCCGTTTTAGCGGAGCAGCGTACCGCATCGGTCGCGTCGATGCCGACAATATCTTCAATCTCTTCCGCTACGCGCTCAGGATCGGCGGCTGGCAGGTCGATCTTATTCAGAACCGGCACAACTTCGAGATCCATTTCCATCGCGGTGTAGCAGTTTGCCAGGGTCTGGGCTTCTACGCCCTGCCCGGCATCCACCACCAGCAGCGCGCCTTCACAGGCTGCCAGCGAGCGTGATACTTCATAGGAGAAGTCAACGTGGCCTGGGGTGTCGATAAAGTTTAACTGATAGGTTTCACCATCAGCCGCTTTGTAATCCAGCGTGACGCTCTGCGCTTTAATGGTGATACCGCGTTCGCGTTCCAGGTCCATGGAGTCCAGAACCTGGGCTTCCATTTCACGATCAGACAGGCCACCGCAAATCTGGATAATACGGTCAGACAGCGTCGACTTACCGTGGTCAATGTGAGCAATGATCGAAAAGTTACGTATGTTCTTCATATAGTTAAATAATTATGCCTTACGAATTCCTGGAGGCCGCTGTTCTTAGCCTGACGTTTTTCAGTGCGAAAACGCAGCATTCTACACTACATCCTCGCTACCTGGAAATGCACTTAGAGACAGGTATAGCGTGAAGAAAGGACGTTTTCTGTTTTAGGACGTAAATAATGATAAAGCCCGATGGATCACCGGGCCTCAGAAGAGAGCGTTTCAACACGAAGCTGGTCTGGCGCCAGCCCAACGCTGAGAATGACAGGTTGCCACTCTTCGCGGGCAGCGAGCTTCGGAGAGAAACCTTTGGCCAACCAGAATCCTCCCACGCCACCTAATGCGGCACCGCACATGGCGGCTGCATCGGTGCCAAACAGCATCTGGAATATGCCGCCCATCACAAACAACCCTACCAGCGGGGAGAGATAAACCAGCATAGCCGAACTGAGCAGGCTACCTTCCGCAATACCCAGCTCGACCTTCTGTCCCGCCATCAACGGCTGTTCGCTTGGCACAGAAATCGTGTGCGACGTTTGTGGCCCGAGCTTATTTAGCACGCGACTGCCGCAGCCGGCTCTGGACGCGCAGCTATTACATGATGCTTTGACATCGCAGCTCACCAGCGCAATGCCGTTCTGCCACGATACAACCGTAGCCCACTCTTTAATCATTGTGCGGCCCTGAATTTTATGCTGTCAGAAATGCGTTTTGCCGTCTGCGGAGGTAACTCACCCACAATCGTGATCTCTGCGTTATCGCGTACCGTGGTGCTGACCGTACGACGTCCGGTACGAAGCATTTGTTCAGAACTGTTTGCCGTTGCGCGGTTGATATTCACCGAGAAGCTGAATAATCCATCGGAATAAAGACGCGATTCAACGGGAGTCTCAATGGTTGGCAACTGACGACGGCTGCTTGAAACTTCGCTAAACCCTTGTGGGATCCAGGAAGGTACCCAGTTGAAATTAACGGAGTCACCCGCCGGAACAGAAAGCAGTGGCGGCAGACTGGCTTTAGCCAGATTCTGCATGCTGTTTCCAACCTGATTGTTCACATTGAAGGAGATAACGCGGAACTGTTCCAGCGTTTCACCGTCACGGTCAAGCAGGTCTACACGCATCGGAAGTTTAGTTTCTGCGTCAATCCAGACGATATAGCTGTAGCGTGTTCCGTCCCGGGCAACAACGCGGATCACCTCACACAACCTGTCCGCAATGCGCGTACGCCCTACCGAAATAAAATCGTAGTAAGGGGCGAGCCGCTTGAAGTCGGTGTAAATAAGTGACGGCAGAGAATCAACGATATAGTCGCCATTCAGCGTGAATGGCTCCAGACCTGGTTCGAAATAACTGATTTCGTTACCACGCTGAACAACTTCCCGACGCGGGCCATCCATCTGTAAAAGCTGGGCGAGCGGCTGGTTATCAAGACGGGCATGGCGATAGCGTAACGACTCGACACCCTGCTTATTGATGCTGATAAATGCCAACTCATAATTGAGTGACTGGCTAGCCTGATTCATTTGCTGCAACAACGCCCCGGATGAAACATCAGCCGAGGCGTTGGCAGAGAAGAACAAGCTACCCGCCATCAGAGACATGGCGAACCAAAGTTGCTTCATTACTGCGATTGCGTTCCTAAAGTTTGGTTTCCGGGCACCTGCACAGCAGCTTGCTGTGTTTGTGCCTGCTCAAACTGAAGCTGTTCAGAGTGCAGACGACGCTGCAACTCATAATCCTGCAACATCGCATTAATGCGACGGCGCTGCTCCTGAACCTGCTGTTGCTGACCGCCGCTGGCGGAGGCATCAGCCGGTACACCCAGGCTTACCGGGCTGGCTTTGCCCATCATCGGCAGTGTGTTAAACACTGGCGCTTCTGGCTGCTGATTAGTTTCAGACTGAGTATTATAGTGCTGGACGCCAACGATAACTGCAAGCGATACGCATGCAGCCACCCCCATTTGGGTGAGCTGGCTAGCCCACGGACGCACCTTTTGCCAGAACGGCATTTTCTGCCACTGGTGAGGTGCTGGTTGAGCTTCAGGAATCAGCGGAGTGGTCTGATGAACAGGCTCATTCTCAATGGCCGCCATCACGCGGGCTGAGATATCGAAATGGAGAACCTCGCCGGTGTCACCACGAAGAGTGTCACGGATGAGATGGTAACTCTCCCAGGTCTCTTGCATTTCGGGAGAATGAGACAGCTCGTTGAGCAGCTCACTATCCAGCGTTTCACCATCCATTAAAGCGGAAAGTTTTTCTTTCTGCATGCCTAATACCTTTTCCAGTATCCCGCTATCGTCAACGCCTGATAAGCGGTTGAACTTTATTATCAATAGCTTCTCGCGCACGGAAAATTCGTGAACGTACCGTACCGACCGGACAATCCATGATAGCGGCTATCTCTTCATAGCTCAGACCATCCAGCTCCCGTAACGTAATTGCCATGCGTAAATCTTCCGGGAGCGACTCGATCGTGCGAAAAACGATTTGTCTCAGTTCTTCTGACAACATTAAGTTCTCAGGGTTCGAAATTTCTTTCAATGCGCCGCCACTTTCGAAGTTTTCGGCGTCGATTGCGTCCACATCACTTGAAGGTGGACGACGTCCCTGAGCGACCAGATAATTCTTTGCCGTATTGACCGCAATACGGTACAGCCAGGTATAAAAAGCACTATCTCCCCGGAAAGAATCCAGCGCGCGATAGGCCTTGATAAAAGACTCTTGTACCACATCAGGTACATCACCTGACGGTACATAACGGGAAACCAGGCTCGCCACTTTATGCTGGTAGCGCACCACCAGTAAGTTAAAGGCTTTCTGATCTCCCTTCTGGACCCGTTCAACCAGGACCTGGTCCGTTAACTGCTCGCTCATCCGAGGTAATGTCTCCCCAAACCTAAATTCCACGCGTTATCGAAACGCCACTCTAAAATACCGCACTTTGAGCAAGCACCGAATTAGAGTGTCTGATCTTCAATAAGTTCCGTAACGCCTTTGTTTTTGTTCATCGCGCCGCAGACTGTTCATTTTCTCTCATTATAAGTCTGTTCACGATACGCACCACTTTCTGACAAGAAACATCTTTTTCCCGCCAGAAGAGTAACGCAACCCTGGCTTTATTTCACCACAAAATCTGACACTAACGATCTGCTTCGCAAAATAATTTCATTCATTTACCTCCTGTTTACGCCACCTTACGAGTTTAGTCATTGCAACAGACTTTAAAAAAAACGTGCGATATCTCGCATTCAGGTGCTATTCTGACCAAACACTGTTTAGTAAATTAAACAAAAATCATGAACACAACACCTGAACTTCATTGTGATGTACTGATCATCGGCAGCGGTGCTGCCGGTCTCTCTCTGGCGCTGCGTCTGGCCGAGCATCAGAACGTTATTGTTCTGAGTAAAGGGCCGATAAGTGAAGGTTCCACATTTTATGCCCAGGGCGGTATTGCCGCTGTGTTTGACGAAACAGACAGCATTGCATCACATGTTGAAGATACGTTGATTGCCGGTGCCGGGATCGTGGATACGCACGCCGCAGAGTTTGTCGCCAGTAATGCCCGTCATTGCGTTCAATGGCTCATCGACCAGGGGGTATTATTTGATACCCAGGTTCAGCCCAATGGCGAAGAGAGCTATCACCTTACTCGTGAAGGCGGTCATAGTCACCGTCGCATCCTTCACGCCGCGGATGCCACGGGTAAAGAAGTTGAAACTACGCTGGTCAGTAAGGCTCTTAGTCATCCTAATATTCGGGTCCTTGAGCGGAGTAATGCCGTTGACCTGATTATTTCCGACAAAATTGGCCTGCCCGGCACGCGTCGCGTTGTGGGTGCCTGGGTCTGGAATCGTAATAAAGAGAAGGTTGAAACTTGTCAGGCGAAGGCTGTCGTACTGGCTACAGGTGGCGCCTCCAAGGTATATCAGTACACCACCAACCCGGACATAGCCTCCGGAGACGGTATTGCCATGGCCTGGCGCGCCGGTTGCCGCGTGGCGAACCTCGAATTTAACCAGTTTCATCCGACCGCATTGTTCCACCCTCAGGCACGCAACTTCCTGCTCACGGAAGCGCTGCGCGGAGAAGGTGCTTACCTGAAACGCCCTGACGGTTCACGCTTTATGCCGGACTTTGATGCCAGAGGTGAACTCGCGCCACGTGACATCGTTGCCCGCGCCATCGACCATGAAATGAAACGTCTTGGCGTGGACTGCATGTATCTCGATATCAGCCATAAGCCCGCAGAGTTCATTCGCCAGCACTTCCCGATGATTTACGAAAAGCTGCTGAATCTGGGCATTGATTTAACCCGCGATCCGGTGCCCATTGTACCTGCCGCCCACTATACCTGTGGTGGCGTAATGGTTGACGACCATGGACGTACGGATGTAGATGGCCTGTATGCTATCGGAGAGGTCAGCTATACCGGACTTCACGGCGCGAACCGTATGGCCTCTAACTCACTGCTTGAATGCCTGGTGTACGGCTGGTCTGCAGCGGAAGACATCACGAAACGCATGCCGTACGCCCGCGAGACAGAGCACCTGCCTGCCTGGGATGAAAGCCGTGTGGATAACCCGGATGAGTTGGTGGTGATCCAACATAACTGGCATGAGCTACGACTGTTTATGTGGGACTACGTGGGGATTGTACGCACGACCAAACGACTTGAGCGCGCGTTGCGCCGCATCACCATGCTCCAACAGGAAATTGATGAGTATTATGCCAATTTCCGCGTATCGAATAATTTGCTGGAGCTGCGCAATCTGGTTCAGGTCGCTGAACTGATTGTACGCTGCGCGATGATGCGTAAAGAGAGCCGCGGGCTGCACTATACCCTGGATTACCCGGATCAGCTTGCTGAATCCGGCCCGTCGATACTCTCACCGCAGGTTCACATAAACAGATAAAATGCCTGGGTCAGAGCGGTGTAATCTTCGGAATAACGCTGGTCTGGCCCACGGATCACCATTCTGTCATTAAAGCATTCACCTTCTTTTGGTGATAGCGCCAGCAGTACGCGGTGCGGCAGCCGTCCTTCCGTATCCGAAATATCGGTACGCAAACGTAGCGTCCAGCCAATCTCCTGGGCGATGCCGATGAATGTATTGCCCGTACTCTCAGGTAGGACGACACAGAAAAAACCCTCTTCGGAGATGAGCTCTGCCGCACTGGTGAGTAGCGCTTTATGGTTGAGGGAGCCGGTGTAACGCGCCTGTTCGCGCTCCGGTGAACCGCACTCAACGCCGGGCTCATAGTAGGGAGGGTTACTGACGATGAGATCGTAACGTGCGGTTTGTTCAGGCGCCCAAGCCAGCACATCTGCGCATTCCACTTTCATCCGTTCTGCCCAGGGAGATTCGGCCGCATTTTCACGCGCCTGCTCTGCGGCCTGCGCATCCAGTTCAACCGCATCAATCGTGACATGCTCTTCTGTACGTTGCGCCAGCATCAACGCCACCAGCCCGCTGCCGGTACCGATATCAAGAATACGCTTAACACCTGCGACAGGTGCCCAGGCTCCCAGTAAAATACCGTCTGTGCCGACTTTCATAGCACAGCGATCGTGAGCGACAAAAAATTGTTTAAATGTAAAACCATCGCGGCGCAGCTGCGCTTTGAGTTGAGACATGTCAGGGCAACCTTCTAAGTGAAACTGGAGTAGCATAGGGGAAAGCGAAGTGACCGAAAAGCGATATCCATACAAACAGATGAAGATTACAGCCGTAACGTCTATAATCAGCGCCCCACACAGAGGTAGAACATGACTGTAACGACTTTTTCCGAACTTGAACTCGATGAAAGCCTGCTCAATGCACTTGAGAGCAAAGGCTTTACACGCCCGACCGCCATTCAGGCAGCGGCCATTCCGCCTGCGCTTGAGGGCCGCGATGTGCTCGGTTCTGCGCCAACCGGCACGGGGAAGACAGCAGCCTATTTGCTGCCTGTGTTGCAGCATCTGCTCGATTTTCCACGTAAAAAATCAGGCCCGCCGCGTATTTTAATCCTGACGCCTACGCGCGAGCTGGCCATGCAGGTGGCCGATCACGCGCGTGAACTCGCGGCAAATACTCATCTGGATATCGCCACCATCACCGGCGGCGTTGCGTATATGAACCACGCCGAAGTGTTCAGCGAAAACCAGGACATCGTCGTTGCGACGACGGGCCGCCTGCTGCAGTACATTAAAGAAGAGAACTTCGACTGCCGCGCGGTTGAAACGCTGATCCTCGACGAAGCCGACCGTATGCTGGACATGGGCTTCGCACAGGATATTGAGCATATTGCGGGTGAAACGCGCTGGCGTAACCAGACGATGCTGTTCTCTGCCACCCTCGAAGGGGAAGCGATTAAAGACTTCGCAGAGCGTCTGCTGGAAGATCCGGTGGAAGTGTCAGCGACGCCGTCCACCCGTGAGCGTAAGAAGATCCACCAGTGGTACTACCGCGCGGACAACCTTGAGCACAAGGTCGAATTGCTCAAACACCTGCTGAAGCAGGAAGATGCGCTGCGCACAATCGTGTTTGTGCGTAAGCGCGAGCGCGTGCACGAGCTGGCAGAAATGCTGCGTAACGCCGGGATCAACAACTGCTATCTTGAAGGCGAGATGGCACAGATCAAACGTACCGAAGGCATTAAGCGCCTGACCGATGGCCGCGTTAACGTGCTGGTTGCCACAGACGTTGCCGCTCGCGGGATCGACATCCCTGACGTCAGCCACGTCATTAACTTCGATATGCCACGCAGCGGCGATACCTATCTGCACCGTATTGGCCGTACCGGCCGCGCGGGCCGCAAAGGGATTGCTATCTCACTGGTCGAAGCGCATGACTACCTGCTGCTGCAGAAAATTGGCCGCTATGTTGACGAGCCGCTGAAAGCGCGCGTTATTGATGGCCTGCGCCCGACCACACGTGCGCCGAGTGAAAAAATGACGGGTAAACCGTCCAAGAAAGCGCTCGCGAAACGTGCTGAGAGAAAAGAGAAAGAAAAAGAGAAGCCACGCGTGAAGCAGCGTCACCGCGATACCAAAAACATTGGTAAGCGCCGTAAGCCAAGCGCTGCCGCGCAGGAAACGAAGACTGAAGAGTAATAAAAAGCCGGGGAAAATCCCCGGCTTTTTTTATTCTGCCCCCACGGCTGAAACTATTACAGGCTTTCAGTAAAGGTACGAGCGATAACGTCGCGCTGTTGTTCTGGGGTCAGAGAGTTAAAGCGTACTGCATAGCCAGACACGCGAATGGTCAGCTGTGGGTATTTTTCAGGGTGCTCAACCGCATCCATCAGCGTTTCGCGACGCAGCACGTTAACGTTCAGGTGCTGACCACCTTCCACACGTACTTCCGGTTTCACTTCCATTGGGATTTCACGGTATTCAATTTCGCCCAGCTTGCTGACTGGAACAATTTCATCTTCAGCAAAACCGGCTTTCGCGACGACACAACGTGCTTCGTTTTTCTCGCTGTCCAGCAGCCAGAAAGAGTTGAGCAGATCGTCATTTGCAGCTTTAGTAATCTGGATACCTGTAATCATGTGTTGCCTCCCTTAGGCTACATTAACTGATGTCGGCCTCTTCAGGCCAATTGGTAAAACCAATGTTTCTTGTGTGTATATATATCATTCGCACCTTGGTGATTTATTGATTTAAATCAACAAAAACACCAACCATACAAAGAGTGTGGTTTGAATTTATTGTTTTAGATCAATTTCATTGCCTTACCAATTCAATTTCACCTGCATACTTTCAAAATAAATTGAGGGACTTACGGTCAATTTCTGCCTGTGATTTTGCGCCCATGTATTTAACAGGTAAGCTAGACGCAGATTGAGATTCGCAGGAGAGCGAGATGACGACACCTTTAACCTGGCACGACGTGCTGGCCGAAGAAAAACAGCAGCCCTATTTTATTAATACTCTCAGCACCGTCGCGACGGAGCGGCAGTCTGGCCAGACGATTTATCCGCCACAGAAAGATGTTTTCAACGCCTTTCGCTATACCGAATTGAGCGATGTCAAAGTCGTTATCCTCGGACAGGATCCTTACCATGGCCCAGGGCAGGCGCACGGGCTGGCGTTCTCTGTACGCCCGGGCGTGGCTATCCCCCCTTCTCTGCTGAACATGTATAAAGAGCTTGAGGGAACGCTGCCTGGGTTTACCCGCCCTACTCACGGTTACCTGGAAAGCTGGGCGCACCAGGGCGTGCTGTTATTGAATACGGTGCTTACCGTACGGGCGGGTCAGGCGCACTCACACGCAAGCCTGGGCTGGGAAACGTTTACTGACAAAGTCATCAGCCTGATCAACGAGCATCGTGAAGGCGTGGTATTTTTACTTTGGGGTTCTCACGCACAGAAGAAAGGGGCGATTATCGATCGTCAGCGTCATCACGTGTTGAAAGCGCCGCACCCGTCACCGTTGTCTGCACATCGCGGCTTCTTTGGCAGTAATCATTTTGTTCTGGCGAACGAATGGCTGGAAAAACGTGGCGAAACGCCAATTGACTGGATGCCTGTGTTACCGGCAGAAAGCGAGTAGTATTTAATGTGCCGGGTCTAACCCGGCACATTAAGAGGCTTATGCCTTATTCTGACGCCACCACTCGGCCAGCAGTACGCCAGTCGCAACGGATACGTTCAGACTTTCCACATTACCTGTTCCGTCGATAGAGACGCTCAGATCTGCACTGGAGAGCGCCGCGTCAGACAGACCATCGCGCTCCTGACCCAGCACCAGCACCATTTTACGCGGCAGCGTCGCTTTAAACAGCGGCGTACCAGCATGGCTCGAAGTCGTCACGATGGAATAGCCCGCTTTACGGAACTGCTCAATAGCATCCAGAACGCTATCACCGGTGATCGGCTGAACGTGCTCAGCACCACCTTCTGCAGTACGGATCGCCGCACCTGATTCCAGCAGTGCAGCATCCTGCAACAGCACGCCTTTCACGCCGAAGTGAGCGCAGCTACGCATCATCGCACCCAGGTTATGCGGGTTTCCCACATCTTCCAGCGCCAGAACACAGTCATCGGCCTCTGCCTGGCTGACCCATTGCTGAACGGTGGTGCCATTACGTTTTTTGATCAGGAAGCAAACACCACCGTGGTGTTCGGTACCGGACGCTTTGGTCAGCTCGGCATCATCTACCACGTGATAAGCTTTACGGTTCGCGGCCATCCAGCGCAGCGCTTCTTTAAAGCGTGGAGTCACGCTCTGGATAAACCAGGCGCGGACGATGCACTCAGGACGGCTCTGGAACAGAGCCTGGCAGGCATTCTCGCCATACACGCGAGTCTCTTCCGCACGCTGACGGCGCAGCACTTCCGGGTCGATAAAGCTTTTACCGCTGATACCACCGTGATCGGCTTTTTCCGGCGTCTCATCGCCAGGGGCGCGGGAAACGGTGCGCCACGGGGAGGCGTTATCACGTGAGAAGTCATCGCGTGGACGGTCATCGCGTTTGCGATCGTCACGCTTACGGTCATCACGTTTGCGGTCATCACCGCGGTTATTTCTGTCATCGCGGGCGGGGCGACGGCCACCGTCTGCACGAGAAGACGCCGGACGCCCGCCACCTTTTCCGGTACGCGGATTTTGGGTGCGTTTATCAGAGTCATCATCACTGCGGACATACATCACTTTGACCTTGCCGCTTTTGTTTTTCATTTCGTCGTTCATGCTTTTCTCCACCAGCGCTGCGCGAAGCGCGCAGATTACCCGATGTGCCAGCGCATAGCCATAATTTCGTACAAAAGCCTGTGACTATTGTTCTCATTGAATAAAACGCATTGTTGTTTCAAACAGGCTCATTGATAATATGTAACATATTAGAAACATTATCGGCGTTTGCCGCTGTCCCACGGCTCTATCAGAGGTTAGTTATGAATACCGTATGTGCCAACTGTCAGGCTCTCAATCGCATTCCGGACGATCGGATTGAAGATGGTGCGAAATGCGGGCGTTGTGGTCATGAATTGTTTGATGGCGATGTCATTAACGCAACGGGTGCTACGCTGGACAAACTCCTCAAGGATGATCTTCCCGTAGTGGTCGACTTCTGGGCGCCATGGTGCGGCCCATGCCGTAGCTTCGCGCCGATCTTCGAAGATGTGGCAGAAGAGCGCAACGGGAAAATGCGGTTCGTTAAGGTCAATACCGAAGCGGAACCCGAACTGAGCGCACGTTTTCGTATTCGCAGCATCCCGACCATTATGATTTTCAAAAAGGGTGAAGTGATCGATATGCTCAACGGTGCGGTTCCAAAAGCGCCTTTTGAAAGCTGGTTAAACGAGTCGCTGTAACATTCATGGGGCACATCTTGTGCCCCGTTCCCGCCTCTGCGAAAATAGGGTTTTTCCTGCATTTCGCCCATGACTGATAACGCTGTCCTTCAATTACGTGCCGAACGCCTTGCTCGCTCAACGCGTCCCTTTCTTGCCCGTGGCAATCGAATCCGTCGTTGCCAGCGATGCCTGCTGCCACTAAAGGTTTGCCTGTGCGAGACGCTGGCCCCGAGTACAGCGGAGAGTCGTTTTTGTCTGGTGATGTTCGATACCGAGCCGATGAAACCCAGTAATACGGGTCGCCTGATTGCCGACATTCTGCCTGATACCACTGCGTTTCAGTGGTCGCGCACGGAGCCACCACAGGCCCTGCTCGACGCAGTGACAAACCCGGACTATCAGCCCATGGTCGTTTTCCCGGCCTCTTATGCAGGGGCCGATCGTCAGGTGCTTTCGGCTCCCCCATCCGGTAAACCGCCCCTGTTTATTATGCTGGATGGCACCTGGACCGAAGCACGAAAAATGTTTCGTAAAAGTCCTTATCTTGACGCTCTGCCGGTGATTTCTGTCGACCTTTCCCGGGTCTCCGCCTACCGTCTGCGTGAAGCGCATGCCGACGGGCAATACTGCACTGCCGAAGTGGCCATTGCGCTTCTGGATTTAGCAGGCGATACCGTAGCGGCAGGCGCCCTGGGCAACCATTTCTCCCGCTTTCGCGAGCGCTATCTGGCGGGAAAAACCGTTCATAAGGGCAGTGTCACAGCAACAGAGACAGAAAGCGTTTAAAATCATCAGGTCGCTTGCATTCACAGGAGGCCTGCATGAGCCAGCGAGGGTTAGAAGCGCTATTACGTCCTAAATCCATTGCCGTTATCGGCGCCTCAATGAAACCGGATCGTGCAGGCTATCTGATGATGCGTAACCTGCTGGCCGGAGGGTTTAATGGCCCTGTTATGCCCGTTACGCCTGCCTACAAGGCCGTTCAGGGGGTACTTGCCTGGCCAGATGTACAGAGCCTGCCTTTCGTACCCGATCTTGCCGTACTGTGTACCAATGCGAAACGAAATCCGGAACTGCTGGAATCACTCGGTAAAAAAGGGTGTAAAACCTGCATTATTCTCTCGTCTCCACCTGAACAACAGCCCGAGCTGCTGGCATGCGCCAGTCGTTATCAAATGCGCATCCTTGGGCCGAACAGTCTTGGCCTGCTCGCCCCCTGGCAGGGGCTGAATGCCAGTTTCTCTCCTGCACCAATCCGTAAAGGCAAACTCGCGTTTATTTCGCAATCGGCGGCGGTATCGAACACCATCCTCGACTGGGCTCAGCAGCGTGAAATGGGATTCTCCTACTTCATTGCCCTGGGTGACAGCCTGGATATTGACGTTGATGAGCTCCTTGATTTTCTGGCTCGCGACAGTAAAACCAGCGCAATCCTGCTTTACCTCGAGCACCTCAGCGATGCCCGTCGTTTTGTATCGGCTTCACGAAGCGCCTCGCGCAATAAACCGATCCTGGTGATCAAAAGTGGGCGTAGCCCTGCAGCCCAGCGACTTCTGCAGTCGCATTCCGGTATGGATCCTGCCTGGGACGCCGCCATTCAGCGTGCCGGTTTGCTGCGGGTACAGGATACACACGAGCTTTTTTCCGCCGTCGAGACGCTAAGCCATATGCGCCCATTGCGCGGTGAGAAGTTAATGATTGTCAGTAACGGCGCCGCCCCTGCCGCACTCGCGCTGGATGAACTGTGGCGGCGCTTCGGTAAGCTGGCAACGCTGGGTGAAGAGACGCTGCAACGTCTGAGAGAAGCTCTCCCGACAAGTGTGACGCCAGACAACCCGCTTGACTTACGCGATGACGCCAGCAGCGATCGCTATATCAAGGCCATCTCGATTTTGCTGGATAGCCAGGATTTCGACGCGCTGATGATTATCCACTCCCCCAGCGCGGCCGCTCCAGGTAGTGAAAGTGCGCGGGCACTCATTGATACCGTGCGCAATCATCCACGTGGAAAATATGTCACTTTGCTGACCAACTGGTGCGGTGAGTTTTCTTCGCAGGAGGCGCGACGCTTGTTCAGTGAAGCCGGGCTGCCAACCTACCGTACTCCGGAAGGCACTATCACTGCATTTATGCATATGGTCGAGTATCGCCGTAACCAGAAACAGTTACGCGAAACCCCAGCGTTACCCGGTAATCTGACGGCTAACACCGTCGACGTTCACCGTCTTTTACAACAGGCTATCGAAGAAGGTGCGACAACGCTTGATACGCATGAAGTTCAGCCCATTCTCGGCAGTTACGGAATGCAAACCCTGCCCACCTGGATTGCCAGCGACAGCGCTGAGGCTGTGCATATTGCCGAACAAATTGGCTACCCGGTTGCCCTTAAGTTGCGTTCACCGGATATCCCACATAAGTCTGATATTCAGGGGGTGATGTTATACCTGCGTACGGCAACGGAGGTTCAGCAAGCAGCAGATGCCATTTTTGATCGGGTCAAAATGGCCTGGCCGCAGGCAAGGATCCACGGGTTGCTGGTGCAAAGCATGGCTAACCGCGCAGGTGCTCAGGAGCTACGGGTGGTGGTTGAACATGATCCCGTGTTTGGCCCGCTCATTATGTTGGGAGAAGGCGGCGTTGAGTGGCGGCCTGAAGAACAAGCCGTTGTAGCGTTACCGCCGCTGAACATGAATCTGGCGCGTTATTTGATCATCCAGGCGATTAAAAGCAAAAAGATCCGCGGCCGGAGCGCGCTGCGTCCACTTGATATTGCCGGGCTAAGTCAGTTCCTGGTGCAGGTATCTAACCTGATTGTGGATTGTGCCGAGATCCAGCGGCTGGATATCCACCCACTTCTCGCCTCCGGTAATGAATTTACCGCGCTGGACGTGACGCTGGATATCGCGCCCTTTGAAGGCGACAGAGAGAGCCGTCTGGCGATCCGTCCTTACCCGCTGCAACTGGAAGAGTGGGTAGAGATGAAGAATGGGGAACGCGCCTTATTCCGCCCTATTCTGCCGGAAGATGAACCTCAGCTGCGGGCCTTTATCTCTCAGGTCACGAAAGAGGATCTTTACTATCGCTATTTTAGTGAAATCAACGAATTTACCCACGATGATTTAGCCAATATGACCCAGATCGACTACGATCGAGAAATGGCTTTTGTCGCCGTTCGTCGTTCCGATAAAGGTGATGAGATCCTTGGCGTGACGCGTGCTATTTCTGACCCGGATAATGTTGATGCGGAGTTTGCCGTGCTGGTACGCTCCGATCTAAAAGGCCTGGGTCTGGGGAGACGACTGCTGGAAAAACTCATCAGTTATACGCGAGATCACGGATTGTTACGCCTGAATGGCATTACTATGCCTAACAATCGCGGTATGGTGACCCTGGCGCGAAAACTTGGATTTGATGTTGATATTCAACTGGACGAAGGTATTGTTGCCTTGTCCCTCAACCTGACATCAGCAGATAAACACGAGTAAGCTACTGGAAATGTTACCCACTTTGGACGGGACTGGTGGTATCATTGTCCGCTTATGTTGTTTGCATGGTACAGACAACCCTTCAATGAACAGAGAAGAAACGCACTGTGATGTTGTCAAAATTTAAGCGTAATAAACATCAACAACACCTTGCTCAACTACCGAAGATTTCTCAGTCAGTTGATGATGTAGAGTTCTTTTACGCTCCCGCTCATTTTCGGGAGACGCTTCTTGAAAAGATTGCCAGCGCCACGCGACGCATTTGCATTGTGGCACTGTATCTGGAACAAGACGAAGGCGGGCGCGGGATCCTGAACGCGCTCTATGAAGCCAAACGTCAACGTCCTGAACTCGATGTTCGCGTGCTGGTTGACTGGCATCGCGCTCAGCGCGGTCGTATTGGCGCTGCCGCTTCAAACACCAATGCTGACTGGTATTGCCGCATGGCGCAGGAGAATCCTGGCGTCGATGTTCCTGTTTATGGCGTGCCTGTTAATACTCGTGAAGCGCTCGGCGTCCTTCATTTCAAGGGTTTCATCATTGATGACAGCGTACTTTACAGTGGTGCTAGTCTGAATGATGTTTACCTCCATCAGCTCGATAAGTATCGCTACGACCGCTACCATCTGATTCGTAATCCTCAGATGGCCGATATCATGTTTAATTGGGTTGATAAAAATCTGGTTCATGGCCGTGGTGTAAATCGCCTTGACGATCCAGAGCGCCCTAAAAGCCCGGAAATCAAAAATGATGTTCGTGCATTCCGCCAGGAACTGCGCGATGCGGTCTATCATTTCCAGGGCGATGCAAACAACGAAGAGTTATCCGTTACCCCGCTGGTAGGTCTCGGCAAATCAAGCCTGCTAAATAAAACGATCTTTCATCTGATGCCGTGTGCAGAGCAGAAACTCACCATCTGTACACCGTACTTCAACCTTCCTGCCGTGCTGGTGCGTAACATCATTCAGCTGCTGCGCGATGGTAAAAAAGTGGAAATCATCGTTGGGGATAAAACGGCTAACGACTTCTTTATTCCTGAAGATCAGCCGTTCAAAATTATCGGTGCGCTACCTTACCTCTATGAGATTAACCTGCGCCGTTTCCTGAGTCGTTTACAGTATTACGTAAACACTGACCAGTTGGTTGTGCGTCTGTGGAAAGATGAAGACAACACTTACCATCTCAAAGGTATGTGGGTCGACGATGAGTGGATGCTACTGACCGGTAACAACCTGAACCCGCGCGCGTGGCGACTGGATCTGGAAAACGCTATCCTGATCCATGACCCACAGCATGAGTTAGCCGCAAAACGTGAGCGTGAGCTGGAGCTGATTCGCACACATACCACTGTGGTTAATCATTACCGCGAACTGCAGAGCATTGCCGATTATCCGGTGAAGGTCCGCAAACTTATCCGCCGTTTACGTCGTATCCGTATCGACCGACTTATCAGCCGTATTCTGTAATGCCACAGCCCTGTCTTCGACGGGGCTTTTTTATGGAGTTCTTGATGCGCATCCCTCTCCTGCTAACTACTCTCGCCCTCACCGGCTGTAGCCATATGGCAAACGATAGCTGGTCCGGTCAGGATAAAGCCCAACATTTTCTCGCTTCCGCGATGTTGTCCGCAGCCGGTAATGAATATGCTCAGCATCAGGGATACAGCCGGGATCGTAGCGCGGCGATAGGGTTGATGTTCTCTGTCGGTCTTGGGGCATCTAAAGAATTGTGGGATAGCCGCCCCGCAGGGAGCGGCTGGAGCTGGAAAGATTTTGCCTGGGATGTCGCCGGCGCAACGACTGGCTATGCTGTGTGGCAAATGGCGCACTATTAAAGCCGGATGCCTTTCCCTTTGCGATGAAGCATCAGGGATACGATAAATGCCAGCGCCCCCATTGCAGTGACGTACCAGAAGAATGTCGTTTCACTTCCCCATGATTTAAGAGACAACGCAACATACTCCGCCGATCCGCCAAACAACGCATTGGCTACCGCATAAGAGAGCCCGACTCCTAAAGCACGTACCTGCGCCGGGAACATTTCGGCTTTCAGTATTCCACTGATCGAGGTATAGAAACTGACAATCACCATCGCCAGCATAACCAGCGCAAATGCTGCATACGGCGAAGTCACATGCTGAAGAGCAGTCAGAATAGGTACGGTACATAACGCCGACAGCCCGCCAAAAATCAGCATCGACGTCCGTCGGCCAATTTTATCCGAGAACGCACCGATAATGGGTTGTATGAGCATAAAGACAAACAGCGCCACGGTCATGACGACACTGGCGACGTTTGCGTGCATTCCGGTAGTGTTCACCAGGTACTTTTGCATATAGGTGGTGAACGTGTAGAAACTGAGAGAGCCACCCGCAGTGAAGCCCAGCACCATCAGAAAAGCTTTACGGTTATGCCATAACCCTTTGAAGGTTCCCGCCTCCTTCAGCGTTCTGACCTCTTTCTGAGAGGTTTCATCCAACTGACGGCGTAGCCAAAGTGCGACGATCGCCAGTACTGCGCCCATTGCGAAAGGAACTCGCCATCCCCAGGCGTGAAGTTGTTCGTCCGTCAGAATCTGCTGCAGGATAACCACCACAAGAATGGCCAGCAACTGACCGCCAATAAGCGTGACATACTGGAAGGAGGCGTAAAAACCTTTACGACCTTCCAGAGCAATCTCACTCATGTAGGTCGCACTGGTACCGTATTCCCCCCCCACCGATAGCCCCTGAAATAAGCGGGCCAGTAAAAGTAGGGCGGGAGCCCAGGTACCAATGGATTCATATCCCGGCAGGCAGGCGATCACCAGAGAGCCAAAGCACATCATACAAACCGAGATCAGCATAGAAGCCTTACGCCCGCGGCGATCCGCAATACGGCCGAACAACCAGCCCCCGATCGGTCGCATCAGGAATCCTGCAGCAAATACCCCTGCTGTTTGTAGAAGTTGCGTCGTGGTGTTGCCGGAGGGAAAGAAAATATGTGCGAAGTAGAGTGAACAGAATGAGTAGACGTAAAAGTCGAACCATTCAACCAGATTCCCTGAAGAGGCGCTGACGATTGCCCATACCCTTCTTCGGGTATCACTGTTAGCCAGCGTCCCGTTTGATGTAATGCTTTCTGTCATTGTGATTATGCTCCTGCCATAAACTGCGGCGTATTGAGTCAGTAAACTCAATTACCTCGTAAATAAAATGTTATAATTTTGTTATAGATAACATTGAGACAACGATCACACATTCCGTTAGCAGGGTAAGGGATTAAGAGAAAGGCCAAGCTGGGAAAAGACAAAGCAAAAAACCCCGTACCTTGCGGTACGGGGTTCTTCCTGATTGATGCCTGGCAGTTCCCTACTCTCACATGGGGAGACCCCACACTACCATCGGCGCTACGGCGTTTCACTTCTGAGTTCGGCATGGGGTCAGGTGGGACCACCGCGCTAAAGCCGCCAGGCAAATTCTGTTAATCTGTATCAAAGCTGAAAATCTTCTGTCTCTCTTCGCCGAAACAGCTTCGGCGTTGTAAGGTTAAGCCTCACGGTTCATTAGTATCGGTTAGCTCAACGCATCGCTGCGCTTACACACCCGACCTATCAACGTCGTAGTCTTCAACGTTCCTTCAGGACCCTTAAAGGGTCAGGGAGAACTCATCTCGGGGCAAGTTTCGTGCTTAGATGCTTTCAGCACTTATCTCTTCCGCATTTAGCTACCGGGCAGTGCCATTGGCATGACAACCCGAACACCAGTGATGCGTCCACTCCGGTCCTCTCGTACTAGGAGCAGCCCCCCTCAATTCTCCAGCGCCCACGGCAGATAGGGACCGAACTGTCTCACGACGTTCTAAACCCAGCTCGCGTACCACTTTAAATGGCGAACAGCCATACCCTTGGGACCTACTTCAGCCCCAGGATGTGATGAGCCGACATCGAGGTGCCAAACACCGCCGTCGATATGAACTCTTGGGCGGTATCAGCCTGTTATCCCCGGAGTACCTTTTATCCGTTGAGCGATGGCCCTTCCATTCAGAACCACCGGATCACTATGACCTGCTTTCGCACCTGCTCGAGCCGTCACTCTCGCAGTCAAGCTAGCTTATGCCATTGCACTAACCTCCTGATGTCCGACCAGGATTAGCTAACCTTCGTGCTCCTCCGTTACTCTTTGGGAGGAGACCGCCCCAGTCAAACTACCCACCAGACACTGTCCGCAACCCGGATTACGGGTCTACGTTAGAACACCAGCCATTAAAGGGTGGTATTTCAAGGGCGGCTCCACGCAGACTGGCGTCCACGCTTCAAAGCCTCCCACCTATCCTACACATCAAGGACCAGTGTTCAGTGTCAAGCTATAGTAAAGGTTCACGGGGTCTTTCCGTCTTGCCGCGGGTACACTGCATCTTCACAGCGAGTTCAATTTCACTGAGTCTCGGGTGGAGACAGCCTGGCCATCATTACGCCATTCGTGCAGGTCGGAACTTACCCGACAAGGAATTTCGCTACCTTAGGACCGTTATAGTTACGGCCGCCGTTTACCGGGGCTTCGATCAAGAGCTTCGCGTTGCCGCTAACCCCATCAATTAACCTTCCGGCACCGGGCAGGCGTCACACCGTATACGTCCACTTTCGTGTTTGCACAGTGCTGTGTTTTTAATAAACAGTTGCAGCCAGCTGGTATCTTCGACTGATTTCAGCTCCACCCGCAGGGGCTTCACCTACATATCAGCGTGCCTTCTCCCGAAGTTACGGCACCATTTTGCCTAGTTCCTTCACCCGAGTTCTCTCAAGCGCCTTGGTATTCTCTACCTGACCACCTGTGTCGGTTTGGGGTACGATTTGATGTTACCTGATGCTTAGAGGCTTTTCCTGGAAGCAGGGCATTTGTTACTTCAGCACCGTAGTGCCTCGTCATCACACCTCAGCGTTAATAAGGTACCGGATTTACCTGGAACCTCCGCCTACATGCTTAAACCGGGACAACCGTCGCCCGGCTAACATAGCCTTCTCCGTCCCCCCTTCGCAGTAACACCAAGTACAGGAATATTAACCTGTTTCCCATCGACTACGCCTTTCGGCCTCGCCTTAGGGGTCGACTCACCCTGCCCCGATTAACGTTGGACAGGAACCCTTGGTCTTCCGGCGTGCGGGCTTTTCACCCGCATTATCGTTACTTATGTCAGCATTCGCACTTCTGATACCTCCAGCACCCCTCACAGGACACCTTCAACGGCTTACAGAACGCTCCCCTACCCAACAACACATAGTGTCGCTGCCGCAGCTTCGGTGCATGGTTTAGCCCCGTTACATCTTCCGCGCAGGCCGACTCGACCAGTGAGCTATTACGCTTTCTTTAAATGATGGCTGCTTCTAAGCCAACATCCTGGCTGTCTGTGCCTTCCCACATCGTTTCCCACTTAACCATGACTTTGGGACCTTAGCTGGCGGTCTGGGTTGTTTCCCTCTTCACGACGGACGTTAGCACCCGCCGTGTGTCTCCCGTGATAACATTCTTCGGTATTCGTAGTTTGCATCGGGTTGGTAAGCCGGGATGGCCCCCTAGCCGAAACAGTGCTCTACCCCCGAAGATGAGTTCACGAGGCGCTACCTAAATAGCTTTCGGGGAGAACCAGCTATCTCCCGGTTTGATTGGCCTTTCACCCCCAGCCACAAGTCATCCGCTAATTTTTCAACATTAGTCGGTTCGGTCCTCCAGTTAGTGTTACCCAACCTTCAACCTGCCCATGGCTAGATCACCGGGTTTCGGGTCTATACCCTGCAACTTAACGCCCAGTTAAGACTCGGTTTCCCTTCGGCTCCCCTATACGGTTAACCTTGCTACAGAATATAAGTCGCTGACCCATTATACAAAAGGTACGCAGTCACACCACGAAGGTGCTCCCACTGCTTGTACGTACACGGTTTCAGGTTCTTTTTCACTCCCCTCGCCGGGGTTCTTTTCGCCTTTCCCTCACGGTACTGGTTCACTATCGGTCAGTCAGGAGTATTTAGCCTTGGAGGATGGTCCCCCCATATTCAGACAGGATACCACGTGTCCCGCCCTACTCTTCGAGTTCACAACCTGTGCATTTTCGTGTACGGGACTATCACCCTGTACCGTCGGACTTTCCAGACCGTTCCACTAACACACAAGCTGATTCAGACTCTGGGCTGCTCCCCGTTCGCTCGCCGCTACTGGGGGAATCTCGGTTGATTTCTTTTCCTCGGGGTACTTAGATGTTTCAGTTCCCCCGGTTCGCCTCGTTAACCTATGTATTCAGTTAACGATAGTGTGACGAATCACACTGGGTTTCCCCATTCGGACATCGCCGGGTCAAAGGTTCATATCACCTCGCCGGCGCTTTTCGCAGATTAGCACGTCCTTCATCGCCTCTGACTGCCAGGGCATCCACCGTGTACGCTTAGTCGCTTAACCTCACAACCCGAAGATGTTTCTTTCGATTCACCATCGACTTGCGAAAATTTGAGAGACTCGAACACACATAACATGTGTGTCGTTTCAATTTTCAGCTTGATCCAGATTTTTAAAGAGCAAATATCTCAAACATGACTCGCAAGTCAGTTTTGAGATATGACGGCAGGTGACTTTCACTCACGAACCAGCAAGTGGCGTCCCCTAGGGGATTCGAACCCCTGTTACCGCCGTGAAAGGGCGGTGTCCTGGGCCTCTAGACGAAGGGGACGTATAAGTCTCAATCGCAAGACGCCTTGCTATTTACTTTTCATCAGACAATCTGTGTGAGCACTGCAAAGGCAGGTTCTTTAAGGTAAGGAGGTGATCCAACCGCAGGTTCCCCTACGGTTACCTTGTTACGACTTCACCCCAGTCATGAATCACAAAGTGGTAAGCGCCCTCCCGAAGGTTAAGCTACCTACTTCTTTTGCAACCCACTCCCATGGTGTGACGGGCGGTGTGTACAAGGCCCGGGAACGTATTCACCGTAGCATTCTGATCTACGATTACTAGCGATTCCGACTTCATGGAGTCGAGTTGCAGACTCCAATCCGGACTACGACGCACTTTATGAGGTCCGCTTGCTCTCGCGAGGTCGCTTCTCTTTGTATGCGCCATTGTAGCACGTGTGTAGCCCTACTCGTAAGGGCCATGATGACTTGACGTCATCCCCACCTTCCTCCAGTTTATCACTGGCAGTCTCCTTTGAGTTCCCGGCCGGACCGCTGGCAACAAAGGATAAGGGTTGCGCTCGTTGCGGGACTTAACCCAACATTTCACAACACGAGCTGACGACAGCCATGCAGCACCTGTCTCAGAGTTCCCGAAGGCACCAATCCATCTCTGGAAAGTTCTCTGGATGTCAAGAGTAGGTAAGGTTCTTCGCGTTGCATCGAATTAAACCACATGCTCCACCGCTTGTGCGGGCCCCCGTCAATTCATTTGAGTTTTAACCTTGCGGCCGTACTCCCCAGGCGGTCGACTTAACGCGTTAGCTCCGGAAGCCACGCCTCAAGGGCACAACCTCCAAGTCGACATCGTTTACGGCGTGGACTACCAGGGTATCTAATCCTGTTTGCTCCCCACGCTTTCGCACCTGAGCGTCAGTCTTTGTCCAGGGGGCCGCCTTCGCCACCGGTATTCCTCCAGATCTCTACGCATTTCACCGCTACACCTGGAATTCTACCCCCCTCTACAAGACTCTAGCCTGCCAGTTTCGAATGCAGTTCCCAGGTTGAGCCCGGGGATTTCACATCCGACTTGACAGACCGCCTGCGTGCGCTTTACGCCCAGTAATTCCGATTAACGCTTGCACCCTCCGTATTACCGCGGCTGCTGGCACGGAGTTAGCCGGTGCTTCTTCTGCGGGTAACGTCAATTGCTGAGGTTATTAACCTCAGCACCTTCCTCCCCGCTGAAAGTACTTTACAACCCGAAGGCCTTCTTCATACACGCGGCATGGCTGCATCAGGCTTGCGCCCATTGTGCAATATTCCCCACTGCTGCCTCCCGTAGGAGTCTGGACCGTGTCTCAGTTCCAGTGTGGCTGGTCATCCTCTCAGACCAGCTAGGGATCGTCGCCTAGGTGAGCCGTTACCCCACCTACTAGCTAATCCCATCTGGGCACATCTGATGGCAAGAGGCCCGAAGGTCCCCCTCTTTGGTCTTGCGACATTATGCGGTATTAGCTACCGTTTCCAGTAGTTATCCCCCTCCATCAGGCAGTTTCCCAGACATTACTCACCCGTCCGCCGCTCGTCACCCGAGAGCAAGCTCTCTGTGCTACCGCTCGACTTGCATGTGTTAGGCCTGCCGCCAGCGTTCAATCTGAGCCATGATCAAACTCTTCAATTTAAAAGTTTGATGCTCAATGAATTAAACTTCGTAATGAATTACGTGTTCACTCGTTGAGACTTGGTATTCATTTTTCGTCCGAGGACGTTAAGAATCCATGTCACTTTGAGTGCCCACACAGATTGTCTGATAAATTGTTAAAGAGCAGTGCCGCTTCGTTTTCGCTGCGGCGCGGGGTGTGCATATTACGCTTTCCCGCTACAGAGTCAAGCGTTTATTTTGCTTTTCTCTGCTGACCCGGCGGCGTGTGTGCCGTTGTTCCGTGTCAGTGGAGGCGCATTATAGGGAGTTATTTCGAAGCCGCAAGGATAAAGTGAAAATTATTTTCCAACCGCTCACTTTCCAGGCGAATTACATTCCAGACCTCAATTTTCGCCTGGTTTTTAAACAAAAACGAGCCGCAAGCGGCTCGTTTTTTGGTTTTGTGACTTACTGCACTGCCACAATGCGATCGTCGTTGGCTTCCAGACGGATAACTTTGCCTGGAATTAACTCTCCGGAGAGGATCTGCTGCGCCAGCGGATTTTCGATCTGCTGTTGGATAGCACGTTTTAATGGACGCGCACCGTACACCGGATCGTAACCATTCTCGCTCAGCAGCTTCAGAGCCTCGTCGGAGATGTGAATTTCATATCCACGCTCTTCCAGACGTTTGTACAAACGCTGCAACTGGATCTGCGCAATCGACGCAATGTGTTTCTCACCCAGAGGATGGAATACCACCACTTCATCAATACGGTTGATGAACTCAGGACGGAAGTTATGGCTCACGACACCGAGCACCAGATCCTTCATATGGCTATAGTCCAGCTCACCGAAACGTTCCTGAATCAAATCGGAACCCAGGTTCGAGGTCATGATGACCACCGTATTACGGAAGTCGACTGTTCTCCCCTGCCCATCGGTCAGACGACCATCATCCAGCACCTGAAGCAGAATGTTGAAAACATCTGGATGCGCTTTCTCTACCTCGTCCAGCAGAATGACGGAATAAGGACGACGGCGCACCGCTTCTGTCAGATAACCACCTTCTTCATAACCCACGTATCCCGGAGGTGCACCGACCAGACGCGAAACAGAGTGCTTCTCCATAAACTCGGACATGTCGATACGCACCATCGCATCATCGCTGTCGAACATAAAGTTAGCCAGCGCTTTACACAGCTCGGTTTTACCGACACCGGTTGGCCCCAGGAACAGGAACGAGCCAATTGGGCGATTCGGATCGGACAGCCCTGCACGGCTACGACGAATAGCGTTGGAAACCGCTTCAACCGCCTCGTTCTGACCAATCACCCGGTTATGTAAATCCTGCTCCATACGCAGCAGTTTTTCACGCTCACCTTCCAGCATGCGTGCCACTGGGATACCGGTCCAGCGCGCCAGCACTTCGGCAATTTCCGCATCCGTCACTTTATTACGCAACAGACGCATCGTTTTGCCTTCGGACTGCGTAGCAATCTCAAGCTGTTTTTCCAGCTCAGGAATTTTGCCATACTGCAGCTCTGACATCCGCGCCAAATCGCCCACACGGCGGGCCTGCTCAATGGCAATTTTTGCCTGTTCGAGTTCCGCCTTTATGGTCTGAGTGCCGGAAAGGGATGCTTTCTCGGCTTTCCACTCTTCTTCCAGCTCAGAATACTGGCGTTCTTTATCGTCCAGTTCTTCATTGAGCATATCCAGGCGTTTCTTACTGGCTTCATCAGACTCTTTCTTCAGCGCCTGCTGTTCCAGCTTGAGCTGGATGATACGGCGGTCGAGCCTGTCGAGCTCTTCCGGTTTCGAGTCAATCTGCATACGAATGCTCGAAGCCGCTTCATCGATCAGGTCGATTGCTTTATCCGGCAACTGACGATCGGCAATATAACGATGCGAAAGCGTCGCCGCCGCAACGATGGCCGGGTCAGTGATCTGCACATGGTGGTGCAGCTCATAACGCTCTTTCAGACCACGCAAAATCGCGATGGTATCTTCAACGCTTGGCTCAGCCACAAACACTTTCTGGAAACGACGTTCAAGTGCAGCATCTTTTTCAATGTACTGACGATACTCATCAAGCGTAGTGGCACCAACGCAGTGAAGTTCACCGCGCGCCAGCGCAGGTTTCAGCATGTTCCCGGCATCCATCGCGCCGTCCGCTTTACCCGCACCGACCATAGTGTGCAGTTCGTCGATAAACAGGATGACATTGCCTTCCTGCTTCGCCAGATCGTTAAGCACGCCTTTGAGGCGCTCTTCAAACTCGCCGCGGTATTTCGCACCGGCCACCAGCGCACCCATATCCAGCGCCAGTACGCGACGGCCTTTTAGCCCCTCCGGCACTTCACCGTTGACGATACGCTGCGCCAGCCCTTCAACAATGGCGGTTTTACCGACACCCGGTTCACCAATCAGCACCGGGTTGTTCTTGGTACGACGCTGCAATACCTGGATAGTACGGCGGATCTCTTCGTCACGGCCGATAACCGGGTCAAGTTTGCCCTGTTCAGCACGTTCGGTCAGATCGACCGTAAATTTATTCAAAGCCTGACGTTGGTCTTCGGCTCCCTGATCGTTCACGCTTTCACCTCCGCGCATTTTCTCAATCGCCTGAGTCACATTGGCGGTGGTCGCACCGGCAGATTTCAGCAGGTCGGTCAAGGTACCGCGTGATTCAAGCGCCGCCAGAACAAACAACTCTGACGAAATAAAGTTGTCCCCACGTTTTTGCGCCAGCTTGTCGCAAAGGTTCAGCACACGCACCAGATCCTGCGACGGTTGAACGTCGCCGCCGGTACCTTCTACCTGCGGTAAGCGGCTCAGCGCCTGATCGATGGCTGTGCGTAACTGGCCAGCATTAATGCCAGCGGACGTTAATAAAGGACGTACCGATCCCCCTTCCTGATTCAGCAAGGCGCTCATTAAATGAAGAGGTTCGATAAATTGGTTGTCGTGCCCCAGTGCAAGGGACTGGGCATCGGCGAGAGCAAGCTGGAATTTATTAGTAAGACGATCCAGACGCATAACTCCTCCCATAACAGGTCAAATTTGCTACTGGAGATTAAATGAGGTCATCCCTCAATTATTCAAGGTTAATGACCTGAATTATGTGAAAAGAAAACGGCACGTGCCGGATCGTCTTGATTCTTTAGGTTATATCAGCCAAATAAAACTTGCCATACGACCCGTCGTCTTGTCGCGGCGATAAGAGAAAAAATCACCCTTTTCGGTGAAGGTACAGCGATTGCCACCGAAGATCTGCGTCACACCGACATTATTCAGGCGCTGGCGAGCAAGCTGGTAAATATCAGCCAGATATTTATCCCCCGAAGGCAGGAAGGCGTCCACTGCTTGCGGATCTTTATCCATAAATGCTTCACGGACCTCAGGCCCTACCTCAAAAGCGCGAGGGCCAATGGCCGGGCCAAGCCAGGCCATGATATTGGCTGGTTCATCTTTAAAGCAGGAGACGGTCTCCTCCAGCACGCCTTCACACAGGCCGCGCCATCCCGCATGTGCTGCTGCGACCTCAGTACCTGCACGGTTACAGAACAGCACAGGCAGACAATCAGCAGTCATTACGGCACAAACCGTTCCCGGAATATTACTATAAGAGGCATCAGCGCGTTTTGAAGCGTAGGGTTCTCCCGTCAGCTTCAGCACCGTTTTTCCATGAACCTGTTCCAGCCAAACCGGTTTTGACGGCAAGTTCCCCGCAGCAAACAGACGCTTGCGGTTTTCTTCAACGTGCTCCAGGTTGTCGCCACAGTGTGCACCGAGGTTCAGTGACTCCCACGCCCCCTGGCTCACACCGCCAATACGGGTTGAACTGCAGGCGGCCACACCTGCAGGCAATGGCCATTCCGGGACAATCAGTTTGGTCATAACCAGTCCACTTGATCCTTATGTTCTTCGAAATCGGCACGCATGGCGTCAATAAGTTCCACCATATCCTGCGGGATAGGTGCATGCCACTCCATCTGAATACCAGTGATAGGATGGTAAAGACGCAGCATGGTCGCGTGTAGCGCCTGACGATCGAATTTACGCAGTACGCTGATGAACTCATCCGATGCGCCTTTTGGCGGACGTGGACGGCCACCGTATACCTGATCCCCCACCAGCGGATGGGTAATGTGCGCCATATGCACACGGATCTGGTGAGTACGCCCGGTTTCCAGACGCAGACGCAGACGCGTATGAATACGGAAGTGCTCCATGATGCGATAGTGCGTCACCGCGGGTTTACCCATCGGATGCACCGACATATGAGTACGTTTGGTTGGGTGACGGCTGATTGGCTCTTCCACTGTTCCACCAGAAGTCATATGCCCAATGGCTACCGCTTCATACTCTCGAGTGATTTCGCGCAGCTGCAGCGATTCCACCAGACGGGTCTGAGCTGGAACGGTCTTCGCCACCACCATCAAACCGGTGGTGTCTTTATCCAGACGGTGAACGATTCCCGCGCGCGGGACATCTGCGATCGGCGGATAATAATGGAGAAGTGCGTTAAGTACTGTACCGTCAGGATTCCCCGCCCCCGGATGAACAACCAGGTCGCGCGGCTTGTTGATCACCAGAATGTCATCATCTTCATAGACGATGTCCAGTGGGATATCCTGCGGCTCGAAGCGGATTTCCTCTTCGATTTCAGCATTGATGGCGACAGCTTCCCCACCTAACACTTTCTCTTTTGGTTTGTCCCAGATCTTGCCGTTTACCAGCACGCGCTGGTCAAGGATCCATTCTTTTATGCGTGAACGCGAATAATCAGGGAACAATTCGGCCAAAGCCTGATCTAAGCGTTGACCGAGCTGATTTTCGGAGACTGTTGCGGTGAGTTCTACTCGTTGTGCCATAAACTGCTTCTTCGTTTAACGTTGGGTTTTACGGCTTTGCCGTTTAATATAGTGTGCTATTGTAGCTGGTCTTAATCGGGAGCAGGAACAGAGTTTCTCCCGGACAAACATTTGAGGAAAGTCAAAACGTCATGACGCGCATGAAATATCTGGTGGCAGCGGCCACGTTGAGCCTGGCTTTGGTGGGCTGCTCCGGTTCAAATGAACAGGTCCCTGACAATCCGCCGAATGAAATCTATGCGACTGCACAACAAAAGTTGCAGGACGGTAACTGGAAACAGGCGATAACGCAACTGGAAGCGTTGGATAATCGCTATCCATTTGGTCCGTATTCGCAGCAGGTACAGTTAGATCTCATCTACGCATACTACAAAAATGCCGATCTGCCGCTGGCTCAGGCAACCATCGATCGTTTCATGCGTCTGAACCCGACTCATCCTAACATCGACTATGTGATGTACATGCGCGGCCTCACCAACATGGCACTGGACGACAGTGCGCTGCAGGGCTTCTTCGGCGTGGATCGTTCCGACCGCGACCCACAGCACGCACGTGATGCCTTCAATGACTTCTCCAAACTGGTGCGCGGCTATCCGAACAGTCAGTACGTGACTGACGCGACCAAACGTCTGGTGTTCCTGAAAGATCGTCTGGCGAAATATGAATACTCCGTGGCGGAATACTATACCCGCCGTGGCGCATGGGTTGCCGTGGTTAACCGCGTAGAAGGTATGTTGCGTGATTATCCGGATACTCAGGCAACGCGTGATGGTCTGAAGCTGATGGAAAATGCTTACCGTCAGATGCAGATGACCGCTCAGGCTGAAAAAGTAGCGAAAATCATCGCCGCAAACAGCAGCAACACCTGATATTGCCTCAATGTAAAACGGCAGCCCGAAGGCTGCCGTTTTTTTATTCATTCTGGATATAAGCTGAAGCGGTTTAGCCTCAACACATCCTATCAACTATGACCGCAATTTTTACCTTCCACAAGGTAAATCTCACCTCTTCCTGCCCTGCCTCACAAAAAAGATTCCCTGACAAAAACCGACAAAATAACGTGATCTAAATCACACATTTTGACATTAGGTCGGGTATGCTGGAATCACCAAGACGGAAAGACAAGAGGTAAAATTTATGACAATGAACATTACCAGTAAACAAATGGAAATTACTCCGGCAATTCGCCAGCACGTCGCAGACCGTCTCGCCAAACTGGATAAATGGCAAACTCATTTGATTAACCCACATATCATCCTGTCCAAGGAGCCGCAGGGTTTCATCGCTGACGCAACTATCAATACTCCAAACGGCCATCTGGTCGCCAGCGCAAAACATGAAGATATGTACACCGCAATTAACGATTTGATCAACAAGCTGGAACGGCAGCTCAATAAAGTGCAACACAAAGGTGAAGCCCGTCGCGCCACAACATCGGTGAAAGACGCCAGCTTCGCGGAAGAAGTTGAAGAAGAGTAATCCTTTAAATTGAGTGTACCGCCAACGCGCCTTCGGGCGCGTTTTTTATTGACAGGGTGAAAACAGTACGGGTACTTTAACGGTATCAAGCACAGGATGATTTCATGAAACTAACGCCGTTTTTCTTCGCATTCTTTTTTACCTTCCCCTGAATGGGAGGCGTTTCGTCGTGTGATAAAGAATGCGAAGACGAACAACAAGGCCTCCCACCCCGGGAGGCTTTTTTTATTGATAACGATAAAACGAGACAGGCAACACTATGACACCGGAAAACCCATTACTGGATCTACGCGTTAAAATCAGCGCGCTGGATGAGAAATTACTGGCGCTGCTGGCAGAACGCCGTTTGCTCGCCGTCGAAGTGGGTAAAGCTAAACTGGATTCCCACCGCCCGGTACGTGATATCGACCGCGAGCGTGACCTGCTGGAGCGCCTGATTCAGCTCGGCAAAGCGCATCACCTGGATGCGCATTACATCACCCGCCTGTTCCAGCTCATCATCGAAGATTCCGTTCTGACCCAGCAAGCGCTGTTGCAGCAGCATCTGAACAAAACCAATCCGCACTCTGCCCGTATCGCGTTTCTGGGTCCGAAAGGTTCGTATTCACACCTGGCGGCACGTCAGTATGCAGCCCGCCATTTCGAAGAGTTTATTGAAAGCGGATGCGCGAAGTTTGCCGATATTTTCAATCAGGTTGAAACCGGCCAGGCTGATTACGCCGTGGTCCCGATTGAAAATACCAGCTCCGGTGCCATCAATGATGTCTACGACCTGCTGCAACACACCAGTCTGTCGCTGGTTGGTGAGCTGACCATTCCAATTGACCATTGTGTCCTGGTCTCTGGCTCCACTAACCTGAGCAAAATCGAAACGGTGTACAGCCATCCGCAGCCGTTCCAGCAATGTAGCCAGTTCCTGAACCGCTATCCGAACTGGAAAATTGAGTACACTGAAAGCACCTCCGCGGCGATGGAAAAAGTGGCGCAGGCAAATTCCCCGACCGTTGCCGCACTGGGTAGCGAGGCCGGTGGCGCGCTGTATGGCCTTCAGGTACTGGAACGAAACCTGGCAAACCAGACGCAAAACATTACCCGCTTCGTGGTGCTGGCCCGCAAGGCAATCAATGTGTCCGATCAGGTACCCGCGAAAACCACGCTGCTGATGGCCACCGGCCAACAGGCTGGTGCACTGGTTGAAGCTCTGCTGGTACTGCGTAACCACAACCTGATCATGACCAAACTTGAATCGCGCCCGATTCATGGAAATCCGTGGGAAGAGATGTTTTATCTTGATATCCAGGCCAACCTGGAATCTTCCACAATGCAAAAAGCCCTGCGTGAACTGGGCGAAATTACCCGTTCAATGAAAGTGCTGGGCTGTTACCCGAGTGAAAACGTCGTTCCGGTCGACCCGGCCTAACGTTCGATAAAGCGGCTTTTCTTCATCCCTGCCACGCTGACTGGCAGGGTGAAGATGGCCCCGGAAAGCGGATATTGCGCTATCTCCGCTTCGTCCATATTTTCCCGGGTGGTCGTTATAAATAACGTCTTCATATCGTCACCGCCAAAGCAGACCATCGTCGGGCAACGAACCGGTAGTCTGTATTCCTCGAGCTGTTCGCCCTCAGGTGAAAATCTGGCGATACGCCAGCCATCAAACAGCGCGGTCCAGTAACAGCCTTCCTCGTCCATCGCAGCACCGTCAGGTATCCCCTCACCTTCCTGAAACCGTCGGAAAACGTCTCGCTTGCCAGGCTCTCCCTGTTCATCCAGCGGCGTACGATAGATAACGCCGTTTGGCGTGTCAGAGGTATACATCCATTGTTTATCCGGACTAAACGCTAAACCGTTGTGCCCGTGAATATCGCACTGGATCACTTTCGGTGTCAGGTCGTTGTCGATGCGCATCAGCAGGGCGCCGTTGTAATCACCCGGTCCCCAGAACGTCCCCGCATAGAACCGCCCATGATGATCGGTACCCCCATCATTAAAGCGCGCCAGTTGCGGATTAGATGGGTTATCACACACTTTGCGCTGGAGCAGCCCATGTTTATCGGCAAGCCAGATACCATTGCGCATGGCGACGATAAACCCACCACGCTCACGCAGAGCAAAACAGCCCACCTCTTCATGGAATGAAAGCACGGTGTGTTCAGCCGTCAGCAGATGATATCGGTGGATCTCCCCTTCCAGAATATCAGCCCAGTAGAGCGCACTCTCTTCTGCACTCCACGTTGGGCACTCAGGCAGATGTCCGGTGTAATTCAACAGTAGCTGCGGTTCAGCCATGACAGTTCCCCAAAATGAAAAAAGCCAGCAACGCTGGCTTTTAGTATATACATCATCGCATTACTGGCGACTGTCATTTGCCTGACGCAACAACGTACGGCTCTCACTCTGGAAACGCTGTGCGTAATCGCCAAACCAATGCTCCACTTTGCGGAAGCTGTCGATAAACGCCTGCTTGTCTCCGTGTTCCAGCAGCGTAATGGCTTCACCAAAACGCTGATAATAGCGCTTAATCAGTGCCAGGTTGTTCTCAGACGACATAATAATGTCGGCGTAAAGCTGGGGATCCTGCGCAAACAGACGCCCGACCATCGCCAGTTCCAGACGATAGATGGGTGAAGAGAGTGCCAGCAGCTGTTCAAGCTGCACATTCTCTTCCGCCAGATGCAGCCCATAAGCAAAGGTCGCAAAGTGGCGGAGCGCCTGAATAAACGCCATGTTCTGATCGTGCTCAACCGCGCTGATGCGGTGCAACCGTGCACCCCACACCTGAATCTGTTCCAGGAACCATTGATAGGCTTCCGGCTGACGACCATCACAGTAAACAACTACCTGCTTCGCCAGACTACCGCTGTCCGGGCCAAACATAGGGTGCAGACCCAGCACCGGGCCGGTATGCGCCGCCAGCATCGCCTGAAGCGGACCATTTTTAACAGATGCCAAATCGACCAGGATGCAATCTTTCGGTAATGGAGGAAGCTTCCCGATGATCTGCTCCGTCACATGGATCGGTACGCTGACGATCACCATTCCGGCATCTTTCATCAGTTCCGGAGCTTTTGCCCAATCCTCTTTTTCCAGGATGCGCACCTGGTAACCAGAAAGCGCCAGCATTTTTTCAAACAGACGTCCCATCTGGCCGGCACCACCCACAATGACCACCGGACGCAGGGACGGACAAAGGGTTTTGAAGCCCTTGTCATTTTCACTCGAATAAGATTCCCGCATCACACGACGCAAGACATCTTCAATCAAATCCGGAGAGACACCCAGCGCCTGAGCCTCTTTGCGACGAGAGGCCAACATTGAGGCTTCACGCTCCGGCACATAAATCGGCAGGCCGTATTTGCTTTTAACCTCGCCGACTTCAGCAACCAACGCCATGCGGCGCGCCAGCAAGTCCAGCAGCGCCTTATCCACTTCATCTATTTGATCGCGTAATGCGGTCAATTCAGCAACCATACCTAACCTCTTAAGCCAGACGCGTCGCCAGCTGGCCGTTTAAATCTTTATGGATCTCACGCAGCAGCGCATCGGTGGTTTCCCAACTGATGCAGGCATCCGTCACGGATACACCATGCTTCATTGCGCTGCGCGGTTGTTCAGATGATTGATTGCCTTCATGAATATTGCTCTCAATCATCAGACCGATAATCGAACGGTTGCCATCTTTGATCTGCGCGACCACCGATTCCGCAACCGCAGGCTGACGACGGTAATCTTTGTTCGAATTACCATGACTGCAATCTACCATCAGTGCAGGACGCAGTCCCGCCTGCTCCATCTCTTTTTCGCACTGCGCCACATCCGCCGGGCTGTAATTTGGTGCTTTACCCCCGCGCAGGATCACATGACCATCCGGGTTGCCCTGCGTTTGCAGAAGACAAACCTGTCCTGCCTGGTTAATACCGACAAAACGGTGCGGCATTGCGGCGGCGCGCATCGCGTTGATCGCGGTAGCCAGGCTGCCATCAGTACCATTTTTAAAACCAACCGGCATCGACAGGCCTGACGCCATCTCGCGGTGAGTTTGTGATTCCGTGGTGCGCGCACCAATTGCGGACCAACTGAACAGATCGCCCAGGTATTGCGGGCTATTCGGATCCAGCGCTTCCGTCGCCAGCGGCAGCCCCATGCTGACCAGTTCCACCAGCAGGCGACGCGCAATCTTCAGCCCCGCTTCCACATCAAACGAGCCATCCATATGCGGATCGTTAATCAACCCTTTCCAGCCAACGGTGGTACGTGGCTTTTCAAAATAGACGCGCATCACCAGATAGAGGCTATCGCTGACCTCCTCCGCTAATGCTTTAAATCGATGAGCGTACTCAATGGCGGTTTCAGGATCGTGAATGGAGCAAGGACCACAGACCACCAGCAGGCGCGGATCGCGGCCAGCGATGATGTCAGAAATGGTCTGGCGAGAATGCTCAATCTGAGCCTCCTGCGCAACGCTCAGCGGGAACTCCGCTTTCAGTTGATCCGGCGTAATTAAAACCTGTTCGTCAGTGATATGTACGTTGTTCAGCGCGTCTTTTTGCATGATGGCGATCCTGTAAAACTCGTTTGCGATAGTTGTTTTCCTCTAAGAGGTGAGACCACCATACCATAAAAAGTAAACATTTCAATCCAAAATTCGTACACTTTAATTTACACAAGCCAATTTATTACCATAATCATGGTACAAAAACGTAAACTTTAAATTACACTGCAACTTTCTTTAGCCAGGCTATGCTGAAGAAAAAAGGAGAATGGCTATGCGTTCAATTGCTCTCGCGCTGTTGTCGCTGTTTTTATCGGGCTGCCAGATCAATCCTTACACCTTCCAGCCCGACTGGACCAGTCCATCCTGGTTTGATGCAGGTAAAGAAGACGCCATGAACGGCCTGCCGGTTAAAGATAACCAGACCCTGGCCGATAGTTTTAACGACCCACACGTTGATCGTAGTGAATATCTCCGTGGCTATGCCGATGGTCAGAAGAAAGTCTGTGAAGAAGGTTTTATTCACGCCTGGGGATTAGCAGGCAAATCTTTTCCAGCCAGTTGCGATACTGCCGAAAACGCAGCAAAACTGCATGAGTCATGGCAAAAAGGGATGGATGAAAGTATGCGTTCCAGCAGACTAAATTAAGTCTGTTTTTATCCATCGGAAAATAAACAACAGTAGGATTTAGCTTAGGTCGGCCTCGGGTTATTTCTGACATAATGACGGCTTTGATAAACAATGGTATTCTGCCCGCAACTCTCAAGGACATCTATTTCCGGAGCGATGTGGCGGATTCTGGTGAGAAATTCATTCTTGATCTCTTTTTTCCGACTCACTCTGGCACTATTGCTGTTCCTTATGGTAGGCCCAGCGACGGCAGGCGCGCTTACGGAAACGGATAAATCGGTACGCTCTATTGTCTCAGGTATTGTGAGCTATACGCGATGGCCGTCACTATCCGGGCAGCCTAAACTCTGCGTTTATGCCTCTTCTCACTACACACATGCACTCAGCGACGAAGAAGGGCAGAACAGCGGGTTACCTTATACTCCTGTCATTGTACGTAACGATCGGGAAGCCCTGGCCGAAACGTGCGATGCTATTTATTTCGGGTCTGAATCGCCTGCAAAACAACTTGAATTAATAAGTCAATATCAGGGCAGAGCATTGCTATTAATCTCAGAGCAAAATCCGGAATGTGCTATTGGCAGTGCTTTTTGCCTGATAATCGATCGCGGTCAGGTACGGTTTTCTGTCAATCTTGATGCGTTGACTCGCAGTGGCGTGAGAGTCAGTCCGGATGTATTAATGCTTGCACGGAATAAGCAGCATGGATAAAGATTTCACGTCAACACCACGCCCGACGTTTAAAAGAACATTGAGGCGAATCAGCATGATAAGCGTCATCATAACGATGACATTAATATGGTTATTGCTCTGCTTTGCATCCGTCGTGACATTAAAGCAATACGCACAAAAAAATCTCGAATTAACCGGCGCAACAATGAGCCACAGCCTTGAAGCCACCCTGGTTTTCAATGATTCACTGGCGGCCAATGAAACACTTGCCACCCTCGGTAAACAGGGTCAGTTTGCCGTGGCAGAAGTCGTGAACGTGCATAAAAAGCGGTTTGCTTACTGGTCATGGAATCCGGAAGATAATACCGACACGCTGGGCGCGCTGGTCAGCCGCTGGCTTTTCCCCGAACCCGTTTCGCAGCCCATCATGCATAATGGTTCGATGATCGGCGAAATTCGCCTTACCGCGCGTGACAGCCTCATCAGCCATTTTATCTGGATGTCATTTGCCGTTCTCACCGGCTGCATTCTTTTTGCTACCGTCGTCGCGCTCACCATTACGCGATCGTTACATCATGGCATGGTAACGGCCTTGCAAAACATTACCGACGTTGTTCATGACGTACGCACTAACCGCAACTTCTCCCGCCGGGTGAAAGACGGCCGTATCGAAGAATTTCACCAGTTTGGTGAAGACTTCAACAGTCTTCTGGATGAGATGGAGGAGTGGCAGCTGAAGCTACAGGCGAAAAACGCCCAGTTGCTACGTACCGCCATGCACGATCCATTGACCGGTCTTGCCAATCGGGCGGCTTTTCGTAACAGCATCGCGGCATTAATGAACGACATCTCCGCGAAAACAAACTCTGCTCTGCTGTTCCTCGACGGCGATAATTTTAAGTTTATTAATGACACCTGGGGGCATGCGGCAGGCGATTGCGTTCTAATTGAAGTCGCCAGCAGGATGGTTGAATTTGGCGATAAACGTTATCAATCATACCGCCTCGGCGGTGACGAATTCGCCATGGTGCTATACGGCGTGCATTCTGAACTCGAGGTCCAACACATTTCTGCTGCACTATCGCAGCAGTTTATCCGTCCGTTTGATCTGCATAATGGGCACACTGCATCAATGTCACTCAGCATTGGTTATGCTCTGGCGTGGGAAAATACCTCAGTAGAGGCATTACTGGAGCATGCCGACCGCAATATGTATCTGGTGAAAAACCAGCGTTCGAAAACAATATCCTAAAAGGAATACGATATGTTAAAGCGATACTTCGCGCCGTTGTTACTGGCATCACTTGTCCTGGCTGGCTGTCAGACTCCGCCAAAAGGGAAATTCACTCCAGAGCAAATCGCGGCAATGAAGTCATACGGCTTTAACGAATTAAATGGCGACTGGTCTCTGGGGCTGTCGGACAAAATCCTGTTTGATAAAAATGACGCCACACTGCGCCCGGAAAGTGAAACCCAGATCCAGACGATGGCCTCACGACTGGCAGCGACCGGCTTAAACCATGCCCGCATGGATGGTCACACAGATAACTATGGCGAGGATGGCTATAACGAGGCGCTTTCATTAAAACGCGCGAACGTCGTGGCAGACGCGTGGGCAAAAGGGGCAAATATCCCGCGCAGTAATCTCACCACGCAGGGATTAGGTAAAAAATATCCGGTTGCGAGCAACAGTACCCCGCAAGGGCGTGCTGAAAACCGCCGGGTGGCAGTCGTTATCAGCACACCATAAGGTTATTTAGCGGATGATTCGGCGAGCGACACGCCAGTTGCCGCTCGCCAGCGCAGCCAGTCAACCAGAACAAACAGAGCCAGACTCACGCCCATTACTGGCAACGCCAGCCCCAGCAGTATACTGATTATCGCCGTGACGACCTTTCCCCATCCCGAAAGCGCAAGCCAACTCTGACAAAGCGTCTGGACCGGATTTGCCGTCGATTGCGCTGGACGACGCATCCACCACATCCGGTATCCCCAGAGAATTAGCACACACAACGCCAGGCCAAACGCCACAAGCAGCAGCTGATTAACCAGCCCGAATAAGATCCCCATATGGAAATCCACCCCCCAGCGGGTGAGCTTCGCCATCAACGGGAAATCCTCGAAGCGGGTTCTGTCCAGAATCTGCATCGTATTGGGATCAACCGCCACGGCGTCGACCTGAGTCGGCCAGCTGCGATCGATTTCCGTCACAGTCCAGGCTTGACTCTCTGCTTTCGCCGGGCGGATCTCCAGCTTATTGGCCTCAATCCCTGCGTTACGTGCAGCGCTTAACACACCGTCAAACAGAGTCAAATCCATCGCCATTTCAGGCATCATCATTCCGCCGTGATGACCATGATGTTCAGCATGCTCATCCACGATCTCCTGCTGACCGGAAAGTGTCGTGTTCACCTGCGGAGTTAGCCAGTTCATCTCAGCACGCAGCTTATCAACGTTTCCCCCTGCCCACTGAGACCAGGTCAGGCCAGTCACTGAGAACAGCAGCATTCCCCCCAGCAACGTCCAGCCTAACGTCACATGCACGCGACGCCGATTCTGGAAACGATTGTTAATTCGGCGTTTTGGTCGGGTATAAAACCACAGGGCAATCCCTCCCAGCGCGGCAACCCACATCCACGAGGCCGCCAGCTCGCTATAGAGCCGCCCGACATCACCCAGCATCAGCGAGGTATGCAGATAATCAATGGTCTGGCGGAGCGGTAAAATTCCGCTGGTGCCATACACCGTCATATCGCCACGCACCGCAAGGCTGACTGAATCGATAAAAATAGCGCGGGTCTCCGATGGGCCAAGCGCAGGGTCAGCAAACATCACACGGGTGGTTTCACCCGCCACCAGGCCAGGACGAACGGCGTGTAGACGCAGATCGGTGCCAACGGTTTTTTCAGCAACGGCAATTTGTTCCGCCAGCGGCTGCGGCTCGCCCACGGAATTCGTGTGGAGCGCATGCCGGTAGAGCGCATTCTCCAGCTGCGGCGTTGCCACATACAGCATACCTGTCAGAGCAGCGAAGAAGATAAACGGGCCGACAAACAGACCGATATAGAAATGAAGGCGACGCAGCAGGTTTCCCCATGCCGCGTGCGAGGTGCAGGTAGTCATACTTTTCCTTTTTAAGGTAAAAAGTTATCGATATTTTTTAAAGGGAAAAAGCAGACTGATGCGGCGGCGCGCGGGTATCAGGATAAAGCCAGGGGAAAAAGTGCCAGTGACTGACCGTCTGTCGCGGTGGTTTAACACGAAGCCTCTGCAGCACCACACTGAGCAGGACGATCAGAGCCAGCATCACGCCCGGAACATGGGCTAATAGTACGCAGTAGCCGCACGCTTCCGCATGGTCGACTGGCATGGTGTGCTGCATATCACCGTGATGTTCATCCATCGACATCATGCTCATGTCATGATGCATGCCCGGCATGGCACTCATGGGATCTTTTTGCAGCGAGACAGAGATAAGCGGCGCCACCACGATCAGCAGGATCGCAAACAACGCGGTCAATGCCGCTGCGCGTTTCCAGTTGTTCTGATGCAGTACGTTATCCACTTACCCTCCACGGAAGAGGCAAGCATTGTAAATGATTTATGACAAAAGAGTTAACGCGAGAGATGCGATGAGATAAAAAAAGGGCCAGCCTTTCGGCCAGCCCTTTCTAACAGGATGTCGCTTAAGCGAATCTTAGTTCAGACGCTCCTAATAACACCCCTTCAAAAACATACACCTATCATATAAAACAACTAGTTAAGTTAATTTTTGATGCAGTGAATTGTAGTGTTATGCAACCTCTGCCGCCACATTGTCGCCAACATACAACGAAAGAGGATTGAGAGAGACTGCTTGCTCTAAATGGTCAGGAGCAAAGTGCGCGTATCTCATTGTTTCGCGAATGTTGGAATGCCCGAGGATTTTCTGCAGCACCAGTATGTTTCCGCCGTTCATCATAAAATGCGCACCAAAAGTATGTCGTAGAACGTGCGTCTTCTGCCCTTCCGTCAGTTCGATATTCGTGAGTTTGAGCATCTTTTTAAATTCCTGATAGCAGGGTTTAAACATTCTGCCCTGACGCTCAGCCAACTCGTCATACAACCATTTAGGAATGGGAACGGTGCGGTTCTTCTTACCTTTTGTTTTTGTGAATGTCAGTTTGCAGGGAGAGAGTTGCGGCCGCGTCAACCTCTCGGCCTCCCCCCATCTTGCGCCGGTGGCAAGACAGACTTTGACAATCATCGTGAGATCCTCTTTGCCGTATTGCTCGCAGGCTCGAAACAGCTCAGGGATTTGAGAAAGAGTTAGCCAGGACATTTCTTTCTCAGCTTCTTTGAATACGCGAACCCCTTCCAGTGGGTTGGGTAAACTCCACTCCCCTAACCGCCGCAGCTCATTAAACACAGCTATAAGATATTGCTGCTCACGATTCACGGTTATTGGTTTGGCGACCCATTTCGCCGGGTCTTTATGATATCCGTTGTCTATTTCACCACGGAGTCGGCGGTCGCGGTAATGAGCCCAATCTTTAGCGGTAAAGCGGGATGCAATAGGGTCGCCCAAGCCATTACAAACAATTTGTAGCTTTGCCAACCGCGACTTACTGGCGACCAAGGCCTGACCGTGTAGATTATGCCAAAGTTGAATAATCTCGCTTAAGCGCCGGCGGTCTTCTTTCTTGCCGAGCCACGGCTTATCTTCACTCTCATTTTTGGTAAATGCTTCGAATGCCTCGGCCTCACCTTTGGTATTGAATTGTCGACGTATACGCCGTCCTTCTCGACCGTTTGGATAGAGTTCACACAACCATTTTCCACTTTTTTGTTTAGTTACAGTCATTGCGACACCGAGGCTAAAAGAGAATTAATTACAAAGTTCTGTAGCGGCATCTATCAATGATGAGATTGAAATTTTAACGCCCTCATAATCAGGGTTATCCTTCCAAACATCATCCAAGTTAGAGCCTTCCATCTTTCCTGATTTAACGGCATCTCGTGCCATGCCATTCAATGGATATCTATCATCAGTTTTGATGTCATAAACAAAAGCATAAGCACGGTTAACGCATGATATTTTTGCCTTTTCAAAGGTTAACGGCCAATCTTTGCCAAACTTAGCACCATCTAAATCCTGTGTTTTTTCAGCGGATGAAGCACCAAAAGAAATGGTCAGAAGCAGAGCTAAAAAAAGTTTACGTTTCATAGATTCCCTTAAACGTGTTTTTCCAATGTGAGAACTACAGACCCGGCAGGCTTGATGTCTGAAATGTTGCATTCAAACTCAGCAGACTTATTAGACAACCTGACTTTTCCTCCGGGAAGACGAATTACATCAAAAACATCAAGAGCGCCGTCAATATCAATTAACCAGCGACCATTACTTAAATTCGAAGCAGAACGGTCGACCAGCCAAGAGGCACCAACACCTTCGACAAAAATCAACTCCTCGGAATCAGAAGGTATCATCGAAGGGTCTGGATGCCATGCGCCAGCATCCTTAAGCTCACCAGATTCAAGGCGAGATTTTTTTATCGTTGAAATGTCCGAAAAACTAGCCTCCTTACTTTCTCGCATCTTTCCCTTTCCGGTCGCTAACCATTCCAGCGATACGCCGGTATCAAGCGCACAAGTAACAACCACGTCACCGGGGAAGAAATCTCGTCTGACCCAGGTACTAATAGTGCCTGAGGATATATCCAACAAATCCCCAAGCTCCTTTTGCATTGTAAAACCATATGCATCAAGGATGCGCCTTAAAACAGGTTTTCCACCACTCGCTAAAATCTCGTCATAAAGTGCCTTGCCTTTCAGTGGCGAAGAATCTTGCAAATTCAAATTGGCAATTTGACCAGTCAGCAGCCAGTTTAAATCGGCCCCAGTATCTAATGAGCACTGAATGATAGCTTTACCGGGAAAGCTATTTCGTTGAACCCAAGTGCTGACGCTGTTTGACGGGACGCCAAGCACTTCCGCCAAAGCCTTTTGCGTGCTGACACCATACGCCGAACTTATCCGCTCAATCACATCTTGCGTATTCAAATCTTCATCATTCATTCATTTGTCACTCAAAATCGATTTACAGGAACTCATTTTCGATTTAAAGTGGCGTTCATCGACCAAGATGCACACCACTGCACTACATTTCAAACAACAGGAGATAATGCGATATGTCAGATGCAAAATCAATCTCGACGCACGACTCGCAAAACTCACAAAATCAAACTGTGCTGTTAGACCCGACTCAGTTTGACGCCATCGTTACAGCAATGCTGCCAGCCCTGCAGACAATGATTCGCTCTGCTATGTCCGACACCATGACAGTGAAAGACTTTGCCGCCACTCGCGGCGTTAGCGAGCGTCTGGTCTGGCAATGGCTTGATGAGGGCATTCTTCTTAAAGCTCCGACCAAAGACTTTTCCAACAAAGAGGAAGCCGGTAAACGAAGCCGCACCCTCGTAAACGTAAAAGCATGGCGCGACAAACTGACTCAACAAGCGATTGATTGTCGCTACATCGACCAGCGCACCGCTCTTAACTGAATTTGATTATGCAAGTTAGAGGGAACTTAACCATGTTTGATTTTCAGATTTCCAAACATCCCCACTATGACGATGCGTGTCGTGCTTTCGCTCAACGTCACAACATGGCGAAGCTGGCCGAGCGTGCGGGTATGAACGTTCAAACGTTACGTAACAAGCTCAACCCGGAACAGCCTCACCAGTTCACGCCGCCTGAGTTATGGCTGCTGACAGACCTGACCGAAGACTCAACCTTAGTTGATGGTTTTCTGGCGCAGATTCACTGTCTGCCATGTGTGCCGGTCAACGAGCTGGCAAAAGACAAATTACAGTCCTACGTCATGCGTGCTATGCGGGAACTCGGCGAACTGGCGAGCGGCGCGGTCTCTGATGAGCGACTGACCTCTACCCGTAAGCACACCATGATTGAAAGCGTTAACTCTGGTATTCGCATGTTGTCTTTGTCGGCACTGGCGCTGCATGCACGTCTACAGACTAATCCGGCTATGACGAGCGTGGTCGATACCATGAGCGGTATTGGCGCATCCTTCGGGCTGATTTGAGGTGCGTATGCTGAAAAATGAACCATCATTCGCGTCTCTGCTCGTTAAGCAAAGTCCTGGCATGCACTTCGGCCACGGCTGGATCGCAGGCAAGGACGGCAAGCGCTGGCACCCGAGCCGCTCACAGTCTGATTTACTGGCTGACCTGTCCACCCAAAAACAGGGGAAATCATGGCTATCGAAGCTGTTTCCGCGAATGTTCCGCTAAAGGCAGGCGAGCGTCTGGCTGGTCTCAACCACGTAGCTGAATTACGTGCGAGATATTGGGGCGATAGTTGGAAAGAGGTTGAGCGTTTTGTCAATGATATGCGCGATAAACGCGATCCACAATTTGAAGAAAATACTCGGGCGCTGGCCGCTATTTTCTTTCTGGCAAAAATACCGGCGGCTCGTCATGAGCTCGAATTAAGTGAGCTGACTACTGACGAGAAAAAAGCATTGATTACAGCGATGAATCATTTTCGTGCAGTGGTGAGCTTATTTCCAAAACGGCTAACCATGCCGAATTAATCCAAACAGAAATTTAATGGCGTAAACCCGCCGGGCTTCTTATTGCCCGAAATCAGGAGAATCAATTATGCGTAATACCGAAACCCGCAGCTTTCACACCGATAGCGATGCACTGGCCGTACTGCTGACCGATGCCAAAAAAGAAGAGCGTAAAGACCGCGCTCTCGCCGTTTCAATTCGTCTTGAGGCTCTGGCAACACATATCGCAAACAAAGGTTTGAACGGGATTGAAGCGGCTGAGCTTCTGCGCCGCGAAGCCACCCGCTATGAAAATGAATCTCAGGAGCTGCACTAATGGCCGATGCAATAGATTTAGCACAACAGCGTGAGCAGGAAGACCGCGAGCGCCACATCAGCAACGCGCGCAGCCGTATCGCTGCGCCCTCTCGTTTCATCTGCGAAGAATGTGACGCACCAATCCCGGAAGCTCGCCGCATAGCGATTCCGGGCGTGGCATTTTGCGTGACCTGTCAGCAAATCGCCGAGCTCAAACACAAACATTACAGGGGCGTTTAAATGGCTATTCGAATTGAAATAGGCGACAAATGGGTTATTACCAGCGACCAGTATCAATTCATCCTGAATGAAAAAAAAGTCGCTCAATCCGGGAAAAAAGCTGGCGAGGAATGGCTCGACACTATCGGCTATTACCCGAAGATTAATCAGCTTATTTCCGGGTTGATTCATCACCATATTCAGCAATCATCAATTACCACCCTTGATGCAATGGCCGCTGAAATAGAACGTATTGGTGAATTATGCGCCCGCTCAATCAAGGGGGTGGCATGAGAAAAACACACCAACTAAAAATAAGGCCTGAGTATTTTCAGGCCGTCCTCAATGGAACGAAAAAAGCCGAGTTTCGTCTTGCAGACCGCAATTTTGCTGTCGGGGATTTACTTTGCTTAAACGAGTATGGTCCATGCGAATATGACCCGACACTGGTCGGTTTTACCGGCGCTTTTGTCTACGTGCTAGTGACTCATGTAACTGACCTTAACGAGTGGGCTCCCGGCTATGTAATGTTAAGCATACAGCGCAGGCAAATGGGGGAACTATGCGGGTAAGCGTTAACTATGCTTATCCGTGGAATGCCCCACGGTCGGCAATAGCCAGCCCGTACCTTACATATGACCAACAGCATCGCCGCGACCGTTTGTTCGCGGCTTTACTGCATGCGAGAAAAGTGCTTTCTCTCCAACCTGAGTGCGTGCGCTTTGACGTTTATCGCACCGCTGCGGTGCTGGAGCAAAATCAGGGCAGTCAACGAGCCAATGCTTTTTTAATCAGCTTCTGCAAAAAGGCATTGCCGCGTCTGGAACTGGTCGCAAAAAAATACGAGTGCGCGGGCATTGACAGCAAAGTGTCAGCCGCTGTTTTCGGTGGTCATTTTGATACTGAACTCATGCAATATCTGGCGTCACGTATGGTCAATATGGTTGCCAGATTCAACCGCCTCCCTGATATGTCGCGCGCCGATATCGACCTGCTGGCCGCTGATATCGCTAATTTCATTCGCGCCGAACTGGCTGACATTGATGACACCGGATTTAGCGAGCTTAAAACACTGTATACCTGGTATATGCGCGCCGGTTTTATTTCACTGCAATTTAACGTTACCCCGCCGCATTGGGAGCGCGTGACCAAAAAGTATGTCGGGCAGGATGAAATAGCCCCGGCAGTAATGCGCATGTTTAATGAGGTTTGGTGGCGTGGCCGTCTGCGACGCATTGCGGCGTCATGGCGGGAACATCTGCAAATTGCTGTCGGCAACGTCAGCAAGAAACGACACGCCTACGCGAGTAAAAACTGCGTGACCGATTGGCGTGAGCAAAAGCGCCGCACGCGTGAATTTCTCAAGGGGTTGGATCTCGAAGACGAAGACGGCAACCGCATCAGCTTGATTGAAAAATACGACGGTTCTGTCGCTAACCCTGCGATACGCCGCTGCGAGCTGATGACCCGCATCCGTGGGTTTGAAAATATCTGCAATGAGCTCGGTTATGTCGGTGAGTTTTACACCCTGACCGCGCCGTCTAAATATCACGCCACCACTAAAGCGGGTTACCGTAACAGCAAATGGAACGGAGCCAGCCCGTCAGACACGCAGAGCTATCTAACCGGCCTTTGGGCGCGCATACGTGCCAAGTTGCACCGGGAAGAAATCCGCATTTTCGGCATACGTGTTGCCGAGCCTCATCACGACGGAACGCCGCACTGGCACATGCTTATGTTCATGCTGCCGGAAGACGTCGAGCGTGTGCGCCTCATCATTCGCGATTATGCATGGGAGGAAGACCATCACGAACTGAGAAGCGATAAAGCCAAAAAGGCACGCTTTCACGCCGAGGCCATTGACCCGGAAAAAGGCAGTGCTACCGGCTATGTTGCTAAATACATTTCAAAAAATATCGACGGTTACGCTCTCGATGGTGAGACCGATGACGAAAGCGGCGAACTACTGAAAGAGACAGCACCCGCCGTTTCAGCATGGGCGGCGCGCTGGCACATCCGTCAGTTTCAGTTTATCGGAGGTGCGCCGGTGACGGTCTACCGTGAGTTGCGTCGTCTCGCTGATACAGAGACTGCGCACGGCCTGAGCGTTGAGTTTGCCGCCGTCCATGATGCCGCCGACGCCGGTGATTGGGCTGGCTACGTTAATGCGCAGGGCGGTCCGTTTGTTCGTCGCGATGATTTGCAGGTGCGCACGCTGTATGAACCGCGCGCCGAGTTTAACCAGTACGGTGAGGAAACAGTCTGCATCCGTGGCGTGTACGATTCCGCTATCGGTGCCGGAACCCCTATTTTAACCCGGCTCACGCAGTGGAAAATTGTGCCGAAGCGTGCCGTTGATTTGGCCGTTGACGTTAAGGGCGCTCCTGCGCCCTCTCGGAGTTCTGTCAATAACTGTACGGGAAGCGAAAGCGATCCACCGATACTGGATTTATCAAAACCACTGAGTCGGCGCGAAAGACGAGAGCTGACCAACAGACTCAGGAAGCAAAAACCAGCAATACGGCGAAAATTCATCCACGGAACGGATGAGCAAAGCGCAGCTATAGCGAAAACTATCGACGAGATACATCTGACAACCGGCATAACTATCAGCCGGGGCGAAGCCCTGCACCTGATGGCCGGTGGTAAAAGTTGCTTTAACGGTCGATGGGTGCGCGGAACGTCAAAAGGTGAAATCTTCGCCGCTGCCCCTTCACATCAGGTGCAAGCCAGTAAAATCCTTAGGCGGGTTGCGGTTTTAGCGGAAATGGCATCGAAAAAATAACCGTTAATACTCATCCATATCATGTACATACGGCAATCGCCCTATTCGTTTTTTTTCTTCCCATCTTTTGCCAATACGTGCTACTGTATAAATATACAGTAACCCTATGGGAGGGATTTCATGGTTGGCGAACATTTCAGCCGAACGCAGCAAAAGTGGGCTTGTGTGCAATTTATTGCCGAGGTATCTCTGATTGCAAACTGCAAGCCGTCAGACTTAAAGCTCGCGCTCACTCTCATTGCAGACTTAGCAAACAGCGAAAATAACGAAACCGAAGATGATATTTTTTATAAGGCTGATTAGATTATGAGAATCAATATCACGTTGGATAAAGAGCAAAAAATTAGTCAGGCAACGTTGGATGCACTTGAGGCTGAGCTGTACCGAAATCTTCAACCTATCTACCCAAAGACAGCTATCCGCATTCGCAAAGGTTCTGCAAATGGCGTTGAGCTAAGCGGTTTAAAACTGGACGAAGATAAAAAACGAGTAATGGAAATCATGCAGCAGGTATGGGAGGACGATAGCTGGCTGCATTAATAAACGCCGCCGGTGCTGAAACTCGCTTTCAGTGCTGGCGGGGTTGAACAACGAGCCCCGCGAGGCGTTAGCCTGCCCCTGAGCAACCGCCCCAGACCGGCACGATTAAAGCCGGTTTTTTTATGCCATTTTCGGCGAATTTCCCGTTTTTTAGCCCTGCATGCAACAGGTGCATTGTTTTGCATGCGCCGGGGTTGCCCGTTCTGGCCGTGCGCCGCCAGTGCTGGCGCGGATCCAGAGTGGTCATGCAACTGCATTAAAACCGACCCATAAAGCGGGCAGGCGTGGCGGGGAAAGCATTGCGCGCCAGCGGTGGTGCGTAATGATAAAAATTATCGTCTGAGCGCGTCGTGATGGCGCGGTCGTGGTCGCTGTCGGTTCGTTGGTGGTCTGGTGTGGTCGTGCGCGCGTGGCGCGTCTGAGGCGGGATGGTGGCGGGGTATGAAAAAGCCGCCATGCTGGCGGCTTGAGGGGGAGTTATTCCGGGTTGTCGAGGGTGTACTCTTTGAACCTGATGACCTCCATGCCGAGCCAGTCGTTTACCTCCCTGAATCTGTCCTGCAGGGGCGACAACTCGTTACGGACGAATACCTTTGCCACCTTCTCAACGTCACCGAGTGAGCCGATATTCTCGGGCTTGCCGCCCATAAGCTGGAATGGCACGCGGTGCGCATCCATCAGGTCGGCGGCGCTGGCTTTCTTGATGTTGAAAAAGTCATCCTTTGTGGCGACCTCGCTCAGTGGCACGATTTTTATGCCGTCCGGTTTTCCGCCGGGGGCGTAGAAAAACAGGTTCTTAAAGTTGCCGAGCCCTTTCGAGTTACGCATCGCCTCGCGCAGCGATTCGACGTCGGTCGCGCTCTGCGCCGGGTCAGTCACATACATGATGTAACCCGCGTGCGCGCCGTTCTGGTAATACTTGCGGCGGAACAGCGTCGCGGATTCATTCAGCCAGGCGGAATTAAGCGCGCTGAGATATTCGGGCAGGCCGTAAATCTCCTGATTAATGTCGGGCTCCAGCAGGTGAAACACGGTATCAGGCGCGAACTCATGCGGCAGTGTGAAATTTTCCACAAACCAGAATATCGAATCGTCGACCCCACGGCGGGTATATTTGGCCGGTGAGGCCAGTAGCTTGATTAGCTGGCCGGTGACGCTGTGGCGCTGCTCAAGAAAGGCGTTGCCGAATACCAGATAGTCGAGCGCAAAGCGGCTGAAATCCTGACGGGACAGCAGCGGGTGCGGAATGTAGGTGCTCGCGAGCACGTTGCGTTTAACGTAAATCGGTGAGCTGTGATGTACAGCAGAGCGCAGGCTCTTTGCCAGCCCGGAGAAGCTGACCGGCGGCTCGTACCATTTACCGTTACTGATGCACTCGACGTAATCCAGAATGTCGCGCTTATCGAGTACCGGCACCGGCTCGCCAAAGGTGAACGCCTCCATTTTTTGCGGGGCGCTGGCGCTCATGGCAACTTGTTTGCGTGGCTTGCGCTTGCTCATGCTGCCACCTCACCCGCTGCAACAGCGAAAGACCAGTCGCAGCCAAACAGCAGCCGATAATCGTCGTCGCTGTATTCGTGTTTAATTTCCTCAGGCGCAAAGAGATTGCACCCGCGCTGGCATGCTGCATCCAGAGTGACCGACTGACGCCAGACGCCATCTGTGCAAAATACGCTGTCGCCGGTATTGATGAGCGGTGACGGTCGGTGTCTGCGGGTTGTGCCGTTCCATACCCGGAACGCGACATGATTATCAGAGGGTGAGGTAAACATCGTCAGGCGGTGGCGCTTATGGCAGGCGATAGCCGCCGCGACTTTTGCCGCCCTTAGCGGGTTATTGAACCATGCGAACTCATCAAGGTAGACGTTACCGGCCAGCGCGGCGCAATGGGATTCCTCGCCGACAAAGCTGATAATCGCACCGCCGTCGAGCTGCAGGCTGTGGCCGTTGCTCGTCAGACGGACGCCGACGCGCGCCGAAAGGTTGCTCATGTACATCAGCGCCACCCGCGCATGCTCAATAGTGTGAGCAAACCAGACCTGATTATCGCCTGTTGTCAGCGCATCGAGCAGCGCCTCACGGCTAAAGACTTGCGTTGCGCCAATCTGGCGCGATTTGGTGATGCTGCGGTCGATATTGAGCTTCCCGACCCGCAACCATGTTGCCTGATAGTCAAAGCTGTCATTGTGCAGAATATCGGCCATTGCCTGAATCTGGCTTTGTGAGAAAACGTTATTTTTCATTAATTAAACTCCAGAATAGATTTAGGCTGCATGCCGCTACCGGCGGAAAGCGGTTCGTTTAACAGGGCGTGCATGGTCGCCCATGCGATATCTGCGTGACTGGCTTCCTCGGTGCGGCTGGCCTCGTAGGTGGCGCTGCGCCCGCTGCTGGTCATGGTTTTGCGGATGGACATAAACGACTGCGTGACGTCGGTCGCCCCGGCGTCGTACTCCAGACAGCCGCGGCGAATGGTGTCTTTTGCCTTGAGCACCATCGCGGTTTTCATTTCGGGGGTGTAACGGATGCCGCGTGCCGCCGGGTAGAATGAGCGCACCAACTGGAACACGCCGAGACCGAGGCCGGTTGCGTCAATGCCGATGTATTCGACGTTGTATTTCTCGGTCAGTTTGCGGATGCCCTCTGCCTGCGCGGCAAAGTCCATGCCCTTCCACTGGTGGCGCTCCAGCATGCGGAACTTGCCACCCGAGACCACCGGCGGCGCGAGCACGACGCACCCGGCGCTGTCGCCGGTGTGTGACGGGTCGTAGCCAATCCAGACAGGACGCGAGCCGAACGGGTGGTCGGCGAACGGGGCGAAGTCCTCCCATTCTTCCATCACGTCGACCATGCAGCGCTGCAGCTCCTCGAACGGGAATACCGACGCCTTATCGTCAACAAACTCGCACATAAAGAGGTTCTTAAAGTCCTCATCACTGTTTTCGCGTTTGAGCTGGTCGAGGTCGAACAGGGTGCAGCCACCGGCAAGCGCGTCCTCAATGGTGACAATCTGCCGCCACTGGCCATCGTCGCAAAGCTGGCCACCGGCGAGTGCGCTGTGACTGATGTCGATTTCGATGCGGTCAGCAATCCGGCTGCGCCCCTTGTTGAACAGCTCGCCAGACCAGAAGGGGTAAGCGCCGTGCGCCAGCGTGGAAGGTGTCGAAAAGTAGGTTGAGCGCAGGTGCTTCTGCGAGGCCATGCCCGACGCGACTTTGCGCAGCTTCTGAAAATTCGGGATCCAGAATATTTCATCGACATACAGGTCGCCGTTATGGCTCTGCGCGGTGTTGGAATTGGTACCGAGAAAAATCAGCTTTGCGCCGTTGTTGCCGATGACAATCGGGTCGCCGGTCAGGTCGACGTCGACCAGCCGCGCAAACTGGATGATGTACTCGCGGAACACGTAAGCCTGCGTTTTACTGGCCGACAGAAATATCTGGTTGTGGCCGGTCTTGAGCGCGCGCAGCAGCGCCTCGCGGGAGAAATAGAACGTCGCACCAATCTGGCGGGATTTGAGAATATCGCGAATACGGTGCGCCAGCCCGGCGCGGTACCACTGCAACTGGTACTCGAAAGACTGGTCGAAAAATAGTTCCTCCAGTTTCTCGATAGCCTCGTCGCTGAAAAAGTTCTTTTTCGGCTTCTTACGCTCGCCCTTGTTACGGTTGGCGACATTGGGGTTAAGGTCGACCTCGTTACCTGTCTGACTGTAGCGGTTAACGCGCGCCAGTCGCTCAATCTGCCGCCCGAGCAGGTCAATCTCTTTGAAGTCGCCGCCTGACTTTTGCGGCTTGGCGATGAGCTGAATCAGGCGCGCCTCAAGGCTGCTTTCGACGCGGGAAATCGGTGCGATGCCGTCCCAGCCGTCGCGCTGCTTCCAGCTCTGCACGGTCGGGCGCTTGACCTGCAGCATTTCGGCAATCTGTGGCACGGAAAAACCCTGCCAGTAAAGCAGCGATGCCTGCCGTCGCGGGTCATGCAACAAGGTTGTATCGGTGGAAATGGTCATTGATGCCTCGCCGTAGTGGATTCAGGGCAAGGCTACTTAATGGCCGTCAGTGATTCGCTAAGGTGCTGTTGTGTGGGCGGTTGTCCAGTCGTCATTGGTGGTCTGGCGTGTCCTGAGTCTGGAAACTGGCGGTGACCAGTAACCCCAACCTCAGGACTCCTGACAATGGCAAAAAAAGTCTCAAAGTTCTTTCGCATCGGCGTCGAGGGTGATACCTGCGACGGGCGCATTATCAGCGCCAGCGATATTCAGGAAATGGCCGAAACCTACGACCCGCGCGTCTACGGTTGCCGTATCAACCTTGAACACCTGCGCGGCCTGCTGCCCGATGGCGTATTCAAACGTTATGGCGATGTGGCCGAGCTGAAAGCCGAGAAGATTGACGACGATTCTGCGCTTAACGGCAAATGGGCGTTGTTCGCTAAAATCACCCCGACCGATGACCTTATCGCGATGAATAAAGCCGCGCAGAAGGTCTACACCTCAATGGAAATTCAGCCGAATTTTGCCAATACCGGCAAATGCTACCTCGTCGGCCTTGCTGTCACCGATGACCCGGCGAGCCTCGGCACTGAATATCTCGAATTCTGCCGCAACGCGAAGCACAACCCTCTGCAGCGCTTCAAGGCCAACCCTGAAAACGTCTTCTCCGCCGCCACGCTCGCCGAGCTGGAATTTGAAGACGTTCCCGACACGGTGCTCAACAGCCTGGCCGATAAGGTGAAAGCCATTTTCAGCCGTAAGCAGGTCAGCGACGATGCGCGCCTGAATGATGTGCATGAGGCGGTGACCACCGTCAGCGAGCATGTGCAGACCAATCTGACCGCGCAGGATAAGCGCATTTCCGATATGGAAACCGCGTTTTCCACTTTCAAACAGGAGCTGACCGGAAAGGTTGAAGAAACCAGCCAGGCATTTTCCAACCTGAAAACCACCCTCGACAAAACCGAAAGTTTCAGCCAGCCGCGACGCACAAAAGCCAGCGGCGGTGGCGGCGATGAGCTGCTGACCGACTGCTGATAAACCGCAGGCCGAAACCGGGCGGCAACCCCGCCCGATGCTGTGACTAACCGATTAATTCAAACAGGAAATACTATGCGTCAGGAAACCCGTTTTAAGTTCAATGCCTATCTGACCCAGCTCGCCAAACTGAACGGCATCAGCGTTGATGACGTCAGCAAAAAATTCACCGTCGAGCCGTCCGTCACGCAAACGCTGATGAACACCGTGCAGGCGTCATCCGCGTTTCTGCAGACGATTAACATTCTGCCGGTCGCAGAAATGAAGGGCGAGAAAATCGGCGTCGGTGTGACCGGCACCATCGCCAGCACGACCGACACCTCGGGCGACAAGGAGCGCCAGACCGCAGATTTCACCGCGCTTGAGTCCAACAAGTACGAGTGCAATCAGATTAACTTTGACTTCCATCTGACCTACAAACGCCTCGACCTGTGGGCGCGTTTTCAGGACTTCCAGCGCCGCATCCGCGACGCCATCGTCCAGCGTCAGGCGCTCGATTTCATCATGGCCGGGTTCAACGGTACCACCCGCGCTGATACCTCAGACCGCAGCAAAAACCCGATGCTGCAGGATGTGGCTGTCGGCTGGCTGCAGAAGTACCGCAACGAAGCCCCGGCGCGCGTGATGAGCAACATCACCGACGCTGACGGTAAGGTCGTTTCGGCGGTGATTCGCGTCGGTAAGAACGGCGACTATGAGAACCTCGACGCGCTGGTGATGGACGGTACCAACACCCTGATTGACGAGATTTATCAGGATGACCCGAAACTCGTTGCCATCGTTGGCCGTAAGCTGCTGGCTGACAAATATTTCCCGCTGGTCAACAAACAGCAGGAAAACACTGAGTCGCTCGCGGCGGATATCATCATCAGCCAGAAGCGCATCGGCAACCTGCCAGCCGTGCGCGTGCCGTACTTCCCGGCGAATGCGGTATTCGTGACCACGCTGGAAAACCTCTCTATCTACTTCATGGATGAGAGCCACCGCCGCAGCATTGATGAGAATCCGAAGAAAGACCGCGTGGAAAACTACGAGTCGATGAACATCGACTATGTGGTCGAGGCGTATGCCGCCGGTTGCCTGCTGGAAAACATCACCCTGGGCGATTTCACCGCGCCTGCAGCACCGGAAAGCGGAGAGTAAGCCCATGACGAGCCCCGCACAGCGTCACATGATGCGGGTCTCGGCCTCTCAAGCCGCGCAGCGGGAACAAGCCCCGCTGCGCCACGCAACCGCCTACGAGCAGATGCTGGTAAAGCTGGCCGATGACCGCCGCACGTTAAAAACCATTCGTTCAAACGAAATGAAAGCCGCGAAAAAGCGCGAGCTGCTGCCGTTCTATGCGCCGTGGGTTGCCGGTGTGCTGGCTGATGGCCGTGGCGCGCAGGATGACATTGTCATGACCGTCATGCTGTGGCGTCTCGATGCCGGTGATATTGCTGGCGCGCTGGAAATTGCGCCCTACGCGCTGAAATACGGTCTTACCTCAGACCATCGTCGCACCACGCCTTACATGCTGGTTGAGGAAGTGGCGCTTGCCGCACTGCGCCTGCGCGATGCCGGTGAGCCTGTCGACCTCGCATTACTGCTGAACACCCTCAGCCTGACCGACGGTGCTGACGTTCCCGATATGGTGCGCGCCCGTCTGCATAAGGTGACCGGCCTGACCCTGCGCGATGCCGGTCAGAACACCGAGGCGCTGGCGCAGTTTCAGCGCGCGATGCAGCTCGACCGCAATGCCGGTGTGCGCAAAGAGATTGAGCGACTGGAGCGCGCATTGAAGCCAAAGCCAGAGGCAGCACCCCGTAAAACGACTAAACCGCGCACGCTCAAACCTGCCATCAAACCGGCGGCAAAGCGCGGGCGTCCATCAAAGGCGGTAAAAACCGCCGGTTAACTGAACGCTCCCCGAGCCGGGCGGCACGCCGGTCAAAGCGGGTTTTGACCCTGACGGCGACCGGCGTCCACCGCCCAACCTAATGAGGTTGTCATGACGACAGTAATACTGAATCAGCCCGACGAACCGCAGGACGTACCGGGCGTGGTGATTCCCGCACCGGAGACGGGCGACGCAGTGATTAAAAACACGTTCTTTTTCCCTGATGTGGATCCGAAGCGGGTGCGCGAGCTGATGCGCCTTGAGCAGACGGTTTCCGATGCGCGTCTGCGTAACGCCATCAAGACCGGCATGGCGGAAACCAATGCGGAGCTTTACGACTACCGGCTGCGCCAGATTGCCGCCGGGTTTAAGACACTGGTCGACGTGCCTGACGCCGAGGAAATAGACGGCGAGAATGTGCGCGTTTTCCACTACCTGAGCGCAGTGACGGCGATGGCAACCGCCACGCTGTATGAGCGTTATCGCGGTGTTGAGGCTACCGGCAAGGGTGACAAAAAAGCCGACAGCGTCGAAACCACCATTGATGACCTGTGGCGGGATATGCGCTGGTCAGTCTCGCGCCTGCAGGATAAGCCGCGCTGCATCGTGGGTCAGCTCTGATGAAAGTCTGGGCGATGCAGGGCGATACCCTCGACGCGCTTTGCGCCCGGTATTACGGGCGCACTGAGGGCGTGGTCGAGTCGGTGCTGCAGGCCAACCCCGGCCTGTCTGAACTGGGCGTCATTCTGCCGCATGGCACGGCGATTGACCTGCCCGACGTTGAAACATCACCCACGGCGGAGACCCTGAACCTATGGGACTGAGTATGGAAAAAATCACCACGTTTATCGCCTACTGGCTGGCCGTGGGTCTGGCGTATTTCGGGGCAATGTCGCCCGAAAAGCTGGCGCTGTATGTGGGTAGTCTGTGCGCCATTTTTACGGCGGCGGTGAATTTCTGGTACCGGCGCAAAACCTTTCGTTACCTGACCGAAATGGGAATCGACAAAGGGGTGACCCGTGAGCTCAATCGTTAAACGTTGCAGTGTGGCCGCAGTGCTGGCGCTGGCGGCACTGATGCCTGATTTTCGTCTGCTGAATACCTCGCCTGACGGTCTGGCACTGATTGCCGACCTCGAAGGGTGTCGCCTGACACCTTACCAGTGCAGCGCGGGCGTGTGGACGTCAGGCATCGGCCACACTGCCGGGGTGGTACCGAAACGCGATATCACCGAGCGCGAGGCGGCGGCAAATCTGGTCGCCGACGTGCTGAATACCGAGCACCGTCTCGCGGTCTGCGTGCCGGTCACCATGCCGCAGCCGGTTTACGACGCGCTGGTCAGTTTCTCTTTTAACGTCGGCACCGGCGCGGCTTGTCGCTCGACGCTGGTCTCTTACATCAAGCGTCATCAGTGGTGGCAGGCATGCGACCAGCTTACCCGCTGGGTGTACGTTAATGGCACTAAAAACAAAGGGCTGGAAAACCGCCGCGCGCGGGAACTGGCGTATTGCATGAAAGGAGTAACCCAATGAAAAAATATTTACGTTCCCTGATGTTCGATGCCCTGCTGGCACTGGTGCTGCTTTGGGGGCTGGCATCGCCGCAAAGCGCCGCCGTCAACTTCGTTGCCGCATGGGCGCTGTTTGGCAGTTTTATCTGCATTACGGCGAGCCTCGCCGGGGTGGTTGCTTATGAGCACTGGCTGCGAAATACGGGCAAAAGTATTCCCGTCAATCCAGACCTGATGAAGGTATTCCGCGCCGTCTTTTGCCGTAAACCCTCTCAGGGGCGTCGGGCATGGTCTCTCATTATTTTCTCTGTTACCACGGGCTGTCTGCTTGGGGCTGGTTGGATCCTTACGGCGCTGATTTACCTGATTTGTATGCTGACCTTTAAGGCCGTTCGCGAGACTTACCGCCAGCGCATTGAGGGGGCTGGTCTGTGTCCAGAGTCATTGTGATGTTTCTGGCCTCTGCGCTGGTGCTGGCTGTGCTTGGGCTGCTGTGGTTGCGCCATGAGAACGGCAATTTATCCCGCTCCTTTGAGACGGCAAACCGCGTCGCGAGCGAACAAAAGACGACGATTGGCATGCTGAAAAATCAGCTCAGTGTTGCAGGTCAGCTCGCCAGACGTAATGAATCCGCGCAGGTGGAACTGCGCGAACAGCTCGCAAAAGCCAGCGCAGATGCCAGCCGCCGTGAGCAGACGATAACGAGGTTACTTAATGAAAATGAAGCCTTTCGACGCTGGTATAACGCTGCTCTGCCTGATGTTGTGCGTCGGCTGCACACCCGCGCCGCCTGCGCCAGCGCCGGTGATTGTGGTCAGCGGATGCCCGAGAGTGAGCCTTTGCCCGATGCCGGGAAGTGACCCGAAAACCAATGGTGACCTGAGCGCGGATATCCGCCGTCTTGAGGGCGCGCTGACCGCCTGCGCGCTGCAGGTCAAAACCGTCAAACACTGTCAGGATGAACTCGATGCAGAAGCACAAAAGCCTGCGCAAAGCGCTGATTAACGCCGTGCCGCAGCTCCGAAACAACCCCGATATGCTGCGCCTGTTTGCCGACAACGGCCATACCGATTCCCGACTGGCGAGCTCGCTGTCGTTTGAAAAAGTGTACGTGCTTAACGTGGTGGTGACCGACTTCACCGGCGACCTTGATTTGATATTCGTGCCGGTGCAGGCGTGGCTGCGCGAACATCAGCCGGACATTATGACCACCGACGACGGCCGGGAAAAAGGATTCACCTGGATTATTGATATCAATAACGACGATTCGCTCGATATCAGTATCAGCCTGAGGCTCACCGAGCGCACGCTCGTCAAAGAGGTCGACGGCGCGCTGCATGTCAGCTATGCCCCTGAGCCGCCGCTGCCTGAGCCGGTGACACGCCCGGTCGAGCTGTACGTTAACGGCGAGCTGGTGAGTAAGTGGGATGAGTGAGTTAACCGCGCTGCAGGAACGTCTTGCCGGTCTGATTGCCAGCCTGTCACCGGCGGCGCGTCGGCAAATGGCGGCTGAGATTGCGAAAAAGCTGCGTACCAGTCAGCAACAGCGCATCAAGCGCCAGCAGGCACCCGACGGCACCCCGTATACGGCGCGAAAGCGCCAGCCGGTGCGGAGCAAGAAAGGCCGCATTAAGCGCGAAATGTTCGCAAAGCTGCGCACTAACCGCTTTATGAAAGCCAAAGGCAGCGACAGTGCGGCGGCGGTGGAGTTTACCGGCAAGGTGCAGCGCATGGCGCGGGTGCATCAGTACGGCCTCAAAGACCGGCCAAACCGCAACAGCCGGGATGTGCAGTACGAGGCGCGCCCGTTACTCGGTTTCACCCGCGACGATGAGCAGATGATTGAAGACGTCATAATCAGGCACCTCGGCAAATAACTATTGTGTGAACCACCACCGGAGCCGCGCGAATTGGCGCAACTCCAGACCAGAGGCATCCTTGCACTATGAATACGTTATCCACGATACAAGAGCTCGCGCGCGCGATTCGCAACCTCATCCGCTCAGGTGTGGTGACTGAGGTTGATACCGTGCAGGGGCTGTGCCGCGTACAAAGCGGCGGGATCCAGACTACATGGCTGAACTGGCTGACCACCCGCGCCGGTCGTTCGCGGACGTGGTGGGCTCCCTCGGTCGGTGAGCAAGTTCTGCTGCTGGCAATCGGTGGCGAGCTTGATACCGCTTTCGTGCTGCCGGGTATTTTCTCCGACGATAACCCCGCCCCGTCTGCCTCGGCGGATGCGTGGCATGTGGTTTTTCCTGATGGTGCGGTCATTGAGTACGAGCCTGAGACCGGCGCGCTGACTGTCACCGGCATCAAAACGGCCGACGTGACGGCATCGGAGTCCATCACCGCAACCGTGCCGCTGGTACTGGTGAAAGCCTCGACCAGTATCACCCTCGACACCCCTGAGGTGATTTGCACCAATAAGCTGACGACGGCGACGCTTGAGGTGCAAAAGGGCGGCACGATGAAAGGCAACATCGAGCATACCGGCGGGTCACTTTCATCTAATGGCAAGGTGCTCCACACCCATAAACACCCCGGCGACAGCGGCGGGCAAACGGGGGCACCGATATGACAGAGCGCTATCAGGGTATGAACCGAAATACCGGCCTCGGAATCAGCGACACCGAGCATATCAGCCAGAGCATGCGCGATATTCTGCTGACGCCGGTCGGCTCGCGGGTAATGCGTCGTGAATATGGTTCGCTCCTGTCGGCGCTGATTGATATGCCGCAAAACCCGGCGCTCAGGCTGCAAATTATGGTGGCGTGCTATTCGGCGATCCAGAAGTGGGAACCGCGCATCAGGCTTACATCCATCAGCTTTGAGACCGGCGACGCTGGCGAAATGTATGTCGATATTACCGGGATGCGTACCGATACCGGTGCGTCAGTTTCAACCACTGTTTCACTGAGTTAAATCACTATGGCAACCGTTGACCTGAGTCAGTTACCCGTTCCCGACGTGGTTGAGGAGCTGGACTATGAAACCATCCTTGCGGAACGCATTGCGACGCTGATTTCGCTCTATCCCGAAGACCAGCAAGAGGCTATTGCCCGGACGCTCGCACTTGAGTCGGAGCCGATTGTTAAGCTGCTGCAGGAAAACGCCTACCGAGAAGTTATCTGGCGTCAGCGGGTGAATGAAGCCGCACAGGCGGTGACGCTGGCCTATTCCGCCGGTAACGACCTCGACGTCGTGGCCGGGAACAACAATACCGAACGCCTGACCATCACCCCGGCTGATGACACCACCATCCCGCCGACGCCTGCCGTTATGGAATCCGACACCGACCTGCGTCTGCGCACGCAACAGGCGTTTGAGGGCTTGAGCGTGGCGGGGCCGGTCGGCGCATACGAGTATCACGGCCGCAGCGCCGACGGGCGGGTCGCTGACGTTTCGGTCGCCAGCCCGTCACCAGCATGCGTGACGATTACCGTGTTATCCCGAGAGGGCGACGGCACTGCCAGCCCTGATTTACTGGCAATCGTTGAAAAGGCGCTGAATGCCGAGGATGTGCGCCCGGTGGCCGACCGGGTGACCGTCCAGTCAGCCGAGATTGTGCCGTACCAAATTGACGCGACGCTCTACGTTTACCCCGGCCCCGAATCTGAGCCCATCAGGCAGGCATCAGAGCAGAAGCTGCAGAGCTACATCAGCGCGCAGCACCGCCTCGGGCGTGATATCCGTCTGTCGGCCATTTACGCGGCGCTGCATGTTGAGGGGGTGCAGCGTGTCGAGCTGGCATCACCGCAGGCCGACATTGTGCTGAGTAAGTCGCAGGCGTCGAACTGCACCGAGTACCAGATAACTATCGGGGGCTCGGATGAGTGACAGGCTGTTACCCGTTGGCTCGTCGCCGCTGGAGGTTGCTGCCGCTGCCGCACTCTCTGAGATTCAGCGCGTGCCGGTACCGCTGCGCACCCTGTGGAACTGGCGCACCTGCCCGGTAAATCTGCTGCCGTATCTGGCGTGGGCGCTGTCAGTCGACAGGTGGGATGAGAAGTGGCCGGAGGCGACAAAGCGCAGTGTCTGCGCTTCCTCGTTTTTCGTCCATCAGCACAAAGGCACCATCAGTGCATTGCGCCGGGTGGTTGAGCCGCTCGGCTTTCTGATTGAGGTGCGCGAGTGGTGGCAGCTCGACGAGGAGCCAGGCACATTCCGCCTCGTTGTCGGCGTGCTCGACAGCGGCATTACTGACGAAATGTATCAGGAGCTTGAGCGCCTGATAGAAGACGCTAAACCGGCAAGCCGCCACCTGACAGGGCTGGCTATCAGCCTGAGTGCGACTGGCGAGCTGTATGTCGGCGCGGGATGCTACGACGGCGACGCGCTCACCGTTTACCCCTACACCCCCGAGGAAATTGTCGTCGGCGGTGAATATTACCCGGCCTCGGCCATCCATTTGATTGATAACCTGAGAGTGAACGCATGACCGCAAAATATTTTGCCATTCTGACCAATCAGGGCGCGGCGCGACTGGCGAACGCAGCGGCACTCGGTACCAAACTCAACCTGACGCAAATGGCCGTCGGTGATGCGAATGGTACGCTGCCGACCCCTGACCCGGCGCAGACGAAGCTCATCAACCAGAAGCGCATCGCGCCGCTGAACCTGCTGACCGTTGACCCGGCCAATACCAGCCAGATTATCGCGGAGCAGATTATTCCCGAGAATGAGGGCGGTTTCTGGATCCGTGAGATTGGACTCTATGACGATGCCGGTGTGCTTATTGCCGTGGCGAACTGCCCGGAAACTTACAAGCCACAATTGCAGGAGGGAAGTGGCCGCACGCAGACCATCCGCATGATTCTGATTGTATCGAGCGCGGCGTCCATCACCCTTAAAATTGACCCGTCGGTTGTGCTGGCAACGCGCGAATACGTTGATTCACTGGTTGTTGGCATGCTGGCAAAGCGTGAGAACGGGGCTGATATTCCTGATAAACAGAAGTTTTTACAGAATATCGGGCTTTTCAATATCGTGAATCCTACAAGTCCAAATCAGACCGTACTCTATACACCGGACATGAAAAAATGCCTGGTCATTCGAGAAGACGGGACATGGGGTGCAAGGGTCGTCAATAACGGTCAGGTCATCGCGCTGCCGGTTAATGCAGGAGGAACAGGAGCAACAACGGCAGAGGATGCACGAAAAAACCTCGGGCTTGATACTTTGCTGGAAGGAAAGCAGCCCATTAACGATGTGCTGACAGCCATCGCGGCACTGGTGACGCAGCAAAACACGATGCCCTATTTTACGGGTGAAAAGCAGGCAGCAGTGACTGCACTCAGTGAGTTCATGCGTGCCATGCTGGGTAAAGGTGATGCCGCCAGTGTTGCCGCTTATCTTGGGGTGGGTAGCGGTGCGCCTGTTATTGGCTCACCGTTTGCGTGGCCGCTTGCGCAGATGCCGAGTGATGTTTTTGACGATATGCGAAACATGGTATTTCTGAAAGTGAATGGTGCGCCATTTGATAAGAACAAATACAGCAAGTTAGGTGTGACATACCCGTCGGGCGTGTTGCCGGATATGCGCGGCGAATTCATGCGGGGTTATGACGATGGACGCGGTATTAACCCATCTCAGGCGCTGCTCGGATGGGCGGCTGATGAATTCAAAACGCATGGTCATCCGTTCATGGGGTCAGGTGGCGCAACTGGAAATAATACTGTGTTTGGCGTGGAAACGGGTATCAGGGGTATTTATACCAACGGAATTAACCAACCTGACGGAAGTGTGGCACCTGCGTTTCAGAATCCGGGGGGCTCAGAGACGCGCCCACGTAGCGTGGCATTTAACTTCATCGTGAGGGCTGCATGATGGCTAAAGCGATACTGAATAAAAACGGGATTGCCACAAAAGCCGGTGACATTACCGTTTATAACTTTGACGGCGTAACGCGTGAATATCTTACGTCATCAGTCGAGTTTCTGGCCGTGGGGGTAGGTATTCCTGCTAACTCCTGTACCGATTCACCAGTCGAAGCAAAAGACGGCTTTGCCGTGTGTCGCACAGCCAGCCTTGCCGGGTGGGAGTATGTCGCAGACCATCGGGGCGAAACGGTTTATGACACGGCAACCGGTCAGCCTGTGTATATTACCTCTCCGGGTGAGTATGCTGACGGCGTGACCACTATTGCACCATCAACGCCATATGATAAGTGGAACGGTAGCGTGTGGGTCACGGATGAAAACGCGCAGAAAAGTGGTCAGGTTCGGGAGGCTGAACGGCAAAAATCCGCATTACTGGCTGAGGCGCAAAGTACCATCAGCCTGTGGCAAACTGAGCTGCAGCTCGGCATCATCAGTGATGATGACAAGACCATCCTGATTAAGTGGGTGAAATACATTCAGGCGCTGAACGCGGTCGACACTTCCACGGTGCCGGACATCAGGTGGCCGGTTAAACCAGAATAACGCAAGGCGGGCTGATGCCCGTCTTTTTTATGATTTGTTTATGTGTCATCCCCTGCCCATCGCCGACAAATAGCCCCTCACCAGACCAGCCAGGACAATAACACTCGCCCACTAACCACGGAGTTAACCGGATGAGTGATTTTCACCACGGCGTGCAGGTGCTTGAGATTAACGACGGCACCCGCGTCATTTCCACTGTCGCAACCGCAATCGTCGGCATGGTCTGCACGGCCAGCGATGCAGATGCCGCGACATTCCCCCTCAACGAGCCGGTACTGATTACCAATGTGCAGAGCGCCATTGCGAAAGCCGGTAAAAAAGGCACGTTGTCTGCCTCCCTGCAGGCTATTGCCGACCAGTCGAAACCTGTCACCGTTGTCGTGCGTGTTGCCGAAGGTACCGGAGAAGACGCAGAAGCGCAGACCATTTCTAACATCATCGGCGGCACGGATGAGAACGGTAAATACACCGGTATCAAGGCACTGTTGACTGCCGAAGCTGTCACCGGCGTTAAGCCGCGCATTCTCGGTGTGCCGGGTCTCGATACGCAGGAAGTCGCAACCGCACTTGCCTCGGTCTGTATCAGCCTGCGCGCCTTTGGCTATGTCAGCGCATGGGGCTGTAAGACAATTTCCGAGGCGATGGCTTATCGCGAGAATTTCAGTCAGCGCGAGCTGATGGTCATCTGGCCTGACTTCCTCGCATGGGACACCACCACGAACACCACCGCAACAGCCTACGCCACCGCGCGCGCACTCGGCCTGCGCGCCTACATCGACCAGACTGTCGGCTGGCATAAAACCCTGTCTAACGTCGGCGTGCAGGGTGTCACCGGCATCAGTGCGTCAGTCTTTTGGGATTTGCAGGCATCCGGCACCGATGCTGACCTGCTCAACGAGGCCGGGGTCACGACGCTGGTGCGTAAAGATGGTTTCCGCTTTTGGGGTAACCGCACCTGCTCTGATGACCCGCTGTTCCTGTTTGAGAACTACACCCGCACCGCGCAGGTGCTGGCCGACACGATGGCCGAGGCGCACATGTGGGCGGTCGATAAGCCCATCACCGCATCGCTCATCCGTGACATTGTCGACGGCATTAATGCCAAATTCCGCGAGCTGAAATCTAACGGCTACATCGTGGACGGCGAATGCTGGTTCGACGAGGAATCGAACGATAAGGAAACCCTCAAGGCCGGGAAACTGTATATCGACTACGACTATACGCCGGTTCCACCACTGGAAAGCCTGACCCTGCGCCAGCGTATCACCGATAAATATCTGGTGAATCTGGCTGAATCGGTCAACAGCTAAGGAGCCTGAAACAACATGGCACTACCCCGCAAACTCAAATACCTGAACATGTTCAATGACGGCCTCAGCTACATGGGCGTTGTTGAATCCGTGACGCTACCGAAGCTGACCCGCAAGCTCGAAAACTATCGCGGCGGCGGTATGAACGGCGCGGCGGCTATTGACCTCGGCCTCGACGATGATGCGCTCACCGTCGAATGGTCTGTCGGTGGTCTGCCAGATGTGGCGCTGTGGGCGCAGTATGCCGCGCCGGGTGCTGACGCTGTGCCGCTGCGTTTTGCTGGATCCTACCAGCGCGACGACACCGGCGAAATCATCGCGGTCGAGGTGGTCATGCGTGGCCGTCATAAGGAAATCGACGGCGGCGAAAATAAGCAGGGTGAAAACACCTCGACCAAACTGTCGACCGTTTGCACCTATTACCGCCTGACGATTGATGGTAGCGACGTCATCGAAATCGACACCGTCAACATGGTCGAGAAGGTGAACGGCATCGACCGTCTGGAACAGCACCGCCGCGCAATCGGGCTGTAATTCCCTGACCGGCCAGCATGGCTGGCCGGTTATTAATCCCCTTTCAGAGCAGAGAAAAAATCATGGCTAAAGCACCACGTAAACCCGCTGAATTTGTTGATACGGCTGGCAATGAAATTGACACCGTAAACCCGAACGTCGTGACCCTCGACAAGCCGATTAAGCGCTCCGGTCAGACGATTGATAAAGTCACCCTGATTGAGCCGAACGCCGGTACCCTGCGCGGTGTCAGTCTGGCGGCGGTGGCGCAGTCTGAGGTCGATGCGCTGATTAAAGTCCTGCCCCGCATGACCTATCCCGCGCTCACCACGCAGGAACTGACCGCGATGAACCTGCCCGATATGCTGTCGCTGGCCGCTAAGGTGATTGGTTTTTTGTCACCGGCTTCGGCGGAGTAGATTTCCCGCCCGACCTGTCGACCGATGACCTGATGGCGGATATCGCGGTGATATTCCACTGGCCGCCATCAGAGCTCTATTCCCTGAGCCTGACCGAGCTCATCACATGGCGCGAAAAGGCGCTACAGCGTAGCGGAAACCACAATGAGTAATAATCTGAGGCTTGAGGTATTGCTGAAAGCGGTCGACCAGGCGACCCGACCGCTTAAATCCATCCAGAATGCGAGTAAAACCCTCTCGGGTGATATTCGCGACACACAAAAGGGACTGCGTGACCTGAATGGTCAGGCATCGAAAATCGACGGCTTTCGTAAGGCAAGCGCGCAACTGGCCGTAACCGGGCAGGCTCTTGATAAGGCGAAACGCGAAGCCGGTGAGCTGGCCGTGCAGTTTAAAAACACCACCAGTCCGACCCGGGCGCAGGCGCAGGCACTCGAAGCAGCAAAGCGTGCCGCCTCTGAGCTGCAAACGAAATACAACAGCCTTAGAACGTCGGTACAGCGACAACGCTCCGAGCTGATGCAGGCCGGTATTAATACCCGCACCCTGTCTGCCGATGAGCGTCGGCTCAAAACCTCTATCAGCGAAACGACGGCACAGCTTAACCGCCAGCGTGAGGCACTGGCGCGCGTCAGTGCACAGCAGGCGAAATTAGGCCGGGTGAAAGAGCGATATAAATCAGGCAAGGAGCTTGCCGGTAATGCGGCGGCGGCTGGTGCTGCCGGGGTCGGTATCGCGACAGCGGGAACGATGGCCGGGGTTAAGCTGATGACACCGGGTTACGACTTCTCTTTAAAAAACTCTGAGTTGCAAGCGGTGCTCGGCGTGGCGAAAGACTCCGCAGAAATGATGGCTTTAAAGAAACAAGCCAGACAGCTTGGTGACAATACCGCTGCATCTTCCGACGATGCGGCAGGCGCTCAGATTATCATCGCGAAAGCGGGCGGTGATGCTGCAGCAATCCAAGCAGCTACCCCCGTAACGTTAAATATGGCGCTAGCCAACCGCCAGACGATGGAAGAAAACGCAAAGCTGCTTCTCGGTACCAAAAACGCCTTTCAGCTTTCGAATGATAAAGTTGCTCACATTGGCGATGTACTGTCGGCGACAATGAATAAATCAGCAGCTGATTTTCAGGGGTTAAGTGACGCCCTGACTTATTTAGCGCCCGTAGCCAAAACGGCGGGGGTGAGCCTTGAGGAAGCGGCGGCGGTTACTGGAGTATTACACGATAACACCATTACTGGGTCAATGGCTGGCACAGGTGGCTCCGCTGTGGTGAGCAGATTACAAGCCCCTACAGGTAAGGCATGGACAGCGCTTAAAGAATTAGGTGTAAAAACATCTGATAGCAAAGGAAATATGCGCCCACTATTTACCATTTTAAAAGAAATTCAGAAGAGTTTTGATAAGCATAAACTCGGAACTAGCCAGAAAGGCGAATACCTGAAAACTATATTTGGGGAGGAAGCACTTAAATCCTCAAGCGTACTCTTAGAAGCGGCGGCGAGTGGAAAATTAGATAAACTGGCGGCGACCCTTAAAGCCTCAGACGGTAAAACTGAGGAACTGGTAAAGATTATGCAAGATAACCTCGGGGGCGATTTTAAAGAATTCCAATCCGCTTATGAGGCGGTAGGAACCGACCTATACGACCAGCAAGATAGCTCACTACGCAAGCTCACTCAAACCGCCACACAGTATGTGTTAAAACTCGACAACTGGATCAAGGATAACAAGGAATTAGCGGAAACTATCGGCATCATCGCCGGTGGCGCACTGGCTCTGATTGGTATCATCGGCGGCATCGGCCTCGTTGCGTGGCCGGTTGTCATGGGGATTAACGCCATTATCGCCGCTGCAGGCGTGCTGGGTACGGTCTTTAGTGTCGTTGGCAGTGCAATTGTGACCGCGCTCGGCGCGATTACTTGGCCGATTGTTGCAATCGGTGTGGCAATTGTGGCCGGGGCGCTACTCATTCGTAAATATTGGGAGCCAATCAGCGCGTTTTTTTCTGGTGTTGTCGAGGGGCTGAAAAGTGCATTTGCACCTGTCACTGAGCTATTTGCACCGTTAAAGCCTGTTTTTGACTGGCTTGGCGATAAGCTAAAAGCAGCGTGGCAATGGTTCAAAGACCTCATTGAACCTGTGCACTCAACGAAAGAAACCCTTGATAGCTGCAAAAATGCAGGTGTCGCATTTGGACAGGCGCTGGTAGATGCTTTCATGGCGCCAGTAAAAGCATTTAACACGCTGCGTACTGGGGTCGACTGGCTTCTCGAAAAACTCGGCGTTATCAATAAAGAATCGGACAACCTCGACCAGACTGCCGCCAAAACTAACGCCGCTACAAAAGGTAATCCCTACATCCCAGCAACCAGCACATATGGCGGCTATCAGGCTTATCAGCCAGTTACCGCACCGGCTGGCCGTACCTATGTTGACCAGAGCAGCCCAACCTATCAAATCAACCTGCCGGGTAATGGGGCTCCGGGCGGTCAGCTAGGGAATCAGTTGCAGGATGCATTAGAAAAATATGAACGTGAAAAGCGAGCGAAAGCCCGCGCCAGCATGATGCACGATTAAGGAGGCTGATTATGATGCTTGCTCTTGGCATGTTTGTATTTGAACGTCGCACCCTGCCTTATCAGTCGATGCAACACTCTAAAGATTACCGCTGGGCGTCTAATGACAGAGTGGGTAAACCGCCTGCGTATCAGTTTCTCGGTGAGGGGGAAAACGCGATCCAGCTTGCCGGTACGCTTTACCCTGCTATTACCGGCGGTCGTATATCCCTGCTTGCTGTTGAGCTGATGGCCGACGAGGGCAGAGCATGGCCGCTTATTGAGGGAACCGGCAATATCTTCGGGATGTATATCGTCGATAAGGTGTCGACCACGCATACCGAATTTTTCAGCGACGGCGCGGCCAGAAAGATTGATTTCACCCTTTCGCTGAAACGGGTCGATGAATCACTGACGGCAATGTTTGGCGACCTGAATAAGCAGGCCAGCGAGCTTCTCGGCTCTGCCGGTAATCTGACTGATAAGCTGCAGGGTGCGCTCGGAGGGCTGACCGCATGATTACGGGCATGACCATTGACGCCGGTACCAGCCTTGCACCGGCATTTATGCTGACGCTGAACAGTCAGGACATTACCAGCAATTTTAGTGACCGGCTGATTTCTCTCACCATGACCGACAACAGGGGCTTTGAGGCTGACCAGCTCGACATTGAGCTCGATGACACCGACGGCAAAGTCGAGTTACCCCTGCGCGGGGCTGTGCTGACGCTGTGGCTTGGCTGGCAGGGTTCGGCGCTACTGAATAAGGGCGATTTCACTGTCGATGAGATTGAGCATCGGGGCGCGCCTGATACCCTGACCATTCGGGCGCGTAGTGCAGATTTTCGCGGAACGCTCAATTCACGGCGTGAGGAGTCATGGCACGACACCACCATCGGTGAGCTAGTCAGCACCATTGCAAAGCGCAATAAACTGACGGCCAGTGTCGCGGATTCACTAAAAAAAATACCGGTGCCGCATATCGACCAGTCGCAGGAGTCCGACGCCGTATTTCTGACCCGGCTGGCTGACCGCAACGGGGCGGCGGTGTCAGTGAAAGCGGGGAAACTCCTGTTTCTGAAAGCCGGTAGTGCGATGACGGCCAGCGGTAAACCCGTCCCACAAATGACGCTGACCCGCAGCGATGGCGACCGTCACCAGTTTGCCATTGCCGACCGTGGGGCTTATACCGGCGTAACGGCAAAATGGTTGCACACCAAAGACCCGAAGCCGCAAAAGCAGAAAGTAACACTGAAACGTAAGCCAAAAGAGAAGCACCTGCGCGCACTGGAGCACCCGAAAGCAAAGCCGGTTAGCAAAAAGACAAAGGCCAAAAAAGAGCCGGAGGCGCGCGAGGGTGAGTATATGGCCGGTGAGGCAGATAACGTGCTGGCGCTGACGACTGTCTACGCTTCTAAGGCGCAGGCGATGCGCGCCGCTCAGGCTAAGTGGGATAAGCTGCAGCGAGGCGTTGCGGAGTTTTCAATTACGCTGGCTCTCGGTCGAGCTGACTTGTTCCCTGAGACGCCGGTGCGCGTATCAGGCTTTAAGCGCGTCATAGACGAGCAATCTTGGCTAATCAGTAAGGTAACGCACAATCTGAGTAATAGCGGCTTCACGACGGGTTTAGAGCTTGAGGTTAAGCTTTCTGACGTGGAATACAGTTCGGAGGAAAGCGAGTAGCTAAAAAGCAAACCTTAACTTGCAAATGCAAATTGAAAGTATATTATTCCCTCAGACACGCCAGCAGGGGAAAAATTATGATGCATTGCCCGTTATGCCAGAACGCCGCTCATGCTCGCACTAGCAGATACCTTAGTACCGAAACGAAAGAGCGTTATCATCAGTGCCAAAACATTAATTGTGGCTGTACATTTATAACTTTTGAGACGCTATCGAGATTCATCATGAAACCGGGAGCTGTTGAGCCTGCCCCGCCCCACCCTGTAAGAAACCAGCAACAGCAACTTTGGCTTTAAACCTGCTTCGGCAGGTTTTTTTTACTTCTGCCGCCATCAAGTAAAACTCCGTCGCCAATTTGCCGCCATCGCCAATAAAAAAGGGGTTAGCATTACGCTAACCCCTTGTTTTCTACAAGCTTTCGGATGTTGCGAAAGCGCGTTATTAGTTCAGACGCTCTTTAATACGAGCAGACTTACCAGTACGCTCACGCAGGTAGTACAGTTTAGCTTTACGTACAGCACCACGACGTTTAACAGCAATGCTGTCAACTACCGGAGAGTGAGTCTGGAAGACACGCTCAACGCCTTCGCCGTTGGAAATTTTACGAACAGTGAATGCAGAGTGCAGACCGCGGTTACGAATAGCGATAACCACGCCCTCGAATGCCTGCAGACGTTTTTTGGAACCTTCAACAACCCATACTTTCACTTCCACGGTGTCACCTGGACGGAAGGAAGGTACGTCCTGCTTCATCTGCTCTTGTTCAAGTTGCTTAATAATGTTGCTCATAATTTAATCTCTTATCCTGGGTAAACTGATATTCGGGAGCGTATTACGCATTCCCATCATGTTCATGCTGCTGTTGCGCGTGTTCAGTTTTGAACTCGGCCAGCAACTTTGCTTGCTCTTCAGTCAGAGCCAGGTTTTCCAGAAGTTCAGGTCTTCTAAGCCAGGTTCGGCCCAGCGACTGCTTCAAACGCCAGCGACGTATCCCGGCATGGTTTCCAGACAGTAACACTGCCGGTACTTCCATCCCTTCTAACACTTCAGGACGAGTATAGTGTGGGCAGTCCAGCAATCCATCAGCAAAGGAATCTTCCGTTGCCGAAGCTTCGTGACCCAGAACCCCCGGAATGAACCGGGCGACGGAGTCAATCAGCGTCATTGCGGGTAACTCACCACCGCTGAGAACGTAATCGCCGATAGACCATTCTTCGTCAATCTCGGTTTGAATTACGCGCTCATCTATCCCTTCGTAGCGCCCACAGACCAGAATCAGCTTTTGATTCGTCGCCAGTTCGCTCACGCCCGCTTGATCAAGCTTGCGTCCCTGAGGTGACAGATAAATCACCTTTGCGCCTTCACCTGCCGCGGCTTTTGCTGTGTGAATGGCGTCCCGTAAGGGTTGCACCATCATTAACATCCCCGGTCCGCCACCGTAAGGACGATCGTCCACGGTACGGTGCCGGTCATGAGTAAAGTCACGAGGACTCCAGCTCTGGATGCTCAGCAGGCCATTCTTTACTGCCCGGCCAGTTACCCCGTAATCGGTAATCGCGCGGAACATTTCAGGAAACAGGCTAATTATGCCAATCCACATAGCGCCGTCTTTTACCGTTTATCCGGAGAATTTAAAAACCAGGATCCCAATCTACTTCAATGGTTTGAGTAGTGAGATCGACTTTCTTGATAACCTGTCCATCGAGGAACGGAACCAACCGCTCCTTGATGCCAAATGCATCTTTCAGGTTTGCCTTGATGACGAGAACGTCATTTGACCCGGTTTCCATCATATCGATGACTTTCCCCAGGCTGTAGCCTTCGGTGGTAACGACCTGGCAACCCATAAGGTCTTTCCAGTAGTAGTCACCCTCTTCCAGCGCCGGCAACTGCGACGAATCCACGACAATTTCACAATTAGTCAGCGCATTCGCGGCATCACGATCATCAACGCCTTTCAGCTTGATGATGATGTCCTGATTGTGGTGACGCCAGCTTTCCAGCTCGACCTCTTCCCACTTACCGCCTTTCTGGATAAACCAGGGCTGGTAATTAAAAATGCTATCAGCGTCTTCAGTGGAGGAAAACACTCTGAGCCAACCACGGATACCGTAGCAAGAACCCATTTTTCCCAATACGATCGGTTCAACAGGTGCTTTATTGCTCATCATGACCACCGTGACAGATTAAGCTGCTTTGTTTGCTGCTTTGATCAGCGTAGCAACGCGATCGGAAACAGTAGCGCCCTGGCCAACCCAGTGAGCGATACGATCCAGATCCAGACGAGTTTCTTCTTCTGCGCCAGCGGCCAGTGGGTTGAAGAAACCAACGCGCTCGATGAAGCGACCGTTGCGTGCATTACGGCTGTCAGTCACAACAACCTGGTAGAACGGACGCTTTTTAGCGCCGTGACGTGCTAAACGAATAGTTACCATAACATCCTCTTGTGTGAATAAAACAACCGGGCCCCATCGAGGAACGGAGCCCGGGTGTCATATTAAAAGCCCGAAAATTTTACTCATTTTCGGGCAAAAAGCAATCTCAAAAGCGATTAACGCCCTGGAAAACCGGGAGGCATCATCCCTTTCATCCCGCGCATCATCTTCGCCATGCCGCCTTTCTTCATTTTCTTCATCATGCGCTGCATGTCGTCGAACTGTTTCAGAAGGCGGTTAACGTCCTGCACCTGCATGCCACAACCGGCTGCGATACGGCGTTTACGGGAACCTTTGATGATATCCGGGTTAGCACGTTCTTTAAGGGTCATCGAGTTGATGATCGCCTCCATACGCACCAGCACCTTGTCATCCATCTGCGCTTTCACATTGTCAGGGATCTGGCCCATGCCCGGCAGTTTGCCCATCAGGCTGGCCATGCCGCCCATGTTTTTCATCTGACGCAGTTGCTCAAGGAAGTCGGTCAGATCGAAACCGTCGCCTTTTTTCAGCTTGCTCGCCAGCTTTTCAGCCTGCGCGCGGTCAACCTTGCTCTCGATATCTTCGATCAGCGACAGCACGTCACCCATGCCGAGAATACGGGAGGCAATACGATCCGGATGGAACGGCTCCAGCGCTTCAGTTTTTTCGCCCACGCCGAGGAATTTAATCGGCTTACCGGTGATATGACGAATCGAGAGGGCTGCACCGCCACGGGCGTCACCGTCCACTTTGGTCAGCACTACACCGGTTAACGGCAGCGCTTCATTAAACGCTTTCGCGGTATTTGCCGCATCCTGACCGGTCATGGCGTCGACAACAAACAGGGTTTCTACCGGATTGATAGAGGCATGCACCTGCTTGATTTCGTCCATCATCGCTTCGTCAACGTGCAGACGACCGGCGGTATCCACCAGCAGCACGTCGTAGAATTTCAGCTTCGCTTCTTTCAGCGCGGCATTAACGATGTCGACAGGTTTCTGAGCCACGTCTGACGGGAAGAAATCCACGCCAACCTGCTCTGCCAGCGTTTCCAGCTGTTTGATCGCCGCCGGGCGATAAACGTCCGCAGACACCACCAGCACTTTCTTCTTGTGCTTCTCGCGCAGGAATTTACCCAGCTTACCGACGCTGGTCGTTTTACCCGCACCCTGCAGACCCGCCATCAGCACCACGGCCGGTGGCTGAGCCGCCAGGTTAAGCACCTGGTTCTCTTCACCCATCGCCGAAACCAGTTCGTTACGAACGATTTTGACGAACTCCTGACCCGGGGTCAGGCTCTTGTTAACTTCATGACCAACCGCTTTCTCTTTAACGCGGTTGATAAAATCACGCACAACCGGCAACGCCACGTCTGCTTCCAGCAGCGCCATGCGCACTTCGCGCAGCGTTTCCTTGATGTTGTCTTCGGTAAGGCGTCCTCGGCCGCTGATGTTGCGCAGCGTGCGCGACAAACGATCGGTTAAATTATCAAACATTGTCTCTCGCCTGAGTAGAAACGTTGGGCCGCCATGAGCGACACATACACAGAATTTTGCCGGAGTATAACATGAAGGCGCCTTTGTTGTTATGCAACGGTTGGAGCAGGCGTCACGTAACGTTATACTGCTTCTCTTTCTTATTAAGACAACTGTCGATGCCTATATGCCTGTTTTCGCACTGATCGCCCTTGTTGCCTACTCTGTCAGTCTCGCGCTGATCATTCCCGGACTGCTGCAAAAAAACAGCGGCTGGCGGCGCATGGCTATTCTTTCCGCGGTGATCGCACTGATAAGCCACGCCTTTGCGCTGGAATCACGCATCATTCCCGGCGACGGAAGCGTGCAAAACCTGAGCGTCCTCAACGTCGGCTCGCTGGTCAGCCTGATGATTTGCACGGTGATGACCATTGTGGCCTCTAAGAATCGCGGCTGGTTACTGCTACCGATTGTCTATACCTTTGCGCTGATCAATCTGGCTTTAGCCACCTTTATGCCCAATGAGTTCATTACGCATCTGGAGGCGACACCGGGTATGCTGGTGCATATTGGCCTGTCGCTTTTTGCCTACGCGACGCTGATTATCGCCGCGCTCTACGCCATGCAGCTCGCCTGGATTGACTACCAGCTCAAAAACAAAAAGCTGGCGTTTAACCACGAGATGCCGCCGCTGATGGTCATTGAACGTAAAATGTTCCACATCACCCAGGTGGGCGTGGTTCTGCTGACGCTCACGCTCTGCACGGGCCTGTTCTACATGAAAAACCTGTTCAGCGTGGAGAATATCGATAAAGCGGTACTCTCTATCGTTGCGTGGTTTGTCTATATTGTCCTGCTCTGGGGCCATTATCATGAAGGCTGGCGCGGTCGTCGCGTGGTCTGGTTCAACGTCGCGGGTGCGGGCATTCTCACCCTTGCCTATTTTGGCAGCCGCTTCATACAGCAATTTGCTGGCTAAGAAACAAAGGAGTTCCCCCTGGAACACATCTCTACCACCACGCTGATCGTTACGCTGATCGTCATGGTGGTCATCTCCGCCTATTTCTCTGGCTCGGAAACCGGCATGATGACCTTAAACCGCTACCGGTTACGTCATCGTGCTAAGCAAGGTAACCGGGCTGCCCGTCGCGTCGAAAAACTGCTCCGCAAGCCGGATCGCCTGATAAGCCTGGTGCTCATCGGCAATAACCTCGTCAACATTCTTGCCTCTGCGCTGGGTACCATCGTCGGGATGCGCCTGTACGGCAATGCCGGGGTGGCGATTGCCACCGGCGTGCTGACGTTCGTGGTGCTGGTGTTTGCCGAAGTGCTACCGAAAACCATCGCTGCGCTTTACCCTGAGAAAGTCGCCTACCCGAGCAGCTTCCTGCTGGCACCGCTGCTGATCCTGATGATGCCGCTGGTCTGGCTGCTGAACATGGTGACGCGCCTGCTGATGCGGATGGTGGGTATCAAAGCAGACGTCACCATCAGCAGCGCGCTCAGCAAAGACGAACTGCGCACCATCGTGAATGAATCCCGTTCACAGATCTCCCGACGTAATCAGGACATGCTCCTGTCGGTGCTGGATCTGGAGAAGGTGAGCGTGAACGACATCATGGTGCCGCGTAACGAAATCGTGGGTATCGACATCAATGACGACTGGAAAGCCATCGTCCGCCAGCTGACGCACTCCCCGCACGGGCGCATTGTGCTGTATCGCGACTCTCTCGATGACGCCATCAGCATGCTGCGCGTGCGCGAAGCTTACCGCCTGATGACCGAGAAAAAAGAGTTCACAAAAGAGGTGATGCTGCGTGCCGCCGACGAAATTTACTACGTGCCGGAAGGCACCCCGCTCAGCACACAGCTGGTGAAATTCCAGCGTAACAAGAAGAAAGTCGGCCTGGTGGTTGATGAGTACGGCGATATTCAGGGGCTGGTGACGGTCGAAGATATTCTGGAAGAGATTGTCGGGGACTTTACCACCTCAATGTCTCCTTCTCTTGCGGAAGAAGTGACCCCACAAAACGACGGCTCGGTGCTGATTGACGGTAGCGCCAACATTCGCGAACTCAACAAAGCCTTTAACTGGCATTTACCGGAAGATGAAGCGCGAACCATGAATGGCATGATTCTGGAAGCACTGGAAGAAATCCCGGCTGCGGGCACGCGGGTGCGAATTGAACAGTACGATATTGATATCCTGGACGTGCAGGACAACATGATTAAGCAGGTGAAAGTCCTTCCCGTTAAACCCCTGCGCGAAAGTATCGCGGAATAATGTTGTAGTGCCGGGCAAGGCGAAACCACCGCCCGGCACTAGAGGGCGGCAAATTACGCTTTCGCTTTCGCCACGGTCACCATCGCTGCGCGAATGGTACGGCCGTTCAGGGTGTAACCTTTCTGCATCACGCCCAGCACTTTACCGGCTTCCACCTCTTCGGACTCCACCATCGCAATCGCCTGGTGAACGTTTGGATCCAGCGGAACGTTGGTATCGGCAATCACTTCCACGCCAAACTTACGCACCACGTCGAGCATGGATTTCAGCGTCAGTTCGATACCTTCGATCATCGCCGCGTTGTCCGGATTCGCTTTATCCGCTACTTCCAGCGCGCGATCGAGGCTATCAATCACCGGCAGCAGTTCGTTGACGAATTTCTCCAGCGCAAATTTATGCGCTTTTTCAACGTCCAGTTCGGTACGACGACGCAGGTTTTCCATTTCAGCCTTGATGCGCAGAACACCATCGCGTTCGCGATTCTGTGCTTCTACCAGCTGGGCTTCCAGATTCGCAATTTTTTCATCGCGCGGGTCCACCTGCTCAGCAGATGCGTCTGGCTCTACAGCCTCAACTTCATCGTGCTGTTCCGTGATAATTTCTTCAGGGGCTTGCCCCTCAGGCGTTTTCTGTTCTTTACTACTCATGAATTTCTCCGCGTTTTTCTGCATTCATCTCGCTAACTTCGCTTATTATGGGGATCAGTTTCCGGGATTCAAGGGAACAAGACAGATTGTCATCATTCATCAGGCACAAGGACCTCCAGAAAATGAATAATCATTTCAGGTGTATTGGGATCGTCGGGCATCCGCGTCACCCTACCGCATTGACGACACATGAAATGTTGTATCGCTGGCTGTGTAGCAAAGGCTATGAAGTGATGGTTGAGCAGCAGATTGCACAGGAGCTGCAGCTGAAGAGCGTCAAGACCGGCACGCTGGCGGAAATAGGCCAACAGGCGGATCTCGCCGTGGTGGTCGGCGGTGACGGCAACATGCTCGGCGCGGCCCGCACGCTGGCGCGTTATGACATCAAGGTCATCGGCATCAACCGTGGCAATCTCGGTTTTTTAACTGACCTCGACCCGGATAATGCCCAGCAACAGTTGGCTGACGTTCTGGAAGGCCACTATATCAGCGAAAAACGCTTCTTACTGGAAGCGCAGGTATGCCAGCAGGACTGCCAGAAGCGCATCAGCACCGCGATTAACGAGGTGGTCCTTCACCCCGGTAAAGTGGCGCACATGATCGAGTTCGAAGTCTATATCGACGAAATCTTTGCCTTCTCCCAGCGTTCTGACGGGCTGATTATCTCCACCCCGACCGGCTCAACCGCCTACTCGCTTTCTGCCGGTGGCCCGATCCTGACCCCTTCCCTGGACGCCATTACGCTGGTGCCAATGTTTCCGCACACGCTTTCCGCCCGTCCGCTGGTCATCAACGGTGACAGCACCATTCGTCTGCGCTTCTCCCACCGTCGAAATGACCTGGAGATCAGCTGTGACAGCCAGATAGCGCTGCCGATTCAGGAAGGGGAAGACGTGCTGATTCGTCGGTGTGATTACCACCTGAATCTCATTCACCCGAAAGACTACAGCTATTTCAACACATTAAGCTCGAAGCTTGGCTGGTCAAAAAAATTGTTCTGATTTTGCATCCAGCGCTTTACTGTATATAAAACCAGTTTATACTGTATGAAAACACAGTTATGGTTTTTCATACAGGAAAACAATTATGCTGGCACAACTGACCATCAGCAACTTTGCCATTGTTCGTGAGCTTGAGATCGACTTCCACAGCGGCATGACGGCGATCACCGGGGAAACCGGTGCGGGTAAATCCATTGCCATTGATGCCCTCGGCTTGTGCCTTGGCGGCCGTGCCGAGGGAGACATGGTGCGCATGGGCGCAAACCGTGCCGATCTCTGTGCCCGCTTCTCCCTGAAAGACACCCCTGCCGCCCAGCGCTGGCTGGAACAGAACCAGCTTGAAGATGGACGTGAGTGTTTACTTCGCCGCGTGATCAGCAGCGACGGTCGTTCACGTGGCTTTATCAACGGTACGGCGGTTCCGCTCTCCCAGCTCCGCGAGCTCGGCCAGTTGCTTATCCAGATCCACGGCCAGCACGCACATCAGCAACTCGTCAAACCAGAACAGCAGAAAGCCCTGCTTGATGGCTATGCGGGTGAGTACGCGCTTACTCAGCTTATGGCAGAACACTATCGCCAGTGGCATCAAAGCTGCCGTGAGCTTGCCCAGCACCAGCAGCAAAGCCAGGAGCGCGCAGCACGCGCCGAGCTTTTGGAATACCAGTTAAAAGAGTTGAACGAATTCAACCCGCAGGCGGGTGAGTTTGAGCAAATCGACGAAGAGTACAAGCGTCTGGCCAACAGCGGTCACCTGCTTTCAACCAGTCAGAACGCCCTCAACATGCTTGCGGATGGCGAAGACGTGAACCTGCAAAGCCAGCTGTATAACGTTCGTCAACTGGTCACCGAACTGGCTGGCATGGACAGCAAACTTTCTGGCGTACTGGATATGCTGGAAGAGGCCGCGATTCAGATTTCAGAAGCCGGTGATGAATTGCGCCACTACTGTGAACGTCTGGATCTCGACCCGAACCGTCTGTTTGAGCTGGAACAACGCATCTCCCGTCAGATCTCACTGGCCCGTAAGCACCACGTTACGCCGGAAGAACTGCCAAATTACTATCAGTCTCTGCTGGAAGAACAGCAGCAGCTTGACGATCAGGCTGACTCGCAGGAAACCCTCTCTCTGGCGGTGAGCCTGCATCATGAACAGGCGCTGGCAACAGCGAAACAACTGCATGAGATTCGAGTGCACTATGCCCAGGAGTTAAGTCAGCACATCACCGACAGTATGCACACGCTGGCGATGCCGCACGGCGTGTTTACGATCGATGTCCGCTTTGAAGAGAATGCGCTGACGGCTGAAGGTGCGGATCGTATCGAGTTCCGCGTCACCACTAACCCCGGTCAGCCGCTGCAGGCCATCTCCAAAGTGGCGTCCGGCGGTGAGCTGTCGCGTATCGCACTGGCGATTCAGGTGATTACCGCGCGTAAAATGGAAACCCCGGCGCTGATTTTCGATGAAGTGGATGTTGGGATCAGCGGTCCAACGGCGGCGGTAGTCGGTAAGCTGCTGCGTCAGTTAGGTGAATCAACACAAGTCATGTGTGTTACCCACCTTCCGCAGGTGGCTGGCTGTGGTCACCATCACTTTATCGTCAGTAAAGAAACCGACGGTGAAATGACGGAAACGCACATGAAACCGCTCGATAAACGTGCGCGTCTGCAGGAGCTGGCTCGTCTGCTTGGCGGCAGTGAAGTCACGCGTAATACGCTCGCAAACGCGAAAGAACTGCTGGCGGCATAAACTTTTTCGGGATCTCAGGGTCATAGAGAACAACAAAAACGCCGCCAGACCGGTTTCAAAGTGGGGCAAGGTCTATTATCATCGGCATATTACATATGAGCCGCGTTCTGCTCGGGCCCGAAAAGGAATCAAATCACTATGCGTTGTAAAATGCTGACCGCTGCCGCAGCGGTTCTTCTGATGTTGACCGCAGGCTGTTCCACTCTGGAGAAAGTGGTTTACCGTCCTGACATCAACCAGGGGAACTACCTTACCCCTAACGATGTGTCCAAAATCCGTGTGGGGATGACACAACAGCAGGTCGCTTATGCACTGGGAACCCCGATGATGTCCGATCCGTTCGGCACAAACACCTGGTTCTATGTATTCCGTCAGCAACCGGGCCACGAAGATGTGACCCAGCAAACCCTGACGCTGACCTTCAGCAGCGCTGGTGTGTTGACCAACATCGACAACAAGCCTGCCCTGACCAAATAATCAGGCGTCAGAAATGCAAAAAGGTGCTCAATGAGCACCTTTTTTGTTTCTGAATTCTTGCACAGAGACGTAGCGCTCCGGTACGCGTCAGCGCCACCGGGGAAGAAAGCGCTACTTAGCCGCTTTCTCCGCACGCTGACGACGCAGCTCTTTCGGGTCAGCAATCAACGGACGATAAATCTCCACCCGGTCACCTTCTTTCAGCACATCACCCAGCTTAACCGGGCGGCTGTAAATCCCGACTTTATTCTTCGCCAGGTTAATATCACTGCGAAGCTCAAGAATGCCGGAAGCGCGGATAGCCATCTCAACAGTCGCGCCCTCTTCCAGCGTTACACGTTGCAGATACTGCTTCTCCGGCAGCGCGTACACCACTTCCACAGCAATCTTATGCGACACTGTAAACCTCTTTGGCGCGGGTGGTGAACGCCTGAACCATATTAGAAGCCAGCTCTTTAAAGATACGACCAAACGCCAGCTCAATCAGTTTATTCGTAAACTCAAAGTCCAGATGGAACTCGATGCGACAGGCGTCAGCGCTCAGGGGCGTAAACTTCCAGCCTCCCATCAGCGTTTTAAACGGACCATCCACCAGATGCATCAAAATACTCTGATTACTCGTCAGCGTATTACGCGTGGTGAACGTCTTGCTGATCCCCGCTTTGGAGACATCCACCGCTGCGGTCATCTGCGTTGGACCAGACTCCAGAACACGGCTTCCGGTACATCCAGGAATAAACGCTGGATAAGACTGAACATCGTTCACTAACTGATACATTTGTTCCGCGCTGTAAGGCACAAGCGCAGTACGGCTAATCTGAGGCATAGCATTTCCCATGGTCACACAACGGACAAATAATAACATTTATCACCTGTTAAAAAAACGCTAAGCCTCATCTCGTGCTAAGATAGCGCGTTAGACCTCACAGGACGCAATGAGGTGACTTTTTGAAATCAGATTACCGACGGCTTTACGACACTTATGACGAAGAAAAAAGCACATAAACCAGGCTCGGCGACCATTGCGCTCAACAAGCGTGCTCGCCATGAGTATTTCATTGAAGAAGAATTCGAAGCTGGCCTTGCGTTGCAGGGCTGGGAAGTAAAATCGCTGCGCGCCGGGAAAGCCAACATCGGCGATAGCTACGTGATCCTGAAAGATGGTGAAGCCTTCCTGTTCGGGGCGAACTTTACGCCGCTGACTGTCGCCTCTTCGCACTATGTTTGTGACCCAACACGCACACGTAAACTGCTGCTGAACAAGCGCGAGCTGGAATCCCTCTACGGTCGCATCAACCGTGAAGGCTTCACCGTGGTTGCTCTGTCGCTGTACTGGAAAAATGCCTGGTGCAAAGTGAAAGTTGGCGTTGCGAAGGGTAAAAAACAGCACGATAAACGTACGGACCTGAAAGAGCGCGAGTGGCAGCTCGACAAAGCGCGCATCATGAAAAATGCAGGGCGTTGATTCTGCACACTTATTGTACTATTCAATAAGTTAGCGTTCTGGGCTGGTATCCAGGAAGTGAAATCTGGTATACTGAGTTCAACACTATTGGGGCTGATTCTGGATTCGACGGGATTTGCGAAACCCAAGGTGCATGCCGAGGGGCGGTTTGCCTCGTTAAAAGCCGCAAAAAAATAGTCGCAAACGACGAAAACTACGCTTTAGCAGCTTAATAACCTGCTCTGAGCCCTCTCTCCCTAGCTTCCGCTCTTAAGACGGGGATCAAAGAGAGGTCAAACCCAAAAGAGATCGCGTGGAAGCCCTGCCTGGGGTTGAAGCGTTAAAACTAATCAGGCTAGTTCGTTAGTGGCGTGTCTGTCCGCAGCTGGCGTGCGAATGTAAAGACAAACTAAGCATGTAGTACCGAGGATGTAGAAATTTCGGACGCGGGTTCAACTCCCGCCAGCTCCACCAATTTTTGATATATTGAAGTTCAGTGAAGTCTATCAAGCCCGCATGGAACCAGCCTTGCGGGCTTTTTTACGTCTATAGTAGTCTACCGAGAATTGCTAGAATCTACTCGTTATGGCACCCTTTTTGGGACCCAACACAAAGGGTCCAAAACATGAGGGTCCCAAACATGGCAAAAATCGCTAAGAAGCTCACTGACACTGAAATCAAAAGCACCAAACCTGCCGAGAAAGAGGTTAACCTTTTTGACGGCGATGGTTTGCTCCTGCGAATCGCCCCCTTAGCGAAGGGAGGAAAGAAAAATTGGTATTTCAGATATGCAGTGCCTGTGACCAAAAAGCGAACTAAGGTGAGCTTAGGAACCTATCCTCACCTTACACTTGCGAAGGCACGAGCTTTACGTGATGAGTACTTGTCGTTGCTTTCAAATGGTATAGACCCACAAGTTCATAACACCCACAAAGCCAATGCCCTTAAGGATGCAACGGAACATACATTTCAAGCAGTAGCCAAGAAGTGGCTTGATGAGAAAGTCAAAACGTCAGGCATCTCCCAGGATCATGCTAACGACATCTGGCGAAGCCTAGAGAGAAATATCTTTCCAACGTTGGGTGATACCCCCATTAAGGAGATTCGCCCTAAAATGCTTAAACAGCATTTAGACCCCATAGAAAAACGAGGTGTCCTTGAAACACTTCGCCGCATCATATCCCGCCTGAATGAAATTTTCCGCTATGCAGCAACAGAAGAACTCATAGAATTCAATCCGGCTGACAACCTGGGGCAACGGTTCAGCAAGCCAAAAAAACAGAATATGCCAGCATTACCCCCTTCCGAACTCCCCCGCTTCCTGGTTGCTCTAAACAATGCTTCTATCCGTTTAGAAACAAGGCTACTGATTGAGTGGCAACTTCTCACATGGGTTCGCCCTGGTGAAGCTGTTCGCACAAGATGGTCAGATATTGATATAGAAACCGGCATGTGGAACATCCCGGCGGAGTTTATGAAAATGAAGAAGCCTCACAAAGTCCCACTGAGCAAAGAAGCTTTGCGAGTCTTGGATTCAATGAAAGCCATCAGCGGGCATAGAGAGTGGGTTTTTCCCAGTATCAAAGCTCCACTCAATCACATGCATGAACAAACAGCTAATGCGGCTATAATCCGTATGGGCTTCGGAGGTGAGCTTGTAGCTCATGGTATGCGATCAATCGCTAGAACGGCTGCTGAGGAGTGTGGCAAGTTTAGAACTGATGTCTTAGAAGCCGCCCTTGCCCATTCGAAAAAAGATGAAATAATTGCAGCCTACAATCGTGCAGAGTATCTCACAGAACGTGTGGTTCTCATGCAATGGTGGAGTGACTATGTTTCGTCTCAAAAATACAAAGTTATTGCCGCATAACTCTTCCATGATGGGTTAACTATCTTGATTTATTTGAAGAATTAAGGATCACACCATTAACCTATGTGGACTAAGCATAGCCATTTACAAATGGGTACCTTGAGGCCACATAACGAAAGCTGTCGGTCATATCAGCTAAATAATTCACATCTCTTCTCGATTATCATACACCTCGAAGATCTACCAAATTCGCTCTAATCAATGATAAAACAGTTGAATTCGGTTAAAATTTGATCAATTTTATCCTCTACATTGTATTGAATCATCCATGAGGTTTTGTGCATGGCTAGCGGAAATGAAAAAAATCATAGAGTTAGGGTCGCACAGTACTTGAGAATGTCTACCGACCATCAGCAATATTCTTTACATAATCAGTCCGAATATATAAAAGATTATGCTGAAAAGAACAATATGGAAATCGCTTATACCTACGATGATGCAGGTAAGAGCGGAGTCAGTATCGTAGGCAGGCATTCATTGCAGCAGTTACTTAGCGATGTAGAACAAAAGAAAATAGATATACAGGCTGTATTATTTTATGATGTGAGCCGTTTTGGTCGTTTTCAAAATAGTGATGAAGCTGCATATTATTCCTTTCTATTTGAAAGAAATGGTGTAAATCTTATATATTGTTCCGAACCTATACCCACTAAAGATTTCCCTTTAGAGTCCTCTGTTATACTGAATATAAAAAGATCAAGTGCTGCATATCACAGCAGGAATTTATCTGAAAAGGTATTTATAGGGCAAGTAAATTTAATAAAGCTTGGTTATCATCAAGGCGGTATGGCTGGTTATGGGCTGAGACGTCTTTTAGTAGACGAAAATGGCATAGCTAAAGAAATATTGAATTTCCGCAAAAGAAAGAGTATTCAAACAGATAGGGTAATATTAATTCCGGGACCAAAAAATGAAATAAAAATTGTAAATAGAATCTATGATCTCTTTATAGATAGTAACGTCCCAGAATTCATTATTGCTGAGAGATTAAATGAACAGAGCATACCTGCAGAAAATGGAACATCATGGACTCGTGCAAAAATACATCAAATTTTGACAAATGAAAAATATATTGGAAACAACATATATAACAAAACCTCATCTAAACTAAAAAGTAGGCTTGTAAAAAACCCCAAACATGAATGGATTAGATGTGACAAGGCATATAAACCTATTATTTCAAAGAAAAAATATAATAAAGCTCAAGAAATAATTCAGCTCCGATCCATTCATTTGACTAATGAAGATCTATTAGAAAAGCTAAAAGAAAAATTAGAATCTAATGGAAAACTATCAGGCTTTATCATTGATGAAGATGATACAGGCCCTTCATCTTCTGTTTATAGAACCCGATTTGGTGGTCTTTTAAGAGCATATACTTTGATTGGTTATAAGCCAGAACATGATTACAGCTATCTCCAAATAAATGAAGCACTAAGATCATTTTACTCAGAAATAATTGAGGATTTTAAGGGCGAAATATTAAAAAGTAACTGTCATATAGACGAGTATAAATATTCCCCAATGCTTTACATCAATGATGAGTTTTTAATTTCCGTCCTTGTTACTAAATGCATACATATGAAATCAGGTAAACTTAGATGGAAAGTCCGGTTTGATAACTCACAGAAAGCAGACATAACAATTGTTATACGAATGAATTCACAAAACATTTCACCTCTTGATTTTTATATCATACCAAAGTTTGAAAACGAATATAGTAAAATGTGTATGATGGAAACAAACAACATTCGGTTAGATCTCTATAGATTTGATAATCTTGATAAATTTCTACAAATTATTACTCGCATGAAAGTGAGGGAACTATATGCTGCCTGAAAAAAATGAATTCCCAATAATTCAAATTGAGATTGCAAAAATAAAATTTCTTAACCCACGAACAAGAAATAAGGTAGTGCATGAAGAAATAAAGGAAAGCATAAAAAAAAGAGGATTAAGCAAGCCTATAAGCGTAAGAGCTATTGATGAAGACGATTTCAAATATGCTTTAATTTGTGGTCAAGGGAGAATAGAGGCTCTTGTTGCATTAGGTGAAACTATTATTCCAGCAATTATAAGAGATGTATCAGAAGAAGATGCTTACGTTATGAGTTTAGTTGAAAACATTGCAAGGAGAAGACCACGTTCTAATGAGTTATTACAGGTGATTAAAGACATGAAAATCAGAGGACTTTCCGACTCCGAAATAAGTGAGATTACTGGATATTCATCGAACTGGGTGAGCAGTATTAATATGCTTCTTGATAAGGGAGAGCATAAACTTCTCTCAGCAGTCGAACGGGGTAATTTGCCTCTGTATCTCGCAGTGCAATTTGCAAGATGTGAAACTGAGGAAGCACAAGATATTCTTACCGAAGCATATGATAAAAAATTAATAAAAAGTCGGGACATTATAAAGATAAAATACATTCTAAATCAAAGAACAGTTGGGAATAAAGGTGCAAAAGCAGCCGGATTTTATTATCACAAACCATCAAAAAGGATGACTGCAGAGGAGTTGATTGAGCTTTATGAAAATAGTATCGCTGAACATAAATCTGTTTATAACAACTCGAAATTTATAAAAACCAATCTACTAATAGTAAATGAGATTTTTAACATCATAATGATGAATAAAAGCTTTCAAAATATACTTGAACAAGAGAATCTTTCAGAACTACCATCTCAGATATTAAACCCAGTAAACAAAGAGGTATCAAAATGATTCAGATACGTTTTGGTGAAAATTTTATTTACCTGGAAACTAATAAGTTAATTCCATCTAAGGAATTATTAGAAAACGTAAAGCGAAGCCATAAATATCATCAAATAGTTACCTCTATCGAAAGCTTGGGTATTATTGAACCAATAATAGTATTCTATGACAAAGATAAAGATGTCACTAAGATACTTGATGGCCATTTAAGGGTTGAGGCTTTAAAAGACTTAGGTATAGAAAAAGCTCCATGTATACTTTCGAGCATAGATGATGCTTTCACTCCTAACAAACAAGTGAATCATATAAATGTAGTTGAAGAACATAGAATGATAATTAAGTCTCTGGCAAAAGTATCAATTGAAAAACTTAGTGCTGCTTTGGGCATATCTGTTGATGCCATAAAAGATAAAGCTAATGTGATGAACGGCATAGATCCAAGTGTAATTGCGAAACTTTCTGATAAACCTATACCTAAGGCTACATTTGACGTTTTGAGGAAAATGAAGCCAATTCGTCAAATTGAAGCAGTCGGTACAATGATTAATTTTGATAATTATAGTAAAAAATTTGCAATGAGCATCTTGGATGCAACACCGTCATCGATGATAGTAAATAAAGGGAAAAACACTCCCTATAAAAAGGACATAAAAAAAACCATACTTCGTCTGGAACAAGAAATGGCAACAACTTCGGAAGAAACAAAAAAACTTCAAACCGAGTATGGTTCAGATATGTTGAAATTCGTTATAATCCAGTCATATATTAATAAATTACTTGGCAACTCTAAAGTTCTTCATTGGTTCTTAGAAAACGAGGTTGATTATCTTAATGAGTTAAAAAGAATTTCTAGAATAAATTCTTTGGATGATAAGACTCTTACTGAAAACAGCCAGTCATAGTCATGGTTTTATATAGCCTAAATAAACCAAGAAGTATACTTACACAACGACCTTCACGCCGAAGAAGCTGTCAGATACGCCAGCAACCAAAGCATTACGTTTAAGAGTCAGTCATTGATGCGAAGGGATAACTGCGTATCAGCAGCCGGATATTGAGTCGAATAAAGGCTGGTAGAGAGGGACAGTTCTGTGTCACCGGGAGATTAGTCAGAAACATCAGCGGCAGAACAGATGAACCAGCAATTAGTAGTGTACAGAAAACTCTCCAGTATTTAATTATTCAACTTAACACTAAAAAAAATCACATAGTTAATATCATAATTTTTCTTTGGTCTACTTATGCGAGAGATATTGTGGCTTTAACCTGGTATTAGGAGTCGTTTCAGATAAAAGATGTTCTTCGATTCGACTGGACTTGGTAATAGCAATAAGTAATCGTGAATATTGAAGGACGAAAGGCTACTTCAAAACAAAGTAACCTTTCCAATATTCCCATATATGGGACAAGTGGCACATTAACTGCACATAGTGCAGGATACCTATGACATAAAACTTTTTATTTATGGCATACATTAAAAATAACTTTTATTTTACGAATGTCAATAGGTTCTTGCTTAATACTTTTAAAATAATTAATTGATTTTTTATTATAGCTTCGCTTGTACAAGCGAAGATCCTATTGTTCTTGAATGAATAATGCCAATTATAAAAGAAGCAAGGGCTAACCCTGCGAAGCCGCTGCGCTTGCTTCTCCGGATTGCCCTTGCTTTTCTTCCCTTCGGTCAGAAAAGAAAAGCAGGCCCCGGTGCCTCATGCCTGTAATGCTGTTCATTCTGCTGATACGTTAATACTGTGCACGTTCCACTGCAGACTATATGGGATCAGCATCTAAGCTGATCCCACATTATTACATATTTCAAACCACCGTCTGAGACGCATGCCAAATCATAATCGATTCGAATACCAAACAGCTATCGATTGGCTTTGTTGAATAAATCGAACTTTTGCTGAGTTGAAGGATCAGATCACGCATCCTCCCGACAACACAGACCATTCCGTGGCAAAGCAAAAGTTCAGAATCACCAACTGGTCCACCTACAACAAAGCTCTCATCAACCGTGGCTCCCTCACTTTCTGGCTGGATGATGAGGCGATTCAGGCCTGGTATGAGTCGGCAACGCCTTCATCACGAGGAAGGCCCCAGCGCTATTCTGATCTCGCCATCACCACCGTTCTGGTGATTAAACGCGTATTCCGGCTGACCCTGCGGGCTGCGCAGGGTTTTATTGATTCCATTTTTGCCCTGATGAACGTTCCGTTGCGCTGCCCGGATTACACCAGTGTCAGTAAGCGGGCAAAGTCGGTTAATGTCAGTTTCAAAACGTCCACCCGGGGTGAAATCGCACACCTGGTGATTGATTCCACCGGGCTGAAGGTCTTTGGTGAAGGCGAATGGAAAGTCAGAAAGCACGGCAAAGAGCGCCGTCGTATCTGGCGAAAGTTGCATCTTGCTGTTGACAGCAACACACATGAAGTTGTCTGTGCAGACCTGTCGCTGAATAACGTCACGGACTCAGAAGCCTTCCCGGGCCTTATCCGGCAGACTCACAGAAAAATCAGGGCAGCCGCGGCAGACGGGGCTTACGATACCCGGCTCTGTCACGATGAACTGCGCCGCAAAAAAATCAGCGCGCTTATTCCTCCCCGAAAAGGAGCAGGTTACTGGCCCGGTGAGTACGCAGACCGCAACCGTGCCGTTGCTAATCAGCGGCTGAGCGGAAGCAATGCACGGTGGAAATGGACAACGGAATATAACCGTCGCTCGATAGCGGAAACGGCAATGTACAGAATGAAGCAGTTGTTGGGAGATTCACTGACGCTGCGTGACTACGATGGTCAGGTAGCGGAAGCTATGGCCATGGTGCGTGCGTTGAACAGGATGACAAAGGCTGGGATGCCAGAAAGCGTGCGTATTGCCTGAAAATCCAGCCAGCTACAGGGTCGTTCGCACGAAATCTTATTTATTCAACAAAGCCCTGCAGGTGTTGAAAAAGCAGTTTCCCACCTGCCAGATAACCGTGACGACCGAGGTGTATAACGGCGTCTGGGACTCCATCATCAACAACCAGGCCAATATTGCCATTGGCGCGCCGGACACGCTGCTCGACGGCGGTGGCATTGATTACACAGAGATTGGCGCTATCCGCTGGGTATTCGCCATCGCGCCGGAACATCCGCTGGCCTTCGTCCCGGAACCAATAGCAGAGAGCCAGCTACGCCTGTACCCCAACATCATGGTGGAAGATACCGCCCATACCATTAACAAAAAGGTCGGCTGGTTGCTGCACGGGCAGGAGGCGATTCTGGTGCCGGATTTCAACACCAAATGTCAGTGTCAGATCCTGGGGGAAGGGATCGGGTTCTTGCCCGAATATATGGCCCGTGAGGCGGTGGAAGAAGGGTTGTTGGTCACCCGACGCATTAATAATCCACGTCAGGACTCACGCATGCTGCTCGCCACGCAGCATGCGGCGACAGGCCAGGTCACACGCTGGATCAAACAACAATTTGGCCCTGCGGGGGTGCTGACCCACATCTATAGCGATCTCTTGTGGCGCGAAGCAATAAATTAGTTTAGCATTTGCTTAATTAAGTAAACTCTAAACTATAATGACCGAACTCGAACAACTTCAGGCCAGCGCTGAGCAGGCCGCAGGACTCTTAAAAGCGATGAGCAACCCGCGTCGGCTGCTGATCCTCTGCACGCTGTGCGGTGCACCCGGCACCAGCGCGGGGGAGCTGGCTCGCGCAACGGGACTTAGCCCCTCCGCCACGTCGCAGCATCTGGCGCGTATGCGTGAAGAAGGGCTTATCGACAGCAGCCGCGAAGCGCAGCGCATTCTCTATTTCATTAAAAACGATGCCGTGTATCAGCTTATCAGTACCCTGAAAACCCTTTATTGCCCGTAAGGAGCCGCCATGTCACTTCCTCTTCTATCACCGCAGCAGGCCAATGCGCGCGTTGCCGAAGGTGCAAAACTGATTGATATTCGTGATGCCGATGAGTATGCCCGCGAGCATATTCCGGCGGCACAGTCCATACCGCTGGACACCTTACCCGGCGGGCTTACCACACGGGCGGGTGAAACCGTAATTTTTCACTGTCAGTCCGGCGCCCGGACGTCCGGAAATGCTGACCGCCTTGCACAGGCTGCTGCCCCCGCTCAGGCATTTGTCGTCGAAGGTGGCATTCAGGGCTGGAAGCAGGCTGGACTGCTGACTGTCGAGGACAAATCGCAGCCGCTCCCGCTGATGCGTCAGGTGCAAATTGCCGCCGGGCTGTTGATTCTCTGTGGCGTGGTGCTGGGCTATAGCGTCTCAAGCAGCTTTTTCCTGCTCAGCGGTTTTGTGGGGGCCGGGCTGCTGTTCGCAGGTCTGACAGGTTTTTGCGGTATGGCACGACTGCTGAAAGTGATGCCATGGAACCGGCGTACCTCATAAGCAGTAATCCGTGAATTACACTGTACCCGGCAGCGCGCGTGGGCTAAGGTGAAGTTCACTAAAACGATGAGGAGGTAATATGTTTTCTGTCGGTGATTATGTGCAACCGCGTAAAGGCGGTCCGAAACTGAAAGTCATTGAAGTTGAGGGTGACAGCGTTGTAGCGGTACAGGCCAGCAATGAACAAGGCGAGAAATATACCCTGAAAGCCAGCGATCTGGCTCTGTATACCGAAGACGGTGATTTCGGCGTCTGCTGAACAGACAACCGGACGGAGTGATCCGTCCGGCTCACGGATTAGATCAGAAAATCATCCAGTGATTTACCGTTTGCCAGCGCACTGGCAATTGGCTTCGGCGTACGTCCCTGGCCAGTCCACGTTTTTTCTTCACCGTTCTGGTCAATAAAACGATATTTTGCTTCACGCGCTTTACGTTTTTTCGCCGTCTTTCCTGCCTGCGCCAGATCTGAACCCAACAGGTCAGTCGGTGAAATACCATCGGCTTTCATCCGTTCCAGCAGAGCGTTAATTTTTTCCTGCTGCTCAGTACGCTGCTGCTCTAATTCCGCCAGTTCACTACGTTTCTCTTCAGCAACGACCCTGACCTTTTCCAGCATTTCCTCAAGAACGTCCAGGGATAATTCACGCGCCATGGCGCGCAGAGTTCGGATATTATTAAGATTCTGTAACGTCAAAGACATATTATTTGGAAACCTTTTCTTTGGGGTAAATAGATAAATCACAGTCAGAATAATTCATTTCTGTCTAAATATCTACCCACAGGACTTTCCTGACAATAGTGTAAATATCTTTAAATATCGACAATAATAATATTCGCGCACAACCCCAGCACCGACAGAAATGGTCAACGTTAAGCCAAATTACAGCATACTGTTCCAAAAAAAGCCCCTCCTGGCACCACCCTTCAGACCAACAGAATCAACCATCTGATTTTTATAAAAAAACACCCCGAAAAGACACAATATAACGAACCGAACAAAAAACAATCAATTTTAGAGAATTTTGTGGACAAAACGCGACTAAATAAAAATTATTCACTAGTTGTTAGTTTAAACGCAGAGATATACGCTATACACGTCAAACAAACCAACCTAAAGCACTAATCGCTGCGGGAAAATCGTTTTTATTGTGTTCTTCTCAAGGAGTTCAGACATGTTCTCACCGCAATCACGCCTTCGCCATGCGGTAGCGGATACTTTCGCGATGGTTGTCTACTGTTCTGTCGTGAACATGCTGATTGAAATATTCCTCTCCGGAATGACCTTCGAGCAGTCACTTTCTTCTCGTCTGGTGGCAATCCCGGTCAACATTATTATTGCCTGGCCTTATGGATTATACCGTGATGCGGTCATGCGCCTCGCACGCCGTATCAGCCCCGCTGGCTGGGTCAAAAACCTGGCCGACGTTCTGGCGTATGTGACATTCCAGTCCCCGGTTTACGTAGCTATTCTGCTGACAGTCGGCGCAGACTGGCACCAGATCGTCGCGGCGGTCAGTTCGAATATTGTGATTTCAATGCTGATGGGTGCGGTGTACGGCTATTTTCTCGACTACTGTCGCCGCCTGTTCAAGGTCAGCCAGTACAATCAGGCCAAAGCGTAATGTGAGGCGACTGGCGCACGCCAGTCGCTGATTTACTGTACGTCGCCAAACAGTCCTTTCAAAAACCGCTCCAGTGCCATACGTGAACTGAAGCCATGCGGAATACCATAATGTTCATGCGTCTCGCCGCCTAAATAGAGCGGAAATTGCTGATAATGATCGCAGGTTTTAATATCCGAGGCTGGCTCAGCAAATGACAAACTTCTGTCTTTCAGTGTCGGGTGAATAATGAGCGCGGTACGTCCCATTCTGGCTTCACGATTAACGTAAACATAATTCTCACCACGGCGATATCCATACGCTTTTGATGTCACCTCATCCATGGTGAATCCCTCTTTTTCAAGAACGCGCGCCACCTCATCAGGTCGTAAATACATATCTTTTCCTCGTTATCTTTTCCTGCCCGGCAACCTTACAGTATTCAGCATTAGCAGGGCTTTCAGAATATTCCATAAACTGCCGGATAACGCGTGATGCACTTCAGATATTACATTTCTGAACTAAACTAAGCGGGAACACAAAATTACGGAGGATCGTATGTTTAACAGAACGAACCGAAACGATATTAACGACGACGCTCAGGATATTCGTAATGATGTCAGCCAATTAGCTGACTCACTGGAAGAGGTATTGAAATCCTGGGGAACTGACGCGAAGGACGAAGCGGATGCCGCAAAACGTAAGGCTCAGTCTCTGCTCCGTGAAACCCGTGCGCGGATGAACGGCCGTTCACGTACGACTCAGGCAGCCTGTGATGCCGTCAGCTGTGCAAGCACCTTTGTTCGCGAAAGACCGCTCTGTACGCTGGGCACAGTAGCCGCCGTCGGTATCTTTGTGGGTGCCCTGCTTAACTTGCGTAAGTAACCCGCCTGAAAAACCCGCACAGCCCACCCTGCCCCGTTGTGCTCATCATCGGGGCAAAATCAATCTAAATTTCCCATATCTTGTATGGTTGAAACTTAAAATAACTACATATAGTATCTCCTTTAGCAAGACACACAAATCTGACGCGTACATTCGCGCCGTGCTCTCATTTTAAATGGAAATACGAATCATGAGCATTATTATTTACGCACGTAACGATTGCGTTCAGTGCCATGCGACTAAACGTGCGATGGAAAGCCGCGGGGTGGCATTTGAGATGGTGAATATCGACCAGCAGCCAGAAGCAGCCGATATCCTGCGCGCGCAGGGTTTTCGCCAGCTCCCGGTGGTGGTTGCCGGGGAAACCAGTTGGTCAGGTTTCCGTCCGGATATGATCAACCGCCTCGCCGCTCAGGCCGCCAGGGCATGAGCGGACTGGTTTTCTTCTCCAGCAGCTCGGAAAACACGCTCCGCTTTATCGAGCGCCTCGGGCTGCCTGCGACCCGCATTCCGCTGAACGAGCGAGAGCGGATCCAGGTAGAGGAACCTTACATACTGGTGGTGCCCAGCTATGGCGGCGGCGGTACGGCGGGGTCAGTTCCCCGCCAGGTGATCCGCTTTCTTAACGATCCCCATAACCGACAGCGTATTCGCGGCGTGATCGCGGCGGGTAATCGCAATTTCGGTGACGCCTTTGGTCGCGCCGGGGATGTTATCTCTCAAAAATGCGGCGTGCCGTATCTCTATCGTTTCGAACTGATGGGGACACAGCAGGACGTAGAGAACGTGCGTAAAGGAGTGAAGGAATTTTGGCAACGACAACCGCAGAACGGGTAATTCAGGCAACACCGGATTACCACGCATTAAACGCGATGCTTAACCTCTATGACCGCGAGGGGCACATCCAGTTTGGCAAAGACCACGAGGCAGTGGACGCCTTTTTCACCGCCCATGTCCGCCCCAATAGCGTAACGTTTGAAAGCCAGAATGCGCGGCTCGACTATCTGGTCAATGAAGGCTATTACGAAGAACGCATCCTCACCCGTTATGATCGCGCCTTCGTGGTGAGGTTGTTCGAACGCGCACACGCCAGCGGTTTTCGTTTCCAGACCTTCCTCGGCGCGTGGAAGTATTACACCAGCTACACGCTGAAAACGTTCGAGGGTAAACGCTACCTCGAAAGTTTTGAAGACCGCGTGGTGATGGTGGCGCTGACGCTGGCCCAGGGTGATGAAGCACTGGCTGAACGGCTGATGGCGGAGATCCTCTCCGGCCGCTTCCAGCCCGCCACACCGACCTTCCTTAATTGTGGCAAAGCCCAGCGCGGCGAGCTGGTTTCCTGCTTCCTGCTGCGTATCGAAGACAATATGGAGTCGATTGGTCGAGCGGTGAATTCAGCGCTGCAACTTTCCAAACGCGGTGGCGGCGTGGCGTTTTTGCTCTCTAACCTGCGTGAAGCCGGAGCGCCAATTAAGCGCATCGAAAACCAGTCCTCCGGCGTGATCCCGGTGATGAAAATGCTGGAAGATGCCTTCTCCTATGCCAATCAGCTTGGCGCACGCCAGGGCGCAGGCGCGGTGTATCTGCACGCGCACCATCCGGATATTCTGCGTTTTCTCGACACCAAACGCGAAAACGCCGATGAAAAAATCCGCATCAAAACGCTGTCGCTCGGCGTGGTGATCCCGGATATCACCTTTGCCCTCGCCAAAGAGAATGCCGACATGGCGCTGTTCTCGCCTTACGATATTGAGCGTATCTACGGGAAAGCGTTCGGGGATGTCGCTATCAGTGCGCTGTACGACGACCTGGTAGCCGACGAGCGCATTCGTAAAACCTACATCAACGCCCGCGATTTCTTCCAGACGCTTGCCGAAATTCAGTTTGAGTCCGGCTATCCATACATCATGTATGAAGATACGGTGAATCGCGCCAACCCGATTGCCGGCCGCATTAACATGAGCAACCTGTGCTCGGAGATTTTGCAGGTCAACAGCGCGTCGACCTATGATGAAAACCTGGACTACGCGGACATCGGCAAAGATATCTCCTGCAACCTCGGGTCGCTGAATATTGCCCACACCATGGATTCCCCGGATTTTGGCCGCACGGTTGAAACCGCCATTCGCGGCCTGACGGCGGTGTCAGACATGAGCCACATCCGCAGCGTGCCTTCTGTTGAAGCGGGAAATACCGCGTCGCACGCCATCGGTCTTGGGCAGATGAACCTGCACGGTTATCTGGCGAGGGAAGGTATCGCCTACGGCAGCCCGGAAGGGCTGGATTTCACCAACCTCTATTTTTACACCATCACCTGGCATGCGCTGCATACCTCAATGATGCTGGCGCGCGAGCGCAACCAGCGCTTCGCCGGTTTTGAACAGTCGCGCTACGCCAGTGGCGAATATTTTAGCCAGTATCTGGAAGGCGACTGGCAGCCAAAAACCGGGAAAGTACGCCAGCTGTTTGATCGTTCCGGTATCATCCTGCCCACGCGCGCGATGTGGCAACAGCTGCGTGATGACGTAATGCGGCACGGCATTTACAACCAGAACCTGCAGGCGGTGCCACCGACCGGCTCGATCTCTTACATCAACCATGCCACGTCGAGTATTCATCCGATTGTGTCGAAAATAGAGATCCGCAAGGAAGGCAAAACCGGGCGCGTTTATTACCCTGCTCCGTTTATGACCAACGACAATCTGGCGCTGTATCAGGACGCCTATGAAATCGGGCCGGAAAAGATTATCGACACCTACGCCGAGGCAACAAAACACGTGGACCAGGGACTGTCGCTGACGCTCTTCTTCCCGGATACCGCCACCACCCGCGATATCAACAGGGCGCAGATTTATGCCTGGAAGAAAGGCATCAAGACGCTGTACTACATTCGCCTGCGTCAGCTTGCGCTGGAAGGCACCGAAATCGAAGGCTGCGTATCCTGCGCGCTGTAAGGAGAAAGGATGAAACTATCACGCGTGAGTGCCGTTAACTGGAATAAAATTCAGGACGATAAAGATCTGGAGGTGTGGAACCGGCTCACCAGCAACTTCTGGCTGCCGGAAAAGGTGCCGCTTTCAAACGATATCCCGGCCTGGCAAACGCTGAACCACGCCGAACAACAGCTGACAATCCGCGTCTTTACCGGACTCACGTTGCTGGACACCATCCAGAACACCGTGGGTGCGCCTGCCCTGATGACCGACGCGTTGACGCCACATGAAGAGGCGGTGATGTCAAACATCAGCTTTATGGAGGCGGTGCATGCTCGCTCCTACAGTTCGATTTTCTCCACACTGTGCCAGACCAAAGACGTGGATGCGGCATACACCTGGAGCGAAGAGAGCGAGTCATTACAGCGCAAGGCGAATCTGGTGCTGGCGCATTATCAGGCTGATGAGCCGCTGAAGAAGAAAATCGCCAGTGTGTTTCTGGAATCTTTTCTTTTCTATTCCGGCTTCTGGCTGCCGATGTACTGGTCCAGCCGGGGCAAATTGACCAACACTGCTGATTTGATTCGCCTGATCATTCGCGATGAGGCGGTGCATGGGTACTACATTGGCTATAAGTATCAGAAAGGACTGGAGAAAGTCAGCGAGCAAAAGCGCGAGGAACTCAAAGGCTTCGCGCTCGATTTACTGATGGATTTGTACGATAACGAGCTGAGCTATACCGAGGAACTGTATGCCGGAACCGGCTGGGAGGAAGACGTGAAGGCGTTCCTCTGCTACAACGCCAACAAAGCGCTGATGAATCTCGGTTACGACGCGTTATTCCCACCAGAGATGGCGGAAGTGAACCCGGCGATCCTGGCGGCGCTGTCACCCAACGCTGACGAGAACCACGATTTCTTTTCCGGATCGGGCTCCTCGTATGTAATGGGTAAAGCAGTAGAGACAGAAGATGAGGACTGGGATTTTTAATCACCACTAACGTTCGTTAATTTAATATAAATAGATATTTTTCTCGTCACTATTTGCATAGCAACTACACTGTAATGTCCATGCCATATTCGCCTGAATTGCTCCATTTCAGGCGAAATTCCCCGATACCGCAACAAAAAATTGAGAAAAATTCAAATCACGCTCAGCCCTTTGCTCATGGGAAATTCAGCCGTTTCGCTTATGGCAAAATTCATGCCATAAGCAAACCCAGGGTTGTCTCAGATTCTCAGTATGTTAGGGTTATGCCCGTTAACAATTTACCATGGTAATCATATCGGCATAAACAAATAACAGGACACTCTCTATTGCATGGCAATTAAATTAGAAGTGAAAAATCTTTATAAAGTATTTGGCGAGCACCCGCAGCGCGCATTCAAATATATTGAGAAAGGCCTTACGAAAGAGCAAATTCTGGAAAAAACCGGGCTATCGCTTGGCGTTAAAGACGCCAGTCTGGCCATTGAAGAAGGCGAGATTTTTGTCATCATGGGATTATCCGGTTCGGGTAAATCCACTATGGTTCGCCTTCTCAATCGCCTGATTGAACCCACCCGCGGACAGGTACTGATTGACGGCGTGGATATAGCCAGAATATCAGACGCCGAGCTTCGCGAGGTGCGCAGAAAGAAGATTGCAATGGTGTTCCAGTCATTCGCGCTGATGCCGCACATGACGGTGCTGGATAATACCGCTTTCGGCATGGAATTAGCCGGCACGCCGGCTCAGGAACGCCAGGAAAAAGCCCTTGATGCACTGCGTCAGGTAGGGCTGGAAAATTATGCTCATGCCTACCCGGATGAACTCTCCGGCGGTATGCGTCAGCGTGTGGGATTAGCCCGAGCATTAGCCATTAATCCAGACATATTATTAATGGATGAAGCCTTCTCAGCGCTCGATCCTTTAATTCGCACCGAGATGCAGGATGAGCTGGTAAAATTACAGGCCAAACATCAACGTACGATTGTCTTTATTTCCCACGATCTCGATGAAGCGATGCGTATTGGCGATCGTATTGCCATTATGCAAAATGGCGAAGTCGTACAGGTCGGTACGCCGGATGAAATTCTCAATAATCCGGCGAATGATTATGTGCGAACCTTCTTCCGCGGCGTGGATATTAGCCAGGTCTTTAGCGCCAAAGATATTGCCCGCCGTACACCGAACGGCATTATCCGTAAAACGCCTGGATTTGGCCCACGCTCCGCACTGAAGCTGTTGCAGGATGAAGACCGGGAATACGGTTATCTGGTTGAACGCGGCAATAAATTTGTCGGCGTGGTTTCCATCGACTCCCTGAAAACCGCCCTGAGCGAAAACCAGGGAATTGATGCGGCGGTAATCGACACTCCGCTTGCCGTCGATGCCGAAACGCCGCTCAGCGAGTTGCTCTCTCACGTGGGTCAGGCGCCGTGCGCCGTACCCGTCGTCAGTGAAGAACACCAGTACGTCGGCATCATCTCAAAACGCATGTTGCTGCAGGCTTTAGATCGCGAGGGGGCAAACAATGGCTGATCAATCAAACCCATGGGGCACCACTGAGGCCGCAGACAGCGCGGCACAATCTGCCGATGCGTGGGGTTCCACGCCAGCACCTGCCGATGGCGGCGGCGCGGCAGACTGGCTTAATAGCGCACCGGCACCGGCGCCAGAACACTTCAACATCATGGACCCGTTCCACAAGACGCTGATCCCGCTGGACAGCTGGGTGACGGAAGGGATCGACTGGGTAGTCACCCATTTCCGTCCGGTATTCCAGGGGATCCGCGTCCCGGTAGATTACATTCTCAACGGCTTCCAGCAGCTGATGCTGGGCATGCCCGCGCCGGTGGCGATTGTGCTGTTTTCCCTGATCGCCTGGCAGTTTGGTAGCGCTGGTATGGGGATCGCCACGCTGATCTCGTTGATTGCGATTGGAGCCATTGGCGCGTGGTCGCAGGCGATGATCACCCTGGCACTGGTGCTGACCGCCCTGCTCTTCTGCATTGTCATCGGTTTGCCGATGGGGATCTGGCTGGCACGCAGCCCACGGGCGGCGAAGATCATTCGTCCATTGCTGGATGCGATGCAGACGACACCTGCATTCGTCTACCTGGTGCCTATCGTGATGCTGTTCGGCATCGGTAACGTGCCGGGCGTGGTGGTGACAATTATCTTCGCCCTGCCGCCGATTATTCGTCTGACCATTCTGGGGATTAACCAGGTCCCTGCCGACCTTATCGAAGCGTCACGCTCTTTCGGCGCCAGCCCGCGCCAGATGCTGTTTAAGGTTCAGCTTCCGCTGGCGATGCCGACCATCATGGCAGGGGTCAACCAGACGCTGATGCTGGCCCTGTCAATGGTGGTGATCGCCTCGATGATCGCCGTTGGCGGTCTGGGGCAGATGGTCCTGCGCGGTATTGGCCGCCTCGATATGGGGCTGGCGACCGTCGGCGGTGTCGGGATTGTGATCCTCGCCATTATTCTTGACCGCCTGACTCAGGCTGTCGGTCGTGATTCACGCAGTCGCGGCAACCGTCGCTGGTATACCACCGGCCCTGTCGGGTTACTCACCCGCCCATTCATAAAATAAGGAACAACGATGCGACATAGCGTACTTTTTGCCACAGCGTTTGCCACCCTTGTCTCCACCGGCACCTATGCGGCCGACCTGCCGGGCAAAGGCATTACCGTGCAACCGGTTCAGAGCACCATTTCGGAAGAGTCCTTCCAGACCCAGATAGTCAGCCGTGCGCTGGAGAAACTGGGCTATACGGTGAATACCGCCAGCGAAGTGGATTACAACGTTGGCTACACCTCGATTGCATCCGGCGATGCCACCTTTACCGCCGTCAACTGGCAGCCACTGCATGACGATATGTATGCCGCCGCCGGGGGGGACAAGAAATTTTACCGCGAGGGCACCTTCGTGACCGGTGCGGCACAGGGTTATCTGATCGACAAGAAAACCGCCGATCAGTACCACATCACCAATATTGAACAGCTGAAAGATCCGAAGATCGCCAAACTGTTCGACACCAACGGTGACGGCAAAGCCGACATGATGGGCTGCTCACCGGGCTGGGGTTGTGAAGCGGTCATTAACCACCAGAACAAAGCCTATGATCTGGCAAAAACGGTCGATGTGAGCCACGGTAACTACTCGGCGATGATGGCCGACACCATTGCCCGTTTCAAAGAGGGCAAACCGGTTATCTACTACACCTGGACCCCGTACTGGGTCAGTGACGTGCTGAAACCGGGTAGAGACGTGGTGTGGCTGCAGGTACCGTTCTCCTCCCTGCCGGGTGAGCAGAAAGATATCGACACTAAACTGCCGAACGGTATGAACTACGGCTTCCCGGTAAACACCATGCATATCGTCGCCAACAAAGCCTGGACGGAGAAAAATCCGGCGGCAGCGAAGCTGTTCTCAGTGATGAAACTGCCGCTGGCCGACATCAACGCCCAGAATGCCATGATGCATGCAGGCAAATCGTCCGAGGCTGATATCAAAGGTCATGTGGATGGCTGGATAAAAGCCCACCAGCAGCAGTTCGACGGCTGGGTGAAAGAGGCGCTTGAGGCGCAGAAGTAATACTCCGAATTCCCTCTCCACCCGGAGAGGGAACCTAAACCGCACAATACAACACCCAACACTCCCCCAACTTTCACAATCATTGGGTATGATGGTTTCCGGAAAAATAATCACTCAACTAATGATTCCTGAAACCAATGACCAAAACAACGCAAGGGCTTAGCCCCGCACTCATCCTTTTAATGTCCGTGGCAACGGGTCTGGCTGTCGCCAGCAACTATTACGCACAACCTCTGCTTGATACCATCGCCCGCGCGTTCAATCTCTCCGCCAGTTCCGCAGGCTTTATCGTCACCGCTGCACAGCTCGGCTATGCCGCCGGGCTGCTGTTCCTGGTGCCGCTGGGGGATATGTTTGAGCGCCGAATGTTAATTGTCTCCATGACCCTGCTGGCCGCCGGCGGGATGCTGATCACTGCCAGCAGCCAGTCATTAACAATGATGATTATCGGCACCGCGCTCACAGGGCTGTTCTCTGTTGTGGCGCAAATTCTGGTCCCGCTCGCCGCCACTCTCGCCTCCCCCGAAAAGCGCGGTAAAGTGGTGGGCACCATCATGAGTGGCTTGCTGCTGGGGATTTTACTGGCTCGTACCGTTGCAGGGTTGCTGGCAAGCCTCGGTGGCTGGCGCACCGTTTACTGGGTGGCGAGCGTATTGATGGTCGTGATGGCGCTGGCCCTGTGGCGTGGCCTGCCGAAGGTGAAGCAGGAGAATCACCTGAACTATCCGCAGCTTCTGGCCTCCGTTTTCAGTCTGTTTACGCAGGATAAACTCCTGCGCACTCGTGCCCTGCTGGGGTGTTTCACCTTCGCCAATTTCAGTATTTTGTGGACGTCGATGGCTTTTCTGCTGGCCGCGCCACCGTTTAACTATTCTGAAGCGACGATTGGTCTGTTCGGTCTGGCTGGTGCCGCTGGTGCTCTGGGTGCGCGTCCCGCTGGCGGGCTTGCCGATAAGGGCAAATCCCATCTGACCACCTCCGCAGGGCTGATTTTACTTCTGCTCTCCTGGGCGGCGATTTGGTATGGGCACGTCTCGGTACTGGCGCTGATCGTCGGTATTCTGGTGCTCGACCTCACCGTGCAGGGCGTTCACATCACCAATCAGACCGTGATCTATCGCGTGAAGCCAGAGGCACGTAACCGCCTGACGGCCGGATACATGACCAGCTACTTTATTGGCGGCGCAGCGGGTTCATTAATTTCCGCCTCTGCGTGGCAGCATGCGGGTTGGTCAGGCGTATGTGGAATTGGGGCTATCGTCGCCGCACTGAACCTGCTTGTATGGTGGCGCGGTTACCATCGTCAGGATGCGATTAACTAAGTTTTACATTGCGTTGGGCCTCTTAGGGTATAAAGAGGCCCTTCAGTCTGTTAATGTAAACGTAATCATTTATCCCAGAAATTTTAATGTGGGTGACATATTTACAATCGGCATGAATAGTTCAGACCCCCGTCCTCACATCCTCTCTTCAGCGGGTTCACACCCTACGCTTTCTGTGCTCACCGGGTCACGGACTTACCCGGCGCTTTCTGATGGTGACATAAGTTTGGCGGATATAACCGCACAAATAATTCATTTACATTATTTGTCACTATCGTTACTATATCGGCTGTAATTAATGAGGTTATGCCCAAATGGATAGTTCGTTTACGCCCATTGAACAAATGCTTAAATTCCGCGCCAGTAGCCATGAGGACTTCCCGTATCAGGAAATCCTGCTGACTCGCCTGTGCATGCACATGCAGGGTAAGCTACTGGAAAACCGTAATAAAATGCTGAAAGCTCAAGGGATTAACGAGACGTTGTTTATGGCGTTGATTACGCTGGAGTCTCAGGAAAACCACAGTATTCAGCCTTCCGAACTGAGCTGCGCACTGGGCTCCTCCCGTACCAATGCGACCCGTATTGCTGATGAGCTGGAAAAACGCGGCTGGATTGAGCGCCGTGAAAGCGACAACGATCGCCGCTGCCTGCATCTGCAACTGACCGATAAAGGTCACCAGTTCCTGCAAGAGGTGCTGCCACCTCAGCACAATTGCCTGCATAAACTCTGGTCTGCCCTCAGCACCACCGAGCGTGACCAGCTTGAGCACATCACTCGCAAGCTGCTTACCCGTCTGGACCAGATGGATGAAGACGGCGCTATTCTTGAGGCGCTGCGCTAACGCGACGACACGCTCGAACATCCAGATTTAAAAAAGAAAACTGACAGGCCAGCACGTCACACTGCTGGCCTTTCTGACAACAGGTCGGCTCAGCCGATGTGAAAATAAGAAGATCGTGGAGAACAACAATGAGCGCAAATGCGGAGAGCACTACCCCGCAGCAACCGGCCAACAAGAAAGGCAAACGTAAGAGTGCCCTTCTTCTGTTGACCTTGCTCTTTATCATTATTGCCGTGGCATATGGGATCTATTGGTTTTTAGTATTGCGTCATGCTGAAGAGACAGACGACGCCTACGTGGCAGGGAACCAGGTACAGATTATGGCGCAGGTGTCGGGCAGCGTGACGAAAGTCTGGGCTGATAACACCGACTTTGTGCAAAAAGGCGATGTGTTGGTGACCCTCGATCCGACCGATGCCCAGCAGGCCTTTGAGAAAGCACAGACCGCGCTGGCCTCCAGCGTCCGTCAGACTCGCCAGCTGATGATCAACAGCAAACAGCTGCAGGCCAACATTGACGTGCAGAAAACCGCACTCGCCCAGGCGCAGAGCGACCTGAACCGCCGTGTTCCGCTCGGTACCGCCAACTTGATTGGCCGTGAAGAGCTGCAACATGCGCGCGATGCCGTTGCCAGTGCTCAGGCCCAGCTGGATGTGGCTATTCAACAGTACAACGCCAACCAGGCGATGGTGCTGGGTACCAGCCTGGAAAACCAGCCTGCCGTGCAACAGGCGGCGACAGAAGTCCGTAACGCATGGCTTGCCCTGCAGCGTACTAAAATCGTCAGCCCGATGACCGGCTATGTCTCCCGCCGTTCCGTACAGCCTGGAGCGCAGATTAGCCCGACCACACCGCTGATGGCCGTTGTTCCGGCAGACAATCTGTGGGTCGATGCTAACTTTAAAGAGACGCAGCTTGCCCATATGCGTATCGGCCAGGCGGCGACGGTTATCAGCGACATTTACGGCGATGACGTCAAGTACACCGGGAAAGTGGTGGGTCTGGATATGGGGACCGGCAGTGCCTTCTCCCTGCTGCCAGCACAGAATGCCACCGGTAACTGGATCAAAGTGGTTCAGCGCTTGCCTGTACGTATTGAGCTGGATCCAAAACAGCTCGCAGATCACCCGCTGCGTATCGGCCTCTCAACGCTGGTTACTGTGGATACCGCCAACCGCGAAGGTCAAATCCTGGCAAGCCAGGTGCGTAGCAGCCCGGCTTATGAAAGTAACGCCCGTGAAATTAGCCTCGATCCGGTCAACAAGCTGATCGATGACATCGTGAAGGCAAACGCTGGTTAATCCGAAGGTGAGCGTTATGCAACAGCAAAAGCCGCAAAAACCGTTGGAAGGCGCGCACCTGGTCATTATGACCATCGCGCTGTCGCTGGCGACATTCATGCAGGTGCTGGACTCCACCATCGCAAACGTGGCGATCCCGACCATCGCCGGTAACCTTGGCTCGTCACTGAGCCAGGGGACCTGGGTAATTACCTCGTTTGGGGTGGCAAACGCCATCTCAATCCCTATTACCGGCTGGCTGGCGAAGCGCGTCGGTGAAGTGAAGCTGTTCCTGTGGTCGACAATCGCCTTTGTTCTCGCCTCCTGGGCGTGCGGCATGTCCACCAGCCTGACGATGCTGATTTTCTTCCGCGTCATTCAGGGGATTGTGGCCGGGCCGTTGATTCCCCTGTCACAGAGTTTACTGCTGAACAACTACCCACCCGCCAAACGCTCTATCGCGCTGGCGCTGTGGTCGATGACGGTGATCGTCGCGCCGATTTGTGGGCCTATCTTAGGCGGCTATATCAGCGATAACTATCACTGGGGCTGGATCTTCTTTATCAACGTACCGATTGGCGCCGTGGTGGTCATGATGACGTTGCAGTCGCTACGCGGCAGAGAAACCCGGACGGAACAGCGCCGTATCGACGCCATTGGTCTGGCATTGCTGGTTGTCGGCATCGGTAGCCTGCAGGTCATGCTCGACCAGGGCAAAGAGCTGGACTGGTTCAACTCCCGGGAGATCATCATCCTGACGATTGTCGCGGTGGTGTCGCTGAGCTTCCTGATTGTCTGGGAGTTAACCGACGATAACCCGATAGTCGACTTGTCGCTGTTTAAGTCGCGAAACTTCACCATAGGCTGCCTGTGTATTAGCCTCGCCTACATGCTCTACTTCGGCGCTATTGTTCTGCTGCCGCAATTATTGCAGGAGGTATATGGCTATACCGCAACCTGGGCGGGTCTTGCCTCTGCGCCAGTGGGATTGATTCCGGTCCTGTTGTCGCCGATCATCGGCCGTTTCGCCCACAAGCTCGACATGCGCAGGCTGGTGACATTCAGCTTTATCATGTACGCCGTGTGCTTCTACTGGCGCGCGTATACGTTCGAACCGGGAATGGACTTTGGCGCCTCTGCGTGGCCGCAGTTTATTCAGGGCTTTGCGGTGGCGTGCTTCTTTATGCCACTGACCACCATCACGCTTTCTGGCTTACCGCCTGAGCGCATGGCGGCGGCATCGAGCCTGTCGAACTTTACGCGTACGCTGGCAGGCTCCATCGGGACGTCGATCACCACGACGCTGTGGACCAACCGTGAGTCGATGCACCACGCTCAGCTCACTGAAGCGGTAAATCCGTTCAACCCTAATTCTCAGCAGATGTATGCCCAGCTTCAGGGAATGGGAATGACGGAACAGCAGGCTTCCGGCTGGATCGCCCAGCAGATCACCAACCAGGGGCTGATTATCTCCGCAAACGAGATTTTCTGGGTGTCGGCTGGGATCTTCCTCGTTCTGCTGGGTCTGGTGTGGTTTGCCCGTCCACCGTTTGGTGCCGGTGGTGGAGGCGGTGGCGCGCACTAAAGCGCGTTGTCCAAAACGCGACAGTTATTGTCAGTTTCGATAAAGCAGCGCTCCTGAAATCCATTCACGATAGTGAAAAGACAACAGGAGCGCATCATGCTGAACACACCCGCCGACAAATACCAGCCTTACCCCCCCCTTTCACTGCCCGACCGCCGCTGGCCGGAGCAACGCATCACCCGCGCGCCGCGCTGGCTCTCCACCGATTTACGTGACGGCAACCAGGCCCTGGCCGAGCCCATGGACAGCACGCGCAAGCTGCAGTTCTGGGAATTGCTGCTGAACTGCGGATTTAAAGAGATTGAAGTCGCCTTTCCTTCCGCCTCACAGACGGATTTCAACTTTGTTCGCCAGTTAATTGAAGAGAACCGCATCCCGGATGACGTCACCATTCAGGTGTTAACCCAGGCGCGGGAAGACCTGATCATCCGCACCTTTGAATCGTTACGCGGCGCGAAACGGGCCACCGTCCATCTGTATAACGCCACCGCCCCGCTGTTCCGCCGCCTGGTGTTTGGCATGGAGAAAGCGCAAATCGTTGAGCTGGCAACACGCTCCACGCGGCTTATCCGCAAGCTCTGCGAAGAGAACCCGGAAACCCGCTGGCAGTACGAATACTCCCCGGAAACCTTCTGCTTTACCGAGCCGGAGTTTGCGCTGGAGATTTGTGAAGCCGTGGCAGAGATCTGGCAGCCCTGCAATGAGCGACCAATGGTGATCAACTTACCCGCGACTGTCGAAGTCAGCACGCCGAACGTCTATGCCGATCAGATTGAGTATTTCTGTCGCCACTTCAGCCGCCGTAACGATGTCTGCATCAGCGTCCATCCGCATAACGACCGCGGTACGGGCGTCGCCAGCGCCGAGCTGGCCGTGATGGCCGGCGCCGACCGGGTAGAAGGGTGTCTGTTTGGCAACGGGGAACGTACGGGGAACGTCTGTCTGGTGACGCTGGCGATGAATCTCTACAGTCAGGGCGTTAGCCCGAATCTCGACTTTAGCGAGATGAATCGGGTGGTGGAAGTGGTCGAAACCTGCAACCAGATTCCGGTGCATCCGCGCCATCCATGGGCAGGACGGCTGGCCTATACCGCCTTCTCCGGCTCGCATCAGGACGCGATCAAAAAAGGCTTTGATGCCCGCAAGCCTGGCGAACGCTGGGAGATGCCTTACCTGCCAGTGGACCCGCAGGATATCGGCTGCACCTACGAAGCGGTGATCCGCGTGAACAGCCAGTCCGGGAAAAGCGGCAGCGCGTGGCTTATTGAACAGAACCACGGCCTGAAATTACCCCGCGCGCTGCAGCAGGATTTCAGCCAGCACGTACAGCAGGAAACGGATCGCCACGGAAAAGAGATGACGCAAAATGCACTGTGGCTACTGTTCCGTACCCGTTACGGCCTGGTGGCAACGCCACAATTTGCCCTGCAATCGTACCGCAGCGACAGCCAGCAGGACGGGCAGTTGCGCTTAACGGCAAGCATCGCCACGCAGGGGGGAACACGCCAGCTGGAAGGTCAGGGTATTGGTTTGCTGTCCGCCGCTGCCAGCGGCCTGAGTCGCTGGGTCAACACGCCGTTTGTGATTAAGGATTACCACGAACATACCCTGGGTGAACGCAGTGACAGCCGCTCAGTGGCCTATATTCGCTGTTTGTTCCAGGACGGTTGCAGCCGCTGGGGCGTGGGTATCGACAGTGACGTCGCGCGCGCCTCTCTTCAGGCGCTCTTTAACGCCGTCAGTCGTTTTTAAAGTAATCGCTGGGAGAGACACCCATCACCCGACGAAACATCGCCGTAAAGGCACTGTGACTGCCGTAACCCAGTTCCAGTGCCACGCGTAGCACCGGCTGGCCCTGTGCCAGCCGCACTAACGCCTCCAGCAAGCGAGCCCTTCTCAGCCACTCAACGTAACGTAATCCTGTCTGCTGCTGAAAATGCCGGTTCATCGTGCGCTCGCTCATTCCAAGCGAACTCGCGGCCTGAAGGCTGTTCCAGCGATCTCCTGGTGACTGACGGATCTGCTGGCACAGGTGGCGTAACGGGGCGCTCTCCGGCTCAGGCAGATGAAATGGCAGCACAGGCATGATGCGAATTTCATCCAGAATGAGTTCATACACGCGCTCATCTCGACTCCCCGGCGAGTAAGATTCAGGCAGTGAGAGAGAAGCGAGGATCAGTTCGCGCAACAGTGGGGAGATCTGCACGATCTGGCACGCTGCGGGGAGATCGGCACGCGCCAGCGGATCGATAAACAGCGTGCGCGCCGCAACGTTCCCGGTGATACGAAGCGAATGACGCGTCCCCGCTGGCAGCCAGACGCCGCGGCCAGGAGGAACCACCCAACAGCCGGATGCGGTATCAACCCGCACCACCCCGCTCAAAGTATGCAGCAGTTGCGCGCAGTCATGCTCATGCCAGGGTTCGCTGTCGCCATGAACATAATCATGGGCAAAAGGAACGAGTGGACGATGGGTAAAGGTGAACGTTGAGGTTGTGGTCATGGGGTTAAACAACCCTCGCTCTCCCCTCTCCCGTATGGGAGAGGGAAAAGGTGCACTAGATGTGCAGTTCCTGCAGTTTTTCTTTCGGCAGAGCCAGCTCTTCATTGCTGTTCACGCGAACATCACGCTCAATGATGTGACGCGCAATTTCCTGTGCTTCTTCCAGGGAGTGCATCTGGTAAGTACCACACTGGTAAACGTTCAGCTCAGGGATTTGGTTCTGCTCTTTCACCTTCAGCACGTCTTCCATGGCTGCTTTCCAGGCATCTGCGACGCGTTTCTCTTCCGGCTGACCAATCAGGCTCATGTAAAAACCAGTACGGCAGCCCATCGGAGAGATATCAATGATCTCAACGCCGTTGCCGTTCAGGTGGTCACGCATAAAACCAGCGAACAGATGCTCCAGAGTGTGAATACCTTTCTCTGGCATCACTTCTTTATTTGGCACGCAGAAACGCAGATCGAAGACGGTGATCGTGTCGCCGTGCGGGGTGTGCATGGTCTTCGCCACGCGAACTGCAGGTGCTTCCATACGGGTATGGTCGACAGTAAAGCTATCTAATAACGGCATACGTCACCTCCGATAGTGATTTTTTTTAAAATAAACTGAACTCTTCTACAGAATGCGCGTCTGAGTATATGAAAGACGCGCATTTGTTATCATCATCCCTGAATTCAGAGATGTATATTTTGGCCACAGCGATGTGGCCTTTTTCTTTTCTGCTTAAGCCTGCTTCGCCAGAAACGCCTCAAACGACTCGGTATCCGCCGCTTCAACCTCTTTCTGACGCACAATAGATGCATCGCGTTCTGCTACAAAATCCGCTTCGCTCAGCACTTCTAACGGCTCCTGCATCAGCATCTCACGGTATTCTGCTCCGAGTGAACGCCCCGTGCCACCAATACCTTGATCAATCATTGAACGCAGAATGCGTGCTGAGAACGTCAGTTCCGGATTATCAAAACATTCCACCAGCTGGTCGCAGATATGTTGATATGCGTCGCCACCGTCGATGCTGTCCATTGTCCGGGCAACACGTTTAAGATCACGGAACAGATCTTTACCGACTTTCGTCAGCGGGAACTGTGCTGTTTCGCAGCCAATGCCCAGCGTCAGACCCGGTTTACGGCCTTCCAGAATTACGCGGTTCCAGTTTGTACGGGTACAAAGCAGCTCGTCTGAACTCATTTCAGGCGCATCCGCCAGAACGCACCAGACCATAAACAGATCCAGGAAGCGAATCTGCTGCTCATCAACACCAATCGGTGAGAACGGGTTGATATCCAGCGAGCGCACTTCAATGTATTCGATCCCGCCGCGCTGCAGCGCGTCCGACGGTGTTTCACCGCTGCGCGTCACGCGCTTAGGACGAATTGGCGCGTACAGTTCATTCTCAATCTGCAGCACATTGCTGTTGATTTGCAGACGCTTGCCGTCTTTCTCAAGGCCGATTTTCTCGTACTCTTCCGACGGGGTTTTGATCGCCCGCTTCAATCCTGCCACATATTCGTGCAATTCGTTAAACGTAATACCGAGATTGCTTTGCGATTTATTGGTATAACCAAGATCGCTCAGGCGCAAGGAAGTCGCGTACGGCAGATAGTACATCCCGCACTCGGTTTTCTCGAACGGCAGCGTAGTCGGTTTCCCCTGCAGGAACGATGAGCAAATGGCAGGCGACGCACCAAACAGGTACGGAATCACCCAGCCGAAACGATAATAGTTGCGGATCAGGCGGAAGTAGCCCGCAGAGATCGCGTCCTTAACCGTTTCATCACATTTCGCCTGCCAGAACGCCATGGGCAAAGAGAAGTTGTAATGCACACCAGAGATGGTCTGCATTAACGCGCCATAGCGGTTTTTCAGTCCCTCACGATAGAGCGTTTTGAGCCGGCCAATATTTGATGTGCCATATTGAGCCAGCTCGATCTCCTGACCTTGCTCGATATAACACGGCATGCTGAGGGGCCACATACGCTCATCGCCCAGATTGCGCGCGGTATAGCGATGAATGTCGCGCAAGATCGTCAGCATATGATCAATATCACCCTCTACCGGAGTGATGAACTCCAGCAGCGCTTCAGCGAAATCGGTTGTGATCCATTTATGTGTCAGCGCCGAGCCTAACGCCTTCGGGTGACCCGTCGTCGCTAAACTGCCGTCCGCGTTTACGCGTAGCGTTTCACGCTCAAGACCACGCTGAATACCCTTCAATGCCTGAGGGTGGTTTTCCAGCCAGGCCAGCGCCTGAGATACGTCCGGGATCAAATTGACCTCCCGCCTGTCAAAGTAATGTTACTCAGCATAATTGTAATGGTTGACGATTGAAGGTCGCGTATTCATTCCACCAATTAGTGCCACCACGTCATACCCTGCAGAGTTGCCCATGCCACGAGAACATATCGCAACGCCTTGCCAAGGCACAAAAAAAAGAGCACCGGTCCCCAGGAGATGCGCATCCATCCCGCCAGCAGACACAGTAAATCACCTATTACAGGCATCCAGCTTAATAACAGCGTGGCAGCGCCATAGCGTTTTAGCCAGCCGACTGCCTTTTCCTGCCAGCGCGATTTTTCGCGCAGCGGAAAGAAACGCCCAAGAATAACGTTAGTCAGCCCTCCAAGGCTATTACCCATTGTTGCTATTAACACAAGCAACCAGGGCTGACTCACGCCGGACAACAGCATCGCCACCAGCACCACTTCCGAATTGCCCGGTAAGAGCGTGGCGCTTAAAAAACTGCTGGCGAATAATGAAGCAAGCGACAGCGCGTCACTCACAGTAAGCGCACATCCACCGCGGCCATGCCAGCATCACGTGCGGCCTGAATACCGAAATCAGCATCTTCAAACACGACGCATTTTGCCGCCGGTACACCCATTAATTCTGCGCAGAGCAGGAAGGTATCTGGTGCGGGCTTGTGATTTTTAACATGATCGGCGGCAACCACGGCAGAAAAATAGTGGCGCAGGCCAAGATGATTGAGCAAAGCCTCTGCAATAGCGCTTTCGCTGCCCGTCCCCACCGACATCGGGCGACGTCCGTGCCACGCTTTCACGACATCAATCAGCGGCAGCGGGCGTACGGTATCTAAAAGCATGGCTTTTACTGCATCGGTTTTTTCACGGGCGAGCACGTGCGGGTCGAGATCGGCCTGATTCATTTCAATCACGGCCTGTGCAATACGCCAGGTTGGGGATCCGTTAAGGGCAATCATCGCCTGAAGGTCGAAACGCATACCGTAGCGGCCCAGGACGTCAGTCCACGCTTGACGATGCGTAGGCTCGGTATCAAGGAGGGTGCCATCCATATCGAAGATCAGACCGTCATACTGTGCGTACATCGTGCTCTCGCTAAACGATTAACAAAGCATTACTTTATCGTAAAAGGTGATTTTTGTCGCTGACTGAGAGTGTGATTGCTGACGGAACGTCGAAGGAATAAACAAAGAAGGAGAATATGGTGCATCCGGGAGGATTCGAACCTCCGACCGCTCGGTTCGTAGCCGAGTACTCTATCCAGCTGAGCTACGGATGCATCGGGAAATGCTTTCAGAAACAGTAAAATGGTGCATCCGGGAGGATTCGAACCTCCGACCGCTCGGTTCGTAGCCGAGTACTCTATCCAGCTGAGCTACGGATGCATCAGGGTACTGCTTTCAGAAATAGTAAATGGTGCATCCGGGAGGATTCGAACCTCCGACCGCTCGGTTCGTAGCCGAGTACTCTATCCAGCTGAGCTACGGATGCATCGGGATTTACTATTGTACTACTCGATATTCATATCACTTCGAAAGCAATATGAAGTAATAGATGGTGCATCCGGGAGGATTCGAACCTCCGACCGCTCGGTTCGTAGCCGAGTACTCTATCCAGCTGAGCTACGGATGCAAAATGGCGGTGAGGCGGGGATTCGAACCCCGGATGCAGCTTTTGACCGCATACTCCCTTAGCAGGGGAGCGCCTTCAGCCTCTCGGCCACCTCACCACACAACGCCTCTTTCGAGTGCTTCGAGTAACTCGTTAAGAGCTTCTCGTCGCTGCGTGGCGCATATATTACTTTCTGGGATTTATAAGTCAAACAATTTTCCAAAAGCTTTTATCGTTTGCACAAATCACACGCAATTCGCATGTAAAAGCCGCAAAGAGGGTGTTTTATAAGCGGATTTTGCAGGCATCTTCACAGAAAACCTATGCAGAAATGGTGGCGTCAGGACGAGTTAAGAGTAACTGAGTGGTTAAAAAGAGAGCAACTGAAATTAAACGGTAACTTTGGGCAGGAAAAATGACAGGAGGGTTGCGTCTCGCCCGACAGCGAGACGCGACAATATCAGTAACTGGACTGCTGGGATTTTTCAGCCTGGATACGCTGGTAGATCTCTTCACGGTGGACAGATACTTCTTTAGGAGCGTTAACACCAATACGTACCTGGTTACCCTTTACCCCTAAAACTGTCACGGTGACCTCATCCCCAATCATGAGGGTCTCACCAACTCGACGAGTCAGAATCAGCATTCTTTGCTCCTTGAAAGATTAAAAGAGTCGGGTCTCTTGTATCCCGGCATTATCCATCATATAACGCCAAAAAGTAAGCGATGACAAACACGTAAAGTGTAAGCAGTCACGGCATCACATTCTGTTAAACGTAAGTTTAGCCGATATACACAAACTCAACCTGACTTTATCGTTATCGATAGCACAGTGAACAAGACGCCATAACGTTACCGCTATGGCGTCTGCTTGTGCTTTGTAATTATTACAGTTTCGCGCTTACCCAGCTTTCAACGCTGGCCAAAGCTTGAGGAAGTGCCGCCGCATCCGTACCACCGGCTTGCGCCATGTCTGGACGACCACCACCCTTGCCGCCCACCTGCTGGGCAACCATACCAATCAGTTCCCCTGCTTTTACGCGGTCAGTCACATCCTTAGAGACCCCCGCAATCAGAGAAACCTTACCTTCTGCCACTGTCGCCAGCACGATAACGGTAGAACCAAGCTGGTTCTTGAGATCGTCGACCATAGTACGCAGCATCTTAGGCTCAACGCCCGCCAGATCGCTGACCAGCAGTTTGACGCCCTTAATGTCTACAGCTTTGCTGGAGAGGTTTGCACTCTCCTGCGCCGCAGCCTGCTCTTTTAGCTGCTGCAGCTCTTTTTCCAGCTGACGCGTGCGATCCAGCGCAACGCGCACTTTCTCGCCCAGGTTCTGGCTATCGCCTTTCAGCAGCTGTGCGATGTCGTGCAGCTGATCGCTCTGCGCATGCAGGCTGGCAATAGCACCTTCACCTGTCACCGCTTCGATACGACGCACGCCTGCCGCCGTACCCGACTCGGAAACAATGCGGAACAGGCCGATGTCACCAGTGCGCGATGCGTGAGTACCACCGCACAGTTCAGTCGAGAAGTCGCCCATGCTCAGCACGCGAACACGCTCGTCATATTTCTCACCAAACAGCGCCATCGCACCTTTTTTCTTCGCGTCCTCGAGATCCATGATGTGGGTCTCGATTGGCAGGTTACGACGGATCTGCGCGTTCACCAGATCTTCCACCGCGCGGATTTCAGACGGTTTCATCGCTTCAAAATGCGAGAAGTCGAAACGCAGCACTTTGTCGTTAACCAGAGAACCTTTCTGTGCAACGTGGGTACCGAGTACGTCGCGCAGGGCAGCATGCATCAGGTGAGTTGCAGAGTGGTTCAGACGAATGCGCGCGCGGCGAGCTTCATCCACATTAGCCTGTACGCCCTCACCCACTTTCAGAGAACCGGAAACCAGTTTGCCCTGATGACCAATCGCCTGGCCGTATTTCTGGGTGTCGCTTACGCTGAAGCTGAAACCATTGCCTTTCAGTTCGCCTTTATCGCCAACCTGACCACCAGATTCCGCATAGAACGGTGTTTTGTCCAGAATGACAACCGCATCCTGACCTGCGCTGATGCTGTCTACGGCTTTACCGTCAACAAACAGGGCGGTCACTTTGCCGGTCAGTTCCAGCGCTTCATAACCTTTGAATTCAGACGCGCTGTCAACGCGGATCATCGCGTTGTAGTCTGCACCGAAACCGCTGGACTCACGCGCACGACGACGCTGCTCTTCCATCGCGGCTTCGAAGCCCGCTTCGTCAACTTTGATGTTGCGCTCGCGACAAACGTCCGCCGTCAGGTCAACCGGGAAACCGTAGGTGTCGTACAGGCGGAAAGCGGTTTCGCCGTCCAGCGTGTCACCCTTAAGGTTTGCCAGTTCTTCGTCCAGCAGCGCCAGACCGCGCTCCAGCGTACGGGCAAACTGCTCTTCTTCGGTTTTCAGAACCTGCTCTACCTGCGCCTGCTGGCGTTTCAGCTCATCACCGGCAGCACCCATCACGCCAATCAGTGGCCCAACGAGCTTATAGAAGAAGGTGTCCTTCGCGCCCAGCATGTTGCCGTGACGGATAGCACGACGAATGATACGACGCAGCACGTAGCCACGGTTTTCATTCGACGGGATAACGCCGTCGGCAATCAGGAACGCACAGGAACGAATATGGTCCGCGATAACGCGCAGGGATTTGTTGTTCAGGTCGGTCGCGCCGGTCACTTCCGCAACGGCTTTGATCAGGGTGCTGAACAGGTCAATCTCGTAGTTGGAGTTAACGTGCTGCAGAACCGCAGCAATACGCTCCAGACCCATACCGGTATCAACGGAAGGCTTCGGCAGCGGCTCCATTGTACCGTCAGCCTGACGGTTGAACTGCATAAAGACGATGTTCCAGATCTCAATGTAGCGATCGCCATCTTCTTCCGGACTGCCTGGAGGGCCACCCCAGATGTGGTCGCCATGATCGTAGAAGATCTCGGTGCACGGACCGCAAGGACCGGTGTCACCCATCTGCCAGAAGTTGTCAGACGCGTAAGGTGCGCCTTTGTTATCACCGATGCGAATAATACGTTCGCGCGGGATACCGACTTCTTTTTCCCAGATTTCGTAGGCTTCGTCATCGGTTTCATAGACGGTAACCCACAGACGCTCTTTCGGCAGGTTGAACCAGTTTTCACCGGTCAGCAGTTCCCACGCATATTGAATGGCATCGTGTTTGAAATAGTCGCCGAAGCTGAAGTTGCCCAGCATTTCGAAGAAGGTGTGGTGACGCGCGGTGTAACCGACGTTTTCCAGGTCGTTGTGTTTACCGCCCGCACGTACGCAACGCTGTGACGTTGTAGCACGGGAATAATTACGCTTGTCGAGACCAAGGAACACATCCTTGAACTGGTTCATCCCGGCGTTGGTAAACAGTAAAGTCGGGTCGTTATTTGGTACCAGGGAGCTGCTGGCAACAACCTGGTGTCCCTTACTATGGAAAAAATCGAGAAACGCCTGACGGATCTCAGCGGTGCTCTTGCTCATAATTATCCTGAAATCAAGCTAACGAAATGTCGTAGCAAGCCTGTATCTGTAAACAGTTGGACAGACCAGCTACTGGAAAAAGTGGGAATAAGATAAGTTTTCTTTAGTGGGAAGTAAAATCCCGCATGCGTTCAATCGGCAAAATTACGCCAGATATCCTGAATATCTTCCATCAGGAAGCCACGGTAGAGCAAAAAGCGTTGGATTTTCACTTTTTCTGAAAAATCACGCGGCAGGGGTTCACCGTATTTCCGAATCGCCTGTTCTTTTGCCAGCTCGCACCAGTCGGTATCGCATTCTCGCATGGCTTTTTCAATGGACTCGCGGGCTACTCCTTTCTGGTTCAGCTCCTGACGTATGCGCGCGGGGCCGTATCCTTTCCGACCACGGCTGGCGAGAAACCGGGAAGCGAAGCGCTCATCATCCAGATAGTGATGCTCGTAGCACCAGGCAATCACGCGTTCGTAATCTTCCGCCGTGGCATCAATCTCTTCCGGGCCATTTTTGCTCATTACGGGAGCCGACAGTTTTCGCCGCAACTCTTGCTCACTGTGATCACGAACAGCAAGGATACGTACTGCCCGGTCCAGTAAGCGCGCGTACGCGGGTCGACGTGGGGTAGGTTCACTCATAAAAAACCTGCTGGTTCAGAAATGCAAAAAGGGCCGCATCAGCAGCCCTTCGTCTTTATACGAAGCATTAAAAATCTTCGTTGGTTTCTTCAGCATCCACGCTATCAACTGCGAAGTCGGGTGTGGAGTCCTGATTGTTCAGCAGAAGCTCACGCACTTTCTTCTCAATTTCTTTCGCCGCAGCCGGGTTCTCTTTCAGCCAGGAGATCGCATTTGCTTTGCCCTGACCAATTTTGTCACCGTTATAGCTATACCAGGCGCCCGCTTTTTCAATCAGCTTCTCTTTCACGCCCAGGTCAACCAGCTCACCGAAGAAGTTAATCCCTTCGCCGTAGAGAATCTGGAATTCAGCCTGTTTAAACGGCGCGGCAATTTTGTTCTTCACAACCTTCACGCGGGTTTCGCTTCCGACGACGTTCTCACCCTCTTTTACCGCACCGATACGGCGGATATCAAGACGGACAGACGCGTAGAATTTCAGCGCGTTACCACCGGTGGTGGTTTCCGGGTTACCGAACATTACACCAATTTTCATACGGATCTGGTTAATGAAGATCAGCAGCGTATTGGACTGTTTCAGGTTACCGGCCAGCTTACGCATTGCCTGGCTCATCATACGTGCCGCGAGGCCCATGTGAGAGTCACCGATTTCGCCTTCGATTTCGGCTTTTGGCGTCAGTGCGGCAACGGAGTCGACCACGATAACGTCAACAGCACCAGAACGCGCCAGCGCGTCACAAATTTCCAGCGCCTGTTCACCGGTGTCCGGCTGAGAACAGAGCAGGTTGTCGATATCAACGCCCAGTTTGCGAGCATAAACAGGGTCCAGCGCGTGCTCGGCATCGATAAATGCACAGGTTTTACCTTCACGCTGTGCCGCAGCGATAACCTGCAGCGTCAGCGTCGTTTTACCTGAGGACTCTGGTCCGTAGATTTCTACGATACGGCCCATCGGCAGACCGCCAGCGCCCAGTGCGATATCCAGAGAAAGCGAACCGGTGGAGATGGTTTCCACGTCCATGGAACGGTCTTCACCCAGGCGCATGATGGAGCCTTTACCGAATTGCTTTTCGATCTGGCCCAGTGCTGCCGCCAACGCTTTCTGTTTGTTTTCGTCGATAGCCATTATTACTCCTGTCATGCCGGGAGAAGCGACTGTGCTTCACCGTGGATTTCTGTTCTGTTGGTGCAATTATACTGTATAGTCATACAGTATCAAGTATTTTGTAGAAATTGTTGCCAGAGCGTTTTTAACGCATATTCCGTTGCCTGACGGCGCACGCTTTCGCGATCGCCGCTAAAACACTCCCGGCGGGTGATCCCTTCACCTTTGGACGTGGCAAAACCAAACCAGACTGTGCCAACAGGCTTCACGTCGCTGCCGCCATCCGGGCCTGCAATGCCGCTGATTGAAATGGCGTAATCCGCACGCGCCTCTTTGAGCGCACCAATTGCCATCTCAATCACCACCGGTTCGCTGACCGCGCCATGCTGTTCCAGCGTAGATTCACGCACGCCAATCATTTGCGCTTTAGCCTCGTTACTGTAGGTCACAAAGCCACGTTCAAACCAGGCGGAACTGCCGGCGATATCAGTAATCACTTTCGCCACCCAGCCGCCAGTACAGGACTCTGCAGTGGTGATTGTCGCACCACGTTGCTTAAGCGCCAGCCCGACTATCTCACTAAGCTGCATCAATTCATGGTCAGTCATTCTCGCTCCAGGCATCAGAAAAACGTGCAGCACAAGATAGCACTTTCTCGTCAGATATGGGGATGCGCTTCAGGTTTTACGAGGGGGCTTCAGAAAAAAGCCGATGCGGGCGCACCGGCCATTAGAGAATGTTATTTCATGCTGTCGGCGAGGGTATTCACATTGTGACGAAACGCCTTCACGTAGGTGTCTGCCACTCCGCCTTTTGCCGACAGGGCTTCCGGATAAAGTTCACCACCCGGCTGAGCGCCCGTGGCTGACGCAATCTGTTTAACCAGACGCGGGTCGAGCTGGTTTTCCATAAACCAGGTTTTCACGCCGTCCGCTTTAATCTGATTAATAATCTCAGCAACCTGCGCCGCACTGGCTTCGCTCTCTGACGACAGCCCCTGTGGCGCCATAAACGTGACGCCATAGGCCCGGCTGAAATAACAGAAAGCGTCATGACTGGTCAGTACGTTACGCTTCGCCTGTGGGATCTGACTAAAGCGGGTTTTGGCCCAGCTATCCAGTTGAGTCAGTTGCGCGATATACGGCTTCCCTGAGGCCTCCAGTGCTGCTTTGTCTTCTGGATCGGCTTTTACCAGCCCGTTCAAAATATTTTGCGCATACAGCGCCCCGTTCGCCGCACTGTTCCACGCGTGAGGATCGGTCACGGTCTTTCCATCTTCCTCAAGCGTGTGGGTTTTCACCCCGGTTGAAGCGACGACCAGTTGGCCTTTAAATCCGGAGGCTTTCACCAGACGATCAAGCCAGCCCTCCAGCCCCAGGCCGTTCACCACCACCACATCGGCCTTGCTCAGCGCCGCGCTGTCTTTCGGCGACGGCTCGAAGGTATGCGGATCGCCGTCCGGCCCCACCAGCGTCGTCACCTTCACATGGTCACCGCCCACCTCCTAGGTAATGTCCCCCAGTATCGAAAAGCTGGTGACCACATTCAGCGTTTTTGCCATCACGCCGTGCGACATCATCCCCAGCGCGAGCGCCACTGCTAATCCTGTACGTTTCATCGTTTCCCCTTGCGTTAAAAAAACGCACGCAGGCTGCCAGCGAGCTGGCTTCGCGTGCCAAATAAAATAGAAATAAAGAAAAGTGCGCTGGCGGTGAGCACAATAGACGGCCCCGCAGGCAGGCTCACAGCCCAGGAAAGGCTTAACCCGAACCATGCACAGAAAATACCGCTCATCCCTGCCATCAGAAGTAATCCAGGTAGGGTGCGTACCCAGCATCGCGCGGCCACGGCGGGTAACATCATCAACCCGACGGCCATCAGCGTGCCAAGCACCTGAAAGCCCGCCACCAGGTTAAGCACCAGCAGCGCCAGAAACAGGCCATGCAACAGACCGGGTAACCAACGGGCATTCACCTGCAGCCACGCCGTATCAAACGCCTCTGTCACCAGCCCGCGATAAAAAACAGCCAGTACGATTAACGTGAAGATACAAACCCCAGCCACAAACAGTGCGGCATCGTTGTCCACGGCGAGAATAGAACCAAACAGCAAATGCAGCAGATCGACATTCGACCCACGCAGCGACACCAGCGTGACGCCTAATGCCAGCGATCCCAAATAGAACCCGGCAAAGCTGGCATCTTCTTTTAGCGGCGTGCGTCGGCTAACCAACCCGGCCACCAGCGCAACGGCAATCCCGGCGATAAAACCGCCGATACTCATCGCCAGCAATGACATGCCGCTGAGCAAATATCCCACTGCGACACCCGGCAAAATGGCATGAGAAAGGGCATCCCCCATCAGGCTCATCCTGCGTAGCTGAAGAAAAACCCCGAGCGCCGTGGTGCTGACCGACAGCGCCAGGCAAACCACCAGTGCACGCCGCATAAAGCCGTACTCGATAAACGGCTGGAAAAAGAGCTGCCAAATCATGCCACCCTCACCCGCTCGGTTTTCCATTGGGGAACGTCAGCATCCAGCCGTAATGTCTGCGGGAAATGGCGCGAGACGCGTTCACTGTCGTGGAGTACCGCTAACAAGGTTTGTCCCTGCATATACATCTCCAGCATCAAATCCATCAGCACGTTGCAGGTGGCTTCATCGACGCCGGTAAAGGGCTCGTCAAGCATCACCAGCGGCGCCTGCTGCACCAGGACACGGGCAAAAAGCATGCGCTGAAACTGGCCGCCGGAGAGCTCATCGATGGTGGATAGCGCCATGGATTCCAGCCCTACACGCTCAATCGCACCGGCAATCCGCAAGCGTGTTTCACGACGAAAGCCGGATAAAAGCGAAATGCCCGGCCAGCACCCCATACTGACGACGTCCTGCACGGTCAACGGAAATTGCGCCTCCAGCGCGTGGCGTTGTGCCAGCCAGCCAATCACCGGGCGCTTTTCCTGCCAGCGCATACTCCCGCCCACGGGAGCGATAAACCCTGCGAGCGTTTTCAGGAGCGTCGATTTCCCGCAGCCGTTAGCGCCCACGATTGCGGTCATACTCCCGCGTTCAATGACGCCGGATAACGGCCGCGTGACGGGCTGACGTTCATAACCTGCGGTCAGTTCATTCATTACGATCATGGCAGCGCTACCGCCCAGCTCACCGCCAGGCTGAGAAACACAATAATGGCCAGCGCCAGCAGAAGGCGAACTGGCGCAGAGAGCGAAAAAAGGGAAATTGACATCTCGACACCCGAAATAATGTTATAACATAACAATAATGAAAGGTATTGACGTTGTAAATGGTGTGTTTGAAAAGGGAGTGTGGCGAAATGTTTCAGCGAAAAATAGGGGACCATCTTCAGCCCTCTCCACCAGGGAGAGGGCTGAATAAGACGAGTTACTGACTAAACGGCGACGCTGCAGGCACACGCGCCTGCGATACCGCCAGCCCCAGCTGCCACACGGCCATCGCATAGTGGGTGCTGTGGTTATAGCGGGTGATGGTGTAGAAATTTGGCAGACCGTACCAGTACTGATAACCGGTACCGATATCCAGACGCAGCAGGCTTGCCTGCTGCGCATTGCCCAGCGGTTGCGTTGGCGTCAGGCCAGCGGCTGCCAGCTGCGAAATGCTGTAGTTGGTTTTGAAGCCGTTTTCCAGCCCCGGCGCCTGGCCGTTAGCCTGCACCGCCACCTGGCCGCCCGGCACCCAGCCGTGCGCTTTGAAGTAATTTGCCACGCTGCCAATGGCATCCACCGGATCCCACAGGTTGATGTGACCATCGCCGTTAAAGTCGACGGCGTATTGTTTATAGGAGGACGGCATAAACTGGCCATAACCCATCGCACCGGCAAACGAACCTTTCAGATCGAGCGGATCATCTTGCTCATTACGCGCCATCAGCAGGAAGGTTTCCAGCTCGGAAGAGAAATATTCGGCACGGCGCGGGTAGTTAAAGGACAGTGTCGCCAGCGCATCCAGGATGCGGGTTTTGCCCATCACGCGACCCCAGCGGGTTTCCACGCCGATAATCCCGACGATAATTTCCGGCGGCACGCCGTAGACCTGCCACGCACGGTTCAGCGCATCCTCATACTGATTCCAGAACACGACGCCATTCTGCACGTTGTCCGGGGTAATAAACTGTTTGCGATAGCGCAACCATGCGCCATTTGGCCCGCTCGGCGCCTGGGCCGTCGGTGCCTGTCTGTCCATCAGGCGCAACACGTAATCAAGACGCTTCGCCTGAGATAAAATTTCGTGCAGTTGTTGCCTGTCAAAGCCGTGTTTGCTCACCATTTTATCAATGAACTGCTCGGCCGCCGGGTTATTCGCGAAGTCGCCGCCCATCTGCATCATATTGTGCTGCGGCTCCAGCAGGAATCCTCCGGAAGGCGCGCCTGCCGTTTGCTGAACGGTTTCGGTCTTAGGTTTGCTACTACAGGCAGACAGCAGAATAAGCGCAGGTAACAACGCTGCATAACGACGCTTGAACATGAGACATCCATTTAACGGGTTCGATAAGAGCTCAGTATGGTAAAGCATCCGCAACACCTCAAGGAAGCAGTACGCACCTCCCCCACGCAAATCCTCGCTTTTTTCCACCGAAAATCATTGACCTCATCAATAAACTTTCAAAATAATCCATTTTTCTTTCATTGTGAGATCTAACTAACACTTTAAAACCTTTCAAAGTGATTATTATTAACCCAGTCAGACAAAAACAAAAAAGCCCCACAGGAGAGAAGAATGATAGAAACCATCACCCACGGCGCCGAGTGGTTCATCGGGCTGTTTCAGAAAGGCGGAGAAGTGTTCACCGGCATGGTGACCGGGATCCTGCCCCTGCTGATCAGCCTGCTGGTGATCATGAACGCGCTGATCAACTTTATCGGCCAGCAGCGCATTGAACGCTTCGCTCAGCGTTGCGCGGGTAACCCACTGTCCCGCTACCTGGTATTACCCTGTATCGGTACCTTCGTTTTCTGCAACCCGATGACCTTAAGCCTCGGGCGTTTTATGCCAGAAAAGTACAAACCAAGTTACTACGCAGCGGCCTCCTACAGCTGCCATTCGATGAACGGTCTGTTCCCGCACATCAACCCCGGCGAGCTGTTTGTCTATCTCGGGATCGCCAGCGGCCTTACCACCCTTGGTCTGCCACTCGGACCACTGGCAGTGAGCTATCTGCTGGTTGGCCTCGTCACCAACTTCTTCCGCGGCTGGGTGACGGACCTCACCACCGCCATTTTCGAGAAAAAAATGGGCATCCAGCTTGAACAGAAAGTCCATCTTTCAGGAGCCACAGCATGAACCGGATCCGCATTGAGAAAGGCACGGGCGGCTGGGGCGGCCCGCTGGAGTTCGACGCCACAGAAGGCAAAAAGATTGTCTACATCACCGCAGGCACACGCCCGGCGATCGTTGACAAACTACGCGAGCTGACCGGCTGGGAAGCGGTTGACGGCTTTAAAGAGGGCGAGCCACCGGAAGCGGAAATCGGCGTGGCAGTGATCGACTGCGGCGGCACGCTGCGCTGCGGCATCTATCCTAAGCGTCGCATTCCGACGGTGAATATTCACTCCACCGGCAAGTCAGGCCCGCTGGCGCAGTACATCCTGGAAGACATTTATGTGTCGGGCGTGAAAGAGGACAACATCACTCTGGTGAATGGCTCCCCTGCCCCACAAAAAGCCACACCGCGTGATTACGACACCAGCAAAAAAATCACCGAACAGAGCGATGGTCTGTTGGCAAAAGTCGGCATGGGCATGGGGTCCGCCGTGGCGGTGCTGTTCCAGTCCGGGCGCGACACCATCGACACGGTGCTGAAAACCATCCTGCCGTTTATGGCGTTCGTCTCGGCGCTGATCGGCATCATCATGGCCTCCGGTCTGGGTGACTGGATTGCCCACGGTCTCGCCCCGCTCGCCAGCCATCCGCTTGGGCTGGTCACACTGGCGCTGATCTGCTCCTTCCCGCTGCTGTCGCCGTTTCTCGGCCCTGGGGCGGTGATTGCTCAGGTCATCGGCGTGCTGATTGGTGTGCAAATTGGCCTGGGTAATATTCCCCCGCACCTTGCTCTGCCCGCCCTGTTTGCCATTAACGCCCAGGCGGCGTGCGACTTCATTCCCGTTGGTTTGTCACTGGCCGAAGCGCGCCAGGACACCGTGCGCGTGGGCGTGCCGTCCGTGCTGGTAAGCCGCTTCCTGACGGGCGCGCCGACGGTGCTGATTGCCTGGTTTGTCTCTGGCTTTATTTATCAATAAGAGGTTCCTGTTATGACCGTGATTTACCAAACCACCATTACCCGCATCGGCCAGAGCGCGGCGGAGGCACTGAGCGACCAGATGCTGATCACCTTCCGCGAAGGTGCCCCGGCGGATATCGAAGAGTTTTGCTTTATCCACTGCCATGGCGTGCTGAGCGGTGAACTCAAGCCCGGCAGCCAGCTGGAGCTGGGTGAAACGCGTTATGCCGTGACCGCCGTCGGTGAGGTAGCCGAACAAAACCTGCGCGAGCTGGGCCATATCACCCTGCGTTTTGACGGCCAGCCGCAGGCGGAATACCCCGGCACGGTTCACGTCGATGGCCCGGTTCCGCAGGCTGTCACCCCAGGCTGTACATTAAAATTTGTTGCGTAATTAAGGAGAATCACATGAGTCAGGTTGCCGTTGTCATTGGTGGGGGACAAACGTTAGGTGAGTTCCTCTGCCGTGGGCTTGCCGCAGAGGGTTACCGCGTGGCGGTAGTGGATATTCAGAGTGAAAAAGCCGCCCGCGTGGCGGATACCATCAACACCGAGTTTGGCGAAGGAATGGCATACGGGTTTGGCGCCGATGCCACCAGCGAGCAGAGCGTAATGGCGCTTGCCCGCGGTGTGGACGAGATTTTTGGCCGTACCGACCTGCTGGTTTACAGCGCCGGGATTGCAAAAGCGGCCTTTATCAGCGATTTCGAACTGGGGGATTTTGACCGCTCGCTGCAGGTGAACCTGGTGGGTTATTTCCTCTGCGCCCGCGAGTTTTCCCGCCTGATGATCCGCGACGGCATTCAGGGGCGCATTATTCAGATTAACTCGAAATCCGGCAAAGTGGGCAGCAAGCACAACTCCGGTTATAGCGCGGCGAAATTTGGAGGCGTCGGGCTAACGCAGTCTCTGGCGCTGGATCTGGCTGAATATGGCATTACCGTTCACTCGCTGATGCTGGGCAACCTGCTGAAATCGCCGATGTTCCAGTCCCTGCTGCCGCAGTATGCCACCAAGCTCGGCATCAAAGCTGAAGAAGTGGAACAATATTACATTGATAAAGTGCCGCTCAAGCGCGGATGCGACTATCAGGACGTGCTGAATATGCTGCTGTTTTACGCCAGCCCGAAAGCCTCGTACTGCACCGGGCAGTCAATTAACGTCACCGGTGGGCAGGTGATGTTCTGATCGGGCAGGCTGATGCCCTCACCCTAACCCTCTCCCTGTGGGAGAGGGAACACAACAAGGAGCCGATATGGTCACAGCACTCATCACCGTCGCCGCCCTCGCCTGGTTCTGCCAGATGGCTTTCGGCGGCTGGCAGATCCATCAGTTTAACCGCGCCTTTGATGCGCTGTGTCAGAAAGGCCGCGTGGGCGTCGGGCGTTCTGGTGGACGTTTCAAACCACGCGTGGTGGTTGCCGTTGCGCTGGACGAGGATGACAAGGTCTGCGATTCCCTCATCATGCGCGGCATGACCGTTTTCGCCCGCCCGGTGAAAATCCAGGCGATTAACGGACTGTCGTTGCAGGAATTGCAGCCTGATGTGATCTTTCCCCATGATCCACTCTGTCAGAATGCACTATCATTAGCGCTTAATCTGAAACATGGATAATTTCGTTGTGAAAGCTATAGACTTGCGAAATTATCATTTCGCAACCTAAGGAACGAAGCGCCTATGAAACCTCGTCAGCGGCAGGCGGCCATTCTCGAGCATCTGCAGAAGCAGGGAAAATGCTCGGTCGACGATCTGGCCCACTACTTTGACACCACCGGCACAACAATACGCAAAGACCTGGTATTGCTCGAAAACTCTGGCGCCGTCATTCGGACTTACGGCGGTGTGGTGCTCAATAAGGATGAAGCCGACCCGCCTATCGATCACAAAACGCTGATCAACACCCACCAGAAGGCGCTGATTGCTGAAGCGGCGGTGAAATTTATCCACGATGGCGATTCCATCATTCTTGACGCAGGCAGTACCGTGTTGCAAATGATCCCGCTGCTCAGTCGCTTTAACAACATCACGGTGATGACCAACAGCCTGCATATCGTCAACGCCCTCTCTGAATTCGATAGCGAGCAAACCATTCTGATGCCGGGTGGCACCTTCCGTAAGAAATCAGCGTCATTCCACGGCCAACTGGCAGAGAACGCCTTCGACCACTTCAGCTTTGATAAACTCTTTATGGGCACCGACGGCATCGACCTGAACGCGGGCGTGACCACCTTCAACGAGGTGTTCAGCGTCAGCAAAGCCATGTGCAATGCCGCGCGGGAAGTGATTCTGATGGCAGATTCATCGAAGTTTGGCCGTAAAAGCCCCAATATCGTTTGCAGCCTGGAAAGCGTCGACAAACTGATTACCGACGCAGGTATCGACCCGGCGTTCAAAAAAGCGCTGGAAGAGAAAGGCATCGACGTGATCGTAACCGGAGAGAAAGATGAGTGATTTTCTGTTAAACGCTGGCCGCCAGACCCTGATGCTTGAGCTACAGGAAGCCAGCCGCCTGCCCGAACGGTTGGGCGAGGATTTTGTTCGCGCGGCCAACACCATTATTCAGTGCGAAGGTAAGGTGATTGTCTCCGGGATCGGCAAGTCGGGTCACATCGGTAAGAAAATTGCGGCGACGCTTGCCAGCACCGGTACTCCGGCCTTTTTTGTTCATCCGGCAGAAGCACTGCACGGCGATCTGGGAATGATCGAAAGCCGCGATGTGATGCTGTTTATTTCCTACTCCGGTTCGGCCAAAGAGCTGGATCTCATCATTCCGCGCCTGCAGGAAAAATCGGTCGCTCTGCTGGCGATGACCGGCAAATCCCGTTCGCCGCTGGCGCTGGCAGCCAAGGCCACGCTGGATATTTCCGTTGAGCGTGAAGCCTGTCCGATGCACCTCGCCCCCACATCCAGCACCGTTAATACGCTGATGATGGGCGACGCGCTGGCGATGGCGGTGATGCAGGCGCGCGGCTTTAACGAAGAAGATTTCGCCCGTTCGCATCCGGCCGGAGCGCTTGGGGCACGCCTGCTCAATAAGGTTCACAACCTGATGCGAACTGACGATGCCATTCCGCAGGTCAAACTCGATACCAGCGTGATGGACGCGATGCTGGAACTGAGCCGTACCGGGCTGGGATTGGTCGCCGTGTGTGACAGCGACAGCTTTGTTAAAGGTGTATTTACCGACGGCGATCTGCGTCGCTGGCTGGTCGGCGGCGGCAAGCTGGAATCGCCGGTTTCTGAAGCGATGACCCAGGGCGGGCTGACGTTGAACGCCGACAGCCGCGCCATTGAGGCCAAAGAGGTTCTGATGAAACGTAAAATCACCGCCGCGCCGGTGGTGGATGACAGCGGCAAGCTGTGCGGCGCCATCAACCTGCAGGATTTCTATCAGGCTGGAATTATCTAATCTTTGAGCCCAGGACACTTCGCCAGCCGGTGCAGGTTGGTGAAGTTCAAAAGTCTAAACGCTTTTTTTTACGCAATTTATTCATAAAATAAATACAAATAAGATAAATCATCGCTATCAATCCTTTATTTATTATTCCCATCAATACTTAAAACCGGAACACCTGAAAAACATTGCCCTGTTTTATTCCCTAATAACAATCTACCCTGATCACACATTAACGCGAAAGGGGTATTTCATGGCACATTTCACCGAAGAGCTTAACTATCTCGCTCACTATTTTAAGCAGGTCAGAAAAGCAGAGCACATTTTATTTCGCTGGCTATGGTTGAGTCCTGAAGCTCGTATCGAGCGCCTGCGGGAGCTGATGATTCCGGTAAGCAAACGTGATAACTGAAGGTCTGGCGGCGCTTCTCCTTCAGTAAATGTGTGAAGCGCCACCAGCAAAAACCGGAACAAATAATAGAATGCATCATTGTTTATTTCAGGAATGACTCACCTGAGGAATATAATAAAAATTAATTTATATCGCATCACATTTTTATCTCCCCTGCTTCCACATTAAAATAAAAGCTGTTATTTTCCGATGTGAATTAAGTCTTTTTGGAATCCTCTCTCATGAATGCATTTAGTTATCTTCAACGTCTGGGTAAAGCCCTGATGTTGCCTATCGCCACCTTACCGGTTGCAGCCATATTATTACGCCTCGGCCAGCCTGACGTATTTAATATTCCGTTTATTGCCAGTGCCGGTGGCGGGATCTTCGACAGCCTGCCGCTGTTGTTTGCTCTGGGTATCGCCATTGGTCTGGCAAAAGACAATGCTGGTGCTGCAGCCCTCGCGGGTGCTGTCGGCTTTCTGGTCCTCACCAAAGCCACAGCGGTGATTAACGCCTCCATTAACATGTCCTTCTTTGCCGGGATTATTGCGGGTGTGGTGGCCGGTCACTGCTATAACCGCTTCTCCAATACTAAACTGCCGGATTTCCTTGCGTTCTTTGCTGGTAAACGTCTGGTGCCCATCATGACCGGGTTAATTTGTCTGTTCATCGCATGGATTTGCGGCTACGTCTGGCCTTCCGTGCAGCACGGTATTGATACCTTCAGTTTGCTGGTGTCCCGTAGCGGTGAGCCCGGCTGGTTTATTTACGGTGTCCTTAACCGCGCGTTAATTCCTTTCGGCCTGCACTACATACTGCATTCCGTGTTCTGGTTCAGCCTCGGTGACTGTCTGAAAGTGACTTACGATGCTGCCAGCGCGGTACATAACATCTGTCTCGCGCCGGACGTGGTGAAAGGTCTGGTCGTTGGCAGCGCGGTGCCAGGTATTGACGGATCCAGCATCACGCAGATTGCCACCGACTTAACCCGGGGCGATCTTAACCGCTTCTTCGCCGGTGACCCGCATGCGGGTGTCTACATGGCCTGGGCATATCCGATCTTTATGGGCGGTCTTCCGGGTGCGGCACTGGCGATGTATTTCGCCGCGCCAAAAGCACGTCGCTCAGCCGTCGGCGGGATGCTGCTCTCTGTCGCCCTGACCGCCTTCCTGACGGGCATTACCGAGCCAATTGAGTTCTCCTTCCTGTTCCTCGCTCCAGCCCTGTATGCCCTGCATGCGGTACTTGCTGGTGTGAGTATGGTGATCGCCAACAGCCTCGGCGTGCTGCATGGCTTTGGTTTTTCCGCCGGGCTTATCGACTTCGTCCTGAACTGGGGTCTTGCCACGAAGCCGTGGCTCCTGATCCCTCTGATTGCTCTGTTCTTCGCGATCTACTTTGTGGTATTCACGTTCGCGATTCGCTTCTTCAAGCTGAAAACGCCGGGTCGCGAAGACGACGACACGGTAACGGGTGATTCTGACGATCAAAGCGAGGCGATTGCCCAATACATCGCAGCATTGGGTGGCAAAGATAACCTGAAGATTGTCGATGCCTGTATAACTCGCCTGCGCTTAACGCTTACAGATAACAGCGTGCTGGATGAACAGGCGCTGAAATCACTGGGGGCGAAAGGCATTCTGAAAATGGGTACGCAGAACGCGCAGGTGATTCTGGGCCCACAGGCCGAAAGCATCGCGCTGAAGATCCGGGCGCAGATCGAAGCCTGACGTTGCACAATCCTGTTCCCTCTCTCACCGGAGAGGGAATAAAACCGGAACACTTTATATATCCCACCCTTATTTATTCCGCAAAACCCCCTACACTCTCACCATTCTCCTTTTGTTACCGGTACGCCGTCATGCGCCAGCTTCAGAAAATCCGACAGTATCAACGGCTTTATCAGCACTACGGCACAGAGCCAAAGCCCACGACCATCGCGGAAGTGGCCGGTGTCGCGTTATGCAGTGAGCGCCATGCACGCACATTGCTGCGCCAGCTTACGCAAAGCGGATGGTTAAGCTGGCAGGCGCAACCAGGACGTGGGCATCGTGCCATCCTGCATTGCCTGACAACCACCAGCGAACTGAGCGCACCGCTGATGCATGCCTGCCTGGAAAAAGGGGACTACCAGAGCGCGTTGCAGCTGGCCGATGGCGACCCGGCTAGCCTGCATCACATCATTACTCCGTTTTTAGGGGGTAAATGGCTTAAACACCAGCCGACGCTCCGTATTCCGTGGTATCGCCCGCTCACCTTGCTTCATCCCGCTTTCCAGCGTCGCCGTGCCGAACAGCATATTATCTGCGCGGTTCACGCTGGGTTGACGCGTTACGTCCCCGGCCACCCGCAACCGGTGGCCGATTTAGCCCATCACTGGGAGAGTAGTGACGACAAACTTCGCTGGAGCTTTTACCTGCGTAGCGGTGCGCACTGGCATAACGGACAAGCGATCAGCGATGAAGATATTCTCGGCGCGCTGCACCAGTTGTTGGCCGATCCCGCACGTAATACAGGGCTAACTCACGTGAGTAAAGTGATGCTTATCGCACCGTGGTGTCTGGAAATCACGCTTAACGCGCCAGACGCCATGCTGGCGCATCGTCTCGCGCATCATGTTTGCCGTTTGCCACATCCGCAACAACCGAATGTGGGTGCAGGCCCCTTTGCAATTGCTCATCATCACTCGCACTATCTGCGCCTTGAGCGTCAGCCGTGGTACTTTGCGACACATCCCCTGCTGCATGCAATTGAGTTCTGGCGAACCCGCGCCGGAACAGAAAAACCGGCATGGATAACCGTTGGTAAAGGAGAAAACGCCCAGGAGTCCATCACCACCACCAGCGGTGGGTTTTCCTGGCTGATGGTGAATGCCCGGTTACCAAAACCGCTGGCCGCCTGGTTACGCCAGGAAATCCAGCATCTTAACCAGCAGTTCATCCGCCGGGATGATGTTGAAACCCGTACGGAAATACTGCCCGGGATCACGACACCCGCGTATCCTGAAACGCCTGACGTGACGCTTCCACCAGCCCTTTCACTGGTCTGCTATCACACGCCGGTGCTGTGCGATCTCGCCGGCATGCTGCAAACTCGCCTGAAAAAGCGTGGCTGCGACGTCACGATTCACTGGAAAGATCGCGAAGAGTGGCATGCGCCTGACGCGCTGGCGCAAGCGGATATCTTACTGGGGGATTATCTTGCCGGTGAAGTACCGGTCTTTGCGCTGGCAGAGTGGTTTACTGAAGAACCCGCGTGGATCGCCGCGCTGGGTGAGAGCGCATGGCAAAACGCAAAGCAGACGCTGATGGCGTATTGCGAAAGCGAGGAAACGCTAAGAGCACACTTGCCCGCCTTCTTTCATCGCCTGCTTGAAAGCGGCGCCTGTACGCCGCTTTTCCACTACCGCTATCGCATCAACACGATGGAAAATGTGCAGAACATTGTGCTGACTGCCAGCGGCTGGCTTGATTTCACCCGCGCCTGGCTACCGCCGGCTCAGGAGCGCACGACCAGCGCATCGTAGCCGCGCCAGCGGTAGTTGACCATGGAGATCAGCCAGCAGGCGACAAACAGCCCGACCACCACAAATCCGGCGTTGCCCAGGTTGTCGTTTACCGCGCCAATCACATCCCAGACGCCACCGCTGAGGGCGAATTTATCCATCAGCAGACCCAGCGCTTCCAGCCCGCCAATAAACAGCGCCACCACCACAGATGTCCCGGTAATGGTCATGTTGTAGTAGAGCTTACGTTGCGGTTTGTTAAACGCCCATCCGTAAGCACCGACCATCAACAAATTGTCGAGGGTATCGACCAGCGCCATACCGCTGGCGAAGAGCGCCGGGAAGATCATGATTGACCACACCGACATCCCGTGAGAGGCGCTGGCGGCAGAAATGCCCAACACGCCAATTTCGGTGGCAGTGTCAAACCCCAGACCAAACAGGAATCCGACCAGGTACATCTGCCAGCTTTTGTTGACCAGCCGGAAGGTTGCGCCAAATAACCAGTTCATGACGCCGCCCTGTGCAGGTAACTCTACTTCACTGCTTGTCGCGCGCCCCTTTTTCAGCGCCTGAAAACTGCGCCAGACGCCGCGTAAAATCACCATATTGACCAGCGCCATCGCCAGCAGGAAAGTCGCGGAAACGGCTGTTCCAATCAGACTCCCTGTCTCGTGAAACCATGCCATATTTTTCTGAAACGCCGTAGCGGTGGCAGCAATGGCAATGGAGGCCAGCACCACGATGGTGGAATGACCCAGCGAGAACCAGGCCCCTACGCCGGATGGGCGTTTGCCCTGCTGCATCATCTTACGCGTGACGGTATCAATAGCCGCAATGTGGTCGGCATCCACCGCATGGCGAAGTCCGTAACACCAGGCAAGCAGGCTTGCCGCCATCAACGCCGTGCTGCCGCTGAAGGTTTGCCATGCCCATCCCCAGGCCAGCAGGTTTGCCATTACCAGAGCCAGCAGCAGAAGCGCGGCACGAGGTTCATTGCGTAAGAGTCGTAACATTTTAAGTCCTTTGTGAACATGACCGGGCGGCGGCGACCACCGCCTGCCCGAAGGAGATCGCTCCGTCACCTGCGGGCAGGCGCGAAGGAAAAAGAAGCGTAAAGTCAGAAAGATAATGACGCAGACGCGCACGCAGCAGGCGGTTGTGTAACACCCCACCGCTGAAGCACACCGTGGAAAGTGATAAACGCATGGCATGCAATTTGACTAATTGCGCCAACCCTTTTGCCAGCGCATCGTGAAACGCCCATGCGCGTTCGCAGGGCTCCGCCTGCCAGTTCAGCCATTGCTGCCAGAAGAGGGAGAGATTATCCACCGAAAGCGTGACCGGGTGCGCGACACCGGCGCACTGTGAAGCCAGTGCTTCCAGCCGGCAAGCCGCTTCACTTTCGTAGCGTTGCGTTTCTATGCCCAGCGCGCAGGCGATTGCATCGAAAAGCCTTCCGCATGACGAGGCCAGCGGCGCATTGACGCCACGCCCGATTGCTGTCGCCAGCAGCGGCCAGTTTTGGCGCTGTACCGCACGCGTTTCCTGGTAGTGCTGCCAGTCAGGCACAAACGCCAGGCAATGTGCGAGTAAATTGCGCCACGGCTGAACGGCCGCCAGATCCCCACCAGGCAACGCCACGGCAGGTAATCCACCGAGATGCTCACAGTCGCAGTAGTTTACCCGCAGACATTCCCCACCCCACAGCGCACCGTTCTCGCCCATGCCGATCCCGTCCAGCGTCAATGCGATAACATCGCCACCGTCGAGCGGCCAGCCGTTTTCAGCCAGGCACGCCGCCGCGTGTGCGTGATGGTGCAACACGGTGTCGACCGGCAACGCCTGCTCGTGTGCCCATTGTCGGGAGTGGTAACCCGGATGGGCATCGCACACCACACGCTCCGGTTGAAAGGTGTAGATCTGCTGCATCACCGCCAGTGCCGAACGCCACTGGGCTTCGACACCCTCATCACTGAGATCGCCAAAATGCTGGCTTAGCACTGCCTGGTTCCCGCGCACCAGGCAGAAAGTATTTTTCATCTCGCTACCTGTACATAGCATGGCGGGGATATTGCTAAAACCTGCAGGCAACGTGATGGCATCCGGCACAAACCCGCGCGCACGGCGCAGCATTGTCCCGTCCTGAAGCAGGACCGAATCATCCATCCTCTGCACAATGTCGCGGTTGTGGAGCAGAAAACCGTCTGCAATCTCCCCAAGCTCGTCCAGCGCCTGCTGATTACTGATGGCGGGCGGTTTGCCGCTGAGATTACCGGAGGTCATCACCAGCGGACGCTGACAGTCGAGCATGAGCAAATGTTGCAGCGGGTTTGCGGGCAGCATGATGCCTACCGAGTCCAGGCCCGGAGCTATCTCGTCGGGCAACGCGGGCAACCACACCTTTGGCGTGAGCACAATGGGGGCTGCAGGTGAGCATAACAGCGTCTGAATCGCCGTCGGCAGCGCTTCCGCCTGCGGGATCATCACGGCCAGCGGCTTCGAGGGACGCTGTTTGCGCGTTCGAAGTCGCGCGACCGCCTGCGGAATGAGCGCATCACAGGCGAGGTGAAAACCCCCAACTCCTTTGATGGCAACAATGCCACCGTTTTTCAGCATCTCTACCGCTGCGCTTAACGCAGACTCGCGGGTAGTAATGATGTCCCCCGCACGCCATTCCAGCTCCGGCCCGCAGTCCGGGCAGGCGACGGGTTGCGCATGAAAACGACGGTCTGCGGGGTTGCGATACTCCGTTTCACACGGTTCGCACAGCGGGAATGTCGCCATCGACGTGGCCGGGCGGTCATAAGGCATGGCGCAGATAATGGTAAAACGCGGACCACAGTGGGTGCAGTTGATAAACGGATAGCGATAACGACGTTCACGGGGATCGCGCATCTCAGCCAGGCATGCCGGACAGGTAGCGGCATCCGGTACAATCTGGGTGTCCATCGCCCCGCCCGCGCTGTGACGGATGGTAAAGTCCTCCGGCACACGCCTCCAGGTGAAGGGCTGCAAGTCGATCGCGTCAATACGCGCCAGCGGTGGGCAGTCCTGGCGCAGCCTCGCGGTAAAGGCCCCCCCATTACCCGCGAGCCGCACCAGCACGCCCTCTCCGTCATTGCAGACGTCGCCGGTTAACTGAAGCGACTGCGCCAGTTGCCAGACGAAGGGACGAAACCCGACGCCCTGCACTTTGCCGCGCACGCGCAGCTGTACGCCGTTACTGCACATGGCGGATCAGAACAGCAGAGATGAAGAGGTATCGAACACTGCACGACGGCGTTTTTCCGCACTCATCTGTTCGAGCTTATCGCGATCAACACACACCAGGGCGTGCGTCGGGCAGGCTTCCATGCAGGCCGGGCCCGCTTCACGGTGGTAGCAGAGGTCACACTTGTTGGCTTCGGCTTTGTCCGTGCGCACATTCAGGCCCATGCCGCTGTTACGCACAACCGGACGGACAACCACTTCCATCGCGCCATACGGGCAGGCAACCACGCAGGTTTTACAGCCGATGCAGCGCTCCTGCATCACGTGCACAAACCCTTTTTCGCGTTTAATCGCCCCGTTCGGGCAGACATTCGCGCACGGTGCGTCTTCGCACTGACGACAGATGGCGGCGGTGGAAATATTCACGCCTTTAATGACATGGATGCGGGGCAAAAAAGTATCAGGGGTAAGCGACGCGCAATCCTGCTCCGCCTGATGGGAAACCACGCACGCCACTTCACAGGTACGGCAACCAATGCACTTACTGGCATCGGCCATAATAAAACGGTTCATCTGCTTCTCCAGCATTACTGTTATGCGCGGAGATATTCATAAACCGTGCCAATTATTAAGATATTGATTTTAAATAAATTTAAAAATGACGCTGGCACTGTCATCGTCACTTCTGACGATGACAGCTGTCGACATCAACGATGAGGGCCGTCAATGACGGAATCGCGCAGGACAAGCTCGCCGGAGAACGTTTGCTGATATTTAAACTCCCCGCCGTCGAGCATAAAGATCAGTCGGCTGATGGTTTCTTTGATCATCTCCGTCACCGGAATGCGAACGCTGGAAAGCGACGGCACGATATAAGGTGCGATGGCCACGTCGTCAAAACCGATCACCGATACCGCGTCCGGGGTGGCCACGCCGCTGTCGTACAGCTGCTTCATAGCACCGATTGCCATATCGTCGTTACTCGCCACCAGCGCCGTAAAGGTTGCCCCCCGAGCCAACAGCTCGGAAACCGCCGCGGCACCACTGGCCGGGTTCCACTTTCCCTGCGAAATCAGCTCAGGGCGTAGCGGGATCTGGTGCTGTGCCAGTGCGTCCTTGTAGCCGGAGAGACGTTCAACCCCGGTGGGTGAATCCAGCGAACCCGTGATAAATGCGATCTCTCTGTGCCCTTTCTCAATCAGCTGCGACACCGCCTCCTGACAGGAAGCTTTATGATCGGACCAGACGCTGTGGCTGCTGTTTTTCCGCAAGCGGCGGTTAAGCACCATAATCGGTTGCTCACACTTCTCGACGATCTCATCCATCTCATCCACGCTCAGGAAACGCGGGTAGATAATCACCGCATCGCAACGCATATCGAGTAAATACTGGATCGCCTCACGCTCTTCATCGGCGCTGTGCTTGCCGTCAGCAAGGATCAGCTGCCGCCCTTTTTCTTCTGTCATCCGCGCGGCGTTAAACAGCAGTTCGCTAAAGTAGACGCCGTGATACAGGGTGTTTGTCACTACCAGCCCCAGCGTCTGGGTGCGTTTGGTCGCCAGGTTGCGCGCCAGTAAATTCGGGCGATAGCCGCTCTCTTCAATGGCCTGAAACACCCGGTCTTTGGTCTCCTGGCTGACATAGCCATTTCCCGACAGCACCCGGGATACCGTTGCTTTCGAAACGCCTGCCCGCTTCGCCACTTCAAGCATCGTGGTCATCTTGTTATTCCGTCTGAAACTGATGGAGCGCAGTGTACTGCACTGCAGAAAAATTGTCGCAGCGATGAAATCACGCTTTTTGCACCGCCTGGTGATCATCATCACGAAATGAAAAAATGGTCGAAATGTGATCTTGTTTCATTCAAATAAACTCATGATGATTATGTGGAACCGGTTTCCTACATTTCTCACAACGATAACAGGATCTCATCCGATGGCCAAAAATTACGCTGCGCTGGCGAATGATGTCGTCAGCGCGCTGGGCGGCAAAGAGAACATCGTCGCCGTCACCCACTGCATGACGCGTCTGCGCTTCGTCCTGAAAGACGAAAGCCTCACCGACGCTGCGCGTCTGAAAAGCATTAGCGGCGTGCTCGGCGTAGTGCGCAACGACAACCAGTGCCAGGTGATCATTGGCAACACCGTTTCTCAGGCCTACCGCGAGGTAGTCAGCCTGCTGCCAGCCGACCTGCAGCCTGCATCACCGGAAGGTCCACAGAAATTGACATTGCGCCGCATTGGCGCCGGGATCCTGGATGCGCTCATCGGCACCATGTCGCCGCTGATCCCGGCGATCATCGGTGGCTCGATGGTTAAACTGCTGGCGATGATCCTTGAGATGACCGGCGTGCTGCCTAAAGGCGCGCCGACGCTCACCATCCTCACCGTGATTGGCGACGGTGCCTTCTTCTTCCTGCCGCTGATGGTGGCGGCCTCGGCAGCGGTGAAATTCAAAACCAACATGTCGCTGGCGATCGCCATTGCAGGGGTTTTGGTTCATCCGAGCTTTATCGAGTTGATGGCGAAAGCCGCGCAGGGCGAGCATATTGAGTTCGCCTTCATTCCAGTAACGGCGGTGAAATACACCTACACCGTGATCCCGGCGCTGGTGATGACCTGGTGCCTGTCGTACATCGAACGCTGGGTCGATCGCATTACCCCGGCGGTCACCAAAAACTTCCTCAAACCGATGCTGATCGTGCTGATTGCCGCCCCGCTCGCCATTGTGCTGATTGGGCCGCTGGGGATCTGGATCGGTAGCGCCATCTCCGCGCTGGTTTACACCATTCACGGCTATCTGGGCTGGCTCTCCGTGGCGATCATGGGAGCACTCTGGCCGCTGCTGGTGATGACCGGGATGCACCGCGTCTTTACGCCAACCATCATCCAGACCATTGCCGAAACGGGCAAAGAAGGGATGGTCATGCCGTCGGAAATCGGCGCCAACCTCTCCCTTGGCGGTTCGTCTCTGGCGGTAGCCTGGAAAACCAAAAACCCGGAGCTGCGCCAGACGGCGTTAGCGGCGGCAGCCTCTGCCATCATGGCGGGGATCTCTGAACCCGCGCTGTACGGTGTAGCGGTACGGCTGAAACGTCCACTGATTGCGAGCCTGATCAGCGGTTTTATCTGCGGTGCGGTGGCCGGCATTGCCGGACTTGCCAGCCATTCGATGGCCGCACCAGGGTTGTTTACCAGCGTGCAGTTCTTCGACCCGGCGAACCCGATGACCATCGTCTGGGTGTTCGGTGTCATGGCGCTGGCGGTGGTGCTGTCGTTCGTTCTAACCCTGATATTAGGTTTTGAAGATATCCCGGTCGAAGACAATGCTGAAAAAGCGCGCGCCCTCCAGAGTGCCCCGGTACAGAGCAAAGCAGCAAAAGCATAAATTGAGAGTGAGGTAAGAATGTCTGTTTTTCCAAAAGGATTTTTATGGGGCGGCGCGCTTGCCGCCAACCAGAGTGAAGGCGCTTATCGCGAAGGCGGCAAAGGGCTCACAACGGTCGATATGATCCCCCACGGCGCGAATCGCCTGGCGGTGAAAATCGGGAAGGAAAAGCGGTTTTCGTTGCGTGACGACGAGTTTTACCCAAGCCATGAAGCGATTGATTTTTATCATCGCTACAAAGAAGACATCGCCCTGATGGCGGAGATGGGGTTTACGGTGTTCCGCACCTCAATTGCCTGGAGCCGCCTCTATCCAAATGGCGATGAGCCGCTGCCCAATAAAGAAGGTATTGCCTTCTACCGCGCGGTGTTTGAAGAGTGCAAAAAGTACAACATCGAGCCGCTGGTGACCCTCTGCCACTTCGACGTGCCGATGCACCTGGTGACGGAGTACGGTTCCTGGCGCAACCGCAAGATGGTCGATTTCTTCGCCCGTTACGCCCGCACCTGCTTCGAGGAATTTAATGGTCTGGTGAAATACTGGCTGACCTTCAATGAAATCAACATCATGTTGCACAGCCCGTTCTCTGGCGCGGGCCTGGTATTTGAAGAAGGCGAAAACGAAGATCAGGTGAAATATCAGGCCGCACACCACGAGCTGGTGGCGAGCGCGCTGGCGACCAAAATCGCCCACGAGGTAAACCCGGAAAACCAGGTCGGCTGCATGCTGGCGGGCGGGAATTTCTACCCGTACTCCTGCAAGCCAGAAGACGTGTGGATGGCGCTGGAGAAAGATCGCGAGAACCTGTTCTTTATCGACGTGCAGGCGCGCGGCAGCTATCCGGCCTACTCCGCCCGCGTGTTCCGCGAGAAAGGCGTGGTGATTGTGAAAGATCCTGGCGACGACGAACTGCTGAAAAACACCGTCGATTTTGTCTCGTTCAGCTATTACGCCTCACGCTGCGCGTCGGCGGATATGAACGCGGGCAACACCAGCGCGGCAAATATCGTTAAATCCCTGCGCAACCCGAATATTCAGGTGAGCGAATGGGGTTGGGGTATCGACCCGCTCGGCCTGCGCATCACCATGAACATGATGTACGACCGCTACCAGAAGCCGCTGTTCCTGGTGGAAAACGGTCTCGGGGCGAAAGACGTTATTGATGAAAACGGCGAGATTAACGACGACTACCGCATCAGCTATCTGCGCGAGCATATTCGCGCGATGGGTGACGCGATTGAGGACGGCGTGCCGCTGATGGGCTACACCACCTGGGGCTGCATCGACCTGGTGGCCGCCTCAACGGGCGAGATGAGCAAGCGCTACGGGTTTGTGTACGTTGACCGCGACGACGCCGGAAACGGCACGCTGGACAGGAAACGCAAGAAATCGTTCTGGTGGTATAAGAAGGTGATTGCAAGTAACGGGGCGGATCTGGAGTAGACTGTTTTGCCGGGTGGCGGCTTCGCCTTACCCGGCCTACAAAAGCGTAGGCCCGGTAAGCGTAGCGCCACCGGGCGCTGTTCAGAGCCGGGAAAATCCCCCGTCCCCACACCATCCGGCAAGCCGTGAATAGACCACTTCGACCGCCGCTTTCACCGGCGGCGTCATCGGGTAATAAAACCCAACAATGTCCGGCTGAATCCCCAAAAACAGCACCTCGCCCACGTCGTCTTTAATCTGATCGACCAGGTAGTTCAGCGGCATATTGTGGGTGGTCATCATAAACATCTCGGCGATGTCATCCGGGTCAATCAGGCGGATCTCGCCGGGGTTGAGCCCCATATCCGTGGCATCAACGATCAGCAGCCTGTCCGGGTGCAGCTCACGAATAGCAACCACGTCGTTTTCCGGCGCGCTGCCACCGTCGATGACCACCCAGTTACCCTGAGAATTTGCCGCGCACATTTCTGCCAACAATGGGCCTGCACCGTCATCGCCCATCATGCTGTTGCCAACACACAGTAAAACGTCAGTCACGTAATCTCCTCACCATCAGGTAGATGGCGCTCTCCTGATGAATATCGTGCAGCATGCTAAGCAGCGTTTTGCTCCAAGCCTGCTGCTCAGGGGTTTGCCTGTTCAGCGCCGCGTCAAACGCGTTCGCCAACATCGCAATGTGGTTGGCGTCGATGACGATCTCGCCGTACTTCGGCACGCCTTCCATCTTGCGCCGCGCCGTGCTGCCCTCCTCCAGCGTGGCGATCCACGCCAGATACTCGGGCCACGGGCAGCTTAACGCCGTTTCCAGGCAGTCAATCACCCCGAGGTGATGCCCAATCGCCAGGCTGTAATAGACCACCTGCTGCGCCGCATCCGGCGTGGCATCGTTCTCATCAATAAACTTACGGCTCAGCTGACTGAACACCACCGTTTCACTCATCGGATACGCGCCTCTTCCACGATGTTGTTCAGGTTTGCCACAATCTCATTCAAACGCGGATCGTTCTCCGCCTCCAGCCAGCGTGCCACCTGATGCTCACCCTGGCTCAGCAGACGCAGGTAATCGTCGGCAATCTGGCGACCATAGCGGTAGCCCGCCAGTTTGCGCGCCGTGCGATCGACCTTCACCCGCAGTGGCTGCACCATGTCCGGGTGCAGGATAGTCGCAGGCTGGTTATCAAGCTCCCCAGGTTCACGAGCATGAATTTTCTGCTCCAGCAGGCCAAGCGCCATGGCAAAACCGTACAGCGTTGCGGCAGGTGTCGGCGGGCAGCCCGGAATGTAAACATCCACCGGCACGATTTTGTCGGTGCCACCCCAGACGCAATACAGATCGTGGAAAATGCCGCCGCTGTTGCCACAGGCTCCGTACGAGATACAGATTTTCGGGTTAGGCGCAGATTGCCAGGCGCGCAGCGCAGGCGAGCGCATGGCGCGGGTGACGGCGCCGGTAAACAGCAAAATGTCGGCATGGCGCGGAGACGGTACAACTTTGATGCCGAAACGCTCGGCGTCAAACAACGGCGACAGGGTGGCGAAGATCTCAATCTCGCAGCCGTTGCAGCCGCCGCAGTCCACGCGGTAGACATAGGCCGAGCGTTTGATTTTTTTCAGCAGCGACGCCTTCATGCTGGCGATGGATTCATCCACCGTCATCGGCACCGGAATGCCGTTATCGTCGCGCGGGCCCAGTAGGTTTTCCATCAGCTGGCCTCTCTCATATGGCGAGTAATATCAATGCGGTCGGACGGCAGCAGGCACTTCTGGCGCTTACACTCCGGGCAGGTTTCAAAGCTTTCACGATGATGTTCTGCGCGAGCGTCTCCGTTGTGCTGCAACAGCGCGATGGCATAGTCGATCTCTTTTTGCACGGCGAATGGACGCTTGCAGACGCGACAGTTACACAGTTCAAAGCGCGACTGCTGCAGGAAATCTTCTTTCTTCCATACCGCCAGCTCATATTCCTGTGACAAGCGGATTGCGACAGTCGGGCAGACCTCTTCGCAGCGGCCACAGAAGATGCAGCGCCCGAGGTTAAACTGCCAGGCCAGTTCACCGGTTTTGAGGTCCGTTTCCACCGTCAGGGCATTCGACGGACAGGCGTTTACACAGGCCGCGCAGCCGATGCACTGCTGCGGATTGTGCTCCGGCTTGCCGCGAAAGTTTTTATTCACCGGCATCGGCTCCAGTGGATAACTGCTGGTTACCGCGCCGGTTTTGATGACTTTTTTAATAAAGGTAAACATGACGAGTCCTTATTTCAGCGGCGAGTTCTTACGCTCAATGCTGTAGCGCTCAAGTTCTTTGTACGGCACCACCTGGCTTTTCTTCTTGCGCACATCCACCACCGTCATACGGTCGGTACAGGAGTAGCACGGATCAAGGCTGCCGATGATCAGCGGCGCGTCGGAAACCGTGTTTCCACGCAGCATATAGCGCAGGGTTGGCCAGTTGGCGTAGGTTGCCGCGCGGCAGCGCCAGCGGTAGAGCTTCTGGTTGTCGCCGGTCATGCTCCAGTGGATGTCGTCTCCACGTGGCGCTTCGGCGAACCCCAGCGCGAAGCGGTTGGGAATGTAGGTGAAACCTTCAACCATCAGCGGGCCGCCCGGCAGGTTATCCAGACCGAAGTCGATCATGTTCAGGGCGGTGAACACCTCATTGATGCGCACTTTGAGGCGAGAGATAACGTCGCAGCCCTGCTCGCTGTGCACGGTCATCGGCAGCAGGCCATAGCCGACGAACGGGTGATCGGCGCGGGTATCGCGGGCGTGGCCACTGGCGCGCACCATCGGACCCACGTTGCTGAAATCGCGGGCAATTTCCGGGTCAAGACGACCAATCCCGACGGTACGCTGCTCGATGTTTGGCGTGCTGAGCAGCATATCCACCAGCTCCTGCACATCGCGACGCATCTGCTGCGCCAGCTGGCGGGTCTGGATCATGTCGTCTTTCAGCAGGTCACGGCGGATCCCGCCGATCAGGTTCAGACCGTAGGTTTTACGTGCGCCGGTGAGGATCTCCGCCATCTTCATCGACGCTTCACGCACGCGGAAGAACTGCATAAACCCGGAGTCAAAACCGACGAAGTGGCAGGCCAGGCCGAGGTTCAGCAGATGCGAGTGCAGGCGCTCCACCTCCAGCAGGATGGCGCGGATCATCTGCGCGCGCTCTGGCACCACAATTCCCATGCCATTCTCCACCGAGGTGGTGTAGGCGGTGCTGTGGGCAAAGCCGCAGATGCCGCACACGCGGTCAGAGAGGAACGTGACTTCGTTGTAGCCCATGCGGGTCTCCGCCAGCTTCTCCATGCCGCGGTGGACGTAGAACAGGCGGTAGTCGGCGTCGATAATGTTCTCGCCGTCGACAAACAGGCGGAAGTGGCCTGGTTCATCGGAAGTCACGTGCAGCGGACCAATCGGCACCACGTTGTTCTTTTTACTGCCCAGCTCGTTGATGAACTCGTAGGTTTCGCTGTCGGTGGTCGGGGCCGGACGCTGGCGGTAGTCCATGCTGTCCTTGCGCAGCGGATAGAGTTCATCCGGCCAGTCGTCCGGCAGCACCAGGCGACGTTCATCCGGCAGTCCTACAGGCACCAGCCCGTACATGTCGCGCACTTCACGTTCGCCCCATACGGCGGCGGGCACGCGCGGCGTGACGGACGGATACTCCGGTTTGTTTGGGTCCACTTCAACGCGTACGGTGAGCCAGCACTTCTCGAACTGCTCCATCGACATCACGTAGTACACCGCGTAATTGCCACACAGCTGGCGCTCGTCGTTGCCGAACAGCACCGACAGCCAGCCGCCCTGCTGGTAATAGAGAAACTCCACCACTTCCGGCAAATAGTTCACCTTAACGGTGACGGTGATCTGGTCTTTGGTTTGCCAGGACTCCTCCAGCACGACGCCAGGGAAAGCCTGATGCAACGCGGCGAGATACTGCTGACCTTTCTTTTCTTCAGACATAAAAACTCTCTTTAATCACGCCACCAGCAAGGAGACGAACGCTAAAAATGCGAAACCAAAACCGGCCCAGGTGATGCGCGATGTCGCGACAAAGCGCAGACGCGCCATGCTGTTTTCAAACAGGGCAATCACCAACACGCCGACCAGAAGTTTGAGCGCCGCAACGACCACGGCCAGCACCAGACCACTCACCGAGAAATGCGTCATCTGTCCCCACGGGAAGAAGACACCGACAAACATCTGCAGCACCACCAGCTGTTTGAGGCTGATGCCCCACTTCAGTACCGCAAAGCCATAGCCGCTGTACTCCGTCAGCGGCCCTTCCTGCAGCTCCTGCTCCGCTTCCGCGAGGTCGAACGGCAGTTTGCCCATCTCAATAAAGGTGGCAAACGCGCAGGCACACAGCGCCAGAACCAGCGGAATGGAACGGGCCAACGGCCAGTGATAAACGGTGTTAGTGATAAAACTGATGTGGGTAGAGCCTGCGACCTGCGCCGCCACCCAGAGCCCCAGCAGCAGGATCGGCTCGACGAGCACGCCGAGCATCGCCTCACGACTGGCGCCAAGACCGGTAAACGGACTCCCCGTGTCCAGGCCCGCAATCGCAAAGAAGAAACGGGCGATGGCGAAGAGATAGATAAGCGTGATCAAATCACCCAGTACCGGCAACGGTGAACCCACCGTCACCACCGGCAGCGCGGTGGCGATGGTGAGCATCACGCCCACCATCACAAACGGTGTCAGGCGGAAGACCCAGCCTGCAGCATCCGGGGCCACGCTCTGGCGAGTGAGCAATTTGAAGAGATCGCGGTACTCCTGCAGCACGCCAGGCCCGCGACGGTTGTGCATTCGGGCGCGCGCCACGCGGCTCACCCCGGAAAGCAGCGGCGCAACGGCGAATAACACCAGCGCCTGAAGTAGTGCCAGTAACAAACTCATGTCAGGCTCCTCGTGAAATCACAATCACTACCAGCACCGCCAGCTCGATAACGGCCAGACGGCGGAACAGCGCAGGCACGGCAGCACTCTGCCAGCCAGGGATCCAGGCCACCGGGTTCAGCCAGTGACGCAGCTTCAGCACGGCAGCAAAGTTCTCTTTCACCGGCATGGCAAAGCCGTGGGCGGTGATCACCATTGATTGTTCATGTTCATAACCGCAGGCCCACGCCGCACCGCGCGAGCGGGAGGCGAGTCGGTCGCGTTTGAAGAACAGCATCAGAATGAATGGCAGCAGCGGCGCGGCAATCAGCAGCAGCGCAATCATCGGCTGAGAAACGGTGGTATTCGCCACGGTCAGCGGCAGCGGAATAGCGCTTCCCAGCAGCGGCAACAGCCACGGCGCAGCGACGCCGCCCGCGATGCAGCACAACGCCAGCGCAACCACGCTGGCACACATCAGTACCGGTGCGCAGCAGGCGTTTTCAGCTTCGCGGGTGCGCGGCGCGGCGAGGAAGGTGACGCCGTAGACTTTCGCCATACACATCACCGCCAGCGCCCCGGTAATCGCCAGCCCGACTGCCAGAAGCGGCCCCAGCAGACGGGCGATAAACGCGTCGCTCTGGCCGAGCGCGAAGAAGGACTGATAGATCACCCACTCCCCGGCAAAGCCGTTGAGCGGCGGCAGCGCCGCCATCGCCATCAGACCGACCAGCATCGCCAGTGAAATCACGGGCATCTTTTTGCCAATGCCGCCAAGCTTTTCGATATCGCGATGGCCAGTGCGGAACCAGACGCTCCCCGCACCCAGGAACAGCGTGCTTTTAAACAGGCTATGGTTAATCAGGTGATAGAGACCGCCGATAAAACCGGCGGCAATCAGCGCCGGTTGATTGAGCGCTAACCCGGTCACGCCCGCGCCAATACCGAGCAGGATGATGCCGATATTTTCCAGCGTGTGGTACGCCAGAAGACGCTGGATATTATGCTCCATCAGGGCGTACAGACCGCCGACGAATGCGGTGATCATCCCGGCGATCAGCAGCACGACGCCCCACCACAGCGGAGGCTGGCCGCCGGTCAGCGTAATCGCCAAAATGCCGAACAGACCGACCTTCATCACCACCACAGAAAACAGCGCGGCAGCAGGTGCGGAGGCATACGCATGCGCCTGCGGCACCCAGCCGTGCAGCGGGATGATCCCGGCGAGCAGGCCAAAGCCAATAACGCCCAGCAGCCAGACGTCATTCCCCAGCGGATGACCGTTGAGTGCGGAGAAGTCCAGCGTGCCGAAGCGCTGCCACACCAGCCAGCAGGCCAGCGCCAGCAGCAGCGTCCCGAGACGGCCCAGCGCAAACCACAGTTTGCCGGAGGCGCTGCAGCCCGTCAGGAAGACACCACACAACGCCATGATTTCCGCCATCACCACCAGCGCCCCGAGGTTACTGGCAATAACGGTACAGACCGCCGTTGCCAGCAGCAGGTTAATCAGCAGGCCGTTGGCTTTAGTATTCTGGTGGCGGTGCCAGTCAATATTGAACAGACTGATAAACAGACCGCACAGGCCAAACGTCACCAGCCAGATGGCATTTAGCGGCGTAATCTCCACGGTGTGGCGAATCAGCGGCATCACGGCCTCTACGGATTGACCACCGAGCAGGACGACACCGCCCGCCGCCAGCGTCATCAGGCTACCGACCGCCCCGCCGATTCCGGCGATCCAGCCGCTCAGGGTTTTATGCAAAGAGAAGATCAGCGCCAGTACTGCGGCGGCGGTAAAGTACGCCACGGCGCTGTTGATCATGGTTATGGCGTTCATTTCGCCTCCTCATTAAGCGCCTGCAGAAGCGAAAGATCGCCAAAATCGCTATTGATGGTCAGCTCACGTTTACGCTTGCTGGTGCGGGCGATATCGCGGATGTTAACCAGAATCAGCGCTTTGGTCGGGCAGGTGCGTACGCACGCTGGACCTTGCTCATCAAAGCTGCACAGGTCGCATTTCACCGCGACGGCACGAATGCCGGGGACCCAGTCAAGCAGCGTACTTACCTTCGCGGGGGCCGGGGGCGCAGGAGGGGCTTTCGGCGTGTTGGCATTAGCCGGAATATGCAGCGGGCGGCTGCCGGAAAATTCAATCGCGCCGAACGGGCAGGCAATGCCGCACAGCTTGCAGCTCACGCACAGGCTTTCGTTCAGCTGGACAGCGCCATCAACGCGAGTGATGGCATTCACAGGGCAAACACCCGCGCAAGGGGCATCTTCACAGTGATGACAGAGCTGCGGGGCAGACTCTTTTTCATTACGCATGATGTGCAGACGCGGCATGGACTGCAACCCATGCAGGCGATGCGTTTCCGAACACGCCGCCTCACAGGTTCGACAGCCAATACAGACCGTCGAGTCAGCAATTACAAAACGGTTCACCGGGTTATCCTCTGGTGATAGTCATTTTTGACGAAAAACTGTCTTGTCGACATTTCTCGACACGTAAGAGTCAGGCCACATTCGCTGAGGCATGCCCATCCATCAACTGCGCCAGATTGACCGGGAGATCGTGTTCAACGGCGGCGTATAAACCGTCATAAACTGGCGCAATTTTTTCCAGATAGTGCTCCAGCACCTGCTGGCGATCGCGGTTACTGACGTGACCATCCACCATGCCGTCTGCCATCAGCTGTGCCTTCGCAATACACTGTTTTTCACCATCTTTTGTCTCGAGGTAGTACTCGATGGTGTGGCTGTTGAAGTTATCCGCCAGGGTAACGTTGATGGTGAAATGGCCGAAGAGGACAAAGCGCATATCACCTTGTGCCGCGCAGCTCATTGCGTGGTGAAGACGTGCTTTCGACAGGGTGATGCCCTGAACCAGAGAGTTGCAGTACAGGTGCCACTGGTCCTGTAATTGCTGATGGCGCTGCGCGATGTAATCCGCTTTTTCGCTGATTTCCCAAATAGTCATAAAAGGTATCCGGTTAATGGAGATAGCGGCTGTTAAGCAGATTCCATGCCAGTTTTTATTATGTTGATTTTAAATGATTTTCAACAAGAGACACCTGTCAACTCCACGGTGTCGACGTGTCATTTCGACAGCGTTGACATCGTCACCCCTTAACAAAAATCAAGCTGGCATTGTTATTGCATTACCGGGGCAATTCATTGAGGAGGCGTTATGCACGAAATCACCCTCTGCCAGCGGGCTCTGGAACTTATCGAACAGCAGGCAGTGCAAAACCACGCGAAACGCGTCACCGGTGTCTGGCTGAAAGTCGGGGCATTTTCCTGTGTCGAGACCAGCGCCCTGACCTTCTGTTTTGAGCTGGTATGCCGCGGCACGCTGGCGGAAGGCTGCGAACTCCATATTGAGGAGCAGCAGGCAGAGTGCTGGTGTGAACAGTGTCAACAGTACGTCACCCTGCTCTCAACGAAGGTTCAGCGCTGTCCGCAATGCCAGAGTGCCGGGCTGCGCATCGTGGCGGATGACGGCATGCAGATCCAACGACTCGAAATCGAGAAGGAGTAAATTATGTGTAGCACCTGCGGTTGCGGCGAAGGCAACCTGTATATAGAAGGGGATGAACATCGTCCTCACTCCGCGTTTCGCTCCGCGCCCTTTTCACCCGCCCCACGCCCTGCATCGGCATTAACCGGTATCATTTTCACTCCTCAACAATCTGACTCGGGTGATCTGCATTACGGTCACGGCGAAGCGGGGACGCATGCGCCGGGCATCAGCCAGCGCCAGATGCTGGAAGTCGAAATCAACGTGCTGGACAAAAATAACCAGATCGCCGCCCGCAACCGTGCCCGTTTTGCTACCCGCAAACAGCTGGTGCTGAATCTGGTCTCCAGCCCTGGGTCCGGCAAAACCACGCTGCTGACAGAGACCCTCAAACGCCTGAACGAGCGTGTCTCCTGTGCGGTAATCGAAGGCGATCAGCAGACGGTTAACGACGCCGCCCGTATTCGCGAAACCGGCACGCCTGCCATTCAGGTCAATACAGGCAAAGGCTGCCACCTGGATGCGCAGATGATTGCCGACGCTACCCCGCGTCTGCCACTGGCAGATAACGGCATCCTGTTTATTGAAAACGTCGGCAACCTGGTTTGCCCGGCGAGCTTTGACCTCGGTGAACGGCATAAAGTGGCCGTGCTTTCGGTGACCGAAGGCGAAGACAAGCCGCTGAAATACCCGCATATGTTTGCCGCCGCGTCCATCATGCTGCTGAACAAGGTTGACCTGCTGCCATACCTGAATTTTGACGTGGATAAGTGCCTGGCGTATGCCCGTGAAATCAACCCGGACATTAACATCCTGCTGGTGTCCGCCACGCGCGGCGACGGTATGGAAAGCTGGTTGAACTGGCTGGAGAGCGAACGATGTGCATAGGCGTACCGGGACAAATTCACGCCATTGACGGGAATCAGGCCAGAGTGGATGTGTGTGGATTATTACGCGATGTAGACCTGACGCTGGTCGGCAGTGTTGATGAAACTGGCGCTTCACGCCTCGGCCAGTGGGTGCTGGTGCACGTGGGGTTTGCCATGAGCGTGATTAACGAAGCGGAAGCGCGCGACACGCTCGATGCGCTGCAAAATATGTTCGACGTAGAGCCTGACGTGGGCGCTCTGCTGTACGGCGAGGAGCGATAGCAGATGCGTTACGTTGATGAATACCGCGCGCCAGAACAAGTGATGCAGCTAATCAAACACCTGAAAACGCGAGCAGCCCTGCTGGACTACAGCGCAGCAAAACCGCTGCGCATTATGGAAGTGTGCGGTGGGCATACCCATGCCATCTTCAAATTTGGTCTCGACCAGCTTCTGCCAGAGAACATCGAGTTTATTCACGGCCCTGGCTGTCCGGTGTGTGTTCTGCCAATGGGACGAATCGACAGCTGTATCGAAATCGCCAGCCAGCCCGACGTCATTTTTTGCACCTTTGGCGACGCAATGCGTGTGCCAGGGAAAAATGGCTCACTGTTGCAGGCTAAAGCGCGTGGAGCGGACATCCGGATCGTCTACTCGCCGATGGATGCCCTGACGCTGGCAGCGGATAATCCCACCCGTAAAATCGTGTTTTTCGGTCTGGGTTTTGAAACCACCATGCCGGCCACGGCAATCACGCTACAGCAGGCCAGAGCCCGCAACATCAAGAACTTTTTCTTTTTCTGCCAGCACATTACGCTCATCCCCACGTTGCGTAGCCTGCTGGAAGAACCGGGTAACGGCATTGACGCTTTTCTGGCACCGGGCCATGTCAGCATGGTCATCGGTACAGACGCCTACGGTTTTATTGCTGAACAGTACAACCGTCCATTAGTGGTGGCTGGTTTCGAACCTCTTGATCTACTGCAAGGCGTGACCATGCTGGTTGAGCAGAAAATAGCAGCCCTGAGTACGGTGGAAAATCAGTACCGCCGCGTCGTACCTGACGCAGGCAATACACGCGCTCAGCAAGCCATTGCGGAGGTGTTTAGCGTCGAAGGCGACAGTGAATGGCGTGGCCTGGGACTGATTGCCGAATCCGGCGTGCGTCTGACGCCTGCGTATCAATCATTCGATGCTGAAGCGCATTTCCATCCGCAACCACAACAGGTTTGCGACGATCCCCGGTCTCGCTGCGGCGAGGTCCTCACGGGCAAGTGCAAACCTCATCAATGCCCGTTATTTGGCAACACCTGTAACCCGCAAACGGCGTTTGGCGCGCTGATGGTCTCCTCAGAAGGAGCGTGTGCCGCGTGGTATCAGTATCGCAATCAGGAGTGTGAAGCATGAGCACGGTGGAAATGGCGCATGGCAGCGGTGGACAGGCAATGCAGCAGCTGATTAGCAGGCTGTTTATGGAGGCTTTTAACAACCCCTGGCTCGCTGAGCAGGAAGACCAGGCGCGTATTGATCTGGCAACCCTCACCGCGCAAGGCGACAGGCTGGCGTTCTCCACCGACAGCTATGTGATTGACCCGCTGTTCTTCCCGGGCGGCGATATCGGCAAGCTCGCCGTCTGCGGCACGGCAAACGACGTCGCCGTCAGCGGTGCCGTTCCGCGCTACCTCTCCTGCGGGTTTATCCTCGAAGAGGGATTGCCGATGGAGACGCTCACAGCAGTGGTCAACAGTATGGCGCAGACCGCTCGCGAGGCGGGAATTGCCATCGTCACAGGTGATACCAAAGTGGTGCAGCGCGGCGCAGCCGACAAGCTGTTCATCAACACCGCCGGCATGGGGGCTATCCCTGCCAATATTCACTGGGGGGCACAACAGCTTAACGTCGGCGACGTGCTTCTTGTAACAGGAACGCTGGGCTGTCATGGAGCGACTATCCTTAACCTGCGCGAAGGTTTAGGGCTGGATGGCGAACTGCGCAGCGACTGCGCGGTGCTCACCCCGCTGATTCAGACGCTGCGTACCATTCCGGGCGTAAAAGCCCTTCGCGACGCCACCCGTGGCGGCGTGAATGCCGTGGTACATGAGTTCGCGGCAAGCTGCGGGTGGGGTATTGAACTTAGCGAGCGTAGTCTGCCTGTTAAGCCTGCCGTTCGCGGCCTGTGTGAATTATTGGGCCTTGATCCACTCAATTTTGCCAACGAAGGCAAGCTGGTGATCGGCGTTGAACGCCACGTCGCTGACGTGGTACTGAACATGCTGCATGCGCATCCTTTAGGGAAAGAGGCCGCCATTATTGGTGAAGTGGTTGAGCGCAAAGGGGTGCGCCTGACCGGGATTTTCGGCGTGAAACGTACGCTGGATCTGCCGCACGCTGAACCTTTACCCCGTATTTGCTAGGCCGCGCCATAAGCGGCCAGCGTGGAATTTTTGCTCGTTTCTACTGGAAAGCACTATGCCATATACACCAATGAGCGATCTTGGACAGCAGGGCCTGTTTGATATCACGCGCACACTTTTACAGCAGCCCGATCTCGGTGCGCTGAGCGATGCCCTGGCACGTCTGGTCAGACAATCGGCGCTGGCAGATAGCGCCGCGATTGTGCTCTGGCATAGCGGAACGCATCGTGCGAGCTATTACTCCACGCGTGATAATGACAAAACGTTTGAATACGAAGATGAAACCTATCTCGCTCATGGCCCAGTGCGCCGTATTCTCTCCCGGCCTGAAATCCTGCACTGTAATTTTGAGGAGTTCCGGCAGGCCTGGCCGAAGCTGGCGGAAAGTCCTCTCTATCGCTCTTTCGGTCATTACTGCATGTTGCCGCTGGCCGCGGAAGGTCATATTTTTGGCGGCTGCGAGTTTATCCGCACAACCGACCAGCCCTGGAGCGAGGCGGAATACGAGCGTCTGCACACCTTTACCCAGATTGTGGCGGTCGTCGCGGAGCAGATCCAAAGCCGTGTCACCAATAACGTCGATTACGACCTGCTGAGCCGCGAGCGCGATAACTTCCGCATTCTGGTCGCTATTACCAACGCCGTGCTTTCCCGGCTTGATATGGATGAACTGGTCAGCGAAGTCTCGAAAGAGATCCACCACTATTTCAAAATCGATGCCATCAGCATTGCGCTGCGGGGGCATCGTAAGGGCAAGCTAAATATCTACTCCACACACTACCTCGATGAAGCCAACCCGGCTCACGAGCAAAGCGAAGTGGATGAAGCGGGTACGCTGTCTGAGCGAGTCTTCAAAAGCAAAGAGATCCTGCTGCTTAACCTTGACGAGCAGGATCCGGTAGCACCCTATGAGCGGATGCTGTTTAACACCTGGGGCAACAAAATTCAGACCCTATGCCTGCTGCCGCTGATGTCTGGCAATACCATGCTCGGCGTGCTGAAGCTGGCGCAATGTGAGGAAGGGGTGTTTACCACGGCCAACCTGAAGCTGCTGCGCCAGATCGCCGAGCGAATCTCCATCGCGCTGGATAACGCCCTGGCCTATCAGGAGATCCACCGTCTGAAAGAGCGGCTGGTGGATGAAAACCTGGCCCTGACCGAACAGCTCAACAACGTGGACAGCGAGTTTGGTGAAATCATCGGGCGCAGCGACGCGATGTACAGCGTCCTCAAGCAGGTGGAGATGGTGGCTCAAAGCGACAGTACGGTTCTGATCCTGGGCGAAACTGGCACGGGTAAAGAGTTGATTGCCCGCGCCATCCACAACCTGAGCAACCGCAATGGTCGCCGGATGGTGAAAATGAACTGCGCGGCTATGCCTGCGGGTCTGCTGGAAAGCGATCTTTTCGGCCACGAACGCGGGGCGTTTACCGGTGCCAGTAGCCAGCGCCTGGGTCGTTTTGAGCTGGCGGACAAAAGCTCGCTGTTCCTCGACGAAGTCGGCGATATGCCTCTGGAACTGCAGCCTAAACTACTGCGGGTATTACAGGAGCAAGAGTTTGAACGTCTTGGCAGCAACAAGCTGATCCAGACCGACGTGCGGCTGATTGCCGCCACCAACCGCGACCTGAAAAAAATGGTCGCTGACCGCGAGTTTCGCAGCGATCTTTACTATCGTCTGAACGTCTTCCCGATCTTCCTGCCGCCCCTGCGCGAACGCCCGGAAGATATCCCTCTGCTGGTCAAAGCCTTTACTGCCAAGATCGCGCGCCGGATGGGGCGAAACATCGACAGTATTCCTGCCGAAACGTTGCGCACACTCTCGTCTATGGAGTGGCCCGGCAATGTGCGTGAGCTGGAAAACGTCATTGAACGTGCGGTGTTACTAACGCGAGGTAGCGTGCTGCAACTGTCCCTGCCTGAGGTGACCCTTTCTGACATGACCGTGCCCACCGCCGAGATAGCGAAAGAGGGAGAAGATGAATATCAGCTCATTATGCGCGTACTGAAAGAGACCAACGGTGTGGTAGCCGGGCCAAAAGGGGCGGCCCAGCGTTTAGGGTTAAAACGGACCACTCTGCTGTCGCGTATGAAGCGGCTGGGAATTGATAAAGAGAGTCTGGTTTAAGCTGTCATTCCGGCGGTGTTTTCCTGACACCGCCTTTTATTACCCTGCGCAATTGTCCCTCATTGACACAAAATCGTTTCCTCTGTATAAAATTCCGCCTTAATAATGAGTTTCATTTGCATCAAAAAATAATGTTAATGATGGGTAGCATTTCATGAAAAAGATCTTCTGCGCGTTAGGCCTGGCGGTTGCGTCGGTCAGTTCTGCTCTGGCAACCACGTATCCTCTGACAATTGAAAACTGTGGCTATAAAGAGACGTTCACCAAAGCACCGGAACGCGTCGTGGCCCTGGGTCAGAACACCGTCGAAATTTTGCTTCTGCTGGGTCTGGAGGATAAGGTGAAGGCCAGCGCCTTCTGGCCGACCAAAGTGCTACCGCAGCTGGCGGAACAGAACGCGAAAATCAAAACCCTGACAGTTGAAATCCCTACCCTTGAATCCGTGCTTGCGCAAAATCCTGACTTTGTCCCCGCCCAGACGCCGCTGCTGCTGGGGCCGGAAAGTAAGGTCGCAAAACGCGAAGACCTGATGACCCTCGGCGTGAACAGCTACGTGTCACCGGGTATGTGCGCGACCAAAAAAGCCACCGGCGATATGTATGGCAGCCGCCAGAAGCTGTGGGATATGACGTATCTCTATCAAGAGATTGAGGATTTCGCCAAAATCTTTAACGTTGAAGATCGCGGCCAGGCGGTGATTGCCGATTTCAAAAAACGCGAGGCCGAGCTGCGTAAGGAATTCGGCAAGAATAAAAAAGACCTTTCGTTTGTCTTCTGGTTCTCCAGCTCATCCCCTTCTGCAGATGCTTACGTCGGTGGTAAAAATAGCCCCTCCGGGTTTATCGCCAGCCTGATGGGTGGTCATAACGCTATTACGTCCGAGACCGAATGGCCAACCGTAGGTTGGGAAAGCATTATTGCCGCAAATCCGGATGTCATCGTGGTGTCCAGCCTGGACCGCAACCGCTGGGCGCTGGATAACGCGGAAGAAAAAATCAAATTCCTGAAGAACGATCCGGCGGTCAGCCAGCTGGATGCGGTGAAAAAAGGTCATATCGTAGTGATGGACGGCCAGGCGATGAACCCGACGATTCGCACGATTTACGGGGCTGAGCAGGTCGGCGAACAGCTCAGAAAGCTGGGGCTGAACTGATGACCGTCGCTGTTCTTCAGGCCCGACAGGGCCTGGTTCTGACAACGTCATGTTTGCTCGCGTTTGTACTGTTATTTCTGGTCATCGCGCTTGGCGTCAGCGTCGGCGAGCTGTCCATCCCACTGCAAAATGTCTTTTATGCTATCAGCAATAAAATGGGGCTTACCCAGGTTCCGCTCAATCGCATCTATGAGAGTGTTATCTGGGACTTTCGCCTGAGCCGCGCGCTGGTGGCAGCCTGCTGTGGCGCGGGGCTGGCCATCTGCGGCGCAGTATTACAGAGCCTGCTGAAGAACGCGCTGGCGGAACCTTACGTGCTGGGCGTATCTGCGGGTGCGTCTACCGGGGCGGTTTCCGTCGTGGTATTGGGTATCGGCACCGGTGCGGTGTCGCTCTCTGCGGGCGCGTTTGCCGGGGCGTTTGCCGCCTTTGCCTTCGTCGCCTTCCTGACGAACGGTGCGCGTGGCGGTAATGAACGGACCATTCTGGCAGGCGTAGCCGCCTCTCAGTTGTTCAACGCCATTACCGCCTACACCATCAGCACCTCCGCCAGTGCCCAGCAAGCGCGTGATGTCATGTTCTGGCTGTTGGGCAGCTTCAGCGGCGTTCGCTGGCCTGAATTCCAGCTGGTGCTGGTGGTGGTACTGATTGGGTTAGCCGTTTGCCTCTACTATTCCCGGGCGCTGGATGCCTTTACCTTCGGTGATGATGCCGCCGCGTCCCTGGGCATTGCCGTCCCCTGGGTGCGCCTGGCACTCTTTACCACTACTGCGCTGATTACTGCCACAATCGTCAGCATGGCGGGCTCCATCGGCTTTGTAGGGCTGGTGGTACCGCATGTGATGCGTTTCCTGTTTGGGCCGCTGCACCGCACATTGCTGATTGCCAGCGCGCTGGCAGGGGCGATCCTGATGGTGCTGGCAGATATCGCCTCACGCATGCTGATTGCCCCGCAAAGCCTGCCCGTAGGCGTGGTGACCGCGCTGGTGGGTGTACCTTTCTTTGCCGTGATTATCTACCGCTCAAGGAATAAGTGATGAGCATCTGCGCTGAAAATATTACCTGGAAGGTAGGCAAAAAAGTCATCGTTAATGACGTCTCTCTGAAGGTCTCCCGGGGTGAAACCGTCGGGCTGCTAGGACCAAATGGCTGCGGTAAATCCTCGCTTTTGCGTATCCTTGCGGGCCTTCGTCGCCCGGACATCGGCAGCGTAACCCTGGACGGGCAAGATATTTCCCGGATAGCCAAAAAGCAACTCGCCCGCCGGGTCGCCTTCGTTGAGCAACACGGGATGACCGATGCGAATATGCGCGTACGTGACGTGGTAAAGCTCGGTCGTATTCCGCACCACTCCCCTTTTTCAAACTGGAGCACGCACGATGACGAGACCGTCACCGCTGCCCTGCAACGCGTGGACATGCAGGATAAAAGCGACCAGGGCTGGCTGAGCCTGTCTGGCGGTGAACGCCAGCGGGTGCACATTGCCCGTGCGCTGGCCCAGACTCCCACTGAAATCCTGCTGGATGAACCGACAAATCACCTGGACATTCACCATCAGATGCAGTTAATGCATTTGATCAGTGAGCTGCCTGTCACCAGTATTGTCGCTATCCACGATCTCAATCATGCTTCGATGTTCTGTGATTCGTTGATTGTGATGCAAAAAGGGCAAATCGTGGCCACGGGAACACCGCAGGAGATCTTATCCGAAGAGCTGCTCTGGGACGTCTTCCGGGTAAAAACCAAAATTGAGATCTCGCCGTTCCATGGCAAAAAGCACATTCACTTTATCGTTTAGGGGCAAGTAAACAACGATGTCCCTTCGCCCTGCCACCACACTCTGGCCGCCCGTTTTACTGGGTAGCCAGTTTGTTTTTAACATTGGTTTTTATGCCGTTGTCCCCTTCCTGGCGATATTCCTGCGCGACGATATGCTGCTCTCCGGCGGGCTGATCGGGCTGATCCTGGGGCTACGCACGTTCTCCCAGCAGGGGATGTTTATCGTCGGGGGGGCGCTCTCGGATCGCTTTGGCGCGAAAGTCGTGATCCTGAGCGGGTGCGTTATCCGCGTCGCGGGTTATCTGCTGCTGGCCTTCGGGCAATCTCTGTGGCCCATTATTCTTGGTGCATGTCTGACCGGCATCGGCGGAGCATTATTCTCCCCTTCCATTGAGGCTCTGCTGGCGAAAGCGGGCACGCACAGCGAGGCGAAAGGAAAACGTAGCCGGGCGGAATGGTTTGCTCTCTTTGCTGTCTGTGGTGAGCTCGGTGCAGTGCTGGGCCCGGTTGCAGGAGCTCTGCTGACGGGGCTTGGTTTCCGCCAGGTGGCGCTGGCAGGTGCGGGGGTCTTTATCATTGCGCTAGTGGTGCTCTACTTCTGCCTCCCAGCTTCACACCACCGTTCACAGACGCTACACATACAGCCCTGGTGGACAACGTTCCGCCAGCCGCGCTTTGTCGCCTTTATCATTGCCTACAGCTCGTGGCTGTTAAGTTATAACCAGCTTTATCTGGCGCTGCCGGTGGAGATCCAGCGTTCTGGTGGTAACGAGAAAGATCTCGGCCCACTTTTTATGCTGGCCTCCATTCTGATCATTACCTTACAGTTACCGCTGGCGCGTTTTGCCCGACGCGTGGGCGCGGTGAGGATCCTGCCTCTGGGCTTTTTACTGCTCTCCACCGCCTTTGCGAGCGTGGCGATGTTTGCCCCGATGACGCCGCCGGAAGGCTGGCTTCGCTTACTGCCCTCAGTCTGTTTTGTGACGCTGTTGACGCTGGGACAGATGCTGCTGGTGCCATCGGCAAAAGATCTCATTCCGCGGTTCGCCGTGGAATCAACGCTTGGCGCGCACTACGGCGCACTCGCCACCGCCGGAGGCATTGCGGTACTGGCAGGAAACTTGTTGTTTGGCAGCATGCTGGATCGCGCGCTGGTGCCCTCAACGCAGGCAATGTATCCATGGCTGCTGCTGGCCCTTTTCCCACTCTGCAGCGCGCTGGCCCTGAACATGATTTGCCGCCCACTCAGAAGCTGAACCAGTCACTTTTTCGGGCGATACTTCACCGGTAGCTCCGGCACGGGACGGCGGTCATCAATCAGATGGCGGATAGTCAGAATGGGATGACGCCACAACATACGCGGGCCAGCCCAGCGCATGACCTGCTTCATCTCTTCACGTCTGGCAGGCTGATAGCAGTGCACCGGGCACTGCTTGCAGGCGGGTTTTTCTTCACCAAATACACACTTATCCAGGCGTTTATCGGCATAAGCCTTAAGCGCCTGATAATAACCCTCTTCCTGAGAAGCCTGTGGACACTGCTTTTCATACAACGCGATCATTTTCGCAATTGTCTCTTTTTCTCGTGATATGCGTTTTCCAGACATAACGACTTACCCAGCAATAAAGTGCATTAATAATACATTTTTAAACTCCAGATTTCAGTTGTTGCATTCCTTTTTCTGAAGCCTGATTCCAGTATTAAGCCTGCACCTCATGAAAATCACTGGTATTTTATACAGGCATCAGAAATGACTATTGTCCGTGCTGCCAGGAGGCCCTATGCAAGAGATCGTGATAACCAAACCCTACCGCCATTTGAAAGTGGGATATTTCAGAAAGCGTCATGAAGACCGTAAAACCAAGATACCAAAGCGTTACAGCGTACATGCAGCGCTGAGCTTAAAAGGTGACTGGCTTGAACAAGCAGGGTTTACCACAAATTCCCAGGTCAGAGTGGGCATAGAGCATGGAAAAATTGTCATTGAGTTAATGCCGGAAGGCACCTCGTAAAGCGCGACATTTTTCTGCGCCGTATCTTTTTTTCATGCGACAATAGAAGGAACAAACGGCCACTCAGCCGATCAAAACGGTTTATTTTCAAAGAAATGGACATCATAACTCCATGAGCACAATCGACAATTTCGACGCACATACGCCGATGATGCATTAGTGTGTTAATGCTGATTATTAGAGATTATTTTCCACCAGAGAATAAAAACTACATTTTAACCTACGCTTTTGTAACCATCTGATTTTACGAATATTGTTTACTGTACTCATCCAGCGTTATAATCCCTCTGTTTTTCCATCCCTCTAATAACACAGGGCATCTCCATGAGCCGATACCATGTATCCAGCAGTGAAGGTCAGTATGAGAAAGACTCTGGTGAGCAAGTTATGGCTAACAAGCTGGGGATCGCAACTTCTGATGAGATGGATGAGGCTGAACTTGTCCTGTTAGAACAACTCTACCAGTCTGTTTTTGAAGAACAGTTCCCGGAAGGACAGCTCAGCGTAGCCATGCTAAAAAGCTGGCATCGCCGCTGGTTAGGCAACATCTAGGAGTGGGCTGGACAAGAAAGAGCGGTTAATATCAGCAAAGGCGGCTTTATGTTTGCCCCCTCAGCACAGTTGCCAAAACTACTGAACGAATTCGACACTAAGTATCTGGCTCAATACACACCGTGTAGCGGCATGGACGAAGAACGACTCATCACCGCTATCGCCATCCCCCATGTCGAGCTGATACTTATCCATCCATTCAGAGAGGGAAACGGACGCTTGTCGCGACTGACCTGCTCCCCGTTGATTAATACACCCCGATGTTAGTAATGTCTTCATAAGCCACATGAGGACATCCCCATGAAGAAGCGTTTTTCCGACGAACAGATCATCAGTATTCTTCGCGAAGCGGAAGCCGGAGTTTCTGCCCGTGAGCTCTGCCGTAAGCACGCCATTTCCGATGCCACTTTCTACACCTGGCGCAAGAAGTTTGGTGGCATGGAAGTTCCTGAGGTGAAGCGGCTTAAATCTCTTGAAGAGGAGAACGCCCGCCTCAAGAAGCTACTTGCCGAAGCCATGCTGGATAAGGAGGCACTTCAGGTGGCTCTGGGGCGAAAGTACTGACGACAGACCAGAAGCGGGAAGCCGTTGAGTTTATGTGTGATGCGACCGGTCTGTCGCAACGTCGTGCCTGCAGGCTTACAGGTTTGTCCCTGTCGACCTGCCGCTACGAGGCTCAGCGTCCGGCAGCTGATGCGCATTTATCAGGGCGCATCACTGAGCTGGCACTGGAGCGCAGGCGTTTTGGCTACCGCCGCATCTGGCAGCTGCTGCGTCGGGAGGGCCTTCACGTCAATCACAAGCGGGTATACCGTATTTACCACCTTAATGGACTGAGCGTAAAACGCAGACGACGCCGTAAAGGGCTGGCAACCGAACGGTTTCCGCTTCTGCGCCCGGATGCGCCGAACCTGACATGGTCGATGGATTTCGTTATGGACGCACTGGCCAACGGTCGGAGGATCAAGTGCCTGACCTGTGTGGATGATTTCACGAAGGAGTGTCTGACAATCACCGCTGCTTTCGGTATTTCAGGCGTTCAGGTCACGCGTATTCTGGACAGCATCGCGCTGTTTAGGGGCTATCCGGCGACAATAAGAACCGATCAGGGCCCGGAATTTGCCTGCCGCGCGCTCGATCAATGGGCCTTTGAGCATGGTGTGGAACTACGGCTTATCCAGCCAGGTAAGCCAACGCAGAACGGATTTATTGAGAGTTTTAACGGACGCTTTCGCGATGAGTGTCTGAATGAACACTGGTTCAGCGATATTCTTCATGCCCGGAAAACGATTAATGACTGGCGGCAGGATTATAACGAGTGCCGTCCCCATTCATCGCTGGATTACCAGACACCAGCTGAATTCGCAACGGACTGGCGAAACAGGAAATATGAAGAAAAACCAACCGACATTACTAACTGAAGGTTGTATCTAATCCTGGGGGCAGGTCACCAGGCCCGGCACTTTAAGACTAAAAGTCGACAATTGTCTACTTTTGCAGATTTTTAGTTCGAATGATAAAGATAATCATTGACTTAGCCATAAAGAAAAAAACCCGCCATCATTTTAGCTTCAGGTAAACAGGCGGGTTAAGCTGATGCGTGAGTGATGTTGATTTCGTCATGGTGGAGTGAAGATATAGCTGGCTTGAGGTATCGCTCCGGCAGGGCCAACATCTTTGACGGCTCGTCCGGTTTCGACAGAGATGAGAAGGTAATAACCCGAGTGGCAAGGTAGCTGAGACACTCCCCTTAGCTCCGAATAGTTAATATTTACAATGCGCACAATCTATTAATAAACCTTCTTCAACAAATATTAAATCATTCTTTGAATGCAGGCCACATATAAAGAACCATCAATTCCATAAATGGAACAACACATGACATAAAGCACTACGGCAAGGTTAAAAAACACGCCATGAGGTTATTTATTAAGCATGCTTTATTTTTAAGATAATTCAAACACTATCATTATTTAATAACGCTTTTAAATAAAATAGAAATGAAAAATTAACGCACTAAAAAAATCAAAACACCTTATCAATACACTTCGTTAATGATGAAAAACAAGATCATAAAATCCATTACTCAATGTTAAAATAAAAATCTAAACCCTTCTTCAAAAGTTATCCTTCATCAATTTCAATCTCTCCCTTCCACGGGTAATGAAAGGACAACAAAAAAGCACTAACTAATTGATTTTATTGAATTTAATTTATAAAAATTAAAATCATAAATCTCCCTATCAAAAGAAACGTGAAAAAAAACACAATAAGCCCTCCCTATGGAAAGATACCGAACACCGTGCCTAACCTGCTCGTATTTAAAATTAACAACCACCCCACTCCTATAAAAAGTTAGACATCGATTTTAAATAACATAACAGCATTCAAGATCTAAGCAAATCAACATCATTCAAATCCGCTCAAGAAATTCAAAAAAGTAAGATTAATAATAAAACCCTATCACCTCATCAAAAACAGCGTTGAATTTCCGCAAGATACTTCATACACTCCTCATAAATTATGAAGGTACAGAAAATGTTTAGTAATCTGTAGACAATAACATTGTCTCTTCGAGTACAACTGGGATGTAAACAATGAATATCTTTACGCGTATTTCTATTACTTTGCTCTTATCTTCTATTTGCCCTCTCACCCAAGCGGGAATGACGGTATACCCAATGGAGATCTCGTTAGGGACAAAGGGTGCCGATAAAATAAGAGTGATCTCGCAGGATGATAACGTTCAGTTTGTGAAAGTCATATTGAAAAAAATCGCTGAGCCAGGAACGCCAAAAGAACATGAGATCGATGCGACTGCAGAGGATAAAAGTAACTTTATCATAACGCCGCAAAAACTGGTAATGGTGCCAACTTACTGATTTAGTGTACGATGGTGTTTTTGAGGTGCTCCCGTGGCTTCCATCTCCATCAGTTGTCCCTCCTGCTCAGCTACTGAAGGCGTGGTGCGTAACGGTAAAAGTACTGCCGGACATCAGCGCTATCTCTGCTCTCACTGCCGTAAAACATGGCAACTGCAGTTCACTTACACCGCTTCTCAACCCGGTACGCACCAGAAAATCATTGATATGGCCATGAATGGTGTTGGATGCCGGGCAACCGCCCGCATTATGGGCGTTGGCCTCAACACGATTTTACGTCACTTAAAAAACTCAGGCCGCAGTCGGTAACCTCGCGCATACAGCCGGGCAGTGACGTCATCGTCTGCGCGGAAATGGACGAACAGTGGGGCTACGTCGGTGCTAAATCACGTCAGCGCTGGCTGTTTTACGCGTATGACAGGATACGGAGGACGGTTGTGGCGCACGTCTTCGGTGAACGCACTCTGGCCACACTGGAGCGTCTTCTGAGCCTGCTGTCGGCCTTTGAGGTCGTGGTATGGATGACGGATGGCTGGCCGCTGTATGAATCCCGCCTGAAGGGAAAGCTGCACGTAATCAGCAAGCGTTACACTCAGCGAATTGAGCGGCATAACCTGAATCTGAGACAACATCTGGCAAGGCTGGGACGGAAGTCACTGTCGTTCTCAAAATCGGTGGAGCTGCATGACAAGGTCATCGGGCATTATCTGAACATAAAACACTATCAGTAAGTTGGAGTCATTACCCTGTTCGGTATTGAAATCGCTAAGCATGAATAATCCCTTCTATTGCAGCAACATAAATTAATAATGCATCTGTATTTGTTATTTTATCAGGCCATCCAAGTAATCCGCCCATACCTGCAGCCATTTCCGGCACTCAGCATCATACTTATACAAGTTGTAGATCCCTTCAACACCGCCACGTGTATGCCCCAATACGGCCTCTGCTACCTCATTTGGACACTGCAAACGAGATAACCCCGTTCGTACTGTACGACGCAGATCGTGCGGCGTCCAATGAGGCATATCAAGCATTTGACCGCTTTCACGTAAACGCCATGAGTTTTCAGTTAGATACTTCTGCTGAATTGGCTTCTTAGTGGCTTGCGAAGGGAATAGATATTTGTCAGAGGTAAGGCGTAAAACCTTGAGAAAGTCGATTGCCTGATCAGATAACTGTACGTAGCGCTCTATCTCTGTTTTAGTTTCTCGCAGATGAATAGTGCCTTTTTCAAGATCAACATCCTTCCATGCCATATTGCAGACTTCACCGGTACGACACCCGGTCCAGAGAGTCAGACGTAACACGTTTTTGATCGTTGGCGTGTAAGCCGAACCCGGAAGCCATTTAAGGAATTTTGCTAGCTCGTCCTCGCTCAGTACTCGTGTTCCACGTCCGTTTGTGAGCTTGATTCTGGTCTGTCGCAAGCTGGATTTTGCTAACAACGCCGGATTCGCAAAACTGTCATCAAAACGACCAAGGCCAATAGCAAACTCATAAGCGAGTGAAAGTTCCCTCAGAACATTACCAGCCTGTACGTTTGCGCCTCTGGCAACAATGCCATTAATTAAATTGATAACATCCTGGCGCGTAATCTCAGCAGCATTTCGTGTTCCTAAGGTTTTAACGGCATCACCATAAAGAGTGCGACGAACCTCTGCTTGCCCTTTAGGCTTTCTGGCACCGGGAATGATCCTCCCATCCTTCGTTTTACGATCCTCAATACGCTCGGTAAGATACAGTTCAACCAACCCTTCAACCGTCAGCACTGGCGCTTTTGGTTTTTGGCTCTCTTCTAATAACCGTTGCTTCTCATCTTTTAGCTCAGACGCCGGACAGCGCCCTTCATTTCTGATTAGTTTGAGTTCTTGCAACTTCATACGTGCCATTGCGAGCGAGGTTTGCGGGAAGCTGCCAATTTTTACCTGTGACAGCTTATTGGTCACTGGGCTAGTATAGCGGTAGAAAAAGGTCTTGATACCAGAAGCACCGCAAGTCACACGCAGGCCCCGGTTCTCACCCGTATCAGCCTTGTTTTTGTCCCCAGGCTTCATCATTTCGACCGCTTTGGATGACAAAGGTTTGCCTGCTGGTTTATCCGTCATATAAGATCCATTTTATGGCTAACCACTTGATTTATTAAGGCTGAAATCCAGCCTTTGTTTCCAAGTGTAGGTTGTGAGTTTATTGAGTGCAATTATACCATAACCTACATAACAACCTACACTTTGACCTACACTTACAAGTGGGTTTTGGTGATTTTTTATGAGACAACGTGATATCTAATGAGAACAACAAAAATCACAATTTACTTTAAATTCAACGGAATATATAAATTATGTCACTGAATGACAACGTAAACTTAGATTCACACACCCCAATGATGCAGCAGTATCTGAAGCTGAAGGCACAGCATCCGGAAATCCTGCTGTTTTACCGTATGGGCGATTTTTACGAGCTGTTTTATGACGATGCTAAGCGTGCATCGCAGTTGCTCGACATCTCGCTGACCAAACGTGGTGCATCGGCGGGTGAACCCATTCCTATGGCAGGTATCCCGCATCACGCGGTAGAAAACTACCTGGCCAAACTGGTGAATCAGGGCGAGTCCGTCGCTATCTGCGAACAGATAGGCGACCCGGCGACCTCTAAAGGTCCGGTTGAGCGCAAAGTTGTGCGCATCGTCACGCCAGGTACCATCAGTGATGAAGCCCTGCTGCAGGAGCGTCAGGATAACCTGCTGGCGGCACTCTGGCAGGACAGCAAAGGGTTTGGCTACGCGACGCTCGACATCAGCTCCGGACGTTTTCGTCTGAGTGAACCGGCTGACCGTGAAACGATGGCTGCCGAATTGCAGCGCACCAACCCGGCAGAATTACTCTATGCCGAGGATTTCGCCGAAATGGCGCTTATCGAAGGCCGTCGTGGATTGCGCCGCCGTCCGCTTTGGGAGTTCGAAATTGATACCGCGCGTCAGCAACTGAATCTCCAGTTTGGCACCCGCGATCTGATTGGCTTTGGCGTCGAAAACGCCCCGCGCGGACTGTGCGCAGCAGGTTGTCTTCTGCAGTACGTGAAAGACACCCAGCGCACCGCCCTGCCGCATATCCGCTCTATCACGATGGAGCGCCAGCAGGACAGCATCATCATGGATGCCGCTACGCGCCGTAACCTGGAGATCACCCAGAACCTGGCGGGTGGCGTCGAGAATACGCTCGCCTCGGTCCTTGACAGTACCGTGACGCCGATGGGCAGCCGTATGCTTAAACGTTGGCTGCATATGCCGATTCGGGATACCGATACGCTGGTTTGCCGTCAGCAGACGATTGCTGCGTTGCAGGATCGTTATACCGATCTGCAGCCGGTCCTGCGCCAAGTAGGCGATCTGGAACGTATCCTGGCCCGTCTGGCTCTGCGGACAGCGCGCCCACGCGATCTTGCGCGGATGCGTCATGCTTTTCAGCAGTTGCCGGAACTGCGTGCTCAGTTAAGCGACGTAGACAGCGCCCCCGTTCAGAAACTCCGCGAAACCATGGGCGAATTTACCGAGCTTCGCGAGCTGCTGGAGCGCGCCATTATTGATGCACCTCCGGTTCTGGTGCGTGATGGCGGCGTGATTGCCCCTGGCTACAACGAAGAGCTGGACGAATGGCGTGCGCTGGCCGACGGCGCAACAGACTACCTTGATAAGCTGGAAATCCGCGAGCGCGAGCGACTTGGGCTCGACACCCTGAAAGTGGGCTATAACGCGGTACACGGTTACTATATTCAGATCAGCCGCGGGCAGAGCCACCTGGCACCGATTCACTACGTGCGTCGCCAGACATTGAAAAATGCAGAACGCTACATTATTCCTGAGCTGAAAGAGTACGAGGACAAAGTTCTCACCTCGAAAGGCAAAGCGCTGGCTCTGGAAAAACAGCTGTATGACGAGCTGTTTGACATGCTGATGCCACACCTGGCCGACCTGCAGTTAAGCGCCAGTGCGCTGGCGGAACTGGATGTTCTGGTGAATCTTGCAGAACGCGCTGAAACGCTGAACTATACCTGCCCGACTTTTACCGACAAACCCGGCATTCGCATTACCGAAGGTCGTCACCCGGTAGTAGAGCAGGTGCTGAACGAACCGTTCATCGCTAACCCCCTGAACCTGTCGCCGCAGAGAAGGATGCTGATCATTACCGGTCCGAACATGGGCGGTAAAAGTACCTATATGCGCCAGACAGCGCTGATCGCGCTGCTCGCTTACATCGGCAGCTACGTCCCGGCGCAAAACGTGGAGATTGGCCCCATCGACCGCATCTTTACCCGCGTGGGCGCAGCGGACGATCTGGCTAGCGGCCGCTCAACCTTCATGGTTGAAATGACCGAAACGGCTAACATTCTGCATAACGCGACGGAACATAGCCTGGTGCTGATGGACGAAGTCGGACGCGGAACATCAACCTATGATGGTCTGTCACTGGCATGGGCCTGTGCTGAAAGTCTGGCGAATAAGATCAAGGCAATGACCCTGTTCGCAACCCACTATTTCGAGCTGACACAGTTGCCGGAGAAAATGGAAGGGGTTGCTAATGTCCACCTTGATGCGCTGGAACACGGCGACACTATCGCCTTTATGCACACGGTGCAGGATGGCGCGGCGAGCAAGAGCTATGGCCTGGCCGTCGCAGCGCTGGCGGGTGTTCCTAAAGAGGTGATTAAACGCGCGCGTCAGAAACTGCGTGAGCTGGAAAGCCTCTCACCGAATGCGGCTGCAACGCAGATTGATGGCACACAGATGTCGCTGTTAGCACCAGCGGAAGAGACGTCGCCAGCAGTAGAAGCCCTGGAAAACCTCGACCCGGATTCCCTGACGCCGCGTCAGGCGCTGGAGTGGATTTATCGGCTGAAGAGTTTAGTGTAGTTTTTTGCCGGGTGGCGGCTTCGCCTTACCCGGCCTACACAACCCGTAAGCCCGGTAAGCGCAGCGCCACCGGGCTTTTTTTTACAGCAACGGCGGAATGGTCGGCACCTGTGGTGCCTCGTCAATATCCTTCTGCGTCATGCGAAATGCTTCCGGATAGTGATCCCGACTGGTACGGCGCAGCGGTTCAGTATCACGCCAGGTATACAGGCAATGCTGGCACTGATACACAGTCCAGACCCCTTTCACGGGAGATGTCGCCATTACTTCAATGTGTTCATCGGCACAACGTGGACAAATCATCTTTTCCTCCTTATTGACGTGCAGCCAGCATCGCGGTCAGTTTTTCCGCCCAGGCTTTAGTTTCAGGTAAATCCTGTACCGGCTGGCTGTAGTGGCCACGGGTGTCCGGAGCAACTGGCGTCGTAGCATCAATAATCAGCTTGTCGGTAATACCCGCCGGGCTCGAACCAGGGTCAAGTTCAAGCACTGACATGTTCGGCAACTGCACCAGATCACCTGCCGGGTTCACTTTCGATGACAGCGCCCACATCACCTGTGGCAGGTTGAACGGATCGACATCCTCATCCACCATAATGACCATTTTCACGTAGCCCAGACCGTGCGGCGTGGTCATGGCACGTAAACCAACCGCACGAGCAAAACCGCCGTAGCGTTTTTTAGTAGAGATAATCGCCAGCAGACCGTGGGTGTACATCGCATTCACCGCCTGCACTTCCGGGAATTCCGCTTTTAGCTGCTGGTAGAGCGGCACGCAGGTGGCTGGCCCCATCAGATAGTCAATCTCGGTCCACGGCATGCCGAGGTAGAGGGATTCGAAAATCGGTTTGGTGCGGTATGAAACTTTATCAATACGCACCACTGTCATGTTACGGCCACCGGAATAGTGTCCGGTAAACTCACCAAACGGCCCTTCTATCTCACGCTTGCGGCCTTCGATCACCCCTTCGAGGATCACTTCTGACCCCCACGGCACGTCGAAACCGGTCAGCGGTGCGGTGGCAATCGGGTACGGGCTTTTACGCAGCGCGCCAGCCATTTCATACTCGGACTGATCGTATTTAAGCGGTGTAGCGCCCATGAGCGTGATGATTGGATCGTTGCCAAGCGTTATCGCAATCGGCAGATCTTCCCCGCGCTCTTCCGCTTTGTGCAGATGCAGGGCAATGTCGTGCATCGGTACCGGCTGCAGGCCGAGCTTGCGCTTGCCCTTCACTTCCATGCGGTAAATACCGACGTTTTGCTTGCCAAAATGATCGGGGTCCAGCGGATCGCGCGAGACAACGCAGGCTTTATCAAGATAAAAACCACCGTCACCATCATTCAGGCGAAACAGCGGCAGGATATCGAACAGGTTAATGTCTTCACCGTCCACCGTATTCTGCGCCCAGGCCGGGTTAGCGCGACGCTCCGGTGTGACGGGGAATTTATCCCAGCGGCGGATAAACTCGTCGATCTGTTTTTTGACCGGGGTGTTCGCAGGCAGTCCCATCGAAATGGCGTGATTCTGCCAGGAGCCAATCGTATTCATCACGACACGGGCATCGGTAAACCCGCGAATGTTGTCGAACCACAGCGCGGGGGCACCGTCGCCAATACGTCCCGTTGCGTTGGCTGCCGCAGCCAGATCCGGCTCGGCGTTTACCTCTTCCTCAATTTTCAGCAGTTGCCCTTGCTCATCGAGCGCCTGCAGGAAGCTTCTCAAATCATCAAATGCCATCTTTATTCTCCTGTGAAAAATGTTTCGCCTCCTGCAACCCGTTCCAGCGGCGTGCCTTTTTATGCTCCAGACCAAACTGGTCAAGCACGCGGGTCACAATATGCTGGGTAATGTCATCGGCGGTTTGCGGGTGGTTGTAATACGCAGGCATGGGCGGCACCATCGCCACGCCCATGCGGGAAAGCGCAAGCATATTCTCCAGATGAACGGTGCTGAGCGGCGTTTCACGGGGAACCAGCACCAGCTTACGCCCCTCTTTCAGCACCACATCTGCCGCGCGCCCCACCAGCCCTTCGGCGTAGCCTGCGCGGATCCCCGCCAGCGTTTTCATGCTGCAGGGAATGACGATCATGCCGTCGGTGCGAAATGAGCCGGATGAGATGGTGGCGGCCTGGTCAGCCGGACTGTGGACAACGTCAGCCAGAGCAGCAACGTCCTGCGCGGTGTAAGGCGTTTCCAGCTCAATGGTGGTTTTTGCCCACTTCGACATAACCAGGTGGGTCTCCACCTCCGGAATCTCCCGCAAGGCCTGGAGTAGCGCCACGCCCAGCGGAGCGCCTGTCGCCCCTGTCATTCCCACGATCAATCTCATTCAGCACCTCAATTTTTTTGTTCGTACACGAACATTAAAACTAAACTACTCCCGAACCATTTTCCTGACAAGATCGTTCGTACACGATCACACGAATCGCTAAAAAATGCCGCGTTAAAATCCGGAGCAATAGCGGCTATCATAGTGGGAGATTTTTTCCGTCGGAGTGTTCATGGAACTAAGAAAAGAGGCGTTCCACCTGTTACGTCAGCTTTTTCAACAGCATACCGCGCAGTGGCAGCACGCCTTGCCGGAACTGACCAAGCCGCAGTATGCGGTCATGCGCTCAATTGCCGAGCATCCTGGCATTGAACAGGTGGCATTGACCGAAGTCGCGGTTAGCACAAAAGCGACGCTGGCAGAAATGCTAAGCCGCATGGAGGCGCGCGGGCTGGTCAAACGTGAACTCGATCCTGCGGATAAGCGCCGCCGGTTTGTCTTCCTGACGCCAGAAGGAGAAGCCCTGCTTGCAGGCTGTAAACCGGTTGGCAATGAGGTGGATGAGGCGTTTTTAGGACGTCTAAACAAGGCCGAGCGGGAGCAGTTCTCTGCGCTCATCAAAAAGATGATGCACGATTAATTCACGCTGGTGCGCATAAAATCGATAAAGCTACGCACTTTTGCGGGTACATGCCGGGCATCAGGATAAACCGCGTAGATGCCCTGCTTCGCAAAGGTGTATCCCGGTAAAACCGACACCAGATTTCGCGCATCCAGTGCCTCACGCACCAGCCATTCCGGTAGTAACGCCACACCACTTCCTGCAAGTGCAAAGGCCATTAGCGCCTGCGCACTGTCCGCAAACAAACGCGGTGCTTTTTTAATCTCCAGCGTCTCTGATGCCCCGCTGGCATCTTTTACCTGCCAGTGCAACGGCGAGGTCAGACGCTCGTGAACGAGCCAGTCAGCTTGTGCCAGATGTTCCAGCGATTCAATTGGATTTTTCGCCAGCCACTCGGGCGTCGCGACGGGCAGGATGGAGAAGTGCGAGATCGCAGCTGCGTGATAGCGCGAGTCGGCGAGCGTCCCCAGCCGGATGGCGACATCAAAGCGCTCTGAAATTAGGTCGGCATGCAGCGACGACGAAACATGTCTTACGCGAAGATCAGGATGCTGCTGGCTAAACCTGGCCAGCAAAGGAACCACGACCCTTGAGCCATACTCCGGTGTGGTCGTGATCCGCAATTCCCCCGTGAGCCCCCCATGATTCGCGCGTACATCGTCCTGCAATTGCTCTGCATCCTTCAGAAGCGCGACGCTGCGTTGATGAAAAAGCGCACCGGCCTCGGTTAAGGTCAGACGTCGGGTGGAACGCAGCAACAGGGTGACGCCCAGCTCAGCTTCGAGCTGGCGGATATTGAAGCTAACCACGGCTTTTGTCAGCCCCATTGCGTCGGCTGCCGCAGTGAAACTGCCGGTATCAGCTACCGCTACAAACATCGCCGTCCGCTGTAAATTAATCATCGTCACTTTTTTTACTGTCAAAATGTGTTTGACAGTATATCTCGCTTTGTCGCATTTATCCGTACCTCCCGGGCCGCTACGATACGCCACCTCACGGGAGGAACCGCCATGACGTATCGCAGCAAAGTCGCCGTTGTTTATCTACTGGGCTTTTTTCTTGATTTGATCAACATGTTTATTGCCAGTGTCGCCTTTCCGGCAATAGCGCACACGTTTAACGCTACGCCTTCAGCACTTGCCTGGGTCAGTAACGGGTATATTGCCGGGTTGACGCTGGTGATCCCTTTTAGCACCGTGCTGACACGCTGCATCGGGCCAAAGCGCGTCATCCTGCTCTCGCTTTTACTGTTCAGCGCAACCTCTGTTGCCGCAGGCTTGTCTTCCTCACTGGGAAGCCTGATTGCCTGGCGAGTACTGCAGGGAGTGGGAGGAGGCTTATTGATCCCCGTCGGACAAGCACTGACCTGGCAACAGTATAAGCCCCACGAGCGTGCCAGACTTTCTTCAGCGGTCATGCTGGTGGCGTTGCTTGCTCCCGCTTGCTCGCCTGCAATCGGGGGAGTTCTGGTGCAGATGCTAAGCTGGCGGTGGATATTTTTTGCCACCCTTCCCGTTGCGGTGGTGACGTTTATGTTGGCCTCCCTGTGGCTGAAACACGAAATGCCACCGATGAAAGCGACCAGGCTGTTAAATCTGCCTTTGCTGATGAACCCACTTCTGCGTTTTTCCATGCTGGTCTATTTATGTGTACCCGGCATGTTTATTGGGGTGAACGTAACAGGTATGTTTTATCTTCAGAACGAAGCGAACATGACGCCTGCCGAAACGGGAATGCTCATGCTGCCATGGTCTCTGGCATCATTCATGGCGATCACAGCGACGGGCCGCTATTTTAACCGCATCGGCCCTCGGCCACTTATTGTCACGGGTTGCCTGCTGCAGGCGCTGGGCATTTTGCTGTTGCTCAACGTCAACTCAGCCACAACAGCGCTGTTACCCACCGTTGCGTTTGTATTGATGGGAGCAGGAGGCAGTCTTTGCAGCAGCACGGCTCAGAGTAGTGCTTTTTTGACGACGCGCCGGGAAGAGATGCCGGATGCCAGCGCCCTGTGGAATCTTAATCGCCAGTTGAGCTTTTTTGCCGGAGCCCTGCTACTGGCACAGATGCTGAACCTGGCCCAGATATATCTGACACCTCTCGCCGCGTGGCACGGGATGTTTATTTTTGCCGCAGGCATCACCTTATTGCCTGTACTGTATGCTTTTCGTCTTAACAATAAGCAGGTGCTAACACAGCTGCGACAGGAGAATTCATGACGCTTTTCGAACAAGAGATTATCGACCTCCACATTGCGCTCGAAAGCTGGTTAGGTAATGGCGAAGGTGATATTGACGCACTGCTCGCCCGTTTCCGGCCTGATTTTTTGATGGTCCCGCCTGGGGGGACCCATATCGACTATGACGGTCTTGTCAGCTTTCTGGAAAAACAGCGCGGAAGCCGTCCCGGACTGAAGATCGTCGTCGATGAATTAACAACTCGACAGACATGGAGCCACGGAGCGGTGCTTCACTACCGGGAGACGCAAACTCGTCCCGATCACCCGGTCAACGTGCGCTGGTCAACCGCCCTGCTTAATCTGGAAGGTGATTTGATCGCGTGGCGTTTGCTGCACGAAACAGCACAGCCGTAGAAAAAAAGAAAAAGGCCCGTCTCACGACGGGCCTTTTTTTGACGAAAGGTTGCTTATTCGCGGAACAGCGCTTCGATATTCAGACCTTGCCCCTGCAGGATTTCACGCAGGCGGCGCAGACCTTCAACCTGAATCTGACGAACACGTTCACGGGTCAGGCCAATTTCGCGGCCGACGTCTTCCAGTGTTGCAGCTTCATACCCCAGTAAACCGAAACGACGCGCCAGCACTTCACGCTGTTTGGCGTTCAGTTCGAACAGCCATTTGACGATGCTCTGTTTCATGTCATCGTCCTGCGTGGTGTCTTCCGGACCGTTGTCTTTTTCATCGGCCAGGATGTCCAGCAGCGCTTTTTCGGAGTCGCCACCCAGCGGGGTGTCAACCGAGGTAATGCGCTCGTTGAGACGCAGCATACGGCTTACGTCATCAACCGGTTTGTCGAGTTGTTCGGCAATTTCTTCTGCGCTTGGCTCGTGGTCCAGTTTATGGGACAACTCGCGCGCGGTACGCAGATAAACGTTCAACTCTTTGACGATGTGAATCGGCAGGCGGATCGTACGGGTCTGGTTCATAATAGCCCGTTCGATGGTCTGACGAATCCACCAGGTCGCGTAGGTTGAGAAACGGAACCCGCGTTCCGGGTCAAACTTCTCAACTGCGCGGATGAGGCCTAAGTTGCCCTCTTCAATCAGATCCAGCAGAGCCAGACCACGATTGCCGTAACGGCGAGCAATTTTCACGACCAGTCGCAAGTTACTTTCAATCATGCGACGACGCGAGGCAACATCACCACGCAAAGCACGACGTGCGAAATAGACTTCTTCTTCGGCCGTTAACAGTGGGGAGTAACCAATCTCCCCAAGGTAAAGCTGAGTCGCGTCCAGTACACGCTGTGTGGCACCCTGCGATAACAGCTCTTCTTCAGCCAAATCGTTATCACTGGGTTCCTCTTCTACTAAGGCTTTTTCGTCAAAAGCCTCTACTCCGTTCTCATCAAATTCCGCGTCTTCATTTAAATCATGAACTTTCAGCGTATTCTGACTCATAAGGTGGCTCCTACCCGTGATCCCTGAACGAGACACCCTGGCTGGCATGCCCCGTCAAATTATCGCTGCGGCAAGTACTGCAGCGGGTTTACGGATTTCCCCTTGTAACGAATTTCAAAATGCAAGCGTGTAGAACTGGTTCCGGTGCTACCCATAGTAGCGATTTTTTGCCCCGCCTTAACTTCTTGTTGTTCCCGGACCAGCATTGTGTCGTTATGGGCGTAGGCACTCAGGTAATCATCGTTATGTTTGATGATAATAAGATTACCGTAACCGCGCAGAGCGTTACCGGCATATACAACACGTCCATCTGCGGTCGCGATGATAGCCTGTCCCTTACTCCCTGCGATATCGATCCCTTTATTTCCACCTTCGGAGGAAGAGAAGTTTTCGATAACCTTGCCGTCAGTTGGCCAGCGCCATGTAGAAATTGGCGAACTGGACGTCATACTGCTGGCAGTCGGTTCAGTAGAGCTAACCACAGGTGCCGTCACGGGTGCTGTGACAACAGTCGCAGTCCCTTTATTATTCGGCAACATTTTGTTAGCAGTCTGATCACCTGAATCCTCAGAATACGTAATTACAGGTTGTGAAGCAACCACTGTGGTGGATTTTTGTGCAGGCTTAACGCTGTTATTTTGTGCAGTCACATCGGCCGCAGAAACGGTGTTACCTGGCGTAAGTGGCTTGCCTGTGGCGTTGCCAACCTGAAGCGTTTGGCCCACTTCCAGTCCATACGGCGCCTGAACGTTGTTACGCTGGGCGAGGTCACGGAAATCGTTCCCGGTAATCCACGCAATGTAGAACAGCGTATCCCCGCGTTTCACGGTATAGGTACTGCCGCCGGTATAGCTGCCTTTAGGAATGTTCCCATACTGACGGTTATAAACTATGCGGCCATTTTGGGTCTGGACAGGTTGTTCAACTGGCTGAACCTGCATTGGCTGTGTAACAGGATGTTGCACAGGCTGAATTTGTGGTGTTTGCTGCGGCGCAGCAGTACCCATTTTAGGTGGCGGCGTGATCAACATTCCGCTGGACGTGCTACCGGAGCCGCTGTTTCCGCCGACGGAACTGACGGGCGCAGGCGCGTTGTTAGAACTTGTACAGCCTGCCAGCCAAAGCGAAACCAGTGATAATGCCGCAACACGGCTGATGGTGAATTTAGGGCTTCCCGCGCTCATTTATCCCCCAGGAATGTGTTAACTACCAGTGACTTAAAATTTACCGTGAAGGCACGACTCTTTCGCGCCACACCATACGCTGAATTTGCCTTAATAACCCTGGATAATTCCGAGTCTCAGGCCAACTCCCCCTTTACCAGAGGCACAAAACGCACGGCTTCCACGGTGTCGATAATAAACTCGCCGCCACGTCGACGAACGCGCTTCAAAAGCTGCTGCTCGTCCCCGACAGGCAAAACAAGAATGCCCCCCTCATCCAGTTGCGACAACAGGGCTGCAGGAATTTCAGGCGGGGCCGCCGTCACGATGATAGCGTCAAACGGGGCGCGAGCCTTCCAACCCTGCCATCCATCACCGTGTCGTGTCGAAACATTATGTAAATCAAGTTGTTTCAGGCGACGACGCGCCTGCCACTGCAAACCTTTAATACGCTCAACGGAGCACACATGATGAACCAGATGCGCCAGGATGGCGGTTTGATACCCCGATCCGGTGCCAATTTCCAGTACACGGGAGTCGGGAGTCAGCTCCAGAAGCTCCGTCATGCGCGCCACCATGTAGGGCTGCGAAATCGTCTGGCCCTGCCCGATAGGCAGCGCCACGTTTTCCCACGCTTTGTGTTCAAACGCCTCGTCTACAAATTTCTCACGCGGAACCTGAGCGAGCGCCTCAAGCACGTGCTCGTCGCGGATCCCCTGCGCGCGTAGTTGTTCCAGAAGAGTTTGTACACGTTTGTTTACCATTGCGCGTTCACTCCTGCGCGATCCAGCCAGCCCGACACCACATCATGCGCGCTATACGCGGTTAAATCTACGTGCAGCGGTGTAACCGAAACATAGCCTTCATCCACGGCGGCAAAGTCGGTATCAGGACCCGCATCGCACTTATCGCCGGGAGGACCGATCCAGTAAAGCGTATTCCCACGTGGATCCTGCTGCGGGATCACCTGATCGGCCGGGTGCCGGCTTCCGCATCGCGTGACGCGAATGCCTTTAATTTCATTCAGCGGGAGATCCGGCACGTTGATATTGAGGATGCGCCCGGTACGTAGCGGCTCACGGCTGAGCGCGCGCAGGATCGAGCAGGTCACCACGGCTGCGGTGTCGTAATGCGTGTGACCGTTTAACGAGACCGCCAGGGCAGGGAACCCCAGATGTCGTCCTTCCATTGCGGCTGCCACGGTACCGGAGTAAATCACGTCATCGCCGAGATTTGGGCCGGCGTTAATACCCGAGACGACGATATCCGGGCGCGGTCGCATTAACGCGTTCACGCCCAGAAATACGCAGTCTGTCGGCGTGCCCATCTGCACGGCAATATCGCCATTTTCAAAGGTAAAAGTGCGAAGCGACGACTCCAGCGTCAGTGAGTTGGACGCTCCACTGCGGTTACGATCGGGGGCCACGACCTGCACATCCGCAAATTCGCGAAGGTGTTTCGCCAGGGTCTGAATGCCCGGCGCGTGGATCCCGTCATCGTTACTCAGCAATATTCGCATAATCACCCGATGTGTTGATAAGTTCCCTGACAACACTGGTGGCAAAGCTACCTGCCGGTAGCCAGAAGCGTAACTCGACGGTTACGTCATCCCACCAGTTCCAGCTTAACTGCTGCGGATAGAGCAGCATCGCGCGGCGTGCTGCTTCGACTTTTTCCCGCACCAGCAATGATTGTAATTCTTGTGCATTCGCAACGGCAGACTGCTCCGCAGCCAGCGCATCGCCCTGCGTCCCCCACTCGCCCGTACCGAGCAACGCGGCGGTAATCATCAGCGTTTTGGCATCCACGCGCGACTGAACATCGGCCATTTCTTCGGCCGTTGCCACAAACCAGCTTCCGCGTCCCGCTAATTGTAGCGCATCGCCAACAACAACTTGATTCGCGTCCGGTTTTTTCAGCCTTTCGCTCACAATCTGATTAAACAACGCACTACGCGCCGCAGACAACCAAAAACTGCGTTTATTCCTGTCACGGACGGGCGCATCACTTTGTGCCCAGCGCAGCGCACCCTGCAGGTTGCTGCCGCCAATACCAAAGCGCTGAGCGCCAAAGTAGTTAGGCACGCCATCGGCGTTGATAGCAGCCAAACGCTTCTCGACGTCATCGCGGTTTGTGATTTCGCGTAGCACCAGCGTAAAATCGTTACCTTTCAAGGCGCCCAGACGCAATTTGCGTTTATGGCGGGCGTACTCCAGTACCTTACAGCCTTCAAGCTCAAATTTGCTTAAATCAGGCATCGTATTGCCGGGAACGCGTGCGCATAGCCACTGTTCAGTGACGGCGTGTTTATCTTTCTGGCCGGCAAAACTCACTTCACGAGCATGAATTTTGAGGAATTTTGCCAGCGCATCGGCCACAAAGCGGGTATTGCAGCCATTTTTCAGAATGCGCACCAGGATATGTTCGCCTTCGCCATCGGGCGCGAACCCCAGATCCTCGACTACGAGGAAATCTTCGGGGCTGGCTTTCAGCACCCCGTTCCCCTGCGGTTTACCGTGCAGGTATGTCAGGTTATCGAAGTCTGTCATGCGTTCGCCTTCACCAGCAGCGCCACGGCTTCACAGGCAATCCCTTCGCCACGGCCGGTAAAGCCCAGTTTCTCCGTGGTGGTTGCTTTGACATTGACGTCATCCATATGGCAACCCAGATCTTCAGCAATAAACACGCGCATCTGAGGAATGTGCGGCAACATTTTTGGTGCCTGAGCGATGATCGTCACATCGACGTTGCCCAGGGTGTAACCTTTGGCCTGAATACGACGCCAGGCTTCACGCAGCAACGCACGGCTATCCGCACCTTTGAAGGCCGGATCCGTGTCAGGAAAAAGCTTGCCAATATCACCCAGCGCAGCAGCACCGAGCAATGCATCGGTTAATGCATGTAATGCCACGTCGCCATCAGAATGCGCCAGCAACCCTTTTTCATAAGGAATACGTACGCCGCCAATGATAATTGGGCCTTCTCCGCCAAAGGCGTGTACATCAAAACCGTGTCCAATTCGCATTATGCCTTCTCCTGATGGGTCGAACGGGTAAGATAAAATTCCGCGAGCTGTAAATCTTCAGGGCGCGTCACTTTTATATTATCAGCACGTCCTTCAACAAGCTCAGGGTGAAAACCGCAATACTCCAGCGCTGAGGCTTCGTCCGTAATGGTCGCACCTTCTTTAAGCGCACGCGTTAAGCAGTCATGGAGTAATTCGCGGGGGAAAAATTGTGGCGTCAACGCGTGCCATAAATCGACGCGATCAACGGTGTGAGCGATAGCCCGTTTACCCGGCTCAGCGCGTTTCATGGTGTCACGCACCGGCGCGGCGAGAATCCCGCCAACCTTGCTTGTTTCGCTCAGGGCCAGCAGGCGCGCGAGATCGTCCTGATGCAGGCATGGACGCGCGGCATCATGCACCAGCACCCACCGGGCATCCCCGGCGGCCCGAATGCCCGCCAGCACGGAATCGGCGCGCTCGGCACCGCCATCGACAACGGTAATCTGCGGATGATTTGCCAGCGGTAACTGCGCGAAGCGCGCATCGCCCGGGCTGATAGCGATGATCACACGCTTCACACGTGGATGCGCCAGCAGCGCCGCCACAGCATGTTCGAGGATCGTTTTATCGCCAATTGAGAGGTATTGCTTGGGACATTCTGTCTGCATGCGCCGGCCAAAACCTGCGGCCGGCACCACGGCGCATACGTCCGAAAAAGTTACTGCCATGTCGTAATCCTGGGCCTGATTATCGATTGTTTTGTGCTGAGCCCTGATTGCGTTTAGACGCATCCGGAACCAGACGATAAAAAGTTTCGCCCGGCTTAGTCATACTGAGTTCATTGCGTGCGCGTTCCTCAATCGCCTCTTGCCCGCCATTGAGGTCATCAATTTCAGCAAAGAGTTGATCGTTTCGCGCCTTAAGTTTGGCGTTTGTTGCCTGCTGAGCCGCAACGTCATCGCTCACCCGGCTATAGTCGTGCAGTCCGTTCTTACCGAACCACAGCGAGTATTGCAGCCAGATCAGCAAAGCCAGCAACAGCAGCGTTAGTTTACCCATCCTGCCCCCTGAAAAACGGCATCATCATCCCAAAACGCCCCAGGGCACTACGCCGGGGGTACAGAGATGCCGCAACATCGCGGGCAAATGTACCACATTTTTTCCGCAGAATCGCCCTGCACAATATCGTCACACAGTTGGTTACGGTTTGAATTATGGCTGAAGTTAGCCCATGAGCCACAAAAATAACAGTCCAAACATCAGGACCACCGTCACAATCGTGACCACGGCACTGTAAAGGAGTTTGCCATTGAGTAGCGAATGCAACGCAATGCCGACGACAACCGCGACGGGCATCAGCGCCAGGAAGAATGGCCAGGTGTAGAGAAAGAAGAACAGCGTATTACCGCCGTAAATGAGAAACGGGATACCCAGCGCCAGTAACCACGAGACGAAGCCGACGATGGCCCCAGGAAATGACCAGGTCGTCTCGTCGTCGGTCGCTATCGGCTCCGACCCGGTGGTAATGATGTAGTTTTCACTGTTGCGCATAGCTAATCCTGTGACCATGACTCATCGCTCGGGTAAATAGCGCCCAAACGATACCGTCTCAGGATCTGATAATATCGTCCCGTCTGAGGAGGTCTAATAATTGGCTTACTAAATTTGTTACCAATTGTTGACCTTCCAGGTGAATTTCAGGCGATTCAGGCGCTTCGTATACTGCGTCTATTCCCGTGAAATTTCGCAGTTCACCCGCACGCGCTTTCTTGTACAGCCCTTTCGGATCGCGCGCTTCACAAATCTCCAGCGGCGTATCGACAAACACTTCGATAAAGCGATCCTGCCCAACGCGCTCACGCACCATCTGGCGCTCTGCCCGGTGCGGAGAGATGAACGCAGTAAGGACCACCAGCCCGGCATCCGCCATCAGGCTCGCCACTTCCCCTACCCGACGGATATTCTCTTTACGGTCTTCGTCGCTGAAGCCCAAATCGTTGCACAGACCATGGCGCACGTTGTCCCCATCCAGCAGGTATGTGCTCACGCCTTGCTGATACAGCGCCTCTTCCAGCGCCCCCGCTACCGTGGATTTACCGGAACCCGACAGCCCGGTAAACCACAGCACAACCCCACGGTGACCGTGGAGTTGCTCACGCTGAGCGACAGTGACCGGATGAGGATGCCAGACGACGTTCTCATCATGAGCAGCCATTACTTCCCTCCCAGCAGATCGCGTGCACCCCAGTGCGGGAAGTGTTTACGCACCAGCGCATTCAGTTCCAGCTCGAAGGCGCTGAACTCAGACGCCACGGCGGCCTGTTCGTTAGGCTCGCGCACCATCCCGGCACCGACGGTGACGTTAGTCAGACGGTCGATAAAGATCAGCCCGCCCGTGACCGGGTTTTGCTGATACGGATCCAGCACCAGTGGCTCGTCGAAGGTCAGATCGACCAGGCCGATGCCGTTCAGCGGCAGCTCGGTGACGTCACGCTGGGTCAGATTGTTGATATCTACCTGGAACTGAATACCGTCCACGCGGGCGCGGGTTTTCTTGCCCGCAATTTTAATGTCGTAGCTTTGCCCAGCGGTCAGCGGCTGTTCGGCCATCCACACCACATCCACGGACGCGCCCTGTACCGCCGTCAGCGTTTCGTGCGCATCCACCAGCAGGTCACCGCGGCTGATATCAATCTCATCTTTCAGCACCAGCGTCACCGCTTCACCGGCTCCCGCCTCCGGCAGGTCACCGTCAAAAGTGACAATACGGGCAATAGCCGATTCTACGCCAGATGGCAGCACTTTGACGCGCTGACCCACTTTCACAGAACCTGATGCAATAGTGCCTGAAAAACCACGGAAATCGAGGTTCGGACGATTCACGTACTGCACCGGGAAACGCATCGGTTGGGTATCAACCACGCGCTGAATTTGAACGGTTTCCAGCACTTCCAGCAGCGTCGGGCCGCTGTACCACGGCATGTTCGTGCTCTGGGACGCGACGTTGTCGCCTTCCAGCGCCGAGAGCGGCACAAAACGAATGTCCAGGTTACCTGGCAGCTGTTCGGCAAAGGTCAGGTAGCTCTGGCGGATCTCATCGAATTTTTCTTCGCTGAAATTCACCAGATCCATTTTATTGATCGCCACCACCAGGTGCTTGATCCCCAGCAGCGTGGAAATAAAACTGTGACGACGGGTTTGATCGAGCACGCCTTTACGGGCGTCGATCAGCAGGATCGCCAGATCGCAGGTGGAGGCACCTGTCGCCATGTTACGGGTGTACTGCTCGTGCCCCGGGGTGTCGGCGATAATAAATTTGCGCTTCTCGGTAGAGAAGTAACGATAAGCCACATCAATGGTGATGCCCTGCTCGCGCTCCGCCTGCAGGCCATCCACCAGCAGGGCCAGATCGAGTTTTTCACCCTGGGTGCCGTGACGTTTGCTGTCGTTATGCAGGGAAGAGAGCTGATCTTCGTAAATCTGACGCGTGTCGTGCAGCAGACGGCCAATCAGGGTGCTTTTCCCGTCATCCACGCTGCCGCAGGTCAGAAAGCGCAGCAAGCTCTTATGTTGTTGCGCGTGCAGATAAGCTTCTACGCCGCCTTCTTTGGCAATTTGTTGAGCAATGGTCGTGTTCATGGCGGCTCCTTAGAAATAACCCTGACGTTTCTTCAGCTCCATGGAGCCTGCCTGGTCGCGGTCAATCACGCGCCCCTGTCGCTCACTGGTGGTCGACACCAGCATCTCTTCGATGATCTCCGGCAGCGTCTGTGCGCTGGATTCCACCGCACCGGTCAATGGCCAGCAACCGAGGGTACGGAAACGCACCATCTGTTTTTTGATCACTTCACCTGGCTGCAGGTCGATGCGATCGTCGTCGATCATCATCAGCATCCCGTCGCGCTCCAGTACCGGACGCTCAGCGGCCAGATACAGCGGAACGATCTCAATATTTTCCAGATAGATGTACTGCCAGATATCCAGCTCGGTCCAGTTGGAGAGCGGGAAGACGCGAATGCTTTCGCCTTTGTTGATCTGGCCGTTGTAGTTGTGCCACAGCTCCGGGCGCTGGTTTTTGGGGTCCCAGCGGTGGAAGCGGTCACGGAAAGAGTAGATACGCTCTTTCGCACGGGATTTTTCCTCATCACGACGCGCGCCACCGAAGGCCGCATCAAAACCGTATTTGTTCAGCGCCTGCTTCAGCCCTTCGGTTTTCATGATGTCCGTGTGTTTGGCGCTGCCGTGCACGAACGGGTTAATGCCCATCGCCACACCTTCCGGGTTTTTATGTACCAGCAGTTCGCAGCCATAGGCTTTGGCGGTACGGTCGCGGAATTCGTACATTTCGCGGAATTTCCAGCCGGTATCCACATGCAGCAACGGGAACGGTAGCGTACCCGGGTAAAACGCTTTACGCGCCAGATGCAGCATGACGCTGGAGTCTTTGCCGATGGAATACATCATCACCGGGTTAGAAAACTCGGCGGCCACTTCGCGGATAATATGGATACTTTCCGCTTCGAGCTGCCGCAGGTGAGTAAGACGTTTTTGGTCCATAACCGTTCCTTAAGCCAAATTTATAACAGAAGAACCAAAGCCTTCTGTGTCGGTTGTGTGCTGAAACCAGGCGAGCGTGCTGTGCAGCTGCACCACTTCCCCCACCACGATCAGGGCGGGCATAGGGGCGTCTTTCGCCAGGGTTGCAAGATCGTCAAGGGTGCCGATAGCAACGTGCTGATCGACGCGCGTACCGCGAGAAATAACGGCAACAGGTGTCTTCGCCTCGCGACCGTGCTGAATAAGTTGTTCGCTGATGTCCGCCGCCTTCATCGTGCCCATATAGATAGCCAACGTCTGTCGGCTTTGAGCGAGGTGAGACCAGTCGAACGGCGTGCTGTCCGCCTTGTAATGTCCCGTCACAAAGGTGACGCTCTGGGCGTAATCGCGGTGGGTCAGCGGGATACCGGCATATGCCGTTACCGCAGAAGCCGCCGTGATGCCGGGAACCACCTGGAACGGCACCCCCGCTTCGGCTGCTGCCTGCAATTCTTCGCCGCCACGACCGAAAATGAAAGGATCTCCCCCTTTCAGGCGAACCACGGTTTTGCCCGCTTTGGCGGCCGCAACCAACATCTGGTTGGTGTCGTGCTGCGGCACCGAGTGCTCTCCAGCCCGTTTGCCGACGCAGATTTGCTCGGCATCGCGGCGAATCAGTTCGCGTATGCCGTCAGTAACCAGGTGATCGTAGAACACCACGTCCGCGTCCTGCAGCACCTGCAGGCCGCGCAGCGTCAGGAGCCCTGCATCGCCCGGCCCTGCGCCTACCAGAATGATCTCCCCGCCGGTGCTGCCGGGGTTATCCAGTTCGTCTTCAAGAATTTTCTGCGCCGCTGTCTCATTGCCTGCATGCATCAGGCTGGCAAAGCGGCCGCGAAACACGCGTTCCCAGAAGCGACGACGTTCCGTCACGCTGGTCAGTCGGGTTTTCAGATGATTGCGCCAGTAGCTCGCTTTCTCTGCCATACGTCCGAGACTGGTTGGCAACAGCGCTTCGATTTTTTCCCGCAATACGCGCGCCAGCACCGGTGCGGTACCACCGGAGGAGATAGCGACCAGCAGCGGGGAGCGATCAACAATCGACGGGAAGATAAAGGAGCATAAAGGCTGATCGTCCACCACGTTCACCAGACGGTAACGCGCCTGAGCAGCATCTGAGATCCGTCGGTTCAGCTCGCGGTCTTCCGTTGCCGCAATCACCAGCACCACGCTGTCGATTTGTGATTCGTCGAAATCCGCCCCTGCAACGACCCGCACCTGCGCCCCTGCGCGCTGCAGAAATACGATTTTGCGATCGGCAATCTCACCTGTGCCAACAACCAGCACCGGCTTATCTTTAATCGCAGCAAATAAGGGCAGATAGTCCACAGCAGCAACTCACTAACAACGAGGAATAAAGGGACTATAGGGGGCGGCTTAGACCGAATGAAATTACGAATTGGAATGAGTAGTTACTCAATGGAATAACGCCATGAAAAAGCAAATATCAAAAAGTGCTTAACACGCGAAATTTCGGGCATTTAAGAGCAATTCAAATTGTGTATGGACGATCACAGTTTCATACTAGGCGGGTTAAAATTTTGCTCTGTTTTTTAAGGACTCACTATGTTTTCCGCAACGCGCCACCGTATTGCTGCCCTGGCGCTCGGCGTTTGCTTCATCCTTCCGGCTCAGGCAAAAAATCAACCGTACGGTGAAATCGCGAATACGCAGGCGCGACATATTGCCACCGTATTTCCTGGCCGCATGACCGGTTCCCCCGCGGAAATGCTCTCCGCAGACTATATTCGTCAGCAGTTTGCCGACATGGGTTACCAGAGCGATATCCGCACGTTTCACAGCCGCTATATCTATACCTCACGCAATAAAACCAAAAACTGGCATAACGTGACCGGTAGTACGGTTATTGCGGCTCACGAAGGTAGCGCGGATGAGCAGATCATTATTATGGCGCACCTCGATACCTACGCCCCAATGAGCGACACCGATACCGATAACAATCTCGGTGGTCTGACGCTGCAGGGTATGGATGATAACGCCGCAGGTCTGGGCGTGATGCTCGAACTGGCAGAACGAATGAAGGATATACCGACTAAATACGGGATTCGTTTCGTTGCCACCAGTGGTGAAGAAGAAGGCAAACTCGGCGCTGAGAATCTCCTGAAGCGCATGAGCGCCAAAGAGAAGAAAAATACCCTGCTGGTGATCAACCTCGATAACCTGATCGTCGGCGATAAGCTCTATTTCAACAGCGGACAAAGTACGCCGGGTACCGTGCGAAAATTGACGCGCGACCGGGCATTGGCGATTGCCCGCAGCCATGGGGTCTATGCCACCAGTAACCCAGGCGGCAATCCTGATTATCCGCGAGGAACAGGCTGCTGTAACGATGGTGAGGTGTTCGATAAAGCGGGTATTCCGGTGCTGTATGTGGAAGCAACTAACTGGGCACTGGGGAAGAAAGATGGCTATCAGCAGCGGGCTAAATCGAAAGCCTTCCCGGACGGGATTAGCTGGCATAACGTGATGCTGGATAATCAGCAACACATTGATAGCGCACTGCCGCAGCGGATTGAACACCGCAGTCGTGATGTAGTGAAGGTGATGCTGCCGCTGGTGAAGGAGCTGGCGAAAGCTAATAAGGCTTAGTGCGGCCTGATGCCCTCACCCCGACCCTCTCCCACAGGGAGAGGGAGGAAATGGGATCACCCTTCGTGCAGTCCGCACTCGCGCTTGAGGCCAAAGAATCGCGTCTCTTCTTCTGCCATTCCCGGTTCCCATTTACGCGTGGTGTGGGTATCCCCCACCGACAGGTAACCCTGATCCCACAGCGGATGGTATTTCAACCCGTGCTTTTGCAGGTACTGATACACCGTCCGGTTATCCCAGTCGATGATCGGCAGCACTTTGAACACCCCACGCTGAACCGCCAGCACGGGTAGCGTGGCGCGACTGCCGGACTGCTCGCGGCGTAGTCCTGCAAACCAGGTCTGTGCATTAAGCTCTTTCAGCGCCCGGTTCATCGGCTCAACTTTGTTGATCTCATTGTATTTCTCAATGCCCTCAACGCCCTGCTCCCAGAGTTTACCGTAGCGCGCCTCCTGCCAGGCCGCGCTTTCCGTCGCGCGGTAAACTTTCAGGTTCAGCTTGAGCTTGTCCGTCAGCTCGTCAATAAACTGGTAGGTTTCCGGGAACAGGTAGCCGGTATCGGTGAGGATCACCGGAATGTCCGGACGAATTTGATTCACCAGATGCAAACTGACCGCCGCCTGAATACCAAAGCTCGACGAAAGCACATAGTCGCCCGGCAGGTTTTCCAGCGCCCATACCACACGCCCTTCGGCGTCCAGCTTTTCCAGGTGGGCGTTGGTTTCTGCGAGCGCCAGAATGCGTTCGACTTTTGGCAGATCGTTCAGGGCGTTTAGATCGAGTACGGACATAATCACCTCGCGTTGTTACTCCCAGAAATCCCGGGCCGGGTCGAGCACCGGGCGAATGATGCCCGCACGCACCGTAAAGTCGCCGAAGCCTTCACCCGCTTCACGCTCTTTCGCCCAGCGCCCAACCAGTTCGTCGACCGAATCGAGGATCTCCGATTCAGTAATGTTTTCACGGTACATCCGTGGGATACGCGTACCGATGCGGTTGCCGCCAAGATGCAGGTTGTAACGGCCTGGCGCTTTACCCACCAGTCCCATCTCTGCCAGCATTGCGCGGCCGCAGCCGTTCGGGCAGCCGGTAATACGCATAACAATATGCTCGTCCGGAATACCGTGTTTTTCCAGAATCGCTTCTACTTTGTCAGTGAATGACGGCAGGAAACGCTCCGCTTCGGCCATTGCCAGCGGACAGGTCGGGAATGACACGCAGGCCATCGAGTTTTCGCGCTGCGGTTTCACCGCATTCATCAACCCATGATCGCGCGCCAGTTTCTCGATCTTCGCCTTCTGGTTTTCAGGCACACCAGCAATGATCAGGTTCTGGTTGGCGGTTATGCGGAACTCACCCTTGTGGACCTTCGCAATTTCCAGCAAACCGGTTTTCAGCGGACGCCCCGGATAATCCAGAATACGGCCGTTTTCGATAAACAGCGTCAGGTGCCATTTATTGTCGATGCCTTTTACCCAGCCAATGCGATCGCCGCGACCGGTGAATTCGTAAGGGCGGATCGGCTCAAATTTAATGCCGGCGCGACGTTCTACTTCTTCTTTAAACGTCTCAACGCCCACGCGCTCCAGGGTGTATTTGGTTTTCGCGTTTTTACGGTCTGTACGGTTACCCCAGTCGCGCTGGGTGGTTACCACCGCTTCCGCCACGGCCAGCGTATGCTCAAGCGGCAGGAAGCCGAACTCGCTGGCGGTACGGGCGTAGGTTTTCTTGTTGCCGTGTTCGATGGACAGGCCGCCGCCCACCAGCAGGTTAAAGCCCACCAGCTTGCCGTTTTCAGCAATCGCTACGAAGTTCATGTCGTTGGCGTGCAGATCGATATCGTTCTGCGGCGGGATCACTACCGTGGTTTTGAACTTACGCGGCAGATAGGTCTGGCCAAGGATCGGTTCTTCGTCGGTGGTGGCGACTTTTTCCTGATCGAGCCAGATCTCCGCATAAGCGCGCGTGCGCGGCAGCAGATGCTCAGAGATCTTCTTCGCCCACTCATAGGCTTCGGCGTGCAGCTCGGACTCATACGGGTTCGAGGTGCAGAGCACGTTACGGTTCATGTCGTTGGCGGTCGCCAGCGCGTCCAGCCCAACCGAGTGCAGCATCTGGTGTACCGGCTTCACGTTCTTCTTCAGAATACCGTGGAACTGAAAGGTCTGACGGTTAGTCAGGCGGATGCTGCCATAAATCGTGTTTTCACCGGCAAACTTGTCGATCGCCTGCCACTGTTTGGTGGTGATCACCCCACCCGGCAGGCGGCAGCGCAGCAGCATCGCGTGACGCGGCTCCAGCTTCTGTTCAGCACGCTCGGCGCGGATATCGCGATCGTCCTGCTGGTACATACCGTGGAAACGGATCAGCAGGAAGTTGTCGCCTTTGAAACCGCCGGTGAGACCGTCATTCAGATCTTCAGCAATGGTGCCGCGCAGGTAGTTGCTTTCCAGCTTCATGCGCTCGGCGTCTGTCAGTTTACCTTCGACCACCAGTGGCCCTGGATGTTTTTCGCTCATTAGTAGACATCTCGCTGATAACGGCGCTCAACGCGCAGCTCACTTAAATATTCATCTGCCGTTTCGGCATCCATACCGCCGAATTCGGCAATCACTTCCAGCAGTGCCTGCTCAACGTCTTTCGCCATGCGATTGGCGTCGCCGCAGACATAAATGTGGGCACCGTCATTGATCCAGCGCCACAGCTCTGCGCCCTGTTCGCGCAGTTTGTCTTGTACGTATACTTTTTCTTTCTGGTCGCGGGACCAGGCCAGATCGATGCGGGTCAGTACACCCTCTTTAACATAGCGCTGCCACTCAACCTGGTAGAGGAAATCTTCCGTAAAGTGCGGGTTGCCGAAGAAGAGCCAGTTTTTACCCGGCGCTTCATCTGCCGCGCGCTGCTGCATGAAGGCGCGGAACGGCGCAATGCCGGTGCCTGGGCCAATCATGATGACCGGGGTTTCCGGGTGCGCAGGCAGGCGGAAGTTGTCGTTGTGCTCGATAAAGACGCGCACTTCGCCCTCTTCTTCCACGCGATCCGCCAGGAAACTTGATGCCCCACCCGCGCGGGCGCGGCCTTCGATGTCGTAGCGCACCACGCCGACGGTAACATGCACTTCACTCTCCACTTCGGCCTGCGAAGAGGCGATGGAGTACAGACGCGGGGTCAGCGGACGCAGCAGGCCGATCAGCGCATCGGCATCCAGCTGAGCCGGAGAGAAACGCACCATATCGACAATTGGCGTTGACGCCGCGTAATGCTGCAGCTTCGCCTTATCACCCACGAATGGCAGCAGCGATTCGCTGCGGGTTAAGGTAGCGTAATTTTCTACAATATTCGGGGTATTCACCGTCAGTTCGAAATGCCACTGCAGCGCTTCAGAGAGCGGCTGCGTTTTGCCTTCCACAGTGACAGGCTCATCCCCTTTCAGCCACAGCAGTTCGACCAGCTCTTTTACCAGAGCAGGATCGTTCTGATACCAGATCCCCAGCGCATCGCCCGGCTGGTAACGTAGGCCAGAGTCACCGAGATCGATTTCGATATGGCGCACGTCTTTTTCAGAATCACGGCCGGTAATTTTCTGATTAACCGACAGGCTCGCGGCCAGCGGAGCCTCTTTAGTGTAAGGGCTGGTATGGATGTCGTTGACGGCCCCCGTCGCGGTAAACGCGGCCTGTGCCTGTGTCTCTTTCGGGACGCGCGCTTTCAGCACCTCAACGATGCGGGCACGCCATTCAGCAGCGGCGGTCTGGTATTCCACGTCGGCGTCAACGCGATCCAGCAAACGCTCTGCGCCCAGTTCAGCCAGTTTGCTGTCGAAATCTTTACCAGACTGGCAGAAGAATTCATAAGAGGTATCGCCCAGGCCAAACACCGCAAAAGCCGTGCCGTCCAGTTTTGGCGCTTTTTTCGAGAACAGGAACTTATGCAGCGCCACCGCTTCTTCAGCAGGCTCACCTTCCCCCTGCGTTGAGGCGACAACCACCAGCAGTTTTTCTGACGCGATCTGTTTAAATTTATAATCCCCGGCGTTGACCAGGTTCACGTTCAGTCTGGCAGCCAGCAGGTCGTCACGCAGCGCTTCAGCCACACGGCGGGCATTGCCCGTCTGCGAGGCGGAAATCAACGTAATGGCCGGAATTTCTACGGCCGTTGCCGGAGCGGCAGCCACAGCGCCCGGTTGCTGATTGAGCATTCCCCAGAAATAACCGGAGACCCAGGCAAGCTGAGTGGGAGAAAAATCAGAGGTGGCAGCCTGAAGGCGCGCCAGTTGCTCCGGGTTCAGGGGAAGCAAATTTGAAGGTGGGGCCTGTGTCGTCATGCGTCGTTATGTTCCAGTAGCCAAGCGGACTTTAAGCGAATAAATCCAAACTGAAGATAAGGTTAACGGTGAGGATACTAACAATTAAAGAAGGGATGGAAATAATAAATAACCAAATGGACTAACCTGTTTTAGTTATCATGCTTAACGATAAAACAGATTAATTAACTGATTGAAATATCACAACAAAGATCACAAAAAATGACCACTTCCTGCGGTCCAGGCTTCAGAGCCGTTTTAGTTAATGCTAAAAATTGTGCTTTCCGGTACTATGCGGCGGTTTTTTCCGCATTACTGAGAGCGATCATGTCCACCACACTGTTTAAAGATTTCACCTTCGAAGCCGCCCACCACCTTCCTCATGTTCCTGAAGGACATAAATGTGGCCGTCTGCACGGGCACTCGTTTATGGTGCGTCTTGAGATCACCGGTGAAGTCGATCCGCATACCGGTTGGATCATGGATTTTGCCGAGCTGAAAGCGGCATTTAAGCCAACTTACGATCGTCTGGATCACTATTACCTGAATGATATTCCGGGCCTTGAAAACCCGACCAGCGAAGTGCTGGCAAAATGGATCTGGGATCAGATGAAACCGCTGGTACCGCTGCTGAGCGCAGTGATGATTAAAGAGACCTGCACCGCCGGCTGCGTCTATCGCGGCGAGTAAAAAAAGCCCGGTTAAACCGGGCTTTTTTTCAGGCTATATTCAGGTACTTGTGCGTCTGCATCGACAGACGCCAGTTACGCGCGATACAGGTTTCAATGCACAGGCGCGTCGCGTCCTCTTTCTGGCTGATAGGCTGCAGGGCAATGACCCGCTGCTTTTCATCCGAGAGGGTTGCCAGCAGTTCATCCAGTGCTTCAATATCACGCACGCGACCTACCGGGTGTTTTATCTCATCTGCACGTTCCAGCGCCTGAGACAGGACATCGTATCCGCCGCGCATATTCACTTTGGGTGATACCGTCACCCACGTGGTGTGGGAACAACGCACTTCATGGGTACCGCTGGTTTCAATCTGGCAGCTGTAACCGTTCTTTTCGAGCAGCTCGGTTAGCGGCGTCAGATCGTGGATGCAGGGTTCACCCCCGGTGATCACCACATGGCGCGCCGTCCAGCCCTGACGACCAATAATGGCCAGCAGATCTTCTGAACTGCCCGCGCCCCACTTATCGCTCTCTTTGGTTTTCGCCAGAATGCTAAACAGCGACACTTCCCGATCTGCGAGCTTATCCCACGTATGTTTGGTATCACACCAGGCACAGCCAACCGGGCATCCCTGTAAACGAATGAAAATAGCGGGAACGCCGGTAAAGTAACCCTCGCCTTGCAGGGTCTGGAACATCTCGTTAATCGGGTACTGCATAGTCATCTCAGTAAAGGGGATAAACGATAATTATCGCAGATCCCCGCCAGATGGTCATGCTTGATCGGTGCTTTGCGCGCCAATCGCTGCCATAAACCGTTCAGTGATCTGCTGTGGACGGGTGATTGCCCCACCAACGACCACCATATGCGCTCCCAGTGCCAGGCATCTGGCCGCGCGCTCAGGGGTATCGACGTTGCCTTCGGCAACCACCGGAACCGTGACGGCAGCCAGCACATCCTTCAGGAATGCGCAGTCATTATCAGGTAAAGCATGACCCGCACTTTCCGCCGTATAGCCGTAAAGCGTGGTTCCAACACAATCAAAGCCCAGTTCCTGCGCGGTTTCGGCTTCTTCTAAGCTGGATATATCCGCCATCAGCACTATCCCGGGGTAACGTTTACGGATGTGGCTGACCAGCGTTGACAGTGATTCACCGCCAGGACGCTCGCGCGCAGTCGCATCAAGTGCAATGATTTCCGGAGAGACGCTCATCAGCTCATCCACTTCTTTCATTGTCGCAGTGATAAACACCGCGCTACCAGGATAATCCCGTTTGATGATGCCGATAACGGGTAAAGAAACCTCCTGTTTAATGGCCGCAATATCCACCACGCTGTTGGCGCGGATGGCAGCAGCCCCGCCCTGAAACGCTGCCCGCGCCATCCGTGACATAATAAACGGGCTATGCAGCGGTTCATTCTCCAGCGCCTGACAAGAGACGACCAGTTTTCCTTTCAGGTTATCCAGTACAGTTTTCATTACGATAAGATCTCTTCAACTTCGTTTTTGATAATCGTGACATGCGGGCCATAAATGACCTGAACACCGTTACCGCGCACAATGACGCCGCGTGCACCGGTGGCTTTCAATGCTGCTTCATTCACTTTGCTGCCGTCTTTCACCGTGACACGAAGGCGCGTGGCGCAGCAGTCCACCTCGTCCAGATTGTCTTTTCCACCCAGCCCGGCGATTACCGCTGCAGCGCGCTCGCTTTGCGGCAGACTGACCTCATCCGCCACCGCCTCTTTTTCACGCCCCGGCGTGGCAAAATCAAAGCGGTTAATCAGATAGCGGAACGTGAAGTAGTAGAGGAAGAACCACGGCACGCCGACCAGCGGTACGAACATCCAGTGGGTTTTGGCCTCACCCTGAAGAATGCCAAACAGCACGAAGTCGATAAAACCGCCGGAGAAGGTTTGCCCGATGGTGATATGCAGCATGTGTGCGAGCATGAACGCCAGCCCGTCAAACAGCGCATGAATGACGTAAAGCACCGGCGCAATAAACAGGAAGGAGAACTCGATAGGCTCGGTAATCCCGGTCAGGAACGAGGTTAATGCCGCAGAGAGCAGCAGCCCGGCGACGCGTTTTTTGTTCTCGGGTTTTGCCGTGTGGTACATCGCGAGACATGCACCGAGCAGGCCAAACATCATCGTAATGAAGCGCCCGGACATAAAGCGCGACGTCCCTTCGTAAAACTGACGCGTCGTAGGATCGGCCAGTTGCGCGAAGAAGATCCGCTGTGTGCCTTCGACCAGATGACCGTTGACGATCTCACTCCCGCCGAGCGCGGTAGTCCAGAAAGGAAGATAGAAGATGTGATGTAAACCGAATGGGCCGAGCATACGCAAAATGAAGCCATAGAGCATTGTGCCCAGGTAACCCGTCGCATCCACCAGCCCACCCAGACCAAAGATCAGTTTCTGGAAATGCGGCCAGACGACGGTCATGACGGCCCCGACGAGTATTGCTGCCAGCGAGCTGATAATGGGAACAAAACGTGAACCGCCAAAGAAGCCCAGAAATTGCGGAAGCGCAATTTTATTAAACCGGTGATGGAGAGCGCAGGTCACGAGACCGATCACCACGCCACCAAACACACCCGTTTCCAGGGTCTGGATCCCCAGCGTCATGCCCTGCCCCACAGCGCCAGGATTATCATGCGCCAGTTTTCCGGTGAGGATCAGCAGCGCGTTAATGGTGGCATTCATCACCAGAAAAGCGAGCAACGCCGCCAGCCCGGCCGTGCCCTTATCGCTTTTTGCCAGCCCGACAGCAACCCCAACAGCAAACAGCACCGAGAGGTTCGCAAACACAATTGAACCCGCACTGCTCATGATAGTGAAGATGGCCTGAAGCCAGCTCACATCCAAAAACGGATATGCCGCGAGGGTATTTGGATTCGATAACGCGCCACCTATCCCCAGCAGCAGACCTGCTGCTGGCAATACGGCGATAGGTAACATAAAGGATTTGCCAAAGCGCTGCGCTTTTTCAAACCATCCCCCAGAAGAAGCCCCGCTGAACATTTGCATCATTTTTTCATCCTCTCATTTAATGATGAAAATTTTTACCACAAAAACATCAATACATGAAAATTACCACCAAAAAACAGGAGGATGATCATACTTTTTCAAAATGACTGGCATCTTTCCCCTGCTTTCCGCCACACTAGTCGCAGAGAAACGCATTAAGGATCTAGCATGTCAGACCATGAAAACCTGCTGCTGAAGCTACGCCAGGAGGCATCCGGGTACAGCCCAACGCAACAAAAACTTGGCGAGTTTGTCCTCAACGATCCTACCCGGGTGCTCTACCTGACGATCACTGAACTGGCGCGCGAAAGTCGCACCAGCGAGGCCAGCGTCACGCGTCTTTGCCGCACGCTGGGCTGCAAGGGATATAACGAATTTAAAATGGCACTTGCTCTGGATATTCAGCAGGGCCAGCCCGCGCGACAGACCGGAGATGAAATTGATAACGTTGTTGATGAGTCAGTACAGGCTTTGCAGGATACTGCCAGACTCCTTGACCGGGCGTTGCTTGAAAAGGCGGCGCTAGCGCTGCACCAGGCGCAATCCGTACAGATTTATGGCGTTGCGGCCAGCGCGATCCTCGGTGAGTACCTGCATTACAAGCTGTTGCGGCTGGGCAAACCCGCACAGCTGTTTAGTGATATGCACCGCGCAGCCATGAATGCGACGACCCTTTCGAAGGAGACCCTGGTCGTGGCCATCTCCAGTTCGGGTTCAACGCGGGATTTACTCCACGTGGTGAAACTTGCACGCAAGCGCGGCGTCAAGGTGTTAGCCCTCAGCAATACCCCCCGTAGCCCGCTGGCTTCCCTGAGCGATATTCAGCTGGTTGCCGCCAAGCCCGAAGGGCCTCTTAGCGCTGGCGCACTCAATGCTAAAGTTGGCGTCATGCTGCTGGTCGAGCTGCTGACCACCTCCATGATTGCGCTGGATGGCCATTATGGCGACGTTAGCCAGCAAACGGCCAGCGCTACGCTCCCTCTGTTACTCTAAAAATAGTTCGCAGGCTAAATAAAACAGCCTGCGGTTTTTGGTATTCAGTTTCACTTAAATCATTTACCGAACAAATGAATGGTGTAACAAAGTATTTTGCTTATTACATTTTGAATAACTATTAATAGTAAGATTGAGCTTATAAAAAATCTTTAAAATCATTAACTTAAAATATTCTTTTTTATAATTTGAATTTTTTACCTTTCCACAATGTCGAATACATCCACCTGATTTCCTTTTCTTAAAATAAGCTTAAGAAGCCTTCATTTTCGGCGTTTTATTATTTAAATGCCGTTTACTTTTGTGCGCCTACAATCCGCCTCATCAACCATAATGAGACGGTATTAATGAAGATGTTATTGATTACAGGCGTAACAGGATTTCTGGGCGGTGCAGTACTCGAAAAAATACTGACCAATGATAAACCCGTAAAACTCCTTTTGCTCGCGCGTGCCAGCGATCCGCAAGGTGGGCTGGAGCGTGTGCAAGAGAACATGCGCAAATTCAATGTGCCTGAGAATAAACTGGCTTCTCTGAGCGTAGATAATATCCTCATTGGTGACCTCAGCCAGCCGGAAGCATTTCTGGACGATCCTCGCCTGGACCAGGTCACGCACGTCGTTAACTGTGCAGCTGTTGCGTCTTTTGGTAATAATCCGCTGATCTGGAAGGTCAATGTCGAGGGCACGCTGGCGCTGGCGCGTCGCATGGAACGGGTGACGGCCTTACAGCGTTTCCTGCACGTAGGCACGGCAATGTCATGCACGCCGGAACAGGATTCCCTGGTCGCTGAAAGCGCTGAATTCAGAGAAAATGCTGAACACCTGGTGGAATACACGTTTTCGAAGTCAACTATCGAACAGCTGATGCGCCAGGAGTGCCCGAACCTGCCGTTGCTCATCGCTCGCCCGTCCATCGTCGTCGGCCATACTCGTCACGGTTGCACGCCGTCGAGCAGCATTTTCTGGGTCTTTAGCATGGGCCTGATGCTGCAGAAGTTTATGTGCTCAATGGAAGACAGAATCGACGTTGTTCCGGTGGATTATTGCGCCGATGCGTTGTTAATGCTGCTCACCAGCAACGCTCGTCCTGGGGAAGTGGTACATATTTCTGCTGGGGAAGAGAATAGCGTTCGCTTTGCGGATATCGATCAGGCCATGGCGCAGGCGCTAGAGAAAGCCCCTGTTGGCGATCGGTATGCTCAGGTCAGCTACGAAACGCTGGTTAGAATGCGCCGCGAATTGAAAAATATTTTTGGTCCATGCAACGAACGTCTGATGCTAAAAGCAATGCGTTTATACGGTGCGTTTGCCACGCTTAACGTGCGCTTCAGCAACGATAAGCTGTTGAGCATGGGGATGCCGAAGCCACCCCGCTTTACGGATTATATCGCCCGCTGCGTACAGACGACTCAGGGGCTAACAATCCCCGAACAGATGGCAGTCGATTTTAAATAGCCAAAAAAAATGCCAGTCATTCGACTGGCATTTTCATTCTAAGGCTTAAAGGCTATTACTGGCCTTTGATCTCTTTACGACCGTTGTATGGTGCTTTTTCGCCCAGAGCTTCTTCGATACGAATCAGCTGGTTGTATTTAGCAACACGGTCAGAACGGCTCATAGAACCGGTTTTGATCTGGCCTGCAGCGGTACCAACAGCCAGGTCAGCGATGGTAGCGTCTTCAGTTTCGCCAGAACGGTGAGAGATAACAGCGGTGTAGCCAGCGTCTTTCGCCATTTTGATCGCAGCCAGAGTTTCGGTCAGAGAACCGATCTGGTTGAATTTGATCAGGATGGAGTTAACGATGCCTTTCTCGATGCCTTCTTTCAGGATCTTGGTGTTGGTTACGAACAGATCGTCACCAACCAGCTGGATTTTGTCGCCCAGTACTTTGGTCTGGTATGCGAAACCAGCCCAGTCAGATTCGTCCAGACCGTCTTCGATAGAAACGATTGGGTACTGTTTGGTCAGGTCTTCCAGGAAGTGAGTGAACTCTTCAGAGGTGAACGCTTTGTTGCCTTCGCCAGCCAGAACGTATTTACCGTCTTTGTAGAATTCAGATGCTGCACAGTCCATCGCCAGGGTGATGTCTTTGCCCAGCTCGTAGCCAGCAGCTTTAACTGCTTCTGCGATTACTGCCAGTGCTTCTGCGTTAGAACCCAGGTTTGGCGCATAACCACCTTCGTCACCAACAGCAGTGTTCATACCTTTAGCTTTCAGAACTTTAGCCAGGTTGTGGAACACTTCAGAACCCATGCGTACCGCTTCTTTCAGGGATTTCGCGCCAACTGGCTGAATCATGAATTCCTGAATATCAACGTTGTTGTCCGCGTGCTCACCACCGTTGATGATGTTCATCATTGGTACTGGCATGGAGTATTTGCCTGGGGTGCCGTTCAGTTCAGCAATGTGTTCGAACAGTGGCATACCTTTCGCTGCAGCTGCTGCTTTGGCGTTCGCCAGGGAAACAGCCAGGATTGCGTTCGCACCGAAGTTAGATTTGTTTTCAGTACCGTCCAGATCGATCATGATCTTGTCGATGCCAGCCTGGTCTTTGGCGTCTTTGCCAAGGATTGCCTGAGCAATAGGACCGTTTACAGCGCCAACCGCTTTCAGTACGCCTTTGCCCATGAAACGGGATTTGTCGCCATCGCGCAGTTCCAGCGCTTCGCGGGAACCAGTAGAAGCACCTGATGGAGCTGCTGCCATACCGACGAAACCACCTTCCAGATGAACTTCGGCTTCAACGGTCGGGTTACCACGGGAGTCGATGATTTCACGACCGATGACTTTAACGATTTTGGACATTAGATTTTCCTCAGTACAAGTTAAACTAAAACTCCAGACAAACAACGCGTACCAGGGGTACGCGTTGCCGTTCTAACTTTTTTTACTTCGCCTGACGCTTCTGGTAGTCGCTGGCGGCCTTCACAAAGCCTGCAAACAGCGGATGCCCGTCACGTGGCGTTGAAGTAAATTCCGGGTGGAACTGGCAGGCGACAAACCACGGATGGTTTGGCACTTCAATGATCTCGACTAACTGATCATCCCCGGAGCGGCCCGCAACACGCAGACCCGCGGCTTCAATTTGTTTCAACAACATATTGTTGACTTCATAGCGGTGACGATGGCGTTCAGTGATGGTTGACTCGCCATACAGCTTGCGAACCACGCTATCGTCGGACAGCTGGCAGGCCTGTGCGCCAAGACGCATGGTGCCACCCAGATCGCTCTTCTCGGTACGGACTTCGACGTTACCGTCTTCGTCACGCCATTCAGTGATAAGCGCCACTACAGGGTACTTACAGTCTGGCACAAATTCCGTAGAGTTCGCGTTTTCCATTCCCGCTACGTTGCGCGCAAATTCGATCAGCGCAACCTGCATACCCAGACAGATGCCGAGGTATGGAATATTGTTCTCACGCGCATAGCGCGCGGTGGCGATCTTGCCTTCTACACCACGGTAGCCGAAGCCGCCAGGGATGAGAATTGCATCCAGATCTTTCAGGATTTCAACGCCACGCGTTTCAACATCCTGCGAATCAATCAGCTTGATATTCACGGAGACACGGTTCTTCAGACCACCGTGTTTCAGCGCTTCGATCACTGACTTATAGGCATCCGGCAGTTCGATATACTTGCCGACCATACCGATAGTCACTTCACCAGCCGGATTAGCTTCTTCGTAAATAACCTGTTCCCATTCGGACAGATTTGCTTCCGGGCAGTTCAAGCTGAATCGTTTACAAATATAATCGTCCAGGCCCTGTGATTTCAACAGGCCCGGGATTTTATAAATGGAATCGACATCTTTCATTGAAATAACGGCTTTTTCAGGCACGTTACAGAACAATGCAATTTTCGCACGTTCGTTCGCCGGGATAGCACGATCGGAACGGCAAACCAGGATGTCAGGCTGAATACCAATGGAGAGCAGCTCTTTCACCGAGTGCTGAGTCGGTTTGGTTTTCACTTCACCTGCGGCTGCCATGTAAGGCACCAGCGTCAGGTGCATGAACAGCGCGTGTTCACGACCAATATCCACCGCCAGCTGACGAATCGCTTCCAGGAATGGCAAGGATTCGATATCCCCTACAGTACCGCCGATTTCAACCAGCACCACGTCATGCCCTTCGCCACCGGCAAGAACACGTTCTTTAATTGCGTTCGTGATGTGTGGGATAACCTGCACGGTCGCGCCCAGGTAGTCACCACGGCGCTCTTTACGCAGAACGTCGGAATAGATGCGGCCAGTCGTGAAGTTGTTACGACGGGTCATTTTGGTGCGGATGAAACGCTCGTAGTGGCCAAGATCCAGATCGGTTTCAGCGCCGTCTTCAGTAACGAACACTTCCCCGTGTTGGGTTGGGCTCATGGTGCCCGGATCGACGTTGATGTACGGATCCAGTTTCATCATGGTCACATTGAGGCCACGGGCTTCAAGAATGGCTGCGAGGGAGGCTGCGGCAATGCCTTTACCCAGAGAGGATACGACCCCGCCGGTCACAAAAATATAGTTCGTTGTCATGCTGAACCTGAGAAGTTAGGGTGAAACGATGGAATAACCAGGACGGGAAAGTAGTATACCCGAACACGGCGAGCGCCACAAACTTTCATTCTCCGTCTCCATTCCAGGCCATGACAAACATAAGGAGTGAGAAAATAGCCCGTTTTGGGTAAATGTTTTTGACGCAAATCAAGCGCTTGTCATTTAAAAAATCACACAAATTGCGCTTGATCGCAAAAATCCGTTAGAGATCAGATTCCTGGCGTTTTACTTCCTGCCAGACTTCTTCCATCACATCGAGGTCTACCCCGGTCATTTCCAGGCCGCGCGAGGCCACAATTCGTTCGACTTCGCGAAAACGACGCTCGAACTTAATGTTGGCTTTTTGCAGCGCGGTTTCCGCTTTTACGCCCAGGTGGCGTGAAAGGTTGACAGTCGCAAACAGCAGATCGCCCATCTCCTCTTCCAGCTTTGCTTCATCCACCACTGCCTGCTGCGCTTCGTGCATCACTTCGTCTATCTCTTCATGCACTTTGTCCAGTACCGGGCCGAGGGACGTCCAGTCAAACCCGACTGCAGAGCAGCGTTTCTGAATTTTATGGGCACGCATCAGCGCAGGCAGACTCAGAGGAATATCGTCCAGCGCGGAGTGCTGAGATTTCTCTGCACGCTCGGCGCTTTTGATTTGTTCCCAGCGGACCAGCACTTCCGCGCTGTTCCCTGCAGTGGCATCACCAAAAATATGGGGGTGGCGGCGCTCAAGCTTGTCGCTGATGGCGGCACAGATGTCGTCAAAGTTAAAGCGCCCTTCTTCCTGCGCCATTTGTGCATAGAACACCACCTGGAACAGCAGATCGCCCAACTCGCCGCGCAGGTCGTCAAAATCTTCACGAGAGATGGCGTCCAGCACCTCATAGGTCTCTTCAAGTGTGTACGGGGCGATGGTGGCGAAAGTCTGCTCTTTGTCCCACGGACAGCCGTTTTCCGGGTCCCGAAGACGTTTCATGATGCCGAGCAGGCGGTCGATTTGAGTCATAGTGTTTTCCATTAAAAAAACAAGCCGGGTGGCGGCAAAGCCTTACCCGGCTTACAGAAGAGTGTGTTTAACCGCCGTGCAGACGACGCGCGTCAATCACATCCGGCACCTGGTTCAGTTTGCCCAGCACGCGGCCCAGCACCTGCAGGTTATAGATTTCGATGGTCATATCGATGGTGGCAAGCTGCTCGCGGGTATCGCTGCGGCTGGCGACGCCCAGCACGTTGACCTTCTCGTTGGCGAGAATGGTGGTAATGTCGCGCAGCAGCCCGCTGCGATCGTTGGCAGTAACGCGCACCACCAGCGAGTAACCCGCGGAATAGCTCTCGCCCCAGACCGCTTCCACGATGCGCTCAGGCGCATGCGATTGTAGCTCGGCAAGCTGGTCGCAGTCGGAGCGGTGAATCGAAATTCCGCGCCCCTGGGTGATAAAGCCGACGATATCGTCGCCCGGGATAGGCTGGCAGCAGCGCGCAATGTGGTGCATAAGATTGCCTACGCCTTCCACCACCACGCGACCATTGTCTTTGCTGCGCTGCTGCGGGGCATAGGTTTTCTGCTGCAACTGCTTCAGCGCGGCTGCATCCTGCTCTGCCGCACTCGGCTTATTGAACTGCGCCTGCAGGAAGTTCACCATCTGATTCAGGCGGATATCGCCGCCGCCAATGGCCGCTAACAGCTCATCAAGCTCGTTAAAGTTGTAGCGCGGCAGCAGGAACTTCTCCGCCTCTTTCAGGCTGATGCCAATATGCTCCAGCTCATCATCAAGGATCTGACGACCCGCAAGGATGTTCTTGTCACGATCCTGTTTACGGAACCAGGCGTGAATTTTGGAGCGCCCACGGCTGGTCGTCACGTAACCCAGGTTTGGATTCAGCCAGTCCCGGCTCGGGTTTGGCTGCTTCTGGGTGATAATTTCAATCTGGTCGCCCATCTGCAACTGGTAGGTGAACGGTACAATGCGCCCGCCGATTTTCGCCCCGATACAGCGGTGCCCCACATCACTGTGGATATGGTAGGCAAAATCGAGCGGTGTAGAGCCCGCAGGCAGATCAACGACATCCCCTTTCGGGGTAAAGACATACACCCGGTCGTCAAAGACCTGGCTGCGCACCTCGTCAAGCATCTCGCCGGAGTCGGCCATCTCTTCCTGCCACGCAATCAGCTTACGCAGCCAGGCGATGCGATCTTCATGGCCGGAACGCGCCCCACCGGAGGTGCCTTCTTTATATTTCCAGTGCGCGGCAACGCCCAGTTCGGCGTCTTCGTGCATCTGTTTGGTGCGGATCTGAATTTCGACCGTTTTGCCGCCAGGGCCGAGCACAACGGTATGAATAGACTGGTAGCCGTTAGGTTTCGGGTTCGCGACATAGTCATCGAACTCATCCGGCAGGTGGCGGAAGTGAGTGTGCACTATCCCCAGCGCGGCATAGCAGTCCTGCAGACGCTCCGCCACGATACGTACTGCGCGCACGTCAAACAGCTCGTCAAAAGCGAGATGTTTCTTCTGCATTTTGCGCCAGATACTGTAGATGTGCTTTGGTCGACCGTAGACTTCGGCACGCACATTCTCTTCTTTCATTGACTGACGCAACCCGCTGACAAACTCCTCGATATAATGCTCGCGGTCGATACGGCGCTCATGCAGCAGTTTGGCAATGCGTTTATATTCCGCCGGGTGCAGGTAGCGGAAGCAATAATCTTCCAGCTCCCATTTCAGTTGACCAATCCCTAAACGGTTTGCGAGCGGCGCATAGATGTTTGTACACTCTTTGGCGGCCAGCACGCGCTCGTCTTCCGGTGCATCCTTCACTTCACGCAGATGGGCAATACGCTCGGCAAGTTTGATGACCACACAGCGGAAATCATCCACCATGGCCAGCAGCATGCGGCGAACGTTATCGACCTGTTCTGAAGAGACAGAGTCAGTGTGCGCAGCCTTAAGCTGGCGGATGGCAGCCATATCGCGTACGCCGTGGATCAGCGCCACGACCGATTTTCCAACGCTTTCGCGCAGTACGTCTTCAGTGACGACGTCCGCATCGGCAAGCGGGAACAGAAGCGCGGCCTGCAACGTTTCGATATCCATGTTCAGCATGGATAAGATTTCAACCATCTCCACGCCGCGCCATAAGAGAAGATCGGCATCCTGATGCCCCTGCGTGGTGCGCAAACAATAGGCCCAGGTTTCGGTTAAGCGTTCACACGACTGCTGGCTGGAAATTCCCAGACTTGCGATCCATTTTTGTGGGTCAAATTCCCCAGCTTTATTAAGATGTGCACTTCTTACCGCAACCATTGTCCTCTCCTTTAGGGACCAGGGCCTGTCGAAGTCGACAAGCCAAACAAATTAGATGTGCTCGAACAACACCATCGATTCCAGATGTCCAGTGTGCGGGAACATGTCCAGCATTGCCAGACGCCGAATCTGGTAACCCGCACTGATTAATGCCTCACTGTCACGGGCAAGCGTTGCCGGGTTACAGGAAACATAGACCACACGCTTCGGCGCGAGTTTAATAATACGTGCCATGACACCCGGAGCACCGGCACGAGCCGGGTCGAGTAAAATTTTATCAAAGCCCTGCTTCGCCCACGGCTTTTGGGTGACATCTTCCTCAAGATTTTGATGAAAGAAGGTCACATTTTGCAAGCCGTTCTGCTCTGCGTTCTCCCGCCCTTTAGCCACCAGCGCCTCAACACCTTCCACGCCGACGACGCTGGCGGCTTTTAGCGCCAACGGCAGCGTGAAGTTACCCATTCCGCAGAACAGATCGAGCACCCGATCGCTTTTCTGAACATCCAGCCACGCCAGCGCTTTCTCAACCATCTGCTGATTAACGCCATCATTTACCTGAATGAAATCCCGCGGGCTGAACGTTAAGCGTAGTCCGTTTGACGCATACCAGGGCGCGTCACCTGTAACCTGCTCAAGTATCTCGCTTTGTGGTGCCAGGAAAAGCGCCAGGTCGTGGGAATGCGAAAAGTGTTCCAGTTTTTCGCGATCTTTTTTCGACAACGGCGTGGTGTGGCGCAAAACCATCAGCGGGCCATTATTTGCCATGACCAGTTCGACATGCCCAAGGTGGCGAACCCCCTCCAGCCCGGAGAGACAAATGCGCACTTTTGGAAGCAATGCCTCAAGATGGGGCACCAAAACAGGGCAATGCTTCACATCAACGATATCGCTGGAGCCGGCTTTGCGAAACCCCATCTCCAGCCGCTCAGTTTTTGGTTGAAAGCTGAGACTCAGGCGCGCACGGCGGCGATAACCCCACGCCTCATCGGCAATAATCTCGCTAACGTCATGTTTAAGCAGACGCGCCAGGGCACTGCTTTTGCTTTTTTGCTGTAATTCTGTGCTCGCATGCTGTTGCTGACAGCCTCCGCAGATACCAAAGTGCGGGCAACGAGGTTCCACACGCTGTGGGCTATCGTTGAGGCGACGCTTCACCTGTCCACGGGCGTACTGCCGTTTATCTTCTGTCAGCGTAATTTCTGCTCGTTCTGTTGGCAGTAAACCTGTTATAAACAGAGTCTTACCATTATGTCGAGCAACCCCCTGGCCAAAAGGATCCAGGTCCGTAGCTTCAACAGTGATGATTTGACGCGTCGTCACGCGTCGTTTTGCAGAGTAGAATTGCGCCATCGCCGAGATTTTTCTCACATAAACATAATTATCTTAATTGTCCCATAACGGAACGCCATGACCAACTACAGCCTGCGCGCGCGCATGATGATTTTGATCCTCGCCCCCACCGTTCTTATCGGTTTGCTGCTGAGTATCTTCTTTGTGGTGCATCGCTATAACGATTTGCAGCGTCAACTGGAAGGTGCTGGCGCCAGCATCATCGAACCGCTGGCCGTTTCCAGTGAGTATGGGATGAACCTGCAAAACCGCGAGTCCATTGGTCAGTTAATCAGCGTGCTCCACCGTCGTCACTCGGACATTGTTCGTGCCATTTCCGTTTACGACGAACATAACCGTCTGTTTGTGACCTCGAATTTTCATCTCGATCCGGCGTCCCTGAAAATCCCTGACGGCACACCGTTCCCGCGCCAGCTCACAGTGCTTCGGCGCGGGGATATCATGATCCTGCGCACGCCGATCATTTCAGAAAGTTATTCACCCGATGAGTCTGCGCAATCCGACGCCAAATCCAGCAATAATATGCTGGGATATGTCGCACTGGAGCTGGATCTCAAGTCGGTACGGCTACAGCAGTACAAAGAAATTTTCATCTCTGGCGTGATGATGTTGTTCTGCATCGGTATTGCACTGATCTTCGGCTGGCGTCTGATGCGCGATGTGACGGGGCCCATCCGCAACATGGTCAACACGGTTGACCGTATTCGCCGGGGTCAGCTCGACAGCCGCGTTGAAGGGTTTATGCTGGGCGAGCTGGATATGCTGAAAAATGGCATCAACTCGATGGCGATGTCTCTGGCGGCGTATCACGAAGAGATGCAGCACAACGTTGACCAGGCCACGTCTGACCTGCGCGAAACGCTGGAACAGATGGAGATTCAGAACGTTGAGCTGGATCTGGCGATAAAGCGTGCGCAGGAAGCGGCACGTATTAAATCTGAATTCCTTGCCAATATGTCACACGAGCTGCGTACACCGCTCAATGGTGTGATCGGCTTTACCCGCCTGACGCTGAAAAGCGAGCTTAACCCGACTCAGCGCGACCATCTGCACACTATCGAGCGCTCCGCTAACAACCTGTTAGCGATCATTAACGACGTGCTGGACTTCTCCAAGCTGGAAGCAGGCAAGCTTATTCTGGAGAGTATCCCGTTCCCGTTGCGGAGCACACTGGATGAAGTGGTCACGCTTCTCGCACACTCCTCGCACGATAAAGGGCTGGAGCTGACACTTAACATCAAGAACGATGTGCCGGATAACGTCATTGGCGACCCGCTACGTCTGCAGCAGGTTATTACTAACCTTGTCGGAAATGCCATTAAGTTCACCGAAAGCGGTAACATCGACATTCTGGTGGAAAAACGTTCTATCAGTAATAACAAGGTTCAGATTGAAGTGCAGATCCGCGATACCGGCATCGGTATCCCTGAGCGCGATCAGTCGCGGTTGTTCCAGGCGTTTCGTCAGGCAGACGCCAGTATCTCCCGCCGTCATGGCGGTACTGGTCTGGGGCTGGTGATCACGCAGAGACTGGTGAATGAGATGGGAGGAGATATCTCTTTCCACAGCCAGCCGAACCGGGGGTCAACCTTCTGGTTCCACATTAATCTGGACCTCAACCCGAACGTGCTGACAGATGGTCCGGTGACAGACTGCCTGAAAGGCAAGCGTCTGGCCTACGTCGAGCCTAACGCGGCGGCGGCGCAGTGTGCGCTTGATATTTTAAGCACCACGCCGCTGGAAGTGGTCTACAGCCCAACCTTCTCAGCCCTTGCCGTTGAACACTACGACATTCTGCTGATGGGGATCCCGGTCACTTTCACCGGCGAACTGACCATGCAACAGGAACGGCTGGCGAAAGCCGCGTCAATGACCGACTATCTGCTGCTGGCGCTCCCTTGCCATGCCCAGCTCAATGCAGAAGAGTTGAAGAATGACGGGGCCGCCGCGTGTCTGCTAAAACCGCTTACCGCGACCAGACTGCTGCCAGCGTTGACGGAATATTGCCGTCTTAGCCAGAATGCTCTGCCTCCAATTGACAATGAGCAAAAATTGCCGATGAGCGTGATGGCCGTGGATGATAACCCGGCCAACCTGAAGCTCATTGGCGTATTGCTTGAAGACCAGGTTCAGCATGTTGAACTGTGTACCAGTGGCACGCAGGCGGTTGAACAGGCTAAACAGATGCAGTTCGATTTAATTCTGATGGATATTCAAATGCCGGGTATGGATGGCATTCGGGCCTGTGAGCTGATCCATCAGCTCCCGCATCAGCAGCAGACCCCGGTGATTGCGGTCACCGCGCATGCGATGGCCGGTCAGAAAGAGAAGCTATTGAGTGCCGGGATGAATGATTATCTGGCTAAACCTATCGACGAAGAGAAACTTCATAACCTGTTGTTACGCTATAAACCGGGGCATTCAGGCGGGACGTACACGCCATCTGCCGAGCCAGTTGAGATTAGCGTCAATCAGAACGCGACTTTTGACTGGCAGCTTGCGCTGCGTCAGGCAGCAGGAAAACCCGACTTAGCGCGCGAAATGCTGCAAATGCTCGTCGCGTTTCTACCGGAAATTCGCAATAAGGTTGAAGAGCAACTGGTGGGTGAAAACCCGGACGATCTGCTGGAAGCGATTCACAAGCTGCACGGCAGCTGTGGATACAGCGGCGTGCCGCGGCTGAAAAATCTCTGCCAGTTGCTGGAGCAGCAACTGCGTGCCGGTACGCCGGAATCTGAGCTTGAACCGGAATTTCTGGAGCTGCTGGATGAGATGGATAATGTGACGCGGGAAGCGATGAAAGTGCTGGGAAGCTGAGGTAAAAGCCGGGTGGCGGTTTCGCCTTACCCGGCAATCACAGCTAAAATGCCTGCCCTATTTTCAGCGCCGCCGCGATATTCCTTGCGGCCATCTGGACATTTTCACTGGCATTTTCCAGCGCGTCTTCCAGTGAGCAGATGGTGTAGATCACGCTAAACACCGCATCAATGCCGTGTTCGTGTACCACGCCAACATCCGCCGTCAGACTCCCCGCAATACCGATGACGGGTTTGTTAAAGCGTTTGGCCACTTTCGCCACACCTACCGGGACTTTGCCGTGGATCGTCTGACTGTCGATGCGTCCTTCACCCGTGATCACCAAATCCGCATCGGCTACCTGGTCGGCCAGGTGTAGCGCATCGGTCACGATCTCAATCCCCTGGCGCAACTGCGCACCGCAAAAGGCATACAGTGCTGCCCCCATACCGCCCGCTGCGCCACCGCCAGCAAGGTTCAACACATCGATATCCAGATCCCGGGCAATGACCCGCGCATACTGAGCAAGCGCGTTGTCCAGGGTGACGATCATCTCGGGTGTGGCCCCCTTTTGCGGACCAAATACGGCTGACGCGCCATCCTTTCCGGTGAGCGGATTAGTGACATCACAGGCCACCTCAATCCGGCACTCAGCCAGGCGTTTATCCAGCCCGCTCAGGTCGATACGCGCGAGTTTTCCCAGCTCGCCCCCGCCCTGCCCAAGAGGCTGTTCGCTCGCGTCGAGCAATTTAGCGCCCAGCGCCTGCACCATCCCTGCACCGCCGTCATTGGTTGCACTGCCGCCAATGCCAATAATGATATGCTTAACGCCCGCATCCAGCGCATGACGGATAAGCTCACCTGTTCCCCAGGAGGTGGTTCTCAGAGGATTACGCTGCGAAGGCGCAACCAGCTCCAGGCCGCTGGCCGCTGCCATTTCAATAAAGGCGCTCTGCTTATCACCGGACAAACCATAAAACCCGTCCACGTGCTCGCCCAGCGGGCCGGTCACCGGAACATGCATAATGCTTCCCTGCGTTGCCGCGATCATCGCCTCAACCGTCCCTTCGCCACCGTCCGCGACCGGCAGTTTGACGTAAACTGCCTCGGGGAAGATCTCGCGAAAACCACGCTCTATCGCTGTCGCAACCTCAAGCGCACTCAAACTTTCCTTATATGAGTCCGGTGCGATAACAATTTTCATAAGCCATCCTTACGCATCGTTGTTACGTTAAGCATACACCACGCAAATGACCAGCAATGGGAGCGTTCCCTGCACATTTATCGCACCATGCACGGACGTTTATTATCAAATGACCAGCCCGGGATGAGATACTGCATCGCCATCGCATCATCGCGCGCACCCAGGCCATGTTTCTGATACAGCTCGTGAGCTTTCATAACCTGATCCATATCCAGCTCAACACCTAACCCCGGTGTGGACGGCACCTGCACCATGCCCCCTTTGATCTCAAACGGCTCTTTGGTCAGGCGCTGATTGCCTTCCTGCCAGATCCAGTGCGTGTCAATCGCAGTGATCGTACCCGGTGCGGCAGCGGCAACGTGAGTGAACATTGCCAGCGACACATCGAAGTGGTTGTTGGAATGCGAGCCCCAGGTCAGGCCAAACTCATGACACATCTGCGCCACGCGCACTGAACCCTGCATCGTCCAGAAGTGCGGGTCAGCCAGCGGAATATCGACAGATTGCAGAGAAAGCGTATGCCCCATCTGGCGCCAGTCGGTTGCTATCATGTTTGTTGCCGTTGGCAAACCTGTTGCACGGCGGAATTCCGCCATCACTTCGCGGCCGGAGAAACCTTGTTCAGCCCCGCACGGATCTTCCGCATAGGCCAGCACGCCTTTCAGCTGTTTACCGATTCTGATCGCTTCATCAAGAGACCAGGCCCCATTCGGATCGAGCGTTACGCGCGCTTGCGGGAAACGTTTCGCCAGCGCAGATATGGCTTCCGCCTCTTCTTCGCCCGCCAGCACGCCCCCCTTCAGTTTGAAATCGTTGAAGCCGTATTTCTCATAAGCGGCTTCCGCCAGACGCACCACCGCATCCGGAGTCATCGCCTCATCGTGGCGAAGTCGGTACCAGTCGCATTGTTCATCTGGCTGACTCTGATACGCCAGAGGCGTCAGCTTGCGGTCGCCGACAAAGAACAGATAGCCCAGCATTTCCACTTCGCTGCGCTGCTGGCCATCGCCTAACAGTGACGCGACGTTAACGCCCAGGTGCTGGCCTAACAAGTCCAGCATTGCCGCTTCGATACCGGTCACCACATGGATAGTGGTACGCAGATCGAACGTTTGCAGCCCACGTCCAGCCGCATCGCGGTCAGCGAAAGTATTGCGCACGGTATTCAGCACATTTTTGTACTCGCCCAGCGTTTTACCGACAACTAATGAAATGGCATCTTCCAGCGTAGTACGGATCTTCTCCCCACCCGGAATTTCGCCTACACCGGTATGACCGGAGTTGTCTTTGATAATCACGATATTGCGGGTAAAGAATGGCGCATGCGCACCACTCAGGTTCATCAGCATGCTGTCATGGCCCGCAACCGGAATGATCTGCATGGTAGTGACTACGGGGGTAGAAAAAGTGCTCATCGTTCTATCCTTTTATCAGTGACGTCCGAAAACAGGGCGCTTACGGTCAAATGTCCAGCCGGGGATAAGATACTGCATTGGTCCTGCGTCGTTACGCGCACCACCAGGCAGTTTTTTATACGCCTCATGGGCTTTATGAACCTGATCCCAGTCAAGCTCTACACCCAGCCCAGGCGCATCCGGCACAGCAATTTTGCCGTTTTTGATCTCAAGCGGATTTTTGGTCAGGCGAGCTTCACCCTCCTGCCAAATCCAGTGGGTGTCGATAGCGGTGGGGTTACCCGGTACCGCCGCGCCAACGTGGGTAAACATCGCCAGCGAAATATCAAAGTGGTTGTTGGAGTGGCAGCCCCAGGTTAGCCCCCAGTCATCGCACAGCTGTGCGACACGTACTGCACCTGAAAGCGTCCAGAAATGCGGGTCAGCCAGCGGAATATCGACAGCGTTCAGCATCACAGCGTGACCCATTTCGCGCCAGTTGGTCGCGATCATGTTGGTGGCGACTGGCAACCCGGTGGCGCGACGGAACTCGGCCATGACTTCACGACCCGAGAATCCCTGTTCGGCGCCGCAGGGATCTTCCGCATAGGTCAGGACATTCCCCAGCCCTTTACACAAGCTGATCGCTTCATCCAGCAGCCATGCTCCGTTCGGATCAACCGTGATACGCGCCTCCGGGAAGCGTGTTTTCAGCGCCCGGGCCGTTTCAATCTCCTGCTCACCTGGCAGTACGCCGCCTTTAAGCTTGAAATCTTTAAAACCGTAACGATCCTGGGCCGCCTCAGCCAGCCGGACAACGCTTTCACCGGAGAGCGCTTCCTGATGACGCAGGTGATACCACTCGTGGCGGCCAGGCGAGTGAGCCAGATAAGGCAGGTCGGTTTTGTTGCGATCGCCAACATAAAACAGATAGCCGAGCACCGTCACCGCATCGCGCTGCTTGCCGGGCCCCAGCAATTCGCAGACCGGGACATGCAAGGTCTTGCCCAGTAAATCAAGCAGGGCGGCTTCCAGAGCGGCGACAGCATTGACGCGCAGTTCAAACGTCCACGCCCCTTTTCCGAAGGTATCAAAGTCTGCCGACTGATTTCCCTTATGTACCTGCTGGACCACCCTATTCAACCGGGCGATCTCCTGACCCACCACCCGAGGTATGGCATCGACCAGCGTCTGATAAATCACCTCTCCGCCAGGCGCTTCGCCCACGCCGGTATTCCCTGCACTGTCTGTCAGCACAACGACATTACGGGTAAACCAGGCGTTATGTGCGCCGCCAATATTCAGCAGCATACTGTCCTGCCCGGCCACCGGGATGACCTTCATCTCAGTGACGATTGGGCTTGATTGCGTTGTCATCATCCACGCTCCGCAACAGGTTTAAGTTCGACGCGTTTGATATCCCCCACCAGCACCAGGTAACTCAGCACCGCCACCAGCGCATGCACACCCACGTAGATCAGCGCACCGTTGAAAGAGCCCGTCGTGCCGACGATGTAGCCGATAGCGATGGGGGTGACAATCCCGGAGATGTTGCCGAACATGTTGAACAGACCGCCGCTCAGACCACTGATCTCTTTTGGCGCAGTATCTGCCATCACCGCCCAGCCCAGCGCACCGATCCCTTTACCGAAGAAAGCCATCGCCATGAAGCCGATAATCATCCACTCGGTATTTACGTAGTTACAGAACACCATGGTCATGGAGAGCAGCATGCCGAGCACAATCGGCGTTTTTCGCGCGATGTTCAGGGAACCGGTGCGGCGCATCAGCCAGTCGGAAATCACCCCGCCGAGCACCCCCCCAACGAAGCCGCAGATTGCCGGAACAGAGGCGACAAACCCCGCTTTCAGAATCGACATACCACGCGCCTGCACCAGATAAACCGGGAACCAGGTGATAAAGAAGTAAGTTAAGGCGTTGATGCAATACTGGCCAAGATAGATCCCGATCATCATCCGCGAGCCGACAAGCTGTTTGATCTGTGCCCATTTCTGACTGAACGGGACTTTTGCTTTTGCGGATTTTTGATCCATGTTGATCAGCGCTCCGCCTTCGGCAATGTACTCCAGCTCTTTCTTGTTCACGCCGGGATGCTGATTAGGTTCGTGGATCACTTTCAGCCAGATGAAGCTGATGACGATCCCAAGCCCGCCCATGAAGAAGAATACGTGCGACCAGCCCACCTCATGCGTCAGCCAGCCCATGATTGGCGCGAAGATCACCGTTGCGAAGTACTGTGCGGAGTTGAAGATCGCTACCGCCGTTCCCCTCTCCTGCGCCGGGAACCATGCCGCCACAATGCGGCTGTTGCCCGGGAAGGAAGGCGCTTCCGCTAAGCCTACCAGGAAGCGCAGCGTGAAGAGCGCCACAATAATGCCGAAGCCGCTGAAGATATCGACGAAACCCTGCAGCAGGGTGAACATCGACCAGATAAAGATGGACCAGAAATAGACGCGTTTAGATCCAAAACGGTCCAGCAGCCAGCCGCCAGGAATTTGCCCGATAACGTAGGCCCATGAGAATGCAGAGAAAACGTAACCCATGCCCACCGGATCAAGGCCGATGTCTTTTGCCATTTCCGAGCCGGCAATCGACAGCGTGGCGCGGTCACCATAGTTAAAGGACGTGACGATAAACAGCATCACCACTATCCAGTAGCGGGCATTGGTGCGCTTCTCAGCGCTGCTCGCTGCGTGGCTTAATGTACTCATTGTTGCACTCCTGAAACATAGCTTTCGCCTGGTTCATTCTGTACAGCACCGGTAGGGTAATCAGAATGAGATTTGTGTTTTGTCGTTTTGGTACGGCCTGACGCCGTTTTATAGTGACCGGAAAAGTATATGAAGGAGTGACACCGTCTCTCACCGTGCAAAAACACAGTATTAAAGGGGGTGTGAGAGGTTGTTTATGGCATTAGCCCAGGGGAGTTGAAGGTGGTTCACGGAATTGGCGTTTGGTGCGGGATGTACAGCCGGGTGGCGTCTACGCCTTACCCGGCATACAGAACTATTTAAGGAGCGTCGCCCAGTGTTCAACCCATGGGTTCGACTCGCTTTCAGGCTCAGGGTGTTCGCCCGCATCAATCAGCAGCATCTCGCCGACGCGTTGGGCGCTTTGCTCCTGCAGGAGAGCATCGAACTGCTTACCGCCGCCGCAGAAGTTGGCGTAAGAGCTATCGCCCAGCGCAATGATGCCGTAGTGAACGTCCGGCTGATAGCCGAGCTGGTCTTTAATTCCCTGGAAAAGCGGCACGATGCTGTCCGGAAGATCGCCCTGTCCGGTGGTGGGGGTCACCACCAGAATGTATTTATCTTGATACTTTTTCCAGTCTGCCAGTTCCGGGTCTTCATAGACCGTGGCTTTGTGGCCCTGGCTGGCGAGTATTGCCTCAGCCTCTTCCGCAACCAGCAGCGAGTTGCCGTACATTGTGCCGACAAAAATGCCTACTTCAGCCATGATATTTTCCCATATTGAATGCGTTTACTGTTCATCCTGAACGTTGCCCGATACAAACTCAACCCTTTCATTTTCGGGGAGTTGTCCCAGCCAGCCAAACTGTGACAGCGCCTGCATCCAGACGTCGTCCAGCCCCGCACGTATAGTTAGCGGTTCGCCGGTAAACGGGTGCGTCAGGCTCAGCTCGCTGGCGTGCAACATCAGACGATGGCAACCAAAGTGTTCGGCCGCGCTGCGGTTCTGGCGCAGATCGCCGTGTTTGCTGTCGCCAATAATCGGGTGGCGCAGGTGCGCAAGATGGCGTCGCAGCTGGTGCTTACGCCCGGTTTTAGGCAGAAGCTCAACCAGGCTGTAGCGTGTGGTCGGAAATTTGCTGGTTGCCACCGGCATTTCGGTAGTCGCCATGCCGCGATAATCTGTCACCGCAGGCTGCGGACCTTTGTCATCACGGGCAAATTTATCGGCAATTTTGTCCAGCTCCTCCACCAGCGGATAGTCCAGCGTGGCACTTTCCGTAAGCCAGCCACGGACAATCGCGTGGTAGCGTTTCTGGATCTGGTGCTGTTCGAACTGCTGCGCCAGCAGGCGGCCTGCCTCGCTGGACAACCCCATCAGCAGAACGCCGGAGGTCGGCCTGTCGAGACGATGGGCAGTGAAAACATGCTGGCCAATCTGGTCGCGCACGGTTTGCATTACCACGACTTTCTCGTCGCGATCCAGCCAGCTTCGGTGCACCAGCCAGCCGGACGGTTTATTCACCGCCACCAGCCACTCATCCTGAAAGAGGATCTCAAGCGTCATACATCTTCACCGGCAAACAGGGCATCCAGCTTTTCCAGTTCGACCAGCATCACGTCGCGCGCTGGATGCGTCGCCTCAAGCGCCATTTCATAATAGGGAGAAACAGCAAAGGCCTGTGGCAGCGGATGACCGCCTTCCAGCAGTGCGTGCATACGCGGAATTAATACCCACTGGAGCCACTCGAACGGTGCCAGCGTATCCAGGCAGAATGGCTGGGTGCTTGCGAACGCTTCTGGCTGCGGTGCAGTCTCCTGCCACAGCTGATGTTGGCGCAAAAGGGCTTCGATGGCGTGCAACCGGGCACGAACGCGATCGTGTTGCGTCATAGTAACCTCAACTGAAAAAATGAACGGCGCGCAGCATAGCATTGCGGAAGACAGAAATAAAAAAAGGGAGCACTGTAAAAACAGTGCTCCCGGTTCGTTTCGCAGCATTCCAGCTACAATTCGTGCTCCCTGCTCATCCGTGACAACTTTTCCTGATGCCCGAAGGCCTGGTCATCCGTAAACCGATGCATCCTGCACATATCGTCCTGATATGTTTGTTTCATCCTGAAACATCCTGGCCTTCCTGACCCACCGCTCATCCTGACCGGCTCTCATTCTCCTTCCTGGAGGTGTCCCTTACGCATCTTGCGTTATCCTTTTGCTTCATCCTGAAGCCTTCCTGCAGCGCCATCCTGACGTGTCCTGAGTAAGAAACGCCATCATCCTGATGTTCGTTTCTCGTGTCGGCGTCCTGTCGACGGAGATAGAATCCGCTATTCCGCTTCGTCTTACAACCCACCCTGTCAGTTGTGTAAGCCTTAAGAAAGCGCTAAAAGTCATGCAATGAACAAGTAATCCATTGAAAAACAGAGTAATATTAATCTTAATTAAATAAGGTAATACTGAATGTTCCAGCGATCTCTCACAAACCTTGTAAGAGATCTCTCACACGCGCTGTAGCATCAAGGATTACAGCAGTGGCTCAATTCGTGTAAGGAAATCCGCAAGAGAGGGGGCGAGGATTTCGCGATTGCGGGTACCGATTGTCTCTTTAACCACTTCACCAGACAAGTTACAGACGGATATTACATCCAGTTCGCTATCCAGCGTGGCAATAAAGAGTGTCGGAGAAAGCTTAAGGCGCTTTTGCGTGACCAGATGCCCAATCAGGTTTTCCTGAACACGCTGCAGATCGTCTTCACTCCAGGTCTGCAACAAGGTCAACGTAATATCAGCAAAGCGTGCAGGCATATCCCCTGCAAATTGCGTGGTATAAAACGCATGAACGGCAGATTGTATCACAATATCCATTGCCCGTTCAACCGCATTTACATTTTGCTCACCGGGATTGGGCTTCGGCTGCCAGATCACGTAATCATCCTGAGAAGAGATAATGCACGGTGACGGTACGCCATATAAATCAGTACTTTGTGGCCATGTGTCATGCTTTTCATGCCATGCATCGCAATAACGGGTCGTGAAGGTAGTGAGGGCATTTGCAGTTTCGATGTCCACCGATTTCTCTCTTCTTGTAAGACAGGATAAACTCAGGCCATAAGTGTACCTGTAAAGTGGCTATGAAACATGTCTTACGAAAATCATCAGGCGTTAACCGGCTTAACGCTGGGTAAATCGACCGATTACCGCGACACCTACGATGCAAGCCTGCTGCAGGGTGTGCCGCGCAGCCTGAATCGCGATCCTCTGGGTTTACACGCGGATGCACTGCCGTTTGTCGGCGGAGATATCTGGACGCTGTACGAACTCTCGTGGCTTAACGCTCGCGGTTTGCCGCAGGTGGCGGTGGGCCATGTTGAGCTGGATTACGCCAGCGTTAATCTCGTTGAGTCCAAAAGTTTTAAGCTCTATCTCAACAGTTTTAACCAGACAAAATTCAATAGCTGGGACGACGTTCAGCACACCCTGGAACGTGATTTAAGTGCCTGCGCTCAGGGCAACGTAAGCGTTTCATTGTATCGTCTGGATGAACTCGAAGGGCAGCCCATTGCCCACTTCAACGGTACCTGCATCGACGATCAGGATATCGAGGTGAACAGCTACGAATTCAGCACTGATTACCTCGAAAACGCGGCGAGCGGGAAGGTGGTCGAAGAGACGCTGGTCAGCCATCTGCTGAAGTCCAACTGCCTGATTACCCATCAGCCGGACTGGGGTTCCGTGCAGATCCAGTATCGTGGCCCGAAAATTGACCGGGAAAAACTGCTGCGCTATCTGGTGTCGTTCCGTCATCACAATGAATTCCACGAGCAATGCGTGGAGCGCATCTTTAATGACATTCAGCGTTTCTGCCATCCTGAGACGCTGAGCGTTTACGCGCGCTATACCCGACGTGGTGGGCTGGATATTAACCCGTGGCGCACCAATACCGATTTTGTGCCTGCGACTGGCCGTCTGGTGCGTCAGTAACATAAATATTTTCATAATATGCGGGCGGTATTCCGCCCGAAGTGTTGTGAAATCTCATAAGCCAGGGCTATTGTAATCAACAGGGAAAGACGATAATCGTCCCGTAAGGAGCTCACTTGATTACACATATTAGCCCGCTTGGCTCAATGGATATGTTGTCGCAGCTGGAAGTGGACATGCTTAAACGCACGGCCAGCAGCGATCTTTATCAACTGTTTCGTAACTGTTCACTTGCCGTACTGAACTCCGGAAGCCTGACAGATAACAGTAAAGAACTGCTGTCCCGCTTCGAAAGCTTTGATATCAACGTGCTGCGCCGCGAGCGTGGCGTGAAACTGGAAGTGATCAACCCGCCGGAAGACGCCTTCGTCGACGGGCGCATTATTCGATCACTTCAGGCCAACCTGTTTGCCGTGCTGCGTGACATCCTGTTTGTTAACGGGCAGATCCACAACGCAGGCCGTTTCCAGCATCTCGATCTGGAAAGCTCTGTCCATATCACCAACCTGGTGTTCTCGATTTTGCGAAACGCTCGTGCCCTGCACGTCGGCGAAGCACCGAACATGGTCGTTTGCTGGGGCGGCCACTCCATTAACGAAACCGAATATCTCTATGCCCGTCGGGTGGGAACGCAACTCGGCCTGCGTGAACTGAATATCTGTACGGGCTGTGGCCCAGGGGCAATGGAAGCGCCAATGAAAGGTGCCGCGGTTGGGCATGCACAGCAGCGTTACAAAGAGGGGCGGTTTATCGGTATGACCGAACCGTCAATCATCGCTGCTGAGCCACCTAACCCGCTGGTTAATGAGCTGATTATCATGCCGGATATCGAGAAACGTCTTGAGGCGTTTGTCCGTATCGCCCACGGCATTATCATCTTCCCGGGCGGTGTGGGAACAGCGGAAGAGTTGCTTTATCTGCTGGGCATTCTGATGAACCCGGCCAATAAAGATCAGGTTCTGCCGTTGATCCTGACCGGACCAAAAGAGAGCGCCGACTACTTCCGCGTGCTGGACGAGTTCATCGTGCATACGCTGGGGGAATCCGCGCGTCGTCACTATCGCATCATCATTGATGATGCAGCAGAAGTGGCTCGTCAGATGAAAAAATCGATGCCGCTGGTGAAAGAGAATCGTCGTGATACCGGCGATGCTTACAGCTTCAACTGGTCAATTCGTATTGCACCGGACCTGCAGATCCCATTCGAACCTACACACGAGAATATGGCGAACCTGAAACTCTACCCGGATCAACCGGTGGAAGTCCTGGCTGCCGATCTGCGTCGTGCCTTCTCCGGGATTGTGGCGGGGAACGTGAAAGAGATGGGCATCCGCGCCATTGAACAACATGGTCCGTACAAAATTCACGGTGACCGGGAGATGATGCGTCGCATGGACGATATGCTGCAGGGCTTTGTCGCCCAACACCGCATGAAGCTGCCAGGCTCAGCCTACATTCCTTGCTACGAAATCTGCACTTAACGCTTAGCGTCTTCTCTTTAAAGCCGGGTCGTCATACAACGCGTCCCGGCTTTTTTATTACCGAAGCAATTCATATAGCTCGCTTATATCTTTTACAAATCACACCAGAACGCAAACGATTACCTTGATTTTACAACCGTAAGTTATCAGCCTTAATCCAAATTACCCGCCAGAAAATACTAAAAACCCGTTTCTTTACAGCTAAAGACACCTATATCACGGGCCTGTCTTTCAGCTCACATGTCGTTAGTGGTAGCCTTCGCGCCCGTAAATTCTCTTTGATGTTTTTTTAACAGATAAATGGTCTAAAGATGCCCACATCATAAGTGGATTATTGCATTTGAGATCGCGATCACTGATAGATTCATAACGAGAATGTATCTTTCCGCCCGCCAATAGTTACGGGTGAAAATTATTAAAAAACCGTCACTGAACGAATTTCATATTACCGTCAGGCACTTTTTCATCGGATTTGACTTAAAACCTGACAATTTGCTTCCTCCAGGAGATACAGATGGAAACCACTCAAACCAGCACCGTTGCTTCGATTGAATCCCGAAGTGGTTGGCGCAAAACGGATACCATGTGGATGCTTGGCCTTTACGGCACAGCAATCGGCGCTGGTGTACTGTTCCTTCCTATCAACGCAGGCGTCGGCGGTCTGATCCCGCTGATCATCATGGCCATCATTGCCTTCCCGATGACCTTCTTCGCACACCGCGGTCTGACCCGCTTCGTGCTGTCCGGTAAAAACCCTGGCGAAGACATCACTGAAGTGGTTGAAGAGCACTTCGGTATCGGCGCAGGTAAACTGATTACCCTGCTCTACTTCTTCGCGATTTACCCAATCCTGCTGGTTTACAGCGTGGCAATCACCAACACCGTTGAAAGCTTCATGACGCACCAGCTGCACATGACGCCGCCTCCGCGTGCAATTCTGTCTCTGATCCTGATCGTAGGCATGATGACTATCGTGCGCTTCGGTGAGCAGATGATTGTTAAAGCAATGAGCGTACTGGTCTTCCCGTTCGTGATTGCTCTGATGGTACTGGCTTGCTACCTGATCCCACAGTGGAACGGTGCAGCACTGGAAACCCTGTCCCTGAGCAGCGCATCTGCAACCGGTAACGGCCTGCTGATGACCCTGTGGCTGGCGATTCCGGTAATGGTCTTCTCCTTCAACCACTCCCCAATCATCTCCTCCTTCGCAGTGGCGAAGCGTGAAGAGTACGGCAACGGTGCAGAGAAGAAATGCTCCAGCATCCTGGCACGTGCACACATCATGATGGTACTGACCGTGATGTTCTTCGTCTTCAGCTGCGTACTCAGCCTCTCCCCGGCGGATCTGGCAGCAGCGAAAGAGCAGAACATCTCTATTCTGTCTTACCTGGCGAACCACTTTAACGCACCAGTCATTGCGTGGATGGCACCTATCATCGCGATTATCGCCATCACCAAATCCTTCCTCGGTCACTACCTGGGCGCGCGTGAAGGCTTCAACGGTATGGTGATCAAATCTCTGCGCGGTAAAGGCAAGAGCATTGAAATCAGCAAGCTGAACAAAATCACCGCTCTGTTCATGCTGATCACCACCTGGGCAGTTGCGACTCTGAACCCAAGCATCCTGGGCATGATTGAAACTCTGGGTGGCCCGGTTATCGCGATGATTCTGTTCCTGATGCCTATGTACGCGATTCAGAAAGTGCCTGCGATGCGTAAATACAGCGGCCACATCAGCAACGTCTTCGTTGTTGTGATGGGTCTGATTGCCATCTCCGCTATTTTCTTCTCACTGTTCAGCTAATACCTCCTGCGCCGTCCTCGGGCGGCGCATTCTTCCTCTCTGACTGAAAGCAATGGACGCATCATGATTAGCGTATTCGATATTTTCAAAATCGGTATTGGTCCTTCCAGCTCTCACACCGTCGGACCAATGAAAGCCGGTAAGCAGTTCACGGATGACTTGATTGCACGCGGCATTCTGCACGACGTAACCCGCGTGGTTGTTGATGTTTACGGTTCTCTTTCCCTGACCGGGAAAGGCCACCATACCGATATCGCCATTATCATGGGCCTGGCGGGAAACCTGCCGGATACCGTTGATATTGACGCGATCCCTGGCTTCATCCAGGACGTTAATACCCACGGTCGCCTGCTGCTGGCAAATGGCGAACATGAAGTGGAATTCCCGGTTGATCGCTGCATGAATTTCCATGCTGACAACCTGTCGCTGCACGAAAACGGTATGCGTATCACTGCGCTGGCCGGCGACAAAGCGGTATACAGCCAGACTTACTACTCTATCGGCGGCGGTTTTATCGTCGACGAAGACCACTTTGGTCAAACCAGTACCTCTTCGGTCGACGTGCCTTATCCGTACAAAACTGCGGCGGACCTTCAGCGTCACTGCCAGGAGACAGGACTTTCCCTCTCCGGCCTGATGATGAAAAACGAGCTGGCACTTCACAGCAAAGCGGAGCTGGAACAGCACTTTGCTAACGTTTGGGAAGTGATGCGCGGCGGTATTGAGCGCGGGATCACCACCGAAGGCGTTCTGCCTGGCAAGCTTCGCGTGCCGCGTCGTGCAGCAGCGCTGCGCCGTATGTTGGTCAGCACCGACAAAACGACAACAGATCCTATGGCAGTCGTGGACTGGATCAATATGTTCGCGCTGGCAGTAAACGAGGAGAACGCCGCAGGTGGCCGCGTGGTCACCGCGCCGACCAACGGTGCCTGCGGTATCGTTCCGGCCGTGCTCGCGTACTACGACAAGTTTATCCGCGAAGTGAACGCTAACTCTCTGGCGCGCTACCTGCTAGTCGCCAGTGCGATCGGTTCCCTGTATAAGATGAACGCGTCAATTTCTGGTGCGGAAGTAGGCTGTCAGGGTGAAGTCGGTGTGGCTTGCTCTATGGCGGCGGCGGGTCTGGCTGAGCTGTTGGGTGCAAGCCCGACGCAGGTGTGCATTGCCGCAGAAATCGGCATGGAACATAACCTGGGGCTGACCTGTGACCCGGTTGCCGGACAGGTGCAGGTGCCGTGTATCGAGCGTAACGCGATCGCTTCCGTGAAGGCGGTAAACGCTGCACGTATGGCCCTGCGTCGTACCAGCGAACCGCGCGTCTGTCTCGATAAAGTTATCGAAACCATGTACGAAACCGGGAAAGATATGAACGCCAAATACCGCGAAACCTCTCGCGGCGGTCTGGCGATGAAGATCGTTACCTGCGATTAAGCCTCTCAGGAAGCCTCGTTTTGCGAGGCTTCTTCCTGTTTCCCCTCACACTATTCGTTTCATCCTGCCGACAGTGTTACCCTTTACCCATCAGATTTAAGGGAGAATCTCTGTGGCTGTTCATTTGCTTATTGTCGACGCACTCAACCTGATTCGCCGGATCCATGCGGTACAAGGCACCCCCTGTAAAGACACTTGCCTGCACGCACTGGAGCAGCTTATCCGCCATAGCGAACCGACTCATGTTGTGGCCGTGTTTGACGACGAAGCGCGTAACACTGGCTGGCGTCACCAGCGCCTGCCTGATTACAAGGCCGGACGTGCCCCGATGCCAGACGATCTGCATGCCGAGATGCCCGCCATTCGTGCCGCCTTTGAACAGCGCGGCGTCCCTTGCTGGGGGGCGCATGGCAATGAAGCTGACGATCTGGCGGCAACACTTGCGGTTAAAGTTGCCAGCGCTGGGCATCAGGCGACGATTGTTTCAACCGATAAAGGCTACTGCCAGCTGCTCTCACCTACGATCCGCATCCGTGATTACTTCCAGAAACGCTGGCTTGATGCCCCTTTCATTGCCAGTGAGTTTGGCGTCTCGCCTGAACAGCTACCAGATTACTGGGGGCTGGCGGGGATCAGCAGCTCGAAGGTGCCGGGTGTCGCGGGTATAGGACCAAAAAGTGCCGCTCAGTTGCTAACGGATTTTCAGAGTCTGGAAGGGATTTACGCCAGGCTGGATGAGGTGCCGGAAAAATGGCGCAAGAAGCTTGAAGCACACAAAGAGATGGCCTTTATCTGCCGGGATGTAGCGACGCTACAAACGAGTTTACAGCTGGACGGAAACTTGCAGCAGTTAAGGCTGGAACGTTAATACAATTCACGATTTGTCTGCCCGGTAAGCGCAGCGCCACCGGGCAAAATAAAGCACACACTATCGCTCGTCGCGACGTCCACCGACAGCGGCCCACCAGCGACGAATATGCACCGTCACCTCTTCGCGGTCGTGATACAGCTGACGCGCCTGGATCTCCGCGTTAATGCCATGCTCATCCAGTTGCTGCTGAATATAAGCCAGATTCTGCGACACTTCCTCATAGCGCTTTTTCATTGGCAACTTGAGGTTGAAGATCGTCTCACGACACCAGCCGTTCACCAGCCAGGAAGCCATCAGCGCGGCCACCTTGGCCGGTTTCTCAACCATATCGCACACCATCCAGGAGATGTTGTTACGGTTCGGACGATAGCGGAAACCATCTTCACGCAGCCAGGTAACCTGCCCGGTATCCATCAGGCTTTGTGCCATCGGGCCGTTATCGACAGATGAAACCCACATGTTACGTTTCACCAGTTGGTAGGTCCAGCCGCCCGGGCACGCACCGAGATCGACGGCATACATGCCGTTTGCCAGACGCTCGTCCCACTCATCTGCCGGGATAAAGACGTGGAAGGCTTCTTCCAGCTTCAGCGTTGAACGGCTCGGCGCATCGGCCGGGAAGCGCAAACGCGGGATGCCCATAAAGAAGGGAGAGTTGTTGGTGGTGTATGAATACCCCGTATAGCAGCAGCCTGGTGCGATAAAGAAGATATGCACCACCGGACGTTTAGGTGTTTCGTAGTTCGTCAGGATACCCGCATCACGCAGCGCTGCACGCAGCGGTACGGTAAATTTGCGGCAGAACTTCATCAGCTCTTTGCTTTCATTGGTATCCGCCACTTCAACGCGCAGATCCCCGCCCTTCTCCACCACGCCCTGCAGCATGCCGACAATTGGGGTGATACGGTCTTCCGGCGGAAGATCCTTCAGCAGTTCACCCGCGACAAACATCTGGCGGGCAAAGATCAATGAGTTGAAAGGTAGTTCACGCGCCAGCTTATCCGCGTCTTCAGGCTGATAGCATTCAAATACCACATAGCCTGCATTCTCTTTAACGCGCGCAAAGCCGAAGACCTCGCGCTTTGCCGCTTTATCGGTAATTTCCGCGGCGCACTCTTTCTCAAACCCCGGGCGACAATATAAAACAACCTTATTCATGAACAACGCCCTTGCGTTTCAGACGGATAGCTCCGATAAACATTAATACCCAACCCGCCAGGAAGCTAACGCCACCGACAGGTGTAACAAACGCCCACAGGCGTAAATGCGAAAGTGCCAGACAGTAGAGACTGCCACTGAAAAGCACGGTGCCCAACGCCATAAAGACGCTGCTCCAGTAAAACCAGATACTGATACGGCGCTGCATCGCCACCGCCAGCCCAAAAATAGCCAACGTGTGGAATGCCTGATATTCAAGGCCGGTCTGGATCCAGCCCATCTCTACTGCGCCCAAAGACTTGCTTAATACATGTGCGCCAAAAGCGCCCAGTGCAACAAAAATAAAGCCACTCACCGCGGCAAAAATCAGCATGAATCGGCTGGTCATGTTTAAGTCCTGAATTGATGCGTGCCCGGCACACAAACGTTATTGTTCATACCTGAAGCGGAATTTTTCTTGCTCGCTTGCCGCTTTCGCCAGTATCCACTGCCGGAAAGCGGCTATTTTACCCAGTTCTGCCTGACTGTCATGACAAACCAGATAAAACGCATTCTTGCTGACCAGAACATCATTAAAAGGGCAAACCAGGCGGCCGGCCTCAATTTCGGACTGTGCCATCACGTTGTTCGCCAACGCCACGCCCTGCCCGTGAATAGCAGCCTGTAACACCATCGCACTGTGGCTAAAAATGGGCCCCTGCTGCACGTTTATATGAGTAAGACCTAATTGACGGGTATAAGTTTGCCAGTCACGGCGAGACGCATCATGTAAAAGTGTATGTTGCGCCAGGTCAGCAGGTGTCTTCAGCGCCTTTTCACCCGTTAATAGCAGAGGCGAACAGACCGGCAGGAGATATTCTGCGTATAATTTTTCGACGCGCAAGCCCGGCCAGTTACCGCGACCGTAAAAAATGGCGACATCGACGTCATCTGCCAGCTTGTCTTCCTGACGATCGACCGCCTGGATTCGAACGTCGATCCCCGGATAAGCTGAGTTAAAGCTTGAGAGTCTTGGCACCAGCCATTGAATGGCAAAACTGGGCAATAAACTAACAGTCAGGGCACCTTTTGCACTTCGGGCCTGCAGCTTACGCGTGGCCTCTGTGAGCTGGGAAAAAATCTCTTTAATATCCTGAAAATAGCTCTGCCCCTCTTCGGTCAACAGCAATGAACGGTTGCGTCGACGAAACAGCTTAAGGCCCAGAAAATCCTCCAGGGACTTGATTTGGTGACTTACTGCGGCCTGTGTCACAAAAAGCTCATCTGCTGCACGTGTAAAGCTCAGGTGACGTGCTGCTGCATCAAAAACACGTAATGCATTAAGGGGTGGCAATCGCTTCGACATGGTTATCTGGCTTAGATGTTAACGGATTTTAACAAACAGGAAACAACGTTTAACCTATTAGTTTTTTTTATCTGAGACATTATAATTTGTCCGTTGAGGAACTACCAGCAAATACCTATAGTGGCGGCACTTCCTGAGCCGGAACGAAGAGCTTTTTTTGGAATGCGTGTTCTGAAGGGCTTTTGGCTTACGGTTGTGATGTTGTGTTGTTGTGTTTGCAATTGGTCTGCGATTCAGACCACGGTAGCAACGCTACCAATTTTTCACTTCCTGTACATTTACCCTGTCTGTCCATAGTGATTAATGTAGCACCGCCAATTTGCGGTGCTTTTTTTTCGCCTGCGATCTTAGTGCTGAATCTCAACCATCTCTTTAACATCGCTTCGGTTGATCTGCTGCTTGTTCCCGTTGGCATCTTTGTATGAAATCATCCCGGTATCATTATCAGTTGACGGTTTCCCTTCCGAAACGATGGAACGACCATCGTTGGTGTGCATCACGTAGTTGTTACCAGAACAGGCGCTCAGGGCAAAAGTAAACGCACAGGCAGAAATGATTGCAGCTGTCTTGTTCATGATTATTCTCCTTTAGCAATTAATGCTATTCAAACCTCGATTTATAACAGGCTAAAACATCCGCCTAACACTATTTAGCATAACCTGCTTTTTTGGGGTCATCAGGATAAGCAGACAATTCTGATAGATATCAACCTCCTTGCCCTGCCGCTGAAATTGCGCGACGATCTTGCTATTGAAATGAGGAATCCCATGAACGCTTTCAGTCCCGCACATTTTCGCGAACAGTTTCCGGCGCTGGCCGATGCCGGTATTTATCTTGATAGCGCTGCCACCGCCCTGAAGCCACAGGCGGTTATTGAAGCGACGCAGCAGTTCTACAGCCTGAGCGCCGGGAATGTGCATCGCAGCCAGTTTGCCGAAGCGCAGCGTCTGACCGCGCGCTATGAAGCCGCACGCGATCAGGTAGCACGTTTGATCAATGCAGAAGGCGGGAAAAATATCGTCTGGACGCGGGGTACGACCGAAGCCATCAATATGGTGGCCCAGTGCTATGCACGCCCGTTGCTACAGCCTGGAGATGAGATCATCGTCAGTGAGGCAGAGCACCATGCCAACCTGGTACCGTGGTTGATGGTCGCTGAGCAAACGGGGGCACGTATTGTGAAACTCCCGCTGGGACCAGATCTCCTGCCCGACGGTGCTCAACTGCCTGAGTTGATTACTCCACGCAGCCGCATTCTGGCCCTCGGGCAGATGTCGAACGTCACGGGGGGATGTCCGGATCTGGCTCAGGCCATTCGCATCGCCCATGCCAGCGGCATGGTGGTGATGGTCGATGGCGCACAAGGGATCGTGCATTTCCCTGCTGATGTGCAAAAGCTGGATATTGATTTTTACGCTTTCTCTGCACACAAGCTGTACGGCCCAACCGGCATCGGTGCGTTGTACGGTAAGCCGGAACTGCTGGCGCAAATGACACCGTGGCTCGGTGGCGGCAAAATGATTACCGAAGTGACCTTCGACGGCTTTAAAACCCAGGAGATTCCCTATCGCCTTGAAGCCGGTACGCCAAACGTGGCCGGCGTCATTGGTCTGAGTGCCGCTCTCGAATGGCTTGCTGAAACAGACACTGCTCAGGCTGAAAGCTGGAGCCGCGGACTGGCGACGCTCGCAGAGGAAGAACTCAAAAAGCGCCCGGGTTTCCGCTCGTTCCGCGTTCAGGATTCCAGCCTGCTCGCCTTTGATTTTGCAGGCGTTCATCATAGCGACATGGTGACGTTACTTGCCGGGTATGGCATTGCCCTGCGTGCCGGACAGCATTGTGCCCAGCCGCTCCTGGCGGCGCTCGGCGTAAGCGGTACGCTACGCGCCTCGTTTGCGCCATATAATACCCAAAGCGATGTTGATGCGCTGGTTGCCGCCGTCGACCGCGCCCTTGAAATACTGGTGGATTAATGACTCACGCTGCTTTAGCCGGACACCCGTTTGGCACGGTCATCACAGAAGAGACCTTAAAACAGACCTTCGCCCCTCTCTCACAATGGGAAGATAAATATCGCCAGTTAATCCTTCTCGGCAAACAGCTCCCGACGCTGTCTGACGATCTAAAAGCGCAGGCAAAAGAGATCGCTGGCTGCGAGAACCGCGTCTGGCTGGGCGTAAGTGTCGCCGGCGAGAAGCTGCATTTCTTTGGCGACAGCGAAGGACGTATTGTCCGCGGGCTGTTGGCGGTACTGTTAACCGCCGTCGAGGGGAAAAGCGCGGCGGAGTTGCTGGCACACTCGCCGCTGGCGCTGTTTGATGAGCTTGGGCTGCGGGCGCAGCTTAGCGCCTCACGCGGCCAGGGTCTGATCGCGCTTAGCGAAGCGGTGCAGGCTGCGGCACGTCAGGCTCAGGCCTGACGTTCTGCTTTCGCCATCATCTTCTTCAGGGCGTGAGATACAGCTATAAAACCGAAGGACGCGGTCACCATGGTGGCCGCACCAAAGCCTGAGGCACAATCCATACGTTTTGGCCCTTCCGCCGTACTTTTCATCGCACAGACAGAACCATCAGCCTGCGGGTAGACCAGCGCTTCTGTAGAAAACACGCAGTCAACGCCGAGCTTGCCTTTGCTGTTCTTCACCACGTTGAAGTCGCTCTTCAGCCGTTCACGCAGCTTGGCAGCCAGCGGATCCTGAATGGTTTTCGCCAGATCGGCCACCTGGATCTGCGTAGGGTCGATCTGCCCTCCTGCGCCACCAGTGGTGACCAGAGGTACCTTGTAACGACGACAGTAAGCGATCAGCGCCGCTTTAGGGCGTACGCTGTCAATGGCATCAATCACATAGCTGTAGCCTTTATTCATGTACTCTGCGACGTTATCGGCTGTCACAAAGTCGTCAATGACCGTCACCCGGCATTCAGGGTTGATCAGACGAATACGCTCCGCCATGACCTCAGATTTTGCCAGACCGACGTTATCACGCAGGGCATGGATTTGACGGTTGGTGTTGGTGACGCACACGTCGTCCATATCAATCAGCGTGATTGCGCCAATACCGGTTCTCGCCAGCGCTTCTGCCGCCCAGGAACCCACACCACCAATGCCCACGACGCAGACATGCGCATGCGCAAACAGCTGCAGGGCTTTTTCACCATAGAGACGTGCCGTGCCGCCAAAACGCTGACGCCAGGCATCACTGATTACCACTGACATAAAACCTCAGATGTAAAAAGGGTGAGGTTTCTCCTCACCCTGAACATGAATCCGTATTGCGCTCAGAATACCACAATCAGCCGCTGAATACGCTTCCGGCGCCCGGCGCTGCTTTGAGCACCCATACGCGTCCGTAGTGGTTATACCAGCCGGCACGGTGACCCGCATCCGGACCAATCCCCTGATAGATATCGAAGTGCTGGCCTTTAATCGCCCCACCCACATCCAGCGCCACCATCAGACGTAGCTCATACTGGCCGTTAAATTTGCCATTATTATCCAGCAGAGGCACTTCCGCGAGCAGCGTAGTGCCAGCAGGAATAATTGAACGATCCGATGCCACAGACGCACGACCAATCAGCGGTACAGCGCTCGCCCCTTTCACCGGAGCAAAGTTTTGCGGTTTAAAGAAGACAAACGACGGGTTTTGTTCCAGCAGCTCGCGCACCTCGGCTTCGCTGTGTTTTTCACCCCACTCGCGGATCGCCTGCATCGACATATCTTCTTTCTTCACTTCGCCGCGATCGATCAACACCTTACCAATACTGCGATAGGCATGGCCGTTTTTACCGGAATAGCTGAAGAAGTTAAGCGGCGAACCATCACCGAAATCAATATAACCGCTGCCCTGAACATCCATGATGAAGTTATCCATCAGTGAATTGCTGTAAGCCAGGACGTAGTTTTCGCTCAACGCACCAGAGTAGATTTCTGCACGGGACGGCAGGCGGCCGCGTTTTGGCGGCATACGATAAATTGGATACTGGAATTCGCCCTGGCGGGAGTGCCGCGCCTGAATCACTGGCGTGTAATACCCCGTGAACTGGACGTTCCCGTAGTTATCTGCCCCTTCCATCTGCCAGGCGTCGATACCAAACTGGCGCATGTTGCGCGTATCGCCGCCCGCGCGCAGCCAGTCCTGTACTGCACTGTAAACGTTGTTTTGTGAGCCATACAGGCGTGGTGACGCATTGCGGATCTGATAGACCTGCTCGGAGAAATCTCCGGCGTTAATCGGTGCGCCAACAGCATCAGGCTGGTTAACTAAGGAGAAAGGCTGGGATAATTTCCCGTCTTTATACTGTTGACCGCGATCGGTCGGTTTGGAAGAGCAGGCCGCAAGAATGGCTACCATTGCGCCCGTCATCAGATACTTCGCCCAACGTCCTTTCATTATATCTCGTCTTTAAGTTGCCCATTTCCGCGTGATGAAGATAACAAACCGCCAGGGCTAATGAAATGCGATCGCATGACCTTTGGCAAATTTTGCGCAAAAAATAGTCCAAACAGAGCCATGTCGTTCAATTTGCATACAAAATCATGATTTATGTGAAAAAGGGGTTGCATCACAAACCTATCCGAGTATAGTGCGCATCCACGGACGCGGGGTGGAGCAGCCTGGTAGCTCGTCGGGCTCATAACCCGAAGGTCGTCGGTTCAAATCCGGCCCCCGCAACCAATTAAAATTTGATGAAGTATCTTCTACAACAGTAGAAAGACGGACGCGGGGTGGAGCAGCCTGGTAGCTCGTCGGGCTCATAACCCGAAGGTCGTCGGTTCAAATCCGGCCCCCGCAACCAATCAAATTTGAAGAAGTAAGTTTCTACAGAAGTAGAAAGACGGACGCGGGGTGGAGCAGCCTGGTAGCTCGTCGGGCTCATAACCCGAAGGTCGTCGGTTCAAATCCGGCCCCCGCAACCAATACTTCTTAAAACAATAAACACCCTTAAGGGTGTTTTTTTGTATCTGTCGTTTGTGAATTTGCCGGGTATTTCACCCGGCTGAAAGATTTACCCGCGTCGCGCCAGCGTCGCCCCATCAGAGAAATACGCTCGGATCCCTGCCAGAATCGACTCCGCTACCTCCTGCTGGAATTTTGCCGTCTTGAGCTTACGCTCTTCTTCAACATTACTGATAAAAGCCGTCTCAACCAGAATGGACGGAATGTCCGGCGCCTTGAGCACCGCAAACCCGGCCTGTTCTACGCTGTTTTTATGCAGCTTATTGATGTTACCCAGCTTGCCCAACACCGCTTTACCAAATTTCAGGCTGTCGTTGATGGTCAGTGATTGCACCATATCGAACATGGTGTGATCGACATAACGGTCGCCGCTTTTGCCCACACCACCGATGAGATCCGAGGCGTTCTGGGTATCCGCGAGATATCTCGCGGCAGTACTGGTCGCCCCTTTGGTTGAGAGCGCAAACACCGAAGAACCGCTTGGCTGGCGGCTGGTAAACGCATCCGCATGGATAGACACAAACAAATCGGCGCGCTGCTTCTGCGCTTTTGCCACGCGAACTTTCAGCGGAATAAAGACATCTTCATTACGCGTCATATAGGCGCGCATATTGCCTTCTTTATCGATCAACGCCTTCAGACGGCGGGCGATTTGCAGCACCACGTCTTTTTCGCGGGTGCGATATTTTCCGACAGCACCCGAGTCTTCCCCGCCGTGCCCCGGATCAAGCATGATCACAATCGGACGATCGCGCCCTGCTTTACCCGGCTGTGGGCCACTTTGCGCAGGTGGAACCTGCTTCTCAAGATTGCCCTGGTTATAATCTTCCAGTAACGCCAACAGAGGATCCTGAATATCCGTCGCATTCGCCGGGTAGAGATCCATTACCAGACGCTCTTTGAAGGTCGCAACAGGTGCGAGAGCAAACAGTTGAGGCTTAACGTTCTGCTTCAGCTCAAACACCATACGCACGGTTTGCGGATCAAACTGCCCGACGCGCGCCGATTTAATAAACGGATCGTCACCGCGGATCTGCGCCGCCATCCCCTTCAGCACGGAATTGAGATTCACCCCTTCGAGATCCACGACCACGCGTTCAGGATTGCTTAAGGCAAATTGCTTATATTTCAACACGCGATTGGATTCAACCGTCACGCGCGTATAGGTCGACGACGGCCAGACGCGAACCGCCACCACCTGACTTGTGGCGGCTAATCCTACCTGACTGACGCTAAGCAACCACATTGCCCCGGCCCCTTTTAACAAACGGCGACGGCTTATTGCTGAGTTGGATCCCGACATGCTTCTCCCGAGCAAGAAAACTGACTGATATACAAAATGTCCAAATTGACCGAAAACTTTAACGAATGACGCATAAACTGTCATCTATAAAAGGGTAAACAATCATACGTTAACGCACGGATTACTTATTAATTTCTGTGGGTCGCGGAAAATTTGCGCTTGCACACACGCCCACAATCGAATAAAAATACAGAAATTACGAATAAACATTCATTAAGGGTTGTGCCATGGTGAAGGAGCGTAGAACCGAACTGGTCCAGGGATTCCGCCATTCTGTTCCCTATATCAACGCCCATCGGGGAAAAACGTTTGTCATCATGCTTGGCGGCGAAGCCATTGAGCATGAAAATTTTTCCAGCATCGTCAATGACATTGGCCTGCTACACAGCCTCGGGATCCGCCTGGTGGTGGTCTATGGCGCGCGCCCGCAGATCGACGCCAACCTGGCCGCACACCACCACGAGCCGATTTACCACAAACATACCCGCGTTACGGATGCGAAAACCCTGGAGCTGGTGAAGCAAGCTGCAGGTCTGCTGCAGCTGGATATTACGGCTCGCCTGTCGATGAGCCTGAACAACACGCCATTGCAGGGTGCGCATATCAACGTCGTGAGCGGTAACTTCATCATTGCCCAGCCGCTCGGCGTGGACGATGGCGTGGACTATTGCCACAGCGGACGTATTCGTCGTATTGATGAAGAGGCAATCCACCGCCAGCTCGACAGCGGTGCCATCGTGCTGATGGGCCCGGTCGCCGTTTCCGTGACCGGAGAAAGCTTTAACCTGACGTCTGAGGAGATTGCCACGCAGCTAGCGATCAAGCTGAAGGCGGAAAAAATGATTGGGTTTTGCTCTTCCCAGGGTGTCGTAAACGATGAAGGGGTGATTGTGCCCGAACTCTTCCCTAATGAAGCCCAGGCCCGCGTAGAAGCACTGGAAGCTGAAGGTGACTACCATTCTGGTACCGTGCGTTTTCTGCGTGGTGCGGTGAAAGCCTGTCGCAGCGGCGTGCGCCGCAGCCACCTGATCAGCTATCAGGAAGACGGCGCCCTACTGCAGGAGCTGTTCTCCCGCGACGGTATTGGTACACAGATTGTGATGGAGAGTGCGGAGCAGATCCGCCGCGCCACCATCAATGATATCGGCGGTATTCTGGAACTGATCCGGCCGCTGGAGCAACAGGGTATTCTGGTGCGTCGTTCGCGGGAACAGCTGGAAATGGAGATCGACAAATTCACCATTATTCAGCGCGATAACCTGACCATTGCCTGTGCCGCACTCTATCCATTCCCGGAAGAGAAGATCGGTGAAATGGCCTGCGTGGCGGTGCATCCTGATTACCGCAGCTCCTCACGCGGCGAAATGCTGCTTGAGCGCGTGGCAGCGCAAGCCCGCCAGATGGGCCTGAGCAAGCTGTTCGTCCTGACGACACGCAGCATTCACTGGTTCCAGGAGCGTGGATTCACGCCGGTAGATATAGATTATCTGCCAGAAACGAAGAAAGAGATGTACAACTATCAGCGCCGTTCAAAAGTGCTGATGGCTGATCTGGGATGATACGATGCCCTCACCGTCTGGTGAGGGCTTTCGCTTAAAGAGACTCAAATATCGCGCTCAGTCCGCTCCGGCGCTCTGTACGGGTGGCAATGGCCTGCACCAGCACACGTTCATCGGTATAGAGTGACAAGCGCTGACGCGCGCGCGTAATCGCGGTATAAATCAGCTCGCGGGTAATAACAGGTGAAAGCTGTGTCGGCAGGATCAGCGCCGCATGGTTAAACTCGGAGCCCTGGGATTTATGCACCGTCATCGCCCACGCGGTTTCATGCTCAGGCAAACGGCTGGGCTGGAAAGACTTCACGCTACCGTCCGGTAACTGGAACCAGACGCGCAGCCCCTGGCCGCGATCGAGCGCAATCCCGATATCCCCGTTAAACAACCCCAGCGCACTGTCGTTGCGGGAGATCATTACGGGTCGTCCTTCAAACCAGCGCGAATGCGGCATGCGGTTGATTTTGTGCTTCTGAACAAGAAGCTGCTCCAGCCTGTCGTTCAGCCCACTGACGCCAAACGGCCCTTCCCTCAGTGCGCACAGTAACTGGTACTCACCAAAGGCGGCAATGACCTGCTCTGGTGAGTTGCGCTGTTGGACACATGCCAGGAAATGCTGATACCCCTCCAGGGCGTCATCCAGCATCACCTGATACTCTTCTCCGCTTTGCAGTGATTTTTTCTCGATGTCGGTAAACGTACCGTCAAACACCGCACGGGTACTGTGCCGATCGCCACGGTTTACCGCGGCAGCCAGTTGGCCGATACCGGAGTCGCTGCCGAAACGATAGCTTTTTTGCAGCAGGCACAGGCTGTCGCGTAGCGCTCCCGCCACCGGCGAGTTATCGGGTTCAAGTACGCATCCGGTCAAACGCGCCAGCTCCTGAGCACGCGCGGTGGTGTAGCCAAAGCTGGCGTAAGTACAAATATCCCCCAGCACCGCCCCAGCTTCCACTGAAGCAAGCTGGTCACGATCGCCCAGAAAAATGACGCGCGCATGGGGCGGCAGAGCATCAATCAACCGCGACATCATCGTCAGGTCGATCATCGATGCTTCATCTACCACCAGTACGTCCAGATGCAACGGGTTACCCGCATGATATCGCAGACGCTGGCTACCTGGCTGAGCACCAAGCAGTCGGTGCAGCGTACTGGCTTCATTTGGGAAAAGCGCAAGTTGCTCACCGGTGAGCGGCAGCTTTTGCAAGGCCCCACCTAACGATTCCGTCAGACGAGCCGCCGCTTTGCCAGTGGGGGCCGCCAGACGAATACGGCACTTGTGCTCGCCCGATAGCTGGATCAACGCGGCAAGCAGTTTTGCCACGGTGGTCGTTTTCCCGGTTCCCGGGCCGCCAGAGATAACCGAGATCCGCCGCGTCAACGCCACGGCTGCCGCGACTTTTTGCCAGTCTGTCGCCTCATCAGAGGTAAACAGCGTATCCAGCACGTGCCGGAGTTGCGCTTCATCGCAAGGCAGAGGCGCATTCGTCTCGCTGAAGAAACGCGCCACCGTCAGTTCATTGCGCCACAGCCGGTTAAGGTACAAACGTTCGCCGCTCAGGATCATCGGCGTCCCGGTATCGGTTCCGCTCACGGCGGGCGAGCCGAGTAATATCGCCTGCCAGTCCACTGCGTCATCCAGCAACGCGAAACACGCCTGTAAAGCCGGAGGCATTTTCTCATCAACAACCAGACGCGACAGCGGCAGGCAGACATGCCCCTCTCCCGCGTCTTTACTCAGGATTGCGGCGGCGAGCATCACGGCGGGTTCATCGCCTGCCACCATCATGGCGAACTGTACATCGAGGTGGCGGAGTAATCGTTGTTCTACCGCTTCCAGCAATAGCGCCTGCATCGTCATGCCACCTCCTCTGTGCTTGCGGCAAACAAGTTATCCATTTTTTCAATCAGTTCCACAGCCGGACGCGTACTAAAGATGCCAGAGCGCGGGTCGCTAGCATCCACTCCGCGCAGGAACAGGTAAATAACGCCGCCAAAATGGTCTTCGTAACGATAATCGGCAATGCGATGCCGCAGGTACCGATGCAGCGCCAGGGTATAGAGCTGATACTGCAGATCGTAGCGATGTGCTTGCATGGCTGATGCCATCGCCTGCTGGGTATAGGCTTCGCTGTTTTCACCCAACCAGTTTGATTTGTAGTCCAGCAGGTAGTAACGCCCTTCGTGGCGGAAAACCAGGTCGATAAACCCTTTTAACATTCCCTGCACCTGGCGGAAGTTCAGCGCTGGGCAACCGGCAGATAACGGATCATGCTCGCGGATCAACGCATCAAGCGCGTCGGCTCTGAGGGGGCTGGCAATAGGGAGATAAAATTCCATCTCCACCTGTTTATCTTTGTTAGTCAACTGACTCAGAGAGATCCCTTGCGCCGTCAGTGGGGCGTGCAGAACCGTGCTGATCCAGTCTGTGAGAACCGGTTGCCACTGTGCGTCATAGCCTCCACTCTGCAACATCTTCAGCACCCACTCTTCAGAGACTGGCTGGGTAAAATCCAGCTCTTCAAACAGGCTATGTAAAAATGTGCCTGGTGAGGCGCCACGCGGGAATTGATGCGGAGTGAGCGCTGGCTCAACAGGTACGCTACCGGTCCCTGCTGCATCGACGTCCAGTTTTGGCATCAGATCCTGGGCAATGCTCTGTCCGTGCTGCTGTAAACCGGAATAACTCGTCACACGCCAGTCGTCAGCAATTGTGCGCACAACCTGGCGGGCATGGAGCTCAAACTCGCGCAGCTCCGGCATTTGCCAGCGGCTATTATCGGGCTGCGACGGAATGTGCAGGGCAGTATGATCCCCACATAATGATTCGATACACTGACGCAGGCCTGCTGCATCTTTGGGTTCACCGAGCTGAATAAGCCGCCCCAGCGCACTCAGATGAAAATCGCTCTCCCCGGTCTTCTCACCACGGCGACGAAACAGTGGGGCGACACCCATACTGCAGTGCCAGACCGAACGGGTCAGCGCTACATAGAGCAGGCGTAAATCTTCCGCCAGACGTTCGGCCTCTGCCAGCTCAACGCTGGACTCAGCTTTACTGAGATCGAGCACCGCCTCAAATGACTCGCGATCGTGGTAAAAGGCCTGATCCTGCACGCGGTAATTGGCAATAAACGGCAACCAGACCAGCGGATACTCCAGGCCTTTCGACTTGTGAATGGTGACGATCTGCACCAGATGTTTATCACTTTCAAGACGCATCTGCTGACTGGACGAATTACTGTTCGGGTCGGCAATCTGTTGCGCCAGCCAGCGCACCAGAGCGTGTTCACTCTCCAGTTGCGTGCCCGCTTCCTGCAGCAGTTCACTGATGTGCAAAATGTCGGTCAGACGACGTTCACCGCCCGCGGTCGCAAGCATATTCTCCGCAATGTGACGCTGCGCCATGAACTCACGTATCATCGCCATTACACCGCGTCTGTGCCATTTATCCCGGTAGTAAACAAACTCTTCCACTACCGCATCCCACGCGTCTTCGTCGTTGTTGAGCGCATCAATATCACGCGCATTCAGCCCGAGCATCGCGCTGGCTAACGCGCTGCGAAGCGTGCTCTCCCTCTCCGGGGCCAGCACCGCCTGCAGCAGCCATAACATCTCCTGCGCTTCCAGCGTTTCGAAAACACTGTCCCGGTTTGAGAGGTAGACGGACGGAATGTTCAGCAATGTCAGGGCATCGCGGATAAGCGCGGCCTCCTGACGGCTACGCACCAGCACCGTAATATCCGATGCCTTTACAGGGGTTGACTCCTCCCCCTTCCAGAGCACCGCCTCGCCACGAGCCCCTGCACTCAGCCAGTCACGGATTTGCGCGGCACAGTGCTGTGCCATTGCATTTTGATAGTCCGCGACGCCACAGCCTTCTCCGTCCAGCAGCCAGAAGTTCATGGCGGGCTGAGTCGTACCGTTGAATTCGAAGCGCAATGAGGCATTTTTTGTCGCAAATTTTACCGGCTGGAAAGGGATCTCCCGGAACATAAATGCCGTATCCATGCGGCTGAAAAGCGCATTGACGCTCTCTACCATCCCGGGAGATGAACGCCAGTTGGTATCCAGTGTGTAATGTGCGTCAACTTCGCTGCGGGCTTTCATATAGGTGAAAATGTCCGCACCACGAAAAGCGTAAATAGCCTGTTTAGGATCGCCAATTAACAACAGCGCGGTATCAGGCTGTTGTCGCCAGATACGGCGGAAAATACGGTACTGCTGCGGGTCGGTATCCTGGAACTCGTCAATCATCGCAACCGGGAAACGGTTACGAATAGCCGCGGCAAGTGCTTCACCATTTTCGCTGCATAACGCGGCATCCAGGCGGCTCAGCATATCGTCAAACCCAAGTTCACCGCGGCGACGCTTTTCACGCGAGACGGTTTCACGGATCTCCACCATAGCGCGGGTGATCATCAGGTCATTGAGCGTCAACGGTTCGGCCAGCAGGGCTTCGATATCCACAAACAGCGGATGCTCCGGCACAATGCCATCGGGTTTGGTTCGTTCAACCAGAAAACGCTGAGAGAATTTTTCAAGCGCATCCGGGAGCTGATACCCTCGCGTCTCTTCCTGTGCCCAGGCGCTGATCTTATCGATCCATTTCCCCTGATTTGCACGGTTAAATTTACGTCTGTCGATCCCGGAATTTTCGATGATCGCCTCAATCTCGCCGACCGACGTATTCCACTTTTGCTTGATGGCCGCAATTTTGGCGGTAATTTTTTCATGGCGAGAAGCGAGAGTTTCATCTGCTGGCGGCGGAGATTTGATTACCGGTGCTTCACCCTGAAGATAGCGATCGATGGCACGCAGAAGCTCCTCGGGGCCCTTCCATAACGCATGTACCGCTTCTGCGATATCTCGCGGTAAGGGGTAGCAATGGCGACGCCAGAAATCCGCGCAGGCCTGATAGCGAAGCACGGATTCATCTTCAACGAGCTGCTGCTCAAACAGCATGCCGGATTCAAACGCATTCAGGCTCAGCATGCGCTGACAAAAACCGTGAATGGTGAAGACGGACGCTTCGTCCATCTGCCGTTCAGCGAGAAGCAACCACTGGGCAGCCTGTTGCTTATCAGCAATCTCTTCCAGAAGGCTCGCGTAGAGAGGGTTATCCGTACTCTGACGCAGACAGGCGATACGCAGCTCATGGATATTGGAACGAATACGGCCGCGCAACTCCGCGGTGGCAGCCTCGGTGAAGGTGACGACCAGCAGCTCTTCCACGCTTAAAGGACGTGGAAAAGCCGCGTTACCGCCAAGCCCTAACAGCAGGCGCAGATAGAGCGCGGCAATGGTGAAGGTTTTTCCCGTTCCCGCTGAAGCTTCAATCAATCGTTCACCCTTTAGAGGTAAACGTAAGGGATCAAGAGGCTCAGCGGTATCGGTCATTCTTTCTTACTCCAGGGCATAGTTTGCTGCAGCGCGCTGACGCTCTTCCAGACTTTCCAGCCTTTCGGGTTCACGTACTCCGTTTTCCCGTTCTGGCTACCGGAAACCTGAGACAGGATGGTCATTCCCTGCGGCTTAATCACCGCCTGATGGAAGAACTCGGCAACCTTCTGAGGCGTCAGCTGTTTTATCTCGGCCACTACTTTATCACGCGAATCAAAGTTCAGATTACCGCGATCAAAATCTTTGCTGAGCTGTGACGCTTCTTCACCCAATGTCTGCGGTGGCTGCATCACCTGGGCGATGACGGCCTGCTGGATCTGGGCAAATTCGTCCGGTTTCATGGCGCGCAGTTTTGCTTCCACTTGTGGAAAGAAAGCCTGATAACGCTGCCAGAGATAGGCCGGTTGTTTATCGCTACTTTGCAGCAGGAAACCCAGCCCCCACTGGCGGCCAACGTTCATGGAGAACGCAAAGACCGCATAGCCAAGCTGCTCTTCTGTACGTAGCTGGTTATAGAACCACGGCTGAATAATCTGTCCCAGAACGGCACTCCGCGCTGAACTGGAGAATTCATCATAACCCGTTGGTACAAACACCGCTGCCAGCGCAGAATCCGTACTAGTGCCCGCCTTTTCAAAAATCACATTCTGTTTTTTCTCAACCAGCACATCCTGGTTGCGGCACCACTCGTCACCTTTCGAGCCGAGCTGGGTGCGTACATTCTCCGCCAGCTTTTTGGCCTGCTCCTCACTCATGTTGCCGACGATCAGGAACTCGGGACGCGTGTTGGTTTTCAACGCATCACGGTAAGCGAGGACATCTTTCAATGAGATAGAAGGCAGTAACGCGCGGCGATCTTCACGCTGGAAATAAGGAATTTGCGACAACATTTGCGCTGGCATAAGCGCAAGATCGTAAGCTTTGCCCTTCTCCGCAGAGTCCATCATCTGCGCATACCAGGATTTGGCCTGCTCAAGCTGCTCTTCCGTCGGCGTGTAACTAAAATAGCCCTCAAGCAGCGCCTGGAACAGCTGAGGCAGGCGCTGAGTGTAGCCATTTGCATTGACCATCAAACCGTTATTGGCATTAGTTGAGAAGCTGATTCCCCCCACGGCCGCCTGATTGCTGAGCTGATCGAGCGCGATGCCAGCAAGATAGTCATTCAGGGCGAACATCACCTGATTTTTGGCGCTATTCATCGCCTTAGGGTTACGCAGAACAACGCTGACATCTGCTTTTGGCTCGCTCGCAAAATACCGGCTTGGGGTATACACCACGCGAAGCGTCGGCTCATCAATAATCAGCTCCGGGTGCGGATAGTCCTTCGTGGTTTTGATCAGCGAGAAATCATCCGGAATGTAGGGGTTCAACTCCGGCAGTTTCAACGCAATCTCCCCGGCTCTTTTCTGCCAGTCGGCGAAGGTCTGGGCGCTGATTTTGTCTACCTGATAAGGGGCGTCTACAAAATAGGCCGTTTTGTTATGGGGTTCATTCGGGCTGATGTACCAGATGCGGGCATTCTGGGGGGTCATCATCGCAAGGCGGGCTTTTACGGCCTCAGCATCATACTGATCGGCGATATTGACCGCATCAAGAGTATGTTCCACCGGCACGCGGATCATGGTATCCGCCAGCCACTCCACATAGTCCATGTCGCGGGTAATAGACGGGTAACGGAAATCGAGATCCAGCACGTGAGCCAGTTCATCAAAGTAGCGTTTATCGACGCCTTTATCACGCAGCAGAGAAATGTAGCTAAAGATCGCCGCCACCACTTCATCACGGTTTGCCTGCCCTTTGTCGGTCAGGGTTGCAGATATCGCCAGCACACCGCTATTGCCGTTCACAACGGGATCGGAGTCGGCTCGAATCCCTTCCACCAGCCCTTGTTTTTGCAGCCAGTCAGAAAGCGTACCCGGGCTACGGTTGCCAATCAGATAGGTCACCAGCTCGTCGGTTTTACTGCGAAACTGTGCCGTGTTGTTATCAATGCGGAATTCAACACGTAACACCTTGCGCGGCAAGGCGGGCACGTAGTGGATAACAATCCCTTTTTGGGCGTCCGTGACTACCGGAACGGTTATCTGAGGTAAGTCGATATTTTTATTCGGCACACGACCAAACGTCTGAGCGGCCATGCTTGCCAGCTCTGGCAGCGGTTTGTTGCTGTAGATAACCGCTTTCATCAGGTTCGCGGAGTAATATTTGTCGCGAAACGCATGCAGCGCATCAAGCACCGGGCTGTTTGGCTTATCGCTTAAAGTTTCCAGGTTACCACCGGAGAAACGCGAACCCGGATGCGCCGGGTTAATGGTTTCGGCGCTCACTTGGGCCATGCGCATACCGTCTCGCGTACGGGCAAGGGTTAACTCAGCATTAACGGCATTGCGTTCACGTTCAGCATATTTTTTATCCAGAAGCGGTGCAGCGATGGAATCAGCAAGGCGATCGACCGCCCCTTCCAGTGCATCATTTTCGACTTCGAGATAAAAAGCCGTACGGTACGGTGCTGTGCTGGCATTATGACTACCCCCGTGCATTTTCAGATATTCGGACAGGCTATCTGGCTGCGGGTATTTTTTAGACCCCATCAGCGTCATATGTTCCAGATAGTGCGCAAGCCCAGGATGGGCATCAGGATCTTCCAGTGACCCAATCGGCACCACCAGCGCCGAGAGGGATTTCACCGCCTGCGGATCGGAAACCAGCAGCACGGTCATGCCGTTATCAAGGCGTATAGCCTGATACTGCCGGGTATCTTTTTCGCTCTTACGGATAGTTTCCTGAACAGGTTGCCAACCGGAGTCTGCTTGAGTGAAGGGAGCCCAAAGGGCGACAAACAAAACCAACGCTTTAAACAAGGTGCTGCCTGGCATTACGACCTCTTTATCACGGCTACATCATTAACAAACTGCGTGCTGGGCACGCCAGCATCTCTTTCTTTGAGTACATCAGTCCGTGATAACAGGTGCATCATAAATGAACACCCTTTCCTGTGCAATTTTTATACAACACTCAGGACTGATTAAATTTGAACAACGGTAACAGGTAACGCAGTGCCTCTTCCGTGATCGTCTCGAAGTACTCTGGTTCAAGAGTGCGCCATAAGCGCTGATACCAGACATCTTCACCTTCGCCACGTACCATCATGTTTCCTTCATAGGCTTGTATAAATTTACTTCGCGCTTTCTGCAGTGACGCCTCGTCCGTTAACATTGCATCATTCTGTACGTCATAACAGGCTTTTATCCAGGCACCGCCACTCTCAGGCAGTAACAAAAGTGGTTTGTTCATGCCCTGACGGTAGCCCTCAATATACAAAGACAGATAACGTAACGCCTGTTCAGACTCCATCGGTGGGAAGCGCCATTCGCCCTCTTTGCGCACGAATATCCGGCTTTCGCCTTTATTACCCATCGCACTGTAGACAAGATGTTCCAGCCAGAGTTGCAACCCTTGAGAAACGCTAAGCATAGAAGGTCGCCAGCGTAGCAGCCCGTCCGCCTGAACCAGGGTTAGCCAGCCCGTCAACTGAACGCCGTTACAGTTGAGATCAATTTCAATGCTTTTACCGGGTTGTCGACACTCCCTTACGCGCTCGGCCAGCGCTGTCATCTCCTGGCACTGCGCCTCCCAGACAATTTCACCAAACGCCCCATAAGGCAATTGCCCTGCTGCGCGGTAACGGCGAAAAAGTTTGTCAGCATCTTCCTGATCAACCAGTGCATTCAACAGCTGCAGGTTTAACTGATAGCGCTCCAGCCCTTCCAGCGTAAAGGGCTCCGCATCGGGAATTTCGTTCTCTTCAGAGCGGAAATTGACCTGTAATCGCTGCTGGAAAAAGGCCCGCACCGGGTGCGCCCAAAACCGCTGAAGCTGTTCAAATGTCAGTGTGTCAATGGGCCGAGGGTCAAGCGCCTGAATGAAATCGGTATGCGCAGTTCCCTCTTTTTTCGCCGCAGGAAGCCACTCGTGAGCATAGCTCTGGTGCTCACTCACCACGTAGTTCACCGGGTCAAACGGCATGCGGCTATGACAACAGGTGATATGCGCTTTCACCCGCTTATCACTTTCATCGCAGTTACGTTCTTCATCCCCCGGCAGGTAGTGGCTCTGTCCGATATAATCCACCAGCTCCTGCACCAGAACAGAAGGGAAACGCTCACTGTTGTCCTGAATTGAACGGCCGATGTAACTGATATAGAGCTTACTTTGGGCGGAAATGAGCGCTTCAAGAAAGAGATAGCGATCGTCATCACGACGACTACGGTCACCCCGCTTTGGATTAGCACTCATCAGATCAAATCCCAGTGGTGCCAGTGCACGTGGATAAATACCGTCATTCATGCCAAGCAGACACACCACTTTGAACGGGATAGAACGCATTGGCATCAGGGTGCAGATATTCACCGGGCCCGCCAGGAAACGCTGACTGATTCGCTCCTGGTCAAGCCGCTGCGTCAACTCATCCCTCAGCAGTGACAAGGGGATCTCTTCGTGATAATGGGAGTTCACGCCCTCGTCGACGATAGCCTGCCACTGCGTTTCAATGAGCGCCATTGCGGCTTCAGTGTCACTGTCTGGCAGGAAGAAATCATTGAGCAATGCCCTGCAAACCGGGAGCCATTCTTCCAGAGTACGCGGTTGCATTAACTCACTTCTCCAGCGGTTAAGCTGCATCAATAGTGAAGCCAAATGCCCCACCAGTTCAGCAATTAACCCACTGGTCTCATCGTAAGGCAGTACCTCATTCCATTCCCCCTGACTGCTTTCCATGGCATATCCCAACAGCATACGTGTCAGGCCAAACCGCCAGGTATGCTGCCCAGTTGGGGGGAGTCCGAACGACTGGACGTTATCGTCATCGATCCCCCAGCGAACACCCGATTCGTTCACCCACTGGCGAAGGTAGCGTAACCCCTCTTCATTGATGTTGAAGCGGGTAGCCAGAACAGGAACATCCAGTAATGACAGAACATCTTCGGAGATAAACCGACTATCAGGCAGTGACAACAGGGTGATGAATGCCTGCAAAGCCGGGTGAGACTGACGGGCACGGCGGTCCGAGATAGCGTAAGGCAGGTATCGTTCACCCGTCGCACTGCCAAAAACGGCCTGAATGAAGGGACTGTAATTGTCGATATCCGCCACCATCACCACGATATCGCGCGGCGTCAGCTCAGGATCATCCTGCAGCATGTTCAACAGCTGGTCATGAAGGATTTCAACTTCACGCTGCGGGCTGTGGCAAACGTGGATGGTGACACTGCGATCGTCAGGATCCAGCCTCCGCTTCCTGTCGCTGCGTTCAAACTCTTGCGCCGTAACACCCATGACGGCACGGTTCTCCAGCTCCAGAATATCTAACTGAATATTATGCAGCAGGCTATCCGGGGAGATCTCAACAAAGGCATCCACGTCGCCTTCACCTGATGAAGTGATATCAGAAAGCATGTGAATGTAATCACGCCCCAGCTTCCCCCACGAAGCAAGCAGCGGATTGGGCAGGTTCTGGATACCTTCTTCATCGAAAAGTTGCCCGGCAGTCGAGCCGTCTTTAAACAGCGGGATGGTTCGTTCTTCAAAAAGGCGTTTTCGTTGGCGAGTCACCAGCCGCGAAAGCCAGCGTTGGTCGAGGATATCCCCCCAATATTGCCTGCAAGGGTTGGTAAACAAAATATGAATATCAATATGTTTACCCAGCGCATTCAACGCCTTGAGATAGACTGGGGGTAATGCAGATATTCCACAGATAAACACGCGTGATGGCAGTCGGGCTGGTCGCTCCGACGTATTTTCAAGTATGGAGATAAACCGATCGTACAGATTGGCACGGTGCCACTTAGGCTGGCCAAGTTTCTCCGTATGCTCCACCAGCGCTTTCCACAGTGGCGCCTGCCAGATTTGCGCCTCCGGTAACCCCTCCACCAGCTCACCTGCTTCCCAACGAATTAACCAGTCAGAACGATAAACAAGATATTGATCGTAGAGATCGGCGGTACGCGACGCGAGCTGGAACAGCTTGCGTTTATCGGTATCGTCATTGAGATAGTGGTTCAGCATCGCGAACTCATCACGCTGAAGCATTTCCGGCAGCAACGCCATCAGCTTCCAGCTCATGCTTTGCTTGTTGAACGCACTGTGCTCCGGGATATCCGGCAACACGCGGACAAACATCTCCCAGATAAAGCTCGCGGGTAGTGGGAACTCAATGTTCGCGGCAATGCCAAATTTGCGGGAAAGCGACATTTGCAGCCACTGTGCCATACCGGTGCTCTGCACCAGCACCATTTCAGGCTCAAAAGGATCGTCAAGCCGCTCGCGCTCAACGATATATTCCATCAGTGCTTCCAGCACATCCAGACGATTTGAGTGGTAAACCCTTAACATAGACGCTCCCGACTACTGGCTAACCGGGCAATGCAGACGCGTTATCTCACCGCGCCGCCCCAGAGGAGAAATAAGTGTAACCGTGATGCTGACACATCCGGCGAGCGTTGTCTGCCCCCGGTTGGCCTGCCAGCCTTCCGGTAGTGCATTTGTTGAGAGCTGGGACTGGTTCCAGGCATGGTGCCAGAGCTGACGATATTGGCTAAACAAGGTGAACCGCGTCGCCAGTGCCCGGTGGTAACCTGACAGTGCGGTCACGATTATCACCATCAGCATCATCGCCAGGAGAACCTCAACCATGCTAAACCCTCTTTCTTTGTTCATGGCAACAGGCATAACGCACTCCCCTTTAGCGGACAAAAATCACTCCAGCCGTGAGGCGAGAAGCGAATCTTGCCGTCGATTATCTCTCCTGTGCGCCAGAGCAGCAGGTCGTTGACTCCAGCAATGAGCAAAACATCCTTCTCACTTAATAGCCGTAAACAAACTCGCCATGACGATGCCTTTTTGCACTGAATCAGGGGCTCTGACGACCAATCCTGAACGCGTCCCCACTCAAGTGCAGATTGCACAGACGCCTGCTGCTGGAGTGAACGGCTCTCATCACCCACGAGCGCACTAAACGTTGTGAGTTGTTGGTTGAGACCGGTGAAGATCAGAGTACCGAGCACCAGTAAAAGCAAAACCAACGCCAGCGAAGACATTCCGCGTTGACGGTTCACAAGTTATACCCCGTGACCCCATATAAAGCCTGATATGACTCCCTCTGCTCACCTTTACGACTGGCGGTCAGTTCGATATTCAACTCTGGTGCAAAACCGGCATGCTCAACTTTACGCACCATAAAGTGCAGGATCACAAGCTTGTCCGGTTCGGTGAGCTTTTCCCATCCCTTTCCTTCACACGAAGTTGCCCCACGCAGCATTTCCAGCGATCCTGCTTCCAGACGAAAACCGGTGCTGTCATTTTCTGATGCGGTGTTATCCCAATTGCCGTTACTGTTAGCATCCCACCGTACAATGGCACAGCTCCCTTCCCTGCCAATCACCAGCCCTTGTCCCTGACAGTTTCCGGCACAATATCCTGCGCGCTGAAGATGTTTACCGAGGGCGAACAGGCGCTGCCAGACCTCTTCTTCCAGCTCTCGCTGGCCGGATTGCAGTAGTACAGCCCGCTGCAACCCGGGTAAAAAACGCGATGCGCTTACCAGCAAAAGGCTGCTGATCGCCGTAGCAATCAGCACTTCAATCAGTGAGAAACCGCGCTGTCTCATTGACATGAACCGTCCCCTGAACTTTTGCACATTCTGATGCGTCCTCCATTTGAGACAATAATCAGCCATTCTCCTGCTCGACTTTGTATGCGTATCCGCCCTGCCCATGCCGTATCTCTTAATCCATAAAACCCTAATGACGGTGTTAGTTCACTCACCGTGACTTCAGGCCAGAGTGGCATCAGCACAAAGGGACTCCCCTTCTCGCAACTCTTCATAACTGAGCTCACCAGGCAGTCTCTGCCTCCAATCCGCTGAAGGGTTACCTGATGGTCACGGTTGTGCCGGTTGGCATTGTTGCGCAGAAACACCAGGTAATCGCGAACCTGACTGGCGGTTTGCCACAGCCGCTGCTGTCGTTGCCAGCTGTCCCAGCCGTATAACCCTGACGCGCTGAGGATGACAATCAACGAAATCGCTACCAGTGTTTCGATAAGCGTAAAACCATTCTCTTTTTTCATACCGGGAGTGTGGCGAAGTGCCGTGAAGGTGACGAGCAGCGGATTGCTGTTTTCCGAGTCGTTATCCAGAGAATCGACCGAGTTGCAGCGTGTTGCACGCGTTCTGGATAACGCTTCGTGAAACGGGATGAAGGCGAAAAAAAACCGGCGCTAAAAAGCACCGGTTGTGTCACGCTTTGCTACATCAGATAGCGACGGGCGCTTTGATGCCAGGGTGCGGGTCGTAACCCTCAATCTCAAAATCATCAAAGCGGTAGTCGAAGATAGACTCCGGTTTGCGTTTGATAATCAGCTTCGGCAGCGCACGCGGTTCGCGGGTCAGCTGGAGATGCGTCTGTTCCATATGGTTACTGTAAAGATGGGTGTCCCCACCGGTCCAGACAAAATCGCCCACTTCCAGGTCGCACTGCTGCGCCATCATGTGGACTAACAGCGCATAGCTGGCAATGTTAAACGGCAGGCCGAGGAACACGTCGCAGGAGCGCTGGTAGAGCTGGCAGGAGAGCTTGCCGTCTGCCACGTAGAACTGGAAGAACGCGTGGCACGGGGCCAGCGCCATTTTATCCAGTTCCCCCACGTTCCAGGCGGAAACGATAATACGACGCGAGTCCGGATCGTTTTTCAGCTGGTTCATCACGGTGGTGATCTGGTCAATATGGCGGCCATCAGGCGTTGGCCATGCGCGCCACTGTTTACCGTAAACCGGGCCCAGATTGCCGTTTTCGTCTGCCCATTCGTCCCAGATTGAGACGTTGTTTTCGTGCAGATACGCAACGTTGGTATCGCCTTGCAGGAACCAGAGCAGTTCATGAATGATCGAGCGCAGGTGGCAGCGCTTTGTCGTCACCAGAGGGAAGCCTTCTTGCAGATTGAAGCGCATCTGGTGGCCAAAAATGGAGAGCGTGCCGGTACCGGTACGGTCGTTTTTCGGCGTGCCCTCATCGAGCACTTTTTTCATCAATTCAAGATACTGTTTCATGGTTCCTCAGGAAATTTGTTGCTGTGGACGACGACGATACGCCCAAATCATCATAATGGCACCCGCGACAATCATCGGAATGGAGAGAATTTGCCCCATGCTGATGTACTGCACCCACTCGCCGGTAAACTGTGCATCTGGCTGACGGAAGAACTCGACGATGATACGGAACGCACCGTAGCCAATCAGGAACAGGCCAGAAACAGCCCCCATCGGACGCGGTTTGCGGATAAACAGATTCAGGATGATAAACAGCACCACGCCTTCCAGCGCCAGTTCGTAAAGCTGAGACATATGGCGCGGCAGCACACCATAGGTATCGAAAATAGACTGCCACTCCGGGTGTGATGGCAGCAGCGCGATATCTTCTGCGCGGGAGCCCGGGAAGAGCATCGTGTACGGCACGCTTGGGTCAACGCGCCCCCACAGTTCACCGTTGATAAAGTTGCCCAGACGGCCAGCACCGAGACCAAACGGGATCAGTGGTGCGATAAAATCTGAAACCTGGAAGAAGTTGCGTTTGGTGCGTTTGGCAAAAATCACCATCACCAGAATCACGCCGATCAGGCCACCGTGGAAAGACATACCACCATCCCACACGCGGAACAGATAGAGCGGATCGTTCAGGAATACCGGGAAGTTATAGAACAGCACATACCCAATACGGCCACCGAGGAACACGCCGAGGAAGCCCGCATACAGCAGGTTTTCAACTTCGTTTTTGGTCCAGCCGCTGCCAGGACGGCTGGCGCGACGGCCAGCGAGCCACATGGCAAAAATGAAGCCCACCAGGTACATCAGACCGTACCAGTGAAGCGAAACAGGTCCTACTGAGAAAATGACCGGATCAAATTCCGGAAAATGCAGATAACCACTGTTCATCTGTCACCACAAGATGTTGTTATTCCGCTGAAAGTGGACAGCGGTAGAAATGCGATTCTGCCGTAAGCAGAGGCTCCAAAGTTGCGAATCATAGCATAAGGCGGGCGCGGAGGATGCGCCAGAGATGTAAAAGATGTGTATAGGGTTTTATGCGCGCTGGTGCCCCCTCCCACAGGGAGAGGGAGAAAGATGATTAGCGCCCGCCGCGGATCAGGCCGCCCATACCGCGTCGTTCCATAAACGCAGCAACCTGATGACGGACTTCAGTAGCCAGTTGCGCTTCCAGGCTGCGTACAGCCAGCTCTCGGGCATCGTCGATTTCAATATGCCGCAACAGGTACTTCACACGTGCAACGGCGCGACCGTTCATAGACAGATGGCGGTATCCCAGACCAATCAGGATCGCGACGCACATTGAATCCCCGGCCATTTCACCACACAGGCGTAAATCAATCCCGTACTGTTCCGCATCACGAGCGATCATCGCTAACGCGCGGATTATCGCCGGGTGCAGGCTGTCGTAGATACTGGCGACACGGGTGTTGTTACGGTCGACGGCCAGGATATATTGCGTCAGGTCGTTCGTGCCGACAGAGATAAAATCAACCCGGTTGGCCAGTTGCGGCAACATGAAGACCATAGACGGCACTTCGAGCATCACCCCAATCCGCGGTTTCGGGATCGCGTAGCCAATCATCTCTTCGACTTCACGGCCAGCGCGTTCGATCAAGCGCCGTGATTCGTCGATCTCATCAATGCTGGTGACCATCGGCAATAAAATGCTGAGATTGCCCGTCGCGGCATTCGCGCGCAGCATGGCGCGCACCTGGATCAGAAAGATCTCCGGCTGGTCGAGCGTAATACGGATCCCGCGCCAGCCCAGACACGGGTTCTCTTCGCTGATCGGCATATAGGGCAACTGTTTATCAGCGCCGACATCCAGAGTACGCAGGGTGACAGGTTTGTCGTTAAACATCTGCAGCATTCCCTGATACTGCGCAACCTGCTCTTCTTCTGAGGGGAACCCACTTTGCAGCATGAACGGGATTTCGGTGCGGTATAAGCCGATACCATCAATGCGACTGCCAAGCTTTTCTTCGTGCTCAGGGCTTAAGCCGGCGTTGAGCATAACTTTGATCCGCTCACCGCTCTTTAGCTGTGCGGGCAGGTTAACGTCATCTTCTGCCAGCTTGCTTAATTCGTTCTCTTCACTGATAAGACGCTGGTATTCCTGGAGCAGAACCGGCTCAGGATCAACCAACAGCTCACCGCGATAGCCATCGACAACCAGCGTGCGTCGATGCAGCACTGACGGCTGGATATCTGCGCCCATCACGGTAGGAATACCCAGTGCACGCACCATAATGGCAGCGTGTGAGTTGGCGGCACCATCGCGCACTACCACACCGGCCAGCCTGTCCTGAGGCAGCTCAGCCAGCGTCGTCGCGGAGAGTTCATCGGCGACCAGCACAAACCGTTTTGGCCAGGCATTTGGCCCCTGAATAGTGTCATCCAGATGGAACAGCAGACGTTGCCCCAGGGTTCGGAGATCTCCCGCCCGCTCTTTCAGGTAACCATCAGTCAGTGCCGCAAATTGCTCGGCAAATTTTTCGATAACCTTTTTAACGGCCCACTCCGCGACCGAGCCTTTATCCACTTCCGCAAAAAGCTCGCGACGCAAACGCGCATCGGAAAGCAGGTGTGAATAGAGATCAAAAATGGCCGCCGTCTCTTTTTGCGCACCTGCGGCAAAGCGTTTGCTGTAACGACGAAATTCATTCGCCGCCTCTTCCAGCGCAGCAGTAAGACGCTCACGCTCAAGCGCTTCATCAAGCGTTGAGGCTTCGTAAACCTGCTCCATTAACGGTAGCGTGGCGTCCATCCAGCCTTCTGCAATCGCCACACCTGGCGACGCAGGAAGGGCGCGAATGCGAGTATGGCGATACTGACCGAAAAGTGCGGCAAGCTGAGACTGGGAGAGGATCGCAGCCATCTGCGTGGCCAGCGTGACGAGGAAAGACTCTTCGCTTTCATCGTACTGACGCAGCTCGCGCTGCTGAACAACCAGCACGCCAAGCAGCTGGCGACGCTGGATAATCGGCACGCCAAGAAACGCGCGGAAGCGCTCTTCTTTTACGGAAGGGATGTATTTAAAGCTGGGGTGTTTTTGCGCGTCGGCAAGGTTGATAGGTTCAGCCAGCCGCCCAACCAGACCTACGATACCTTCATCAAATGCGAGCGTTACGGTGCGTCCGCGTGGTTTTTTCAAACCACGGGTCGCCATCAGGTAATAGCAGCGCCGATCGTGGTCGGCCAGATACACCGAACAGACCTCGGTCTCCATCGCAAGACGGATGTCAGTGACCAGAATGTTCAGCGCCTCATTGAGACGCGGAGCACTGGCCACCTTCTCGACTATTTCTCGCAAGCGGGTGAGCATGATTTGCGTAACTTAACCTCTTTTACGTCGCCAGGCAGGTGCGCTCTGCGGCTTAGGGGGGATCTCCTGAAGCTGCATTACCACACTTGCGAACTCTTTCATCACCCTACGGTAAACATCGCGTTTAAATGACACGACCTGACGAACAGGATACCAATAGCTTACCCAGCGCCAACCATCAAACTCCGGCGTACTGCTGGTTTGCATATTGATGTCTGAATCGTTGCCCACCAACTGCAACAGAAACCACTTCTGTTTCTGGCCGATACAAACCGGCTTTGTGTCCCAACGCACCAAACGTTTCGGTAACTTGTAACGCAACCAGTTGCGGGTCGAAGCCAGGATGCGAACATCTTTTCGGCTTAAACCGACCTCTTCAAAAAGCTCCCGGTACATCGCTTGTTCTGGGGACTCTCCTGGGTTGATCCCGCCTTGCGGGAACTGCCAGGAGTGCTGACCATATCGCCGGGCCCACATTACCTGGCCCTGACGATTACAAATTACTATTCCTACGTTCGGGCGGTAGCCATCGTCATCAATCACCGGACTACCCCAAACTAAACCTTATATATGAATGATTGTTTCACACTACAGGGAGGCGGTAAACCACTCTCTTACAGGCCTGCAACCTAATAACATTTGAATAACTCACAAATAAGTGCTGAGTTATAAACAGATAAGAGCCAGCAAAGGGATTTTTATTCACCTTTTCTGTGGATATAGTTGTGAAAAAGTGTCTGATTACCGATGAACAACCTCAATCCCCGTCTGCGTCCCGCTTTCATCAATATTATATAATGATATTATTTTCATTCAGTTAAGTGTGTCATCACAAACAAAACACAGAATAGCGTGACGATCATCACATCAGGGATCGTCGCGCTGATGAAAGATCGAACAGCGTCGGTTTTATCCACAGATTGTGCCAATAAGTTAGGCACAAATTGTCTGAAAATTCGATTTTCATCGCACGTCAAGGCTGTAAATTGAAACAGTAGTCAGGGTTATGCCCAGTTATCCCATTTTTCTGTGGATAACATGGTGTAAGATCCTGTTCATTGTCAGTGACCAGATTTGAACAACCGGTTTTTCTTCTCAGGTGAAACGATTTCAAACTAATAAAAAAACCTATAAATCATACACATGGAATATTCGTACAGAAAAAGTTAAACTCTATCCACAGGGGACAATTTCTTCGTTTATTTTTTAATCAAAAGGTTATCTTCATGCATCCGCTTACACCCTTGCTTTCACCTCCATCCAGCGAAGGCCAGTTGCTCCAGCAGGCTCAACGCCTGGCTGGCTTTTCGCTGGGCGAGCTGGCGGCAATGGCCGGGATTCCGATCCCGAAGGATCTGAAACGGGATAAAGGCTGGACGGGCATGCTGCTTGAACTGTGGCTGGGTGCCAGTGCGGGGAGTAAACCAGAGCAAGATTTTGCGGCTCTTGGCGTAGAGTTAAAAACCATTCCCATAGACAGCCAGGGGAAGCCACTTGAGACCACCTTTGTCTGCGTTGCGCCATTAACCGGCAATACCGGTGTGACATGGGAAACCAGCCACGTTCGCCATAAGCTGAAACGCGTGCTTTGGGTACCGGTTGAAGGTGAACGCCACATTCCACTGGCCGATCGTCGCGTTGGCGCACCGCTGCTCTGGAGCCCGAATGAAGAGGAGGAGCATCAATTGCGTCTGGACTGGGAGGAACTGATGGATATGATCGTTCTTGGCCAGGTAGAGCGCATCACAGCCCGACACGGGGAAGTGTTACAGCTGCGTCCGAAGGCAGCCAACAGTAAAGCGCTTACCGAGGCGATCGGTGCGCAGGGCGAGCCAATACTGACGTTGCCGCGCGGCTTTTATCTCAAAAAGAATTTCACCGGCGCAGTGCTTGCACGCCATTTTTTACTAAAAACATAGTTTTTTACTCATTTTGAGAGATCCCAAACATAATCATCTGGTTTTTAAGATTTTACCGCTTCCTCCTGCCGGCATATCGGGTTAATACTACACTATGATTTGATACCAGCCAGGTGAGGACGATAACGATGAAAAAATGGGCAGTGTTAATTTCAGCAGTCGGCTTAGCGTTTGCAGTATCGGGCTGTAGCAGCGATTACGTCATGGCGACAAAAGATGGTCGGATGATCCTGACCGACGGAAAACCTGAAGTGGATGATGATACCGGTCTGGTCAGCTATCGCGATCAGCAAGGCAATAAAATGCAGATCAACCGCGACGAAGTCTCACAAATTATCGAGCGATAAACAGAGAGAGGTCAGTCGCTTGCTGGCCTTTTTGATTTTTTTCTTCCCCTTTTGCTTCCCCTCTGCCATGTTTATATTCCTTTGTCGGGAAGTTCCTGACGCGGTCTACATGTCTATTGAAGGAAGCCGGCTATGCATTATCACCGTATCCCCCACAGCTCTCTGGAGATAAGCCAATTGGGGTTGGGCACGATGACATTTGGTGAACAAAACAGCGAAGCCGATGCCCATGCGCAACTCGATTATGCCGTCAGCCAGGGGATTAACCTGATTGATGTCGCAGAGATGTACCCTGTACCCCCGCGTCCGGAAACACAGGGGCTTACCGAAACCTACGTCGGTAACTGGCTGACAAAACGTGGCAACCGTGAAAAGCTGGTCATTGCGTCGAAAGTCAGCGGCCCCGCACGTAATAACGATGCTGGGATCCGTCCAAATCAGATCCTCGATCGCAAGAATATCCGTGCCGCGCTCGATGCCAGCCTGAAGCGCCTGCAAACAGATTATCTCGACCTGTACCAGGTTCACTGGCCTCAGCGTCCAACAAACTGCTTTGGTAAACTCGGCTACAGCTGGAATGAGAGCGCCCCTGCCGTTACGCTACTGGAAACGCTGGAAGCGCTGACCGAGTGCCAGCGAGCGGGTAAAATCCGCTACATCGGCGTATCTAACGAAACGGCCTTTGGTGTGATGCGTTACCTGCACCTGGCGGATAAACACGATCTGCCGCGTATCGTCACCATCCAGAATCCGTACAGCCTGCTTAATCGCAGCTATGAAGTGGGGCTGGCCGAAGTGACGCAGTATGAAGAGGTGGAACTGCTCGCCTATTCCTGTCTCGGATTTGGCACGCTGACTGGGAAATACCTGAACGGCGCGAAACCGGCTGGCGCGCGTAATACCCTCTTTAGCCGCTTTACCCGCTACAGCGGCGAGCAGACGCAGAAAGCCGTTGCAGCCTATGTAGATATCGCGAAACGTCACGGTCTTGATCCGGCGCAGATGGCGCTGGCCTTCGTACGTCGTCAGCCGTTTGTTGCGAGCACCCTACTGGGCGCGACCACTATGGAACAGTTGAAAACCAACATTGAGAGTTTCCATCTGAACCTGAGTGAAGAGGTGTTAGCGGAGATTGAAGCGGTGCATCAGGTATATACATACCCGGCACCATAGCTGGACGCTTTTGCCGGGTGGCGGCTTCGCCTGACCCGGCAAAGAACTCAACGCCGACGCTGCCAGATCCACAAGCCAGCAATCGCCAGCGCAAACAGCCCACCAAACCCGACGCCAATCCCCACCACCGGCACGCCCACTTTTACCGCCAGCGAGTAAAGTCCCAGCATCAACAGCATCGCCAGGTTTTCACCCAGGTTTTGTACCGCAATGGCGTTGCCTGCACCGACAGTTTGCTTGCCACGTTCCTGCAGTAGCGCATTCAGCGGCACCACGAAGAATCCACCCAGAATACCAATCAGGATCAGGAGGGCATAAGCTGGCAATAGCGCGTGTTGCAGCGAGAAAATAAGCACGACTACGCCAATAAGGATCCCTGCCGGCATACAACGCGCCACCGTCTCAAGCGTCACCAGTTTCGCTGCCGCCCCCGCACCAACAACAATCCCGATTGCGACCATCGCATTAAGGTAGGTTGGAGTCGCATTGTCGGTGATACCCAGCGCCACCGGCACCCATAGCACCAGCAGGAAGCGCAGCGTGACACCCGCTCCCCAGAACATACTGGTTCCCATCAGGGAGAAGCGCGTTTCACCGTTACGCCACAGCACGCGACAGGCGTTGAAGAAACTGCCGGTCATCGGCTTAAAGCGCCAGGATTGTCCCGGGCGTGCAACTGGCAGCTTCGGGATAAACAGGTTAGCCACAACCGCCCCGCCATACACCACCGCACAGACCCCCAGAGCGGCCAGCACATGCCAGTCGGCAAGCACCCCACCCGCAACGGAGCCGAGCAGGATGGCCGCAATGGTGGAAGACTCCATCAGACCATTGGCTTTCACCAGCTTATCACCCGTTGTCAGCTCCCCGAGGATGCCATATTTCGCCGGGGAGTAAGCGGCAGCGCCAATGCCCACCAGCGTATAGCCAATGAACGGATTAAAACCAAAACAAATGCTTGCGGCACCCAGCAATTTCAGGCCGTTAGCAAACATCATCACCCGGCCTTTCGGGAAACTGTCCGCCACCTGCCCCACAAAGGGGGCAAAGATAATGTAAGCGCCCACAAACACCATCTGCAGGATCGGCTGGCTCCAGTCTGGATAAAACTCGGCTTTCAGCAGCGCCAGAGTGGCAAACAGCAGCGCGTTATCACCGAAGGCAGAGAGAAACTGCGCGGCGATGACCGCCATCATGCCTTTTGATCTGAGCGATGTGTTAGTGTGTACTGACTCACGCATTTTGCTGTTCCGCCTCTTCAACCATGCCTTTCAGGGTCACGAAATCGGGCTTCCCGCTCCCCAGCACCGGGAGCTGCTTCAGGTAGCGAATATCGCGCGGCACCGCCAGTTCAGGGATACCATGTTCACGCGCATAGCTAAGTAGCCTGTCGCGCTTAAGCTCACTGTCAGTGGTAAACAGCACCAGCGCCTCACCTTTGCTGGCATCACTCTTCACCACGGTCGCATGAATCTTATCCGCGGAGACGGCCGTCGCCAGTTGCTCAACCATTTCCAGAGAGACCATTTCACCGGCGATTTTGGCGAAGCGCTTTGCACGCCCCTGGATCTGCACAAAACCTTGTTCATCAAAACGGACAATATCGCCGGTGTCGTACCATCCCGTTTCAACCTCACCCTTAACGTTTTCCGCCGTCGGCGCTTCCAGCACACCCGGGTTTTCCACGCGCAGATAACCGTTCATCACGTTTGGCCCTTTCAATTGCAAACGGCCACCATCCTCAATGCCCGGCACGGCCAACAAGCGCGCATCCATCCCCGGCAGAATTCGGCCAACCGTACCCGGTTTTGCCGCCATCGGCACGTTAATCGAAACCACCGGTGCGCACTCGGTCACACCATAGCCTTCAAGAATGCGCAAACCAAACTTGTCCTGCCAGATTTGACGCGTGCTCTCCTGCAGCTTTTCTGCGCCAGCTACCACATACCGCACGCGATAAAAATCATACGGGTTGGCAAAACGCGCATAGTTACCCAGGAAAGTAGATGTCCCGAACAGGACGGTGCAGTTACGGTCATACACCAGCTCCGGCACAATGCGGTAATGCAGCGGGCTTGGATAGAGGAACACTTCAGCACCGGTCAGCAGCGGCGTAAACAGCCCCACCGTCAGGCCAAAGGAGTGGAACAGCGGTAGCGCCGACATAAAACGGTCATTCGCAGTAAAGTCAGCAATGCTTTTGATCTGTTCAACGTTCGCCAGAATACTCTTGTGACTGTGGACAACACCTTTGGGGTTACCTTCCGAACCAGAGGTAAAGAGGATAATCGCATCATCTTCCGGCTGCTGTTTGACCTGCGCCAGACGCGGCATCAGCAGGTGCGCAAAAATCCACAGCTTATCGCCGGTGGTCACGTCCGCTTTCAGATCTTCCAGGAAGACCCAGCGCACCTGGGTGAGCTGTTCGGGAAGATGCCAGAGCTTGCCTTTATCCAGGAACTGTCGAGAGGTAAAAACAGTGTTAATCTGAGCGGCGGTGATGGCGCTGGTCAGCCCCTTCACACCCGCCGTGTAGTTCATCATCGCCGGTATACGACCACGCGAAACGGCACCAAAAATCACTGCAGCGCTGATGCCCGCGTTAGGCAGCATCAGACCAATTTTTTCACCCTTCTTACTGTATTTTTCCAGAATGCGGCCCACAAACAGGGTCTTAGTCAGCAGTTTGCGATAGGTATCCGGGGTAAAGTTGATGTCTTCGATACAGTTTTTCTTCGCCCCATAGCGGTATTGTGCGGAAAGGAGGGACTCGTAGAGCGTTTCGCGCGGACGAACGGCCATACGCGCTTCCATCATAATCTGGTGCAGCATTTCACCCGCGATTTTACGACGATCGCGGGCACGCGGTGCGTCAGGCATCGGTAACGAGGTTGGCGGCAGAATATGCAGCGTTATTTTGGGGAACAGGCGCTGCTTTACCAGCCCCTTAAGACGGCTGAAGCGGGTTAACTCCGCCCCTTCAATACGCAGTGGTACCACGGTGGCTTTTGACTTCGCCGCCACAAACCCCGCGCCGTCGTAGATTTTCATCAGCGAGCCCGTCACCGAGATGCGTCCCTCAGGGAAGATGACCACCGGACGCCCCTGCTCCACCAGACGTACCAGATGTTTAATCATCATCGGTTTAGTCGGGTCGAGCGGCACGAAATCAATCAGCGGTGTGAGCCAACGCATATACCACTGCTGGCTGATGGAGGTATAAACCGCAAACACCGGACGCACGGGCAAAAACAGCGCCAGTAAAATGCCATCTATAAAGGAAATATGGTTTGGTGTGATAAGAACGCGTTCACCGCGAAGTGCCTGGGCATCGCCAGTGACGCGGATTCGAAAAAGAATACTGAATAGTGTACGGAAGAACCCAAATAGCATCTCAACTCCCTTTGCCAGCCAGTGTGGAGGGTTGATAGTAAATGGTGGCAGATTACACGAGAAGTGATACAGGAGCGACAGCTAAAGTGGAGGCGAAAAAAAACCTGCGCATCCGCGCAGGTTGGTGCAAGAGATGAGTACGAAACCGTACTAAGAATTCTCACCAATCAATACCTCTGGGATCTCAACTCTACCAACCTCTTTCACGTCCTCGCTATCGGACAATCGCAACAGCCTGAGGCAAAGTGTAACTAAAGGTTCAGATTGACATTATTCAGACATGACTAGTCGTGTAACGATTACACCGTCAGGGTTGTGCTGCGTCACGTTTGTGGAGAACTGAAATCCACTCCCCTTGAATGCGCACCACTTTTCCGCAACACTACCGGGTGTGTAAACGCTTACCCCCACTAAGAAGGTATTTAATGGCGACAATAAAGGATGTGGCCCGTCTGGCAGGAGTTTCGGTGGCAACCGTCTCGCGCGTGATTAACGACTCGCCAAAAGCCAGTGACGCATCACGCCAGGCTGTGCAAAACGCCATGGAATCCCTGAACTACCATCCCAATGCCAATGCCCGCGCGCTGGCCCAGCAGTCCACTGAAACCATTGGGCTGGTTGTGGGTGACGTGTCTGATCCCTTTTTCGGCGCGATGGTTAAAGCGGTGGAGCAAGTGTCTTATCAGACAGGCAATTTTTTGCTGATCGGTAATGGCTACCATAATGAACAAAAAGAACGCCAGGCCATCGAACAGCTTATCCGCCACCGCTGCGCGGCGCTGGTTGTTCACGCCAAAATGCTTCCCGATACCGAACTTATTCATCTGATGAAGCAGATCCCCGGCATGGTGATCATCAACCGTATTATTCCCGGGTTTGAAAAACGCTGCGTGGCGCTCGATGACCGCTATGGTGCCTGGCTCGCGACCCGTCATCTGATTCAACAGGGACACACACGAATTGGTTATCTCTGTTCAAACCATCCCATTTCTGATGCGGAAGATCGGCTACAAGGTTACTACGATGCCTTGCGCGAAAACGGTCTCCCGTGTAATGACCGCCTGGTAGCCTACGGTGAGCCGGATGAGAGCGGCGGTGAGCAGACTATGACTGAGCTGCTTGGCCGTGGACGAAATTTCACCGCCGTTGCCTGTTATAACGACTCCATGGCCGCCGGGGCAATGGGGGTGCTAAATGACAACGGGATTGAGGTGCCGTCAGAAATTTCACTCATTGGTTTCGATGATGTGCTGGTCTCCCGCTACGTGCGCCCGCGCCTGACCACGGTACGTTATCCTATCATCACGATGGCAACGCAGGCCGCAGAGCTGGCGTTAGCCCTGGCTGAGAAACGCCAGCCACCGGACATTACCCATCTCTTCAGCCCGACCTTAGTGCGCCGTCACTCCGTAGCATCGCCAGCAGAAGCAGGAGAGGAATAGCGATAAAGGTGTACCGTTTTATTCGGGTACTCCAGTGCATCGCCAATATACTGCCAGCCGTAACGTTCATAGAAGTCACGGCAGGCAGACCACAAATGCAGCTCGCGATACCCGGCCTGAGCAGCATAGGTCATAACATGCTGCTGGAGTTGCCCGGCTAACCCTTTACCACGCGCCGCGTCGTCAACGTACAACGCCGCCAGCCACGGGAAGAGATCCTGCCGGGTGATCAGATCGCAACGCCAGAGCCCCACAGTGCCGAGAAGCTGTTCGTTTTGCACAGCAATAAAGGTCAATGGCAAAGCACCCGGCGTCTGGCTGTGCTCAACAATGCTATGAAAAAACGCCCGGGGAAGCCCCTCACCAAAGGCGTGCCAGATCCAGTCGGTCACTTGCTCCGCATACTGCGGTGCGGCGTAAAGCGGCAGAATGTTAGCCTTATCCATGTTTTACCTGTGTTTTTCAGTTCGATGCTCAGGCCTGATGCCCCCAGCCAGTTTGTACACTATTTTACCAGAACCCGGCCATTTTCGTTGACTGCGGGCAGGCCGTTATGTCGGCGGGCGGATCGTTACCAAAAAGCGTGATCGTGGCAGAAGTTTTGCGTCCCCCGCATCGCTTATACGCTGCGAGGTCTGTGTTAAACTGCAGACCATTACGTGGAAGCAGGAATGTAGAATGGCAACAATGCTGGATGTCTCACTGCGTGCGGGCGTGTCGAAGGCCACGGTATCGCGCGTACTGAACGGCACAGGTCAGGTTAAAGAGAGTACGCGTCAGCAGGTGTTTGCTGCGATGGAAGAGCTGGGCTACCGCCCGAACTTTCTCGCGCGTTCACTGGCTAACCAGACCAGCAACAGCATTGGTCTGGTCGTCTCAACCTTCGATGGTTTTTACTTTGGTCGCCTTCTGCAACAGGCATCACGGCAGACCGAAACCCACGGGAAACAGCTGATCGTCACGGATGGACACGACGCACCAGAGCAGGAAGAACAGGCAGTGCAGATGCTGGCCGATCGCAAATGTGATGCCATTGTGCTGTACACGCGCTATATGAGCGAAAAAGCGATTATCAAACTGATGAATACCGTGCAAACCCCGCTGGTGGTCATCAACCGTGAAGTCAGCCAGGCGCCGGATCGCTGTGTGTTCTTCGAACAACAGGATGCTGCCTTTAAGGCAGTGGATTACCTGATCAATCAGGGTCACCGGGAGATCGCCTGTATCACCGTCCCGATCCATACCCCAACCGGGAAAGCGAGACTGATGGGCTACCGTAAGGCGCTGGAAAAGCACGGCATTCGTCTGGACGAACGCCGGGTAAAGTATGGCGATGCGGGAATGACGCGGGGATACGAGCTGTGTAAAGAGCTCATTGCCGATGGCGTGTCGTTTAGCGCCCTGTTTGCCTGTAACGATGATATGGCGCTGGGTGCATCCAAAGCGTTACACCAGGCGGGGCTTAAGATCCCGCAGGATATTTCGCTGTTCGGTTTTGACGATGCCCCAAGCGCGAAATGGCTGGAACCTGCACTTTCATCGGTTTATCTGCCTATCGACAATATGATTGTCACCGCTATCGATCAGGCCATCAGGCTGGCAAAAAACCAGCCTGTCGATGCGATCCCGCCGTTTACCGGCACGCTGGTACTTCGCGATTCGGTCACCACGGGGCCGTACTTTAATCAAATGAGTTCCAGTGCCAGCAGTTCCTGAATGGTCTGCCGACGGCGGATCAGCCGTGCCTTGCCGTGATCAAACAGCACTTCCGGCAGCAGCGGGCGACTATTGTAGTTAGATGACATAGAAGCCCCGTAGGCACCGGTATCATGCAGTACAAGATAATCGCCCGGTTTGACCTCTGGCAGTGCACGTGTTTCCACTTTGCCACCTTCCTGTTGAGTGAACACGTCACCCGATTCACACAGCGGCCCCGCAACGACCGTCTCACGGCGCGGAGCGTGCGTTAAATCGCGTCCATCGGCAGCCAGGGCCGTTATGTGATGATAGCTGCCGTACATGGACGGACGCATCAGGTCGTTAAAACCGGCATCAATCAACACGAAATGGCGTGAGCCCATCTCTTTCACACTGCGAACCTGCGCCACCAGCACGCCGGCTTCGGCAACCAGGAAACGCCCCGGCTCAATTTCCAGCTTCACAGCGTGGCCCAGATGCGCAGCGATTTGGTCACGCGCGGCGCTCCACAGACCGTAATAGTGATCGGTATCGATCGCCTCTTCACCTTCACGGTAAGGAATAGAAAGCCCGCCACCTGCGGAGATCGCCTCCAGGTCCTGACCAAAATCGACAACCTGACGCACCATCGCCCCGCAGACCTGCTCAAGATGCGCATAATCCACGCCAGAGCCAATGTGCATATGAATGCCGACCAGCTTCAGGTTATAACGCTGCAACACGTCAAGCGCGGCTGGCATATCGGCATACCAGATACCGTGTTTGCTGTTTTCGCCGCCGGTATTGGTTTTTTGGCTATGACCATGACCAAAACCCGGGTTCACGCGTAACCAGACGCGATGACCTGGTGAAACCTGGCCTAGCTGCTCAAGCATATCCACAGACCCGGCATTCACCGGTACCTGCAATTCATGTACGCGCGCAAGCGTCGCTTCATCGATCACATCGGCAGTGAAGACGATCGCATCTGGATCGGTTTTCGGATCAAACCCGGCCACCAGCGCACGCTCTATTTCGCCCAGTGAAACGGAATCCACTTTGACGCCCTGCTCACGCATCAGGCGCAGAATGTGAATATTGGAGCATGCCTTTTGAGCAAAGCGCACCACGTCAAACTTATGCAGAGCGGCGATCTTCTCGCGAACGATCTGTGCGTCGTAGACCCAAACCGGGCAGCCAAACTCGGCTGGCAAGCGCAGCAGGTTTTCAGCGTTCAAATCGGTATCAGTCTGGTTGAGTGGGCGTGGCATGGTCTTCTCCGGATAAATTCATTTTTTATGATTACGCCACAGCGGAAAAAGAATAAAAAATATCGTTTTATCGCAAGTCCATGCAAAAATGATATGGATACTTCTCTGCTTTCAGGTGCCCTATGCCCGCCGTCAACTTACGCCATATCGAGATTTTTCACGCTGTGATGACCACCGGCAATCTCACCGAAGCCGCGCAGATGCTGCATACCTCACAGCCGACGGTGAGCCGGGAACTGGCACGCTTCGAGCAGGTGCTTGGGTTGAAGCTGTTTGAACGCACCCGCGGCAGGTTACACCCAACGGTGCAAGGGTTGCGTCTGTTCGAGGAAGTTCAGCGCTCCTGGTACGGGCTGGACCGAATTGTCAGCGCGGCGGAGAGCTTACGTGAATTTCGCCAGGGCGAGTTGTCGATTGTCTGTCTGCCCGTGTTTTCGCAGTCGTTTCTGCCGATGCTGATACAGCCTTTTCTGGCCCGTTATCCCGAGGTGAATCTGACCATCGTCCCGCAGGAGTCACCGCTGCTTGAAGAGTGGCTTTCGGCGCAGCGTCATGACCTGGGATTAACCGAAACCCTCGCTACGCCGGCGGGAACGCAGCGCACAGAATTACTGGCGCTAGATGAGGTCTGCGTCCTGCCTGCTGGCCATCCCCTTGCCAAAAAAAGCGTACTGACCCCTGCGGATTTCCACGGCGAGAACTACATCAGCCTGTCACAGACGGACAGCTACCGGCAGCTGCTGGATACGCTCTTTACCGAGCATCAGGTGAAACGAAGAATGGTGGTCGAAACGCACAGTGCCGCATCTATTTGCGCAATGGTTCGTGCCGGCGTGGGCGTCGCGGTGGTTAATCCGCTCACGGCGCTGGATTATGCGGAAAGTGGAGTTGTGGTTCGACAGTTTAGCGTTTCAGTCCCCTTTACCGTCAGCCTGATCCGCCCGATGCATCGTCCGGCCTCTGCGCTGGTAGACGCGTTCAGCGGACATCTGCAAAGTGGGTTAAGCACGCTAACCGCACAACTGAAGAAGGTACTGGAAAAGACGCCCGACTAAGTCAGCGGGCGTCCTCTGACTCAGTTAAAACGCTTAGCCACAGCGGCAACACGCTCACCGAATTTTACTGCCGTTTGCAGATCGCCGCTGGCAATCGCGCCCGCATCCGCATCTGACGGAGACTGTACCAGCAGCCCGACAGAGCCACCGAGGTTGTTGATATCCTGACGCGTTGCAGCCTGCGTATTCGATGGCGGCAGACCCAGACTCACCCAAATCCCACCATGCTGCGATGCCAGCGTTTGCAGGTATTGCAGGGAAACTTGCTTGTCACCGTTCAGGCTCGCACTGTTACTGAAGCCCGCGAATACTTTGTCCTGCCAGCTGCGAACGAACCAGGCTTTAGAGGTGGCATCAGCAAATTTCTTAAACTGCCACGGCACACCGCCCATGTAAGTTGGCGCCCCAAAAATAATCGCCTTTGCCTCGTTCAATTTTTGCCAGTCGCTTTCCTGAATTTCACCATTGCTGTCGATGGCGATCAGTTCAGCCTGCGCGCCCTCTGCAACTGTTTCAGCAACACGTTGAGTGTGGCCGTAGCCTGAATAATAGATAACTACAACGCTCATAATAGATCTCCTGATGCAATATTGCCTTGTGAGTCAAAAGATTAAGACGGTTTTAAAATTGCTCTGCGAGCAGTTGCCATTTTCGGTTCCCTGGTATCAAATAGAAACCTTACGTCGTTTTATACACGCAAATATTCGCGGGCGTAAGAAGGCACTTTTACCTCACCTGGTTACCTCGAGGGAACCACCATGACTGAGTCTGTCGTACTGAAAGAGGAGATGCCTCCTTATAACGTGTTCGATGAGCGCTGCCCTACCCGCGACGTGCTGGCGCGTATCGCCGACAAATGGGCGCTGCTGATCCTCGCGCGTCTTGAAAACGGGCCAATGCGCTTTAACAAGCTGCAACGTGATATTCAGCGGATCACCAAAAAGGTACTGACCCAGGCATTACGCAAGCTGGAACGCGATGGGCTGGTTTCACGTGAGGTTTTCGCGACCGTTCCGGTGACGGTGGAGTACAGTCTGACGCCGCTGGGACAGGCGTTAACCGAAACAGTGACCGTGCTGGCACACTGGGTGGAAAGTAATATGGATGCGATTGTGGCGGCGCAATCCGCTTATGACGCCGCCAATGCACAGACCTGAGCCGGGACGTTCCCGGCGCAAGCCCGCTCAGGAGAGCATAAACTCCACGGCATCGGCAGCATGGATCGCTGTGGTATCAAACACCGGGATTGGACTGCGCGCTACCGGAACCAGTAAGCCGATCTCAGTACAGCCAAAGATCACACCTTCTGCCCCCTTCTGTGCAAGCTTCTCGATCACGCTGACGTAATACGCGCGGGAAGGTTCACTGAATGTCCCCAGGCAAAGCTCATCAAAGATAATCTGATTGATGCGTTTCCGGTCAGCCTCATCCGGGATCAGGCTTTCAATCCCAAACTCACTACTCAAGCGACCGCGATAGAAATCCTGCTCCATGGTATAGCGCGTACCCAGCAGTGCCACACGCGACATTCCGGATGCAGCAATTTTACGCCCGGTCGCATCGGCGATATGCAGGAAGGGTAACGAGCAACGCTCTTCTATCCGGGAAGCAACTTTATGCATGGTGTTCGTACAGAGCAAAATTCCCTCTGCTCCCGCACGCTCCAGCCCCAGCGCCGCCTGTGCCAGGATCTCCCCGGCTTTATCCCATTCACCGCTCGACTGGCAGGCCTCGATTTCATGGAAATCAACACTGTGCAGCAGCAGGCTTGCGGAGTGCAGGCCGCCCAGACGCTGCTTTACCCCTTCATTAATCAGGCGGTAATACGGGATTGTTGATTCCCAGCTCATTCCACCTAACAGACCGATTGTTTTCATCACCCCTCCTTATCTCTTGTCTCTCTTTTAACACAACCGACGCCAATAAAAAAAGGCGCTGTATTCAGCGCCTTGTTAACCTGCAGAGTTTATTCCGTCACCAGCTCCGGCAGCGGATTACGGGTGAGCATCGCTTCGCGCAATAAAACGCTACCGCAGGCAAACAGCCCCCCCAGAAGCGCCGCCAGAACGACAATCAATGCCTTACCCGGGCCATCTTTTTTCACCGGCATGGAGGGGGAAAGCTGGTATCTAAATGGCTCAAGTTTGACATCGGCAAAGGATAGTTTTTTCAGCTGCGCCAGGTGGTATTCGCGGTTCTGGAAATCCGCATTCAGCTCGGTCACGTCCTTCAGATTTTTTTCAATCTGCAGCTTTTGTGCGATCCCGTCAGCGCCGAGCGAAACAGAGTAGTCCGGGTCATCTTTTACCGCCTGTCCGTTGCTGTAGACCGGCTTCTTGATGCCTGCTGCATTCGCCACTTCCAGCGAATAATTCAGTCGCTGCAGGTTAGTATTGTGAATATTGGTCAGGCGGACGCGATCCAGTTCCAGCTGCTGCTCAACAACGTTCTTTTTGAGGGCGATCTGGTTACGGATATTCTGCACCGTCTCTTTCTCGACAATAGCCGTAATATAGTCGATATATCCCTCCAGGACGGATTGAGCATCACCCGCTGTCGGCGCGGTGAAGCTTAATGTCCAGGAGACAAATGGCGCTTTGTCCGCGTCTTTTCCCTGGGCGTCATTCACCGCTTTCATTCTATCTGAGATATTGACTATCGCCCGATGCAGTTCAAGCGGATCCACCTCGGAGTCTTTAAGCTGCGACATCACGTAAGGAGAGGATTTCAGATACTCTTCAAGCAATGACTGCGACTGAAACTTTTTAATGAACAGGTCAAAGACTTCCGGACGGGTAATCTTCACGTCTACATCAAGCACCTGTAATGCCACCATCATCTGGCGCAGCGGGTTCCACTGCGATTGTTCTGCCGGGGTAATCACCGCTTTACTGGTCCACTTCTGCGGCAGTAAAAATGAAACGGCCAACCCCACCAGTGCAAAAACAAGGGTAATGGTGACAATACGCTTTTTCGCTGCCACAAGAACTGCTACCAGGCCGAGAAGATCTATCTCTTTAGCGTGTACGGCCGGGGGGGCATAATGGGGAAAATCAAGATCGGTGCTTTTTTTGATATCCATCTCAGACATATGAAATATTTTTAGGATGCAGTGCATCTTTGCTCAAACGTTAGCGGTGGTCCGATGATACCGCAACTTAAGAATTATCTTAAAATGAAATCTTTTGATTTATCTGTCCCCTGCCAAAATTAGTAGTGAATTTCACCACCTGATTATTGTGATTAAGCGCCCCCTTTATGCCCTTCCGGCATACGTTGTAAGCGCTTAAACAGGCAATACGATCACACGCCTATATTACGCAGTTTCTCTCCCGCCATCAGCTTGCGTTCAATATGTTCCAGCGTGACGCCTTTTGTTTCTGGAATTAACCAGAACGTGACGCCAATAAACGCCACGTTCAGCACCGTATAGAGCCAGAACGTTCCCGCCGCGCCAATGGCGTCCAGCAGCGTCAGGAATGTCGCGCCGATGATCATATTCGATACCCAGTTGGTGGTCGTGGAACAGGTGATGCCAAAGTCACGGCATTTGAGCGGCTGAATTTCGGAGCACAAGATCCACACCACAGGCGCGGCACTCATCGCATACCCGGCAATACACATCATGGTCATACCGACAGAGAGCCAGGAAAGACCACTTGAGGCCGTACCGTTATCAAACTGCATCAGGCAGTATCCGAGGATCAGCGTACCGAGCGCCATTACGCTGAAACCAATTTTCAGCGCCGGCTTGCGTCCGGCTTTATCCACGGTGAACACCGCAATAAAAGTGGCGAACATAAAGGTAAGCCCCACCACCAGGGTGGCCATCATCTGCTGTTCCGTGGTAGTGAATCCCGCCATTTTGAATATGCGCGGCGCGTAGTACATGATGATATTCATCCCGGTGAACTGCTGCATTGCCTGCAGCAACATGCCGAGGAACACCGCGCGGCGCACGTTGCGGTTGATCTTAAATAACGCCCAGCCTCCCTGCTTCAGCTTCAGGCTTTCACGGATCTCGTTCAGCTCTTCCCGTGCTTTTTCCGAGGTATCGCGCAACATGCGCAGCACCTCTTCGGCCTCCACATGACGTCCTTTTTGCGCCAGCCAGCGCGGACTGTTTGGCAGGAAAACCACCAGTACAATCAGCACCAGTGCCGGTAAAGCCAGCACGCCGAGCATCGCGCGCCAGTTGCCGCTGTAGCTGAAGTAGGTATCGGACAGGAACGCCAAAACAATACCCAGCGTCACCATCAGTTGATACATGCTGATCATCCTGCCACGCACGTTTTCACTCGCCATTTCGGAGAGGTAGAGCGGTGCCGTATAAGAAGCAATCCCGACCGCCACACCGAGCAGCACACGGGAAAGCAGCAACACTTCAACGTTCGTGGCAAACGCGGAACCAATGGAGCCGGCAACAAACAGAATCGCCCCGACCATCAGGCTGTACTTACGCCCCAGGCGGAACGAGAGCCAGCCATTAAACAGTGCGCCGATGGCCGCGCCGAGCATCATGCTGCTCACCACCCACTCCTGCAGACGGCTACTCAGGGTAAAGTGATCGGTTATAAACGGTAATGCACCGGCAATCACGCCGATATCCAGTCCAAATAATAAGCCCGCTACCGCGGCCGCAATGGAAACAAACTGATTCATGCGGCGGGTATCACGCAGCGCAGCGGGCATAAGGGTAGAGTCATTTATAGATGTCATATTTTTCCTGCCTCAACAGCAAAATTCGTTAACTGAAATTACGAGAAAGCGAGGAAAAGTGTCAGGTCGGAAATCGCGAAGTTATGGATTATTCCGCTACGGCATACGGTTCTGTGATGGACATTACAATTTCAACTCGTGGCGAATAATCACGTATTTTTACTAATCAATTAATATCTAAGAAATAAAAGTGTGATTTCCGTCATTTATGATTTTTCAGTATGGATTTTTCATCTTTACCGATATGGACTAAGCCAATTTTACGTAAAAAAAACCTCCGCCCATGGGCAGAGGTGCTTAATACAGATGGAATTAACGCGCCAGCCAGCCACCGTCTACAGCCACGGTGTAACCGTTGATGTAATCTGATGCCGGGGAGGCCAGGAAGACAATCGGCCCCATAAGATCGCCCGGCAGCCCCCAACGGCCAGCAGGAATACGCTCAAGGATTTCCGCGCTACGCTGTTCATCCGCACGCAGCTGCTGCGTGTTGTTGGTCGCCATGTAGCCCGGTGCAATCGCATTGACGTTGATATTATGTTTCGCCCATTCGTTTGCAAGCAGGCGGGTCACGCCCATTACAGCGCTTTTGGACGCGGTGTAAGACGGCACGCGGATACCGCCCTGGAAAGAGAGCATCGAGGCAATATTAATGATCTTGCCGCCTTTCCCTTGTGCGATGAAGTGCTTCGCCGCTGCCTGGGACATAAAGAACACGCTCTTGATGTTCAGATCCATCACATCGTCCCAGTCGCGTTCAGTGAAGCTAATCGCATCTTCACGACGAATCAGTCCGGCATTGTTTACCAGAATGTCGATATGCCCGAATTCCGCGACAGCACGTTCCAGCAGTTCAGGAATGGCGTCGATTTTACGCAGATCGGCAGTCAGGCTCAGGAAACGGCGACCCAGTGCCGTCACGCGTTCAATGGTTTCAGTCGGTTCAACAATATTAATCCCCACAATATCGCAACCCGCTTCCGCCAGACCTAACGCCATCCCCTGACCCAGTCCGGTGTCACACCCGGAAACCACAGCCACTTTCCCCTGAAGAGAGAATGCATCCAGAATCATGTTTATTCCTTACTCTTTCAACGCCTGTCACTCACAGGCAGGTTTATGCTTCACTGCCTGCGACTAGCGCAGATCGCTGACCGCAATATGGTCCATATCATCGAAGACCTGGTTTTCGCCCACCATTCCCCAGATAAAGGTGTAGGCTTTCGTCCCTACGCCGGAGTGAATGGACCAGCTCGGTGAAATCACCGCCTGCTCGTTATGCATTACGATATGGCGCGTTTCCTGCGGCTGTCCCATCATGTGGAACACGCAGGCGTCCTCGTCCATGTTGAAATAGAAGTAGACTTCCATGCGGCGCTCGTGGGTGTGGCACGGCATGGTGTTCCACAGGTTACCCGGCGCGAGTTCGGTCAGCCCCATGCTGAGCTGGCAGGTCTCCAGCACATCCGGCACGAAGTATTTATTGATGGTGCGGCGGTTGCTGGTGAGATTGTCGCCAAGCGTCACAGGGGCAACGTCTGCCGGAGTGACCTTCCTGGTTGGGTAAGTGGAGTGAGCCGGGGCGCAGTTGTAGTAAAACTTCGCAGGCTTGCTGCCGTCGATGCTGGCGAAGATCACATCTTTCGCCCCTTTACCCACGTAAAGCGCCTCGCGATGGCCAATCTCATAGCACTGTCCGTCTACGGTGATGGTACCCGGCCCGCCGATGTTAATCACACCCAGCTCGCGACGCTCGAGGAAATAGCTCACGCCCAGCTGTTTACCGACCTCACCGCCCACGGAGACGCTGCTCGTGACGGGCATAATCCCGCCCACAATAATGCGGTCGATATGGCTGTAGACCAGGGTGTACTTGTCGGCCTCGAACACCTGCTCGACTAAAAACTCATTGCGCAGCCCTTGAGTGTCCAGCATTTTGGCGTGCGCACTGTGGATGCTTTGTCTGATGTCCACGATAACCTCCAGATGTGGTCATGCCCGAAGGCAGAAAATAAACGAAACAGCGTTCCGTTTTCTTGATGAGCACATACTATCGGCATAAAGTGGGCTTTTCAATTATATTTAAAACAACGTTTCATTTTTATTTTTGTTTGTATCGGAAATGACGTTCGGATCACGATAAATGGGGATTGAGAAACACAGCACCATAAAAAAACCTCCCGCAGGAGGTTTTTTAGAATGAGAAGAGGTTAACGTTCGATGGCCAGCGCCACCCCCTGCCCGCCACCTATACAGAGTGTGGCAATGCCTTTACGGGCGTTCCGCTTTTTCATTTCGTGGACCAGCGATACCAGGATCCGGCAGCCGGACGCACCAATAGGATGTCCCAGCGCGATCGCCCCGCCGTTGACGTTTACCCGCAGGGGATCCCACTCCAGCATTTTGCCGACCGAGATCGCCTGCGCGGCAAAGGCTTCGTTTACTTCGATCAGATCCACATCTGAGAGCTGCCACCCCGCACGATCCAGGCAGCGACGGGTAGCATACACTGGCGCGATCCCCATTAACGCAGGATCAACACCTACGCTGGCAAACGCCTTGATGCGGGCCATTACGGGGAGATCCAGCTCAAGGGCTTTGCTTTCGCTCATCATCATGACGGCCGCTGCGCCATCATTAATGGAGGAAGCATTTCCCGCCGTAACCGACCCCTGCATTTCAAAAGCAGGGTTAAGCCTCGCCAGACCTTCAGCGCTGGCGTCGGTACGCGGCTGCTCATCGGTATCCACCACGACAACCTCGCCGTTCTGACGCTGCGTGCTGACAGGGACAATTTCATCGCGAAAACGGCCGGAATCAATCGCCGCGCGCGCCTTTTGCTGCGAGCTTAAGGCATAAGCATCCTGCAGCTCACGACTGATGCCGTATTCGCGCGCCAGGTTTTCCGCCGTCACACCCATATGATAATCATTGAATGCATCCCAGAGCCCGTCATGCACCAGGCTATCAAGCAACTGGCTGTTGCCTAACTGTGCGCCGGTACGGCTGTCGGTCAATACGTGTGGCGCGCGGCTCATGTTCTCTTGTCCGCCCGCAATGACCACATCCGCTTCACCGCACTGAATGGCTTGCGTTGCAAGATGTAGCGCTTTTAGTCCTGATCCACAGACGTCGTTAATGGTGATTGCGGAGACGGTATTGGGCAACCCACCTTTCAGCGCCGCCTGTCGCGCAGGGTTTTGCCCGGCTCCGGCAGTCAGAACCTGTCCCAGGATCACCTCATCAATTTCATGGGCTGCGATCCCGCTACGTTCCACCAGCGCTTTTACTACCACGCTACCCAAGTCAACCGCCGAGTGACGCGCAAGCGCTCCCTGAAAACAGCCGATAGCTGTACGCAACGCACCCACTATTACGACATCTTTCATCACGACCTCTGTGTTAAATGACATGACGATAGTAGAGGATTGTTACTGGCAATTATCTTAATTGTTTAAAAATAGTGAGTTTAATCACAAGGATCAGCGCGCATCCTGCAGATACTGCCGCAGCCAGCTTCCGGCAATACCTGGTGGGGATCGTTTATTCCATAGCAGATCGATCCCTGTCGCCCGCGGCCAGCCGGGGACATTTAGCTGTACCAACGATTTCGCGGCGGCAAATTCATCCACTAGTGCGCACGGCAACACGCACCAGCCAAATCCCTGTACTGCCATACTCAAGAGTAACAGGTAATTCGGCGCTGACCAGACGGGCCCGCGCGCGAGCGCCGCCTCGCGCTCAAGATAGGTGCTGAGCCGCAACTCTCGCCAGCCGTGCAGTTCGTCGGCCTGAATTTCAGGTTGACCGGTCAGAGGATGCGTGGTCGCAACATATATTGCCATGCGGGTCTGCATCGGCAGCCGTGTGAAGCCGATATCCGTAGGATAACTGTCCCGCGCTTCCGTCAGGCCAATCTGCGCTCGCTCCTTTTGCAGCAGATCGATGACGTCCTCTTCTTCGCCAATCAGGCATTCGAATTCCGTATGAGGAAAGCGCCGGTCAAACTGGTTCATGAGATCTTCCAGCACATCCGGATTGAGGGTATCGGAAAGGACAAATGTCAGACGCGCCTCCGTTTGTGCCGTTAATGATACTGCCAGCTCATCAAGCCGCGTGCTGGCGGCGAGGATGGCCTGCACATAGCCCAGCACCTGCTCCCCTTGAGCCGTCAACACCGGCTGGCGCGCCGAGCGGTCAAAAAGCTCGAAACCCAGATCGGCTTCAAGATTGGCAATGGACGTGCTGATCGTCGACTGGCTTTTACGCAACCGGCGTGCGGCAGCAGAAAAAGAACCCGCCGCGACGGTTTCAACAAACGCAGTAAGGGCTTCGGGGGAATAGCGCATGATCTATCTACTTTTACGATGGATACCATCTTTAATATATCAGCTTTAACGATAAAAATAGGCCCCATCAACGCCCATACTGGCGAATTAACGAGGTCTATGACTATGCAACACCAGGATGCACTCCAACGTAAACTGCCGGAGCGGATCTTTCATGCTGTCTGTTTTGAAGGGATTGCCACGGCGATCCTCGCCCCTACGGCGGCGTGGCTCATGCAGCGTTCCGTAGTTGAGATGGGCGGGTTAACCATTATTCTGGCCACCACCGCCATGCTGTGGAACATTATTTATAACTTCGGCTTCGACCGTTTCTGGCCAGTTCAGCGCGTCAAACGTACGGCAAAAGTCCGTGCGCTGCATGCCCTGGGGTTCGAATGCGGGTTCATCGTGATCGGCCTGTCGATTGTCGCCGCCGTGCTGGGCGTCACGCTGCAAGAGGCATTCACGCTGGAAATAGGTTTCTTCCTGTTCTTCCTGCCTTACACCATGTTCTACAACTGGGCATATGACACGTTACGTGAAAAATTCATTAAGCGTCGTCAGCAAAGACGCGCCCTGGCAGGCTAACTCCCCCCTGGCCGGACGACTGGTCCGGCCAAACTCCGTCGAAGCAACTGCGCTCTCTACGCATAACTATGGTAAATTGCACTCCATTCCGATGGTTTGATAGTTGATACGTTGCTCTAATGTCGAAAATTTGGTCAAAAGATGAGACTCTCTGGAGTTTCGCTCTCTACGGCACGGCCGTGGGCGCAGGAACGCTGTTCTTGCCCATTCAGCTGGGCTCCGCAGGCGCTATCGTCCTGTTTATTACCGCCCTTGTGGCTTATCCGTTAACCTACTGGCCGCACCGAGCGCTGGCACAATTTATCCTGTCGTCGAAAACCAAAGGCAATGAAGGGATCACCGGCGCCGTATCGCACTATTACGGCAGGAAGATTGGCAACCTGATCACCACGCTCTATTTCATCGCCTTCTTTGTGGTGGTGCAGATTTATGCGGTGGCCATCACCAACTCGCTCACGGAGCAACTGGCAAAACACCTGACGGTGGATACCGCCGTTCGCGTACTGGTCAGCCTGGGGGTGGTACTGGTTCTTAATCTGATCTTCCTGATGGGACGACATATCACGATAAAAGTGATGGGCTTCCTGGTGTTTCCGTTGATTGCCTATTTCCTGTTTGTCTCGCTGTATCTGACGGGAAGCTGGCAGCCGTCGCTGCTCACCAGTCAGATGGCATTTGATCAACATACCCTGCATCAGGTATGGATTTCGATTCCGGTGATGGTTTTTGCTTTCAGCCATACCCCGATTATCTCAACGTTTGCCGTTGACCGTCGTGAGAAGTTTGCTGACGGTGCTATGGATAAATGCAAGAAAATCATGAAGGTGGCGTACCTCATTATCTGCCTGAGCGTGCTGTTCTTTGTCTTCAGCTGCCTGCTCTCTATTCCACCGTCTTATATTGTGACCGCCAAAGAGCAAGGGGTTACGATCCTGTCCGCGCTGTCGATGATGCCTTCCTCTCCGGCATGGCTGGGTATTTCCGGGATTATCGTGGCGATTATTGCGATGTCGAAATCGTTCCTCGGCACCTATTTTGGCGTAATTGAAGGGGCGACGGAGATCGTGAAGTCGTCGCTGAATCAGGTGGGCGTGAAAAAGAGCCGCGCCTTTAACCGTGCAGTTTCCATTATCGGGGTGTCGTTAATCACCTTTGCGGTCTGCTGCATTAACCCGAATGCCATTTCGATGATTTATGCCATCAGCGGTCCGCTTATCGCCATGATCCTGTTTATCATGCCGACGCTGTCGACGTATCTGATCCCGTCCCTGAAACAGTACCGTTCCATTGGCAACCTGCTGACGCTGATCGTCGGCGTGCTGTGCGTGTCGGTGATGTTTGTCGGCTAATCCCTTTCGTGCCCGGCGCACTGCCGGGCACGCCATTCAGTCTCGTCCTGTCGTATCCAGCGGAAAAGGCCTGTCCTGCACGACCGTTTTCATGACAAGCGTCGAGCGAAGATGCTGCACGCCCGGCATCGCTGAGAGTTTCTCGTCATAGAGTTTTTGAAATGCAGACAGGTCACGCGTCACAACGTGCATCAAATAATCGGGATCGCCAAATAAACGCTGTGCCAGCACGATTTGCGGTATCTCTTCCACCGCATCTTCAAAGGCGCTAACCGCTTTTCTGTCACCCTCTTTAAGCGTCGCAAATACTATCGCCAGGAAGTTAAATCCCATTTTGGCGGGATCGAGGCTGGCGCGGTATCCCGTTATGGCTCCGCTTTGCTCCAGCGCCCGCACGCGACGATGGCACGGCGAGAGGCTCAGATTCACCCGCTCTGCCAGCTCCGTAAGTGATAAACGACCGTCAGATTGCAGCTCCGCAAGAATTTTTCTATCAATGCTATCCATGTGGAAGATTTTCTCAGTTTTACCGTGTTATGAGCATAACATTGAAAGCCTATTTCGCAGGGTTAGCGATATTCTTTTTCTCAACGTTTGACGCACTGCGGGGGGCTTCAGGACGATGGAAATGAGTATTGTGGCCGGCTTTTGGGTGGTTTCTTTTCTGCTTATCATGACGCCGGGGGCGGACTGGGCCTATGCCATTAGCGCCGGGATTAACGGTCGACGCGTGGTCCCGGCTGTGATGGGGCTGATGTCCGGTCATCTGCTGGCTACGATGATAGTGGTTGCGGGCGTGGGCGTTTTAATTGCTCAACATCCACTGGCGTTAGCCGGGCTGACCGTGGCGGGAGCCCTGTATCTCCTGTGGCTTGGCATAACGTTATTGCGTCACCCAGCCGCACCGGAAAAGGACACCCGCCATACGGGAAACTGGACACAGTGGGCGGTGAAAGGACTCTGTATTAGCGGCCTAAACCCGAAAGTTTTTTTGCTGTTCCTGGCCCTGCTTCCGCAATTTACAGACCCAACCGGAAGTTGGTCGATAGCGATGCAGATGTCTGCGCTTGGGATGATGCATCTTATCACCTGTACGCTGGTCTACCTGCTGGTGGGGTATGGCTCGAAAGCCGTGCTGGCGACCCGGCCACAGGCGGCGCGTCTGGTGAGCAGAGCATCGGGAGGGTTGATGGTGCTGATAGCGATGGTATTGCTGTTTGAGCAGGTAAGATAAAAAACACCGGCCATCGCCGGTGTTACTTACGCCCGAATATCGTCATATTCCCGCGTATTATCAAACTCATGTTTAGCAAACGGGCACAGCGGAATAATTTTACGGTTCTCACCGCGCATCTTCTCCACCACTTTCGCCACCAGCTGTTTGCCAACGCCCTGCCCTTTCAGGCTCGGATCGACGTCGGTGTGCTCAATAATGCTCAGGTGCTCGCCGGTCGGTACGAAAACAATCTCCGCGACCTGATTTCCGTGAGCATCGTTCACGTAAAACTTGTTATGGCCTTCCAGAATATCCATGGTTCCTCGCTTATTTTTGGCGATACTTCAACGCACCGCTCGGGCAGGTATCAATCACACGTACAACCGTTTCAACGTCCACTTCATCGGGAATGATCCACGGTTTACGTTTCAGGTTAAACAGCTTAGCGCTTCCGCGTACGCAGTTACCTGAGTGTTTACAGATCCCGGTATTGAAGTAAACATCAATTTTCTCGCCGGTATAGGCCCGGTAACCTGCATCCAGTAGTTCTTTATCCATGACATTGCCTCTGTAATTATTCTGGTATGAAATGAAGCATAGCCTTACGCGATCCCGATGGCTATTACACCGAAAACGAAAATCCAGGTCACAACTCTTTTCATGCCGGATTGCGCGCCCCTGATGTGCATGTCAGGCTCCGCAAATCTCTCACTTTTAAATGGTTACCGCAGGTTGAATGAAACGCAGACTCTCTTTTCAGGTAAAGCTTTTTTTAGCGCTGGTGTGCTTCTCCTGCCTGCTGTTAGTTCTGCTGGGAACGATCCTGTTTCATTTTATTGACAGACAGCTCCATCACGATCTTGGCCAGCGCGCCAGGGTTCAGGCCAGTCAGATCGCGCTGATGCCGGGTCTGGCGGCAATGGTTGCGGCCAGAGATATCCCCGGCATTGCCCGGTTAATTCAGCCGCTGCGTGCCGAAAGCGATGCCAGCTATATTGTGATTGGCGATCCCCAGGAACAGCACCTTTATCATTCTGAATCCCCGGAGCGGATTAATTTACCGATGATCGGTGGGGATAATGCCGAGGTGTTAAAAGGCAAAACCATTATTTCCGTGCGCCGGGGCGGAATCGGGGTTTCACTGCGCAGCAAAGCCCCCATCTTTAACGCGCAGCACCAGGTGATTGGCATTGTCTCCGTCGGCTATCTGACCTCATATATCGCCAATATTAATGCCCGCATTCTCTGGCAATCCGGGTTGTACGGTGCAGGTCTTCTGCTGCTGCTGTTTATTTTCTCCTGGCTGTTTACCCGCAATCTTAAAAAGCAGATGTTCCGGCTTGAACCAAAGGATATTGCTCAACTGGTTTTGCAGCAAAGAGCGTTGCTGGAAGCCATGTATGAAGGGATATTCGCCATTAATAAAGAGAAGCAGTTGATTCTCATTAACCGTGCGGCACGAGAGATGCTGGATATTCGGCAAAGTGAGAAAGACCTTATCGGCAAACCGCTGGAAGATGTTCTGCAAACCTCCCCGGGATTCCTGTCTCAGCGCTACGCTTCGGTGAGCAGCGGCAACCACGACCAGATTGCGGTGCTTAATCAGCGAGAGGTGATCGTTAACCGCGTGGCGATCGAGGTTGAACCGGGTGTCGAGAGTGGTTGGGTATATAGCTTTCGCGACAAAAACGACATTAACACGCTTAGCAGCCAGCTCAGTCAGATCAAACGCTATGCGGATAACCTGCGCATTATGCGCCACGAACAGCTGAACTGGACCGCCACGCTGGTGGGGTTGCTGCAAATGAAACACTATGATGAGGCAATCCGTTACATCCAGGTGCAGTCAGAAGGGGCGCAGCGCGTGCTGGACTTTGTCTCTGCCCGTTTTGTTTCTCCGGCGTTGTGTGGGCTGCTGTTAGGAAAATATGTCAGCGCACGCGAAAAAGGCATTGAACTGCTGTTTGATCCCGCCTGTCAGCTCACCCGCATGCCAGCCACCCTCAATGAAACGGAGCTGATGTCCATTATTGGTAATCTGCTGGATAACGCCGTGGATGCAACCCTGAAAGCGCCGGTGCCTGCACCTGTTGAGCTCTACATTTCTGACCGCAATCAGGAGTTATTGATAGAGGTGGCTGACCGTGGCTGTGGGGTGGATGATACGATGAAACCGCATATCTTCCGCCAGGGGTTCAGCAGTAAACCAGACAGTGAGAACGACATTGTCGGCACCGAGCACGGTATTGGTCTGTTTCTGGTGGCAGGATATATCGATAAGGCTGGCGGCAGTATTGAGATTGCCGACAACACGCCACAGGGCACTATTTTTTCTGTGTTTATTCCGAATGGGCAACAGCATGACCCGACCACTTGATGTTGTGATAGTTGAAGGGCTTTGTTGAATAAATCGAACTTTTGCTGAGTTGAAGGATCAGATCACGCATCCTCCCGACAACACAGACCATTCCGTGGCAAAGCAAAAGTTCAGAATCACCAACTGGTCCACCTACAACAAAGCTCTCATCAACCGTGGCTCCCTCACTTTCTGGCTGGATGATGAGGCGATTCAGGCCTGGTATGAGTCGGCAACGCCTTCATCACGAGGAAGGCCCCAGCGCTATTCTGATCTCGCCATCACCACCGTTCTGGTGATTAAACGCGTATTCCGGCTGACCCTGCGGGCTGCGCAGGGTTTTATTGATTCCATTTTTGCCCTGATGAACGTTCCGTTGCGCTGCCCGGATTACACCAGTGTCAGTAAGCGGGCAAAGTCGGTTAATGTCAGTTTCAAAACGTCCACCCGGGGTGAAATCGCACACCTGGTGATTGATTCCACCGGGCTGAAGGTCTTTGGTGAAGGCGAATGGAAAGTCAGAAAGCACGGCAAAGAGCGCCGTCGTATCTGGCGAAAGTTGCATCTTGCTGTTGACAGCAACACACATGAAGTTGTCTGTGCAGACCTGTCGCTGAATAACGTCACGGACTCAGAAGCCTTCCCGGGCCTTATCCGGCAGACTCACAGAAAAATCAGGGCAGCCGCGGCAGACGGGGCTTACGATACCCGGCTCTGTCACGATGAACTGCGCCGCAAAAAAATCAGCGCGCTTATTCCTCCCCGAAAAGGAGCAGGTTACTGGCCCGGTGAGTACGCAGACCGCAACCGTGCCGTTGCTAATCAGCGGCTGAGCGGAAGCAATGCACGGTGGAAATGGACAACGGAATATAACCGTCGCTCGATAGCGGAAACGGCAATGTACAGAATGAAGCAGTTGTTGGGAGATTCACTGACGCTGCGTGACTACGATGGTCAGGTAGCGGAAGCTATGGCCATGGTGCGTGCGTTGAACAGGATGACAAAGGCTGGGATGCCAGAAAGCGTGCGTATTGCCTGAAAATCCAGCCAGCTACAGGGTCGTTCGCACGAAATCTTATTTATTCAACAAAGCCTAGTTGAAGATGAACCGCACCTGGCGGAGCTGCATCGCGAGTATATCGAGCAAAATTTCCTTTTGCGCGTGGTGGGCATCGCCGCGTCCATTGAGCAGGCCTGTAGCCTGATTCGTCAGCATCAGCCGCGGCTAATTTTGCTGGATAACTATCTTCCGGACGGTAAAGGCGTGGAGTTAATCGACAACCCACTGCTAAAAAGCTACGAATGCTCGGTGATCTTTATCACCGCCGCCAGCGATATGCAAACCTGCAGCCATGCCATGCGCAGCGGTGCGTTCGACTATCTGATTAAGCCCGTCTTTTTCCAGCGTCTGCACGCCTCTCTTGAGCGGTTTATGCGCTTCATCCATACCGTGCAGCAGGTGAAGGTGGTCGACCAGCATGCGCTGGATCGCCTGTTTAACCTGCCTGCCGCGGAATCGTCCGTTACACCGTCAACGAAAGGGATTGAGCCCCAAACGCTGGAACGGATGAAACAATTTTTCGCCGACAATCCCGACAGGGCGATGTCGGTGGAAGAGGTAGTGGAGAACGTCGGGATCAGTAAAACCACGGGGCGTCGCTATCTTGAATACTGCGTGGAGAGCGGGTTAATCAGCATCGAAATGCTGTATGGCAATATTGGTCATCCGCGAAGGTTGTACCGCAAAGCCGCCGATCAACCGTAATCCGAAACCGTTCACAGGCTAACGTTCGCGGATTTTATGGTGTTAATTGCTGAAACGACGGCAACAATCACACTTCGGAATCATTGCCCGCTTCACCCTATTGTGGGTGGAGCCCACTGCGCTATGTTGACAATTAGTTCCTCAAATGTAACTAAAAGGTTAACTATAATGTCGAACACGTTCCGAATTTCTCTGCTTACCGCTACTGTACTGTTCTCTGCTTCTGCACTGTCTGCCCTGCCGCAGGGCTATCCTGCTGAGTATCAAAAAGTTGTTGATGCCGCAACGAAAGAGGGCAAGGTTGTTATCTACTCCACCACCGACATCAAAGCTGCCGGGCCGCTGATCCAGGGCTTCGAAAAAACCTACCCGGGCATCAAAGTTGAATACAACGATATGAACAGCACCGAGCTGTACAACCGTTTCATCAGCGAACAGGCCTCAGGTGGTGTGAGCGGCGACGTGGTCTGGAGCTCATCCATGGACACCGGTCTGAAGCTCGCCACCGACTACGCCATGGAGTACAAATCTCCGGAGCAAAGCCAGCTGCCGAAATGGGCGGTCTGGAAAGATAAGGCATACGGTACCACCTATGAGCCGGTGGTCTTTATCTACAACAAGCGTCTGATCCCGCCCGGCGACGTGCCGGACTCTCACACCGCGCTGGCGAAGCTGATTGCCAGCCAGACGGACAAATTCAAGGGCAAAGTCACCACCTACGACATCGAAAAATCGGGTCTGGGCTTTATGCTTTCAGTCCAGGATCACAATGCCGACCCTAATTACTTCAAAACCCTGGCAGACGTTGCCAAAGGTGGTTTATCGGTACAGTCCTCTACCGGTACCATGATGGAGCGCGTCTCCTCCGGTGAAAACCTGATCGGCTTTAATATCCTCGGATCTTATGCGGAAGCACGTGCGAAGAACGATCCGTCGCTCGGCATTTCCTATCCAAAAGATTACACCCTGGTGCTGTCGCGCGTGTCGTTCATCAGCCAGCAATCGCAAAACAGCAATGCGGCAAAACTGTGGCTGGACTATGTGCTGTCTGAACAAGGGCAAAACATTCTGGCAAACCAGGCTGACATTCCGTCCATTCGTAACGATATCGAAGGGAAAAATGATATCGACGGCCTGACCAAAATCCTCGGCAACGCGCTGAAGCCGATCCCGGTTGATGAAACGCTTCTGGAATACCTGCAGCCGAAAAAACGCCTGGAGTACATCAAAGAGTGGCGTACCGCCGCCGGCAAATAAGCGTCTGAGCGCGGCGCAGGCCGCCGCGCTCCCTTATCGACTGAGTTCGTTTTTCTGGGCTGCAACACCAGGGATACCCCATGAATACATTACGCAGAAAGTGGCAAAGCCTGCCGCGAGGCATCGTCGTGCTGATAACCGCCCTGGTTATCTACACGCCGCTGTCGTTTATCGTGATACAGAGCTTCCTGTCCGCCCCGTTCTTTTCGCCGTCAAAAGAGTGGAGCTTTGAATCATTTGAGTTTATTTTCACCGACCCTGATTTTTATAAAGCCCTGAAAAGTGGTTTTATTCTTGCTTTCGGGCTGGTCTTTATCTCTATTCCGTTGGGCGGCGTGCTGGCGTTTCTGATGGTGCGTACCGACCTGCCCGGTCGCCGGCTGATTGAGCCGCTGATCCTGGTCCCGATTTTCGTTTCACCGATGGTACTGGGCTTCGGCTACGTGGTGGCCGCGGGTCCGGTAGGCTTTCTCTCCCAGTGGGCTGAGGCGCTGATTGGCTTTGTGCCGTGGAATATCTACGACATGTCGAGCATTGTGGTCATCGCCGGTCTGACGCACGTCCCGCATGCCTATCTGTATATCTCGTCAGCGCTGCGCAGCGTGGGTTCCGATGTGGAAGAGGCCGCGCGCACCGCGGGGGCGTCGCCCTGGCAGGTGATGACCTCCGTTAGCCTGCCGATGGTGCGCCCTTCCATTCTGTACGCCACCGTGCTGCTGTTCTTCCTGGGGCTGGAAGTGTTCGGCCTGATGCTGGTCCTCGGCGACCCGGAAGGCAACATGGTGCTGGCGACCTATCTCTATAAGCTGACGAACAAGATGGGTACCCCATCCTATAACCTGATGGCGGCGGTTGCGGTGGTGCTGATCTGCATCACCATCCCGCTGGTGATGCTCCAGCGTCGCCTGATGCGCACCGCCAACCGCTTCGTCACCATGAAGGGAAAAGCCTCTCAGGCCCGCGCGCTACCGTTGGGTAAATGGCGCTGGGTTGCTGGCGCGGTGATTGCCTTCTGGCTCACCGTCACCATCGGCGTTCCGCTGCTCGGCGTGGTATTGCGCGCGTTTATCTCCAACTGGGGCGTGGGCGTTTCGCTGTGGGATGAGCTCTCTCTGAACACCTTCCGCACAATCTGGGCGCAGCCCAACCTGCTGCGCGCCATCGTCAACTCCATGGCGATTGGCGTGATTGGCGGCGCGCTGGCGGTGGTCTGCTACCTGTTTGTCGGCATTGCCATGCACCGTAAACCGGACAACACCACGCGTTTCCTGGACTACAGCGTGCTGGTACCGCGCGCCGTGCCTGGCCTGCTGGCGGGTCTGGCATTCCTGTGGGTGTTCCTGTTCCTGCCGATGTGGCTGGATAACGCGCTGAAATCCGGCTGGCTTTCCGGGTTTGCCTGGACGGACTGGATGCGCGAAAACGTCATCGTCTGGCTGCGTTCGCTGCGCAGCACCATTTTCAGCGTCTGGCTGGCCTATACCGTGGTGTGGATGGCTTACGGGCTGAGGCTCATCTCTTCCACGCTGCTGCAGGTGGGGCCGGAGCTTGAAGAAGCGGCGCGCAGCACCGGGGCAACGCGTGGCCAGATCACCCGTCACGTTACCATTCCGCTTTCCCGCTACGGTCTTATTGGTTCGTGGCTGCTGATGTTCCTGATCTTTGAACGCGAATACTCAACGGGTGTGTACCTGCTTTCGCCCGGCACGGAAACCATCGGCTCGATGCTGGTTTCCCTCTGGGCTGCGGGTGCCATTGATATCGTGGCGGCGCTCTCTTTCATTAACATCCTGCTGGTCGTGGTAGGTCTGGGCATTGCCCTTCGTTTCGGAGTCAAAATACATGATTGAATTAGCGGTTGACGATCTGCACTTAACCTACGGCGACAATCCTGTTTTAAAAGGTGTCTCCATGAACCTCAAGCGCGGCGAAGTGGTCTCCCTGTTAGGCCCTTCCGGCAGCGGCAAAACCACCCTGCTTCGTGCAGTAGCGGGCCTGGAGAAACCCACCCAGGGTTCGATTATTATTGGCAAAAACAAAGTTTACGACGGCACGCCGCGCAGTGAGGTCCCTGCGGAAGAGCGTAACCTGGGGCTGGTGTTCCAGTCATATGCCCTGTGGCCGCACAAAACCGTTTTTGAAAACGTGGCTTACCCGCTCAAACTGCGTAAAGTCCCGGCCAAAGAGATCCAGCAGCGCGTGCAGGATGTGCTGGATCAGCTTGGTCTGGGGCATCTTGGCAAACGTCACCCGCACCAGCTCTCCGGCGGACAGCAGCAGCGCGTGGCGATTGGCCGGGCGCTGGTCTACAACCCACCGGTGATTTTGCTGGACGAGCCGCTTTCTAACCTCGACGCCAAGCTGCGCGAAGAGGCCCGCGTGTTCTTGCGCGAGCTGATTATCAAGCTCGGGTTATCGGCACTGATGGTGACGCACGACCAGAATGAAGCAATGTCCATTTCTGACCGCATCCTGCTGCTCAACAACGGTAAAATTGAGCAACAGGGCACGCCGCAGGAGATGTATGGCTCGCCGAAAACGCTGTTTACCGCCGAGTTTATGGGCAGTAACAACCGCCTGCACGGCAAGGTCACCGAAGTACGCGACGGCAAAGCGCGCATCGAGGGGAAAGGCTGGGTGCTATGGGGCCAGGCGGGCGAAGGGGTGCAAAGCGGTGATGAAGCCACGGCGGTGATCCGCGTCGAGCGCGTGGCGGTGGTCGAGGGACCTGGGGAAAATCAGCTTGAGCTACCGCTGCTCACCAGCATGTATCTTGGCGACCGCTGGGAGTACCTGTTCCGCACGGCGGGGGATGATTTTGTAATCCGCGCGTATGGACATGAGGTTCGCGACCCGCAGCACTGCCATCTTTCGCTGCCTGAGAAGCATGTTTGGGTGTTCCCGAAAGGGTGAATGGAAAAAGAAAAGGCTGCGGGATGCGGCCTTTTCTGTTTGTGTATGTGTCTTGGCTGTTGCGCCGTCGGGATAAGTTCCGCGCTGAGTATTCCGATAAGTTCTCAGGCAAGGATACCAATCGACCAGGGTTGGCAGCTTGCCTGGCATTTCTGCATAAAGGTGACACTCTCCACGTCCACAGCCTCGACCGCTTAGGTTGTAATACGCTGAACATTCTGGAGTTGGTCAAACAATTGAATGATCGAGGGGTGGCAGTTCGCTTTCATAAGGAGGGGATCACGGCAGACATTACCAGCACAATAGGAAAGATGATGCTCACTATGCTGTCAGCAGTTGCCACTTGTAAGCGTGAGTTGATGTTGGAACGTAAGCGAGAGGCGAAAGCAGTGAACCCTGCAAAGCGTGGTAAAGGTAAAGCAGTAGACCGTGCAGGTATTGTCTCAGCGCTTGCGGCTGGCGGCTCTGTGCGCAATGTAGCGAAGGATTTCAACGTCAACACATCCACTGTGAAGCGCATTAAAGCAGAGCAAGAGGCGTGATAATCCCTGATACTTGCCGTTTTCTGGCATCAGAATGGGGTGGCCTTCAATCAGGTCGTTCAATCCCTCTCGCAATGGCGCAAGTAAAAAACGAACATGCAAAAACAGCTTAGTGTTTACGCTGGCACTACTTCCAACCTTGGTCCAAGCAGGAAAATGAATTTTATTAATCACCGCCATAAGCCAACCATTCGTCATAAGTAAGTCTGAACGTTAAAGATGTTGGCTCGTTGTCGGTTTTCTCGGATCTCTCAACGAATCTCATCCCAACCTTTTCAAGTACTCTCTTAGACGCGAGATTATCCTCCCAAAGGAAAGCTGAAATGTCTTTTAAACCTACTTCATCAAACCCATAGCTAATAGCTCTTCTGGAAAGCTCAGTAGCATACCCTTTGCCCCATTCATTAGGCTCGAATCTGTAACCGAGATTGTTAATCAGCTTCCCATCGGTATCACTTACAAAAAAACCACCAAAACCAATGATTTTATTTGGGTTGTCTTTAGTCATTATCGCCCAATCATTAAAGCCGTAGAGAGTTGTATTTGTTATCCGTTTTTCCAGAGAATTTCTGGACTGCTGAATATCGCGATGTGGGCCAGCCGGGTTACAAACATTTGTTTCTGGATTGGCGTAAATACGAAACAAGTCCTCCAAATCTGACATCACAGCATGCCTGTATAGCAGCCTTTCCGATTCCCAGAACATTTTACCTCCTCAGTAGTCTTTTGAGGTGGCAGGGGTCGCCAACCACCAGGAAGCCAGCTTCATTTGCTTATGATGTGGTTACAGGCTTTGAGAGAATAATGCGAGGAGGCGCCCCCCCTTCCCTTAGTGTTGCTTAACTCAAATTTAACCACGCTTACACGCTGATTTTGTTACATTTGCTCATTTACTCGCCAGAGCCAAAAGACTACACTTTCCGCATGGACTTACAAGTAACATAAGGATAAGGATGAATGGCCGTTGGTCACTTTTTATTCAGAGGTGATAAGACAGTTTGCGGTGGTAGGATTCTCGAAGGATTCCCTGACCATCAATTTTTCGGTAAAGACATGGCATGTGAAGGCCATCAAGTAACCTGTGGTAAACATCCAGGCCGTTACCGTATCTGTGGCGGTCTTGATACCGATGATATACATGGAAAAAGGATAGCCGGAACACTGCACAGCCGTAGCTCCTGCCCCTGCAAATCACGTTTTATTCCTTCCATCTTTGACACTTACGAGTTATCTACGGGACAAACGGAAACCAACGCTGCTCAATCCCACAACGTTGAATTTCCCGTTCTCCCCGGCCCGATAGCAGGTCCTGAAACTGATAATTTTGCTGACACCTGCAAGCCAGAAGATAATCAGCTATTGAACGGCGTTTACATCTGGACTGAAACCACGGATGCAGGACACGCTTTCGTATCCGTACATCAGAATAATTCAATCTACGTTTACACCTACGGGCGCTTTGATCGAAAAGGCCCCGCCACACTTACAGGTGATGGGATTCTTAACTTCCTAACTGGTGATGATGCTCGCCTTTACTATCGTGAAGAACTCTACAAAGTTCGGGCAAGAGTATTCCAGATCGATGACGTTACACCCGAAGAAACCCGCAGAATTTTTGAATCTCTATGGAACTCAGGTACGACTCCCGTATTCACAAATTCAATGGGGGAACGCACCAAACGAAACGGAAAAGTGATAGACGTTTACGATCTCACCGGGAGCAACTGCACCACTCATACAGTGAAAGCTATCAGAAAGGCAGGGACCAATATCTTCGATACCAGCTACACATCAACAACGACACAGCTTCGTATCGACAATGAAGAAGATTTCACTATCCCTGTATCATTACAGCGTTACTTGACGGAGAAGAGCGACTCTCTGTCCTCAATGAACGTTATAGAAGTTACCAGCAAATTCAGGGAGCAGTATCCGAATATCGACCACTTCAAGCCAAATTCTGAGAGCCTGACAGGTCGAGTGGAGGAAGGGCTTGCTAATAGTGCATCAACGGTTGGATCATCTTCGGGTTATTCTGGCGGAACTATTGGCGGCGTTTTAGGTGGTTCGTATGGCATTGACGAATAGAGCAAAGGCTATCCTTCGATGGGGAGGCATTGCTTTAGTATTCGCCATCTACTCTATCACCTTGATGATACCAGTGCTTGATTTTGGGCTAACCCGGAAATACAACGGCCCCCCTTCAACTGGTCAGATGGAAGCTCGTTTATGTGAAGCGATCATAGATGACTTATCGCGGTCAGTGGATAACCTCTTAATTACTGCATTTGTCGGTAGTGCCATTTGTATTGTTTTGATCTTGCTCATCTTCAAGAAAGTAAGATGACCGCCAAAGGCTGGAAGTCTCCAGCCTTTCCCCTTCTCCCTGGTTATAGACAATAGAGGCCATAAAGCCCCGTTAGTGGTAAGAAGACAAGCGGAGCGTAGCGACTTCATCAGATTGTCAGAAGGATCACACCTTATCAGGGTGCTCGTGTACCGTTAGGAGCGTAAGCGAAGCGCTAGCAGAGCCGGATCTGTAGCTACCGGGGCATTACCACTATTCACCTGTTTACGTGGCTCATGGGGCCACGCATCGGGCTTAAAATGCGTGTGATCATTCTGTTCGGGAGTTATGCCAGGTATTGGGCTTTTTGTTCCATATTTTGCTGTCGTGGTAAGAACCAGGAACCACCGCCAGCGTGATGATATGCTCCCTTGTACCACAGACCAATTACGCGACAGGTGCGGGCGTAGAACAATGGGTAGTTTAAGTTGTACCTGCTTAAGCAGGGCAACGTAACTAACTGATAAATCATAACCAGTTGATTTATCATAAGATTGGAGCGGGCGAAGGGAATCGAACAAAAATCCATTCCACTTCTGTAACCTACTGACAGATAACGATATTGCGATCAGCATAGGTAACTGATTACGTGATAATAGAGGATCATTATCGTGTCAATCAAGGGCCAGGCTTACCTTTACAAGCGAAAAGATGGAATCTGGATGTTTCAGATCTTCGTCCCGAAGTACCTCAGATTTTTATACCCGTGCCGGATGTGGCGTAAAACCACCTCAACCCGCGATCTTAATGAGGCTCGACGGTTCAGAAACCACCTGTTATTAGAATGGGAAGAGCTTAAGCGGAAGTACAATCCGAGCAACCCCGATCAGTGGTTGCAGCAGTCAATAGCCGCCTTGCACACGGAAGGGAAAAAGAACAAGAGCCGCCCTCAGCCTGTAGCGCGATCCTGTTCTATTCCCACTCTGTGCCTCTTACGGGACGAATACGCCGAAAGCTATAAAGACCGCCGCTCTTATTCCACCTTGAGCAAATCGGCGCGAGCCGTTGAGCTATTTCTTGAGAGCGCCAATCAACCGGACATTGCCTTAGAAAGGATAGGTCGCCGCCTGGTGACTGAGTTCCTCGATACGCAAAAGGAGAAAGGAGCCGCCGATCAATCTCGTCAAAACTGGCTAACGTGTTTAGGGAGTCTCTACGAGTTTGCAAAGCGCCGCTACGATGGCATACCAGACCGCAACCCTTTTCACGGTCATAACCTCGAAGCACGTCGCACGATAGAGAGTTATCAGCCGTTTGAGCCTGACCAGATGCAAAAGCTACTGGATGCAGCAGAGCCGGAGATCAAGAACATCATACTTATGGGGCTGTTTTCAGGATGCCGCCTTGATGAACTGGCAAGCCTCAAGAAGTCAGAGATCCAAACGGTGGAAGGTGTACGCTGTTTCTACATTTCGAAATCAAAGACCAAGGCGGGGGTACGGTACGTCCCTATTCATTCCCGAATAGCTGAAATTGTCGATGAATACCTAAGCCACAGCTACGGAGAATACCTATTCCCACAGGCTAACAAGATTAACCGCGCTGACGGTAAGAAAGGCCCGTTCTATTCTCAAGCGTTCACCAGGCTTCGCCGTCGTGTTTTGCCTACAGCTACAGATCGCCAATGCTTCCACAGCTTACGAGGGATGTTCATAACCTGCCTGGACCGTACCAGATGCCCCGAACAACGCATAGGGGCTATCACCGGACACACAGAGCAAAAAGCCAAAACAGAAGCGTTCCGCACCTATTCCCAGGGGGCGAGCTTGGAAGAGTTAGCGGGGTATGTTGAGATGGTGGATTATGAACAAATACCGACCAACAAAACCAGTTTTATCCTCTACTCATAGCGTAAATGAACCCAAAAGAACAGCATAAAATACCGCACGAATTACCAACTGTGAATTTAACCAGTGAACTGGGTTTTCATCGTTGCAAAGCGAAGCGGTGAGGATTACCATAATACTATATGTTGTGTTTATTGATGTAGATAATACAACATGTGCAATAATTCACTTCATGAATAGGTGTTGATAATGGCTAATAATCCAAAGCAAACATCAAGCAAAGTCGCATCAGTGGCAGCACAAACCTTGAACAACCCTAACGCATCTGGAATCCAAAAGAGTCTTGCTGGTTCAGCACTGTCTCAAAAGGGTTCTTCAAACCAAACAAGCGGTGCAATGGAACATAAAGCATCTGCTGCCCTCAACAACCCTCGCTCAAGTGAATTGACCAAAGAACTTGCCGCCTCTGTTCTGGCTCAGTCCAACAAAGGGCGTAAATGAAAAAAGGGGCGCAAGCCCCTTATTTTTTAAACTCCGTAGTAACAGTGTCACCCTCGGTTTTCTTAGGTGCATTGTTCACTACCTTCTGTTTCACCGTACCGCCTACAGATTTATTTCCCTGCGTTTTAGTTGCAATCACATTAACTGTAGCTTTACTGACAAGCCTGATCTGTTCAAATTCAAGATCGAATTGCATCGCGTATTCAGATTTATAATCGTAGGAAATGCCGGAGAGAATAACATTCTCGTACACTTTGTGCTCTGTCACTAATGTGATGGGCTGGCGACTGTCAAACATCTTATCGAGGTATTCGATAGCTTGACTGATACGAGTGCCATTCACACCAGCGCTGTATAACAAATCCTTTTCCAGCCTCACCGGAGTTTCGGAAATAATCCCCGATAGCTTGAATATATTATTCTTAATCTGAACGTGATCGCTCACCTCTGCCCCGCTCTCAACGGGATAACTGGTAATGTCAGCCTGTCTACGGACTCCCGTGTCCGTCACAGCATCAAACACTATCGCCTGATAGTTCTGGATATAGCTATCTGAGGACGAATTATATACAGATGCAAGGATAGTGAATCCATTTTCACCTTTGGTGCGGGTAGCACTGCTGTTATTACTATTCGAGGTGGAATTCACACCTTCCGAGGTGTTTCCGATAGTTAAACTACCTGGTGTTGCCATTTAGCCCCCCGTCCCTTGTCCAGATGAAACAGCCAGCACCATACGCTGATTGTTGTCATTGATACGCTGATCAACGGTAGCATTGAGCATGTTTCCAAACGTTGGATCAGGAGAAATAGTTAGATGGATAAGCCCTTCCGGTAGCTGATTCTGCAACACTACAGGCTGCATGATCGGTGCATTGGCTGGCTTAACTGGCGCTGCTGCACTCTGTTTCAACATCGAAACAGGAGAGTAATCTCCGTTGGTGCTCTGCGCGTAGCTGCTCACGTCTTTAGCGTCGCTTGTCCCGTTCCACCAATCATGGAATGTATCGAACACATTAGGCTGGTGTGTGCCGTCTGCTTTCGGCTGGCTGGCTCCATAGGCGTTAGCCACAGGGTTACTTCCAGGCTGTGCAGGTGCTGACGTAGTGCCGTAGTGCTGGCTAACAGCTTCTTTAGAGGTGTTATCCCCATTGAGGAGGTTTAGCTTGCCTGTGATCCAGTTGGTTAGCTTCATCAGACCATCCACCACATCGCCCGCAGCCCGTCCGACACCCTGAAAGAAGGGTAACGCCTCCTGCATAGCGTCCTTAAACTCTCGCATGGTTTCAGGGTCAATCTCTGACATAAACCCTTCGAAGAATGCCAGCTTCTGGCTATCGGAGAGAATGCTAAGCTCCTGGTTAAACTTACGGTAGGCGACAAGCTGATCCTGCTGCTCCTGGTTCAACCATTGCCCGTTACGCTTGAGCACGTCCACCTGATCAGTGAGTGCCTTACCTTGATTGCGGAAAGCCCCCACATACAAACCCATGTCATCACCAAGCTGTTCCAAAGATGCGAGGATTTGCTCTGAGGATTTCCCTTGTTTTTCCAAGGTGTTAACATAAGCAGAGGTAAAGCCCATCGGGTTTGTTTGGTATCGGCGTAAATCGTCCATCGTGAATCCGGCAGTGTTCACTGCTGACAGAATCCCCTGATCGCCACCTTTCCACTCTCCAGATTTCTTATCGTATTTAGCCTCATTGAGAGTTTGACCGATGCGGTCCTGGATGTCTTTGTAGTTGTCCAATAGCTTACGCTGGCCTTGAATACCCATTCCCGAATCAATCCCGTTAGCGGTAGCGTATTGGCTCTGTGCGGCTAATGCGTGAACGTCAACGTTCCCTAATCTGGCACGTTGCACAATTTCGCTACGCTCTTCCTGTGCTGTAACAGCCTCTTTCCCCCATGAATAAGCGCCATAAGCCGCCGCCCCGATACCAGCGCCAGCCAGCGCACCAGTGCCTAAACCCATTAGAGAACCAGAGATTGCCCCTGTAGCCTTACCACCGCCACCAAGAGCGTTAGCCCCTCCCGCCTTTGCTGCTGCCCTACGCTCTGCGTTAATGCGTCTGTAGCTCTGCTGTAGTCGTTTGATCTCGCTGTTTTGGCGTTGTAATGAGATAGTACCTGCTGCATATGCTTTAGTGATCCGTGACGCTGCAAGCGCGGCCTGTGTAAGCTCAACATTGGTAAGGTGCTGCATACTCTTAAAGCTGCTGGCTGTATCTAAGAGCCGCAATTCAGCCCGTTCACGACGAGCCGCCGAACGTGCGGCCTCTTTCGCTGCCTGAGCCTCTACACGGGCTTGCGCCTTAGCTGCCCTTGCCTTTTCTCGTTCATCGCTATTACGTGGCTTAGAGGCTTTCTTATTCAGCTTGTCTAATTCTCTTTCAGCAGATTTAAGCCCTTGGCTGAATCTCTTCATGTTCAACGTAGGGTCTTTAATGCCTTTGGCTTTCTTCTGAATTTGATCGAAAGCGTCCATAGCTTCTTTCATTGAATTACGATCAACGCTAAATGTGACGGTAGATTTTATTTGTGCGACGTTGATATCAAGCATGATTATTCACACCCTTTCTTTTCGTTCACAAGATAATTAAGTGCATCTGATACACTCATTCCTTTGAAAATAAGTTGTCTTAAATGTGAATAGCTCACATCAAGTGCTCTCGATACGGCTGCTAAATTCAGTAGTTGCTCTGCATTTGTATCATTTAGTTGTAAATGCAAGCCTCGACTCTTTAGGATAAGTTCCAATTTCATCTTTCCTCTTATTCTGGAAATAAAAAAGGGCGGGAACACTGGGGAGATGTTCCCAACGTTCACACGCCCTATTCAAATAGTTCTTCTTTATTTCAGACGGTTAGAACTACCGTCTACGCTCGTTAAGCGCTCAAGCTACCGAATACAATCGACTGTGCCACCACTTGTGGGATGAACGGCAGGAATGAAGACTCGGAACAGATAGAAGGGAAACCAAATTGCTGATCAACCACAACGTATTGATGAACCAGATCAGCACCCTTGCCCTGTGTAGCGTGGCGAGTACCTACACCGCTATGCAGAGTGAAAGCATTGTTATCAAGCAGTGGGATCGCTACGAAACCATCAGCGCCAATGCGGGAGGCAATGGAAGGGATTCCGGTAACATCGATCACGGTAACGCCGTTTAACTGCCAGGACTCAAGCCCAGGGTTATCGGTCTGCACTTTGGTAAAGAAGTTATCAGGATTATTAACGCTCAGGGTGTAGGTCATAAACTGCGAAATGCTTGAATGGTAACGGAGGGCGCTTGCGGCCTTTCCTGCTGCCAGAATCACCATACCACGGCGTTGTTTTGCCAGCCCTTCACCCAGAGTTACCGACTGAATACGGTTAATCTGCGTTAGCTGTTCAAAGATATTCGCTGTGTCGCTTGCATCAAGCGTGAACTGCGTTTTAGCACCACCTGCAAGGAAATCTAAGTTTCCCTGATCGGCGTAGTCGCTGTCCTGTTTCAGATCCAACAGGGCTTCACAAAGTGCAAGCTCGATACTGTTTTGAATCTGACTGTATTGGGCGGCAGAGAAATCAGCCAGTGCCAGCGTAATCTGATCGCCTACATCTGGAATTTGACGGCTGCGGTACTGTTCCAGATCACGCGAGGTTACGGAGTTTAAAGAGTTCACGTAGCGAAGACCATAAAGCTGAGTGCTGAACTCTGGACGGCGTGCCGTACCCCAGGCGCTTTGTGCGTAGGCTGGCTGTTCCGGTGCAGTCAGATTATCAGAGATAATGCTGGTATCAATTGCAATGCGGTTTAGCTGGTGATGTTCAATCTTAAATAGATTTAAATTCGAGATGACATTATTGGGGGCAACGCTGATCTCGAAGGGAGAGGCGAAATCATACATTTTCCCAGAAAATAGATCGGTGTAAGACATTATGTTGTTATTCCTTATTATTCTTATGTGGTACGCAGTGCAACAGTGCCATAATCGGCAAAGACATAGCCTTTAGCTAAAAGGGTCGCCACGACAGAAGCGTGATCGAGAGATGTTTCCAGAGCTTCCGCATTCAGAACCACCATTACCGGATTGGCAACAATCAGATATTTATCCCCTGCTTTCGCTGGTTCTACGAGTACATACGCAATTGAGCCAGTGCTTGCGGCTGATTCGCCGTCTTCGTCCACCACAGCCCCGACAGGGAGATCGGTAGAGATACCAGCATCCAGTTTGATTAAAGAATCCTGCAAAATACCATCTGCTGCGTAGCAAACCACTGATGCTCGGATTAGGTCGTTAAATGACATTGTGTTATCAGTCCTTATTCTTTGCCGCTAATGCTGATAACTTGTCTTTCAATCCGTAGGATGTATCTTTATTAGCTGCTTTGGTTTTAAATAAACGTTCAGTTTCTTTGATTAGCTCTTCTTTAGAAATATTAAGTAGCTTAGAAACTGCCGTAATAGTTTCATCAGAGAGTGTCAAACTCTCACCTTTATTCATCAGAAACATTGTTGTTTCCTCGTATTTATAACGTTTTTGTTACTGTGGGTAAAAAGAAAGCGGCAATAAAGCCGCTTCTTTGGGATAGCTGGAAATCTTATAAACCAGCCTGGGGATCATTCCGTGTCGTTGCAAAACACGCTTAGGATGAATGTTCCCCTATTGGAATTTCTTATCACTACCAAGCCTTTCGGCTTAATAATTAATAAGGAGACAATACAACTCGACTAAAGAAAAAATGTTCCAGTGTCTGAATTCTCTGTATTGTCTGACAACCACGCTTATGATTAGAATGGTTATGAAGAGCCGGATTGCTCTTCTATAAAATCACTCGTTGTGAATGGCTACCTTTAGAATGAAGGGCGCACCTTAAAAAGGTGCTCTCCACCGGATATCCCCTATTCATTGAGAAGAGGCAATAAATAAGGCAGTGGAGATCCCTTGTTAGAAACAAACGAAACGTAGCAATAAAGGACACAACCAAAAATCACAGAAGGAATGATTTTAGAGAAGAGGGCTACCCTACAAGGGAGGAGTAGCCATCTATGGGAGAAGTGATTCGAATACTTACCCTATAACTTATATTAACATAAAAGTTATGCACCTGTCAAGGTATTTATGCAATAATGGTGAATATTTATTCACACTGAATCATGCCATAAACCTTGGCAATCTCGATGCTAAGCTCTCCGAGTTCAACGGTGAGATGTTGCATAGCGAGGGCAAGCTCCTCCATATCATTTGCAATGCGCCACGCCTGATCCACGGTGACGGTATCCCCGTTCAACTGCACCAGGTGCTCTACAGCAGCGTTCCAGTGTTCAAGCGCGGTGATTGCCTGTTCAATGTATTGTACCGCTTCCAGGAGCGCGGAGGGCGTTCTCTCACGCCACGCCTTATTAACAAGCTGTAAGGCTGGTAAATGCCAGATATCGTGGAAAGAGTTAATTAGGATGTTCACGGTGTCCATAGTTTTATTATTCATTGTTGTTTTCCTTGTCGTCAAAGAGAATGTCAAAATCTTGTATGTGGTGAGATAAGCCGTTAGTTTGGGAATACCCTACCCAGTCAATATAGTTTTCTGCGTATAGCTGCCACTTCTTGAGATTCGATGAATCAACACGGTATTCACGGCGGCGGCGTGGTTTATAGAAGACATTATCCGAAGATGCTAAAACATCCTGCAATAGTTCAAACTCTGCCCCTACAGGCACCGTTGCAGGGTGTTCTATTATTTCGGTGATCCATTCTCCTGGAATAGACTCTCGTGCGAGGTCTTGTAGAGAATTGGTGTATTTACGTTTGCTGGCGCGAGTGGCTTTTTCGATTCTAACAATGTTACTTCGTTCTTTTCGTCCCATTCATTCCTCGTAGAGGGGGAAACTCCGTGTTTTCTCGTTAATGTCCATACTGCGTAAAATGCAAATAACCAATACATAGCGATGATCATAAAAGTTTCCCGATTGTTGTTATTTAGTCGTTCGAATAAATGATCTCATAATCCGAGATCATAGATTTTATTGTTATGTCGAAATGTCCAGCTTCCTTAAAAGCGATCACACCGAAAGATTTAAGAGAATGTAGCCAGAACATCACACCACCTTGCGAACATCCAGAACGTTCGATAATGTCACCGTAGCTGATCTTTGTCGGTTTGGATTTATAGAAGTAATGCAGGGTTTCTAACACACGCTTTCCAGCGTCATTAATCTGAATACGGTCAACGCCGTATTTCACTAAGTATTGGATCATAATCCTCCTGGTTAAAATGGCTACAAGCGCCCTATTGTTTCGAAGAGATTCCTCTTCATTTTCAAATGTTCTATTGCGGCTGGGTTGGTTAGTTTCCCCTGACTTTCGAATAACACGAGGTATGGCAGATCGTAATCCTGGAAAACTAAGAAGCGATCAGATGCGTCGTTTAACCTTTCAAAGGCTAACCCATCAAAACGTTCGTCTCGTGGCGTTTTAAACTCGAATGGGGAAACGGTTTGCTGTTTGGCGGGTGCTTTCCTTGCCGCTGGTTTCTTCGTGGGCTTCACTTTTTCCGGCGCTGGCGCTTCTTCTTCCGGTGCTTCCTCAAGTTCGCACATCGGATCGGCTTTCGCCTCTTCGCGTTGCACCTCTAATTGCACCTCTGGAGTTACGTCTTCATTAGATTTGCCAAACACTGGATGTTTTAGACAATCTACCCACACTGGATCGGCTGTTGTTCCCGCGTTGCGTTCAAGCAAGAAAGAATCCGGTGTAATGTTGGCTACAGTCCATTGATTAGATCGGCCTGACAGAGTGGCAACCACTAAACCAACTTGTTTTAACACCCTCAAACATCGTAGCGCTGTACTCTTCGAGAGATTAGCACTATCTTTCAACTCTTCAATGTTGTCATGGTAAATCCCTTTATTGCCGCCAGCGCTGGACGTGGTAAAGAAGTGATAACGCTTGCGCATACGCGAGTATAAAATTTTTGCATCATTGGAGAGTTCCACGCGCTCGCCTGTTTTAAGGTTGGTAATGTGGCTTGCTTCGATTAATGCTTCTTCTGTACCAAAGTATCTGTAAATGTCTCCGTTTATAATGTCGGTCATGTTAGGGTGTATCCTTATTTGGTAGAACGTTCTCCGTTCTTAATTGATGTGGAAAGTGTGGTTGCAGCGTCAATTAACATCTCCTGCACTGTTACGCCTCTCGCTCGCGCCTCTTTGAACAAAGTGCTAAACACTTCATCAGGCAGTTTTACGAATGTTCCGGCTGGTTTCTTCTTCTGGATTTCGCTCATTTGGTTTCTCCTTCTGGTTTATTCGTTAGTTTCTTTCTGTTCTGCTCGGATTAGATCGAAACGGCGAAGCACTTCATTAAAGAACTCTTCACGATCTTTATAACCTTGTCTGCGGTTGGTGTTGCGGATTGCTTTAATCTGAAAGCGAGTGACCTCGCCATTTACAAGCTGTGACACCGTAGTGTCAATGTCAAAATACTTAATTTTGGTTCTCCTTGCGTGAGATAAAAGAAAACACCATCCAGGGAGAACGTTAATAACGTTGCCTGATAGTGCGGTGTAATTTAGATTGTTTAAGAGGCTGAACACCTCAGAGATAGAAGGTAAGAATCTTTTTCTTAGCTCTTAATACTACTCTAACACAAAAAAGCCATTCTGTCAATTATTATTTTTACCCATTTTAGATCATAACACGCTTTCCAGTTGGGATCAACCTCTACCATTCACCATAAAACGCGCTGTATCGCGTCATGCGAGGTTTGCATACACATGCACTACATCGGTATTCCCTGCACCGTTTAAAGCGCTCTATGGGCTTCCTGTTAAGCGTGGCGGCATACGGGCGCACCTCTGGCACTTACCGAAACCAATAGCACCACTACAGAGGGATAACGGTAGTTATCATGATAGTAGGTGATGGTATTGGATTGAGGCTGGCTGAACCGTAGCACGGTGAAGCCTTAGCCGTGGGCTAACTTTGCATGGATGAAATGCGGAGCATGGAAGACAGGCAGAAGTTATGCCGAAAGACATTGCGCACACGGCGCATAGCTTCTGTGCCTCGTTTCACGAGGGCGAAGCCCTGGCACAATCACAGACAGATGCGCTGATCGCTGCGTCGTGAGCGGCTGACCGAGTAGCCACCCAAAGGCGAATCAGGTCACTTGCCAGGCGACACACGCCAGCAAAGCGAATCTTTCACAAGATCTTCTAAAAGCTCTCTTTTAGAGATCGCTTTTTGAATCTCTTTGTATAGAGTGCCAAATTGACACCAATCACAGCTCAATCGGTGCCAAATTGACACCTGTTATTCCCGAATAGGTGCCATTTTGACACCTATCCATGAGTGCCATTATGTCAATCGGTGCCAAATTGACACCATTTAGGGTTATCCAAAGTGCCGTTTCGTTACTTCACCCAACGGTAGGCTGTCGCCCTGCTCACTACGAATCGTCCATGCTTCAACCCTAAGATTAATCTTAGATAATTCCCATCAAACAGGCGTCTAATCAGCAGGTAAATGGCAGGTAAAGAATGCCGTTGTTACAGTGGTAAAGTTGCCATAGCTATTAAGATAGTAACAATTGAAACTATCACTTACTTTGCGTAAAGCCTTGCGCCATGCGACTCACAGCGATCATTGTCCACAATGAGCACTTCCATATTCGGTGCAATGTGCTGAACGAGTTTTCTCATTTTATTGTTATAAAGTAACAATTCGATTTTTCCATGCCAAACCCGTCAATTAGTTAGCATTCTAATCATTTCATGATGCAATCAGTTTCAAGTGCATAAACTCCGCATAATCTGTGCATACAGGCAGGTTAGCGACGCCCTCGCCCAACGAACAGACATTCATCCCCATTAAATCAATGAGATAGGCAACAACCACACACAACCACCTGTAGTGTGATGTTCTGGTGTTCCCGCTCTTCTTCGAGCCGATCTGATGGTTTGGCAACGTTCAAACACATGTTTACAAATGCCAACACTATGATTTTGTTGAAGATATTTCAAAATCATGCAGATTTCGATCTGGGTGTGCCTGATCTTCGCGTTCAGCAGTGGACACAACCGCGCCATTTACCACACATAATCAAGATCAATTTTTGATCATTTTTATTGCAACCCACTGAAAATGATCATAATATTTATTTCATTAGTTTAGATATGTGTCCTTAAAGGAGGGTAAATTGAACAGAGCAGTCGTGTTAGACGAGCAGCAAGCAAAAGCGATCAGGGAGTGGCTAAACGCTCATAACAAAAGCCTGATAGCTGACGTTACGTTAATGATGCAAGCCGCCGTATTGCGTGTGGGGGATGCCGTAGCTTTGCGCTTCGACGAAGTGATCAACGGAGAGATAGACATAGAAGAACAGAAGACTGGGAAGCGTAAAGCCCTCACCCTTCCGGCTCCAGTGGTGCAGATGATAGCTCGTCGCCGTGCTGAGTATCCGCATGATGTGCATGTGTTCAGGAGCCAGCGTAACCGATCAATGAACAAGCAAGCGCCTGTACGACGCGAAGAAGTGAGCAAGCAGATCGCAGAGGCCGCTAAAGCTATCGGTATTCATGGCACTGTATCGGCTCACAGTTTCCGTAAAGCTGGCGGGAATGCCATCTACAAGCGTTCAGCAAACAACATCGCTTTAGCTATGACCGTGCTCAATCATAGCAACATCACCGACACCAGGCGCTATCTGGATTTAGACAAGCAAGCCGTTAGCCGGATTATCAATGAAATGGATTTATGAGAATCGAACACTCAATTTGCAGACACTACAGTACCAAGCGTTTTGACCCCTCGTGACAGCAAACTGTTGCATGTGTCTTTTGATATTGCCTGTTTCATAACAATGAGGACAAAATGGAACTTCATCTCCAGCTTTCCAATAAACATTATCCTTGAAGATAAATGTCGATTTATCTTTCAGCTGATCTTCAAGCTGCTTATTTTTCTGTTCCGCGTCGAAAAGTAGAGTTTGTGTTGTTACCGCTTCAATCTTGGCGTTAGCAAGTTCGACCATTAGATTGGCTAACTCAAGTTTGAGCGTAGCCTTGTCCAGTTCATCACTGTTATTTGCCAGCTTCTGAGTGATGCTTACTGCTTTATCAAGAATCCCTATAGCTGCCACCGTGCTTGATAATACTCCTGCCATACTGACTAACCTCCTATTATTAAAAATTCATACGGAATAATCGCACTCTTTACTGGCAATGCTTGTCAAACCACTGGCGGACTTCATCAGTGCTGATGCTCTCATCATGTTTGGCCACAGCCCAAGAAGCAAAGTTACTCTGGTACTTATCGTAAAAACCGCCGACAGGGTATTCGATCCTTTTTTTCAAGAAAGCCGTTACAAATTTTTGCTCTGCTACTTCCTTCTGACGGTTTGAAAAATCCACAGAGTAGCGAGGCGCGTTAGCAATAAAATGGCAATAAACCGCGCTAAGTATGTCAGTATCATTTAGCATTGGGGAAGTCTGACAAGCCCAAACTTCTTGAATAGTGGATGTGTTGCCAGCAGTCGTCTTATAGAGAGTCGCCTCCTTCCCTTTGCTCCTGCAAAAGTCTCCAACCAGTGACATAACGATTTCTGCATTTTCTGAATCCCGATAACGAGCAGTCACTAACCACCCCAGGGCTTGATCGTAGCTCTCCGAGTAAGTCGGCACATCTAAGTGCTCTTGCCGCTGCGAGTACCCACTACAACCAACGCAAACGGCACAGAAGAACAGAGATAATCCCTTAATACGCATGATCCACCGACAATAGTTTGTTTTTCAAGCTATCTTAGCGGTCAGATTGTTCCTGGACAAGGGTAGTTAACTATCGGCGTTCTCGTATTGGCAGCGCTGATTATGGAAACAATCTCACATCCGCTAAAAAAGAATCATAGGCTAAAGGTTTGAAGTATCGCTTGCCACCCTACTGTTTGGAATATACCGAACAATTGTCTGTGCCATAATCCCATTAATGACCATCTGACTTAACTCAACCGTTGTGTCAGGAAGTTTCCAGGTTACTTTACTTGGATCAGAAAATTCAGGCTTTCCATACTTCTGAGTTAGTAATTGATTTAATGTGCCAAATTGACGTGCTGCGATGCCTTCATTTTTCTTCTCATTGCTGGCTACGTTCGTTTGGACAAGACGATCAGCGCTGTCGAACAAAAATGTCACTGTATAGAGACCGCTACCAATCGATACATTATCAATCCGCACTTTCCCAAAGTTATCCTTATATTTTTCTGGTGAGATGAGATGTGCACCATTGCCCTGAGCAGCAACAACTTCTGATGGATTCATGTCCCATTTAGTGTTTCCGTAACCAATACCTTTAGCGAACGAGAGCAGAGGTAAAGTTAGAATCACGAAAGCCATTAGTAATTTTTTCATTCCATCCCCACGAATTGAGTTTATTAATTATGAACCAGTTTACAATGATCCCATTGCTCAGTGCTTCTTGCGATGCGGTCACTAATTGCAAAGTTTCCCAGCGACGGATCATAGGCGTACACCTTGCTTTTATCATCTGCCATCATCAACTTACCGTTAGCTTTCAGCTTTGGTGAGAGCAGGTACGTACCATTTAAACGGTTAGCTTTGAAGCTATCGACATACAACGTTACCTCGGCACTACCCAACACACGTAAAGCACCGATTCTTCCATTCTGTATCGCTGCAATAGCATACTGACAGAGATACGTTTTAGCAGTTGAAGACGTATTTTTTCCGTCAACCTTAGCTGATGAGGAAGGGGAAGAGGATTTAGGGATTGAACTATGAAGAGAAGATGACGGGTAAGAGTATGAATAATTTTTATACGTAGATGAGGTGCCTGATCCAATCCGGCACGTTTTTCCAACCGCAATGCACGAATTACCGCATGGAATACCTTTCTTGCAGTTCTTAGCGTGTGCAGAGAATGACAACCCAGCCAATAGAAATGTACCAATGGTTATCCTAACCAACGAAGACCAGCCCATAAACCACCCTTCTTTTAAGATTTCCTCTACATGATACCATATTTAAATTAAGGGAATAGAAGCCATAAAGCCCCATTAGTGGTACAAGCAACAAGCGGAGCGTAGCGACTTCATCAGATTGTCAGAGGGATCACACCTTATCAGGGTGCTCGTGTACCGTAAGGAGCGTGAGCGAAGCGCTGGCAGAGCCTGCATATCGTGTGCAGGTACGTTTACCACTATTCACCTGTTTACGCAGCCACAAGGCCGCACATCGGGCTTAAAATGCGTATGATCAGTCTGTCGATGACATAACGATGCCTGGGTGGGCTTTTTCTTCACGTTTTACTGTCGCGGTGTGAGGATGCAACTGCCGCCAACGCTGAGTTATACTGTCATCTCACCATGTAACTTAGCGTGACAGTTACCAGGGGCGGATCACAATGGTAGAACCCATAGGCGACTAAAATAGGTAACTATTTAAGTTGCTGATAGAGAAGGCTTTCAAGGCTTCTCCACAAGGGGAGAGATCTGGAGCGGGCGAAGGGAATCGAACCCTCGTATAGAGCTTGGGAAGCTCTCGTTCTACCATTGAACTACGCCCGCTTTGAGGTGCGTATGGCATTATAGACCTTACGCACCTTCATACAAGCCTCTTCACAACTAAATGGCGATAAAATAATCACTTAGCACTTCGGTTTGCTACCAGGAGCCGGAAGATAACGCTGCGGATCGATGGCCGTCGCCTTATAGCGGATCTGGAAGTGCAACTTAACCGAATCCGTACCGGTGCTGCCCATGGTGGCAATCTTCTGCCCTGCTTTGACGTTCTGCCCGTTGTTAACCAGCATCGTGTCGTTGTGAGCATAGGCCGTGATGTAATCTTCACCATGCTTAATCATGATCAGATTACCGTAACCGCGCAGTTGGTTACCGACGTAAACCACCTTCCCTGCCCCGGAGGCATAAACCGGCGTACCGCGTGTAGCGGCAATATCAATACCCTTGTTGCCACCTTCAGAGAGTGAGTAAGGGGCGACCACTTTACCGCTGGCAGGCCAAATCCAGCAGCGCTGTCCAACCGGTGGCCATGACGATTGAGGCACCTGATAGGATGGCGTCACTTTGGCAGTTTTGCCCTTCGACGAGGATTTTTTACCAGAAGACGTTCCACCGCTAACCTTCAGTTGCTGACCCACCTCGATGGTGTATGGCGGAGAGAGATTATTTAACCGCGCCAGATCCTTCACGCTGGTCCCCGTTGCGCGCGAAATTCGATACAGGGTGTCCCCGCGCTTAACGGTATAGACCGAACCGGAATAGCTACCCATATCCGAAGATTTGCTCCCTGAACAACCTGCCAGCAATAGCGTTAGCATCAGGTAAATAATGGCGGTGATGGGATTTCTCGTCAGGCTTCCTGCAAACAAAACAGATCCTCGGTCAGCGTGAATGGCGCTCTATGATAACAGTCCGGATAGATATGGGTCAGCCCTTTTCCGCTCTGTGGGATAAACCGTTCGTATAAGAATGCCGTATAATGCCCCGGCTGATGGTGCTGAACCACTCGGCATTTTGGCACTGGAGCATGAATGAGTATTCAAGAACACGTTATTTTGGTAAATGACCAGGGAATGGTGATTGGCACTCAGGAAAAGTACGCCGCTCACACCTCGCATACCCCGCTGCATCTGGCTTTCTCCACCTGGCTGTTTAATGCCAAAGGCGAATGTCTGGTGACCCGACGCGCGTTAAGCAAAAAAGCCTGGCCGGGTGTCTGGACTAACTCCGTGTGCGGACATCCGCAATCGGGTGAAGAGACGGAGCAGGCTATAATCCGACGCTGCCGCTATGAGGTAGGCGCCGAAATTACCGATATCACCCCTGTCGCATCAGATTTTCGCTACCGCGAAATCGACCCTTCCGGGATAGTAGAAAACGAAATTTGCCCGGTATTTGCTGCCCGCATCACCAATAAAGTGACGATAAACGAAGGTGAAGTGATGGAGTATCAGTGGGTTGAACTGGACACGTTATTCAGCGCGCTGGACGCGACGCCCTGGGCGTTTAGCCCGTGGATGGTCATGGAAGCGACGACCGCCCGCGAAAAACTCAAAGCCTTCGCAGCACAATAAAAAAGCCCCTTTCGGGGCTTTTTTTACATCTTAACGCCTTATTTCACCGGTCGCATCGCCGGGAACAGGATTACGTCACGGATGGTGTGGCTGTTAGTGAACAGCATCACCATACGGTCGATACCAATACCCAGACCTGCAGTTGGTGGCAGGCCGTGCTCCAGCGCAGTCACATAGTCTTCGTCGTAGAACATCGCTTCGTCATCGCCTGCCGCTTTCGCGTCAACCTGATCCTGGAAGCGCTGAGCCTGATCTTCCGCATCGTTCAGCTCGCTAAAGCCGTTGCCGATTTCACGGCCACCGATGAAGAACTCGAAACGGTCAGTGATTTCCGGGTTCACGTCATTACGACGCGCCAGCGGAGAAACTTCTGCCGGGTATTCGGTGATGAAGGTCGGCTGAATCAGGTGCGCTTCGGCCACTTCTTCGAAGATCTCGGTCACGATACGGCCCAGACCCCAGCTCTTCTCAACCTTGATACCGATGCTTTCAGCGATCGCTTTCGCAGAGTCGAAGTTATCCAGATCGGCCATGTTGGTTTCCGGACGGTATTTCTTGATCGCTTCGCGCATAGTCAGTTTTTCAAACGGCTTGCCGAAGTCGAACACTTCTTCACCGTAAGGGACCTGCGTGGTGCCCAGAATATCCTGTGCCAGGGTACGGAACAGAGATTCTGTCAGCTCGATCAGATCTTTGTAATCCGCATACGCCATATAGAGTTCCATCATGGTGAACTCTGGGTTATGACGAACGGAGATACCTTCGTTACGGAAGTTACGGTTGATTTCAAACACGCGGTCGAACCCCCCCACCACCAGACGCTTCAGGTACAGTTCCGGCGCGATACGCAGGTACATGTCCAGGTCCAGGGCGTTGTGATGGGTGATGAACGGACGTGCAGACGCACCGCCAGGGATCACCTGCATCATTGGGGTTTCCACTTCCATAAAGTCGCGGTTAACCATGAACTGGCGGATACCGGCCATGATCCGGGAGCGAATTTTGAAGGTATTGCGGGATTCATCGTTAGAGATGAGATCCAGGTAACGCTGACGATAACGCGCTTCCTGATCCTGCAGGCCGTGGAATTTGTCCGGCAGCGGGCGCAGGGCTTTGGTCAGCAGACGCAGTTCGGTGCAGTGGATAGACAGTTCACCGGTCTTAGTTTTGAACAGTTTACCTTTCGCGCCCAGGATATCGCCCAGGTCCCATTTCTTGAACTGCTCGTTGTAGATGCCTTCTGGCAGATCGTCACGGGAAACGTACAACTGAATACGGCCGCCAACGTCCTGCAAGGTCACGAAAGAGGCTTTACCCATGATACGACGGGTCATCATACGGCCTGCCACTGACACTTCTACGTTCAGAGCTTCCAGCTCTTCGTTCTCTTTACCGTCGAAATCAGCGTGCAGTTGGTCTGAGGTATGGTCACGACGAAAATCGTTCGGGAACGGCACGCCCTGCTCACGCAGTGCTGCCAGCTTCTCGCGGCGGGTTTTCAGTTCGTTGTTAAGATCGACTACCGCGTCAGCGCCCTGTGCTTGTTGTTCAGACATGTTGGTTCCTCATAACCCTGCTTTCAAACTTGCTTCGATAAATTGGTCCAGGCTGCCATCCAGCACCGCCTGCGTGTTGCGGGTTTCAACCCCGGTACGCAAGTCTTTGATGCGGGAGTCATCGAGGACATAAGAACGGATCTGGCTGCCCCAACCGATGTCAGACTTGTTATCTTCCATCGCCTGTTTCTCAGCATTTTTCTTCTGCATTTCCAGTTCATAAAGCTTCGCTTTCATCTGCTTCATGGCCTGGTCTTTGTTTTTATGCTGGGAACGGTCATTCTGGCATTGCGTTACCAGCCCGGTTGGAATGTGGGTGATACGCACCGCAGATTCTGTACGGTTAACGTGCTGACCACCCGCGCCAGATGCGCGGTAAACGTCAATACGCAGGTCAGCCGGGTTAATTTCGATATCAATATCTTCGTCAACTTCCGGGTAAACGAATGCAGAACTAAAGGAGGTATGACGACGTCCACCGGAGTCGAACGGGCTCTTACGTACCAGGCGGTGAACGCCGGTTTCAGTACGCAACCAGCCGTAGGCGTAATCGCCAATAATTTTGATGGTCACGGATTTCAGACCCGCAACTTCACCTTCAGATTCTTCGATAATTTCGGTTTTGAAGCCGCGTGCTTCTGCCCAACGCAGATACATACGCGTCAGCATACTGGCCCAGTCCTGCGCTTCAGTACCGCCAGAACCGGCCTGAATATCGAGATAGCAGTCAGCGCTGTCATATTCGCCGGAGAACATGCGACGGAACTCAAGCTGCGCCAGCTTCTCTTCCAGAACGTCGAGTTCTGCCACGGCTTCGTTAAAGGTTTCTTCGTCGTCGGCTTCAACAGCCAGCTCCAGTAAACCGGAAACATCTTCCAGCCCCTGAGCCATTTGATCCAGCGTATCTACGATAGCTTCGAGAGAGGAACGCTCTTTACCCAGCGCCTGTGCGCGCTCAGGTTCGTTCCAGACGTCAGGCTGTTCCAGCTCGGCGTTTACTTCTTCAAGACGCTCTTTCTTGGCATCGTAGTCAAAGATACCCCCTAAGAACGTCAGAGCGCTCCGTGAGGTCCTGAATACGGTTTTTTACCGGATTAATTTCAAACATGGTCTGTTTTCTTTTATGGACTTGTCAAAATGCGGTGATAAGAGCGGGATTGTACCGAATCCACGCCCTTTTTTATAGAGATTACTGCCGCTAAATTGGCCAGATATTGTCGATGATGATCTGGAGGCTGCGGTTACCGCGAAACTCGTTGATGTCCAGTTTGTACGCCAGCTCAACCTCGCGCACGCCGTTGTCCGGCCATATCGCCGTGTCAACATTGAAGGCAATACCATCCAGCAACGGACCACCGCCCACGGGTTCAACCATCACTTTCAGATGGCGTTCGCCGACAATACGCTGTTGCAACAGACGGAAACGGCCGTCAAACAACGGCTCCGGGAACATCTGCCCCCATGGACCGGCATCGCGGAGCATTTGTGCCACATCCATCGTCATCTCAGCGGGGGCAAGCTCGCCATCAGATACTACTTCCCCTTGCAACAGGGCCGGGTCGATCCAGTCGGTCACCAGCTCGCCAAACAGACGCTGGAACTCATCGAATTTCGCCTCTTCCAGCGACAAGCCTGCCGCCATCGCGTGGCCACCAAACTTGATCATGAGATTCGGGTAAAGCGTATCAAGACGCTCCAGCGCATCGCGCATGTGCAGGCCCTGAATCGATCGACCAGAGCCTTTCAGCGTGCCGTCACCTGCCGGGGCAAACGCGATCACCGGACGGTGGAAACGCTCTTTAATGCGCGACGCCAGAATCCCGACCACCCCCTGATGCCACTCGGGGTGATACATCGCCAGACCGCCAGGCAGCGTATCGCCACTCCGTTCAAGTTTTTCGCACAAGGTCAGCGCTTCTGCCTGCATTCCCTGCTCAATCTCTTTACGGGTCTGGTTCAGAGCGTCCAGTTCATTGGCAAGGACACGCGCTTCACCAATATTGTCGCAAAGCAGCAGAGCGACACCAACGGACATATCGTCCAGCCTTCCGGCTGCGTTCAGACGCGGTCCGATGGCAAAGCCCAAATCACTGGCCGCCAGTTTGAGCGGGTCACGGTTGGCAATCTCCAGCAAGGCCTTAATTCCCGGACGGCATTTGCCCGCCCGAATGCGGCTTAAACCCTGCCAGGTCAAAATACGATTATTGGCATCAAGCGGCACCACGTCCGCGACTGTTCCCAGCGCCACCAGGTCAAGATACTCGGCGAGATTGGGTACGGCAATCCCGCGGGAGTCGAACCAGCCTTTATCACGCAACAGCGTACGCAGCGCCAGCATCAGATAAAACGCCACCCCCACACCCGCCAGTGATTTCGACGGAAAATCGCAGTCGCGCAGGTTTGGGTTGATGATCGCTTCCGCCGCAGGGAGTGTGTCACCCGGCAGGTGGTGATCGGTGACCAGTACCGAGATCCCAAGCTTATGGGCATGATCGACGCCCGCATGGGAGGAGATTCCATTGTCCACGGTCATGATCATCTGTGCGCCGCGGGCATGAGCCTGATCGACTACTTCCGGGCTGAGGCCGTAGCCGTCTTCAAACCGGTTCGGCACCAGATAGGTCACGTTATCGCAGCCCAGCGCGCGCAGGCTGAGTACACTTAATGCAGTGCTGGTTGCTCCGTCTGCATCGAAATCCCCCACCACCACGATTCGCGTTCCTTCCAGAAACGCGTTGTAGAGCATTTCCACGGCTTTTTCGATGCCATTCAGCTGTTGCCAGGGCAGCATCCCTTTCACGCTCCGCTCAAGATCTTCAGCGGTACGCACGCCACGGCTGGCGTAGAGCCGTTTCAGCAGTGGTGGAAGATCGTCTGGCAAATCAATCTGCTCGGCCACCTCGCGGCGGCGCAATTTTATTGGGGCTTTCACGCGGATTATTTACCACCAAACTGTTTCTGGTGCGCGTCGAGGAACTCTTTCATCTCTTTTGGTCCCTGGTAACCTGGAACAACATAGCCGTTGCTCAGGACAATCGCTGGCGTACCGCTCACGCCAAATTGCACGCCCAGTGCATAGTGGTTGGCAATGTCAATGTCGCAGGATGCAGGTGTAACAGCTTTACCGTTCATCGCATCATCAAACGCTTTGTTGCGGTCTTTTGCACACCAAATAGCTTTCATATCCTGCTCTGGCTGGCTCTGCACGCCTGCACGTGGGAAAGCCAGGTAACGCACGGTAATGCCCAGCGCGTTGTAGTCTTTCATCTCTTCATGCAGTTTGTGGCAGTAGCCACAGGTGATGTCTGTGAAGACGGTAATAACATGTTTTTCCTGCGCCGCTTTGTAGACAATCATCTCTTTTTCGAGCGCGTTCAGGTTTTTCATCAGCAGCTGGTTGGTGACGTTTACCGGCTGCGCGCCGCTCACATCGTACATTGGCCCCTGAATAATGTGTTTGCCGTCTTCGGTGACATACAGCACGCCGCTGCTCGTCAGCACCGTTTTCATGCCAGCAACCGGTGCTGGCTGAATATCGCTACCCGTGACGCCAAGCTTAGCCAGCGACTGTTTGATTGCGGCGTCATCCGCATGGGCGAAACCGGTAAATGAGGCTGCCAGCAGGGTGAACAGCGCAAAAGACTTTTTCATATTTGATCCTGTTACAATTCGTCGGCACTCACGCACGAGGGTGGTGCTGTTGGTGTAGCTGCCGCAGGCGTTCCGTCGCGACATGAGTATAAATTTGCGTCGTGGAAAGGTCGCTATGCCCCAGCAACATCTGCACCACGCGTAAATCAGCGCCGTGGTTTAACAGATGCGTCGCGAAAGCATGACGCAATACGTGCGGCGAAAGCTTTTCACTGTCGATACCCGCCAGTGTGGCGTAATGCTTGATGCGATGCCAGAACGTTTGCCGTGTCATCTGCTGCGCGCGCTGGCTCGGGAACAGAACATCGATAGAAGCACCATTGAGCAACCACGGACGGCCATGCTCAAGATACGTTTCCAGCCAGTAAACCGCCTCTTCTCCCAGCGGTACCAGCCTTTCCTTGTTTCCTTTACCGATTACACGAACCACACCCTGACGCAGGCTTATGTCGCTCATCGTCAGGCCAACCAGTTCAGAAACGCGCAAGCCGGTAGCATACAATAGCTCAAGCATGGCTTTATCGCGTAACTCCAGCGGCAGGTCAACTGCGGGTGACTGTAATAATCTCTCAACTTGTGCTTCGCTAAGATCTTTCGGCAGCCGCTGCGGAAGTTTCGGGGATGCCAGCAGCGCGCTGGGATCGTCTTCGCGGATCTTCTCACGGTAGAGATGCTGGAACAGCCGACGCATGGCGCTGAGCAAGCGCGCAGAGCTGGTCGCTTTGTATCCCCCTTCCACGCGTTCACCGAGCAGTGCCTGAAGGTCGTCGCTTTGCGCGCTCGCCAGCGAGAGCTGCCGACGGGCCAGCCACTCAACCAGCATGGTGAGATCGCGCCGGTACGCACTGAGCGTATTCTCAGCCAGGTTTTTCTCCAGCCACAGCGCGTCGAGAAACTGTTCGATCAGTGCGAGATCCTTTTCCACATCAGCCCCTTTGATTCTGCAGTCAGGCCATTATGCCTGATTGCTACAGGTTTCTGGTACACTACGCGCAAAGTCAAAGCAAGAATTGAGATAGTTACGCGATGAATATTGGTCTGTTCTATGGTTCCAGCACCTGCTACACCGAAATGGCGGCAGAGAAAATTCGCGACATCATTGGCCCGGAACTGGTGACGTTGCATAACCTGAAAGACGACGCGCTCACACTGATGGAGCAGTACGACGTGTTGATCCTCGGTATCCCAACCTGGGATTTCGGTGAGATACAGGAAGACTGGGAAGCTATCTGGGACCAGCTTGATACGCTCAACCTCAGCGGCAAAATTATCGCCATGTACGGCATGGGTGATCAATTAGGTTACGGAGAATGGTTCCTGGATGCACTCGGTATGCTGCACGATAAACTGGTACCGAAAGGCGTTACGTTTATCGGCTACTGGCCAACCGAAGGGTATGAGTTCACCAGTAAAAAGCCGATTATTGCCGATGGCGAGCTGTTTGTTGGACTCGCGCTGGATGAAACCAACCAGTACGATCTCAGCGATGATCGCCTGCAAACCTGGTGCGAGCAGATTCTGGGCGAAATGGCAGAACAGTTTAGCTAACGCACTTTACTCCTGCGTCGACTGTTGCAATAACATCCGGCGCAGGTCTCGCCACTCTGAAGCATCCATACTGTCAGCCGCCAACCACAGATGCTGACAACGCCCACCGTCCACATTGCGTAACCGTAACATCATGCCGGAGTTGAGCATCCAGGGCATCCCGAGAATATCCCACTCTTTACCCTGCCAGCGCAGGCGAGAATCCATCAGGAGTTTAATTTCTCCCTGACGGGCATTAATGCGACGCTGGCTGCGTACGCTGTCAAAAACGACAAATGACAGTAACAGCAGCCACAGAGGCGTATAGCTCAACGGCCATGGCATCAGTAATACAATGGCCGCAACCAGGCCGTGGAGCAATAAAGACATCCACTGAGAACGCCACGAGACGCGAAGATCAGATTGCCACAGGACCACGTTCCCGATTCCGTGTTTGAATTAATTGCACCATCCGTTGCAACTCGGTGTCGGCGGGTTTGCCGTGGTTCATCAGCCAGTTGAATAAATCTGGATCGTCAGACTCAAGCAGGCGAACAAACAGACGCTTATCATCATCGCTTAAGCTGTCATACTCATATTCGAAGAAAGGCATGATGGAAATATCAAGTTCACGCATGCCCCGACGGCATGCCCAGTGAATACGGGCCTTGTTGTTAATATCCATGTTCTGTTTCCTGCATTACGTTTGGCACAGTCGGTACCCCGTTCAGTGTTCTTGATTTCGCTACGGGGACACCAGCTAGTGTAACGTGTTTTTGACCGTTTCTTTACTGGAATCTTGCGATCTACAAGCAGGCTTCCAGAATAAACCCCACGAAGACAGCGGATTACACTATTTTGCGTGGCGTTACGCAGAACCGGTTTATGGCACAAATGGTCTGCTGAAAGCGCTTGCATTGCCAGCAGGCTCTTTTACCATTAGGCATTATCAAAGCGTTAAGCAATTCAGGATATCGTTATGGCATTTACACCATTTTCTCCTCGCCAGCCCGCCGCCTCTGCGCGTCTGCCGCTGACGCTTATTTCTCTTGATGACTGGGCGCTGGCAACACTCACCGGTGCCGATGCCGAAAAATACCTGCAGGGTCAGGTGACCGCCGATGTCAGCCAGATGACTGAACACCAGCACCTGCTGGCCGCACATTGCGACCCTAAAGGCAAAATGTGGAGCAACCTGCGTCTCTTCCGCCGTCAGGACGGCTTTGCCTTTATTGAGCGCCGTAGCCTGCAAGACGCCCAACTCAAAGAGCTGAAAAAGTACGCCGTCTTTTCCAAAGTCACGATTGCCCCGGACGACGCACATATCCTGCTGGGTGTGGCGGGTTTTCAGGCGCGTGCCGCGCTGAAAAATCTGTTCAGCGAATTGCCCGATGCAGAAAAACAGGTGGTCAGCGAAGGTGCTAGCTCTATCCTGTGGTTCGAACACCCGGAGGAGCGTTTCCTGTTAGTGACGGATGCCGCCACAGCAGAGCGCGTGACTGAGGCGCTACGCGGTGAGGCCCAGTTCAACAACAGTCAGCAGTGGTTGGCACTGAACATTGAAGCAGGTCTGCCGGTGATTGACGCAGCAAACAGCGCGCAGTTTATTCCTCAGGCAACCAACCTCCAGGCTCTGGGTGGTATCAGCTTTAAGAAAGGCTGTTACACCGGCCAGGAAATGGTGGCTCGTGCAAAATTCCGCGGGGCAAACAAACGTGCGCTGTGGACACTGGCAGGTCATGCCAGCCGTGTACCTGAAGCGGGTGAAGATTTAGAGCTGAAGATGGGTGATAACTGGCGCCGCACCGGCACCGTGTTAGCAGCCGTACAGCTGGAAGATGGCCGTCTTCTTGTTCAGGCCGTTATGAATAATGACATGGAAGCCAATAGCGTGTTTCGCGTGCGTGACGATGCCAATACATTAAGTATTGAGCCACTACCGTATTCGCTGGAAGAGTAATTCTGTATCGCCCGGTGGCGCTGCTCTTACCGGGCCTACAGATCCCGTAGGTCGGGTAAGGCGCAGCCGCCACCCGACAAAAACTACACCTGCCCCACGTACAAATAAATCGCCAGGAAGTGACACACGCTGCCGCCCAGTACAAAACCGTGCCAGATAGCGTGGTTGTAAGGGATACGCTTGCAAACGTAGAAAATCACGCCCAGCGAATAAACCACCCCGCCAACAGCCAGCAATGTTACCCCACCCGCAGCCAGTTTGATTGCCAACTGATAAACCACAATCAGCGACAGCCAGCCCATCGTCAGATAGGTCACCAGTGACAATATCTTAAACCGGTGGGCAATCGTCAGCTTAAACAGGATCCCCAGCAGTGCCAGGCTCCAGATAACAATCATCAGGCCGCGGGCGAGCGGTGAATCGAGCCCCACCAGCAGAAAAGGCGTATAGGTACCGGCAATAAGAAGATAGATGGCACAGTGGTCAAATTTCTTAAGCCACATCTTGGCCCGTTGATGCGGAATTGCGTGATACAGCGTAGAGGCCAGAAACAGCAGGATCATACTCCCGCCATACAGGCTATAGCTGGTAATGGCCATCGCGCTGGCATTGGTGTCTACCGCCTGCACCAGCAATAATACTAAACCGACAATCCCAAACACCAGGCCAATGCCGTGGCTGATGCTGTTGGCTATTTCCTCAGCCAGCGAATATCCCTGTGCGATTAATGGTCTGCTCGCCATACAAAACTCCGGGAAAACAAAAGATGATTATGCATCGCAAGACTATGCTAACTGAGAATGATTCCAGTGAACACCTGTTAGCTAAAATATTTTCATCATGATTTTTTGTATATAAAAATCATATACATAAATAATTTATTCACCTAACATTTGTTCACATAAAAATTTAATCATTATGAATCAATAGCATAAAATTGGATCCTGCAATCTGGCTGCATGTTATGATGGACGGATGAGGTCTGAATGAGAGTTTTGCCATTGTGACTATGTTCACCCACACCGCCATTGCCAGTCTCAATAATCTGGAGATGATGGTCTACAACTATGTCATTAAAAATCGTGACAAAGTCATGTACATGACCATCCGCGAGCTGGCGGACGCGGCTGGTGTCTCAACCACTACGATCCTGCGCTTTTGCCGCAAGCTCAACTGCGAAGGTTATTCTGAATTTCGCGTACGCTTCAAACTCTATCTGGAGCAAAACGAGCCCCAGCAGGCAAACTTCGGTACCAGCGAAATTATCAGCTTCTTTAAAAGCGTGAATAATGAAGAGTTCGATGCGTTATTAGATAACGCGGTAGATATTATTTTGTCTTCTGAGCGAATTATATTTGTCGGCGCGGGTACGTCAGGCTCTCTGGCAAAATATGGCGCACGTTTCTTTTCAAATATTGGTAAATTCAGCAACCATATCGACGATCCTTATTTCCCGGTCACCAATGATATGGCGAAAAATGCGCTGGCGATTGTGCTTTCTGTCTCCGGTGAGACTGAGGAGATCCTGCGTTTCGCCAGCCAGTTCAGCCTGCATCACTGCAAGGTGCTCTCCATTACCAGCCACGAACACTCGCGTCTGGCAAAGCTGGCAGACTTTAATCTCTCATGGCATGTCCCCCAGACGCGTATTGGGGGCGTTTATGATATCACCACGCAAATCCCCGTTATCTATATTCTGGAATCTCTCGGCCGCAAACTGGCGAAGAAATTGACAGAATAAAACACCCTGTTTTTTTGATGTGACAAATCACATTTCACACAAATTGTTATATCGTGACATTTAATTTCACTTTGCTAGACTCGAAATCAATAAGCCATATATTGAGAATAGTAATGATGAAAAAATTGACCTTACCAAAAGATTTTTTATGGGGTGGCGCAGTTGCCGCTCACCAGGTTGAAGGCGGCTGGAACAAAGGCGGTAAAGGGCCAAGCATCTGCGACGTATTGACCGGTGGCGCACACGGCGTTCCGCGCGAAATCACCCGGGAAGTGGTGCCGGGTAAATACTACCCAAACCATGAAGCGATTGATTTCCACGGTCACTACAAAGAAGACATCAAGCTGTTTGCGGAAATGGGCTTCAAGTGCTTCCGTACCTCTATCGCCTGGACCCACATCTTCCCGAAAGGGGATGAGACACAGCCAAACGAAGAAGGACTGAAGTTCTACGACGACATGTTCGACGAGCTGCTCAAATACAACATCGAGCCGGTCATCACCCTCTCCCACTTCGAAATGCCGCTGCATCTGGTTCAGGAGTATGGCAGCTGGACTAACCGTAAAGTGGTCGATTTCTTTGTGCGCTTCGCGGAAGTGGTATTTGAGCGCTACAAAAACAAGGTCAAATACTGGATGACCTTTAACGAAATCAACAACCAGCGCAACTGGCGCGCGCCGCTGTTCGGCTACTGCTGCTCTGGGGTGGTCTATACCGAGCACGACAACCCGGAAGAAACCATGTATCAGGTGCTGCACCACCAGTTCGTGGCCAGCGCTCTGGCGGTAAAAGCCGCCCGTCGTATTAACCCAGAGATGAAAGTCGGCTGCATGCTGGCGATGGTTGCACTCTATCCATTCTCCTGCAAACCAGAAGATGTGATGTTTGCTCAGGAATCCATGCGCGAGCGCTATGTCTTTACCGACGTCCAGCTGCGTGGTTACTACCCATCTTATGTGCTGAACGAGTGGGAACGCCGTGGTTTCTCCATCAAAATGGAAGCGGGTGACGAAGAGATCCTGCGTGAAGGAACCTGTGACTATTTAGGTTTCAGCTATTACATGACCAACGCCGTGAAAGCAGAAGGCGGCACCGGTGATGCCATTTCCGGCTTTGAGGGCAGCGTACCGAACCCACATGTGAAAGCGTCTGACTGGGGCTGGCAGATTGATCCGGTTGGCCTGCGCTATTCCCTGTGTGAGCTGTACGAGCGTTATCAGAAACCGCTGTTTATCGTAGAAAACGGTTTTGGCGCATACGACAAAGTAGAAGAAGACGGCAGCATCAACGATGACTATCGCATCGACTATCTGCGTGCTCATGTGGAAGAAATGATGAAGGCGGTCACGCACGATGGTGTGGATCTTATGGGGTATACCCCGTGGGGCTGCATCGACTGCGTGTCGTTCACCACCGGCCAGTACAGCAAGCGCTACGGCTTTATCTATGTGAACAAACACGACGACGGTACTGGCGACATGTCGCGTTCCCGTAAGAAAAGCTTCGAGTGGTATAAAGGCGTGATTGCCAGCAACGGCGAGGCGCTGTAATTTTTTCCGGGTGGCATGACGCAACCCGGCATTTATTTTCCGCCAGCCAGCTCTATAAAACTGCCCGTGACGTACGACGCCTTCTCGCTCAGCAGCCAGACAATCGCCTGCGCCACCTCTTCCGGCTGGCCGCCGCGCTGCATCGGCAGCAACGATTTCACGCGATCCACGCGCCCCGGTTCCCCGCCTGAGGCGTGGATATCGGTATAGATCAGTCCCGGTCGCACGCAGTTTACGCGAATGCCCTGCGCCGCTACCTCGAGCGCTAACCCGGTTGTCAGCGAATCCACCGCCCCCTTGGACGCGGCATAATCCACATATTCTCCCGGCGCGCCCAGGCGCGACGCCGCGGAAGAGACATTCACGATCGCCCCACCCTTGCCGCCATGTTTGAAGGACATGCGCTTCACCGCTTCCCGGCAGCAGAGGAAGTAGCCCGTGACGTTGGTCGCCAGGACGCGGTTAATGCGCTCAGCGGAGAGATTCTCGATAGTGGATTGCTCAAACAGAATCCCCGCATTATTGACCAGCGCACAAAGCGGCTCACCTTCACGATCGAGGCTGTCGAACATCGCCATCACCTGGGCTTCATCGCTGATATCTGCGCGGACGGCAAAGGCTTTACCGCCCGCTTCAACGATCTGCCTGATGACGTCCGTCGCGGCTTTAATGTTGTGATGATAATTCACCGCTACGGTATAGCCTTCGCATGCCAGCTGCAGCGCGGTGGCTTTCCCGATGCCGCGGCTGGCGCCTGTTACAAGTGCAATGCCCATACGCTTCTCCCAATAAAAAAGCCGGGTGGCGGCTACGCCTTACCCGGCCTGGGTTACTACACCAACGCGATTACTGGTATTCGCTCATCGGCACGCAGGAGCAGAACAGGTTACGGTCGCCGTAGACGTCATCAAGACGCTTCACGGTCGGCCAGTATTTGTTAGCCACACCTGCCGGGAAGACCGCCAGTTCGCGGGAATAACCGTGGTTCCACTCTGCCACCATCTCATGCTGGGTGTGCGGTGCGTTAACCAGCGGGTTATCTTCCAGAGTCCACTCGCCGTCCAGCACGCGATCGATCTCCATGCGGATCGCCAGCATCGCATCAATAAAGCGGTCCAGCTCGGCTTTGCTTTCGGACTCCGTTGGCTCCACCATCAGCGTACCCGCTACCGGGAACGACATAGTCGGGGCGTGGAATCCGTAGTCGATCAGACGCTTGGCGATATCCAGTTCGCTGATGCCGCTCTGCTCTTTCAGTGGACGAATATCCAGAATGCACTCGTGCGCCACGCGACCATCACGGCCGGTATAGAGCACCGGGAAAGCAGACTTCAGGCGAGTCGCAATATAGTTGGCGTTCAGGATCGCCACCTGGCTTGCCTGCTTCAGCCCTTCTGCACCCATCATGCGGATGTACATCCAGCTGATTGGCAGAATAGAGGCGCTACCAAACGGTGCCGCAGAGACCGCACCCTGACGGGTGAGCATCCCCTCGATTTGCACTACGCTGTGACCCGGAACAAACGGTGCCAGGTGCGCTTTTACGCCAATTGGCCCCATACCCGGGCCGCCACCGCCGTGCGGAATGCAGAAAGTTTTATGCAGGTTCAGGTGCGACACATCCGCGCCGATAAAGCCCGGAGAGGTAATACCGACCTGGGCGTTCATGTTCGCGCCGTCGAGGTAAACCTGGCCGCCAAACTGATGCACCACTTCGCACACTTCACGGATTGTCTCTTCGTACACGCCGTGAGTCGACGGGTAGGTCACCATGATGCAGGAGAGCTTGTCGCCAGCCTGTTCGGCTTTTGCACGCAGGTCGGCGAGGTCAATGTTACCGTTCTTATCGCAAGCCACCACCACCACTTCCATGCCCGCCATCTGGGCAGAGGCCGGGTTGGTACCGTGTGCGGAGCTTGGGATCAGGCAGATATCACGATGCCCTTCGTTACGGCTTTCGTGATAATGACGAATCGCCAGCAGACCAGCATATTCACCCTGCGCACCGGAGTTTGGCTGCATACAGAGCGCGTCATACCCCGTCAGCTTCACCAGCCAGTCGGAAAGCTGATTGATCATCAGGTGATAACCTTCCGCCTGCTCAGGTGGGCAGAACGGGTGCAGTTCAGAGAACTCAGGCCAGGTGATAGGGATCATCTCAGCAGCGGCGTTCAACTTCATGGTGCAAGAACCCAGAGGGATCATCGCCTGATTCAGCGCCAGATCTTTGCGCTCCAGAGAGTGCATATAGCGCATCATCTCGGTTTCGCTGTGATAGCGATTGAAGACCGGATGCGTCAGGATCGCATCATCACGCAGCATGCTTTGCTGGATAGAACGGCTGTCGAGGGCAACCTCTTTATCGAGCGTATCAATGTCCAGGCCGTGTGCATCACCCAGCAACACGTTAAACAGGTTCAGGATATCGTCGCGGGTGGTGCTTTCATCCAGCGTAATGCCGACCGCGTTGTGAATATCGCTGCGCAGGTTGATCTCCGCGGCATCCGCACGCGCCAGTACTGCTGCTTTGTCTGCCACTTCAACACACAGCGTGTCAAAGTAATGGGCATGACGCAGCTTGAGGCCTTTCTGTTGCAGGCCGCAGGCCAGAATATCCGCCAGGCGGTGAATACGGCTGGCAATACGTTTCAGGCCAACCGGACCGTGGAAGACCGCGTACAGGCTGGCGATGTTGGCCAGCAGAACCTGCGAGGTACAAATGTTGGAGTTCGCTTTCTCGCGGCGGATATGCTGCTCACGAGTCTGCATCGCCATGCGCAGCGCAGTGTTACCGGCAGCGTCTTTTGAGACCCCGATAATACGGCCCGGCATGGAGCGTTTGAATTCATCTTTTGCAGCGAAGAACGCCGCGTGTGGGCCACCGTAGCCCATCGGCACACCGAAGCGCTGTGCAGAGCCGAAGACAATATCCGCGCCCTGTTTGCCCGGCGCAGTCAGCAATACCAGCGCCATAAAATCAGCGGCGACGCTGACCACTACCTTGCGGGATTTTAGCTCGGCAATCAGTGCGCTGTAGTCGTGAACTTCACCGGTGGTGCCTACCTGCTGCAGCAGCACGCCGAAGACGTCCTGATGATCCAGCACTTTGTCTGCATCGTCGACAATCACGTCAAAACCGAAGGTTTCCGCACGGGTGCGAACAACGTCCAGGGTTTGCGGATGAACATCGGCGGCCACGAAGAAGCGGTTCGCATTTTTCAGCTTGCTTACGCGTTTGGCCATTGCCATGGCTTCTGCCGCGGCAGTCGCTTCATCCAGCAGAGACGCGGAAGCGATATCGAGGCCAGTCAGATCCAGCGTTACCTGCTGGAAATTCAGCAGCGCTTCCAGACGACCCTGAGACACTTCTGGCTGATAAGGTGTATAAGCGGTGTACCAGCCTGGATTTTCCAGCATATTGCGCAGGATAACCGGCGGTAACTGCACGTTGGTGTAGCCCATGCCAATGTAAGACTTGTAGCGCTTGTTCAGGCCGGCAATGGCCTTCAGCTCCGCCAGTGCGGCGAACTCCGTAGTGGCTTCCCCCACCTGAGGCGGCGTGGCAAGCTGGATATCTTTTGGCACAATCTGGCCGATCAGTGCGTTTAATGAATCCGCGCCAACTGTCTTCAGCATCTCCTGCTGTTGCTGAGCATCCGGCCCAATGTGACGTTCAATGAAGGCGCCACGGTTTTCAAGCTGGCTTAAAGTCTGTGTCATGAGCGATGGTTCCTGAAACGTGCAGTGAATTTAAGTTCCCTCTCCCACAGGGAGAGGGTTAGGGTGAGGAGAAGATGAGCACCCTCACCCCTGCCCTCTCCCGAAGGGAGAGGGGGATTAACAATTACTCGTCTTCTAGCAGTGCTTCGTACGCGGTCGCATCCAGCAGTGCAGCAACTTCCGCTTCGTCGCTGGCTTTGATCTTAAAGATCCAGCCTTCGCCGTAAGGCTCGCTGTTGACCAGCTCCGGGGAGTCGCTCAGCGCGTCGTTGACGGCAACGATTTCGCCGCTCACAGGGGCGTAGATGTCAGATGCCGCTTTTACGGACTCCGCCACAGCGCAGTCATCGCCTGCGCCTACGGTCGTGCCCACTTCTGGCAAATCAACAAACACCATGTCGCCCAGCAGCTCTTGTGCGTGCTCGGTGATCCCTACGGTGTAAGTGCCGTCTGCCTCTTTGCGCAGCCATTCGTGTTCTTTGCTGTATTTCAGTTCTGCTGGCACATTGCTCATTGAATTTCTCCTGATAAAAATGATTAGGCGACCGGCTTACCGGCGCGAACAAAAATCGGTTTGGTCACGTTGACCGGCATTTCACGGTTGCGGATTTGTACTACCGCCGTTTCGCCAATGCCTGCAGGCACGCGTGCCAGTGCAATACTGTAGCCCAGCGTCGGGGAGAAGGTACCGCTGGTGATCACGCCTTCACGAGGATTGCCATCAGCATCGGTAAAACGCACCGGCAGTTCACCACGCAGTACGCCTTTCTCGGTCATCACCAGACCCACCAGTTGTTCAGTGCCCTTCTCACGCTGAACTTCCAGTGCTTCACGGCCAATAAATTCACGGTCAGCAGGTTCCCACGCGATGGTCCAGCCCATATTGGCCGCCAGCGGAGAGACACCTTCATCCATCTCCTGACCGTAGAGGTTCATACCCGCTTCCAGACGCAGCGTATCGCGCGCGCCCAGACCCGCAGGCTTCACACCGGCTTCCACCAGCGCACGCCAGAAATCTGCGGCTTTCTCATTTGGCATCGCAATTTCGTAACCCGCTTCACCGGTATAGCCAGTGGTAGCGATAAACAAATCACCTGCCTGCACGCCGAAGAACGGCTTCATGCCTTCAGTCGCTTTACGCTGCTCGTCGCTGAACAGAGATGCGGCTTTCGCCTGGGCGTTTGGGCCCTGTACGGCAATCAACGACAGATCGTCACGAACGGTGATGTCGATGGCATAAGGTTCAGCGTGTTGGGTAATCCAGGAGAGGTCTTTTTCGCGGGTAGCGGAGTTAACAACGAGGCGGAAGAAATCTTCTGTGAAGTAATAGACGATGAGGTCGTCAATCACGCCGCCGGAGGCATTTAGCATGCCGGTATAGAGCGCTTTACCCGGCGTCTTGAGTTTGGCGACGTCGTTTGCCAGCAGATAACGCAAAAACTCCCGGGTGCGGCTACCGCGCAGATCGACAATCGTCATGTGGGACACGTCGAACATACCGGCATCGGTGCGCACCGCGTGGTGCTCATCAATCTGCGAGCCGTAGTGCAGCGGCATCATCCAGCCATGGAAGTCCACCATGCGGGCGCCGCATAACACGTGTTGTTCGTACAAAGGAGTCTGTTGAGCCATCTTGTCCTCGTTGAAAAATTCACCGTGAAACCCGGTATCAGCCTCGTTTTCAGGGGCCGACGCAAACGTTCTCTTTTACCTGAACTTACCACCGAAACCGGCGATTAACCATAAGGTAAAATGGGTCATCACATTAGCTTATGACCAAAAAACGCTGAAAAGCCTACAGAGTTATTCACTGGAAAAATGCGATTAACCCCGCACAAAATTAACAATGATCTAACAGGATTTAGCACATGGTGATATTTCCTGCGGAAATATGGGCCAAATTTCCGTAACATAAAATCAGCCAGATTAGATTATCTAATGCGAAAAATGAGGTGAAATTAGAATATTTCAAACGAGGGAATTTCCCCGGCACAGAGGCCGGGAAAATAAAATGTGACGGGGTTCTAAATTAGCGTAGCCAGTCCGGTAGGTCGTTAAGACCCATCGCCTGACGAAGAAGTTGAGGTTTAACGCCGGGAAGCGTATCAGCTAGCTTGAGGCCGATGTCGCGTAGCAGTTTTTTCGCCGGATTGGCACCGGCAAACAACTCACGGAAACCCTGCATGCCCGCCAGCATCATTGCCGCGCTGTGCTTGCGGCTACGCTCATAGCGACGCAGATACAGATGCTGACCAATGTCTTTCCCTTCACGATGCAGACGACGCAGTTCTTCAACCAGCTCTGCCGCATCCATAAAGCCAAGGTTAACGCCCTGCCCGGCCAGCGGATGAATTGTGTGTGCCGCATCCCCCATCAGCGCCAGACGGTGCGCCGCAAACTGACGCGCGTAGCGTCCGGTTAACGGAAACACCAAACGCTCGCTCTCAAGCGTGCATAACCCAAGACGGTTATCAAACGCCATACACAGTGCCTGGTTGAACGCATCGGGCGTGGCCTCCTGCATCAGCTGCGCTTTTTCTGGCACCAGGGACCAGACAATCGAGCACAGATGCGGATCGCTTAACGGCAGGAAGGCCAGAATGCCGTCATTGTGGAAGATCTGACGAGCGACACCGCCGTGCGGCTCTTCAGTGCGGATTGTCGCCACCAGAGCATGATGACGATAATCCCAGAACGTCAGCGGAATATCGGCTTTATTACGCAGCCAGGAGTTCGCACCATCAGCGCCAACGACCAGACGTGCAGTCAACATGTCGCCGCTTTGCAGGGTAATAAACGCCTCGTTTTCACCCCACGCGACCTGCTGGATTTGTGCAGGTGCCATCAGGGTAACATCGTTACATGACTGCACTTTTTGCCACAGCGCATGATGGATAACGGCATTCTCGATGATGTGACCGAGATGGCTATAGCCCATACTTTCGTCATCAAAAGCGATATGACCAAAGCTGTCTTTATCCCATACTTCCATGCCGTGATAGCAACTGACACGCTGCGCCACGATATCTGACCAGACACCAAGGCGCGTCAGCAGCTTTTCGCTGGCCGCATTAATTGCCGAGACGCGGAGTTCCGGCGGCGCATCCTGTGCGACACGCTGGGGCTGCTTTTGCTCCAGCACGGCCACGCGCAGGCCGCTGCCCTGTAAACCACAGGCCAGCGCCAGTCCAACCATTCCGCCGCCAACGATGGCGACATCAACATTTTGCACGGTGATAACTCCTTAACGCGCGACCCAACCCAGGGTCCGCTGCGCCAGCACGTCACGTGCCGGAATGAATAATTCCATCGCCATCAGCCCGAGGTTACGGCCCGCAACCAGCGGTGCCCAGCGATTGGCAAAAAGATGAACCAGGCCATCAGTGACACCAATCGTCGCCTCTTTATCCGCCTGACGTCGCTTCTGGTAATGGCTTAGCACTGAGTACGCACCGCAATCTTTTTGCTCACCCCACGCTTGCGAAAGGGTTTCTGCAAGGCTCATGACATCACGTAACCCGAGGTTAAAGCCCTGACCCGCAATCGGATGCAGCGTCTGCGCGGCATTACCCACTAGCACGACACGATGCGAGATGGATTGAGACGCTGTCGTCAGCGACAACGGATATACCGTCCGCTTGCCTGCATGAGCGATCCGCCCCAGCCGCCAGCCAAAGGCTTTTTGCAACTCAGTGCAAAAACGTTCGTCGGACCAGGACTGAATCTCTTCAGACTTACTCTGGGGATGGCACCACACCAGCGAGCAGCGTCCGTTCGACATCGGCAGCATCGCCAGCGGACCATGCTGTGTAAAACGTTCAAACGCCCTGCCGCTGTGCGCTCCGGCCGTGGAGACATTCGCGATGACCGCCACCTGCCCATAAGCCTGCTGACGCCACTCGATACCACACTGGGTGCCGAGCGAAGATCGAGAACCATCTGCGGCAACCAGAAGCTGGCCTTCAAGAACAGTGCCATTTTCCAGCGTCACGCTGACCGCTCCTTCAGTGCGACTAAAACTGGCCAAACGCGCCGGACAATGCAGCGTGACGCCTGGTGCATCCTGGAGCTGACGGAACAGACGTAATCCGACGTCGTGCAGCTCAACGACCTGCCCCAGGGCATCAATACGATAATCCTGCGCATCCAGCGTGACAAAACCCGCATGACCGCGATCGCTAACGTGAACGGTGTTGATCGCCGTCGCACAGTCGGCAATTGCCTGCCAGATACCAATTCGTGACAGTTGCTGACATGTCCCCTGCGCCAGCGCAATGGCGCGGGCATCAAAACCGGGGTGGTCTGAAGCCTCTGGAGCAACGGCTTCCACCAGATGCACCGGGAGTTTCCCCTGTGTCATGTGCGAAATAGCGAGTGCCAGCGTGGCCCCCGTCATTCCGCCGCCAACAATAATCACGCTCATTTGTGTGCCGCTGCCATCAGCGCCTCGATATCGTCAGCATTTTTGACCACGCTGGCCGTCAGGTTCTCGTTGCCGCTTTCGGTAATGACGATATCGTCTTCAATGCGGATGCCAATCCCGCGGTACTCTTCAGGCACGTCGGCATCCGGCGCGATATACAGACCCGGCTCCACGGTTAATACCATGCCCGGCTCCAGCACGCGCGAACGCTCTGCGCCATACGCCCCCACATCATGCACATCCAGCCCCAACCAGTGGCTCAGGCCGTGCATAAAATACGGTCGATGTGCATTTTCAGCAATCAGAGTGTCTACGTCCCCTTTCAGAATACCGAGCTTAACCAGGCCGGTAATCATGATGCGCACAACTTCGCCGGTCACTTCCTGGATGGAGGTCCCGGGGCGATACAACCTGAGCGCCGTTTCAAGCGATTCCAGGACGATGTCGTAAATCGCGCGCTGCGCCGGTGAGAATTTACCGTTCACCGGGAAGGTACGGGTGATGTCCCCCGCGTAGCCCTGATATTCGCAACCGGCGTCAATCAGCACCAGATCGCCGTCGCGCAGCGCGCTTTCGTTTTCGGTGTAATGCAGAATGCAGCCGTTTTCTCCGCCGCCAACGATGGTGTTGTAAGAGGGATAACGCGCGCCGTGGCGGTTAAATTCGTGGTGAATTTCGCCTTCCAGCTGGTATTCGAACATTCCGGGACGGCATTTCTCCATCGCTCGGGTGTGCGCCAGCGCGCTGATTTCACCTGCCCGACGCATCAAATTCAGTTCTTCTTCGGACTTGAACAGGCGCATCTCATGCACGACCGGACGCCAGTCTGTGAGCGTGGCGGGGGCGGACAGGTTCTGCCGCGAGCCTTTGCGCAGCTTATCCAGGGCAGTAAAGACTATTTCATCGGCATACGCGTATTCGCCCTGGGCGTGGTAAAGCACATCCAGACCATTCAACAACTGATAGAGCTGCTGATTAATTTCGCTAAACGCCAGCGCACGGTCAACGCCCAGCTTCGCCGGCGCGGCCTCCTGGCCTAAGCGGCGGCCAAACCAGATTTCGGCCGTCAGATCGCGTACGCGGTTGAAAATCACGCTGTGGTTGTGGGTGTCATTGCTTTTAATCAGCACCAGTACCGCTTCCGGCTCGTTAAAGCCGGTGAAATACCAGAAATCGCTGCTCTGGCGATAGGGATATTCGCTGTCGGCGCTGCGCGTCACTTTGGGCGCGGCAAAAATCAGCGCAGCGCTTCCCGGCTGCATTTTGGCGAGCAGCGCCTGGCGGCGGTGCGAATACTCTTGACTTGAGATAACCATGACACCCTCCTGTGCGTTATTTTTCTTAATGTAAGGTTGGTTTGCGGACTTCCGGCGCGGTCGGCTGTGAGCGCGTAAAGTTGTCGTGGCACAGCAACGCCGCCACGCGCACATACTCGATGATCTCTTCGAGAGACATTTCCAGCTCTTCCTGGTCTTCGTCTTCATCGTAACCAAGCTGTGCAATGTTACGCAGATCGTCGATCGCCTCACCGGCTTCGCCGGTCACTTTATCGAGTTTAGGCTGTGTCACACCCAGCCCCAGCAGATAGTGGTTTACCCAACCTGCCAGCGCATCAGCGCGATCAAACACGCTTACGTCATCGCCCTCAGGCAGATAAAGCTGAAAAAGGAAGCCATCATCTTCCAGTGAATCACTGATGGCGGCATGCATTTTACGCAGCGCTTCCGCCAGCTCGTGACCAAACGCCAGCCCTTCGTTCGTGAGGTCGTGGATCAGCGGCTGCCATGAGCTGTCGCTGTTTCCGCCGCACAGCATGCCACTGATCAAACCGTGCATTTCGGCAGGGGTTAAACCCACTCCCTGCTGGTTCAGTAACTGGTTTAAATCGTTGTAACCAGGCATTTCGTTCTGTATAGACATGAGCATTCGTCATCAAAGGGGGGAAGTTTCATGATATGCTACCACTTTGGACCCTGGTGATACCAGAAAAGGGCTTGTATCTTCACATCAGGGTAGCTATAGTGTCGCCCCTTCGCGGCCCCCGGGGCAGTAAGCGAAGGCAGCGCAGTCAATCAGCAGGAAGGTGGCATGTCTGCACAACCCGTCGATCTCCAGATTTTTGGCCGTTCACTGCGAGTGAATTGTCCACCTGAACAAAGGGATGCCCTGAATCAGGCTGCGGACGATTTGAATCAGCGGTTGCAAGATCTAAAAGAACGCACTAGAGTCACAAATACTGAGCAGCTGGTTTTCATCGCCGCGTTGAACATCAGCTATGAACTGACTCAGGAAAAAGCGAAGACCCGCGACTACGCGGCAAGTATGGAGCAGCGCATTAAAATGCTCCAGCAGACCATAGAACAGGCATTGCTTGATCAAGGTCGCAATCCCGAAAGACCGGGACCAAAGTTTGAATAACACTTCTCAGTTGACTATGGTAGAGTAACTGTGAAGACAAAATTTCTCTGAGATGTTCGCAAGCGGGCCAGTCCCCTGAGCCGATATTTCATACCACAAGAATGTGGCGCTCCATGGTTGGTGAGCATGCTCGGTCCGTCCGAGAAGCCTTAAAACTATGACGACACATTCACCTTGAACCAAGGGTTCAAGGGTTACAGCCTGCGGCGGCATCTCGGAGATTCCCTCTCTTTTCTTCTACCGACTACCATGACTCAATTCCCTGAAGTTTCTGCTTCACGCCAGGACATTCGTCAGTTAATTCGTCAACGCCGTCGTGCGTTAACCTCCGATCAGCAAACGCATTTTGCCCAGCAGGCTGCCGCGCGCATGATGGCGTATCCGCCTGTTGTGATGGCGCATACCGTCGCCTTGTTTCTCTCATTTGATGGCGAGCTGGATACCCAACCTCTCATTGAGCAACTCTGGCGAGCCGGGAAGAAGGTTTACCTGCCAGTGCTGCATCCGTTTAGCGAAGGTAATCTACTGTTTCTTCACTACCACCCGCACAGCGAGCTGGTCGTGAATCGTCTGAAAATCACTGAGCCAAAACTGGATGTTCGTGACGTGCTGCCGCTGTCACAGCTGGATGTGCTGATTACGCCTCTGGTGGCGTTTGATGAACAGGGCCAGCGTTTAGGGATGGGCGGCGGCTTTTACGACCGGACGCTGCAAAACTGGCAACAGTATGAGCTACAGCCGGTGGGTTACGCGCATGATTGTCAGGGCGTGGAGGCATTGCCGGTGGAAAAATGGGATGTGCCGCTGCCGGCGGTGGTGACGCCCAGTAAAACCTGGACCTGGTAGAATAAAGCCGGGTGGCGCAGCCGCCACCCGACACAACACAATCAGTACAGCAGACGCGCGCGAATCGTCCCCGGAAGCGCCTTCATGCTCTGCAGTGCTTTCTCGGCAACATCGTCATCCGCTTCAATATCAATCACCACATAACCCATCTGAGAATTTGTCTGCAGATACTGCGCGGCGATGTTGACGCTCTGCTCGGCAAAGATCTGGTTAATGGCGGTCAGCACACCTGGACGGTTTTCGTGAATGTGCAGCAAGCGACGACCACCGTGCAGCGGCAGAGACACTTCCGGGAAGTTCACCGCAGAGAGCGTAGAACCGTTGTCAGAATATTTGCTCAGTTTACCCGCCACTTCCAGACCGATGTTCTCCTGCGCTTCCTGGGTCGAGCCGCCAATGTGTGGCGTCAGGATCACGTTATCGAACTCGCACAGCGGAGAATTAAACGGATCGCTGTTGGTCGCAGGCTCCGTCGGGAAGACGTCGATGGCCGCACCCGCCAGATGCTTACGCTTCAGCGCATCCGCCAGTGCCGGGATATCGACAACCGTGCCGCGCGCGGCGTTGATCAGCAGTGAGCCCGGCTTCATCAGCGCCAGCTCTTCCGCGCCCATCATGTTTTTGGTGGAGGCATTTTCCGGCACGTGGAGGCTCACCACGTCGCTCATGTTCAGCAGATCAGACAGGTGTTGAACCTGCGTCGCGTTACCCAGAGGCAGCTTGCTTTCAATATCGTAAAAATAGACATGCATCCCGAGAGATTCAGCCAGAATCCCCAGTTGAGTACCAATGTGACCATAACCAATGATACCCAGTTTTTTACCACGGGCTTCATATGACCCCGCTGCCAGTTTATTCCAGACACCGCGGTGTGCTTTGGCGTTAGCTTCAGGGATACCGCGTAGCAGCAGCAACAACTCGCCAATCACTAACTCCGCCACGGAACGGGTGTTGGAGAACGGGGCGTTGAACACTGGAATACCGCGTTTGGCGGCTGCATTCAGATCGACCTGATTGGTGCCGATACAGAAACAGCCAATGGCAACCAGCTTTTCCGCCGCAGCAATTACATCTTCAGTCAGGTGAGTACGGGATCGCAGACCAATGAAGTGGGCATCACGGATGGCCGCTTTCAGCTCTTCGGTGTCCAGCGCGCCTTTGTGAAATTCGATGTTGGTGTAACCCGCTGCACGAAGGCTATCAAGCGCTTTCTGATGCACGCCTTCTACCAGCAGGAATTTAATCTTGTCTTTCTCCAGTGATACCTTTGCCATTTACCCGACCCTGTATTTTATCTGAACTGATGTTGTGCTGGATTTAAATCCGCTATAGCCAACATATCAAAAAAAACTATTGCAGCAATATGAACGTTTGCGTCGGCACTCTGAAGAAAAGTCATACAGGGTAAAATGACAGAGGAAAATGCTACAGAAATTTGTGAAAGCGGCAGGATCGGCAAAAGAGGCGTAAAAACGTGACACAAGTCACCGAATTTAGCTTTTCAAAAATTTTTTAGCGGGGGGAGGACTCCCCCCGTCAGATCATTTTACGATGGTTTTCACGCCGTCAGCGGTGCCGATCAGCGCCACATCCGCGCCACGGTTGGCGAATAGCCCTACGGTCACTACGCCTGGAATGCCGTTGATGGCATTTTCCAGCGCGATAGCATCAAGGATTTCCAGACCGTGAACGTCGAGGATCACGTTACCGTTATCGGTGACTACGCCCTGACGATATTCCGGACGACCGCCCAGCTTCACCAGCTGACGGGCAACCGCGCTACGGGCCATCGGGATCACTTCCACCGGCAGCGGGAAATTACCCAGAATATCGACCTGCTTGGAGGCGTCCGCGATGCAGATGAACTTGTCCGCAACGGAGGCGATGATTTTTTCACGCGTCAGCGCTGCACCACCGCCTTTGATCATCTGCATATGGCCGTTAATCTCATCCGCGCCATCAACGTAAATCCCCAGACGGTCAACTTCGTTGAGATCGAAAACGGTAATGCCGAGGCTTTTCAGCTTTTCCGTGGAAGCATCGGAGCTGGAAACCGCGCCCTCGATTTGCCCCTTCATCGTGCCCAGCGCATCGATAAAGTGTGCCGCGGTTGATCCCGTACCGACACCGACAATGGTACCCGGCTGTACATACTGGAGAGCGGCCCATCCTACTGCTTTTTTCAGTTCATCCTGCGTCATGATCGTTTTGCCTGTGGTGTGAAAACTTAGGCCGCATTATAGAACACGTGAGGTGGAATTCGTCTGTCACAAAGGGAAAATTGTGTCATAGTGCAGAATAAGCCAAATTAAGGAGCCAGCCAGAGCAATGAAACGTCCGGACTACAGAACACTACAGGCACTTGATGCAGTTATTCGTGAACGAGGTTTTGAGCGCGCGGCGCAAAAGCTTTGCATCACGCAGTCCGCCGTATCACAGCGTATCAAACAGCTTGAAAACATGTTCGGCCAGCCGCTGCTGGTACGCACCGTGCCGCCACGTCCAACCGAGCAAGGGCAAAAGCTCCTCGCCCTGCTGCGCCAGGTTGAACTGCTGGAAGATGAGTGGTTGGGTGACGAACAAACGGGCTCTACGCCACTGCTGCTCTCTCTGGCGGTCAACGCCGACAGTCTGGCAACCTGGCTGCTGCCGGCCCTGGCTCCGGTATTAGCAGATTCCCCTATCCGCCTGAATTTGCAGGTTGAAGATGAAACCCGTACCCAGGAGCGCCTGCGTCGTGGTGAAGTGGTTGGTGCGGTCAGTATTCAGCCTCAGGCGCTGCCGAGCTGTCTTGTCGATCAGTTAGGCGCTCTGGATTACCTGTTTGTCGGTTCAAAAGCCTTTGCCGAGCGCTACTTCCCTAATGGTGTAACCCGCGCCGCACTGCTCAAAGCGCCAGCAGTAGCGTTCGACCATCTGGACGATATGCATCAGGCGTTCCTGCAGCAAAACTTTGACCTGCCGCCGGGCAGCGTACCGTGTCATATCGTCAACTCGTCTGAAGCCTTCGTGCAGCTTGCGCGTCAGGGCACCACCTGCTGCATGATCCCGCATCTGCAGATTGAGAAAGAGTTGAAAAGCGGAGAGCTGATTGACCTAACGCCGGGGCTGTATCAGCGCCGGATGCTCTACTGGCACCGTTTTGCGCCGGAAAGCCGCATGATGCGCAACGTGACCGATGCGTTACTGGCTTACGGGCACAAGGTGTTGAGGCAGGATTAAAAAATAAGCCGGGTGGCGGCTTCGCCTTACCCGGCCTGCAGATTACTGAGCTGTTTTCTGCTGTGCTGCAACAGGCTCCAGCTGGAACACCACATCGACCTGATCGTCGAACTGGATCGTCGGCTGCTCGTAAGTTTCCTGAGCAGATACTGGCGCCGCATCGGCTTTCATCATCCGCACCATCGGGCTTGGCTGATAGTTAGAGATGTGGTAACGCACGCTGTAAACCGGGCCGAGCTTGCTGTTAAAGCCAGCGGCCAGCTGTTGCGCCTGATGCACCGCATCATCAATCGCCGCTTTACGCGCTTCGTCTTTGTATTTCTCCGGTTGCGCAACGCCCAACGACACAGAGCGAATTTCGTTCAGCCCCGCCTTCAGCGCGCCATCCAGTAATGCATTCAGCTTGTCCAGTTGACGCACCGTCACTTCGACAGTACGCACAGCACGGTAGCCTTTCAGAATGCTTTTGCCGTTCTGGTAGTCGTAATCGGGTTGAGTACGCAGGTTAGCGGAGTTGATATCTTTTTTACCTACACCGTTCTGCTCAAGAAAAGAGAGATATTGCGCAACACGATCGTCAGCCTGCTTCTTGGCAGATGCCGCATCTTTCGCAGCCACATTGACTTCAATCGCCAGGGTTGCAACATCCGGTACCGCATCCACACTTGCGGTGCCTGAAGTGACGATGTGCGGGCCATCTGGCAGTTCACTTGCCTGCACCGACACCGCACCTAAACTCACTAATGCCGCCAGGGCCATCACTTTAAACTTCACTGTCATTCCTCCATGTTGCGAAGAGTGCCCCAACAACAGGGCGCATGCCAGCAAGCTTAGCGGGTCTTGTTCAGTTGTCCATAAGACAATGGCTTAGTTGAACAATTCCTGGACATGGTGAATGCCCTCTTTTGCCAACTGGAAGGCGATAAACCACATCACGAGACCCACCAGCGTGTTGATGATCCGCTGCGCTTTAGCAGTGCGAAGACGAGGGGCCAGCCATGCCGCAAGTATGGCGAGACCGAAGAACCAGAGGAAAGAGGCGCTGACCGTGCCAAGCGCAAACCAACGTTTCGGCTCAACATCCAACTGTCCGCCCAGGCTCCCTAGCACCACAAAAGTATCGAGATAAACATGCGGGTTAAGCCAGGTGACCGCCAGCATGGTGACGATGATCTTCCAGCGTCCCTGCTTCATAACTTCAGCGCTTGCCAGCTCAAGGTTGCTGCTCATGGCCGTTTTCAGTGCGCCAAAACCGTACCACAGCAGGAACGCCACGCCGCCCCAGGTAACCAATGCAAGAAGCCACGGCGACTGCATCAGCAATGCACTACCGCCAAAAATCCCGGCGCAGATCAGCAGCAAATCGCTTACCGCGCACAGCAGGGCAATCATCAGATGATACTGGCGGCGAATGCCCTGGTTCATCACGAACGCATTTTGCGGGCCAAGCGGAAGGATCATGGCCGCACCTAAGGCAAGCCCTTGAAAGTAGTAGGATAACATGACGAAACTCTCACAGTGTTGTTCTGGAAGCAGACTATACTGCGCGAATCACATTAGAGGAAATTGATAATATTAATTGGGGATTAGTCGTGCTTATAAAAATAAAGCCCGGTGGCGCTAGCGCTTACCGGGCCATGGTGGTGAAGTTATTCTGCTTCTTTGACTTTTTTGACGTTTACGTCCATCTGTGGGTACGGGAAGCTGATGCCGTTAGCATCGAACTCACGTTTGATACGCTCCAGAACATCCCAGTAAACGTTTTGCAGATCGCTGCTTTTGCTCCAGATACGTACCACGAAGTTAATCGAAGAAGCACCCAGTTCGTTCAGGCGTACGGTCTGCTCTTTGTCTTTCAGAATGCGATCGTCTGAAGCAATGATATTGCTAATCAGCGACTTCACCTGATCGATATCGGAATCATATGCCACGCTGATGATCAGCTCATTTCGGCGCACAGGTTCGCGGGAAAAGTTGATGATGTTGCCTGCAATGATTTTCCCGTTTGGCACAACAACAATACGACCATCAACGGTACGCAGGGTGGTAGAGAAAATCTGTACCTGAAGTACCGTTCCGGCAATCCCACCAAGGTCAACGTACTCACCAGAACGGAATGGGCGGAAGGTGACCAGCAGTACGCCGGCGGCCAGGTTCGAGAGCGAGCCCTGTAATGCAAGGCCAATAGCCAGACCTGCGGCACCAAGCACAGCGATTACCGATGCGGTCTGTACGCCGACGCGTCCCAGCGCTGCAATTAGCGTAAAAGCGATAATACCGTAACGCACCAGTGCAGAGAGGAAATCTGCAACCGTGGCATCAATGTTTCGGGCGCGCATCACGCGGTTAACGGTGTTTGATACGATACGTGCCACGATCATCCCGACGATGAGGATGGCAATAGCCGCTACGATGTTTACGGCGTAGCTCAGCAGCAACTCCTGGTTACGCACCAGCCAGGTACCGGCGTTATTGATGCTGTCTACGACATCGAGTTGTTCCATTTATTCTTCCTTTTGTTAAACCAAAACACAAAAATCCATCCCCCATGGAGACAGGCAGGTCAGTAAAGGGTAAACAAAAAGCACCGGTTTTGCCAAACAGATCACAAAAACCTGTATAGCAGGTTCTTGAAAAAGCATAAAAAAAGGCCCGCATTTGCGGGCCTTCAGATGCTGTTAGCAGCTCAAATTACAGAACGTCAACCGCGTTCAGTTCTTTGAAAGCCTGCTCCAAACGGGTCACCATGGAAGTCTGCGCTGCGCGCAGCCATACGCGTGGATCGTAGTATTTCTTGTTCGGCTGGTCTTCGCCTTTCGGGTTGCCCAGCTGGCCCTGCAGGTAAGCTTCGTTAGTTTTGTAGTACTGCAGAATACCGTCCCAGGTAGCCCACTGGGTATCGGTATCAATGTTCATTTTCACTACACCGTAGCTTACGGAATCTTTGATTTCCTGAGCAGAAGAACCGGAACCGCCGTGGAAGACGAAGTTCAGGCTGTTGTGCGGCAGGTTGTGTTTCTTAGACACATATTCCTGAGAATCACGCAGGATAGTTGGGGTCAGAACCACGTTACCTGGTTTGTAAACGCCGTGCACGTTACCGAAGGACGCTGCAATGGTGAAGCGTGGGCTGATTTTGCTCAGCTCGGTGTAAGCGTAATCAACGTCTTCTGGCTGGGTGTACAGTGCAGAAGCGTCCATGTGGCTGTTGTCCACGCCGTCTTCTTCACCACCGGTGCAACCCAGTTCGATTTCCAGGGTCATGTCCATTTTGGCCATGCGCGCCAGGTATTTGGAGCAAATTTCGATGTTTTCGTGCAGTGACTCTTCAGACAGGTCGATCATATGAGAAGAGAACAGTGGCTTACCGGTAGCAGCGAAGTGTTTTTCACCCGCGTCCAGCAGACCGTCGATCCACGGCAGCAGTTTCTTCGCGCAGTGGTCAGTGTGCAGGATAACTGGAACACCGTAGTGTTCAGCCATCTGGTGTACGTGGTGCGCACCAGAGATAGCACCCAGGATTGCAGCACCCTGAGGAACGTCAGTTTTCACGCCTTTACCAGCGATGAACGCAGCACCGCCGTTAGAGAACTGAACGATAACCGGTGCTTTAACTTTTGCAGCGGCTTCCAGTACGGCGTTGATGGAGTCGGTACCTACGCAGTTAACTGCTGGCAGAGCGAAGTTGTTTTCTTTAGCTACCTGGAACACTTTCTGTACGTCATCACCAGTGATAACGCCAGGTTTTACGAAATCAAAAATTTTAGACATGTTGCTTAGTCCTGTATCTTCGGCCGTTAGAAAAGGTGCGAGCTCTTAAAAGCGCGCTGAAAATTGGGCAGGTTTCCCTGCCCTTGAATGGCTTACTTCTTAGCGCGCTCTTCGAGCATTGCTACTGCTGGCAGTACTTTGCCTTCCACGAATTCGAGGAATGCACCGCCACCAGTGGAGATGTAGGAGATCTTGTCAGCGATACCGAACAGGTCGATTGCCGCCAGGGTGTCACCACCGCCTGCGATAGAGAACGCTTCGCTGTCTGCAATAGCGTTAGCAACGATTTCAGTCCCTTTGCGGAAGTTCGGGAATTCGAACACGCCAACAGGACCATTCCACAGGATAGTTTTTGCGTTTTTCAGGATTTCAGCCAGTTTCTGTGCAGAAACGTCGCCCAGGTCCAGAATTTGCTCTTCGTCTTTGATGTCGTTTACAGACTTCAGGGTCGCCGTTGCAGTTTCAGAGAACTCAGTAGCAACACGAACATCTGTTGGAACTGGAATATCACAGGTGCTCAGCAGGCGTTTAGCTTCGTCAACCAGGTCTGCTTCGTACAGGGATTTACCCACGTTGTGACCTTGAGCAGCAACGAAGGTGTTCGCGATACCACCGCCAACGATCAGCTGGTCAGCAATTTTAGACAGGGAGTCCAGAACGGTCAGCTTGGTAGAAACTTTAGAACCACCAACGATAGCAACCATTGGACGAGCTGGTTCTTTCAGTGCTTTACCCAGCGCTTCCAGTTCGTCAGCCAGCAGAGGACCTGCACAGGCTACGTCTGCGAATTTACCGATACCATGGGTAGAAGCCTGCGCACGGTGAGCCGTACCGAAAGCATCCATTACGAATACGTCGCACAGTGCAGCGTATTTTTTGGACAGTGCTTCGTCGTCTTTCTTCTCGCCTTTGTTGAAGCGAACGTTTTCCAGAACAACCAGTTCACCGGCAGCAACTTCAACGCCGTCCAGGTAATCTTTCACCAGGCGAACCGGGTTGGACAGTTTGTCTTTCAGGTAATTAACAACTGGCAGCAGAGAGAACTCTTCGTTGTACTCGCCTTCGGTTGGACGACCCAGGTGGGAGGTTACCATCACTTTAGCGCCCTGCTTCAGAGCCAGTTCGATGGTTGGCAGAGATGCACGGATACGCGCGTCGCTGGTCACTTTACCCTCTTTAACCGGTACGTTCAGATCAGCACGGATGAAAACGCGTTTACCAGCCAGATCCAGATCGGTCATCTTAATTACAGACATGGTGAATCCTCTCGTTGATTCTTAAAGTTTTGCAGACGCACGATGCGTCTTACCTGAAACCTTGAGCGGCCATTGCTAACGTAGTGTCGAGCATTCGGTTAGCAAAGCCCCATTCGTTATCACACCAGACCAGCGTCTTGATAAGGTGTGCGCCACTGACGCGCGTTTGAGTGCCATCAACGATGGCGCTGTGCGGGTCGTGGTTAAAATCTACTGAGACCAACGGCAATTCCGTATAGTCAACTATACCATGAAATGCACCCTGTGCCGCTTTTTGCAGCAACATGTTGACTTCACAGGCTTTTACCGGTTTTTTCACCGTCACACTAAGGTCAATTGCAGTGACGTTAATCGTCGGAACGCGCACGGCAATCGCTTCAAAACGGTCATCAAACTGCGGGAAAATACGTGTAATCCCTGCAGCCAGTTTTGTGTCCACCGGAATGATTGACTGGCTCGCCGCGCGAGTGCGTCGTAAATCCGGATGGTAGGCGTCGATCACCTGCTGATCGTGCATGGCGGAGTGAATCGTGGTCACCGTGCCGGATTCAATGCCATATGCATCGTCTAACAGTTTAATGACCGGAATAATGCAGTTAGTGGTACAGGAGGCGTTGGAGACAATGCGATGTTCAGCTTGTAGCTCATGCTGGTTGACGCCAAACACGACGGTCGCGTCGAGATCGTTGCTGCCGGGATGAGAGAACAGGACTTTTTTCGCACCTGCTGCCAGATGGGCTTCGCCATGTTCGCGGTTGCCATACACGCCGGTACAGTCAAGCACCACATCCACACCCAATTCACGCCAGGGTAGCCCGGCAATGCTGTTCTCATGCAGCACACGAATAGCGTCATCACCTACAAAAAGCTGATCTCTTTCCTGGCGTACATCCCAGGCAAAGCGTCCGTGGCTGGTGTCATATTTCAACAAATGCGCCATGCCCGTAGCATCCGCCAGTTCATTGATTGCCACCACGGTCATTTCCGCCCGACGTCCGGATTCATACAAAGCACGAACCACATTACGTCCGATGCGACCGAAGCCATTAATCGCTACGCGTACGGTCATAGATCTCCTGCAAAGCTATCCCTGGGTTTGAGGTGGCTGAAAGAGTAATCCAGCTACGCCCGAAGGGGAATCCTTGCTGTCACAAACTGCGATTGATTGGTCAATTGTCGAACATTTAATCGACTGAAACGCTTCAGCAAGAATAAGCGAATCGGGGAATAAAAGGAATGTCTGTCCAGATGAATAAGCGAGCTATATGACTTGCGTCACATTTTAGGTGGAATAATGACAACAAAAAAGCCGGGTGGCGCGCTAACGCTAACCCGGCCTACTTTCGAGCCATTTGTAGGCCCGGTTAGCGTAGCGCCACCGGGCAAAACGGCGATTACAGCAGTTCTTTCGCTTTCGCTACAACGTTCTCAACGGTGAAGCCGAACTCTTCGAACAGCAGCTCTGCCGGTGCAGACTCACCGAAGGTGGTCATACCGACGATTGCGCCATTCAGGCCCACATATTTGAACCAGTAGTCAGCAATACCCGCTTCCACCGCCACACGAGCAGTAACCGCTTTAGGCAGTACGGACTCGCGGTATGCAGCATCCTGCTTGTCGAACGCATCGGTAGACGGCATGGAGACCACACGCGCTTTAACGCCTTCGGCAGACAGTTTGTCCCATGCCGCAACAGCCAGCTCAACTTCAGAACCGGTAGCGATGAAGATCAGTTCAGGCTGACCTGCACAATCTTTCAGAACATAACCACCGCGAGCGATGTTCGCCAGCTGCTCTGGAGTACGATCCTGCTGTGCCAGGTTCTGGCGGGAGAGGATCAGTGCGGTTGGGCCATCCTGACGCTCAACACCGTATTTCCACGCCACTGCGGATTCAACCTGGTCACATGGACGCCATGTGCTCATGTTCGGAGTCACACGCAGAGAAGCCACCTGCTCTACAGGCTGGTGAGTTGGACCATCTTCGCCCAGACCGATGGAGTCGTGGGTATAGACCATCACCTGACGCTGTTTCATCAGCGCAGCCATACGTACGGCGTTACGTGCGTACTCTACGAACATCAGGAAGGTAGAGGTATACGGCAGGAAACCACCGTGCAGGGAGATACCGTTAGCAATTGCCGTCATACCGAATTCACGTACACCATAATGGATGTAGTTACCGGCAGTATCTTCGTTGATCGCTTTAGAACCGGACCACAGGGTCAGGTTAGAAGGCGCCAGGTCAGCAGAACCGCCCAGGAATTCAGGCAACAGTGGGCCAAATGCTTCAATCGCATTTTGAGACGCTTTACGGCTGGCGATTTTAGATGGGTTCGCCTGCAGCTTAGCAATAAACTCATTCGCTTTTGCATCGAAGTCAGACGGCATATCGCCTTTCATGCGACGGGTGAATTCAGCGGCTTCCTGTGGGAAGGCTTTAGCATACGCAGCGAACTTCTCGTTCCATGCGGCTTCTTTCGCCTGACCTGCTTCTTTTGCATCCCACTGAGCATAAATGTCAGATGGGATTTCGAATGCCGGGTGTTTCCAGCCTAGCGCTTCGCGCGTCAGTGCAATTTCCGCGTCGCCCAGTGGCGCACCGTGGGAATCGTGGGTACCGGCTTTGTTCGGTGAACCGAAGCCGATAATAGTTTTGCACATCAGCAGGGATGGTTTGTCAGTGACAGCGCGCGCTTCTTCTACTGCACGTTTAATCGAGTCAGCATCGTGGCCATCAACACCACGCACAACGTGCCAGCCATAGGCTTCAAAACGTTTAGCGGTGTCATCGGTGAACCAGCCCTCAACGTGACCGTCAATGGAGATACCATTGTCGTCGTAGAACGCAACCAGTTTGCCCAGTTTCAGGGTACCCGCGAGGGAGCACACTTCGTGAGAAATGCCTTCCATCATGCAGCCATCACCCATGAACGCGTAGGTGAAGTGGTCTACGATGTCGTGGCCAGGACGGTTGAACTGCGCCGCCAGGGTCTTCTCAGCAATCGCCATACCCACAGCGTTCGCAATACCCTGGCCCAGTGGACCGGTCGTGGTTTCAACACCAGCGGTGTAACCCACTTCCGGGTGACCTGGAGTTTTGGAGTGCAGCTGACGGAAGTTTTTCAGCTCTTCAATTGGCAGATCGTAGCCAGTGAGGTGCAGCAGGCTATAGATCAGCATAGAGCCGTGGCCGTTGGACAGCACGAAACGGTCGCGGTCAGCCCATGCCGGGTTCTGCGGGTTGTGGTTCAGGAAATCACGCCACAGGACTTCGGCGATATCAGCCATACCCATAGGGGCCCCTGGGTGGCCGGATTTGGCTTTCTGTACTGCGTCCATGCTCAGCGCACGAATAGCATTAGCAAGCTCTTTACGTGAGGACATTTTAACTCCAGATCGGACTGTTAAAGGCCATGCCCTTGACGACAGCGCGTTTTGGGCTACGCCGGAAAAAAGTGCCAACAATGTAACCCAAGCGGCATGCCATGTACATGGAGCATTCTTTTGCAGCTTAAGAAATCTCTGGATCATGCTCGCATGTTGCGCAATCTGCTCGCCCGGCCCCGTAGATATTCCTTATACTTAGCGCGACCCCGGCTTCGTTGCCGGTGTACTTTTCGGATTTTATTCAGATTAACGAGTACGGAAGCAACCTCATGAAAATGCGTGCAATAGTGCTGGCCCTGGGAACAACGCTCCTGCTGAGCGGCTGTCAGAATATGGATTCTAACGGCCTGATGACCTCAGGCGCAGAAGCTTTTCAGGCTTATTCCCTGAGCGACGCGCAGGTAAAAGCGCTGAGCGACCAGGCCTGTAAAGATATGGACGGAAAAGCCACACTTGCCCCAGCTAACAGTACCTACACGCAGCGTCTGAATAAGATTGCTTCCGCGCTGGGCGATAACATCAATGGCCAGCCGGTAAACTACAAGGTTTACATGGCCAAAGACGTGAACGCTTTCGCGATGGCGAACGGTTGTATCCGCGTCTATAGCGGGCTGATGGATATGATGACCGACAACGAAGTTGAAGCGGTGATCGGCCATGAAATGGGCCACGTTGCACTCGGTCACGTGAAGAAAGGGATGCAGGTTGCCTTAGGCACCAACGCCATTCGCGCAGCAGCGGCTTCAGCGGGCGGTATTGTTGGAAGCCTGTCGCAGTCGCAGCTTGGCGATGTCGGAGAGAAGCTGGTTAATTCTCAGTTCTCCCAGCGTCAGGAGTCCGAAGCGGATGACTACTCCTACGATCTGTTGCGCAAACGCGGCATTAATCCATCAGGTTTAGCCACCAGCTTCGAAAAACTGGCCAAACTGGAAGCAGGACGTCAAAGCTCAATGTTTGATGATCACCCAGCCTCAGAAGAACGCGCGCAGCATATTCGCGACCGTATGGCCGCAGACGGAATTAAATAATTTCAGAAGGAGGCTGTTGTGCCTCCTTTTCAAAAGCACAAAAAAGCCCTCACCAGCTGGTGAGGGCTTTTACTTAACCGCTAAACTTACTCGCCTTTTTTCGCCGCCTGGATGTAAAGCATTTCCAGTGCCAGCGTCGCCGCAGCCAGAGCGGTAATTTCGGACTGATCGTAAGCCGGAGCCACTTCCACCACGTCCATCCCGACAATGTTCAGATCTTTCAGACCACGAACCAGTTTGATAGCACGGTCAGAAGTCAGGCCGCCGATCACCGGAGTACCGGTACCTGGTGCAAACGCCGGATCCAGACAATCGATATCGAAGGTCAGGTAGACCGGCATATCGCCCACAATCTGCTTCACCTGCGCGATGATGTCGTCAACACCGCGATCGTTCACCTGGCAGGCGTCCAGTACGGTAAAGCCGTTATCTTTATCGAACTCAGTACGAATACCGATCTGCACGGAGTGGTTTGGATCGATAAGGCCTTCGTTTGGCGCGGTGAAGAACATGGTGCCGTGGTCAAACTCGCAGCCGTTCGCATAAGTGTCGGTATGTGCATCAAAGTGCACCAGCGCCATTTTACCGAAGTGCTTGGCATGGGCGCGCAGCAGCGGCAGGGTCACGAAGTGGTCACCACCGAAGGAGAGCATGCGCTTACCGGCAGCCAGCAGCTTCTCGGCGTGCGCCTGGAGTTTTTCGCTCATCTCACGCGCGTCGCCGAAGGCATACACCAGGTCACCGCAGTCCACCACGTTCAGGCGCTCGCGCATGTCGAAGTTCCACGGGAAGCGATTGTGCTCCCAGGCCAGGTTAGTCGATACCTGACGGATCGCCGCCGGGCCATGACGGCCACCGGCACGACCGGAGGTTGCCATATCAAATGGCACGCCAGTGATAACCCAGTCGGCATCGCTGTCGTACGGCTGGAAGTTCATCGGAAGGCGTAAAAAACCAAACGCGTTAGATACCAGAGAGTTATCGTACTGATGACCTAAAGTGCTCATGTCCTGACCTCTTTTAAAGTCGATTCATTAAAAACAGATGAAAAAAAATCCCCTCCGCGTCGTTAAACCCGACGAGGAAGGGATTGATTCGTAAATAGCATATTGGGGCGAATTATCGCCGCTAATTCATACGGGTTCAAGAGAGTATAGGGCATTGTGCGGTCTGATGCCCTCACCCCGCCCCTCTCCCATAGGGAAAGGGAGATTTACCTTACTCGTCTTCCAGGTAGGTGTACCCGTACAGACCCGCTTCAAACTCTTCCAGGAACTGCTGCTGCAATGTTTCGTCAAGACCGGTATTTTTCACCTGGTCGCGGAACTGGGTGAGCAACGTTTTCGGATCCAGCTGAACGTATTCCAGCATGTCCGCCACTGTATCCCCTTCGTCAGACAGCTCCACTTCCACGCTGCCATCCGGGAAGACAAACACGTCAACCGCTTCGGTATCACCGAACAGGTTGTGCATGTTACCGAGGATCTCCTGGTATGCCCCGACCATGAAGAAGCCCAGCATTGGCGGGTTCTCAGGGTCGTATTCCGGCATTGGCATGGTGGTCGCAATACCATCGCCATCCACGTAGTGGTCGATAGCGCCGTCGGAATCACAGGTGATGTCGAGCAGCACCGCTCGACGTTCCGGAGCATGGTTCAACCCTTCCAGCGGCAGAACCGGGAACAGCTGATCGATACCCCATGCATCCGGCATCGACTGGAACAGGGAGAAGTTGACGTAAATCTTGTCCGCCATACGTTCCTGCAGCTCGTCGATAATCGGACGGTGTGCGCGGTTGCTCGGGTCGAGCTGTTTCTGCACTTCATGACACATGTTCAGATAGAGCTGTTCGGCCCACGCGCGCTCCTGCAGGCTAAAGTTACCTGAAGAGTAGCCAACGTGAATATCGTGCAGATCCATCTGGCTGTCGTGCAGCCACTCGCGCAGGGAACGGCGCGTGCCCGGTTCGTGCATCTCCTGCCAGGTTTCCCACATATTTTGCAGGGAACGAGGCGCATCATCCTGCGGCGGCGTGGCTTCAGAAATTTCGCTACGCTCTACGCCGATAATATTGGACACCAGCACAGTATGGTGCGCGGTTACTGCACGGCCGGATTCAGTGATCACCGTCGGATGCGGCAAACCGTGTTCTTCACACGCATCGCCAATCGCCCAGATGATGTTGTTAGCATATTCGTTCAGGCCGTAGTTCACAGAGCAGTCAGACTGAGAACGCGTGCCTTCATAGTCCACGCCCAGGCCGCCGCCCACGTCGAAGCACTGAATATTCACGCCAAGCTTGTGCAGCTCAACGTAGAAACGCGCCGACTCACGTACGCCTGTCGCGATGTCGCGAATGTTGGCCATCTGCGAACCGAGGTGGAAGTGCAGCAGCTGAATGCTGTCCAGACGACCGCGCTCGCGCAGGATCTCCACCAGTTGCAGTACCTGGTTCGCCGCCAGGCCGAACTTGGATTTTTCGCCACCGGAGGACTGCCATTTACCAGACCCCTGAGAGGCCAGACGCGCACGCACACCGAGGCGTGGGATCACGTTCAGACGCTCGGCTTCTTCCAGCACAATAGCGATTTCGGTCATCTTCTCGATAACCAGATAGACCTTATGACCCATCTTTTCGCCAATCAGCGCCAGACGAATATATTCACGGTCTTTATAGCCGTTGCAGACGATAACCGAACGGGTCATGCCCGCATGCGCCAGCACGGCCATCAGTTCTGCTTTTGAACCAGCTTCCAGGCCCAGCGGTTCGCCGGAGTGGATTAGCGATTCAATCACGCGGCGGTGCTGGTTCACCTTGATCGGGTAAACCAGGAAATAGTCGCCTTTATAACCGTAGGATTCACGCGCACGTTTGAACGCGGCGTTAATCGAACGCAGGCGGTGTTGCAGGATCTGCGGGAAGCAGAACAGTGCAGGCAAACGCTGACCCTGAGCTTCGCGGGCTTTCACCAGTTTGGCGAGATCCACGCGCGCTTCAGGGACGTCAGGGTCCGGGCAAACGCTGATGTGGCCCAGTTCGTTGACGTCGTAGTAGTTATTGCCCCACCAGGCAATATTGTAAGTGCGCAGCATCTTGCTGGCTTCCTGGGAGCTCATCGCAACCTCCTGCATAGAACGTAGTACACCCTGTTCGCCCGCTGACGAAGGCGAAAAAGAAGACATGTCGTCAGACATAGCGAACCTCAACTCTTTGTATTAAGTGTAAAACAGTTGACTACTATCGCAGCGTTATACGGCGATAACAACCCATAAACGGCTCCGTTTCCCAGCAGAGTATGCTGAAATCCAGACCGTGCGACCGGTTTCTTATTCATATCATTGTAAAACACGTATCCGAACTCTGTATGACAAGGTTCGGCGAAACCACGAGAAAACTCTTGTATTAACAAGAGCGCCCTTGTTCAGTTTTCACAAAGCGTGACCGGCCCTGGAATCCTGAGAAGCGCCGAGATGGGTATAACATCGGCAGGTTTGCAGACTAGAAATGCGGGTTGCGGGAATCAAATGCGCGCCAGAACGGCTGCGCTGAATTAGCGGAAAACGATGGTTCATTATCTCGTATCACCTCCACGGCCGCCTCTGCTGAAACGGACCACAAGCCAAAGCTAAAAGTTCACTGCTTAACCCGGCTGGAAGTGGCGACACGATGAGTTCATCGAGCGCTTTTTTGTATGAGCCGCGCGCCGCGTTTTATACCGAGAACAGGGGTAAAAAGCAAAAGATAAATGTGCGTGTTGCCAGGGCCGTCAGGAATTATTGCCAGCCGTAATTTCAACTGAGTGAGAGGTTAGTCAAAAAAAACTGGAAATCGGGTGAAGAAGTGACCTAAAATAGACGTCCAGATGTTAATCCATCTATACTGATTAACACTCATACTGCCAGTGTCAAAAACCTGCAGGCCTTGGTAGAATTATCTCCTTTGGCTAATCCACACAGCAGCTTGAGCTAACCAAATTCCTCTTAGGTGAAATAAAACATGGCAAAACACCTGTTTACGTCCGAGTCCGTATCAGAAGGACATCCTGATAAAATTGCTGACCAAATCTCCGATGCAGTGCTGGACGCGATCCTGACCCAGGATCCTAAAGCGCGCGTAGCGTGTGAAACCTATGTCAAAACCGGCATGGTTCTGGTTGGCGGTGAGATCACCACCAGCGCATGGGTTGATATCGAAGAGATCACCCGTAACACGGTGCGTGAGATCGGCTATGTGCATTCTGATATGGGCTTTGATGCCAACTCCTGTGCGGTACTGAGCGCAATTGGTAAACAGTCTCCAGACATCAACCAGGGCGTTGATCGTGCCGATCCACTGGAACAGGGCGCGGGCGACCAGGGCCTGATGTTCGGCTATGCAACCAACGAAACCGACGTGCTGATGCCAGCACCTGTGACCTACGCACACCGTCTGGTGCAGCGTCAGGCTGAAGTGCGTAAAAACGGCACCCTGCCGTGGCTGCGCCCGGATGCAAAAAGCCAGGTGACCTTCCAGTATGACGACGGCAAAATCGTCGGGATTGACGCGGTGGTTCTGTCTACCCAGCATTCCGAAGATATCGATCAGAAATCCTTGCAAGAAGCAGTGATGGAAGAGATCATCAAGCCGGTTCTGCCGACAGAATGGCTGAGCTCTGCAACCAAATTCTTCATCAACCCAACCGGACGCTTTGTTATCGGCGGCCCAATGGGTGACTGCGGTCTGACCGGTCGTAAAATCATCGTTGATACCTACGGCGGCATGGCGCGTCACGGTGGCGGTGCGTTCTCTGGTAAAGATCCATCAAAAGTTGACCGCTCTGCGGCGTATGCTGCACGTTATGTTGCGAAAAACATCGTTGCTGCAGGTCTGGCCGATCGTTGCGAGATTCAGGTGTCCTACGCTATTGGCGTCGCTGAACCAACCTCCATCATGGTTGAAACCTTCGGTACTGAGAAAGTCCCTTCAGAACAGCTGACGCTGCTGGTGCGCGAGTTCTTCGACCTGCGTCCATACGGCCTGATCCAGATGCTGGATCTGCTGCACCCAATCTACAAAGAAACCGCGGCATACGGTCACTTTGGTCGTGAACATTTCCCATGGGAAAAAACCGACAAAGCCGCTCTGCTGCGTGAAGCTGCCGGTCTGAAATAATCGACTGACAGTTGTTGTTTAAAAGGCCAGCCTTCGTGCTGGCCTTTTGCATTTTAGAGATAATGGAATCGATTACACCACACTGGATATATCCTGATTTCAGAAAAATCTCTTTGCATGATCGCCTTTCTTCTGCTGTTACATCTCATTTCAGTTAAGTCTGAAATGTCGTCTTTCGCGATGCACCTCACCAAATTTTCCTCTATATTTTCAAAGCGTTAATTTTTTTGACGGTTACAAGCTAGTGTAACCGATTACACCATTGTGATTTGTCTCACATATTTTTGCGGGTCGCTCACCTACCCTTAATATCAATAAAACTGATAACCCAACTGGAGGGCATAATGCCTGACAATAAAAAACAGGGGCGTACGTCCAACAAGGCGATGACTTTCTTCGTCTGCTTCCTCGCAGCCCTGGCAGGATTACTCTTTGGCCTGGATATCGGCGTGATTGCCGGCGCGCTCCCCTTCATCACCGATGAGTTTCAAATAAGTGCCCACACTCAGGAATGGGTGGTGAGCTCCATGATGTTCGGTGCAGCGGTTGGTGCGGTTGGCAGCGGCTGGCTCTCGTTCAAACTGGGCCGTAAAAAAAGCCTGATGATCGGCGCTATTCTGTTTGTGGCCGGTTCACTGTTCTCGGCGGCGGCGCCAAACGTAGAGGTGCTGTTGGTCTCCCGCGTGCTGCTGGGCCTCGCCGTGGGCGTTGCCTCTTATACCGCCCCGCTTTACCTGTCAGAAATCGCCCCTGAGAAAATCCGTGGCAGTATGATTTCCATGTACCAGCTGATGATCACCATCGGTATTTTGGGGGCCTACCTTTCCGATACCGCATTTAGCTACAGCGGCGCATGGCGCTGGATGCTCGGCGTGATCATCATCCCGGCAATTCTGTTGCTGATTGGTGTTTTCTTCCTGCCGGACAGCCCGCGCTGGTTTGCCGCCAAACGCCGCTTCGTTGATGCAGAACGCGTGCTGCTGCGCCTGCGTGATACCAGCGCAGAAGCGAAAAACGAGCTGGAAGAGATCCGCGAAAGCCTGAAGGTGAAACAGTCCGGCTGGGCGCTGTTTAAAGAGAACAGTAACTTCCGTCGCGCCGTATTCCTGGGCGTGTTATTGCAAGTGATGCAGCAGTTCACCGGGATGAACGTCATCATGTACTACGCGCCAAAAATCTTTGAACTGGCGGGTTACACCAACACCACCGAGCAGATGTGGGGTACCGTCATCGTGGGTCTGACCAACGTGCTGGCGACCTTTATCGCCATCGGCCTGGTTGATCGCTGGGGACGTAAGCCAACGCTGACGCTGGGCTTCCTGGTGATGGCGGCCGGTATGGGCGTCCTCGGTACAATGATGCATGTGGGTATTCACTCACCAACAGCCCAGTACTTCGCGGTAGGCATGCTGCTAATGTTTATCGTCGGGTTTGCGATGAGTGCCGGCCCGCTGATCTGGGTGCTGTGCTCCGAAATCCAGCCACTGAAAGGGCGTGATTTTGGTATCACCTGCTCAACTGCGACCAACTGGGTGGCAAACATGATTGTCGGTGCAACCTTCCTGACCATGCTCAACAGTCTGGGGAATGCCAACACATTCTGGGTCTACTCTGGTCTGAACCTGCTCTTTATTGTTCTGACTATCTGGCTGGTTCCAGAAACTAAACACGTTTCGCTGGAACATATAGAACGTAACCTGATGAAAGGTCGTCCGCTGCGCGAAATCGGCGCCCACGACTAATCCCCTCACGGGGAGGTGCCCCTTGCACCTCCCCGCTTCGCGTTTTATGCTCTGCCCCTATGAAAGCACCCCGTCTCCCCATTGCCATCCAGCAAGCCGTTATGCGCAGCCTGCGGGAAAAACTCGCCCAGGCGAACCTGAAGCTCGGCCGCAATTATCCTGAACCCAAACTCGTCTACCAGCAGCGTGGAACCGCAGCAGGCACAGCGTGGCTGGAGTCTTACGAGATCCGCCTAAACCCGGTGTTAATGATGGAAAACCAGCAGGCGTTCATCGAGGAAGTGGTTCCGCACGAGCTGGCCCATCTTCTGGTGTGGAAACACTTTGGCCGCGTCGCGCCCCACGGAAAAGAGTGGAAATGGATGATGGAAGCCGTGCTCGGTGTTCCGGCTCGCAGAACCCATCAGTTCGAGCTGGAATCAGTACGCCGCAATACCTTCCCTTACCGCTGCCAGTGTCAGCAGCATCAGCTCACCGTTCGCCGTCACAATCGCGTGGTGCGCGGCGAGGCAACCTACCGCTGCGTCAAATGCGGCGAGCCGCTGATCGCGGAATAATCAGCTGAACTTTCAGGAACTTTCCTGATCTGACTGATTGCATACAGGAACAACATTCGTTACGTTGCGGGCTCGTTTTGACACGGAGTGTAAGATGTCCCGTAATTTCTCTCTCGCGGTCGCTTTTCTGGCGACGGCGCTCTCAGGCCATGCTCTGGCCGACGGTATCAACAGTTTTTCCCAGGCCAAGGCAGCAGGTGTGAAGGTGAACGCCGATGTACCGGGCGATTTCTACTGCGGCTGTAAAATTAACTGGCAGGGTAAAAAAGGGATCGTTGACCTGGAGTCCTGCGGCTATAAAGTGCGTAAAAACGAGAATCGCGCCAGCCGCATCGAATGGGAACATGTTGTGCCGGCATGGCAGTTTGGCCACCAGCGTCAGTGCTGGCAGGATGGCGGACGTAAAAACTGCGCCAGCGACCCGGTTTATCGCCAGATGGAAAGCGATATGCATAACCTGCAACCCGCTGTGGGTGAAGTGAACGGCGACCGCGGCAATTTTATGTACAGCCAGTGGAACGGTGGCGAAGGCCAGTACGGACAGTGCGGTATGAAGGTTGATTTTAAAGAGAAAGTCGCCGAGCCACCTGCCCGGGCGCGCGGCAGTATCGCCCGCACCTACTTCTATATGCGTGACCGTTACGACCTCAACCTTTCGCGCCAGCAAACCCAGCTGTTCAATGCATGGGACAAGCAATACCCGGTGACGGAGTGGGAATGCCAGCGTGATGAGCGTATCGCTAAAGTCCAGGGGAATCATAACCCTTATGTCCAGCGGGCTTGCCAGGCGCAAAAGAGCTAACCTACACTAGCGGCAATTCGCTTACATCGCATGACTAATGGAATTTCTGACTATGCGCATCCCTCGCATCTACCACCCTGAACTGATTACCGCAGGCCGCGAAATCGCCCTGTCTGATGAAGCCGCCAACCACGTTGGTCGCGTGCTGCGCATGGGTGCAGGCCAGGCCATACAGCTATTTGACGGCTCTAATCAGGTTTTCGACGCCGAAATCACGCGAGCGGATAAGAAAAGTGTCCACGTAAATGTGCTGCGTGGCGAAGTGGATGACCGTGAATCGCCGCTGCATATTCATTTAGGCCAGGTAATGTCGCGCGGTGAAAAGATGGAATTTACCATCCAGAAATCGATTGAACTGGGTGTAAGCCTCATTACGCCACTTTTTTCTGAGCGCTGTGGCGTTAAACTGGATGCGGAACGTCTGAACAAAAAGATCCAGCAGTGGCAGAAAATCGCTATTGCGGCCTGTGAACAGAGTGGCCGCAACCGTATTCCGGAGATCCGCCCGGCGATGGATCTGGAGGACTGGTGTGCAGAAGAGGACAGTGGGCTGAAGCTCAATCTTCATCCGCGCGCCAGCGCCAGCATCAATACGCTGCCGCTGCCCGTTGAGCGCGTACGCCTGTTGATTGGCCCGGAAGGTGGCCTGTCGGCCGACGAAATTGCGATGACGGCACGTTACCAGTTTACTGATATTCTGTTGGGACCTCGCGTTCTGCGCACTGAGACAACGGCACTCACGGCCATTACCGCGCTACAGGTACGGTTTGGCGATCTGGGTTGAAGCATTAACGGAGAAGAACATGATCAAGCTCGGCATCGTGATGGACCCCATCGCAAACATCAATATCAAGAAAGATTCCAGCTTCGCAATGCTGCTGGAAGCGCAGCGTCGTGGCTATGAACTCCACTACATGGAGATGAACGATCTTTACCTGATCAACGGTGAAGCCCGCGCGCGCACCCGTATCGTTAACGTCGAGCAGAACTACGACAAATGGTATGAATTCGGCACCGAGCAGGATATTGCGCTTGCCGATCTGAACGTCATCCTAATGCGTAAAGATCCGCCGTTCGACACCGAATACATCTACTGTACCTACATCCTTGAGCGTGCCGAAGAGAAAGGCACTCTGATCGTCAACAAACCGCAGAGCCTGCGCGACTGTAACGAGAAACTCTACACCGCCTGGTTCTCTGACCTGACGCCGGAAACCCTGGTGACCCGCAGCAAGGCGCAGCTGAAGGAATTCTGGCAGAAGCACGGCGATATCATCATGAAACCGCTGGATGGGATGGGTGGTGCGTCAATCTTCCGCGTGAAAGAAAGCGACCCGAATATTGGCGTGATTGCCGAAACGCTGACCGAACTCGGCACCCGTTACTGCATGGCCCAGAACTACCTTCCGGCCATTAAAGATGGGGATAAACGTGTTCTGGTCGTGGATGGCGAACCGGTTCCTTACTGCCTTGCACGTATTCCGCAGGGTGGAGAAACCCGTGGCAACCTGGCGGCAGGTGGCCGCGGCGAGCCGCGTCCGTTGACCGAAAGCGACTGGGAAATTGCCCGCCGTGTCGGCCCGACGCTTAAAGCCAAAGGTCTGATTTTTGTGGGTCTGGATATCATTGGCGACCGCCTGACCGAAGTGAACGTTACCAGCCCGACCTGCATTCGTGAAATCGAAGCGGAATTCCCGATTTCGATTACCGGAATGCTGATGGACGCGATCGAGAAACGTATCCAGAAATAACTTACTAATACTATTAGTGACAGCCCCACAGTTTGTCCGCATACTGGGTGCTGTCGCTTTTTAAACCAGGAAACAGTACCTCTGACAATGAATTTACAGCATCACTTTCTTATTGCCATGCCTGCTCTCCAGGATCCGATTTTTCGCCGCGCCGTGGTTTATATTTGCGAATACAACGAAGACGGTGCGATGGGTATCATCATCAACAAACCGCTGGAAAACCTCCAGGTTGAGGGGATTCTGGAAAAGCTGAAAATTTCGGCTGAAGCCCGCCTGCCGGAAATCCGGCTTGATAAACCGGTGATGCTGGGCGGACCGCTTGCAGAAGATCGTGGTTTTATCCTGCACACGCCGCCTGAGTTCTCTTCCAGTATTCGAATCTCTGATAATACCGTCATCACAACCTCACGCGACGTGCTAGAAACGCTGGGAACTGCAGAGCAGCCTTCTGAAGTACTGGTGGCGCTGGGCTACTCGTCATGGGAAAAAGGTCAGCTTGAGCAAGAGCTTCTCGATAACGCCTGGCTTACGGCACCTGCGGACATGAATATCCTGTTTAAAACCCCTATCGCCGATCGCTGGCGTGAGGCGGCGAAACTGATTGGCATTGATATTCTGACCATGCCTGGCGTAGCGGGGCATGCCTGATGAGTGGAACACTTCTGGCCTTCGATTTTGGTACGAAAAGCATCGGTGTCGCCGTGGGTCAGCGCATCACGGGCACTGCCCGTCCGCTAACGGCTCTGAAGGCCAACGACGGCACGCCTGACTGGAATCTGATTGAGCGTCTGCTCAAAGAGTGGCAGCCGGATGATGTTATCGTTGGACTACCGCTGAATATGGATGGTACAGAGCAGCCACTGACCGCCAGAGCGCGGAAGTTTGCCAATAAAATCCATGGCCGCTTTGGCGTCTCCGTGAAGCTTCACGACGAGCGTCTTAGCACTGTCGAAGCGCGTGCGGGTCTGTTTGAGCACGGGGGTTTCCGGGCGCTCAACAAAGGCAGCGTAGACTCTGCTTCTGCCGTCATCATTCTCGAAAGCTATTTCGAACAGGGCTACTGAGCACAGGGAGCCTGAAGTCGCCCCTGTGCCCGCCTCTCTGCCAGGCTCTGGTCAAAGTTCTGCATCCCCGTTTGTTGACCGGTTTGAATGATGCCGGGCAGTTGCCATGTTTTTCCTTCACGAATGAGATTCGCCGCGGCAGCGGTATTCACCAGTAGCTCATACAGCGCCACGCGACCGCCCTGTAGATCGGGGAGTAGCTTTTGCGCCAGCACCGCCCGCAGGCTGCCGGCCAGTTGATTACGCACCGGATCTTTTTCCTGAGCCGGGAACGTATCGACCAGCCGTTCAATCGCCTGGGATGCACCGCGCGTATGCAATGTTGCCAGCACCAGATGCCCGGTTTCAGCCGCCGTCAGCGCCAGGCGGATCGTTTCGCTGTCGCGCAGTTCCCCCAGCAGAATAATGTCAGGATCCTCGCGTAACGCGCTACGTAGCGCCTCGGCGAATGACGGACTGTGTTGGCCAATCTCTCGCTGCTGTATCAGGCAGCGTTCACTCTGGTACATAAACTCCACCGGATCTTCGAGCGTCAGGATATGGCCGTCAGTATTGCGGTTGAGAAAATCGACCATCGCCGCCAGCGTGGTGGATTTGCCGCTGCCGGTCGCCCCCGTGACCAGAATCAATCCGTTGTCGTTCGTTAGCAGTTCCGGCACAGCCCGTGGTACTCCCAGCGAAGAGAGTTGCGGACAGCTTCGCGGCAACAGCCGTAGCGTCACAGAGACCCCCTTCATCTGTTTAAAGGCACTGCCGCGTAAACGCTGGCCTCCTGCAATGGTTACGGCAAAATCCACCTGCCCGTTTGCCCACCAGGCTCCTTGCTGCTCATCGTTGAGCCATGCTTTTAGCAATGACTCGACATCAGGGGGCGGAAACGGTGCCGGTTCAAGACGGCCTAATCTGCGCCATCGGGGTGGTGAATCACTGCACAGGTGTAGATCGGAGACGTTATGCTTTACACTAAGGGCCACAATTTCTTCCACATCCATAGACTACTCCTCGGAAAATGAACGACATTGCGCATAACCTGGCACAGGTCCGGGACAAAATCTCAGCTGCAGCAACACGTTGCGGCCGTGCTTCAGAAGAAATTACGTTACTTGCAGTCAGCAAAACTAAGCCTGCGAGCGCCATCGCAGAAGCAATTGATGCTGGCCAGCGGGCGTTTGGCGAAAACTATGTGCAGGAAGGCGTGGATAAAATTCGCGACTTCCAGGAACAGGGGGTTACGGATCTGCAATGGCACTTTATTGGTCCACTGCAGTCGAACAAAAGCCGACTGGTCGCGGAACACTTCGACTGGTGTCATACCATTGACCGTCTGCGCATCGCTACCCGCCTGAACGAGCAGCGTCCGGCTGAAATGTCCGCTCTTAATGTGCTGATTCAGGTCAACATCAGTGACGAAAACAGCAAGTCCGGCATTACTCTGGACGAACTGGATGCGCTGGCGGCTGAAGTCGCCGCATTGCCGCGTTTAACCCTGCGTGGGCTGATGGCAATACCGGCGCCTGAGTCAAGTTATGAAAGGCAGTTTGCCGTGGCACAGCAAATGGCTGTAGCATTTGAGGCGCTTAAATCGCGCTATCAAACGGTAGACACGCTTTCTCTGGGCATGTCGGATGATATGGAAGCCGCCATCGCGGCAGGCAGCACTATGGTGCGCATCGGTACGGCAATTTTCGGTGCGCGCGACTACTCAAAATAATAAGGAAACCTGAGGAACGCCATGAAGACGTTGACTTTCCTGCTCTCAACGGTCATTGAGCTGTATACGATGGCGCTTTTGCTGCGCGTCTGGATGCAGTGGGCCCGTGTTGATTTTTACAACCCATTCTCGCAGTTTGTCGTGAAAATCACGCAGCCTGTTGTCGGACCGCTGCGTCGTATTATCCCGGCAATGGGTCCCATCGACAGCGCTTCTGTGCTGGTGGCGTTTATTCTGAGCATTATCAAAGCGATTGTGCTGTTTATGGTCATCACCTTCCAGCCGATTATCTGGATTGCAGCGGTATTGATTCTGATTAAAACCGTCGGTCTGCTGATCTTCTGGGTGCTGCTGGTCATGGCAATCATGAGCTGGGTGAGCCAGGGTCGTAGCCCGGTGGAGTACGCGCTGATGCAACTGGCCGAACCTCTGCTGCGCCCGATCCGTAACCTGCTTCCGTCTATGGGCGGCATCGATTTTTCCCCAATGATCCTGGTTCTGCTGCTCTACGTGATCAACATGGGCATCGCAGAGCTGTTACAGTCCACGGGCGATATGCTGCTGCCGGGGCTGTGGATGGCGCTATGAGCGCAGTAAGCACCTGCGCTGACGGGCTGGTTTTGCGGCTGTATATTCAGCCGAAAGCCAGCCGCGACAGTATTGTTGGACTGCATGGCGACGAGTTAAAAGTCGCCATCACTGCCCCACCCGTTGACGGCCAGGCGAACGCGCATTTGACCAAATATCTGGCAAAACAGTTTCGCGTGGCTAAAAGCCAGGTCATCATCGAAAAAGGCGAACTTGGGCGGCATAAACAGGTAAAAATCCTCAACCCGCAATCTATCCCGACGGAAGTCGCGGCTCTGACAGAACAGGACTAAACCATGCAGAAAGTTGTTCTCGCGACCGGTAATGCCGGTAAAGTACGCGAGCTGGCCTCGCTATTAAATGATTTTGGGCTGGATGTGGTTGCCCAGACCGAACTCGGTGTTGATTCCGCCGAAGAGACAGGCCTGACGTTTATCGAAAACGCGATCCTGAAAGCGCGCCATGCCTCGCAGATAACGGGCCTGCCCGCAATTGCCGATGATTCCGGTCTTGCCGTGGATTTTCTCGGTGGCGCGCCGGGGATCTACTCCGCGCGCTATTCTGGCGTAGATGCAACCGACCAGCAGAATCTGGAAAAGCTGCTTGTTGCACTGAAAGATGTGCCTGCCGAACAGCGTACCGCGCAGTTCCACTGTGTGCTGGTGTATATGCGTCATGCGGAAGACCCAACCCCCATCGTCTGCCACGGTAGCTGGCCGGGTGTGATTACCCGTGAAGCAGCAGGCAATGGCGGCTTTGGTTATGACCCGATTTTCTTTGTCCCGTCTGAGGGTAAAACCGCGGCGGAACTGACCCGTGAAGAGAAAAGCGCGATATCCCACCGTGGACGCGCACTGAAACTGTTACTGGAAGCGTTACGTAATGGCTAATTTGCCACCTCTGAGTCTTTATATTCACATCCCGTGGTGCGTGCAGAAATGTCCGTACTGCGATTTCAACTCGCACGCGCTGAAAGGTGAAGTGCCACACGATGACTACGTTGCACATCTGCTGGCCGACCTGGATACCGATGTACCTTACGCACAGGGACGTGAAGTTAAGACCATTTTTATTGGTGGCGGTACACCGAGCCTGCTGTCAGGTCCGGCGATGCAAACGCTGCTGGACGGCGTGCGTGCTCGCCTGAACCTGGCAGCTGATGCTGAAATCACGATGGAAGCCAACCCCGGCACTGTTGAGGCTGACCGTTTTGTCGATTATCAACGTGCGGGCGTTAACCGTATCTCCATCGGCGTGCAGAGCTTTAGCGAACCGAAGTTAAAACGTCTGGGGCGCATTCACGGCCCGGAAGAGGCGAAGCGTGCGGCAAAGCTGGCGACAGGCCTGGGCCTGCGCAGCTTTAACCTTGATTTGATGCACGGCCTGCCGGACCAGTCGCTGGACGAGGCGCTGGACGATTTACGCCAGGCGATTGAGCTGAACCCACCGCACCTGTCGTGGTACCAGCTCACCATTGAGCCGAACACGCTGTTTGGTTCCCGCCCGCCGGTACTGCCGGATGACGACGCGCTGTGGGATATCTTCGAGCAGGGCCATCAGCTTCTGACCGCTGCGGGCTACCAGCAGTATGAAACGTCCGCGTACGCGAAGCCGGGCTACCAGTGTCAGCACAACCTGAACTACTGGCGTTTCGGTGATTACCTGGGGATTGGCTGCGGCGCTCACGGTAAAGTGACGTTCCCGGACGGGCGTATTCTGCGCACGGCCAAGACTCGCCACCCGCGTGGGTATATGGAAGGCCGCTACCTGGAGCGTCAGCATGACGTCGAGGCGGCGGATAAGCCGTTTGAGTTCTTTATGAACCGCTTCCGTCTGCTGGAAGCCGCGCCACGTAAAGAGTTCGAACTCTACACCGGCCTGCCGGAAGCGGTGATTCGTCCGCAGATTGACGAAGCGCTGGCGCAGGGGTATCTGACCGAGTGTGATGAATACTGGCAAATCACCGAGCACGGCAAACTGTTCTTAAACTCTCTTCTTGAGCTGTTCCTCGCTGAAGATCCCTGAAGGCTGATTCAGGATTTTGCATCCCGTTCTGCCAGCTGAGGGAAAGGCTGGCATGTCATTCGATTCTGGAACAACGAACTCTGGAATGACGAAGAGGCGGTGTTAGAAAAGATCCCTGGAACACTGCAAATGCTGCAACCCTCACCCCGGGCTGTACACCCTGAAAGGGAGAGGGTGAGGGGAAATTACTTCAACGTCCCCACCAGCGCCTTTCTGCTGTCTTCCAGCGACACCACGCGTTTACACACGTCTTTGCCGAACTGCTGGAAATCATCTTCCTGGTTCTTCCACTCGTTCTGAATTGAGGTCTGCAGGCCGCCCAGACTGCCCAGCACGCCCTGAAGCGGGTTACCGCCGCCCTTCAGCACCGCTTTAGCACCCATCTCGTTGATACTGTCCTGCAGAATGCCGCCCATCGCCTGGTTCACCAGTTGCTGCCCGTCAGCACGGACCTGATCAATCGCTTTGTAGTGGAACGTCAGGCCATCGGTGCGATGCTCAATAATACGGTTCATCTGCTCTTTCAGCTGTTTATCGAGCTTTGTCAGGCGGGAGCGCATATTACTGCTCTCACCCACTTCTTTGGTAATGATCTTGTCCAGCGCAACGCGACTTTTCTCAACGCGCGTCAGAGCGCCCTGGTCAATCCACGGCAGCGCGGTACGCAAATCGGACTGGTAGTCTTTCGCCTGCTCACGCTGCGCGGCAGTCAGGTTGTACACCTTGCCATTAAACGTCACGTTACCATCCGGCGTAATCACCAGATCGCCATTTTCGCCTTTGACCTGCACGGTTTGCGGGCTTAACACCACGTCATCACGCGGGGTGACGCTACATTTGTAATCCGCATGGGCGGTGAATCCGGTTGCCATCAAAGCAACAGCCAGCAACGTTTTGCGCATCTTAAACACTCCCTCAGACAAAATGGGCCAGCTAATGCTGGCCCTTGACTTCTTTATTAGTCCCACCAAACGTCGAAAAGTTCGCTGACGCGGACATCTTCCAGTTTGTGGTCCTCAAGCCATTTGCGTACCAGAGCCTGATGTTCTTCGGTGCATTTACCCACTTCCTGGGTGCAGATCAGACCTTCCCATGCCAGGTAGCCGCTACCGTCGAAGGCCAGTTTGTTAGGTTCGATCACGTCATTGATGAACGCATCTACGTCCTGATCGATCTGTTCTACACTGGTGCCTTCCGGGAAACGCCACGCAACGGAGAAACCCACTTCCTGGAATTCTTCGATGTGCATTTTTTTACGCAGACGACGGCTACGATTCTTTGCCATTATTTCACCCTCTCGAACATTAAGTCCCATACACCGTGGCCAAGACGATGGCCACGCTGTTCAAATTTCGTTACCGGACGCGAATCCGGACGCGGTACATAGTCATTGCTTTCAGACTGGTTTTTATACCCGTCCAGCGAAGACATTACTTCCAGCATATGTTCCGCATAAGGTTCCCAGTCGGTCGCCATGTGGAAAACACCGCCCAGTTTTAACTTACTTTTCAGCAGCTCCGCAAACGGAGCCTGAACGATACGGCGTTTATTATGACGTGCTTTGTGCCATGGGTCAGGGAAAAAGAGCTGAACCATGTTCAAAGAATTGTCAGGAATCATTTTGTGCAGCACTTCCACCGCGTCGTGACACATCACGCGCAGGTTCTCAACGCCCTCTTCATGAGCCGTTGCCAGGCATGCACCTACGCCAGGCGAGTGTACTTCAATGCCGAGGAAGTTCTGCTCAGGGCGGGCTTTGGCCATGGCCACCAGCGAGGTCCCCATACCAAAACCAATCTCAAGCGTCACAGGCGCTTCGCGGCCAAACAGCTCGGCAAAATCGACAGGCTGTTCTGTGAACTCAACGCCCATCACCGGCCAGTAGTTGTCCAGCGCATGTTGCTGCCCTTTAGTCAGGCGACCCTGACGGCGGACAAAGCTGCGAATACGGCGCAGCGGGCGACCGTTTTCATCAAATTCCGGTGAAATGACGTCGTTTTTCATAAAAGAGTTGTCTGCTTGTGAGAATGTTCGGGAAACGGGCATTATCCAAAGTTAAGGCTTCTATGCAAGCATGGGAAAGATCCGGTTTACAGCAGATTGACGCTGTGCTGCAATCTGCGTCCCTGATTATGCGAATCGATGACCATGCAAGCCTCTCAATTTTCAGCCCAGGTGCTGGACTGGTACGACAAATACGGGCGTAAAACCCTGCCCTGGCAAATTGAAAAAACGCCTTACAAAGTATGGCTCTCCGAGGTGATGTTGCAACAAACGCAGGTCGCCACGGTGATTCCTTATTTTGAGCGTTTTATGGCGCGTTTCCCGACGGTGACCGATCTGGCCAATGCGCCGCTGGACGAAGTGCTACACCTGTGGACGGGGCTTGGCTATTACGCCCGCGCACGCAACCTTCACAAGGCCGCACAGCAGGTCGCGACGCGCCACAACGGACAATTTCCGGAAACTTTCGACGAGGTGGCAGATTTGCCTGGCGTCGGACGATCAACCGCAGGTGCCATTCTCTCGTTGTCACTCGGCAAACATTTCCCGATCCTCGACGGTAACGTAAAACGCGTACTGGCACGCTGCTATGCCGTCGATGGCTGGCCAGGGAAGAAGGACGTTGAAAAACGGCTCTGGGAGATCAGTGAAGACGTGACCCCAGCCAAAGGCGTTGAGCGTTTTAACCAGGCGATGATGGATCTCGGCGCAATGGTCTGCACGCGCTCGAAACCGAAATGCGAACTCTGCCCGGTCAATAATCACTGCGTGGCGTATGCCAACCATTCATGGGCGCAGTATCCGGGCAAGAAACCTAAGCAGACGCTGCCGGAGCGCACGGGCTATATGTTGTTGATGCAACACGGCGACGAAGTCTTCCTCGCCCAGCGTCCACCGAGCGGTTTGTGGGGTGGTCTGTACTGTTTCCCACAGTTTGAAGATGAAGATTTGCTGCGCGAATGGCTTAAAAAGCGCGGGATTGCTGCCGATAATCTGACGCAACTGACCGCGTTTCGCCACACCTTTAGCCATTTCCATCTGGATATTGTTCCGATGTGGCTTCCCGTGTCCTCATTCACCTCATGCATGGATGAAGGCACTGCTCTCTGGTATAACTTAGCGCAACCGCCATCAGTCGGGCTGGCGGCTCCCGTGGAGCGCCTGTTACAGCAATTACGTGCCGGTGCAATGGTTTAGCATCGGCTAAAAAAGAGGAATGAGTATGGCCAGAACGATTTTTTGTACTTTCCTGCAGCGTGACGCTGAAGGCCTGGACTTCCAGCTTTATCCGGGCGATCTGGGTAAGCGCATTTATAACGAAATATCCAAAGAAGCCTGGGGACAGTGGCAGAAAAAACAGACCATGCTGATCAACGAGAAAAAACTCAGCATGATGAACCCGGAACACCGCAAGCTGCTGGAACAGGAGATGGTGAGCTTCCTGTTTGAAGGCAAAGACGTACACATCGAAGGCTATACGCCGCCGGAAAAATAACAGCGCGCGGGGATACCCCCGCCGTTAAAGCAAACACAACACGCACTCCCGGAATGATGAAAAAACTTTTAGCGCTAGCCCTTGTTGCGCCGTTGCTTGTCTCGTGTTCGTCAAAAAAAGGCGAAGATTACAACGAAGCCTGGATCAAGGACACCAACGGTTTTGACATTTTGATGGGGCAGTTTGCCCACAACATCGAGAACATATGGGGATTTAACGAAGTTCTTATTGCCGGACCTAAGGACTACGTTAAGTACACCGACGCTTATCTGACCCGTAGCCACATCAACTTTGATGAAGGTACGATCACGATAGAGACCATCGCAGGTACGGATCCGGCGGCACGGTTACGGCAGGCAATTATCAAAACCCTGCTGATGGGTGACGATCCAGGCTCTATCGATCTCTACTCCGATGCCGACGATATTACGATCTCGAAAGAGCCGTTCCTGTACGGTCAGGTGGTCGATCAGACCGGACAGCCAATCCGCTGGGAAGGTCGCGCCACAAAATTTGCTGACTATTTGCTGCAGACCCGTCTGAAAAGCCGCTCAAACGGCCTGAAGATTATCTACAGCGTCACCATCAACCTCGTCCCGAACCACCTCGACAAGCGTGCGCATAAGTACCTGGGAATGGTGCGTCAGGCCTCACGTAAATATGGTGTGGATGAGTCGCTGATCCTGGCGATCATGCAAACGGAATCTTCTTTTAACCCATACGCGGTAAGTCGTTCCGATGCTCTGGGGCTGATGCAGGTTGTGCAACACAGCGCCGGTAAAGATGTCTTCCGTGCTCAGGGGAAATCCGGCACACCAAGCCGCGGTTATCTGTTCGACCCACAGAGCAACATTGATACCGGCACAGCTTACCTGGCCATGCTCAACAATGTGTACCTGGGCGGAATTGATAACCCGACGTCACGTCGTTATGCGGTGATTACTGCGTATAACGGCGGTGCGGGCAGCGTGTTGCGCGTGTTCTCGAATGACAAAGTGCAGGCCGCGAACATCATCAACAGCATGGCGCCGGGGGATGTCTACTCAACCCTCACCACTCGCCACCCGTCTGCGGAATCCCGCCGCTATCTGTATAAGGTGAATACGGCACAGAAAAACTACCGCCGCCGTTGATCAACACACCTTCTCCTAAACGGAGAAGGTGTTCTGTTTCCCCCGCCCATACGAAAATGTTATTTGCATCACAATCCAAACTGCAAATTAATGTGGATTGCATTTTTTTGCGGGAGGTAACAAAACATATCGTTGCCAACTGATAGAATTGCATCAAATAACAACCCTGAATGTTCCCATAACAACATATCTCCCGCTCACTTGTGAGGAAAGTAACATGAACCTTAAGCTGCAGCTTAAAATATTGTCGTTTCTGCAGTTCTGCCTGTGGGGTAGCTGGCTGACTACGCTCGGCTCCTATATGTTTGTGACGCTCAAGTTCGATGGCGCGTCAATCGGTGCCGTATACAGCTCGCTCGGTATTGCGGCTGTTTTCATGCCAACGCTGCTGGGTATCGTGGCGGATAAGTGGTTAAGTGCGAAATGGCTGTACATGCTTTGCCATCTGGTAGGCGCGGGGACGCTGTTTATGGCAGCCCAGGTAACCACGCCGGGGGCGATGTTCATGGTGATCCTGCTTAACTCGCTGGCCTACATGCCAACGCTTGGGCTGATCAACACCATCTCCTACTACCGGCTGAAATCCAATGATATGGATATCGTGACCGATTTCCCGCCAATCCGTATCTGGGGCACCATCGGCTTTATCATGGCGATGTGGGGCGTGAGCTTCGCAGGCTTCGAACTGAGCCATATGCAGCTCTATATCGGTGCAGCGCTCTCCGTGGTGCTGGCGATCTTCACCCTGACGCTGCCGCATATTCCGGTCTCAAACCAGCAGAAAAACCAGAGCTGGAGTACCATGCTCGGCCTGGACGCGTTCGCGCTGTTCAAAAACAAACGCATGGCGATCTTCTTTATCTTCTCCATGCTGCTGGGAGCTGAGCTGCAGATCACCAACATGTTTGGCAACACCTTCCTGCACAGCTTCGATAACAACCCGCTGTTCTCTGGCAGCTTTATCGTTGAACATGCGTCAGTGATGATGTCCATCTCTCAGATCTCTGAGACGCTGTTCATCCTGACCATCCCGTTCTTCCTGAGCCGCTACGGCATCAAGAACGTGATGCTTATCAGTATCGCGGCGTGGATGTTGCGCTTCGGTCTGTTCGCCTATGGCGACCCAAGCCCGTTCGGTACCGTGCTGCTGGTTCTGTCGATGATTGTTTACGGCTGTGCCTTCGACTTCTTCAACATCTCCGGTTCGGTGTTTGTGGAAAAAGAAGTGAAGCCTGAAATCCGCGCCAGTGCGCAGGGCATGTTCCTGATGATGACCAACGGCTTCGGCTGTATTCTGGGCGGTGTGGTGAGCGGTAAAGTGGTTGAGATGTATACCACTAACGGCATCACCAACTGGCAGCCAGTGTGGCTCATCTTCGCAGCATATTCGCTGGTGCTGTTCTTCGCGTTCATCGCTCTGTTCAAGTACAAGCACGTCCGCGAAGCGCACGGTACACAGCCGATAGCGCATTAATCGTTATCCCCTCTCCTTTCAGGAGAGGGGTAATTTCGACAACACCCATCCCACCGATAATAAATCCGCGCTGCCGCCCGGACTCAGATTGCGTTCAATCAATGCCTTATCCATTCGAAGCAACGCCTCGCGATCCCAGCCGTTCACCAGTAATTCGCGCGCATAGCCCTGCACATAGCGCAGCCCCTCAATGCCGCCACGCGACACCAGATTGCTGTCCTGATTGACTGCCATCAGGCGTAACAGAAGGCCGTGAAGTGAATGTCCGTTCCATTGCGCCAGCGCTTTACGCACCGTAGCAAAGCCGCTTTCTGCCTCACCGCGCGCGCCGGTTAAGCCATACTGCTTAAACTGACGCTCTCCCGCCGTCGCCTGTCCGCTGCGGGCGAGCAGCTCCCGCGACACCATCCCACTGCAGATGTTACTGACCTCACAGCAGAGGCTTTCTGGGGAGACATTTTTCACACGTCCGGCGGCATAGCACAGTAAACCCAGGGCAAAAATCCCGCCTTTGTGCGTGTTCACCCCGTTCGTCGCGGCGTACATCGCCTGCTCGCAGGCCATTCCCATCGGGCGAATAATCCGTAACTGTTCATCTGCGGGCCTATCTGCATGCGCGTTACCGAGTTCTGCAAAGCGCGAAAACCACGGCGTAATCGCCGTAATACTGCGGACAAACAGCGCGTGGTTCATATCGCGATGGGAACCGTTATTGAGTTTGTCCACCAGCCCCGGCTTGGGCGTCAGTTCCAGCTCCTGCCACAACGCGGCTTCGGCAAGCGCAGGCACGTCAGCCTGGCGCGGTTTAGTCGCGAGCAAACCAGTCATCGATCATCTTCTCCACGCGAGAAACCACCTGTTCAACGGGATGGTTACGCGAACGGGAACAGGCGTGGGCCGGTTCATCGCAAATCAGACAGCGCCTGAGATTGGTTCCCAGCGACTGGCGCCCAACATGGCCGTGCTGAGGGCAGATCACGTCCAGATCCCACAGCCTGCCAAGCGGGTGCGTTTGCTCCAGCTCCGCACAGTGCGCTTTGATTTCCACCGCCGGATGGGCCACACACCAAAGCGCTTCGGGCCCGGTTGGCAACCACAGCACCTGGCGGTCGAGCACCTGCCAGCGGTTTTCCCACAGCAGTTGATCGCACATCTGTAATGCCACGCCCATGGTATTGCGATAGCGCAGGCTGTCTTTGATTTCTCCTGGCGTAACCAACGTGAGGGAAATCACCGGTTGTTGATAGTGCGTAAGCCAGTCAGCCTGACGCGCTGCGCGGCACTCTTTCGCCGCCAGCAGTTCGTCCAGGCTGACACCCGCCCGCACGGGTGTCGCTAAAGTCATAACTACTCCTTCACCTGTCGAACGGTGTCGATCACGCTGCCATCACGGTAGCGGATCACCCCGACGATCTTGTCGGTAAATTCAATCGGTTTGGGCACGCCCGTCAGGGAAATCGCCCGTTCGTAAAGCGCGTTGATATCCACAACCTTCAGCCCGGCGTCCAGCAGCCGCTTGCGGATCTCCGGGCGCGCCGGGTTGACCGCAATGCCGTGATCGGTAACCAGCACGTCGATGCTTTCGCCCGGCGTGAGGCGCGTGGTGACTCGCTTCACGACCGTCGGAATGCGGCTGCGCAGCAGTGGCGCGACCACAATGGTCAGGTTCGCTGCGGCGGCCACGTCGCAGTGCCCGCCGGAGGCGCCGCGCATCACGCCGTCGGAACCGGTGATAACGTTGACGTTGAAATCAACGTCGATCTCCAGCGCACTGAGGATCACCACGTCGAGCTGGTCGCAGCTTGCCGCCTTACTGCCCGGGTTGGCATAAACGTTGGTGGAGATTTCCACGTGGTTCGGGTTGCGCGCCAGCGATGCTGCTGCCTGGCCGTCAAAGCACTGGGTGTCCAGCAGCTTTTCGATCAGCCCTTTTTCGTGCAGATCCACCAGGCTGCCGGTGATGCCGCCGAGCGCAAAACGTGCCTTCACGCCGCTGCGCTCCATCTTCTCTTCCATAAAGCGCGTGCAGGCGGTGGCCGCCGCGCCGGAGCCGGTCTGCATCGAGAAGCCTGGTTTGAAGTAGCCGGAGTGTTCAATCACATCGGCCGCATAACGGGCAATCATCAGCTCGCGCGGATTGCTGGTGACGCGCGCCGCGCCGACGCTAATTTTCGCCGGATCGCCCACGCTCTCGACCTGCACAATGTAGTCCACCTGGTCCTGCACCAGACTGGCGGGCATATTGGGGAACGGCACTAGCTCTTCGGTCAGCAGTACTACCTTGCTGGCAAAGTGCGCGTCCACCATGGCGTAGCCCAGCGAGCCGCAGCTCGATTTGCCGTGCGTGCCGTTGGCATTGCCGAACTCATCGCTGCATGGCACGCCAAGGAACGCCACGTCGATGTTCAGTTCGCCGTCCTGCAACAGCTTCACGCGCCCACCGTGGGAGTGAATTTGCACCGGCTCGTCCATCAGGCCGTGAGAGATGGCATCTGCCAGCCTGCCGCGCATCCCGGAGGTGTAAATCCGGGTGATCACGCCGCGTTCAATATGTTCAATCAACGCATCGTTGCAGGTCATCAGTGAGCTGGAGGCCAGGGTCAGGTTTTTGAAACCCATCTTCGCCAACAGTGCCACGACGTTATTGATCACTCGGTCGCCTTCGCGAAACGCATGGTGAAACGAAATGGTCATCCCGTCCTGCAAGCCGCTACGTAACACGGCCTCTTCAACAGAAGCACACAGTTTACGGGTATGTTTTTCTTCTGGATTGTTCAGCCACGGCGTCGCGCTGTGGGCGGTATCAAAGGGTTTTAAGTCCCGCAGATGGGGAAAATTCACATGGAGCAGTTCTGTCTGATTCATTATCTCATCCTTAACGACGCACGCCGGAAGCCGCCGCGCGCTCCAGCACCACCTGCGCGTGGTTAATAATCGGTGCATCCACCATTTTGCCGTTGAGCGACACCACGCCCAGCCCGTTGCGCTCGCCCTCTTCTGCCGCTTCAATTACCCGCTTCGCGTGATCCACCTCTTCCTGCGTCGGGGCATAAGCGTTATGCAGCAGGTCGATCTGGCGCGGGTTAATCAGCGATTTGCCGTTAAAGCCCATCTTGCGGATCAGATCGACCTCGCGCAGGAACCCGGCCTCGTCGTTAACGTCTGACCACACCACGTCGAAGGCGTCGATGCCTGCCGCACGAGCGGCGTGCAGCACGGCACAGCGGGCGTAGAACAGCTCGGTGCCGTCACCGCGCTCGGTCTGCATATCCATCACGTAGTCAAAGGCGGCCAGCGCGATACCGATCAAGCGCGGAGAGCTGCGGGCAATTGCCACGGCGTTAATCACACCAATGGCTGACTCTATGGCCGCCATCACACGGGTAGAACCGACCTCGCGCCCGCATTCTTGCTCAATGCGTTCCAGGTGGCCTTCCAGTTCGTAGATGTCATCCGGGGTATCGGTTTTCGGCAGACGGATCACGTCCACGCCAGCCCGCACGGCGGCTTCCAGATCCAGCAAGCCAAACGGCGTGCTCAGCGGGTTAATGCGCACCACGGTTTCGATATCCTGGTACATCGGGTGCTGCAACGCATGGAACACCAGCATACGGGCGGTGTCTTTCTCGCGCAGAGCGACGGCGTCTTCAAGGTCAAACATGATGGAGTCAGGACGGTAGATAAACGCGGTTGAGAGCATGGCGGCGTTAGCACCAGGCAGGAACAGCATGCTGCGACGGAGTTTGCTCATTTCAGCGTCCCCCAGTTGATAGCTTGTTCATCCGCAGCACGCAGGAGTGCGCTCTGCAGGCGGGCGCGGATCACACAGTCCAGCGCCCCTTTATCTTCAATAATGATTAATCCCTGGTGCACGTCCATAGCGCGCAATGTGTCGTTGACCACCTGGCGGATCTGCTCGCCAAACTGCTTAATCACTTCACTGTGGATGACAACCTCAAGCTCGCCGTGAGCGGGAGCGATTTTCACCATCAGGTCGCTGGACTCCTGCGTTCCGGCCAGCGCCTCCCTAACAATTTTCATGATAAATTCCTGGTAATTAAGCGACTTCCGCACTCGCACGGTAATGCGTTTCGAGATGTGCGAAGGTGGATTCCGGAACAATCTCCCGGATCCGGGAAAACTGCTGTGTCTTGAGTAAGCGGCGTACTTCTGACGCCGAAATAGCGTTACCGGTGGCCTTGATGCGCGGTATCTCCACCACCTCGATATGCGTGGCCAGCAGGTCGTGCAGCGTCTGGTTGTACTGACGGGTGATGTCGCAAAATGGCTCCGAGCCGATGAAGCGATGGGTAATCCCCAGTGCCGGAGCGATGAAGTCACGGAAGATCAGCACGTCGATTTCGCTCCACGCCTGCTGCACTTTGCCGGTCTCCTTCAGGAAGTAGGCCGGGAAGGTGGCACGGGAGATGATGTACTGCGAGCCTTCATGCACCAATACGTTCGTCAGATGCGCGACACCCGCCCGCACCATCTCGATGCGTGCGCTGAAGGGGAAGAACGAGGCGTCTTCGCGCACCACGAACAGATGCAGGGCGTCGCACTGCTGCGCCGCCTGCTCCACCAGATGACGATGGCCGAGGGTGAACGGATTGGCGTTCATTACGATCGCGCCAATGTTCTCCCCGCACTTGCGCTTCGCGCGCAGAGATCGGCAGTAGCGTTCGATCCCCTGCGGGGTGTTCTCCATCAGTACGGCGTTGTTGCCGCTCTGGGCAATCGGCCAGAAGCCGCTGCGGGCAAAGCGCTCCCTGTTGCACGGGCGGGTGCAGAGGAAGAGGTGAAAATGGCCGCGCTCCAGCGCCGCATTTTGCACCTCTGCCAGCAGGCGCGCGCTGAGGTTCTCGCCACGAAGCTGCTCGTTTACGGCCACACACTTGATGACGTTAGCAGCGAGCCCGGCGCAACCCACCAACTGCGAGCCGGACCAGGCTTCGACAAACAGCTCAATGTCGTTGTCCAGGCCAAGGCCGCTGTCTGCCAGCAGGTAACGGATCTGGCTTAAGCGTTCCGGGTGTTTCGCCACGAGGGTGTGGCGAAAATCAATGGGTTGCGATTGCATACTGCCGCCTTACTTAGTGTGCTACCGCAAGCCCGGTGGCTGGCGCTTCCATGATCACATTGCTCAGATGACCGATATGCTCGATCTCTACCTCAATGCGATCGCCCTCTTTCATAAACAGCGGCGGGTTACGCTTTTTACCCACCCCGCCCGGGGATCCGGTGATGATCACGTCGCCTGGGCTGAGGCGGGTAAAGGTGCTGATGTACTCGATCAGCTCCGCCACCTTGTGGATCATGCTGCTGGTATTGTCCTCCTGCACCATACGGCCGTTCAGCCAGGTGCGGATCGCCAGCTGATGCGGGTCCGGGATCTCATCGGCCGTCGCCATCCATGGGCCAAACGCTCCGGTCTGACGCCAGTTTTTCCCGGCGGTGAACCAGGTGTGCTGCCAGTCGCGGGCGGAACCGTCCATGTAGCAGCTGTAACCTGCAACGTGGCGTAGCGCGTCGTCACGGCTGATGTTCTCCCCGCCTTTGCCGATGATCACCGCCAGCTCGCCTTCATAGTCAAATTCGCTGGAATGGCGCGGTTTCAGTACCGGCTCGTTGTGGCCGGTCTGGGAATCCGGGAAGCGTACAAACAGCGTCGGGGCCGGGTTATGCTGGTCAAACTCCTTGCGCTTATCGGCGTAGTTCATGCCCACGCAGAGGATTTTTTCCGGTTGCTCAATCACCGGTAAGAAGGTGATGGCATTCAGAGGTACATCCACGGCATCGTTCAGATAACGGGTGACCTGCGCCAGCCCGTTGCCCTGCAACAGCGCTTTAAGGTCGCTGTAGCGGTCGCCCAGACGGCGACCTAAATCAATTACACCTTCGGCCTGCACGATGCCGTAGCTGCGTTTTCCCTGGAATAAAAAGCTTGCGAGTTTCATTGTTCTTTCCTGAAAACTTAAACGAGGAAGTTGCCCAGAATCAGCAGTGAGATAGAGACGTTAATCGCGCCGCCGATACGGGTTGCAATCTGGGCGAATGGCATCAGGCTCATACGGTTGCCTGCGGTCAGGATCGCCACGTCGCCGGTACCGCCCTGGCCGCTCTGGCAGCAGGAGACGATGGCGACATCAATCGGATGCATACCAATCTTTTTACCGACGAAGAAACCGGTCGCCACCAGTGCAGAAACAGTGCTGACGATGACTAACAGGTTGCTCACGGTGAACGCGGCCACCAGCTCATGCCACGGGGTGATCGCCACGCCAACGGCGAAGAGAATCGGGTAAGTCACTGAGGTCTGGAAGAATTTGTAGACCACCTGAGAACCTTCCAGCAGACGCGGGGAAGCACCGTTGCACAGCTTCACCAGTACCGCCATAAACAGCATGCCAACCGGTGCGGGCAGACCAATCAGTTTGTGACCGAGCATCCCCAGCATGTAGAGCAGTACCGCCAGCAGCGCGCCAGAAGCAATCGTGGTGACATCCGCTTTACCGGAGAAGGCAGGTTGAGAGACGGAGGTATCCGCATTGGCGCGGTTTGGCATCAGTTGGCCTTCACCGGTCAGGTGTGGGTAGCGTTTACCCAGTTGGTTAAGGCAGCCGGAGATAATGATCGCCGTCAGACCACCGAGCATCACCATCGGCAAAACGCGACCGAGCGCCACGCCCTGGTCCATATGCAACAGGGTGGCATAACCGATAGAGAGCGGGATCGCCCCTTCCCCAACGCCGCCCGCCATAATCGGTAGAATGATAAAGAAGAAGATCTGGAATGGCTCAAGACCCAGCGCCAGACCGACCCCCATCCCCACCAGCATGCCGACGATTTCGCCGCACAGCATCGGGAAGAAGATGCGCAGGAAGCCCTGAATCAGTACCGTGCGGTTCATACTCATGATGCTGCCGACAATGATGCAGCAGATGTAGAGATAGAGAATGTTGGTGGATTTGTAGAACTTGGTCGTGGACTCGACCACCACATCCGGCAGCAGGCCGTAATAGACCAGCGCGGAAGGGATAAAGGTGGCGCAAATCGCCGCCGCGCCCAGCTTGCCGACAATCGGCAGGCGTTTGCCAAACTCGCCGCAGGCAAAGCCAAAGAAAGCCAGCGTCGCCACCATCACCACGATATCACTCGGCAGTTTCCCGCCCAGACAATCAATCGCAATCAGTGCGCCCGCCAGAACGAACAGTGGCAGAGGAATAATCCCGATTTTCCAGGTATCCATAATATGCCACCAGCGCTCTTTGAGCGAAGGTCGCTGAATTTCAATCGGGTCGTGGGTAACAGAGAAAGAATCGTCAGTTGTGCTCATAATAAGCCCCTTGGTTATTTTGTGCATTCAGCTTAGAGTCACAAAGGCTTACTTTATGTGAGGAATGGCATATTAAAAGCGAAGTTTTAATGGCAGCTATGGTTTTAATGGTTTCTTTTATTTAATGTGATTAACACCTTATTTATTGTCGTGGTTTTTATGGTTTCTTTTCCTAACTGAACAAACAAATAACATTTATTTGCGCGCTCTGAAGCGCATAAGTCTTCCGGATAAATCTTTTACAGCCCCTGCTGTGCAAGGGATCACAAGTTTTCGGCAAAGCGGTCATCCACTCGAGAAAAGATGATATATTGGCTTTCTTTGTTGCTACCTCGCGTGATAGTTATGAAAGTATCTTTCCAGATCAAGCTGTTTATTTCGCTGGTTGCCTTTTTCTCAGTACTTTTTGCGTTACTGGGCGGATATTATTATGTCGACGTCGGTAAACAGCTTTATCAGGAAATGAGTGCGCGAGCCAAAATACAGGCAGAAGAAATTGCGATTATTCCTACATTACGTGATGAAGTTGAACAAAAAGATATCAAAAGCATTCACGACTTTATGCAGAAAATAGCTTCACACAGTGATGCCAGCTTTATTGTGATTGGAGATAATAAGGGACAGCACCTTTTTCATTCCGTTTTTGCTGACAGAGTTGGTACTACGCTGGTTGGCGGAGACAACGAAGCCGTTTTGCAGGGAAAAAGTACCACTACCATCCGTAAAGGAGGGTTGGGCATTTCGTTACGCAGTAAAGCCCCCATTTTCAACGATGCCGGACAGGTGGTGGGCATTGTTTCGGTAGGCTATCTCACCAGCTACCTTGATACCGTTACCGTCAGTAAAGTCGTCAATATCCTGATTGCCGCCGTGCTGTTGCTGATAGCCCTCTTCATCTTCTCCTGGTTCTTTACCCGCAGCATTAAGAAGCAGATTTTCTCCCTCGAACCGCGAGAGATCGGCCTGCTGGTGCGCCAGCAAAAGGCGATGATGGAGTCTATTTATGAAGGGGTGATTGCCATTGACGATCGGCGGCGCATTGAAGTGATCAACCAAGCAGCGCGCAAGCTGCTGGGTCTGAGCCAGCCGGCCCGCGAGCTGCGCGGACAGCTGATAAGCCAGGTGATCGATCCGGTCCCGTTCTTCGACACGCAGACGATGCTGGCGAAAGATACCCACGACGAGATTTGCCGTTTTAACGATCTCACGGTGATTGCCAGCCGGGTCCACATCATGCTTGAGGGGTCGCTGCAGGGTTGGGTGATCACCTTCCGCGATCGCAATGAAATAGACTCGCTTAGCGCCCAGCTCAGCCAGGTAAAACGCTATGTAGATAACCTGCGCATCATGCGCCACGAGCAGTTAAACCGGATGACGACCTTGTCCGGCCTGCTGCATATGGGACGCTATGAAGAGGCGATTGGCTACATTCAGGCGCAGTCTGAACACGCCCAGGAGTTGCTGGACTTTATCTCCTCTCGCTTCAGCTCTCCTACTCTGTGCGGCCTGCTGCTGGGGAAAGCCGCCCGCGCGCGGGAGAAAGGTGTTGAACTGAGTTTCGACCCGGCCTGTCGACTGGACAGACCGTTCCTGCCCCTTGGGGAACAAGAGCTGATTTCAATTATTGGTAACCTGCTGGATAACGCCATTGAAGCGACGCAGCGGTCGCCACTGCCCCACGCGCCGGTGGAGGTACTGATTAAGCTCAGCGAACAGGAGCTGATTATTGAAGTGGCGGACCAGGGTGTGGGCATTCAACCGGAGATCCGTGACAGGATATTTGAACGCGGTATCACCACCAAAACGCGCGGCGATCATGGGATTGGCCTGTATCTGATCGAAAGCTATGTTACGCAGGCTGGCGGCGCGATAGAAGTTGCCGATAATACCCCGCGTGGCGCCATTTTCTCCTTGTTTATCCCGGCCACGGGAACCGCCCGGCAACTGGAAAACACCGACTATGCGACATGAACTTATCGACGTACTGATTGTGGAAGACGAGAACGAGCTGGCGCAGCTGCACGCGGAGCTGATAGGCAAGCATCCGCGTCTGAGGCTGGTGGGCATTGCCTCGTCGCTGGCTGCAGCCCAGGCGGAGCTTGAAAGCAAACAGCCGCAGCTCGTGCTGCTGGATAACTATCTGCCTGATGGCAAAGGTATCTCGCTGATCAATAACCCTATGCTCGCCCGTGCCAACTGCTCGGTGATTTTCATCACCGCCGCCAGCGATATGGACACCTGCAGCCAGGCTATTCGTAATGGCGCGTTCGACTACATCCTCAAACCCGTCTCCTGGAAGCGGCTCAGCCAGTCGCTGGAGCGGTTTGTCCAATTCGCCGAGCAACAGCGCGTCTGGAAGATTGTCGACCAGCAAAACGTCGATTCGCTGTATCAGCTACAGGCGAAAAACTACCGCCAGGACAACGGTAGCAAAGGCATTGAGGAAAATACGCTGGCGCGGGTGCAGGCGCTGTTTAACGAGCAGGCCACACACTGTTTTTCAGTCGATGAGGTGGTACAGGAAACCGGGTTAAGTAAAACTACTACCCGGCGCTATCTGGAGCACTGTGTGGAAGCGGGGTTTCTGACGGTGGAGATGCTGTACGGCAAGATTGGGCATCCGAGGAGGATGTACAGGCGTAGTGCCGTTTGATGAAATGTTCCCTCTCCCACAGGGAGAGGGTTAGGGTGAGGGCAACAGCCTGCACTATCTCAACACATACCCATACAGCCGCTTGATCCCATCGGCATCCTTCTCGCTGTACACACCCTGAAGTTCCGGCGAGAAGCCCGGCAGCAGGTTGATACCCTCCTCCAGCGCCAGGAAGTAACGCTGTACCGCCCCGCCCCAGATTTCACCCGGTACCACGCACAGTACGCCTGGCGGGTATGGCAGCGCCCCCTCGGCAGCAATGCGTCCTTCCGCATCTCGTATGCGCACCAGCTCTACGTTACCGCGAATATACGCCTGGTTGGCATCCTGCGGATTCATCACCACCTCCGGCAGGCTCTCCTTGCGGAACATCGCCTTCTGCAAATCCTTCACGTCGAAGCTGACGTAGAGATCGTGCATCTCCTGACACAGCTGGCGGAGGGTATAATCCCGATAGCGCACCGGGTATTTCTGGAAGATTGTCGGCAGCACGTCAGCCAGCGGCGTATCGTCTTCGATATGCTGTTCAAACTGCCCCAGCATCGCCACCAGCTGCGCCAGCTTCTCGCTGCTTTCGGCGGGCGTCAGCAGGAACAGGATCGAGTTGAGATCGCATTTCTCCGGCACGATGCCGTTTTCACGCAGGTAGTGTGCCAGAATCGTCGCCGGGATCCCGAAATCCGTGTACTCCCCCGTTTCGGCATCAATGCCCGGCGTGGTCAGCAGCAGCTTGCACGGGTCGACAAAGTACTGCTCGCTGGCATACCCCTCAAACCCGTGCCATTTGGCACCCGGCTCAAAGCTGAAGAAGCGCAGCTCACTGGCAATGGCATGCGTCGGATGATCCTGCCACGGCCGCCCCGCCACCACTGGTGGGATAAACGGTTTGATCATATGACAGTTGGCAATGATTGCCTTGCGCGCTTCAATACCCAGCTCGACGCACTCCGCCCACAGCCTGCGTCCGCTTTCCCCTTCGTGGATCTTGGCATTCACATCCAGCGCTGCGAACAGCGGATAAAATGGACTGGTGGAGGCATGCAGCATAAACGCATTGTTCAGCCGCTTGTGCGGACAGAAACGAGCCTGACCGCGGATATGGTTATCCTTTTTATGGATCTGAGAGGTTTGCGAGAACCCGGCCTGCTGTTTATGCACCGACTGGGTCACGAAAATGCCCGGATCGTTCTCGTTCAGCTCCAGTAACAGCGGGGATGTTTCCGCCATCATCGGAATAAATTGCTCATAGCCCACCCAGGCTGAGTCAAAAAGGATGTAGTCACACAGATGACCGATCTTGTCGATCACCTGGCGGGCGTTGTAGATCGTCCCATCGTAGGTGCCAAGCTGAATGATCGCCAGGCGGAACGGACGCACCTCGTCGGCTTTCTCCGGAGCCGCCTCGCGGATCAGGTCCCGCAAATAAGCGTCATTAAAGCAGTGCTCGTCAATCCCGCCAATAAAACCAAACGGGTTACGTGCAGCCTCCAGATAAACCGGCGTGGCCCCCGCCTGGATCAGCGCCCCGTGGTGGTTAGATTTATGGTTGTTGCGATCAAAAAGCACCAGGTCGCCGCGGGTCAACAGCGCGTTGGTCACGACCTTGTTGGCCGCCGACGTACCGTTCAGCACAAAGTAGGTTTTATCCGCGTTGAACACTTTTGCCGCGAACTTTTGCGCGTGCTTAGCGGACCCTTCGTGGATCAAAAGATCGCCCAGTTTCACATCAGCATTGCACATATCGGCGCGGAACACGTTCTCCCCGAAGAAATCATAGAACTGCCGCCCTGCTGGGTGTTTTTTGAAAAATGCACCGTGCTGGTGTCCCGGGCAGGCAAAGGTGCTGTTGCCCATTTCCACATACTGGCTCAGGGTGTCGAAAAAGGGTGGCAACAGATTCTCTTCATAACGGCTGGCAGCAGTTTCCAGTTCCAGAAACTCCTGAGCTTTTCCCGAGATAACCGCGGTGGCGCCGTCAGGTACATCCGTTGGCTCCTGAGAGAAAATAAACACCGGTAGCTGAAAGCCCGTGCGTTTCAGCAGTGCAAGAATGCCGCTGCGACTTTCAGCTGTTGTGATGACGACTGCCGCCACATCGGTGAAATCAGTATTGTCCAGCGTCACCTTTTCACGGTGCGTAGACACAGAAGAGAGCAGCTCGCGGCTGACGGCGATTTTCATGGTTTTCATAAGCGCAGTTACCCTCACCGAGTGGTGAGACAGGGAGGAGAAAATTCGCGCAATAATGTCACCTTTTATTTTCAGGTGCAAGAAAGAATCATTATGCATTAAACCACCCAAAGCCAAGCGTAATGCAGCACTAACATGTCATAATCATGCAATACCAATGATTAAGTAACAGGAGTTAAGCGTGGTTATCGGGCCATTTATCAATGCGGGAGCCGTATTGCTGGGCGGTGTTCTCGGCGCAGTGTTGAGTCAGCGGTTGCCGGAGCGTATTCGCTCATCTATGCCTTCTATATTCGGTCTGGCGTCGTTAGGGATTGGCATTCTGCTGGTGATCAAATGCGCCAACCTGCCGGTGATGGTGCTGGCGACCCTGCTCGGCGCGCTGATTGGCGAATTCTGCTATCTGGAAAAAGGCATTAACAGTGCGGTGAGTAGAGCCAAAAACCTGATTTCCCGACCAGGCGGCAAAGCGAAACACGGCACGCACGAGTCGTTTATTCAGAACTATGTAGCAATCATTATTCTGTTTTGCGCCAGCGGTACGGGGATTTTTGGTTCGATGCAGGAAGGGATGACTGGCGACCCGAGCATATTGATTGCGAAAGCGTTTCTCGATTTCTTCACCGCCACCATTTTCGCCACTACCCTTGGCGTCGCCGTTGCGGTGATTTGCGTCCCGATGCTGATAATCCAGCTGGCGCTCGCCACCTGCGCCACATTGATTCTCCCGCTGACAACGCCGGCGATGATGGCCGATTTCACTGCCGTTGGCGGACTGCTCCTGCTGGCAACCGGGTTGCGCATCTGCGGAATTAAGATGTTTGCCGTGGTGAATATGCTGCCTGCACTATTGATCGCCATGCCGCTCTCTGCGCTCTGGACGCACCTTTTCGCTTAAGTTTGCGGCGAAATGGTGAGAGATTGCGCAGTCTGTAACGAAAACAACAAATTTCGTTGACGACCGGGGGCAGATCGGGTTTAATGCGCCCCGTTGCCCGGATAGCTCAGTCGGTAGAGCAGGGGATTGAAAATCCCCGTGTCCTTGGTTCGATTCCGAGTCCGGGCACCACTATTCATAAAGCCTCGCTGAAAAGCGGGGCTTTTTCCTTTCTTAGCTACGGTAGATTTCTGGTCGTTGCAACACGTTATTTGTTTGCTGGATTTCTCGCCATTTTCGCAGATGTTCGTTACTTTTAGACACCTCAACACCCTCTGATATGCCTTCCCTCACCTCACAGCTACGGTCTTTCTACGGTCCTTTACGGTTCCTTTCTCTAGGATTATTCATAATGAAGCAGAGAATACGGGGGAAATGGGGGATTTCATAATTTACTTTATTTAACAACAAATTACCTGCCATCACCCCCGGGGGAAGACAGGGGAGACTCCTCTTCAGGCAAGGGGGTGAACTCAGCGCCATCAACTCCCCTTGTCAGTCGGGGGTATCCACCATCTCCTCCACCTGTAATATTCGCATTTAAACCTTTCATTTCTTAACATTGCCTGAATCCCCCGCCCTCCACGTCATCATAGAATAATTTATCAGGGGTGATAGTAATTGAGCTAAACGTATTGGAACTTAGACCTTAGGATCAAATCTGAGCAAAAAGTGGAAGTAAAAAATGATTCTGACCACTGATGGCCTATTTCAAACATCGCTGAAAGTTAATCAACGAGAAACAGGCCAAAGGGATGAAAATTGATCCAAATACTGGTGTAGAAAAAAGGTATATTAGGATAGTTTCCTGACGCTCTCGACCGAATATGAATTAAAGGTAACATCATGGATACACACACACCCTACAACTGCAATGACATAGCCAGACTTGCATTGGCTATGCACGGCCACAGCTATTTCTTCTCACTCCGCCGCCATCTCAACATTAACTTTAGCCGGGACTTGAACGGAAGCGGAACACAGGGTTTATTCATCAAAAAACAAAACGTTGATATTGATTTAATTAAGGTAATTTTTGATTATACCGACAACAAAAACGATGATTTCCTCTATGAGGCTGATCTCATCAAAGATCAACGTAAGGACTATGAACCCACAGTTAACAGAGGTAAACACCGGTTCGTTGCCAAACAAATCGAGCTAAATATCGACTGGAACGGTAATGAAATCCAGCAGTGGAGAGCGGATATCGAATGGATTTGCCCCTATATTTCCAGACACCTGTTATCACTTAACCCATTACTGGCCTGCTGCCGCAGATATTCCCGTGGCGAGCGATAACCCAGTGCACTATGCGGATGCCATTCGTTATAATGCTCGAACGCCTCTGCAAGGTTCTTTGCTGCCGTTAACCCGTCTGGTTTAGGCATGATACTGATGTAGTCACGCTTTATCGTTTTCACGAAGCTCTCTGCTATGCCGTTACTCTCCGGACTCCGCACCGCCGTGTTCTTCGGTTCAAGCCCCAACATCCGGGCAAACTGCCGTGTTTCATTAGCCCGGTAGCATGAACCATTATCCGTCAGCCACTCTACTGGAGACGCCGGAAGCTCGTTGCCGAAGCGGCGTTCCACCGCTCCCAGCATTACGTCCTGTACTGTTTCACTGTCGAAGCCGCCCGTAGTGACTGCCCAGTGCAGTGCCTCACGGTCACAGCAGTCCAGCGCGAACGTGACTCGCAGTTTTTCTCCGTTATCACAGCGGAACTCGAACCCGTCAGAGCACCATCGTTGATTGCTTTCTTTCACGGCCACTTTGCCAGTATGTGCCCGTTTCGATGGCGGTACAGCGGTTTTTCGCTCAAGCAACAGCGCATTCTGGCGCATGATCCGGTAAACACGTTTGGCATTGATCGCAGGCATACCATCAAGTTCGGCCTGTCTGCGAAGCAGCGCCCATACCCGACGATAACCATACGTGGGCAGCTCTCCGATAACATGGTGTATACGGAGAAGCACATCCGTATCATCTGAGTGACGGCTGCGGCGACCATCTTTCCAGTCATCGGTTCGTCTGAGAATTACGTGCAACTGCGCACGCGACACCCGGAGACAACGGCTGACTAAGCTTACTCCCCATCCCCGGGCAATAAGGGCGCGTGCGCTATCCACTTTTTTGCACGCCCGTATTCAACGGCTTCTTTAAGGAGTTCATTTTCCATCGTTTTTTTGCCGAGCAGGCGCTGGAGTTCTTTAATCTGCTTCATGGCAGCAGCAAGTTCAGAGGCAGGAACGACCTGCTCTCCTGCGGCCACAGCAGTAAGACTTCCCTCCTGGTATTGCTTGCGCCAGAGAAATAACTGGCTGGCTGCCACACCGTGTTGCCGGGCAACAAGGGAGACCGTCATTCCCGGTTCAAAACTCTGCTGAACAATAGCGATCTTTTCCTGTGTAGTACGCCGTCTGCGTTTCTCCGGTCCTAAGACATCAATCATCTGCTCTCCAATGACTAGTCTAAAAACTAGTATTAAGATTATCACTTATTTAAGTGATATTGGTTGTCTGGAGATTCAGGGGGCCAGTCTATCGAACGACTAACGAGATCGCACGATAATCTTGAGGACTGGTTAAAAAACGGCTCGGAGATGCTGGTATGTTGCGCCTCTGGATTTTTTTGTCGTCTCCCCACAATCCTTACTTTGAACGACCTTAAGCAGTATGTTGCAATGGGAGTAACTCTAGAAGACCTTAAAACTCGGCTCAAGTGCTCGAAATGTGGTAAACGTGGGTCCAAAGTCACAGTATTTTGATTAATTATCTAAGCAAGACTCGCCATGTCGTCCATAACGACATCGTTAAAAAGAGTGGACTTCAACATGTCAAATTTTAGCAAAGCATGCTCTTTGCCCTTATCACATGTAATTATATCCGACTGAAACACATATTATTTCTGTGAACTCTTCCCCAACGGCAATCTTTCCCCTTAAGACCAGAATCAGACCGTAAAGCCTGTTCTTTCTGCATTTCCCGTCTTAATTCATACCATGTGGCACCAGCATTCCCTTAGCCACACCAGAAAATCAACTCAACCATAAAAAGCGCCGTGCCGGGGATGGGTCAACCCTGACGTTCTTTACACCAGTCACAGGAGGTTATATGTCCACCCCCAAACGCTTCCGTTTTACTAATCAGCTCATTAAATCCCTGCCCCCTAACACATCCGATGCACGCAGTACCGATGCCGAATACAGCGACACCGAGATTTCCGGCCTCAAGTGTCTGGTCAGCAGAAGAGAAGGTCGTAAAAAGTTTTTGCTACGCTACCTTTATCATGGACGAAAACGCGCCATCGCCATTGGTCACTGGCCTGAAGTGGACGTCAATCTTGCTCGTCAGATTGCCATAGAACACAAACGTTCCCTTGCCACCGGCACTGACCCTAAGCAGGAGCGTGAAAACAAGAGAATGGAGCTGACGTTCGATGAACTCTTTAATCAGCATTATCTGCCATGGGCAAAATCCGCTAAACGCAGTTGGGGAAAGGATGTTCAGCGCTACCGCGATCATATCCGTCCCGCCATTGGTCAGAGGCTGCTGAGCGATATCACACCAGCGAGCATTCTGCGCCTTCAGCAGACGTTAAGTACTTCCCTGTCAGCGGCTACCTGTAACCGTGTCATCGTACTCATTAAAGCCGTCTTTACATGGGCCGGAAGGCAAAGCATGACCTCTGTTCATCCGGCAAGGGTGGTACAGCTACTCAGGGAGAACAACGCCCGACAGCGTTATTTTACCGAGGACGAAATTCGTCGTATTTTTCTCTCCGCCGATAACGATACCAGCCCTGTAGCTGCCCGCTATGTCAAACTGCTGTTACTGACCGGCCTTCGTCGTGATGAGCTGCGTCTGGCTAAGTGGGAGCATGTTGACCCGGTTAAACGCACCCTGTGGCTCCCTGAAACCAAGAATGGCTATGGACGGATTGTTCACCTTAACTCACTGGCGATGGACGTAATCAGAACGCTGCCAACGCAGCGGGGAAATCCGTGGTTGTTTATAGGCAAAAAACCGGGGATGCCGCTGAGTAACCCGGTTAAGGCCTTTCAGCGTATCGTTCGTCGGGCGGGGATTTTCGACAAAGAAGTATGTATTCATACCTGTCGCCATTCGGTTGCCGCCCTCATCGTGTCCTACGGCGGAACACTGTATGACGTTCAGGCTCAACTGGGGCACCGCAGCAGTCAGTCTTCACAACGGTATGCGCATCTTCATCCTCAGCGCTTACAGAACACCAGTCAGTTACTGGCGGAAAGGATAACGGCTCAGCTACCGTCCTTGTGATAACAGAAAAGCAGAGGCAAGTGCCCCTGCTTTTTTTTACTGTTCAGCCATCAGTCAGAACGGGATGGCCCCATATTCTTCATCCGGCACCCGGTGATCATCAAATCTGTTATAGAGTTCACGTGCTCGTTCACGCGCGACGTTAACGGGCATACGTGGAAATGTGCCGAGGGGTTCATAATAGCAGGCCCCTTGAAGCGTATAACGAGCCAGGAATTTAATCTTACCGTTGGCAATGACGGCCCGGAGCGCCGGCTCACTGCCATCGAAGATTTCACGAGAAATGTCGTGATACAGGCACTCCGCCAGTGTGTTAACCAGAGCGTAATCATTGAATGAGGTTTTTTCTTCATTTTCGCTGCTGATAGCGTGAGGAAAACCGTCATAGTACTGGTCTGATTCAAAAATCATACATCACCTTCTATTCGTTGTTATTCAGTCAAAATGGTTTTATTCAGGGTTAAAATTCGGTCATCACATTGCATTTCAGAAACGCTTTTTTGACCTGGTAGTAAGACTGCGCCATCGTCTTCAGCGCTCTTTTTTTATAGTGTCCGGCACTTTCGCCAAGCAGATAACCGGAACGCTCTAACGGTCTGGCCACATCAACGGTCTTAAGTCCCTTTTCAGAACAGAGCTTTTCAAACACCGATTCATAAATCAGGAAGTCGCCGGTTTTGTAATGGACGAATCCCCACATATCTCCCGGGCATCGGGCATGTTCGTCACGCAGGGTGATAAAGTGCCTGCTGCTTTTTGTCACCAGCGTCAGCTGAAGCTCCTCCAGCATGTTACGCACCGGGTTATACTGATTCTGGTTATCATCCAGCCAGCGTCGTGCAGCGGATATAACGGATTTAGCCACCGCATCGCTTTCGAAAGGTAAAAGGCCATATTTCAGCGCCTTCTCTCCTGCCAGCCATACCAGCGCAAATCTTTTCAGTCCGCGCCGCTGAACGCGGGTAATATCACGCCCCTCATCCCTCAGGGCCTCTTCCAGTGCGTTACAGCAATCATCTGTCTGTTCCTGGAGCCAGGATGAAAACTCTGCGTAGGTGCGAAGACCGCCAGCCGTATTTTTCCCGGATAACAGTTTGCCGATAAATGCAGGCCCGGCATGACCATAAGCCTCTGCCAGCCCCGTCTTCAGTGCATCTGCACGGGCACGTGTTTCTGATACCGGTTCATCCGGTTTTTGAGCATCCTCAGGCAACAGTTCCATACTGATGGCCCTGTGCTCCTGCCCTCCCTGTAACACGGCTTTCTGTTCAGCCAGCTTTTCGGAGATTGACATCTCACCGGTGGAGAGAATAAACATGCGCCATTTAAACGGCTCATCTGCCGTCAGGCCACGGTTCAGGCGCTCTTTTGCCGTACCTGACGTAATGTTGTAAAGCAGTGAGGAAAGTTGTTTATGATTACTCGCACCCAGTTCATCGACGCAGGCGACCAGACCGGAATAGTCAGCGAGAAGGCGCTCCATCGCGTTAGGCGTGGTATTCCAGCGAATAATATTTACATTCCCCCCACTGCCCGGCTCGCTGCCATCACCATGGACCGATGCAGCCAGCATCAGGAGAAGCGTTTTACCGGTGGTGGATACGCCGTGAAAATGAAACATGCCCACATCCATACCGGCAGGAACCAGAAGCATCGAAGCAAAGGACGCACTCAGCGCAAAGGTCTGCGCCCAGCCATGGACATTTTCCCGGATGAGGTTAATCCACTCCTCCAGAGCCCCACCTTTGTGCAGTCCGGGACGCACGCGGAATCCCGGCAGCAGATAATCAAACCCGGTCAGAGAGGTCACAACGGGCTCATGACCATGTAAAAAGGCCATATCCTCCGAAACGAATCCCATCGCATCTGCCATCAGATAGACAGGCAGCGGTAAACTCCGGCAGCGCTGAAGAAAACGGTCAAAAAGGGCAAACTGCTGTGGAGAGGAGCCAACACAAAATCCACGATCTGCCAGTTTGCCTACTACCTGAGCACCGCTCTGAACAATATCCTCAAAGCGCACCAGGGCCTTAACATACTTACCCAGCCCGTTACCGGTCATCAGGCGAATCCCAAGACTGGACTCCTTATCTTTCCCGCAAAACAGGGCGACAGGCACAACTGGCGTACCGCAAACCAGCACAGGTTTCTGTCCACCGATGTAGAAAAGGCCATCAGCCGTATTCACATAATGCCGTGGCAGCCCATCACTAATACCGAGTGAAGCGATATCATCTTCACCGACTTCAGTCTTTTCAGCACGCCTGATAATTGCCTCCGATATTTTGGTGAAATTTTTATCGCGGTCAGCAAAAGCGCGAATACGCTTAATCCCGGAAACCTTAGGAACATTAGTTGTCACTTTTTTATTCATGTGTATTACCATCAAATTACGCCACCGTCAGAAAACGGGTGCATCAGAACCATAGTTAAAAACCATACCGTTGAGTGAAGGTTGTTACCCCATCGCCCGGTTAACGACTTCGTGGTAACGCGCCGGGGAAGCGTGCAAGTAAAGCTCCGTTACTTTGATAGTGCTGTGACCCAATAAGTCTTTGACGGTGTGAATGTCGGCCCCGCTCTCAATGAGCTTTGTCGCAAAGGTATGACGCATCTCATGGATGGTGAACGGTGGAATACCCGCAGCCTCACAAAGCCGTTTTTGCAGGCGACGCGGCTCAGAAACCGGATTGTCGGTCCCCTTGCCCGGAAATACCCAGCCTTCATCACCCAGATGCTGACGCTGTTCTGTCAGAAGAACGAAAGCCTTATCACATACCGGTACGCGGCGGAGTTTGCCGTTTTTGGTGTGGCGAAGGGTGATAACTTTGCGGCTCCAGTCCACATCTTCAAGACGAAGGTGACGGGTTTCCCCCAGACGCAGCCCCGTCAGGGCAAGGAACATGAGCAGAGCAAGGCCTTCATGATCGGGTTTACCATTACGCCAGCACTCACAGACATCCATCCAGCACTGAAGCTGGGAGTCATCCATGGCGCGTCTATCTGACGTCACTTCAGGCAGCGCTTTGATATAAAGCGCCGGAGAGCGGCTGATATATCCCATGCGGATAGCCCAGGTAAACACCGCTTTAATGAGTGCCAGATGGCGGTTGCGGGTGGCAGGCTTGAGATCGAGATCATGCAGATAGGCCACAATGTCCGCCTCCGTCATATCGGCGATTTTTTTATCGCCAAGACGAGGGAGTAGATACTTGTGAATTTTAGACAGGTCTGTCCTTGCTGAACGCTTAATACCTTTGTTCAGAACCTCTTCAACGTATGTTTTCAGCAGGCCATTAAAGTCCATTTTTTTAATCTTACGGTAATCTTTACCGTGCTTTTTAGCGCTCTCTTTCAGGCCGGTGATAATTTCAGACGCAATTTCACGAGCCTCTGCAACAGATAATTCAGGATATCGTCCAATACGCTTGTAGATATTTTCGCCACAGATACTTTTGCGAACGATAAAAGTGGCTCCATCAGGGCTAGCAGGAGAGGCAATTATCTTTAGCCCCGTCAGTTTACTATCACTGGCTTCGACTGTCCGGCCCTCATGCAATGCACGGGCACAGCTTTCCGCAATCACGGATTTAGTTAATGGCTGATTCGCCTTTTTTGTGGAGGGATATAACTTCATATCGCGTTCATCTCTTCAAAATCATAAGAAACAAATTACAAGAGACGCTGGCCAGCGATGTTCCAATACTATCCATGATTAATTGCTACAGCAAATTGCCACCACAGCATAATATACCGAGAGCAACTACAAAAACCCTCAAACAGCAGAACAAAAAAATTAAATGATAATTAATACCACAAGCAACTTATCCATTAAAATCAGATAGTTAATTTATTTTCCGTATAAATTCCCTGAAGTTCGGGGGGGAAACCATTGTGAGATCTTTTTCGCCCTGAAGAACCTTGCCAAAACGGATCGTGTTCGTTTTCCGAAAATAAGGCCTTCAGAATATTCATCTTTTTTACCAGCCCCCGGTAAAAGTCATCCGGCGAATCAATCTCCGTAATGGTAACAGCATGGAAAATATATTATTTCATTGAATATCAAAAATATAAGGAGAAAGCCATGTTCAAACTCACTACCCCCACCAGTATCCCCCTTCTCAAACTGCCCGCCTCCGCGCTGGAAGCCCTCAGCAATGAAATCCTTGGCCCCGTCGATGATATCGACCTGTTTACCGCCTTCTGGAACGAAACGGAAACCCTGCTCTGGCATCTCAACCATGATGACACGCTGCCCGAAGACCCGCTGCTGGCAGTTGCACTGGCTAACCCGGAATACGTCACCGCACTTGATGATGGCTGGTATCTGCTTCTCGGTATCGTCTGTGATAACGGACAGGGTATCTATCTGGTATTCCCAGAAACGACCATTATCACTCAACTCCAGAACCTGATTGAGGCGCTGAACCATGAGTAAGAAAAAAATCGCTACCGAAGCCGCCGTCATCGAAAGCTATACCGTGTTCTACAGCGGGGAAGCAGAGAAAATCAGCCCCCATAGCAAGGGACTGCTGACGTATGAGCTGGGTAAAGAGGGTGAAACCGGAAGCCTTGCCCTGCGCTTAACCGCCAATGGCGAAGGAGGCCTGTTCTCCCGTGAATGGGTAGCGCTTGATGCGATTCACGCCATTCTGGAACAGCAGCAGGACAGCTTTCCATCCCGTGTATTTCGCCCACTGTTTGGTCAGGGCAGCACCAATAACGCAGGTTTTCTTGCTGCTGTGCTCAGAAGTCCGGATATCTGCCTTATCGAAGCGGACAGCAGCAGACTCTTTATGCACCGCTGCTACGCCGACTGGCAGCACCGTCTGACGCAGCTTGCCGCAATCAGCCAGGACTAATCCCCCGCTTTTTCTGTGTTCCATACCCCTTAAAAAGGAAATTCACTATGTCATCACCCGCTATATTGCAGGGCGGCTATGTGCTGCCGCTCTCCCGGTCGTTCACTCAACTGCTTCTGGGTATCGTTGCGCAAAAACCGCCTCATCGTCACCCCATCACCGGATTAACCATTAACTTCCGTGACCCTGAATACTCACCGGAAAAGGGCGGCTGGCATCCGGTCGAAATACGCCTCATCCCTGCCGGAGAAGACTGGCAGCTCGATTACGTCACCGATTTTCACTATGCAGGACATCCATGGCCTGAGCTTGAAAAAGATGTCGATGTGAGCTGGACGCAACAATACACGTGGCTTTCCCGTTGTGGCGATATCTCTCATGTCGACGCCCGTGAGTTCTGGTCGCTATGGGAAAGTAACTTTATGGCTTACCACGATATGGGGGTTTTCACGGTCCGTACGTTGTGGGAAAGCTGAGTGTTCACTACGTTTCCCCCGCATCCCCCCTCTCCCCCGTAGTAAGGAATTGATTGTTATGTACCGGCTTCTGCTGCTGAACTTCGTGGATTCATTTATCGATAACTGCATTCTCTCCTGCGTCGATGAACCGGCTTACGGTGGTATCGTGCAGTGCGAACTGCTTTTTGGCCTTGCCGCACACAGCGGTATCTATGTGGGTAACGGCGATATTGTTCATCTTGATGGCGATGGAACCGTTATCAAAAGTAAGGCTAAAGGGTTTCTTGACCGGCTCGATGGCTGGAACTCCGCTATCTCGGTGTATACCGACTGTATGGATTTGACGCCTCAGGGTTGTGCGCGGGCCGCTGAACGGGCAAAGGCGGCAGTGGGTCAGCGCTATCCTTATAGCCTGCTCGACTTTAACTGCCACCGGTTTACTGCCCGCTGCGTTACCGGCGATTCGTGCCCTGATATCTGGCTTGCCAGACACCTCGATTCTTTTCAGAAAGGGGACCGATGGCGCGTATGGCAACGATGAAAGCCAGCCGTTGCAGGCAACGTGTCACCGGACAGGGAGAACGGCTTATCCGGCTGACCATGGTGCTGTTTTACGGTCAGACAATATCTGTTCGCTACATCATCCGGCAGTTTGACGTGTCTCCCCGGACCGCAAGACGGGACCTCGCTCAACTGGCCTTTGTGCTGGAATCTGCTGGACCTCACCGCTGGCGACTGGCTCCCTCGCTGAAACCCTGACTTTTTTCTCTGTCGGACATCTCCTGACCACTCCGTATGGCAGGCTGTCTCCGCTTTTCAATCCATAAGGGAACATGATGAAAATTTTAAAACTGTTAACCGCCGCAATTCTGCTTTCCGCCTTCAGCCACAGCGCGTTCGCCGACGAGCAGGCTGACGCTCAGATGATTACCAATTCGACCTTCTGTGCGATGTACTCCACCCGCCTGACCCAGACCAGTGACAGCGGCCTTCAGGTAAAAGGCGTCAATCTCAATGCCCGCATCAACGGACCGGTATTCAACAGGGTACTTCAGGTGATGAACAAAACCTATGGCAGAACCTGGCTCGAATCAAATGCCCGTAACGGCAGCATGACCGCCATGCAGCTTTCGCAGTCGGAGCTGCTTTATAACCCGGAATATGCCCGGCAGTGCGATGCCTTTGCGGATAAAGTGGAAAAGGAATGGCGCGGAAAGTAATCCCGACGCGTTATACCTCCATCCGGTGAACAGAAACCTGCTTTCGGGCAGGTTTTTTTTACTTTTTTATTTTTCAGGCGGACAAACCCTGTCCGGGGGCTTCCTTAAACTGTCAGGTCCAATATCTGCAATGAGGTGAAATATGGCTACCTACCGACACGACCCCGACCTTGAGTTTCTGCGCCACTGTCATCGTGACGATCTGGATTTACTGGTTTCAGTGCTTATCTACGATCCGAAAGACGGACTGGCACGCATCACGGAAACGCTGACCTATGATCCTCAGTATAAAAAACACAAGCCCAACCACCCGCGCTACTGGGATGCCATTGCCGCCGAGGTTCAGACGTTTGGGGCGAACAGCTTTGCCACGCTGCTCCGCTGGGGTAAAGGGGTGCTGTACCGGGAAATTCTTACCGATGCCTGCGATAAAATGAAGGTGAACTACAACAGCAAATCCAGTGTTGAAACCATTGAAATGAATCTGCTGATGAAGATTCTGGAGAAAAGTCTTGAGAAGATGACGCCCGACCAGCTAAAGACTGTGGCGGAAGAATTGCAGACAGGCTACAGCAATCCCACACCGGAGCTGCTGACCATGGCAATCCAGGCGGGGATAAAAACATCCGGATTTGCGGCCTATCAGATGGCGCTTGTTGTCACAAATGGCGTAGCAAAAGCCCTGTTAGGCAGAGGGCTGACCGTTGCAGGAAATGCCATGCTGACACGGACTATGGGCGCTTTTGCCGGTCCCGTGGGCTGGGTGCTCAGTTCTCTCTGGCTACTGATAGATTTAGCCGGTCCCGCATACCGGGTGACGCTACCATCCTGCATTTTTATTGCCTACATGCGCCAGAAGCATCTTTATTCACCTGAGAATACTGACGTTTAGCACTTACATTTAAGGTATTCAGACTTTAAAAAACTTCAGAGGGCGGACAAATCCTGTCCGCTACTGCTGGCATTATTTCCCGGCTAAATTCGGAAATGATGTATGACGCTGATAACACAAGAAAACGAACATGACAGACTGGCAACCCGCCTTTCCATCATCCTGAGCCGTTTGTTTCAGGGTGAAAAGCTGCATATCGGGACGCTGGCAGAAGAATTTGGGGTGACGACGCGCACGCTGCGGCGGGATTTTAACGTCCGCCTCACCTATCTTGATATTGAACAGAACAACGGCGTATATCAGCTCGCTTCGCATTACTTTCGTCGCCGCACGGAACGGGATATGAAGATACTGGCGAGGTTGCTGCATCTTGACCGTCTGTTACCCGCGATGGACGCCAAACTGCTGAGCCTTCTGCTTGACGGGGAGCACCCTTCACCCTACCGGATTATGCTCCCGGAGCCGCGCCAGAAACCCACGCTCTTTGGTGATTTCAGCAGACTGACGCTCGCCATACTCAACCAGACCCAGGTGCGTATCAGAACCGACGAAAACGTCAGCCATACCGTTCATCCCTATCGTCTGCTTTGCAGCCATGCGGAGTGGTTTCTTGCCGGATGTACGTCATCGGGCGTGTTCGTTATTTCCCTGTCCCGAATCAGGCTGGTTGAGGTATTACCGGATACAACGTTTGAGATCGATAACACACTCATTTCGCTGATTGAACAGTCTGACTTTATGGAAGCCTTACCCCACATGAACATTATTCATCAGATAATGCATTACGGGAGTAAACAGACGAATAATCGTAATTAAAATCACAACATATTATTAGTGATGATTAAATCACATTAACATGATAAGTGAGAAAGTTATGATTATCGATAAAGAATACGCACTTGTAGATGCAACAGCAAGACTTAACACTGACCTGAGGGATTATGAATATGAAATAAACAACGCCGCCATCATAACATTTGGCAATGACCTCATTGAGGTAATCGTATATCAGTTCAGCTTTGTCATCAGCATCAGGGCAGAGGGTGAAAAAATAAAGCACGGCCTACTTGTTAACTTCGGTAAAAATATAGCAAGACAGGTTTCATCACTTTGTGCATCCGCAATGCGAGTCTACCCGAATGAAAAACACAAACCGAGCCGTCAGCTTTTCCATTGCATAAATTAGTTTGTGCAAAGACTGTACTACCGACACGCAATAAATTAAAATAGGCCAGCTAATATAACATATGAGGTTTATGATGGCTGGCCAGTATGAAAAAGCAATAACGATAAAACAAGCGATAGATTCAATTAATTTACGCCACTATCTTCTGCCTGCAATTCAGAGGAAGTTCGTCTGGAGCAGCAGTCAAATATGTTTGCTGTTTGATTCCATCATGCGAGACTACCCGATAAACTCTTTCATGATGTGGGATATCCGTAGTGCCAGTATTAAAAATGATTACAAATTTTATGAGTTCCTGAAAGAATACTGTCAGCGGTTTAATGAAGAAAACCCATATGTACCAACAAATGCGGGATTTCATGATTTTAAGGCGGTGATTGATGGTCAGCAGCGTCTCACATCTTTATATATTGGACTGTGTGGAACGTATGCGTATAAAAAGCCCCGGGAGTGGTGGCCTTCGGCACAGGATGATCGCATCCTGCCGCCCAGAAAGCTTTACGTCGATTTAACAGCGCCACTTGACTCAGACGATGAGCCCATGATGAAGTACAACTTCAGGTTCCTCACCGACAAGGAATACACTGATTCACTTACCGATAACAAACATCACTGGTTCTGCCTTCACGAAATATTCAAATACGAGCAAATTGATTCTCCGGATGATATCTTATTTAAAGTTGTCGTACCAGAACTCGAAAAAAGAGGACTCATTTCCAGTGAATTCTCCAGAAAAACCCTGCTTAAACTTTATACCAAGATAAGAACTGAGAATCTTATCCACTACTTCAATGAGAGCAGCCAGGACATTGATCATGTGTTGGATGTTTTCATCCGCACGAATAGCGGGGGGACAAAACTTGAGTTCTCCGACTTACTGATGTCAATAGCTGTAGCACACTGGCAGGGTGATTTCAGAAGAGAACTGGATGAACTAACAAAAAACATTCATCAGAATAATGAAATGGGGTTTTATATTGAAAGAGACTGGTTCTTAAAAACCAGCCTGATGCTTATTGACTCTGACGTCCGGTTCAAAGTAAAAAACTTCACTTCAGAGGAGGTCGGTAAGATACAACAACAATGGTCTGAAATAAAATCCTGTATCAAGGAGACTTTTGTTCTTATCAGGCGATTCGGCATCAATCCACAGTCTTTGATATCTAAAAATGCAGTCATTCCTGTGGTCTACTGGCTTTACAAAAAGCAAACCAATGGACACCCATTATATACAACGATTAATCTCCTGAATAAAAACCACAATGAACGCTCAGTAATTAGCCAGTGGTTTTACATGGTACTTCTGAAAGGGATCTTTGGAAGCCAGGCAGATGCGCTACTCACGAGCATCAGAGACGTAATGAAGAATAGTCTTTCAGATGTTCATTTTCCTCTTGAGAAGATTATTGACAGGTACAAAGGCTCGAATAAGGACCTCAGATTTGACAACGAATACATCGAAAGCCTTCTCAATATCAGATATGGCGAAGGTCGCTGCCGCGCACTATTGCATCTTCTGTTCCCTGAAATGAATCCGACCGAGGTGTTTCATATTGATCACCTTCATCCAAGAAATCATTTTTCAAATAAATATCTTGAAAAATTAGATTATATTGCGAATTCACCGGAGAAACTCAGCTTTTACGAAAATCCGGAACACTGGGACACCATACCTAATCTTCATTTACTGAATCACTCTCAGAATATAAGTAAACAGGATACATCCCTGAAACAATGGCTATCTCACTCATCAAACAACTATACTCCATCAATGCTGTTAGTTTCAGATGAAAATATTGAGTTCAGTCGCTTCCAGGAATTCTACAATGAGCGAAGAAACGCCCTAAAGCAAAGACTACTGAATCGGGTATTTCTTACAACAAAAATAGATTCATCACCATCCACAATAGATACGGATGAAGAAATTCTCACCGACTGAACGTTCAGCCCCGATAGTATCGGGGCTTCAGTATTTATCGTCAGCGCAACGTTTCTACTGGCCTGACTGAAAGAACGTTGGCTACACAACCGGGCAAACGAACTCTCAGTGCAACGCATGACATACAAAACCTGTCATCAATATGAAATTGCGATAAAATCGGGCCAATAACAGTACTTAAGAATCATACAACAGGATACAAGATGACAAGCCTTCAGCAGCGTGCAGAGCTACACCGTCAAATCTGGGCCATAGCCAATGATGTCAGGGGCTCAGTGGATGGATGGGATTTTAAACAGTATGTACTCGGTGCACTTTTCTATCGCTTCATCAGTGAGAATTTTTCCAGCTACATGGAAGCAGGGGACGAGAGCATACATTATGCAGCACTTGATGACAGCATCATTACCGATGACATCAAAGACGATGCCATCAGGACTAAAGGCTACTTCATTTACCCGAGTCAGCTGTTCTGCAACGTTGCCGCTAAGGCGAACACCAACGACAGGCTGAATGCTGATTTAAACAGTATCTTCGTCGCTATTGAAAGCTCTGCCTACGGCTACCCGTCCGAGGCCGACATCAAAGGCCTGTTCGCCGATTTCGATACGACCAGCAATCGACTGGGGAACACAGTCAAAGACAAAAACACCCGTCTTGCCGCCGTTCTCAAAGGCGTTGAGGGGCTAAAACTGGGGAATTTTAACGAGCACCAGATTGACCTGTTTGGTGATGCCTACGAGTTCCTGATTTCTAACTATGCGGCAAATGCCGGTAAGTCTGGCGGGGAGTTCTTCACACCACAGCACGTCTCTAAGCTAATTGCTCAGCTTGCGATGCACGGTCAGACTCACGTCAACAAAATCTATGACCCTGCCGCAGGCTCTGGCTCACTACTGCTTCAGGCGAAGAAGCACTTTGATAACCATATCATTGAAGAAGGTTTTTATGGTCAGGAGATAAATCATACAACCTTTAACCTGGCGCGTATGAATATGTTCCTGCACAACATCAACTACGACAAATTTGATATCAGACTGGGGAATACCCTGACTGAGCCTCACTTTGGCGATGAAAAACCGTTCGATGCGATTGTCTCTAACCCGCCGTACTCGGTTAAGTGGATTGGCAGTGACGACCCGACCCTGATTAACGATGAGCGTTTTGCCCCGGCTGGCGTTCTGGCCCCCAAATCCAAAGCTGACTTCGCCTTTGTATTACATGCGCTGAACTATCTTTCTGCCAAAGGTCGTGCTGCGATTGTCTGCTTCCCGGGCATTTTTTACCGTGGCGGCGCGGAGCAGAAAATCCGTCAGTATCTGGTTGACAATAACTATGTCGAAACCGTGATTTCACTCGCACCGAATCTGTTCTTTGGCACCACCATTGCCGTCAATATTCTGGTGCTGTCTAAGCATAAAACGGATACCAAAGTTCAGTTTATTGATGCCAGCGAATTGTTCAAAAAAGAGACTAACAACAACATTCTGACCGATGCTCATATCGAACAGATTATGCAAGTATTTGCCAGCAAGGAAGATGTTGCCCATCTGGCGAAATCTGTCGCGTTTGAGACCGTTGTCGCTAATGACTATAACCTGTCGGTGAGCTGCTATGTGGAAGCGAAAGATAACCGCGAAATTATCAATATTGCTGAGCTAAATGCAGAGCTTAAAACTACGGTCAGCAAAATCGACCAGTTGCGCAAAGATATTGATGCGATTGTGGCTGAAATTGAAGGCTGCGAGGTGCAGAAATGAGCGAGATGAGTTATCTGGAAAAATTGCTGGATGGGGTTGAAGTTAAGAGGTTGCCATTGGGGGAACTAGGTGAATTAGTTCGTGGAAATGGATTGCCTAAGTCTGATTTTACCGAATCAGGGGTTCCTGCCATACACTATGGTCAGATATATACTTTTTACGGATTATCTACTGAAACAACAAAGTCATTTGTTTCTCAGGAAACGGCGAAGAAGCTTAAAAAGGTTAACTCTGGTGATGTTGTTATTACTAACACAAGCGAAAACTTTACTGATGTTGGTAAAGCGCTTGTTTATCTAGGTAAAGAACAAGCTGTTACTGGTGGTCATGCCACTATTTTCAAACCAAATAGCACTATTATTGGAAAATACTTTGCTTATTTCACGCAAACGGATTCTTTTGCAAATGAGAAAAGGAAATACTCTAAAGGTACTAAAGTAATTGATGTATCTGCATCTGATATGGCGAAAATTACTATCCCAATCCCCTGCCCGAATAATCCGGAAAAATCCCTTGCCATCCAGTCTGAAATCGTTCGGATTCTGGACAAATTTACTGCACTTACCGCTGAGCTTACCGCTGAGCTTACCGCTGAGCTTACCGCACGGAAAAAACAGTATAACTACTATCGCGACCAGTTGTTGAGTTTTGATGAGGAGCAGGAAAAACCTATTTATCTGGAAAAATTGCTGGATGGGGTTGAGGTTGAGTGGAAATCTCTTGGTGAGGTTGCTGAAATTTATGGTGGATTAACAGGAAAGACCAAGGCTGATTTTGAAAAAGGTAATGCCAGGTATATTTCATACAAAAAAATTTTTGGTAGCTTAGATATAAAAAATATGCCAACTGATTATGTCCATGTTCGTGAAGACGAACGACAGCATGAAGTCAGATATGGTGATATTTTGTTTACCGGCTCATCCGAAATAGCTGAAGAAGCAGGCATCTCATGCGCAGTCACATCACAATTTGATGAGCCTGTATACCTAAACAGTTTCTCTTTTGGCGTTAGATTTAATAATAAAATTAAATTAACCCCCGAGTTCTTAAAATACCTTTTCAGAACAAACAAGATGCGTAAAGAAATAAGCAAAACGGCGAGTGGCGTCACACGCTTTAACATTTCAAAGGCTCGATTTAAAAAGATTCTAATCCCCATTCTCTGTCCTAACAACCCTGAAAAATCCCTTGCCATCCAGTCTGAAATCGTTCGGATTCTGGATAAATTCGACACCCTGACAAACTCCATCACCGAAGGTCTCCCGCGTGAAATCGAGTTACGCCAGAAACAATACGAGTACTACCGTGATTTACTGTTCAGTTTCCCGAAACCTGAAACTGTCAGTAATTAATTGACCATTGCTACCGACCGGGCCACCTTAACACCCGGTCTGTATATAGACTATTTTTTACGCGCCGGAAGTCACTCTTAACGCCCTTCCGGCCCTTGCCAGGCGGCACAAAGGATGCGCTATGACTCATCAAACACACACCATTGCTGAATCCAATAACTTTATCGTCCTTGATAAGTACATCAAAGCTGAGCAAACAGGCGACAGCTACCAGAGCGAATCGGACCTGGAACGGGAACTGATTCAGGACCTGCGGAATCAGGGTTATGAGTTTATCTCCGTTAAGTCACCGACTGCGATGCTGGCGAATGTGCGGGACCAACTTCAGCGTCTTAATGGTGTGGTGTTTAACGAAAGTGAATGGCGGCGCTTCACAGAGCAGTATCTGGACAGCCCCAGTGACAGCAGCCTGGACAAAACCCGTAAAATCCATATCGACTATATCTGTGATTTTACGTTTGATGATGGTCGTCTGGAAAACATCTATCTGATAGATAAAAAGAACCTGCTGCGCAATAAGGTGCAGGTCATTCAGCAGTTTGAGCAGACCGGCTCACACGCTAACCGCTATGATGTCACAATTCTGGTCAACGGCCTGCCGCTGGTGCAAATCGAACTCAAAAAGCGCGGCGTGGCGATTCGTGAAGCCTTTAACCAGATACACCGTTACAGCAAGGAAAGCTTTAACAGCGATAACTCCCTGTTTAAATACCTGCAACTCTTCGTGATTTCCAACGGGACTGATACCCGGTACTTTGCCAGTACCACTAAGCGGGATAAAAACAGCTTTGATTTCACCATGAACTGGGCGAAATCAGATAACACCCTGATAAAGGACCTGAAGGACTTTACCGCCACTTTCTTCCAGAAGCATACTCTGCTGAATGTTCTGTTTAATTACAGCGTGTTTGACAGCAGCCAGACGCTGCTCGTCATGCGCCCCTATCAGATTGCCGCCACTGAGCGAATTCTCTGGAAAATTAACAGCTCATTTAAAGCGAAGAACTGGTCAAAACCAGAAAGCGGCGGGTTTATCTGGCATACCACTGGGTCAGGTAAAACCCTGACCAGCTTTAAGGCCGCACGACTGGCAACCGAGCTGGACTTTATTGATAAAGTCTTCTTCGTGGTCGACAGGAAAGACCTCGATTACCAGACCATGAAGGAGTATCAGCGCTTCTCTCCGGACAGTGTCAATGGTTCGGATAATACAGCAGGCCTCAGAAGAAACCTGGATAAGGACGATAACAAAATTATCGTCACAACCATTCAGAAACTCAATAACCTGATGAAAGCCGAAGCTGACCTGCCCGTCTATCAGCAGCAGGTGGTGTTTATCTTTGATGAGTGTCACCGCAGCCAGTTTGGTGAGGCCCAGAAAAACCTCAAAAAGAAATTCAGGCGCTTTTATCAGTTTGGTTTTACCGGTACGCCTATTTTCCCGGAAAATGCACTGGGGGCAGAAACCACCGCCAGCGTCTTCGGGCGTGAATTACATTCTTACGTAATTACTGATGCGATTCGTGATGAAAAAGTACTGAAGTTTAAGGTGGACTATAACGATGTCCGCCCACAGTTTAAGTCCCTTGAAACGGAAACAGACGAGAAAAAACTCAGCGCGGCTGAAAACCAGCAGGCCTTTCTGCACCCACTGCGTATCCAGGAAATAACGCAATACATTCTCAATAACTTCCGCCAGAAAACGCATCGTACCTTCCCGGGAGCAAAAGGCTTCAATGCCATGTTAGCAGTGAGCAGCGTGGACGCGGCAAAAGCTTATTACACGACATTTAAAATGCTACAGGAAGAAGCTGAGAAGAAATCTGGCAGCTATAAACGTCTTCGTGTGGCAACCATCTTTTCTTTTGCTGCTAATGAAGAGCAAAGCGCCATTGGTGATATTACCGACGAAAGTTTTGATACCAGTGCAATGAACAGCAGCGCGAAGGAATTCCTGGATTCAGCCATTGATGACTATAACAACCACTTTAAAACCAATTTCAGCACCGACAGTAACGGTTTCCAGAACTACTACCGCGATTTAGCTCAACGAGTGAAAAATCAGGATATTGACCTTCTCATCGTGGTGGGAATGTTCTTGACTGGCTTTGATGCTCCGACGCTCAATACTCTGTTCGTTGACAAAAACCTGCGTTATCACGGTCTGATGCAGGCATTCTCACGCACCAACCGTATCTATGATGCAACCAAAACCTTCGGCAATATCGTGACTTTCAGGGACCTGGAGCGTCCGACCATTGATGCCATCACACTTTTCGGCGACAAAAACACCAAGAATGTGGTGCTGGAAAAAAGCTACGAAGAGTACATGCAGGGCTTTACCGATGCGGCAACCGGTGAGGCTAAACGAGGTTTTATGGCTGTTGTTTCGGAGCTGGAGCAGCGCTTCCCTGACCCTGCCAGTATCGACAGTGAAAAAGAGAAAAAAGCCTTCGTCAAACTGTTTGGTGAATATCTGCGGGCAGAAAACATCCTTCAAAACTATGATGAATTTGCCACGCTGAAAGCCCTGCAGAAGGTTGATATTAGTGACCCGGAAGCGGTAGAAACCTTTAAAGCAGAGCACTATGTGGATGATGAAAAATTTGCTGAATTACAAACCATTCGTCTCCCGGCAGAACGTAAAGTTCAGGACTATCGCTCAGCATACAATGATATCAGGGACTGGCAGCGACGCGAAAAAGCATCAAACGACAGGGATAAATCAACCACAGACTGGGATGATGTGGTGTTTGAAATTGACCTGCTCAAGTCGCAGGAGATTAACCTGGACTACATCCTTGGTCTGATTTTCGACCACAACAGAGAGAAAAAAGGTAAAGAAGCCCTGACTGAAGAGGTCAGACGCTTAATCCGCTCAAGTCTGGGCAACCGTGCCAAAGAAGGTCTGATTGTTGACTTTATTCAGCAAACTAACCTTGATGACATGCCCGACAAAGCTAGTATCATTGATGCATTCTTTACCTATGCTCAGCGTGAACAGCAGAGGGAAGCGGAAGCGTTGATTAAGGAAGAAAACCTCAATGAAGAAGCTGCAAGGCGCTATATCCGCACATCACTAAAACGGGAGTATGCCACCGAAAATGGGACGGAGCTAAATGAGACGCTACCAAAGCTCAGTCCGCTGAATCCTCAGTACAAAACGAAAAAGCAGACTGTATTCCAGAAAATTGGGGCGTTTATCGAAAAATTTAAAGGGGTTGGAGGACACCTCTAGTTGCCAGATAAAAGAACAATGCGCCACCGCAATTTATAGGTAAGATTGTATCTTTTAAACTGCGTCAGACCTGTACGATCGATGAAGCGCTGGTTAATGTTAATGCTAACTGGATGAATTTTTAACGCATATTCAAACAATTAGCATCCAGAACTTACAGAAACCAGTGCTTGATTTTGGATGGTAAAGTACTGAATGGATGTATCACAGGAGAATGCTTATGAGCGTAACTATAAAAGACGATCGACTCCGTACCATCGCTACCTTTGACGGTAAAACCCTGAAAGACGACCGACTCAGGACCATCGCAACGTTTGACGGTAAAACCCTGAAAGACGACCGGCTCAGAACCATCTCAACTTTTGACGGTAAAACCCTGAAAGACGACCGACTCCGCACCATCGCTACCTTTGATGGCAAGACCCTGAAAGACGATCGACTCCGCACCATCGCAACATTTGATGGTAAAACACTTAAAGACGATCGACTCAGAACCATCGCGACAGTTAATGGTAATGTCAGTATTGTTGTTTTGGCGTTTGCTGCTCGGCTATTTTAGGGCTAAGAGCCTATCTCAACAGAGATTAATACTTTACCCAAAAGATATAATATCAGTATCTAAAAGCCTGCACCGTCTGATTTTTAGTCATTGAATCGCGAGAACGGGAGATAATTTCTCTTCTATGGGTATAGGCTCATAATGGTAGGATTCTGGTAGCTTCGAAACGCCGTATTTAAGCAATACTTAAGTCATGAAGAACCAAACTTAAACATTTTTCTCAAGGTAAACCAGTATAAAACTGTTAGTGCTGATGGATCGTTTGGGCTCTTTTAAAGGGATTGAAAATCCCCGTGTCCTTGGTTCGATTCCGAGTCCGGGCACCAAATTCAGTATTAACGGACGTCGAAAGACGTCCGTTTTTCGTTTTAAGCCCCATCATCGCTTTCATTATCGTCGCAACCACCAGAATCATTTCATCCCGAGTTACCCGATCTTTTTCAGCAGTGCTTTCCACTTTGCTAATCATGTCTTCGACAATTCTACTTCTCCAGCAGTGCCTCCTTTCTGTTTGCCAAACCGAAGCTATCATCGCCTTTTTAAGGCGTTACAGGGGGAGATTTTTGCTCTGCAAATAACTGAGTCACCCCGTTCAAATGACGCTGAATTTGCTGTTGCGTAACCAGTGCGGCATCGCCCTGCTGGCCCTGCATCACACGTAGTTGCTCCTCCAGAGGGATCGTCTGGCTAAAGCTGTTCATCATCTGGTAGACGCTGGATTTCAGTTCGCTGACGGTGATGTATTTGCCTTTCTGTCCGTCCAGCGTATTGAGCCTGTCGGCCAACACCTGAAGTTGCTGCATGCCTTCATGCCAGCCAGTTAATGCGCTTGCAGAGAGTTTGTTTTCGGCCTGTCGTTGTTGCCACTTCTGCTGTAGTTCAGCGACTTCGGGTTAAAGCTCAGCCCCTGGCTGTTGACCTTATCCGGTACCCACTGGCTGCCCTCTTTGTGCAGTACCCCGTTGAGCTCGGTCGTCAGGAAGCGCTCAATACGTCCGCTGTCCTTGCGCAAAAACTCAGCCAGCATAGGCAGGGAGGCATCACTTTTACTCGCCGCAAACGGGAAACGTCCGTCAAAGGCGGTGTGCCAGTTCGCCACCACCGAACGGCTCCACTTGTCATTCAGACTCGCTGCCGACGGCTGAAGCACGGTCTCCCAGGCCTGGGTCAGTGGCTGCACAAACATCGTGCTGCCAAAACCGCTCCACTCTTCGCCAAGGCTTGCCGAAATCAGACTGCCGAACTGCTGGGTGTCGGTCAGATCCACGCTTTTGCCCTGGAATACGGTCTGCGCCAGGGTCTGCATCATTTCCTGTGGATCAGAGGCGCTGGCCACCTGTTGCAGACGCAGACGCACGCGGGTGATGCGGGTCAGATACGTCTGCAGACTCAGGGAATTGTCAGCCGACATGACGTTGCTGCCTTTGTTTTTACCCAGAAGCTGAAGCAGCGGGCCAAAGGTTTCATCGAGCGGCCCCTGCGGCCCTGACGCAGGCTGGTCAATCGCAGGTTTGTCTTTCCCGCCTACGAGATCTTTAGCCGATTTGATGATGGAATCCGAAAGGCCTTCGCTTTGCTGGCCGGTCTGCCCCTGCCAGGCGAGGGTATTCATCAGGGCTATCAGTGGCGACTGACGGACATCACTCATCAGCGTCAACTGGTCGGTAACGTCCGCAATGTTGTTTGCCGGATTCCAGTGCAGGCTGTTGAGGAAGCTCAGCCAGCTGCCGGCAAAGTCGGTGAAGTAACGTTGCGTCAGACGTGCTTTCAGGGCTTCAGGCGACAGGTCTGAGGAGACGGCCTTTCGGCTGTCGCTCAGCACCCAGTCAATTTCATCCCGGCGCGACGTTGCCGCCTTCTCGATGGCCTGCTGAATGCCACCTTCCCAGGCCTGGCGGGTAAACATGCCCGGCACCACTTCCTCGGTGGTGAACAGTCGCCGCGCATCGGTACCGCCGGTCATGTCTTCCAGAGACACATCGGCGAAGTTACGACGCACGGATTTGAGCATGTTCTCATACAGAGTGCTTTCGGCGTTACGCCGTCCAATTTGCTGCAACAACACCTGACGGCTTTGGCTCACCAGCTGCGTATCCGGCGTGATTTTCCACTGTGGCTGTTTTGGCAGTTCGGAAATGTAGAAGACCCACAAATCCGGTGACATGCTTTGCCACAGGCCGGTTGAAATGCCCATCCGCGTCGGCTGCACGGCTTTCATGGTCTGAGCGTAATACGCGCCATCGGCTTTATCCGGACGGGCCATCATCAGCCAGGCCTTCAGTTGGTCATAGCCCGGCTTCGCCAGCTGTGCACGCTGGTCGCTGCCGGGAGCGGAGCCAGCCAGTACGCTGAGCTTCTGCGTCAGGGCGGCATTTGCCGGGTCGCGGATCAGGCGGTTGTTCGCCACGCCGTACCAGGGCAGCATCGCGTCGAGCAGTTGCTGGTTATGGTCCAGACCGAAGCGCTGATACCATGGCGCGCCTTCCTGAATTCGGTGCTGCAGGCGGCCGGCGTCATTACGCAGCGTATGCAGAGCCGTAAGCTGATAATCAGAAACAGAGGGATGTTCCACCAGAGCATGCGCCTGCTGCGCCACAGAGACAATCTGAAGACGGTTGACCGCAAACGACAACAGCGTTCCCGCCCCCCAGACACCGATAATGGCCATCAGCGTCCAGGCCAGCGTCTGTTCCCAGGCCATACCGACACGGCGGCCACGCACGCGGGTGCAGTCATCCACAATGCCCTGACAGGTTACCGGCAGGGTCAGCGCATGGCGTTGTGATTCCGGGATATATTTCTCAGCGTCGGCAGGTGCAGCACCGGCTGTTTCTCCTGCGGTATAGGCGGGTTTATTCTCCGGCAGGCTGAACATCAGGCCTCGCAGCGGAATGCGCTGCTGAGAGGCAGCCAGCCATGGCACCAGTTGCTGAGTCCAGTGGGTGATACCGCCGTTTTTGAGATGCTGGCCAAGGCGCAGCAGGAAGTCGTGACCGTTGTTCTCAGCGACCTGACTCACCCCCTGCGTTCGCAGGGCCGGCAGCATCAACTCAAGCTGGCGGGTAATATCGTCAGGCCTGGCACGCAGTGGGAAACTGGCCCCTACCGGCTGCTCAGTGCGTTTTGCCTGCGACCAGGTGCTATCACACAGTTTCCACAGCCAGACCGGGGCGGAATAACGGATCAGTTCACTGATTTTTTCCAGTCCGCGTAAATCGTTGTCGCTGATTTGTGGGGTCAGATTAAGCGACTGCGGCATGACACGTACAATACCGTCCAGTGGACGACCGCGGCGCAGTTTACGCAGCGCGGCGTATTTTTCCTTATCGGGCTCAGCAGTCAGACGGCCGCCGTAAATCAGAACGGTACGGTTACCTTCAAGCCACTGGTTTTCCTGCAGGCCAGGTACCAGCTGCTCGATTGCCACCTCATCGCCAGTGATGAGCAACAGACGGGTTTTACGACGCCAGTAAAGGCCAATACGGGAGCGGAGATGTCCCCGGATCTTGTTACACATGGCCACCGCAGGGTGAACAGGCGCTTTATCATTTTCCCGCTTCTTTTTCTCATCATCACCGTTGGTGTTGTCAACAAGCGCATTAAACTCCTGTTTGCCGGCATTGCGTACCGCCGCCAGAAGCACTACGGATACGATAAGGGCGCAGCCTGAAATACATCCGCCGGCAATAAGCCAGTAAATTTGCTGCTGACTTCCGTCTTCAATCCCGGCTATATCCGGATGCTTCCAGACCATGAACGTCATAACGGCTAACAGCAAAAAGAAAATCAATGCGACAGCAAGATAGCGGCCTTCCGTAGTCTTCGGTGCTAAAGGTAGCTTCACGGATCCATCTCCTGTCGGGAAGCAATCGGGGTAATGAGCGTGCTCCACAGCACATTCTGTGTGGTATCACCGCAGATAATCATCTGTGGTAACTGAGTTTGTCGGGCGATTTCGGTGGCGGCAGCGATAGCCAGCCAGGGGGCCACGGCACCGGCATGTCCCATAGATGTATCGAGCGAAATGACGGCTTCGTCCTCTACAAACTGCGCAGGGTGCGCATTCTGGCACTCGATCACTTCTGCTCGCTGCTCACCTGTCAGCCCGGCAAGCCATAAATTTTTGACGATGTTTTCTTTGAGCGGGGCGTTATAGGCAGCCATGTTCATCCCCTCCCTCAGCTCACCGGTAGGAGCAGCATCTGGCCGGTGCAGCAGCGCGAGAGGTTCGAGTGTTTCCTGGGTCAAGCGGTTGCCAAGAAGCAGTGCTACACCGGCTTCAGCTGTGTTGTCAGATTCGGCAGGCTTTAACTGGAGACCCACAATCAATAGCATTGCGTTATCTTTAATACGTTCATTCAACCAACGGTCGATTACACTGAGCCCTCTCCCCTCACCATATTCAACAGGAAGAGTAATATTGTTTTTTTGCCAGGCCTCATCCCAGTAATAGCGAATACTCTCCAGAGGCAGCGATGTTGTTACATCAAAAAATACTACCAGTGGTACTTTGTCAGGGATATGTGCGAAAGGAATGCCAGCAATCAACTTCGAAAAAATATTCGTTATCACGAATTTTAGCGAGTCCTGCGGGCTAGAAGAGATTTGGCTCATCCTGGAGCTTTCATTACCATCCCGGTCGACCTGCGAAACAATAATGCTATCGTTATTTTGCATCGCAATACCAGCCAGCGGCTACCCTGAATGCTCAGAAGCGGTGGGAGAAATGTTTCATCCAGCAACCATGCACCCTGAGAGTCTTGCTGCAGACGGGCTACCGGGCAGGTCAGATAATCGCTGTTGGTCTGATGGGCAAAGCGCAGGGTCAGCTCCGGCTGCATCACAGCAATCTGACGGGAGTCTTCGCCAAAGGTATTGCGGACATCCCGCCAGCACTGGCGATAACGTACCGGACGTTCAGCCACTTCATCGGGTTTGAGGCAGTTGCCGCCGTTGGCCCGTAGCAGCGGGAGAGCCAGAACTACCACCACGTTATGCGATTCACCATCGAGCGATAGCGCCGGAGGCAGGGCGTCCGCATTTTCGGTATCAATCAACGTGCCGTCCGGGAAACGGATGTGCAAATGACGGGCCTGCAGGCGGCCCAGTTTCAGTGCATCCGGTTCGAAAGTGGCATCAATCATCCCCCAGGGCTGGGAGAGCCCCAGTCGGGCAATGCATTCCGCGGACCAGGCCGCATACGCGGCCTGTTGCTGGAAGTGCTGGGGAGAGACCATAACGCCCCTGCCCCATAACGGTTGTTCCGTTCTCATTGGCTTCCTGCCTTAGCTTATGATTTCGCCTTCGGCATCTGGGAAACCAGTGACAGGTTGACGTCCATCCCTTCCACCTGGAAGTGCGGGATAGCAAACAGCTTCACGCGGAAGAAGCCCGGGTTATCCTCGATGTCTTCTACCACCACTTTCGCATCGCGCAGCGGATGTGACGCCTGCAGCTCATCGCCCGGATCGGTCATTTCCGTCACCAGACCGCGAACCCAGGTGTTGAGCTCAAGTTCCAGCAAACGACGATCCTTAGTGGTGCCGATGTTTTCGCGCTGAATCAGCTTAAGGTAGTGCGCAATACGCGACAGCAGGAAAATGTACGGCAGACGGGCGTTGATGCGGCTGTTGGCGGTAGCATCAGCGGTGTCGTACAGCGCCGGTTTCTGGGTAGAGTTCGCAGAGAAGAAGCACGCATAGTCGCGGTTGCGATAGTAGGACAAGGGAATGAACCCCAGATTCGCAAATTCAAACTCGCGGGTTTCCGGGATCATCACCTCTGACGGGATCTTGACCTGATTACCGGTGCCCAGGTCATACAGATGGATTGGCAGGTCCTGAACGGCACCACCGGCCTGCGGGCCACGAATTTGTACACACCAGCCGTTGTTGATGAAGCTGCGAACCATGTTGGATGCAAAGGCAAACGAGGCGTTGGTCCACAGGTATTTGTCGTGATCCGGCCCCTTCACTTCTTCCACGTAGTTGAAGCTCCGCACCGGCACGGTATCCGGGCCATACGGCAGACGTCCCAGCACGCGTGGCATCACCAGGCCGATATAACGGGAATCATCCGTCTCGCGGAACGATTTCCACTTGATGTACTCCGCACGGTCGAAGTAGTTACCAATGTCTTTGATGGCCGCGACATCTTCCATGGTATCTTTCAGGAAGAATTTCGGACCTGCAGAGCCGATAAACGGCATATGCGCGGCAGCTGAGACTTTCGAGATGTTACGCAACAGGGCAACGTCCTGTGCAGACGCGTCAAATTCGTATGCGGAAATCAGTGCAGCAATAGGCTCTCCACCCGGCGTATCATACTCATCAATGTATGTCTGTTTATATAATCCGCTCTGGATAATTTCCGGGCTGTCTTCGAAGTCCTGACGCAAATCTTCTTTAGACATATCAAGCAGTTCGACTTTCACGTTCTGGCGGAAATCGGTTTTGTCGACAAGGGATTTAACGCCGCGCCACAGACTTTCTACCGCCTGAAAGTCTTCATGGTGCATGACAGCGTCAAGCTGACGGCTAATCTGGTAGTCCAGTTCTGCGATATGATGGTCAATCAGGTTTTTGTCGAGTTTTTCAACTTTTGAGCCCGATTTTGTCAGGCACTCCAGGAACACCTGCATCCCCGCCGTTAAGCGCTCATCCGCAGTCGCATCCGACATCGCCTGCGCGTCCTGCCAGATATCCAGTGCACTCAGTTCAGACACCGGATTCAGATTGATTTTCTCAAACAGAGACGCGTAAACCCCACCTGCTGCAGGACGTTCAAGCACCACACTCTCGCCACCAGCGGCATTCTCATTTTTTACAGACATCAACATCTTCCTTATTAATCCGTTTAAACAACGTGACCGTTATGGCTGTTTCGGAGCCAGAGCTGACAGCTCAGTTCTGAGTTCTGCGCTTAATTCCGGGTCGAGGAGAATTTTTTCCAGCTCCTTTCGGAATGCCTGGTTATCCAGCAGGTTTGCTTTTAAATCACGCAGCAAATTACGCATGGACAGCATCGCCTTCAGCTGTGGAATTTGTCGTGAGACCTGTTCCGGTGTGAAATCCTTCATGCTCTGGAATGTCAGACTGATATTGTCTTCACTGCCATCACCGGCAAGCGTGTTTTTGACGGTCAGATTTACTTTTGGGGAATATTCGGAAAGCACAGAGTCAAAGTTATTTTTGTTGAGATTAACTTTTTTACGCTCGGATAATGACGCGGACTCCTGGCCATGACTGAAATCGCCCGCCACCAGTAATTTCAGAGGAAGCTCCGTTTTCTTACTCGCGCCACCGGTATGCAGATCCAGTTTTAGATTAATACGTGCCTTGGGAATTTCGGATTGATAGGAAGAGTTAGACATAGCTGTCCCTGTTCTATGGAGTTATAAAAACGATCAATACCAGCGAGAATTTAATAAGAATGGCAAACCCAGCCAGAACATCTTCCTGGTTCACATAATCCGACGAGAATCAAAATCCCGGAGTTAAAAGCGAGCGCATTCTATTCACCAGCATGTCGACACTGTATTTTGGGTATTTCTCTGAAATAAAAAATTTCGGATAAGACCCACTAGCGGTGAGTGTAGGAACGTTCCCTACGGGACTGGAAATGAAAATATGTAACAGAAAGTTACAAATTCAAATTTAACACAAAAAGATCATCATTCTGATTTATAAGAATTTTCTTTAAGACATCCATGTAAACCCCATGGGATAAGGCTGCTTAGTAAGCGACCGATTTAACTTAGGGATGAAATCGAGCAAAATCTCACCTAACTCGTGAAATATCTGATTTTGTACTTTTTAAAAAAAATGAGAGATTGGAAGGGAATGAGTATGTTTAAAATAGCATGCACACCCAGCATGGCGTGCAACATTAATTCATTTACAAGATCATTTAACACACACGAAATTATTCACAAAAAATATATATCAGTAGTCCAATACAGAAGAGTATCGAAAAAATATAAGATAATTACCGCTGTGAGCAATGCAATCACGCTCCGGCGATGCGTTTGAATTCACCTTACTCTGACCCACCCCCATCCAATAGCCATTGTCGCCGCCACAATCGTCACTCCCGCCGCCACATGCAGCAGAAAATCCAATGGATGTACCTCCACCGGATGGCAAAATGACAGTAACGTCAGCGCCATACAGGACACCCCCGCTCCAGCGATAGCTAACGTACGTAACGGATACAACGTCCGCGTTCTGCGTAAATACGCGATCGCAATCGCGACCATTGGTGTGCTGACCGCCATCATAAACAGATAGCAATTCACCTCGTCGGGATGATGAGCCTGAATATGCGTCCGTCCGAGGCTTAACACCACGCCCCCCAGCCAGAGTGCAATCAACGGTGCGAACCCTTTCCAGCCCAACAGCTTACGCCCGGCAATACTCAGCAGAAACGCATTGCGAATGGCCAGTGTCCCCATGACAAATGCCAGAATAAGCTGAAACGCCGCCAGTATTGCGCCGGATTGCGTCCAGTCCGTTGCCACACGCTGAAATACCAGACTGCTTAACCAGCCACACGGCAGTGCCATCAGCAGCCACGCGACAACGCGTCGGTTGCTTGCCCAGGGCCGACGTATCGGACTGGCATCCTGACTGAGTTTTGCAATTAAAAGATTATGATCGGCCATGGTTCGCTCCCATCCGGCGAAGGTTGGTTAGTGCTCTGTGTAGTAACGATTTCACGGCAGCAATGCTTAAATTATGACGAGCAGCAGCCTCCGCAAGACTCATTTCCTGTAGATGGATATGCTCCACAATCTGGCGCTGACGCGAAGGAAGCTGGTCTAATATCATCGCCAACTCTTCTTCCCTTTCTTCATCTTCCGGGGTGTTGTCAGAGACCTCCTCTGCAATCTGCCCATCATCCGTTTCACGTAGCCAGTGATGGCCACGCCTGCGTAATGCGTCAACGGTTCTGGCCCGGGCGATAGCCATCAACCAGGGCAAAAAAGGACAGGCCGGATCGTAGGTATGCCGCACCCGGTGAACCGTCAACAGGACGTCCTGAATAACGTCGTCCACCAGCACGCTGTCGGAAATCTGCTTGCGAACAATCGCCCTGATCGCCGGGACGATAGCCCGCAACAACTGTGTATAAGCCTCGCGTTCGCCCGCCTGAGCGCGAGCCATTAGCGCGGGCCAGGCTTCACGCGGCGCTAAACCGCTATCCATTTTTCGCCATGGCAGTTACCTCATGCTTTTTTACCGGATGCCTGATTCAGGGCGTTAACGACAATTGAGGGCGTCAGAACCTGAGGAAGCACTTTCGGTGCGCTACCATCTGCAGGGTAAACCACGTAGAGAGGTAACCCACCCTGCCCGAAGGTGTTCATCGCATCATCAATATCGGCGTTAAATCTGGTGGAATCCGCCACCATATAAACCGTTCCCGTTTCGGCCAGGGCCTGTTTCACCGCCGCGGTTGAGAGTGACGTTCGCTCGTTCACCTGGCAGGTGATACACCACGACGCCGTAAAATCCACAAAAATGGCTTTGCCATGCCCGCGCATCTTTTCTACCGTCTGCGGTGACCACGTTACCCGCGTGATGTTTTCTGCGCTCAGCACTTCCGGCTGAGAGGACTGGGTGTGCATCACACCCGGTAGCGGGCCGATAGCCGCAATCAACAGCACCGCGGTGACCGCCAACAGCACTTTATAGGGGTGACCGGTATAACGTCTGCGCTGTGCCATACCGTACAACCACGCCGCAAAGCTCACCACCACCGCACTCGCAAGCAGAGCCGCCAACGCCGTCGTACCTGCCTGCTGTGTAAGTACCCACACCAGCCAGGCAAAGGCACCGAGCATTGGGAATGCCAGACCACGCTTAAGGATATCCATCCAGGCACCTGGTCGGGGCAAGCGTTCGGCAATAGCCGGAAAGAGTGAGATCAGCGTAAACGGTGCCGCGAACCCGAGTGCCAGCGCGAGAAAAATACCCTGCGAAACGGCCGGAGTCTGCACCAGTGCATACCCTACCGCCCCGGCCATAAAGGGCGCTGAGCACGGTGTCGCGACCACAATCGCCAGCGCACCGGTTAATGCCGAGCGGGTAAACGCGCCGCGCCCGACCGAGATTTCCCCTGCTCGTTGAAGCGATAGTCCCACCTCAAACACACCGAGCAGGTTCAGTGACGCCCCCAGAATAACCAGCGCCAGTGCAGCAATGACCAGCGGAGACTGAAGCTGGAACCCCCAGCCAACAGCCATTCCACCCGCCCGCAGCGCCAGCAGTACGCCTGCTAAGACCAGCATGGTAAAAATCACACCCAGCAGAAACCCAATCCCTTCGGTGCGCGCGCTCCGGGTATCGCCTTGATGACGTAAAATCCCTAACGCCTTAAGGGAAATGACCGGGAACACACAGGGCATAAAGTTGAGAATAATGCCGCCCACAAAGGCGGCCAGCATGGCTGTTAACATAGCAAACCCCGGCGGCTAAATTACGAGTGCGAATTTGCGTATTTTTTCACGGCATCCATGGTTTTCTGGATGTGCTCGTCAGGGTTACGATCGGTATAACTCAGCAGGATTTTGCCATCCGGCGCGATAACGAATGAGGTACGGTCAGACACCGTTTTACCGTTCATCTGCATCAACGTCTGGTATTCGGCTGCCACTTTCGCGCCAGGGTCAGCCGCAACGGCAAATTTATCGCGACACTCCAGCTTCGAGAATTCATCCACCTGATCGACATTCCCGGCAGTTACCCCCACCACGGTTGCACCCAGTTTCCTGAAGTCATCCGTCGCTTCAGCGAAAGCATGAGCCTCAAGGGTGCAGCCTTTGGTAAATGCCGCCGGGAAGAAATAGAGCACCACCGGGCCTTTCTGCAGCGCCTGCTGAAGAGAGAAGGTGAGCGGTTTGCCGCCAAGCGCCCCCTGCAAACTGAAATCCGGCGCTTTCGCACCGGCTTCAAGGGCAGCATGGGCACTAAGGGTGAAAAGGGAAAGACTCAGAACGGCGGCGGCTGACAAGGTATTCAAACGTTTCATGGGCGGCTCCATCAGAGAAAAAGGTGCTGTATGAATAATAGTTCGCACGCTAACGCCTGAAGGTTTCGCTCACGGATAAAAAAAATCCGCAAGGGTCGCTTGCGGATCTTTGCTTACGCTCTGCGGAGGCTATTCATCTTTCACCACAATCAATGGCTCAATATCGCTCTCTTTCTTCACCACCAGCGAGTCGTCGCCGCGCAGGCAGGTTCCGCCGTAGTTACCGCCCACGGTAAAGGTACAGACCTGAATGTGCTTGCCATCAACGTTTGGCAGGCACCACAGCTGCTGGTAGATGTTTTTGCGGTCGACAAACTTGCCGCTGGATTTATCAAGCAGCTCATCCTCAGGGCTGATCAGATCGATATTGCTGCCGCAGCGTCCGGCAATCGGTTTAACGGCATAGCCGGTCTGTTTCAGCAGGTCGTTAACCTCAAAATCGGTATCAAGCAGGTAACGATGATTCGGGAACAGCTGCCAGAGTACCGGGAGGATTGCCTTGTTGCCGGGAATAACCGTCCACAGCGGTTCAAACACCAGAACTTCCGGGCGCAGCAGGACGTCAATCAGGCGCACTTCGCCTTCAGGATGTCCGGTGCGGATTGGCACGGCGGCATACTCGGTTTCGCTCACCTCGCGGATCTGTTCGATCGCGGTTTCCCACGCCCAGGTCTTCCACACGCAATTCACGTGACGGCCTTCGTCGTCAATCAGCTGTCCGGCAGCATCCCAGCTCAGGGCGCCAAGCCCGTGCAGAATTTTGGTTTCAAACCCGGCCTGCAGCAGAGAACGCTGAATAAACAGCGCGTGATAATCCTCCTCGACATCGTTGTCCTGCATGATGTGCACAAACGGACGCGCGTGGCTGTGTTTCCACGCCCCGGTTAGCTCTTCCAGCAGCCCTTCCGCCGGGTTATGCCCGTTGCCGCGATAGCCGTTTTTCACCCACTCTTCGAGAATTAGTCCGCCCTCGGTGTGGCAGGACGCGGAGTCGGCGTTGTACTCGTAGACCTTAATGCCCCGCTCATCCATGCAGAAATCCATACGACCGGTAATCATATGGTGACGGCGCCACTGCCAGGAGAGGCGCAGACGTGGCCAGAGAATTTTAGGGATGTCGAAAAGTGCCAGTAAGTTGTCGTCTTTCAACACTTTGTCGGTCGCATGCAGGTACATAAGATGCAGTTCGTTAGTCGCTTTGATCAGCTCCTGCTCGGCGCTTTCGGTAATGGTGAAGTACTGGCAGGGATCTTTATTGATAAAGTGGCCGTTCGCGCGGACATATGCCTGCTGCAACGCGTCGTTTTCGTTAAGCCATTTACCGTCAAACTGACGTTTGTTTTTCAGCCGCGCGCCGCTGATTTTCAACAGCGCACCGTCGATTTCCGGCTGGGGAATGCTGTGTTCCGTGTCGTCCGTCTGGATCATCCAGCCGAGAATTTCAGTGTCGTTGAAGGTGTCATGAATGGTGTAGCACCCGTTCTCGACGCTCAAACGCAGTTCGCGCGTCCACTGCTGCCCAAGCGGCAATGGTGAGTGAATGACGTTCTGCTCCGCGATACGGACCTTATCGTCCAGAAGCTGGGTGATCACCGCTACGTGGCCGGTCTCATGAAACTCCCCACCCTTTTGCCAGATAAGCAGCGCTCCGGCTCGCGGCGCGCGTTTCGAACCGTTGGAAAAGGCCTGTAACGGCAGAATGTTATCGTTCACTACCTGGCGCAAAAAGCGCAGGGAGAAGATCTCCCACGCCATGCCGACATCGGTAAAAACGAAACCATAGTTGAGGAACAGGAAACGGCGGGCAAACTCAACACATTGCCACTTGTGGCCCATGTATTCATTGCCGATATAGCTGCGAAAATCCGCATCTTCCGGGTACTTACGCGGATCGAGACTGCCGTAATTTGAAGAGTAAATCGCCACGCCACCCGGCGCATAGCCTAATAACGTCCCGAATGGCGCGTCACTGCTTAACTTTCCTTTACGCATGTATCCAACCTAAAACAGGCAGGCGGCAATTTTTTTAAAGGGTTGTCGTCGTCTGCACGTTGTAATTAACCTGACAGAGGTGGATTTATCATACACCTGCAAGGCACATTAATTACATGTTAAACAACCAACATGCCGCGAAATGTCCTGGTGCAATCTCCTGCATGGCAGGCTCCTGCGTCTGGCAAACCGGCATGGCGTGCGGGCAGCGGCTGCAGAACTTACAGCCCGCTAGCGCGGACGTGGGGCCAGGAATGTCGCCGCGCAGGGTTGCATCTTCGAGATTGCGAATGCGCGGATCGGGCTGGGGAACCGCCGCCAGCAGCGCGCGGGTATACGGGTGAGCCGGACGCTGATACAGCTCATTCGCTGGTGCGACCTCCACCAGTTTACCGAGATACATCACTCCAATGCGGCTGGAGATATGGCGTACCATGGAGAGATCGTGGGCGATGAACAGATAGGTTAGCCCCAGCTCCTGCTGCAGATCCTGCAAAATATTCACCACCTGCGCCTGCACCGAGACGTCCAGCGCCGAGAGCGGTTCATCGCACAGCACAAATTCAGGATGCACGGACAACGCGCGGGCAATACTGATGCGCTGACGCTGCCCGCCGCTGAATTCATGCGGGAACCGTTCAAGGTGTTCGTGCTTCAGCCCCACTTTGTAGAGCAGCGTTTCCGTACGTTCCCGCTGTTCTTCCCGGCTGTAGCCGTGGATTTGCATCGGTTCGGCCACCAGCTGTCGCACGGTCATTCCGGGGTTGAGCGAGGAATAAGGATCCTGAAAAATCGCCTGCATCCGCTTACGCAGCGGCTTAAGCTCTTTTTCGCGGGCGTGGGCGATCGCCTGCCCGGCAAAGTGGATCTCGCCCGAGGTGATATCGAAAAGGCGCAGGATGGCGCGCCCGAGGGTGGATTTCCCGCAGCCGGACTCCCCCACCAGGCCAAACGTTTCGCCAGGCTGGATATCAAAGCTCACGCCATCAACCGCTTTCACGGCCACGCCTTTACGCAGCAAACCGCCGTTGAGCGGATAGTGCTTGCGCAAATCGCGCACGCTCACTAATGGCGCCTGTTGTTCACTCATGCCTGAATCTCCTTGTCGGCCCATAGCCAGCAGGCAGCACGATGCCCCTCTCCTGCGGTGTAAAATGCGGGTTGTCGTTCACACTGGGGCGTGCGTTTCGGGCAGCGTTCCGCGAACGGACAGCCCGGCGGCGGGTTAAGCAGGCCAGGCGGCGAACCTTCAATCGGCGATAAACGCTGATTCACCTCATCCGGGCGCGGCAGCGAGGCCAGCAGCCCCTGGGTGTAAGGATGCGCAGGGCGATAAAAAATATCTTCCACGCTCCCTTCCTCCATCACCAGCCCGCCGTACATCACCACCACGCGACTGCAGACCTGCGCCACCACGCCGAGATCGTGGGTGATCAGCAGAATCGCGGTTTGGGTTTGCTTTTGCAGGCTTTTCAGCAGGCGCAGGATCTGCGCCTGAATGGTGACGTCCAGCGCGGTGGTCGGCTCATCGGCTATAAGAAGCTTCGGGTTGCAGGAGAGCGCAATTGCGATCATTACCCGCTGGCGCATCCCGCCGCTGAACTCGTGCGGATACTGGTCGTATCGGCGTTCCGCCTCGGCAATACCCACCTGTTCCAGCATGGCGATCGCCGCTGCCCTGGCCGCTTTTTTGGTCAGTCCTTTATTGCGCATCAGGATCTCAGCCATCTGTTTGCCGATGGTCAGCACCGGGTTCAGGGCGGTCATCGGATCCTGGAAAATCATCGCGATCTCGTTGCCGCGAATGGCGCGCATCTGCGCGGGGGTTTTCTGCGCCAGATCCTCGTTCTGGAACCGGATACTGCCCCCGGCGATCCGTCCGTTGTTCCCCAGAAGCTGAATGATCGACTTACAGGTGACGCTTTTCCCGCAGCCCGACTCGCCAACAATGCCGACAAGTTCCCCCGGCTGCACCTGAAAGCTCACGCCGCGCACCGCATGAACCTCGCCCTCGCGGGTGCGGAACGTGGTTTGCAGGTTCTCAAGCGCTAATAAGTTACTCATCGCGATTCGCTCCTGGCTCAAAGGCGGTACGAAATACATCGCCCAGCACGTTAAAGCTGAACACCGTCAACAGGATCAGAATGCCGGGGAACATCGCCAGCCACGATGCCTCGCCAATGTAAGACTGCGCGTTGTTAAGCATGCTTCCCCACGACGCCGCAGGCGCCTGCACGCCCAGCCCCAGGAAGCTGAGCGTTGACTCCATCAAAATGGCCGAGGCGATATTGAGCGTGGCCGCCACGATAATGGTCGGCAGCACGCCGGGAATAATGTGGCGCATGATAATGCGCAGAGGATGCTCCCCCGACGCGCGGGCATACAGCACGTACTCGCGCTCTTTCACCGATAAGGTTTCAGCACGCACCAGCCGCGACATGTTCATCCACGTCAGCAGGCTGATAATCAGAATGATGTTATCCACGCCCGGCTTGAGGTAAGCATTCACCACCAGCAGCAGGAAGAAGGCCGGAATGGCCATCAGGATATCCACGGCGCGCATCATCAGGTTATCCAGCCAGCCGCCAAAATAGCCGCTCACCGTTCCCACTACCGTGCCGATAAGCGTGGAAAAGAGCATGGCGAGAAAACCGACCATCAGGGAGATTTGGCCGCCATACAGCGCGCGGGTGAAGTAGTCGCGTCCGTACTCGTCGGTGCCGAACCAGTGCGCGGCATCCGGTGGCAACGTGCGTGCGCCAAGCGCCATCCGGTCCGGATCGTACGGACTTAAGCCCGCACAGAGCGCGGCGACAACGAAAATAAAAAGCACAAACAGGGAGAACTGCGCCGGACGGTTGCGGCGCAGCTGGTGACGAACCTGCTGCCAGCGTCTGCTCATCCGGGTTACCTCAGCGTACGAATGCGGGGATCGGCGAAGCGATAAAGCACATCGGCGATCAGGTTACCGACGATCAGCATCATCGACGAGAGCATGATGATCGCCATGATCAGCGGGTAGTCCAGCGAAGCGATCGACTGGATCCCGAGCAGCCCCATCCCTGGCCAGGAGAAGACGCTTTCCGTCACATAGGCCCCCACAATCAGCTCACCGAACGACAGGCCGAACAGGGTGATCACCGGCAGCAACACGTTTTTCAGCACATGGCGGAACAGAATACTGGAGCGCGTCGCGCCGTAAGCCACTTGGGTCTGCACGTAGTCGGCCGAGAGCTGCGAGATGGTGTTGGAGCGGATGTAGCGCACGTAGCTGGAGAGGTTATAGAACGTGAGGGCAATACACGGCAGCACGCCGTGGCGCAGCAGATCCAGCCCGTTGTCCTCCATGCCGATGGTGCGCATTCCCATGCTGGGGAACCAGTTAAGCTGCACGGCAAAAACGGTGATGAGCAAAATGCCGAACCAGAAAATCGGTACCGAGATGCCGATATAGGCGAATAAATTGAGCAGATGATCCAGCCAGCGGTGCTTAAATGCCCCCGCCAGCAGGCCCAGCGGGATCGCCAGCACGATAGCCATCAGCAGCGACGACCCCATCAGCCCCAGCGTGGCCGGAATGCGTTCGCCGATCATCTCCAGCACCGGGCGGTGGTAAATCAGCGAATAGCCGAGATCGCCCTGCAGGACGTTTTTTAGCCACAGGACGTACTGCGTGACCAGGGGCTTATCCAGCCCCAGGCTCTGGCGAATACGTTCGATATCCTCCGGGGCCATACGCGGCGTGATGTACGCCGCCACCGGATCGCCGGGCGCGAGTTTGACCAGCAAAAACGCCACCAGTGAAATAAAGAACAGCATCGGCAGTAATTGCAGCAGCCGACGCGTAAGAAGTGTGTTCACGACGTGCCCTTACCAAAGCCCCGACCCGACGGCCGGGGCAATCGCTTATTTCTGATAGATTTTTGACAGATCCTGGAAGAGGTAGACTGGTTTCGGCTCTGCCTCCTGGGTGCCGCCGAAACGCTTGTCCACCGCGACGGTCGCATTGGTGTAGGCAATCGGGTAGTACGTCATGTCATTCGCCACCGTCTGCTGAATTTGCTTGTAGATATCGGCACGTTTCGCGGCGTCGGTTTCCACCGCGCCTTTATCCCACAGGGCATCAAACTGCGGATTTTTGTAGTGCGCGTAGTTATAGGCTTCGTTGCTCATGAACAGCGATTTGTAACCATCCGGCTCGGAGCCCATGATGTAGCCGCCCAGGTTCAGCTCCCATGCGGTATTGTTCATATCAAGGCTGCGCTGAGACATGGCGTTGGAGTCCAGCGGCATCAGCTCCACGCTCACCCCAATGCCCTTCAGCGCCTGCTGAATGTAGAGCGCCATGCTCTCCTGGGTTTTGTTGGTGTTCACATACGCCAGGCGCAGCTTGAGGTTATCCGGCGCGCCGGATGTTTTCAGCAGGTCTTTGGCTTTTTGCAGATCGAATTTGTACTGCTCGACGTCATCCGTCTTGTAAAGCGTATCTGGCGTCAGGAACGAGGTTGCCGGTTTGGCGTAGTCGAGCGAGGTAAACGCGGTCTGGGTCAGCTCGTCCTTGTTGATGGCATAAGCAATGGCCTGACGCAGCGCTTTGCTCTTCATCACCGGCACGTTCTGGTTGAACGTCATATAGGCCAGACGACCTTCCGGATAGACCACAAAGTCAAACTTCCCGGTATTTTTCAGGCGGTTCACATCCTGCGGGTCAACCATCTTGAGGTTGATTTCACCGTTTTGCAGCGCCAGGTTGGCGGCGTTACTGTCTTTGGCGAAACGGTAGGTCACTGAATCAAGCTTCGCTTTGCCGTTCCAGTAATCGTCAAAACGGGTCAGGGCGTAATACTGCCCGGCGCGGTACTCTTTAAATTTGAACGGCCCGGAGCCGACTGGCGCATCGTTTTTGCTGCTCTTTTCCAGATCGCCTTCACCGGCGAACACGTGCTGCGGGATCGGGTAGATCTGCACCAGGGTTCCGGTAAAGGCGGCGCTAACCTGCGGTAAGGTGAACTTAACGGTGCGGTCGTCGATCTTGCTCACTTCAACGGGCTTGCCGCCCCAGGTAAACATGCTGCGGAAGAAGCTATGCTGTTTGGCATCCAGCAGTTTATTGAACGTAAAGACCACGTCGTCCGCCGTCAGCGGCTGGCCGTCCTGCCATTTCAGGTTGGGTTTTAACGTCAGGGTATAACTCAGGTTGTCGGCGGAGGGCGTCATGCTTTCCGCCAGACCCCACTCAATGTTGCCGTTATTAAAGCTATACAGCGGGGCATAGAGCGCCTGCATGATCGTTAACGTGGTACGGTCGCTGGCATAGAGCGGATTAACGGCTAACGGGTCGCCGGAGGTTATACCAATAATCAGCGAGCCGCCCTCTTTTGGCGCATCGTTTTTTGCCGCTGCGGGCGTATTTGTCTCTTTATTTTTCGCATCATCACAGCCAGCCAGGCCTAACGCGAGCGAAACCAGCACTGCCGATAACAGAAGCTTGCGCATCTCACTAACTCCTTGCCTTATAAAGTGTTTATTACTGCATTTTTTATTTATGTTGAAGCATCATATGCAGCTTTATCGGTTTCCGCATTAATTATGAAAATGCGATTTTCGATTAAGCTTATGCCGAATTTGATATATATAAGCGCCAGAAGGAATAGCGGTTAATTGATTGCGCTCACATCGTTAAACGGTTCACAAATCTCCTGCTACACTGCCTCAACACATCACTCAAAAGGCAGACCAACATGTCAGACAACACTTATCAGCCACCGAAAGTGTGGGAATGGAAAAAGAACAACGGCGGTGCATTCGCCAACATCAACCGTCCGATTTCCGGCGCAACGCATGAGAAAGAGCTCCCTGTGGGTTCTCATCCGCTACAGCTCTACTCCCTGGGCACACCGAACGGTCAGAAAGTGACGATCATGCTCGAAGAGCTGCTGGCGCTGGGCGTGACGGGCGCCGAGTACGACGCATGGTTGATCCGCATTGGCGAAGGCGATCAGTTCTCCAGCGGGTTTGTAGAGGTGAACCCGAACTCGAAAATACCCGCGCTGCGCGATCACTCCACGACTCCGCCGACGCGCGTATTTGAATCCGGCAGCATTCTGCTTTACCTGGCAGAAAAATTTGGTCACTTCCTGCCAAAAGATCCGGCAGGCCGCACGGAAACCCTGAACTGGTTGTTCTGGCTGCAAGGGGCCGCCCCGTTCCTCGGCGGCGGGTTTGGCCACTTCTACAACTATGCTCCGGTGAAAATTGAATATGCGATTGACCGCTTCACCATGGAAGCCAAACGCCTGTTCGACGTGCTGGATAAACAGCTGGCCCGCGGCCGTTACGTGGCCGGTGAGGAATACACCATCGCGGATATGGCAATCTGGCCGTGGTTTGGCTGCGTCGCGCTGGGCAGCGTGTATAACGCCGCCGAGTTCCTGGACGCGGAGAAGTACACTCACGTGCAGCGCTGGGCGAAAGACGTGGCGAACCGCCATGCCGTTAAGCGCGGACGCATCGTTAACCGCACCAGCGGCGAGCTGAACGAGCAGCTTCACGAACGCCACGCGGCGAGTGACTTCGAGACAAATACCGAAGACAAACGTCAGGCGTGATAGCTGGCCGGGCGGGACACCGCCCGGCTGCAAGGATCCTTTCCCAGGGCATGATTAGCTTAAAGGCTGACCCTGTATTGCTGGCACTATTTGTCCGTTTTTCTCACACCAGACCGTGAGATACGACGAATTAACCGACAGCAGTCACAAAGGATCTGTTATGAAACTCATTAAAACAACGCTGGTTATCAGCGCTCTCATTTTTTCTACCTCGGGAATGGCCATCGACAAAACCGCTGCCGGCGCGGTAGCAGGCGCGGCCATTGGCGCAGCCACGGGCAAAGATCTGAAATCAACCGTTGGCGGTGCCGTCGTTGGCGCTGGCACGGGGGCGATGTTCAAAAACGGCGAAAAAGGCAAAGACGCGCGTAAAGGTGGTGCGGTAGGTGCTGCCGTGGGCGCAGGTGCCGCGGCGGTTACCGGCAAGAGCGTACTGAAAGGTGCGGCGGTTGGTGCGGGTACAGGCGCGCTGATTGGTGAAGCGACGCACTAAGGCTGTGTGCCACCTTGTGAACAGGCATGAATAATAAACCCAGCGATCGCGCTGGGTTTTTTGTTTTTTTGAATTAGATACAAGCCCGTTCGAATAACCGACGCGCGGCTGGCGTTAACCCTGACATATGCATGCAGGCATGCACCATTCCCGGCAACCGTTCACAGCGTACTGGCACCCCCGCCTCCTCAAGCCGCAGAGCATACTCTTCAGCCTCATCGCGCAAGGGATCATATTCACAACTCAGGATGGTTGCTGGCGGTAACCCCCTCAGCGAGGCCATATGCAGCGGCTCGGCATAAGGATGACGACATTCTCCCAGATAGTTCTCCCAGCAAAACACCATCGCATCACGCGTTAAATAATAACCTTCAGCAAATTCACAATAGCTTTGGGACGACATTTCGCGACTTAACGCCGGGTAGAGCAGCAACTGATGCTCAATGTGAGGTCCGCCGCGATCCCGGGCCAGCAGAGCTGTCGCGGCAGCAAGATTGCCGCCAGCACTGTCGCCGCCCACCGCCAGACGGGTCGCATCTATCCCCAAAAGCGCGGCCTGTTCACTGGCCCAGCACAGTGCCTGATAAACATCTTCTAACGGCCTTGGGAAGGGGAACTCCGGTGCCAGACGGTAATCAACGGAGAGTATTTTCCGACCAGTAGCATTGGCCAGTGCCTGACAGGGCCGATCGTACAGCGACAGCGAGCCCAGACACCATCCGCCGCCGTGAGCAAAGAGCATTGCAGGCAGAACGATTTCAGCGTTTGAGGCAGCAGGCGTATACGCGCGAAGACCGATAGCGTAACCATCATCAGCGATAACAACGTAATGTTGAATGCCGCAATCTGTTTCCTCCTCACCCTGTAGCCGCAACAAATCCACTTCGGTGGCGGCACGCAGGTCGGCTAACGACGCCGGTTGCGGCGCGCCCGATGACGCAGCCAGAAAGTCTGCAATGTTTTTATCAAGCGGCACGATCGGTGTCCTCTGAGAGAAAGGGTACGATTAGCCCAATAAACGCCTCATGACACTCTTCGGTAATAAAATGCCCGCAGTCCGCCACCGTCTCGCCACGCAAATCAAGGGCATTGCCCTGTAGGGTTATCAACGGCGCATCGCGCGTCGCATGTTCGGCCCCCACCGTTAACACCGGCATGGTTAAAGGTGTTTGCGCACGGCGCTGGTTCTGCCGGATGGTTTCCGGGATAGCGCGATAATAGTCGAAGCCCGCACGCAGCCCGCCGGGTGTTGAATAGGCGGCGATATACACCTCTGCGGCAACCCGTTCACGTCGATGAGACCAGCGGTCGAAAATATAGCTGAGATACTGTGATTCGCGCCCGCTGGTCAGGGTTTCGGGTAGATCCGCCAGTTGATTGAACATGAAGTGCCAGAGAAAGATGTTCTCTTCCGGTGCGACAAAAATCGGCGGTGGTGGTGCCAGTCCAGGGATAACCGCTTCTGTCAGCACAAGTCTTTCTATCGCCTGAGGAAAATCGCTCGCCATGGCATAACCAACCCACATGCCGATATCGTGACCCACTATGCTATAACGCGCATGGCCCAGCTGCACCATCATGGTATGCAGCATGGCACCGACACGTCCGGTATCATAGCCGTCGCGCGGTTTATCTGACTCACCAATGCCCGGAGGGTCGACCGCTATCGCCTGAAAACCCGCCGCCGCCAGCGCCTGAAGGACATAGCGCCAGGTATACCAGGTCTGCGGCCAGCCCGGTATCAGCAATACCGGTTGTCCTTTTCCCGCCACGACGCAGTGGATGCGCTGTCCGTTCACTTTCGTATAGACGTGTTCTGCCCTGAGATCCGCGTGCGCGATCTCACCGTATTGTTGTTCCATGGTGACTCCCTGTGATGTCGTAGCTTAGCGAATGCCGAGTAATGCGTTGATTTGCTGAGGGTTAACTGGCGCACCGGCGAAATCATCGAAGACTTTATCGGTGATGTGAATAATATGGTCGCGGATGAACGCAGCCCCTTCTCTGGCACCATCCAGCGGATTTTTCAGACAGCACTCCCATTCCAGGGTTGCCCAGCCGGCATAATCGTATTGAGTCAGCTTCGAGAAAATAGCCCTGAAATCCACCTGGCCGTCACCTAATGAGCGAAAACGTCCTGCACGATCGACCCACGACTGATAGCCACCATAAATACCCTGACGCCCGGTCGGATTAAATTCAGCGTCTTTGACGTGGAACATGTTGATCATGTCCTTATAAATATCAATAAACTCCAGATAGTTAAGCTGCTGTAGCACCATGTGGCTGGGGTCGAAAAGTATCCGGCAGCGGGGATGCTCTTTCACCCTTTGATAAAACATTTCAAACGTCACCCCATCATGCAGATCTTCGCTCGGGTGGATCTCATAGCAGAGGTTAATACCCTGCTCGTCACAGGCGTTAAGCACCGGCATCCAGCGCCTGGCCAGCTCGTCAAAGGCGGTTTCAATTAACCCTTCCGGGCGCTGCGGGAACGGGAACAAATAGGGCCACGCCAGCGAGCCAGAGAAGGTACCCAGATCGCTGAGTCCAAGCCTGGCAGAGGCCTTGACCGCCATCAGCAGCTGTTGCTGTGCCCATTCGCCGCGGGCCAGTGGGTTGCCGTGGACTTCCGGCGGCGCAAAGCTGTCGCATAAGCTGTCGTAAGCAGGATGTACCGCCATCAGTTGGCCGAAGATGTGGCTGGTCAGCTCACTCACCACCAGGCCATGCTCCGCCAGCATACCGGTCAGATCGTCGCAGTAGGTCTGGCTTTCTGCCGCCGTCGCCACGTCGAAGAGACGGCGATCCCATACCGGGATTTGCAGAGCGCTAAACCCCGTTTCCGCCGCCCACCGGGCTATCGCAGGCAAATTATTGAATGGGGCCGCATCATCGCTGAACTGAGCCAGATGGAGAGAGGGACCTTTGAGGGTTTTCATCGTATACTCCTATTGTTTGTCGATTGACAAACAATAGGAGTAAAGCCGGATAACCGCAAGCGAAAATTATAAATTCGTTGGTAATCCAGATGATTTAGGCGATCCTGTTTCACTGAATTCAGGACCAACCGGAGCAACAAAATGGCAGGCAGACCGCGCCAGTTCGATCGTGACCAGGCGCTTATCAAAGCGCGCAACCTGTTCTGGCGACAGGGTTATGAAGGAACCTCAATGTCGGATCTGGTGGCAGAGCTGGGGATTGCATCGGCACGAATTTACAAGGCGTTCGGTTCAAAAGAGCAGCTCTTTCGGGAAGCTATCGCCGATTACGAAAAACAGGAAGGCGGTTTTGCGGATCGGGCCTTATCCGCAGGGGGCAACGTGCGGGATACCATCCAGACGCTGTTAATGGATGCGGTTCACCTGTACTGCCATCCGGATTTGCCGCAAGGATGTATGGTGGTGGCCTCTGCAGCCAGCGTCAGTGCGGAAAATGAAACGCTCAAAACCTGGCTGGCACAGCATCGCCTGCAGCGTACGCAGCAGATCATCGATCGTCTCCACCAGGCAGTGCATAACGGTGAACTGCCGGATACGACCGATGCAGAGAGTCTGGGAGACTATTTTGCCGTCTTTTTACATGGTTTGTCGGTGCAGGCCAGAGACGGTGTTCCGGAATCTCGTTTGCAGGCGGCGGTTAAGCAAGCGCTTAGCCTGCTGCCGCATTGCTGAGTGCGAAGCATCAATGATGATCGTCGTACTGATGCTCTATCACCATCCCTTCCGCCACGCTCGCCACATGCCGCGCACGCGGGTGATAAACCGGAGCAGGCGCTGGCGCGGCATAGACCGTTTGTGACGGTGCAGGCGCGACGGCTACCGCCTGCGGAACCGTGGTGGATGACGGGACAATCACCACTTTATAACCGCTCGGGACATCCACGGTGACGCTTTGCGCCATTGCTGAATTAACCATAGCCAAGCCTGCCATGACGGCCAATACAATATAGGACTTTTTCATAGACTGTATTATTTCCGGTAAAATAAGAAAATTAATAATGTCGGGAGGAGCTTAAGGCTATATTAATTCCCATCGCCGTTACGGTGCAGAAAATGCCAAATATATTGTTACATTAACACATGAAAATAATAACGTAGGCCGGGCAAGGCGCAGCCGCCGCCCGGCAACATAAAACAATTTTAATTAATCGCGATATGACCTTCCGGCGTATTTATCCAGCGCGGCGCTTTCAGCGTATCGGCGTAATATCCCACCAGCTCACACAGCAAATCCTCTATCACGCGCGCCATCTCCTCTGGCAGGGCGCGGCCGATCAGCAACTGGGTTAAGACCTGGCAGTATTGCCCGAGCCGACAAGGGGCATTCCCGGAAGCCGTCTCGCAAATCTGATTAATACTTAATATCCCGCGCTTTTTGCCGTCCGGCCTGTTTCATCTGACGCTTGTCCTGACGGCAGTCGTGATTACTCTGGTTATTGTTCGCCACGCAGGTCTGCTTCACCTGTCGTGACGCGTCGCGGGTTTCCTGCCTGACATCACGCGACACACGCCGCTCCTGCGCCTGCTGGGTCGCACTGGCAAAAACCGAGAACAGCATCAGAAAAATGAAAGAGAGAACAGGGATAACTGACAACGATCTGTTCATAGCAACACCTCATAGAAGAGAGCCCAGAACGTCAGGGGGGTTAGCAAAAGAATAGCAGTTTCAGCGCGCGCTGAATGAGGAAGGCGTTAATAATGCAAGGCCGCACAAGGCGGCCTTGCAACGTTGCGCTATGCCGTCAGGCGGAACTTTTGCACCGAGCGCTGAAGATCTTCGGTCTGACGCTCCAGCGCTGCCGCTGCTGCGGAAACCTCTTCCACCAGCGAGGCGTTTTGCTGGGTAACGCCGTCCATCTGGGTAATGGCAATCCCGACCTGCGAAATGCCCTTGCTTTGCTCCTCAGAGGCGGAGGCGATTTGCTTCATAATGGTTGTCACTTCCGTCACGTCGCGCAAAATCGCATCCATGGTGGTGCCTGTGTCGCCCACCAGCTGCGCCCCCTGCTCTACCCGATTAACGGAATCAGCGATCAGCCCTTCAATTTCTTTTGCCGCGTTGGCGCTACGGCTTGCCAGGTTACGGACTTCACCCGCCACCACGGCGAAACCACGCCCCTGCTCACCCGCGCGCGCCGCTTCAACGGCCGCATTGAGTGCCAGAATGTTGGTCTGGAAGGCAATGCTGTTGATGACGTTAGTGATTTCAGCAATTTTCTTCGAGCTTTCAGAAATGCCGCTCATGGTGGTCACCACTTCTTCCACCAGCGAGCCGCCACGGCTGGCGGTGGTCGATGCCACATCTGCCAGTTGGCTTGCCTGACGCGCGCTTTCCGCATTCAGTTTCACGGTTGCAGTCAGTTGTTCCATGCTGGCAGCCGTCTCTTCCAGTGCGGCAGCCTGCTCTTCGGTACGGGAAGAGAGATCGTTATTACCGCTGGAGATTTCCGTCGCACCGCGCCAGATATTTTCACTGCCGGAGCGGATAGTGCTGACCGCTTCGCGCAGACTGTCCTGCATCGCGCTCAACAGAGGAACCAACTGCCCCACACAGTTGCGGCCGAAGGGTTCAATTGGCTGACTGAGATCGCCCTGGGCAATCTGGCGGAACTGCTGGCGAATGCGGTCCAGCGGTTTGACCAGCATCGCGACCAGGTAGCGGTCGGTGAAAAGCAGGATCAGCAGGCCGATAATAGTGGCGGTGATAATCACCGTACGCGTCATGCTGGTCAGGTTGTCCACCACCACGCGGGTGCTGTCGAGCGCCTTCGCGGCCGCGTTGTTAAAGTTCTCGGCAGCGGCACCAAACGCACGGCTTAGCGGCGGGGTAACGTTATTGGCCTGCTGGCGATAGCCATCCAGAGTCTCCAGCTTCGCCTGCTGCATTTGCGGCGTGATACCTTGATCAAGCAACGCCTGCCAGGTACCGATGACCTGAGCAGAAATCTGTTCGTCCATTGGTCCTGGCGAGATCGCTTTCATCTCGGCCAGTTTCTTACCCATGTTATCCAGTGCCTGTTGGGCAGAGGCCAAATCCGGCGTGCCGCCTGCGGCTTTGACTTCCATCGCACGGCTCAAACGGGTCACAAAGCGGAAATACTGATCGGTGCCCTGACTGAGTACCGTCATCTGTTTGACCAGTTGACGATCCACGTCATTGCCATCCGAAACACGCGAAAGGGACCAGGTACTGTACAGGCCAACACCCGCCCACATTAAACAAAAGATCCCGAGAATCGTCAGCATGACGAAGCGGATCGTGAAATTACGGAGCATATTCATAAGTCTTCCTTGCCGTGAGGGTGAATTCGCCCAGAGGCGAGTACTTCTCTCGTTATCGGCAGGAACCGGGGAAATTATAACGTTTTGTGATCATTTTTGATTAGCGTGGCTTCATTAGTCACACAGCTGACGTTAACCATCACCTCGCGCTTAGTTATGTCATTTGTGATGTGATAAGTTCAGAATGAAAACGTTGTTTCGAAAATTCAACGATAAAAAAGGAGACATCATGTCCTGGAACCCTGACCCCGCCCGCTATGAAAATATGCAGTACCGCTACTGCGGAAAAAGTGGCTTGCGCCTGCCAGCACTATCGCTTGGTTTGTGGCATAGCTTTGGCCACGTACACCCTCTCGAATCCCAGCGCGCGCTGCTGCGCAAAGCCTTCGATCTCGGCATTACTCATTTCGATCTCGCCAATAACTACGGCCCTCCGGCAGGCAGCGCTGAAGAGAATTTCGGCCGCCTGCTGCGTGAGGATTTTTCCGCGTATCGCGACGAACTGATTATCTCCACTAAAGCGGGTTACGACATGTGGTCGGGGCCGTATGGGTCAGGCGGTTCGCGCAAATATTTGCTTGCCAGTCTCGATCAAAGTCTGAAGCGGATGGGTCTGGAGTATGTTGATATTTTCTATTCCCATCGCGTCGATGAAAATACGCCGATGGAAGAGACTGCGGCGGCACTGGCCCATGCTGTGCTAAGCGGTAAAGCGCTGTATATCGGGATTTCATCCTATTCAACGGAGCGCACCCAGAAAATGGCTGACCTGTTGCGTGAGTGGAAAATTCCGCTGCTTATTCATCAGCCATCCTACAACCTGCTCAACCGCTGGGTAGATAACACCGGCCTGCTGGATACGCTTAAGCAAAACGGGACGGGTTGCATTGCGTTTACCCCGCTGGCGCAGGGGTTGCTTACCGGAAAATACCTGAACGGGATCCCTGAAGATTCTCGCATGCAGCGCGAGGGTAAAAAGGTACGCGGCCTGACGGAAAAAATGCTGACCGAAGCCAATCTCAACAGCCTGCGTTTGCTGAGTGAAATGGCGCATGTCCGTGGACAGACGATGGCGCAGATGGCACTGAGCTGGTTGCTCAAGGATGAACGCGTTACCTCAGTGCTGATCGGTGCAAGTCGCCCGGCCCAGATCGAAGAAAACGTTCGGGCCCTGGATAACCTGCACTTCAGCGAAGATGAGCTGGAAAGGATTGATCGACATGTTGCGGACGGGGAGTTGAACCTGTGGCAGGCATCATCGGATAAATAGGTCTTTTCGCCCCCTCAGCCCGTAGGGCGAGGGGGACACGTACTTTACTTCTTACTGATCTTATCCAGATACCCCATCACAAATGCAGACAACACAAACGTCAGATGGATAATGACGTACCACATCAGTTTGTTATCCGGGACATTTTTCGCGTCCATAAATACGCGTAACAGGTGGATAGAGGAGATTGCCACAATCGACGCGGCCACTTTATTCTTCAGCGATGAAGCATCCATTTTGCCCAGCCAGCTGAGCTTCTCTTTACGCTCGTCGATATCAAGCTGGGAGACAAAATTTTCGTAGCCAGAGAACATCACCATCACCAGCAGTCCGCCCACCAGGGTCATATCTACCAGCGACAGCAGAACCAGAATCAAATCCGCTTCGGCAATGGAAAAAATGTTCGGCAGAACATGCCAGATTTCCTGAAAGAACTTAATCGTCAGAGCGATAAGCGCCAGCGAAAGGCCAAAATAGACGGGAGCCAGTATCCAGCGAGAGGCGTACATGGCATTTTCAAAAAAGCGTTCCATAAAGTCCTGTTTGCAAAAGAAACCAGCGCCCAGTATATCTCAACGGCGCTGACTGTTTGCAATAACTCAACGGTACGTCACTCAGACGTTATCCGGGTTAACCTCCGGACGTGCGTACTCAGGCCAGACAAGCGCCACCAGCTCAGGATAGGCTTCCAGACTGAACTCACGAAAGCACTGACGCAGATTTAATACGTCGAGGTCAGAATATGATACTTTCTCACCGTTCAGACAGCGTTTTTTGATATTATCATAATATTTATACACTGCTGAATTCAGGTCGCTGCAGCGACGCTGTGCCTCAAACAGTCCGGGCGTATCATTAATTTCCGACATTTTCATGCGTTTAATTGTCGCGTGTAAAAAGTCGATATATTCATGGTTCACCCGCCAGTACCAAACAGGCGTTACTGAGTTCATCAATACAGAGAAATGATCTTCCCCTTCCTCTTTTGTCATCCGTTCAGGTTGTGGAGGTTCACTGGCGTCCTTCGACACTTTCGTTTTATTGAATTCCTGCATCAATAAAAGAACACCAGCGGTCAGTAATAGTAATGTGATGACCGTAAAAAAGATGCTGTTCATGGGTAGGCTCCATTTTTTTTGATTTTAAAATTGCCTCATGATATTGTCAACGAATCTCACGCCTTTACCAACCCCACCCTGTTGAAATTAAAGGAAATTAAAAATGCTGCCCGACTATCTCGTCCCGGCTAAGTACCACATTGCGTCTGTGGAACAGCAACCCGCGGAAGCAGAAAAAGAGGCGAGTTTCACTCAGGGAAAAAGAAAGCTCTCCGATTTCGAGCCTGACATATTAATTGGCGTTTCCCAAACAGGGAAATCCCGTAATATGTTGCTGGAAGAGCACGATCGTCATATAAAGGACCGCTTATTTCGCGCTATAAAAATTGAAGCCTTTGTCCATCTGCTGAATGACCTGCAAGCCGAAGGCGAAATAGATGCCCAGAAACTAAGTCAAATAATGGCCGAAAAAACAGAAGAAATAAATGAAGCGGGCAATGAAATTTGGCTTAATCTAATTACACGAGAAAAAAACAACCCTATATTTTACACCCTGGGGGAAGATTAACGTGAAAGAAATTAAAAATAACGACGTTTATTTGACTTTAGATGATAAAAAAAGTGATGAATTTATCTTAAAGCAAAATCTCGACGCGCTGAGAAAGACAAAAAATGACGAGATGACGCGTATAACACAAGATTTGGTATCGATCCCGGCGACGCTGGTGCGTCTGAAATGGCAGAATCGCCGTGAAATTTACCCGCTACAGGTCAAAGAAGAAATTTACGGTGCCGTGGTGAATGCCATCATCGAGCAGCGTCCAGAGCTGAAAGAGAAGGTACTGGGACGTCTTGAGGCCAATTATCAGTATCTGCTTGCCAGAGAAATCGCCACCCTGCGTCTGACGCGCAAGCTGTCAGACGGTGAGTACCGTACCTCAAACGTCACCTGCGTGGCGCTTGATGAGGACGCGCTGGCTTCTCACCCGACCGCTCCTGCATCCACTGATACAAAAAAATAATCAAACCGATATGCATAAAAAAAGCCGGCTTTCGCCAGCTCTTTTTTACTTCACGGTCGCTTTCTCTTCGCCGACCAGCCCAATCTTCAGATAACCCGCCTGATGCAGCGTGTCCATTACCTTCATCATGGTTTCATAATCGACGGTTTTATCCGCACGGAAGAAGACCGTGGTGTCCTTCTTGCCACCCGTGAGCTGATCCAGCGCCGGGATGACAGAGTCGGCCGTCACCGGGTCGTTCCCGAGGAACATGGATTTATCCGCTTTTACCGAGATATAGATTGGCTTCTCCGGGCGCGGCTGTGGCTGGCTGGAAGAGGCAGGTAGATTCACCTTCACATCCACCGTCGCCAGCGGCGCAGCCACCATGAAGATAATCAGCAGAACCAGCATAACGTCGATAAACGGCGTTACGTTGATTTCATGCATTTCGCCGTTATCGTCCAGATTTTCGTTCAGACGCATCGCCATAGCATCAACCTGCGCGCAGTTTAGACGCCGCGTGCACCGGCTTAACCGAGCTGGCATTCAAATCAAGATCGCGACTTTGCAGCAGCAGAACCTGTGCTGCAACATCACCGAGAGTGGCTTTGTAACTGCCAATCATACGCGCGAAGATGTTGTAGATAACCACAGCCGGGATTGCTGCAACCAGACCGATTGCCGTCGCCAGCAGCGCTTCCGCGATACCCGGCGCAACCACCGCAAGGTTGGTAGTTTGAGACTGCGCGATACCGATAAAGCTGTTCATGATGCCCCAGACCGTACCGAAAAGCCCGATGAACGGCGAGATCGCGCCGATCGTCGCCAGATAACCATTGCCACGGCCCATATGTCGACCTACAGCGGCAACACGACGCTCCAGACGGAAGCCGGTACGTTCTTTAATACCTTCGTTATCTTCACTGCCAGCGGAAAGTTCCAGCTCGTTCTGAGCTTCATTAACTAACAGGGTGGTCAGGCTTTTTACGTGGAAGGATGAGGTCATATCTGAAGCCTGATCCAGAGAGCGGGCTTCAGCCAGTTGCTGTTGCTCCCGCTTAAGGCGACGCTTCTGCGAAAGCAGCTCAGCACTTTTGCTGAAGAAGATAGCCCATGTGACAACGGACGCCAGAATCAGGCCGATCATCACAATCTTAACCACGATGTCAGCATGTTGATACATGCCCCAAACGGAGAGATCCGTCTGCATCAAATTATTACCCACTCTGTATCTCCAGGACGCAAATCACAAAATCTGAACGTAATAATATCAAAACATCGTCGAATTGATAGTAGTTCTCATTAGTATTTGCATGGTGCCGTAATTTTCGCTCACTTTCCTTGCGCTTACGCAGTAAAAATTTCTTATGCGATTTTTTGCTAATATTTTCTGCTTATTCGATAAGTATCCGGGTGCAGTTTTTTACAATCGTGGTAGTCTGGACGTCCAGACGTATAAAAACAGGGTTAGCGAACATGACAAAGAAGCATCTTGATACCACGCTGGTACAGGCAGGACGCAGCAAAAAATACACCCAGGGATCGGTCAATAGCGTGATTCAACGAGCCTCCTCACTGGTATTTGATACCGTTGAGGAGAAAAAAATCGCCACGCGTAACCGCGCAAAAGGCGGACTTTTTTATGGTCGTCGCGGCACGCTAACCCATTTTTCACTCCAGGAGGCCATGTGCGAACTGGAAGGCGGCGTGGGCTGTGCGCTGTTCCCGTGTGGGGCGGCAGCCGTCGCCAATACTATTCTGGCGTTTGTGGAACAAGGCGATCATATCCTGATGACCAACACCGCCTATGAACCCAGCCAGGACTTCTGCACCAAAATCCTCAGTAAGCTCGGCGTAACAACCGGTTGGTTCGACCCGCTGATCGGCGAAGGCATCGCAGAACTTATTCAGCCAAACACGCGTATCGTGTTCCTGGAATCTCCAGGGTCACTCACCATGGAAGTCCACGACGTCCCGGCTATCGTGAAAGCGGTTCGCAGCAAAGCGCCAGAAGCGATCATCATGATCGACAACACGTGGGCGGCGGGCGTGCTGTTTAAAGCACTGGAGTTTGACATTGATATCTCGATTCAGGCGGCGACCAAATACCTGATTGGCCATTCTGACGGCATGATTGGCACTGCGGTATCCAATGCACGCTGCTGGGATCAGCTGCGTGAAAATGCCTACCTGATGGGGCAAATGGTGGATGCGGATACCGCCTACATGACCAGCCGCGGGCTCCGTACGCTGAGCGTGCGCCTGCGTCAGCATCACGAAAGCAGCCTGAAAATAGCCGAATGGCTGGCGCAACACCCGCAGGTTGAGCGCGTCAACCATCCGGCGTTGCCCGGCAGCAAAGGTCATGAATACTGGCAACGGGACTTTACGGGGAGTAGCGGTTTGTTCTCATTCGTTCTTAAAAAACGGCTGAATAATGACGAACTGGCAAACTATCTGGATAATTTTACCCTCTTCAGCATGGCCTACTCCTGGGGCGGCTTTGAATCCCTGATCCTGCCAAACCAACCGGAGCAGATCGCGGCTTTGCGTCCCGGTGGTGAAGTGGACTTCAGCGGAACCCTGATCCGACTGCATATCGGTTTAGAAAATGTTGACGATTTAATCGCGGATTTAACAGCAGGGTTTGAACGTATCGTGTAGAGTGCTGGCTGAAAATGTACTCCCTGGACGTTTTTGTGAACATTGCCACCAGAAAAGTCCGCATTAGTTGCGCCCGGGATCAAACCCGAAGCGCAAATAAAGGAGTACAATAGCTCTATATCTGCTGTTCCACAGGAAAGTCCATGGCTGTTATTCAAGATATTATCGCAGCGCTCTGGCAACACGATTTTGCCGCGCTGGCGGACCCTCACGTCTTAGGTATCGTCTATTTCGTGATGTTCGCGACTCTGTTTCTGGAAAATGGATTACTGCCAGCGTCATTTTTACCCGGTGACAGTTTGCTTTTACTTGCCGGGGCGTTGATCGGCAAAGGCGTCATGGACTTCACGCCAACGATGGTGATCCTCACTTCCGCAGCCAGCCTGGGCTGCTGGCTGAGCTATTTGCAGGGCCGCTGGCTTGGGAACACGCGCGTCGTGAAAAGCTGGCTGGCCCAGTTACCGCATAAATATCATCAACGTGCGACCTGCATGTTTGATCGGCATGGCCTGCTGGCACTGCTGGCAGGGCGTTTTCTGGCGTTTGTTCGTACTCTGCTGCCAACAATGGCGGGCATTTCTGGTCTGTCGAACCGCCGCTTCCAGTTCTTTAACTGGCTGAGCGCCCTGTTGTGGGTTGGTGTGGTCACGACGCTCGGCTACGCGCTGAATATGATCCCGTTCGTGAAACACCACGAAGATCAGGTGATGACCTTCCTGATGGTGCTGCCGATTTTCCTGCTGGTGGCAGGGCTGGTAGGGACCATTGCGGTAGTGATTAAGAAAAAGTACTGCAGTGCATAAACAAAAGCCGGGTGGCGCTACCGCTTACCCGGCCTAAGCTTCCCCTTCACGCTCCCTGCATGGTTCTTATACGTGACGCATCTTCCCCCGGCGTGACGCCGAAGTAGCGCTTAAACTCCCGACTGAACTGCGACGCACTTTCATAGCCCACCCTCATCGCCGCCGCGCTGGCCTTCATGCCATCGTGGATCATCAGCATTCGCGCCTTATGCAGGCGGTAGGTTTTGAGATACTGCAGCGGTGAAGTGCTGGTCACCGACTTAAAATTATGGTGAAACGCCGAGACACTCATATTAGCTTCTGCCGCGAGCTGGTCGACGCTCAGGTTTTCCGTGTACTGACTTTCAATACGCTTGAGCACGCGGCTTATCAGGCTGAAGTGGGTCTGTCGGCTCACCAGCGCGAGTAAGGCCCCCCCACCCGGCCCCAGCAGTACATGGTAGAGAATTTCGCGGATAATCTGCTTGCCGAGAATACGTGCATCCAGCGGCCTTTCCATCACGTCCAGCAGGCGTTCAATGGCACAGAGGATCTCCTCTGATAGCGTTGCCGAGTTAATCCCACTTGACGCCATTGACGGCTGGAAAAGCTCGTCCTCGCCAATCTCCATCAGCAGCTCCTGCAACTGAAGAAGATCGACATTGACGCGAATACCCGCCAGCGGAACGGCCTCTGTCGCGAAAGTTTCACATTCAAAGGGTAAAGGTACTGTCAGCAGCAGGTATTCATTGGTGTCGTAACGGAAGACTCGTTCATTGATATAGCCAATTTTATGGCCAGAAAAGAGAAAAACGATGCCTGGTTGATACATGACCGGCGTGCGCGTCCCGGGTTGCGTACCGTAGAGCAGGCGAATGTCCGGCAGCAAATTGCTGACACCATTTTCATTATCTATCAGTCTCTTAATCTGCATTGTGAGCTGATGACAGATCGCTTCACGGTTCATATTACGTTACTCCGGGTACGGTTTCCGACGTTGATAGTGTGCGTGCTTTTCCGCGCTTTCTCCAGCGCTCTGTAGAAATGGGCAAGACATCGGCAGGAATGTGCATTGAGAGGATAGCCCCGGACAGCCACAATGTGCAGCATCAGGTAGCCTTCTGCGCCACCACGATTTTTCACCCACATAAGGGAACGAGCAATGAACAACTTTAATCTCCACACCCCAACCCGCATTCTGTTTGGTAAAGGCGCTATTGCCGAGTTGCGCGCACAGATCCCTGCTGACGCCCGCGTACTGATCACCTACGGTGGCGGCAGCGTGAAAAAAACCGGCGTGCTGGATCAGGTTTACAGTGCCCTGGAAGGTCTGGACGTGCGTGAATTCGGCGGCATTGAGCCAAACCCGTCTTACGAAACGCTGATGAATGCAGTGAAAATCGCCCGCGAAGAGAACATCACCTTCCTGCTGGCCGTTGGCGGTGGCTCAGTGCTGGACGGCACCAAATTCATCGCCGCAGCGGCACATTACGCTGACGGCATCGACCCATGGCATATCCTGGAAACCCGTGGCAGCGATGTGAAAAGCGCTATCCCGATGGGCTCGGTACTGACTCTGCCAGCCACAGGCTCTGAATCCAACAAAGGTGCCGTGATCTCCCGCAAAACCACCGGTGATAAACAGGCCTTTATGAACGAACACGTTCAGCCTGTGTTCGCCATCCTCGACCCGGTTTACACCTACACCCTGCCTGCACGTCAGGTGGCTAACGGTGTGGTCGACGCCTTTGTGCATACCGTTGAGCAGTACGTGACCTACCCGGTGGATGCCAAAATTCAGGATCGCTTCGCGGAAGGCATTTTGCTGACGCTGGTTGAAGAAGGTCCGAAAGCGCTGAAAGAGCCAGAAAACTACGATGTTCGCGCCAATGTGATGTGGGCGGCAACGCAGGCGCTTAATGGCCTGATCGGTGCGGGTGTGCCTCAGGACTGGGCAACCCATATGCTGGGCCACGAACTGACGGCCATGCACGGTCTGGATCACGCTCAGACGCTGGCCGTAGTACTGCCTGCGCTGTGGAACGAAAAACGTGACACCAAACGCGCCAAACTGCTGCAGTACGCCGAGCGCGTGTGGAACATTACCGAAGGTTCTGACGATGCGCGTATTGATGCCGCCATCGAAGCGACCCGCAACTTCTTTGAAGGCCTGGGCGTGCCAACGCGTCTCTCTGGCTACGGCCTGGATGGTAGCTCCATCCCTGCCCTGCTGGCGAAACTGGAAGAACACGGTATGACTCACCTGGGTGAGCACGGCGACATCACGCTGGACGTGAGCCGTCGTATCTACGAAGCGGCACGCTAAGCGTTTTTGTCCTCCCGACTTTCGTTTTTTGACATTTCGTCCAGACTTAATGCACACCCCATCGTCGGAGAAACCCTCCGACGATGCGCACCTGAAGGAGGAAAAATGGCAAACCAAACCGTAATCAGGCTGAAGGACGGCAACGTGATGCCCCAACTGGGGCTCGGCGTATGGAAAGCCGGTAACGACGAGGTCGTCTCCGCCATTCATAAAGCCCTGGAAGTCGGCTACAGGTCGATTGATACCGCCGCTGCGTACAAAAACGAAGACGGTGTGGGTAAGGCACTGGCCAGCGCTGGCCTGCCCCGCGACGACCTTTTCATTACCACTAAACTGTGGAACGACGATCAAAAGCGCCCCCGCGAAGCCCTGCAGGAGAGCCTGGACAAGCTCCAGCTCGATTACATCGATCTCTGGCTGATGCACTGGCCTGTTCCGGCTATCGACCATTATGTTGATGCCTGGAAAGGAATGATTGAGCTGCAAAAAGAGGGACGGGTGAAAAGTATCGGTGTTTGTAATTTCCAGGTTCACCATCTGCAGCGCCTGATCGACGAGACGGGTATCGCTCCTGTCATCAATCAGATCGAGCTGCACCCGCTGATGCAGCAGCGCCAGCTTCACGCCTGGAACGCAACCCACAATATCCAGACCGAATCCTGGAGCCCGCTGGCTCAGGGTGGTGAAGGCGTATTTGATCAGAAAATTATTCGCGACCTGGCGGATAAATACGGTAAGACGCCAGCACAGATTGTGATTCGCTGGCATCTGGATAACGGCCTGGTGGTGATCCCGAAATCGGTCACCCCTTCGCGCATCGCCGAGAACTTCGACGTCTGGGATTTCCGCCTGGACAAAGATGAGTTGGGTGAGATTGCGAAACTGGATAAGGGCAAACGGCTTGGGCCAGACCCGGATCAGTTTGGCGGATAGATAAAAAAACCCCGGCTTGCCGGGGTTTTTATTTTACGCTTTACGTTTGGCTGGCTTCTTCGCCGTCGTCCCACCGTTTGAACGCTGGTGCACGATCGGTGTGTGCTTGGTCAACGCCGGGCGCGTATTGCGATTCTGACGACGCGCCTCGCGCATTTCATCCAGGGTAGGAGCCGGTACCAGACAGTCGCGACGCGAGCCAATCAGGTGCTTTTTACCCATATCTTCCAGCGCCTGACGGATCAGCGGCCAGTTTTTCGGATCGTGATAACGCAGCAGCGCTTTGTGCAGACGGCGCTGTTTATCCCCTTTTGGCACCACCACGTCTTCGCTCTTATAACCAATCTTACTCAGCGGGTTCTTGCCGGTGTAATACATGGTCGTCGAGTTGGCGAGCGGTGACGGGTAGAAGTTCTGCACCTGATCCAGACGGAAGCGACGCTGTTTCAGCCACAGCGCCAGGTTCACCATGTCCTCATCGCGCGTACCCGGGTGGGCAGAGATGAAGTAAGGGATCAGGTACTGCTCTTTCCCTGCCTGCTTAGAGTAGGTATCGAACAACTGTTTAAAGCGATCATAGCTGCCCATGCCCGGCTTCATCATTTTCGACAGCGGGCCTTCTTCGGTGTGCTCCGGCGCAATCTTCAGATAGCCGCCAACGTGGTGCGTTGCCAGCTCTTTAATGTAGCGCGGATCTTCCACTGCGATGTCGTAACGTACCCCGGAGGCGATGAGGATCTTCTTGATGCCTTTAAGGTCGCGGGCGCGGCGATAGAGATTGATTGTCGGCTCATGGTTGGTATCCATGTGCTGGCAGATGTCCGGATAGACGCATGAGAGACGACGGCAGGTTTGCTCTGCACGCGGCGACTTACAGCGCAGCATGTACATGTTGGCGGTTGGGCCGCCAAGATCGGAGATCACGCCAGTAAAACCCGGTACGGTATCGCGAATGGCTTCGATCTCATTGATGATCGAATCTTCAGAGCGGCTCTGGATAATGCGTCCTTCATGCTCGGTAATAGAGCAGAACGAGCACCCGCCGAAGCAGCCGCGCATGATGTTGATCGAGAAGCGGATCATCTCATACGCCGGGATACGGGCGTTGCCATATGCCGGGTGCGGCACGCGCTTATACGGCAGCGCAAAGACGCTATCCATCTCTTCAGTTGACAGCGGGATCGCTGGCGGGTTGATCCAGATATAGCGCTCGCCGTGTTTCTGCAGCAGTGCGCGGGCACAGCCCGGGTTGGTTTCATGGTGCAGAATACGCGACGCATGCGCGTAGAGCACTTTGTCAGCTTTTACCTTCTCGTAGGACGGCAGCAGTACATACGTTTTTTCCCACGGTTTCGGGCGTGGCGGTTGTACAACAATCGCCTTCGCTTCCGCTTTTTTCGGCTCAACCGGCTTGTTATCGGCACACGGCAGATCTTCGCCGTAAGGATGTGGGATAGGGTCGATTTTGCCCGGCATGTCAATAATACGGGAATCGACCCCGCTCCAGCCCGGCAGCGCCTCTTTCACCATGATCGCGGTGTTACGCACGTCGCGAATACTGCTCACCGGTTCCCCCTGCGACAGACGGTGTGCGACTTCCACCAGCGGACGCTCGCCGTTACCGTAGATCAGCATGTCGGCTTTAGAATCCACCAGCACCGAGCGGCGCACGGTATCTGACCAGTAATCGTAGTGCGCGGTGCGGCGCAGACTTGCTTCAATGCCGCCCAGGATCACCGGCACATCTTTCCAGGCTTCTTTACAGCGTTGGGTATACACCAGGGTGGCGCGGTCCGGACGTTTACCCGCCACGTTATCCGGGGTATAGGCATCGTCATGACGCAGCTTACGGTCAGCGGTATAGCGGTTGATCATCGAATCCATGTTGCCGGCGGTTACGCCGAAGAACAGGTTGGGTTTACCCAGACGCATAAAGTCGTCTTTGCTGTTCCAGTCAGGCTGAGAGATGATCCCCACGCGGAAGCCTTGTGCTTCGAGCATGCGGCCACAAATGGCCATGCCGAAGCTCGGATGGTCAACGTAGGCATCGCCCGTGACCAGAATGATGTCGCAGCTGTCCCAGCCCAGTTGGTCCATCTCTTCCCGGGACATCGGCAGGAACGGCGCCGGTCCAAAGCAGGCCGCCCAGTACTGGGGCCAGGAGAAGAGGTCACGATCCGGCTGGATCAGGGAAATTGCGCTCATAATGCTTCCGAAGAAAAAATAGACAAAAGGAGCCGGATTATACGCTGTTCATCCGCCACATTTGAAGAAAAGGATGCATGAAGCAGACAGATATTCCTGGAAGTCGTTAAAATACAGCGCCCTGTTAATTTTGGATCATAATATCCACTATATCTTCCGGTGTTTTGCCCCCGGAACGTGTTCTTGCGCGGAGTTCTGCTGTGAAGTCCAACGATTCGTTACACATTTCCCAGCTGCGGGTTGTCCTTCACCTCTGCGGTTTTCTGGTTCTGCTGTACAGCCTTTCGATGCTGCCGCCAATGGTCATCGCCCTGCTGAATAAAGAGCGGACCTACTTTGCGTTTTTAACCACCTTTTTAACATTTTTCAGCCTGGGTGGAGTGACGTGGAGGGCAACCCGTCATGCCGGTATTCAGCTGCGCACCCGCGACGGGTTTGTGATTATCGTGCTGTTCTGGCTGCTGTTTTCATTGATCAGTGCCATGCCGTTATGGATGGACGATGGTCTGCATCTTTCCTTTGCTGACGCGCTCTTCGAAGGGGTTTCCGGGATAACCACTACCGGTGCAACGGTAATCGGGGACGTCAGCGCCCTGCCTAAGTCGTACCTATATTACCGCGCCCAGCTGAATTTCATTGGTGGCTTAGGCGTCATCGTGTTGGCCGTCGCGGTCCTGCCGCTGCTGGGCATCGGTGGCATGAAACTGTATCAGTCAGAGATGCCGGGGCCGTTCAAGGAGGAGCGTCTGACTCCCCGCCTTGCCGATACCGCGCGCACGCTGTGGGTAACTTACTTCGCGCTGGGCGCGGCCTGCACCCTGGCCTACTGGCTGGCGGGCATGTCTTTTTTTGACGCCATCTGTCACGGACTTTCGACCGTGTCATTGGGCGGATTCTCCACCCGCAGCGAGAGCATTGGTTTTTACGACAGCCACGCGATTGAACTCGTCGCTGGCGCGTTTTCGCTGCTCTCCGCGTTCAACTTCACCCTCTGGTACGTCGCGATTGTCAGACGCACCCTGAAGCCGATTCGCCGCAGCCCGGAGGTTAAATTCTTTCTGGGTGCCGCCGCAGTGGTGATTGTCATTACCGCCTGGCAGGTCTGGCATGCGGGGATGTACAACGCGACGGATAGCCTGGTTCATGCTTTCTTCCTCGCCAGTTCGATGATGACCGATAACGGCCTTTCGACGGCCGATTATGCGCACTGGCCTGCCCACACCATTTTCCTGCTGTTGAGCGCCAGCTTTTTTGGTGGCTGCGTGGGATCGACCTGTGGCGGGATCAAAGCGCTGCGTTTTCTGATCATGTTCAAACAGAGTATTCAGGAAATGAATCAGCTTGCACATCCGCGCGCGCTACTGAGTATCAAGGTCGGTAAAAGCGTGGTGAATGAACGCGTCCTGCGCTCGGTATGGAGCTTCTTTTTCCTCTACGTGATGATTACGGGCTTTTTTGTCTGGACGCTCAATCTGATGGGCTACGACCTGTTTACGTCATTTGCAACGGTCGCTGCCTGTATCAATAACATGGGGCTGGGTTTTGGCGAGACCGCGTCCACCTTCGGGACGTTAAAAGAAGAGGCCAAGCTGTTGATGTGCGCAGCGATGATCTTAGGGCGTCTGGAAATTTATCCGGTGCTGATCCTCTTCTCGCGCTTTTTCTGGCGGGCATAAAACATTCCCGGCGAACCGGGAATGTCGGGGGGTTATGGCGCAGGGTTGACCAGCATCTGCCCCACTGACCCCCTGTCCATCATCTCCAGCGTCTGGCTGTGGAACAGGAACGGGAAGTGCGGCCACGAAGGCTGACCATAGTAGACAAGCAGTTCGACCTGACCATCCACCCAGACGGTGTCTTTCCAGCCACGGTCTTCCGGGAAAGGCATCGCGCCGTTCACGTTGCGGATCAGGAATGACACACCTTCAATATGGAACGACTGCGGCATGTCGGAACGCACGGTCCAGCGCTCCCAACTACCCTGCTGCGCGGTAATGTCGATACGGTTGACGTCCCACAGCGCACCGTTGATACCCGGATCGTCGCCCAGGCTGATATCGCGGCTGCGCACTGGCGAACCGCTCATGATCTCCTGCGGCAGCAGGCGCATGGGCAGGCTGTCGGTCACCAACGGCAGCAGACCGGTTGGGCGCAGGGTCAGCACCAGAGTAGAAACAAGAATGCTCGACGGCTCAAAGAACCCTCGAATACGGTCAACAATACTTGCCGCTTCACCGCAGGTGACAGACACTTCATCCCCATTCGTCATATCAATGAGAATTTCACGACGTTCACCCGGCGACAGCGCCAGTTGTTTGACGGAAACCGGCGCAGGTAAAAAGCCCTGGTCACCGGAGATCACGTGCAGCGCGCGGCCATCACTCATTTTCAGCTGATAACGGCGCGAGTTTGAGGCGTTGAGCAGACGCAGACGCACCCAGCCACGCGAGACTTCAACGTAAGGGCTTTGCGCACCATTGACCAGCAGCGTGTCGCCGACGAAGCCACCGCTGCCCGGCTCGCTGTATTCCGGCGTACCGAAATTATCCAGACGTTTGTCCTGGATAATGATCGGGAAATCATCCACACCGTAGTGATTCGGGATCGGCAGGGATTTGCTGACCTCATCTTCTACCAGCCACATCCCGGCCAGACCGTTATACACCTGTTGTGCAGTGCGGTTCGGGGTATTGGCGTGATACCACAGCGTTGCCGCACTCTGACGAATGGGCAGCACTGGCGCCCAGTCAGCATTGGGTGACATCATCCTCGGCGCACCGCCAATCAGCGGGCCAGGAACCTGTAAACCGCTGATGGTCATGGCAACATTTTCGGACGTGCGGTTACTGTAGATGAGTTTAACGTCATCGCCATTCCACACGCGTATGGTCGGCCCAAGGTAACGCCCGTTAATGCCCCATACCGGCGCACGCGTCCCCTGGGTAAAGGACCAGTGGCTGCGCTGTAATGTCAGGAAAAGCGGTTGTCCGCGACGGGATTCAATTAACGGCGGAATGGGCAGCGGCTGTTGCTGCCCGGCGGCGCTGGCTGTCAGCGGCATCGCACCCGCACAAAGGGCGATCCCTGAAGCCTGAATAAACTGACGCCGACTGAGTGACATATAAGCTCCATCTGAAACGACTAACAACGCGGGAATTCGTTTTCCCTTTAACGCCGGATTAAATCTTACCGGCGGCTTCTCTCTCTGCGACTTCTTTGTCGAGCAGCGCAATATGCTGAGCCATCAGCTCGCGGCAGTGTGCTGCCAGCTCACGCACCTGATCTTTACCGTATTTGCTGGTATCGACGGGTGGCAGCATTTCGACAATTACCAACCCATTATTCAGGCGATTAAGATTAATCTTATTAGAAGTATTGGAAACACACACAGGAATAATTGGAACACCTGCCGCAATTGCGGCATGAAACGCGCCAGTTTTAAACGGCAGCAGGCCACGACCACGGCTGCGCGTCCCTTCCGGGAACATCCAGATGGATATTCTGCGTTTTTTAAAATGATTCACGACTTCCGCAATAGTGCTGTGCGCTTTTGCACGGTTATTACGGTCGATCAGCAGGTTACCGGTGAGCCAGTACAACTGGCCGAAAAACGGGATCCACAGCAGGCTCTTTTTCCCCACCGTCACGGTTGGTGGAAGAACGATATTAGAGGCCGTCACCATATCGTAGTTGTTCTGATGGTTGGCGATAAAGATGGCATTACCGAAATTCTCAGCGCCTTCCGGCAGACGTTTTTCAACCTTCAGACCAAACAGCGGCGCAAGACGACCAAACATATGACCAAAGGTGGCAACATGCTTCGGATTACGCGGGCTGAACAGGCAATAAATAGAGCCGAAAATACAGACCAGAATGCAGTAGATAACGGTAAGAATAAGACGAACAATGTATAGCATAGCGACCTCTGAAGCCCCAACAGCTGACAATTATACTTCACCTGTGGCCAGGTAAGGACTTTATTACGAGCGCGTATTGTTAATCGCAACGCACGAATTAACAACGATTTTACGGGAAATTTTATTGAAACTCCCCCTCCGGACAGAGGGGGATATCACGACATTACTCTTCGCTGTCACCTGCGGTGCTGCGTGCAGGAGAGTCAATCTCCACGCGGTCAATACGCTGCAGGCCACGCATCAGTGAACCGCGACGGCCGCGCTCACCGACGACCTTCTGCAACTCTTCCGGACGAAGTTTGATTTTACGCTTACCGACATGAATGGTCAGCGTGCTCTGCGGCGGCAGAAGGAAGAGGTGCGCGAGACCATCTTCACCCTTCGCTGCTTCCGCCGACGGGATGTTGATGATCTTGTTACCCTTGCCTTTTGACAGTTCAGGCAGATCGCTAACCGGGAACATCAGCATACGCCCGGCGGTGGTGATCGCCAGCAGCATGTCACTCTCATTCTCAATCACCAGCGGCGGCATAACGTGGGCGTTATCCGGCAGGCTAATCAGCGCCTTACCGGCACGGTTGCGCGAGACAAGATCGTTAAAGGTACAGATAAAACCGTAACCGGCATCAGACGCCAGCAGCAGTTTCTGCTCGTCGGCTTCCATCAGCATATGGTCAACCGTGGCACCCGGCGGCAGCGTCAGCTTGCCGGTGAGCGGCTCGCCCTGCCCGCGCGCGGAAGGCAGCGTGATTGGGTCAATCGCGTAGCTACGGCCCGTAGAGTCGATAAACGCCACCGGCTGGTTGCTCTTCCCTTTCACGGCGGCTTTGAAGCTGTCGCCCGCTTTGTAGCTCAGCCCTGGCGCGTCGATGTCGTGGCCTTTAGCACTACGCACCCAGCCGCTTTGCGACAGGACAATGGTCACCGGCTCGGACGGCTGCATGTCGTGCTCGTTCATCGCCTTCGCTTCTTCGCGCTCGTGCAGCGGAGAACGACGGTCGTCGCCGAAAGCATCGGCATCGGCCTGCAGCTCTTTTTTCAGCAGGTTGTTCATCTTGCGTTCGGACGCGAGGATCGCCTGCAGCTGATCGCGTTCTTTTTCCAGATCGCTCTGCTCACCGCGGATCTTCATCTCTTCCAGTTTGGCAAGATGGCGCAGTTTCAGTTCGAGGATCGCTTCGGCCTGGGTTTCGCTGATGCCAAAGCGCGACATCAGCGCAGGCTTAGGCTCGTCCTCGGTACGAATGATCTCAATCACTTCGTCGATATTGAGGAACGCCACCAGCAAACCTTCGAGGATATGCAGGCGCTTAAGCACTTTCTCCAGACGGTGGTTCAGACGACGGCGTACCGTATCGCGGCGGAAGGTCAGCCATTCGGTGAGGATCTCCAGCAGGTTTTTCACCGCCGGACGCCCGTCGAGGCCAATCATGTTCAGGTTGATGCGGTAGCTTTTTTCCAGATCGGTGGTGGCAAACAGGTGGTTCATCACCTGCTCCATGTCCACGCGGTTGGAACGCGGCACGATCACCAGACGAGTCGGGTTCTCGTGATCCGATTCGTCGCGCAGATCGTCCACCATCGGCAGCTTCTTATTGCGCATCTGGGCGGCAATCTGTTCCAGCACTTTGGCGCCGGAGACCTGATGCGGCAGCGCGGTGATCACCACCGCACCGTCTTCTTTGGTCCACACCGCGCGCATACGCACGGAGCCGCGACCGTTCTGGTAGATTTTACGGATTTCCGCGCGGGAGGTGATGATCTCCGCTTCGGTTGGATAGTCCGGCCCCTGCACAATATCCAGCAGCTCGTCCAGCGAGGTTTTCGGCTGTTCAATCAGGGTGATGGCGGCTTTCGCCACTTCACGCAGGTTGTGCGGCGGGATGTCTGTCGCCATACCAACCGCGATACCGGTGGTGCCGTTCAGCAGAATGTTCGGCAGGCGCGCAGGCAGCATCTTCGGCTCCTGCAGCGTGCCGTCGAAGTTTGGCACCCAGTCAACGGTTCCCTGACCCAGTTCGCCCAGCAGCACTTCGGCATATTTAGACAGACGGGATTCGGTATAACGCATCGCTGCGAAGGATTTTGGATCGTCCGGCGCCCCCCAGTTCCCCTGGCCATCCACCAGTGGATAGCGGTAAGAGAACGGCTGTGCCATCAACACCATCGCTTCATAACAGGCGCTGTCGCCGTGTGGATGGTATTTACCCAGTACATCACCAACGGTACGGGCGGATTTCTTGAACTTGGCGCTGGCATTCAGCCCCAGCTCGGACATCGCATAGACGATGCGGCGCTGAACAGGCTTCAGGCCATCCCCGATAAACGGCAACGCCCTGTCCATGATGACGTACATGGAGTAGTTCAGGTAGGCGTTTTCCGTGAATTCATGTAGCGCGAGGCGCTCTGCCATATCGCTCATTACGTGTGATTCCTCAACTCAGAAACCGAAGGGTTTCAGGCAATATTGCCGCAGATACTACCTTATCTGCCGTGTTGAGTCACAAAGAAAAAGGGCCGCTTATGCGGCCCTTTCCGGGTTATTTGTTCAGCTTAATAACCTGCTTCACGTCGATTTCGAAGTCGTTCCACTCTTTATCGACCTTACCCTGGATTTCCACTTTATCCTGTGGACTTACAGTCACGCCGTTCCAGCGCTTGTGGTCAATCTCCACGTTGACCGTGCCGGTCTCATCGCGGAAGGTATAGCGATCGTCGGACAGGCGCTGGGTGATGTTCCCGCGCAGCTTCACCCAGCTGTCATCCTTCATCTCTTTCACCTTCACCGCGGTGGTGAGGTTGGCGTCATTATCGACAAAGCCGCCTGCCTGCGTTTGGGTCTGGGTTTGTGTGGCCGACGGGCCGTTAAATCCACCCTGTGCAGCAAAAACAGGGGCAGTGGTCATCATCATGATGGCGGCAATTGCAGCGAATTTTTTCATATTAACTCTCCCTTTAATCTGGTTTCGCAGTCCATTTAACAGGGTAATCCTTAACAACTTCTTAAGGGAAAAATTTATTTATTATTGCTGTACAGCAGGCGCTTACAGAGGGTTTACTGACGACATCAAGGAGGGAACATGCGCATTTTACTGGTAGAAGATGACAGGTTAATCGGCGATGGCATCAAAGCGGGTTTAGGCAAAATGGGCTTTAGCGTGGACTGGTTTACCGACGGAAAAACGGGTCAGGCAGCACTGTATAGCGCGCCGTATGATGCCGTGGTGCTGGATCTGACATTACCGGAAATCGACGGGCTTGAGATCCTGCGTGGCTGGCGCGAAAGCGGGCGCAGCGAACCGGTGCTGATCCTGACCGCGCGGGATGCACTGAACCAGCGTGTTGAAGGGCTGCGTCTGGGCGCGGATGATTACCTTTGTAAGCCGTTCGCCCTGATCGAGGTCGGTGCCCGTCTCGAAGCACTGGTCCGCCGCAGCCATGGACAGGCACGCAGCGAGCTTCGCCACGGCAACGTCACGCTCGATCCGACCCGTCTCATCGCCACGCTGGACGGCGAAACGCTGACGCTCAAACCCAAAGAATTCGCGCTGCTTGAGCTGCTGATGCGTAATGCAGGCCGGGTGTTGCCGCGTAAGCTGATCGAAGAAAAACTGTATACCTGGGACGATGAGGTCTCCAGCAATGCCATCGAGGTTCACGTCCATCATCTGCGCCGTAAACTTGGCAGCGAGTTTATCCGCACCGTGCATGGCATCGGCTATACCCTGGGTGACGCATGAAACTGAGCCTGAAACTTCGCCTGACGCTTCTCTTCCTGCTGCTCTCTCTGACGGCCTGGTTTGCCGCCAGCCTGGTCGCCTGGCAGCAGACGACACACAAGCTCGATAAGCTGTTTGATACCCAGCAAATGCTATTTGCCAAACGGCTGCTGACAATGGATCTTGATGAGATCCGTGCCCCCGAGCGCATGCGTGAGATCCCAAAGAAAGCGAAGCATGGTCGTCTGGATGACGACGCGCTGGCTTTCGCCATCTATACCGTCGACGGCAAAATGATACTGAACGACGGGGAAAACGGGCGCGATATTCCGTACCACTATCGCCGCGACGGGTTTGATAACGGGCAGCTACAGGGCGACAACGACGAGTGGCGTTTTTTATGGCTGACCTCCCCCGACGGAAAGTACCGCGTGGTGATCGGCCAGGAGTGGGAGTACCGGCAGGATATGGCGCTGGATATAGTCAGTTCGCAGCTTACGCCGTGGCTGGTGGCGCTCCCCGTGATGCTGTTGTTGCTAATCCTTCTGTTAAGCCGTGAACTCAGGCCGCTGAAAAAACTGGCGCAGACCCTGCGCTCCCGCTCGCCAGATGCCACCGAACCGCTGACGGTTCAGGGTGTCCCCACGGAAGTGCGCCCCCTGCTCGACTCGCTGAATCATCTGTTCGCCCGCACCCAGGAGATGATGACCCGCGAGCGCCGTTTTACCTCCGATGCCGCCCACGAATTACGCAGTCCACTGGCGGCCCTGAAAGTGCAAACTGACGTGGCACAGCTCTCCTCGGACGATCCGCAGGCGCAGGCAAAAGCGCTCACACAACTGCATGCGGGTATTGACCGTGCGTCCCGGCTGGTGGATCAACTTCTTACGCTGTCGCGTCTGGATTCACTGGATAATCTTGACGATGTCGAACCGATTACCCTTGCCGATTTACTGCAGTCGGCAGTGCTGGATATCTGGCATCCCGCTCAACAGGCAGGCATTGATATCCGGCTGAACATCAATGCGCCAGAGGTTACACGCACGGGTCAGCAGCTGCTCCTGAGCCTGCTTGTTCGCAACCTGCTGGATAACGCCATTCGTTATAGCCCGCGAGGCAGCGTGGTGGACGTGACGCTGGACACCCGAAGCTTTACTGTACGCGACAACGGCCCTGGTATTTCGCCTGATGCGCTGGCGCGCCTCGGCGAGCGATTTTATCGACCACCGGGGCAGGATGCCACGGGCAGCGGGCTCGGATTATCCATTGTGAAGCGTATCGCCGCCCTGCACGGTATGCGTGTTTCATTAAGCAATGTGGCGGGAGGCGGTTTTGAAGTGAAGGTCAGCTGGTAAGGGATTATTGCATTTAGCGCAAAAGACTTTGCACATTTTGCTCATTTTTCCGCTCCGTCCTCGCGCGTAGAATACCCGCCATACTCTCATCATCGAGGACAAATAATGAGCAATATTCTGATTATTAACGGTGCAAAAGAATTTGCGCACTCTAAAGGCCAGTTGAATGACACCCTGACCGAGGTCGCGGACGGTTTCCTGCGCGACGCCGGGCATGATGTTAAGGTCGTGCGTGCAGACAGCAACTATGACGTGAAAGCCGAAGTGCAGAACTTCCTGTGGGCTGACGTGGTGATCTGGCAGATGCCGGGCTGGTGGATGGGCGCGCCGTGGACCGTGAAAAAATACATGGATGACGTGTTCACTGAAGGTCACGGCTCTCTGTATGCCAGCGATGGCCGCACCCGCTCTGACGCGTCCAAAAAATACGGTTCAGGCGGTCTGATTCAGGGCAAAAAATATATGCTGTCACTGACCTGGAACGCCCCGCTGGAAGCCTTCACCGAGAAAGATCAGTTTTTCGAAGGCGTAGGCGTTGACGGCGCATACCTGCCGTTCCATAAGGCTAACCAGTTCCTGGGGATGGATCCGCTGCCAACCTTTATCGTCAACGACGTGATTAAAATGCCTGATGTCCCGCGCTATATCGCAGAATATCGCAAGCATCTCGCGGAAATTTTTGCTTAACTGGTAGCCTGGAATTAAAGGAGTAGTAAACATGCTTACCGTTATCGCAGAAATCCGTACTCGTCCAGGTCAACATCACCGTCAGGCGGTGCTGGATCAGTTCGCGAAAATTATCCCGACCGTACTGAAAGAAGAAGGCTGCCATGGCTACGCGCCAATGGTGGATGCCTCCACTGACGCCAGCTTCCAGGCCACCGCGCCGGACTCGATCATCATGGTTGAGCAGTGGGAAACCGTCACGCATCTTGAAGCGCACCTGCAGACCCCGCACATGAAAGCGTGGAGCGACGCGGTGAAGGGTGACGTGCTGGAAACCCACATCCGTATTCTGGAGCAAGGGGTTTAAGTTTCCCCCAGGCCCGGTAAGCGCTAGCGCCACCGGGCTTTGTTTTTAGCTACTTTTCTTCCCCGGTTTTAATCCCCGATGAAACTCGTTGATCCGCTTCATTGATTTGATGGTGCGCTGCGGCTCGGTGGAGGCGACGGACACAATAATCATCTCCAGACACAACAGTACCGTACCATGAAGTGGGATTTTGCCCTTTTCGCCGCCGCGCGGGACGTGGATCACCACGCTGGCCTCTTTACTGAAACGCGAGTCCAGAGCGTTGGTCAGCAGGATAGTCGGGATACCGAGACGTTTTGCTTCACGCAGCGTGGTTTGCCCCTCCCGGTGCGCGGATTTCTGGGCCATCATCACCAGCACGTCACCGCGCTGAAGGGCGATGAGCTGTTCGGCAAGCCCTATTCCTGTGCGGTTAAGCGGTGTGGCGGGTAATCCCATACGGCTGAACAACCTGGCGGTGTACTCGGCCAGAATACCCGATGCGCCGATACCAAAAATCGCGACCTGCCTCGCCTGTGCCAGCAGTGAGACCGCCTGAGCCATCGCATAGCGGTTGTGGGGTTCGGATAACACGTCCAGGGTGTGCTGATGTCCCTCCAGCACAAAATCAATGCTCGCGTTGACATCGCTGGTCAGTGTATTCACCGTGGTAGACATCTTTTCGCTGGAGCTGACCACTGGACCAAACCACTGTTCCAGCGTCTGTTTGAGATCGCGCAGCCCGGCAAACCCCAGCGCCTGAATGGCGCGAACGACGGTGGCATCCGAGGTTTTCAACTGCGTCGCGATCTCCATTGCGGTCTGTTCCATCACCGCTTCGCGGTTCTCATTGATATAGCTTGCCACCTGCAGCACGCGCGGCGTCAACTGGTGCGCACGCGAACGAAAGCGGTCACCGTAGACATCCACGCGCCCTTTCTCTTTGCGGATCACCGTGATGCCTCCGGCAGTGGTCGCCCGGCGATCTGCGATTGCACCTGAGCGGCCATCAGGCCTAAAGACGCGAAGGAATTCGAGATGGCCTCTTCACGCGAGATCAGCACGTAATGTCCGGTTCGGCAGGCGTTCAGGAACTGACACCAGCCAGGCATTACCGCCTCCATCGCTGCCAGCTCGTCCTGCGGTTTACCGCCCGTATCCCCACGCCAGGTGGCGAAGACGAAATCGGCATCCAGCTCCGGCAGGCGCTCGGCGCTGACGTCAATCCGTCCCCCTTCCGGGATGGCCTCAATTAGCGGCGGGAAGGTGAACCCGGCATCACGCAGTACACGCCCCAACGAGTGGTAGCTGTGCATGGCGTTAATCTTTCCCTGATTCGCCTGAATCACTGATACGCTAATTTTACGGGTATCCACCGTCGCTTTCAGCGCGTTGATTTGTTCCTTATAGCGGCGCTCCAGGATCTTCAGCCGCGCCTGCGTGCCGGTAAGTTGCGCCAGCTTGCGGTAGATTTCCGGCGCACCGCCGTCGAGATGATCGATGCTCACCGTCGGGGCAATTTTTTGCAGCTGTTCCACCGGCGTGTTGCGGGTCGGCTCAGTGATAATCAGATCCGGTTTTGCAGCGGCGATGGCCTCAATGTCGATATCCGCAGTGCCGATAAACTTGATGTCGGAATTATCGAAATCGACGCCCGTTAGCATGCCGCTGGAGCGCAGAAAATGGCTGCCGTCCGGTCGCGTACGGCCGTGGCTGGCTACCGGCGGTACGCCAAGCTCAATGAGCGGGATGGTGATATCCAGGTCATGCAGCGAGACAATCCGTTTCGGATGAACCGGCACAACAACCTTGCGCCCCAAATCATCGGTAAATGTCTGAGTCGGTTCTGCCGCGCTCACCGCAAACCCGACCAGCAACAACATCGAAAAAAGTACGCGCATCCTCAGTCCCCTAAAATCTGTCCCGACGCTGCCAGAGCAACAGCAGGAAAAACGGTCCGCCAATCAATGAAATCACAATTCCCGCTGGCAGTTGCAGCGGGAGAAATGCCAGACGGCCAACGTTATCCGCCAGCAGCACCAGCAGCGCACCCAGCACAGCACTTCCCGTCAGGAGCGCAGTTTGCCCACCACGCAGCAGCAGACGTGCCATATGCGGTGCAATGAGTCCCACGAAACCAATACTGCCTACGCAGGAGACGCAGGCCGCCGTCAGCACCACCGGGGCGAGAACGCGCAGCAGTGCCAGTCGGGTTGTACGCACGCCCAGGCCTGTTGCGGCCTGATTACCGAGTAACGCAACATCGGCGGCACGCGCGGTAAACAGTAACAACGCAAACGCGGGAAGCGTCCAGAGTGCAGCCAGGCCCACCAGCGTCCAGTTTGCCGCATGCAGGCTTCCTGCCAGCCAGAGCATTGCCGTCTGCACGTCACGCACGTCGGCGGTGGTCATAAAGACGCCCATTGCAGCAGCAAAGGCCCATGACACGCCGATGCCAATCAGGATGAATCGCGGGCGCGAAATATCACGCGCCAGCAAGATCACCAGCATCGCAGTGAGTAGTCCCCCGGCCATTCCTGCCAGCGGACGCCAGGCCAGGCTCAACGCCGGGAACTGAAAGATCAGCACCAGCACTGCCGCACTGCAGCCCTCTTTCACGCCGATAAGACCGGGATCGGCCAGGCCATTGCGGGTGATGGACTGCATGGCCGCCCCTGCCATACCGAGCATTGCGCCGCACAGTATCGCCATCAGCAGGCGCGGCAGACGAATATCCATCACGATATAGTGCGCCTCTGCTGTCAGACCTTCAGGAGAAAACAGCGCGCGGGCAATAGCGGAGGTGGGAATGGGCAACGAACCGTGCGTCAGACCAAAGCCCAGCAGACTTAATGCCACCAGTGCTAAAAACGCCAGACATGCCAGCGTCTTCGGGCGAACCAATGCCGACAGGCGACCAATACGGATCGCGCGGAGTCCGGCCCGGTTCATTTGAACATCCTCGACGCCATGAAAATGAAGACTGGTGCGCCAACCAGGGCTGTCATGATGCCGGTTGCCAGCTCCCAGGGCGTAAACAACGTACGGGCGGCAATATCTGCCAGCAGCAGAACCAGCGCGCCACACAGGGCAGACAGCGGCACCATCACGCGTAAATCGACCGACACCAGACGGCGAATGAGCTGCGGCACGACCAGGCCGATAAAGCCAATCGGCCCGGCGATAGAGACGGCCGCACCGCAGAGAAGCGCGATGGCCAGCAGGGCGAGCAGGCGAGTTTTCAGCAGCGACACGCCAAGCCCCTGCGCCATCCGGTCGCCCAGAGCCAGCATATTGAGCGACGGCGACACTCCGATAGCGAGAACAAAACCGGCAGCAGCAGCCCACAGGGCACTCCGGAGCGTTTCTTGTTTTACCCCCGCTAAATCCCCCGCCAGCCAGGTTCGCAGGGCGAGCAGGGTCTGTTCATCCAGAATCAGGACTGCGGCAGTCACTGATGAGGCAAATGCCGACAGTGCCACGCCACACAGCGTCACTTTCATGGGTGTGAGCCCGGTGCGGCCAGACGAGGAGAACATCAGCACCAGCAAAAACAGCGCGGCGGCACCGGCGGCGGCAACGAGCGGGCGACCAAACGGCAGCGTCATCCCGAGCGCACTCGTCAGCACCACCGCCAGCGCCGCCCCGGCATTCAGCCCCAGAATATGCGGTTCACCGAGCGGGTTGCGGATCACGGACTGCAGCAGGACGCCCGCCACGCCGAGCGCGGCGCCTGTCACCATCGCGGCGCTGAGGCGCAGCAGTCTTAATTTGATAATGACGTTATGATCGAAATTATGGGGATTAAAATCAAAAAACGCCTGGACCACCGTCAGCGGAGGAATAACGCGCGCGCCGATACCCAGGTGGGCGATCGCCCCCATCATCAGCAGTAACGCAAAGAGAATAAAAGCCAGCGTCGTGCGTATCATGGTTTTTCAGTGACCTGACGAAACGGCATAAAAAACGGTTTGCCGGTTAACGGGTTAACCGACATATGCACGTCGACATCAAACACCGCTTTGATCAGTTCCGGCGTGCAGGCATCGCCCTCATGCAATACGCCTTCAACTTTCCCCTGACGTAAAAAGATCAGTGAATCACCGTAGTTCACCGCGAAGTTAAGATCGTGCAGCACCACCACGACGGTGCGTCCGTGCTGGCGGGTCAGCGTATGCAGCAATTCCAGGATCTCCACCTGATAGCGGAGATCGAGAAAGGTTGTCGGTTCATCCAGCAGGATATACGGCGTTTGCTGCGCCAGGGCCATGGCGATCCAGCAGCGTTGACGCTGGCCGCCGGACAAGCTTTCGACCGGCAGATGCGCAAACTCCGCCGTCCCCGTCAGGTGCAGCGCCTCTTCAACAGCCCGTTCGTCCTCGTCGCTCCACTGGCGCATAAAATTTTGCCAGGGAAAGCGCCCGCGAGAAACCAGCTCAAAGACGGTTAACCCTTCCGGCAGCAGCGGAGACTGAGGAAGGATACCCAACTGACGGGCAACCGTTTTGGTCGGCTGCTCATGAATGGCTTTACCGTCCAGCAGCGCGGTGCCCCCGAGCGGCTGCAGCAGTCGCGCGATAGTGCTCAACAGTGTGGACTTTCCACAGCCGTTCGCCCCTACCAGCACCGTCATTTTCTGCTGAGGGATCGCAAGGGAGATATCATCAACGATGATTTTTTTCTGATAACCCGCAGAGAGGTTCTCCAGAACCAGTCCCGATTTTTTCGTGTTGTAAGTCACGTGAACGCCAACGTAATGAAAAACTAACAAATAAAAATAAAACTCATTCTCTTTTGAGAAGTTTGACGCTGCGCCATGTAGTAGTCAAGAGAAGAAACACCCTGGCAAAAACAGGGATAAGCAAGAAATTAATCGAAAACACAAAACCTCATAAATACATTAATTTCATCACGTTAAATGCAATTTCGTTTCGTTTTTACGTGTGATTTTCGGCTGTAGTCGATTTTTGTTTTTTTCCATTTACTACTACATTCTCACGTGATTGAATGATTCTCAATTACATGTTCGATGCCTGAACAGGCTAACGGACAGACCATTAAGGGCAATGACTCACACATTCTTCCGCAAACATTCATGTGCGGGATATTTCGGGAAAACAGATGTAATGGCTACGTACACACCTTCTCTCTCTGGGGCAAAAGGGCGCGCGCTCTTTTCACTGCTGTTTATGGCGCCGTTGGTACAGGCAGCGGACAACACAACGGCTAAAGACGGCGAAACGCTTACCGTCACCGCCAGTCCGAATGCCACGGCAGATGCTACAAATGGCTATCAGCCGTTGAATACCTCCACCGCGACACTGACCAACATGCCAATGCTGGATATCCCGCAGGTGGTCAATACCGTCAGCGATAAGGTGCTGGAAGATCAGCACGCCACTACGCTGGATGAAGCGCTCTATAACGTCAGCAACGTGGTGCAAACCAATACTCTGGGCGGTACGCAGGATGCATTTGTTCGTCGTGGGTTTGGCGCGAACCGCGACGGGTCAATCATGACCAACGGTCTGCGCACCGTCCTGCCGCGCAGTTTTAATGCCGCAACCGAGCGCGTGGAAGTGCTTAAAGGCCCGGCCTCAACGCTGTATGGCATTCTCGATCCTGGCGGTTTGATTAACGTCGTCACTAAACGCCCGGAGAAGACCTTCGGCGGCTCACTTTCTGCCACTTCTTCCAGCTTTGGCGGCGGTACCGGCCAGGTTGATGTTACCGGCCCAATTGAAGGCACGCGTCTGGCGTATCGTCTCACGGGTGAGTATCAGGACGAAGATTACTGGCGCAATTTTGGCAACGAGCGCAGCACCTTTATCGCACCGTCGCTGACCTGGTTTGGCGATGATGCCACCGTGACCGTGCTCTATTCGCATCGCGACTATAAGACACCATTCGATCGCGGAACGATCTTCGATCTCAACACCAAACAGCCGGTAAACGTTGATCGCAAAACGCGTTTTGACGAACCGTTTAACATCACCGATGGTCAGTCAGACCTGGCGCAGCTCAACGCAGAATATCGCCTGAACAGCCAGTGGACCGCAAAGTTCGACTACAGCTTTAGCCAGGATAAATACAGCGATAACCAGGCCCGCGTAATGGCCTACGATTCAAAAACTGGCAACCTGACCCGCCGCGTAGATGCGACGCAAGGCTCGACCCAGAGGATGCATACGACACGTGCGGATCTGCAGGGGAATGTGGACATCGCTGGCTTCTACAACGAGATCCTGACCGGCGTATCGTATGAGAATTACGATCTGCTGCGTACGGATATGATCCGCTGTAAAAACGTCAAAGATTTCAATATCTATAACCCGACGTATGGCAACCTTAGCAAGTGCACCACTGTCTCAGCGTCAGACAGCGACCAGACCATCAAGCAAGAGAGCTACTCCGCCTACGCTCAGGACGCGCTGTACTTGACCGATAAATGGATCGCCGTCGCCGGATTGCGCTATCAGTATTACACCCAGTACGCCGGTAAAGGTCGCCCGTTCAACGTCAATACCGACAGCAGCGACGACCAGTGGACACCGAAGCTGGGGCTGGTTTACAAACTCACGCCAGCGGTCTCGCTGTTTGCCAACTATTCCCAGACGTTTATGCCGCAATCGTCCATTGCGAGCTACATCGGCGATCTGCCGCCAGAAACATCAAATGCGTATGAAATTGGCGCTAAGTTTGACCTGTTCGACGGTATTACTGCCAATATCGCACTGTTTGATATTCACAAACGCAACGTGTTGTACACCGAAAGCATCGCGGGAGAAACCGTCGCAAAAACCGCCGGCCGCGTGCGTTCGCAGGGTGTAGAGGTGGATCTGGCAGGGTCTCTGACGGAAAACACCAATATTATTGCCAGCTACGGCTATACCGACGCAAAAGTTCTGGAAGATCCGGACTATGCAGGCAAGCCGCTGCCAAACGTGCCGCGCCATACCGGCTCACTGTTCCTGACGTACGATATTCATAACGTGATCGGCGGAAATACCCTGACGATCGGCGGAGGAGGACACGGCGTGAGCCGTCGCTCAGCAACCAACGGTGCGGATTATTATCTGCCGGGCTATTTCGTGGCGGATGCGTTTGCGGCGTATAAGATGAAGTTTCAATATCCGGTGACGTTGCAGGTGAACGTGAAAAACCTGTTTGATAAGACCTACTACACATCGTCCATTGCGACCAACAACCTGGGCAACCAGATTGGTGATCCGCGCGAAGTGCAGTTTACGGTGAAGATGGAGTTTTGATGTAAAAAAGCCCGGTGGCGCTAACACTTACCGGGCCTACGATCCAATTCCCTCTCCCGGTGGGAGAGGGTCAGGGTGAGGGCATCAGGCCTCAATATCCGCCATATCGCCTTTCTCCTGCAGCCAGTTGCGTCGGTCTTCCGAACGTTTCTTGGCAAGCAGCATATCCATCATGGCGTTGGTTTGCTGTTCGTCTTCATCGCTGATGGTCAGCTGCACCAGACGGCGGGTATTCGGATCCAGCGTCGTTTCGCGCAGCTGCATCGGGTTCATCTCGCCCAGCCCTTTAAAGCGCTGAACGTTCGGTTTGCCCTTCTTGCGCTTCAGCTGTTCCAGCACGCCCGCTTTTTCTTCTTCCGTCAGCACGTAATACACTTCTTTGCCGAGGTCGATACGGTACAGCGGCGGCAGCGCCACGTGAACGTGGCCGTTTTTCACCAGCGTGCGGAAGTGCTTCACAAACAGTGCGCACAGCAGCGTAGCGATGTGCAAACCATCGGAGTCCGCATCCGCAAGGATACAGATCTTACCGTAGCGCAGCTGGCTCAGATCGTCGCTGTCAGGATCGATGCCGATCGCCACCGAGATATCATGCACTTCCTGCGAGGCCAGCACTTCATCTGAAGAGACCTCCCAGGTGTTCAGGATCTTACCCTTGAGCGGCATGATCGCCTGGTATTCACGATCGCGCGCCTGTTTGGCCGATCCACCCGCCGAGTCGCCTTCCACGAGGAACAGTTCGGTACGGTTGAGATCCTGCGCGGTACAGTCCGCCAGTTTGCCCGGCAGCGCGGGGCCGCTGGTCAGCTTTTTACGCACCACTTTCTTCGCGGCACGCAGACGACGCTGGGCGCTGGAAATGGCCATTTCAGCCAGCATCTCTGCCGCCTGAACGTTCTGGTTCAGCCACAGGGTAAACGCATCTTTCACCACGCCGGAGACAAACGCCGCACACTGACGTGACGACAAACGCTCTTTGGTCTGACCGGCAAACTGCGGATCCTGCATTTTCACAGAGAGTACGTAGGCGCAACGATCCCAGATATCTTCCGCCGACAGCTTCACGCCGCGCGGCAGAATGTTACGGTATTCGCAGAACTCGCGCATCGCGTCCAGCAGCCCCTGGCGCAGGCCGTTGACGTGCGTACCGCCGAGCATGGTGGGGATCAGGTTAACGTAGCTTTCGGTCAGCAGCTCACCGCCTTCCGGCAGCCACAGCAGCGCCCAGTCCACCGCTTCGGTATCGCCGGTGAAATTGCCGACGAACGGTTTTTCCGGCAGCATCGGCAGGCCGTTTACCGCTTCGCACAGATAGTCGTTAAGACCGTCTTCATAGCGCCAGCTCTGCTCGGTGTTGTTAACGTTGTCTTTAAAGGTGATTTCCACGCCGGGGCAGAGCACCGCTTTGGCTTTCAGCAGGTGCGTCAGGCGGGAAACGGAAAAGCGCGGGCTGTCGAAGAAGCTTTCGTCAGGCCAGAAGTGAACGCTGGTGCCGGTGTTGCGTTTACCGCACGTGCCGACGACCTGCAGATCCTGCACCTTCTCGCCATTTTCAAACGCGATGTTGTAGACCTGACCATCACGGCGGACGTTTACTTCCACGCGCTTAGACAGGGCGTTAACGACTGAGATCCCCACGCCGTGTAAACCACCAGAGAACTGATAGTTTTTGTTGGAGAACTTGCCGCCTGCATGCAGCCGGCAGAGGATCAGCTCAACGGCCGGGACGCCCTCTTCCGGGTGGATATCCACCGGCATACCGCGTCCGTCGTCAATGACTTCCAGCGACTGATCGGCATGCAGGATGACGTCAACGCGTTTGGCATGGCCCGCCAGCGCTTCGTCCACACTGTTATCAATAACTTCCTGGCCCAGGTGGTTTGGGCGCGTCGTATCGGTGTACATCCCCGGGCGGCGGCGAACCGGCTCAAGCCCGGTGAGGACCTCAATGGCATCAGCGTTATAGGTTTGCGTCATGATTTAAACTAGCAATTCGCATTGATTGTCAGTGGCTGTGCAGTCCAAGAAAATCGACAATCTGGGTGAAATGATTCTCAAAGCCCGTGAAAGCATGGTTTCCGCCCTCTTCTATAGTCTGGCGGCAGGATGCGTAATACGCCACTGCCTGGCGGTAATCCAGCACTTCATCACCCGTCTGTTGCAGCAGCCAGATAAGATCCGGCGCTTCAAGCGGGTCAACCTGCATAACTTTGAGATCGTAAATATGGCGTGACTCTAGCACATATTGCTGGCCGGTGTAGGGGTTCTCGTTTGCGCCAAGAAAGTCACGGAGCAGCTCAAATGGCCGTACCGCCGGGTTAACAACAACTGCGGGCAGCATAAAGCATTGCGATAGCCAGGTGGCGTAGTATCCGCCCAGCGATGAGCCGACCACACCGAATGATTCGCCGCCGTGTTCAAGCACAATAGATTCCAGCATCTCCGCGGCTTCCGCCGGGTAAGGCGGCAGCTGCGGGATAATCATCTCAACATCGGGATGATGCTCGCTCAGCCACTGGCGAAACTGTGTCGCTTTTGCGGAGCGCGGCGAGCTGTTGAATCCGTGTAGATAAAGGAGCGTAGACATCAATAGCCTTCTGAAGCGGTGTCCGGACGGAATTTTGCGCCTGTCAAACGACAGACTTCCGTGGTCAGCGAACCATCGGCATGCAGTTCCAGCCAGCGCCAGCCTGGTGCGATGGTATCCAGCGTAAAGTTGGCACAGTGCGGCTTAAACTGAACGCAGGTCGATGGCGTCGCCAGCATACGGCGACCATTCCAGTCGAGATCCTGTTCCTGATGGATATGTCCGCACAGGAGATTCTTCACACGCGGGAATTTCGCCAGCACGCGATCCAGCGCAGCAGAATTACGCAGACTGTGCTGATCGAGCCAGCTGCAACCCGCTGGCAGAGGGTGATGATGAAGTAATAACAGCGTATGACGTTCAGGTTCAGCAGCCAGTTTGGTCTCCAGCCAGTCGAGCTGGAACTCGCTTAATTCACCGTGCGGGACACCAAACACCTGGCTATCCAGCAGCAGGATCTGCCACTGTTCACCCGCAAAGACACATTTTGCCGGAGAAATACCCGCATCCTGGAGGGCATTGTACATAGCCGGCTGGAAATCGTGGTTTCCAGGTAGCCAGACGCAAGGCACACTGAAGCTCGCGATGCCTTCAGCAAAATGCTGGTAGGCCGCGGAGGATTGGTCCTGCGCCAGATCGCCCGTTGCGACAATCAGATCGCATGCACGATTTTCAGCGTGAATGGCGCTAAGTACCGCCTGATAGCTCTCCCAGGTGTTGACCCCCAGCAGAGTTTCATGCTTTTCGGCAAAAAGGTGGGTATCGGTGATTTGTAATATCCTGACTGGCGCCCCACCAGCAACAGTCAGGTTCAACAGGCTTTCCAAATGGTGTCCTTAGGTAGGTTTATGACGCTAACAAACCGGAATCGCCATTGCTCCATGTGCTAAACAATATCTTAGCCAGTCAGCTAAAAACTGGTTAATTTGATGCTTTTCGTCGCGTTGATGCAACTTTTTATTCGGGTAATCATACCGTGCCTTGAAGCGAAAGATCTGCTGACTTGAACACACTTCAGCGACCATTGCATCGTGATAGAGGCGCACCGTCATCGACGGCAGGCTCCAGTAGCTAATACTGGGTGCCGTTTGCTCAATCTCCACCAGCGTAGTGTAGCGCGTTGATTCTGTTATCGTTAACCGATACTGCGCGTTGCTCACCTGATAGCTTACCGTTTCGCCGGGTGCGTCATTTTTCGGCAGCAGGCGGCGCAATTGTGCGAAATTGGTTTCGCACAGGCGCATCATTTCTGGGAAGTCAGGTGTATAACGCTTCATTTTTTCCACTCGTTTCGTAATGTCTGATAATGCAGTTGCAGCCATTGCAGGGCGATGACAGACGCTGCGTTGTCGATTTTCCCCTCTTCTACCCACTGATAAGCCTGTTCCCGGCTCACCACATGAACCCGAATATCTTCGTTTTCATCTGCCAGACCGTGGATCCCTTCCGCCGTCGTGGCGTCCACTTCGCCTACCATAATGGAAAGGCGCTCGCTGGTGCCCCCCGGGCTTGCCAGATAGCTCAGCACCGGTTTTGTACGTCCCACCACCAATCCTGCTTCTTCCAGTGCCTCACGGCGGGCAACGTCTTCGACCGATTCGCCCTCTTCGATCATCCCGGCTACCATCTCCAGTAACCACGGGCTCTCGCTGACGTCGTAAGCCGCAATTCGGATCTGTTCCACCAGCACAACTTCGTCGCGCACTGGGTCAAAGGGTAGCAAGACTGCCGCATGCCCGCGCTCAAAAATTTCGCGTCTGATTTCGCCGCTCATTTCACCGTTAAACAGGCGATGCCTGAAACGGTAAAGTTCCATCGAAAAAAAACCGCTATAAAGCATTTCTCGTGCAATAATTTCTACATCGTTTTTGGCGAATGTCACGGGCAACTTTTCTGGTTTCTGCATGAGTCGAGTCCTGGTAGCAATGGTGATGAAATTGTGAATTTCAAGGCTGTTTGGCTGCCGTTTGCAAGGCTATATGTTAGATTGGTGCAAATTACCGCCAGATGGCACGTAACGCCAACCTTTTGGTATGGAAGATTCTGTTAGAATCGGCAATTATTTTTTAATTAGATCAGCGCTAATACTGCTTCACAACAAGGAATGCAAATGAAGAAATTGCTCCCCATCCTTATCGGCCTGAGCCTGACGGGCTTCAGTGCAATGAGCCAGGCGGAAAACCTGTTACAGGTCTATCAGCAGGCACGTCTGGGCAACCCTGATTTACGTAAATCAGCGGCCGATCGTGATGCTGCGTTTGAAAAGATTAACGAAGCGCGTAGCCCATTGCTGCCACAGTTAGGTTTAGGTGCAGATTATACCTACAGCAACGGTTTCCGCGACGCTAACGGCGTCAACTCCAATGCTACCAGCGCCTCACTGCAATTGACACAAACGCTGTTTGATATGTCCAAATGGCGTGCCCTGACCCTGCAGGAAAAGAGCGCAGGCATCCAGGATGTGACCTATCAGACTGACCAGCAAACGCTGATCCTGAACACCGCCACAGCTTATTTCAACGTGCTGAGCGCGATTGACTCGCTCTCCTACACCGAAGCGCAGAAACAGGCCATTTACCGCCAGTTAGATCAAACCACGCAGCGTTTCAACGTAGGTCTGGTTGCGATCACTGACGTGCAGAACGCCCGTTCACAGTACGACAGCGTACTGGCCAACGAAGTGACCGCGCGTAACAACCTCGACAACGCGCTGGAATCACTGCGTCAGGTCACCGGGAATTACTACCCTGAGCTGGCGTCTCTGAACGTGGACAGCTTCAAAACGGATAAACCGCAGGCGGTCAACGCCCTGTTGAAAGAAGCGGAAAACCGTAACCTGACCTTGCTGCAGGCGCGTCTGAGCCAGGATCTGGCCCGCGAACAGATTCGTCAGGCACAGGATGGCCACCTGCCTACCCTGAGCCTCAGTGCATCTACCGGTATTTCAGATACGACCTACAGCGGCTCCAAAACGAACTCAGCCCAGTATGACGACAGCAATATGGGTCAGAACAAAGTGGGTCTGAACTTCTCCCTGCCACTGTATCAGGGCGGCCAGGTCAACTCGCAGGTGAAACAGGCGCAGTACAACTTTGTTGGCGCGAGCGAGCAGCTGGAAAGTGCTCACCGCAACGTGGTGCAGACCGTACGTTCTTCTTTCAACAACGTGAACGCCTCTATCAGCAGCATCAACGCGTATAAACAAGCCGTGGTGTCTGCACAGAGCTCCCTGGATGCGATGGAAGCGGGTTACTCCGTAGGTACACGTACTATCGTTGACGTGCTGGACGCAACCACCACGCTGTACAACGCGAAACAACAGCTCTCCAGCGCACGTTACCAGTACCTGATTAACCAGTTGAACATCAAACAGGCTCTGGGTACGCTGAACGAGCAAGACCTGCAGATGCTGAACAGTGCACTGGGCAAACCGGTCTCAACGTCGCCGGACAGCGTGGCACCTGAGAACCCTGATCAGGTTGCCGCCGTTGATAACTTCAACGCTAACAGCAGCGCCCCTGCTGCACAGCCTGCCGCCGCGCGTACGACCACGTCCGCCAGCAAAGGTAATAACCCGTTCCGTAACTAAGATTGTCATCAGGCCCTCTCCCACGGGGAGAGGGCGCATCTGAATCACACCCGAACGTAAGCCAACGTAAAGATCCCCCTGATTCCACCCCTCTTCGCTTCATTTTCAACCACTCATCCTCTATCCTGAGCGTTATTACCACTGGGTCCTGGAAGACAAAGATGAAACGGACAAAATCCATAAATCACGCTTCGTTCCGCAAAAGCTGGAACGCGCGTCACCTCACCCCTGTTGCGCTGGCAGTGACGGCTGTCTTTATGCTGGCAGGTTGTGAGAAAACCGATGAAACGGTTTCGCTGTATCAAAATGCGGAAGACTGCTCAACGGCAACCGGTAACGCCGCTGAATGTAAGACTGCTTATAACAACGCCCTGAAAGAAGCAGAACGTACCGCACCGAAATATGCTTCACGCGCAGACTGTGTGGCAGAGTTCGGTGAAGGTCAGTGCCAGCAGACGCCTGCTCAGGCGGGCACTGCCCCGGAAAATCAGGCACAGGCGCAGTCCAGCGGCAGTTTCTGGATGCCGCTGATGGCAGGTTATATGATGGGCCGTCTGATGGGTGGCGGTGCGGGTTATCAGCAGCAACCGCTGTTTAGCTCGAAAAACCCGGCCAGCCCGGCTTATGGTCAATACACCGACGCCAGCGGCAAAGGCTACGGCGCAGCAACCCCAGGCCGCACTGTGACCGTCCCGAAAACGGCGATGGCGCCGAAGCCTGCGACCACCAGCACCATCACCCGTGGCGGGTTTGGTGAATCCGTAGCGAAGCAGACCAGCATGCAGCGTAGCGCGACAGGCTCCTCTACTCGCTCAATGGGCGGCTGATCATGGAGCGAGTCAGTATCACCGAGCGCCCGGACTGGCGCGAAAAAGCCACCGAATACGGTTTTAACTTCCACACCATGTACGGCGAGCCGTACTGGTGTGAAGATGCCTATTACAAACTCACGCTCGCCCAGGTTGAGAAACTGGAAGAAGTGACGGCCGAGCTGCATCAGATGTGCCTCAAGGTGGTGGATAAAGTCATCGACAGCGACGAGCTGATGGCAAAATTCCGCATTCCAAAGCACACCTGGAGCTTTGTCCGTCAGTCGTGGAAAACGAATCAGCCTTCGCTTTACTCTCGCCTTGACCTGGCATGGGACGGCGTGGGTGAACCTAAGCTTCTTGAAAATAACGCCGACACGCCCACTTCTTTATACGAAGCGGCGTTCTTCCAGTGGATCTGGCTGGAAGACCAGGCCAATGCCGGAAACCTGCCGGAAGGAAGCGATCAGTTCAACAGCCTGCAGGAAAAGCTGATAGAGCGTTTTGCCGAGCTGCGCGAACAATTTGGCTTCAACCTGCTGCACCTCGCCTGTTGCCGCGACACGGAAGAAGATCGCGGGACGGTTCAGTATCTGCAGGACTGCGCCGCCGAAGCGGAAGTAGCAACCGAATTCCTCTATATCGAAGATATCGGCCTGGGTGAGAAAGGTCAGTTTACCGACCTGCAGGATCAGGTGATTAGCAACCTGTTCAAGCTCTACCCGTGGGAATATATGTTGCGCGAAATGTTCTCCACCAAGCTGGAAGATGCAGGCGTACGCTGGCTGGAACCCGCATGGAAGAGCATTATCTCCAACAAAGCCCTGCTGCCGTTGCTGTGGGAAATGTTCCCGAACCATCCTAACCTGCTGCCTGCGTATTTTGCGGAAGATGATTATCCGCAAATGGAGAAATACGTCGTGAAGCCGATCTTCTCCCGTGAAGGGGCGAACGTGTCGATTATCGAAAACGGCAAAACGCTGGAAGCGGTTGAAGGGCCTTACGGCGAAGAAGGGATGATCGTCCAGGAATTTTATCAACTGCCGAAATTTGGCGACAGCTACACGCTGATTGGCAGCTGGCTCATCAACGATCAGCCAGCCGGGATTGGCATCCGCGAAGATCGCGCCCTGATCACGCAGGATCTATCACGATTCTATCCGCATATTTTTGTTGAATAGACCGCGGCCTGATGCCCTCACCCAGCCCCTCTCCCACAGAGAGAGGGTGCAAACACTAAAAACGGCAACCTGAGGTTGCCGTTTTGCTTTTATTACCCCACCTGCACCGAAAGCATACTCAGGCTCCCCATCTCAATACCGTCGACCGGGATCGTAACCGGCTCCTGACCATCCCACGCACCAAGAACGTACAATAGCGGCAGGAAGTGTTCCGGCGTCGGGTTAGAGAGCGAACCGCCTTCGTGATCCAGATAGTTCACTAACGGATGCTCCTCAGCAGGGCCTTGCCAGGTCAGATTCGCTTTGACGTAATCATTAAAAGAGGTCGCCCACGGATAGGGCGTGTTCTCGCCGTGCCAGCGTGCCGTTCGCAGGTTGTGAACCACGTTACCGCTCGCCACCAGCATGATGCCTTCATCACGCAGGGTTGCAAGCTTACGACCCATCTCCAGATGCCAGGCGGCCGGTTTGGTGCTGTCGATGCTCAACTGCACCATCGGGATATCTGCATCAGGATACATTTTAATCAGTACGCCCCAGGAGCCATGGTCAAAACCCCAGGCTTCTTTATCCAGCGCCACCGGAACAGGCGCCAGCAGTTCCACCAGCCTTTGTGCCAGCTCAGGCGAGCCGGGGGCCGGATAGTGCGTGTCATACAGCGCCTGCGGGAAGCCGCCAAAATCATGAATGGTCTTAGGCGCTTCCATGGCGGTCACGCCCGTGCCCCGGGTGAACCAGTGCGCGGATACCACCACAATCGCTTTTGGACGCGGCAGCGTCTCGCCCAGGCTACGCCATGCGCGGGTATAGACGTTGTCTTCCAGAACGTTCATTGGGCTGCCGTGGCCTAAAAACAGGGCTGGCATACGGGAAGAAGTCATGATGATATCCTTACAGAAGGTGTCAATTTAATGGTGCTACATTACGCGCAATCCGGCAAAGATGAACGCTGATAAGCGTGAAGATCATCATCAGGAAATTTGAATGTAAGGAATATGTAAAGCAGAGCCACTCTGCTCGCTTTGCTGACAAATAATCATTTATATTAATGAGAATCATTATCAAAAGGAGTAATGAATGTCAGTACCTTTGATCCTGACGATACTTGCGGGCGCTGCGACCTTCATCGGTGCGATCCTCGGTGTTCTTGGTCAGAAACCCTCTAATCGCGTATTGGCCTTCTCACTGGGCTTTGCAGCCGGGATCATGCTACTCATCTCCCTGATGGAGATGCTGCCTGCCGCGTTGGGAACAGAAGGTATGTCTCCGCTGCTGGGCTACGGCATGTTTGTCGTTGGCCTGCTGGGATATTTCGCGCTCGACCGCATGTTGCCCCACGCGCACCCTCAGGACTTAATGCAAAAAAACGTAGCGCCCGCGCCGCGCAACATTAAGCGCACCGCCATTTTGCTGACGCTCGGCATAAGCCTGCACAACTTCCCGGAAGGCGTGGCGACGTATGTCACCGCCAGCAGTAACCTGGAAATGGGCCTCGGCATCGCCCTGGCGGTGGCGTTGCACAATATTCCTGAAGGACTCGCGGTGGCCGGTCCGGTCTATGCCGCCACGAGCTCAAAGCGCACGGCAATCTTCTGGGCCGGGATATCCGGCATGGCGGAAATTCTTGGCGGCGTGCTGGCCTGGCTCATCCTCGGTAGCCTGGTTTCGCCGGTAGTCATGGCTGCCATTATGGCCGCGGTTGCGGGGATTATGGTTGCGCTGTCGGTTGACGAGCTGATGCCGCTGGCAAAAGAGATCGATCCAAACAACAACCCAAGCTATGGCGTCCTGTGCGGGATGTCGGTGATGGGGTTAAGTCTGGTCTTACTTCAGGCCGCAGGCATTGGCTGACGTGACGGGCGCCTCCTGAAACGGAGGTGCCTATTATTTGTTAAAGAAATAACTTTTTACGGAATATACGTCCCGCATCCTTCCTTATAAAAAAATAAAGTTTTTTACTGAACATTATTGTGCGTAATAACATTAAACAATGCATCCGGCATTATAATTTACACTTCTTGAAATTCATCCACTTACAATAACCCGCATTTATATTTTAATTAGATCTACAATGATTTTTAAGCTTGGTTAATCGCATTGCCTCGTCGGAGATCGGTATACTTCCCTGGCAATATTCTGATTAATATTCAGGATATGAATTCAACTGAAAAAGGATATTTTCATGTTTACAGGAAAAAAAGCACTTTTAGCCGTGGCAATGGCCACGCTTATTTCTGGGTCGGCGTTTGCTGCAGAACAAGGTTCCGGTAAGATCAAATTCAAAGGTGTGGTGATTGATGCACCATGCAATATTGCACCAGACAGCGTTGATAAAGAAGTCGATTTGGGTGAAATTACGACCGCAGTTATTAATGCCAATAAAAAATCGTCACCCGTGGCGGTAGATATCAACCTGGAAAACTGCCAGCTGGACGATCCAGGCGATGAAACCGATACCCCAATCACCAAGGTTGACGTCACGTTCACCAGCTCCGCCACGGATACAACGGATACCAGTCTGATGACCAACACGTATGCCAACGGCGCGCAGAACGTGGGCGTCCGCCTGCTGGATAATGCGGAAGCGAACATCACCCTGGGTAGCGCCAGTGAAGTTACCCTGCTGGCAGGCTCCGCCACCCAGACGCTGCACTTTAAGGCGCAGATGGAAATACTGAGCGGCAAAACGGCAACGCCGGGTCAGGTTGAAGCCACCGCAAACTATGTTCTGGCGTATAAATAATTCAAATTTACCTCGTTATCTACCGACTGGCTCATTATGCCAGTCGGCATTTTATATTTACCTTGAGCAACAGGATGATGAAACATAAATCAACATGCATAATCATCATTACCGCCCTGTTAATGACGAAAGTCGCCTCTGGTACCGAATTTAATATTAATGCCATCGATAAAGATCAGCGCAACAGCGTCGATTTAACACAGTTTAAAGATCGCGCCTCCGTCGTCCCCGGACGTTATTTTGTTACGGTTTCGATTAATGACATCCCCTTAGCAAACGGCTGGCAGTTAATGTGGAAAAAAGTGAATGATGCAGTCCAGGTCTGTATTCCCGCCGAGCTGGCCGACACGTTCGGCCTACAGGATAAAATACGGGAATCGCTAACTGAAAAAGAGGGCTGTATAGACTTCGCCCCGCTGCCGGACGTTCATTTTACCTTTGAACAAGTAAGCCAGACGCTAAACGTGTCCATTCCCCAGGCGTGGTTGCAGTACCGTTCTGCCGACTGGATGCCCCCGTCAACCTGGGATAACGGCGTGGCGGGCGTCCTGCTGGACTACAATCTTTTTGCCAGCCACTACCAGCCCAACAGCGGCAGCAGTTCAGATAATGCCAACACTTACGGCACGGCGGGCGCGAACGTCGGCGCCTGGCGGCTGCGCAGCGATTATCAATACAACCAGACGCACGCGGACGGCGGTTCAGAGCATAACGGGCGCTTCTCGCGCGTTTATATGTTCCGCCCCCTGCCCACCATGGGCGCAAAGCTGACGCTCGGCGAAACGGATTTCCAGTCGTCGATCTTCGACGCCTTCACCTACACCGGCGCGTCGCTTATCAGCGATGAGCGCATGCTGCCGTGGTCACTGCGCGGCTATGCGCCACAAATCTCCGGCATTGCCCAAACCAACGCGACGGTCACCGTAAGCCTCGCCGACAGGGTCATCTATCAAACAAAAGTCCCGCCGGGCCCGTTCATCATTCAGGATCTCAACCAGTCGGTGCAGGGCACGCTCGACGTGAAGGTAACGGAAGAGGATGGCCGGGTGAGTACGTTCCAGGTCTCTGCCGAATCCGTTCCCTTCCTGACGCGTCAGGGCCAGGTTCGCTACAAGCTGGCAGCAGGCAAGCCGCGAAAGGACGCATCGCATGACGTTGAGGACAGCACCTTCATGAGCGGCGAGTTTTCCTGGGGCATGCTGTCGCAAACCTCACTCTATGGCGGAACGCTGGCCGATGGTGACCACTACCGCGCCCTGGCCGCCGGGCTGGGACAAAACATGGCGTATCTGGGGGCGCTCTCGTTTGATATCACCCGGGCCACCAGCCAGCTGCCGGGTGAGGATCCGCAGACGGGCTACAGCTACCGTTTTAACTACAGTAAACGATTCGACACCACCGGTAGCCAGCTTACGCTGGCGAGCTACCGATACTCGGACCGTCAGTTCCTGAGCTATGCGCGCTATCTGGATGACGACTACAGCGACAGCCAGACGGAAAAACAGACTCTCAGCGTCACCGCCAGTCAGTACATATCGGCCCTCTCGCTAAACCTTTATCTAAGCATGCTGCGCCAAACATGGTGGGACGACTCGCCTTCCACGACCGGCAGCGTCACCGCAGGCTATAACTTCGACCTTGGCCGCTGGAAAAACCTTGGCCTGACCCTGTCGTTGAGCAGAACCCACTACGAAGATGATGAAGAGGACGACAACCAGTTTTATCTCTCGCTGAGCGTGCCGCTCGATCCTGACCATCGCCTGAACTACGATCTTCGCAACGGCGACAGCCTGAGCCAGAGCGTCTCCTGGTACGATACCTCTGACCGGAACAATACCTGGTGCGTCTCTGCAGGCACCGAGAGCGAAAAAGCCGATGCGGGCGCACAGTTCAGCGGAAACTATCAGCACTATTCTTCGCTGGGGGATCTCAACGTCTCGGGCAGCTATAAGGCGAATGAGTACAACTCAATGAGCGCCAGCTGGAACGGATCGTTTACCGGGACGGCGAAAGGGTTTGCCCTGCACCGTCGCAGCTACGGCAATGAGCCACGCGTCATGGTCAGCACCGACGGAGTGGGCCATATCCCGCTGAACGTATCGCATGACGAAACCAACGCGTCGGGTATCGGTGTTCTGCCGTCGTTTTCCAGCTATACCCCGGCCAGCGTGCGGGTCAACATGAACAATTTGCCTGACGGCGTTGACGTTGATACGCGGGTGGTCACTTCCACCTGGACAGAAGGCGCCATCGGCTATCGTCAAATCGCGACCCGAGCCGGTAACGATATTGCCGGCATTTTGCGAACGCCTTCCGGGACACCGCCGCTCGGCGCCCTGGTCCGCCTGCAGGATAACGGCCAGCAGGTAGGTATGGTCGCCGAGGAGGGTCGCGTCTGGCTGGGCGCCGTCCAGCCTGAGCAACAGTTCCTGGTCACGTGGGGAGACAACCATCAGTGTCGCTTCTCGTTACCTTCTCACCTTGAAAACAGTATGCAGCTCATGCTGCCTTGCCAGTAAGAAACCATGATGAAACCCACCCCACTTAAGGCCCTGAGCCTGATGTTGCTCGGCACCGCATTGAACGCGCATGCCGCCATTAACCTGGACCGTACGCGGATCGTTTTTCCCGAAGGGGACAAGGCAAGCAGCCTGAAAGTCGATAACCAGAGCAAAACCTTACCCTACCTGGCGCTTTCCTGGATTGAAGACGAAAACGGGCGCAAAGAGGACAGCCACTTCATGGCGCTGCCGCCCATTCAGCGCATTGAAGCGGGCGCGTCATCGCAGGTCAGAATTGTGAAGCAGGCGGCGGTTGGGCAGTTGCCGAAGGACAGAGAGTCGCTGTTTTACTTCAACCTGCGCGAAGTTCCACCCACAAGCAGCGCCAGCGAGGCGCGCAGCGTTATGCAGGTGGCCATGCAGAGCCGCATTAAGCTGTTCTGGCGGCCAAAAGCCATCACCAAAAAGCCGGGTGATCAAAGCGAAATGCGCATGGAAATTACCGCCACCGCAACGGGGCTCAGCGTGCACAACCCCACGCCCTATTACATCACCCTCGCGTGGCTGAGTAAAAATGCGAAAACCCAGCTGCCGGGCTTCGACAGCCTGATGATTGCTCCGTTTGCCACAGCGTCCACCTCTACCGGCGACTACCACGGGAGCTACTACAGCGTGGGTTACATTGATGATTACGGCGCGCTGAAAAAAGTGGACGTTACCTGTGCGGGTAAGGCTCAATGCCAGCTCAGCGAGCGGAAGGGTCAAAACAATGTGCAAGCTCGCTAATTTTTTGTTTTTGCTGCTACTTGCCCTTCTGCCATTCAGGGAGGCGCTGGCGCTTGACTGCTATCTCGGCGTTTCCGGCGGGCCTGTGGAGGAGACAAAAACAATCTCGCCTTTTGCCATTCCCAGCAACGCGCAGGTGGGGGAGAAAATATGGGAATCTGACGATATCAAAGTTCCTGTGACCTGCGACCACAATGCCACCAGTAATTTTGAAAAAGAGGACATCTATGCCTGGGTTAACCCCTACCCGTCGGCGTCCGATCCCTACTACGATCTCGGCGTAACTTATGAAGGGATCGACTACGATGCGACAGGACAACCCAACGGGGTCGATACGTCCCAGTGCCTTGATAACAAACAGATCACTATCTATACACCTGCCCAAATCCAGCAAATGGGCTGGGAGAACCGCATCTGCTCCGGCAATGCAAACGACATTCACACCTCACGCACGTTCATCGTGCGCTTTCGTCTGTACGTCAGAATCAAGGTCATGCCGCCGCACGGCTACGTCAGCACGCTCGGGGACTATATCGTGGTGCAGTTCGACGGTAAGGGCGGCGTCAACCAGATGTCCGACGCGAAAAACCTTAAGTATCATATTAATGGCCTGAACAATATCACCGTGCTGGACTGCGGGGCGACCTTCAGCATCTATCCGGAAAATCAGGAGATTGATTTTGGTACGTTCAGCGCCCGCGACATGATGAATCAGGGAAAGCGAACGCGCACGTTCTCGGTCAGAACGACCAAGATACAGGACACCGAGTGTTCCGATGGGTTCAAAATGGATTCGTCGTTCTATACGAACGAGACGCTGAGCGATGAAGATACCGCCCTGCTCATCGGTAACGGCCTGAAATTACGCATCCTGAACGGAACGCAGCCCTACACCTTTAACCGATACGAAGAGTATGCCGATTTTACCGGCAGTACGTTGCAGTACGAACAGACCTATACCGCTGAGCTGACGCCGGTGCCGGGAAAAGCGATCCAGTCCGGACCATTCGAAACCGTGGTGCTGTTTAAAATTAACTACCACTAAACATAAAAAAGCCGGGTTTCCCCGGCTCTTTCACTTCAGCGGTTTCAGCTGGCTTTGCGCTCGTGCGCCTGGCGGTACTCGACCAGATCTTCAATCGTGACTACCGGCATATTGTGCAGACGGGCAAAGGTGATGCACTCCGGCGCGCGCGCCATGGTGCCGTCATCGTTGGTCAGTTCACACAAAACACCTGCTGGTTTGAAGCCCGCCAGCGTCACCAGATCGATAGTCGCTTCGGTGTGGCCACCGCGGGTCAGGACGCCGCCGGCCTGCGCGCGCAGAGGGAAGACGTGGCCTGGACGATGCAGATCGGAGGGCTTCGCATCATCAGCAATCGCGGCACGTACGGTGGTCAGACGGTCAGCCGCAGACACACCGGTGGTCACGCCATGCGCCGCTTCAATGGTCACGGTAAAACCGGTACCAAAGGCGCTGGTGTTGTTCTCAACCATCATTGGCAGTTCGAGCTGCTTACGACGATCTTCGGTAATACACAGGCATACGATGCCGCTACCATGACGGATGGTCAGCGCCATCTGTTCAACGGTCATGTTTTCGGCGGCGAAAATCATGTCGCCTTCGTTTTCACGGTTTTCATCGTCAAGCACCATCACACCGCGGCCTTCGCGCAGTGCATCCAGTGCATGTTCAACACGTTGAGTTGAAGTGCCAAAAGAGGAAAGTAGCGTCTGATTCATGGTAAAAAAACCTCATTAACATTATGGTTACCAGAATCAGGGCAGTCTTAGGAGCGCCGTATAAGCGGCAAAAAAATAACGTGAGCGGGCCCATGCCCGACTGGATCGTTACTCTCTCCCATCCGGACTCTAACCGTCGGCCCCGGAATTACACCGGATCTGCTGACCTTTGAGTGTTCACCCAAAGCGCTCGCGGGCTTTCAGCGTGAAGCTGATTTACCGCCGGTGGGGAATTTCGCCCCGCCCTGAGAATAAGCGAGATAACTATAACGCTATTGATTACCCTGGGCAATGCATAAGCATCAAACAATTTTGTTTAACCCGCGGCATGACGCGCTACAATAGGCACTGACACCTTTTCATCAAGGGAAACGACAATGATTGACCCGAAAAAAATTGAGCAAATTGCGCGTCAGGTACACGAATCCATGCCGAAAGGCATTCGTGAATTTGGTGATGACGTAGAAAAGAAAATCCGCCAGACGCTGCAGGCGCAGTTGGTTCGCCTTGATCTAGTCAGCCGTGAAGAGTTCGACGTGCAGACCCAGGTTCTGCTGCGTACCCGCGAGAAGCTGGCGTTGCTGGAACAGCGTCTGACCGAGCTGGAAAACCGCAATACACAGGAAGAAGTGAAGCCGGCACCGGCCATTCCACCGGTGGATGAGCAGGAGTAAGAGCGGCCTGATGCACTCACCCCAACCCTCTCCCTGTGGGAGAGGGAGAAAAACGAACGGGCCAATTGGCCCGTTTTTTTACTGACTGTCTTTCTGGATCTTCTTAATAATGTTGGTGGTTGAACACCCGTCCTCAAAGTTGAGCACCATCACTTCGCCGCCGTTGGCCCAGACCTCTTCGCTGCCCGCAATTTGATCTGGCTTGTAATCGCCACCTTTCACCAGCAGGTCCGGCAGAATACCGGCAATCAGACGCTGCGGCGTGTCTTCTTCAAACGACACCACCCAGTCCACGGCTTCCAGCGCACCGAGAACGATCATACGCTGTTCCAGCGGATTTACCGGACGCGTTTCCCCCTTCAGACGCTTCGTTGACGCATCACTGTTCACTGCCACAATCAGACGATCGCCCAGCTTGCGCGCATTCGCCAGATAAGAGACGTGGCCCGCGTGCAGAATGTCAAACACACCGTTGGTCATCACCACTTTCTCTCCGCGCTTACGCGCTGCGGCAACGGCGGCTTTCAGTTCGTCTTCGCTCATCACACCGAAACCGGTGTCTGCACGGCCACGCACGGCATTTTCCAGCTCAATAGGCGAAACGGTTGAAGTACCGAGTTTGCCGACGACGACACCCGCCGCTGCGTTAGCAAAGTAACAGGCTTCTTCAAGGGAATTCCCGGCTGCAAGCGTCGCCGCCAGCACGCCAATCACCGTATCGCCAGCACCGGTCACGTCATACACTTCCTGCGCCTGAGTGGGCATATGCAGGGGTGCTTTGCCTGGTTGAATCAGGGTCATCCCCTGCTCTGAACGGGTCACCAGCAGTGCAGACAGCTCGAAATCAGCAATGATCTTCATGCCGCGTTCGACAATTTCTGCTTCCGTTTTGCACTTACCCGCCACCGCTTCAAACTCAGAGAGGTTTGGCGTCAGCAGCGTTGCGCCGCGATAGCGCTCAAAATCGGTGCCTTTCGGGTCGATCAGCACCGGCACGTTGGCTTTACGCGCGAGCTGAATCATCGTCTGCACGCTCGCCAGCGCACCTTTGGCATAGTCGGACAGCACCAGCGCACCAATATTACCCAGCGCCTGATTAATACGCTCGTGCAGCGGCTCAGGGTCAACTCCCTCGAACCCTTCTTCAAAGTCGAGGCGGATTAACTGCTGGTTGCGCGACAGCACGCGCAGTTTGGTGATCGTCGGGTGGGTCGGTACAGAAACGAAGTCACACTTCACGTTCACGTCCGCCAGTGACTTACTCAGCGCACGCGCCGCGTCGTCGATGCCGGTCAAGCCCACCAGACGCGAATGCGCGCCCAGAGAGGCAATGTTCATCGCCACGTTTGCCGCGCCGCCGGGACGCTCTTCAATGGTATCGACCTTAACCACCGGTACCGGCGCTTCCGGAGAGATGCGGCTGGTTGGCCCATACCAGTAGCGATCCAGCATCACATCCCCGACAACCATAACTCCAGCACGTTCAAACTCTGGCAGTGTTACTTTCATTCCTGACTCCAGAAAGATTCACAATTTGCGCGCGATAATATCACACTTGTTTTGTTACGCACGGTTCCACCAGCCACTTCTGCCAGCTTGCCGTCACCTGAGCGCGTTCACTGCTGAAACAGTCCAGCGCCACATGCCCCGGCTGTTCCTGCAGTGCCAGGTGGTGCAGCTCATCGCGTAGCGTGGTATAGGCGCGGGTTAACGCCTGTGCCTCCTGCTCGTCCATAATGTCGTTTTGCGCGAGCAGTTCCAGAATGCGTACATTGTCCGACCAGCGTGTCAGCTTCGGTTTATCGTGCGCGTGCAGCAGCACCAGGTACTGGGTGATAAACTCAATATCGGTAATCCCCCCCTCATCGGCTTTGATATCAAAGCGATCGCGATGTTTATTGCCCAGATGCGCGCGCATTTTCTCGCGCATTTCCCGCACTTCAGTTTGCAACGTGACACCCTCTCGCACCGTCGTCATGACATCCTTACGGATGACGTCAAACTGCGTTTTAAGCTGCGGATCGCCGTACACCACGCGGGCACGCACCAGCGCCTGATGCTCCCACGTCCAGGCTTCGTTCTTCTGGTAATCAGCAAAGGACTCCGTCGAGGTGACCAGCATGCCCGCCGCGCCGGAGGGTCGCAGACGTGCATCCACTTCGTACAAAATGCCGGATGAGGTACGGGTGCTGAACAGATGCATAATGCGCTGGGCCAGACGCAGATAGAACTGGCGCCCGTCAATCTCACGTTCGCCGTCAGTCATCACGTCGACCGGGCAATCATGCAGGAAGATTAAATCCAGATCGGAGCTATAGCCCAGCTCCCAGCCGCCGAGCTTGCCGTACCCCACCACCGCAAAACCACGACCTTCACGGTCGGCCAGGTGTTTCGGCTGGCCGTAGCGAGCCACCATCTGCACCCAGGCCTGATGCACTACCGCGTCGATGATCGCTTCCGCAAGCCAGGTTAAGTGATCGCTCACTTTCATCACCGGCAGCGTTCCGGCGATATCTGCCGCTGCCACGCGCAGCATCTGTGCCTGCTTAAACTGACGCAACGCCTCCAGCTGCTGCTCTTCGTCCTCTTCCGGCACCCGCAGCAGATACTGGCGCAGCTCGTCCCGGTAGGCGTCCGTCGCCGTCGGCTGGTAGAGCGTATTCGGGTCGAGCAGTTCGTCGAGCAACAGCGGATAACGCGCCAGCTTGTTGGCCACCATCGGCGACGCAGCGCAGAGCGTAATCAGATGTTTAAGCGCCCCTGGAAACTCGCTCAATAGTTCAAGGTACGTGGTACGCGTGATAATCCCACTCAGCAACGGCATCATGCGCGACAGCGGCACCGGCGCATCCGCGCGGGAGCAAACCTCGCTCAGCAGATGCGGCATCAAATGATCAAGTACCTGCCGACCACGTGGCCCAATCGCACGTTTATTCAGTTCAAGACGAAAATCAGCAATCAGTGCCACCACACGATGGCGGGCGTCGTCACTCAGGTGTGCCAGCACTGGTGTAGTGTCATCTTCCTGAAGCGCATCCTGCCACAGCTCGCGCCAGTGCTCGGAAAGCGCATCGTCCTGCGATTCACTTTCGTCATCGCCAATCAGGTCGTTAAAGATACGGCGTACGCCTGCCATATGCGCATCCAGCCGTTCGGTCAGCATTGACCAGTCATCTGCGCGCATCCCCCAGGCAAGACGCGCCCGGTTCAGGTCATCCGCTGGCAGGGTCTGAGTCTGTTCGTCGTTGATACTTTGCAGCAGGTTCTCCAGACGACGCAGGAACAGATAGGCCTCGCGCAGGGTTTGCGCGTCACCGTCCGGCAGCAGGTGAAGCTGCTCGATGGCGCTCAGCGTCGGCAGCAACGAACGTGATTGCAGGGACGGCTCACGCCCGCCGCGAATAAGCTGGAAGACCTGGACGATAAATTCGATTTCGCGGATACCGCCTGCACCGAGCTTAATATTGTCTTTCAGCCCACGGCGGCGCACTTCTCGGGCAATCATCCCTTTCATGTTTCTCAGGGACTGGATCACGCTGAAGTCAATGTAACGGCGGAACACGAACGGGCGCAGCATGGCGCGCAGCTCGTTGGCGTAGGCATCGTCGCTGTCGCCCATGATCCGCGCTTTGACCATGGCATAACGCTCCCAGTCGCGCCCTTGCTCCTGGTAATAATCTTCCAGTGCAGCAAAGCTCAACACCAGCGGGCCGCTGTCGCCAAAGGGACGCAGACGCATGTCCACGCGGTAGACGAAACCATCCTGCGTCGGCTGATCCAGGGCCTTAATCAGACGCTGGCCGAGTCGGGTAAAGAACTGGGCGTTGTCCAGCTCACGACGTCCGCCGCGCGTAGAGCCGTTCTCCGGCCAGGCAAAAATCAGATCGATATCGGAGGAGAAGTTAAGCTCGCAACCGCCCAGCTTACCCATCCCCAGAATCAACAGTGGCTGAGGAACCCCTTCCTCGCTGCACGGTGTTCCCCACTCTTTACAGCAGGCGGCGTAGAGCCAGTCTCGCGCAGCAACAATCAACGACTGTGCCAGCTCACTTAACTGCTGTAACGTGCTCTCTTCGCTCACCAGCGCCAGAGATTGCGCCCAGGCAATACGCACCATTACCCGGCGACGGAACTGGCGCAGGACGCGCATCAGCGTTGCTTCATCCGCAACTTCAGCAAGCGCGGTTTGCAACCAGTCAGCATAATGCCGCCACTCTTCTGCCTGTGGCGGTGAATTTTCAAGCTCCACCAGCCAGTCCGGGTTGGCGGTGATACTTTCCTGCACAAAATCACTGAAAGTGAGCACGCTCTTCGCCTGCTCGCTTAATGATGACGGCGGTAATGACTCAGGCAGACGTTCGCAAACGGTCTGCCACTGCTGCTGTAACTGCGAAGAAAGCGGCATGATTGGGGTTCCTTGCCAGAGTTAACGTTTTCCGCTGTGCAGCCAGAATGGCTCCTGCGAAATGGCCTCGTTACGGAAATGCTCAATCTCAATATGCTGACGGGTTTCAATGGCATGCTTCAGCCCCTGCCAGTTCTCCAGCCAGGCCTGAGCCTTTACACCGTCATAGGCACCGGAAAGCAGCAGCATGCTGTCGATATTGCGCGAAAGACGAGGAAGCTGATCGCCATACTGGTCACCCAGCGGGTAAGCAAAGGTGCTCTTCAGCTCGGCGGCATGACGAGAGAGATGAATATCCGCGAAACGTTTGAAGTTCTCCGCGATTTTGGTCTGCGCTTTCGCATCTAGGAAGGTACGCCAGCCACGCGTGATCAGAAACTCGGTCAGTGCCAGTTTTGCCGTCGCCGTTTGCGGGCTATAGATCGCTGTTTGTGCCGATACGTCGGAGAGCATCAGCGTTTCGGTTTGCGTCAGCAGGTCACGTAAGTGAGCGCTCGCTTTGCGAGGAACAATACCGCCGAACAGCGTCAGGGTATGGCGCACCAGGGCAATCGCCGCCAGCACGTGGGATTTCGCGTTTTTCACATTTCGCGCCCACAGCTCTTCATGGTATTGCCACTGCGAGAGCGCCAGCTCCAGCGCGGCTTCCAGACCCTGCTCCACGCTGGCTTTAGGCGCAACGTGCAAAATCGTCGTCTCTTTCACCACGCGTGGCGCATTTCCGGCCGCCAGGTGGTAACCGCGTGCGGCTTTACTCAGGCTTCCCTGACGTAATCCGGACTGGTTCACCAGCTTGCGTGCCAGCTTCAGCACATCGTTCGCATCCCCTTCCAGCAGTTCAAGCTCCAGTTCGCAGATCGGCTCCTGGAACTCACCCGCCTTCACCTCACCTAAATCCAGCGCGATTTCAATGCGGCTCTTGCCTTCCGTCACCAGCCATTTTTCACGCCAGAAATCGGTACTGAACAGGGGCTGTACGTCTGCGGATAAGGTTTCTGGCAGTTTACCCTCAGGCCAAACTTCTGTCGGGAAACGTTCCAGCTCAAGTTCTGGCTTAGCGATGTCGATATTGTATTCCGGGCGCTGATGTAAACCGCCAACCACGCGACCGGCAATTTTCATCGTCATCTCGTAGCGTCCGTTCGCGCCACGGATGCGTAGCCCCATATCGTGGCGGCGAAGCCAGTTGTCTGGCGTTTCGTAATAGATATTAAGCAGTTGTACCGGTGCATGGTGTTCGCCGGAAAGCGTGTGCAGATGCTGACGAAGAGCGTCAACGCTGTCTTTTTCGACGATAAACTTTAATTCAATTTCTTGTGCCATAGCCTTGTACTTTTGCGGGCGTCACAGACGCGTCAATGAGGGCGAACTTCCTCGCCATTTGTTTGTCAGTACATAGTATTTTGCGCCAAATTGCCATGCAATGAGCAATTTGACGGGCGTAAATGTGTAGAGTCGTGACACAGATGATTCTGATTGCTGACGAATGCTTTGCGTAGAGACACTGTTGCCACTACTATCGTTCCACTATTTATGAAAATAACGACTAATGATGCTTAAATTACGCCTGATTGGACTTACTTTACTCGCTTTTAGCGCCGCAACCACCGTGCACGCTGAAGAGAAGCGTTACGTTTCTGACGAACTGAACACCTGGGTACGCAGTGGCCCCGGAGATAATTATCGCCTCGTGGGCACGGTAAATGCCGGCGAGGAAGTCACCCTGTTACAGACCAACGCGGACACCAACTATGGCCAGGTTCGCGACAGTACCGGCCGTACGTCCTGGATCCCGCTGAAAGAGCTGAGCACCGTGCCAAGCCTGCGCACGCGCGTGCCGGATCTGGAAAACCAGGTGAAAACCCTGACCGACAAGCTGAATAACATCGACGGAACCTGGAACCAACGCACCGCTGAAATGCAGCAGAAAGTGGCGCAGAGTGACGGTGTGATCAACGGTCTGAAAGAAGAGAACCAAAAACTCAAAAACGAGCTGATTGTCGCGCAGAAGAAAGTGAATGCCGCCAATCTGCAGCTCGACGACAAACAGCGCACCATCATCATGCAGTGGTTTATGTATGGCGGTGGCGTGCTGGGCGTGGGTCTGGTGCTCGGTCTGGTGCTGCCGCATCTGATCCCAAGCCGTAAGCGTAAAGACCGCTGGATGAACTAACTCGTCTTCTCTGCCAGACTTACGTATGATCCTGGAAAAAGAGAAAACGGGAGTGTAGGGCGTGAAGAGTTATCTGGTCGGTGGTGCGGTACGTGATGCGTTGTTAGGTCTGCCGGTCAAAGATAAAGACTGGGTGGTGGTCGGTGCCACCCCCGAAGAGATGCTCAACGCGGGCTACCAGCAGGTAGGCCGCGATTTTCCCGTATTCCTGCACCCAAAAAGCCGGGAAGAGTACGCCCTCGCGCGTACCGAGCGGAAATCCGGTTCTGGCTACACGGGTTTCACCTGTTATGCCGCGCCGGATGTCACGCTGGAGCAAGATCTCCTGCGTCGCGATCTCACCATCAACGCGCTGGCACAGGACGAGCAGGGTCACATCATTGACGCTTATGGCGGTCAGGACGATCTGCGTAACCGCCTTTTACGTCACGTCTCCCCGGCGTTTTCTGAAGATCCGCTCCGCGTTCTGCGCGTGGCGCGTTTTGCCGCGCGTTATGCCCACCTGAGTTTCCGTATTGCCGATGAGACAATGGCGCTGATGACCGCCATGACCGAGGCGGGTGAACTTGAACACCTGACGCCAGAGCGCGTTTGGAAAGAGACGGAAAATGCTCTCACTACGCGCAACCCGCAGGTCTTTTTCCAGGTCCTGCGCGACTGCGGCGCGCTGAAGGTGCTGTTCCCGGAAATCGACGCACTGTTTGGTGTCCCTGCACCGGCGAAATGGCACCCGGAAATTGATACCGGCGTTCATACCCTGATGACGCTCAGTATGGCGGCTATGCTCAGCCCCGAGGTCGACATCCGTTTTTCCACCCTGTGCCACGATCTGGGCAAAGGCTTAACGCCAAAAGAGTTCTGGCCGCGTCATCACGGGCATGGCCCGGCAGGCGTGAAGCTGGTCGAGGGGCTTTGTCAGCGTCTGCGCGTCCCGAATGAGATCCGCGATCTGGCGAAACTGGTGGCCGAGTTCCACGACCTGATCCACACCTTCCCCATCCTGAAACCGGCCACCATCGTCAAGCTGTTCGATAACATCGACGCCTGGCGCAAACCTCACCGCGTGGAGCAAATCGCCCTGACCAGTGAAGCTGACGTGCGTGGGCGCACCGGGTTTGAAGCGTGTGATTACCCGCAGGGACGTTTATTGCGTAAAGCCTGGGAAGTCGCGAAAGCGGTGCCAACGAAGGATGTTGTCGAAGCGGGCTTTAAAGGACCAGAGATCCGTGAAGAACTCACCAGACGTCGGATTCAGGCGGTGACAGACTGGAAAGAAAAGCATTGCCCTCAGCCGAAAGACTGAGGGCAATCGGTCAGAAGAAGACCACGTAAACCGCTGCCGCCACGATAAAGCGATAGATCGCGAACGGAATAAACGAGATACGCTTAATCAACTGCAGGAAAGTTTTAATGGCAATCAGCGCCACGATAAAGGCGGTGATGAAACCAACGGCGAACATCGGAATGTCACCCGTGGTGAGGAACCCAATGCTTTTGTAGACGTCGAGTGCAGTGGCGCCCATCATCATCGGTACTGCCAGCAGGAACGAAAACTCAGAGGCCGCATAACGGCTTACGCCCATCAGCATCCCGCCAGAAATGGTCGCGCCTGAACGTGAGAAGCCCGGCCACAGTGCCAGGCACTGGAAGCAACCAATCATAAACGCCTGGCGGTAGGTCATGTCATCCAGACCTTCCGCACGCGGGGTTTTCGGCTTCAGCACTTCCGCCGCGATCAGCAGGAAACCACCCACTACCAGCGCGTACATCACGTTAATCGGGTTAAACAGAGATTTAATGGCGTCGTGGAACGCCAGACCCAGCACCACCGCAGGGATCATCCCGATCAGAATATGGATCAGTGACAGTCGGCCTTTACCCATACCTTCGTGCTGAGGCGGACGGCCAAAGTGGATGCCGATCAGACCAAACAGACGACGCCAGAACATCACCACTACCGCCAGAATAGAACCCAGTTGGATGACCACTTCAAACGTTTTAGCGGTATCGCCTTCAAAGCCCAGCAGATGGCCAACGATAATCATATGGCCCGTACTGGAAACCGGCAAAAACTCCGTCAATCCTTCGACCACACCCAGTATTGCCGCCACCAGCAGCGAGTGCATATCGCTCATCTATAAACCCCTAAGAAGATATAAAAAAACGGTGCCCCATGCGGACAACCGAGAAAGATACAGCGTTAAGACCGGTATAACCTAAAATGGTTTAGCTATTATGACGTTAAATCTTGCCTTTCAGATTTGTGCCACGCTCAATAATAACGCCAACATTGGTGGCGCGCGCCACTGCTCCTGGTTTACTTAACTTAATGCGCACCCACGGTGAATTGAATTTTTTCAGCAGCAATTCTGCGACTTCTTCAGCCACCCGTTCGACCAGCGCAAAACGTTGCCGTTCAACGTGGGCGATGACCGTTTCACTGATATCGGCATAGCTCAGACAGTCATTCACGTCATCACTTTTTGCTGACTTACGGTTATCCCAGCCCATTTCGATATCGAACACCAGCTTCTGCTCAATGGTCTGTTCCCAGTCGTAAACACCAATAGTGGTGATTACCGAAAGTTGCTCTATAAATACAATATCCATCACGACCTGCCTGCTTTTTGGCTAAACCGGATACCACTTCCGGCGAATTATGCGTATTATCCACAGATGCTGAGAATACAGATACATTTTCAAAACGGAACAGCGTTATGAGTGCAATCGCGCCTGGAATGATCCTCCTCGCCTATCTTTGCGGCTCAATCTCCAGCGCCATTCTGGTCTGCCGCATTGCAGGGTTACCCGACCCGCGTGAAAGTGGTTCCGGGAACCCGGGGGCGACCAACGTACTACGAATTGGCGGCAAGGGTGCAGCCGTAGCGGTTTTGATTTTTGATGTTCTGAAAGGGATGCTACCCGTCTGGGGCGCATATGCGCTGGGCGTCACGCCGTTCTGGCTGGGGCTCATTGCCATCGCTGCCTGTGTCGGCCACATCTGGCCTGTATTCTTCGGATTTAAAGGTGGCAAAGGCGTTGCAACCGCCTTTGGTGCCATTGCGCCTATCGGCTGGGACTTAACCGGCGTCATGGCCGGCACCTGGCTGCTGACCATTCTTCTGAGCGGCTACTCGTCACTGGGTGCCATTGTCAGCGCGCTGATCGCCCCGTTTTACGTCTGGTGGTTCAAACCTCAATTCACCTTCCCGGTGTCGATGCTCTCTTGCCTTATCCTGCTGCGTCATCACGACAATATCCAGCGCCTGTGGCGTCGCCAGGAGACCAAAATCTGGACAAAGCTCAAGAGAAAGAAAAAAGAGCCGGAGTAATCGCGCGACACCCGCAGCAGATAACGTATCCATAAGCGACTCATATGACAGCCTTCATTTCCGCCAGGGCATACTGAAACGTATCCCGATGGTGAGCAAATGGATGCAGCATGTTAGCAGCTCAGGTCACTGATACTACGTATAAAGGCTGGCAGGCGTCGCTTGCCCTGCAGTTTTGTCACACGCCTGAGAAAACCCTCCTGCATTCCGCTCATCACCTCGGGCCGCTTACGGTTCAGCGTCCGTTTTACCCGGAAGGGGATACCTGCCACCTTTACCTGCTGCATCCACCCGGCGGAATTGTGGGTGGCGATACGCTGGACATTTCCGTTCGGCTGGACGCCAAAAGCCATGCGCTCATCACCATGCCCGGGGCCAGTAAGTTCTATCGCAGCAGTGGCCCGCAGGCTCGTCTGAGCCAGCACTTTTATCTCGATGAAGACGCCACGCTGGAGTGGTTGCCGCAGGACACCATTATCTTTCCCGGCGCGAACGCCGCGCTGCGTTCCGTTTTCCACCTGAAGGCCTCCAGTACATTGATGGCCTGGGAGCTGTACTGTCTGGGGCGCCCGGTGATCGGTGAGACCTTCAGCCACGGCAGGCTGGAGAGCCGCCTTGAAATCTGGATTGAAGACGAACCTCGCCTGATTGAGCGTCAGCATCTTAGCGATGGCGATCTCACGCCCGTTGCCGGGCATCCGTGGGTCGGCACGCTGCTGTTCTATCCGGCTAGGGAAGAGCATCTCGACAGAGTACGTGAACTGCTTACACCACTGGAAAACGTTGCCGGGGCAACCCTTACTGACGATCTGCTGTCGGTGCGCTTTCTCTCTCACGATAACCTGATTTGTCAGCGAGTGATGCGCGATATCTGGCAGTCGCTTCGCCCGCTTTTATCCCACAAAACTGCCTGTTCGCCGCGTATCTGGCAGACATAAGAGAAACGTTATGGAACTGACCCCCAGAGAAAAAGACAAGCTGTTGCTGTTCACCGCCGCGCTGGTTGCCGAACGCCGCCTTGCACGCGGGGTAAAGCTCAATTATCCGGAATCCGTCGCGTTGATCAGCGCCTTTATTATGGAAGGTGCGCGCGATGGTGAAACCGTCGCCTCACTGATGGAGGCGGGCCGCCATGTCCTCACGCGCGACCAGGTGATGGAAGGTGTACCCGAGATGATCCCCGACATTCAGGTAGAAGCCACCTTCCCCGACGGTTCAAAGCTCGTCACTGTCCATAACCCGATCGTCTAAGGAGCGCGTGATGATCCCAGGTGAATACCAGATCCAGCCCGGAAATATTGCCATCAACGTAGGGCGAGCAACGCAGAGTGTAATCGTCGAAAACCACGGTGACAGGCCGATCCAGGTGGGATCGCACTACCACTTTTACGAGGTCAACCCGGCGCTGAAGTTCGACCGGGCGATAACCAAAGGCTACCGGCTGAATATTCCGGCCGGGACCGCCGTACGTTTCGAACCCGGCCAGAAGCGCGAAGTGACGCTGGTTCAGATCAGCGGCGCGAAGCGCATTGTCGGTTTTCGCGGTGAGGTGATGGGAGAAGTGAACAATGGCTGAGATTTCACGTCAGGCCTACGCCGACATGTTCGGCCCCACCACGGGCGATAAAGTGCGGCTGGCCGACAGCGATCTGTGGATCGAAGTGGAAGAGGATCTCACTGTTTACGGTGAAGAGGTCAAATTCGGCGGCGGAAAAGTGATCCGCGACGGCATGGGTCAAGGACAAATGACAACGGATCAATGCGTGGATCTGGTTCTCACCAACGCGCTGATAGTTGATCACTGGGGGATCGTGAAAGCCGATATCGGTGTGAAGAACGGGCGGATCTTTGCCGTCGGTAAAGCCGGTAACCCGGATATTCAGCCCGGCGTGACGATCCCGATTGGCGCGGCAACGGAAGTAATTGCCGCCGAGGGGAAGATCGTCACCGCCGGCGGGATCGACACCCACATTCACTGGATCTGCCCGCAGCAGGCGGAAGACGCACTGGTCTCCGGTGTCACGACCATGATCGGCGGCGGTACCGGGCCCGCTGCAGGCACCAACGCCACGACCTGCACGCCGGGGCCGTGGTATATCGCCCGCATGTTACAGGCCGCAGATACGCTGCCGGTGAATATTGGTCTGCTCGGCAAGGGTAACGGCTCAAACCCGGACGCTCTGCGCGAGCAGATCGCCGCCGGTGCTATTGGGCTTAAGATCCACGAAGACTGGGGTGCCACGCCTGCCGCCATCAATTGTTCTCTGGAGGTCGCAGACGAGATGGATATACAGGTGGCGCTGCACAGCGACACGCTGAACGAATCCGGGTTTGTCGAAGATACGCTGGCGGCGATTGGCGGGCGTACCATCCACACCTTCCACACCGAAGGCGCGGGCGGCGGCCACGCGCCGGATATCATCACCGCCTGCGCGCACCCGAATATTCTGCCCTCCTCTACCAACCCGACGCTGCCGTACACGGTGAACACCATCGACGAGCATCTCGACATGCTGATGGTCTGCCATCACCTCGATCCTGATATTGCTGAGGACGTCGCCTTTGCGGAATCACGTATTCGCCGTGAAACCATCGCCGCTGAAGATGTGCTGCACGATATCGGCGCATTTTCGCTCACCTCGTCAGATTCTCAGGCGATGGGCCGCGTGGGGGAAGTGATTATCCGCACCTGGCAGGTGGCGCACCGCATGAAGGTGCAGCGCGGCACCCTGCCGGAAGAGACTGGCGATAACGACAACTTCCGCGTAAAGCGCTATGTCGCCAAATACACCATCAACCCGGCGCTGACCCACGGTATCGCCCATGAAGTGGGTTCGATTGAGGCAGGAAAACTGGCGGATCTGGTGGTCTGGTCCCCGGCATTCTTTGGCGTCAAACCCGCCACCATCGTCAAGGGCGGGATGATCGCCTGCGCGCCGATGGGCGATATCAACGCCTCGATCCCCACGCCGCAGCCGGTGCATTACCGCCCGATGTTTGGCGCACTCGGTGCCGCGCGCCACGCCACGCGGCTGACGTTTGTCTCGCAAGCCGCCAGTGCGAACGGCATCCCACAGCAGCTCAATCTGCAAAGTGGCACCGCCGTGGTGAAAGGCTGCCGGACGGTGAAAAAGGCGGACATGATCCACAACGGCCTTCAGCCAAATATCACCGTTGATTCGCAGACCTATGAAGTGCGCGTCGACGGCGAACTGATTACCAGCGAACCGGCTGACGTTCTGCCGATGGCGCAACGCTATTTCCTGTTTTGAGGAGTGATGATGATCTATTTAACCCAACGCCTGGACCATGCCCATCCCGTAACCTCCAGCGTCACGCTGCCGATTGACGTGCGGGTGAAAAGCCGCGCTCGCGTGGCGCTGAACGACGGGCGCGAAGCCGGGCTAATGCTGCCGCGCGGCTTGCTGCTGCGCGGCGGAGACCTGCTGACCACCGACGACGGCAGTGAGGTGATTGAAGTGATCGCTGCCGCGGAGTCCGTCTCTGTGGTGCGCTGCGCCGATCCGTTCCTGCTCGCCCGCGCCTGCTATCACCTGGGCAACCGTCACGTGCCGCTGCAAATCATGCCCGGCGAGCTGCGCTATCACCACGATCATGTTCTCGACGATATGCTGCGCCAGTTCGGGCTTGAGGTGACGTTTGCCAGCCTGCCATTTGAACCCGAAGCAGGGGCCTACACCAGCGAGGCTCATAGTCATAGCCACTCTCACGCTCATTCACATTAAGGATTAATCATGCGCAAGTACTTACCCCTGTTACTGCTGGCCTTTTCCCTGCCTGCGCTGGCACATCCGGGACACGGAGCCGACAGCTTCCATGCCGGATTTTTCCACCCGCTGACCGGCCTCGATCATCTGCTGATGCTGACAGGTGCAGGCGTGCTCTCCGCCCTGAGCGGCCGCAAGTTGATACTGCCCTTTGCCACCCTCGGCATGATGCTTGTCGGCGCCATTGCGGGCAGTCTGCTTGGTGGCTTTAGCGGCATGGAGATGCTGATTATCGCCTCGTTGGCGGTCTGCGGCGTGATGATGTTTAAAACCGAGAACCGTCTGCTGCTGGCAGTCCCTGCCCTGGCGATGTTCCACGGCTGGGCGCACGGTGTGGAGATGTCCGGCCACAGCTTCTGGCTGTTCACCAGCGGGTTCATGTTTGCCAGCGCCACCGTACTGTGCGCCAGTTTCGCCGCAGGGTTGCTGCTGCGCCGTCACGATGGGCTGCGTAAAACCTTCGGCGGCGGACTGATTGTCTCCGCCCTGCTGGCGTTGATGAGCTAATGGAGCACGCCCGCCAGTGGCTGCGCCTGATGCAGCTTTCCAGCAGCAGCCTGCCGGTCGGGTCATTTACCTGGTCACAGGGGCTGGAATGGGCTGTTGAAGCCGGTTGGGTCACGAGTACCGATGCCTTCAAACGCTGGCAGACGCAGCAGATGGAGCAGAGTTTTTTCTGCGTCGATCTGCCGCTGTTTATCCGCCTGTATCAGGCCTGTGAGCAACAGGATCTCGTTACAGCCAAACGCTGGACAGCGCATCTGCTCGCCTGCCGGGAAACGCGCGAACTCCGTGAAGAGGAGCGCAATCGCGGAGCGGCCTTTACGCGCCTCATCAAAAGCTGGGAGCCGGACTGCTCGCCCGAATGGCTGCCGCTGTTTACGCAAAGCCAGCTCTGCGGCATGGCGTGGCTCGGCGTGCGCTGGGGCATCGGCGTGCGCGAGCTGGCGCTGAGTCTCGGCTACAGCTGGATAGAGAGCGCGGTCATGGCAGGCGTGAAGCTGGTGCCGTTTGGGCAACAGGCCGCGCAGCAGCTGATTATCGACCTGAGCAACCATTTTGCCGACGGGCTTGAACAGGCATTTTTGCGCAGTGATGACGAGATAGGCGCGGCGACACCGCTGTCCGCTATCGCCTCTGCGCGCCACGAAACACAATATTCACGACTATTCCGTTCCTGAGGAGTCAATATGGCTGATTACAAACATCCCCTGCGCGTCGGCGTCGGCGGCCCGGTAGGGTCAGGCAAAACTGCGTTGCTGGAAGCACTGTGCAAAGCGATGCGCGACACCTATCACCTGGCGGTGGTGACGAACGATATCTACACCAAAGAGGATCAGCGCATCCTGACCGAAGCGGGCGCGCTGGAGCCGGAACGCATCGTGGGCGTGGAGACCGGAGGCTGCCCGCATACCGCCATCCGTGAAGATGCCTCGATGAACCTGGCCGCAGTAGAAGCATTAAGCGAGAAATTCGGTAATCTGGATCTGATCTTCGTTGAAAGTGGCGGCGATAACCTGAGTGCGACCTTCAGTCCCGAACTGGCAGATCTGACGATCTACGTGATCGACGTGGCCGAGGGGGAGAAGATCCCGCGCAAGGGAGGGCCAGGGATCACCAAATCCGATTTCCTGGTGATCAACAAAACCGATCTCGCGCCGTACGTGGGTGCTTCGCTGGAGGTGATGGAGCGCGACACCAACCGCATGCGCGGTGAACGTCCGTGGACGTTTACCAACCTGAAGGCAGGTGACGGGTTAGCGACGATTATTGGTTTTTTAGAAGAGAAAGGGATGTTGCGGGTGTAGTCGTAAATTTCCCTCTCCCCTATGGGGAGAGGGTTAGACTGAGGGGGTTACGCCTCAGGCAGTTCCGCCAGCGGCCAGCGCGGACGCACGGAGACGCTCAGATCGGACGTTGCACCGGCGTTGAGACGTACCATCCCGGCGTAGGCAATCATCGCACCGTTATCAGTACAAAATTCCGGACGCGCGTAGAACACTTCGCCGCGACGCTTTTGCATCATCTCTGCGAGCTTCGCCCGCAGCGTACGGTTGGCGCTGACGCCGCCAGCCATCACCAGACGCTTAAAGCCGGTCTGATCCAGCGCGCGTTTGCACTTGATCATCAGCGTATCGACTACCGCATCTTCGAACGCGCGGGCGATATCGGCGCGGGTCTGCTCGCTATCATCGTTATTACGAATGGTATTGGCTGCGAAGGTTTTCAGGCCAGAGAAGCTGAAGTCCAGCCCCGGACGGTCGGTCATCGGACGCGGGAAGACAAAGCGCCCTTCCGTACCCTGCGACGCCATCTTAGAAAGCATTGGGCCGCCAGGATAATCCAGCCCCAGCAGCTTGGCGGTTTTGTCGAACGCTTCACCGGCGGCGTCGTCGATCGACTCACCCAGCAGCTCATACTTGCCAATGCCCGTCACGCTAATCAGCTGGGTATGACCGCCAGAAACCAGCAGTGCCACAAACGGAAACTCAGGTGGGTTATCTTCCAGCATCGGCGCCAGAAGGTGCCCTTCCATATGGTGAACCGGGATAGCCGGCACATCCCATGCGAAGGCCAGCGAACGGCCAACGGTCGCGCCGACCAGCAGCGCGCCGACCAGACCCGGACCCGCGGTATAGGCCACGGCATCAATATCGGTTGAACTCAACCCGGCCTCTTTCAGCGCCGCCTGAATCAGGGGAACCGTTTTACGCACGTGGTCACGAGAGGCCAGTTCTGGCACGACGCCGCCGTAGTCAGCGTGCAATTTCACCTGACTATACAGTTGGTTGGCCAGAAGCCCTTTCTCGTCGTCGTAAATGGCAATGCCGGTTTCATCGCAGGATGTTTCAATACCCAGTACACGCATGACTTATTTTACCTCGTTTCAATACCGCGCAGTGTAGAGCCTGGGCGGGTTGATGTAAAACTTTGTTCGCCCCAGGAAGAAGGCTCGTGTATACTCCTCACCCTTATTAAAGTCCCTTTCAAAATCGCATCGGTGCTTTACAAAGCAGCAGCATTTGCAGTAAAATTCCGCACCATTTTGAAATAAGCTGGCGTTGATGCCAGCGGCAAACCGAATTTATTAAAGGTGAGAGTTACATGCCGGTAATTAAAGTACGTGAAAACGAGCCGTTCGACGTAGCACTGCGTCGCTTCAAACGTTCATGCGAGAAAGCAGGTGTTCTGGCTGAAGTTCGTCGTCGTGAGTTCTATGAAAAACCAACGACCGAACGTAAGCGCGCTAAAGCTTCTGCAGTGAAACGTCACGCGAAGAAACTGGCTCGCGAAAACGCACGCCGTACTCGTCTGTACTAATTGGTTGAGGGCCTCAGCCCTCAATTGACAGACAGAGTAATAGTCGTAAGGCCGTGCTTCCGGAAGGAATGCGCGGCTTGTTTTCGTTTATAAGTCGCTTAAATTTTTGGGGCATATGGCCGGAAGAATCCCACGCGTTTTCATCAATGACCTGCTCGCCAGAACCGACATCGTCGATCTCATCGACGCGCGGGTAAAGCTGAAAAAGCAGGGCAAGAACTACCATGCGTGCTGTCCGTTCCATAACGAAAAAACCCCCTCCTTCACCGTAAACGGTGAAAAGCAGTTTTACCATTGCTTCGGCTGTGGTGCTCACGGTAACGCCGTTGATTTTTTAATGAACTACGACAAGCTCGAGTTCGTTGAAACCGTCGAAGAACTGGCGGCAATGCATAACCTTGAAGTGCCGTATGAAGCAGGCAGTGGGCCAAGCCAGATAGAGCGCCATCAACGGCAAACGCTGTATCAGCTGATGGATGGCCTGAATTCGTTTTACCAACAGTCTCTTAAGCACTCTGCGGCTGAGCCTGCGCGTCAGTATCTGAACAAGCGCGGACTGAGCGACGATGTCATTGCGCGTTTCGCTATTGGTTACGCCCCGCCCGGCTGGGATAACGTGTTAAAGCGTTTTGGCGGCAATAGCGAAGATCGTAAATCCCTCATCGATGCAGGCATGCTGGTCACCAATGACCAGGGACGAAGCTACGACCGCTTCCGCGAACGGGTGATGTTCCCGATCCGCGACAAGCGTGGACGGGTAATAGGTTTTGGTGGTCGCGTATTGGGTGATGCCCTGCCGAAATACCTCAACTCCCCGGAAACCGATATTTTCCATAAAGGCCGTCAGCTGTATGGCCTTTATGAGGCGCAGCAAGATAATGCGGAACCTCCGCGTCTTCTGGTCGTCGAAGGCTATATGGACGTCGTTGCCCTGGCGCAGTACGACATTAACTACGCCGTTGCATCGTTAGGGACGTCCACCACGGCCGATCATATTCAGTTGCTGTTCAGGGTGACCAACAATGTCATCTGCTGTTACGACGGTGACCGCGCAGGACGGGATGCAGCCTGGCGCGCGCTGGAAACGGCACTTCCTTACATGACCGACGGGCGTCAATTGCGCTTTATGTTCCTGCCCGACGGTGAAGACCCGGATACGCTGGTGCGTAAAGAGGGCAAAGCGGCGTTTGAAGCGCGGATGGAGCAGGCTCAGCCGCTCTCCACGTTTTTGTTTAACAGCCTGATGCCGCAGGTGGATTTGAGTACCCCTGACGGGCGCGCGCAGCTCAGTACGCTGGCACTGCCGTTAATCAGCCAGGTGCCGGGCGAAACGCTGCGTATCTATCTGCGTCAGGAGTTAGGCAACAAGCTTGGCATTCTGGATGACAGCCAGCTTGAACGTTTAATGCCAAAACAGGCTGAAAATGGTGCGGTTCGCCCCGCGCCTCAGCTAAAACGCACAACCATGCGTATACTGATAGGGTTGCTGGTACAAAATCCCGAACTTGCTCCGCAAGTGCCGTCGCTGGCGGGTTTGAACCACGAAAAATTGCCCGGACTTGGCTTATTTTCAGAATTGGTCAACACTTGTTTGTCGCAACCAGGTCTGACCACCGGACAACTTTTAGAACATTATCGCGGCACAAAAGAGGCCGCAACCCTTGAAAAACTGTCGATGTGGGACGATATAGCAGATAAGGATATTGCAGAAAAAACGTTCACCGACTCACTCAACCATATGTTTGATTCGATGCTTGAGCTGCGCCAGGAAGAGTTGATTGCTCGCGAGCGCACGCACGGCTTAAGCAGCGAAGAACGCCGGGAACTCTGGATGATTAACCAGGAACTGGCGAAGAAATAAAAGAATTTAACGGCTTAAGTGCCGAATATCGATCGGGAAGCCCCCGGCAGCCGCACTGAGAGGCAGCGGCAAAAATATAAGTACGCCCTCGCTTTAAAGGTTGGCAGCCCCATCGCCGACACCAATCAAACGAATTAAGTGTGGATACCGTCTTATGGAGCAAAACCCGCAGTCACAGCTGAAACTTCTTGTCCAACGCGGTAAGGAGCAAGGCTATCTGACCTATGCCGAGGTCAATGACCATCTGCCGGAAGATATCGTCGATTCAGATCAAATCGAAGACATCATCCAAATGATCAATGACATGGGCATTCAGGTGATGGAAGAAGCACCGGATGCCGATGATCTGTTGCTGGCTGAAACCTCCAACAACACTGATGAAGATGCGGAAGAAGCTGCTGCACAGGTACTGTCCAGCGTGGAATCTGAAATCGGGCGTACCACTGACCCGGTCCGCATGTACATGCGCGAAATGGGTACCGTTGAACTGTTGACCCGCGAAGGCGAAATTGACATCGCAAAACGCATCGAAGACGGGATCAACCAGGTTCAGTGCTCTGTTGCCGAATACCCGGAAGCGATCACCTATCTGCTGGAGCAGTACGATCGCGTTGAAGCGGAAGAAGCGCGCCTGTCGGACCTGATCACCGGTTTTGTCGACCCGAACGCCGAAGAAGATATGGCACCCACCGCCACTCACGTCGGTTCTGAACTGTCTCAGGAAGAGATGGATGATGACGAAGACGAAGATGAGGAAGACGGCGACGACGACAGCAGCGATGATGACAACAGCATCGACCCTGAACTGGCGCGTGAGAAGTTTGCCGAACTGCGTACCCAGTACGAAGTGACGCGTGACACCATCAAAGCGAAAGGCCGCAGCCATGCCGCCGCTCAGGAAGAGATCCTGAAACTGTCTGAAGTGTTCAAACAGTTCCGCCTGGTGCCAAAACAGTTCGACTACCTGGTGAACAGCATGCGCGTGATGATGGATCGCGTACGTACCCAGGAACGCATCATCATGAAGCTGTGCGTTGAGCAGTGCAAAATGCCGAAGAAGAACTTCATCACCCTCTTCACCGGCAACGAAACCAGCGAAACCTGGTTCAACGCAGCTATCGCGATGAACAAGCCGTGGTCTGAAAAACTGCACGACGTGAAGGACGATGTGCATCGTGGCCTGCAGAAGCTGCAACAGATTGAAGAAGAGACCGGCCTGACCATCGAACAGGTTAAAGACATCAACCGTCGTATGTCCATTGGTGAAGCGAAAGCCCGCCGTGCGAAGAAAGAGATGGTTGAAGCGAACTTGCGTCTGGTTATCTCTATCGCTAAGAAATACACCAACCGTGGTCTGCAGTTCCTGGATCTGATTCAGGAAGGCAACATCGGTCTGATGAAAGCGGTAGATAAGTTTGAATACCGTCGTGGCTACAAGTTCTCCACCTATGCAACCTGGTGGATCCGTCAGGCGATCACCCGCTCTATCGCGGATCAGGCGCGCACCATCCGTATTCCGGTGCATATGATTGAGACCATCAACAAGCTCAACCGTATTTCTCGCCAGATGCTGCAGGAGATGGGTCGCGAACCGACGCCGGAAGAGCTGGCTGAGCGCATGCTGATGCCAGAAGACAAAATCCGTAAAGTGCTGAAGATCGCCAAAGAGCCAATCTCCATGGAAACACCAATCGGTGATGATGAAGATTCGCATCTGGGTGATTTCATCGAGGATACCACCCTCGAGCTGCCGCTGGACTCTGCCACCACCGAGAGCCTGCGTGCCGCTACGCACGACGTTCTGGCTGGCCTGACCGCCCGTGAAGCAAAAGTTCTGCGTATGCGTTTCGGTATCGACATGAACACCGACCACACGCTGGAAGAAGTGGGTAAACAGTTTGACGTTACCCGCGAACGTATCCGTCAGATCGAAGCGAAGGCGCTGCGTAAACTGCGTCATCCAAGCCGCTCTGAAGTGCTGCGTAGCTTCCTGGACGACTAACCAGTCCTGACAGTGAAAAAGCTCCCTTCGGGGAGCTTTTTTTTTGTTTATTCCCTCTCAGGGCGAGGGCATCAGGCCGGAGAGGCCCCTAAAGCCCCCGCACCATCAACGCCTCATCCAGCTCCCGATAAGCCTCTACCAGCTTATCCAGTGTTGCTCTGTTGAGCCCGCTCGGGTTCGGCAACACCCATACCTGCGTAACGCCAATCATAATGCTCTGCTTGCCCCACTTCGTTCCACGCTGGCTAAACGCCTGCTCGTAGGCCTGCTTACCGAGGATTGCCAGAGCTGCCGGCTGATAATCGTCTATTTTCTTGATCAGCTCCCGCCCGCCGCTACGCAGTTCATGCAGGTTGACCTCCGTTGCCTGCACCGTAGGACGCTCGACCAGCATGGTGATACCGCAGCGCGTATCCAGAAGGTGTTGCTCTTCTTCGGGCTTGAGCAAACGGTCAGTAAACCCCGCCTGATGGATAACCTTCCAGAAACGATTCCCCGGATGGGCGAAGTGAAAACCGGTGTGCGCCGAGGACTTACCCGGGTTAATTCCGCAGAACACCACCCGCAGGCCAGGGGCCAGAATGTCGTTGATCATCTTTACTCCCACTGATACATCATTATGGAAGTATAAAGGATTGATTATGCATTGTTTATAAAAACAGCAGGCAGGTTTGAATGGCTGGATTGCTGCAAGGAGTTACTTTATAATTCACCGCCACGGCCCCTTAGCTCAGTGGTTAGAGCAGGCGACTCATAATCGCTTGGTCGCTGGTTCAAGTCCAGCAGGGGCCACCAAATTTTAGCTTTATAATCATATAATTAAGCCACTCTAGTGAGTGGCTTTTTTGTTGTGGGAATTGCGAGTGTCCCCTTTTTGTCCCCTGGATTTTTTTCTCAAGCATTCGCCAGGCTGCATCCTGCATAGCATTGTATGATTTTTTTATTACCCGCCTCTGATTTTTGCCGCCCCGTATGAAAGCACATAGCCAACTATCAATGCCCCAAAACACCCGGCGAATTTCATCCATGTACTTTCAAACCAGAAGAATGACCCCATAGCAAAAATCACAGCCAGAGAGGTGATGGTTCCCTCAATTGCGTGGGACATTAACGATTTTACAAATTTCATTCTGTATTCCTTTGCAATCCATAGGATGTCCTTCAATGAACACGAGGTAAGGCTCTAACTGCTGTTCAACGAGAAAGTAGACCATATCCAGATTCTCTTTTGACACCCTGGCGTATGTAGAGGGATATTTGGCTTTCATCCGTCTTGACGCTCTGGCTGATTCTTCAATAATCCCCTGAAACATCACGACGTTTAACGCGGCTGAAGCACTGAACCGGATAAAATGTTTGTACGCCTGATCAATCGCCAAGCGATTCAACATCAGACTTGCGGTTGTCTGAGCCAGTACAATTTGCCCACCTGTTCGCCCACCAATGCTTCCGGCTCCGTAACCCAATTTATTGTTTACGGCCTCTTTACCTTCATCATTGAGTTTCTGATAGAACGAGGTGAAAACGATAGTAATCAGCCTTCGCAAAGGTGACTCAGCATTACCCAAGCTCTTGAGCATATAGAAAAAACGCTACGTCTCAACCTGGTTTCTTTGTTTGGCGCTTTCCCCGGCAAGTCCGCTTCCCTCCCAGCTTCTTACAACTCCCATGTAAGCTGTATTTGGTATAGAGGAGATCCCATCGAGAATCCCTAATGCAACCGGTTTAGCGTCCATATCTCATCCCTATTGCTCTGAACTCGAACAAAGAATAACCAGTCATTAGCAACGTATCCAAGAATTTTTTTCAGTTTCAGACTCCAACACAATATCACGCCAGCCCGCACCACGATTGGCATCGCGCATTTTTGTATATGGTTTGCTTAAACGCCGCCAGCACTGACACGGTCTGGCGATATGTTTTGAAGAAAAAAATGAAAAATGCTTAGGCTCCAAAACCTTAGGCGGGTGCGAATCATGTTGCGCAGCGCATGAGCGAGTTGCTGAGAGATGCGAGAGCATTTATAAGCAACCAATTACTCCACACGTTAAAGATTTTCGACTTAATGCCGTTTTATAACGTATCACACAACATTGAGGCTAAACATGATCGGTAATTTATTGGGCAATAAGGATTTTACACGTTACGTTGTCTACGCAACTCTCTTTGCTGTAGCCCTGAATAGGGCGCATGGTTTGTCGAATTTATTACGATTTGCATTACGCTATTTTGGTGTAGGGTATACAGACTCAAAAATGAAACACATGGATAATAAATGGTTTGATATTCAATTATTTAAAATCATAAATGGCATCAACATCTCAAATATTAATGACATCCGTTTAATCCAGCTTGGACTGAATGAAGGAAAATTAAAACCATCATCTTTCCTCCTTACTAGCTCCTGGGGCGATATCACCAAAAAAATGCCTACCAGGAAAAAAATAACATCAATTATTCTCGGCACGATGTTAATTTTGACAGGTTCTTTTTTTTGGTATACGCAAAACTCTATAGCGTATGGTTTTGCTAAAATTGATTTTGGAACATTTACTTATTATTTATCCAAAGATACATTAATAATTACATCGCAATCTGGTACTATTAACAATGCAACAATCCATAGCAAAGAAGATTGTATAAACTCCCGTAAGCTAATACCTAATGACTCAGTTTTTGCTCTGGCATGCAATAAGCTGTTGAATAACAGCCAATCTTATCAACGGTGGCTTGAACAAGAAATAGCCACAATAAACACATCTAAAAAATATTTACTTGCTTTGGCATATATATACCTGACTATCGGTGTAGTATGGTTGTTTTCACTGTGGCAATTTATTCGTGCTAATTTACAGGTTGTAAACTACAAGCGTTCTTTGGAAAATAAAAATGAAATTAAAAATAATAAAGAAGAACGAATATCAATGTAGCCAATCTGAGTTTAAAAAAAACACAAAAAAGCCAACCCCGTATTCCCACGGCGTTGGCCCTGTTTTAAAGCAGTGACATTTACAACAGGTTAAAAGACATAACGCATGCCAAGGGTAAATTCATTAGAGACGATGTGCGCTTTCATCTGCTCATCTTTTAAGCCACGCATGTTCGCATAGTTGTTATATCCACTTTCGATCTTACCCATATCGATATAGCGATAACCCAAATCGACATAGAGACGATCAACCGGCGTGTAACTTACGCCTGCGCCTAATGCGTAAGTCAGGTTGTTTTGCGTCGTCGAACCGTATTCACGGCCAGGATTACCCTGCCAGCCGTCGGCTTTAATCCTGCTCACACCAAGCCCTGCGGTACCGTAAACAGAGACGCCGTAGCCCAACTCATAATCACGATAGACGTTCAGCATCAGACGTTCTGTTTCAGTCTGAAGATGATCAAAACCGTTAGGGAAGGCGCTGGAGCCGTTGGTGTATTCGGTTTTCTGCTTAAAGGTGTATTCACCTTCAGTGCGCCAGCCATTACCAAACCGGTATCCCGCAGCAATCGCCGCACCGCCTAAGTGCTCTTTTTGTTTACCACCCACAAACTGCCCGACACCCGGACGGGAACTGGTATCCATCTCTTTGGCTCGCTGTTCAATCTGCAGGTATTTTGCGGAACCGTAATACCCTTCTTCGGTATTTGCTGCCAGAACCGTAGCCGGGATCATCGCGATCGGCAGGGCGGCTAAAATAGCTTTCATACTCATCTCTACTCCGTTGAAAAAATATTCCGCACGTCGAACAGTCGTCCGCCGATGTCAGGAAAAATAGTCAGTGAGAGGGATAGTAAATGGCCCGTCACGGGCAAACTATTCGGGTGATTATGGGTTTTACCTGGTAATATTACGTAGGGACTGGTCTTATTTTTCTAACAATAATTAGTAGTTTCAATGAATTAATATATGAGATTTTCAACGGACTGCGTGAAGCGTCTCACTTCCCCTCCACCTTCACAAACTGCAAAACTAAAGAAATCCCCCATCGCGCCGATCATCATCCGTGTGTATTATTTCCTGTAGCTTTTACAACAACTAACCTTAACTCAAATACTTAAGCGCCAAAGCGAAAGGCATCATGAGCACACCGATCAAACGGCTAGAAATCATTAAAAATGCCATTGAACTGGAAGATGACGACATCATCCAGAGCCAGCTGACACGCCTGAAAAATGAAGCGTTTGACGATGAGCTACAGGCAATCGTCGTGGCGCTTGAGCAGAAGAACTACACCGCGGCCATGGCGGCCATTACCGCCTGGCTACAGAGCCAACGCGCAATCACCCAGTGGCGCGATCCGCAGGTGGCGGCCAGCAAGCTGGAGCTGAAGGCGCTGGAAGAGCGTCTGCGCGATCTGATAGATCGCCGCAATGCGCGGGTGCAGCAGCTGGATGAGTTCAACGATCTCTACTTCTCCCGCCTCGGCCCGCTGATGCAGCAGATCCTCGCCCTGCGCAAAACGCTGGCGGAGCTGAACCTGCGTCGTCAACAGGCGGAAGCGCGTCGTCGCGAGGAAGATTACCGTCGCTGCCAGCAGTATATGGCGCAGGCTGTAGAAGTACTGGCAACGCTCACCCAGCGCTGGCGCGATCTGCCTGCCGATTCCGTGCAAGCCGCTGAAGCACGCAAACATTTGCAGCAGCAAAGTAACCTGATTGCCAACCTGCTGGCCGAAGCGCTGGAGCTTGAAAGCGGCTTAACGCGCGAAGAAGAGCCCGCGCGTCAGGCGTGCGACGAAGCCAACGAAGAGTACGAGAAATACCGCGAGCAGCACCACGATGCCGAAGTGCGTCTGCGTAAAGGAAAGGATCTCCCGGAAGAAGATCAGAACGAACTGAAGCGCCTCTGGCGCCAGGCGAGCAAGCTTTGCCACCCGGATCTGGTGGCCGACGACCTGAAAGAAGAAGCCAACGCGATGATGGTGCAGCTCAACCAGGCCAAACAGCGTGGCGACGTCAAAGCCATACGCTCTCTGGTGGCGCGCCTGCAGCAAGGCTTCGAGCCGCTGATGGCCAGCGACAGGCTGAACGATCTGGAACGTATCCGCAAAAAAATGGCGCAGGTCCGCGAGCAAATCGACATTTTAGTGAACGAGCTGGCGGAGCTGGAGAAAGAGGAATCCTGGCTTCTGGTGTCGTCGCTGAGCAATATGGAAGCCTACTTCGCTCAGCAGGAGAAAGCGTTGCACGAAGTTCGCGCCTCGCTCGAACATCAGGTGAGCGAAGCGCAACTGGATTCCGCAGCCTGATTATTTGGCGTGCCAGTAAGCGCTGGCACGCACCAGCTGCGGATCAATCGTTTCGGTTTCAAACTGGCGGCTCAGGCTTTTGACCACCTTCCCTTCACCGGTCAGCCAGATAAAGTAATCTTCCGCCGGAACGGTTAGCGTCGCCAGATGGTCCGCCACCGCCTGCTCGCTATGGCCAACAATCCAGGTGATGTCGAACGTGCTCAGGTGTGCCAGATAATCCTTATAAGATTCATCCCCAACCGTCACCACTGCATGAACGTCCGGGCGAACAGGCAGTTTTGCGATGCCTTCTAAACGGCGGCGCAGTGCGGGCATGCCGGACTCATCGCAGACATACAGCTGCCAGGCATAATCTTCCGGTACCACCAGCGAACCGCGTGGACCGCCGATCGTCAGCTTATCACCCGCCTTCGCCTCGACCGCCCAGTGGCTGGCAATACCGCCATCATGAACGAAGAAATCGAGCACCAGCTCATGATTTACCGCGTCATACAGCGGCGTATAGTCGCGCGCCTGAGGACGTACGCCGTCACCCCAGTCGATGCCGTCATCGGTGACTACCGGAGGCACAAACGTCGTCCCTGGAGCCGGGAAAAAGACTTTGGTGTGGTCATCAAAGCCACGGGAGCTAAAGCCCTCCAGCGCCTCGCCGCCTAAAACAATGCGCTGGAAACCCGCGCTAACGCGCTCAGCACGGAGCACCGTCAGCTCGCGAAAACGCAGGTCATTACGAACACGCTGTGGGTAACGGGTAGATGTCATTTTTAGACCCTTCTCAGGTGAATACGATATATCTAAATCAATTTTAAATGATAATGATTGCTAATCAGCAAGAATGCAAGATCTTTTAGATTGCATCTGAATATATCTTAGATATAGTTTAGATATATCAAAATGAAGGGCACAGTATGCGACACGAACACGATGGCGGCGGACGTCGACCGCGCTTTTTTGGCCACGGCGATCTGCGTCTGGTGATTCTGGATATCCTGACGCGTAATGCGAGCCACGGCTACGAGCTGATCAAAGAGATCGAAAACATGACTCAGGGGAATTACACCCCAAGCCCGGGCGTAATCTACCCGACTCTGGATTATCTACAGGATCAGGCCTTTATCCTCATTAAGGAAGAAGAAAACGGCCGTAAGAGCATTACGATTACCGTGGCGGGTCAGCAGTGGCTGGATGAAAATCAGGAACAGCTGACGCACATACAGGCACGTATCAAAGCGCGTTCCGTCGGTTTCCAGTTGCGAAAAAACCCGCAGATGAAGCGGGCGCTAGATAACTTCAAAGCGGTATTAGATCTGAAGGTCAATCAGGGAGAGCTCAGCGATGCGCAGCTTAAGCAGATCATCGGCGTAATCGACCGCGCAGCGCTGGAGATCTCCCAGCTGGATTAAGCCGGTGCGCGCTCGCTCACGCGGAAGATGCGTACCAGCTCTTTCAGGTGCATCGCCTGTTCGTTAAGGGATGCCGCCGCCGCGACAGACTCCTCCACCAGCGCAGAGTTTTGCTGGGTGGTGGCATCAATCAGGCCAATCGCACTATTAATCTGCGAGATCCCCTCCGTCTGCTCATGGCTGGCCTGGCGGATCTCACGCAGAATAACGTCCATCTCTTCCACGTTGCCGACCATCCCGTTGATCAGCCCACTCGCTTTTTCAACCAGGTTCATCCCGTCCTGGGTCTGGCTAGTGGAGCTCTCAATCAGCTCGCGAATTTCACTGGCAGACGATGCGCTTTTCTGAGCAAGCTGACGCACCTCGCCCGCCACAACCGCAAAACCACGGCCATGCTCACCCGCACGTGCCGCTTCCACTGCCGCGTTCAACGCCAGGATGTTAGTCTGGAAAGCAATGGCGTCGATCAGGTCGATAATGTCGGACATCCGGTTCGAGGTCTCGTTAATCAGGCGCATTTTGCTGGTCACCTGCTTCATCATCTCACCGTTGTTTTTAACCACCGTGGCGGCATCTGCTGAGAGGGTGGTCGCCTCACCGGTATGCGACGCGGTGTTTTTCACCGTAGCGGTGATCTGCTCCATGGAAGCGGCGGTCTGTTCAACAGAGCTTGCCTGCTCTTCCGTGCGCGCGGCCAGATCCTGGTTACCGGCGACAATCTGCGCGGCAGCGCTGGAGATATTCTCTGAGCCAGTTTGCACCTGCTGCACAATGTCCATCAGGCGTGTTTTCATCTCCATCAGCGCATGCAGCAGTTGACCCGTTTCGTCTTTACCGTGCGGCGTGATGCTGCCGGTCAGGTCACCCTCGGCGATGGCTTCAGCAAAAGTCACGGCCTGGCCCAGAGGACGGGTAATCGAGCGTACGATAAACCAGCCAATCAGGCTGCCTGCCGCCACGCTGAAAAGGGTAATCAGGATCAGCAGCAGACGGTTGGTTCTGAAGTCCCCCTCCACCTGCGCACCTGCGTCGTGCATTTCGGTGTTCTGAATGGCAATCAGCGCCTGCACCTTCGCTTTGTACTCCTGCTGCAGGTTAAGGGTCGTGGTCATCATCTCCCTGATAGCACCCGCGCGATCGTTATTCTGCACTGCCTGTAAAATACGGTAACGCGAGTCCAGATACTGCTGACGCACACCGCGGATATCCGCCAGTGCCTGCTGTGATTTTGCATCATGCAGCGCGTTGTTCAGCTCCCCCAGGATCACGGTGATATTCCCGCTGATCTCCTTCAGACGCTGTTGCGATTGCGCCGTATAGGTTCCCTGATCATCCAGCAACATGAGCTGCTGAGTGCTAATAAATTCCTGGAAGTTGTCGATTAACTGGTTCGCTTTTACCGTCGTAGGATAGTCACTGGTAATGATAGATTGCATCCCGTTATTGGCCCGGTTCAGGCTCAGCAAGGACAAACTCGCACTCACTACCATCAGGACAATTAATAGTCCAAATGCCAGAAATAATTTCGTGCCGATCTTTACGTCATGTAAGAACATATTTTCTCCATCGATATGATTATTTCTCAGACGATCGCTGTTATCGGTAACGAATTCGCTAACTTTATGACTTTGATCGTTTTTTTATTTCATAACCATCACAATGGATAGGTGGAGACTATTAATATTGCCCTATCGATCGTTACTCAACCATCGAATGCGGCTTTTTCAAAATAGCATCGTGGAAAATTGGCTTAGGCAGGAATAAATAACTGAGGTAATTTTTTTAGTTATTTAATATTAAATTAACAATAAAACACATCAATAATTACAACCTCAAATAATAAAGCCGTTTACCCCGTAGGGAATAAACGGCTTTTCTGGAACATGACCCACTCAATGGAGAACCGTCACCGCATCCTTAAGACGTCCGGCGCGGTGTTTCACCATGGCGGAAATGTGTGCGCTCTCCTCGACCAGGTCGGCGTTTTTCTGCGTGATGCTGTCCAGCTCTGCCACGGCACGGGTTAACTCAGACAATCCAGTTGCCTGCTCGGAGGTCGCGTGGCTAATCTGGGCAATAAGCTGGGTCACGTTTTTCACCTGCTCAACGATGTCATCCATTGTACGGCCTGCGGCGTGAACCTGTTCAGAGCCGGACTGCACCTTGCTGGCGCTGGCATCAATGAGCTTACGAATATCATTAGCCGCACTGGCGCTGCGGCTGGCGAGATGGCGAACTTCGCCCGCGACCACGGCAAAACCTTTGCCCTGTTCACCCGCCCTTGCTGCTTCAACCGCCGCGTTGAGCGCCAGAATATTGGTCTGGAAAGCGATGTCATTAATCAAGGAGGTAATCGAACCAATGCGCTGCGTGCTGTCGGCGATATCATCCATGGTTTTCACCACGGTCTGCATCGCATTCCCCCCCTTCGTTGCCGCACTGCTTGCGGCCACGGAAAGTTTGTCCACTTCTGCGGCGGTTTCAGAGTTACTCTGAACAGAAGCCGCCATCTGGTTCATTGTCGCGACGGTCTGCTGTACATTCGCTACGGTCTGGCGCGTGCGATCGTTCAAATCTTCATTACCCTGCGCAAGCTTGTCGCTACCATCGCGCACGCTCACCACCTGGCTTGATACGTCATTGATTAACCAGCGGCACATCAGCCCCAGTTGTCCTACCGCACGCAAGGTGAGCCCCAGTTCGTCGCTGCGGTTCAGGTGCTGTACGCTGTTGCGCTCACCGGTCGCCACTTTCAACGCCTGGCGCGCCACGTTCTCTACCGGACGGACAATCTGCTGCTCAAACATCAGCGTTCCCAGCAGCATCACCACCGCAGCCGCCGCGATCGGTATCCAGCCTGCGGAAGTCGTGACCAGCGTGGCCGCGAGCACAGCAAAAAGCGCCGCCATCACGCTGCGAACGCGCCAGCGCAGCGGCATTGCCGGGAGTTTCCCCAACCAGCCTTTACGTACCACCAGCCCTTTATGAATACGTTTCTTACAGCTTCCGTCATTCAGCGCCCGGTAGAGAGGCTCCACGGTGGCAATCTCTTGTTCCGTGGCTCTGGTGCGGATGGACATATAGCCCGTCACCTGCCCGTGACGCACCATCGGCACTGCGTTAGCACGAACCCAGTAGTGGTCGCCGTTTTTACGTCGGTTTTTGACAATCCCGCTCCACGGCTCGCCCTGTTGCAGGGTGTACCACATATCGGCAAATGCCGCCTTTGGCATATCCGGGTGGCGCACCATATTGTGCGGCTGGCCCGTCAGCGCGTCGAGCTCATAACCGCTCACCTGCACAAACGTGTCGTTAGCGTGTGTAATGTAGCTATGGATGTCTGTGGTAGACATTAAGGTGGTGTCATCATCCAGAGGATATTCATTCTGGCTGACATAGATTGGAGAAGACATCGTGAGCATCCCTTGCAGGTTATTTGAATGTTAATTTTGTGGATTTATGTTTTTTCGGCGGTAAACAATTTATCTTTAGTTGTTAAACTTGATAGAGATCGCAGATTTCACTTAAACCGCACTTTTTGTGAGATTTTATAATTCATTGATTTCAAATACTTTCGTAAAGAAATTACCTGCAAAGCATGATGTGTTAACGCCCACTTAAGTAGCAGCAAATGCCCCACTTTGGTGCGATTGCCTTTTCCCGCGTCTTTTTAAGCTCGCTGCCCTGGATAGCGAAATCCCGTTTCGGTTGTATCGGCATGATTAAATATTGTGCAACATAATTTTAACCTGGCGTTTATCCCGATTTTCGTTAAGTCAGCTGAAGTGGCGTAATCCCTGCAATACTTAACGCAGTATCATGTGATACGCGATCCCCGGGAGCACATTTTGAACAGGTTACCTTCCAGCGCCTCGGCTCTTGCCTGTACCGCGCACGCATTGAATCTCATTGAGAAGCGAACGCTTGATCATGAGGAGATGAAACAACTTAACCGAGAGGTCATCGATTACTTTAAAGAGCACGTCAATCCAGGTTTTCTGGAGTATCGCAAATCTGTTACCGCCGGCGGGGATTACGGAGCCGTAGAGTGGCAAGCGGGGAGTCTGAACACGCTTGTCGACACCCAGGGACAGGAGTTTATCGATTGCCTTGGTGGTTTTGGTATCTTCAACGTGGGGCACCGTAATCCAGTTGTGGTTTCCGCCGTACAGAATCAACTTGCGAAACAACCTCTCCATAGCCAGGAACTGCTCGACCCGCTTCGCGCCATGCTCGCGAAAACGCTGGCGGCCTTAACGCCCGGCAAACTGAAGTACAGCTTCTTTAGCAACAGCGGCACGGAATCGGTCGAAGCGGCGATTAAACTCGCCAAAGCGTACCAGTCGCCGCGCGGGAAATTCACCTTTATCGCCACCAGCGGCGCGTTCCACGGTAAATCTTTGGGTGCACTGTCTGCTACCGCTAAATCCACCTTCCGTAAACCGTTTATGCCGCTGCTGCCGGGCTTCCGCCACGTGCCGTTTGGTGACATTAACGCTATGCGCACCGTGCTGAGCGAATGCCGTAAAACCGGTGATGACGTGGCGGCGGTGATCCTGGAGCCGATTCAGGGTGAAGGCGGTGTGATCCTCCCTCCGCAGGGTTATCTGCCTGCCGTGCGTCAGCTGTGCGATGAGTTTGGCGCACTACTGATCCTCGATGAAGTCCAGACCGGGATGGGGCGTACCGGCAAGATGTTTGCCTGCGAGCACGAGAACGTTCAGCCGGATATTCTGTGTCTTGCGAAAGCGCTCGGCGGCGGCGTGATGCCGATTGGCGCGACGGTTGCTACCGAGGAAGTATTCTCTGTGCTGTTCGGAAACCCCTTCCTGCACACCACAACCTTTGGCGGTAATCCGCTGGCCTGTGCAGCGGCGCTGGCGACCATCAACGTGCTGCTGGATCAAAACCTGCCTGCTCAGGCGGAGCAGAAAGGTGACATGCTGCTGGACGGCTTCCGCCAGTTAGGACGGGAATACCCGGATCTGGTTCAGGACGCACGCGGCAAAGGGATGCTGATGGCAATTGAGTTTGTTGATAACGAAATCGGTTATAGCTTCGCAAGCGAGATGTTCCGCCAGCGGGTACTGGTGGCCGGGACGCTCAACAACTCGAAAACCATCCGTGTTGAACCACCGTTGACGCTGACCATTGAGCAGTGTGAGCAGGTGCTGAAAGCGGCGCGTAAAGCGCTGGCAGCGCTGCGGGTGAGCGTGGAAGAAGCGTGATCTGAATTCCCCCTCCCCGTTGGAGGGGGAAAGTTTTTACTCCGGTAACAAACCCACAAAACTGCGTTTTTTGCGCGGCTCTGACATCAACTCCTCGAGCTTATCCACGCACGCCAGATAATGCGGGGTTTGCTTATGCGCCAGCACCGCCTCCTCGTCTTTATAGGCCTCGTAGATAAAGAACCGGGTTTTCACCCTTGGATCTTGCAACACGTCAAAACGCAGGTTTCCCGGCTCCTGGATCGCCCCTTCGTGGTTGGCGCGAAATACTTCCAGAAACTCGTCCACCCGTTCAGGCTTGATGTTGATCTCCACTAACGTCACGTTCATTTTGCTTCTCCCTGTTTCTCTTCCTGCCAGAACTGGAACGCATCCCGAGCGCTCATATTCTCGTGAACCACTTTCTTCACCGCTTTCAGCATCGCCAGCGGCGCGCTGGACTGGAAGATATTACGTCCCATATCCACACCGGATGCGCCCTGGTCGATAGCCCGCCAGCACATCTCCAGCGCCTCATGCTCCGGCAGTTTTTTGCCCCCGGCGATGACGATCGGCACCGGGCAGCTGGCGGTCACTTTTTCAAAGCCTTCGTCCACATAATAGGTTTTGACGAACTGCGCCCCCATTTCTGCGGCAATGCGGCTGGCCAGCGAGAAATAGCGTGCGTCGCGCGCCATCTCCTTGCCCACGCCCGTCACTGCCAGCGTCGGCATGCCGTAGCGCGCGCCCGCATCGACAAGCTTGATGATGTTGTTGATCGACTGATGCTCGAACTCGCTGCCGATGTACACCTGTGCCGCCACCGCGCAGACGTTCAGGCGCAGCGCGTCTTCCATCGCTACCGCCACGCACTCGTTGGAGAGTTCACCCAGAATAGAGTTACCGCCGGAGGCGCGCAGCACCACCGGTTTGTTCGTCGCGGCAGGTACGGTGCTCCGCAAGATACCGCGGGTGCACATCAGCACGTCGGTTTCACCAAACAGCGGGGCAATCGAAAGATCGATACGCTCAAGACCGGTGGTCGGCCCCTGGAAATAGCCGTGATCAAAGGCCAGCATCACCGTGCGGTTGCTTTTCGGGTTGAAGATGCGCGCCAGCCTGGACTGCATGCCCCAGTCCAGCGAGCCGCAGCCTTTCAGGGTGAACGGCACGTTCTGCTGCGGGGTGCCAATGCCAAAATCTTTACCGTCTTTGATGTCGTCTAAATCAGCCATTTGCTCCCCCGTCAGAAATCATATTTATTGATGTTCTCTTTGGTGAACACCACACGCTCCGGCAGCAGCACAATGCCGTTGCCCTTCGCTTCATACTGGTAGCCCTGCACGCTGTTCGGCTCGACCTTCAGCGCCCCGATATTTTTTACGTCCACGCTGTCGCCAACGTTAAGATCGCCTTTTTTCAGTAAACGATCGGCGACATTGACCGCAATTTTGCCTTGCTGCACGACATCCCACAGACCGAAGGCTTTCACCGTGCCGCGCTCAACGTACGGACGCATCACGTTCGGCGTACTAAAACCAACGATCGCCACCCCCTCCCGCTTGAGGTTTTCCGCCGCCTGCGCTGCCGCAGGCAACGCGTTGGCATCCGGGGCGATGATCGCATCCAGATCCGGATACGCTTTTAAGATCCCCTCTGCGGTTTGCAGGGATTTGGTGGCATCGTTATAGCCAAACTGCGTGGTGACGATCTGCCACTGAGGATGATCTTTCTCGATTTTGGCTTTCGCCTCTTTCACCCACTGGTTCTGGTCGGTGACGGTAGGGCTGGAGTAGAAGAACGCCACTTTGGCATTCGGTTTCGTCACTTGCTTCGATGCCATCTCCACCAGCAGGCCACCAAGCTGTTCCGGCGTTCCCTGGTTGATGTAAATGCTGCGGCACTCCGGTTTGGTGTCGGAGTCCCAGGTCAGGACTTTTACGCCGCGCTGCATCGCGCGCTTCAGCGCCGGACAAAGGCCATCCGGTGACACGGCGGAGACGATAATCGCGTTATATCCCTGGTTAACGAAGTTATTGATGAGCTGCACCTGGCCAGAGACGCTTGGCTCGGTCGGGCCATCGTAGGTGACATCCACACCCAGATCTTTTCCCGCCTCTTTTGCACCGTTGCCGCCGCTGGTGAAGAAACCCACGCCCACCAGTTTCGGGATAAAGGCAATGCGGTCCGCCGCCTGCGCCGATGCGATGCTAAGGGCCATCGCCAGGACTATCAGTTTTGTTTTCATCTTACGCTCCGGGTAGTTTTGTGAAGAGAGATCGCACCCAGTCACGGTGCAGACTCAACGAACGTCCCATCACCACCACAACCAACAGCGCCCCTGACAGCGCGCTCGACACCTGGTTGGGGATGCCGACCATCTGTAAACCCTGTTGCAGATACCCCACCAGCAGTGCCGCCAGTGCAGTACCGATTACCGAACCTGAACCGCCGTAGATATTGGCCCCACCAAGTACAGCGGCGGTCAGTGCAGGCATCAGTAAATCGCGCCCTAAATCCGAGCGCGCGGAACCGAAATAGGAGACCATCACCAGCGCGGCAATCGCCGAGGCAACCCCGACCAGGCCATACAGCACGTACGGCATGCCGTTGACCGACAGCGCCGCATAGCGCGCTGCGCGCGGGTTTTGCCCAATCAGAAACAGATGACGGCCAAAGCGCCCGCGATGGGTAATCAGCCAGAAGAAAACGGTGATCGCCGCGAACAGCACCAGCGGGAGCGGCAAGCCGAGAAGTGTGAGGTTAGCGAATGCGGTAAAGCTGTCCGGGAAGCCACCGATGCCCTCATAGCCCGTCGCCCCCGCCATACCGGAGAGCAGCAGCGCCCCGCCGCCGTAGAGGTAGAGCGTGCCGAGAGTGATCACCAGTGGGCTAATGCCGGTGTAGTGGATAAGCGCGGCGTTGAATAAACCGCACAGCAGGCCGAGCAGTAAGGTCAGCGGAATTGCCACCGCCATCGGCCACCCCGACTGCATCATCACTCCCAGCGCGATGGCGCACAGGCCAATGGTCGAGCCGAGGGAGATATCGATCCCGCCGCTGATAATCACCAGCGTCAGCGGCAGTGCCACAATGCCAATGCAGATGAAATCGCTGGTGCTGAACAGCAACATATTGATATCCAGCATACGCGGGTTGATGGCACCAAAAAGCAGGATCTCCAGCACCAGTAAAATCAGCAGCGTGCTTTCCCAGTTAAGCTTCATTTACGCCACCTCTTTTTTGCGTTTCGGAAACGGGGTGACGTGCTTTCCCCCTTTGTTTCCCGGCTGGAAACGGCTGTACTTCAGCGCCCGCTGATGGCGCGCCAGCGCCTGGCGCAGACGTCCGTCGAGCACCAGCACGCCAAGTAGCACCAGCCCGGCAATAAAGTCGTTCCACCAGGCCGGGAGCTTAAACAACACCAGCACGGTGTCGATTTGCGTCAGGAAGAAGGCGCCAAGTAACGCGCCAATTAGCGTGCCCGTGCCACCCAAAAGCGAAATACCGCCGAGCACGCAGGCGGCGATAGCTTTCATCTCCAGCCCGCTTCCGGTCTGGTTCGGCACAAAACCGATCTGCGCGGCAAAGACAATCCCGGCACAGGCCGCCAGCATGCCGTTCAGCGTGAAGGCGATCATCCGCGTGCGATTCACCGCCACACCCAACTGGCGCGCGGCTGCCAGGTTATCGCCAACGGCATAAAAATCACGACCAAAGGCGGTGCGCGACAGCGTCCACGCCCCTGCCGCCGCGAAAAACAGCACCACCATACCGAGCGGTGATATACCGAAGGCGACAGGTTCAGAGAGAGATTTCAGCTGCGGCGGCAGCCCTTCAATCCACTTCCCGCCCGTCCAGAGCAGCATCGCCCCACGATACAGCCCCAGCGTACCGAGCGTGGCGACAATCGCCGGGATGCGCAGGCCCACGACCAGAAAACCGTTGAATGCCCCCGCCAGCGCCCCAACCGATAACGCAAAAAGCATGGATACCGACAAGGTGTAGCCGCTGTTAAGCGCCACGCCCACGGCAATGGCAGACAGCCCGACGGTCGAACCCACAGAGACATCAATATTGCGGGTCAGCATCACCAGCGCGGCACCGAGTGCCAGCAGGATCAGAATTTGCGAACTGGCGAAGATCATCCCCAGCGTCTGCAGGCTGAAATACCCAGGATTGAGCGCCACCAGCACAGCAAACAGGGCGAGGATCGCCAGAAAGGCGCTCAGCTCGCGGTTTTTCAGTAAGGTCTTCATGATTGCCCTCCAAACGCCAGCGCCATCATTCTGTCGAGGCTGACGGCGTGGCGCGGCAATTCGCCGCTGAGTACGCCCTGGTGCATCACCAGCACCCGGTCAGCAAGCCCGGGAAACTCATCGAGATCGCTTGAGATCATCAACACCGCCACGTTCTGTGCCGCCACGCTTTTGAGCAGTTGATAGATATCGGCGCGTGCCGAGACATCCACGCCGCGCGTCGGCTCATCAACAATCAGCAGTAACGGATTGGCCTCCAGACAGCGCGCCAGCAGCACCTTCTGCTGGTTGCCCCCGGAGAGTGTGCGCACGGTTTGCTCCGCATGGTTAAGCTTGATCCCCAGCGCCCGGTGGTAACGCTCCACCACCGCAGATTCCCGCTTGCGCTGCTGCCAGAGGGAAGGTTCGTTCAGCGCCACGGTGTTCCAGCGGACAGGCGCATCCAGAAATAAGCCGGAAACCTGCCGATCTTCCGGCAGATATACCAGACCTTTATCGAGCCGTGAAAATACCGGATCGTCGGTGATCTCCTGATTTTCGAGCCAGACGCGGCCGCCGCGCACAGGACGCAAGCCGTATAGGGTTTCGGCTAGCTCGGTGCGTCCGGACCCCACCAGCCCGGCAAGACCGACGATCTCGCCTGCGTAAATATCCAGATTCAGATCGATAAAACCTTCCCCGGTGAGATCTTCCACGCGCAACACCGGGAAATCCTGCGGCTGGGTGCGGCGGTTGCCCGGCAGCGCCAGCCACAGTTTTTGTGCATCGCTTAAGCCTTTTTCCCGGCTCACCGGCGTCATGGCGGCGATCAGGGCGCTATCGTCAAACTGCGCAGTTTCGCCGCTGAGTACCACCGCGCCGTCTCGCATTACCGAGACGTGACTCGAAAGCGTGCGGATTTCCGGCAATTTATGCGAGATAAAGACAATGCCAACACCGAGATCCTGCAGGGCGCGGATCTGCCGGAACAACCGCTCGGTTTCGCCGGGCGTGAGGGAAGCCGTGGGTTCGTCGAGGATCAGGATCGTCGCGTTGCGCATCAGCCCGCGGAGGATCTCCACCATCTGTTGATCCGCCACCTCCAGGGTGCTGGCAGTGGCATCCAGATTAAGCTGGCACTGCAACTGGCGAAGTTTCTCCGCCAGGCGTTTATCCAGATCGCGTTCACGCGGCAGGCGAAAAAGGATGTTTTCCCGCACCGTCAGGTTGGGAAACAGCAATGGCTCCTGCGGCACCAGATAAATGCCGAGCTTGTGTGCCTGCGCTGGGGTAAGCCGCGCAAATGACTGTCCGGATACCGAAAGTTCACCGCTGTCCGGCGTCTCCACCCCGGCAATGATCTTCATCAGCGTCGATTTCCCCGCGCCATTACCGCCCATCAGCGCATGCACCTGACCCGCAAACAGCGTGAAATCAATGCCTTTTAAGACCGGCACGCCGGAGAATTGCTTGCAGATATCACGCGCTTCGAGAAGTAAGGTCATCATCGCCCCGCCATTGAACAAATGATTTTTAGATTTAATAATGTTCAAAAGCGTAGACGGTGAACTATATTTACAACCGTGCAGGGATCACAGTTTTATTGATTAAGATCCAGATAAACCCGAAACAAACTAAAAGATCCGTTTTGCCGCGCGGCTCACACTTTCCACCCGCGTCATCACGAACATATGATCTAAATTTTTATAAGAGTTCAATTATGAGCGATAAACGCACTGCGGAAGAAGGTCGGTTTGCCGGGCTGGCGCTGGCGGAAGAGGAGCTGGTGGCTCGCGTGGCGTGGTGTTACTACCACGATGGATTGACCCAGAACGATATTGGCGAACGGCTCGGATTGCCGCGTCTGAAGATCTCGCGCCTGCTGGAAAAGGGCCGCCAGTCCGGAGTGATACGCGTGCAGATCAACTCTCGTTATGAGGGCTGTCTGGCGCTGGAAACCGAATTGCAGCAGCGTTTTGGGCTCAAGCTGGTGCGCGTGATGCCTGCCCTGAATACGCCGCCAATGAACGTCCGACTGGGCATTGGTGCCGCGCAGTCGCTGATGGGCGTGCTGGAACCCGGACAGCTTTTAGCGGTGGGATTTGGTGAAACCACCATGAGCAGCCTGCAGCACTTAAGCGGTTTTATTAGCTCGCAGCAGATCCGTCTGGTGACGCTCTCCGGTGGTGTCGGGCCGTATATGACCGGCATCGGCCAGCTCGATGCGGCCTGTAGCGTCAGTATGATCCCTGCCCCGCTTCGCGTTTCATCCGCTTCTGTTGCCGGGATCTTAAAACGCGAAACCAGCGTGCGGGACGTGATCCTCGCCGCGAAGGCGGCTGATGTCGCAGTGGTGGGGATTGGTTCCGTGAACCAGCGCCGTGACGCGACGATCTTGCGCTCTGGCTATATCAGCGAAGGCGAACAGCTGATGTATGCCCGCAAAGGCGCGGTGGGGGACATTCTCGGTTACTTCCTGAATGCCGAAGGGGAATGCGTCGAGGAGCTGGAGATCCATAAAGAATTACTGGGCGTCACGCTCGATGAACTGGCGCAGTTGCCCACCATCGTTGGCGTGGCCGGAGGTGAAGAGAAAGCCGATGCGATTTATGCCGCACTCAAAGGTCGCCGTATCAATGGCCTGGTGACGGAAGAGACGACAGCCCGCGCGGTGCTGGCTCTGGCCGGATAAGAGCAGCCCTGCGCCTGACACGAGGCAAGCTCATGAGTTACCTTTTAGCGTTAGATGCAGGGACAGGCAGCGTTCGCGCCGTTATTTTTGATTTGCAGGGCAACCAGATTGCCGTCGGCCAGGCCGAGTGGAAACACCTGAGCGTGGAGAACGTGCCGGGCTCGATGGAATTTGACCTCGACACCAACTGGCAGCTCACCTGCCAGTGCATTCGCCAGGCGCTGGAGCGCGCGCGACTGAGCGCGGCGGATATTCAGTCCGTTGCCTGCTGCTCCATGCGCGAGGGAATAGTTCTGTATGATCGCAACGGCGAAGCCATCTGGGCCTGCGCCAACGTCGATGCCCGCGCCAGCCGCGAGGTGGCTGAACTCAAAGAGATCCACGACGACCGTTTTGAATCCGAAGTGTATGACGTCTCCGGCCAGACCCTGGCCCTGAGCGCCATGCCGCGCCTGCTGTGGCTGGCGCACCATCGTCCGGATATCTACCGCAAAGCGGCGACCATCACCATGATTAGCGACTGGCTGGCGGCGAAGCTCTCCGGCGAGCTGGCGGTAGATCCGTCGAACGCGGGCACGACCGGCATGTTGGATCTGTTCTCCCGTGACTGGCGACCCGCACTGCTGGACATGGCCGGGCTGCGCGCCGATATCCTCTCCCCGGTAAAAGAAACCGGCACCGTGCTGGGCACGATCGCCAAAGCCGCCGCACAGCAGAGCGGTCTGCGCGAAGGGACGCCGGTGGTGATGGGCGGTGGTGACGTGCAGCTTGGGTGTCTGGGGCTGGGCGTGGTGCGCGCCGGGCAAACGGCAGTGTTAGGCGGGACGTTCTGGCAACAGGTGGTCAACCTTCCGCAGGTACGAACCGATCCTGAGATGAATATCCGCGTAAACCCACACGTTATTCCTGGCATGGTTCAGGCGGAGTCAATCAGCTTCTTCACCGGGCTTACTATGCGCTGGTTCCGTGATGCCTTCTGCGCAGAGGAAAAGCTGATTGCCGAGCGGATGGGCATGGATACCTACACCCTGCTGGAAGAGATGGCCAGCCGCGTGCCTGCGGGCTCACATGGGGTGATGCCGATCTTCTCCGATGCCATGCATTTTAAGCAGTGGTATCACGCTGCGCCGTCGTTTATTAACCTCTCTATCGACCCGGAAAAGTGCAACAAGGCGACGCTGTTCCGTGCGCTGGAAGAGAACGCCGCAATTGTTTCGGCCTGCAATCTGGCACAGATTTCGCGTTTTTCCGGCGTGACGTTTGAGAGCCTCGTCTTCGCCGGTGGGGGAGCGAAAGGTGCCTTGTGGAGCCAGATTTTAAGCGACGTCACCGGGCTGCCGGTACGCGTTCCGGAAGTGAAAGAGGCCACGGCACTGGGCTGTGCGATTGCGGCCGGAACGGGGGCGGGACTGTTTGCAGATATGGCCTCAACGGGCGAGCGGCTGGTGAAGTGGAGCCGGGAGTTTACGCCGAACCCGGAACACCGCGACTTGTACGACGGCATGATGCAGAAGTGGCAGGCGGTGTATGCCGACCAGCTTGGGCTGGTGGACAGCGGGCTGACGACGTCGATGTGGCAGGCTCCGGGGCTGGTGCGCACCCCCTCCCCCCGGCCCTCTCCCTGAGGGAGAGGGAGATTAAGTTTTGTAGCCCCGGTAAGCGCAGCGCCACCGGGGAAGTTCTTTGAGTTCTATCACAATCATTTGATCCCGCTTTTACCTTTCTGCTGACGCTGGCTAAATTAGTAACTCATCCGACCACATAACAATAATTTTACACTGGAAGACACTATGAGCCGCTACCCGTCGCTATTCGCCCCCCTTGATCTGGGGTTCACAACGCTCAAAAACCGCGTGTTAATGGGCTCTATGCACACCGGTCTGGAGGAGCATCCGGACGGGGCTGAACGTCTCGCGGCCTTCTACGCCGAGCGTGCCCGGCACGGGGTGGCGCTGATTGTTACTGGTGGCGTCGCGCCTGCGCCTTCCGGCGTCGGCATGGAGGGCGGTGCGGTGTTGAACGATGTGTCACAGCTGCCTCACCACCGCATTGTGACCGATGCGGTGCACAATGAAGGCGGGAAAATCGCCCTGCAAATCCTGCATACCGGCCGCTACAGCTATCAACCGAATCTGGTCGCCCCCTCGGCGATTCAGGCTCCCATTAACCGCTTCAAACCGCATGCCCTCAGCCACGACGAGATCCTGGCGCTGATCGATGACTTTGCCCGCTGCGCCGCGCTGGCACGTGAAGCGGGCTACGATGGCGTCGAGGTGATGGGTTCAGAAGGCTACCTGATTAACGAATTCCTCGCCGCCCGCACTAACTACCGTGACGACGAATGGGGTGGCGATTATGCCCGCCGCATGCGCTTTGCGGTGGAAGTGGTGCGCGCCGTGCGTGAACGTGCGGGTGCTGATTTTATTATCGTCTTCCGCCTGTCGATGCTCGATCTGGTGGAGGGAGGAGGAACATTAGACGAAACCGTGCAACTGGCACAGGCGATTGAAACCGCAGGTGCAACCATCATTAACACCGGCATCGGCTGGCACGAAGCGCGCATTCCGACCATCGCCACGCCGGTGCCACGCGCGGCGTTCAGCTGGGTGACGCGCAAGCTGAAAGGCAAAGTCTCTATTCCGCTGGTGACCACCAACCGTATTAACGATCCGCAGGTGGCGGACGATGTTATTTCACGCGGCGATGCCGATATGGTGTCGATGGCACGTCCGTTCCTGGCCGATGCCGAACTGCTATCCAAAGCGCAGAGCGGCCGCGCGGATGAGATCAACACCTGCATCGGCTGTAACCAGGCGTGTCTGGATCAGATCTTCGTCGGCAAAGTCACCTCTTGTCTCGTCAACCCGCGCGCCTGCCACGAAACCAAAATGCCCGTCGTACGGGTGGTCAACCAAAAACGCCTCGCCGTGGTCGGCGCGGGTCCGGCAGGGCTGGCATTCGCGGTGAATGCCGCCTCACGGGGACATAGCGTGACGCTGTTTGATGCCGCAACGGAGATCGGCGGACAGTTTAATATCGCCAAACAGATCCCCGGCAAAGAGGAGTTCTATGAAACTCTGCGCTACTACCGCCGGATGATCGAACTCACAGGGGTCGATCTGCGTCTTAACCAGTTTGTGAAGGCAGACGATCTGGTGGATTTTGACGAAGTGATCCTGGCGAGCGGGATCGCCCCGCGTACACCAGCGATCGAGGGCGTCGATCACCCGAAAGTGTTGAGCTACCTGGATGTATTGCGTGACAAAGTACCGGTCGGCGAAAAGGTGGCGATTATCGGCTGCGGCGGGATCGGTTTTGATACCGCGATGTATTTAAGCCAGCCGGGAGAAGCAACCAGCCAGAATATTGCCGAGTTTTGCGTGGAATGGGGCATCGACACCAGCCTGAATCAGTCCGGTGGGTTACGCCCTGAAGGGCAGCAACTCCCCAAAAGCCCGCGTCAGATCGTGATGTTGCAGCGTAAAGCCAGCAAACCAGGCGAAGGACTGGGCAAAACCACCGGCTGGATCCATCGCGCCACCCTGCTCTCTCGCGGCGTGAAGATGATCCCGGCGGTCAGTTATCAGAAGATCGATGATGAGGGGCTGCACGTGCTGATCGGCGGTGAACCGCAGCTGCTGCAGGTTGATCATGTGATTTTATGTGCCGGGCAGGAACCGAAGCGCGATCTGGCCGATCCGCTGCGTGAAGCGGGCAAAACGGTGCATTTGATTGGCGGATGTGATGTGGCGATGGAGCTGGATGCACGGCGCGCAATTGCGCAGGGCACCCAGCTGGCACTGAAGATTTAGCGACGACGGCCCAGCTTCACGGATTTCAGCACCACGAATTTGTTGTTGGTGGCAATCGTGGTGCAGTTACCGAAAATTTTCTTCAGCTTGTGGAAGTAGTCCAGATGGCGGTTCGCTACGATGTACAGCTCGCCGTTAATTTTCAGGCAACGGCGCGCGTGGTGGAACATCTCCCAGGCGACGTTATCCGTCAGGGCGTGCTTCTGGTGGAACGGCGGGTTACACAGAACGGCATTGAAGCGGAAAGGCTCCACACCCGACAGCGCGTTGTTGATCATAAACTCGCAGCGATCAAGCGCCTCTGGCATGTTGGTTTCTACGTTCAGACGACTGGAAGCCACCGCCATTGGCGATTCATCGCTGAACACCACGCTGGCTTGCGGGTTTTTCGCCAGCAGCGTCAGGCCAATTACGCCGTTACCGCAGCCCAGATCTACAATTTCGCCTTCCAGATTTTCCGGCAGATGTTCGATAAAGAAACGCGCCCCGATATCCAGACCGGTGCGGGAAAAGACGTTCGCGTGGTTGTGGATAGTCCAGTCGGTTCCTTCCAGCTTCCAGCTCAGCGTCTCTGGCGCATCAGCCAGCTCCGGTGCACTGAAGGTACAGTTGATCAGACGCGCTTTTTTCCACGCCAGCGTGGTCGTGGTTGGGCCGAGCACTTTCTCAAACAGCTCCAGCGTCGAGGTGTGAATATCACGCGCTTTGGCCCCTGCAATGATGCGGGTTTCTGGGGTGACGACTTTACGCAGCGCGCTCAGTTGTTGCTCCAGCAACGCCATGGTTTTGGGTACTTTAATCAGCACCACGCCAGGCGCCTGCGGGTACTCCGCCGTGCTGTCGAGAAACTTCACGCTGGACTCTTCGATGTCGTTATGGCGCAGGTTTTCACGCGTCGCCAGCTCGCTTAAGTAGGAATCGCCGATGCTGTATGGCGTATGTTCCGCCAGCGCACAGCCCAGCGCGCCAAACGCATCATTCAGGATCAAAACCGGGCCGCTGATTTCAGTGTCATCCAACTGCTGCAGCAGATATTCATCTGCCGCTTCCCACGCCTGAAGTGGGTTAACGTCGTCCGTTTCCGGGAAACGTTTAAGGTTGAGTGAACGGAAACCGTTGTCTAAGTGGCTCATCGGCCCTCCTGAATGGTAAAATTTGGCGTATCCCTGAAAAGGGTGCGTGAGTATACCGTTTTATTGTCGATTTGGGGCGTTGATGAACCAACTTACTTATCTCCAGGGCTACCCGGAGCATTTACTTTCTCAGGTTCGCAGCCTGATTGCCGGGCAGAGGCTCGGCGCGGTGCTGGAAAAACGCTACCCCGGGACCCACGATTTCACGACCGACAAAGCCCTCTGGCAGTATACGCAGGATCTGAAAAGCCGGTATCTGAAGAGCGCGCCGCCGATCAACAAGGTAATGTACGACAACAAGATCCACGTGCTGAAAAACGCCCTCGGCCTGCATACCGCCATCTCCCGCGTGCAGGGCGGCAAGCTGAAAGCCAAAGCGGAGATCCGGGTTGCGACCGTATTTCGTAACGCACCAGAAGCGTTCCTGCGGATGATCGTGGTGCACGAACTGGCGCATCTGAAAGAGAAAGAGCACGACAAAGCGTTTTACTCCCTGTGCTGCCATATGGAGCCGCAGTACCATCAGCTGGAGTTTGATACCCGTTTGTGGCTTACGCATTTATCGTTAAAGGGTAATGCGCAGTAGCGCACGCGAATTGTCATGATGACGTGCTACAGTGGCTAAAGGTTCCCAGCTACGGAGTACGTAAACGTTTATGATACGTTTCGCAGTCATTGGAACGAACTGGATCACACGCCAGTTCGTCGACGCCGCCCACGAAACCGGCAAATATAAACTCACCGCAGTCTATTCCCGCAGCCTCGAGCAGGCGCAGACCTTCGCGAACGATTACCTGGTCGAACATCTGTTCACCTCGCTCGACGAGATGGCGCAAAGCGATGCCATTGACGCGGTCTATATTGCCAGCCCGAACTCCCTGCACTTCCCGCAAACCAGGCTGTTCCTCAGCCATAAAAAGCATGTGATTTGCGAGAAGCCGCTGGCCTCGAATATTCAGGAAGTGGAAGCCGCCATTGCGCTTGCCCGCGAAAACCAGGTGGTGCTGTTCGAAGCGTTCAAAACCGCCAGCCTGCCGAACTTCCTGCTGTTGCAGCAGTCCCTGCCGAAAATTGGCAAAGTGCGTAAAGCCTTTATTAACTACTGCCAGTACTCATCTCGCTATCAGCGTTACCTCGACGGCGAGAACCCGAACACCTTCAACCCGGCCTTCTCTAACGGCTCGATTATGGATATCGGTTTCTACTGCCTAGCTTCCGCCGTGGCACTGTGGGGCGAGCCACACAGCGTCAGTGCACAAGCCAGCCTGCTGGAAAGCGGCGTAGATGCGCACGGCGTAGTGACGCTGGATTACGGGGATTTCAGCGTCACGCTGCAACATTCAAAAGTGAGTGATTCTGTGCTGCCAAGTGAAATTCAGGGTGAAGCGGGATCGCTGGTTATCGAAAAAATTTCTGAGTGTCAGAAGCTGAGCTTTGTTCCGCGCGGCGGTAAAGCGCAAGAGCTGACGCAGCCTCAGCATATTAACACTATGCTCTATGAGGCAGAGGTCTTTGCCCGTCTGGTCGAAGACAACGAAGTGAACCACCCTGGACTCGCGGTCAGTCGCACCACGGCGAAACTGCAAACGGAGATCCGCCGTCAGACTGGCGTGGTCTTCCCGGCAGATGACGTGAGCGCAGAAGCTATCGCGTAAAGCTGTGTAATGAAACCCTGTCAACCATTGACGAAACCGATGGTCTGACATATTTTGTTACCCGCAAAGGGGAGTAACTTCCTTGCCGGTGGATCGTCATTACGATGCGTGCAATACCGCATCCGGTCGCCGGGCAACCCTCGTGGTTGTAAGTGAGACCTTGCCGGAAGGCGAGGTCTATGCATAAAAAGCTAACGGCTATCGTCTTCTGACCATAGCCGTTTTTGTTTTTTTATGTGTAAGGAAAATAGTATGCATTCTGTCGGCACTCCAATGTTGTGGGGCGGATTCGCGGTTGTCGTGCTCATCATGCTGGCGATCGACCTCTTTTTGCAGGGGCGTCGTGGCGAACACGGCATGACCATGAAACAGGCTGCCGTCTGGTCGCTGGTGTGGGTTACCCTCTCCCTGCTCTTCTGTGCTGCCTTCTGGTGGTATCTGGCCTCGACTGAAGGCCGTGCGGTGGCCGATCCTCAAGCGCTCGCCTTCCTCACCGGTTATCTGATTGAAAAAGCCCTGGCGGTTGATAACGTCTTCGTCTGGCTGATGCTGTTCAGCTACTTTGCCGTGCCTGCAGCCCTGCAGCGCCGCGTGTTGGTCTACGGCGTGCTGGGCGCGATCGTTCTGCGTACCATCATGATCTTCGCCGGTAGCTGGCTGATTACGCAGTTTGAATGGCTGCTGTATGTCTTCGGTGCGTTCCTGCTGTTCACCGGGGTCAAAATGGCTCTGGCAAAAGAAGATGGCTCAGCGATTGGCGATCGCCCGCTGGTGAAGTGGATCCGTGGCCATCTGCGCATGACCGACAAGATCGAGAGTGAGCATTTCTTTGTACGTAAGAACGGCCTGCTGTTTGCCACCCCGCTGCTGCTGGTGCTGATTCTGGTGGAGCTGAGTGACGTGATTTTCGCGGTAGACAGTATCCCGGCTATCTTCGCCGTGACCACTGACCCGTTTATCGTTCTGACCTCTAACCTGTTCGCCATTCTTGGCCTGCGTGCCATGTACTTCCTGCTGGCGGGCGCGGCGGAGCGCTTCTCAATGCTGAAGTACGGCCTGTCGGTGATCCTGGTATTTATCGGTATCAAGATGCTGATTGTCGATTTCTACCATATCCCGATCGCCATTTCGCTCGGCGTGGTGTTTGGCATTCTGATCGTGACGCTGATTATCAATACCTGGGTTAACCGCCAGCACGATAGAAAGCAGCAGGTTTAGTGTGTTTTGCCCGGTAGCGCTGCGCTTACCGGGCATTCTCGTTAACTAATAGTTAAAAAACATGACGCAACACGTAAAATCCAGCATTTTACGCTTCCCTCCAGATGCGGTTTCCCTATACTCAACCAGGCAAACATTTACTTACATCTGGACATAAATGTGACTTAGAGCACATCCAGGATGGAACACAATCTCACTCAGGAATTATGTATGAGCACACAATCAACTGGGCTTTTTGCGCGCCTGGCGCAGGGGAGTCTTGTAAAACAAATTCTGACAGGACTGGTACTGGGTATTCTGCTGGCGATGGTGTCAAAGCCTGCAGCAGAAGCAACGGGATTACTTGGTACGCTTTTCGTTGGCGCACTGAAAGCCGTCGCGCCGGTACTGGTTCTGATGCTGGTTATGGCGTCGATTGCCAACCATCAGCACGGACAAAAAACCAACATTCGCCCTATTCTGTTCCTGTATCTTCTGGGTACCTTCTCTGCTGCATTAACAGCCGTTGTGTTTAGCTTCCTCTTCCCGTCCACGCTGCATCTGACCAGCGCCGCTGGCGATATCACACCGCCATCCGGGATTGTGGAAGTGCTGCGCGGTCTGCTGATGAGCATGGTATCCAACCCAATCACGGCGCTAATGAGCGGAAACTACATCGGCATCCTGGTCTGGGCGATTGGTCTGGGCTTTGCGCTGCGTCACGGTAACGACACCACCAAAAATCTGGTCAAAGATATGTCCAACGCCGTGACCTTCATGGTGAAACTGGTGATTCGTTTTGCGCCAATCGGGATCTTCGGTCTGGTCTCCTCCACGCTGGCAACCACCGGCTTTGACGCGCTGTGGGGCTACGCGCAGCTGCTGGTCGTTCTGGTTGGCTGTATGCTGCTGGTGGCACTGGTGATCAACCCGCTGCTGGTGTTCTGGCAGATCCGCCGCAACCCGTATCCGCTGGTACTGACCTGTCTGCGTGAAAGCGGCGTCTACGCCTTCTTCACCCGTAGTTCGGCAGCGAACATCCCGGTGAACATGGCGCTGGCGGAGAAACTGAACCTGGATCGCGATACCTATTCCGTATCAATCCCACTGGGTGCCACCGTGAACATGGCGGGGGCGGCCATCACTATCACCGTCCTGACGCTGGCGGCGGTGCATACGCTGGGTATTCCGGTGGATCTGCCAACCGCACTGCTGTTGAGCGTGGTGGCGTCGCTGTGTGCCTGTGGCGCATCCGGCGTGGCGGGCGGTTCACTGCTGTTGATCCCGCTGGCCTGTAATATGTTCGGTATCCCGAATGAGATTGCCATGCAGGTTGTGGCCGTCGGCTTTATTATCGGCGTGCTGCAGGACTCCTGCGAAACCGCGCTGAACTCCTCTACCGACGTGCTGTTCACCGCAGCGGCATGTCAGGCGGAAGACGCGCGTTTAGCGAAGAACGCCCTGCGCAGCTAAAAAGAAAAGCCCGGTGGCGGCTACGCCTTACCGGGCCTACAAGGTTCAGTAGGTCGGGTAAGCGTTAGCGCCACCCGACAATACACTTACAGCGTCACACCACTCTTAAAGATCGCCAGCTCGCGGAAATCGTTCTTCTCGTTGCAGGTCTGCTTGCCGTTGGCAAACTCCACGATTGTATCCACAAACTCCGTCAGCAATGACGACATCGCTTTGCCGTGAATGAGCTGACCGGCATCAAAGTCGATCCAGTGCTTTTTCTTTGCTGCCAGCTCGCTGTTGGTGGCGATTTTCACTGTTGGCACAAAACCACCGTATGGCGTACCTCGGCCCGTACTGAACAGCACCATATGACAGCCAGCCCCGGCCAGCGCACTGGTTGCCACGGCATCGTTACCCGGTGCACTCAGCAGGTTTAGGCCGTGCGTTTTCAGCCGCTCACCGTAACGCAGAACGTCCACCACCTGGCTGGCCCCCGCTTTCTGGGTGCAGCCGAGAGATTTTTCTTCCAGCGTGGTGATACCACCCGCTTTGTTACCCGGCGACGGGTTCTCATAAATCGGCTGGTTGTGGGCGATGAAGTACTGTTTAAAGTCATTCACCATGGTGACGGTTTTTTCAAACGTCTCTTCGTCGCGGCAGTGGCTCATCAAAATACGTTCCGCGCCGAACATTTCCGGCACTTCGGTCAGTACCGTCGTGCCGCCGTTGTCGATCACGTAATCCGAGAAGCGGCCCAGCATCGGATTAGCGGTGATACCAGACAGGCCATCAGACCCGCCGCACTCCAGACCAAACTTCAGCTCGCTCAACTTGCCCGGCTCGCGTTTGTCGTGGCGCATCACCTCATACAGCTGGTGGAGTTGCTCAATACCCGCTTCCACTTCGTCATCCTGGTGCTGGCATACCATAAAATGTACGCGCTCAGGGTCAAACACGCCCAGCGTGTCACGGAAGGCATCGACCTGATTGTTTTCGCACCCCAGACCGATCACCAGCACCGCACCGGCATTCGGATGGCGCACCATATTTTGCAGCATGGTGCGCGTGTTGATATGGTCGTCGCCGAGCTGTGAGCAGCCGTAAGTATGGCTGAACAGATGTACGCCATCGGTGCCTTCAGCATTATTGGTCTCTTTCAGAAAGCGGGTCTGAATTTGACGTGCAATCCCATTCACGCAACCGACGGTAGGGAGGATCCACAGCTCATTGCGGATCCCCACTTCACCACTGGTGCGACGGTAGATCTGCACTTCACGATCCGCCGCCTGACTCTCTTTCGCGGGTAAATCAGGTTGATAGCTGTACTCGTCCAGATCGCTCAGATTAGTACGGGTATTGTGAGAATGAATGTATTCACCCGGCACAATATCCGCGAGCGCATGACCAATCGGCAAACCATACTTCACCACGTTCTCCCCTTTAGCGATGGGGGTCAGGGCAAATTTATGTCCGCGTCCAATGGCCTGGCGTAACGTGACCGACTGATTATCAAAAGTGACTTTCGTCCCCTCGGTCAGATCTGCCAGCGCTACGGCAACGTTATCCAGCGAATGGATTTTGATGTATTGCATATCAACCTCAAACAGCCTTAGTTCAGTTCAATGGCGAAGTAGTCACGCGCATTGTTAAAGCAGATGTTTCTCACCATTTCACCCAGCAACTGGATATCTGCCGGCGCTTCGCCTGCGTGAACCCAGCGACCAATCATCTGGCACAGAATGCGGCGGAAATATTCATGACGGGTATAGGAGAGGAAGCTGCGGCTGTCGGTCAGCATGCCAACAAAGCGGCTTAACAGGCCAAGCTGCGCCAGCTGCGTCATCTGACGCTCCATGCCATCTTTCTGGTCGTTGAACCACCAGCCGGAGCCGAACTGCATCTTGCCCGGCATCCCTTCCCCCTGGAAGTTGCCGACCATGGTGCCCAACACTTCGTTATCGCGCGGGTTCAGGCAGTAGAGAATGGTTTTTGGCAGCAGGTTTTGTTCGTTCTGCTTGCTCAGCAACTTAGACAGCTCTTCTGCCAGCGGACGATCGTTGATGGAGTCGAAGCCCACATCCGCGCCCAGCAGCTTGAACTGGCGCTGGTTATTATTACGCAGTGCACCAATGTGGTACTGCTGTACCCAGCCGCGACGGGCATATTCTGCGCCGAGGAATACCAGTACCGCCGTTTTGAACTGAGCAACCTGGTGTTCGTTCAGGGATTCACCGGACAAGCGACGTGCCAGGATGCTATCCAGCTCGGCTTCGTTTGATTCCGCAAACAGCACGACGTCCAGCGCGTGGTCAGAGACTTTACAGCCGTGCGCGGCAAAGTGGTCCAGACGTTTGGTCAGCGCGGTTTGCAGGTCTGCGAAACGACGAATGTCGGTATCAGAGACTTCCGCCAGCTTCGCCATGTAGTCGGTGAAGGTGGTCTGCTCGATGTTGAAGGCTTTATCCGGACGCCAGCTTGGCAGCACTTTGATATCAAACGCAGTGTCTTTGGCGATCGCGGCGTGGTGCTCCAGGGAGTCAATCGGATCGTCGGTCGTACCCACCATCTTCACGTTCATCTGCTTCATGATACCGCGCGCAGAAAATTGCTCCTGCGCCAGCAGCGCGTTGCACTGATTCCAGATTTCATCCGCCGTTGTCGGGGAAAGCAGCTTACCCGTAATGCCAAATGGACGACGCAGTTCAAGGTGCGTCCAGTGATATAGCGGGTTGCCGATGGTATGCGGAACCGCCGCTGCCCATGCGTCAAACTTCTCACGGTCAGTCGCATCGCCAGTACACAGACGTTCAGCCACACCATTGGTACGCATCGCGCGCCATTTGTAGTGGTCACCTTTCAGCCAGATGTCATACAGATTTTTGAAACGGTAATTTTCGGCAACCTGCTGCGGGGGCAAATGGCAGTGGTAGTCGAAAATTGGCTGGTCTTTTGCGTAGTCGTGGTACAGGCGGCGGGCAAATTCAGTATCTAACAGAAAATCTTCGGTCATAAACGGCGTCATTATCGTCTTCCTCGTAACGGGAGCGTCAGAAAGCGTATGTTCATATGCTGCAAAGTTATCACACCAATTTCCATCGACCGAAGCTTTTTTCGTGAGTGAGATCAATAAACGTCAACAAATAAATTACCCTATATGGAGTAAACCCTTCTCCAGGCCGCGCCAGAACTAGCTTTGCACGCAACAGATAATGTCCCTACAAAGAATCATACATTTGTGATGTCACTCACCTTTTGAAGTTGTATGACAAGTTATCTTTTTCGCCGTCGCAAACACTCAGCCGACGGAATGCATTACCGATGTGAGAGGCATCGGGTTTAACGGTACGGATACCGACTTATGCACGCTTACTTATGGCAAGGTTCGGGCCGTTCCGGGACATTCTCCCGGCTACGCCCCTCCCGTTACACAACTGCTCCCGGAAACGGTTGAGACGTTGCCGTGCTCTGGCGCGGAAATAACATAACGATGAGGTTTTAGATGCGTAAAATTAAAGGGTTACGTTGGTATATGATCGCACTGGTGACGTTAGGCACCGTGCTGGGCTACCTGACGCGTAACACCGTGGCAGCTGCAGCGCCAACGTTGATGGAAGAGCTGCATATCTCCACGCAGCAATACTCCTACATCATTGCCGCCTATTCCGCGGCTTATACCATCATGCAGCCTGTTGCTGGCTATGTGCTGGATATTCTCGGTACCAAAATCGGTTATGCCTTCTTCGCTATCGCCTGGGCGGTGTTCTGCGGTGCAACCGCGCTGGCAGGCAGTTGGGGCGGTTTGGCAGTAGCGCGTGGTGCGGTCGGTGCGGCAGAAGCCGCGATGATCCCCGCTGGGCTGAAAGCCAGCTCCGAGTGGTTCCCGGCGAAAGAGCGTTCCATTGCAGTCGGTTACTTCAACGTGGGCTCGTCCATCGGTGCGATGATTGCGCCACCGCTGGTGGTGTGGGCTATCGTGATGCACAGCTGGCAAATGGCGTTCATCATTTCTGGCGTGCTGAGTTTTGCCTGGGCAATGGCGTGGCTGGTTTTCTATAAGCATCCGCGCGATCAGAAAAAACTGTCTGAAGAAGAGCGTGACTACATTATTGGTGGTCAGGAAGCGCAGCATCAGACCAACAACGGCAAAAAAATGTCTGTCTGGCAGATCCTGGGCACCCGCCAGTTCTGGGGTATCGCCCTGCCACGTTTCCTGGCTGAACCGGCCTGGGGGACCTTTAACGCGTGGATCCCGCTGTTCATGTTCAAAGTCTACGGCTTTAACCTGAAAGAGATCGCGATGTTCGCCTGGATGCCGATGCTGTTTGCTGACCTGGGCTGTATCGTGGGGGGTTACCTGCCACCGCTGTTCCAGCGCTGGTTTGGCGTGAACCTGATTGTTTCCCGTAAAATGGTCGTGACCATGGGTGCGCTGCTGATGATTGGCCCGGGCATGATCGGTCTGTTCACCAGCCCATATGTGGCTATCGCCCTGCTGTGCATTGGTGGTTTTGCTCACCAGTCACTGTCCGGTGCGCTGATTACGCTTTCCTCTGACGTCTTCGGTCGTAACGAAGTCGCTACAGCAAACGGCCTGACCGGTATGGCAGCCTGGACCGCAAGTACGATGTTCGCACTGGTGGTGGGTGCGCTGGCAGATACCATCGGCTTCAGCCCGCTGTTCGCCGTACTGGCTATTTTCGACCTGATGGGGGCGGTGGTTATCTGGACGGTGCTGAAAAGTAAGTCAGCCGAGGAGCTGGCGAAAGAGTCCCTTGGGAATCCGGCAACACAAAGTTAGTAAAAAATCTCACATCAAAGAAGCCGCCTTCGGGCGGCTTTTTTCATGGCGAAATCTGGAGACTGGCACGTAAAAGTGGTATAACAAATCATCCGCCGTACCCTGCCTGGAGCGCATATGGAAATCACCGAACCACGTCGTTTATATCAGCAACTTGCTGCCGAGCTGAAAGATCGTATCGAGCAAGGTGTCTATCTTGTCGGTGATAAACTCCCCGCCGAGCGCTTCATTGCTGATGAAAAAAGCGTGAGCCGTACCGTTGTCCGCGAAGCGATTATCATGCTGGAAGTGGAAGGCTACGTTGAGGTACGCAAAGGCTCCGGCATTCACGTGATTTCTAATCAGCCGAAACACTCTCCGGTCGCAGACGAAAGTCTGGAGTTCGCCAGCTATGGTCCGTTTGAGCTGCTCCAGGCTCGCCAACTGATCGAAAGCAATATTGCGGAATTCGCCGCGACGCAGGTGACCAAGCAGGACATCATGAAATTGATGGAAATCCAGGAGAATGCCCGTAAGGAAAAATGTTTCCGGGATTCAGAGTGGGATCTGCAATTCCACGTTCAGGTCGCCCTGGCAACTCAAAATACGGCGCTGGCGGCAATCGTTGAGAAAATGTGGACTCAGCGTGTTCACAACCCGTACTGGAAGAAACTTCACGACCATATTGATTCCCGCACTGTCGACAACTGGTGTGACGATCACGATCAAATCCTTAAGGCGCTGATTCGTAAAGACCCGCATGCCGCTAAACTGGCGATGTGGCAGCACCTGGAAAACACGAAGCTGATGCTGTTCAATGAAACCAGCGACGACTTTGAATTTAACGCTGACCGCTATCTTTTTGCCGATAATCCCGTCGTTCATCTCGATACGGCATCCAGTGCCGCAAAATAGATCACCTTTTCGCTGGCAGGCGCTTCGTTGCGCCTTCCGGCTTACGTGGGTAAGCAAAACATATATAGTGTCAGCCTTTGTAAATCCCCTCGCTCACTTCCTGGGCTTGCGCCAAAATCATCCCACCCCGCAAATTCTGTGACGCAGACCGTTGGGCTTTGTTACAATTGGATTCAATTCCTTATTTTGTAAGTTAGTGCTTGCTAACCAGCCAATTAACAGGGAACAGTGTTGGCCACACCGCAATGTGTCCGCGAGCGACCATAATGAAATCACTACAATGTCGCCGTGCTGTTTGTCCCGGATAACAGGCGTGACGTTAACCGATTTCCAGGAACACTGAATGGAACTTTTGACCCAACTACTGCATGCCCTCTGGGCACAGGATTTTGAAACGCTGGCCAACCCTTCCATGATTGGCATGCTCTATTTCGTCTTGTTTATGATCCTGTTCCTTGAGAACGGTTTACTGCCTGCCGCCTTTTTACCCGGTGACAGCTTGCTGGTGCTTGTCGGCGTGCTGTGCGCCAAAGGGGCAATGGCGTTTCCACAAACTATTTTACTCCTGACCGTCGCCGCAAGCCTCGGCTGCTGGGTGAGTTACATCCAGGGACGATGGCTGGGCAATACCAGGCTCGTGCAGAACTGGCTCTCTCATCTTCCTGCCCATTATCACCAGCGAGCGCACCACCTTTTCCATAAGCACGGGCTCTCCGCGCTGCTGATTGGCCGCTTTATCGCCTTTGTACGCACTCTGTTGCCAACCATTGCAGGTCTTTCCGGATTGAGCAGCACACGCTTCCAGTTCTTTAACTGGATGAGCGGTCTGCTATGGGTTCTGATCCTGACAACGCTGGGTTATGCTCTGGGTAAAACCCCCGTCTTCATGAAGTATGAAGATCAGCTGATGTCGTGCCTGATGCTGCTGCCCGTTGTTTTGCTGGTCTTCGGTCTGATTGGTTCACTGGTTGTCCTGTGGAAGAAAAAATACGGAGCCAGGAGCTAACAATGGTTATCTCCGCGCTCTCCCTGCGTCGTTGTGCATACGCCCTGATCGCCCTGGTGCTTATTAGTGCCATGCTTCTGGTCTGGAGCGCGCTTTCGCATCAGGAGTCTACGCTGGCCATTCGTCCGGTCAATCAGGGTGCCAGTGTGCCAGACGGTTTTTCCGTCTGGCATCATCTGGATGCGAACGGGATCCGCTTCAAGAGCATCACACCGAAGGATGATGTTTTACTGATCACGTTTGATTCTCGTGCGCAAAGTGCCGCCGCAAAAGTGGTTCTCGACCGAACGCTGCCGCAAGGATATATCATTGCCCAGCAGGAAGATGACAGCCAGCCTACAGCCTGGTTATCATTGATTCGTGATACGTCGCATCGGCTTGGATAATTTCCAGGATTCCGAATCTTTTCACTCACTTTGGTGAATCCCCCGTTTACTTACTATGCTTAAGTACGCGGAGCACCCCTCAAATGTACTCCGCATAACTTTGGATAGCGGCTTTCGCCGCAACACAATGGAAGGTTTCGATAATGAAATTCCGCATGACTCTGGCTCTGGCCCTTTTTTCTTTAAGCACAGCATCCTTCGCAAACGCTCTCTGCCAGGAGAAAGAACAGGATATTCAGCGTGAGATCGGTTATGCCGAAAAGCATAACAATCACCATCGTGTTGAGGGTCTTAAAAAAGCGCTGAGCGAAGTGAAAGCGAACTGTTCAGACAGCAAGCTACGTGCCGATCACCAGAAAAAAATCGCTGAACAGAAGGACGAGATAGCCGAGCGCCGTCGCGACCTGCAGGAAGCGAAAGAGAAAGGGGATGCGGAAAAAATTGCTAAGCGCGAGAAGAAGTTGAAAGAAGCGCAGGATGACCTGAAAGCGCTGGAAGCTCGCGATTATTGAGTTAACGGAAATCTCAACAGGAGAAAATCATGTCAAAAGATACGACGTCTGAAAATCTGCGCGCTGAACTGAAATCCCTGGCCGACACTCTGGAAGAGGTGCTGAACTCCTCCGCCGATAAATCCAAGGAAGAAGTGAGCAAACTGCGTAGCAAAGCGGAACAAGCCCTGAAAGAGAGCCGCCATCGTCTGGGTGAAACGGGTGATGCGCTGGCGAAGCAAACCCGCGAAGCCGCTGCTCGTGCTGATGAATATGTTCGGGATAATCCCTGGACAGGCGTAGGTATTGGTGCCGCGGTAGGTGTGGTGCTGGGTGTCCTGCTCACGCGTCGTTGATTATGGAAGATCCTCGTCACGCACAAGGGCCTGCTAAAAACGTCCTCGGCATCGGCCAGCGTATTTTAACCACGCTGGTCGCCATCGCCGAAACCCGCATCCGACTGGCCGTCGTTGAGCTGGAAGAGGAGAAAGCAAACCTCTTCCAGATGCTGCTGATGCTCGGGCTGACCATGCTCTTCGCTGCGTTCGGCCTGATGAGCCTGATGGTACTCATCATCTGGGCCATTGACTCGCAGTATCGTCTTAACGCGATGATTGCCACCACCGTCGTCCTGCTGCTGGCAGCGTTGATTGGCGGGGTATGGACACTGCGTAAAGCACGCAAATCCACTTTCCTGCGTCATACGCGCCAGGAGCTGGCTAACGATCGCACCCTGCTGGAGGATGATAAGCCGTGAGCGACAAAGCCGAGCGCCAGAAACGTAAAGCGTTTCTGTTAAGCCAGATCCAGCAGCAGAGGCTGGATCTGTCAGCCAGCCGCCGCGACTGGCTCGAGGCAACGCGTCCGCTCGATCGTGGCTGGAATACCTTCCTGAACGTTCGTTCCTGGGCGCTGGTCGGCACCAGCATTATGGCTATCTGGGGCGTTCGTCACCCAAGTAAGCTCATTCGCTGGACGCGTCGGGGCTTTGGAGTCTGGAGCGCCTGGCGTCTGGTGAAAGCAACGCTGCGCCAGCAGCAGTTGCGGTAGCCTTCTCGCCGGGTGGCGCTGCGCCACCCGGCAAAATCCCCCTCCCTTCCTCAATATCTTTGAAAAAGATTGACAGTTTTCCTTGCTAACAATTACCACCCGCCCCGTTTATTATCCTCTCCATCGACAGCAACGCCGCGGTATCTACGCGGAATTGCAGACAAATAATGTTCAGCCGCTCATGTGGTTTCCTGGAGAGTAAAATGAAAAAATTAGAAGATGTTGGTGTACTGGTCGCACGTATTCTGATGCCAATTCTGTTCATCGTTGCAGGTTGGGGCAAAATCACCGGTTATGCGGGTACCCAGCAGTATATGGAAGCCATGGGCGTGCCGGGGTTCCTGCTGCCACTGACCATTTTGCTTGAGTTCGGCGGCGGTCTGGCAGTGCTGTTCGGCTTCCTGACCCGTACCACCGCGTTGTTTACCGCAGGCTTTACCGTGCTGACAGCGTTTATCTTCCACAGCAACTTTGCGGAAGGCGTGAACTCTCTGATGTTCATGAAAAACCTGACCATCGCGGGTGGCTTCCTGCTGCTGGCCGTCACTGGCCCGGGCGCATACAGCATCGACCGCGTTCTGAACAAGAAATGGTAAGCACACGCTATACTGAATGAACACAAAGCGAGGAGATATCTCCTCGCTTTTGCTATCTGACGGAGGAGAAAAAAATGGGACAACTCGTAGACGGCATCTGGCAGGATGTCTGGTATGACACCAAATCTACCGGAGGCCGCTTCAAGCGCTCAGTTTCCGCCTTCCGTAACTGGCTGACTGCCGATGGTGCCCCAGGCCCGAGCGGCGAAGGCGGTTTTGCGGCCGAGAAAGATCGTTACCATCTTTATGTTTCACTCGCCTGTCCGTGGGCACACCGCACGCTGATTGTACGCAAGCTTAAAGGCCTTGAGTCTTTAATTCCCGTTTCGGTGGTGAACCCGCTGATGCTGGAAAATGGCTGGACGTTTGACGCCGATTTCCCTGCAGCAACGGGGGACGATCTCTATCACCACGATTTCCTGTACCAACTGTATCTGCGTGCCGATCCGCACTACACCGGGCGCGTTACCGTTCCGGTATTGTGGGACAAGAAAAACCAGACAATCGTCAGCAATGAGTCTGCGGAGATTATCCGCATGTTCAACACCGCGTTTGATGCCCATGGCGCTCGCGCCGGAGATTATTACCCGGTTGAACTGCGTGAGAAAATTGATGAGCTGAACAGCTGGATTTACGACAACGTCAATAACGGTGTCTACAAGGCCGGTTTTGCCACCAGCCAGGAAGCGTATGACGAAGCGGTCGGGAAAGTGTTTGAATCGCTGGCGCGTCTGGAACAACTGCTCGGCCAGCATCGCTACCTGACAGGCAACCAACTGACGGAAGCGGATATTCGTCTGTGGACTACCCTCGTGCGCTTTGATCCGGTGTATGTCACCCACTTTAAATGCGACAAGCACCGCATCAGTGACTACCTGAACCTGTATGGTTTTCTGCGTGACATCTACCAGACACCGGGTATTGCCGAAACGGTCGATTTTGACCACATTCGCACCCACTACTACCGCAGCCATAAGACCATCAACCCAACGGGCATTATCTCCATTGGCCCGTGGCAGGATCTGAATGAGCCGCACGGTCGTGACGTCCGTTTCCGCTAAATATTAGGGGCATCAATAGATGCCCTTTTTTAATTCACAATCTCCATCTATCCTTATCTCGATCGCTTAGAAAACAAGTGATTGACCGATTACAGAGGCAGGGAAAAATGGACTGGTATTTAAAAGTACTGCGTAACTACATTGGATTTGGTGGCCGTGCGCGCCGTAAAGAGTACTGGATGTTCGTTCTGGTGAACTTCATCCTCATCCTGGTGCTGGGGATTGTGGATAAAATTCTGGGTTGGGAGCGGGCAAGCGGGGAAGGTGTTCTCACCTCCATTTACGGCATATTTATTCTGTTGCCCTCCTGGGCCGTACAGTTCCGCCGACTACACGATACCGATCGTTCAGCGTGGTGGTTACTGCTGCTGTTGATCCCGGTTGTGGGCTGGATTGTCATCTTGATCTTCAACTGTCAGAGCGGCACGCCAGGCGAAAACCGCTTTGGTGCCGACCCTAAACTCAATGCCTGATTCAATGCCCGGTGGCGCTTGCGCTTACCGGGCCTACAGATCTATTTATTATAATGAGCGAAAAGCTTCGGGATTTCGCGTAAACACCATGATTTGGCTTCGCCCATGCTATCGCGACGCCACGCCATAATGATATCCACCTCGTGGCTATATTCCGGGCTGACAACGCGCAGCCGACCTTCTGCAATGTCTTTTTCGACAAACGGGTACGGCATGGTCGCCACGCCCAGGCCAGCCAGCAGCGCCTGCCGTTTATCTTCCAGTGAAGTCACCGTCAAACGAGGTTGTTTATCCAGCAGTTGCACCGTTAGCACCGGACGTTCACGTGCGGTATCCGCTACCGCCACGCCGCGATACTTCACGCGCGTCACTTCAGAGAGCGGCTCAGGCTCCTGATGGATCGGGTGATTGGGTGCAGCGACATAGACGTTCATCACGCTGTAGAGCTTGCGGGAGTTGATTTCCGACGAGGAACGGAAGTGCATGTCCGGGGCAATGACGATATCCGCCCTGCCCGTCTCCAGACGCTCCCAGGCACCTGCCAGTACCTCAGTAATGATCGACAGTTGGGTATTCGCCTTATCTGCGAGGCGGTCCACCAGCGGAAACAGTGCTTCGGTGGGTACCAGTGCTTCGGTGACCAGCGTCAGATGGGTTTCCCAGCCTCGTGCCAGTGCTTCGGCATCCGTCGTCAGCTTGTCCGCCGCTTCCAGCAGGACGCGACCGCGCTCCAGCAGCATCCGCCCAACGTTGGTGAATTTTGTTCGATGACCGGAGCGGTCAAACAGCACCACGTCCAGCTCTTCCTCCAGCTTCTGCATGGTGTAGCTTAGCGCAGACGGAACGCGCCCCAGTTCATCTGCCGCCGCCGCAAAACTGCCACGTCGGTCAATCGCGTCCATGACGCGAAGCGCCTCAAGCGTCAATGCTCTCTCTTTAGCCATCTCGTTCTCATTCAGGAAATTTGAACATACCCGGCAGAATATCTGGCTAACAATGAAGCGTCCATACCTTTACCATTGTTTTAGTGTAAAGAGAGGTCAAGTTTATGATTACGACAAGAACAGCTAAACAGTGCGGACAAGCCGATTTCGGTTGGCTGCAGGCCCGCTACACCTTTTCCTTTGGACACTACTTTGACCCGAAACTCCTCGGTTACGCTTCATTGCGCGTGTTAAATCAGGAAGTGCTCGCCCCGGGCGCCTCCTTCCAGCCGCGTACGTATCCGAAAGTCGATATCCTGAACCTGATCCTGGAAGGCGAGGCAGAATACCGCGATAGCGAGGGCAATCATGTCCAGGCAAAGGCTGGCGAAGCGTTGTTGATTTCCACGCAGCCAGGCATCAGCTACAGCGAGCATAACCTCAGCAAAGAGAAGACGCTGACCCGTATGCAACTCTGGCTCGATGCCTGTCCGGAGCGGGAAAATCCACCGGTACAGAAGGTTGACCTGACGGGCGATAAGCAGCAGCTGATTGCCTCCCCGGACGGTAGCAAAGGCAGCCTGCAACTGCGCCAGCAGGTATGGCTGCATCACATTGAACTGAAGAAAGGCGAACAGGCAAGCTTCCAGCTTCATGGCCCGCGCGCCTATCTGCAGTCAATTCACGGCACGGTGCATGCGGTGACGCACACGGAAGAGAAAGAAGCGCTCACCTGTGGTGACGGGGCGTTTATTCGTGATGAAGCGAATATCACACTGGTTGCTGATACACCACTGCGCGCGTTGTTGATTGATTTGCCGGTGTAATATATTCCCCCTCTGAAGAGAGGGGGAAAAATTCACGACACTTTGCTCGCCATAATCTCAATAATTTGCTGATCCGTTGCCTGCATTGAGCGGCACGCCAGCGCGCACAAGTTCGCTATTGACTGCTCTACATCGTGCGCCACGATCCCTTCATTTCCCGTCACAGCAGAATCATCCAGCGCCATCATCACCGCTTTCCAGCTACTTGCCACGCTGGTAGAAACCTTCATGGCGCAGCTGTTAGACGCCCCATCGCAGATCATCCCGCTGACGTCACCGATCATACTGCCAATCGCCATTGAGATAGTCTGGTAGCTTCCGCCCAACAGCCAGGCCATTCCTGCCGCAGCCCCCATCGCTGCCGTGGTAGCCGCACACAGTGCCGACAAACGTGGAAGCTGGGAATGAATGTAGATTGCCGAAAGATGTGACAACATCAGGGCTCGTGCGAGTCGTTCGTCATCAGCCTGAACGTGTTCAGCGACGACCACTACCGGCAGGGTAGCAGTGATCCCCTGATTCCCGGATCCTGAATTGCTCATCGCAGGTAGCGTCGCACCGCCCATCCTGGCGTCGGATGCCGCGCTGGTGCGGATAACAATGTCCGACCCCAGATCCTGCGCCATCCACCCACGCGAGCGCTGTTTATTGAGTGTTGCGCCAATGTGCAGCCCCCACTTCCCGCTGAGCCCTTCACGGGAGAGGGCATCATTCAACTTTCCGGCCTCCAGGATAAAACGGATAGCCTCAAACGGAACGTGTTCTACAAACTCAAGGATCTGCGACAGCGTAGTGTTTGACAGCACCGCCAGCGGATCGTCACTCACTTCGCCTTGCCGATCGTCAAGCGCAAAGCGCGTTGTCCCCTGGCAAACCACCTCCACTACTCGCGTATGTCCACCAGCGATAGTCACCATTGCCGAGGAATTCCCGGCGTAAACGCAGGCTCTGGAGTAAAGAATTTCATCGCACGGCGCCTGCAGTTTCACCTGCACCTGACCTGCATCCAGCAGAGCTTTAGCACGTGACAGCGCATCGGCAGTGACATCTTTCAACACCTCCAGCCCGGCCTGCGCGTTACCACCAATGGCCCCCAGTGCGGCCGCAATGGGTAACCCGACCATGCCGGTGCCCGGCACCGTCACGCCAAGCCCGTTTTTCATCAGATTCGGTGATACCCACGCCTCAATCTGCGTGACGTCACCCGGCAGATGCGCCGCAGCAATCGCGCAGGCCAACGCCAGAGACACCGGTTCGGTACACCCAAGTGCAGGTTTAACTTCTTCCTGCACCGTGCGAATAAATTGCTTCCATAAAGTTTGACTTTGCTCAGACATCGTTACGACCTTATTTACCCTCAGGAGAATGCGAGGAAAGGAGAAACACAAAGCAGCAACCCGGTGATGACAATGATCACCAGCGATACGCCTTTATATTTGTGCAGCGCCGGGACTTTGTAGACCAGCCATGCAGGGATTAGGCAGCCCACCATGCCGAAGATGGGGCTACAAATAGAGGTGAAACTCAGCACCGGCGCGTTTAATACAATTGCGCTCCAGGCCAGCAGGATGGCGAACAGCATAATGCCGCGCTGAACGTGGTTTTCATTGATTTTTTCTGCCGGTAATTTGCGGCGCAGGATGTTCATCACGATACCCTGCGTAGCCTCGCGAAAACCGAGATAGACCCCGAAGAATGCGGTCATTACGGCAAAGATATTCAGGATCACGCTGACAATCTTGACCCAGCCTGCACCATCACCACTGATAAACTGCGCCGCGATCGCCAGGGCAGAAATATTCTGTTCGTAAGCTTTTACCGCCTCATCGTGGCCCATTGCCAGCGTGAAGGAGACAGCATAGAAAAAGACCGTCACAAACAGCACGCCAAAAGCAATATTCATTGCCCGTAATGCTTTGTGCCGCGCCACTTCAACCGATTTTTCCCGTGAACGATAGGAGATGACCATCGGACTTAAGGTCTGAATAAAGAGAATGGATGTTAGGGTAAAAGGCAGCGTAATAATGGCGTTTTTAATCAGCAGGCCCATTGGTGGCAGCATGCCGACATTGGCTAAATGCCAAAGACCCATCATTGACAGCCCCAGCGCGGTAACCACGAATAATTTGGTCAGCACCATCAGGCTGGATACTTTAAACAGCAGTTGTTCACCGCGCGACGAAATGGCGACCAGAATGCAGATCAGGAATAAACCATAGAACGGGTTTTCCGAAAGCAGAGTGTCTGTGACACCAAAGGTATGTAAATACGAGGCGCTGTCGTTGGTGATGGCCGTGGAATAGACAAACATCCAGATCACCAGCATCACGAAATAGAGCGCGCCTAATAAGATGCCCCAGTTTTTACCTAAATAACCGCTAATGACGCTCGGGTAATCTTTGCATTCCGGGGATTCGGCCAGCGTATTAATAAACAGACGCTGGAACAGATACATGGCCGGATAACCAATAATCGAGGAAAGTAAAAAGACCCACAGCCCCATTAATCCTACCTGTACCGGGAGAAAAACAATCCCCGCACCGATAGCCATCCCGATACTCATGATGACCCAACCTGTGTCGGTGCTGTCGAATTTAATCGCCTCTTGCCATTCGCTTTCACGCATTCCCGCCCGTCTTGCCGCCGGGGAATCATTTACAATCACACTGCTGTTTGTTGCCGTATCCATTGGGCACTCGCTTATTTTGTAGGGTAAACAGTTGTTTTTATAGGATTCCGATCGCCAGCGATTGCGATTCAGACAGCTGCAGGTGTGTGTTATTGGTGTGGGAAGATCATATCTGGAGAGGGGGAGAAAAAAGTCACAAGTTTTGTGAGGATTTACTGAGTCGAAAGGAAAATTTACTCCTCAATTAAGAGAAAGGTCATTAATTTTCTAAAAGTGATGACGATCAAGAAATAAAAACCCGCGCAAGGCGCGGGTACGAAATCAGTTTGCCAGCGCATTCGCCATATCGGTCCTAATCTGCTTACGCTGTTCCGGCGTCAGAACCTGGCTGACATCGAAGTAATATTTCACGCGATAGTAACGGGTCTGCTCTTCAATTTTGCTGAAGGCAGCAAGCTGACTTTTCACCGTGTTTTCATCCCATTTTCCTGCCTGGAACATATCAATTAGCGCCCGATCCTTTACGCCGGTCATTGGGATCTTGCTAACATTTTGTTCCAGCTGATTATGCAGACCTTCAATCTTCTTAACCTGCTCATTGCTGAGCTTAAGGTGTTGTACCAGTGGATCCTGTGACGGTGATGGAGCGGCTTCCACGTTAGCGGCCTGCGCCGTAAAACTGCATGCTGCCAGCGATACTGCAACCAAAGCAATACGGGTCATTTTCATCATCTTACTGTCCTTACATTCTGTTATAGGGAAAAGCAGGAGCATTGTTTTTCAAGAGCGGATGAATATGTGTGAATAATTATATAAACAATTTTGTATGTTTAGCGGGCAAAAAAATGCCCCCTGTCAGGAAGGGGGCATGAAGGCTCATTTCGTCAGATTGACTGAGTGAACGTTCGCGAAATCACATCCTGCTGCTGCTCACGCGTCAGCGCATTAAAGCGCACCGCATACCCTGAAACGCGAATCGTCAGGTTTGGGTAATTCTCCGGATGCGCAATGGCATCCAGGAGCATTTCCCGGTTCATGACGTTGACGTTCAGATGCTGTCCGCCTTCGATAGCCGCTTCGTGGTGGAAGTAGCCGTCCAGTAGCCCCACCAGGTTGGTTTTGCGCACCAGTTCGTCCTTACCCAACGCCTGCGGCACAATCGAGAAGGTATAGGAGATGCCGTCTTTCGCATAGGTGAACGGTAGCTTGGCAACCGACGTCAGCGAGGCCACCGCCCCTTTTCTGTCGCGGCCGTGCATCGGGTTCGCGCCTGGGGCAAACGGCGTGCCGCCGCGGCGTCCGTCCGGCGTGTTCCCGGTCTTCTGGCCGTACACCACGTTAGAAGTGATGGTGAGGATCGACTGGGTCGGTACTGCATTTCGGTAGGTTGGCAGCGCCTGAATTTTTTTCATAAAGCGCTCGACCAGATCGCAGGCAATACTGTCCACGCGGTCGTCATTGTTGCCGTACTGCGGGTAATCACCTTCAATCACGAAATCAACCGCCAGACCGGTATGGTCACGCACCGGTTTCACCGCGGCATATTTAATGGCCGACAGGGAGTCCGCCGCTACCGACAGGCCGGCAATGCCGCAGGCCATGGTGCGGTATACGTCCCGGTCGTGTAGCGCCATCAGCGAGGCTTCGTAGCTGTACTTATCATGCATGTAGTGAATGAGATTCAGCGCGCTGATGTACTGCACCGCCAGCCAGTCCATAAAGTGATCGAGGCTCGCCATCACGGTATCGTAATCCAACACTTCATCCAGCAACGGCTCGGTTTTCGGGCCCACCTGGATCTTCAGTTTCTCATCCATCCCGCCGTTGATTGCGTACAGCAGCGTTTTCGCCAGGTTGGCGCGGGCGCCAAAGAACTGCATCTGCTTGCCGATCACCATCGGACTGACGCAGCAGGCTATCGCGTAGTCGTCACTGTTGAAGTCGGCCCGCATCAGGTCGTCGTTCTCATACTGCAGCGACGAGGTGACGATCGACACCTGCGCGGCATATTTCTTGAACGCAATCGGCAGTTTTTCAGACCAGAGGATCGTCAGGTTTGGCTCCGGCGCTGGTCCCATGGTGTGCAGGGTGTGTAAATAGCGGAAGCTGTTTTTGGTCACCAGCGTGCGCCCATCCAGCCCCATGCCGCCGATCACTTCCGTCGCCCAGATCGGATCGCCGGAGAAGAGCGTATCGAACTCCGGCGTACGCAGGAAACGCACCATGCGGATCTTCATAATGAAGTGGTCGATCAACTCCTGTGCCTGGACCTCATTCAGACGCCCGGCCTGCATGTCACGTTCAATATAAATATCGAGGAACGAGGCCGTACGCCCCAGCGACATCGCCCCGCCATTTTGAGATTTCACCGCCGCCAGGTAGGCAAAGTAGACCCATTGCACCGCTTCCTGGGCATTCATCGCCGGACGAGAAATATCAAAGCCATAGTTCGCCGCCATCTGCTGGATCTGCAGCAGCGCACGCTTGTGTTCCGCCAGCTCTTCGCGCAGGCGGATCGTCGCCTCCAGATCTTCGCCGCGCTCCAGCCTACCCTGCAGATCCGCAAACTGAAGTTCGCGCTCGCGCACCAGATAAGCGATCCCGTACAGCGCCACGCGGCGGTAATCGCCGATGATGCGTCCGCGTCCGTAGCCGTCCGGCAAACCGGTCAACACGCCGGACTTACGGCAGCGCATCATCTCCGGCGAATAGACGTCAAACACCCCCTGGTTATGGGTTTTACGCAGGTCGGTAAACAGGTATTCAAACTGCGGATCCATTTCGCGGCCATAGGCTTCGAACGAGCTGCGGATCATGTTGATCCCGCCATACGGATGCAGGGCGCGTTTGAGCGGTTTGTCAGTCTGCAGGCCGACAATGGTCTCCAGATCCTGGTCGATATATCCAGGCCCATGCGCGGTAATTGTGGTGGCGATGTTAGTATCAAAATCCACCGGGGCATGGGTGGCATTCTCCAGGCGAATGCCGACCATTACCTTCTGCCAGAGCGCCGTCGTTGCAGGCGTCGCCTGCGCGAGGAAAGCTTCATCGCCTTCATAAGGGGTGTAGTTATGCTGAATAAAATCGCGCACGTTGACGGCGTTTTTCCATTCTTCACCGCGAAACCCGGCCCATGCGTCGCTGTATGGCGCGACGCCTGTATCAATTGTTACTTTCATTTGATTCTCGCTTTATCAGGCGTAAGCCGCAGCCGGAGTCACCTTCCCAAGACGGAGGGCATCCAGCGCGATCATTTTTTCTTCGTTGGTAGGGATCACCGCGCAGACCACGCGGGACGAATCAGTGCTAATGACGCGCTCACCCGCACTGCCCGGCAGGGCGTTTTTAGCCTCATCGAGGGTGATACCGAAGACCTTGAGATGGTCAGCCACCAGCGTACGGATGAGCCTGGAGTTCTCGCCAATACCGCCGGTGAACACCACGCCATCCAGACGATGCAGCGACGCTGCGTGACCCGCGATATGCCGCGCGATGCGGTGTACAAAAGTGTGTATTGCCAGTTGCGCCCGTTCATTGCCCTCGTGCCAGGCTTTTTCCAGCGCCCGCAGATCTGAGGAAATCCCGGAGATCCCCAGCAGACCGGACTCTTTGTTTACCACCCGCTCCAGATCCTCGAATGACTGACCTGTCTGCTGGGCAATCCACGCCATTGCGCCAAAATCCACATCGCCACAGCGCGTGCCCATCACCAGCCCCTCAAGCGGCGTCATCCCCATCGAGGTATCGACGCTTTCACCGTTGCGCACCGCGCAGATGGACGCCCCGTTGCCGAGATGGGCAATCACCAGGCCGCTGTCATCGGGGGACAGCCCGAGAAGCGTATGTGCCTGCCCGGCCACATAGCGATGAGAAGTGCCGTGGAAGCCGTAGCGACGCACGCCCAGCGCTTCAAAATAGCGGTACGGCAAACCATACAGATAGGCCTGCGGCGGCAGCGTCTGATGGAAGCTGGTATCGAACACTGCAACCTGCTGTATACCTGGGAACAGGCGCTCAGCGGCTTCTACACCGCTGAGATTGGCGTAGTTATGCAGTGGTGCCAGGGGAGAAACCTGACGGATCTGTTCAATCACCTTATCCGTAATCAGGGTCGACTCGCTGAAGAGGTCGCCGCCATGAGCAATACGATGGCCAATCAAGGCCACGCTGCTCATCAGGTCACGCTTCTCCAGTTCCAGGGCGATGGCAGCCAACGCCCCTTCGTAGTCATGGTGAGCCAGTGTGGTTGGCTCACCCCCATTCACGGAAATAAAGGTTTTTTCAGTGTTGATGCCGTCTGCAATCCCCGTCATCAGGGCATCGCAACTGCTGGCATCGAGCACCGAAAACTTAACAGAGGACGAACCGCAGTTAATAACCAGTACAACCGGAAACTCAATCATGGTGTTACTCCGCTCTTCCTGAGCAATGATTTAGAACAGTTTGTAAACGATATTCAGAATGGTCAGCAGGCCAACAACCGTAACGAAGATGTTCTCGGGTCTGCCCTTAAATTTCGCCATAGCCGGTGCTTTGCGGATGGCATACATCGGCAACAGACACAGCAGAGAGGCGATGATTGGCGCACCCATGGCTTCGATAAGGTCGAGAATGTTCGGGTTGGCGTAAGCCACAACCCAGGTGGAGCCCATGATGAATACCATGCTGATGGTGTTCAGCTTGCCTACAGAGACTTTCTTCTTATCACCCTTGTAACCAAACTTGAGGATCAGACCGTTCAGCCCTTCCAGCGTGCCCAGATAGTGACCGAAGAAAGATTTGAAGATAGCGACCAGCGCAATGATGGAAGCACCGTATTCCAGCACCGTAGCAAACGTCGATTTGGTTCCCGACATGGAGGCGAAGTGGTTCGCCAGGTATGAAAGCACCGGAATGTTCTGCGCTTTGGCATCCGCCATGTTCTGCGGAGAGAGCGTAAACAGGCAGCTAAAGGCGAAGAACATCACCACGGCGACCATCAGCATGCTGGCGCGACCGATGATTTTGGAGCATTTCTGCTCGGTAAATTCTTTACCGAACTCAGGTTCGTACTCTTCGCGTTTGGAAACCACGAATGAGGAGACAATCGGCGAGAAGTTAAAGGAGAAGACCATGATGGAGATCCCCAGCCACACCGTGACCAGAATGCCGTCATGCCCGGTGAAAGCAATATCGCTCAGGTTGACCTGGTCGATTACCGCTGAGTTCCAGTAAGGGATCAGCGACAGGGAGATCAGCACCAGACTGGCGATAAACGGGAACACCAGGAAGCTCATGACCTTCACCATCAGGTCTTTACCGAACCAGATAACAAAGGCCATCAACAGCAGCAGAAACAGCGCCACCACGCCGCGGTTAAGCGCAGGTAGCTGGAGCTGGTTTTCCCAGAAAGTCATAAAGGTGTTAGTAATGGTGACACCGTAAATCCACAGCAGCGGGCAAATGGCGAAGAAGTAAAGGAAAGTGATGACCACCCCGCCAGTCTTACCGAAATGCTCTTCCACCGTTTCGGTGATGTTGCCGGAGACGTTGCTGCCGGACAGACAGAGACGCGCCAGCGCGCGGTGGCAGTAAAACGCAATCGGGAACGCAAGAACCAGCATCAGCAGGATGGGGATCAACCCACCAAAGCCTGCGCGGATAGGGAAGAACAGCACGCCTGCGCCAATAGCGGTACCAAACAGGCCCAGGGTCCAGGTGGTATCAGACTTACGCCAGGAGGACGTCTTTGTCTGACCAACGATAATGCTTTCTGTGTTGCTCATAGGTCACCTTTATGCGTCAACGAAGCCGGTAATTTGGGAAACACGAGAGAGGTCGATATTGCCGCCGGAGATAATGCAGACGGTTTTACGACCCTGAATATAGTGGTCAAGTTTGCCGCTTAATAACGCGGCACAGGCCAGCGCGCCTGCGCCTTCCGTCACCACTTTATTTCGCTGAATAAGGGCTATCATGCTGTTACGAATATCATCTTCACTGACCAGCACAATGTCATCGACTAATTCACGAACAATTTCGAAGGTTAATTTACCCGGGCGAGAAACATCGCAACCGTCGGCTAATGTACCGGTGACGCGATGATTTATAATCTCTCCGGCCTGCCAGGAGGCCGCCATTCCGTGAACGTTTTCAGACTGTACGCCGATAATATTAATCGTCGGATTGATGGATTTAATCGCTGTCGCAATCCCGGCAATTAATCCGCCGCCGCCAATAGGAACAATCACGTTATCCACGTCGTACAAATCTTCGAGAATTTCCAGGCCGATGGTGCCCTGGCCGGCAATCACTTTCGGATCGTCGTAAGGCGGAATAAAAATACGCCCTTCCATCTCAACGATCTCACTGACTTTAGCGATGGTGTCGTTGAAATTATCACCTTGCAGCACGACTTCCGCAGAGTAGTCGCGCGTCGCGGCCACTTTGGATTTCGGCGCGCCCATTGGCATCACAACTTTGCCGTCGATGCCGAGCATGGCGCAGGAAAGAGATACCCCCTGTGCATGGTTTCCCGCGGAGCAGGCAACAACCCCTTTGCGTTTTTCAGCGTCAGTCAATGAGCTTAGTTTGTTAAACGCGCCGCGGATCTTAAACGAACCGGTACGCTGCATGTTCTCAAACTTCAGGAATATTTCGCCCTTACAACGTTCACTGAGATAATTCGAACGCGGCATGCCAGTTTTATATATTTTACCTGCCAGTCGTTTTCTGGCGTCCTGAATATCTTCAATGGTTACCGGGAGATCGTAGGTAATGTGCATAATATCCTCGTTGTAATAATTCATTCTTTTCGGGCAAAGTCAGGGTATCAGAGTATGAATAAAACAAACTCTGGGTGCTTTAAAACAGGTTTAATACTTATCTGGATTTTATTAAATCATCGTCGTCTTTCACTGGTGAGTGAAGCATATTGTTTTGCCAGTTCCACTAATACTGACGCTGATTTTTTAATTCTGTAATTTTTCGACCACACGGCGGCATAACGCGCCACGGGTAATTCATCTTCCACTGGCAGGACAATAAACTGATCGGAGCCGAACGGTGCAATCATATCGCGGGGAATGACCGTCAAATAATCGGCATTAAGCACAAGGTTATAAATGGTGACAACGGAATCGGTCTGGACGATGTTTTCAATGCTGATGTGATTGTCTTGCAGGGTGGTCAGGAGTTCTTTGTAGTAGCCCATATCGGTTTGCGGCATCACCCACTGCTCATGTGTGAGCGATGCCAGTGTTGTCGAACCGGTGCACGTTCGTGTTTTACTGGCGACGAGTACAAACTCGGACTCAAACAGCGGTTCAACGTGCAGATCCTGCAGAAGCATTTCATCGCTCAGTGTTCCGATGGCGAAATCCAGTCGACCGTCGCGAATGGCCGGGAGGAAGGATGAGAGCTGCGCTTCATACATTGAGACACGCGCTTTCGGGAACACTTCCTTGAATTTTTTGATCATTTCGGAAAGGAAGGTAAAGCCGATCAGAGACGGATAGCCAAAGGAGACATCCATAACGGTGCTGAAACTCAGGCTGTTGATCTCGCTCACCATGTTTTTCATCTCACGCGTGATCGACTCTGAGTATGAGAGCAGAACCTGGCCTGCGGCAGTCAGTTTTACGCCGGTGTTTTTACGCACCATCACTTCCACGCCGAAGTAGGACTCGATATCGCTGATGATTTTGCTGACCGCGGGTTGTGTCAGACCCAGTTGGGCTTTGTTGAATAAATCGAACTTTTGCTGAGTTGAAGGATCAGATCACGCATCCTCCCGACAACACAGACCATTCCGTGGCAAAGCAAAAGTTCAGAATCACCAACTGGTCCACCTACAACAAAGCTCTCATCAACCGTGGCTCCCTCACTTTCTGGCTGGATGATGAGGCGATTCAGGCCTGGTATGAGTCGGCAACGCCTTCATCACGAGGAAGGCCCCAGCGCTATTCTGATCTCGCCATCACCACCGTTCTGGTGATTAAACGCGTATTCCGGCTGACCCTGCGGGCTGCGCAGGGTTTTATTGATTCCATTTTTGCCCTGATGAACGTTCCGTTGCGCTGCCCGGATTACACCAGTGTCAGTAAGCGGGCAAAGTCGGTTAATGTCAGTTTCAAAACGTCCACCCGGGGTGAAATCGCACACCTGGTGATTGATTCCACCGGGCTGAAGGTCTTTGGTGAAGGCGAATGGAAAGTCAGAAAGCACGGCAAAGAGCGCCGTCGTATCTGGCGAAAGTTGCATCTTGCTGTTGACAGCAACACACATGAAGTTGTCTGTGCAGACCTGTCGCTGAATAACGTCACGGACTCAGAAGCCTTCCCGGGCCTTATCCGGCAGACTCACAGAAAAATCAGGGCAGCCGCGGCAGACGGGGCTTACGATACCCGGCTCTGTCACGATGAACTGCGCCGCAAAAAAATCAGCGCGCTTATTCCTCCCCGAAAAGGAGCAGGTTACTGGCCCGGTGAGTACGCAGACCGCAACCGTGCCGTTGCTAATCAGCGGCTGAGCGGAAGCAATGCACGGTGGAAATGGACAACGGAATATAACCGTCGCTCGATAGCGGAAACGGCAATGTACAGAATGAAGCAGTTGTTGGGAGATTCACTGACGCTGCGTGACTACGATGGTCAGGTAGCGGAAGCTATGGCCATGGTGCGTGCGTTGAACAGGATGACAAAGGCTGGGATGCCAGAAAGCGTGCGTATTGCCTGAAAATCCAGCCAGCTACAGGGTCGTTCGCACGAAATCTTATTTATTCAACAAAGCCACCCAGTTGTCTTGCCGCAGAACCTATGGAGCCACTTTTAATGACTTCCTGAAATACCACGAGGTGCTGTGTTTTCGGTAGAATAATAGTGTTCATAATATTCTGCGCTTATTTCCCTATGACGGGGTGGATTCTACTCAATATTGTTTAAAGGGGTATGTGCTGTTACTCACAATTTGCTTTTCAGGACCGCTAACCACCCGTACAAAACACCACCAAATAACTTAATCATCAATAAGTTAACTCAAATAAAATACGTCGATACGCTGATATTGATCAACAAAAATAGCGGTAATAAATTTATTTTATGGCGATAACCCTGATAAATTTATTTGGTCTAAAAAAATCAATAAAGGCTATCTTTCAGGCAATTAAAGGGCAATTAATAACCATTATTTGGTTATAACATTCTTTCAATTTATCAAATTTTTCAGGGCTGAATTTTCGGGTTTCTGAAAAAGAGTGGAATGCATCACATATTCACGGGGTAAATGTATTTGATTTCTAAATACGCATATCAAATCAGAAAACATTAGAGATCATAATGACAATATTCATAACAAATCCATAACACTGAGAATTCAGAATTTCTTAGCGTGAAATTTTGTGATTTCGATCCTCTACCTAGCCAGGATTGAGTTATTAACCAATAAAATAGTGAAATGTGCTTAGCGTCGCAATTTTGAGAATTGATGTCATTTGTAAACATGACCAGGGTGGTACAGAAAGCAAAAACCCCGCCGAAGCGGGGTTTTAAAAGAAGTTGAAGCTGACCGATAAGGCGGCTTCGTTAAACTGTACGTCAGGCATCTACAGCGCTGAAATTGTCTTGTGTCGCAGACTGTATCGCACTTAGTGTTATAGAGTAAAGCCTGCTAAGGGGCGCACCTTTCACACCCAACCGCGCTCTATCGCTACCATCAGTAGCCCCCCAATGATAAAGAAGATTAGACTTACGACAGCCAGATATATCTCGACGTAGAAAGGTCCGATAAGTCGTTTGGGAAGTCCTCTGATGAAGTCCTTGTCATCGTTTTTGGTCAGGATTGAACTGCGATTCCATAATAGAGGGATGTAGATGAACTGCACTTTCGTGCTATAGGCTATGTTGACGTAAAGCGTGTTGACGTTTTCGAACAGCAAGACGGCATCAGGAAGGCTGCCATATTTTTTTTTGTACAGGACGCAAATTTCGCTAAACCGTTTACGGTTGAAGACGGACACGACGATGCTCAAGGCACCTAATAACAATCCTGTAAGTGTGGCTATAACCGATACCATTTTTATACTAATCATCACTGGTAACCTCATAAAGACCGAGGGCCTCCCCAATGGATTCGCTCGCTTTTCCAACAGACCAGCTAAAAGCTTTATCGCTTCCGTATGCAATTCCGCCAGATACACTGAGCGTGCAAAGCAGCGCTCCCGCTCCTCCTGCCTCTATGGTTGCAGCCCCCAGAACCACAGCACAAATAGTATTTGCTGCGCCAGCGCCAATAATCCTAGCTCCCACAGCTCCACCTACTAGGCCACCTGAAAATTCACCGATGGAAGTAAACGAGGTTTTGGCGCAATCCCTGCCTACAGTGCAGGCTTCGGTGATCTTCGCTGCGGTATCAAAAGCAGAAAGACCAATGCCGATCTTCCCGGCTGTTTCCATCCACTTAACGTACTTCGCCAGCTTCTCGATATGGGTTGCGTAACCTTCAATATCGCTTACGCCTGTTTCGTTCCAGCGGTGTGTGATTGAACGGCTTGAGAAGCCAAGGGCACTTTTTAGATCTGCGTACTCGTTGAACATGAAGCGATGTTTCATGAACATCTTAAGAACGCTATCAAGCTGACCAAACAAGCGGCGGCGTTCAACGAAGAATTGTTCGCCAATCAGTGTGCCGCTGGTGATGTACTGGTTTTTGTAGGTCTTCTCGATCTCGACAAGGATTTTTTCTACCTCTTCGAAATACCCTTTCGCGGCTTCGGTTGCTTGTCCTGAGTATCCATAAGTATCGCTCGCCGTACTGGCAGCAGCGGCGAACATCTCAATGGTGTCTTTGTGTTTGAAAAGGAAGTTGGCTTGCTGAATGGAAAGAGGGGCTAACGCTGCATCAACTCGCGCTTTCGCAGCCTGCATATGTGCAATCTGTTCGCTGTCCTGCTTATTAGGGTCAACCACCAGCATAATAGAACCGGCTTTGTATCTTTCATCCGGGCCGTTCAGCGTTGCAAATAGTTCTTTGGCTCCTGCTGGTGGATTCTCAGTGAATAGCAGGCGCTGCCAGGCTTCTGTCGTACCACCGTAAGGGATAATGGTAAAACCCGCGTCGATACCCGTTTTCTTTTTAGCTGACTGGGCGTGTTGTTCCGGTTCTGGCTCGATTGGTCCAGGAAGTACAGGCATCTCAACAAGGTGCGATAGATCGGTGTACGTTACTGTTGCTTCTCCACCAAGTTCGTAATCATCATCCCAATTTGAGTTGATGAATTTGGATTTACACGGGCAGGAGCTATAGCTGTGCAACGTTCCGGCAATCCTTTTGCCGTGTATGTCATCATCAAGCCCACCACAGATACGGTAAATCCCTGGGTGTTTACCACAAGTTACTTTATGACCTTCGCAGGACATATCTCTGTCAAAATGCTGGTGGTCACTCCATCCTTCAGTGATAACGCCACCACATCGAGTTTTATCTCCCCTGAATAAATAATATCCCTTAACCCCCATCAGTGCTTACTCCCCGGCATGGTCAGGAACCCTTCCGGAAGTTCGCGACCTTCAGGAAAAACCAGTTTGCTGCATGATTGCAGGGTAGAGATTATTTCATCACCATTATCAAGCATGCTGCCAACGAGTGCAGCGGATTTGCCTTGCAAGACTCGGCCCTTGCCAGCTCCGGAAATAATGGTTGCCTCGCTGCCATCAGCATATACAACCTTGTCGCCAACCCGAGAAATTTGTAACCGTCCTGTGGTAGCGCCGCCTGAAGCATGGCGAATAACTCCCCCGCAACCGGTCACACTCCCAACGACTGCAAACCGAAAAATGTGAGCTAACGGGCGGCTTAAATACTGTTCGTTTATTTCTTCAAGTTCTTCCCGGGTTTTGTTGTCACAGAGGGACAAAAGCTCTTCATCATATGGAGGACGTGCATGGGCTTCACGGATTTCAGGCGTTATTTCGTTAGTGTATTGCTGCATAAATCCCTCTACTGATTGCAAATTTATTTTTATACGTGACTCATTGTACAAATAACACCCATGCGCCGGAAGTGGTTTTTTACAAAAATGAAACTACGTTTTAAATAATTTCCTAGGCGAATGTTTTATGTGTTTTCATTCAGCCAGTGAAGATATAAATCTTGCTCTGCTGGCTGAATCGCAGCCCAGAGACACGCGGAACAAACCACCTGAAGGTAGTCTGAAATGAAGGCTGTAGCGATTGCCACGCTTTAGGATATTGGGGATGGAACAGCCGTTGGTGTGTCTCTTTTGTATCACAGTCTGTGTCACAGTTTATCCTTAGAAAGCCTGAGACACACCAACGTATTGTTTTAAAAGAAGTTGAAGCTGACCGATAAGCCGGGTTCTGTCGTGGACAGTCATTCATCTAGGCCAGCAATCGCTCACTGGCTCAAGCAGCCTACCCGGGTTCAGTACGGGCCGTACCATGTGAACCCCTATTTGGCCTTGCTCCGGGTGGAGTTTACCGTGCCACGGACTGTTACCAGCCGCGCGGTGCGCTCTTACCGCACCCTTTCACCCTTACCTGATCCCGCTTGCGCGGGCCATCGGCGGTTTGCTCTCTGTTGCACTGGTCGTGGGTTTCCCCCCCAGGCGTTACCTGGCACCCTGCCCTATGGAGCCCGGACTTTCCTCCCCTCCGCCCGTCTCCCCCGAAGGGGACGACGACGAAGCGGCGACTGTCTGGTCAGCTTCGGCGCGCAGTATAGAGGGTTTGCGCGCCGCTGTCACCCTCAGGTGTGGGCAAGATGTTATTAACGGGCGACTTCTACCTTCGCCAGTTTTTCGTAGTAGCAGGCAATGGCACTGTGGTCGGCCGTCCCCATACCATCGGCACGCAGGGCCTGCATCATTTCCATCACGGCGGCGGTCAGCGGCAGTTGCGCCCCAACACCGTGAGACGTATCCAGCGCGTTTGCCAGATCTTTAATATGCAGGTCGATGCGGAAACCAGGTTTGAAGTTACGATCCATCACCATCGGTGCTTTGGCATCCAGCACGGTACTCCCCGCCAGACCGCCACGGATTGCCTGGTAGACCAGGTCCGGGTTGACGCCCGCTTTAGTTGCCAGCGTCAGCGCTTCGGACATCGCAGCGATATTCAGCGCCACAATCACCTGGTTCGCCAGCTTAGTCACGTTACCCGCTCCGATGTCACCGGTGTGCACCACAGAGCCAGCCATCGCTTTCATCAGATCGTAGTATTTATCGAAGATCGCTTTATCGCCGCCGACCATCACCGACAGCGTGCCGTCGATCGCTTTCGGTTCACCGCCGCTGACCGGCGCATCCAGCATATCGACGCCTTTCACTTTCAACGCTTCGCTGATTTCACGGCTTGCGAGGGGGGCAATAGAGCTCATATCAATCAGTACCAGACCTGGCTTCGCACCGTCGATAATGCCATTCTCACCCAGAGCGACCTCTTTTACATGTGGAGAGTTTGGCAGCATGGTGATGATGACATCGCACTGCTCAGCAATGGCTCTGGCTGTGGCGGCCGTTTCGGCACCCGCAGCAATGACCTCAGCCACAGCTTGCGGATTATGGTCTGAAACCACCAGTGAGTAACCCGCTTTGATGAGGTTCTTACTCATTGGTTTACCCATGATCCCCAGGCCAATAAAACCGACTTTCAGCGTCATAAACTGTTTCCTCAATGATGGTTATTTTTTAAAAGCGTCCGCTAATTTCTGCGTGGCTGAGCGGAATACGCCGAGGTCACTGCCGACCGCCACAAAGGTGGCACCCCATTCCAGATAACGACGAGCGTCAGCTTCAACCGGTGCCAGAATGCCGCACGGTTTGCCATGGGCTTTAGCGCGGGCAAAGATGTGTTGAATGGCATGCTGAACGTCCGGGTGACCCGCATTACCCAGGTGTCCCAACGCCGCAGCCAGGTCACTCGGGCCAACAAAGATGCCGTCGACGCCGTGTGTGGCAGCAATGGCGTCGACGTTATCAACACCCTGCTGGCTCTCAATCTGTACCAGGATGCTGATGTTGTTATTGGACTGCGCGAAGTAGTCCGGCACGGTGCCAAACATATTGGCGCGATGCGAAACGGATACACCGCGGATCCCTTCCGGGGGATAGCGCGTTGAGGCCACGGCCCGCGCCGCCTCTTCTTCCGTTTCCACAAACGGGATCAGGAAGTTGTAGAAACCGATATCCAGCAGACGTTTGATGATCACCGGTTCGTTGGTTGGCACACGCACCACCGGCGCGCTCTGGCTACCTTTGAGTGCCATCAACTGCGGAATAAACGTATTGATATCGTTCGGCGCATGCTCACCGTCCAGTACCAGCCAGTCGAAACCGGCCAGGCCCAGCACTTCGGTGCTGATGGGATTTGCCAGCGCGGACCAGCAACCAATCTGGATCTGATGCGCCGCGAGGGACGCTTTAAACTTATTTGGGAAAATATCGTTATTCATCGCGTTGGTAATGACTCCAACTTACTGATAGTGTTTTATGTTCAGATAATGCCCGATGACCTTGTCATGCAGCTCCACCGATTTTGAGAACGACAGTGACTTCCGTCCCAGCCTTGCCAGATGTTGTCTCAGATTCAGGTTATGCCGCTCAATTCGCTGAGTGTAACGCTTGCTGATTACGTGCAGCTTTCCCTTCAGGCGGGATTCATACAGCGGCCAGCCATCCGTCATCCATACCACGACCTCAAAGGCCGACAGCAGGCTCAGAAGACGCTCCAGTGTGGCCAGAGTGCGTTCACCGAAGACGTGCGCCACAACCGTCCTCCGTATCCTGTCATACGCGTAAAACAGCCAGCGCTGACGTGATTTAGCACCGACGTAGCCCCACTGTTCGTCCATTTCCGCGCAGACGATGACGTCACTGCCCGGCTGTATGCGCGAGGTTACCGACTGCGGCCTGAGTTTTTTAAGTGACGTAAAATCGTGTTGAGGCCAACGCCCATAATGCGGGCGGTTGCCCGGCATCCAACACCATTCATGGCCATATCAATGATTTTCTGGTGCGTACCGGGTTGAGAAGCGGTGTAAGTGAACTGCAGTTGCCATGTTTTACGGCAGTGAGAGCAGAGATAGCGCTGATGTCCGGCAGTACTTTTACCGTTACGCACCACGCCTTCAGTAGCTGAGCAGGAGGGACAACTGATGGAGATGGAAGCCACGGGAGCACCTCAAAAACACCATCGTACACTAAATCAGTAAGTTGGCACCATTACCTGTAGACGGGGCAATTAACAGCTCGCCGATTATCGCAGACTCGTTCTTTATCCTGCCGGATAAACCCATCGTTAATACTTACGCCTATGAAGCGACGACCAACCTCAATGTGGAGCTGAAAACGCCCATTCAGCCGGCAACGCCAGTCAGCTATACCACCTGGTTCGGTACCTTCCCGGAAACCAGCCAGCTGCGACGTAGCGTAAACCAGTTTATTGATGCCGTCCGCCCGCGTCCGTATAAGCCTTATCTACACTACAACAGCTGGATGGACATCGGCTTCTTTACCCCTTACTCCGAGCAGGATGTGCTGGGGCGTATGGACGAATGGAACAAAGAATTTATCACCGGGCGGGGCGTAGCGCTGGATGCTTTCCTGCTTGACGATGGCTGGGATGATCTTACAGGGCGCTGGCTGTTTGGCCCGGCATTCAGTAACGGTTTTGGCAAGGTACGGGAGAAAGCTGACAGCCTGCACAGCTCCGTTGGCCTGTGGCTTTCGCCGTGGGGCGGATATAACAAACCGCGCGATACTCGCGTCTCACATGCAAAAGAGTATGGTTTCGAAACGGTCGACGGGAAGCTGGCGCTGTCAGGCCCGAACTACTTTAAAAACTTTAATGAGCAGATTAGTAAGCTGATAAAAAACGAGCATATTACCTCGTTTAAGCTGGACGGAATGGGTAACGCCAACTCGCACATTAAAGGCAGCCCGTTCGCCTCGGATTTTGACGCCTCTATTGCACTGCTGCATAACATGCGCAGCGCCAATCCGAACCTGTTTATCAACCTGACGACCGGAACCAATGCCAGTCCATCCTGGCTGTTCTACGCTGACTCCATCTGGCGTCAGGGTGATGACATAAACCTTTATGGCCCTGGTACGCCGGTACAGCAGTGGATGACTTACCGCGACGCTGAAACGTACCGTTCCATTGTGCGCAAAGGCCCTCTGTTCCCACTAAACTCGCTGATGTATCACGGGATCGTCAGTGCAGAAAACGCCTATTACGGGCTGGAGAAAGTGCAAACGGACAGCGATTTTGCCGACCAGGTCTGGAGTTACTTCGCCACCGGCACGCAGTTGCAGGAGCTATACATCACCCCTTCAATGCTGAATAAGGCGAAGTGGGATACCCTGGCGCAGGCGGCGAAATGGTCGCGGGATAACGCCAGCGTGCTGGTGGATACGCACTGGATTGGCGGTGACCCAACTGCGCTTCAGGTTTACGGCTGGGCATCCTGGAGCAAGGACAAAGCAATTCTCGGCTTACGTAACCCGTCGGATAAGCCGCAAAGCTACTACCTGGATTTGACGAGAGATTTCGAAGTCCCGACAGGAAACGCGTCGCAGTTTAGTCTGAAGGCAGTGTATGGACGTAATTCAACCGTACCGGAGGCGTACAAAAACGCAGTGGTGATTACGCTGCAGCCGCTGGAAACGCTGGTGTTTGAAGCATTCCCAGAAAAATAAAAAGTGTTCAGTTGGCAGGTTAAACCATGACCTGCCAGCTTCCCCCTTTCCTTGCCCCCACGCGTTTTAATTTACCTTTTGATTGCAAAGAACGGAGATAACGTTCCGCAGTGCGGGAAGTTACGCCCAAAACAGATGCCAACATTACCGCAGTCATTTGCGGTTGAACGGTAAGAAGCTCAAGGATAGTATTTTCCTTTTCCGACAATTCTTCCGACATTTTTTCCGACAATACTGACGACATACCTATGCCTTCCCGCAAAGCTTCAGCCATATTTTGCAGCATAAACTCCACGAATGCCGTGCAATCACTGGCCCGATCGCATTGTCCTAATATCTGGTAATAGCGCGCCTGCTGAAAATGGATGAGTGTCTCGACGGGTAGCCATGCCAGTTCCGCACGCCACTGGCTTAAGATCAACGTTTGCCACAGCCGCCCCATGCGGCCATTTCCATCTGAAAAGGGATGAATAAACTCAAACTCGTAATGAAATACCGAACTGGCAATAAGCGGGTGGAGATCAGTTTGCTTAAGCCAGGACAGAAGATCGTCGATCAGACGGTTCATCTGGGAGGCAGGAGGAGCCATGTGGACTAACTGGTTTCCACGGTATACCCCTACATCTCCATTCCTGAGCTTTCCAGGGAGATCGACCAGACCAGTCATTAATAACCGGTGTGCATTGAGTAAGTCATTGAGCTTCCATGGCTTCCATTCAGACAATTTCTCATATGCCAGGATAGCATTGCGGACTTCCTGAATATCTTTTTCAGGCGCGAGCACGCGCTTGCCATCCATGATTGCCGTCACTTGCCCGGTAGTCAGCGAGTTGTGTTCAATGGCCAGCGATGCCTGGATAGTGCGGATACGGTTCTCTTTACGCAGTAAAGGAGATGTCCTTCCGGAATGAGCCGCCCAATGCCCCAGCAACTCACCAATCTCAACAACCTGATTGAGAATTGATGGCGTGATAGCGAATGGAGGCAGGTAGCGGCTCATACGTTTACTCCCCCTGCTGCTCCAGCGCATACTTATACAGCGCATTTTTCTTCACGCCGTGAATTTCCGCCGCTAGCGCCGCAGCTTTCTTCAGCGGCAGTTCCGCCTGCAGCAGCGCCAGCGTGCGCAGCGCGTCTGCTGGCAGCGCGTCTTCCTGCGCTTTATGTCCTTCGACAATCAGCACCATTTCACCTTTACGGCGGTTTTCATCTTCCTTCACCCACGCCAGCAGTTCACCCACCGGTGCACCGTGGATCGTTTCCCAGGTTTTGGTCAGTTCGCGCGCCAGCACCACGTAGCGGGCTTCTCCCCACACGGTCACCATATCTTCCAGGCTCTCAAGCAGGCGGTGCGTGGATTCGTAGAAAATCAGGGTGCGCGGTTCCGCTTCCAGGTCTTTTAACACGTCGCGGCGGCCTTTGGATTTGGCAGGCAGGAAACCTTCATAGCAGAAACGGTCAGACGGCAACCCCGCAGCGCTCAGCGCAGCAATTGCGGCGCAGGGGCCCGGCAAAGGTACAACCCGAATCCCTGCTTCGCGGCAGGTACGCACCAGATGGTAACCAGGGTCGTTAATCAGCGGGGTTCCTGCATCGGAAACTAACGCAATGTTCTGCCCCTCTTTCAGCTTCGCCACCAGCGTTTCGGCTTTTTGTTGCTCATTGTGATCGTGCAGGGCAAACAATCGGGCGGTGATCGCGAAATGTTGAAGCAGTAAACCGGTGTGCCGGGTATCTTCAGCAGCAATCAAATCAACAGCTTGCAACACGGTAAGCGCACGTTGGGTAATATCAGATAAATTCCCGATAGGAGTAGGTACAATATAGAGCTGGCCTTGAGAATTATCCGCCGTTTCGTGTTGTTTCATTGTTTAGTCCGTATTGCCGATTTAATATTGAGCATTGCGTAAAAAAAATCACTGGATACAGTATGGTACCGTTAACGTTTCTTCGAAAAAAAGCCACTCGCAGCGTGCCGCTTCTGCTGGCAGCGCTGATCTTTGCAGGCTGTGGCACCCAGGCACCTGACCAGAGCACTGCACATCTGCAGGGTTCCGCTCAGGCTGATTCTGGTTTTTATCTGCAACAAATGTCGCAGAGTTCAAATGATACCAAGACCAACTGGCAATTACTCGCCATTCGTGCACTGTTGAAAGAGGGGAAAACCCAGCAGGCCGCCGAACTGTTCAATCAGTTACCGAAGGATCTTAACGACACCCAACGTCGTGAGCAGAGCTTGCTTTCCGCTGAGCTGAAAGTCGCACTGAAAGATTATGATGGCGCGAAAAAGATCCTGGGTAATATCGACGTCAGCGCGCTGGATAAAAATCAGCAGGCTCGCTTCTGGCAGGCAGGTATTGCCGCTGAGCAGGGTCGTCCTTCCCTGACACTGCTCCGTGCACTGATTGCCCAGGAACCGCTGCTCGGCGGTGCCGACAAGCAGAAAAATATTGATGCCACCTGGCAGGCGCTTGCCTCCATGACCCAGGAACAGGCGCAGGCACTGGTCATCAATGCCGATGAGAACGTACTGCAGGGCTGGCTGGATCTGCAGCAGATGTGGTTTAACAACCGCAACGATCCGAAGATGCTGAAAGCCGGTATTACTGACTGGCAAACCCGCTACCCGCAGAATCCGGGCGCGAAAATGCTGCCAACACAGCTGGTAAACGTGCAGAACTTTAAGCCCGCATCGACCAGCAAAATCGCCCTGCTTCTGCCGCTAAACGGTCAGGCGGCGGTATTTGGTCGCACTATTCAGCAGGGTTTTGAAGCGGCGAAAAACGGTACCACGCCGGTGACAGGCAGTGCCGTTCCAGCACAAGCAGCACAAGCAGCACAAGCAGCACAGGCAGCAAATGTGAACGATGTTGTCAGCCCGTCCGCAGCCGAGACCAGTGACCTGACCACCGCCCAAACCCCGGCGCAGGGCACGATGCAAAACCCGGTTACCGCACCAACGACACCTCCGGCAGCCGCAACTGCGCCTGCGCCTGCAACACAGGCTCCGGCTGAGACACAAGCGGCGCCGGCACCTGCTGCCACAGCACAACCGTCTGAACGGCAACCTGCGCAACCCGCAGCCCAACCTGCTGCGCAGCCGCAAACCGTGGCAGCCTCCAGCGCCAACCCGGGCGCTGAGCTAAAAATCTACGACACCAGCTCACAGCCGCTTGACCAGGTTCTGGCGCAGGTTCAACAGGACGGAGCAAGCATCGTTGTCGGCCCGTTGTTGAAAAACAACGTGGAAGAGCTGATGAAGAGCAATACCACGCTGAACGTGCTGGCGCTCAATCAGCCTGAGCAGGTTCAGAACCGCGCCAATATCTGCTACTTCGCACTTTCCCCTGAAGATGAAGCCCGCGATGCCGCACGACATATCCACGAGCAGGGTAAACAGGCTCCTCTGTTGCTCATCCCACGCAGTACGCTGGGCGATCGCGTCGCGAATGCCTTTGCCAATGAATGGCAGAAGCTCGGTGGCGGTATGGTACTGCAGCAGAAATTCGGTTCAGTCTCTGAACTGCGCGCTGGCGTAAATGGCGGAGCAGGCATCGCGCTGAACGGTAGCCCGGTAACCGCAAGCCTGCCGCAGCAGCAGGGCGTGACAATTGGCGGTCTGACAATCCCGGCCCCACCTACCGACGCACAAATCAGCGGTGGCGGTAAAGTGGATGCCGCCTATATTGTCGCCACGCCGCAAGAGATCGCCTTTATCAAACCGATGATTGCAATGCGTAACGGCAGCCAGAGCGGTGCAACGCTGTACGCGAGTTCACGCAGCGCGCAGGGCACTGCAGGCCCGGATTTCCGTCTGGAAATGGACGGTCTGCAGTACAGCGAAATCCCTATGCTGGCAGGCAGCAATCCGGCACTGATGCAGCAGGCGCTGGGGGCAGTACGTAACGACTACTCTCTGGCGCGTTTGTATGCGATGGGTGTCGATGCGTGGGCGCTGGCGAACCACTTTACCCAGATGCGTCAGGTGCCAGGCTTTGAGCTTAACGGCAACACCGGCGATCTGACCGCTACTCAGGATTGCGTGATCAACAGGAAGTTATCATGGCTCAAATACCAGCAGGGGCAAATCGTCCCGGCCAGTTAAGCCGTAAAGAGACCGGCGATGCGTGGGAGTTAAAGGCGCGTCGCTGGCTTGAAGGCAAAGGACTGCGCTTTATCGCCGCTAACGTCCGTGGGCGCGGCGGCGAGATTGACCTGATCATGAAAGAGGCTCAGGTCATTGTGTTTGTAGAAGTCCGTTTTCGACAGTCCTCCCGTTTTGGCGGCGCTGCCGCCAGCGTGACGCTCGCCAAACAACATAAATTATTACAGACTGCCCACTTGTGGCTTGCCCGCCATAATGGGAGCTTTGATACTGTGGATTGCCGGTTCGATGTGATAGCCTTCACCGGAAATGAGATCGAATGGCTTAAAAACGCTTTTGGCGAAGACGCATAATTAAGATTTAAAAGGGATAACGTGCTCGAAAGAATTAAAGTGTGCTTCACAGAAAGCATCCAGACTCAGATTGCCGCGGCGGAAGCGCTACCGGATGCGATCTCCCGTGCCGCGATGACGCTGGTGCAATCCCTGCTTAATGGCAACAAAATCCTCTGTTGTGGCAACGGAACGTCAGCCGCCAACGCACAGCATTTTGCTGCCAGCATGATCAATCGTTTTGAAACAGAACGTCCGAGTTTACCTGCCATTGCACTTAATACCGATAATGTGGTCTTAACAGCGATTGCTAACGATCGTCTGCATGACGAAATTTACGCTAAGCAGGTGCGAGCCCTCGGCCATGCCGGAGATGTACTGCTGGCAATATCCACACGCGGCAACAGCCGGGACATTGTTAAAGCCGTTGAAGCCGCCGTAACCCGGGACATGACTATCGTAGCTTTAACCGGCTATGACGGTGGTGAGCTGGCGGGTCTGCTGGGGCCGCAGGATGTGGAAATCCGCATTCCTTCTCACCGTAGCGCGCGTATTCAGGAAATGCATATGCTGACGGTAAATTGCTTATGCGACCTGATCGATAACACGCTTTTCCCTCACCAGGATGATTAAGGAGTTCTTATGAAGGCTTTATCGACCCTCGCAGTCCTTATGTCTGCATTACTGCTTCAGGGATGTATCGCTGCGGCTGTCGTGGGTACTGCTGCTGTAGGCACCAAAGCGGCAACCGATCCGCGTTCTGTCGGGACGCAGGTGGATGACGGTACGCTTGAGCTGCGCGTCAACAGTGCGCTGTCGAAAGACGAACAGATTAAGAAAGAAGCGCGCATCAATGTGACGGCTTATCAGGGCAAAGTGCTGCTTGCAGGCCAGGCCCCTAACATGGAACTCGCCTCCCGCGCCAAACAGATTGCGATGGGTGTAGAAGGTACGACAGAAGTCTTCAACGAAGTGCGCCAGGGACAGCCTGTCAGCCTGGGCACCGCATCGTCTGACACCTGGATCACCACCAAAGTGCGTTCCCAACTGCTGGGTTCTGATCAGGTGAAATCTTCCAACGTGAAAGTGACGACGGAAAACGGTGAAGTGTTCCTGCTGGGTCTGGTAACCGACCGTGAAGGGAAAGCCGCGGCTGATATCGCCAGCCGGGTGAGCGGCGTGAAACACGTCACCACCGCGTTTACTTATATCAAGTAACAAACAATACCCGGCAATGCCGGGTATTTTTTTGCCTTAAACCAATGCAAAACTTCCCACAATCACCCCACTCAACGCCACCAGCCCCGCAGTCAGCCACAGCGCTTTGGCCGGGAATGATTTACGCAGCATGATAAGCGACGGCAGGCTAATTGCAGGCAGTGTGATGAGCAGCGCCAGCGCCGGTGCGGTGCCCATGCCAGCCAGCATCATGGTCTGCACAATCGGGATCTCCGCCGCCGTTGGGATCACAAACAGGCAGCCTGCAACGGCCATCGCAATGACCCACATCAGCGTGTTGTCGATAGCGCCATCCGCATGTGGGAAAAGCCAGACGCGCGCAGCCCCCAGAACCAGTACAGCAAGGATATAGACCGGGATGGTGCTCCAGAAAAGCTGCCATAACGCCTGACCCCAGCGCATGAAGAAACTCCCCTGAGGCTCGCTGACGTTCAGCTCAACTGACGCCGGTTCAACGGCATTATCTTTCACCCATTTTTGTACCAGCGTCGCGACCACCAGCACCGTCAGCAATCCAGCCACCAGACGGATGAACGCAAAATGCCAGCCCAGAACAAATCCCATAAACACCAGCGTCGCCGGGTTTAACAGCGGGTTACCCATCCAGAAAGCCAGCGCGCCGCCCATCGAGACTCGCTGGCGACGCATCCCCGCGGTAACAGGAGCCGCACAGCAGGAGCACATCATGCCCGGCAGAGAAAAAATTGTCCCCAGCAGCGTGCCCTGAAATCGCGACTGCCCAAGCGTTTTCACCAGCCAGTTCCGCGGAATAAGTACCTGAATCAGTGACCCCAGAATGACGCCTAAAACGGCGGCTTTCCATACGGCAAGGAAGTAGACCATGGCGTAATCCCACGCCGCCCGCAGCGGGCTGGCATCAGCCTGAGCGAGAATAGATTTACCGATACTGTGCGTTTCGGCGGCGGTGAAGGCTTTGCCGTAGTAGGGCTGCCATTTCACATACCAGAGGCCGATAATGACCACAAGAAAGAAGAGCGCGGGCTTCCACCATTGAACAGGTGTTGCCGCCTGAGATGAAGACTGACCAGTCATAGCATTCCCCGGAGAGTAGTAGGTAATTAGCCGGGGGAGTTTACGCCTCGCCCTGCGCGATTTCACGCAGTTTTGCCGAAGGGATAATGTTCACCCCTTCCTTCGAAGGTGAAAGCGCCTCTTTTAGCATCGCGCGTGCGACATCCTGCGCCTCAATGGATTTCCAGTTCCCCGGAAGAATGCGGAATAGCGGTGCAAAAATAGATTCATTAAAACGCCGTTCGTCGCGGTGTCCCAGTAGCATGGAGGGGCGAACAATCGTCAGGTAATCCCATCTCTGCGCAATCAGCGCGTCCTCCATTTTGCCCTTCACGTTGTTGTAGAAAAAAGGCGATCCGGCACTGGCACCCAGCGCGCTGACCACCAGGAAATGTTTCGCCCCAAGCCTTTTGGCCGTGAGTGCAGTATCTACCACCAGTGTGTAGTCCGCATGCACAAACGCCTCTTTACTGCCCGCCTCACGCCGGGTCGTGCCGAGACAACAAAATGCGATATCAATGGGGTCCTGCACCTGTGCCAGCGCGTCCGTCAGCTGCGGATCATGTGGGTTGAAGACGCCGGAGATATCTGCGAGCGGTCGCCGCGTCGGGGCGGCAATATAATTCACTTTGCGCTCCTGAATCAGCAGACGCAGTAAATGCCCGCCCACCAACCCGGTTGCGCCTGTAAGCAGTACCTGGCTCATCTTTTCCCCTTTACAGAATTGTCCGTTTGCGAACTTAGCGTGGTTGACCACACTTAGAAGTCTGTTACAGGTAAGTATTTACCACAAGCGGAGAAAAATCAGTCTGAAGCCAAAACAACGGAGGAAGCATGGGCAAAAAATCGCAGTCTTGATTACCGACGAGTTTGAAGATTCAGAATTCACCTCTCCAGCCGAGGCGTTCCGCAAGGCGGGACATGAGGTCATCACCATTGAGAAAGAAGCGGGCAAAACGGTGAAAGGCCATAAGGGCGAGGCCAGCGTGACCATCGACGAGACTATCGATAACGTTAGCCCGTCAGATTTTGACGCCTTGCTGTTACCTGGCGGCCATTCACCGGATTCCCTGCGCGGCGACGAACGCTTCGTGACCTTTACACGGGACTTTGTCTCTACCGGCAAACCGGTCTTTGCCATCTGCCACGGCCCGCAACTGCTCATCAGCGCTGAGGTTGTACGCGGGCGTAAGCTCACGGCTGTGAAACCGATCGTTATCGATCTGAAAAATGCGGGAGCCGAGTTTTACGATCAGGAAGTGGTCAACGACAAAGACCAGCTGATCACCAGCCGAACCCCAGACGATCTTCCGGCATTTAACCGCGAAGCGCTACGCCTGCTCGGCGCGTAGCCAGTGCAGCTTCTTGCCAAAGCCCAGCGTGTTGTCGGTAAATTTCAGCTCATCAAGGCGGATTTCCCATACCGGGGCTTTTAGCGCAGCGGCAACCGGAAAGCGGCGCGTGTAAAGCTTACGACGCGCGTCGCTCTCTTCTCCGTCCAGACGACGGATTTCCCCTTTAAACTGCACCCCACGGATCAATGCGACCGTTTTAGGCTGGCCATTCACCGTGCCCGCGACCTCCGCCTGCTGGCCAGTCATCTGCGCATGACGTGTCTTATCTTCACTCATGATATAAAAGGCCACACGCTCCGGATCGTAGTAGTAAAACGCGTTTGCGCACCACATCTCACCCTCGCTGTACACGCACCAGGTGACGACATGCTGTTTCGCCAGCCAGCGGTTAATGGTGGCCAGTGTTTCCATTTTCATTCTCTCTCATGCTATGGTGCGTTCACTTTAACATACTGAATCTGTTTACCGTGTGCTGGTTTCTCTATCTTGTCCGAACCGCTGATAACGCACTCTACACCGGGATCACTACCGATGTGGCGCGGCGTTTTTTACAACATCAAACGGGAAAAGGGGCAAAAGCACTGCGGGGGAAAGGAGAACTACAACTCGCCTTTTCAGCACCTGTTGGTGACAGATCGCTGGCGCTAAGACTGGAATACCGTATTAAGCAGTTGACGAAGCGCCAGAAAGAGCGCCTCGTGAGCGGAGACGGCTCGTTTGAGGCGCTACGCGAGCACCTGATTAAAAGCGATTGAAATGGTCGTGGTACTCGACCAGGCCATTGACCCCGTTGAGCGCGTCGTCCGCCAGACGATGGACCTGGAAAGCAGATTCCGTACCCGGCCAGCGGCAGCGCAGATCGTAATGCGCGGCCTGCTCAAAGCCCAATCGTCCATAGAACGCCGGATCGCCCAGCGTGACAACGGCTGCATAACCGAACTCATTGAGCGAATCCAGCCCTTCATAGACCAGCTGACGTGCCAGCCCTTGCCCGCGATAGTTTTCATCTACCGCCAGCGGTGCCATTCCCACCCACTGAAGATCTTCGCCCTGAACGATGACCGGACTGAAGGCCACATAGCCGACCACCTGACCTTCGTCATCGGTAGCAACCAGCCCCAGCGTAATCAGGCCATCTTCACGGAGATCGTGGACCAGTTGGGCCTCGGCATCGCTCTCAAAAGAGCGGCGTAGCAACGCATCAATTCCCGGTGCATCAATCCCAATTTCAACTCGAATCAGCATGGCTCACCTACTGAAGTGTGTTTGCTTTCCGGCGGGCTTTTCAGCCCAGCCTCAACGAAATCTGCCATTTGCATCAACATGACACGCAGCGCTTTTGGCATCTGCTCCAGCTCAATGGCATCCATTAAATTCTTAACGTACAGGCCCAGCTCCGTATCGCCTTCAATGACCAGACGACGCTGGAAGAAGAGCGTATCCGGATCTTGCTTACGCGCGGCAATCATCAGCAGATCGCTGGCGTTGGCGCTAAAGCTCACATCCGCGTCAGCGGATTCACGTACGATCAGCTGATCATTCTCAACGGAGGTAAACCAGCGTAGCCCGATGTCACGCACTTCAATGCTTAGCCAGCGGCCTTCCAGGAACTCCAGCTCGCCGTCCTGCAGCGCCTGGCGGAACTGCCAGCTCAGGACCTGCTCCAGCACCTGGCGTTTAAGCGCGAACGGTGCCAGCTTGACCGGCACGCTCAGCATTGATGGACCAAATTGTACGAGACGTGAACGCAGTTTATCCAGCACGAGCTTTACTCCCTGATATCTATAGTCCTGCTATTTTGCCATATCCGAAGCGCAACATAGCGGCGTAAATCAACAAACCGTCGTCCGCCGTACCTCATTATTGGTGCCATCAATACGCCATTAGCTGCCTTAAATCAAAAATTGTCGCGTATGGGTTAATTAAAATCCCAGCTCGTTAACAATTTTGCGATCGACTACATCAGGATAAATTATGGAGCTGCTCTGCCCAGCCGGAAACCTTCCGGCGCTTAAGGCGGCCATCGAAAATGGGGCCGATGCGGTCTATATCGGGCTGAAAGATGACACCAACGCCCGCCATTTTGCTGGCCTCAACTTTACGGAGAAAAAGCTTCAGGAAGCCGTTAACTTCGTTCACCAGCACCGCCGCAAACTGCATATCGCCATCAATACTTTTGCCCATCCTGATGGCTATGCCCGCTGGCAGCGTGCGGTGGATATGGCGGCACAACTGGGTGCGGATGCGCTAATCCTGGCCGACCTCGCTATGCTTGAGTATGCGGCAGAACGCTATCCCCATATTGAGCGCCACGTCTCTGTTCAGGCATCTGCCACTAACGAAGAGGCCGTGCGTTTTTACCATCAACACTTTGACGTGGCCCGCGTGGTGTTGCCGCGCGTGCTCTCTATTCATCAGGTTAAGCAACTCGCGCGCGTCACGCCAGTGCCGCTTGAAGTTTTTGCTTTTGGTAGCCTGTGCATCATGGCTGAAGGCCGTTGCTATCTTTCCTCTTATTTAACCGGTGAATCGCCGAATACCGTCGGGGCCTGCTCCCCTGCCCGATTTGTTCGCTGGCAGCAGACGCCGCAGGGGCTGGAGTCTCGTCTGAATGAAGTACTGATCGATCGCTATCAGGACGGTGAAAACGCTGGCTATCCGACGCTGTGTAAAGGTCGCTATCTGGTCGATGGCGAGCGTTACCACGCGCTGGAAGAACCCACCAGCCTCAACACGCTGGAACTGCTGCCGGAACTGCTGGCGGCCAATATTGCCTCGGTAAAAATCGAAGGTCGCCAGCGCAGCCCGGCGTACGTGAGCCAGGTGGCGAAAGTCTGGCGTCAGGCCATCGACCGCTGCATGGCCGATCCGCAGAACTACGCCCCACAACCGGCCTGGATGGAGACGCTCGGCTCGATGTCCGAAGGCACGCAAACCACGCTTGGCGCGTATCACCGTAAATGGCAGTGAGATAACCATGAAATATTCATTAGGGCCGGTGCTCTACTACTGGTCAAAAGAGACGCTGGAAGATTTTTACCAACAGGCCGCCACCAGCAGCGCCGATGTGATTTATCTCGGTGAAGCCGTGTGCAGCAAACGCCGCGCCACTAAGGTCGGCGACTGGCTGGATATGGCAAAAAACCTGGCCGGAAGCGGCAAACAGGTGGTGCTTTCAACGCTCGCACTGGTACAAGCCTCTTCCGAACTGGGAGAACTGAAGCGTTACGTTGAGAACGGCGAGTTCCTGCTGGAAGCGAGCGATCTGGGCGTGGTGAACATGTGCGCTGAACGCAAGTTGCCGTTTGTCGCGGGTCATGCGCTGAACTGCTATAACGCCGTCACCCTGCGTCTGCTGCTCAAACAGGGGATGACGCGCTGGTGCATGCCGGTAGAACTCTCCCGCGACTGGCTGGTAAACCTGCTGACTCAGTGCGAAGAGTTAGGCATTCGCAATCAGTTTGAAGTGGAAGTGCTCAGTTACGGCCACCTGCCGCTGGCCTACTCTGCCCGTTGCTTTACCGCGCGCTCGGAAGATCGCCCGAAAGACGAGTGCGAAACCTGCTGCATCAAGTACCCGAACGGGCGCAGCATGCTGTCTCAGGAGAATCAGCAGGTATTTGTTCTGAACGGTATTCAGACCATGAGCGGTTATGTCTATAACCTGGGCAATGAGCTGGCATCGATGAACGGGCTGGTAGACATGGTGCGTCTGTCGCCGCTGGATACCAGCGTGTTCGCAATGCTGGACGCCTTCCGCGCCAATGAAAACGGGACATCTCCGCTGCCGCTGACCGCTAACAGCGACTGCAACGGTTACTGGAAGCGCCTCGCCGGGCTGGAACTGCAGGCATAGCGATAAAGTGTAAAGGCTCACTTTGTTAACAACGGTTATTAATTTTTAATGCACTATTAAAAGATTCACCGTCGACAAAGTGAGCTGTTATGACTGATAAAACCATTCCGTTTTCGGTGCTGGATCTGGCGCCGATCCCACAAGGCTCCTCAGCGGGCGAGGCCTTTTCCCACTCTCTGGATCTTGCTCTTCTTGCCGAAAAACGTGGCTATCACCGCTACTGGCTGGCGGAACACCACAATATGGTGGGTATCGCCAGTGCCGCGACATCAGTACTGATTGGCTATCTGGCGGCGAACACCACCACGCTGCATCTGGGATCCGGTGGCGTCATGTTGCCGAACCATGCGCCCCTGGTGATTGCCGAGCAGTTTGGTACGCTCAATACCCTCTATCCAGGGCGCATTGATTTAGGGCTTGGCCGTGCGCCGGGCAGCGATCAACCGACCATGCGCGCGCTACGTCGCCATATGAGTGGGGATATCGACAACTTCCCACGCGATGTGGCGGAACTGGTGGACTGGTTCGATGCGCGGGACCCGAACCCACACGTGCGCCCGGTTCCGGGCTACGGCGAGAAGATCCCGGTGTGGTTGCTGGGCTCAAGCCTCTACAGCGCACAGCTTGCCGCACAGCTGGGGCTGCCATTTGCGTTTGCCTCACACTTCGCGCCGGATATGCTGCATCAGGCGCTGCATCTCTACCGCACGAACTTCAAACCATCTGAACGTCTGGAAAAACCGTACGCGATGGTGTGTATCAACATCATTGCCGCCGACAGCAATCGCGACGCGGAATTCCTGTTCACCTCCATGCAGCAGGCGTTTGTGAAGCTGCGCCGCGGCGAGACGGGTCAACTCCCGCCGCCGGTGGAGAATATGCATCAGCTGTGGTCCGCTTCCGAGCAGTATGGCGTGCAGCAGGCGCTGAGCATGTCTCTGGTGGGCGATAAGGCGAAAGTGCGTCACGGGCTTGAAGCGGTGCTGCGTGAAACGCAGGCGGATGAGATTATGGTTAATGGCCAGATTTTCGATCACCAGGCACGTTTGCATTCGTTTGAGCTGGCGATGCAGGTGAAAGAAGAAATGTAGGGAAGTGTGTTTTGTTACTCCGGCCCTCTCCCGTTGGGAGAGGGTGAAAAGAAGCGTTTACTGATACACAGGCAACAGGTTAAAGCTCGACAGCACGTGCACCAGCGCGTTACCAACACCAAACACCAGAATCAGTGCAATCATCGGCTTGCCGCCCCAGACGCGGAATTTAGGGCTACCGAAGCGTTTACGTGATTTGCGCGCCAGCAGCGCCGGCACAATTGCCGCCCAGATGGTTGCCGCCAGTCCGGCATAGCCGATGGCGTACAGGAAGCCGTTCGGCCACAGCAGGCCACCCACAATCGGTGGCAGGAAGGTCAGCAGCGCAGTTTTGAAGCGCCCCATAGCAGAATCATCAAAGCCAAACAGATCCGCCAGGTAGTCAAACAGGCCCAGCGTTACGCCGAGGAAAGAGCTCGCCACGGCAAAGTTGGAGAACACCACTAGCAAGAGATCCAGACTACGGCTGTTCAGCACACCACTCAGCGCCTGCACCAGCACATCGATGTTACCGCCCTTCTGCGCAATGCCGATAAATTCCGGACGAGGGATGTTACCCATCGTCCCCAGCAGCCAAATCACATACAGACCCAACGCCAGCAGCGTGCCGTAGACCAGGCATTTCACAATCGTACGCGGATCTTTGCCGTAGTACTTCATCAGGCTCGGCACATTGCCGTGGTAGCCGAACGACGCCAGACAAAATGGTAGCGTCATCAGCAGGTACGGCGTGTAGGAGGTATTCACTTCGGCGACGTTAAACAGTGTAGCGGGAGTGACGTGCCCCAGCAGGCTGCCGAAGGTCAGGAAGAAGGTGATGACCTTAGCACCCAGCACAATCGCCGTCATGCGGCTCACCGCTTTGGTACTCATCCAGACGATAAACGCCACGCCAAGGGCAAAACACAGCCCCGCCAGACGCGCCGGAACGTTCAGCGACATCTCCGAAAAGGTGTGGTGCAGAATAGAACCGCTCGCTGAAATATACGCGTAGGTCAGGATGTAAAGCACAAACGCGATGGAGAGGCCGTTCACCAGGTTCCAGCCTTTACCTAAAAGATCTTTGGTAATGGTGTCGAAGCTCGAACCAATACGGTAGTTCAGGTTCGCTTCGAGGATCATCAGCCCGGAATGGAGCATACAGAACCAGGTAAAAACCAGCGCCGCCAGCGACCAGAAGAACCACGCACCGGACATGACCACGGGCAGGGAGAACATCCCGGCCCCAATAATGGTTCCGCCGATGATCACCACGCCGCCAAGCAGCGAAGGTGACGTTTGGGTGGTGGTTAGTGTCGCCATACAGCCATTTCTCCAGTCAATAATGCGGTGATGCATTTTAATGTGCAGCACTGTACCAGTACAGGAGTACAAAAGAAATAAAAAAAGCCCCGATAGCGTTTATCGGGGCTGTATATTTTACTTTACGTCAGTGGCGTAAGGCTTACGCGTCACGACGACGGCTTGAACCTTCGTCACGACGTGGGCCACGGTTTTCACGGCGCTCGCCGGAGAAACGACGACCTTCACCGCCACGACCTTCGCTGCGACCGCCTTCACGACGCTCACCACCGAAACCGCGACCACCGCCACGACGTTCGCCGCCACGGTCAGGACGTGGCTGTGCATCGCCCAGCAGCTGCATGTTCATCGGCTTGTTCAGGATGCGGGTGCGAGTAAAGTGCTGCAGTACTTCGCCCGGCATGCCTTTTGGCAGCTCAATGGTAGAGTGGGATGCGAACAGCTTGATGTTACCAATGTAACGGCTGCTGATGTCGCCTTCGTTAGCGATCGCGCCAACGATATGACGAACTTCAACACCATCATCACGGCCCACTTCAATGCGGTACAGCTCCATGTCGCCCGCGTCACGACGCTCACGACGTGGACGGTCTTCACCACCGCGCTCTGGACGGTCACCACGTGGGCCACGATCGTTACGGTCGCCACGACGTTCGAAGCGATCGTCACGGTCACGGAATTCACGCTTAGGACGCATTGGTGCATCTGGTGGCACGATCAGGCTACGTTCGCCTTGCGCCATTTTCAGCAGTGCTGCAGCCAGAGTTTCCATATCCAGCTCTTCGCCTTCAGCGGTTGGCTGAATCTGCGACAGCAGTGCACGGTACTGATCCAGATCGCTGCTTTCCAGCTGCTGCTGAACTTTCGCGGCGAATTTCTCCAGACGGCGTTTGCCCAGCAGTTCTGCGTTTGGCAGGTCAGCTTCTGGAATGGTCAGCTTCATGGTGCGTTCGATGTTACGCAGCAGACGACGCTCACGGTTCTCAACAAACAGCAGAGCACGACCCGCACGACCCGCACGACCGGTACGGCCGATACGGTGAACGTAAGACTCGGAGTCCATCGGGATGTCGTAGTTAACAACCAGGCTGATACGTTCAACGTCCAGACCACGTGCTGCCACGTCGGTTGCAATCAGGATATCCAGACGGCCGTCTTTCAGACGCTCCAGAGTCTGCTCACGCAGAGCCTGGTTCATGTCGCCGTTCAGCGCTGCGCTGTTGTAGCCGCTACGCTCAAGCGCTTCAGCCACTTCCAGGGTCGCGTTTTTGGTACGAACGAAGATAATCGCCGCATCAAAATCTTCCGCTTCCAGGAAACGTACCAGCGCTTCGTTTTTGCGCATGCCGTATACAGACCAGTAGCTCTGGCTGATGTCCGGGCGAGTGGTGACGCTGGACTGAATACGCACTTCCTGCGGCTCTTTCATGAAGCGGCGGGTAATGCGACGAATCGCTTCTGGCATGGTTGCAGAGAACAGCGCGGTCTGATGACCGTCCGGGATCTGCGCCATGATAGTTTCTACGTCTTCGATGAAGCCCATACGCAGCATTTCATCTGCTTCATCCAGTACCAGGCCGCTCAGTTTAGAGAGGTCCAGAGTACCGCGCTTCAGGTGATCCAGCAGACGGCCAGGCGTACCGACAACAATCTGTGGGCCCTGGCGCAGGGCGCGTAACTGCACGTCATAACGCTGGCCGCCGTACAGGGCAACCACGTTTACGCCGCGCATATGTTTAGAGAATTCCGTCATTGCTTCAGCAACCTGAACAGCCAGTTCACGGGTTGGAGCCAGGACGAGGATCTGCGGTGCACGCAGGTCCGGATCAATGTTGTTCAGCAGCGGCAGCGAGAACGCCGCAGTTTTACCGCTACCAGTCTGGGCCATGCCCAGCACGTCACGACCAGAGAGCAGATGTGGGATACATTCTGCCTGGATCGGAGATGGTTTTTCGTAACCCAGATCGTTAAGGGCTTCAAGGATAGGAGCCTTCAGGCCCAGATCTGCAAAAGTGGTTTCGAATTCAGCCATGTAGTACGAGTGCCTCAATGTCAATGGCGGCCAGTCTACTTAGCTCATCGTGAAAATGATCTGCAATTTTCATTGAAAAGTGTGAACCGGCTCAAATTAGATGTATTGACGAACAACAACGCCCTCACCAGTTAAGGTGATGGCAATCAAAAGATTACGGGCTGATGTTTATGTCGTCAGCTATTGCTGGTCCGATTCTGCCAGGTCGTCTTGCTCCTGGCCCAAGAGCGATAATTCCAACAATGCATAACGGTGCTCAACGAAGTTGTGTACGTTGTTAGCAACCGCTAATTTGAACAGTGCCGTAGCGCTGTCCTTATCCCCCAGACTTAGGTAGTACTTACCTAAATAGAAGTTGGTTTCACTGAGATGCTCAGCGAGCGAGGTGTTATCCGTTGCGTCCGCCTTGAGGCGTTCCATCAGCGTTGCTTCGCTAATGTTGCCCAGGTAGAACTCGACAATGTTCCATCCCCACTGTTCCTTGTCCGATTTATCGAAGCGCTGTTTCAGTGCCTCTTTTGCCTGCTTCTCATCGAGCTTCCGCTCAACGATGTAAAGCCACAGGCTACGGAAAGGATCATTAGGATCGTCTTGATAAAACGCCAGCAGATCATCTTGCGCTAACTTGTCACGACCGCCGTAATATAATGCGATACCGCGATTCAAGTGCGCGTAGTTGTAAGTTGGATCAAGCTCAAGTACAGAATCAAACGCTTCATAGGCAGCATCAAAATTGCCTGCCTGCGTTAAATAAATGCCTAAGTAATTGAATACTTCAGGCATATCAGGTCGGATTGCCAGCGCTTGTGAAAAATCATTTCGCGCCAATGCCCTCAGACCGAGACTATCATACAACACTCCGCGCTCATATAAAAGCTGTGCGCGTTCGTCATCGGTTAAAGCCCGACTGGCAAGAATTTGTTCCATGCGTGCCAGAATCACTTCCTGCTGCAAAGTCGGTTGCAATGGCACTGCGAGGACTTCGCTCTTACGCCAGGCAGAGTTGCTGCATCCTGCCAGCGTTAGAGCTGTCGCAACGAAACACCAGCGCAAAAAAGGCTTCATTTCCCACTCCCGAAGACAACTATTGGATGAACGTCCTGTCCCCCGGCGGCTTAACAAGGCGTCCTGCCTGATAATAGGCCCTCCGCAAAGCGGAGGGCAAATGGCAACTTACTCGCCTTGCTGTTCTGCTGCCTGTGCTTCTGGCGCAGCAGCTGGCTGAGACTGCTCGGTTGCTTCTTTAATGCTCAGACGGATACGGCCCTGGCGGTCAACTTCCAGAACTTTAACCGGTACTTCCTGGCCCATCTGCAGGTAATCGGTCACTTTCTCAACGCGCTTGTCAGCGATCTGAGAGATGTGAACCAGACCTTCTTTACCGCCACCGATGGCAACGAACGCGCCAAAGTCAACGATACGGGTCACTTTACCAGCGTAGATACGGCCCACTTCGATTTCTGCGGTGATTTCTTCGATACGACGGATAGCGAATTTCGCTTTCTCGCCATCGGTTGCAGCAATCTTCACTGTACCGTCATCTTCGATTTCGATGGTGGTGCCAGTTTCTTCGGTCAGAGCACGGATAACAGAACCGCCCTTACCGATAACATCTTTGATCTTGTCTGGATTGATCTTGATGGTGTGAATACGTGGAGCGAACTGAGAAATATCGCCACGCGGTGCGTTAATCGCCTGTTCCATCACGCCCAGGATGTGCAGACGCGCACCTTTAGCCTGGTTCAGAGCAACCTGCATGATCTCTTTGGTGATACCTTCAATTTTGATATCCATCTGCAGTGCAGAGATACCGTCGCGGGAACCCGCTACTTTGAAGTCCATATCGCCCAGGTGATCTTCGTCGCCCAGAATGTCAGACAGAACAACAAAGTTGTCGCCTTCTTTCACCAGACCCATTGCGATACCCGCAACAGCGGCTTTGATTGGCACGCCTGCATCCATCAGCGCCAGAGAGGCACCACACACGGAAGCCATAGAAGAAGAACCGTTAGATTCGGTGATTTCAGAAACCACACGAACGGTGTACGGGAATTTGTCTGCGTCTGGCATCACTGCCAGCACACCGCGCTTCGCCAGACGACCGTGACCAATTTCACGACGCTTCGGTGAACCCACCATACCGGTTTCACCTACGGAGTACGGAGGGAAGTTATAGTGGAACAGGAAGCTGTCAGTACGCTCGCCCATCAGTTCGTCGATGATCTGTGCATCACGGGCAGTACCCAGAGTTGCCGTCACCAGCGCCTGAGTTTCACCACGGGTGAACAGTGCAGAACCGTGAGTGCGTGGCAGTACGCCAGTACGAACGTCCAGACCACGGATCATGTCTTTTTCGCGGCCATCGATACGCGGCTCACCAGCCAGAACGCGGCTACGAACAACGTTTTTCTCGATTGCGTGCAGGATTTCGCCAATTTCGTTAGCGTCCAGCGTTTCGTCTTCAGCAACCAGGGCAGCGGTAACGTCAGATTTGATCACGTCAACCTGAGCGTAACGCTCCTGTTTGTCAGTGATACGGTACGCATCGCTCAGACGAGATTCTGCCAGTGCAGCAACGCGTGCATTCAGTGCGTCGTTTGCCGCTTCTGGCTGCCAGTCCCAACGTGGTTTACCCGCTTCTTTCACCAGGTCGTTGATGTTCTGGATAACAACCTGCTGCTGATCGTGACCGAAGACCACGGCGCCCAGCATCTGGTCTTCGCTCAGCAGTTCAGCTTCGGATTCAACCATCAGGACAGCCGCTTCAGTACCTGCAACCACCAGGTCCAGCTTACTTTCTTTCAGCTCTTCCTGAGTTGGGTTCAGTACGTACTGGTCGTTGATGTAACCTACGCGCGCGGCACCGATTGGGCCATTGAATGGAATACCAGACAGTGACAGGGCAGCAGATGCACCGATCATCGCTACGATGTCCGGGTTAACCTGTGGGTTAACGGAAACAACGGTCGCGATAACCTGAACTTCGTTCACGAAACCTTCCGGGAACAGCGGGCGAACGGGACGGTCAATCAGACGCGCGATCAGGGTTTCGCCTTCGCTTGGACGGCCTTCACGACGGAAGAAACCACCTGGGATTTTACCGGCAGCGTAAGTACGCTCCTGGTAGTTAACGGTCAGCGGGAAGAAGTCCTGACCTGGTTTTGCTTTTTTCTGGCCCACTACGGTCACGAATACCGCGGTGTCATCCATGCTTACCATAACGGCAGCAGTAGCCTGACGTGCCATCATGCCGGTTTCCAGCGTGACGGTATGTTGACCATACTGGAATTTACGAACGATCGGATTCAGCAAAGTTCTGTCCTTTCTTAAATGTTTGACAGCACACCCACGGCGTGCTGTCGATTTAACCCGACCTTCTTCGCATCCTCGCGACTAATGACAACCGACACCCTCATGGGTGAAGCCTCTCATTAGCCGCGCGAACCTCTGCAATGAAGATCATTTATAGCAACAATACAATAGTTTCCAGTGAATTGCTGCCGTCTGGTTGAAAAAAGGGGCCATCAGGCCCCCTTTTCTGAAACTCGCAAGACTTAGCGACGCAGACCCAGACGCTCGATCAGCGCGGTGTAGCGTGCAACATCTTTACGTTTCAGGTAGTCGAGCAGTTTACGACGCTGAGAAACCATGCGCAGCAGACCACGACGGCTGTGGTGATCTTTTTTGTGCTCTGCAAAGTGACCCTGCAGGTGGTTAATCTGTGCAGTCAGCAGTGCAACCTGAACTTCGGTAGAACCGCTGTCGTTAGTACCACGACCAAACTCAGAAACGATTTTAGCTTTAGCTTCAACGCTTAGAGACATTTTCAAACTCCAAAGTATAAAGAATGTAAGGATGCCGATCTCTAATTCAGCAATCCAATGTACGCCCCGCAAATTGTTAAACAATTTACCAGACGTTAAGCGGCAATATTCTACTCGCCTCCCCAGCTTATCGCAAGGTGAGCCGTTATCGCCGTCACGCTTCTACCGGGTATTCGACGACCAGACGGCGCGGCGCAACGCGCCCTTCACCATCCATTTCGCCCATCCCAATAAACTTGCCTTCATCACCTTCAGTCACGCGTACCAGACCTTCCAGCGGCGCATCAGCCGTACGAACGGGGTTTCCGTTCTTAAAGTAAACGGACGATGTTAAAGGAAGATTAACAACAGGGAAGCCCGCTGCCGGACTGTCCATCGGCATCAGCAATGGATCCAGTAAATCTGCCGGAGCAATCCCCTGGGCTTCAGCCTGTTCAACCAACGCGCGAAGATGTTCAAGGGTCACCATCCGCTCTACTGGATACTTACTCACCGCAAGGCGGCGCAGGTAGATAACATGCGCGCCACAGCCCAGTTTTTCACCGAGATCGTCGATGATGGTACGAATATAGGTGCCTTTCGAACAGTGTACTTCCAGCTCCAGCTCATCCCCTTCGTGGCGAATAAACAGCAGTTCATACACAGTTATGGGACGGGCTTCACGCGGGACTTCAATGCCCTGGCGTGCATATTCGTAGAGTTTTTTTCCCTGATATTTCAGCGCCGAATACATCGACGGCACCTGCATCGTGTCCCCACGGAAGCTTTCCAGCGCAGTATCAAGCTGTTCCGCGCTGAATGTCACCGGACGCTCTTCTACCACCTGACCATCCGCGTCGGAGGTATCCGTACGCTGTCCTAGTTTGGCAATAACGCGGTAACGCTTATCGGAGTCGAGCAGATACTGGGAAAACTTTGTCGCCTCCCCCAGACAAACCGGCAGCATACCGGTTGCCAGAGGGTCCAGCGCACCCGTGTGGCCCGCACGGTTGGCGTTAAAAATACGCTTAACTTTTTGCAGCACGTCGTTGCTGGAAGCGCCCTGGGGTTTATCCAGCAGCAGCACACCATGCACGTCGCGACCACGACGACGAGGACGACTCATTAGTCCTCCTTGCTGTCGTCCGCTGGGTTAACACGACGTTCGTCGTCATGTTTCACCACGCTGGTTACCAGGTTAGACATACGCATACCTTCGACCAGCGAGTTGTCGTAGAAGAAGGTCAGCTCAGGCACGATACGCAGACGCATCGCTTTACCAAGCAGAGAGCGGATGAAACCAGAGGCTTCCTGAAGGGCTTTGATACCGTTTTTAACTGCGGCTTCATCCTGATCGTTCAGGAAAGTCACGAACACTTTGGCATACGCCAGGTCACGGGACATTTCTACGCCAGACACGGTGGTCATCATACCCACGCGAGGGTCTTTAATTTCACGTTGCAGAATGAGGGCGATCTCTTTCTGCATTTCCTGCGCTACGCGCTGAGGGCGACCAAATTCTTTCGCCATAATAAATTCTCCAGACAAAAAAGGGGCTAAAGCCCCTTTTTTAAATTATTGCCGGGTGGCGCGAGGCGATCCCGGCCTACAATCGGTCATTAAGCGATGGTACGCTGAATTTCGATGATCTCGAACACTTCGATCATATCGCCAACGCGAACGTCGTTGTAGTTCTTCACGCCGATACCACATTCCATACCGTTACGGACTTCGTTCACGTCATCTTTGAAGCGGCGCAGAGATTCCAGCTCGCCTTCATAGATAACCACGTTGTCGCGCAGCACACGGATTGGGTTGTGACGCTTGATGATACCTTCGGTAACCATACAGCCCGCGATCGCACCGAATTTCGGTGATTTGAACACGTCACGTACTTCAGCCAGACCGATGATCTGCTGTTTCAGCTCAGGAGACAGCATACCGCTCATCGCAGCTTTCACTTCGTCGATCAGGTTATAGATGACGGAGTAGTAACGCAGATCCAGGCTTTCCGCTTCGATCACGCGGCGAGCAGAAGCATCAGCACGCACGTTGAAGCCAACCAGGATGGCGTTGGACGCTGCAGCCAGGGTTGCGTCAGTTTCGGTGATACCACCTACACCAGAACCGATGATCTTCACTTTAACTTCGTCGGTGGACAGTTTCAGCAAGGAGTCGGAGATCGCTTCCACAGAACCCTGAACGTCGGCTTTCAGAACAACGTTCACTTCGTGAACTTCGCCCTCGGTCATGTTGGCAAACATGTTCTCGAGTTTAGATTTCTGCTGACGAGCCAGTTTAACTTCACGGAATTTGCCCTGACGATACAGTGCAACTTCACGCGCTTTCTTCTCGTCACGCACAACGGTCACTTCATCACCGGCAGCCGGAACACCGGACAGACCCAGGATTTCCACTGGAATGGACGGACCTGCTTCCAGGACTTCCTGACCCAGTTCGTTACGCATCGCACGAACACGACCGTATTCGAAACCACACAGGACGATATCGCCTTTATGCAGCGTACCTTCGCGAACCAGAACGGTAGCTACAGGGCCACGGCCTTTATCCAGGAAGGATTCGATAACAGCGCCGCTCGCCATACCGTTACGGATCGCTTTCAGTTCCAGAACTTCAGCCTGCAGCAGGATCGCGTCCAGCAGCTCGTCGATACCGGTACCTGCTTTCGCAGACACGTGTACGAACTGGCTTTCACCGCCCCACTCTTCTGGCATGATGCCGTACTGGGACAGTTCGTTTTTAACACGATCCGGATCCGCTTCTGGCTTATCGATCTTGTTCACTGCAACCACGACCGGCACACCCGCCGCTTTCGCGTGCTGGATAGCTTCGATAGTCTGTGGCATAACGCCATCGTCAGCAGCAACAACCAGAACAACGATATCTGTCGCCTGAGCACCACGAGCACGCATTGAGGTAAACGCGGCGTGGCCTGGGGTATCCAGGAAGGTGATCATACCGTTGTCAGTTTCTACGTGGTAAGCACCGATGTGCTGGGTAATACCACCCGCTTCACCGGAGGCCACTTTCGTAGAACGAATGTAGTCGAGCAGAGAGGTTTTACCGTGGTCAACGTGACCCATGATGGTCACCACTGGCGCACGCGGTTCAGCCGCTGCACCGGTGTCACGGTCGCTCATTACCGCTTCTTCCAGCTCGTTTTCACGACGCAGGATAACTTTGTGGCCCATCTCTTCGGCAACCAGCTGTGCGGTTTCCTGGTCGATAACCTGGTTGATGGTCGCCATTGCGCCCAGCTTCATCATCGCTTTGATGACCTGAGAGCCTTTAACTGCCATCTTGTTCGCCAGATCGCCAACGGTGATGGTTTCGCCAATCACAACGTCACGGTTAACTGCCTGAGCTGGCTTCTGGAAGCCCTGCTGCAGAGAAGAACCTTTACGCTGTTTGCCACCTTTACCACCACGTACCGCTGCACGCGCTTCTTCACGGTCAGCTTTAGACTCGGCGTGTTTATTGCCTTTTTTCGCCGGACGCGCTGCTTTCGCATTGCGACCACGACCACGACCGCCTTCAACTTCACGGTCGTTATCATCTTCAGCCTGACGTGCGTGCTGAGAAGTGGTCACGTGATAGTCGCTGGTATCTTCAGACTGCTCAGCGGTATCAACACCGTTCTTCTCGTTTTCTTCTGCCATACGACGTGCTTCTTCAGCCACACGACGTGCTTCTTCTTCCAGCTTACGACGGGCTTCTTCTTCCGCTTTACGCTTCAGCTCGGCAGCTTCATTTTCACGGCGGGCTTTTTCAGCCTGGGCGGTTTTGGTCATTTCGTCTGTCTGTTGATTGCTCACTTTGTCTTTTTCCGCAGCGTCACGCTTCACTTTATCACTTGCGTCGCGTTTCGCTTTTTCTGCGGCCTCACGTTCAGCTTTTAATTCTGCTTCACGTTTAGCGGTTGCTTCCGCCTCACGCTGAGCTTGTTCTTCCGCTTCACGCTGTGCCTGCTCTTCCGCGGCAAGGCGTTCTGCCTCTTGCGGATCACGTTTTACAAAGGTGCGCGTCTTGCGGACTTCAATTTGTACCGATTTGCTTTTGCCGCCGGTACCTGGGATGTTTAACGTGCTACGCGTTTTGCGTTGCAGCGTTAACTTGTCAGGCGTCGAACCGTGTTCACGGTTCAGATGCGTTAACAAGGTTTGTTTTTCTTGCGCGGTCACCGAGTCATCAGCGGACTTCGGGATCCCTGCATCAGCAAATTGCTGTACCAGGCGGTCCACGGAGGTCTGAATCTCAGCAGCCAGCGATTTTACAGTTACATCAGTCATGCTGTTCCTTCCTGCTACAGTTTATTACGCTTCGTCGCCGAACCAGCAAATATTACGTGCGGCCATGATGAGCTCGCCGGCTTTCTCGTCGGTTAAACCTTCGATATCAGCCAGGTCATCAACGCCTTGCTCAGCGAGATCTTCCAGCGTACAAACACCACGGGCAGCCAGCTTGAACGCAATCGCACGATCAAGACCTTCCAGATTCAGCAGGTCATCAGCCGGCTTCTTATCGCCAAGGCTTTCTTCCTGAGCCAGTGCCAGGGTGGTCAGTGCGTTTTTAGCGCGTTCACGCAGGGCTTCAACGGTTGGCTCATCCAGACCGTCAATTTCCAGCAGCTCTTTCATTGGCACATAGGCCAGTTCTTCCAGCGTAGAGAAACCTTCTTCAACCAGAACAGTGGCGAAATCTTCGTCAATATCCAGGTACTTCGTGAAGGTATCGATCGCCGCGTGGGCTTCAGCCTGATGCTTAGCCTGCAGGTCATCAACGGTCATGACGTTGAGTTCCCAGCCGCTCAGCTGTGACGCCAGGCGAACGTTCTGACCATTACGGCCGATTGCCTGAGCCAGGTTGCCCGCTTCAACTGCGATATCCATGGTGTGTTTGTCTTCGTCAACAACGATAGACGCCACATCAGCTGGAGCCATTGCGTTGATCACGAACTGCGCCGGGTTATCGTCCCACAGAACGATATCAATACGCTCGCCGCCAAGCTCAGTAGAGACAGCCTGAACACGCGCACCACGCATACCGACGCAAGCACCGACTGGGTCGATACGTTTGTCGTTGGTTTTCACCGCAATTTTCGCACGAGAGCCCGGATCGCGAGCCGCTGCTTTAATCTCGATAACTTCTTCGCCGATTTCCGGTACTTCGATACGGAACAGTTCAACCAGCATTTCTGGTTTAGAACGGGTCACGAACAGCTGTGCACCACGCGCTTCAGGACGCACGGCATACAGAACACCGCGAATACGGTCACCTGGACGGAAGTTTTCACGCGGCAGCATGTCTTCACGCAGAATTACCGCTTCAGCGTTACCCGGCATCCCTTCGGATTTGATTTCCAGAGAGATATTGTCGCGGTTCACTTTCTTCACCACGCCAGTAATGATTTCGCCTTCCTGATCGCGGAACTGGTCAACAACCAGCGCGCGCTCGGCTTCACGCACTTTCTGCACGATAACCTGTTTCGCGGTTTGGGTCGTGATACGGTCGAAAGTCACAGATTCAATCTGATCTTCAACGTATTCACCCACGTTCAGACTTTCGTCTTCAAAACGTGCCGCTTCCAGGGTGATCTCTTTGGTCGGCTGGGTCACTTCTTCAACGATTACCCAACGACGGAATGTATCGAAGTCACCGCTTTTACGATCGATTTCTACGCGAACATCGATCTCTTGCTCGTATTTTTTCTTGGTTGCTGTAGCCAGTGCACTTTCCAGCGCTTCGAAAATCTTCTCACGCGGCAGTGATTTCTCATTGGAGACGGCTTCAACAACAGCCAAAATTTCTTTGTTCATCGCGGGCTTTTCACCTCAATCCAGACTGTTAAAAGTGGGGAACCAGGTTCGCCTTCTGGATATTACTCAGCGCGAACACTTCATCTTTGCCTTGGACTGTTACCGTGATCATTTCACCATCAACGGCTTTGATAATTCCCTGCCATTTACGGCGGTTCTGTACGGCCATACGCAGAACGAGAGCCACTTCTTCACCGGTAAAACGCACATAGTGTTCGGCCGTGAACATCGGGCGATCGAGGCCAGGTGAGGAAACTTCCAGGTTGTACGCAACGGTAATCGGGTCTTCAACATCAAGAACCGCACTCACCTGGTGGCTAACATCAGCACAATCATCAACATTGATGCCATCTTCACTATCAATATAGATGCGCAGCGTCGATGTACGGCCGCGAACGAATTCGATGCCGACCAGTTCGTAGCCCAGTGCTTCGACCGGTGCAGTAATCATCTCTGTTAATTTTTGCTCTAATGTGGACAAGCCCACCCCCAAGACATAAAAAAAGGGCGTAAAGCCCAGTTATTCTGTAGTCAGATAACAAAAAACCCCGATAAATCGGGGCTTTAGATAACTGAACCCTATAGCCACAACTGTGGCCTGGAGCACTTTCCGAAAGAATTTTTTCAAATCCAGCTACGAAGGCTCTAAGTCTTCACAGTATATTTGAAAAAGAACTTTATGGGAAAGTGGTTGCGGGGGCCGGATTTGAACCGACGACCTTCGGGTTATGAGCCCGACGAGCTACCAGGCTGCTCCACCCCGCGCCTGAAACGTGGCAAATTCTACGCGTTTTGGACAGAATTTGCAAATAATGCTGGGATTTGGTACCGAAGACGGGACGTAAAATCGGCGTTCAGTATATTGATAGTTGACCCCACCTGTCAAGGCGACTTCCGTCAGAGCAATCAGACCAAAATTTTTACAAAAAACGCAGGAGTCTCTTTCGGTCATCGACAAAAGATGATTAAATGAATACTCACTTATTTTGCATAAAAATGCACAGATAGCGAAAGCGGTCTCTAATCAGTCAATCAAGCAGGGTTTTATTATATGACGACGATTCTCAAGCATCTTCCGGTAGGACAACGTATTGGCATCGCTTTCTCAGGCGGCCTGGATACCAGCGCTGCACTGCTGTGGATGCGCCAGAAGGGAGCGGTTCCGTATGCATATACTGCGAACCTCGGTCAGCCAGATGAGGAAGATTATGATGCGATCCCTCGTCGTGCCATGGAATATGGTGCAGAGAACGCACGTCTGATTGACTGCCGTAAGCAACTGGTCGCTGAAGGTATCGCGGCTATTCAGTGTGGTGCGTTCCATAATACCACCGGCGGCCTGACCTATTTCAACACCACCCCACTGGGCCGTGCCGTGACCGGAACGATGCTGGTTGCGGCCATGAAAGAAGATGGCGTGAACATCTGGGGTGACGGCAGCACCTATAAAGGCAACGATATCGAACGTTTCTATCGTTATGGTCTGCTGACGAACGCTGAACTGCAAATCTACAAACCGTGGCTGGATACTGACTTCATCGACGAGCTGGGTGGCCGTCATGAGATGTCCGAATTCATGATCGCCTGTGGTTTTGACTACAAGATGTCAGTCGAGAAAGCCTATTCCACCGACTCAAACATGCTGGGTGCGACGCACGAAGCGAAAGACCTGGAGTTCCTGAATTCCAGCGTGAAGATCGTTAACCCAATCATGGGTGTGAAGTTCTGGGACGAAAACGTCAAAATCCAGGCGGAAGAAGTGACCGTGCGTTTCGAACGTGGTCATCCGGTTGCGCTGAACGGCAAAACCTTCTCTGACGATGTTGAGCTGATGCTGGAAGCAAACCGTATCGGTGGTCGTCACGGTCTGGGCATGAGTGACCAGATTGAAAACCGTATCATTGAAGCGAAAAGCCGTGGCATCTATGAAGCCCCGGGGATGGCGCTGCTGCATATCGCATACGAGCGTCTGCTGACCGGTATTCACAACGAAGATACCATTGAGCAGTATCACTCTCATGGTCGTCAACTGGGTAAACTGCTGTATCAGGGCCGCTGGTTTGATCCGCAGGCACTGATGCTGCGTGACTCCCTGCAACGTTGGGTTGCAAGTGCAATCACTGGTGAAGTTACGCTGGAACTGCGTCGCGGTAACGACTACTCCATCCTGAATACCGTGTCTGACAATCTGACTTACAAAGCAGAACGTCTGACCATGGAGAAAGGGGAATCTGTGTTCTCTCCGGACGATCGTATTGGCCAGTTAACCATGCGTAACCTGGACATCACCGATACCCGTGCGAAGCTGTTTAACTATGTTGAGAATGGCCTGCTCTCTGCCAGTTCCGGTAATGGACTGCCACAGGTTGAAAACCTGGAGCACAGCGATAAGAAGTAATCGCTGACAAGAAATGCAAAAGGCGTCCGATGGACGCCTTTTTTATGCCTGTTAATCCACAGATTAATCCACAGACGAAAAAAAAGACGTCTTTCGACGTCTTTTTTCTGGAATATTGGTACCGAGGATGGGACTCGAACCCACAAGCCCGTTAGGGCACTACCACCTCAAGGTAGCGTGTCTACCAATTCCACCACCTCGGTACAGAATACTTAGTGCGGGATATCGCTGGTCGGCTTAGCCGGAGCAGCTGGTTGAGTTTGCTCAGTTTTTGCTGGCGCGCTCAGATTTTCCCACTCGCTTCCTTTGCTGGTCTTGTTGCTGTTGATATTGCCAAGCACCAGACTGATGATGAAGAACAGCGTAGCCAGAATCGCCGTTGTGCGGGTCATGAAGTTCGCAGAACCACTTGAACCGAACAGCGTACCGGAAGCGCCTGCTCCGAAGGAGGCTCCCATATCAGCGCCTTTACCTTGCTGCAGCATAATCAGCGCTACGAGAGCGATGGCTACAATAAGGAAAACAACTAAAAGAGCTTCGTACATAATCAACCTGTTCCTTGCGGATTTGCCGCATACCAATGCTTCGACCAATTAGCAGGATTTTTGTTTCCCACTGAAGCGGGTGTGAATACTAACCAAAGCGAATGACCTTCGCAAGGGCATTTTTGACGCATTGTATCAACTGCGGAAAAAAACAGCAAAAAGCCATTAATTGCTCAAAACAAAGGCGACAAAAGCCGCCTTTTTAAACATTTAGCGTGCAAGATTATGCAGCTTTTACGGCATCCGCGATACGGTGCGCAAATTCATTAACCTGCGCTTCGTCTTCACCTTCCACCATGACGCGAATCAGTGGTTCAGTACCAGACTTACGCAACAGTACGCGTCCACGGTTGCCCAGGGCAGCTTCAACATCAGCCATCACCGCTTTCACGTTATCATTTTCCAACGGATCGCCTTTACCGGCGGTAAACCGCACGTTCACCAGGATCTGTGGGAACATTTTCATACCGCTGCAGAGATCGTGCAGGCTCATATGGTTGCGCGCCATGGCAGCAACCACCTGCAGTGCGGCGACAATACCGTCACCGGTGGTGGTTTTGTCGAGCAGAATCACGTGACCGGAGTTCTCTGCGCCAATTCGCCAGCCCTTCTCCTGCAGTTTTTCCAGCACATAGCGGTCGCCAACTTTCGCACGAACAAACGGAATACCAAGCTGTTTAAGTGCCAGTTCCAGGCCCATGTTACTCATTAAGGTACCGACTGCGCCGCCGCGCAACTGACCCTGACGCAAACCTTCACGCGCGATGATATACAGGATCTGGTCACCATCGACCTTATTGCCTTCGTGGTCGACCATGATCACACGGTCACCGTCGCCGTCCAGCGCAATACCCAGATCGGCTTTTTCCGCCAGCACACGCGCCTGCAGGGCACGAACGTCTGTCGCTCCGACCTGCTCGTTAATGTTCAGACCATCCGGCTCACACCCAATGGTAATCACTTTTGCGCCCAATTCACGGAAGACATTCGGGGCAATGTGGTAGGTCGCACCGTTTGCACAGTCCACCACAATTTTGAGATGCGCCAGACTCAGCTCGTTCGGGAATGTCCCTTTGCAGAATTCGATATAACGACCCGCCGCATCGACGATACGGTTGGCTTTACCCAGTTCTGCGGAATCGACACAGGTGATCTCTTTTTCCATTTCGGCTTCGATGGCCTCTTCCACTTCATCCGGCAACTTGGTGCCATCAATGGAGAAGAACTTGATACCGTTGTCATAGAACGGGTTGTGTGACGCCGAAATAACAATCCCCGCTTCTGCACGGAAAGTACGCGTCAGGTACGCGACTGCAGGTGTTGGCATTGGGCCCGTAAAGGAGGCGGATAGCCCGGCAGCCGCAAGACCAGCTTCCAGCGCGGATTCCAGCATATAGCCCGAAATACGGGTGTCTTTACCGATAATGATCTTACGGGAGCCATGACGCGCCAGTACCTTGCCAGCAGCCCAGCCAAGCTTCAGGACAAAATCAGGAGTGATTGGAGCATCGCCTACACGCCCACGGATACCATCGGTACCAAAATATTTACGATTACTCATAGCGTTTGTTTTCCTTCGCTGCCAGTGTGGCTTCCACCACACGCATGGCTTCTACTGTTTCTTTGACGTCATGGACACGGATAATGTGCGCACCTTGCATCGCCGCAATCACCGCGCAGGCCAGACTACCACTCAGGCGTTCCCCTGGCCCCACATTCAGTAACTGACCAATCATCGACTTTCTCGACATCCCCACCAGCAGCGGCAGGTTAAAGTGATGAAATTCCGATAAGCGCGCAAGCAATGCATAATTGTGGGAGAGATTTTTACCGAAACCGAACCCCGGGTCGAGCAGCAATTTCTCTTTTGCGATACCTGCACGTTCGCAGCGCGCAATATGCTCAATAAAGAAGCGATTCACATCGGTATACACATCATCATACTTTGGCGCTTCCTGCATGGTTTTCGGTTGCCCTTGCATATGCATCAGGCAAACCGGCAAGCCGGTTTCCGCAGCGGCTTCAAGTGCGCCAGGTTCGGTAAGCGAACGGATATCATTGATAATGTGAGCACCTACTCTCGCCACTTCACGAATCACTTCTGGCTTGGATGTATCAACAGAGATCCAGACCTCAAATCGCTGTGCTATCGCTTCCACCACCGGTACTACGCGCGCCAGCTCTTCTTCCACAGAAACGTCCGCCGCACCAGGACGCGTCGATTCGCCGCCAACGTCAATGATCGTTGCACCTGCATTGATCATTAAATTTGCGTGCTTAACCGCCTCGATGAGCGTGTTATGCGTACCACCGTCGGAGAAGGAATCAGGGGTAACATTCAGGATCCCCATCACATGGGGATGTGAGAGGTCGAGATGCGAGTCCTGAGCGAATAGTTTCATGGCAAAATCCCTGGTATTTTCAAGGTTAAACAGAAAAGAAAAACCCCGGAGCAAGCTCCAGGGTTTGAGGTACAGACAAACGCTTCAACAGCAGTGACTTACTTATCGCCCAACTGTTCTGACATGGTGTTGCCCGGGTTTGGCGTACGCGGTTCATCAACCGGACGCGGCGCACGCGGGGTGCCATTGTTGTCAGAATTGTTGGAAGCACCTGGGTCTTCCCAGCCTGCTGGCGGACGCACTTCGCGGCGGGCCATCAGGTCGTCAATCTGCGGAGCATCAATGGTCTCATATTTCATGAGCGCATCTTTCATCGAATGCAGAATGTCCATATTGTCGTTCAGGATCTGACGTGCGCGACCGTAGTTACGTTCAATCAGCGCTTTCACTTCCTGGTCGATGATACGTGCAGTCTCATCGGACATATGTTTCGCTTTTGCCACAGAACGACCCAGGAATACTTCACCCTCTTCCTCTGCATACAGCAGTGGACCGAGTTTGTCAGAGAAGCCCCACTGAGTCACCATGTTACGCGCCAGGTTTGTCGCGACTTTAATGTCGTTAGACGCACCGGTAGAAACATGTTCCGCACCGTAGATAATCTCTTCCGCCAGACGACCGCCGTACAGGGTAGAAATCTGACTTTCCAGTTTCTGACGGCTGGCACTGATCGCGTCACCTTCAGGCAGGAAGAAGGTCACACCCAGCGCTCGACCGCGCGGAATAATCGTTACTTTATGCACCGGATCGTGTTCCGGTACCAGGCGGCCGATAATCGCGTGACCCGCTTCGTGATACGCAGTGGACTCCTTCTGCGCTTCGGTCATCACCATGGAGCGACGTTCCGCACCCATCATGATTTTGTCTTTCGCTTTCTCGAACTCCACCATCGACACAACACGCTTGTTACCGCGAGCGGCAAACAGTGCTGCTTCGTTGACCAGGTTAGCCAGGTCCGCCCCGGAGAAGCCTGGGGTACCGCGCGCAATGATTGCTGCGTCAACATCTGGCGCCAGCGGTACGCGACGCATGTGGACTTTCAGAATCTGTTCACGACCGCGAACATCTGGCAGACCCACCACAACCTGACGGTCGAAACGGCCTGGACGCAGCAGCGCAGGGTCAAGTACGTCAGGACGGTTAGTCGCCGCGATAACGATGATACCTTCGTTACCTTCGAAACCGTCCATCTCAACCAGCATCTGGTTCAGCGTTTGTTCACGTTCATCGTGACCGCCACCCAGACCCGCGCCACGCTGGCGGCCTACGGCGTCGATTTCATCGATGAAGATAATGCACGGTGCCGCCTTCTTAGCCTGCTCGAACATGTCACGCACACGAGATGCACCGACACCCACGAACATTTCTACGAAGTCAGAACCCGAAATGGTAAAGAACGGCACCTTCGCTTCACCCGCGATGGCTTTCGCCAGCAGGGTTTTACCGGTACCCGGAGGGCCGACCATCAGGACGCCTTTCGGGATCTTACCACCCAGTTTCTGGAAACGGCTTGGCTCGCGCAGGTATTCAACCAGTTCACCGACCTCTTCTTTCGCTTCGTCACACCCGGCAACGTCAGCGAACGTGGTCTTGATCTGGTCTTCCGTCAGCATACGCGCTTTGCTCTTACCGAACGACATGGCACCTTTGCCACCGCCGCCCTGCATCTGGCGCATAAAGAAGATCCAAACGCCGATAAGAAGCAGCATCGGGAACCAGGAAATGAAGATAGAAGCCAGCAGGCTCGGCTCTTCTGGTGGCTCGCCAACGACTTTGACGTTTTTGGTCAGAAGGTTATCAAGCAGCTTAGGATCGTTCACCGGGATGTAGGTCGTGTAACGGTTACTATCTTTCTTGGTAACGTTGATCTCACGTCCGTTGATACGCGCTTCGCGAACCTGGTCCTGATTGACCTCCTGCAGGAAGGTAGAATAATCCACCTTGCGGCCATTCGACTCGCTGGGCCCAAAGCTCTGGAATACTGACATCAGCACAACGGCAATGACCAGCCAGAGAATTAGGTTTTTCGCCATGTCACTCAAGGGATTAACCTCACATTACAACTGTGTTAAAAACAGCGTCAGGATACTCTATATCCAGTTTCATTCAAACTTTCGCCTGAAATCCACCGGTTATCATTTTCGCCCGGTCGCTACAATATACACTTCACGGGAACGCGCCCGGGAAGAGTCCGGTTTACGAACTTTGACCTTCGCAAACAGGGAGCGAATTTCCTTAAGATACTCCTCGAAACCTTCGCCCTGAAACACCTTCACAACAAAACTACCACCAGGCGCTAGTACATCACGACACATTTCTAACGCTAGCTCCACCAGATACATGGCGCGGGGGATATCCACCGCCGGTGTTCCACACATATTTGGTGCCATATCCGACATGACAACCTGGACCTTACTATCACCAACACGATCAAGTAACGCTTTCAGCACTAATTCATCACGAAAATCGCCCTGAAGGAAGTCGACACCGACGATGGGATCCATTGGTAAAAGATCGCACGCGATGATTCGGCCGGTTCCGCCGATCTGCGTTACCGCATACTGGGACCATCCGCCAGGTGCCGCACCGAGGTCAACAACCGTCATCCCCGGCTTAAAAAGTTTGTCACTTTGCTGTATTTCATCAAGTTTAAACCAGGCGCGGGATCGCAACCCCTTTTTCTGCGCCTGTTGAACATATTTATCGCTAAAGTGTTCCTGAAGCCAGCGGCTGGAGCTGGCAGAACGCTTTTTACCTGTCATTTAACATTTCCGTCCTGGTTCATCGTTGCTTGCCTGTGACGTAAATTTCTACGCAGCTATTTGGCGATATAAGGGAGATGGCGGTAGAATGAACCGTTTTCAATCCCAACGTAAGCAAAAATATACGATGAATCTGAGTACTAAACAAAAACAGCACCTTAAAGGTCTGGCACATCCGCTCAAGCCTGTAGTCATGCTTGGCAACAATGGTTTGACCGAAGGGGTGCTTGCCGAGATTGAACAAGCGCTGGAACACCACGAGCTGATCAAGGTGAAAATCGCCTCTGAAGACAGAGACACTAAAAACCTGATCGTGGAAGCCATCGTGCGCGAAACCGGCGCCTGTAATGTACAGGTCATCGGTAAAACGCTGGTGCTCTACCGCCCATCTAAAGAGCGTAAAATCTCGCTGCCACGCTAAGGATATCCTGAATCGAACACATTTACTGTGTAAAACGAGGGATTTCTGTCAGCAGGTGAGCAAAATGCCACGCTCCTTGAGTTGATAAAAGGCCGCTACGCGGCCTTTTTCTTTTCTTTACAATGTATCAACATCTTAGCAGAGAGGCGAATTACAGGTACTCGACCTTGATAATTTCGTACTCCACTTCACCACCTGGGGTGCGGATAGTCACAACATCATCCTGCTCTTTGCCAATCAGGCCGCGAGCAATTGGCGAGTTCACCGAAATCAGGTTCTGTTTAAAATCGGCTTCATCATCGCCCACGATGCGGTAAGTCTGCTCTTCGTCGCTGTCCAGGTTCAGCACAGTAACGCTTGAGCCGAAGATCACGCGGCCATTATTTGGCATTTTTGTGATGTCGATAACCTGCGCATTAGACAGCTTGGCTTCGATATCTTTAATACGCCCTTCGCAAAAGCCCTGCTGTTCACGCGCCGCATGATATTCAGCATTCTCCTTCAGGTCGCCATGCTCACGCGCTTCCGCGATAGCGGCGATAATTTCAGGGCGGCGAACGGATTTCAGGAAATCCAGCTCTTCGCGCAGTTTTTCGGCACCACGTAAGGTCATCGGAATAGCTTGCATTTGTTATACCTCTTAAACATTCCTGTTGGGAGCAGTGTTCCCTGCCCCAGCCGCATTAGCAGGCCAGAAGCAAAAAGAAAACCGACCCGGGGTCAGGCCCCAGGTCAGCAGCAATTTTCAATTTGATACGCATTTTACCCCGAAGTTCACTATGGGTCATCGTTTACTTTGCAGTGCTATGCACCGTAGTATGACGGTTTGTTTTCGGGTTGTTAGCGCGAGATTATGCGATTTTCCAGTTTTATCATCGGATTGACTACCAGTATAACGTTCAGCGTTCAGGCTGCGAATGTTGATGAGTATATTAATCAACTGCCCGCAGGTGCCAACCTTGCATTGATGGTGCAGAAGGTCGGAGCGCCGACGCCAGAAATTGACTACCACAGTCAACAAATGGCGCTGCCCGCCAGTACCCAGAAGGTGATCACTGCGCTCGCCGCCCTGCTTCAGCTCGGGCCTGATTTTCGTTTTACCACCACCCTTGAGACCAAAGGCAACGTCGTGGGCGGTGAACTGAAAGGCGATCTTATCGCCCGTTTCGGGGGGGACCCGACATTTAAACGCCAGGATATCCGCAATATGGTTGCGGTGCTGAAAAAATCGGGTGTGCAGAAGATTGATGGCAATGTGCTGATCGACACCTCCATTTTTGCCAGCCACGATAAGGCTCCAGGTTGGCCGTGGAACGACATGACGCAGTGCTTTAGCGCCCCGCCCGCTGCCGCGATTGTTGACCGTAACTGTTTCTCTGTTTCGCTTTACAGCGCACCAAAGCCAGATGATTTAGCGTTTATCCGCGTGGCGTCCTACTACCCGGTCACCATGTTTAGTCAGGTACGCACGCTGGCCAAGGGCTCACCGGATGCGCAGTATTGCGAACTGGACGTGGTACCAGGCGATCTTAACCGCTTCACGCTGACGGGCTGCCTCACGCAGCGCGCCGATCCGCTGCCGCTGGCCTTTGCGATACAGGATGGGGCAAGCTATGCGGGTGCCATTCTGAAAGATGAGCTGAAACAAGCGGGAATAGCATACTCCGGCACGCTGCTTCGTCAGACGCAGGTCAATCAACCCGGCACGGTCATCGCCAGCAAACAGTCGCCACCGCTGCACGATTTGCTGCGAATTATGCTGAAAAAGTCTGACAACATGATTGCCGACACCGTGTTCCGCATGATTGGTCACGCGCGCTTTGGCGTGCCAGGTACCTGGCGCGCGGGTTCAGATGCTGTTCGTCAGATCCTGCGACAACAGGCAGGGATCGACCTGGGTAATACCATCGCCGTCGATGGCTCCGGGTTATCACGCCATAATTTGATCTCCCCGGCCAGCATGATGCAAGTGCTTCAGTACATTGCACAACATGACACTGAGCTAAACTTTATTTCTATGCTGCCACTTGCCGGGCAGGACGGCACGCTGCAGTACCGCGCCGGGCTTCACGCAGCCGGTGTGGATGGTAAAGTATCCGCTAAGACAGGTTCATTGCAGGGGGTTTACAACCTTGCAGGCTTCATCACCACCGCCAGCGGACAACGCATGGCATTCGTGCAGTATCTTTCCGGCTATGCCGTCGAACCAACCGACCAGCGCAATCGTCGTATTCCGCTTGTTCGATTCGAAAGCAGGCTTTATAAGGACATCTACCAGAATAACTAGCGATGAAACTACTTATAGTTGAAGACGATCTGTTATTACAAGAAGGGCTGGCGCTGGGGCTGGCCAATGAAGGGTATGCCCTCGACTGTGCTGGCACAGCGGCAGAGGCGGATGCTCTGATCCAGAGCGGCGAATACAGTCTGGTGATCCTCGATTTGGGCTTACCTGATAAAGACGGTGCCACGCTGCTCAGTCAGTGGCGACGCCGCGGGATCGCTAATCCAGTGTTGATCCTGACAGCACGCGATGCCATTGAAGATCGTATCACTGGCCTCGATGCTGGCGCAGATGATTACCTGGTGAAACCTTTTGCACTGGCCGAGCTTCAGGCTCGCGTGCGAGCGTTAATACGCCGTTATCAGGGTCATAGCGATAACTTACTGACTGATGGCGATATTACGCTGAATCTGCAAACCCAGCAGGTACTACGTCAGTCCCAGCCGATTGAGGTGACACCAAAAGAGTTTGCTTTGCTGACGCGCCTGATTATGCGCAGCGGGCAAACGGTACACAGAGAAACCCTGCAACAGGATATCTACTCCTGGCAGGACGATCCTGGGTCCAATACCCTTGAAGTCCACATTCACAACCTGCGTCGTAAGCTTGGCAAAGACCGGATCAAAACCGTCCGTGGCGTTGGCTACCGCCTGGAGAGTCAGAAATGAACAGCATGCGTCGGCGATTGATGGTGCTGCTGGCGGTCATTCTGTTATTTTTCCAACTGATAAGCGTGATCTGGCTGTGGCATGAAAGCCGTGAACAGATTGGTTTTCTGGTCAGTGAGACGTTGTCGGCAAAAGCGCGGAATAATCACGTTGAAAAAGAGATCCGTGAAGCGATTGCCTCTCTGCTGGTCCCTTCTCTGGTGATGGTTGGCTTTACGCTGCTTTTCTCTTTCTGGGCAGTGACCTGGATAACCCAACCCTTGAATAAACTGCGTGCCAGCCTGGCTAACCGTTCGGCAGATAACTTAACGCCGCTTCCAATGTATTCCGACATGGAAGAAATTGGTGCCGTCACCACCTCGCTGAATCAGTTGCTCGCCCGGCTGGATAATACCATCCAACAGGAGCGTCTTTTCACCGCAGACGCCGCACACGAACTGCGGACGCCCCTTGCCGGTATCAGACTCCATCTGGAACTCATGGCGCAATCTGGTTCTCCTCAGGCCGCGACGTTAATTAGCCGTATTGACCAACTCATGCACACCGTTGAGCAACTGCTGATGCTGGCCCGAGCCGGGCAAGCAATGGCCAGCGGCCATTACGAAACGGTGAACTGGACAGACAATATCATCACCCCACTCAGCCTTGAGCATGAAGCCAAAGAACATACCGTGATATGGCCTGCTAAAAGTGCGCTCACGGTTCAGGGAGACGCCGTGCTTCTGCGTCTGATGCTGCGTAACCTGCTGGAGAATGCCGGTCGTTACAGCCCGTCAGGAACAACCATTAAAGTGTCATTAAACGAGGTCGAGGGGGGTACCCAGGTCAGCGTTATCGATCAGGGACCGGGTATTGCTGAAGCGCACCGACAATCAATCACTGAACCGTTCCGTCGTCTTGATCAGCGTTTCGGTGGTAGCGGCCTGGGGCTGAGTATTGTTCAACGCATCGTGCAACTCCACCGCGGTAAGCTGACGCTTGATAACGGTGCTGAGGGCGGTTTAATCGCCAGCTGTTGGTTGCCCTCAACGCTGGAATAAAAAAAGCCCCTCGAACGAGGGGCTTTGAACTGATATTAGTGCTTGTAGATGAACTCGACGCCTTCTTCGTCGTCTTCATCCCAGTCATCATCCCAGTCTTCTTCCTCTTCCGCTTCCAGCTCTTCGAGCTGTTGACGGTGGTAGTCATCCCACATGAATTCGACTTTTTCAGGCTGTTTCGCTTCTTCGGCCTGAACAATTGGGTTCTCGATGATAAAGGTCATCACATCCCAGCAGAGGTCTTTCACACCAACCTGGCTTGCTGCAGAGATCAGGTAGTATTTCTCTTCCCAACCCATCGCTTCAGCAATCGCTTTAGCTTTCGCTTCCGCTTCGGCTTTGTCCATCAGGTCAATTTTGTTGAAGACCAACCAGCGTGGTTTATTCGCCAGTTTTTCGCTGTATTTTTCCAGCTCGCCGATGATGATTCGGGCGTTTTCAACCGGATCGGAACCGTCGATAGGATCGATATCAATGAGGTGCAGCAATACGCGGCAGCGCTCAAGGTGTTTCAGGAAGCGGATACCCAGACCGGCACCTTCAGCAGCACCTTCAATCAGGCCCGGAATATCGGCAACCACAAAGCTCTTCTCGTTATCCATGCGGACAACGCCCAGGCTTGGTACCAGTGTGGTAAACGGATAGTCCGCCACTTTAGGTTTCGCGGCAGACACGGCGCGAATAAACGTCGATTTACCGGCATTTGGCATACCCAGCATGCCCACGTCTGCCAGAAGCATCAGCTCCAGTTGCAGATCGCGCTTATCGCCAGGCGTCCCCATCGTTTTCTGACGTGGAGTACGGTTAACGGAAGATTTAAAACGGCTGTTACCCAGACCGTGCCAGCCACCTTTTGCGACCATCAGACGCTGACCGTGTTTGGTCATGTCACCCATGGTCTCACCGGTACCCTGGTCGATAACACGCGTACCGACAGGAACCTTAATGGTGACATCTTTACCGCGTTTACCGGTACAGTCACGGCTCTGGCCATTCTGGCCACGTTCAGCGCGGAAGGATTTTTCGAAACGGTAGTCGATCAGCGTGTTGAGGTTCTCATCCGCCTCCAGCCAAACGTCACCACCATCCCCGCCGTCACCGCCATCAGGGCCACCACGTGGGATATATTTTTCACGGCGGAAGCTCACGCAACCGTTGCCGCCATCACCAGCCACGACCAGGATCGTCGCTTCATCAACAAACTTCATTTTACTCTCCGTAACTCATTCGCCTGAGCGGGGGACTACTACAACCGCTTCATTTTTGCGCCAACGTCCCCAAAGACGATGACCAATGGCGGAATACATCGCGCCCGCAACCACGACAAACGCACCGAGATAACCCAACAAGTTGAGCATCGGTCTGACGAAGACATCGGGCCAGGCCATTGATAACAAATCTGAAAATAACAGCGTAAACAGCGGAGTCAGCGTGATTAACGCGCTCACCTGTGCTGCCTGCCAGCGCGCCATCGCTTCGGCCAGCGCGCCATAACCGACCAGCGTATTCAGTCCACAAAAAATGAGACACGCCAGTTGCCAGTCGCTAAGCTGGGCAATCACACCCGGCTTTGCTAATGGCAGCAATGCTATTGTACACAAAGTGTACAGCAAAAAGAGGATCTGCTGTGAGGCCAGACGTCGCAATAACACCTTTTGCGCGACGCCATAACTCACCCAGACCGCTGCTGCTCCTACGCCGAAGATCACACCCCAGGTGTAATCCGTCAGCCGGGTAAAAATCTCTATCAGACTGGTGTTGAAGAACATCACCAGACCGCATAGCAGCATGCTCGCCCCGACAATCTGCGTACCGCGCATCTTCTCCTTGAGGATAAAGACGCTGGCGACCATCATGCCCACCGGTGAAAGCTGACCAATCACCTGCGACGCCGTGGGACTGAGATATTGCAGGGAAGAGCTGAACAGGATGAAGTTACCGAACAGACCGCCCGTCGCGATAGCCAGCAACACCAGCCAGCGCGGTTTACGGAAGAGCCGCAAGGGAGGAAGCTTACCTTTGACAGCCAGGATGGCCCCGAGGCCGATGCTTGCCATCAGAAAGCGATAAAAGACCACCGTAGGCGGCTCCATCACCTCCAGTACCTGCTTCATTGCAATTGGCAGGGCACCCCAGCACATTGCGGTGGTGAGCGCCAAAAGAATACCGATGCCGGCCTGCTGCTTCATGCCCGTTTTCCCTACAGAAAAAATTACCGGGTTTCCAATGTAAAAAGCCCCGCAACTGGGTGCGGGGCTTTAATCCGTTACCGGACCGAGAAAACCTTACTCAGCAACGATGCTGATGTATTTACGGTTGTTCGGGCCTTTAACTTCAAATTTCACTTTACCGTCTGCTTTAGCAAACAGAGTGTGGTCACGACCGCAACCTACGTTGTTGCCAGCGTGGAATTTGGTACCACGTTGACGAACGATGATGCTACCCGCCAGAACGGATTCGCCACCGAAACGCTTAACGCCCAGGCGTTTAGCTTCTGAATCGCGACCGTTACGTGTGGAGCCGCCAGCCTTTTTATGTGCCATTTAAATCTCTCCTCAGGTCTTAGGCGCTGATGCCAGTAATTTTCACATCAGTGAACCACTGACGGTGGCCCTGCTGCTTACGGTAGTGCTTACGACGACGAAACTTAACGATTTTAACTTTCTCGCCACGACCGTGTGCAACAACTTCAGCTTTGATAACGCCGCCATCAACGAAAGGAACGCCGATTTTGACTTCTTCACCGTTTGCGATCATCAGAACTTCAGCGAATTCAACAGATTCGCCAGTTGCGATGTCCAGCTTTTCCAGGCGAACGGTCTGACCTTCGCTTACTCGGTGTTGTTTACCACCACTTTGGAAAACCGCGTACATATAAACTCCGCTTCCGCGCACGTCCTCGTATGAATCAGAGTGCGCTATAAATATTCACAATAGGGCGCGAATATTACGCAAAACGCGAGCCTTTGACAAGTGCTACCGTCAATACATGAAGAAAAAAAACACAACACGTACGGTAACGTTTATCTGAGCCGTTTTTTCAGTACAATCAGCACTACTATTGATAAACCGAAACCCTTCGTTACCCCATTGAAGATGGGATCAACAGGATAAAAAGCCCGGCTTTTGCGATGAATTTAGAAAAAATCAACGAGTTAACCGCGCAAGATATGGCGGGTGTGAATGCAGCAATCCTGGAGCAACTCAACTCTGATGTTCAACTGATCAATCAGTTGGGCTATTACATCGTCAGCGGCGGCGGTAAACGCATTCGCCCGATGATTGCTATTCTGGCTGCCAGAGCCGTTGGCTATCAGGGAAATGCCCACGTGACTATCGCAGCACTTATCGAATTTATTCACACGGCGACGCTTCTGCATGACGACGTTGTGGATGAATCGGATATGCGTCGTGGTAAAGCCACGGCAAACGCTGCTTTCGGGAACGCAGCCAGCGTTCTGGTGGGGGATTTTATCTATACCCGCGCCTTCCAGATGATGACCAGCCTGGGCTCTCTGAAAGTACTGGAAGTGATGTCTGAGGCCGTTAACGTGATCGCTGAAGGCGAAGTGCTGCAGCTGATGAACGTCAACGACCCTGACATCACCGAAGAAAACTACATGCGCGTGATTTACAGCAAAACCGCGCGCCTGTTTGAAGCAGCTGCCCAGTGCTCCGGTATTCTGGCGGACTGTACCGAAGCACAGGAAAAAGGCCTGCAGGATTACGGTCGTTATCTGGGGACCGCATTCCAGTTAATTGATGATTTGCTGGACTACAGTGCTGACGGCGAAACGCTCGGCAAAAACGTGGGTGATGACCTGAACGAAGGCAAACCCACCCTGCCACTGCTTCATGCTATGCGTAACGGTTCAGCCGAACAGGCAAAAATGATCCGTGAAGCGATTGAGCAGGGAAATGGCCGTCATCTGCTGGAACCTGTGCTGGAAACCATGGCAGTCTGCGGATCGCTGGAATGGACGCGCCAACGTGCGGAAGAAGAAGCCGACAAAGCCATCGAAGCTCTTCAGGTCATTCCCGACAGCCCATGGCGCGATGCACTGATTGCGCTGGCCCACATCGCCGTTCAGCGAGACCGTTAATCCCTCCTGCATCTCCCTGCGGCCATCGCGGGGAGATTCCAGCACACACCTGTAAATTCCGTGTTCATGTAAATTCATCGGTTTAAAGGCCGCATGAATAAAGCCATGCCTTATTCTGAATATCCCTTCCAGTAACGCGAACTTTTTAGAACAAGAGTTTGAAATGGGTATAGTAAGCCTGTCGTTTCAGAAGAAACGGCGTGAGTAAATCCGAACTTAAGGACAGCGTTATGGATACGAAATTTATCGACTGGCACACGGCAGATATCATTGCGGCACTGCGCAAAAAAGGCACTTCACTGGCAGCTGAATCTCGCCGCAATGGCCTGAGTTCTTCTACCCTGGCAAACGCCCTGACTCGTCCCTGGCCAAAGGGAGAATTAATTATCGCAACGGCGCTGGATACGCATCCGTGGGTGATCTGGCCCTCGCGTTACCACGATCCCATTACCCATGAATTTATCGACAGATCGCGCATGATTCGCCAGAAAAAAGCAAAGAAAAAACCGCAGGAATAATGCGATTTTTGACAGGAACAGCAACCCCCCGGTCATTGCTGGCAGGGGGCTGCCGGAACGATTACTCGCCCTTTACACGCTCGATATTGGCACCCAGCGCGCGCAGTTTATCTTCGATACGCTCATAGCCACGATCGATGTGGTAAATACGATCCACAACCGTCGTACCTTCCGCGATACACCCCGCCAGCACCAGGCTTGCGGACGCACGCAAATCGGTTGCCATCACCTGAGCACCGGACAGCTTCTCAACGCCATGGCAAATCACGGTATTACTTTCGATCTCAGCACGTGCACCCATACGGATCAGCTCCGGTACGTGCATAAAGCGGTTCTCGAAAATGGTTTCAGTGATGAAGCCAGTACCTTCAGCCACCAGGTTTAGCAACGTGAACTGAGCCTGCATGTCCGTCGGGAACGCCGGATGTGGCGCCGTACGTACATTGACCGCTTTTGGACGCTGGCCGTGCATATCGAGGCTGATCCAGTCTTCACCGATTTCGATATCCGCACCCGCATCGCGCAGTTTCGCCAGCACCGCATCCAGCGTATCCGGCTGAGCGTTACGACAAACAATCTTACCGCCAGAGATCGCCGCAGCGACCAGGAAGGTACCGGTTTCGATACGGTCCGGCAGAACGCGATAGACACCGCCACCCAGACGCTCAACGCCTTCGATGGTGATACGGTCGGTACCCTGACCGGAGATCTTCGCACCCAGCGCGACGAGGAAGTTTGCGGTATCCACAATTTCCGGTTCGCGCGCGGCATTTTCAATAATGGTGGTCCCTTCTGCCAGCGTTGCCGCAGACATAATGGTGACCGTTGCGCCTACGCTCACTTTGTCCATGACAATGTGCGCACCTTTCAGGCGACCATTAACGGACGCTTTAACGTAACCTTCTTCCAGTTTGATCTCTGCGCCCAGTTTCTCCAGACCAAAGATATGCAGGTCAACCGGGCGTGCGCCGATTGCACAGCCGCCCGGCAGTGAAACCTGCCCCTGTCCAAAACGCGCCACCAGCGGGCCAAGCGCCCAGATGGACGCACGCATGGTTTTCACCAGATCGTACGGCGCAGAGAAGTTGTTCACATTGCTGGCATCGATCCAGACGGAACCATTACGCTCAACTTTGGTTCCCAACTGGGTGAGCAGCTTCATGGTGGTGTCGATATCTTTCAGCTTTGGTACGTTCTGAATTTCTACCGGCTCTTCCGCGAGCAGCGCAGCAAAGAGGATTGGCAGCGCGGCGTTTTTCGCGCCAGAAATTGTGACTTCGCCCTGGAGACGCGTTGGCCCCTGTACACGAAATTTATCCATTGTGTGTTCTCTTATAAATTCAACCGTGCTGCGGGCCTGTCGCCCTCAGCTCAAAAACCGTTTAATTTGCGATCGCGTGCCCACTCTTGCGGGGTGAACGCTTTAATCGACAGGGCGTGGATGCGGTTATCCGCAATATATTCCATCAGCGGCGCGTACACAGCCTGCTGCTTCTTCACACGGCTCATACCGTCGAACATCTCACCCACAGCAATAACCTGGAAGTGACTGCCATCGCCAGTGACGTGGGCTTCCTGAAGGGAGAGTGCATTCATCAGCACTGTCTGGATTTCATGATTTTCCATGGGCTCTTAATCATCTGATAGTGAAAACAAGCCCAACATCTTAGAGCAAAGTGACGTCGTCTTAAACAAGCAAAAAGCCCCGACGATGAAACTGTCAGGGCTTTCAGAAGTAACGCACTGAAAATACTAACGAGGCAGCACGTCGTGAGGGAGATTGTAGAGCTGCGCAAGGGTAACGACATTATCACTCGCGCCGTGAAGCTTGACGCTTTGTCCCTGTTTTTTCCCCACGGCAACCAGATGGGCGAGCAGCGCAATACCTGCTGTATCCACCCGTGTGACCTCGGTTAAGTCGATGAGCGTCACACCCTGCATCGCTTCATGACGTTTGTCCCACAATGGGTTCAGCAGATCCTGATCAAGTTCACCGGACAGCTTTAATGTCTCGCCTTCACGCGACCAGCTGAGTTGCTGAGACATTACTTCTTCTCATCCAGGGTAATTTTCTGACGAGAAATAGACTGCAGCTGCGCGGTAAGGCCATCAATGCCTTTGGTACGCAGCAGGTCGCTCCACTCGTTCTGTTTGGTGGTGATCATGCTTACCCCTTCGGCAATCATGTCATATGCCTGCCAGTGCCCCGTCTGGCTGTTTTTACGCCACTGGAAATCCAGACGAACCGGCGGACGGCCGTTAGGATCGTTGATGGTCACGCGGATAGGTACGATGGTCGCATCGCCCAGCGGCTGCTCAGGCGCAATCTGATAGGTCTGACCATGGTACATCGCCAGCGCCTGACCATAAGCCTGTTTCAGGTATTCACGGAACGCGGCAAAGTAAGCATCACGCTGCGCGGGGGTCGCGTCTTTGTAATAACGTCCCAGCACCAGCGCACCTGCATATTTGATCTGCACATACGGCAGCAGTTCCTGATCGACGACATCACGCAGATAATCAGGATTAGCACGAATTTTAGGTTGCTCGTTTTTAAGACGGTCGAAAGTCTTCTTGGCCGCTTCGTCCATCTGTTTGTACGGGTTACTCTGATCCGCAGCGTGGGCTGCGGTGAGAGGGGCAATGACCAGCATGGCAACCATTAACAGTCGTTTAAACATGAATGACTTCTCCTGAAATTAATTCGTCGTGCCAGATGTCGGTGCGACGTTGGTGTGATCTTCAGTCTGCGCAGGGGCAGCATCGGATTTTTTCTCATCCCCTTTACTGTTGTAAAGGAACTGACCAATCATATCCTCCAGCACCATTGCGGACTTCGTATCCTGGATAACACTGCCGTCTTTAAGGATAGTCGTTCCGAGCTCTGGGTCTTCAAAACCGACGTTAAGCGCCAGATATTGTTCACCCAGCAGGCCGGAAGTCCGGATGGAAAGAGAACTGGTGTCCGGAATATGGTTATAACGCTCTTCGATATCCATCGCGACGCGTGGGAGATAGGTTTTCTCATCAAGCGTAATGTCCGACACACGGCCGATCACCACGCCACCAATACGTACCGGTGAACGCGCCTTCAGCCCGCCGATATTATCGAAGGTGGCATAAATACGATATGTCGGCTCGGTGCGGACAGATGTGATATCCGCCGCTCGCAGGCAGATAAACAGCGCCGCCAGCAGTGCCAGTAACAGGAACACGCCGACCCAAATTTCATTTTTTCTCGTTTGCATGAACTCAATTCCCAAACATCAGTGCGGTGAGCACAAAATCCAGACCCAGTACGGCCAGCGACGAATGTACGACTGTACGCGTTGTTGCACGGCTAATGCCCGCCGACGTCGGGATGGCATCGTAACCATTGAACAATGCAATCCAGGTGACCGTAATAGCAAAGACCACGCTTTTAATCAGACAGTTGACCAGATCCATTCGCAGATCAATGGCGTCCTGCATGGCAGACCAGAAGAAACCGGCATCAATGCCTTTCCAGTGGACGCCAACCAGCGAGCCGCCCCAGATACCCACGGCGACAAACAGAATAGTCAGTAACGGTAACGAAATCACCCCAGCCCAGAAACGCGGCGAGATCACGCGACGCAGCGGATCAACCGCCATCATCTCCATGCTGGAAAGCTGCTCGGTCGCACGCATCAGGCCAATTTCAGCCGTTAATGCCGACCCCGCGCGCCCGGCGAACAACAGTGCCGCCACAACAGGCCCCAGTTCACGCAGCAGTGAGAGCGCCACCAGCATCCCGAGGCTGGTTTCTGCACTGTAGGTTGTCAGAACAAGGTAGCCCTGAAGCCCAAGCACCATACCGATAAACAGCCCGGAAACAATGATGATGAGCATCGACAGCACACCGACATTATAGAGCTGACGCACCAGCAACGGTGCGTGCTTGCGGAATTCCGGCTTGCCGACCAGCGCGTTGAATAACATCAATCCGGCGCGCCCGAACGTCCTGATGGTTTTTATGCCACGGTGTCCGAGAGCGGCCAACGCATTTAACAGCATGAGTGGCTTAACTCCCTATTCCCAGTAAATCGTCACGATAGTCGCCCGCCGGGTAGCGGAACGGCACAGGGCCATCTGCAATACCGTCAAGGAACTGCCGCACGCGCGGATCGCAATTTTCCTGCAGCGCCTGAGCGCTACCGTGTGCGACGATCTTTTTGTCCGCCACGATATAGGCGTAATCGGCAATGCTCAATACTTCCGGTACATCGTGAGAAACCACGATACAGGTAACGCCGAGCGCGCTGTTCAGCTCAGAGATGAGCTTCACCAGCACACCCATCGTGATAGGATCCTGTCCGACAAACGGTTCGTCGAACATGATTAAATCAGGTTCTAGTGCAATGGCTCGCGCCAGTGCAGCGCGTCGCGCCATCCCACCGGACAGTTCCGAAGGCATCAGTTTTGCAGCCCCTCGCAGACCGACGGCTTCAAGCTTCATCATCACCGTGCTTTTCAGCAGCTCAGGCGGCAGGCTGGTATGCTCGCGCAGCGGATAGGCCACGTTATCAAAGACGTTCATGTCGGTGAACAGAGCCCCCGACTGAAAGAGCATGCTCATGCGTTTACGGACAGTATACAGGCGCGAGCGCGACATCTCCGGGATGTTTTCGCCATCAAAGAGGATTTCACCGCTATCCGGTGGGATCTGCCCACCAATGAGGCGCAGCAGGGTCGTTTTACCGATCCCGGACGGCCCCATGATGGCAGTGATCTTGCCACGCGGTACGGTCAACGAAATATCATCAAATATCAATCGGTTGGCGCGAGAAAAACTCACACCGCGAACATCGACTAAATTCGCCATCGTTTGGCTCATTTATTGTTCCTTTCTTACCCTGCTCACATTAAGGCATGCAGCCTGAATCAGCCCCAAACTCAGCATTTTTACAGAATAATAGCCGTTGAGGTTAGCGAAAGCTGGCATTTGTTTTACTTTTCCGGCGCATAAAGTCAAAATTAGGAATTCGTTACGCCTCAGACAGTATGCAGTCCAGCCATTCCCGCGCGATGGACCGACGAGTATACCTGAAGAAAGGACTTTTGATGCTTTTAGCAACAGCACTGTTAATAATTGGTTTACTTTTGGTGGTCTACAGTGCTGACCGTTTAGTGTTTGCTGCATCTATCCTGTGTCGTCTGACTGGCGTACCGCCTGTTGTCATCGGGATGACCGTTGTCAGTGTTGGAACGTCGCTTCCTGAAATCATCGTCTCTGTTTCAGCATCGCTGCATGGTCAGGTAGACCTGGCTATTGGCACCGCGATTGGCTCGAACATCGTCAATATATTACTGATTTTAGGCCTGGCGGCACTGCTCCACCCATTTCGCGTACATTCCGATGTTCTGCGCCGTGAATTGCCGCTAATGTTAATCGTAAGCCTGCTGGCAGGGTGCGTATTTTATGATGGCGTACTGAGCTACAGCGACGGCATTTTCTTGCTGGCGCTGGCCGTCATCTGGCTGCTGTATAGTGTTAAAATCGCCCGCCAGGCTGAAAAGCTGGGTCAGGATAGCCTGACTCGGGAGCAGGTTGCCGAACTCCCGCGGGAGGGCACGCTGCCTGTAGCACTACTTTGGCTTGGCGTCGCGCTGATCATCATGCCAATGGCAACGCGCATGGTCGTCGACAACGCGACAGTACTGGCGAACTATTTTGCCATCAGTGAACTGACCATTGGCCTGACGGTCATTGCCATCGGCACCAGCCTGCCGGAGCTGGCCACGGCCATTGCGGGAGCACGTAAAGGTGAAGATGACATTGCCATTGGCAATATCATCGGTTCCAACATTTTTAATATCGCGATTGTGATGGGCCTGCCAGCCCTGATAACGCCCGGGCCTTTTAACCCCCTGGCGTTTTCACGCGATTACGGTGTGATGTTGCTGGTCAGCGTGATATTTGCCCTGCTCTGCTGGCGGCGGCAACGCCAGATCGGCAAAGGCGCAGGCGCGCTGTTGACGGGTGGATTTATCGTATGGATGGCGATGCTGTACTGGCTCTCGCCTCTTCTCTCTGGGTAAACGGAAACGCATTATGTCGCAAATAGAATTGCAGCCGGGTTTTGACTTTCAGAAAGCAGGCAAAGACGTTCTGGAGATTGAACGTGAAGGTCTGGCGCAGTTAGATCAGTACATTAATCAGGATTTTAGTCTGGCATGTGAGAAGATATTCTACTGTGCCGGTAAAGTCGTGGTAATGGGGATGGGCAAGTCCGGTCATATTGGCCGCAAAATGGCCGCGACGTTTGCCAGCACCGGAACCTCTTCTTTCTTTGTACACCCGGGGGAAGCCGCACACGGCGACCTGGGGATGGTCACGCCGCAAGATATCGTCATCGCACTGTCAAATTCCGGTGAATCCAATGAGATCCTGGCGCTGATCCCGGTACTGAAGCGACTGCATGTCCCCCTCATTTGCATGACCAGTCGCCCGGAAAGTAGCATGGCGCGGGCGGCCGATATTCACCTGTGCGTTAAGGTTCCCAAAGAAGCCTGCCCTCTGGGCCTGGCTCCGACCTCCAGCACCACCGCGGCACTGGTCATGGGTGATGCGCTTGCCGTAGCGCTGCTGGAAGCCCGCGGTTTTACCCCTGAAGATTTCGCACTTTCTCATCCCGGCGGTGCGCTTGGGCGCAAGCTGCTTCTGCGGGTCAACGATATTATGCACACCGGGGATGAAATCCCTCACGTCAGTAAAGCGGCCTCCCTGCGCGATGCGCTGCTGGAAATCACCCGCAAGAATCTGGGTATGACAGTCGTGTGCGATGATCTGATGAAAATTCAGGGGATCTTCACCGATGGGGACCTGCGTCGCGTGTTTGATATGGGTGTAGATGTCCGCACGCTTGGCATTGCCGATGTGATGACACCTGGCGGCATCCGCGTTCGCCCGGGTACGCTGGCAGTGGATGTGCTGAACCTGATGCAGTCCCGTCATATCACCTCCGTTATGGTTGCCGATGGCGACCAGTTGCTGGGTGTGGTACATATGCATGATCTGCTACGCGCAGGCGTAGTGTAATGAAGGATAAGACAATGAGTAATGCGGGTGCATTCCTTGCAACCTGTTATGGTCCGGTCAGTACCCATATGATGGCGAAGGCAGAAAAGATTCGCCTGCTCATCCTGGATGTGGATGGGGTCCTCTCCGATGGCCTGATTTACATGGGCAATAATGGTGAAGAGCTGAAAGCGTTTAACGTTCGCGACGGTTACGGTATCCGCTGTGCCCTCACCTCGGGTATCGAGGTAGCGATAATCACCGGGCGAAAAGCTAAACTGGTAGAAGATCGCTGTGAAACGCTGGGCATTACCCATCTGTATCAGGGACAATCCGATAAGATGGCGGCGTTCAATGATTTAGTGGGTAAACTGGCAATTGCACCGGAAAACGTGGCTTATGTCGGGGATGACCTGATTGACTGGCCAGTAATGGCTGAGGTCGGCCTGAGTATCGCCGTTGCCGATGCGCATCCGCTGTTGCTCCCACGCGCTGACTACGTTACCCACATCAATGGCGGCCGCGGTGCCGTACGTGAAGTCTGCGATCTGCTTCTGCTGGCGCAAGGCAAGCTTGATGAGGCCAAAGGGCAATCAATATGAGTAAAACCAGACGTTGGGTTATCATTCTGCTTTCGCTTGTCGCACTGGTATTGATTGGCGTGAATATTGCCGATCGCGACGATACGCAAACGGAAGTGATCAACAATAACGATCCAACCTATAAAAGCGATCACAGCGACACCGTGGTCTACAGCCCGGAAGGGGCACTGAACTATCGCCTGATTGCCCAGCATGTTGAATATTTTTCAGATGACGGTATTTCGTGGTTTACCCAACCTGTCATGACGACGTTTGATAAGGACAAAGTCCCGACGTGGTCAATCAAGTCAGACCGGGCAAAACTGACAAATGACCGTATGCTTTATCTATATGGCCACGTTGAAGTCAACGCTCTGACGCCTGACTCGCAACTGCGAAAAATTACGACGGATAATGCCCAGATCAACCTGGTGACCCAGGATGTGACGTCGCAGGATCTGGTCACTCTGTATGGCACAACATTTAATTCCAGCGGTTTAAGAATGCGCGGGAACTTACGCAGCAAAAACGCCGAGCTGATTGAAAAGGTTAGAACCTCCTATGAAATTCAAAACAAACAAACTCAGCCTTAAAGTAATTATCGCTAGTGCGATGCTGGCGACCAGTCTCCCCGCGCTTGCTGTAACGGGCGATACCGACCAGCCGATCCATATCGAGTCAGACACGCAGTCTCTTGATATGCAGGGTAACGTCGTCACCTTTACGGGTAATGTCGTCATGACCCAGGGCACCATCAAAATCAACGCCGACAAAGTGGTCGTTACCCGTCCGGGTGGTGAGCAGGGCAAAGAGATTATTGATGGCTACGGCAACCCGGCAACCTTCTACCAGATGCAGGACAACGGCAAGCCGGTGAAGGGCCACGCCACGCACATGCACTATGAGCTGGCGAAGGATCTGGTCATCCTGACGGGTAATGCCTATCTGGAACAGCTGGACAGCAATATTACCGGCGACCAGATCACCTATCTGGTGAAAGAGCAAAAAATGCAGGCCTCCAGCGAGAAAGGCAAACGCGTAACCACCGTGCTGGTTCCGTCGCAGCTGCAGGACAAAGGTAAAGGCCAGGCCCCGGCACAGAAGAAGAGTAACTAATTCGTTATGGCAACATTAACTGCAAAAAATCTCGCGAAGGCCTATAAGGGCCGCCGTGTCGTAGAAGATGTCAGTCTGACCGTCAACTCCGGCGAAATTGTGGGCCTGCTTGGCCCTAACGGTGCGGGTAAAACCACAACCTTCTACATGGTCGTTGGCATTGTGCCGCGCGATGCCGGCAACATTGTTATTGACGATGAAGACATCAGTCTTCTGCCGTTGCACGCTCGCGCGCGTCGCGGAATCGGCTATCTGCCGCAGGAAGCCTCTATTTTCCGTCGTCTTAGCGTTTACGATAACCTGATGGCGGTTCTACAAATTCGTAACGACCTGACCAGCGAACAGCGACAGGATCGTGCCAACGAGCTGATGGAAGAGTTCCACATTGAGCACCTGCGTGACAGCCTCGGTCAGGCGCTCTCCGGGGGTGAACGTCGCCGCGTTGAAATCGCGCGTGCGCTGGCCGCAAACCCGAAATTTATCCTTCTGGATGAACCGTTTGCGGGCGTTGACCCCATCTCCGTTATCGACATTAAACGTATCATTGAACACCTGCGCGACAGCGGGCTTGGTGTACTGATCACTGACCACAACGTGCGTGAAACGCTGGCCGTGTGTGAACGCGCCTATATTGTGAGCCAGGGCAATCTGATCGCCCACGGTACGCCGCAGCAGATCCTCGAAGATGATCATGTTAAGCGCGTCTATCTTGGGGAAGACTTCAGACTCTGATAGGGTAGAGGTAACGTAACGCCGAACCGGAGAAAAATGCTCTGAACATGAAGCAAGGTTTGCAATTAAGGCTCAGCCAACAACTGGCGATGACGCCGCAGCTACAGCAGGCAATTCGCCTGTTGCAACTGTCCACGTTAGAACTCCAGCAGGAGCTCCAGCAGGCGCTGGACAGCAATCCGCTGCTGGAACAAACCGATCTTCATGACGAGGTAGATACCCAGCAGTCGCAGGAGACAGAAGCGCTCGATACCGCTGATGCACTCGAACAAAAAGAGATGCCGGACGAGCTTCCGCTGGATGCCAGCTGGGATGAAATCTACACCGCCGGAACCCCTTCCGGTACGCGTGCAGACTACCAGGATGATGAGCTACCGGTCTATCAGGGTGAAACCACCCAGTCGCTACAGGATTATCTGATGTGGCAGGTGGAACTGACCCCCTTCTCCGATACCGACCGCGCGATTGCCACGTCAATTGTCGATGCCGTTGACGACACGGGCTATTTGACCGTCACGCTGGACGATATTCTGGAAAGCATGGGCGACGACGAGATAGAGCTTGAGGAAGTTGAAGCCGTTCTGAAGCGTATCCAGCGTTTCGATCCGGTCGGTGTGGCGGCAAAAGATCTACGCGACTGCCTGCTGATCCAGCTTTCTCAGTTCAGCAAAGAGACGCCATGGATTGATGAGGCGCGCGTTATCATTAGCGATCATCTGGATCTGTTGGCTAACCACGATTTCCGCACCCTGATGCGCGTCACACGCCTGAAAGAAGATGTGCTGAAAGAAGCGGTGAATCTGATCCAGTCGCTCGATCCACGCCCCGGACAGTCGATCCAGACCAGCGAACCCGAGTACGTGATCCCGGATGTGCTGGTCAGAAAACACAATGGCCGCTGGGTCGTTGAACTGAACTCTGACAGCATCCCTCGCCTGCAAATCAACCAGCAGTATGCCTCCATGTGCACCAGCGCACGAAACGACTCTGACAACCAATATATTCGTAGCAATCTGCAGGAAGCGCGATGGTTGATCAAAAGTCTGGAGAGCCGAAATGATACGCTGCTCCGCGTCAGCCGCTGTATTGTCGAACAGCAGCAGGCTTTCTTTGAGCAGGGCGAAGAGTATATGAAACCGATGGTACTGGCAGATATTGCCCAGGCCGTCGAGATGCATGAATCAACCATTTCCCGCGTCACGACGCAGAAGTATCTGCACAGCCCACGCGGTATTTTTGAGCTTAAGTATTTCTTCTCCAGTCATGTGAATACCGAGGGCGGCGGTGAAGCGTCGTCAACGGCAATTCGCGCACTGGTGAAGAAGTTGATCGCCGCGGAGAACCCCGCGAAGCCACTGAGTGACAGTAAGTTAACCACCATGCTGTCCGACCAGGGTATTATGGTGGCACGTCGTACTGTTGCGAAGTATCGAGAGTCTTTATCCATTCCGCCGTCCAACCAGCGTAAGCAGCTGGTTTGACACAACCGATAAGGAAGACACTATGCAGCTCAACATCACTGGACAAAACGTCGAAATTACTGAGGCTTTACGCGACTTCGTGAACGCGAAGTTTGCAAAACTCGAGCAGTATTTCGAAAGGATCAATCAGGTCTATATTGTGTTGAAAGTGGAGAAAGTGACTCATATCTCGGATGCAACCCTGCACGTCAACGGGGGTGAACTCCATGCCAGTGCGGAAGGGCAAGACATGTATGCGGCTATCGACGGCTTGATTGATAAGCTTGCGCGACAGCTTAATAAACATAAAGATAAACTGAAACAACACTAATTGTCCGGGCAGTTAACGGGTGCAGGACGGCCTGTTGTGAAACACAACGGGCCATTTGTACAGTTAGCGCTTAGGTGAAATTATGATGAACAACGATTCCGCTCTTCAACTGAGCAATGTCCTTAACCAGGAATGTACCCGCAGTGCAGTTCACTGCCAGAGCAAAAAGCGTGCGCTGGAGATCATCAGTGAACTGGCCGCAAAACAGCTGGGCCTGCCGCCGCAGGTAGTGTTCGAAGCTATCCTGACCCGTGAAAAGATGGGCAGTACAGGCATCGGCAATGGCATCGCGATCCCGCATGGCAAACTGGAAGAAGACACCTTGCGTGCCGTCGGTGTGTTTGTGCAACTGGAAACCCCTATCGCCTTCGATGCCATTGATAACCAGCCCGTCGATCTCCTCTTCGCGCTGCTGGTGCCTGCTGACCAGACGAAAACCCACCTGCATACGCTTTCTCTGGTCGCAAAACGCCTGGCTGATAAAACCATTTGCCGTCGACTGCGCTCAGCCCAAAGTGATGAAGAGCTCTATCAAATTATCACTGAAGCAGAAGGCAATCAGGATGATGCATAACCAGGAGATGGCTTTCACATCTGTTGTCCTGAGGAGAAACGGAACATGGTACTGATGATTGTCAGTGGCCGTTCGGGGTCGGGGAAATCCGTTGCTCTGCGCGCGCTGGAAGACATGGGTTTTTACTGCGTAGATAACCTGCCGGTCGTGTTGTTACCCGATCTGGCTCGGACGCTTGCGGAAAGACAAACCTCTGCCGCCGTCAGTATCGACGTTCGTAATATGCCTGAATCGCCAGAAATTTTTGAGCAGGCGATGAGTAACCTGCCTGAGGAATTCTCACCTCAGTTGCTGTTCCTGGATGCAGATCGTAATACCCTGATCCGCCGCTACAGCGATACCCGCCGTCTGCATCCGCTTTCCAGTAAGAACCTCTCTCTGGAGAGCGCTATCGACGAAGAGAGCGATCTGCTGGAGCCGCTTCGTTCTCGTGCTGACCTGATCGTCGACACCTCTGAGATGTCCGTTCATGAGCTGGCGGAAATGCTGCGTACCCGTTTGTTGGGCAAGCGCGAGCGTGAACTGACGATGGTGTTCGAGTCCTTCGGCTTTAAGCACGGTATCCCCATTGATGCGGATTATGTTTTCGACGTGCGTTTCCTGCCGAACCCGCACTGGGATCCAAAACTGCGTCCAATGACAGGTCTGGATAAACCCGTCGCGGCCTTCCTCGACCGACACACAGAAGTTCACAATTTTATCTACCAGACGCGAAGCTACCTTGAGCTATGGTTACCTATGCTGGAAACAAACAATCGTAGCTACCTGACAGTGGCGATTGGCTGTACCGGCGGTAAACATCGTTCGGTCTACATCGCCGAACAGCTGGCCGATTATTTCCGTTCACGCGGAAAGAACGTTCAGTCCCGTCATCGCACGCTGGAAAAACGTAAAACATGACCGTAAAACAAACTGTTGAGATCACCAATAAGCTGGGCATGCACGCACGCCCGGCGATGAAGCTGTTTGAGCTGATGCAGGGGTTCGATGCAGAAGTTCTGCTGCGTAATGATGAAGGCACAGAAGCGGAAGCGAACAGCGTGATCGCACTGCTGATGCTGGACTCAGCCAAAGGACGCCAGATTGAAGTAGAAGCCACCGGCCCCCAGGAAGAGGAAGCGCTGGCGGCGGTGATTGCGCTGTTTAACGCCGGTTTTGACGAAGACTAACGTTCGTCCCTTCGGCGGGTGGCGTTGTGCTTACCCGCCCTACATGAGATTATTACGCTGCATAAACCCCTCCCCGCCCAGTTGATTCATCTGGCGCATAATCCACGCCTGTCGGCTTCGCACGTAGCCTGATGGGGCACTGGCTTTAAAACGGATGGGATTAGGTAAAACAGCGGCCAATAGCGCAGCTTCTGACATACTTAGACGGCTTGCAGGCTTATTGAAATAACGCTGCGCAGCGGCTTCCACACCAAATACGCCGTCGCCAAACTCAGCGATATTGAGATAGACGGTCAGAATGCGTCTTTTGCTCCAGACCGTTTCCATCCCCAGGGTCAACCCCGCTTCCAGCCCTTTTCGCACCCAGCTTCGACCATCCCATAAAAACAGATTTTTGGCCGTCTGCTGCGACAACGTCGACGCGCCGCGCACGCGGTTTTCGTGGCGTTCGTTATGAGCAAGCGCCTTCTCAATGGCCGCCACGTCGAACCCCCAGTGCTCCGGGAATTTCTGATCCTCTGCCGCGATGACTGCCAGCCCCATGAACGGTGAGATCTCGTCCATGCTTACCCAGTCGGAATGTGCAACATAGCGGAAATCCCCAGAGAGCCATGCGCCAATCTGGCGCTCAACCATCACAGCAGAGAAAGGGACCGGTACAATGCTGAATAAAGCAATCCCGCCGCCCCAGAAGACCGCCAGTACGAGCAGAGCTCTCAGCAGGAAACGCTTTAACCTTGCACCGGGACTGAACTTACGACTCATTCAGCAAGCACCAGCACTCTGTCCACCAGCTTTTCAATGCCCGTGGCTGCTTCAGCAATATTCTGCGCCAGCATGTATGCAGGCGCGGTAATAATTTTATTGTCTTCGTCCACCACGATGTCATCGACAGGACACGGCACATGTTCGCCGCCCATATCCTCAACAACTTCAGCAGTGTCGATGTCGGTCCCAATGGTCAGGCGCAGTGGGAAATCAAAAATTTTCGGCAGCATCGCCGGGGCAATACAGATAAAACCCAGCGGTTTACCCGCAGCGTGCATCGCACGTGACAGCGCTTTTAAATCCGGATCAACATGGCACTCTGCCCCCTGGGAAGCAAAGCTGCTCAGGTTTTTCGCTGCGCCAAACCCGCCTGGCACAATTAACCCATCAAGCTCTGAAGCATTAGCCTGATTAAGAGGGTGAATATCGCCGCGAACAATGCGTGCCGCTTCAATCAACACGTTACGAGTTTCCGCCATCGGCTCGCCGGTCAAATGATTAATTACATCAGTCTGGCTTTTATCCGGCGCGAAGCAGACAACATCAGCTCCGTTTCGGGAAAGCGCCAACAATGTGATGACGGCTTCATGTATCTCTGAACCGTCGTAAACACCACATCCGCTCAGCACGACACCAATCTTTTTCATCATCAGGTTCCTTCTTTGCAACTCGCTGAAGCACATTAATAATTTTGATTAAAACGCTATGCTTCACACATTTCACTGATTCATGTAACAAACCATTTAAGATTTGCTATCTTATCTGCGTGCGGCCTAAATTTTTCAGGCGGCGCCCATTCGAAAATAACTTGAAAAAACAGGCGCAGCCAAGATTTCCCTGGTGTTGGCGCAGTATTCGCGCACCCCGGTTAAGCCGGGGTCATTTTTTTCTGGCGTCGACCCAGGCTTTAAGTACCGCAACATCGTTTTGCCACTCTTGTTTCATCTCTTCGACCCAATCACCCACGTTATCTTCCCATGCAGGTAAATCAGGCGACTGAATCTGTTGTCCCAGCTGTTGCAGGTGACGCAGGCCAACCGAGCCGGCCGCACCTTTGATTTTATGCCCTTCTTCCACAATGCCTTTCTGGTCTCGTGCCGTCAGGTTTGATTCCAGCACACTCAGATAGCCAGGCATCATCTTTTCGAACACGGCCAGACCGTCGGTAATCAGTTTTGGACCAACCAGATCGATATACTGCTCCAGCATCGCGGTATCGAGTATCGTTTGGGCTTTTGCGCTATCAACAGACGTCATGGTGCTCTCCTCTTCATCACGGGTATCCCAGAACTTCTTGATCATGGCGGTCAGGGCAGGCACCGCCAGCGGTTTGCTAAGCACATCATCCATACCGGCATCGAGGTACTCTTTTTTGTCTTTCAGCACGTTCGCCGTCAGCGCGACCAGCGGCGGCAGATCGTCAGCGGCATACTTGCTCGTCAGTTCACGTGAGATATCCAGCCCGGTCATATCCGGCAGTTGAATATCCAGCAAGACGAGGTCATATTCACCCGGTTTAAACATCTCTAGCGCGGCTTTACCGGTCATTGCCACGTCCACACTGTTACCCAGTTTTTCCAGCACCGAGCGTGCCACAATTACGTTCAGCTCGATGTCTTCCACCAACAGGACGTGCAGCGCGGGCAGCGGCATATCGTCGTTTTCAAAGGTATCCTCAACCTCTTCAGCCACCGCTGGCGCATGTACCGTCAGCGTGAAGGTCGAGCCTTTGCCCGCCTGGCTGGTTACCGTAATGTCCCCGCCCATACTCTTCGCAAGCCGTTTAGATACCGCCAGGCCAATGCCTGTACCGGTGGCAGGTTTCCCGCCGTTGCTGTCTTTCACCTGGTAGTACATCGCGAAAATTTTGTCCTGCTCCTCCTGCGGAATGCCAATCCCGGAGTCTTCCACCTCGAAGTGCAGCATGTCACCTTCGTCATAGCGGATGCGCACCGCAACCTGCCCCTTCTGGGTAAATTTCACGGCGTTACTGATAAGGTTCCACAGGATCTGGCGCAGGCGGGTACCGTCCGTGACCACTTTATGCGGCAGTGGCAGGGAGGGTTCCATCACAAAACTCAGCCCTTTCTGCTGCGCCTGCAGACCGGACAAGTTTTCCAGATCGGCCATAAAGCTGGTGAAATCAACCGGCTGGTTATCCAGCTGGACTTTACGGCGCTCCATCTTATCCATGTCGATAATATCATTGAAGATATTCCCCAGCGTGACCGCCGAGACATGGATCGTTTTGAGGTATTTTTCCTGTTCCGCGGTCAGATCGGTATCCAGCAAAATACGGCTCAGACCGACAATGCCATTAAGCGGCGTACGCAGTTCGTGGCTGATGGTGGAAATAAAGGTGGTCTTATCGCGGCTGGCACGTTCCAGGGCATCCTGATAGCGCTTACGCTCGGTAATATCGCGACCAAAGCCCATCAGGCCATGACGTTTCCCGACGCGGTCGTAGTACGGCACTTTACGGATCTCAAAGCAGGCTTTGCGCCCGTCCGGGTAATCCAGCCACTGTTCATAGGTCAGCGAGACGTTGTGGCGGAAGACTTTTTCATCTGTCTCCATGACCTTGGCCGCCGCCTCCTCAGAATAGACATCCTGAGGTTTCAGGTGAATCAGCTGCTTTTCACTTTTCCCGGTCAGCAGCTCCATCGCCCGGTTACAGCCGGAGAATTCTTTGTCTTCGTTACGGTAGAAAACCAGATCCGGTGAAGCATCGAGGAACGAACGCAGGAAAGAGGATTGCTGCTCAAGCTGGATCTGCGTCACCTCACGCTCTTTCATTTCGATTTTAAGCTGCTCCAGTGTGGCCTGACGTTCGGCTTCCGCCTTCTCACGATCTGAAATCTCCTGGTTCAGCTGTGCAATGTTATCTTTTAGCTGAACATTGAGCTTCAGGTCGCGCTCGCGCATCTCTTCCAGTTTATCGACCAGTTTTGACAAACGCTGACGGGATTCTTCCAGCTGTTCAACCACCACGGAGAGGAAGTAGACCGCCCAGGGGGTAATGAGCAAGCCAAAGAAGATGGAGCGGATAACGTCGATACTCTCAACCTGACCATGCAAAACCATGGTGACGGCCATCTGCACAACGATGGCCAGAACGACCAGTGCCAGCGCAAGCAGCATGGAGAAACGCACCAGCCCGAGCTTCATCATCAGGTCGACGTAGTACTGGGCAAGCATTCGAATTTGCTTCATAGGGGATCCCTTCACGACTTTATCGCTCAATAATACTCAAATTCGCGGCGGGGCGTTGAAGGTTGTGAGAAAAAGTGCGGGGTGAAACAGGAGATTAGCCCCGCTCCCGGTTAACCGGAAGCGAGGAGAGGTCAATCAGGAGCGTTTCAGAAGCAGCCAGAGGCTGATCAGGAGGAAACTGGCGCTTGGCAGCAACGCACCAATAATCGGTGGGATGCCGTAAACCAGCGTCAGCGGGCCGAAGATCTGGTCGAGCACGTAGAATACAAAGCCAAAGCTGATACCGGTTACCACACGTACACCCATCGGCACACTACGCAGGGGGCCGAAGATAAACGACAGCGCCATCAGCATCATCACCGCCACGGACATTGGCTGGAAGATCTTGCTCCACATGTTGAGCTGATAACGTCCGGCATCCTGGCCGCTCGACTTCAGGTATTTCACATAGTTGTGTAAACCGCTGATAGAGAGCGCATCTGGATCCAGTGCCACAACACCGAGCTTATCCGGCGTGAGGTTCGTCTTCCACGTGCCGGAAACCGTCTGAGAACCGGTGATCTGTTTCGGGTCTGTCAGGTCAGACTCATCTACCTGTGACAAACGCCACTGCTTATGTTCGGGATCAAACTTCGCCGATGAGGCGTGTTTGACAGACAGCAAACGGCGCTGGTCGTTGAAGGAGTAGATACTCACACCGCCTAACTCATCGTTGCCTTTTACACGTTCAATGTAGACGAAGCTTTTTCCGTCTTTCGCCCACAGACCTTGCTGAGTGGAAAGCAGAGAGCCGCCGTACATCGCCTGAGCACGGTAGTTACGCGCCGTTTGTTCACCTTGCGGTGCCACCCACTCGCCAATCGCCATGGTCAGCAGCACCAGAGGGATCGCGGTTTTCATTACCGACAGCGCAACCTGCATACGGGTGAAGCCCGATGCCTGCATGACGACCAGCTCGCTGCGCTGGGCCAGCATCCCCAGCCCCAGCAGCGCACCTAACAGTGCTGCCATCGGGAAGAAGATTTGCACATCTTTCGGCACGCTGAGCAGGGTGTACATCCCCGCGCCCATCGCGTCATAGCTCCCCTGCCCGGCTTTTTTCAGCTGATCGACAAATTTGATAATGCCGGAGAGCGACACCAGCATGAACAACGTCATCATGATGGTGGTAAAAATGGTTTTACCGATATAGCGATCAAGAACGCCAAACGCCTGCATTAGATGGCTCCTTTACGCGAGAATCGGGCACGTATGCGGCGCACTGGCACCGTATCCCACAGGTTTAATCCCAGCGCCAGTAAGATGTACAAGCTGTTGACGACCCATGTCCAGACCATGGGATCCAGCTTACCCTTAGCGCCGTTTGAGCGAATCGAGGTTTGCAGCAGGAAGTAGATCAGGTACAGCAACATCGCCGGCAGCATGGAGAGCACACGTCCCTGGCGAGGGTTGACCACGCTCAGCGGAACCACAATCAATGCCATCATAAACACCGTAAAGACGAGAGTAATTCGCCAGTGGAACTCAGCGCGCGCTCTGTCGGTATCGGTATTCCACAGCGTACGCATGTCCATTTGTTCGGTATCCGATGGGTCGAGCGCCACAGCCTGATGACCAATAATGGCCTGGTAGTTCTGGAAGTCCGTGATACGGAAGTCCCGCAGCATCGCGGTACCTTCAAAACGGGTACCTGTATTCAGCGTCACAATCTGCGAACCATCTTTGCGTTGAGCAAGCTGGCCAGAGTCGGCGACGACCACCGACGGACGTGCGTTACCTTTCGTACGCAGCTGCGCCAGAAATACGTCGTTGAATTTACTGCCGTCTACGCTCTCAATAAACAGCACAGAGTTACCGTCAGTCGCCTGCTGGAACTGCCCCTGGGCTAATGCCGCCATGCCGGGGTTCGCTTTCGCTTCGGCCAGCACTTCGTCCTGATGACGGGAGGACATGGGACCTGCCCACATTACATTCACCGCAGCAACGATACCGGTGAACAGCGCCAGTATCATCGCGGCCTTCACCAGCACGGCTTTGCTCAGACCACAGGCATGCATCACCGTGATTTCACTCTCGGTGTAGAGCTTACCAAGCGTCATGAGCAGACCAAGGAAAAGACTTAGCGGCAGGATAAGCTGCGCCATTTCCGGGATCCCTAAACCAAGCAGGGAAAGCACCAGATTCGTTGGAATTTCGCCGTCAACGGCCGCACCGAGGATCTTAACCAACTTCTGACAGAAAAAAATCAGCAGCAGGATGAAGAGGATCGCCAGTTGGCTTTTGAGCGTCTCCCGCACCAGATATCTTATGATTATCACTTTAAATACGCCCGTAAAAACCCGTCTCTTTGCTGGAAAATCGCTTGTTTCATGGCTTAAACGTCATTTATTCTCTTGAGTCGTCGAAATCATCGCTAAGATTAAAACACCCGGCGGATTCACGCTTCAGGACTTTTTTCTGACGTGTCGAAACCGTAATAACGTAAGATTAACACGAAGTCACCACAACAGCGGACATGAGTTACGAAAGCTTTCAATTCTATCTGTAGCTGCCGCCGTTGTCTTTAAGATTCAGGAGCGTAGTGCATGGAGTTCAGTGTAAAAAGCGGTAGCCCGGAGAAACAGCGGAGTGCCTGCATCGTTGTGGGCGTCTTTGAACCACGCCGACTCTCCCCGATCGCCGAACAACTCGATAAAATCAGTGACGGCTACATTAGCGCCCTGCTGCGCCGTGGCGAACTGGAAGGCAAACCTGGGCAGACGCTGTTACTGCACCATGTTCCGAACGTACTGTCCGAGCGCATTCTGCTGATTGGCTGCGGTAAAGAGCGCGAGCTGGATGAACGCCAGTATAAGCAGGTGATTCAGAAAACGATCAATACGCTGAATGATACCGGTTCAATGGAAGCTGTCTGCTTCCTGACAGAACTGCACGTCAAAGGCCGTAATACCTACTGGAAAGTTCGCCAGGCTGTCGAAACAGCAAAAGAGAGCCTGTACAGCTTCGATCAGCTGAAGACCAATAAAAGCGAGCCGCGTCGCCCGCTGCGTAAAATGGTCTTCAACGTGCCAACCCGTCGCGAACTGACCAGCGGCGAACGCGCTATTCAGCACGGTCTGGCGATTGCGGCTGGCATTAAGGCGGCGAAAGATCTCGGTAACATGCCGCCTAATATCTGTAACGCCGCGTATCTGGCATCCCAGGCGCGCCAGTTGGCTGATACCTACAGCAAGAATGTCATCACCCGCGTTATCGGCGAACAGCAGATGAAAGAGCTGGGGATGCACTCATATCTGGCCGTCGGTAACGGCTCTCAGAACGAATCCCTGATGTCAGTCATCGAATACAAGGGCAACCCGTCCGAAGATGCACGTCCAATCGTGCTCGTCGGCAAGGGCCTGACTTTCGACTCCGGCGGTATCTCGATCAAACCTGCCGAAGGCATGGACGAGATGAAATACGACATGTGCGGCGCAGCAGCCGTATACGGCGTGATGCGTATGGTCGCAGAACTTCAGTTGCCGATTAATGTCACTGGCGTACTGGCAGGCTGCGAAAACATGCCTGGCGGTCGCGCTTATCGTCCGGGTGACGTCCTGACCACCATGTCTGGCCAGACGGTTGAAGTCCTGAACACTGACGCCGAAGGCCGTCTGGTGCTGTGTGACGTGCTGACCTACGTTGAGCGTTTCGAACCTGAAGCGGTCATCGACGTGGCTACTCTGACCGGTGCCTGCGTGATCGCGCTGGGCCATCACATTACTGGCCTGATGTCGAACCACAACCCGCTGGCACACGAACTGATTGGTGCCTCGGAACAAGCCGGTGACCGCGCATGGCGTCTGCCGCTGGGTGATGAGTATCAGGAGCAGCTGGAGTCTAACTTTGCGGATATGGCGAACATCGGCGGCCGTCCTGGCGGTGCTATCACCGCAGGTTGCTTCCTGGCACGCTTCACCCGCAAGTACAACTGGGCACACCTGGATATCGCGGGCACCGCATGGCGTTCCGGTAAAGCCAAAGGCGCAACCGGTCGTCCGGTCGCGTTACTCTCGCAGTTCCTGCTGAATCGCGCAGGATTTAATGGCGACGAGTAAGTCAAAACGGCAGTAAACCGTAGGCCGGGTAAGGCGAAGCCGCCACCCGGCTTAAGCATTTAAAGTGAGCACAAGAAGCCCCATATATGAAGAATGCAACGTTCTACCTTCTGGACAACGACACCCATCAGGATGGCCTGAGCGCCGTCGAACAGCTGGTGTGTGAAATTGCCACAGAACGTTGGCGAGCAGGCAAGCGCGTTTTGATTGCCTGCGAAGATGAACAGCAGGCTATACGGCTTGATGAAGCCTTGTGGGCACGCCCGCCTGAGAGTTTTGTGCCGCATAACCTGTCTGGCGAAGGTCCGCGCGGCGGTGCGCCAGTCGAAATTGCCTGGCCGCAAAAGCGCAACAGCAGCGCGCGCGATATTCTGATTAGCCTGCGGATAGATTTTGCAGATTTTGCCACCGCTTTCACAGAAGTGGTAGACTTTGTCCCTTACGAAGAATCTTTGAAACAACTGGCGCGCGAACGCTATAAAGCGTACCGCCTGGCTGGTTTTAACCTGAATACGGCAACCTGGAAATAATGGAAAAGACATATAACCCACGCGATATCGAACAGCCGCTTTACGAGCACTGGGAACAGCAGGGCTATTTCAAGCCTAACGGCGACGAAAGCAAAGAGTCCTTCTGCATCATGATCCCGCCGCCGAACGTCACCGGCAGTTTGCATATGGGTCATGCTTTCCAGCAGACCATCATGGACACCATGATCCGCTACCAGCGCATGCAGGGCAAAAACACCCTGTGGCAAGCGGGTACTGACCACGCGGGTATCGCGACCCAGATGGTGGTTGAACGTAAAATTGCCGCGGAAGAAGGTAAAACTCGCCACGACTACGGTCGCGACGCGTTCATCGACAAAATCTGGCAGTGGAAAGCGGAATCTGGCGGTACCATTACCCGTCAGATGCGTCGTCTTGGCAACTCCGTGGACTGGGAGCGTGAGCGCTTCACCATGGATGAAGGCCTGTCCAACGCCGTTAAAGAAGTCTTCGTCCGTCTGTATAAAGAAGACCTGATTTACCGTGGCAAACGCCTGGTAAACTGGGACCCGAAACTGCGCACCGCAATTTCTGACCTGGAAGTGGAAAACCGCGAGTCTAAAGGCTCCATGTGGCATATCCGCTATCCGCTGGCCGATGGCGCGAAAACCGCCGATGGTAAAGATTACCTGGTGGTCGCGACGACCCGTCCGGAAACCCTGCTGGGCGATACCGGCGTGGCTGTTAACCCGGAAGATCCACGTTATAAAGATCTGATCGGCAAATTCGTGGTGCTGCCGCTGGTTAACCGCCGTATTCCGATCGTGGGTGACGAACACGCCGACATGGAAAAAGGTACCGGCTGCGTGAAAATCACCCCGGCGCACGACTTTAACGACTACGAAGTCGGTCGTCGTCACGCCCTGCCAATGATCAACATTCTGACCTTCGACGGTGATATCCGTGAAAGTGCAGAAGTGTACGATACCAAAGGCGAAGAAACTGACGTTTACTCAAACGCTATCCCGGCAGAATTCCAGAAAATGGAACGTTTTGCCGCGCGTAAGGCGATTGTGGCTGCCGTTGACGCACTCGGCCTGCTGGAAGAGATCAAACCTCACGATCTGACCGTGCCGTACGGCGACCGTGGCGGTGTGGTTATTGAGCCAATGCTGACCGACCAGTGGTACGTGCGTGCTGACGTACTGGCGAAACCGGCTGTTGAAGCGGTTGAAAACGGCAGCATCCAGTTCGTGCCGAAGCAGTACGAAAACATGTACTTCTCCTGGATGCGTGATATTCAGGACTGGTGTATCTCCCGTCAGCTGTGGTGGGGTCACCGCATCCCGGCATGGTACGACAACGAAGGCAATGTCTACGTTGGCCGCACGGAAGAAGAAGTTCGTCAGGAAAATAACCTGAGCGCTGACGTTGCGCTGCGCCAGGACGAAGACGTGCTGGATACCTGGTTCTCTTCCGCGCTGTGGACCTTCTCCACCCTCGGCTGGCCAGAAAACACCGACGCGCTGCGTCAGTTCCACCCAACCAGCGTGATGGTTTCCGGCTTCGACATCATCTTCTTCTGGATTGCCCGCATGATCATGATGACCATGCACTTCATCAAAGATGAAGACGGTAAACCGCAGGTTCCGTTCCATACCGTCTATATGACCGGTCTGATCCGTGACGACGAAGGCCAGAAGATGTCTAAATCCAAGGGTAACGTTATTGACCCACTGGATATGGTTGACGGTATCTCCCTGGAAGAGCTGCTGGAAAAACGCACCGGTAATATGATGCAGCCGCAGCTGGCTGAGAAAATCCGCAAGCGTACCGAGAAACAGTTCCCGAACGGGATCGAGCCTCACGGTACTGACGCCCTGCGTTTCACCCTGGCGGCACTGGCTTCTACTGGCCGTGACATCAACTGGGACATGAAGCGTCTGGAAGGTTACCGTAACTTCTGTAACAAGCTGTGGAACGCCAGCCGCTTCGTGCTGATGAACACCGAAGATCAGGATTGCGGCTTCAACGGCGGCGAGATGACTCTGTCTCTGGCAGACCGTTGGATCCTCGCGGAATTCAACCAGACGGTGAAAGCGTTCCGCGAGGCGCTGGACAGCTACCGCTTCGATATCGCGGCAGGCATCCTGTACGAATTCACCTGGAACCAGTTCTGTGACTGGTACCTGGAGCTGGCGAAGCCAGTGATGAACGGCGGTTCTGAGGCGGAACTGCGCGGCACGCGCAACACGCTGATTACCGTGCTGGAAGGTCTGCTGCGTCTTGCGCATCCAGTCATTCCATTCATCACCGAAACCATCTGGCAGCGTGTGAAAGTGATTGCTGGCATCAACGCAGACACCATCATGCTGCAACCATTCCCGGAATTCGATGCGGCGAAGGTTGATGACGCTGCGTCAGCAGATACCGAATGGCTGAAACAGGCGATCGTTGCAGTACGTAACATTCGTGCAGAAATGAACATCGCCCCGGGTAAACCGCTGGAATTGCTGCTGCGTGGTTGCAGTGAAGCTGCTGTTCGTCGTGTCACCGAGAACAACACCTTCCTGAAAACCATGGCGCGTCTGGAAAGCATCACTGTGCTGCCTGCAGATGATAAAGGTCCGGTATCCGTGACTAAAATCATCGACGGCGCAGAGCTGCTTATCCCGATGGCGGGCCTGATCGACAAAGACGCCGAGCTGGCTCGTCTGGCGAAAGAAGTGGCGAAAGTCGACGTGGAAATCGGCAAAATCGAAAGCAAGCTGGCGAACGAAGGCTTTGTGGCCCGCGCGCCGGAAGCGGTCATCGCCAAAGAGCGTGAGCGTCTGGTTGCTTTCGCTGATGCGAAGACCAAACTGATTGAGCAGCAGGCAGTGATTGCCGCCCTGTAATGCTTTTACCCCTTACGCTTCAGGGCGTAAGGGGTAACCTTCCTGAAAACTCCTCGCTTGCACTCCCCTTTCTGCGGTGCTATTAACAGCAGTTATGTGTCAATTTTTGTAATGAGTAATGCTATGAGCGTGATTACCCCCGTCGCGACGACGATGCGTCGGATCACTGAGCAGGATAACCCGGCTATTGCCGCCGTTATCCGCACCGTTTCTGCCGAATATGGCCTGACGGCTGACAAAGGCTACACGGTTGCAGACCCAAATCTGGATGAGCTTTTTCAGCTCTACAGCCAGCCAGGGCATGCCTATTGGGTAATCGAGCAGAATGGTCTGGTTGTGGGCGGCGGCGGCGTGGCGCCACTCAGTTGTAGCGAGCCGGATATCTGCGAACTACAGAAAATGTATTTCCTCCCAACTGCACGCGGGCAAGGACTGGCGAAAAAGCTGGCACTGATCGCCCTGGAACACGCACGTAAGCAGGGTTTTACGCGCTGTTACCTCGAAACAACCGCCTTCCTCAAAGAGGCCATTGGCCTGTATGAACATCTGGGCTTTGAGCATATTGATGCACCGCTCGGTTGTACCGGCCACGTCGATTGCGAAGTCAGGATGCTGAAAAATCTGTAAATAATATTGCCGCCCTCTTCTGTTAAGCGGTGCTGAACTGAATGCTCTACACTCTCAGTTCACACCACAACGGGGGAAACACGATGTCGAAGATAAAAAGCTACGCCGCACCGCAGGCGGGTGCAGAACTTGAGCTTTACGAGTACGATGCGGGCGAACTAAAAGCAGAAGACGTCGAAGTACAGGTTGATTACTGCGGGATCTGCCACTCGGATCTCTCGATGATCGACAACGAATGGGGCTTCTCCAGCTACCCGCTGGTTGCCGGACACGAAGTGATTGGCCGCGTCGTGGCGCTCGGTAGCGCCGCGCAGGACAAAGGACTGAAAGTGGGTCAACGCGTGGGCATTGGCTGGACAGCACGCAGCTGTGGCCACTGCGATGCCTGTATCAGCGGTAATCAGATCAACTGCCTCGAAGGCGCCGTTCCTACCATACTTAACAAAGGTGGTTTTGCCGATAAGCTGCGCGCCGACTGGCAATGGGTCATTCCACTGCCGGACAGCATTGATATCGAATCCGCCAGTCCATTGCTGTGTGGTGGTATTACCGTCTTCAAACCTCTGCTGATGCACCATATCACTGCCACCAGCCGCGTGGGCGTCATCGGTATTGGCGGACTGGGGCATATCGCCATCAAACTGCTGCACGCGATGGGCTGTGAAGTCACAGCGTTCAGTTCAAACCCGGCGAAAGAGAAAGAAGTGCTGGCGATGGGTGCAGACAAGGTTGTGAACAGCCGAGATCCGCAAGCGCTGAACGCCCTGGCAGGTCAGTTTGATCTCATCATCAACACCGTCAACGTCGATCTCGACTGGCAGCCGTATTTTGAAGCGCTGGCCTACGGCGGAAACTTCCACACCGTAGGTGCCGTGATGAAGCCGCTGCCCGTTCCGGCGTTTACCTTGATTGGCGGGGATCGCAGCGTGTCCGGCTCTGCCACCGGTACGCCATTCGAATTGCGCAAACTGATGAAGTTTGCCGGACGCACCAAAGTGGCTCCGACTACTGAGCTGTATCCGATGTCAAAAATCAACGAAGCGATCCAGCACGTGCGTGACGGCAAAGCCCGTTATCGCGTGGTGTTGAAAGCGGATTTTTGATTTTCACGCGGACATCATGTTTGCAGGCCGGGTAAGGCGTAGCCGCCACCCGGCATTTCTACACTACCGAGCCAGCGCAGCAAACACCTCTGCCACCGCGACCGCCCCCGGATCCATTACTCCATCCAGATTCTCTTTATTCACATACGACGAACGCCCCGCTCCGGCTTTCTGCATTTTCGCGGTCGCTTCGGCACCCTGCCGCGCAGCCTGCGCCGCCGCGTGAAGATCGCCTTTCAGCAACGCCTCCAGCGCGGGCTGCAGCGCGTCGATCAGCGTACGATCGCCAAGATCAGCCCCACCGTACTGCTTCATCTGCGCCAGCCCACTCAGTAGGGCTTCCGGCAACGGCTTCCCGTCATGCAGCTTTTGTCCGGCCGCCGTAAAGAAGATCGACATCAGCACGCCACTCGATCCGCCCATCACCGTGGCCAACCGCTCGCCTACCAGCAACAGCAGCGTTGGGATATCATCCAGAGGCAGTTTGTGCTCCTCAAGGCGCTGCGCAATGTCTCGCGCTCCTTGCGCAAAGGTAGAGCCGGTATCGCCATCCCCCACTTTGGCATCCAGTGCATTGAGCCGATTTTCAAGCTTAATCAGCGTGGTTGTTACCTGGGAGACATACTCGCCCACCTCTGCGTTAGCAGATGGGGTATATTCCACGCGGTCATGCAGCGCGCTATGTTCCTGTACACGCAAGGGGGCAAACGCCACTGGTTTTTGCCAGCCCAGCGTCTCAACCTCTTCATGGAGCGCTTTTTCAAAGAGGTCGTTAAGCTTCAATAACGTCAGGGAAAAGCCCTTCATATCCAGGGCACTCACCAGCGGCGCGGGGCCAATCAGGTACGCGATATGCTCTTTCAGAGCCGAGTGCGCCAGCTCTTTGGTGAGCAGCGCCATCTCCAGCGCCGACACGCCGCCAAGATTGTTAATCAGCACTGCAAAGCGCCCCTCTCCCGCCTGCTCGCGTAACGGTGTTACCAGCGTGTCGATAATGGCTTTGCTGTTTTGCGTATCAACCACCGAGGCCCCCGGCTCCCCGTGAATACCGAGCCCCAGCTCCACATGACCTTGCTTAATTCGCCCTTCTTCATCATCACTGCCTGGCAAGTTACAGGTTTGCATCGCAACGCCCAGGCTCCAGAGATTATCGCAGGCCTGTTGCGCAATATCCCGCACTTCACTCAGTGATTTCCCGTGCTCCGCCGCATAGCCCGCAATCTTATGCACCAGCGCCGTACCGGCAATGCCGCGCGGCTGCTTGTTATCCGGCAGCGCGATGTCATCGGCAACAATCACCATCTCCACCTTCAGGCCATAGCGTTTGGCCTTTTCCGCTGCCAGACCGAAGTTCAGGCGGTCGCCGGTATAGTTTTTGACGATCAGCAGACAGCCGCGATCGCCCGTTACCGCCACAATGGCGTTCAGTACCGCATCCACGCTCGGCGAAGCAAACAGATCGCCGCACACCGCCGCCGTCAGCATGCCTTTGCCGACAAACCCGGCGTGTGCAGGCTCATGACCAGAGCCACCGCCGGAGATCACCGCCACGCGGCTTTTGTCCCAGTCGCCGCGCGCGACGATCCTGATGGCCGGATCGATATCAAGTTTGACGAGATTTGCATGTGGCGCAGAAAGCAGTATGCCTTCAATGGCATCGTTGACCAGCTGTTTGCGATCGTTAAAGAAGAATCTGGACATAGTTTCCCACTATTTTGTGAACCGTATGCAAAAGCATAGTCCGCGCTGGATAATGCGCCGCAAAGTCAGGAATTTACTCAACCAAATTGCGACCAGGTTGCCTATACTCCACCCAGGACTAAGAGAGGAAGCGCATTATGAGTACACCATTGTTAATTGCCAGGACGCTGGAAAAAGAGCTGTATTTACTGCCCGCGATGGCGAACCGCCACGGTCTGATCACCGGCGCGACCGGGACGGGGAAAACCGTGACCCTGCAAAAGCTGGCGGAGTCGCTTTCAGAGATTGGCGTGCCGGTCTTTATGGCTGACGTGAAAGGCGATTTAACCGGTGTCGCTCAGGAAGGGACGGCCTCTGAAAAACTGCTCGAACGGCTGAAGAATATTGGCATCACGGACTGGACGCCGCATAACAATCCGGTGGTGGTGTGGGATATCTTCGGTGAGAAAGGCCACCCGGTGCGCGCGACCGTCTCCGATCTCGGCCCGCTGCTGCTGGCCCGTCTGCTTAACCTCAACGACGTGCAGTCCGGCGTATTGAATATTATCTTCCGTATTGCCGATGACCAGGGGCTACTGCTCCTCGATTTCAAAGATCTGCGCGCCATTACCCAGTACATCGGCGATAACGCTAAATCCTTCCAGAACCAGTACGGCAATATCAGCAGCGCCTCGGTGGGCGCCATTCAGCGTGGGTTGCTGACCCTGGAGCAACAGGGGGCCGAACACTTCTTCGGCGAGCCGATGCTGGATATCAAAGACTGGATGCGCACCGACAGCAACGGCAAAGGCATCATCAACATTCTGAGTTCTGAGAAGCTCTATCAGATGCCGAAGCTTTACGCCGCCAGCCTGCTGTGGATGCTCTCCGAACTCTATGAACAATTACCCGAAGCAGGCGATCTGGAAAAGCCCAAACTGGTGTTCTTCTTTGACGAAGCGCATCTGCTGTTTAACGATGCACCTCAGGTATTGCTGGATAAGATCGAACAGGTTATCCGCCTGATCCGCTCCAAAGGCGTCGGCGTCTGGTTTGTCTCGCAAAACCCGTCGGATATCCCCGACAACGTGCTCGGGCAGCTCGGCAACCGCGTGCAGCATGCCCTGCGCGCCTTTACGCCGAAAGATCAGAAAGCCGTTAAGGCCGCCGCGCAAACCATGCGCGCCAATCCGGCCTTTGATACCGAAGCGGCGATTCAGGCGTTAGGCACCGGTGAAGCGCTGATCTCGTTCCTGGATGCGAAGGGCAGCCCGTCCGTGGTGGAACGCGCCATGGTGATCGCGCCCTGCTCGCGCATGGGGCCGGTGACCGACGATGAGCGTAACGGTCTGATTAACCACTCTCCGGTTTACGGGAAGTACGAAGACGAGGTGGATCGCGAGTCCGCATTCGAGATGCTACAAAAAGGGGTCCAGGCGACAACGGAATCGCAGGATGCGCCTGCCGCTAAAGGGCAGTCTGTCGCCGTGGATGACGGTATTCTCGGGGGGCTCAAAGACATCCTGTTCGGCAGCACCGGTCCGCGCGGCGGCAAGCGTGATGGCGTTGTACAAACCATGGCGAAAAGCGCCGCGCGACAGGTCACTAATCAGATAGTGCGCGGCATGCTGGGAAGCCTGCTAGGCGGCCGTCGCCGGTAGACGGGGAACCCACGGGCGGCCAAGCGCCGAACCCTGTACACCGTTCTCCTGTAGATAGCGGTCGATTTCCACCATCCCCGTCCAGCGGTTCTCACACCATAGCGGTGCCAGAAGCGTTGGACGGCGAGCGCTGGCCGAAATACGGTGGTAGACAATTTCCGGCGGTGTGTGGCGAATCATCTCCCCCGCCGTCACCGTATAGTCCTCAAGCTCAATACCGCTTAACCGCCCGGCCTCCCAGGCTTTCGCCATAATGCTGCCCTTCACGATATGCAGCGGGTGCAGCTTGATACCGTCCACGCCGGTCTCAACCACCTTTTCCAGCGTCTCCAGACCGTGCTGTCGCCCTTCCCCCGGTAAACCGACAATCAGGTGCGAACAGACCTTCAGCCCACGCTCACGGGCCAGCCGCGTGGTGCGCTGGTAGCAGGCGAAATCATGGCCGCGATTGATTCGGTGCAGCGTTTTGTCATGTGCGGTCTGCAAGCCCAGCTCCAGCCAGATCTCGTAACCTTGTTCTTTGTACTCGCTGAGCAGCTCCAGCACCGCCTCCGGTACGCAGTCCGGGCGCGTGCCCACGCACAGCCCAACGATGTTAGCCTGACTGACGGCCTGCTGATACATAGAGCGCAGTACCTGCACCTCAGCCCAAGTGCTGGTGTAGGCCTGGAAATAGGCCAAATATTGCTTTGCGCGGTTCACCAGGCTCGCCTGATGGGCAAGCTGTTCAGCGATAGATTTATGCTGCTGGGCTTCGTCAGCAAACGACGCAACGTTACAGAACGTGCAGCCACCACGCCCGATGGTGCCATCGCGATTCGGGCAGCTAAAGCCGCCATGCAGCGTCAGCTTATGAACCTTTTGCCCATAGCGTTGCAAAAGATCCCCACCAAACATATTGACTAATTTCTGTAACTGCATAATCTGATAGACCGTCCCGGAGAAAGGGGACAAGCCTGCCATTTTTAGCCTCTGTCGGCGATGACCTGGATCAATCGCCCTGGACGGCCTTTATCTATATGAATAAATACTCAGGATTACTGCAATTTCATTCACAACCCTCGTGATTACTTTTCCTTATGTTCTGATTGTTTTTTTCATTTATAGCGCCACCACTGAAAAACAGTGGCTTTATGCGGGTTTGCATTCAATGCCAGATTATTATTCTGCTATAAAACTGCTATTCAGCACGCTACATTGATAATACCGCTTTCATATAGTGAGTCAGATCACACTCCGCTGCGTCCTGCCAGGGCATGCAATCAATGTAAAAATAGTTAAATACCCTTTAATTACAATAAGATAAACTCTCTTTAGCACATTTTTGTATAAATAAGATTGCCATTTGACCTGTGTACCAATTCCCGATAAGTTGGAAATCCGCTGGAAGCTTTCTGGATGAGCGGCCTGCTCATCATATTTATGCAGTAATTGAGATTCCCTCTGAAGCAAGTCCTCAAACTTGTTTACCTGCGCGAAAGGATGAAAAGAGGGCGAATGCGAGGTCCGCGTATGAAACGCAAACCCCGTCGCCATGCTCTTTCTGTGCCTGTGCGCCACGGTAAAGTTCAGTGGGAAGCCCGACGAGCCTGGGGAGGTTCACTGATATGTTGTACGATAAATCCCTTGAGAAGGATAACTGTGGTTTCGGCCTGATCGCCCACATAGAAGGCGAACCTAGCCACAAGGTAGTGCGTACTGCCATTCACGCACTGGCCCGTATGCAGCACCGTGGTGCCATCCTTGCTGATGGTAAAACCGGCGACGGTTGCGGTCTGCTGCTGCAAAAACCCGATCGTTTCTTCCGTATCGTTGCGGAAGAACGCGGCTGGCGTTTAGCCAAAAACTACGCTGTCGGTATGCTGTTCCTGAACCAGGATCCTGAAAAAGCTGCCGCCTCACGCCGCATCGTCGAAGAAGAACTTCAACGTGAAACCCTGTCGATTGTCGGCTGGCGCAATGTGCCAACCAACGAAGGGGTGCTCGGTGAAATCGCCCTCTCCTCGCTGCCTCGTATTGAACAGATTTTTGTTAACGCGCCTGCGGGCTGGCGTCCACGCGATATGGAACGCCGTCTGTTCATTGCCCGTCGCCGCATTGAAAAGCGTCTCCAGGACGATAAAGAGTTCTACGTCTGTAGCCTCTCGAACCTGGTGAACATCTATAAAGGTCTGTGTATGCCGGCTGACCTGCCGCGCTTCTACCTGGACCTGGCGGATCTGCGTCTGGAATCGGCCATTTGCCTGTTCCACCAGCGCTTCTCCACCAACACCGTTCCACGCTGGCCGCTGGCTCAGCCGTTCCGCTATCTGGCGCACAACGGCGAGATCAACACCATCACCGGTAACCGCCAATGGGCCCGCGCCCGTACCTATAAGTTCCAGACGCCACTGATCCCTGACCTGCACGATGCCGCACCGTTCGTAAACGAAACCGGCTCGGACTCCAGCTCCATGGATAACATGCTGGAGCTGCTGCTTGCGGGCGGGATGGACATCGTTCGCGCCATGCGTCTGCTCGTGCCACCTGCCTGGCAGAACAACCCGGATATGGATCCGGAGCTGCGCGCGTTCTTCGACTTTAACTCCATGCACATGGAGCCGTGGGACGGCCCGGCGGGCATCGTGATGTCCGACGGCCGCTTTGCTGCCTGTAACCTGGACCGTAACGGCCTGCGTCCTGCGCGCTACGTCATCACCAAAGACAAGCTCATCACCTGCGCCTCTGAAGTCGGTATCTGGGATTACCAGCCTGACGAAGTGGTCGAAAAAGGCCGCGTCGGTCCGGGCGAGCTGATGGTTATCGACACCCGCGGCGGGCGTATTCTGCACTCAGCCGAAACCGATCACGATCTGAAAAGCCGCCATCCGTACAAAGAGTGGATGGAAAAGAACGTGCGTCGCCTCGTGCCGTTCGAAGATTTATCGGATGAAGAAGTGGGTCGTCGCGAACTGGACGACGATGCGCTTGCGAGCTTCCAGAAACAGTTTAACTACAGCGCGGAAGAGCTGGATTCCGTCATCCGCGTACTCGGTGAAAACGGCCAGGAAGCCGTGGGCTCCATGGGGGACGATACCCCGTTTGCCGTGCTCTCCAGCCAGCCGCGCATCATTTATGACTACTTCCGCCAGCAGTTTGCGCAGGTCACCAACCCGCCAATCGACCCGCTGCGTGAAGCCCACGTGATGTCGCTGGCGACCAGCATCGGCCGCGAGATGAACGTCTTCTGCGAAGCCGAAGGCCAGGCGCACCGCCTGACCTTTAAATCGCCGATCCTGCTGTACTCCGATTTCAAACAGCTCACCACCATGAAAGAGGAGCACTACCGCGCTGACACGCTCGATATCACCTTCGACGTGGCCGAAGCGAGCCTTGAAGAGACGGTGAATGCCCTGTGTGACAAAGCCGAACAGATGGTGCGTAACGGTACCGTTCTGCTGGTGCTGTCTGACCGAAATATCGCGAAGAATCGCCTTCCGGTGCCTGCACCAATGGCAGTCGGTGCTATCCAGACCCGTCTGGTAGAGAAGAGCCTGCGCTGCGACGCCAACATCATTGTTGAAACCGCAAGTGCACGTGACCCGCACCACTTTGCCGTGCTGTTAGGCTTTGGTGCGACGGCGATTTATCCATACCTGGCCTACGAAACACTGGCTCGTCTGGTCGATACCCGCGCGATCGACAAAGACTACCGTGCAGTGATGCTGAACTACCGTAACGGCATCAACAAAGGTCTGTACAAGATCATGTCCAAAATGGGCATCTCGACCATTGCCTCCTACCGCTGCTCGAAGCTGTTTGAAGCGGTCGGCCTGCATGACGAGGTCGCCAACCTCTGCTTCCAGGGCGTGGTCAGCCGCATCGGCGGTGCCGGGTTTGCTGACTTCCAGCAGGATCTGGTAAACCTGTCGAAACGCGCCTGGCTGGCACGTAAGCCATTGGATCAAGGCGGTCTGCTGAAATACGTTCACGGTGGCGAATACCACGCCTATAACCCGGACGTGGTGCGCACGCTGCAGCAGGCGGTTCAGAGCGGCGAATACAGTGATTATCAGCAATATGCTGAGCTGGTAAACAGCCGTCCGGCAGCGACGCTGCGCGATCTGCTGGCACTGAATCCTGGTGATGATGCGGTCAGTATTGATGACGTTGAGCCAGCCACTGAGCTGTTCAAACGCTTTGATACTGCAGCAATGTCTATCGGTGCTCTCAGTCCGGAAGCCCATGAAGCGCTGGCGGAAGCCATGAACAGCATCGGCGGAAACTCGAACTCCGGCGAAGGCGGCGAAGATCCTGCCCGTTACGGCACCAACAAAGTGTCCCGTATCAAGCAGGTGGCATCCGGTCGCTTTGGCGTCACGCCTGCGTACCTGGTCAACGCCGACGTTATCCAGATTAAAGTCGCTCAGGGTGCAAAACCGGGCGAAGGCGGTCAGTTACCTGGTGATAAAGTCACCCCGTACATCGCCAAACTGCGCTACTCCGTACCGGGCGTGACGTTGATCTCTCCGCCACCACACCACGATATCTACTCTATCGAGGATTTGGCGCAGCTGATTTTCGACCTGAAACAGGTCAACCCGAAAGCGATGATCTCCGTGAAGCTGGTTTCCGAGCCGGGCGTGGGTACCATCGCAACGGGCGTAGCAAAAGCCTATGCGGATCTCATCACCATCGCCGGTTATGACGGCGGTACCGGTGCAAGCCCACTCTCCTCCGTTAAATATGCGGGTTGTCCGTGGGAGCTGGGGCTGGTGGAAACTCAGCAAGCGCTGGTGGCTAACGGTCTGCGTCACAAGATCCGTCTGCAGGTGGATGGCGGTCTGAAAACCGGCCTCGACATCATCAAGGCGGCGATTCTGGGTGCGGAAAGCTTCGGCTTTGGCACCGGTCCAATGGTTGCACTCGGCTGTAAATACCTGCGTATTTGCCACCTGAACAACTGCGCAACCGGCGTTGCAACCCAGGACGAGAAACTGCGTAAGAACCACTATCACGGTCTGCCGTTCAAAGTGACCAACTACTTTGAGTTCATCGCCCGCGAAACCCGCGAGCTGATGGCACAGCTGGGCGTGAAGCGTCTGGTAGACCTGATTGGCCGTACCGACCTGCTGAAAGAGCTGGAAGGCTTCACTGCCAAGCAGCAGAAGCTGGAGTTGAGCAAGCTGCTGGAAACCGCGCAGCCGCATCCTGGCAAAGCGGTCTACTGCACCGAGAACAACCCGCCGTTTGATAACGGCGTGCTGAACGCGCAGCTGCTGCAGCAGGCGAAACCGTATGTTGACGACAAGCAGAGCAAAACGTTCTGGTTTGATATTCGCAACACCGACCGTTCTGTGGGGGCCTCCCTCTCCGGTTACATCGCGCAGACGCACGGTGACCAGGGGCTGGCTGCTGATCCGATTACCGCGCACTTCAGCGGTACTGCGGGCCAGAGCTTCGGCGTGTGGAACGCAGGCGGCGTTGAGCTGTATCTGACCGGCGATGCCAACGACTACGTCGGTAAAGGCATGGCGGGTGGTCTGCTGGCGGTGCGTCCGCCTGTCGGTTCAGCTTTCCGCAGCCACGAAGCCAGCATCATCGGAAACACCTGTCTGTACGGCGCGACCGGCGGTCGTCTGTTTGCAGCGGGTCGTGCGGGCGAGCGTTTTGCGGTGCGTAACTCCGGTGCAATCACCGTGGTGGAAGGCATTGGCGATAACGGCTGTGAATACATGACGGGCGGGATTGTTTGCGTTCTGGGTAAAACCGGCGTGAACTTCGGCGCAGGCATGACGGGTGGTTTTGCCTACGTCCTGGATGAAGACGGTGAGTTCCGCAAACGCGTGAACCCGGAGCTGGTGGAAGTGCTGGACGTTGACACGCTGGCTATCCACGAAGAACACCTGCGCGGTCTGATTACCGAACACGTGCAGCATACCGGTTCTTCGCGCGGCGAAGAGATCCTGGCGAACTGGCCGGCGTTCTCTGCGAAATTCGCGCTGGTTAAACCGAAGTCCAGCGATGTTAAAGCACTGTTGGGTCACCGTAGTCGTAGCTCAGCAGAGCTGCGTGTGCAGGCGCAGTAAGGAATTCAGATGAGTCAGAACGTATACCAGTTTATCGACCTGCAGCGTGTTGATCCGCCAAAGAAACCGCTGAAAATCCGTAAAATTGAATTTGTCGAAATCTATGAGCCGTTTTCAGAAGGCCAGGCCAAAGCACAGGCAGACCGCTGCCTGTCCTGCGGTAACCCTTACTGCGAATGGAAATGTCCGGTGCATAACTACATCCCGAACTGGCTGAAGCTAGCCAACGAGGGGCGTATCTTTGAAGCCGCCGAGCTGTCTCACCAGACCAACACCCTGCCGGAAGTGTGCGGCCGCGTGTGTCCTCAGGACCGTCTGTGTGAAGGCTCCTGTACGCTGAACGACGAGTTTGGCGCAGTGACCATCGGTAACATTGAGCGTTATATCAACGATAAAGCGTTTGAGATGGGCTGGCGTCCGGATATGACCGGCGTGAAGCAAACCGACAAGCGCGTGGCAATCATCGGCGCGGGCCCAGCGGGCCTGGCCTGTGCGGACGTGCTGACCCGCAACGGCGTGAAGGCGGTAGTCTTTGACCGTCATCCGGAGATCGGCGGTCTGCTGACCTTCGGTATCCCGGCTTTCAAGCTGGAAAAAGAGGTCATGACCCGTCGTCGTGAAATCTTTACCGGCATGGGTATCGAGTTCAAACTGAATGTGGAAGTAGGCCGCGATGTGCAGCTCGACGATCTGCTGAAAGATTACGACGCCGTATTCCTGGGCGTGGGCACCTATCAGTCCATGCGCGGTGGTCTGGAGAACGAAGATGCGCCGGGCGTTTACGACGCTCTGCCGTTCCTGATTGCTAACACCAAGCAGATCATGGGCTACGGCGAAACCGCCGATGAGCCGTTCGTCAGCATGGAAGGCAAACGCGTTGTCGTACTGGGCGGTGGTGATACGGCGATGGACTGCGTGCGTACCTCTATTCGTCAGAATGCCGCGCACGTGATCTGCGCCTACCGTCGTGACGAAGAGAACATGCCGGGCTCTAAACGCGAAGTGAAAAACGCGCGTGAAGAGGGCGTGGAGTTCCAGTTCAACATCCAGCCTCTGGGTATCGAAGTGAATGCCAACGGTAAAGTGAGCGGCGTGAAGATGGCGCGTACTGAGATGGGTGCGCCGGATGCGAAAGGCCGTCGTCGCGCCGAGATCGTAGCCGGTTCTGAGCATGTGATCCCGGCCGATGCCGTCGTGATGGCGTTCGGTTTCCGCCCTCACAGCATGGAGTGGCTGGCGAAGCACAGCGTGGAGCTGGACTCTCAGGGCCGCGTCATTGCACCTGAAGGCAGCGACAATGCTTTCCAGACCAGCAACCCGAAAATCTTCGCCGGTGGCGATATCGTTCGCGGTTCTGACCTGGTGGTCACCGCGATTGCCGAGGGTCGTAAGGCGGCAGACGGTATACTGAACTACCTGGAAGTGTAAAAAAAACAGGCCCGATTGGGCCTGTTTTTTTATTTGACGACGCGAAGAGCCGGACGACCACCGCGCGGAGGCGGATCGTCATCAGGATCATTGTCGTCATGATGATCGGGTTTATCGCCATCAATAAGCGACATCACCGTGTCGCTTTCGCGCTCATCGGATGCGTTGTCATCATTCAGGCTGGCAACATCCTCGTCGTATGCTGCTTCCGGCTCAAACATCGTGCCTGCGCCGTTTTCACGCGCGTAGATCGCCAGTACCGCAGCCAGAGGAACGGACACCTGACGCGGCACACCGCCAAAGCGTGCATTAAAGCGCACTTCGTCGTTGGCCAGTTCCAGGTTGCCCACCGCGCGCGGCGCGATGTTCAGCACGATCTGTCCATCACGCGCATATTCCATAGGAACCAGCACGCCCGGCAACGTCACATCCACAACCAGGTGCGGCGTGAGCTGGTTATCCAGCAGCCATTCATAGAAGGCGCGCAGCAGATACGGACGGCGTGGGGTAAGTTGTGACATTTCCACAGTCATTAGCCTCGGCCAAGACGCATTTCACGTTCAGGTTCAGTTAACGATGCCAGGAATGAATCACGTTCAAATACGCGAGTCATGTAGCCCTTCAGCTCTTTCGCACCCGGACCGCTGAACTCGACGCCCAGAGTCGGCAGACGCCACAGCAGCGGTGCCAGGTAGCAATCCACCAGGCTGAACTCATCGCTCAGGAAGAATGGCTTCTGACCAAACACAGGGGCAATTGCCAGCAGCTCTTCACGCAGTTGCTTACGCGCTGCGTCGGCTTCAGAAGAGGAACCGCTAACGATAACGTTCATCAGCGAGTACCAGTCTTTCTCGATACGCTGCATGTACAGGCGGCTTTCACCACGCGCGACAGGGTAAACCGGCATCAACGGCGGATGTGGGAAACGCTCATCCAGATATTCCATAATGATACGGGATTCCCACAGGGTCAGCTCGCGATCCACCAGCGTCGGTACGCTTTGGCTCGGGTTGAGATCGATCAGATCCTGAGGTGGGTTATCCTTTTCCACATGCTCGATCTCAAAACTGACACCCTTCTCGGCCAGCACGATACGAACCTGATGGCTATAAATGTCAGTAGGACCAGAAAACAGCGTCATTACCGAACGTTTGTTGGCAGCGACAGCCATGAAAACCTCCAGGTATATTCAGAATTTTTACTGCTACCGGCCCAACAGGGGCCAGCCAGATGTTGTATCGCCCATCCCAGAGAAAACACATTGTTCAAGAATCGAACAAAAATCGAGTATTCACCGATATTTGGGCAGAAAATTGGATGATAGTTTACCAGATTTTGATGGCTTTGTGGTGAGGGGATTCTGGAAATGTGGAAAAAGAGGAGATATATGAATTTATATTGTGGATAACCTGCACATTATCCATAAAAAAACCCGCCGAAGCGGGTTTTTCGCCAATCGTTCTGCGTAAGCAGAAAATGATTAACGTTTGGAGAACTGTGGACGACGACGTGCTTTACGCAGACCCACTTTCTTACGTTCAACCTGACGAGCGTCACGAGTAACGAAGCCAGCTTTACGCAGTTCAGAACGCAGGGATTCGTCGTACTCCATCAGAGCGCGGGTGATACCGTGACGGATCGCACCTGCCTGACCGGAGATACCACCACCTTTAACGGTGATGTACAGATCCAGTTTTTCTACCATGTCAACCAGTTCCAGCGGCTGGCGAACTACCATGCGGGCAGTTTCGCGACCGAAGTATTGTTCCAGAGAACGCTGGTTGATTACGATTTTACCACTGCCCGGTTTGATGAAAACGCGAGCTGCGGAACTTTTGCGGCGACCAGTGCCGTAGTATTGATTTTCAGCCATTGCCTATAATCCCGATTAGATGTCAAGAACTTGCGGTTGCTGTGCCGCGTGGTTGTGCTCGTTACCTGCGTAAACTTTCAGTTTACGGAACATAGCACGACCCAGCGGGCCTTTTGGCAGCATGCCTTTAACCGCGATTTCAATCACACGCTCAGGACGGCGAGCAATCATCTCTTCAAAGGTCGCTTCTTTGATACCACCGATGTGGCCGGTGTGGTGGTAGTACATTTTGTCAGTACGCTTGTTGCCGGTTACAGCAACTTTATCAGCGTTCAGAACGATGATGTAATCACCGGTATCAACGTGCGGAGTGTATTCCGCTTTATGCTTACCGCGCAGGCGACGAGCCAGTTCAGTAGCCAGACGGCCCAGAGTTTTACCGGTCGCGTCAACAACATACCAGTCGCGCTGTACGGTTTCTGGTTTAGCTGTAAAAGTTTTCATTAAAAGCTTACCCAAATAATAAGTTACACGTTGGTGAACACCCAAACGTTTAGTCAGTTGAGGTTCACACGACAAAGTCCGGCAAACCTACCCCTTCGAATAGCACATGCCGACACATAGAAAGTTTCGGGAAAAAAACCTTCTCGTAACGTGGGGTCGCAAGATTATAGAGAAGTTGAGGTCAAAGATCGACCCTTAAATGTGATTTGGAATGGGTTTTTCGGGGGGAGGTATTGCGCGGTCTGGTGCCCTCCCCCAGTTCCTCTCCCACAGGGAGAGGCTGGCATTTATGGCATATGCTCAAGCTTGAGGTATTCCTCGCTCTGCATCTCCTGCAGACGCGAGAGGCAACGCTGGAACTCGAACTTCAGCCGCTCTCCCTGGTAGATCTCATATAAAGGTACCTCAGCGCTAATCACCAGCTTGACGTGCCGCTCATAAAATTCATCCACCAGCGCAATGAAGCGTCGTGCTTCACTCTCCATCAACCGCGTCATGACCGGAACATCCAGCACCATCACGGTATGGAACAGGCGTGAAAGCGCAATATAGTCGTGCTGGCTGCGGGCATCCACACAAAGTGTTGTGAAGGAGACGGCCAGCGTTTGATTCTCTACGCCAAGCGTGGGCAACGGGCGATGGTTAATCTCAAGCTCCGGAGCGTTTTCACGTTTTGCCCCCGCCAGCGCCAGCCAGAGTTTATCCATTTGATGGGTTGTCTCGGCGTTCAGCGGTGAGAGCCACAGGTGCGCCTGGGTCAACGTACGCAGCCGGTAATCCACCCCGGCATCCACATTCATAATGTCACAATACTGCTTGATGGCGTCGATGGCAGGCAGGAAACGTGCGCGCTGCAAACCGTTGCGGTACAGCTCGTCCGGCGGGATATTCGATGTGGCAACCAGCGTAATCCCGCGTGCAAACAGCGCTTTCATCAGGCCGCCCAGCAGCATGGCATCGGTGATGTCAGAAACAAAAAATTCGTCAAAGCAAAGCACGTCCGTTTCCGCCTTAAACCTGTCGGCCACAATCTCAAGCGGATCGCTTTTGCCCTGCAGTGCAGTTAGCTCTTCATGAACCCGCAGCATAAAACGATGGAAATGCAGACGCTGCTTACGTTCGCCCGGCAGACTCAGATAAAACAGATCCATCAGCCAGGTTTTTCCGCGCCCTACGCCGCCCCACATATATAAGCCGCGTACAGGAGCATGAGCCTGTGGTGCTTTTTTACCGAGCAACCGCCCAAATGCCGCCTTTAGCCCACCATTCTGTTCGACTTCAGCGGGTTTTGCCGTGAGTTCCTGATAAATCATCTCCAGACGGCTTACCGCCTCACGTTGAACGTCATCAGCTTGATGAGTGCCGTCGTTAAGGGCCAGTTGATAACGCGATGCAGGGGACAGGTTTTGCATAATCTTATTGTTATTCCTTCAATTAAACCTCACCAGCAGCCGTGACTGATGAAAAAAAGGCCGTTCTACACTACGCGATGATACGTCAGGATTCCACTTCTACAGAAATAGCGGTTATAGTGGCATTATCAGGCACAGGCAGGAGCCGAGCCAACACCCTACGGAACAACAAGACAACGGGAGAAGTTCATGACCTGGGAATATGCGCTAATCGGTTTAGTCGTCGGCATCGTCATCGGTGCTGTGGCCATGCGTTTCGGTAATCGCAAATTGCGTCAGCAGCAGTCACTGCAGTACGAACTGGAAAAGAACAAAGCGGAACTGGAAGAGTATCGTGAAGAGCTGGTCAGCCACTTTGCCCGTAGCGCCGAGCTGCTGGACAACATGGCGACCGACTATCGTCAGCTGTATCAACATATGGCAAAAAGCTCCAGCAGCCTGCTGCCGGAAATGACCGCGGAAACCAATCCGTTCCGCAACCGTCTGGCAGACTCTGAAGCCGGTAACGATCAGGCGCCCGTCCAGATGCCTCGTGACTATTCAGATGGCGCGTCAGGCCTGCTGCGTGGCGGTGTAAAACGCGATTAATCGCACAACCTGAATTTATTTTACGGGCGCAGCGATTGCGCCCGTCCTTTCTTCATGACCCCAGCTATCATTTAGTTAAGCACCTCATTGTTCAGCGGTTTAAAATTCAATAACATCAACGTGTTTTTGGGGCCGTTTTTCCTTTATTCCAGGTTACGAGAGTCAACATCGATGAAGAAAAAAAACCAGCTGTTGAGCGCTATCGCGTTAAGTGTCGGGTTATCTCTCTCGGCGTCCTTCCCTGCCCTTGCCGCCATCCCCTCTCAGGTGCCCGGTCAGGCAGCCATTCCAAGCCTCGCACCGATGCTGGAAAAAGTGTTGCCTGCGGTCGTCAGCGTACAGGTTGAGGGTACGGCTGTACAAAGCCAACGCGTACCGGAAGAACTGAAAAAATATTTTGGCGATGAAGCTCCCGACCAGCAGGCTCAGCCTTTTGAAGGTCTGGGTTCAGGCGTCATTATTGATGCGGCCAAAGGCTATATTCTGACCAACAACCATGTCATCAGCCAGGCCGATAAAATCAGCGTACAGCTTAATGATGGACGTGAATTTGATGCCAAACTGATTGGCGGCGATGACCAGAGCGATATCGCGCTGTTGCAGGTGCTGAACCCGAGCAACCTGACTCAGATTACCATTGCGGACTCCGACAAACTGCGTGTCGGTGATTTTGCCGTTGCCGTGGGTAACCCCTTTGGTTTAGGGCAGACCGCCACCTCCGGGATCGTCTCGGCGCTGGGACGTAGCGGCCTGAATCTGGAGGGGCTGGAAAACTTTATTCAGACGGATGCCTCCATCAACCGTGGGAACTCCGGCGGGGCATTGCTCAACCTGAATGGCGAGCTGATTGGGATTAACACGGCTATTCTGGCCCCTGGCGGCGGCAGCATTGGAATTGGTTTTGCCATCCCCAGTAACATGGCCAAAACGCTTGCCCAGCAGCTGATCCAGTTCGGTGAAATCAAGCGCGGGCTGTTGGGGATCAAGGGAATGGAGATGAGCGCGGATATCGCCAAAGCGTTCAACATCAACGTGCAGCGGGGCGCATTTGTGAGTGAAGTCCTGCCAAACTCCGGTTCGGCAAAAGCCGGCGTGAAATCGGGCGATGTGATCGTCAGCCTGAATGACAAGCCGTTGAGCAGCTTCGCAGAGCTACGTTCACGCATTGCCACGACAGAACCTGGCGCCAAAGTGAAGCTGGGCCTGATTCGTGACGGCAAGCCACTGGACGTTGAAGTCACGCTGGATAAGAGTACCTCGTCATCTGCCAGTGCGGAGCTTATCGCCCCAGCGCTGCAAGGGGCAACGTTAAGCGATGGGCAGTTGAAAGACGGAACGAAGGGCATTAGCATCGACACCGTTGAGAAGAGCAGCCCTGCCGCGCAAGCAGGATTACATCAGGATGATGTCATCATTGGCGTAAACCGTAATCGCGTGCAATCCATTGCCGAGCTGCGCAAGGTGCTGGAAAGTAAACCGGCGGTTATTGCCCTGCAGGTTATGCGTGGCAATGAATCTATCTATATTCTGTTGCGCTAAGCATTTGCGATGCCGGACATCACCGCTGCGTGTGATGTCCGGATAACTCATGTTATGCTGCAAATCGTCCCTTTTTTAACGACACGCGCATCATGCTTTTAAAGCTCTTACGTTCAATTGTCATCGGTTTGATTGTCGCTGGCCTGCTGCTGGCGGCAATGCCGTCTTTACGTCAGTTTAATAAACTGACGGCTCCCCAGTTCGACAGTACGGATGAAACGCCGGCCACCTACAACCAGGCCGTTCGCCGTGCAGCACCTGCCGTGGTTAATGTCTATAACCGCGGCCTTAATAGCTCAACCCATAACCAACTGGAGATCCGCACCCTCGGCTCCGGGGTGATTATGGACGAGCGCGGCTACATTATTACCAACAAGCACGTGATTAACGATGCCGACCAGATTATCGTTGCCCTGCAGGATGGCCGCGTGTTTGAGGCGTTACTCGTGGGGTCTGACAGCCTGACCGACCTGGCCGTCCTGAAAATCAACGCCACGGGAGGTTTGCCGATCATTCCCATTAATCGTAAACGTACCCCTCACATTGGCGATGTCGTCCTGGCTATCGGTAACCCTTATAACCTGGGCCAGACGATTACCCAGGGAATTATCAGTGCGACGGGTCGTATTGGCCTCAACCCCTCCGGGCGGCAGAACTTCCTGCAAACCGATGCGTCGATCAACCGCGGTAACTCCGGCGGTGCGCTGGTGAACTCACTGGGTGAGTTGATGGGCATCAATACCCTCTCGTTCGACAAGAGCAACGACGGCGAGACACCGGAAGGGATCGGCTTTGCCATTCCGTTCCAGCTGGCGACCAAAATTATGGATAAACTGATCCGCGATGGACGGGTGATCCGTGGTTATATCGGAATAGGTGGCCGTGAAATTGCACCAATGCATAACCAGGGCGGCGGTATTGATCAGATTCAGGGCATCGTGGTCAACGAGGTATCACCTGGCGGCCCGGCAGACAACGCGGGAATTCAGGTTAACGATGTCATTGTGTCAGTTAATGGTACGCCAGCGGTCTCGGCACTGGAGACCATGGACCAGGTCGCAGAGATCCGACCGGGCTCTATTATCCCTGTTGAAGTCATGCGCAATGATAAGAAACTCACGCTGCAGGTGACGGTTCAGGAATACCCGGCAACAAACTGACAGCCATAAAAAAACCGAAGCCAGTGAGTGCTTCGGTTTTTTTTGCCGGGTGGCGCTAACGCTTACCCGGCCTACGAGAGACGGTTCGTTTTACTTGTTAACGAACTCTTCGCCCAGGGTGATATCTTTCTTCAGGGTATCCAGCATGCCTTCCATCGCGTGTTGTTCAAACGCGCTCAGTTTGCCGATAGGCTGACGTTCTTCGATACCATTTTTACCCAGCAGCAGCGGTTGAGAGAAGAAGCGAGCGTGTTCGCCGTCGCCTTCAACGTAAGCGCATTCAACAACGCCTTTCTCACCCTGCAGAGCGCGAACCAGTGACAGACCGAAACGTGCAGCCGCCTGGCCCATAGACAGAGTTGCAGAACCGCCACCCGCCTTCGCTTCCACCACTTCGGTGCCCGCGTTCTGGATACGTTTGGTCAGGTCAGCCACTTCCTGCTCGGTGAAGCTAACGCCAGGGATCTGCGACAGCAGAGGCAGAATGGTGACGCCTGAGTGGCCACCAATAACCGGAACTTCCACTTCTGTTGGCTGTTTGCCTTTCAGCTCAGCAACAAAGGTGTTGGAACGGATAATATCCAGCGTGGTCACGCCGAACAGTTTGTTTTTATCGTAAACACCGGCTTTCTTCAGCACTTCTGCCGCGATAGCAACAGTGGTGTTCACCGGGTTAGTGATGATACCGATGCACGCTTTCGGGCAGATTTCAGCGATCTGCTGCACCAGGTTTTTCACGATGCCAGCGTTGACATTGAACAGGTCTGAACGATCCATACCGGGCTTACGTGCCACACCTGCAGAAATCAGCACCACGTCGGCACCCTGCAGAGCAGGACGCGCGTCTTCACCGGAGAAGCCTTTGATTTTCACAGCTGTCGGGATGTGGCTCAGGTCAACCGCCACACCTGGGGTTACCGGAGCAATATCGTACAGGGAGAGTTCTGAGCCTGAAGGCAGTTGAGTTTTCAGTAGTAGGGCAAGCGCCTGGCCGATACCACCAGCAGCGCCGAGGACTGCGACTTTCATCCTAAACTCCTTATTATGGTTAACTTAAGTATCTGTAACTCCGTTGCGGCGACCATAATTCAGCGAGTAAATAATTACAATTTTCGTAGCTAAAGAATTTGAGGTCACGCGGCTTTATCTCTCACCAGAAGACTATCTGACGACAGACGGCAACGAATTAAGAGGTGGTTACAATACACCCTGCCCCGCCACCAAAACAACATCATTTTGATAACATTTAATTTACTTTTAAGCTTATTTGCGCGGCGTGACCCAGGCATGTTTTCTGATAACGAAATCTGATAAAATCACTCCCTTTCATAACATTATTTCAGACTACCTCCCGGTAGATAATTTGCATAAAAATTCATCCACATGCATAATAATGTTGTTTCTATCGTCATATTCCGGGTGACTTATGCGAAGCTCGTCTAAGCAAGAAGAATTAGTAAAGGCGTTTAAAGCGCTACTCAAAGAAGAGAAATTCAGTTCTCAGGGAGAAATTGTTCAGGCGTTACAGGAACAAGGTTTCGATAACATCAATCAGTCGAAAGTCTCCCGCATGTTAACCAAATTTGGCGCGGTGCGTACCCGTAACGCCAAAATGGAGATGGTCTATTGCCTGCCAGCTGAACTTGGCGTGCCGACGACCTCCAGCCCGCTGAAGAATTTGGTTCTGGATATCGACTATAACGACGCCGTCGTAGTGATCCACACCAGCCCTGGCGCTGCGCAGTTGATTGCTCGCCTGCTGGATTCCTTAGGTAAAGCGGAAGGTATTCTCGGTACAATCGCTGGGGACGACACCATCTTTACCACCCCGGCAAATGGTTTCTCCGTCAAAGACCTCTACGAGGCAATTCTGGTTCTGTTCGAACAGGAACTCTAATCCCCCCTCCCCGCAGCACCGCTGCGGGGATCGTTCTGCTCCCGCTGCGTTTCCCACTCGATTCCACTGCCCTGACTTTGACAAATAATGCTTTTTACCACCCATTAACATTCACCCAGTGAATGCTAAATCAAAAAATCGCACAAAAAATCAAAAGCTGATATCAATATGATTTTATTAGATATAACTGCACGAAGTGGACGATAAATAGCCAATATTATGCAATTTGGTTATAAAAAACGAACGGGTTAACACGTAATAACAATAGTAACAATTAGTCTGGTATTAATTTTTTTGGTTATTAGTGTATACTTGATTTTGTGATGAGGGTCACGAAACAAGACCCCACGAAAAAATTCGACGAGGTAAAAATCATGAACATTAAAACTACTGTAGCGGCGCTGAGCGTCCTGTCTGTCCTGTCATTCGGTGCTTTCGCTGCTGATTCAATCAATGCTGACCAGGCGCAATCCCGCCAGGCAATCGGTACGGTTTCTGTCGGTGCAATCGGTACGTCCCCGATGGACATGCATGAGATGCTGAACAAGAAAGCGGAAGAACAGGGTGCATCATCCTACCGCATCATTGAAGCTCGTTCAGGTGACCACTGGCACGCTACTGCTGAGCTGTACAAATAAGTTTTAGCAATAACTGAAGACATAAATCTCCACTCAACGGCACCAGGCATAAAAATAGCTGTTTAACCCTTCTCGCCGTTGAGCAACAACCCTATTCAGGAGTAAAGACTATGAAAACCAAATTGATCATCGCAACCCTCGGTCTGGCCTCAGTTCTCTCTTTCGGCGCAAGTGCAGCCGTACAGCAAGTGAATGCCGACCAGGCACAAAATCTGCAGCCTATGGGCAGTGTATCCGTAACGTCTGTCACTGGTTCACCAATGGATATTCGTCACGAACTGGCCGCAAAAGCTGAAAAAGCAGGTGCCAGCAGCTATCGTGTCACCGAACTGAATCAGGGTGACCACTGGCATGCTACGGCAGAACTGTATAAATAAACCCTCGTCGTATTTCATCATACGACTTGCCCCTGACCTGCTGGTCAGGGGCTTTTTTTATGTCATTCAATGGCGCGCGTTAAAACGCAGTTGCCCTTCCAGCTCTTCTTCCGCTTCATCGAACAGTAATATCAGTGCGCCAAAACGTCTGCGCAGCTTATCGGGTAAATGAATGAACTCAATCTCCAGCGGGAGTGGCAACAGACTGCCGGTCACCACGTCCCACAGGGTATCCAGATTCGTCACGCTTTCCCGTTCAAGATCAAACACCCGGATAAATTCACGATAGAAGTCTTCCTGACTGTCGATCTCGTCAAAATCAAACGTATAGGTTTTCATTGCCAGCCACCCAGTCCAGGCGAGCAGCAGTTGCCGCCCTGTCTATTATAATCCCCCAATATGCAGGGTTTTGACTTCCAGATACTCTTCCAGCCCCAGCACGGAGCCCTCGCGTCCAAGGCCTGACTCTTTTACCCCGCCAAAAGGCCCCAGTTCCGTAGAGACGGCGCACTCGTTAATGCCAATCATCCCGCTCTCGATGGCCTGAGAAACACGGAAAACGCGTGAAAGGTTTTGGGTGTAGAAGTAAGCCGCCAGGCCATAAGGCGTGTTGTTGGCACGCTGGATGACCTCATCTTCTGAAGTGAAACGGAAGCACGCCGCAACCGGTCCAAACGTCTCTTCTTCTGCCAGCTTCATGCCTTCATGGCAGTCACCCAGTACGGTTGGCATCCAGAAATTCCCGCCAAGCGAATGGGGTTTCCCCCCTGCCAGCACGGTTGCCCCGCGGGCAACGGCATCGTCGACATGCTCACGCACCTTGTTGACCGCAGCAGGTTCAATCAGCGGTCCGACGACAACCCCCTCTTCAAGACCATTCCCCACCTTCAGCGCCTTTACCGCATCGGCAAGTTTATTCACAAACTTGTCGTAGACGGTTTCCTGAATATAGAAACGGTTAACGCTCACGCAGACCTGCCCGGCATTGCGGAATTTGTTGGCGATAGCACCCTTAACCGCTGCGTCGATATCCGCATCCTCAAAAACGATATATGGGGCATTTCCCCCCAGCTCCATTGAGACTTTTTTCATGGTGTCTGCGGCATTACGCACCAGCGTTTTGCCGACGGAGGTCGAACCGGTAAAGGAGATTTTACGCACGTCACGGCTGGCCATGATCGCATCGCTGATTTCATGGGTATTCCCGGCCACGGCGTTGAGAACACCGTCGGGCACACCGGCCTGTTTAGCCAGGGTAAGCAGCGCAAAAGCACTGAGCGGCGTGTTATTGGCCGGTTTGATCACCCCGGTACAGCCCGCAGCAAGCGCCGGGCCTAATTTACGGGTGAGCATCGCCATCGGAAAGTTCCATGGTGTAATCGCCGCGACCACACCAATGGGCTCGCGGGTTGCCAGAATGCGGGAACCGGGTTTGATCGGCGGAATAATTTCCCCGTTAGCGCGCTTGGCCTCTTCGGCAAACCACTGGATAAAGCTGGCCGCGTACTCCACCTCTCCTTCCGCTTCTTTCAGAGGCTTGCCCTGCTCGGTGGTCATTAACCGCCCGAGCCAGCTTTTATTTTCAATAATCAGTTCGTACCAGCGGTAAAGGATGGCCGAGCGTTCTTTCGCGGTTTTGGCTCGCCATGCCGGGAAAGCGTTGGTGGCTGCGGCAATCGCAGCTTCGGTTTCCGCTTTACCCGCTTTCGCGACTTTAGCGATGACCTCGCCGGTCGCCGGGTTAAGTACATCAAACGTCGTGTCCAGCGTTTTCCAGATACCATTAACCAGATACCCGGTCTGAAAAAGGATGTGGTCCTGAAGCGTCTCAGTCGTCATGTGTCCTCCCTTTCTGAATGTAAGAACGTGCTGGAATTAAGTATAGCCACAAAAAAACCGACGCTTTTGGCGTCGGCTTTTTTACTTCAGTCAGTTATCTGTGAGGGCATTCTGGTAGCGGTGCAGCATAAACACCAGCCGCCCTACTGGCTCGGTTACCTGAGGCGGAGCTTCCCAGACTTTAAGCTTCTCCTGGTAGATATCGAGCTCTTCAAGCAGTTGCGTAAAGTAACGACGGCGTTTGTCATCGCTGGTCGCGGAAAGTACATGGTCGGCAGTGCGGCGTAGCTGACGGTGGAAAGCCGACAGATCGTCGTTGATCGGCACAGGCGCGTTACGCAGACGCTGGTGCGCGATGATCATGGTTAATGCCAGCCGGAACTTAGCGATGTCACCCGGGAACTTATTAAGCAGTAAAAACAGCTGCTGATAGAGCGCCGGTAAGTGGTTTTCTTTGCGGCGTGCGGTATTGGTGGTCATCGACGACACGGCAGCGGAAACAAACTGGTTCAACAATACACGGCCCGTTCTTGCCTGTGAGTTATCGCGCACCAGCAGAATAACCATCATTGCCAGGAAACACCCCACCAGCTGACCCAATGCGCTGTCGAGGAACTGGCTGAAATGGAAGGTCATCGGGTTATCCAGCACAATGATGTTAATCGTACTGGCCAGCGCCCCCAACGATCCCAGACGGCGCTTTTGCACTTCTATGCCAATAAAGAACGCCATCACCGCCAGGCTTATGCAGAGCAGCAACATGCTCTGTTGCGTGGACGGGATGATCACCAGGAAATAGAGCGCGCCTATCGGCAGGGCGGCAATGGTGCCGTACAGGAAATCAATGGCGACCATACGCGGGTTGGGCAGACGCATCGCCAGGGCAGTCACAACGGCAATCATCACCATTGCACCGCTGCCGGACGTCCAGCCTGTCCACAACCAGAACAGCGTACCGAGCATGCAGGCGAGCGTCGTGCGCCAGAAGTTGACCATCGCGTGATGACGCTCGGCAGATTCCGCCTTAATCACCACTTCTCCCTGCAGCACCTCTTCTTCCGTCGCGCTGATTTTGGTATTGCTAACCACGCCGCGTTTCAGCAGCAGGTAGCGCGTCGCGGACCCGACCCAGGTGTAGATGGTCACTGGTGTGTCGCGTTCCCCTGTCCAGGCAATGACCCGCCGCATGCGCTTAAGCTGCTTATGCACGTCCTGCACGGTTTCCACCGGCTCGGCAAACAGCTCGCGGAACGTATCGGTCACCACTTCCGGACGGGTGTTCTGGATCAGATAGGTTTCGCACGCCTGGGTAATCAGCGTTAAGGAGACCGTATTGAGGGCTTTGAGGCGACGGTTAGCCCGGGCCCAGCGCGAAGACTCTATATTAAGGTTACTGCGCATCCCTTCCAGCGCCTGCGTGCGACGTACCAGCCCGCTCCAGGCCTTATCCACCTCTTCACTGTCACCATGCTTGATGCAGAGCTGCATCAGCTGGTACTGGGCAACAATCAACGCATCCAGCTCGCGATCCACCTCTTGCTTGATAGAGCGAGGGGAGAAAAGCAGGTCAGCAACAATCGCGCAAACAATACCAATCACAATCTCACTGCAACGCTCCACGGCGAACTGTGGCGCAAGCAGCGGCTCGCTTTGGATAGTAATGACGATAATCAGCGCGGTGTAACCCGCCAGTCCCCAGGCGTAGGAGTTTTCCACTTTCACCAGAGACGAGACCCAGGTGCAGAAGCCCGCCCAGATACAGCACACCATCAGCATCAGCAGTGGGGTGCGGATCATCAAAATAATAATGGTCAGCGCCGCGAAACAGCCGATAAACGTCCCAATGATACGCAGCATCCCGCGATAGCGGATCGCACCAGAGTAAGGTTCACCACCGGCGGCAAATGCCGGACCAGCCGCGACAATTGCCGCCGTCAGCACCGCCCAGCGCGGGGTTTCAAGCTGGAAGTGGAAGCCAACAAACAGTGCCAGCACGATGGCACACGCCAGCTTCACGGCGAAGCGAATGTGTTGGTTGGCGATGGAGAAGATACCCATAGCGATTAGCCAAACTCGCGCAGACGGTGGGCAATTTTACGGAAGATCGACTCCTGGCTGGCATCCCGGTCTTTAGCGCCGGTAATCACCACCGTCGCCGTGGTACCCGCAGGCCACACATTCCCCTGCTGTTCGTCCAGATGGATACGCACCGGCACACGCTGAGCCAGACGCACCCATTCCAGGTTGGAGTCCACTGTCGCCATCCCTTTTGCATCCTTAGAACTGCTGGCGTTGGTCACCCCTGCGGCGACGCTGTCGACGGTACCTTTAAAGACGCGGTTACTGCCAAGCGGTGTAATTTCGGCACGATAACCCGGACGTACGCCTTCCAGTTTGGTCTCTTCCATATAAGCGAGCACGTAGAAGGAGTTCTGTTTAACCAGCGCCACGGCCGTTGAGCCACGGGTGATAAATTCACCGGCATAGACATTAAGGTTAGTGACCCAGCCATCGGCTGGCGCGCGGATCACGGTGCGCTCCAGATCGAGCTTTGCCAGATCGCGCGTCGCTTGCGCTTTGGCCATCTGGTGCAGCACGGTTTGCAGCACGTTATTGGACTGGTCGATCTCTTCGCGGGACATAGCCTGAATACCTAACTGGTTACGGCGGCCTGCCTCACGGCGTTTCTCTGCCGCCAGCGCCTGATAATAGGCCACGTCAGCTTCCGCTTCTTCCAGTGCTTTCTGGTAGCGAGGCTGGTCGATGGTGAACAGAACCTGATTTTTTTTCACCAGCTGGTTATCGTGAACGTTGACCGCCGTGATAAGACCGGCCACGTCGGGGGCTATGGCCACGACATCGGCGCTGAAACGCGCATCACGTGTCCACGGTGATTCCGTGTAATAGACCCAGGCCCGAAAAATAGCGATGAAGGCGAGGATAACCAGTGCCATGGTGATGGCGGTTCGGGAGATTTTTCTTGTTAGTGTTTTCACATCAACCTCAGACAAACATGCGCGATATCAGGTAAAACAGGCAGCAATACAGCGCGGTATTGAACAATGCAGGGTGCCAGACGAAATCGTAGATCCCGGTAGGAACCAGCACCTTGCGCACCAGCCAGAAGATCGCCAGTGATAAAAGAAGCTCGAAAAATATCGGTGGGAACGACAGACCGAACACCACGATAACGGGAAACAGACTCATGTTGACCTTGATAAGAGAGAGTGCAGGCTACAGAATTTTTTAGCGCACGCCATCGCAGAAGAGCAAGAAATGCCGGGCGAGAATGGCGCAGCCGTTAAGTAATTAATAATATATTAACGTAACTGTTATGCTGTTATCTATAATATGTGATCTAAATCACTTTTAAGCCAGAGTGAACAATGGAACGTTTAAAACGCATGTCAGTCTTCGCCAAAGTGGTTGAACTGGGCTCTTTTACCGCTGCTGCACGCCAGCTTCAGATGAGTGTCTCTTCAATCAGCCAGACGGTGTCCAAACTGGAAGATGAGCTTCAGGTCAAGCTGCTCAATCGCAGTACCCGCAGCATCGGGCTGACAGAAGCGGGTAAAATTTACTATCAGGGTTGTCGCCGCATGCTGCTTGAAGTGCAGGATGTCCACGAACAACTCTATGCTTTCAACAACACACCTATCGGCACACTGCGCATCGGTTGTTCTTCAACTATGGCACAAAATGTCCTCGCTGCCATGACAGCGGACATGCTGAAAGAGTATCCAGGATTAACCGTGAATCTGGTGACGGGTATCCCTGCGCCGGACCTGATTGCTGACGGGCTGGACGTGGTGATCCGCGTTGGGGCATTGCAGGATTCCAGCCTTTTCTCGCGCAGGCTGGGCAGTATGCCGATGGTCGTTTGCGCCTCGAAAAGCTATCTGGCGCAGTACGGTGTCCCTGAGAAACCCGCCGATCTCACCAACCACTCATGGCTGGAATACAGCGTTCGACCCGACAATGAATTTGAACTGATTGCTCCGGAAGGGCTCTCCACCAGACTGCTGCCAGAAGGCCGGTTTATCACCAACGATCCAATGACCATTTCGCGTTGGTTAGTGGCAGGAGCCGGGATCGCCTACGTGCCGTTGATGTGGGTGATCAACGAGATCAACAGCGGTGTACTGGAGATCCTGTTCCCTCGCTACCAGTCCGATCCGCGCCCGGTATACGCCCTGTACACAGAAAAAGACAAGCTACCACTCAAGGTGCAGGTGTGTATTAACTATCTGACAGACTATTTTGTGGACGTGGCGGAGCTGTTTCAGGGGATGCGAGGAAGAAGTAAGGAATAATTGATTATCGCGGATAAGCATATATTATATGAATATGTCCTGGATGAGATGCACATTCATTCAGGAATATTCCCTCACCACTATCAGTAATAGCTAATTGACACTTCCGTTACCCTCCCCTTACCTTATTAGAAGTCTGGCACTCAGACTGTTATTAATTTGTTACTAATATGAATAATAAAATGTATTCCGCAGGATGACATTAAACAAGGAAAAGAAATGAATATATTTGAACAAACACCACCTTCGCGCAGGCGCTATGGACTCGCCGCGTTCATTGGTTTGATTGCAGGGATTGTCTCTGCATTCGTGAAATGGGGAGCGGAGGTGCCACTTCCGCCACGTAGCCCTGGTGATTTATTCACTGCCGCATGCGGACCAGAGCAATTAATAAGAGCCGCAAGTCAGATTGACTGCTCGCGTAATTTTCTCAATCCGCCTTATGTATTTTTACGCGACTGGCTGGGCGTTGTCGATCCTAACGCGGCGGTTTATACATTCGCCGGACATATATTTAACTGGGTCGGCGTAACACATATTATTTTCTCAATCGTCTTCGCCGTAGGGTATTGTGTAGTTGCGGAAGTCTTCCCGAAAATTAAACTCTGGCAAGGTTTGCTGGCGGGTGCGTTAGCCCAGCTTTTTGTCCACATGATCTCCTTCCCGCTGATGGGTCTGACACCGCCGCTGTTCGAACTTCCATGGTACGAACACGTCTCAGAAATCGTGGGTCATTTAGTCTGGTTCTGGTCGATCGAAATCATTCGTCGTGATTTGCGTAACCGCATCACGCACGAGCCCGATCCGGAAATACCGCTGGGTAACTTACGTTAAAAAAAAGGCGCTACCTCTGTAGCGCCATTTTTTTATGCATCGTCAGATCAGGCAGTGCCGCCCACCGTCAAATTGTCGACTTTCAGCGTCGGCTGGCCTACGCCAACCGGCAGGCTCTGCCCCTCTTTACCGCAGACGCCCACACCGTTATCCAGCTTCAGATCGTTACCGACCATGGAAATCTGCTGCATGGCTTCAATACCGGAGCCAATCAGCGTCGCACCTTTCACCGCTTTGGTCACTTTACCCTTCTCAATCAAGTACGCTTCTGAGGTAGAGAAGACAAATTTACCGGAGGTGATATCCACCTGGCCGCCGCCAAAGTTTGGCGCGAAGATGCCGTAATCGACGGATTCGATAATCTCCTGCGGTGTGGATTTGCCCGGCAGCATATAGGTGTTAGTCATACGCGGCATCGGTAGATGTGCATAGGACTCACGACGGCCGTTACCCGTTGGCGCTACGCCCATCAGGCGCGCGTTGAGTTTGTCCTGCATGTAGCCTTTCAGCACACCGTTTTCGATCAGCACATTGTATTGGCCAGGCGTACCTTCATCGTCGATAGCCACCGAGCCACGGCGATCGCGCATGGTTCCATCATCCACCACCGTGCAAAGCTCAGACGAGACAAGCTGCCCCATCTGGCCGCTGAATACGGATGTACCACGACGGTTAAAGTCACCTTCCAGACCGTGGCCCACCGCTTCGTGCAGCAGAACACCCGGCCAGCCAGCCCCCAGAACGACCGGGAATGTCCCAGCCGGCGCCGCGACGGCATTCAGATTCACCAGCGCCATGCGCACGGCTTCTTTTGCCCACGCGTCAGCGCGTGCTTCACCGTCAACATCGCCCAGGAACCAGTCATAGCCGAAACGGCCGCCACCGCCGCTTGAGCCGCGCTCGCGTTTGCCGTCGTCATCGACCTGCACGCTGATGGAGAGACGGACCAGTGGACGAACATCCGCGGCCAGAGTACCGTCCGTCGCCGCAACGAGAATCAGCTCATAGACGCCGCTCAGGCTGGCAGAGACTTCCTGCACACGCTTATCGGCAGCACGCGCCACTTTGTCCACGCGGCGCAGGATATCCAGCTTCTCTTCGCGGCTCATGCTCTGCAGCGGATCAATGCTGGTATAGAGCGCAGAGTGCTGCACTTCACCCAGCGTTTTCACACGACCATCGCCGGTATCACGCACAATGGTACGCGCAGCCTGAGCACTCTGCTCCAGCGCGGCCAGGCTAATCTGATCGGCATAAGCAAAACCGGTTTTCTCGCCGCTAACGGCACGGACACCGACGCCCTGGTCGATGTTATAAGAGCCGTCTTTGATGATGCTGTCTTCTAAAACCCAGGATTCGTGATAGCTCGACTGGAAATAGAGATCGCCGTAGTCGAGACGGCGTTCGGTCAGTTGACCAAGAATGGAGAACAGGTCCTGATGGCTCAGGCCGTTCGCTGCGAGCAAATGTTCACTTACCAGGTTCAGACTCATCGTATTGCTACTCGTTCGTTGCCGCCTGTGGCGGTATAAAGATCGTATTTATTGAGAGTGAGGCAATTACCTGCCCACGTCAAATCATTGCTGTGCTTCTTTGCGCGGCTGGCGCAGCACTTCATTAATCTGCGGTTTATCTACCGGGCCGGTAATGTGGTAGCGCAGAATGGAAACCTTGCTCCATAGCGGACCCAGCACTTTACTGGCGGCAAACACCGCCGCACCAACAATCGGGTTCACCACAAAGGCCGCTGCCACGCCAACGCTCGCGGAAATTTCCGGTGCCACCACGGCTTCCATATCCAGCTCTCGACGCACGAGATTGACCGAGCCTTTCATCGCGATATCCGCTTCCAGGCCGTCCACCAGCGTGTCGTCCGTATGCAGAACGCCATCCTTGATCCACGCCGTGCTGCGAATGGAATCGTAGTAGAAACCTTCGCTGAATGTGTCACTGAAATCGAAGCGCAGCTTGCGCAGCAGCGCATCAAAACTCAGCAGACGCAGGATCTGCCCGGCGCGCCCCGTGCTCACGTCGGCGATTTCACCTTTACCGAAGCGGGTTTTCAGAATGCCATTGAGCGAGGCTTCATCCGGCGTCCACGGCGCGGCACGCCAGTGAAGATCGTAATCAACATCAAATGACGAACCGCGAAGCGGCGTGGTAATGCCAAAGAAATTGGCCGCGGCATCCAGCTTGTTGCCTTTAATGTCACCCTTCAGGGAGGTACGCTGCTCGCCCGGGTTATTCACCCATTCGCCTGCGGCCGTCATGCGTCCAAAACCGGTATCGACCAGGCCACCGGTGAGCGTGAGCGTATTTCCCTGAATAGCGAAATCACCGTCGATACGGCCATATTTTTGCCCCCACAGCCAGCATTCAGCACAGCGCAACTGGAGATCGGGCCAGCCGTTAAAATCGACGCGAGCGGTTTTACTCAGCGGTGACGTCTCTGCCGGTTTATCTTTCCCGATCGTGGTGCTTGCCGGGTTGTAGTAGAGATAGCGGATCGCCGCCTGCCACGGCGCATGATTGCGCATGGTCAGTGCGCCATTGATCTCTCTGCCCTGAGCCTCGACTTTCGTGCCGTTAAGCGTTGGCTGAGAGACAATACTCAGGTTGTTCCACTGCTGTCCCCCCAGCATTAGTGACGGCGTGCGTACGGTAATGGTCTGCGGGAACTGAGCGGTTTCATCAACGTTTTGTCCAACACCTTTCTGGAACAGCGCCAGCCACTCAGCACCGTCCAAAGGCGGGAGATTCAGCTCAATGCCAGTCTGCTCCGGCAGCGGCGGTGTCGAGCGGCTATCAGTTGTCCAGATGGCTTTGTCGAGAGTGAGTTTGCGGTTGAGCAGCCAGCGGCTGTTGAAGTGGTTTGTCCCGCCCGCGCTTCCGGTCAGCTCGAAGCTGTTCAGGTTACCATCGACGTTAAGCTTTACTGGCAGCGGCAGTCCGGCCTGCTTATCCAGCGGCGCAGGTAGCTGGCTATGAAGGTTTTTCAGGTCACCCGTAATGTCGACCTTATAATGCGCGCCAGCGTGATAAGGCAGTTCGATTGCCACGTTCCCCTTCCAGGATGCCGAGCCATCCACTGACCCTTCAATCGGTTTCGGCAGGACATCCATACGCGCTGGCTGCCAGTTACCGTCGAGATTGACAGCCACCTGATACGCCTTTTCACCCTCGGTGGTCGTAAAGTCGATATTTACGGGCTGATTAAACCAGCTGGCAGTGAGCGGCTCGCTCTTCAGGTTACCGTTCACAAAGCTGAACTGCCCACTGAGATTTTTCAGCGTACTTTCAAGAGGTTTGATATACAGGCTGTTATTCTTCAGACGGACATCACCTTTGGCGGTGGTCATCTCTCCGTCCAGCGGGATATCGAGATGTAAGCGAGCATTCACATCACCATCAAGCTGCAGTTGCTGAAGCGTCGCCGCCAGCGACTCTTTCAACGGCGTCTCCTCAAAGTACGGTCCTACCGCTTTCCCTGGACCGTTGATATCCGCATCAATGAGCAGTTTCTCTTTTGAATAATCCGGGATGTTTGCCGTCAGATTGCTGGCCGTCACACCGCCCAGCGCGACGCTGTCTGACTTCATCCATAATCCGTCATTGAGGAAGTTAAGTTCGATATCCAGGTTTTTCAGCGCGGGCCAGCCCGGCTGGAACGCAAAGGTGGCGTTGTGCAACGGCACCAGTACCTGGAACTGACCTTCATTATGTTTGTACGGGAAAAGATGCGGGTTACCGCCATAGACCAGCGTGGCGTTCTCCGCCTGTCCGCCCTGGATCGCGCCGCTCAGATAGTCCACAAGCGCTTTCCCCATCAGGTTTTCCGGGAAATAGCGCCAGGCCTGAGAACCATCGTTGGTACTGATCCCGGCCAGAATACCCAACCACGGCTCATCACCTTCTGGTTGCAGATAGCGAAAATCACCGCGCGCATGTACGGCTTTGGCTTTTACGTCGATATGGCGGCCATCAAGCTGGAAGCCCTTATCGTTCTTGAGCCAGTTAAGTACCGCACTGCCTTGTTCAATTTCCAGTGGCGCGCGGAAGACCGTCTCGTAAGGCATTTTGGCGTCATGCATATCGACCGTCAGCCTGCCGTTTTCTACGCTGCCTTCCAGCTTGCCGCTAAAGTGCTCCGCGCCCGGCAGTAACTTCCACTGCTTCCAGGCAAGATCTTTCCAGGTTGCCTGAAAACGGGTTTTTTCCGTCGCCTGGAGCGGAATATCCAGCGCCAGCGTATCGATCTTTCCGCTCGGCTGCGTGGCCAGCCAGATTTCCCCGAGATCTGAAGAGAGCTTCGTCGCCATTGAGCGCAGGCCTTCTATTGCGGCCAAATCCAGGTTACTGGCGCGAATACGCAACTCATCGCTGCGTTTACTTTCCACACCGCCGACATCCTGCTCAGGCATCCAGGCAAGCGTCAGCGCGCCGCGCGGCCACGGTTTGTTGTCCATGGTGATGCGCGTGTCTGGAATGGCAAACTGCCAGCCCCCTTTCTCCTGCGTCACGTGCGCGGTGAGGTTATCAACGGAAAGCTGATGCTGCTGTTTTTCTCCCTTCCAGCTCGCTCCCCCCTGCTTCAACCAGATATCACCGCTGGCAAATTCGCCTTTCGTCAGGGTCATCCAGCCTTCAAGGCTGAAACGGGCGGTTTCCAGCTGCATATTTTGCTGAAGCCAGTCTCCCAGCCACGGTTTTACATCCACATCGTCGGCCTGAAGCCATACCTTGCCGTTGTTGAGCAAGCCATCGTCGTCTCGCAGATCCATGCGTACCTGCATCACGCCGTGCTGACCGTTCAGACTGGAGAGATTCACCTGCCCCTCGGCGCGGTGTCGATCCTTGCCATTCAACCAGGTCAACTGGGGGATCGCCAGTTCAGCGCGCTGGCCAGAAAGGGTAATAAAGCTCACTTCGCTGTCACGAAGATCGAAATGATCGAACTGACGCAGGAAGAGATCGCTGAAACGGTTGGCTTCAAGACCCTGGCTACTGTCACCACCCGACAGCGGCGTATTGGTCAAAAACTGGAGTTGATAAAAGGTGAGATCGCGAAACTGCCAGCGAAGATGCAGCAGGCTTTGCCAGACGTCCAGCGCCAGGGTCACGCGTTTGATTTTCAGGTAGCCGCCATCTTTCAGGCTGGCGTTGATATCCCGGACATCGAGTGTCGGGCCAAAATTCTGCCAGTTAGCACTGATCTGGCTTACATCCACCGGCACCCCGGTAGTGGATTCGATTTTCGCCAGCAGCTGCGGACGCCAGCTGTCCAGATGCGGTAATACGAGGCGTAGCCCGCTCACGAGCAACGCGACAATCACGACCAGCGTTGCCCCTGTAAGCAATAAAATCCCCGGCAATCGCCTCACGCATCTCTCCTTGTCAGCATTCGTCACGCAGCGTACTGCGCTTACATCATCACGACGTCAAACTGCTCCTGGTTATAGAGCGGTTCAATTTGTACTTTTACCTGTTTGCCGACAAAGATTTCCACTTCCGCCAGCGCGTGCGACTCTTCGCCTTTCAACGCTTCAGCCACCGCAGGGGAAGCATAGACCAGAAAACGATCGGAGTCGTAGGCATGATGAACACGCACGACTTCGCGCATGATTTCGTAGCAGACGGTCTCAACCGTCTTTACCGTTCCGCGTCCATGGCAGGTTGGACATTCATTACACAGTACATGTTCAACGCTTTCACGGGTACGCTTACGCGTCATTTCCACCAGCCCGAGCTGCGAGAAGCCGTTGATGCTGGTTTTCACACGATCTTTACTCAGCGCCTGCTCCAGCGAGTGCAGCACGCGGCGGCGATGGTCTTCATTACTCATATCGATAAAGTCGATGATGATAATGCCGCCCAGGTTGCGCAGACGAAGCTGGCGCGCAATCGCCTGCGTCGCTTCGATGTTGGTATTGAAGATAGTGTCATCCAGGTTACGGTGACCAACAAACGCCCCGGTATTGATATCAACGGTGGTCATCGCTTCGGTCTGATCGATGATCAGATACCCACCAGACTTCAGTTCAACCTTGCGCTCAAGCGCACGCTGGATCTCGTTTTCGACATCATAGAGATCGAAGATCGGCTGACGCCCAGTGTAATGCTCCAGCAGGCCAGGCATCTCGGGGATATATTCAGCGGTAAACTCCAGCAGGGCTTCATAGGTCAGGCGGGAATCCACGCGAATACGGTCGAGCTGTGCATCGGCAAAATCACGCAGAACACGTTGAGCAAGCGCCAGCTCACCATAGAGCTGGTAGCGGGTCTGGTTGCGTTTTTTACGCTCCATCACCTTGGTCCAGACGCGCTTCAGGTAAGCCGCATCAGACGCCAGGTCTTCTTCGCTGATCCCTTCCGCTGCGGTACGGATGATAAACCCACCCTGTTCATCGCAGTAAGCGCTGACCACTTTCTTCAGACGCTCGCGCTCGGTTTCACTCTCAATACGCTGCGAAACGCCCACGTGCGATGCGCCGGGCATAAAGACCAGATAACGGGAAGGTAAAGTGATGTCGGTGGTCAGACGGGCACCTTTGGTGCCGAGGGGATCTTTCACCACCTGTACCATCAGATCCTGACCCTGACGCACCAGTTCAGAAATATCGCGGACGGCAAATTGCTTTTGCTCTTCACCTGCAACGCACTCGGTGTGCGGCATGATATCGGAGGCATGTAAAAATGCCGCCTTATCCAGTCCAATATCTACAAAAGCCGCCTGCATACCCGGTAGTACACGACTGACACGACCTTTGTAGATATTGCCTACTATTCCGCGTCGCGCTTCACGCTCAATATGAATTTCCTGAAGAATGCCACCATCAATGTAGGCCACACGGGTTTCCGATGGCGTTACGTTTACCAACAATTCAGCCGTCATAATTATCCCTTCCCTCACGCAGTGAGTTAAAATTGCTCAGCAACTCATACGTTTCCACCAGCGGTAAGCCGACTACGGCGTGATAGCTGCCATTAATCTTCCTGACAAAACAGCCACCCAGCCCCTGAATACCGTATGCACCTGCCTTATCCATCGGTTCACCGCTGGCAATGTAAGCGGTGATCTCGTCGTCGGTAAGTACTCTGAATGTCACATCCGTCACGACCAGGCAATCCAGCACGTTCTGGCTGTCTGCCAGTGCGACGGCCGTCATCACCTGATGCGTTTGCCCGGACATTTTGCGCAGCATACGCGCCGCATGATCGGCGTCGCGCGGTTTCTCAAGCACTTCACCGTTAAGAATAACGATGGTATCTGCCCCCAGCACCGGAAGGTCACGTGGCACACTGGCTACGCCAGCCTGCGCTTTCTCGCGCGCAAGGCGAGACACGTACTGTTGAGCACTTTCGCCCTCAGCACGTTTTTCTTCAATGCCGGTCACGATGCGTTCAAAAGATACCCCTAACTGCGTCAGGAGTTCCTGACGGCGCGGGGAGCCAGAAGCGAGATACAAAGACGTCATAGAAACCTTTTATTGCACGGCAAACTGCTGGCGAATCTTACGCATCAGCAGGAATAACCACGGCCAGAGCACACCGTTTACTACACTACTCCAGAACACTTCCGGTCGGAAAGAGACGTTGATCACTAAAAACTCTGCCCAGAAAACAACAATATCCGCAGCAAGCGACAACAACATCACCACCAGGGCCTGTTGCCAGAGCGCGAGGTTACGAAAGAGCTGGAATTTAAGTGCGACGAGGTACGCAATAATGCTCATGGACAACGCGCGCACGCCAAGCGTAGAGCCACTAATGAGATCCAGTATGGCACCCATCACAAAACCTGTTCCGACATTTACGCGATGCGGCAGGGCAAGGATCCAGTAGAGCAAAATGAGTAACACCCAGTTTGGCCGGAAAACAAGAATGTCATCCGGCCAGGGCATAACCTGCAGTAACAGCGCAATGAGAAACGAGAGCCAGATGACCCAGCGTCCCTGGCTACGATAACTTGCCACTACTGCCCTCCCGAAGAGAGTTTAGGCGGTGGTGGCGCATCCGGCAGCGGCTGCGTTAATCCTGTTGCTGGCGCCGGGACTGGCGCAGGCGGCCCCATGGAATCCGCAGGCGGGAGAACCTGCGGCATCATCTGCATCAGACGCTCATTCGCCACACGATGCACCTCTTCAGGCGTCATCGGATTAGCACCATTACGATCGGCGCCCCACAGCAGCAGCAGATAGCGCAGACGCTGTAAACCTGCGGTTGGACGCGCCTGAATCACGGTATAGGCACGCTGAGTATCGAGCTTCACCGAAGAGACCACCGCAACCGGATAGCCTTCAGGGAAACGTCCACCCAGACCGGAGGTCACCAGAACGTCACCGACACGGATATCCGTGTTCGCTGGCAGGTGTTCCAATTGCAGATCGTCCGTACAACCGTTACCGGCGGCGATCACGCGAATGTCATTACGCAGGACCTGAATCGGCAGCGCATGGGTAGCATCGCAAATCAGCAGAACGCGGCTGGTCAGTTTGGCCACGGCAACAACCTGGCCCACAACGCCTTTATCACTGATGACTGGCTGACCTTCATACACACCGTTCACGCTACCTTTGTCGATCACAACCTGATCGCTGTAAGGATCGTTTACGGTGGAGATCACCTGCGTCACCATCTTCTGCTCATCCTGACGCAGCGGCGAGCCGAGCAGTTCACGCAGACGCGCGTTTTCCTGCTTGTATTGCCCCAGCATCAGCAGCTCGCTGTTTTTCAGCAGCAGTTCCTGGCGTAGCGCCCGGTTTTCGAGTTCGAGTTGGTCACGCGAAGACAGCGTTTGAGAAACGGAGTCGAGTAGTTCACGGGGACCATTTGATACAAAGTAGAAAGGACTGACGGCGGTATCCATGTACGTTCTGATCTGACTGAACGTACCGAGGCGGCTATCGGCAATAATGACCCCAAGCGCCACCAGAACCGCCAGAATGAGGCGAAACTGTAGCGATGGGCCACGGCTAAAAATTGGCTTCATAGGCTATGCGTATTCTCGCGTCAGAGAGAAAGGGTAGCGATGCGCTACCCTTTCACAATGACTACTCTTCGCTGAACAAGTCGCCGCCGTGCATGTCGATCATTTCCAGCGCCTTGCCACCACCACGGGCGACGCAAGTCAGTGGATCTTCTGCAACTACGACAGGAATACCTGTCTCTTCCATTAACAGGCGGTCGAGGTTACGCAGCAGCGCACCACCACCGGTCAGAACCATACCGCGCTCGGAGATATCGGACGCCAGTTCTGGCGGGCACTGTTCCAGCGCAACCATTACCGCGCTTACGATGCCGGTCAGCGGTTCCTGCAGTGCTTCCAGAATTTCGTTGGAGTTCAGGGTGAAGCCACGTGGAACACCTTCCGCCAGGTTACGGCCGCGTACTTCAATCTCACGCACTTCATCGCCCGGATACGCAGAGCCGATTTCGTGTTTGATACGCTCTGCAGTGGCTTCACCGATCAGAGAGCCGTAGTTACGGCGCACATAATTAATGATGGCTTCATCGAAGCGGTCACCACCGATACGTACAGAAGAGGAGTAGACCACACCGTTCAGAGAGATAACGGCGACTTCAGTGGTACCACCACCGATATCCACCACCATTGAACCCGTTGCTTCAGACACAGGCAGACCTGCACCAATTGCCGCAGCCATTGGCTCTTCAATCAGGAACACTTCACGAGCACCTGCACCCTGGGCAGATTCACGGATTGCGCGACGCTCAACCTGGGTTGCGCCAACCGGCACACATACCAGAACACGCGGGCTTGGGCGCATGAAGCTGTTGCTGTGAACCTGCTTGATGAAGTGCTGAAGCATTTTTTCAGTCACGAAGAAGTCAGCGATAACGCCGTCTTTCATTGGGCGAATGGCGGCGATGTTGCCAGGGGTACGACCCAGCATCTGCTTCGCGTCATGACCCACTGCAGCGACGCTTTTCGGCGAGCCTGCACGATCCTGACGAATGGCCACAACAGAAGGCTCATTCAATACGATGCCTTGTCCTTTTACATAAATAAGGGTATTCGCGGTACCCAGGTCAATGGACAGGTCATTGGAAAACATGCCACGAAATTTTTTCAACATACTAAGGGATAATCCTGAAAGCTGGGGCGGAAAACAAAATCCGCTTACTTTACCAACCACACGCAGCAGCGACAAGGCGCAAAAATCATCTGCAACGGTGAAAATTTGTGCAGTACGTTTCCTGATGTTACAAAATTGATCCCTGATTCCCTCAGGACTGAGTCAACAGCAGCGTCCCTCACTGACATTTGTAACCCGTTAAAGGTCGTTCACTGGCTTTTTGCTCGACATACTCAAAGCTACAGGCGCGATATTCTACGTGAAAACAGCGTAAACGGCAGGTCAAACAGAGTATCTTTGCAAATATTTTTTCACGTTGGTGTCAAGCGGCTGAGAGGCGGCAAAAAAATCCCCCTGACCACCGGTAACACCGCGCTCTGTTAACATCTGCCATTCGCCTCTGGAGCGCACACCTGTGGCAAAAACTTGCGTTCGCGTTCCCTTGCACGCTTCAACCAGACTCTGTACCAGCAGCTGGTTTTCCGTGCGCTTCTCAATATTCCTCACCAACCCCGGATGTAGCTTTAATAACTCCACATCCAGCTCTTTGATCCAGTTAGTACTGACCAGCGTTAACCCGGCATGCGTAACGGCTACACGCGAGCCGAGCGCATTGATCAAACGTACCACCGGGCGCAACCGGCTGATGTGTTGACCTACATCCGCCTCAGCAAGTTCAAAAATAATATGTTTGCGTTGCGATTTTTCGCATTGCATTAATGTATCACGCAGCCAGCGCTGAAAACGTGGGCGTATTAACGACTCTACGGTGACCTGTAATGCCAGGGTTTCTTCAGGCCAGAAGGATAAAAAAGGAATCAAGCGGCTAATTTGCTGCCGGTCATACTCTTCGGATAGCCCAAACTGCAGTACCATCGGCAGATATTCCGCAGAGATGACTTCTTCTGTGCCGTCAAAAATACGGCACATCAATTCACGGTGATGGACATGACCGTTTTTCATGACTGCAGGTTTTTGATAAATACGTGGCCCGCCGCGGCTGAGCATTTGCTCGATCAGCGTTCGCCAGCGCACATTGCCACGCCCTTTTTCCGGCAGCGAGTCGTCATAAACCGCCCATCCGTTCGCCCCTTGTAACACGGCGTTGCGGGTCGCCGCTTCCGCGTGTTCCATCACTTGTTCTGTTGATTGCCCGCCGCGCCAGGCACAGATCCCCATATGCACCATATCGTCCCTGTCGAGCATTTTGCTCTGCGGCAGCGCATCCACCGCCTTCAGCAGCTGGCTGGCGATGCTTTCCGACTCTTTTAACGTGCGATGCGGCAACAATACGGCAAAATCGCTGCGGTGATATCGGGCCAGCAGTGCCCCCGGGTAACGCATAATAAAGGTGGAGAGCAGGTTGATTAGCGTAAAGAGATTTTCTTCCGCAACCCGCTGTCCCCAGGTGTCGCGCAGGAGATCGAAGTCAGGCAGGCGAATCATCATTACCACCCCGTGCGTCCCCACCTTTTCCGGGTCCTCAAGCAACGTGGCCAGTTGGTTGTCAAAGAACAGGCGGTTGTTAAGGCCGGTTTTATTATCCTGGGCGGCATAAGAGCGGATCAGCGTATCCATACGGCTGCGCTGGTCACTGGCGAACTGGATTTCTGAGAGCAGCGTATCCAGCGCGCTACTGGCGCGTGCAGGCCATTCATGGACTGAGCCACGCACCTGCGGACCGCGTTCACCGTTAAGGATCCGCACGGAGCGCACCTCCAGCAGTTCCTGACCGGAGAGCTGGCGGCGCAGCCAGCGGACAGCAAGAAAAATAAGCAGGACGATAAACGCAACAGCAACGGTGAGTGGCGCAGTGGTCATCATGGAGCGGAAATAACTGGCCATCGGATCAAGGTAGACCATGTGCAGAGTCATCCCAGGATTTTTAAGCGAGTGCACAGTCACTTCCCGATACTGGCTCACCACACCTGCCGGCCGATAACTTTCCTGCCGTATATGGCTAAAAACCCGATGCTTTCCCTGCTGAATGTCTATCTGAACAATATCAACAGGTGCCATCAACTCATCCAGTTCACGGGAAAGTGCCGGCAGCGGCGTCGTCAGCAGACGAACATCAATCACCGAAGCAACAGCCTGGACCCGGTTGACCAGCTTGTCCTGAATGGCGTTATAAAAGCTCAGAGAGCAGCCAAGCAGCGTGACAAAAATGGTAAGCCCCGTCAGCAAGGTAATAAAAGCTGAGAACTTCGTCGTTAATCGCATCCTTGAGATTACTCCGTAGGTTGATGGGGTAGCGAGTAAGCGCTAACTTGCATTTCAAATGCGGCATACTATCAAATCGGCTGTAACTGGCAATTTATTGCGTTAAATCGACATTGCTTTTCCCTGAGCGAGTATAGTCTTCAGAAATTATTTTCCAATCATCCGAGTCATGAGGACCCCGTATGCAGGCTTTGATCTTAGAACAGCAGGACGGCAAAACGCTTGCCTCAGTGCAACCCGTTGAAGAGAGTCGCTTACCGGAAGGCGAAGTCACCGTCGACATCGACTGGTCCAGTTTAAATTATAAAGATGCACTGGCTATCACCGGCAAAGGGAAAATCATCCGAAATTTCCCTATGGTACCCGGTATTGATTTTGCTGGCCGGGTTCATACCAGCGAAGATCCGCGTTTCCATACCGGCCAGCAGGTATTGCTCACTGGCTGGGGCGTAGGTGAAAACCACTGGGGTGGTCTGGCAACGCAGGCGCGTGTTAAGGGTGACTGGCTGGTCCCCATGCCGAAGGGGATGGATGGCCGCAAAGCAATGATCATTGGTACAGCAGGCTTTACCGCCATGCTGTGCGTGATGGCGCTGGAAGATGCGGGCATCCGCCCGGAATCGGGTGAAATTGTCGTGACCGGCGCCAGCGGTGGCGTGGGTAGCACAGCAGTCACGCTGCTGCATAAACTGGGTTATCAGGTCGCCGCTGTTTCTGGTCGTGAAAGCACCCACGATTACCTGCGCCAGCTCGGCGCTAACCGCATACTTGGCCGCGACGAGTTTGCCGAAACCCGCCCACTGGAAAAACAGGTCTGGGCAGGGGCGGTGGATACCGTCGGTAACAAAGTGTTGGCGAAAGTGCTGGCGCAGATGAATTATGGCGGCTGCGTGGCAGCTTGCGGCCTGGCAGGAGGATTTGCCCTGCCAACGACGGTGATGCCATTCATTTTGCGTAACGTTCGCCTGCAGGGGATCGATTCCGTGATGACGCCAGCGGCCCGTCGTCATGAAGCCTGGGAACGCCTGGTGCGCGATCTGCCTGAATCCTTCTATACCCAGAGCGCAACGGAAATTAGCCTCAGCCAGGCACCGGAATATGCCAGTAAGATCATGGACAACCAGTTCCACGGTCGCGCGCTGGTGAAAATTGCCTAATCTTCAAATTTTCGTGACATATTCGCGCGAATCCTTCTCCTCCGTCATGCTTAGAAAAACGCATGACGGAGGATGCCATGAAAAATAGAAAACTGACGGAAGCCGACGTAACGTCTGAATCTGTCTTTATGTTACAGCGCCGCCAGATCCTGAAAATGCTTGGTATCAGCGCTACCGCACTGACGCTTTCCCCAACGGCACACGCCGACCTGCTCGACTGGTTTAAAGGCAACGACAGGCCGAAAGCCCCTTCCGGCGCGCCACTCACCTTTACCAAACCGGCCCAGTGGCAAAACACGTTGACGCTCACACCGGAAGATAAAGTCACCGGATATAACAACTTCTACGAATTCGGCCTCGACAAGGCCGATCCTGCCGCCAATGCGGGAAGCCTCAAAACCGATCCGTGGACGTTGAAAATTGAAGGTGAAGTGGCAAAACCCCTGACGCTGGACCATCACGAACTCACCACCCGCTTCCCGCTCGAAGAGCGTATCTACCGCATGCGGTGTGTGGAAGCCTGGTCTATGGTGGTACCGTGGATCGGCTTCCCGCTGCATAAACTGCTGGCAATGGCGGAGCCCACCAGCAACGCAAAATATGTCGCTTTCCAGACACGTTATGCTCCTGACGAGATGCCTGGGCAGAAAGACCGGTTTATCGGCGGCGGGCTTGATTATCCTTATGTAGAAGGGTTACGCCTCGACGAAGCGATGCATCCGCTTACCCTGCTGACCGTTGGCGTTTACGGCAAAGCGCTTCCACCGCAAAACGGTGCCCCTATTCGTTTAACCGTACCGTGGAAATATGGTTTCAAAGGGATTAAATCTATTGTCAGCATTAAGCTCACCCGCGAACGTCCGCCAACCACCTGGAATCTGGCCGCCCCGGGCGAATACGGTTTCTTCGCCAATGTGAATCCGCATGTGGATCATCCACGCTGGTCCCAGGCAACCGAGCGTTTTATCGGTTCCGGCGGTGCGCTGGACGTGAAGCGCCAACCGACGCTGCTGTTTAACGGTTATGCGGATGAAGTGGCTTCACTTTACCGTGGTCTCAATTTACGGGAGAACTTCTGAGTGCGTTTAACAACAAAGCAGATAACCTGGCTGAAAGTGCTGCTCCACTTAGCCGGGTTGCTTCCTTTTATCTGGCTGTTCTGGGCCGTCAGCCAGGGACTCTTTAGTGCCGACCCGGCAAAGGATATTCAGCACTTTACGGGTAGGATGGCTCTGAAATTCTTGCTGGCAACCTTGCTCGTCTCGCCGCTGGCGCGCTACGCTAAACAGCCATTATTGATACGAACTCGTCGGCTTTTGGGGCTATGGTGTTTTGCCTGGGCGACGCTGCATCTCACCAGCTACGCCCTACTGGAACTGGGAATTAACAATCTGACACTGCTTGGCCGTGAACTGGTGACGCGTCCTTATCTGACGCTGGGTATCGTGAGCTGGCTGGTTTTACTGGCGCTAGCACTGACATCCACGCAGTATGCACAGCGAAAACTGGGCAGGCGCTGGCAACTGCTGCACAACTTCGTCTATCTTGTCGCGATCCTCGCACCCATCCATTATCTGTGGTCGGTGAAGATCCTCTCGCCCCAGCCAATCCTGTATGCGCTGGCGGCCGTGGCGCTTTTAGCATGGCGTTACAAGAAGTTCCGCCAGTGGTTGCGATAGTTCGCGAAACTGTGCGTTTTCCCGCAGATTCCCCGTCAACCGCAAATCTTTTTCGGATAGCGGTTGATAATCTTCCCTGATAAGACCAGTATTTAGCTGCCAAATGCTACGAAATCGTTATAATGTGCGACTTTGGTTCCCCCGACAGCAGGTTTAGGCCTCTGAAAAGGTGACAATTGCGTTTCGAAGGTATATTTTGTTTTTTACCGGAAAATCGCAGGAGATAGCAGCACAATGGCTGATAAATTCCATATCTTAGTTTTAAACGGACCGAACCTGAACATGCTCGGTACCCGCGAGCCTGAGAAGTACGGCACGCTGACATTGGGTGAAATTGTTAACCGTCTGGGAACGGAAGCCGCGTCGCTCAATGTGGATTTGGATCATTTTCAGTCAAACGCGGAGTACGCACTCATCGACCGTATTCATCAGGCTAAAGACAATGTGGACTATATCCTGATCAATCCGGCCGCGTTTACGCACACCAGTGTTGCTATCCGCGACGCACTGCTCGCGGTGAGTATCCCGTTTATCGAGATCCACCTGAGTAACGTGCACGCCCGAGAGCCGTTCCGCCACCATTCGTATCTGTCGGATATCGCTGCCGGCGTTATCTGCGGACTGGGTGCTGACGGCTATTCATACGCTTTACAGACAGCGGTAAAACGCTTGTCACAATCAAACTAAACAAGAGTACGGAACCCACTCATGGATATTCGTAAGATTAAAAAACTGATCGAGCTGGTTGAAGAATCAGGCATCTCCGAACTGGAAATTTCTGAAGGCGAAGAGTCTGTACGCATCAGCCGTGCAGCACCAGCCGCTAGCTTCCCGGTAATGCAGCAAGCTTATGCTGCGCCAGTGCAGCAGCCTGCGCTTTCCGCAGCCGTTGCGCCAGCAGCTGAAGCCGCACCTGCCGCTGCAGCAGAAATCAGTGGTCACATCGTACGTTCCCCAATGGTTGGTACTTTCTACCGCACCCCGAGCCCGGACGCGAAGGCGTTCATCGAAGTGGGTCAGAAAGTCAACGTAGGCGATACCCTGTGCATCGTTGAAGCGATGAAAATGATGAACCAGATCGAAGCAGACAAATCAGGTACTGTGAAAGCGATTCTGGTCGAAAGTGGTCAGCCGGTTGAATTTGACGAGCCGCTGGTCGTCATCGAGTAACGAGGCGAACATGCTGGATAAAATTGTTATCGCCAACCGCGGCGAGATCGCACTGCGTATTCTTCGTGCCTGTAAAGAACTGGGTATCAAGACTGTCGCTGTGCACTCAAGCGCGGATCGCGATTTAAAACACGTATTGCTGGCGGATGAGACGGTCTGTATTGGCCCGGCTCCGTCCGTAAAAAGCTATCTGAACATCCCGGCTATCATCAGCGCCGCTGAAATCACCGGCGCGGTGGCAATTCATCCGGGTTACGGCTTCCTCTCTGAGAACGCCAACTTTGCTGAGCAGGTTGAACGCTCTGGCTTCATCTTCATCGGCCCGAAAGCTGACACCATTCGCCTGATGGGCGACAAAGTGTCTGCCATCACCGCAATGAAAAAAGCCGGTGTTCCAACCGTACCAGGTTCTGACGGCCCTCTGACCGACGATATGGATGCTAACCGTGCTCATGCTAAACGCATTGGCTACCCGGTGATCATCAAGGCGTCCGGCGGCGGCGGCGGTCGCGGTATGCGCGTTGTGCGCAGCGACGCTGAACTGGCTCAGTCCATCTCCATGACCAAAGCTGAAGCGAAAGCCGCTTTCAGCAACGACATGGTGTACATGGAAAAATACCTGGAAAACCCACGTCACATCGAAATTCAGGTGCTGGCTGACGGTCAGGGTAACGCAATCTATCTGGCAGAACGTGACTGTTCCATGCAGCGTCGTCACCAGAAAGTGGTCGAAGAAGCACCCGCACCGGGTATTACCCCGGAACTGCGTCGCTACATCGGCGAGCGTTGCTCCAAAGCGTGTGTCGATATCGGCTATCGCGGTGCAGGTACCTTCGAGTTCCTGTTCGAAAACGGCGAGTTCTACTTCATTGAGATGAACACCCGTATTCAGGTTGAACACCCGGTTACCGAAATGATCACCGGCGTTGACCTGATCAAAGAACAGCTGCGTATCGCTGCAGGCCAGCCGCTTTCCATCAAGCAGGAAGAAGTTGTGGTGAAAGGCCATGCGGTAGAATGCCGTATCAACGCCGAAGACCCGAACACCTTCCTGCCAAGCCCGGGTAAAATCACGCGTTTCCACGCGCCGGGTGGCTTTGGTGTACGCTGGGAGTCGCATATCTACGCTGGTTACACCGTACCGCCGTACTATGACTCAATGATCGGCAAGCTTATCTGCTACGGCGAAAACCGTGACGTGGCGATTGCCCGCATGAAAAATGCCCTGCAGGAGCTGATCATCGACGGTATCAAAACCAACGTTGATCTGCAGATGCGTATCATGAGCGACGAGCACTTCCAGAATGGTGGAACCAACATCCACTATCTGGAGAAGAAACTCGGTCTGAACGAGAAGTAATACAGCATCTTTGCGAAAAGGCCGGATTATCCGGCCTTTTTTATTTCTGGGGCCTGGAAAGCCTCATCATGTACAATCCCCGCTTTCTTCATCCACAAGGGACAAAAAATGGACAAACGTTTTGTTCAGGCCCATAAAGAAGCGCGCTGGGCGCTGTGGCTGACCCTTCTTTATCTCGCAGCATGGTTAGTAACCGCTTACTTACCAGATTCAACAGCAGGTATTACCGGCCTGCCGCACTGGTTTGAAATGGCGTGCCTGCTGGTACCACTGATTTTCATTCTCCTCAGTTGGTTTATGGTGCGCTTTATCTTCCGCGATTTCCCGCTGGAGGATAGTGATGCAAACTGAAATCATCACCGTACTGGTTGTCTATTTGATCGTCGTGTTTGGCCTCTCTTTCTATGCCATGCGCAAACGCAGTACCGGATCGTTTCTGAGCGAATATTTCCTCGGCAGCCGTTCGATGGGCGGGTTTGTGCTGGCGATGACGCTGACCGCGACTTACGTGAGCGCCAGTTCGTTTATCGGCGGGCCAGGAGCCGCATACAAATATGGCCTGGGCTGGGTATTACTGGCCATGATTCAGGTGCCCACCATCTGGTTGTCGCTGGGCGTTCTGGGCAAAAAATTTGCCATCCTTGCCCGTCGCTATAACGCCATAACGCTGAACGACATGCTGCAGGCACGTTATCAAAGCCGCGCGGTGGTCTGGATTGCCAGTATCAGCCTGATTGTCGCCTTCGTTGGCGCCATTGCCGTTCAGTTTATTGGCGGCGCGCGCCTGCTGGAAACGGCAGCGGGTATCAAGTACGAGACTGGCTTGCTCATCTTCGGGATCACGATTGCGCTGTACACCGCGTTTGGCGGTTTCCGCGCCAGCGTGCTGAACGACACGATGCAGGGCATGGTGATGTTGATAGGCACTCTGGTGCTGCTGGTTGGCGTCATCTACGCGGCAGGCGGTTTACACAATGCGGTAGAAACGCTTGAGCAGATTGACCCGAAACTGGTCAGCCCCCACGGTGCTGATGATATTCTGACGCCCGCGTTTATGACCTCCTTCTGGGTGCTGGTCTGCTTTGGCGTGATCGGTTTGCCGCACACCGCCGTGCGCTGTATCTCCTATAAAGACAGCAAAGCCGTTCATCGGGGGATTGTGATTGGTACCGTCGTTGTCGCCCTTCTGATGCTGGGTATGCATCTGGCGGGCGCGCTCGGACGGGCCGTATTACCTCACCTGACCGTGCCGGATCAGGTGATCCCAACGCTGATGGTACAGGTTCTGCCGCCGTGGGCCGCCGGGCTGTTCCTTGCGGCACCGATGGCAGCGATCATGTCCAACGTTAACGCGCACCTGCTTCAGGCTTCCGCCACCATCATCAAAGATCTGTGGCTTAGCGCACGTCCGGCTAAAATGCATAATGAGCAGAAGCTGAAACGCATCTCAACCTGGACCACGCTGGTGCTCGGCATTCTGATGATGCTCGCCGCATGGCGTCCGCCTGAGATGATCATCTGGCTGAACCTGCTGGCATTTGGTGGGCTTGAAGCCGTATTCCTGTGGCCGCTGGTGTTAGGGCTCTACTGGGAACGTGCAAACGCGGCGGGCGCGCTGAGCGGCATGATTGTCGGCGGTGTGCTGTATGCCGTCCTCGCAACGTTTAAGATTCAGTACCTGGGCTTCCATCCGATTGTGCCTTCGTTACTGCTAAGTTTACTGGCGTTTGTGGTGGGGAACCGTTTTGGTCAGCCCGTCCCACAACCCGCTATGATTTCTACTGATAAATAAAGAGTTTTGCCATGCCGTGGATCCAACTAAAACTGAATACAACTGGCGCAAATGCCGAAGAGCTGAGCGATGCGTTGATGGAGGCCGGCTCGGTTTCCATCACCTTCCAGGACACGCATGACACGCCTGTCTTCGAGCCACTGCCGGGCGAAACCCGCCTGTGGGGTGATACCGACGTTATTGGCCTGTTTGATGCCGAAACCGACATGAAAGAGGTCGTCGCAATTCTGGAAAACCATCCTCTGCTCGGCGTAGGTTTTGTGCACAAAATCGAACAGCTGGAAGACAAAGACTGGGAACGCGAGTGGATGGATAACTTCCACCCTATGCAGTTCGGCAAACGTCTGTGGATCTGCCCAAGCTGGCGCGACGTTCCGGATGAGAACGCGGTTAACGTGATGCTTGATCCGGGCCTGGCATTTGGTACCGGCACTCACCCAACCACCTCCCTGTGCCTGCAGTGGCTGGATGGTCTGGATCTGGACGGCAAGACGGTGATCGACTTCGGTTGCGGATCCGGGATCCTGGCCATTGCGGCACTGAAACTGGGTGCAGCAAAAGCCATCGGGATCGATATCGATCCGCAGGCCATTCAGGCCAGCCGTGATAACGCCGAGCGTAACGGTGTCTCCGATCGTCTGGAACTGTATCTGCCGGATGCGCAGCCAGAAGCCATGAAAGCCGATGTGGTGGTCGCAAACATTCTGGCAGGCCCATTACGCGAACTGGCTCCGTTAATCAGCGTGCTGCCCGTTGAGGGCGGTCTGCTTGGACTTTCGGGTATCCTGGCAAGCCAGGCGGACAGCGTTTGCGAAGCCTATGCCGATCTCTTTGCGCTCGACCCGGTGGTGGAGAAAGAAGAGTGGTGTCGTATTACCGGCCGTAAAAAATAAGCCCCGGGCGTGGTCATCAGGCCACGCCTTATCTCGTTTTGCTGCATAAAACCGCCTCCCTCGTCTCTGAATATCTTGTTCTAAAATGAGAGCCAGATCTCAAAGATGGCGGTAAAACTGTTGCTAAAAACAGCAGATTATCCCGCTTCAGCGAGGCATTTATTCAGAAATGATGAGAAGTTACGGGAAATTGTAAGCGTACATAAAACAAGCATTATCGCATAACACAATGATTTACATGGTGAATAATTTTTAACAGAGCGATTGAGCGGCGATTCCTTGATCTACAACAGAGGATTGTTCAAAGTTTGGCCTTTCATCTCGTGCGAAAAATGCGTAATATACGCCGCCTTGCAGTCACAGTATGGTCATTTCTTAACTCATGCGCATCGGACACCACCAGCTTAGAAATCGCCTGATCGCAGCCCCTATGGCAGGTATTACCGACCGGCCGTTCAGGACGCTGTGCTATGAGATGGGAGCCGGTTTAACCGTATCCGAGATGATGTCGTCTAACCCGCAGGTATGGGAAAGCGATAAATCCCGCCTTCGGATGGTGCATATTGATGAACCAGGTATCCGCACCGTGCAAATTGCCGGAAGCGTGCCTGAAGAGATGGCAGATGCCGCGCGTATTAACGTGGAAAGTGGTGCCCAGATTATTGATATCAATATGGGTTGCCCGGCCAAAAAAGTGAATCGCAAGCTTGCAGGTTCAGCCCTTCTGCAATACCCCGACCAGGTGAAATCTATCCTGACGGCGGTTGTCAGCGCAGTGGACGTTCCTGTTACGTTGAAGATTCGCACGGGTTGGTCGCCGGAACACCGTAACTGTGTAGAGATTGCCCAACTGGCCGAAGACTGTGGCATTCAGGCCCTGACCATTCATGGACGCACTCGCGCCTGTTTGTTCAATGGTGAAGCTGAATACGACAGCATTCGGGCAGTTAAGCAGAAAGTTTCCATTCCGATTATCGCGAATGGCGACATAACTGACCCGCTTAAAGCCAGGGCTGTACTCGACTATACGGGAGCTGATGCTCTGATGATAGGACGTGCAGCTCAGGGAAGACCCTGGATCTTCCGGGAAATCCAGCATTATCTGGACACTGGGGAGCTGCTTGCCCCGCTGCCTCTGGCAGAGGTTAAGCGCTTGCTTTGTTCGCATGTTCGGGAACTGCATGACCACTACGGTCAGGCAAAAGGGTACCGAATTGCGCGTAAACACGTCTCCTGGTATCTCCAGGAGCACGCTCCAGATGACCAGTTTCGGCGCACATTCAACGCCATAGAGGATGCCAGCGAACAGCTGGAGGCGTTGGAGGCATACTTCGAAAATCTTGCGTAATGAAATAAAGAGCTGACAGAACTATGTTCGAACAACGCGTAAATTCTGACGTACTGACCGTTTCTACCGTTAACTCTCAGGACCAGGTAACTCAAAAGCCCCTGCGTGACTCGGTTAAACAGGCACTGAAGAACTATTTTGCTCAACTGAACGGTCAGGATGTTAATGACCTGTATGAGCTGGTACTGGCTGAAGTTGAACAGCCACTGTTGGACATGGTGATGCAATACACCCGCGGTAACCAAACCCGCGCTGCGCTGATGATGGGTATCAACCGTGGTACTCTGCGTAAGAAACTGAAAAAATACGGCATGAACTAATTCCGATTAGCGAAATGCATGTTTAAAAAGGCGCTACCTGGCATGGGGATGCGCCTTTTTTATTGCCCGCACCTGTGACCGTCAACGCTTTGTAAACCTTCACTTATCCCGCTTTTAAACCGCGACGTTTCGTGTATATTTCCACCACATTACTGACTCTCTTCTCGCGGAATGACACAATGATTCGTAAATACTGGTGGCTGGTTGTCTTCGCAATCTCTATTTTCATTTTCGATGCACTCCTGATGCAGTGGATTGAACTGATGAGCACCGAAACCGATAAGTGTCGTAATATGAACTCCGTCAATCCGCTGAAATTAGTGAACTGTTCAGAACTCGACTAAGCCTCTTTCCCCGCCAGCCTCCCTGTTATTACCCACTAAAAACAGGGATTTAAATCCCTTTGAGCCATTACCTTCCGATGATAATGTCTCGCCCTTCTCAACCGCTCTGGCGTAACGTCAAACTCGAGTAGAACCGACCATGCTGGTTAGCCAATACAACCATATCCTTGTAGTCCTCTCCTTTGTTGTTGCTATCCTTGCCGCGTATACCGCGCTGAATATGGCCGCGCGCGTTGCCGTGAGCCAGGGTGTCGCAGCCCGTATCTGGCTGGCTGGTGGCGGGATTGCCATGGGTATTGGCGTGTGGGCGATGCATTTCATCGGCATGCTGGCGATGGACCTCTCCATGAGCATGAGTTACAACGCCAATCTGACGGTGTTATCCATGATCATAGCGGTGGGTTCGTCACTGTTTGCGCTGTGGCTCGTCAGCTGCGAGCAATTGCGTTTGCGCCGTCTATTGCCCGGGGCGTTAGTGATGGGAAGTGGCATCGTGGCCATGCATTACACCGGTATGGCAGCGCTGGAGGTCACACCGGGTATTATCTGGGACAAGCTATGGGTCGCCATTTCGGTCGCCATTGCACTTGCCGCTTCACTCGCGGCATTGTGGCTGACGTTCCGCTTGCGCCAGGAAGCCGCTCAGGTCGTACTGATGCGCATGGGTGCTGCCATCACCATGGGGATTGCCATTGCCGGTATGCACTACGCCGGAATGAAAGCCGCACAGTTTCCAATGTCGACGATGGTGCACCATGACGGCATTAACGGGAGCTGGCTGGCGGTGCTGGTCAGCGTTGTTGCTCTCTCTATTCTTGGGATCAGCCTGCTGGTGTCGATGCTGGATGCCCGCCTTCAGGCACGTACCGCCCTTCTTGCCTCATCACTTGCAGAGGCTAACCGGGAACTCGCGCAGCTGGCGCTGCAAGATACGCTAACGCGTCTGCCCAATCGTGTACTGCTGGAAGACCGACTCGATCAGGCCATCTGCAAAGCCGCTCGTGAAGGCAGCAATTTTGCCTTGATGTTCATGGATCTTGACGGTTTTAAAGCCATCAATGACGCCTACGGCCATGATATCGGTGACAAGCTGCTGGTCGCCGTGACGCAGCGTCTGTTGCTTCCCCTGAAAGGCCAGTTCACCCTTGCACGTATCGGTGGTGATGAGTTTGTTCTGCTTGCAGAAGGAGAAGGTCCGGACGATGCGGCTTCTCTGGCAAACTCACTGGTTCACGCGATAGATAGCCCGTTCAATCTCGATCCCTATGAACTGATGGTGACACTCAGCATTGGTATCGCATTGTATCCTCACGACGGCAATACCGAGCGTGAGCTGATGTTTAATGCGGATGCAGCGATGTACCACACCAAACATATGGGACGAAATGGCTACCACTTCTTCCAGCCCTCCATGAACACTCTGGCGCAGACCCATCTCCAGTTAATGAACGACCTGTGGATGGCTATTAATCGTGATGAGCTCCGCCTTGTTTATCAGCCAAAATTTCACGCGCCAGCTGGCCCTGTCCTCGGTTTCGAGGCGTTACTGCGCTGGCAACACCCGAAACAAGGATTACTGACGCCAGACCTTTTTCTGCCGCTGGCGGAAAAAACGGGGCTCATCATTCCCATCGGTAACTGGGTAATCAATGAAGCCTGTCGCCAGTTGAGGGAATGGCATCTTCAGGGCCATCAAAGCTGGTCGATGGCCGTAAACCTCTCGATATTGCAGTTTGAACAACCGTCACTGGTAAAAACCGTTCTCGACTGTCTGGCGCACCACAATGTGCCACCGGAAAAGTTGATCCTCGAAGTGACGGAAACCACGGCAATGAGTAACCCGGATGAGAGTGTACGGGTGTTGACGGAGCTGACCGATGCGGGTGTGAAAGCCTCCATTGATGACTTTGGTACCGGATATTCGAGCCTGCTGTATCTCAAGCGTTTACCGGCCTGTGAATTGAAGATCGACAGAGCATTTGTGAAAGAGTTAAGTGGGGAAAGCGGAGATGCAACCATTGTCTCGGCGATTGTGGCTCTCGCAAAAACACTCAACCTGAAAGTCGTGGCTGAAGGTGTAGAAACCGAAGCACAGCAAACCTTTTTGACAGAGCTAGGCTGTAACACCCTTCAGGGTTATCTGTTAGGTAAACCTGTCAGCGCACAGACCATAGAGGCGCTTTGTGCCAGGGGAGAAATGTTACCTGACGCTGAGCAGTAAGCATCATCGGGCGATACTCGGATGACAGGGAGTGTCGCCAGAATGCTATCGACCAGTGCCGGAGCCTGCTGATATAGATTAAAACTGTCGTTATTCATTAACCAGTTTTTAATTATTCCGCTAAAAAAACCGTGAAATACAATCAAAGTAAGATCAACATTTACCTGTGCCGAAATGCTTTTTCGCGCAATACATGCCTCCAGCGTGGCACGTAAATAGTCATAATTGAATCCAATGCGCTTTCTGATTTCACTCTCTTGAGTCATATCATTGCTGAATTCACACTTATGATACAAAATTTGTAAAAGTGCACATTGTCGGGGCTCACGCGCAATATATTGCAATGCAGTAATAAATTGCTCACGAAGTATTAACAACGGATCATCATTTTCAGAAACAGAAAGTCTGTCGCGAATAATGTCCCGAAGTGGTAATTGCTGTTCCCAGATGGCATTAAATATTTCTGATTTACTGGTAAAGTGCCAGTAGATCGCACCGCGCGTAACCTTAGCAGCATCAGCGATATCCGTCAGCGTCGTGTTGGCCACGCCACGCATCGCAAACTGTTCAATAGCCGCTTCGATCAGCTGCTGTCGGGTTTGTTGAGCCTCTTCTTTCTTTTTACGCGCCATAGATAACTACTCGTTACTCACAAGATTTGTACGTCATACCGGGTTCAGTTGAAGGAAAGTATTCACCAAAATCAGTTTTAATTTTGCACAAAAAAAGTCAATTAACTTAATTTATAATTAAGGTAAATACATAAGCACAATTAAATTCACCAAATGAATAGCATGAGAAATTAAACCCTATTTATCTGATTAACACGCCAGAAGTATAACGCTGATTACACCGGGTCTGATTCTGATTTTTCCAACATAGTTGGTCATTCGCACTTATAAATTAAAAAACATTAAATACCCTCATTATTATACGCAGCTACATTTTATTTTTATCCCTCTGCCCCAGCTACCGAGCCACGGCAAATATCGGTTAATGGGTATTTAAAGGAACAGTAATGACAAATCATTTCAGACGCTTGCCCTTATCCGGTTTCATTGTCTGTGCGGTACTGCTCACTGGATGCGATGGACAGGAAAATCATCAACCACATCCACAGGCACCTCAGGTCAGCGTCCATATAGTGAAAAGCGCCCCTCTGGCTGTCACCACTGAACTCCCGGGCAGAACAGATGCATTTCGCGTTGCGGAGGTTCGCCCGCAGGTTAGCGGCATAATCCTCCGTCGCAATTTCACGGAAGGGAGCGATGTTAAAGCAGGTGAGTCACTTTACCAGATTGATCCCGCGACCTGGCAGGCGGCCTATGACAACGCCAAAGCCGACCTGTTGAAGTCTCAGGCAGCAGCGAATATCGCGCATCTGACGGTGAAGCGTTATCTCCCGCTGGTTGGCACACAATATGTGAGCAAACAGGAATACGATCAGGCAGTGGCGACGGCTCAACAGGCAGACGCCAGCGTTGCCGCCGCCCAGGCAGGTGTGGAATCTGCACGTATCAATCTTGCCTATACCAAAGTGACGTCACCTGTCGCTGGTCGCATCGGTAAATCCAGCGTAACCGAGGGAGCGCTTGTTACGAGCGGACAGGCCACCGCACTGGCAACAGTCCAGCAGCTTGATCCGATTTATGTCGATGTCACACAGTCCAGCAATGATTTCATGCGACTGAAACAGACCAGCCTGCTGAAAGGCGATGCCACCAGCACCGTTGAGTTGCTGATGGAGAATGGTCAGCCCTATCCGCTGAAAGGCACATTGCAATTCTCTGATGTTACCGTCGACGAAAGTACCGGTTCGATTACTCTGCGTGCCATTTTCCCTAATCCTCAACACCTGCTGTTACCCGGTATGTTTGTTCGCGCCCGTATTGATGAAGGCATACAACCGGATGCCATTCTGGTTCCACAACAAGGTGTGACACGCACACCACAGGGCGACGCTACCGTACTGCTGGTTAACGACAAAAACCAGGTGGAGTCGCGTACTGTTGTTGCGCCTCAGGCGATTGGCGATCGGTGGCTGGTGACAGGAGGTTTAAAAAACGGTGACCGTGTGATTGTCAGCGGTTTACAGAAAGTCAGACCGGGTGCTACCGTCGTCGCCACGCCGGATACCACCACGACACCAGCCGGTTAAGGGACGACGACATGGCTAATTTCTTTATTCAGAGGCCTGTTTTCGCCTGGGTACTTGCCATCATTTTGATGATTGCAGGCGGGCTGGCCATTCTCAAACTTCCCGTAGCACAGTATCCGACCATTGCCCCTCCCGCCGTGGCCATATCCGCAACTTACCCGGGAGCAGATGCTCAAACGGTGCAGGATACCGTGACCCAGGTTATCGAACAGAACATGAACGGTATTGATAACCTGATGTATATGTCCTCCACCAGCGATTCAGCGGGTAACGTCACTATCACCCTGACTTTCCAGTCAGGAACCGATCCGGACATCGCCCAGGTGCAGGTACAAAACAAGCTGCAGCTCGCCATGCCGCTGCTGCCGCAAGAGGTGCAGCAGCAAGGGATTGGCGTTGAGAAATCCAGCAGCAGCTTCCTGCTGGTCGCCGGTTTTGTATCAGACAATAAAAACCTTACGCAGAATGACATCTCCGACTATGTCGCTTCGAACGTCAAAGATGCCATCAGCCGAACGTCTGGTGTCGGTGACGTGCAGCTGTTTGGCGCCCAATATGCGATGCGCATCTGGCTCGACAGCAATGCGATGAACAAATACCAGCTGACGCCGCTGGATATTATCAACCAGTTGAAAACGCAGAACGACCAGATAGCGGCAGGCCAGTTGGGCGGGACGCCATCCATCCCAGGACAGCAGTTGAATGCCTCGATCATCGCACAAACCCGTCTGAAATCACCGGAAGAGTTTGGCCGCGTGACGCTCAAGGTGAACCAGGACGGTTCCATGGTTCACCTGAAGGACGTGGCTCGCATTGAGCTGGGTGGCGAAAACTACAATATGGTGACCAAAATCAACGGGCAGGCGGCAACAGGTCTGGGGATTAAACTGGCAACCGGGGCAAACGCGCTGGATACGGCAGCAGCCATCAAGAGCAAACTGGCGCAGTTGCAACAATTCGTCCCGCAAGGTCTGAAGGTTGTCTACCCGTATGACACCACGCCGTTTGTGAAAATCTCCATCCACGAAGTGGTGAAGACCCTGTTTGAAGCGATCGTTCTCGTCTTCCTGGTCATGTACCTGTTCCTGCAAAACCTGCGGGCGACGCTCATCCCGACTATCGCGGTGCCGGTCGTCCTGCTGGGCACTTTTGCGGTGCTGGCAGCATTCGGCTTCTCAATCAATACCCTCACGATGTTCGGGATGGTGCTGGCGATAGGTCTGCTGGTTGATGACGCTATCGTGGTTGTCGAGAACGTTGAACGTGTCATGGTTGAGGACAAACTGCCGCCAAAAGAGGCAACGCAGAAATCAATGGGGCAGATCCAGGGGGCACTGGTGGGTATAGCCATGGTGCTCTCGGCGGTCTTTATTCCAATGGCCTTTTTTGGTGGCTCGACGGGGGCGATCTATCGCCAGTTCTCACTGACTATCGTTTCGGCGATGGCGCTGTCTGTGCTTGTCGCGCTGATCCTTACGCCAGCGCTGTGTGCAACATTGCTTAAGCCAGTCTCCAGCGGCCACCATGAAAAAAAAGGGGGCTTCTTTGGCTGGTTTAATGCGCGCTTTGATCAGAGCGTGGAACACTACAGCAACAGCGTGAGCGGTATTTTGCGTAAGACCGGGCGCTATCTGGTGGTGTACGTCATTATTGTCGGTGGGATGGCGGTGCTCTTCCTGCGTTTACCCACCTCCTTCCTGCCCGAAGAGGATCAGGGGGTGTTTATGACGATGGTTCAACTCCCGGCAGGTGCGACCCAGACGCGGACTCAGCAGGTTCTCGATCAGGTTCAGGACTACTATCTGAACAAAGAGAAGGCAAATGTTGAGTCCGTCTTTACCGTTAACGGCTTTAGCTTCAGCGGCCAGGGTCAGAACTCCGGTATTGCGTTCGTCAGCCTGAAGCCCTGGGAGGAGCGCCCGGGGGAGAAAAATGGCGTCGAGGCCATTGTCGGTCGCGCGACGAAAGCCTTCAGTCAGATTAAAGACGGCCTTGTGTTCCCGTTTAACCTGCCTGCCATTATTGAGTTAGGTACCGCAACGGGCTTCGACTTTGAGTTGATTGATCAGGCTAACCTGGGGCATACCCAACTGACACAGGCACGCAATCAACTTCTCGGCATGGTGAAAAAGCACCCTGACCTGCTGGTGCGCGTGCGTCCTAACGGTCTGGAAGATACCCCTCAGTTCAAACTGGATGTTGACCAGGAGAAAGCCCAGGCGTTAGGTGTCAGCCTTTCTGACGTTAACCAGACGATCTCGACTGCGTTGGGTGGCACCTATGTGAACGACTTTATCGATCATGGTCGCGTGAAAAAGGTTTACGTGCAGGCCGATGCCCGATTCCGTATGTTGCCAGGGGACATTAACAGCCTCTACGTACGCAGCGCGAATGGGGAAATGGTCCCGTTCTCAGCCTTTAGCAACGCTCACTGGGTGTATGGTTCGCCTCGCCTGGAACGCTATAACGGGATGCCTTCCATGGAGATTCTTGGTGAATCGGCACCGGGTAAAAGTACCGGTGAAGCGATGGCTATGATGGAGAGCCTCGCGGCAAAACTGCCTTCCGGCATCGGCTATGACTGGACGGGAATGTCATATCAGGAGCGACTTTCCGGTAACCAGGCGCCTGCGCTATACGCCATTTCACTGATCGTGGTGTTCCTGTGTCTGGCAGCCCTGTACGAAAGCTGGTCCATTCCCTTCTCCGTCATGCTGGTAGTGCCGCTGGGTGTCATTGGGGCACTTCTCGCAGCATCATTGCGTGGGCTAAACAATGACGTCTATTTCCAGGTCGGCCTGCTGACGACGATCGGTTTATCGGCGAAAAACGCCATTCTGATCGTCGAATTTGCTAAAGACCTGATGGATAAAGAAGGTAAAGGCCTCATTGAAGCCACGCTGGAAGCCTCAAGAATGCGCCTTCGACCGATTCTGATGACGTCCCTTGCCTTTATTCTGGGTGTCATGCCGCTGGTGATCAGCACCGGGGCCGGGAGCGGCGCGCAAAATGCCGTCGGTACGGGCGTTATGGGAGGTATGCTTTCTGCAACCCTTCTGGCGATTTTCTTCGTGCCGGTCTTCTTTGTGGTTGTCCGGCGAAGATTTACTCGCCATAAGGATTAATGTTTCCCTGAAAGGCACCTCTGGTGCCTTTTTTATTTTTAACGTAAACAATGAATTAGGCATTAAAAAATAACCCTCTAAAAAAAACGATTATTTGCATTAAGTAAAAACAGCTTCTTGCAACTCCACAATTCCTCCATTAATTCACCTTGAAAATGACTTTTCTCCACGATTTTTACAAACTACATAATTTGAGATTATTCCTCGTGTAACGAGGGCTTACCCTGGTGGTAAAATAACCTCCAGTTCGTTAATAGCCCTCCTGGCTTTATAGCGGATGAGAAATAATACTGAGGTAACATCATGAAAAGATTCATTTCCGTTGCACTACTCGCTGCGCTGCTTGCTGGTTGCGCGCACGATTCTCCATGTGTACCGGTTTACGACGACCAGGGCCGACTGGTTCATACCAATACCTGTATGAAAGGCACCACCCAGGATAACTGGGAAACAGCAGGCGCTATCGCCGGCGGTGCTGCCGCAGTCGCGGGCTTGACGCTGGGTATTGTTGCCCTGACTAAGTAACATCTGTTCAAAAAGCGCGGCCAAAGCCGCGCTTTTGCTTTTAATTAGTGCACTATTTTCAAATAAGTAAAAAAATAGCCCTGTATTTATCCTCGCGATTAATTCAAGCCTGAAGGCAATCACATCTTTTTAGTGAATCTATTTAAATTGCACACCCTATCGTGATGATTTTCACATATTAATAGCATTTAATACCCTGCCAATATTCACCCCTGAAACTATCCACTCTTCCCATCCAAATAGCATTGAAACTTTTGCTCCGATTTGTGGCACAGGTTGTAATTTTGCACCGTTTCGGGGCGCTCGTTTTATTTAAGCCTGTCTACACTCAGCATTAAGCGTTCACTCGTCTCTTATTTTGTCGAACGCAAAACTGGCATTACGTTTGCTTTATAAACGTTGGCCAAAGCCACAGACAGGTAAAGCGTTTAAAAACGCCTCTATAACGATAAATTTCGCCACACAGGATGCATTATGAAAAAGACGATGATAGCCAGCATGGCCGCTGCAGGCATGATGTTTGCCGTAGCCGGTCAAGCCCATGCGGGAACGACACTGGATGCCGTTAAAAAGAAAGGTTTTGTTCAATGTGGTATCAGTGACGGTTTGCCTGGCTTCTCTTATGCCGATGCTAATGGCAAATTTACCGGGATTGATGTGGATGTCTGCCGTGGCGTCGCCGCCGCCGTTTTTGGCGATGACAGCAAAGTAAAATATACCCCGCTGACGGCGAAAGAACGCTTTACGGCGCTGCAGTCCGGCGAGGTCGACATGCTCTCCCGTAATACGACCTGGACCTCTTCCCGTGATGCAGGTATGGGCATGTCATTTACCGGTGTAACCTATTATGACGGCATCGGCTTCCTTACCCACAATAAAGCTGGCCTGAAAAGCGCGAAGGAACTGGATGGTGCCACGGTTTGTATTCAGGCGGGCACCGATACCGAGCTGAACGTCGCGGATTATTTCAAAGCCAATAACATGAAATACACCCCTGTCACATTTGACCGCTCCGATGAATCAGCTAAAGCGCTGGAATCTGGTCGTTGTGACACACTGGCCTCTGACCAGTCACAGCTGTATGCGTTACGTATTAAGCTGAGCAATCCAGCGGAGTGGATTGTCCTGCCTGAAGTAATCTCGAAAGAACCTCTTGGACCGGTTGTCCGCCGTGGCGATGAAGACTGGTTCTCTATCGTTCGCTGGACGCTGTTTGCCATGCTGAATGCGGAAGAGATGGGCATCAACTCGAAAAACGTCGATGAGAAAGCGGCTAAGCCATCCAACCCGGATATGGCACACCTGCTTGGTACAGAAGGTGATTTCGGCAAGGATCTGAAGCTGGATAACAAGTGGGCCTACAACATCATCAAACAGGTGGGCAACTACTCTGAGATCTTTGAACGCAACGTGGGATCGGAAAGCCCGCTGAAGATCAAACGCGGCCAGAACAATCTCTGGAACAACGGCGGTATTCAGTACGCGCCACCTGTACGTTAAGTCATAGCTGTAACGGGCACTGTTCCGGCAGTGCCCACTCCAGAGTCATGGTTACTGAGGTTTCTTTATGTCCCATCGCCGCTCAGCCGTAAAAGGATCGCTATCCTTTTCTCATCCCGCGGTCCGCGCCTGGCTATTCCAGATTATTGCTATTGTTGCGGTTGTTCTCATCGCCGTGTATCTCATCCATAACACCATCACCAACCTGAATAATCGCGGTATTACCTCCGGTTTCGCGTTTTTAGATCGCAGCGCGGGGTTTGGCATTGTTCAGCACCTTATTGATTACCAGGAAGGTGACACGTACGGACGCGTGTTCGTGGTCGGTTTACTGAATACTCTGTTGGTATCGGCGCTTTGTATCGTCTTCGCGTCGATACTGGGCTTCTTTATTGGTCTGGCGCGTCTTTCTGAAAACTGGCTCCTGCGGAAGCTTTCAACTGTCTACATCGAGACGTTCCGCAATATCCCCCCGCTGCTGCAGATTTTCTTCTGGTATTTCGCCGTACTGCGTAACCTTCCTGGTCCCCGCCAGGCCGTTGACGCGTTTGATCTGTTTTTCCTGAGTAACCGAGGGTTGTCTATTCCTTCTCCTCTGCCAGGCGAAGGACTTTACGCTTTCATTGGCGCGATAGTGATAGCGCTTGCCCTTTCTGTTGCAGTATTCCGCTTTAACCGCAAGCATCAGATCAAAACCGGCCAGCTTCGTAAAACCTGGCCAACGGCTGCTGCCTTGGTTATCGGCCTGCCGCTTTTGACACACTGGCTCTTTGGTGCCGCACTACACTGGGATGTTCCACATCTGCGTGGTTTTAACTTTCAGGGCGGGATGGTATTGATCCCTGAACTGGCATCCCTGACGCTGGCACTTTCGATTTATACGTCCGCATTTATCGCTGAGATTATCCGTTCAGGGATCCAGGCCGTACCGCATGGACAACACGAGGCAGCACGCTCTCTGGGGTTGCCCCATACCGTGACGCTTCGCCAGGTCATCATACCTCAGGCATTAAGGGTCATCATTCCACCCCTGACCAGCCAGTACCTCAACATTGTCAAAAACTCATCGCTGGCCGCTGCCATTGGTTACCCCGATATGGTGTCACTGTTCGCCGGAACCGTGCTTAACCAGACAGGGCAAGCCATTGAAACCATCGCCATCACCATGTCTGTCTATCTGATCATCAGCCTGGTGATTTCATTGCTGATGAACCTCTATAACCGTCGTATAGCACTGGTCGAGCGCTAAGGAACTATGATGACAAAAGCGATACTGTCGCACTCCTCGCGCCCTGCCCACTCGACAGGTGGACGCTTCATTCTCTGGGCGCGTAAGAATCTGTTCTCCAGCTGGAGTAACAGCCTGCTGACGATTGTCTGCCTGTGGCTCATGTGGGTGTTGATTCCTCCCTTGCTGAACTGGGCATTTTTACAGGCCAACTGGGTTGGTTCAACCCGAGCAGACTGCACAAAATCCGGCGCCTGCTGGGTGTTTATTCATGAGCGTTTTGGGCAATTCATGTATGGATTGTATCCGCACGAACAACGCTGGCGGATTAATCTGGCGCTGGTTATTGGCCTGCTATCAATCGCTATCATGTTCTGGAAAAAGCTGCCTCATCGTGGACGCTATATTGCCGTCTGGGCCGTGGTCTATCCGATTATTGTCTGGGTGCTGTTGTATGGCGGTTTCCTGGGGCTGGAACGCGTTGAAACCCGCCAGTGGGGCGGTCTAACGTTAACGCTAATTATCGCTTCAGTGGGAATAGCCGGTGCTCTGCCGTGGGGGATTTTACTTGCCCTGGGACGGCGTTCAAAAATGCCTGTCGTGCGTGTCCTTTCCGTTATCTTCATTGAGTTCTGGCGCGGTGTACCGCTCATTACCGTTCTGTTTATGTCCTCGGTCATGCTGCCGCTGTTTATGGCTGAAGGTACAACGATCGACAAACTGATCCGTGCCCTGGTCGGGGTAATTCTCTTCCAGTCCGCCTATGTCGCTGAAGTTGTGCGCGGTGGTCTGCAGGCGTTGCCTAAAGGCCAGTACGAAGCAGCGGAATCACTGGCGCTCGGTTACTGGAAAACGCAGGGGCTGGTCATTCTGCCCCAGGCACTCAAGCTGGTTATCCCGGGTCTGGTTAACACGATCATTGCCCTCTTCAAAGATACCAGCCTGGTAATCATTATCGGATTGTTCGATCTCTTTAGCAGCGTGCAGCAGGCCACCGTAGACCCCGTCTGGCTGGGGATGTCCACCGAAGGATATGTCTTTGCTGCCCTAATCTACTGGATCTTTTGTTTTAGCATGTCGCGCTATAGCCAGCATCTGGAAAAGCGCTTTAACACCGGGCGTACACCGCACTGAGGAAATTATGAGCCAAATTACTATGACACCCGCCGACGCGATGATTACGCTGGAAGACGTAAATAAATGGTACGGACAGTTTCATGTCCTGAAAGACATCAACCTGAAGGTTAAACAGGGCGAACGCATCGTACTTTGTGGACCTTCAGGTTCAGGTAAATCCACGACTATTCGCTGTATTAACCATCTGGAAGAACATCAACAGGGACGTATTGTTGTTGATGGTATTGAGCTGAATGAAGATATCCGCAATATCGAACGTGTTCGTCAGGAAGTAGGAATGGTGTTTCAACACTTTAATTTGTTCCCACATCTGACCGTCCTGCAGAACTGCACGCTGGCACCAATCTGGGTTCAAAAGTTGCCCAAAAAGGAGGCCGAAGCACTGGCGATGCACTATCTGGAACGCGTCCGCATTGCCGAACATGCCAATAAATTTCCAGGCCAGATATCGGGTGGTCAACAGCAGCGTGTGGCTATCGCCCGCTCGCTTTGTATGAAGCCCAAAATCATGCTGTTTGATGAACCTACCTCAGCACTGGACCCTGAAATGGTGAAGGAAGTCCTGGATACTATGATTGGGCTGGCACAATCCGGGATGACCATGTTGTGCGTGACACATGAAATGGGATTTGCCAGAACCGTAGCAGACCGGGTGATCTTCATGGATCGTGGCGAGATTGTCGAGCAGGCACCGCCAGATGAGTTCTTTGCTCATCCGAAGTCAGAACGCACACGGACCTTCTTGTCACAGGTGATTCATTAGTCGTTTTCTCTGCCGGGTGGGGGTTGCGCCTTGCCCGGCCTACCGTTTTTTCTGCACATAAACGCAAAAAGGCCATCCTTTCGGATGGCCTTTTCACTTGTTTGATGTCTGGCAGTTCCCTACTCTCACATGGGGAGACCCCACACTACCATCGGCGCTACGGCGTTTCACTTCTGAGTTCGGCATGGGGTCAGGTGGGACCACCGCGCTAAAGCCGCCAGACAAATTCTTTTACTTCTTGCCGAACTTTAACCTAAGTATAAAGTGGTGCTGATACCCAGAGTCGAACTGGGGACCTCACCCTTACCAAGGGTGCGCTCTACCAACTGAGCCATATCAGCACGCTAAATTTGATGCCTGGCAGTTCCCTACTCTCACATGGGGAGACCCCACACTACCATCGGCGCTACGGCGTTTCACTTCTGAGTTCGGCATGGGGTCAGGTGGGACCACCGCGCTAAAGCCGCCAGGCAAATTCTGTTAATCTGTATCAAAGCTGAAAATCTTCTGTCTCTCTTCGCCGAAACAGCTTCGGCGTTGTAAGGTTAAGCCTCACGGTTCATTAGTATCGGTTAGCTCAACGCATCGCTGCGCTTACACACCCGACCTATCAACGTCGTAGTCTTCAACGTTCCTTCAGGACCCTTAAAGGGTCAGGGAGAACTCATCTCGGGGCAAGTTTCGTGCTTAGATGCTTTCAGCACTTATCTCTTCCGCATTTAGCTACCGGGCAATGCCATTGGCATGACAACCCGAACACCAGTGATGCGTCCACTCCGGTCCTCTCGTACTAGGAGCAGCCCCCCTCAATTCTCCAGCGCCCACGGCAGATAGGGACCGAACTGTCTCACGACGTTCTAAACCCAGCTCGCGTACCACTTTAAATGGCGAACAGCCATACCCTTGGGACCTACTTCAGCCCCAGGATGTGATGAGCCGACATCGAGGTGCCAAACACCGCCGTCGATATGAACTCTTGGGCGGTATCAGCCTGTTATCCCCGGAGTACCTTTTATCCGTTGAGCGATGGCCCTTCCATTCAGAACCACCGGATCACTATGACCTGCTTTCGCACCTGCTCGAGCCGTCACTCTCGCAGTCAAGCTAGCTTATGCCATTGCACTAACCTCCTGATGTCCGACCAGGATTAGCTAACCTTCGTGCTCCTCCGTTACTCTTTGGGAGGAGACCGCCCCAGTCAAACTACCCACCAGACACTGTCCGCAACCCGGATTACGGGTCTACGTTAGAACACCAGCCATTAAAGGGTGGTATTTCAAGGGCGGCTCCACGCAGACTGGCGTCCACGCTTCAAAGCCTCCCACCTATCCTACACATCAAGGACCAGTGTTCAGTGTCAAGCTATAGTAAAGGTTCACGGGGTCTTTCCGTCTTGCCGCGGGTACACTGCATCTTCACAGCGAGTTCAATTTCACTGAGTCTCGGGTGGAGACAGCCTGGCCATCATTACGCCATTCGTGCAGGTCGGAACTTACCCGACAAGGAATTTCGCTACCTTAGGACCGTTATAGTTACGGCCGCCGTTTACCGGGGCTTCGATCAAGAGCTTCGCGTTGCCGCTAACCCCATCAATTAACCTTCCGGCACCGGGCAGGCGTCACACCGTATACGTCCACTTTCGTGTTTGCACAGTGCTGTGTTTTTAATAAACAGTTGCAGCCAGCTGGTATCTTCGACTGATTTCAGCTCCACCCGCAGGGGCTTCACCTACATATCAGCGTGCCTTCTCCCGAAGTTACGGCACCATTTTGCCTAGTTCCTTCACCCGAGTTCTCTCAAGCGCCTTGGTATTCTCTACCTGACCACCTGTGTCGGTTTGGGGTACGATTTGATGTTACCTGATGCTTAGAGGCTTTTCCTGGAAGCAGGGCATTTGTTACTTCAGCACCGTAGTGCCTCGTCATCACACCTCAGCGTTAATAAGGTACCGGATTTACCTGGAACCTCCGCCTACATGCTTAAACCGGGACAACCGTCGCCCGGCTAACATAGCCTTCTCCGTCCCCCCTTCGCAGTAACACCAAGTACAGGAATATTAACCTGTTTCCCATCGACTACGCCTTTCGGCCTCGCCTTAGGGGTCGACTCACCCTGCCCCGATTAACGTTGGACAGGAACCCTTGGTCTTCCGGCGTGCGGGCTTTTCACCCGCATTATCGTTACTTATGTCAGCATTCGCACTTCTGATACCTCCAGCACCCCTCACAGGACACCTTCAACGGCTTACAGAACGCTCCCCTACCCAACAACACATAGTGTCGCTGCCGCAGCTTCGGTGCATGGTTTAGCCCCGTTACATCTTCCGCGCAGGCCGACTCGACCAGTGAGCTATTACGCTTTCTTTAAATGATGGCTGCTTCTAAGCCAACATCCTGGCTGTCTGTGCCTTCCCACATCGTTTCCCACTTAACCATGACTTTGGGACCTTAGCTGGCGGTCTGGGTTGTTTCCCTCTTCACGACGGACGTTAGCACCCGCCGTGTGTCTCCCGTGATAACATTCTTCGGTATTCGTAGTTTGCATCGGGTTGGTAAGCCGGGATGGCCCCCTAGCCGAAACAGTGCTCTACCCCCGAAGATGAGTTCACGAGGCGCTACCTAAATAGCTTTCGGGGAGAACCAGCTATCTCCCGGTTTGATTGGCCTTTCACCCCCAGCCACAAGTCATCCGCTAATTTTTCAACATTAGTCGGTTCGGTCCTCCAGTTAGTGTTACCCAACCTTCAACCTGCCCATGGCTAGATCACCGGGTTTCGGGTCTATACCCTGCAACTTAACGCCCAGTTAAGACTCGGTTTCCCTTCGGCTCCCCTATACGGTTAACCTTGCTACAGAATATAAGTCGCTGACCCATTATACAAAAGGTACGCAGTCACACCACGAAGGTGCTCCCACTGCTTGTACGTACACGGTTTCAGGTTCTTTTTCACTCCCCTCGCCGGGGTTCTTTTCGCCTTTCCCTCACGGTACTGGTTCACTATCGGTCAGTCAGGAGTATTTAGCCTTGGAGGATGGTCCCCCCATATTCAGACAGGATACCACGTGTCCCGCCCTACTCTTCGAGTTCACAACCTGTGCATTTTCGTGTACGGGACTATCACCCTGTACCGTCGGACTTTCCAGACCGTTCCACTAACACACAAGCTGATTCAGACTCTGGGCTGCTCCCCGTTCGCTCGCCGCTACTGGGGGAATCTCGGTTGATTTCTTTTCCTCGGGGTACTTAGATGTTTCAGTTCCCCCGGTTCGCCTCGTTAACCTATGTATTCAGTTAACGATAGTGTGACGAATCACACTGGGTTTCCCCATTCGGACATCGCCGGGTCAAAGGTTCATATCACCTCGCCGGCGCTTTTCGCAGATTAGCACGTCCTTCATCGCCTCTGACTGCCAGGGCATCCACCGTGTACGCTTAGTCGCTTAACCTCACAACCCGAAGATGTTTCTTTCGATTCACCATCGACTTGCGAAAATTTGAGAGACTCGAACACACATAACATGTGTGTCGTTTCAATTTTCAGCTTGATCCAGATTTTTAAAGAGCAAATATCTCAAACATGACTCGCAAGTCAGTTTTGAGATATGACGGCAGGTGACTTTCACTCACGAACCAGCAAGTGGCGTCCCCTAGGGGATTCGAACCCCTGTTACCGCCGTGAAAGGGCGGTGTCCTGGGCCTCTAGACGAAGGGGACGTATAAGTCTCAATCGCAAGACGCCTTGCTATTTACTTTTCATCAGACAATCTGTGTGAGCACTGCAAAGGCAGGTTCTTTAAGGTAAGGAGGTGATCCAACCGCAGGTTCCCCTACGGTTACCTTGTTACGACTTCACCCCAGTCATGAATCACAAAGTGGTAAGCGCCCTCCCGAAGGTTAAGCTACCTACTTCTTTTGCAACCCACTCCCATGGTGTGACGGGCGGTGTGTACAAGGCCCGGGAACGTATTCACCGTAGCATTCTGATCTACGATTACTAGCGATTCCGACTTCATGGAGTCGAGTTGCAGACTCCAATCCGGACTACGACGCACTTTATGAGGTCCGCTTGCTCTCGCGAGGTCGCTTCTCTTTGTATGCGCCATTGTAGCACGTGTGTAGCCCTACTCGTAAGGGCCATGATGACTTGACGTCATCCCCACCTTCCTCCAGTTTATCACTGGCAGTCTCCTTTGAGTTCCCGGCCGGACCGCTGGCAACAAAGGATAAGGGTTGCGCTCGTTGCGGGACTTAACCCAACATTTCACAACACGAGCTGACGACAGCCATGCAGCACCTGTCTCAGAGTTCCCGAAGGCACCAATCCATCTCTGGAAAGTTCTCTGGATGTCAAGAGTAGGTAAGGTTCTTCGCGTTGCATCGAATTAAACCACATGCTCCACCGCTTGTGCGGGCCCCCGTCAATTCATTTGAGTTTTAACCTTGCGGCCGTACTCCCCAGGCGGTCGACTTAACGCGTTAGCTCCGGAAGCCACGCCTCAAGGGCACAACCTCCAAGTCGACATCGTTTACGGCGTGGACTACCAGGGTATCTAATCCTGTTTGCTCCCCACGCTTTCGCACCTGAGCGTCAGTCTTTGTCCAGGGGGCCGCCTTCGCCACCGGTATTCCTCCAGATCTCTACGCATTTCACCGCTACACCTGGAATTCTACCCCCCTCTACAAGACTCTAGCCTGCCAGTTTCGAATGCAGTTCCCAGGTTGAGCCCGGGGATTTCACATCCGACTTGACAGACCGCCTGCGTGCGCTTTACGCCCAGTAATTCCGATTAACGCTTGCACCCTCCGTATTACCGCGGCTGCTGGCACGGAGTTAGCCGGTGCTTCTTCTGCGGGTAACGTCAATTGCTGAGGTTATTAACCTCAGCACCTTCCTCCCCGCTGAAAGTACTTTACAACCCGAAGGCCTTCTTCATACACGCGGCATGGCTGCATCAGGCTTGCGCCCATTGTGCAATATTCCCCACTGCTGCCTCCCGTAGGAGTCTGGACCGTGTCTCAGTTCCAGTGTGGCTGGTCATCCTCTCAGACCAGCTAGGGATCGTCGCCTAGGTGAGCCGTTACCCCACCTACTAGCTAATCCCATCTGGGCACATCTGATGGCAAGAGGCCCGAAGGTCCCCCTCTTTGGTCTTGCGACGTTATGCGGTATTAGCTACCGTTTCCAGTAGTTATCCCCCTCCATCAGGCAGTTTCCCAGACATTACTCACCCGTCCGCCGCTCGTCACCCGAGAGCAAGCTCTCTGTGCTACCGCTCGACTTGCATGTGTTAGGCCTGCCGCCAGCGTTCAATCTGAGCCATGATCAAACTCTTCAATTTAAAAGTTTGATGCTCAATGAATTAAACTTCGTAATGAATTACGTGTTCACTCGTTGAGACTTGGTATTCATTTTTCGTCCGAGGACGTTAAGAATCCATGTCACTTTGAGTGCCCACACAGATTGTCTGATAAATTGTTAAAGAGCAGTTGCAACGCGGCTTTCAGCTCACCGTTGCGAGGTGGCGTATATTACGCTTTCCTCTTTCAGAGTCAACCCGTTATTTCAGGATTTTTTCTCTTCAACCGACCGGGTTGTTTGTGAAGTGATTCACATCCGCCGTGTCGATGGAGGCGCATTATAGGGATCCCATTTTTTAGCACAAGTACTTTTTGGATCTTTTTTTCCGACTGACGATTTTCCGCGCTTTTCGCTGAAAACCCACCCGATCTGCTTAAATATTGACGCATTTTACCTTGCCTCGATCCAATATTATGATCAAAGTCTTCTATATAGCGCTCATCCATAGAGGTAGATATGCCCTCAGTATTACGTCCCTATAAAGATCTGTTCCCCAAAAAAGGCGATCGCGTGATGATCGATGCCAGCAGCGTGGTCATTGGTGATGTGCGAATAGCCGCTGATGTCAGTATTTGGCCACTTGTCGCCATCAGGGGGGATGTCAACTATGTGTCGATTGGTGCCCGTACCAATATTCAGGATGGTAGCGTTCTGCACGTCACGCACAAATCCTCATACAACCCTGAGGGCAATCCGCTCATCATTGGAGAGGATGTCACTATCGGCCATAAAGTGATGCTTCACGGCTGCACTATCGGTAATCGGGTGCTTGTGGGGATGGGCTCGATTTTGCTGGATGGTGTGATAGTAGAAGATGATGTAATGATTGGCGCTGGAAGTCTTGTCCCGCAAAACAAACATCTGGAAAGCGGTTATCTCTATTTAGGTAGCCCGGTGAAACAGATCCGCCCCTTAAAAGAGGCGGAAATAGAAGGGTTGAGATACTCAGCGAATAACTATGTGAAATGGAAAGATGAGTATCTGGCTCAGGACAACCAGACCCAGCCCTGATCGTCTTCCTGCTGATCGCGGATCAAATCGCTGGCTTCCTCTTCGAGATCCCAGCGATTCTCACAAAAGACGTCTAGTGGATGAGAACCGCCAAAGCGACTCAGCAGCGTTTCTCCGCCGATCGCACAGGTCAATTGCATCCCGTGCACCAGCACCGGAAAGCAGACAGCCTGTTTGCTCTCATCCCAGACTTCTCTATCAGGAAAATGAATTGCCTGGTTCACTCAGTCAATTCCTGCTTCAGCTTTTCAATCACCGGTTCGACCGCAGGTAACACTCCGTGCCAGAGCAGCACCGCATGTGCCGCCTGCCCCACCAGCATACCCAGTCCATCCGCCAGATGCTTCGCGCCGTGTTGCTCACACCAGTTCAGGAAAGGTGTCTTCCCTTTCTGATAAAACATGTCGTAGAAATAGATGTGGTGACTCACCAGTACAGAAGGGATCGCCGGAACTTCGCCACCAATACCGCTAGAGGTGGCATTAATGATCAGATCGAACTCGTGACCCGCCAGATCATCAAGCGCAACTGCGCTTACACTGCCGGTATGTGCGAACAACCCCGCTAACGCTTCTGCTCTGGAAAACGTGCGGTTGGTAATTGTCACAGCACAATCAAAAGATAAGAGAGGAAGCAGTACGCCACGAGAAGCCCCGCCCGCACCTATCAGTAGAATTCGAAAACCCGGTTTAATAAATGACAGTCTTTCCAGGTCGCTAAGCAACCCGATACCATCCGTGTTATCGCCAAGTAACCGCCCATCCTCAAGCCGTTTTAGCGTATTCACGGCACCGGCAAGAGAAGCACGTTCAGTCAGTTCATCTGCGCGTTCAAAAGCTTCTTCTTTGAAAGGTACCGTCACATTTGCACCTTTACCGCCCGCGTCGAAAAAAGCATTCAGGGTCGGAACAAATGCGTCAACAGGTGCCAGCACGCGGCCATAGGGATGAACTATCTGGAGCTGGTCAGCAAACTGCTGATGGATCCAGGGTGACTTACTGTGCGCTATCGGATTACCAAAAACAGCATAAGCTTCCATCGTATTACCCCTGGCGAAAACGTTCGCCGGTCAAAGCGTCGCGGATTTCCGACGGATTCAGTCGACCACCCGTTTCACCCAATGCTACCGGGAAATCGCTCCCGAACTGCGCCAGTACTTCTTCAGTTGTTCGGCACGGAGGCAGCCCGGTCAGGTTGGCACTGGTGGAGACCAGTGGTTTGCCAAACGCCAGGCACAGTTCCACCACCAGCGGATGGTCGGTGACGCGGACGGCGAGGGAATCAAACTTTCCGGTTAACCAGCGCGGTGTCGAAGGTTGCGCCGGAAAAACAAAGGTCACAGGCCCTGGCCACGCGGAGAAGACAGTCTCCCGCTGAGCCGGTGTTAACATGGAATCATCAATATAAGGCTTTAGTTGTTCATAATTGGCAGCGATTAAAATCAGCCCTTTTTCGACGGGCCTCTGTTTGAGTGCCAGTAATCGGCCAACGGCCGTCTCGCTGTCAGGATCGCAACCGACCCCAAAGACAGCTTCAGTTGGATAGGCGATGACTTCTTCATTTTTCAGGACATCCACCGCATGCGCAATGGAGCCTGATGGCAGGTTATTATTCACTATTTTGATCCGCCGAAACCGGCTTTCCACATTGTTTACTGGCGCAAAAGCGTTTCATACCTTGCGCCGTTTTCTTCTCAATAAGTAGCGGATAATTGCAATGAGTGCAGACGCCCGCTACCGGTTTGAAATTGATAACGAACTGGCATTCAGGATAGCGATCGCAAGAATGGAAGGTCTTACCAAAACGAGAACGACGCTGTACCAGTTGCCCACGCTGGCATTGAGGACAAGCAATAGCCGTTTCATCCGGTTTATCAATTTGTTCTGTATGTTCGCATGCAGGGTAACGGCTACATCCAATGAACATGCCGAAACGCCCCTGACGCAGCGCTAACTCACCGCCGCAGAGAGGGCAAAGCTGCCCCTCCAGAATTTTAACGATATGTCCGTCCGCCTGGCTTTTCAGGGGACGGACATAATCACATTCCGGATACTGTGAACAACCGAGAAACGGGCCGTGTTTCCCGGACCGAATAACAAGTTCAGCCCCGCACTGCGGACAGGGCTCATTTTTATGCACCGTGAATAGTGCTGATTTGGCCATAACAACTCTTGGTGCTGCATATTGAATTAATGCAGCATACCTTCATTCACTTCAAAGAGTAATTCTTCCATCTGCTGATAGGCATTTTCACAGCCTGGAATATTAAACAGAACCATCAGGATCACCCATTTGAGGTCTTCCAGTTCAAATTCTGCTGTATCCAGCGCCATGACGCGCTCTATCACCATTTCTCTCGTTTCGAGGTTTAGCACCTGAATCTGCTCAAGGAATAAAATGAATCCCCGGCAGCTGGCGTCCAGCCTTTCACACTCTTCAGCGGTATAGATGCGTACAGACAATGGGTCAGAAGCAAGCTGCATAGGTTCGGCAAGGCCTTCCTGATAATCAGCTAACTTTTCCAGCCACATCAACGCATTATAGATATCTTCCCGCTCAAACCCCGCATCGGTAAGATCCTGTGTCAATTTGTCCTGATCCACTCGCATTTCTGCTTCGTTATGGATGTAAGTCTCAAACAAATACATCAGTACGTCGAACATGGCATGCCCTCCTTAATCGGACATAGCCGCCGGGTACAGCTGCGATCCACCCTGCTAACTCCAGTTCGAGTAGCTGTGCTACCGTTACTGGCACAGGTTGGCCGGCACGTTCAGCGACAACGTCAACAGGTGTTACCTCATCTCCTACGTTAGCCAGGAGCTTGGGAAATGGCAATGCCACCTTTCCCTGATCTGATGAATATTGTCGCTTTTCGGGATCTTCCTGCAGCCATTGCAACCCATATTGCAAATTTTCAAGAATGTCCCCGACTTCCGTTACCGGTGTTGCCCCTTGCTTAATCAGCCAGTGGGGCCCCTCGCATCCGGGATTGCCTATCGGACCAGGCAGGGCGAAGACTTCTCGCCCCTGTTCGAGCGCGCATCGAGCTGTGACCAGTGAACCGCTTCTCCGCGCCGCTTCAACGACCAGTACGCCTCTGCTAAGCCCGCTGATAATTCGATTACGACGCGGAAAGTTTGCTGGTCTGGGCTGCGCCGAAAGTGGGAACTCAGACACTATCGCACCGCCAGATTCGATGAGACGTATAGCCAAAGCCTGATGCCGACGGGGATAAATGCTAAAAAGACCGTTCCCCAACACGGCTACACTACGACCTTTTACTGACAGCGCAGCGTTGTGGGCAACGCCATCAATACCACAGGCCAGCCCGCTGGTGATCGTGAACCCGCTTTGAGAAAGCTGCTCGCACAGAATTTTCCCCCATCGCTCGCCGTACCATGACGGCGCACGGCTACCTACAACAGCCAACTGGATAGTGTTAAGCGCCTCTGGGTTGCCTTTTACAAATAACGCCCCCGGATAATCAGGAATAGTTCGAAGCAAGGGAGGATAAAGCGGATCATGTGCCGTTAATAATTGATTGTCCGGCTGCTCAAGCCACATCAGGCTGCGTTCCAGCTCATTTTCATCTGGAGCAAAGAACCTTTCAGCTTGCTTTGCTGTCAGCCCGGCGTTTCTGAGAACAGGAACATCTATGCTTTTCTGATTCTGTAGCCGTGCGACGGCGTCCAGCATTGCATCACCACAAAGAGACCCTGTATGTATTAACCGTAACCATATCTCGGTAGATGTCATCCTTTCCCCTGCCATAAGCGGCCTCCGCAATCATTGCGATTGGTCACTGATGCTGTCAATCAATGGGGGATTTGTCTAGAATAGAGGTATTATTGTTATCAACTCCTGAACACGACTCTGGAAATTTATGGCAGTTTTGCAAGTGTTACATATTCCGGACGAGCGCCTTCGCATCGTCGCTGAACCGGTTAAAGAAGTGAATGCAGAAATTCAGCGTATCGTAGATGATATGTTCGATACCATGTACGCCGAAGAAGGCATTGGCCTTGCGGCGACTCAGGTGGACATTCACAAGCGCATTATCGTGATCGACGTTTCTGAAAATCGCGATGGTCGTCTGGTGCTGATCAATCCTGAGTTGCTTGAGAAAAGTGGCGAAACCGGTATTGAGGAAGGCTGTCTGTCCATTCCGGAACAGCGCGCTTTAGTGCCGCGTGCCGAAAAAGTGAAAATTCGCGCTCTGGATCGTGCCGGTAATCCGTTCGAGCTGGAAGCAGACGACCTGCTGGCGATTTGTATTCAGCATGAGATGGATCACCTGGTCGGTAAACTGTTTATCGATTACCTCTCACCGCTGAAACAGCAGCGTATTCGCCAGAAAGTAGAGAAACTGGATCGTATGCGTTCTCGTGCATAACATCCCGGGATACAAGGAATAACGTGTCTAAATCGCTACGTATTATCTTTGCAGGAACACCTGATTTTGCAGCGCGTCATCTTGACGCGCTGTTGTCTTCTGATCACCAGATTGTGGGTGTATTTACTCAACCAGATCGTCCGGCTGGCCGCGGCAAAAAGTTGATGCCAAGCCCGGTAAAAGTGCTGGCAGAAGAGCATGGATTACCGGTATTCCAGCCAGCCTCCCTGCGTTCACCGGAAAATCAGCAACTTGTTGCTGACCTGAATGCCGACGTGATGGTGGTAGTGGCTTACGGTTTAATTCTGCCAAAAGCTGTGCTTGATATGCCTCGCCTGGGCTGTGTAAATGTGCACGGTTCTCTGCTGCCTCGCTGGCGTGGCGCCGCGCCTATCCAGCGTTCTTTATGGGCAGGTGATGCAGAGACTGGCGTCACTATCATGAAGATGGACGTAGGTTTAGACACTGGCGACATGCTCTATAAACTCGCCTGCCCGATTACCGCGGAAGACACCAGCGCAACGCTGTACGACAAGCTGGCGGACCTTGGCCCTCAGGGTCTCATCGAGACGCTGCAACAGCTTGCGGATAATACGGCGCAACCTGAAGTTCAGGATGAATCGCTTGTTACCTATGCCGAAAAGCTAAGCAAAGAAGAAGCGCGGATCGACTGGTCCCTGTCAGCTGCTCAACTCGAACGCTGCATTCGTGCGTTTAATCCATGGCCAATGAGCTGGATGGAGATCGATGAGCAGCCAGTGAAAGTCTGGAAAGCCTCGGTCATTAGCGGCAATACCACGGCTGAACCCGGTACGATTATTGATGTCAGCAAGAACGGTATCCAGGTAGCGACCGCCCAAGGGATCTTGAATCTTGAAGCGCTGCAACCGGCCGGTAAGAAAGCCATGAGTGCTCAGGATCTGTTAAATTCCCGTCGCGAATGGTTTATCCCAGGCAATCGCCTTGCCTGAACAAATTTATTCTTAAGGCCCGGAGTTTCCGGGCATTTTTATTTTTACGGTTATGAAAAAACAAAATCTACGCAGTATGGCGGCCCAGGCCGTTGAGCAGGTTATCGAGCAGGGCCAGTCACTGAGTAACGTCCTGCCTCCACTGCAACAAAAAGTCTCTGATAAAGACAAAGCCCTGCTTCAGGAGCTCTGCTTTGGCGTCCTGCGCACACTCTCTCAGCTTGAGTGGTTGATTAATAAGCTGATGTCGCGGCCAATGACCGGCAAGCAACGCACCGTACATTATTTAATTATGGTAGGTTTCTATCAGCTTCTTCATACCCGTATTCCACCTCATGCCGCGTTGGCTGAGACAGTGGAAGGTGCAGTTGCGATCAAACGTCCCCAACTGAAAGGTCTGATCAACGGAGTACTGCGTCAGTTCCAGCGACAGCAGGAAGAGCTTCTTACTGAGTTTGCTCAAAGTGAAACACGTTTCCTGCACCCGGAATGGCTTCTGAATCGCCTGAAAAAAGCTTATCCGCAGCAGTGGCAGGACATTGCCGAAGCCAATAACCAGCGCCCGCCAATGTGGTTGCGCGTGAATCGCAATCATCATTCTCGCGATGGCTGGCTGGCCTTGCTTGAAGAGGCTGGAATGAACGGCTTCACACATGACGCCTATCCTGATGCCGTACGTTTAGCATCGCCTGCACCGGTACATGCATTACCCGGTTTTGACGAAGGCTGGGTAACTGTACAGGATGCCTCTGCCCAGGGTTGCATGACCTGGCTTGAACCACAAAATGGAGAGCAGATCCTCGATCTCTGCGCCGCGCCAGGCGGCAAAACCACGCATATTCTGGAAGTTGCGCCTCAGGCCAGCGTATTGGCAGTGGACGTTGATGAACAACGTCTTTCACGCGTCTACGACAACCTGAAACGTCTGGGTATGAAGGCGCAGGTTAAGCAAGGTGATGGACGCAAACCCGCAGAATGGTGTGGCGAGACGAAATTTGATCGTATTTTGCTGGACGCCCCCTGCTCGGCAACCGGTGTTATTCGCCGTCATCCGGATATTAAGTGGCTGCGTCGTGACCGTGATATTAAGGAACTTGCCCAGCTGCAATCCGACATTCTTGACGCCATTTGGCCACATCTTAAACCAGGCGGAACGCTGGTCTATGCAACCTGTTCCGTACTGCCGGAAGAAAACAGTCAGCAAATCGCGGCCTTCCTTAAACGAACTCCGGGCGCTGCATTAAGAGATACGGGGACGCCTGAACGCCCCGGTCAGCAGAACCTGCCAGGTGCAGAAGAGGGTGATGGTTTCTTTTACGCTAAGCTAATCAAAGAGTGATGTTGAGAACAGGTCACGAGATATGAAAATTATCATTCTGGGTGCAGGACAGGTTGGTGGAACGCTGGCGGAAAACCTGGTTGGTGAAAACAATGACATCACTATTGTTGATACCAACGGCGATCGGCTGCGCGTGTTGCAGGACAAGTTTGACCTTCGTGTTGTGCAGGGTCACGGCTCGCATCCACGGGTCCTTCGTGAAGCGGGTGCCGATGATGCCGACATGCTGGTTGCTGTAACCAGCTCTGACGAAACCAATATGGTTGCTTGTCAGGTGGCTTACTCACTTTTCAACACACCAAACCGAATCGCGCGCATCCGCTCTCCTGATTATGTCCGCGATGCAGAGAAACTGTTTAATTCCGAAGCGGTCCCGATTGATCATCTCATCGCGCCAGAGCAACTGGTTATCGACAATATCTATCGCTTGATCGAATATCCTGGCGCACTGCAGGTGGTGAATTTTGCCGAAGGTAAAGTGAGTCTTGCAGTGGTTAAGGCCTATTACGGAGGGCCATTAATCGGCAATGCGCTCTCCACAATGCGTGAGCATATGCCGCACATTGATACTCGTGTCGCAGCCATTTTCCGCCACGACAGACCGATTCGTCCGCAAGGCTCCACCATTGTCGAAGCCGGTGATGAGGTCTTCTTTATTGCGGCCTCTCAGCATATTCGCGCAGTAATGAGTGAGCTTCAGCGTCTCGAGAAGCCATATAAACGTATTATGTTGGTCGGTGGTGGCAATATCGGTGCTGGCCTGGCGCGTAGACTGGAAAAAGATTACAGCGTGAAATTGATCGAACGCGATCAGCAACGAGCTTCTGAACTGGCAGAAAAGTTGCAGAACACGATCGTATTTTATGGCGATGCGTCGGATCAGGAACTACTGGCTGAAGAACATATTGATCAGGTTGATCTGTTTATTGCCGTCACCAACGACGATGAAGCAAATATCATGTCGGCCATGCTCGCCAAACGAATGGGGGCAAAAAAGGTGATGGTGCTTATTCAGCGCCGGGCTTATGTTGACCTTGTTCAGGGGAGTGTCATTGATATCGCCATTTCGCCACAGCAAGCGACCATTTCCGCTCTCCTGAGCCATGTTCGCAAAGCGGATATTGTCGGCGTTTCATCTCTGCGTCGCGGTGTGGCAGAAGCCATTGAAGCCGTAGCTCATGGTGATGAAACCACATCACGCGTTGTGGGACGCGCCATTGATGAGATTAAACTTCCCCCGGGGACAATTATCGGGGCCGTAGTACGGGGGAATGATGTCATGATTGCCAATGATAATTTACGTATCGAGCAAGGGGACCACGTTATTATGTTCCTTACCGATAAAAAATTTATTACCGATGTCGAACGCCTTTTCCAGCCAAGTCCATTCTTCCTGTAATCATTCAGGTGCTCCTCAAAGAGCACCTGAACATAATCCCTCTATTTAACATGCCTTTTATTTTTCATAACGATTATTTATCCCCAATGGCAAATAGCTAATCATTTGTTAAACTTATAATCGTCAGCTGGCACAAGGAGAGCATAATGAGTTTTATTAAAGAGTTTCGCGAATTTGCGATGCGCGGGAATGTGGTGGATTTGGCAGTGGGTGTCATTATTGGTGCGGCGTTCGGTAAGATCGTCTCATCATTAGTTGCCGACATTATCATGCCACCGTTGGGGTTATTAATCGGGGGCATTGATTTCAAACAATTTGCCGTCACGCTCCGGGATGCGCAGGGCGATGTCCCGGCGGTCGTAATGCATTACGGTGTGTTCATTCAGAACATATTCGACTTCGTGATTGTGGCGTTTGCCATTTTTATGGCCATAAAGCTTATCAACAAGTTAAATCGTAAAAAAGAAGAGCCTGCAGCAGCACCAGCACCAACAAAAGAAGAAGTATTGCTGGCAGAAATTCGCGATCTGTTAAAAGAGCAGAATAATCGCTCTTGATCAGAAACTAAAAGCAAGAAGGCCAGTGGTAAAAAAGCGATCCGCTTGTTTGCCACTGGCCTCCCAGTTACCCCGTTTTGCATGCTTGTCTTTACGCAGATAACTTCCTTTCCCTTTTTTACTTTTCTCGACGCGCTGTCTGAAGAGCGGGTCGTGTAGTAAAGCTTCAATAGCGTTATCTTTAATTTGTCCCTTCGTATGCTGATAGCGGCTCATCATTTCTCCTGAGCATGGTTTATGTCGACGGAAGTCTAGCCCCGGGCGGACAAAAAATCAACTGCCCTCCATTTCTCCACTGGCCCCCTGTTCAAGAGCTTCCAGAATTGAACAATAGATACTGCTGTGCGCCGTACCACAGCAGGCGTCATTCAGCCTTTGTAAAGAACGCTGCATAGTCTGCAACTCCTGAATGCGCGCTTCAACCTCATCCAGTCGGGCCTGAACAATACTCTTCGACTCCTGGCAGGTATGATGTTCCGGATCAATACGGATCGATAATAACTCGCGGATCGAATCCAGTGTGAAACCAAGCTGACGCGCATAACGAATAAAGCGCAGACGTTGTAGATCGTTATCGGTATAAAGGCGAAAACCGCCTTCAGTGCGTACTTCATGATCAATCATCTGCTGCTTTTCATAGTATCGGATGGTATCCGGCGTTACGTTCGCGAGCTTTGCAAGTTCACCGATACGGTACATAACTATTCCTCGTTTATTTTATGCATCAATCTTTCGCCGTATTCACCGCGCAGAAAGTCAGTATTCATTCCAGCCTGGCGAAGCTTGAGTTCAATCAGGGCGAGCCGACGGGAAAGTTCAGAATGTCGAGGATCGTCCTGACGGATACCTCTGAGTAGATCAGCAAGCTCAACCGCCTCCCTGCGCTGTTCGAGTTCAGGAGGAAGACAACCTGCATTTTTCAGTAATCGGTATCCTGCACGTAATTCTGGCGCGATGTGCGAATCGTCTTCCAGCACAAGGGGAGCGCCACTTCCTGGAAGATCATCAAATTCACCTTTTTTTTGGGCATCGCGAATATGGCGTTCTGCCCACTGATCGAGCAACCACATTATCAGCTCCAGGGAAAGAACAGATTTGATACAGACATTGTAGAGAAGTGAGGATATACCGGATATAAAAAAACCCGCCGAGGCGGGTTTTTTTACGTTACTGCAGATTACTCTGCAGCAGCTTCTGCTTTCTCTGAACGATCAACCAGCTCGATGTAAGCCATCGGCGCGTTGTCGCCTGCACGGAAGCCACACTTCAGAATGCGAGTGTAACCACCGGCACGGCTCGCGAAACGCGGGCCCAGTTCGTTAAACAGTTTTGCCACGATCTCGTTATCACGAGTACGGGCGAATGCCAGACGACGATTAGCAACGCTGTCAGTCTTGGCAAGAGTAATCAGCGGCTCAACTACGCGACGCAGCTCTTTCGCTTTAGGCAGGGTCGTCTTGATGATCTCATGACGAACCAGTGAACCTGCCATGTTGCGGAACATAGCCTGGCGATGGCTGCTGTTGCGGTTCAGTTGACGACCACTCTTACGATGGCGCATGACCTTATCCTTCTCAGTAAAACCTTAACCTGTGATCCGGTTACTCGTCAGCAATACTAGCTGGTGGCCAGTTTTCCAGGCGCATGCCCAGAGACAAACCACGTGAAGCCAGCACGTCTTTAATCTCAGTAAGAGATTTTTTACCCAGGTTCGGCGTTTTCAGCAACTCAACCTCGGTACGCTGTACCAGATCACCGATATAGTGGATAGCTTCTGCCTTGAGGCAGTTAGCAGAGCGGACAGTCAATTCGAGATCGTCAACAGGGCGCAGCAGGATCGGATCGAATTCTGGTTTCTCTTCTTTCACTTCCGGCTGACGTACATCACGTAAGTCAACGAAAGCTTCCAGTTGTTCTGCCAGGATGGTTGCCGCACGACGAATCGCCTCTTCAGGATCGATTGTGCCGTTGGTTTCCATTTCGATGACCAGCTTGTCCAGGTCGGTACGCTGTTCTACACGCGCTGCTTCAACATTGTAGGCAATACGCTCTACAGGGCTGTAGCATGCGTCGACCAGCAGACGGCCGATTGGGCGCTCATCTTCTTCCGAATGAATTCGGGCAGAAGCCGGCACATAACCACGACCGCGCTGAACTTTGATACGCATGCTAATCGCTGCGTTCTCATCGGTCAGGTGGCAGATCACGTGCTGCGGCTTGACGATTTCAACATCACCGTCGTGGGTGATGTCGGCTGCAGTCACAGGGCCAATGCCAGATTTATTCAGAGTAAGAATAACTTCATCTTTACCCTGAACTCTCACCGCCAGCCCTTTCAGGTTGAGCAGGATTTCAAGGATATCTTCCTGAACGCCTTCTTTGGTGCTGTACTCATGAAGTACACCATCAATCTCAACCTCGGTCACCGCGCAACCCGGCATCGATGAGAGCAGAATACGGCGCAGTGCGTTACCCAGAGTATGGCCAAAGCCACGCTCTAAAGGCTCAAGGGTCACCTTGGCGTGCGTCGAACTCACTTGCTCGATATCTACCAGGCGCGGTTTTAGAAACTCTGTCACAGAACCCTGCATTGTGTCCTCTCTTTGGTACTAAGCTTTACTTGGAGTAAAGCTCGACGATCAGGTGTTCGTTAATGTCCGCAGACAGATCAGAACGTTCTGGCTGACGCTTGAACGTACCTTCCATCTTGCCAGCATCAACTTCCAGCCAGGTTGGCTTTTCACGCTGCTCAGCCAGCTCCAGAGCGGCCTTCACGCGAGATTGCTTTTTCGCTTTCTCACGAATGCTAACAACGTCATTCGCTTTAACCTGATAAGAAGCGATGTTAACAACACGACCGTTTACCATGATTGCTTTGTGGCTAACCAGCTGACGTGATTCAGCACGAGTAGCGCCGAAGCCCATACGGTATACAACGTTGTCCAGACGACCTTCCAGCAGAGCCAGCAGGTTTTCACCCGTGTTGCCTTTCAGACGTGCTGCTTCTTTATAGTAGTTACGGAACTGACGCTCCAGCACACCGTACATACGGCGAACTTTTTGCTTTTCACGCAACTGCACACCATAGTCAGACAGACGCGGTTTACGCGCACCGTGCTGGCCAGGAGCTTGTTCAATTTTACACTTGGTATCGATCGCGCGAACGCCAGACTTAAGGAATAAGTCGGTGCCCTCACGACGGCTCAGCTTGAGCTTAGGACCCAAATATCTTGCCATTTTCTATCTCCAACTAACCTAAAAAACGAGCGTTATACGCGACGTTTTTTCGGCGGACGACAACCGTTATGAGGGATCGGAGTCACATCAGTAATATTCGTGATGCGGAAACCAGCGGCGTTCAGAGCGCGAACAGTAGATTCACGACCCGGACCCGGACCTTTAACCATAACTTCCAGATTCTTGATGCCGTATTCTTTTACGGCTTCAGCGCAACGCTCTGCTGCAACCTGAGCTGCGAACGGAGTGGATTTGCGAGAACCACGGAAACCGGAACCACCGGCTGTTGCCCAACCCAATGCGTTACCCTGACGATCAGTAATAGTAACGATGGTGTTGTTGAAAGAAGCATGGATATGAGCCACGCCGTCAGAGACTTGTTTTCTTACACGTTTACGTGCACGAACTGGTGCCTTTGCCATTATTCAATCACCCCGATTATTTCTTGATCGGTTTGCGCGGACCCTTACGGGTACGTGCGTTGGTCTTAGTACGCTGACCGCGCACTGGCAGACCACGACGATGACGCAAACCGCGATAGCAACCAAGATCCATCAGGCGCTTGATGCTCATGCTGATTTCACGGCGCAGATCACCTTCAACGACAAATTTGGCAACTTCGTCACGCAGCGTGTCGATTTGTTCTTCAGACAGCTCACTGATCTTAACATCTTCAGCGATACCCGCTGCAGCCAGAATGGCTTTAGAACGGGTCTTGCCGACGCCGTAGATCGAAGTTAATGCGATCACAGCATGTTTCTGATCAGGAATGTTAATGCCTGCTATACGGGCCACTATGCACTCCTACTATTTAATATGTACGCACCATGCTGAAAAGCCCGTTTTCAGGATACTCAAATGGAAACGTACAGACATACAAAAGATTGGCTGGCTAATCTAGCCAGCTCAACCCAACTTTGCAAGAAAAATATGCGAAATAATCAGCCTTGGCGCTGTTTATGCTTCGGCTCGGCACTGCAAATCACACGGATGACACCATCACGCTTAACGATTTTGCAGTTACGGCATAATTTCTTGACGGAAGCACGAACTTTCATTTTTACTCTCCGTAACTTCTCAGGCGACCAATTAGCGGCCGTAGCCTTTCAGGTTCGCCTTCTTCAATGCAGACTCATACTGACTGGACATCATCAGAGTTTGCACTTGAGCCATAAAGTCCATAATCACGACAACAACGATAAGCAGTGAGGTTCCACCGAAGTAGAACGGTACTTTCATTGCATCACGCATGAACTCCGGGATCAGGCAGATAAAAGTAATATAAAGCGCACCAACCAAAGTTAGGCGGGTCATTACCTTATCGATATACTTCGCCGTTTGCTCTCCCGGACGAATTCCTGGTACAAATGCACCGGACTTCTTCAGGTTATCTGCTGTTTCACGCGGGTTGAAGACCAACGCCGTGTAGAAGAAACAGAAGAAGATGATCGCAGACGCATAGAGTAACACATAAAGTGGTTGCCCAGGCTGCAAATACAGCGAAATTGTTGTCAGCCAGTTCCAACCAGTCCCGCCCCCGAACCATGACGCGATGGTCGCCGGGAACAGAATAATACTGGAAGCGAAGATCGCCGGGATTACCCCTGCCATATTCACTTTCAGCGGTAAATGTGTGCTCTGTGCAGCATAGACACGACGACCTTGCTGACGTTTAGCGTAGTTCACCACAATGCGGCGTTGACCACGTTCAACGAAGACAACAAAGAACGTCACTGCAAATACTAATACTGCAACCAACAGCAACAGGAGGAAGTGCAGGTCGCCTTGACGCGCTTGCTCGATAGTATGGGCGATGGCTGGCGGGAGGCCCGCAACAATACCGGCGAAGATAATGATCGAGATACCGTTACCGATACCACGTTCAGTAATCTGTTCGCCGAGCCACATCAGGAACATTGTCCCTGTGACCAGACTAACAACAGCGGTGAAATAGAATGCAAAGCCTGGGTTTAATACCAGGCCCTGCATACCAGGCATATTCGGAAGACCGGTAGCAATACCGATCGACTGGAATATTGCCAGCACCAGAGTACCGTAACGGGTGTACTGACTAATCTTACGACGTCCAGACTCCCCTTCTTTCTTCAACTCTGCCAGGGCCGGATGAACGACCGTGAGCAGCTGGATAATAATAGATGCCGAAATGTACGGCATAATACCCAGAGCGAAGATAGAAGCACGGCTGAGAGCACCACCAGAGAACATGTTGAACATTTCAATGATGGTGCCTCGCTGTTGCTCAAGCAGTTTGGCAAGTACAGCGGCATCGATACCAGGGATCGGAATAAAAGAGCCAATACGGAACACAATCAGCGCGCCGATAACAAACAGCAGTCTGCGTTTCAGCTCGCCAAATCCACCTTTGGCACTTTGAAAATCTAATCCCGGTTGCTTAGCCATCTGCTACTTATTCCTCAATTTTACCGCCAGCAGCTTCGATAGCAGCACGAGCACCTTTAGTAACACGCAGGCCACGAACAGTTACCGGAGTAGAAACTTCACCAGCCAGGATCACTTTCGCGAACTCGATCTGGATACCGATAATGTTTGCTGCTTTCAGCGTGTTCAGGTCTACAACGCCGCCTTCAACTTTCGCCAGGTCAGACAGACGGATTTCCGCTGTGATCGCTGCTTTGCGAGAGGTGAAGCCGAACTTCGGCAGACGACGGTACAGTGGCATCTGGCCACCCTCGAAACCGCGACGTACGCCACCGCCAGAACGAGAGTTCTGACCTTTGTGACCACGACCACCGGTTTTGCCGAGGCCAGAACCGATACCACGACCCAGGCGTTTACCCGCCTTTTTAGAGCCTTCGGCCGGAGACAGAGTATTTAAACGCATCTCTTACTCCTCAACTTTAACCATGAAGTAAACCGCGTTGACCATACCGCGAACAGCAGGAGTATCCTCGCGCTCAACGGTATGACCAATACGACGCAGACCCAGGCCAAGCAGCGTTGCCTTGTGTTTCGGCAGACGACCGATTGCACTGCGGGTTTGAGTGATTTTAATAGTCTTTGCCATGGTCAATTACCCCAGAATTTCTTCAACGGATTTACCACGCTTGGCAGCGACCATTTCTGGAGAATTCATATTTTCCAGGCCATCAATAGTTGCACGAACCACGTTGATCGGGTTGGTGGAACCATATGCTTTAGCCAGTACGTTATGAACCCCAGCAACTTCCAGAACGGCGCGCATTGCACCACCGGCGATGATACCGGTACCTTCTGAAGCTGGCTGCATGAATACACGAGACCCCGTGTGAACACCTTTAACTGGGTGCTGCAGGGTGCCGTTGTTCAGCGCGACGTTAATCATGTTGCGACGGGCTTTTTCCATCGCTTTCTGGATCGCTGCTGGAACTTCACGCGCTTTACCGTAACCAAAACCAACGCGACCGTTACCATCACCCACTACAGTCAGAGCTGTGAAGGAGAAAATACGACCACCTTTAACGGTTTTAGATACGCGGTTTACCGCGATCAGCTTTTCCTGCAGTTCGCCAGCCTGTTTTTCGATGTGAGCCATCTTACACCTCTACCTTAGAACTGAAGGCCAGCTTCACGGGCAGCATCTGCCAGTGCCTGGACACGACCATGATATTGGAACCCGGAACGGTCAAAGGAAACATTGCTGATGCCTTTTTCCAGAGCGCGTTCAGCAACAGCTTTACCTACAGCTGCAGCGGCGTCTTTGTTACCGGTGTACTTCAATTGTTCTGCAATAGCTTTTTCTACAGTAGAAGCAGCTACCAGAACTTCAGAACCGTTCGGTGCAATTACCTGTGCGTAAATATGACGCGGGGTACGATGTACCACCAGGCGAGTTGCACCCAGCTCTTTGAGCTTGCGGCGTGCGCGGGTCGCACGACGGATACGAGCAGATTTCTTATCCATAGTGTTACCTTACTTCTTCTTAGCCTCTTTGGTACGCACGACTTCGTCGGCGTAACGAACACCCTTGCCTTTGTAAGGCTCAGGACGACGGTAGGCGCGCAGATCTGCTGCAACCTGACCGATCAGCTGTTTATCAGCGCCTTTCAGCACGATTTCAGTTTGAGTCGGACATTCTGCAGTGATACCGGCCGGCAGCGGATGCTCAACAGGGTGTGAGAAGCCCAGAGACAGGCCTACTGCATTCCCTTTGATAGCTGCACGATAACCTACACCAACCAGCTGAAGCTTTTTAGTGAAGCCTTCGGTAACACCAACAACCATTGAGTTCAGCAGGGCACGCGCGGTACCAGCCTGAGCCCATCCATCCACGAAACCATCACGTGGACCGAAGGTCAGAGCGTTATCTGCATGTTTAACTTCAACAGCTTTGTTGAGGGTACGAGTCAGCTCGCCGTTTTTACCTTTGATCGTAATAACCTGACCGTCGATTTTTACATCAACGCCGGCAGGAATAACGACCGGTGCTTTAGCAACACGAGACATTCTTTCCTCCGATTAGGCTACGTAGCAGATAATTTCGCCACCAAGACCAGCCTGGCGCGCTGCACGATCAGTCATAACACCTTTAGAGGTAGAAACAACTGCGATACCAAGACCAGCCATAACTTTTGGCAGCTCATCTTTTTTCTTATAGATGCGCAGGCCTGGGCGGCTGACACGCTGAATGCTTTCTACAACAGCTTTACCCTGGAAATACTTGAGAGTAAGTTCCAGTTCCGGCTTGGTGTCGCCTTCAACTTTAAAATCTTCGATAAAACCTTCTTCCTTCAGCACGTTGGCAATTGCCACTTTCAGCTTGGCGGAAGGCATGGTGACCGCAACTTTGTTCGCGGCCTGACCGTTACGGATACGGGTCAGCATATCCGCGATCGGATCTTGCATGCTCATCTGTCTTTACTCCCGTGATTCAATTGGTAATTACCAGCTAGCCTTTTTCAAGCCTGGTACTTCACCGCGCATGGCGGCTTCACGCAGTTTGATACGGCTCAACCCAAACTTGCCCACATAACCATGTGGACGACCTGTTTGACGACAGCGGTTACGCTGACGAGACGGGCTGGAATCACGCGGCAGAGACTGCAGCTTGAGAACCGCATTCCAACGATCTTCGTCGGAAGCGTTCACATCAGAAATGATCGCTTTCAGTTCAGCGCGTTTAGCGAAGAATTTATCAGCTAAAGCTACGCGCTTTACTTCGCGTGCTTTCATTGATTGCTTAGCCATTCAGTAACCCTACCTTACTTGCGGAACGGGAAGTCAAAGGCAGCCAGCAGAGCACGGCCTTCTTCGTCAGATTTCGCAGTAGTGGTAATGGTAATATCCAAACCACGCACGCGGTCGACTTTATCGTAGTCGATTTCTGGGAAGATGATCTGCTCACGGACACCCATGCTGTAGTTACCACGACCGTCGAAAGACTTAGCGGACAAGCCACGGAAGTCACGGATACGTGGAACAGCAATAGTGATCAGGCGCTCAAAGAACTCCCACATGCGTTCGCCACGCAGAGTTACTTTACAGCCGATCGGATAGCCCTGACGGATTTTGAAGCCTGCAACAGATTTGCGTGCTTTGGTGATCAGCGGTTTTTGACCGGAGATTGCTGTCAGGTCAGCTGCTGCGTTATCCAGCAGTTTCTTGTCAGCGATCGCTTCACCAACACCCATGTTCAGGGTGATCTTCTCGACCCGAGGGACTTGCATGACAGAATTGTAGTTAAACTCAGTCATGAGTTTTTTAACTACTTCGTCTTTGTAGTAATCATGCAGTTTCGCCATCGTACTACTCCAAATTACTTGATAGTTTCGCTGTTAGACTTGAAGAAACGGACTTTTTTACCGTCTTCGAATCTAAAGCCTACACGGTCAGCCTTGCCGGTAGCCGCATTGAAGATTGCAACGTTAGAAACCTGAATAGCAGCTTCTTTTTCAACGATGCCGCCTGGTTGGTTCAGGGCCGGAACTGGCTTCTGATGTTTCTTAACCAGGTTGATACCTTCAACGACGAGTTTGCCGGAAGACAGAACATTTTTTACTTTACCGCGTTTACCTTTATCTTTACCGGTTAACACGATAACTTCGTCATCACGACGGATTTTCGCTGCCATGATTCGCTCCTTAGAGTACTTCTGGTGCCAGAGAGATAATTTTCATGAACTTCTCAGTACGAAGTTCACGAGTTACCGGCCCAAAGATACGCGTGCCGATAGGCTGCTCGCTGTTATTGTTTAAAATAACGCATGCATTACCATCGAAGCGAATGACAGAACCGTCAGGGCGACGAACACCCTTCTTGGTGCGCACCACTACCGCCTTCAGCACATCACCTTTTTTGACCTTACCACGTGGAATTGCTTCCTTGATGGTGATCTTGATGATGTCGCCTACGCCTGCGTAGCGACGGTGCGAGCCACCCAGAACCTTGATACACATTACGCGACGTGCACCGGAGTTGTCGGCGACGTTCAGCATAGTCTGTTCTTGGATCATTTTAGTGCTCCGCTAATGTCAACTACTACCTGAGACTCTAAAATCAGAGCCGTTAAAAAGCCCCATATCGAGGGCGCGGCATTATAACACCGCTTCTGCAATATGGGTAGAAAAAATAAACGGCTCATCGCTGAGCCGTTTATTCGTATTGAGAATGCGTACTGTATTACAGAACCGCTTTCTCTACAACGCGAACCAGCGTCCAGGACTTAGTCTTGGACAGTGGACGGCATTCACGGATTTCAACCTTGTCGCCGATACCACATTCGTTGTTCTCGTCATGTACGTGCAGTTTGGTCGTACGCTTGATGAATTTACCGTAGATCGGGTGTTTCACAATACGTTCGATAGCTACAACAATGGATTTCTCCATTTTGTCGCTAACAACACGACCTTGCAGAGTACGGATTTTATCGGTCATTACGCACCCGCCTTCTGAGTCAGTAAAGTCTTAACGCGTGCAACATTGCGACGCACTTGCTTCAGCAGGTGAGTCTGTTGCAGCTGGCCACTTGCAGCCTGCATACGCAGGTTGAACTGCTCACGCAGCAGGTTCAGCAGCTCAGCGTTCAGCTCTTCAACGCTTTTTTCACGCAGCTCTTTTGCTTTCATTACATCACCGTCTTAGTTACAAAGGTGGTTTTGATAGGCAGTTTCGCTGCTGCCAGGCCGAAGGCTTCACGGGCCAGCTCTTCCGGAACACCGTCCATTTCATACAGGACTTTGCCCGGTTGGATCAAGGCAACCCAGTACTCCACGTTACCTTTACCTTTACCCATACGAACTTCCAGCGGCTTCTCGGTAATTGGTTTGTCCGGGAATACACGGATCCAAATTTTACCTTGACGCTTAACTGCACGGGTCATTGCACGACGTGCTGCTTCGATCTGACGTGCAGTCAGACGACCACGGCCAACAGCTTTCAGACCGAAAGTGCCGAAGCTAACATCCGTACCCTGCGCCAGACCACGGTTGCGGCCTTTGTGCACTTTACGGAATTTTGTACGCTTTGGTTGTAACATCAGCGACGCTCCTTATTTACGGCCTTTACGCTGCTGCTTTTTAGGTTGAGCAGCCGGTTTTTCCGGTTGTTCAACAGCAGCCATACCACCCAGGATCTCACCTTTGAAGATCCATACCTTAACGCCGATTACACCGTAAGTGGTGTGCGCTTCAGAGGTGTTGTAGTCGATGTCAGCACGCAGAGTGTGCAGCGGTACGCGACCTTCACGGTACCATTCGGTACGTGCGATTTCCGCGCCGCCCAGACGGCCGCTAACTTCAACTTTGATACCTTTAGCGCCCAGACGCATTGCGTTCTGTACAGCACGCTTCATAGCACGACGGAACATAACACGACGTTCCAGCTGTGAAGTGATGCTGTCAGCAACCAATTTAGCGTCCAGTTCAGGCTTACGAACTTCAGCGATATTGATCTGTGCAGGAACGCCAGCGATATCCGCTACGACCTTGCGCAGTTTTTCTACGTCTTCGCCTTTCTTACCGATAACGATGCCAGGACGAGCAGTGTGGATAGTCACACGGATGCTCTTAGCTGGACGCTCGATAACGATACGAGATACAGACGCTTTAGCCAGTTCCTTAGTCAGGTACTGACGTACTTTAAAATCGCTGTCCAGGTTGTCAGCGAATTCTTTGGTGTTCGCAAACCAGGTAGAGTTCCATGGTTTTACAATACCCAGGCGAATACCATTAGGATGTACTTTCTGACCCATTGCTAGTCTCCAGAGTCTCAGCGATCGGACACAACCACAGTAATGTGGCTGGTGCGCTTCAGGATGCGATCTGCACGACCTTTCGCACGCGGCATAATGCGCTTCATGCTTGGGCCTTCATCTACGAAAATTTTCGCGACTTTCAGATCGTCGATGTCAGCGCCATCGTTGTGTTCAGCGTTAGCAATGGCAGATTCCAGTACTTTCTTGACCAATACCGCAGCTTTCTTGTTGGTATAGGTCAGGATGTCCAGGGCCTGCGACACTTTCTTACCGCGAATCAGGTCAGCAACAAGGCGAACCTTCTGTGCAGAAGAACGAGCATGGCGATGTTGAGCTAAAGTTTCCATCTCTTCCTCCTACCTTATTTCTTCTTCGCTTTTTTATCAGCAGCGTGGCCGCGATAAGTACGAGTCGGTGCGAATTCACCCAGTTTGTGACCAACCATTTCGTCGGTAACAAAGACTGGAACGTGCTGACGACCATTATGGACAGCGATGGTCAAACCGATCATGTTAGGAAAGATCGTTGAACGACGGGACCAAGTGCGCAGGGGCTTCTTGTCTCCGCTTTCCACCGCTTTCTCTACCTTCTTCAGCAAGTGCAGGTCAATAAAAGGACCTTTCTTGAGAGAACGTGGCATGGCTTATCCTCTAAAATTATTTGCTACGGCGACGTACGATAAATTTATCAGTACGCTTGTTGCTGCGGGTCTTCTTACCTTTGGTCTGAACGCCCCACGGAGTTACCGGGTGCTTACCAAAGTTACGACCTTCACCACCACCATGTGGGTGGTCGACTGGGTTCATCGCAGTACCGCGAACGGTAGGACGAACACCACGCCAGCGTGCAGCACCTGCTTTACCCAGAACGCGCAGCATATGCTCAGCATTGCCAACTTCGCCCAGGGTTGCACGGCAGTCTGCTTCGACTTTACGCATTTCACCAGAACGCAGACGCAGGGTGACATAAGCACCATCACGAGCAACGATCTGAACGTAAGTACCAGCGGAACGTGCCAGCTGACCGCCTTTACCTGGTTTCATTTCTACGTTATGAACGGTAGAACCAACCGGGATATTGCGCATCGGCAGGGTGTTACCTGCTTTGATTGCAGCATCAACGCCAGACTGAATCTGGTCGCCAGCTTTCAGGCCTTTAGGGGCCAGGATGTAACGGCGTTCGCCGTCTTTGTACAGAACCAGCGCGATGTTCGCGGAACGGTTCGGATCGTACTCAAGACGTTCAACAACTGCTGGGATACCGTCTTTGTTGCGTTTGAAGTCAACAATACGATAAGCCTGCTTGTGGCCACCACCGATGTGACGAGTGGTGATACGGCCATTGTTGTTACGACCACCGGATTTGCTGTTTTTTTCCAGCAACGGAGCAAAAGGTTTGCCCTTGTGCAGCTCAGGGTTAACCACTTTAACTACGTGGCGACGACCCGGAGATGTCGGTTTACATTTAACAACTGCCATTGTATTACTCCTCCGACTTACTCAGCGCCGCCAACGAAGTCCAGATTCTGGCCTTCTTTCAGGGTGACGTAAGCTTTTTTCCAGTCGCTACGACGACCGATACGCTGTCCGTGACGTTTAACTTTCCCTTTAACTACCAGGGTGTTAACGACTTCGACTTCGACTTCAAACAGTTTCTGCACAGCAGCTTTGATCTCTGCTTTGGTCGCGTCTTTAGCAACTTTGAGAACGATGGTGTTTGTTTTTTCCATCGCAGTAGACGCTTTTTCAGAAACGTGCGGTGCGCGAAGCACCTTCAGCAGACGTTCTTCACGAATCATGCCAGCATCTCCTCAACTTGCTTAACAGCATCAGCAGTCATTACGACTTTGTCGAAGGCGATCAGGCTAACCGGGTCGATACCAGTCGCATCGCGTACGTCAACCTTGTGCAGGTTACGTGCGGCCAGGAACAGGTTCTCGTCCAGCTCACCGGTGATGATCAGCACATCTTCCAGAGCCATGTCTTTCAGTTTCTGTGCCAGCAGCTTAGTTTTAGGCGCTTCTACAGAGAACTTCTCGACAACGATCAGACGATCCTGACGTACCAGTTCGGACAGGATGCTTTTCAGCGCGCCGCGGTACATCTTTTTGTTAACTTTTTGACTGTGGTCCTGTGGACGCGCAGCGAAGGTCACGCCACCTGAACGCCAGATCGGGCTCTTGATAGAACCTGAACGCGCACGGCCGGTACCTTTCTGGCGCCATGGCTTTTTGCCGGAACCAGTTACTTCAGCACGAGTCTTCTGAGCACGAGTACCCTGACGAGCACCAGCTGCATAAGCAACAACAACCTGGTGAACCAGCGCTTCGTTGAAATCACGACCGAAGGTAGTTTCGGAAACAGTCAGCGCGCTCTGCGCGTCTTTCAATACTAATTCCATTGCTATCCCCTTACGCCTTCACAGCTGGTTTAACGATCAGGTCGCTACCGGTTGCACCCGGAACTGCACCTTTAACCAGCAGCAGGTTGCGCTCAGCGTCAACACGTACTACGTCCAGGCTCTGAACGGTTACACGTTCGTTACCCAGCTGACCTGCCATTTTCTTGCCTTTGAACACTTTGCCCGGAGTCTGGTTCTGACCGATAGAACCCGGAACGCGGTGAGACAAGGAGTTACCGTGAGTAGCGTCCTGGGTACGGAAGTTCCAGCGCTTAACGGTACCAGCAAAACCTTTACCTTTAGAGGTACCGGTTACGTCAACTTTTTTAACGTCAGCAAACAGCTCAACGCTAATGTCCTGACCTACGGTGAACTCTTCGCCTTCAGCAAGACGGAATTCCCACAGACCACGGCCAGCTTCTACGCCAGCTTTAGCGAAGTGACCCGCTTCTGGTTTGGTTACACGGTTAGCTTTTTTAGCACCAGTGGTAACCTGAATAGCGCGGTAGCCATCGTTAGCCAGATCTTTAACCTGAGTAACGCGGTTTGCTTCAACTTCGATTACGGTTACTGGGATAGAAACGCCATCTTCAGTGAAGATGCGGGTCATACCCACTTTTTTACCGACTAAACCAATCATTGTTTCAACCTCTCAATCGCTCGATGACCTGATTAACCCAGGCTGATCTGCACGTCTACACCGGCAGCCAGATCCAGACGCATCAGAGCATCAACGGTTTTCTCAGTTGGCTCAACGATGTCAACCAGACGCTTGTGAGTGCGGATTTCGTACTGATCACGCGCGTCTTTGTTAACGTGCGGGGAGATCAGAACGGTGAAGCGCTCTTTGCGGGTCGGCAGCGGGATCGGACCACGGACTTGCGCACCAGTGCGCTTAGCAGTCTCGACGATTTCCGCGGTTGATTGATCGATCAGACGATGATCAAACGCTTTAAGGCGGATACGGATTCTTTGGTTCTGCATGAGACCAGAGCTCCAATTATTTTATAAACGAAAATGATTACTCCTCAAACCCATTACGATTGATGGGAGAGTGTAACCGTTCTTACGTAGCTCCCCAATTGGGAGCATTGTTGAGTAACAAAATGAGCTACTCTGGTTCTGATTGAACCCGCCGTCAATTACGACAAGCCCGCGCATTATACGTAAATCTGGGCAAGACGCAAGTGCCGTTTAGAAATTAAGCGCCAAAGACGCAGCTTGCGTAAGGGCGCGCAACTTTTTATGCAATGTATTCCTTGTCGAATCTTTGTCTGGACCCGCTACGCAATTGCTGCTTTTGTGTATTGCCGGTTAAGCAGGTTACAACGAGTATGCGCTCAAACCCCTTTGAGGCCTTTTCGATGTTAACCACCCTCACCTTTTTGCTGATCTATTCTTCGCTGACTGCCTTTCTTGTTCATGCTGATATTCGCTACGGACTGCTTCCCGATAAATTTCTCTGTCCGCTGCTATGGGTAGGCCTGCTCTTTCAGCTTTGTATCCATCCTGATTTTTTGGCGAGTGCGGTGATGGGGGCAATGGCAGGATATTTTGGCTTTGCCGTTATTTACTGGGGCTATCGATTTATCTGCCGGCGTGAAGGGATGGGATATGGCGATGTTAAATACCTGTCTGCGCTTGGCGCCTGGCATGGTTGGTGCGTGCTGCCAACCCTGGCATTACTCGCTGCGCTTATGGCATTACTTAGCATTCTTGTTTTTTCATTACTCACCTCTGATAAAGAGGCAATAAAAAACCCGCTGCCTTTTGGGCCATTTCTGGCAGCTGCGGGTTTATGCGTTGGCTGGAAGACGCTGGTTACTCTTCCACTTTAATCTGCGACTGAAGGTAGTTTTGCAGGCCAATCTTAGCGATGAGATCCAGCTCAGTTTCCAGCCAGTCAATATGACCCTCTTCGTCGGCCAGGATCTGGATCATCATGTCGCGGCTGACGTAATCATGGACGCTATCCGCATAGGCAATAGCTTCACGGAGATCTTTGGCGCCTTCAAGTTCGAGCCTGAGATCAGAACGCAGCATCTCTTCGACATCTTCTCCGATGCCCAGCTTTCCTAGATCCTGCAGGTTTGGAATGCCTTCAAGGAATAAAATACGCTCGATATATTTATCAGCGTGTTTCATCTCATCAATAGATTCATGGTACTCAACGTCGTTTAGACGTTTAAGTCCCCAGTTTTTAAACATTCTCGCGTGAAGAAAGTACTGGTTGATTGCGACAAGCTCATTTCCCAATAATTTATTGAGATAACTTATGATTTTAACATCACCTTTCATTATATAGTCCCTCCGCTTCCACTCATTGAAGCGTAGATCGGGCTACAGGGATGTCAAAAAAAAGATGGGCGCTTACGCGATCTCTTTGTATTCCGGGATCTGCATCAATTCGTCCTGCATGATCTCTCGCGCAGCACGTACACATTTACCACATTGATTTCCCACCGGAACAAATTTGCGTAGCTGCTGAAATGACTGAGGCTGAAACTGGCGAACGGCCTGGCGTATTTTTTTGTCACTGACACCATTACATAAACAAACGTACATAGAGACTCCCGTTCAAATTATGCGCAAAGTGTAAGTGAGAATGGTTATGATTACAATAGCACAAACACCACAATACGGGGCGGGAGCAGGCAAAAAATGCGAAATTTTGTGACAGTGCTTGAGTGGCAGAAAACAAAAAAGGACGCCGAAGCGTCCTTTTTTTATTCGGGGATAATTAATTAGCCCAGAACTTTAGCAACAACGCCCGCGCCAACGGTACGGCCGCCTTCACGGATTGCGAAACGCAGACCGTCATCCATCGCGATTGGGTGGATCAGAGTCACAACCATCTTGATGTTGTCGCCTGGCATTACCATCTCTACGCCTTCTGGCAGTTCGATGGTACCGGTCACGTCAGTAGTACGGAAGTAGAACTGTGGACGGTAGCCTTTGAAGAACGGAGTATGACGGCCGCCTTCGTCTTTGGACAGAATGTACACTTCAGATTCGAACTTGGTGTGTGGCTTGATTGAGCCTGGCTTCGCCAGAACCTGACCACGTTCGATTTCTTCACGTTTGATACCACGCAGCAGAACACCAACGTTCTCACCAGCACGGCCTTCGTCCAGCAGTTTGCGGAACATTTCAACGCCAGTACAGGTAGACTTCGCAGTCTCTTTGATACCAACGATTTCAACTTCTTCACCAACTTTGATGATACCGCGCTCTACACGACCGGTAACAACGGTACCACGACCGGAGATGGAGAATACGTCTTCGATTGGCAGCAGGAATGGCTTGTCAATCGCACGCTCTGGTTCTGGGATGTAAGAATCCAGGAAGCCAGCCAGTTCGATGATTTTCGCTTCCCACTCTGCTTCGCCTTCCAGCGCTTTCAGAGCAGAACCACGAACGATTGGAGTATCGTCGCCTGGGAAATCGTACTGAGACAGCAGTTCACGAACTTCCATCTCTACCAGTTCCAGCAGCTCTTCGTCATCAACCATGTCGCACTTGTTCAGGAACACGATGATGTAAGGAACGCCTACCTGACGACCCAGCAGGATGTGCTCACGAGTCTGAGGCATTGGGCCGTCAGTCGCAGCAACAACCAGGATCGCGCCGTCCATCTGCGCAGCACCGGTGATCATGTTTTTAACATAGTCGGCGTGGCCTGGGCAGTCTACGTGTGCGTAGTGGCGAGTCGGGGTGTCGTACTCAACGTGAGAGGTGTTGATGGTGATACCACGAGCTTTTTCTTCTGGTGCGTTATCGATCTGGTCGAATGCACGAGCAGAACCACCGTAGGTTTTAGCCAGAACGGTAGTGATTGCAGCGGTCAGGGTAGTTTTACCATGGTCAACGTGGCCGATAGTACCAACGTTGACGTGCGGTTTTGTACGTTCAAATTTTTCTTTAGACACGGCTATATTCCTTACTATAGTGCTCTCCCCTTTGGAGAGAGCACGGGACTTAGGTTTTAATCCTGTGGATTACTTACCACGGGCTTCAATAACGGCCTGAGCAACGTTGTTAGGCGCATCATCATACTTCAGGAATTCCATGGTGTATGATGCACGACCTTTGGTCAGAGAACGCAGCTGAGTTGCATATCCGAACATTTCAGACAGTGGAACTTCAGCGTGGATCTTAACGCCAGTTACTTCGGATTCCTGACCACGCAGCATACCGCGACGACGGCTCAAGTCACCGATAACGTCACCGGTGTTCTCTTCAGGAGTTTCTACTTCAACCTTCATGATTGGCTCAAGCAGAACTGGTTTTGCTTTCTTAAAGCCTTCTTTAAAGGCAATAGACGCAGCCAGTTTAAACGCCAGTTCAGAGGAGTCAACGTCGTGGTAAGAACCGAAGTGCAGACGGATACCCATGTCAACAACCGGATAGCCAGCCAGAGGGCCCGCTTTCAGCTGTTCCTGGATGCCTTTATCAACGGCTGGGATGTATTCACCAGGAATTACACCACCTTTGATGTCGTTGATGAACTCGTAACCTTTAGGGTTAGAGCCCGGCTCCAGTGGGTACATGTCGATCACAACGTGACCGTACTGACCGCGACCACCAGACTGCTTAGCGTGTTTACCTTCAACATCGGTAACTTTCGCGCGAATCGCTTCGCGGTAAGCAACCTGAGGTTTACCCACGTTCGCTTCAACGTTGAATTCACGCTTCATACGGTCAACGATGATGTCCAGGTGCAGTTCACCCATACCAGCGATGATGGTCTGGTTAGATTCTTCATCAGTCCATACGCGGAATGATGGGTCTTCTTTCGCCAGACGGCCCAGAGCCAGACCCATTTTTTCCTGGTCAGCTTTGGTTTTTGGTTCAACTGCGATGGAGATTACCGGCTCAGGGAATTCCATACGCTCCAGAATGATTGGGTGATCTGGGTCACACAGGGTGTCACCAGTGGTCACGTCTTTCAGACCGATAGCTGCAGCGATGTCGCCCGCACGAACTTCTTTGATTTCTTCACGTTTGTTAGCGTGCATCTGTACGATACGGCCAAAACGTTCACGCGCCGCTTTCACGGAGTTCAGGATGGTGTCACCGGAGTTAACCACACCAGAGTAAACGCGGAAGAAGGTCAGGTTACCCACGAATGGGTCGGTAGCAATTTTGAACGCCAGTGCAGAGAATGGCTCTTCGTCGCTTGCGTGACGCTCAGCCGGAGTATCTTTACCGTCGTCCAGGATGCCGTTGATCGCAGGAACGTCAACCGGGGATGGCAGGTAGTCAACTACCGCATCCAGCATCGCCTGCACACCTTTGTTCTTGAACGCAGAACCACAGGTTACCAGGATGATTTCGTTGTTCAGAACACGCTGACGCAGAGCTTTTTTGATCTCTTCTTCAGTCAGTTCTTCACCACCCAGGTATTTCTCCATCAGCTCTTCAGAAGCTTCAGCAGCGGATTCGATCAGGTTCTGGTGCCATTCGTCAGCCAGGTCCTGCATTGCAGCTGGGATATCTTCGTATTCGAAGGTAACGCCCTGGTCTGCATCGTTCCAGTTGATGGCTTTCATTTTCACCAGGTCGATTACGCCGGTGAAGCCTTCTTCAGCACCAATTGCCAGCTGCAGCGGAACAGGGTTCGCGCCCAGACGGGTTTTGATCTGGCCAACAACTTTCAGGAAGTTAGCACCCATACGGTCCATTTTGTTAACGAACGCGATGCGTGGAACTTTATATTTGTTCGCCTGACGCCATACGGTTTCAGACTGTGGCTGAACACCACCAACTGCGCAATAAACCATTACCGCGCCGTCAAGAACACGCATGGAACGTTCTACTTCGATGGTGAAGTCAACGTGCCCTGGGGTGTCGATGATGTTTACGCGATGCGGTTCGTACTGCTTAGCCATACCTGACCAGAATGCAGTAGTCGCTGCGGAGGTGATAGTAATACCACGCTCCTGCTCCTGTTCCATCCAGTCCATGGTGGCAGCGCCGTCATGAACTTCACCGATTTTATGGTTTACACCGGTGTAGAACAGAATACGTTCGGTAGTAGTGGTTTTACCGGCGTCGATGTGCGCACTGATACCGATGTTACGGTAGCGTGCGATGGGTGTTGTACGAGCCATTTGATTCCTCGTTATATCTTTAGGCGTTCAGTTAAGTTACCCAGAGCGGGCGGCTTCTCTGAAGCGCCCGCCTGGTGACTAATACTCCGAAGGGATTACCAACGGTAGTGTGCGAACGCCTTGTTGGCTTCTGCCATACGGTGAACGTCTTCACGTTTCTTAACTGCAGTACCTTTGTTGTCTGCAGCATCAGAAAGTTCGTTCGCCAGACGCAGAGCCATGGATTTATCACCGCGTTTACGAGCAGCTTCAACGATCCAACGCATTGCCAGAGCATTACGACGAACCGGACGAACTTCAACTGGAACCTGATAAGTAGAACCACCAACGCGGCGGGACTTAACTTCTACAGTCGGGCGAACGTTGTCGAGAGCGACTTCGAAAGCTTCCAGTTCATTTTTACCAGAACGCTGAGCCAGGGTCTCAAGCGCGCTGTATACGATTGCTTCTGCAGTAGATTTTTTACCATCTACCATCAGGATATTTACAAATTTTGCCAGCAGTTCTGATCCGAATTTCGGATCTGGAAGAATTTTACGCTGACCAATGACGCGACGACGTGGCATGGGAATACTCCGTTGTTAATTCAGGATTGTCCAAAACTCAAAGAGTTTAGTGTGACATTAAGATAAATCAGTTTGGCCTTACTTAACGGAGAACCATTAAGCCTTAGGACGCTTCACGCCGTACTTGGAGCGAGCCTGCTTACGGTCTTTAACACCTGAGCAGTCCAGCGCACCACGAACGGTGTGGTAACGAACACCCGGAAGGTCTTTAACACGACCGCCACGGATCAGGATCACGGAGTGTTCCTGCAGGTTGTGACCTTCACCACCGATGTAGGAAGTCACTTCGAAACCGTTAGTCAAACGCACACGGCATACTTTACGCAGTGCGGAGTTTGGTTTTTTAGGAGTGGTGGTATATACACGAGTACATACGCCACGTTTCTGCGGGCAGGCTTCCAGCGCAGGCACGTTGCTTTTCGCAACTTTGCGTGCACGTGGTTTGCGTACCAGCTGGTTAACTGTTGCCATTAAATAGCTCCTGGTTTTAGCTTTTGCTTCGTAAACACGTAATAAATCGACCTCATACAATATGAGGACGCGAAATTTTAGGGCTACGTCGAAAAGGTGTCAAGAAATATACAGCGATCTCAAATCACCAGTTCATTTGACTGGCATGCTTCACAGTAAGATTGACGAAATCAGTATAGCCAACCACGTCAATTTTGGTTGAAATTTGACCAGAAAGACCCCGCGCATCCAGATCGTCTTTCAGCGCAGAGACTGTTATGGGGGCATTCGTGAGAATTTCAACGAAACGACTGCCTTCCAGTGCGGCAAGTACGCCATCCTGAATCAGCAGCAGGTCATCACCTTCGCGCAGCATACTCAGTAACGCGTCGATATCACATTGCCACGGTGAATGGCTCAGAGTATGGAGCATGGCAGCCTCAGAAAGTCAGAACGGTGTCGTAGTGGGAAAGGTGCTCGCGCAGTGCGGTGGAAGACAGGCACGTCACATCCAGCACGAAAGGCGTTGCCTCGTTTAAACCACGCGCGGCCAGAGAGTCAGCACAGACATAGAACGTTTCTATATCGTACAGCGGTAACACTTTGAACGTCGCGATGTAATCGCGCGCCAGAATGGTTTGCGGCTGTTGCCCCGCAAGAAGCTGGAACACCCCATCTCCCAAAAAAAAGACGCCAATATCTTCGCTCAATGCTGATGTCGCGAGCAACGCATCCAGCCCTTCTCTGCCAGACGCACTACCGTGCGGAGCTGAAGAAAAAACAAACGCGATACGCTTCATCAGAATTGCACCACTCTGTCGCAGGTTAATGCTGCCTGTGCCAGTGCACCCAGACCACTCAACGAAAAACCGGGCTGCAAGTTAGAACCCGATAAACCCAGGCGCTCAGCTTCGGTTGCATCAGTCACGCCGCGGCGCAGGGCCGCCGCCACGCAGATATGCAGTTCTACGCCCTGCTTTTCGTTTAATGCCTGCCATGCGCGCACCAGATCAAACTCATCACTCGCCGGTGACGTAAACTGGTTCGCGTTATATACCCCTTCCCGATAAAAGAAGACGCTCGCCAGTTCATGTCCGGCTGCCAGTAGCGCATGCGCAAACTGCAACGCACTGCTGGCCTGCTGAGTACCGTACGCCGGGCCTGTCACCATTAACGCAAAACGCATTACTTGTCTTGCCCCAGGAAATCACCGCTCTTGAACTGGCGAATATAGAGGTAAACCGTATGCTTGGAGATATTCAGACGATCGGCAACCTGGTTGATGGCGTCTTTAATATCAAAAATCCCTTTCTCATAGAGATTCAGCACTATCTGGCGATTCTTGGCGTTGTTCGATACGTTGCGGTCGGCGTTCACCTCTTCAATGGTGAACTCAAGCGTCTGAGTCACAAGATCTTCAACAGAAGAGGCAAAGTTAACGGAAGAGCCAACATCTGGCGTTTCTGGTGGAATAAAGGTGCTCATGATTTGCGAGAATGGCACATCAAGGTTCATGTTGATGCACAGCAATCCAATCACACGATGCTCGCGGTTTCGAATCGCGATGGTTTCTGATTTCATCAGCACGCCACTTTTGGCGCGGGTGAAATAGCATTTGGAGACGCTGCTGTCCGCGCCGGTCATGTCATGCAACATACGCAATGCAAGGTCGGTGATTGGCGAACCAATTTTACGGCCAGTATGCTCACCATTAGCAATGCGGATGGCGGAACACTTCAGATCTTGCAGGGAGTGCAATACGATTTCGCAGTGGGAGCCAATGAGCATCGCTAACCCGTCCACCACCGCTTCATACGATTTCAGAATATCGAAGTCGGTCTGGTCAAAAGGACGTTGATCCAGCAAATCAAGTTCACTGGTTTCGTTGGTTAAAAGCGACCTGGACATGAAAAAAACACTCCTTTTCAGGAGCCTGTCGTTAGGTTTTCAGGGCAGGCTCATTATCTACACGGACAACTAAATTAATACAGCGGGTATAACGCTTTCCAGTGTTAATTATATCTGCCCCATAATAAAAAAACCGCCGCCTTAAAGGCGGCGGTTTATTTTCAGGATTACTTCTTAGCAGCAGCGGCTTTATCGTCAGCCGGTGCGTCTGCTTTAGCGTCCGCTTTCGGTGCCGGTTTGATATCCAGCAGCTCTACGTCAAAGACCAGTGTAGAGTTTGCAGGGATACCCGGGACGCCAGTTTTGCCGTACGCCAGATCTGGTGGGATAACCATCTTGATCTTGCCGCCTTTCTTGATGTTTTTCAGGCCTTCAGTCCAGCCAGGGATCACACCATCCAGACGGAAGGAGAGCGGCTCACCGCGGGTGTAAGAGTTATCGAACTCTTTACCGTCGATCAGCGTACCTTTGTAGTTCACGACTACAGTGTCGCTGTCTTTAGGTGCATCACCGGTGCCTTCTTTCTCAACTTTGTACACCAGGCCAGTAGAGGAGGTTTTCACACCTTTCTCTTTCGCAAAGGTATCGCGATAGGCTTTGCCTTTGGCTTCGTTTTCTTTAGCGTCCGCGTCCATCTTAGTCTGAGCGGCACCTTTCACACGCGCTTCGAACGCCTGCAGAGTCTGTTCGATCTCCTGGTCAGACAGCTTGCTCTTATCAGCAAATGCGTCCTGAACACCCGCGATCAGCTGAGCTTTATCCAGTTTGATGCCCAGTTTCTCTTGTTCTTTCAGAGAGTTTTCCATGTAACGACCCAGAGATGCGCCGAGTGCGTAGGCGGATTTCTGGTCGTCATTTTTGAACGCCGCTTTGCTGTCTGCAGTGGCAGCAGGCTTCGCAGCAGTATCAGCAGCGAATGACAGCGGCGCGTTCAGCGCAACAGCCATCGTCGTCGCCAGCAGCGTTACTTTAAACAGTGATTTCATCCATATCTCCAGGGCCTGGGGACTCTCACCCCAGCGTTAAACGTAAATGAGTTACGTACTATAAAACGTTGCGGAAGAAATCTACAGACAGACACTTCCAATTCTCGCCACTTTTCAGACTATTTTTGTTTAAATAAGTTTCCTGCCAAAGGGATGCAGACTGTACTTCAGGATAAACTCAGTTAAACTGCGCCGCCGCTGGGCCATTATGGTGAATCTGAAATAAACGAGGTGAATGATGAAGGATACAACAATAGAAGCGAGAATGGCTGAGCTGGAAAGCCGCCTGGCTTTTCAGGACATCACCATCGAAGAGCTAAACCAGACCGTGACTGCACATGAACTCGAAATGGCAAAACTGCGGGATCATATGCGCCTGCTAACAGAAAAGCTGAAAGCCACGCAGCCGTCGAACATTGCCTCTCAGTCAGAAGAGACGCCACCACCTCATTATTGAGGCGTAAAAAAAGCGGGATAATCCCGCTTTTTTTATTTTCCGCGTGGCGGAATTAGTGGCAACCGCAGCCACCGTTACCGCAACCACCTTTACCGTGGTCGTGACCATGGTCGTGATCGTGGCCGTGACCACCACAGCAGCCGTCGTGGCCGTGATCGTGGTCATGGTCGTGACCGTGCGCACCGTGAACGTGGCCATGAGCCAGCTCTTCTTCGGTTGCTTCACGGATCGCAACAACTTCTACGTTGAACTTCAGGTTCTGACCAGCCAGCATGTGGTTACCGTCAACCACAACGTGGTCGTCTTCCACTTCAGTGATTTCGACAGGAACCGGACCCTGGTCGGTTTCCGCCAGGAAGCGCATGCCAACCTGCAGTTCGTCAACGCCCATGAACACGTCTTTAGGAACACGCTGAACCAGGTTGTCATCATACTGACCATAAGCGTCGTTCGCGCCTACAGCAACATCAAATTTGTCGCCAACTTCATGACCTTCCAGCGCGTTTTCCAGGCCGGAAATCAGGGAACCGTGACCATGCAGGTAGTCAAGCGGCGCACTCACCGGAGACTCATCAACCAACACACCGTCTTCTGTACGTACCTGATAGGCCAGGCTGACCACCAGGTCTTTTGCTACTTTCATGATATCTCCTGAGCGTGGGAAAATTGCTGGCGCAGATTGTAGCGGAAATCTGCACCCGTGTACCCTTTAGCTTAAAAAAACTCAGGACATATCGCTAGTCCGGATGAAAAATCCCGATCACTTGCTCTTCTTTGCGAACGTGATCGCGGGCCTCTTTATCGGCCTCACGCATCTGGTGACCGCACTTAACACACTCAACAACATCAATATTATTTTCCCGCCACATAGCCAGAGTATCTTGCGCCAGGCAGGTCGGACATTTTGCACCCGCAATAAAGCGTTTACGTACAGCCATCTTTCGTTACCCTTTATTCAAATTCATCCCAGCCATCAAGCTGTCGTCGTTCCAGTTGCATCTCTCGCTGGAAAATCTCCTCCAGCTCGCGACGCGCTTCCCGCACGCGTGAGATCTGCGCGGTATCCGTATGTACCGGCATCAGCTCACGCAGCATTCGCATATCCAGCCGGCGGAAGTGCATTTGCGCACGCTGCGCCTGATGCGGATGCATACCGAGCGAGATCAACGCCTTGCGTCCCAGCTCCAGCGCACTGGAGAACGTCTCACGGGAGAAGTGTTTCACACCCGCCTGCAACAATTCGTGAGCTTCAACACGTCCCCGCGCACGCGCCAGAATATGCAGATGCGGGAAATGCTGCTGACACAGCTCCACCAGCTTCATCGTATCTTCCGGATCGTTACAGGTAATCACGATAGACTCTGCTGCCTCCGCTCCCGCCGAGCGCAGTAGCTCGAGCTGGGTCGCATCGCCGTAATACACCTTGTAGCCATATTTGCGCATCAGATTAACCGCGCTGATATCACGCTCCAGCACCGTAATGCGCATTTTGTTCGCCATCAGCAAACGTCCGATAACCTGTCCGAAACGGCCAAAGCCCACCACAATCACCTGCGGCTTATCGTCTTCCACCCACGGCGCTTCGTCTTCATCATCAGCGGGATTCAGGCGGCGTGACAGAAGTTTATCCACCAGCTTCATCAACAGCGGCGTGGTCATCATGGACAGCGTCACCGTCACCAGCAGCAGAGCCATCTGATCGTCTTTAAACAGCTTCTGGGAAGATGCAGTGGAAAACAGCACAAACGCGAACTCGCCTCCCTGGCTTAATACGCTGGCAAACTGCATACGTTCCGAACTGCGTAGCCCGTAAATGCGCGACATGACATACAGCACCAGTGTTTTCACCGCCACCAGAATGGCAACGCTCACGACAACCCACAGCAGATGGGTATAAAGAACGCCAAGGTTAAGCGCCATACCCACCGAAATAAAGAAAAGCCCTAACAGCAGCCCTTTGAAGGGATCGATGGCAATTTCCAGTTCGTGACGATATTCGCTCTCAGCAAGCAGCACCCCGGCAATGAAGGTCCCGAGCGCCATCGACAGCCCCAGCGCATCCATAAACAGCGCCGATCCCAGCACCAGCAGCAGCGTCGCAGCGGTGAACACCTCCCGTACGCCCGACGCGGCAATAAAGCGGAACACAGGGCGTAACAGGAAACGTCCGCCAATCAGCATACCGGCGAAGGCCAGCACCTTCATGGCGATTTTTGCCCAGTCAAAGTGATCGTCGCCGGAGCCTGCCAATAGCGGCACCAGAGCCATCGCGGGGATCACCGCCAGATCCTGAAACAGCAGCACCGAAAAACCCAGTTGCCCTGCTTCGTTGCGGTTCATCCCTTTGTCGCGCATTAACTGAAGCGCCATTGCCGTCGACGACATCGCAAGACCTATCCCACCGATCACCGCCGCCTGCCAGGAGAAGTTGGTCAGCATTAACAGGCCACCCAGAATCGCGGCGCTGAACAGCACCTGTGCAGCACCCACACCGAAGATAGAGCGTCTGAGTTGCCACAATTTAGAGGGGTTCAGCTCAAGGCCGATGATGAACATCAGGAACACCACGCCCAGCTCGGAGAAATGGAGAATCTCATCTACATCGCTGATGAATCCAAGTCCCCAGGGGCCAATCGCGATCCCTGCCAGCAGATAGCCCAGCACTGCTCCTATTCCAATACGTGCAGCAAGCGGAACCGCGACGACGGCCGCAAATAAAAACAGCACTCCGGCAAGGAGTAGATTCGATCCTTCCATTAACGTCCTCCTGCCGGAATCGGTGACGCCAGCCATTCACCATAAGCTCTGGCGTGGCTTGCCAGTTCTTTCGGATCCTGACGACGTGCCCAGTAGATAATAATCGGGCTCATCCAGTGCATACGACACATCGCTGCCGTCAGTTCGAATGGACGCAGGATGTCACTCATCGGATAGCGGTTCAGCCCGTCATAACGGTATGCGCTTTCCGGTTCACCGGTAGTAATAACGCTACGCCAGTACTTTCCCGCCAGTTGGTTGCCCCCTACCCCACTGGAGAATCCCCTGCTCAGCACGCGGTCCAGCCACTCTTTGAGCAGAGCCGGGCAGCTATAGGTATAAAGCGGATGCTGGAACACAATGACGTCGTGCTGACGCAGCAGTTCCTGCTCGTAAGGGATATCAATAAAGAAATCAGGATAGTGCGCGTAAAGATCGTGCACCGTCACGTTACTGAGCTGTGTGGCCGGCTTAAGCAGCACCCGGTTTGCCACCGAGTCCTGAGATTCCGGATGGGCATACAGCAGCAGCACTTTTGCTGTCTGAGACATCATTCCCCTCCCGGTCTTGTTTCTGTTTTTGTGTATCGTCGTTGTTTTGGGCTACCATGGCGGCCCGGTGCGGAAAATAGCCCACACCTTACATTATCATAATGACAAATTAACATAGTCGGAACATACGGCGCTTCTATGATTGTTTTCTCCTCGTTACAAATTCGTCGCGGCGTGCGCGTCCTGCTGGATAACGCCACTGCAACCATCAACCCTGGCCAAAAAGTGGGTCTGGTCGGCAAAAACGGCTGTGGTAAATCCACTCTGCTGGCGCTGCTGAAAAACGAGATTAGCGCGGATGGCGGTAACTTTACCTTCCCGGGGAACTGGCAGCTCGCCTGGGTGAACCAGGAGACGCCCGCCCTGAGCGAACCGGCTCTCGACTATGTTATCGACGGTGACCGTGAATACCGTAAGCTGGAAGCGGAACTTAACGCCGCCAACGAGCGCAACGACGGTCACGCCATCGCCACCGTTCACGGCAAGCTGGACGCCATCGACGCATGGACCATTCGCTCCCGCGCCTCCAGCCTGCTGCACGGCCTGGGCTTCAGCAATGAACAGCTGGAACGCCCGGTCAGCGACTTCTCGGGCGGCTGGCGTATGCGCCTCAACCTGGCGCAGGCACTGATCTGCCGCTCCGATCTACTGTTGCTCGATGAACCGACGAACCACCTGGATCTCGATGCGGTTATTTGGCTGGAGAAGTGGCTCAAGAGCTATCAGGGCACTCTGATTCTGATCTCCCACGACCGTGACTTTCTCGACCCGGTGGTGGATAAAATCATTCATATCGAACAGCAAACGATGTTCGAGTACACCGGCAACTACAGCTCCTTCGAGCGCCAGCGCGCGACGCGTCTTGCCCAGCAGCAGTCCATGTACGAAAGCCAGCAGCAGCGCGTGGCGCACCTGCAGAGTTTCGTGGATCGCTTCAAGGCCAAAGCGTCAAAAGCGAAACAGGCCCAGAGCCGCATCAAAATGCTGGAACGCATGGAGATGATTGCCCCGGCGCACGTGGATAACCCGTTCCACTTCAGCTTCCGCGCGCCGGAAAGCCTGCCAAACCCACTGCTGAAGATGGAAAAAGTCAGCGCGGGCTACGGCGAACGCACTATTCTCGACTCCATCAAGCTCAACCTGGTGCCGGGTTCGCGCATTGGCCTGCTGGGACGCAACGGTGCAGGTAAATCAACGTTGATCAAACTGCTGGCGGGCGAGCTTAACCCGGTCAGCGGTGAAATCGGTCTCGCGAAGGGCATCAAGCTGGGTTACTTCGCCCAGCATCAGCTGGAATTTTTACGCGCGGATGAATCCCCGATTCAGCACCTCGCGCGTCTGGCGCCGCAGGAGATGGAGCAGAAGCTACGTGACTACCTCGGCGGTTTTGGCTTCCAGGGTGATAAGGTCACCGAAAACACCGAGCGCTTCTCCGGTGGCGAAAAGGCCCGTCTGGTGCTGGCACTGATCGTCTGGCAACGTCCGAACCTGCTGCTTCTTGATGAACCGACTAACCACCTGGATCTCGATATGCGTCAGGCGCTAACTGAAGCGCTGATTGAGTTTGAAGGCGCGCTGGTTGTCGTCTCGCACGATCGCCACCTTATCCGCTCCACCACCGACGATCTCTACTTAGTGCATGACGGCAAAGTTGAACCATTCGACGGTGACCTGGAAGACTACCAGCAGTGGCTGACCGACGTGCAGAAGCAGGAAAACCAGCCGGAGGAGTCCGCGAAAGAGAACGCCAACAGCGCGCAGGCGCGTAAAGACCAAAAGCGCCGCGACGCGGAACTTCGCACCCAGACACAGCCGCTACGCAAAGAGATCGCCCGTCTCGAAAAAGAGATGGAAAAACTTAATGCGACACTCGCTACCGTTGAAGAGAAGCTGGGCGATAGCGGTCTGTATGACCAGAGCCGCAAAGCTGAGCTGACTGACTGTCTGCAAACTCAGGCCAAAACGAAATCCAGCCTCGAAGAGTGCGAGATGGCGTGGCTGGACGCTCAGGAACAGCTGGAAGCGATTATAGTAAATAACTGACAAGAATTAGCATCGCATCGTTATGACCCAAATCATTCCATCAGACTTCGACATAGCTACTGAAGAGAGCGCTGAGTTCGTGCCCATGCGCGGCGTGTCCAATCGCCACCTGCAAACCATGCTGCCACGGCTTATCCGTCGCAAGGTTCAGTTCACCCCGCACTGGCAACGGCTGGATTTACCGGACGGAGACTTTCTGGATCTCGCCTGGAGCGAGGAACCGGAACAGGCTCGCCATAAGCCGCGTCTGGTGGTCTTTCACGGTCTGGAAGGTAGCCTGCACAGTCCGTATGCGCACGGGTTAATTGAGGCGGCAAAAGCGCGTGGCTGGCTCGGTGTGGTGATGCATTTTCGCGGCTGTAGCGGCGAGCCAAATCGCCAGAAACGCATTTATCACTCGGGTGAAACCGAGGACGGTACGTGGTTTTTACACTGGCTGCGGGAAAACTATGGCACCGTGCCAACGGCAGCCGTGGGCTACTCGCTGGGCGGGAATATGCTGGCTTGTTTGCTGGCCAAAGAGGGCGAAAGCGTCCCGCTGGATGCCGCCGTCATTGTCTCTGCACCATTTATGCTGGAGCAGTGTAGCTACCATATGGATAAAGGTTTTTCCCGCGTCTATCAGCGCTACCTGCTTAACCTGCTGAAAGCAAACGCGGCGCGCAAACTGAAAGCCTACCCGGAGACGCTTCCGATAAGTCTGCGTCAGTTAAAAAAAGTGCGTCGCATTCGCGAGTTCGACGATCTGATCACCGCAAAAATCCACGGCTTTGCCGACGCGATTGACTACTATCGTCAGTGCAGCGCCATGCCGCTGCTCAGCAAGATTACGCAGCCGACGCTGATCATTCATGCCAAAGATGACCCGTTTATGGATCATCATTCTATTCCCGCTCAGGAATTCCTGCCCGACAACGTTCACTATCAGTTGACGGAGCATGGCGGCCACGTCGGGTTTATCGGTGGCACACTGCGTCGCCCGAAAATGTGGCTTGAGACGCGTATTCCTGACTGGTTAACCCCGTATCTGGACGGTGCAAAATGATCATTCCCTGGCAGGATCTGGCTCCCGAAACGCTCGATAATCTGATTGAAAGCTTTGTATTACGCGAAGGCACAGATTATGGTGAACAAGAACGCTCGCTCGAGCAAAAGGTCAACGATGTAAAGCGCCAGCTCAAAAGCGGCGACGTGGTGCTGGTATGGTCAGAACTGCATGAGACGGTCAATATCATGCCCCGCAACGCGTTTCACGGCTGATCTTTCAACCTTTCCAGTCAGGGAGTTGCTATGTCTGCCAGACATCCGGTTATTGCCGTTACGGGGTCGAGTGGTGCGGGAACCACCACCACCAGCCTCGCATTTCGCAAGATTTTCGCCCAGCTGAATCTCCGTGCGGCGGAGGTCGAAGGCGACAGCTTTCACCGCTATACGCGCCCGGAGATGGACATGGCCATCCGTAAAGCGCGCGATCTGGGTAAACACATCAGCTACTTTGGCCCGGAAGCCAATGACTTCGGCCTGCTGGAGCAAACCTTCGTCGAATATGGCAAGAGCGGCACAGGGCAATCCCGCAAGTATCTGCATACTTACGATGAAGCCGTGCCATGGAACCAGGTGCCGGGTACCTTTACCCCCTGGCAACCCCTGCCGGAACCCACTGACGTGCTGTTTTATGAAGGGCTGCATGGCGGCGTGGTAACTCCCCATCACGACGTAGCGCGCCATGTGGATCTGCTGGTTGGCGTGGTACCGATCGTGAACCTGGAGTGGATCCAGAAGCTGACGCGTGACATGAGCGAGCGCGGCCATTCACGAGAAGCGGTGATGGACTCCGTGGTGCGCTCCATGGAGGATTACATTAATTTCCTGACGCCGCAGTTCTCCCGTACCCATATTAACTTCCAGCGAGTACCGACAGTCGATACCTCCAACCCATTCGCGGCCAAAAGCATCCCGTCGCTGGATGAGAGCTTTGTGGTGATCCATTTCCGCAACCTCGAAGGCATTGATTACCCCTGGCTGCTGGCCATGCTGCAGGGCTCGTTTATTTCGCACATGAATACATTAGTGGTGCCGGGCGGAAAAATGGGGTTGGCGATGGAGCTCATCATGACGCCGCTGGTACAGCGGTTGATGGAAGGGAAGCAGATCGCGTGATCATATTCCCTCTCCCGGTGGGAGAGGGTTAGGGTGAGGGCATCAACACGCACGATGCCCCATCAATCACGCCTCGATCACTTCATACGAATGTGTAATTTTTACCGCTTTCTCCAGCATTAACGCCACAGAGCAGTATTTCTCCGCAGACAAGTCCACCGCGCGTGAAACGGCCGCGTCTTTCAGGTCTTTACCGGTGACCACAAAGTGCAGGTTAATATGGGTGAACAGGCGTGGCGCCTCTTCACGACGTTCCGATGTGAGTTTAACTTCGCAATCCGTTACATCATGACGGCCTTTTTGCAGAATCGAGACCACATCAATCGCGCTGCATCCACCGGCAGCCATCAATACCATCTCCATCGGGCTTGGTGCTTTATCGCCGGAGTTACCATCCATCAAAACCTGGTGCCCTGAAGCGGACTCGCCCAGGAACGTTAAACCTTCAACCCATTTCACGCGCGCTTGCATATTCATTAACTCCAACGTTGCATTTTTGGTGACAGATTACGCGTGCGTTACATTTCTCGCAATGGAAGGCGACCTGCATCATGCTGAAGCGAGACACCAGGAGACACGCGGCGAAAGCTATGCTAAAACACTCAGGATGCTACAGTAATACATTGACGTTACACATGTATGCAGAGGACATCAAACTTTACTGGCTGCGAAACGTTACGATAGCCGACTTCCCAGGGTATGGGTAAGAATTCGATTGCAACCCCAGAGTCCGGATGCATCTGATGACTCTGGTGACAGCTTATAACAGAGGATAACAGCGCATGGTGCTTGGCAAACCGCAAACAGACCCGACTCTCGAATGGTTCTTGTCTCATTGCCACATTCATAAGTACCCATCGAAGAGCACGCTGATTCACCAGGGTGAAAAAGCGGAAACGTTGTATTACATCGTAAAAGGCTCGGTGGCAGTGCTGATCAAAGATGAAGAAGGGAAAGAGATGATCCTTTCTTATCTGAACCAGGGCGATTTCATCGGTGAACTGGGCCTGTTTGAAGAAGGCCAGGAACGTAGTGCCTGGGTTCGTGCAAAGACAGCATGTGAAGTGGCTGAAATTTCTTACAAGAAATTCCGTCAGTTGATTCAGGTTAACCCTGATATCCTGATGCGTCTTTCTTCCCAGATGGCTCGCCGTCTGCAGGTTACATCTGAGAAAGTGGGTAACCTCGCCTTCCTGGACGTTACCGGTCGTATCGCGCAGACTCTGCTTAACCTGGCAAAACAACCCGATGCGATGACCCACCCTGACGGCATGCAGATTAAAATTACCCGTCAGGAGATCGGCCAGATCGTCGGCTGCTCCCGTGAAACAGTGGGCCGTATTCTGAAAATGCTGGAAGATCAGAACCTGATCTCCGCCCACGGTAAAACCATCGTGGTCTACGGAACGCGTTAATTCCACTCAAACGGCGTGCCATCGCAAGGTGTCACGCCGTTTTTGTCTCTCTTCCCCATGTGGCGCAGGCTGATTTATCACCCGGAAGTTAACTATGCACTGCGACAAACGCTGGTGTTGTGTCTTCCTGTGGCCATCGGTCTGATCCTCGGACATCTTCAGCAAGGTCTGCTGTTTTCTCTCGTGCCCGCCTGCTGCAACATTGCTGGCCTGGACACACCGCATAAGCGCTTTTTTAAACGTCTGATTATTGGCGGCTCGCTGTTTGCTGGCTGTAGCCTCGCCGTGCAGCTCTTACTCGCCCGCGATATTCCGCTGCCGTTAATCCTGACCGTGCTGGCGATGACGCTCGGCGTCACCGCTGAAATCAGTTCCCTTCATGCGCGCCTGCTTCCCGCCTCACTGATAGCGGCCATCTTCACGCTGAGCCTCGCGGGTAACATGCCGGTGTGGGAGCCGCTACTGATCTACGCCCTGGGTACGCTGTGGTATGGGCTGTTTAACTGGTTCTGGTTCTGGCTGTGGCGGGAACAGCCCCTGCGTGAATCATTGAGCCTGCTCTATGTGCAACTTGCGGATTACTGCGAGGCCAAATACACCCTGCTCACCCAGCATACCGATCCGGAAAAATCGTTACCGCCGCTGCTGACGCGCCAGCAAAAGGTGGTGGATCTGATAAGCCAGTGTTATCAGCAACTACACATGCTCGCCGCCAACAAGAATCACGAATACAAACGGCTGCTGCGTATCTTCCAGGTGGGGCTGGATCTGCAAGAACATATCTCCGTGAGCCTGCATCATCCTCAGGAGGTGCAAAAGCTGGTCGAGCGCAGCCATGCCGAAGCGGTGATCCGCTGGAATGCGCAAACCGTCTCTGCGCGTCTGCGGGTGCTGGCTGATGACATTTTATATCACCGCTATCCCACGCGTTTTAACATGGACAAACAACTCGGCACGCTGGAGAAAATCGCCCGCCAGCATGAGGACAACCCGGTGGGCCAGTTTGCCGCCTGGCATTTCAGCCGTATCGCCCGCGTGTTGCGCACCCAACGCCCGCTTTATCCCCGCGATCTCATGGCGGATAAACAAAAACGTCTGCCGTTATTGCCGGCGCTCAGAAGCTATCTGTCTCTTAAATCGTCCGCTCTGCGCAACGCCGCACGGATTAGCGTCATGCTCAGTACCGCCAGCCTGATGGGCATGGCGCTGCATCTACCTAAACCCTACTGGATCTTAATGACCGTGCTGTTTGTCACCCAGAACGGCTATGGCGCCACGCGCGTGCGTATTCTGCACCGGGCGGGGGGAACTATGGCCGGGCTGATTATTGCGGGCGTCACGCTGCACTTTCACGTGCCGGAAGGTTATACCCTGGCGGGAATGCTGATAATTACGCTGGTGAGCTACCTGATTATCCGCAAAAACTATGGCTGGGCTATGGTGGGCTTTACGGTAACGGCGGTATACACCCTGCAACTGCTCACGCTCAATGGCGAACAATTTATTGTCGCCAGACTGATCGATACCCTGATTGGCTGTCTGATTGCCTTTGGCGGCATGGTCTGGCTGTGGCCGCAATGGCAAAGCGGACTGTTGCGCCAGAACGCCCACGACGCGCTGGAGGCCGACCAGCAGGCCATTCGTCTGATCCTGAGCGACGATCCGCAACCCTCCCCGCTGGCGTATCAGCGGATGAAGGTCAACCAGGCGCACAATGCCCTGTTTAACTCGCTCAACCAGGCGATGCAGGAGCCGGGCTTTAACTCGCACTATCTGGCGGATATGAAGCTCTGGGTGACGCACAGCCAGTTTATCGTCGAGCACATTAACGCCATGACCACGCTGGCGCGCGAGCACACGATGCTGACGCCGGATCTGGCGCAGCGCTATTTGCAGTCGTGTGAAATTGCCTTACAGCGGTGTCAGCAGCGTCTGGAGTATGACGCGCCGGGCGAGTCGGGCGACTCGAATATTCTGGAAGCGCCGGAGACGTTAACCCACGGGCCAATGAGCACGCTGGAGCAGCATTTACAGCGCATTCTGGGGCATCTGAACACCATGCACACCATTTCGTCGGTGGCATGGCGTCAGCGTCCGCATCACGGGATTTGGTTAACGCGGATATTAAAGCGGACGGAGTATTAACCTTTTACGATTTTCTCGACTGCCGCGGCAAAACGGGTTAATCCATCTTCAATGTCTTTGTCTTCTACCACCAGCGACGGTGCAAAACGCATCACATCCGGTCCCGCGTTCAGCACCATCACCCCTTCGCGGGCGGCGGCATGCAGGAAATCGCGCGCGCGACCTTTGTACTGCGGTTTCAGCTCGGCACCGATCAGCAGCCCCATCCCGCGGATCTCGCTGAACACGTCAAACCGATCGTCAATCTGCTGCAGGTGTTTCACAAACAGCTCGCGCTTGGCGCTGACGCCGTTCAGAACCTCAGGTGTATTGATAATATCAAATGCCGCGCCCGCCACGGCACTCGCCAGCGGGTTCCCGCCATAGGTGGAACCGTGAGAACCAACGTGGAACGCGGAGGCAATCTCCTGAGTCGTCAGTACCGCACTCACCGGGAAACCACCGCCGAGCGCTTTGGCGCTGGTGAGAATATCCGGCGTCACGCCGTAGTGCATATAGGCAAACAGATCGCCGGTACGTCCCATCCCGCACTGCACTTCATCAAACACCAGCAGCGCCTGATGCTCATCGCACAGCGCACGCAGACCTTTCAGGAATTCTGGCGTCGCCGCCGTCACGCCGCCTTCACCCTGGATCGGCTCGACAACAACCGCGCAGGTGTGGTCGTCCATCACCGCTTTCACCGCATGCAGATCGTTAAACGGCACATGGACGATGTCGGCCGGTTTCGGGCCAAATCCGTCGGAATACTTCGGCTGGCCGCCGACGGAGACGGTAAAGAAGGAGCGTCCGTGGAAGGCATTGTGGAAGGCAATGATTTTGGTTTTGTACGGGCTGTGGCGCGTGGTTGCGTAGTAGCGCGCCAGCTTGAAGGCGGTTTCGTTGGCTTCGGTGCCCGAGTTCATGAACAGCACGCGCTCGGCAAACGTCGCATCAATAATCTTGCGGCCGAGGCGTAACGCCGGCTCGTTGGTAAAAACGTTGCTGGTGTGCCAGAGCGTTTCGCCCTGGGTTTTCAGCGCCTCAACCAGGGCAGGATGGCAATGGCCCAGCGCCGTCACTGCAATACCGCCCGCGAAATCAACATACTCTTTGCCCTGCTGATCCCAGACGCGGCTGCCTTTTCCTTTTACCGGGATAAACTCAGCCGGTGCATAAATCGGCAGAATCACTTCATCAAATGTTGCGCGGGTAATTGCAGGTTGTTCAGTTGCCATGTCATGCCCATCCATTTTATGTCACATTGATAGTGAAAATATAATCACAAAATATGCATAAAAAATCACGACAAGGCAATCAATATTCAGCGTTTAAGGAAATTTGCCAGCAGCGCGTGGCCCTGTTCGCTGAGGATGCTTTCCGGGTGGAACTGTACGCCTTCGAGATCCCATTCGCGGTGACGAATCCCCATGATCTCCTGCGTATCGCTCCAGGCGGTCACCTCAAAGCAGTCAGGCAGCGTCGACGGGTCAATCACCAGTGAATGGTAGCGCGTCACGGTTAACGGATTATTGAGCCCGGTGAATACCCCAACGCCAGTGTGGGTGACCGGAGAGGTTTTACCGTGCATCACTTTCGCGGCGCGCACGATAGTGGCACCAAACACCTGCGCAATGGCCTGATGGCCAAGACAGACGCCGAGGATCGGCAGCTTGCCGGCATAGTGCTGGATAACCTCCAGCGAAATACCCGACTCCGACGGGGTGCAGGGGCCGGGTGAAATCACGATTTTATGCGGAGCCAGTGTTTCAATATCCGCCAGGCTAATGTCGTCGTTGCGGCGGACAACCACCTCTGCACCCAGCTCACAAAAATACTGGTAAAGGTTCCAGGTGAAGGAATCGTAGTTATCAATCAGCAGAATCATGGCGGCTCCCGAAAAAAATGCCGCCCTATTCTACTCAGATTCCCGCGCTTCGCTCACTACTTTGGCAAAGATAGCGTTTAGCGCGGTTAAATCTCCCGTTGCGCCACTTCGGTTAGCCACCACCCACTGGTCGGGATCGATATCGCGCCAGTCCAGCGAGTAGCCCGCGTGGAGCGCCAGCTGCTCGAAGAAAACGCGTTGGGCAATACCGTTGCCGCGCATAAACGGATGCAGCATGTTGATTTCGCAGTAATAGTGGCTAACTCTGTCAACAAACGCCGCTTTCTCAAGACCCACGAGATACTTTTCGCTTTCCAGCGCCGCCATCAGCTCGTTACCCATCTTCTCGATGTATTCGAAATGGCAGAAAGGAATGTCGCCCTTAAAAATATCGTCGGTACGTAACTCGCCTGCCCGCTTCATCTCTCTGCGGTACAAATGGCGGTGAATATGGCACAGATGGGGCAAACCGGGGGCAGAAGGCCCCAGTTCCAGCGTCTCAATGTGGGGCTCTGAAGGACCATTACCTTTTTCAAGGAGGCAACTGGCCTGAAAATTGACGTTACGCTGCTGCTCCCAGAGACGGGATTTTCGCTTATCGGTGAGTTTTTTCACTTAACGCCTCCCTGAATAGTCCGTTTGCCACAAGTATAAGCAGCAAAACGCGCTTTCGCAGGGAGGGTCACAACACGGGCGAGCATTGCCCGTGTTGAAGAAGGTTATGGCAGAACTTTTGCAGAGAGGATCACGACAGGTTTTGACGGCACATTCTGGTACGGACCGACATCATGGGTAGGCACCTGAGAGATCTTGTCCGCCACATCCATCCCTTTCACAATTTTACCGAAGACGGCATAACCGAAGTCACGCTGGCCGTGGTCGAGGAAGGCGTTATCCGCCACGTTGAGGAAGAACTGGCTGGTCGCGCTATCTTTGTCTGCGGTACGCGCCATTGAGATAGTGCCGCGCTTGTTCAGCAGGCCGTTGTCCGCTTCGTTTTTAATAGGCGGGTTCGGCTGCTTCTGCTGCATTTGCTCATTGAAGCCGCCACCCTGAACCATAAAGCCCGGGATCACGCGGTGGAAAGTGGTGTTGTTATAGAAACCACTGTTCACGTAGTCGAGGAAGTTTTTCACGGAAACAGGGGCTTTCTGGCTATTCAGCTCCAGCTCAATGTTCCCGGCGGAGGTGGTCAGCAGGACGTGAGGATCTCCTTTTGCTGCCAGCGCAGCAGGGGAAACGGCAGAAAGAGCAAACACAGCTGCGACAGCCGCCAGTGTTGATTTGAGCATGAGAATTCCTTAACAAAGCGCAGTATAAAAAGCGAATGGCATGATTCTAAAGAGCAGTATGAACGGAGACCAGCCTTTTACCTAATTTTACGAATTTGAAACAGTTGTAACCACGCAAACGGTTGGCTTTAGCGCCATATTTTGTGATCGCTATCACACAAAATAATGCAATGAAGTTCTAATTTCTCTTAAAAGATATGAATGGATCACTTTAATGTCTAAAATCTGCCCGCTCTCAGCGCCCTCTGGGCGCTTTTCTTTTTTGAACAGGCCAGACATGACTAACAGCAATCGCATCAAGCTCACATGGATCAGCTTCTTCTCCTACGCCCTGACCGGCGCGTTGGTGATCGTCACCGGGATGGTGATGGGGAATATCGCAGACTACTTCCAGCTGCCCGTATCCAGCATGAGTAACACTTTCACCTTCCTCAACGCGGGGATCCTGATTTCTATCTTCCTGAATGCCTGGCTGATGGAAATTGTTCCGCTGAAAACGCAGCTGCGTTTTGGCTTTGTGCTGATGGTCACCGCCGTGGCGGGTCTGATGTTGAGCCACAGCATCGCCCTGTTCTCCGCCGCCATGTTTGTGCTCGGTCTGGTCAGCGGGATCACCATGTCGATCGGTACGTTCCTCATTACCCACATGTATGAAGGCCGTCAGCGCGGCGCGCGTCTGCTGTTTACTGACTCCTTCTTCAGCATGGCCGGGATGATTTTCCCGATGGTTGCCGCCGTTCTGCTGGCACGCAGCATTGAGTGGTACTGGGTCTATGCCTGCATCGGGCTGGTCTACGTGGCGATCTTTATTCTGACCTTCGGCTGTGAATTCCCGGTGCTGGGTAAAAAAGCGCAGACCACGGCAGAACCTGTCGCGAAAGAGAAATGGGGTATCGGCGTGCTGTTCCTCTCTATTGCCGCCCTGTGCTACATCCTGGGTCAGTTGGGCTTTATCTCCTGGGTACCGGAATACGCTAAAGGTCTGGGCATGAGCCTGAACGATGCGGGCAAACTGGTGAGCGATTTCTGGATGTCTTACATGTTCGGCATGTGGGCGTTTAGCTTCATCCTGCGCTTCTTCGACCTGCAGCGCATTCTGACCGTGCTGGCAGGCATGGCAACCGTGCTGATGTACCTGTTCATTAACGGGTCGCCGGAACATATGCCGTGGTTCATCCTGACCCTGGGCTTCTTCTCCAGCGCGATTTACACGTCCATCATTACCCTGGGCTCGCTGCAGACGAAAGTGGCCTCGCCAAAACTGGTAAACTTCGTGCTGACCTGCGGCACCATCGGCACCATGCTGACCTTCGTCGTCACGGGCCCGATTGTAGCGCACAGCGGTCCTCTGGCAGCGCTGCACACCGCGAACGGTCTGTATGCCGTGGTGTTTATCATGTGCCTCGTCCTGGGCTTCGTGACCCGCCACCGCCAGCATAACGTGGCGGCAGCTTCTCACTAATCGCCTTGCCCCTTTGCTTAATCAGAGGGGCTGTTTCTGGCAAAGCTCACCTCTTCCCCACCGCTGTCCATCTGGATCCACGTCTGCGCCAGCTGCGTGGTGGCAATAATCCGCCCCTGACGAATCGACCAGCGCACCGGCACCTGGCAGCGCACCGCTTCAAATCCGCTCTCTGCCGGCAGGATTATCAGGTTTGCCGGGTTCCCCGTTGCGATACCGTAATCACTCAGACCAAAGGTTCTGGCACTGTTGTGTGTAATCAAGTTCAGCCCGCTGTCGATTTGCGGATAGCCCATCATCTGGCAAACATGCAGTCCCATATGCAGCACCTGCAGCATGTTGCCGGTGCCGAGCGGGTACCACGGGTCAAACACATCATCATGGCCGAAGCAGACGTTGATGCCCGCTTCCTGCAGCTCCTTCACCCTGGTGATGCCGCGACGCTTCGGATAGTCGTCAAAGCGTCCCTGCAGATGAATGTTCACCAGCGGATTCGCCACAAAGTTAATGCCCGACATCTTCAGCAGTCGGAACAGCCGCGAGGTGTATGCACCGTTGTAAGAGTGCATAGCGGTGGTATGGCTGGCCGTTACCTGCGCACCAATACCGGCCTCATACGCCAGCGTGGCGACCGTCTCCACAAAGCGGGACTGCTCGTCGTCGATTTCATCACAGTGGATATCCAGCGGGCGGTCATATTTCTTCGCCAGCTCGAAGGCGATATGCAGAGACTGCACGCCATATTCCCGGGTGAATTCGAAGTGCGGGATCGCCCCCACCACGTCAGCCCCCAGTTTTAACGCCTCTTCCAGCAGCGCCGCGCCGTTCGGGTACGAAAGAATACCTTCCTGCGGGAACGCGACAATTTGCAGCGTCACCCACGGGGCAACCTCCTGTTTCACCTCCAGCATCGCCTTAAGAGCGGTAAGCGTCGGGTCGGAGACATCTACATGGGTGCGGACAAACTGAATTCCGTTGGCAATTTGCCACTTCAGCGTTTTCCAGGCACGCGCTTTGACATCGTCATGGCTGAGCAACGCCTTACGCTCCGCCCAGCGCTCAATCCCTTCAAACAGCGTGCCGGACTGGTTCCAGTTCGGCTCGCCTGCCGTCTGGGTTGTATCAAGATGAATATGCGGCTCAATAAACGGCGGGATCGCCAGCCCTCCACGGGCATTTAAGACTTCATAACTTTCGGCGTGGGTATCGTCCATTGGGGTAATGTCACCAAATCGCCCGTTCTCAATGGCGAGTTGCCACAGCCCTTCCCGACCCGGTAAACGAACATTCTGAACAAGCCATAACGGTGTTGTAGACATACCTTTCACCTAAAAAACGCAGCTGATATTCAGGCGTACCGATTTTTCAACGATCGTCCCTGAGTTGTACACAAATTCAACGACAACGAAAAGCCTTCGATTTCCGCCACTTATAAAAACCCTGACAAATCAGTCGCATACCACCTAAGGAGTAGGCGAAGACGTATTTGATTTGCATCAATAATCGCCATAGCTGAATCGTTAAGGTAGGCAGTAATAGAAAAGAAATCGAGGCAATAATGAGCAAAGTCAGACTCGCTATCATCGGTAACGGCATGGTCGGCCACCGCTTTATTGAGGATCTTCTCGATAAAGCTGACGCTGCCCAGTTCGACATTACCGTGTTCTGTGAAGAACCCCGCAAGGCGTACGACCGTGTGCACCTGTCTTCCTACTTCTCACATCATACCGCTGAAGAGCTCTCTCTGGTGCGTGAGGGTTTCTACGAGAAGCATGGCGTAAAAGTACTGGTGGGAGAACGCGCTATCACCATCAACCGCCAGGAAAAAGTGATCCACTCCAGCGCCGGACGCACGGTTTTTTACGACAAGCTGATCATGGCGACGGGCTCCTATCCGTGGATCCCGCCAATCAAAGGCTCGGAAACCCAGGATTGCTTCGTCTACCGTACCATTGAAGACCTCAAAGCCATTGAAAACTGTGCACGTCGCAGCAAACGCGGTGCAGTAGTTGGTGGCGGCCTGCTGGGTCTGGAAGCCGCAGGCGCACTGAAAAACCTCGGCGTTGAAACTCACGTCATCGAATTTGCCCCGATGCTGATGGCCGAGCAGCTGGACCACATGGGTGGTGACCAGTTACGTCGTAAAATCGAAAGCATGGGCGTGAAGGTTCACACCAGCAAAAACACCAAAGAGATCGTCCAGGAAGGCACTGAAGCGCGCAAAACCATGCGTTTTGCCGACGGCAGCGAGCTTGAAGTGGACTTTATCGTCTTCTCCACCGGTATTCGTCCGCGCGACAAGCTGGCTAACCAGTGTGGACTGGCCGTTGCTCAGCGCGGTGGTATCATGATTAACGATACCTGCCAGACCTCTGACCCGGACATCTACGCAATTGGCGAGTGCGCCAGCTGGAACAACCGCGTGTACGGGCTGGTCGCCCCCGGCTACAAAATGGCGCAGGTTGCCGTTGACCATATCCTTGGAACGGAGAACGCCTTCGAAGGCGCAGACATGAGCGCCAAGCTGAAGCTGCTGGGCGTAGACGTTGGCGGTATTGGCGATGCGCACGGTCGTACCCCGAACTCGCGCAGCTACGTCTACCTCGACGAAAGCAAAGAGGTCTACAAACGACTCATCGTCAGCCAGGATAATAAAACTCTTCTCGGCGCGGTGCTGGTGGGTGACACCAGCGATTACGGCAACCTGCTGCAACTGGTGCTGAACGCCATCGAGCTGCCGGAAAACCCGGACGCCCTGATCCTGCCTGCTCATGCCTCCAGCGGCAAGCCGTCTATCGGTGTCGATAAACTGCCGGACAGCGCGCAGATTTGCTCCTGCTTCGACGTCACCAAAGGCATGTTGATTTCCGCTATCAACAAAGGTTGCCACACCGTGGCGGCGCTGAAAGCAGAAACCAAAGCCGGTACCGGCTGCGGCGGTTGTATTCCACTGGTCACCCAGGTGCTGAACGCCGAACTGGCGAAACAGGGCATCGAAGTGAACAACAATCTGTGCGAACACTTCTCTTACTCTCGCCAGGAGCTTTACCATCTGATCCGCGTGGAGGGCATCAAATCCTTCGACGAACTGCTGGTAAAACACGGCCAGGGTTATGGCTGCGAAGTGTGTAAACCGACCGTCGGTTCTCTGCTGGCCTCCTGCTGGAATGAGTACGTTCTCAAACCAGAACATACGCCGCTTCAGGACACCAACGACAACTTCCTGGCAAACATCCAGAAAGACGGGACCTATTCCGTTATCCCACGCTCTGCCGGTGGTGAAATCACCCCGGAAGGGCTGGTCGCCGTAGGTCGCATCGCACGTGAATTTAACCTGTACACCAAAATCACCGGTTCCCAGCGTATCGGCCTGTTTGGTGCGCAGAAAGACGACCTGCCAGAAATCTGGCGTCAGCTGATTGAAGCGGGCTTCGAAACCGGTCATGCGTATGCCAAAGCGCTGCGTATGGCCAAAACCTGCGTGGGTAGCACCTGGTGCCGCTACGGCGTGGGCGACAGCGTGGGCTTCGGCGTGGAGTTGGAAAATCGCTACAAAGGCATCCGCACGCCGCACAAAATGAAGTTCGGCGTCTCCGGCTGTACTCGTGAATGCGCAGAAGCACAGGGTAAAGACGTGGGTATTATCGCTACCGAGAAAGGCTGGAACCTGTACGTATGCGGCAACGGCGGGATGAAACCCCGTCACGCAGACCTGCTGGCAGCGGATCTCGACCACGATACGCTGATTCAGTATCTCGACCGCTTCATGATGTTCTACATCCGTACCGCCGACAAGCTGACCCGTACCGCATCCTGGCTGGACAACCTGGAAGGCGGCATCGACTACCTGAAGTCAGTCATCATCGACGACAAACTGGGCCTAAACGAACAGCTTGAAGCCGAGATGGCTCGCCTGCGCGACGCGGTGATTTGCGAATGGACTGAAACCGTGAACACCCCGGCGGCACAGACGCGCTTCAAACACTTTATCAACAGCACCCAGCGCGACCCAAACGTACAGGTTGTGCCGGAGCGCGAACAGCATCGTCCGGCGACGCCGTATGAACGTATTCCGGTGACTCTGGTGGAGGAAAACGCATGAGCCAGTGGGTAAACATCTGCAACATTAACGACATCCTGCCAGCCACCGGCGTTTGCGCGCTGCTGGGTAAAGAACAGGTCGCGATTTTCCGCCCTCGCCATGATGAACTGGTTTTTGCCATCAGCAATATCGATCCGTTCTTCGAGGCCAGCGTGCTGTCCCGCGGGTTGATTGCGGAGCATCAGGGCGAGCTGTGGGTCGCAAGCCCGTTGAAAAAGCAGCGTTTCCGCTTAAGCGATGGCTATTGCATGGAAGATGAGAGCCGCTCTGTGAAGCACTACGACGCCCGCGTGAAGGACGGCATGGTGCAGCTGAAAGGCTAACCTCCGCCCTTTTAGGGATAACGGCAGGAAATTCGTATGTTCCTTACGATCCCTGCTGTTATCCTGACGTCAATTCTTACCCCTTCCATAAATGCTACGAGGTAACGTCGTGGATCACTTGCCGATTTTTTGTCAATTACGCAACCGCGACTGCCTGCTCGTGGGCGGCGGCGATGTGGCCGAACGCAAAGCGCGCCTGCTGTTAGAAGCGGGGGCCCGTTTGACCGTCAACGCCCTCGACTTTGCCCCACAGTTTGAGGTCTGGGCCCAGGCAGGAATGCTCACGCTGCAGCAGGGTGAGTTTAATGAATCCCTGCTGGATACCTGCTGGCTGACGATTGCCGCAACGGACGACGATGAAGTGAACCAACGCGTGAGCGATGCCTGTGAGGTACGCCGTATCTTCTGCAACGTGGTGGATGCGCCGAAAGAAGCCAGCTTCATCATGCCGTCGATTATCGACCGTTCCCCGCTGATGATTGCGGTGTCGTCCGGTGGCCGCTCCCCGGTACTTGCTCGCCTGCTGCGGGAAAAACTGGAGGCTGTGCTGCCACAGCATCTTGGTCAGATTGCGCATTATGCCGGGCAGCTGCGTTCACGCGTGAAGCAAACCTTCGCAACCGTAGCTGAGCGACGTCGGTTCTGGGAAAAATTCTTTGTCAACGACAGGCTGGCGCAGTCGCTGGCGAATCAGGACACGAAAGCCGTTGAAGAGACGACCGAACAGTTGCTGGCCGAACCGCTTGATCACCGCGGTGAAGTGGTGCTGGTGGGTGCAGGGCCGGGAGATGCAGGCTTGCTGACGCTGAAAGGTCTCCAGCAGCTCCAGCAGGCCGATACTGTGGTTTACGATCGCCTGGTCTCCGATGACATCATGAGCCTGGTTCGCCGCGACGCCGACCGTGTTTTCGTGGGCAAACGCGCGGGCTACCATTGCGTGCCGCAGGAAGAGATTAACCAGATCCTGCTGCGCGAGGCGCAAAAGGGAAAACGCGTGGTGCGTCTGAAAGGTGGTGATCCGTTTATCTTTGGCCGTGGCGGTGAAGAGCTGGAAACCCTGTGTGACGCGGGTATTCCGTTCTCTGTCGTGCCCGGCATTACGGCGGCATCCGGTTGCTCAGCCTACTCAGGCATTCCGCTGACACACCGGGACTACGCTCAGAGCGTGCGTCTGGTGACGGGCCATCTGAAAACCGGCAGCGAGCTGGACTGGCATAACCTGGCCGCAGAAAAACAGACGCTGGTGTTCTATATGGGGCTGAACCAGGCCGCCACAATTCAGGCGAAACTGCTTGAGCACGGCATGGATGCAGATATGCCTGTCGCACTGGTGGAAAACGGTACCGCCATTACGCAGCGCGTGGTAAATGGCGTGCTGACGCAGCTTGGTGAACTGGCGCAACAGGTTGAAAGCCCGGCGCTGATTGTAGTGGGTCGCGTGGTGGAACTGCGCGGTAAACTCAACTGGTTCTCCAACCACTGACGCATATTATTCCTTCCCTGAGTAGTCTTTAAGCGGACTACTCCCCTCTTACTGCTGTCGATAACATACCGCCCCGAAGTGGAACTTTCCCCTTTATTCCCTTGAGTTACATCTCATTTTCGTTTTCAGACAAGGAATGCGTATGTTTAAACTGGCAAAAGCCGCCGTTCTGGTCGGCCTGTTATCGACTCTGACGGCTTGCACCGGTCGTGTAGAAAACACGAAAAATAACTGCAGCTACGATTATCTGCTGCACCCGGCGATCTCCATTTCGAAGATCATCGGTGGTTGCGGCCCGGCGGCACAGCAGTAAGCGTTTTTCAGGCGTAAAAAAACCGGGAATCTCCCGGTTTTTTATTTAGGGAAGTGCGGCCTGATGCCCTCACCCTGGCCCTCTCCCACGGGGAGAGGGAACAAACCCTAAAAACGGTAACGTGGTTACCGTTTTGCTTTTACTTAAGGCTTACCCACAAACCCAATCGCTTCATACACCGCTTTCAGGGTTTCAGATGCGCGCGCACTGGCTTTTTCCGCGCCGTCTTTCATCACCTTCTGCAGGAAAGCTTCGTCGTTACGATAGCGGTTATAGCGCTCCTGCAGCTCAGTCAGCATGCCAGAAACAGCATCCGCCACTTCACCTTTCAGGTGGCCGTACATCTTGCCTTCAAAATGCTGTTCCAGCTCAGGAATGCTCTGACCAGTAACCCCGGAGAGAATATCCAGCAGGTTGGACACGCCCGCTTTGTTCTGCACGTCGTAGCGCACGACAGGCGGCTCGTCAGAATCAGTTACCGCACGCTTAAGCTTTTTCACGACCGATTTCGGATCTTCCAGCAGGCCGATAACGTTGTTGCGGTTATCGTCAGACTTGGACATCTTTTTGGTCGGTTCCAGCAGTGACATCACGCGTGCGCCAGATTTCGGAATGAATGGCTCTGGTACCTTGAACACATCGCCATAAATCGCATTAAAGCGCTGGGCAATATCACGGCTCAGCTCAAGGTGCTGCTTCTGGTCTTCACCAACAGGAACCTGGTTAGTCTGATACAGCAGAATGTCTGCAGCCATCAGTACCGGATAGTCAAACAGGCCGGCGTTGATGTTTTCAGAATAGCGTGCAGATTTATCCTTGAACTGAGTCATGCGGCTCAGCTCACCGAAATAGGTGTAGCAGTTCAGCGCCCAGCCCAGCTGAGCGTGCTCTGGCACGTGAGACTGAACGAAAATGGTGCTCTTCTCAGGATCGATGCCGCAGGCCAGATACAGCGCCAGGGTATCCAGCGTGGCTTTACGCAGTTTCTCAGGATCCTGACGCGCGGTAATCGCATGGAGATCGACGATGCAATAAATGCAATGGTAATCATCCTGCATGCTGACCCACTGACGTAACGCACCCATGTAGTTACCAATGGTCAATTCACCTGAAGGCTGTGCGCCACTAAAAACGATGGGCTTAGTCATTATTCAATTCCTGATGTTCACTGTGTGAAAGCCCGAGTACGGGCAACAAATCTTTGAAGTGGTCAAACACGACGTCCGGCTCACTTAGCGTGATGGCCTCACCGTAGTTGTAGCCGTAGGTTAACCCGACGGAAGGACACCCAGCCGCCCGGGCAGCCAGAATATCATTGCGTGAATCACCAACAAAGAGCAGCTCCGCAGGCGTTAAGGATAATTTTCCTGCCACCAGCAGAAGCGGTTCCGGATGCGGCTTTTTGTTTTGCACGTCATCACCGCCGACAATGACGGTGAAATACTTCGCGATATCCAGCGCTTCAAGCAGAGGTGCAACAAACGGCGTTGGCTTGTTGGTTACCAGTCCCAGCGGGATGCCTTTCGCATGCAGTGTGCTCAGGGTTTCCTGGACGTCCGGGAACAGGAAACTCCCTTCCTCGACGGTCTCTTCATAGAAACGATCGAACAGTTTGCGCAGAATACGCAGTTGCTCGTCCTTCGGGATGTCGGCATGATCGACGCTCGGTTTACCCTGCGCCGAACGCTGCGACGCACGCTCCTGGCGAGCCCACGTCAACGCACGCTCCATCAGCACGTCAGCGCCGTTGCCGATCCACGTTACCACGCGCTCTTCACCCGCAACGGGGAGTTCAAGCGCATACAGCGCCTGATCAACGGCGCTTGTTAAGCCCGGCGCGCTGTCGACCAGCGTGCCGTCGAGGTCGAATGCCACACCCCGAATTGTCTGCAATTTATCCATGACTTACCTTTGCCAGTTCACGGCGCATTTCATCAATGACTTTTTTGTAATCCGGTTGGTCGAAAATTGCCGAACCTGCAACGAACATATCCGCGCCCGCTGCCGCAATTTCACCAATGTTATTCACTTTCACACCGCCATCCACTTCCAGACGAATGTCGTAGCCTGATTCATCAATACGACGACGCACTTCACGCAGCTTATCCAGCGTGTGAGGAATGAACGACTGGCCGCCAAAGCCTGGGTTAACGGACATCAGCAAAATTACGTCCAGCTTATCCATCACATAATCAAGATAGCTCAGCGGCGTTGCCGGGTTAAACACCAGACCCGCCTTACAGCCGTTCTCTTTGATCAGCTGCAGCGTGCGATCCACATGTTCAGAGGCTTCCGGGTGGAAGGTGATGATGCTGGCTCCCGCTGCGGCAAAATCCGGCACGATGCGGTCAACCGGTTTCACCATCAGGTGTACGTCGATCGGGGCGGTAATGCCATAGTTACGCAGCGCCTTAAGCACCATCGGACCGATGGTCAGGTTAGGAACGTAGTGGTTATCCATCACGTCGAAATGGACGACATCCGCGCCTGCCGCCAGTGCGTTGGCAGTGTCTTCACCCAGGCGGGCAAAATCGGCCGACAGAATTGAGGGAGCAATCAAAAACTGTTTCATCCGCTTCTCCTTGAAATGTGATTACCGGCGGGCAAAACGGCTCAGGGGCGATAAAGAGCCAGGAGTTCGTCCACCTTTTTACGTGTGCCGCCGTTGCTGCTGATGCTACGCCGCACCTTAACCTGAAAATGCTTCGCGGCTTTGTACCATTCGCGCGTATCAGGCGTGTCGTGATTCGAAATTAACACCGGAATTCTTTTGCTGACCAGCTTTTCCGCCATCTCAGCCAGGCGCGCCTGCTCGGCAGGGCTGAAGCTGTTGGTGTGATAGGCAGTGAAATTCGCCGTCGCAGACAGCGGCGCGTAAGGGGGGTCACAGTAAACCACCGAGTTTACGCCTGCCAGTTCCATACACTCTTCATAGGAGAGGCAGTGAAACTCAGCATTCTGTGCTTTTTCAGCAAAGTGATACAGCTCGTCCTGTGGGAAATACGGCCGCTTATAGCGTCCAAAAGGCACGTTAAATTCACCACGAAGATTATACCGACACAGGCCGTTGTAGCCATGTCGGTTAAGATAGAGGAACAACAACGCCCGGCGGAACGAATCATCACTCTGATTGAACTCCGCGCGGAACTGGTAGTAAATGTCCGGGTTATTGTTCTCAGGCGTAAACAGTTTACGCGCCTCTGCGACATACTCATCGGTACGCAGTTTGACGATGTTATAGAGGCTGATAAGGTCGCTGTTGATATCCGCCAGGATATAACGAGAAAAATCGGTGTTCAGGAACACCGAACCCGCGCCCACGAAGGGCTCGATAAGACACTCACCTTTCGGCAGGTGCTTTTTAATATCATCGAGCAGGGGGTATTTCCCCCCTGCCCATTTCAGAAAAGCGCGATTTTTTTTCATGCTGACTAACTGATTACACCTTCTCCGGCTGTGGAGAAAGCTCCGACAGCATCCTGCGCTTTAAACATTACTTCAGATCGGCCTGAACCTGATGAATCGGCTTCGCCCACGGGTTTTTCGCCTGAACATCAGAAGGCAACGTCGCTACGGCACGCTTCGCTTCATCTTTAGACGTATAAACGCCGCTGACCAACACATACCACGGCTGACCGTTACGGGTCGTCTGATAAACCACGTAGTTTTTCAGATTCGATTTCTTCGCCCAACTGTTGAGGTTGTCATAGTTAGACGAACTGCTCAGCTGCAGCGTGTAGTTGCTGGAAGGTGCAGCTTTAAGCGAACCTACGTTACCTGCTGTTTTGCCTGCTGCAGCGCTGGAGGCTGTTGCAGATGCCGCAGGTGCAGCAGTCGTCGTCGGTGCTGTCGTGCTCGCCGTGGCTTTCGGTGCAGTCTGTGTAACTGGCGCTTTTGCTGGCTCGCTCACCGCAGCCGTTTCAGTATGTTTCGGCTGCGCCGGAACAGCTTTCACTTCAGGCGCTTTCACCACTGCCTGAGGTTTAGTTTCGCGTTTAGGTTCAATCACCGCCTGCTTACGTTCAGGACGTGTTGCAGTCTGCGTCTGGCGCGGCTTGGTTTCGGTCGCAGCAGTTTGCGGCTGAGCGTTACCACCGCGAACCGGGGCAACGGTTGCAGGTTCAGTTGGCAGCGTAGAGTTAACCACGGCGTTATCCATCTGCTGCTGGTTTTGCGGCTGCGTCAGTGCATTATTCAGGTCCCCCTGAACTTCTACACGCTGCTGACCTTCAGGCGTAACAGGTGCCTGGCTCTGAGCTGGGTTTGAGGAAACGGGCGGCAGAGAAACATCCTGTGGTGCTGGTGCTGTGGTGTTTCCTGCGGTCTGCTCTGCAGGGGTAGTACCCGGTGCAGGCTGCGCGCCATTTGCCTGATTAGCCGCATCGTTACCGGAGAGGTTGATGCTCTTCTCAGCGGAAGCGGTTTGCTCGGTTGAGTTCGTTGATGGTGCTTTAAGTGCAGAACCAATGCCGACAATCAGCAGCACAAGTACCAACACGCCAAGCCCCATCATAAGATACTGGCGGGAAGCCGGTTTTGGTGCAGCGGCTTTCTTACGTTTACGCGGGCGACGCTCTACAGGCTCTTCGTCCATTGAATCTTCTTCGGACTCATAATCCTCTTCTGCTCGCTCATCGTGCGCGTTGCGGCTGCGCGAGGGGCGACGATCGTCTGCATCCAGATCAACATCGTCAAAGTTGATCTGCGGCTCGTTATCACGTTCTGAAGATTGACGAGAACGACCAGTACGACGATCGCTGGGATCGGGTTTCAGCTCGTCTTCTGGTTTGAATTCATCCATTTAACACCCCACTCAAAGGCTTATGCCAACGACTTTGCATTTCACCTGAAGCTAAACGACCACCTGCAACAGTGGCCTGACCTTTCTAGTTGTTACGCCTGCTGACAATCAGCGATAGCGCCAAGAACGACATCGTGCGGCACTCCGCCGCGCACTTCACTCTTCCCTATTGCAAGCGGGAGTACAAGACGCATCTCACCTGCCAATACTTTTTTATCGCGCATCATGTGGGGTAAATACGCTTGTGCCGACATCTCTTGCGGCCCGGTCACCGGCAAGCCTGCACGCTCAAGCAGCGCGATGATGCGCGCCGTTTCATCCGGTTTAAACTGCCCCAGACGTTCAGAGGTGCGAGCAGCCATCACCATTCCGGCAGCAACCGCTTCGCCGTGAAGCCAGTTACCGTAACCCATTTCGGCTTCAATCGCGTGACCAAACGTATGCCCAAGATTCAGTAAAGCACGTAAGCCCGTTTCACGCTCGTCTGCTGCGACAACTTCCGCTTTCAGCTCACAACAACGACGGATGCAATATGCCAGTTTAGCCTCATCCAGGCGCAGCAACGCATCCATATTCTCTTCAAGCCAGTCAAAGAACTCGCCATCCAGAATAATGCCGTATTTGATCACTTCAGCAAGACCCGAAGCCAGCTCGCGCTTCGGCAGCGTTTTCAGACAGTCGAGATCCACCACCACCGATGCGGGCTGGTAGAATGCGCCAATCATGTTTTTGCCAAGCGGATGGTTGACCGCAGTTTTGCCGCCAACAGAAGAGTCGACCTGAGACAGCAACGTAGTCGGAATCTGAATAAAACGGACACCACGTTGATAGCTTGCAGCCGCAAAGCCGGTGAGATCGCCCACAACACCGCCGCCCAGGGCAAGCAATGTTGTATCGCGACCATGCGGTTTTTGCAGCAATGCGGTAAAGACGGTATCCAGTACCGTCAGACTTTTATACTGCTCGCCATCGGGCAGAATGACACTGTCGACTTTTACGCCCGCCTGCTCTAGCAGGTGGCGTACACGGTCAAGATAAAGCGGAGCCAGCGTCTCGTTGGTGACCAGCATCGCCTGATCACCCGCTTTCAGTGGTAAAAAGGAAGCTGGGTCGTTAAACAAACCAGCCGCGATGGTGATAGGGTAACTACGTTCCCCGAGAGTAACTGTAATCCTCTCCATGACGCGACATCCACCTTTAATGCTTTTACCCGCAGGCGAGTGTATATAAAGCCAGAATCAGTTGCTTTCCAGCATATGAATAATCTGGTTTGCAACCACTTTAGCGCTCTGATCGTCAGTACGAATGGTCACATCAGCAATCTCTTCGTACAGCGGATTGCGTTCATCGGCCAACGCTTCCAGAACTTCGCGTGGTGGCGTTTCAACCTGCAGCAGCGGGCGCTTTTTATCACGCTGCGTACGTGCCAGCTGTTTCTCGATGGTCGTTTCAAGATAGACCACTACGCCACGGGCGGAGAGACGGTTGCGGGTTTCGCGAGATTTTACAGAGCCGCCGCCTGTTGCCAGCACAATGCCCTGTTTTTCCGTGAGTTCGTTGATCACTTTTTCTTCTCGGTCACGGAAACCTTCTTCGCCTTCTACGTCGAAAACCCAGCCCACATCAGCTCCGGTTCGTTTCTCAATCTCTTGATCAGAATCGTAAAATTCCATATTGAGTTGTTGAGCTAACTGACGCCCAATAGTGCTTTTGCCGGCACCCATAGGCCCAACCAGAAAGATATTGCGTTTCTCTGCCATTTTATCGGTACTACTAAGACTATTCGTTAATGGTAATCCCCGCTTCGCAGACACCCAGCGTAGCAGGACATGAACTGAAACCTCATATGCAATAGAGCGAGAGTCAGACTAAAAATTATCTCAATACTCCGGCTTGTTTGGCAACTGATTAAATCACCGCGCCGGGCGCATAAGGTAATAAGACGTAAGTCCAACTCAAATCGGTACTCCTTGTATGCTAATTCATGCCCCACGTCAAACATCTGCAACAAACTGAATGCAAAATCATTGCGGGGATCGTTACCCGTCAGTGAATACCGACCAGACGTGGTGTAATAAACACCACTAACTCACGCCGTTCGTTGTCTTTTCCATCATGACGAAAAAGCTGCCCAATCCAGGGGATGCGACCCAATCCCGGCACGCTATCGCTGCCGGTTTTGTTCTTCTGCGAAAAAATTCCACCCAGCGCCAGTGTTTCTCCGCTTTTTACCTCCACCTGCGTTTCGATCTCCTGTTTGTCGATCGCCAGCGTTTCACCGTCAGCCTGCTGCAGCACCTGCCCCGGCATATTTTCACTGATGTGTAATTTCAGACGCACGCGTCCCCCCGGCAATACCACGGGCGTCACCTCCATCCCTAATACCGCCTCTTTAAACTCAACGGAGGTCGCCCCGCTTTCACCGCTTGAAACCTGATACGGGATCTCACTCCCCTGTTTGATGCTGGCCGGTTGCATGTGCGAGGCCAGCAGTCGCGGGCTGGCGATGATATCAACCTGCTGTTTTTGCTCCAGTGCTGACAATTCCAGATCCAGCAGCCGACCATTAATTCGCCCAATATTAAAACCCACGTGGCTGGTGGCGCTGGCTACGGAAAGATCGCTGCCAAGAGTGGTGAGCTGACCAACTTTGCCCGCGTCGGTGGCGTCGGCGAGATTCCACTTCACCCCTAGCTCACGCAGGCTTTTTTCATTGATGGTCACAATATGCGCCGCAAGCTCTACCTGCTCGACGGGAATATCCATCTGAGCGGCCCAGCGCTGCAGCGTATCCACCACCGTCTTATTATCCCGAACCAACAGGCGGTTAGTGCGCTTGTCGAGTGATAAACTTCCCTTTGGGCTCAGGAGTTTTTCGGCTGCTTTTTGTAGCTCCCCGGCATCGGCGTAAGAAAATGAGAGACTTTGTGAGACCAGCGGGGCATCCAGCTGCCGACGCGTCCGCTCCTGCTCTGAACGCTCCCGCTGTTCGCGCTGCCAGGCCGTAGTATGGACATAAAAAATGCCACCCTCCTCCCGTATAACAAGTCCGGCGCTGGTGACCACCGTCTGTAGCGCTTGTCGCCAGGGGACGCGCGTCAGGTTAAGTGAAAGCGAGCCGCTAACATCCGGTGATACCACCAGATTACGGTTCTCCTGCGCGACCAGTGCCTGTAGCACCTGAACCACAGGAACATCATCCACCACCAGCGTGACGGGTTTTGGTACGGTGGCCCACAGCGGTTGGCAGAACGCCAGCAGCAACAGCATTATCCTTAAGTTCATTTTTAATCGTTCCTTCTCGTTGCCACGTCCATTGTCCAGGTTCACATGTGTCACCCACATCAACAACCAGTGCTGACTCATTGATGGCTTTTACCTGCCAGCCCACCGGGAAGCGCTGATGCGTTTTCAGGCGATACCAGCGCTTTTGCCCATCCTGTAAGATGCCAACCGTTTCATGACCCGCCACCATACCGCGGTAGTGCCACTGCAACAGTTGACCACGACTGCAAGGATCGTCCGGCGGGCGAAACGGATCGCGCATACCGGTCAATGTCAGCACCGAACAAACCAGCAAGCAACGCACACTATTTCGCATGATCTGACTCCAGCTCCAGCCGCAGGCGTAACAACGCATCCTGTGGCGCAATCGCGAAAGCCGCGACCTGCACATCCCGCTGTGCCAGCAGGGAAAAAATGGTCGGGATCGCCGGCCATTCAGCATCCAGCGTCAGTTCTCCTCCCCTTTGCGACGGCTTCCAGTGAACCAATTTCATACCGTCCCCCTGAAAATCGAGCGGTGAAAAGGGCTGCATCTCCTGCACTTTCGGAGAGGCTGGGCTAAAAGGTATCTTACTGGCTGCGGGCCATAGCGATGCATTAGCCCGCGCATCCTGCATCAATTGCCGCTGGAGCTCAGCACACAGCCTGTCTACTGGGCGGAGCAACATGCTCCATGCGGCCAGCCCGGCAAAGAGAATACTCAGACACCAGCAAAGCACCCGATGCCATGGACGGTTTTCACACCAGCGTTCCAACAGGGTGTCCACACGTTACCTCTCACTTTTCAGATTAAATGTGAACATCCAGTGTCCCTGGCTATCCTGGCGGATCTCCCCTGCGGGTCCTGTCGTGAACCCGTCGAGTTGTCCAGGTACGTCACGCAGCGCAGAAAGAGCTGGCAGGGTAGTGGCATACCCGATAAGCATCAGAGCAGGAGGCTGGTAACGCAGTTCAGTCAGCCAGACCTGCGACGGCATGACGCTGGCAAGTGATTCCAGCACCGGTTGCCATGCGTGTCGTTGACGTTTCAGTGCAGGCATCGGTACCTCTGTGGTCAGCGTCTGGCGAGACATAAGCGCGTGATGCACGGACTGCATTCCCGCCAGTTCAGCTCGCAGAGCGTGCAGCCTCACCAGGTGGTTTATCCTCAGGCAGAAAATGACCATCAGCATCACCAGCCATGCGCCGACGAACATCGCGCCCCAGAAACGCAGACAACGCGCCCGCCGTTGCTGTCGCCACGGTATAAAGTTCGTCATGTTCACTCAGGGACCTCGCTCATGGCCAACGCCAGCGCGACGGTGTAATCAGCACCGCATTCCGGTAGCGGGGCATGGCAGCGCTCCAGGGTTTCCCATGGGTCACGTCGGCTATCAAACAGCGCGATATCGCCCGGACTCAGGGCCAGTAGCGCCGCCAGCTCCGTCACGTTTGCAGCTTCTGTGGTAAAGCGGCGTCCCCACTGATGACGCATAGCCCACAGCCACTGATGTTCATCTCGCCAGGCGACGCAATGCGCCGGGGCAACTGCGGGAAGAAGGTTCGCCAGTGCGCTGGCATCCGGGGTAATCGTAACCAGCCGCAAACGTAGCGTTTTCGCCAGCGCCAGGAGAGTTTCAACCTCTTTGTTTTGTGCGGCGGTAACATGAAATGTGTTGCTGAACGTGTCCTGCACGTAATCGAAACAGAGCGTTTCTGCTGGTATCTCCAGTTCGCGCGAGAGTGCCGCGCCCAGCCATGAAAGTTGCTCGCTGTCGCGCAGCGCAATGCCCGGGCGGGGAAGTGAGCGTTGCAGGGTGCGTGCTGCCGGGAAAGAGAGGAACACACGGTGCTGGAGTGGCAACGTCTTACGCCAGTCGCGCAACGCGTCAACCAGCTGTTCTGGCTGGCATATTTTACCTTCCCGAATGACGCCTTCGGTCAGAGGGATTGCCCACCAGCGACGCAAGCACCAGTCAGTTCTTTCCCGGGCCAATGCGACGATAAGCACCCTATCCTGTTGAATATGAACGCCCGTTTGCCATGTTTTGAAAGCCATGCTTCACGATCTCCTTATCGCCCGTCACCGTGACGGCTATATCAATGAATCAGGCTTGCCTTTATACTACCGCGCGATTGTTTAGAAACTGCCCAAGTGAAACCAAATGGGAAATCTCCGGTGAAGTTCGTAAAGTATTTATTCATCCTTGCAGTCTGTTGCATTCTGCTGGGAGCAGGCTCGATTTACGGTTTGTACAAATATATTGAGCCACAGCTACCTGATGTCGCTACGCTTCGCGATGTGCGACTCCAGATCCCGATGCAAGTCTATAGCGCCGATGGCGAGTTGATGGCGCAGTATGGCGAGAAGCGCCGTATTCCGCTGACCTTAAACCAAATTCCACCTGTTATGGTGAAAGCCTTTATCGCCACTGAGGACAGCCGTTTTTACGAGCACCATGGTGTCGATCCGGTGGGAATTTTCCGTGCCGCAAGCATTGCGTTGTTCTCCGGTCATGCCTCTCAGGGGGCGAGTACCATTACGCAACAGCTGGCACGTAACTTCTTCCTCAGTCCGGAAAAGACGCTGATCCGTAAGATCAAAGAGGTCTTCCTTGCGATCCGTATCGAGCAGCTGTTGAGCAAAGACGAGATCCTTGAGCTGTACCTCAATAAAATCTATTTGGGCTACCGCGCCTATGGTGTAGGGGCTGCCGCACAGGTGTACTTCGGTAAACCAGTTGAGCAACTCACCTTAAGCGAAATGGCAACCATCGCGGGTCTGCCGAAAGCGCCTTCTACGTTTAACCCGCTCTACTCGCTCGATCGCGCCACCGCGCGTCGTAACGTCGTTCTGTCCCGTATGTTGAGTGAAGGCTATATCAGCCAGAGCGAGTACGACCAGGCACGTAATGATGTTATTGATGCCAACTATCACGCCCCTGAGATCGCCTTCTCTGCCCCTTATCTGACCGAAATGGTTCGCCAGGAAATGGTGAATCGTTATGGTGATAAGGCCTACGAAGATGGTTATCGCGTTTACACTACTGTTACCCGCAAGGTTCAGCAGGCAGCACAGGAAGCGGTGCGTAATAACGTGATGGATTACGATATGCGTCACGGCTATCGCGGCCCGTCAAACGTGCTCTGGAAAGTGGGCGAAAGCGCGTGGGACAGCAAAAAAATCACCGGTACGCTGAAAGCGCTGCCAACCTATGGTCCGCTCCTTCCTGCCGTGGTCACTCAAGCCGATCCTCAGGAAGCCGTTGCGACGCTCGCGGACGGCACCTCAGTCTCCCTTCGTATGGATGGCATCCGTTGGGCGCGTCCGTACCGTTCAGATACCCTGCAAGGTGCAACGCCGCGTAAAGTGACCGATGCGGTACAAACCGGACAGCAAATCTGGGTGCGCAAGGTAGGTGAGGCCTGGTGGCTGGCGCAAGTTCCGGACGTTAACTCGGCTCTGGTCTCCATTAATCCTCAGAACGGAGCTGTAATGGCCCTGGTCGGTGGGTTCGATTTTAACCAGAGCAAATTTAACCGTGCTACCCAGGCACTGCGTCAGGTCGGTTCCAATATCAAGCCGTTCCTCTACACTGCCGCAATGGATAAGGGCCTGACCCTTGCCAGCATCCTTAACGACGTTCCCATCTCTCGCTGGGATGCCGGTGCCGGTTCCGACTGGCAGCCGAAGAACTCCCCGGCGGAATATGCCGGCCCTATTCGTCTTCGTCAGGGTCTGGGACAATCGAAAAACGTGGTAATGGTGCGTGCCATGCGCGCGATGGGCGTCGACTATGCTGCCGAGTATCTGCAACGCTTCGGTTTCCCGGCGCAGAACATCGTTCGCACCGAATCGCTGGCGTTAGGCTCAGCCTCCTTTACGCCGCTTCAGGTTGCACGCGGATACTCGGTAATGGCCAACGGTGGCTTCCTGATTGATCCGTATTTTATCAGTAAAATCGAGAACGATCAGGGCGGCGTACTGTTTGAAGCGAAGCCGAAAATTGCCTGTCCTGACTGCGATATTCCGGTCATTTACGGCAATACGCCGAAATCTGACGTGCTTGAGAACAAGGACATGGAAGACGTTGCCGTGTCTCAGGAGCAGCAGAATGGCGTTGTGCCACAGCCACAACTGGAACAGGCGAACCAGGCGCTGGTGGCGCAGACAGGTGCACAGGAGTATGCCCCGCATGTGATCAACACGCCGCTGTCATTCCTGATCAAAAGCGCGCTGAACACTAACATCTTCGGTGAACCAGGCTGGCAAGGTACCGGCTGGCGTGCAGGACGTGATTTGCAGCGTCATGACATCGGCGGTAAGACAGGGACAACCAACAGCTCGAAAGATGCGTGGTTCTCCGGCTACGGCCCGGGTGTGGTGACCTCAGTCTGGATCGGTTTCGACGATCATCGTCGCGACTTAGGCCGTACAACGGCATCTGGTGCGATTAAAGATCAGATTTCCGGCTATGAAGGCGGTGCGAAAAGTGCGCAACCTGCCTGGGATGCCTATATGAAATCTGTTCTTGAAGGTGTTCCAGAGCAGCCGCTGACGCCACCACCAGGCGTGGTGACAGTCAATATCGACCGCAGTACGGGCCAGCTCGCCAACGGCGGGAATAGTCGCGAAGAGTATTTCATCGAGGGCACGCAGCCAACCACACAGGCGGTGCATGAGGTGGGTACTGAGATTATTGATAACGGCGAAACGCACGAGCTGTTCTAAATAAAAATGCCCGATAAAAATCGGGCAAAGCATCGCAGGCCGGGTAAGGCGAAGCCGCCACCCGGCTTTTTTGTGGCCTACAGTCGCCCCTGCCCCTTCAACCACTCCCGTACCAGGAACAGTGCACTCACATTACGCGCTTCGTTAAAGTCCGGGTCTTCCAGCAAATCCATCAGGTGTGCTAGCGGCCAGCGAACCTGCGGCAACGGCTCCGGCTCGTCTCCTTCCAGCGATTCTGGATAGAGATCTTCGGCTACCACGATATTCATTTTGCTGGAAAAATAGGAGGGTGCCATGCTCAGTTTTTTCAGGAACGACAGCTCATTCGCGCCAAACCCCACCTCTTCTTTTAGCTCGCGGTTTGCCGCTTCAAAGACAGTTTCACCCGGGTCGATAAGCCCTTTCGAGAACCCAAGCTCGTAAGACTCCGTTCCCACAGCGTATTCGCGGATCAAAATCAGATGATCGTCGACAATAGGAACAATCATCACCGCTTCGCGCGCAGAGGGGCGCATACGCTCATAAACGCGACGCACACCGTTGCTGAACTCCAGGTCCACGCTTTCGACATTAAACAGGCGCGATTTTGCGACAGTTTCAACATTCAGAATGGTGGGTTTTTGTAGTGGTTTGCTCATCTTGATGGGTCTTAGCAGTGAGAACGGGCTTTATTGTGCGATATGCCGCACGGTTTCGGCAATGTCAATCGTTCTTTATTTACATTTATGCAACGTAATAAAGATCAATCCTCAATTCAAAACAAATGTCAAGAGGTTGAAATGTTTCCAGGAATTTGCTGATATCGCGCCATAACAAGCTTTGCTATCATCATCGGTCACTGGGATGCGCTTCAGAATGCTCAAGTTCGACTCCATACTTGCCGATAGCCAACCACAGACTCTCATTCAATATTAAAGGTGCTACAGACTACACCTGTAAGAAGATAAGTAAGATGGGGAAAGCATGAGCACCATTTTGATTGTTCTCGCTGCTATGCTGGCCGGCGCATTGTTTGCAGGATGGGTATACAGGCGTCGCATACAACGCCGTTACCGGTTGCCTTTTTTAAATGCGTTCGCTGGCGCAACGACGCGTAAACTCACGCAAGACGAGCGCGATGCAGTTGAAAACTATCTCGAAACGCTGAACCGTTCTCAGTTAACCCCTGGGCCGACGGGAGCTACTGCTGCGCCAGTCTCACTTAAGCTTAATGCGCAAAGTGATACCGTGCTGTGCCTGACGCGCTCCATCACGCGCTATGGCATCACCACCGATGATCCCAACAAATGGCGCTATTACCTTGATTCTGTCGAAGTGCATCTGCCCCCATCCTGGGAGCAATACATTACTGACGAAAACAGCGTTGAACTGATCCACACCGATTCATTACCTCTGGTCATCTCGCTTAACGGTCACACGCTGAGTGAATACCTTCAGGAAGCACCGCGCTTTGCGCTGGAACGTGCAAGTTCAACCCAGGCTTCCATCCGTGGCGAAGAGTCAGAGCAGATCGAACTGCTGAATATCCGCCAGGAGACGCATGAAGAATATGCCCTGAGCCGCCCGGATGGCATTCGTGAAGCCATCCTGATCGTTGCCGCTTTCCTGCTCTTTTTCTGCTGTCTGCTGACGCCGGATGTGTTTGTGCCCTGGCTGGCTGGCGGAGCGGTGTTACTGTTGGCTGCCGGGCTTTGGGGGCTTTTTGCCCCACCAGCAAAAACCTCGTTGCGTGAGATACACTGCCTGCGCGGTACGCCGAAGCGCTGGGGTCTGTTTGGTGAAAACGATCAGGAGCATCTCAACAATATCTCACTCGGCATTATCGACCTTATCTACCCGCGCCACTGGCAACCATGGATTGCGCAGGATTTAGGACAGAAAACCGATATTGATATCTACCTTGACCGCCACGTTGTGCGTCAGGGCCGATTTTTATCTCTGCATGATGAAGTGAAAAATTTCCCGCTCCAGCACTGGTTACGTAGCACGGTTATTGCCGGAGGCGCCGCGCTGGTCTTTGTCATGCTGCTGCTTTTCGTGCCGCTGGATATGCCCATCAAATTCACCCTTTCGTGGATCAAAGGGGCGCAAACCATCGAAGCGACCAGCGTCAACAAACTGGATGAAGCCGGTGTGCGCGTAGGAGACACGCTGCGCCTGAAGGGAACCGGGATGTGTAATATTCATACCCCAGGGGCGTGGAATACGCGCCAGAACTCACCGTTCATGCCGTTCGATTGCTCGCAAATCATCTGGAACGACGCGCCGCCGCTGCCGTTGCCGGAATCCGAAGTGGTGAATAAAGCTACCGCCCTCACTCAGACGGTCAACCGCCAGTTACATCCGAAGCCGGATGATGATTCGCGCGTCAGCCCTGCGCTGCGCTCAGCCATTCAGAAATCAGGCATGGTTCTGCTGGATGATTTTGGCGACATCGTTCTAAAAACGAAGGATTTATGCTCCTCGCAGGACGAGTGTGTGCGTCTCAAAAACGCCCTGGTAAACCTGGGGAACAGTAAAGACTGGGACGCGCTGGTGAAACGTGCCGAAGCGGGTCGGCTGGATGGCGTCAACGTGCTGCTGCGTCCGGTTAGCGCGGAATCGCTGGACAACCTGGTGGCCACTTCGACGGCACCGTTCATGATGCGCGAAACCACCCGTGCGGCTCAGGCGCTGAACAGCCCGGCACCGGGTGGCTTTGTCATTGTCAGTGATGAAGGTAGCGACCTGGTCGATCAACCTTATCCGCAGGTTGCGCTTTATGATTACCCGGCACAAGAGCAGTGGAGCCAATTTCAGCGCCTGGCGCAGATGCTGATGCAAACGCCGTTCAGTGCCGAAGGGATCGTCACGAGTATTTATACTGATGCCAACGGTACCCGTCATATCGTTCTGCACCGGATGCCGGATAGCGCAGGTTTGTGGCGCTACATTGGTACCTCGCTGCTGATGCTAGCCATGCTGTTCTCCATCTTCTGGAACGGTTTTATGGCCCTGCGTCGCTACCAGCGCTCACGCACCCGGCTGGCTGACATCCAGCAATATTACGAAAATTGCCTCAATCCTAAGCTGCTCCCCTCCTCTGAGAGCCTGATCTGATAACGTCCTTGCGCGACAAGATGTGCTACCCTGTCGCGCACGTTTCTTCTGGCTGGAGTACCCCTTATGCATCTTGATATCGCCTGGCAGGAGGTTGATACCGTTCTGCTGGATATGGACGGCACACTGCTCGATCTCGCCTTTGATAACTATTTCTGGCAAAAGCTGGTTCCGGAAACCTATGGCGAACAGCAGGGGATCTCCCCGGCAGAAGCGCAGGCATTCATTCGTTCGCAATATAGCGCGGTGCAGCATACGCTAAACTGGTACTGTCTTGACTACTGGAGCGAACGCCTCGGTCTGGATATTTGTGCCATGACTACCGCTCAGGGTCCACGCGCCGTGCTGCGTGAAGATACTGTACCTTTTCTGGATGCGCTGAAAACCAGCGGCAAGCGCCGTATTTTGCTGACCAATGCGCATCCTCATAATCTGGCGGTAAAGCTGGAACATACGGGTCTGGCTTCACACCTTGATTTATTACTTTCTACCCACACATTTGGTTATCCGAAAGAGGATCAGCGGTTGTGGCACGCGGTGAAGGAAGAGACAGGTTTGCAACCTGAACGTACGCTGTTTATTGACGACAGCGAGCCCATTCTGGATTCCGCAGCCACCTTTGGCATTCGCTATTGTCTGGGGGTTACGAATCCTGACTCTGGCCTGGCTGAAAAAAGCTATCTGCGCCATCCGGGGTTGAACGACTACCGCCAGATGATCCCCTCACTCACCGTGAAGGAGACGCCATGAAAGAAAAACCCTCTGATGGGGTAAGACTGGATAAATGGCTGTGGGCAGCGCGTTTTTATAAAACACGCGCCCTTGCCCGCGAGATGGTTGACGGCGGAAAAGTGCATTACAACGGCCAGCGCAGCAAACCGAGCAAGCTGGTTGAGGTGAATGCCACCCTGACGCTGCGTCAGGGCAACGATGAACGCACGGTGGTGATTAAAGCCATTACCGAACAACGACGGCCCGCAACCGAAGCCGTACTGCTTTATGAAGAGACGGCTGAAAGCATTGAAAAGCGAGAGAAAACCGCGCTGGCGCGCAAAATGAACGCGCTGACTATGCCACACCCGGACCGGCGGCCGGATAAAAAAGAGCGCCGCGATCTGATGAAATTTAAACACGGTGAGACTGAGTAACCTCACCCGCACGAGAGACTAAAATGGCCCAACACGACCAATTACACCGCTATCTGTTTGAACAATTCGCCGTGCGCGGCGAGCTGGTCACCGTATCCGAAACCTGGAAACAGATTCTGGAAAACCACAACTACCCGCTGCCGGTGAAGACCCTGTTGGGCGAACTGCTGGTTGCCACCAGCTTGCTGACGGCAACGCTGAAATTCGCGGGTGATATTACCGTACAATTACAGGGTGATGGCCCGATGACGCTGGCGGTGATCAACGGCAATAACCAGCAGCAGATGCGCGGCGTGGCACGCGTTCAGGGCGATGTACCTGAAAATGCAGATCTGAAAACGCTGGTGGGTAATGGCTACCTGGTGATCACCATCTCCCCTGAGGAAGGTGAACGCTATCAGGGCGTGGTCGGTCTGGAAGGCGATACGCTGGCGGCCTGCCTGGAAGATTACTTCATGCGTTCTGAACAGCTGCCAACCCGCCTGTTCATTCGCACCGGTGAAGTGGACGGCCAGCCTGCTGCGGGCGGTATGCTGCTGCAGGTTCTGCCGGCTCAGGACGCGCAGACCAATGATTTTGAACACCTGGCGACGCTGACTGAAACCATCAAAGCGGAAGAGCTGTTCAACCTATCGGCGACCGACGTGCTGTGGCGTCTGTATCACGAAGAAGAAGTGACCGTTTACGACCCGCAGTCAGTGGAGTTTAAGTGCACCTGTTCACGTGAACGCTGTGCCGGCGCACTGAAGACGCTGCCGGATGAAGAGATCGACAGCATCATGGCGGAAGATGGCGAAATTGATATGCACTGTGACTACTGCGGTACGCACTATGTGTTCAATTCGATGGATATTGCTGAGATCCGCAATAACGCCTCCCCGGCAGACCCACAGGTTCACTAATACTTTTCCCCTCTCCCCTTTGGGGGAGGGGTAAAATCCCCGCCCATGCTGAATCGTTTTCATAATGTAACTCTTACGTAATTTTCTTACGTGTATGCGATTACATTCACATTCCTTCCGATAATATCACCAGCCTTTAACCTTTTCGGAACATTTTCCCCAACCAAAAAGCGATTCCTGCGATAATCCGCCTGCCCTGTGACTGGAGTCGCAGCGTTTTCCGTTAGTAAGGGTTTTGTCCAGATGCGTAAATCTATGAGCCCCGTCGCGGTTAACAACCTCAGAAAAACCCTACAATTTCAGGCAGTACATATTGGCTAAGGAGCAGTGATATGCGTGTTACTGGTTTAACCCCGCAAGATCTCAAGGCTTATGGTATTCACGACGTCCAGGAAATCGTCTACAACCCCGACTACGATACGCTGTATCAGGAAGAGCTCAATCCAGCCCTGGAAGGATACGAGCGCGGTGTGTTGACGAATCTTGGTGCTATCGCCGTCGATACCGGTATCTTTACCGGTCGTTCGCCGAAAGATAAGTATATCGTCCGCGACGAAACCACCCGCGATACGCTGTGGTGGGCTGACAAGGGCAAAGGGAAGAACGATAACAAACCGCTCTCCCCGGAAACCTGGCAGCATCTGAAAGGGCTCGTAACCCATCAACTTTCCGGCAAGCGTCTGTTCATTGTCGATGCTTTCTGTGGCGCTAACGCCGACACCCGTCTCTCCGTACGTTTTATCACCGAAGTGGCCTGGCAGGCGCATTTCGTGAAAAACATGTTTATTCGTCCAACCGACGAAGAGCTGAAGAATTTCACCCCGGATTTCATCGTGATGAACGGTGCGAAATGCACTAACCCACAGTGGAAAGAGCAGGGTCTGAACTCCGAAAACTTTGTTGCCTTCAACCTGACCGAGCGTATCCAACTGATCGGCGGTACCTGGTACGGCGGCGAAATGAAGAAAGGGATGTTCTCCGTCATGAACTACCTGCTGCCGCTGCGGGGCATCGCCTCCATGCACTGCTCGGCTAACGTCGGTGAAAAAGGCGACGTGGCAGTGTTCTTTGGTCTTTCCGGTACCGGGAAAACCACCCTGTCCACCGATCCGAAACGTCGTCTGATTGGCGATGACGAACACGGCTGGGATGACGATGGTGTATTCAACTTTGAAGGCGGCTGCTACGCGAAGACCATTCGCCTGTCTGAAGAGGCCGAGCCGGATATCTTCCACGCTATTCGTCGCGATGCGCTGCTGGAAAACGTCACCGTGCGTGCCGATGGCTCCATCGACTTCGACGATGCGTCGAAAACGGAAAACACCCGCGTCTCTTACCCGATCTACCACATCGACAATATCGTGAAGCCGGTTTCAAAAGCGGGTCATGCCACGAAGGTCATTTTCCTGACGGCAGATGCGTTCGGCGTGCTGCCGCCGGTGTCTCGCCTGACCGCCAGCCAGACACAGTACCACTTCCTCTCTGGTTTCACCGCTAAGCTGGCGGGTACCGAGCGCGGCGTGACAGAACCCACCCCAACCTTCTCAGCCTGCTTCGGCGCGGCATTCCTGTCGCTGCACCCGACGCAGTACGCTGAAGTGCTGGTAAAACGCATGCAGGCTTCCGGCGCGCAGGCGTACCTGGTGAACACGGGCTGGAACGGGACCGGCAAGCGTATCTCCATCAAAGATACGCGCGCCATTATCGACGCCATTCTGGATGGTTCTCTGGATAACGCTGAAACCTTCACGCTGCCAATGTTTGATCTGGCGATCCCAACAGAGTTGCCGGGTGTGGATACGCATATCCTCGACCCACGCAACACTTACGGTTCGCCGGAACAGTGGCGCGAGAAAGCGGAATCGCTGGCGAAGCTGTTTATTGAGAACTTCGAGAAGTACACCGATACCCCGGCAGGTGAAGCGCTGGTGAGCGCGGGACCGAAGCTGTAGGTAAAAGCAAAAAGGCAACGAAAGTTGCCTTTTTTAATGTTTTCTCCCTCTCCCCGTGGGAGAGGGCCGGGGTGAGGGCATCAGGCCGCACCCTTTTGTCAACTCTCTTTCACCTGCCCGCGCGTCACCGGTACCGGCAACCAGGCGCGAATGCTCAACCCGCCCCGCTCGCTGGTGCCAATCTCCAGCAACCCGTTATGGTTATCGATGATACGCTGTACAATCGCCAGACCTAAACCTGTACCGCTGGTGCTGCGCGCGCTGTCGCCACGCACAAACGGCTGGAACAGATGCTTACGCTGCTCAGGCTTGATGCCCGGACCATCGTCTTCCACCTGGAACCAGGCGCGGTTAAGTTCAGACCCGCTGCTGACTTTAATCCAGCCATTACCGTAACGCGCCGCATTGACCACCATGTTGGCAACCGCACGTTTGATAGAAAGCGGATGCATGCGAACCTGGATCTCCCCCGCCTGAAGGTCGGTATCAATCTCGCGCTCGTAGCCGCTTTCCGCCGCCACCACTTCGCCCAGCACCGCGTTCAGATCCGCCATCTCCATTGGCATCTCCTGGCCGGTGCGCAGGTAGTCGATGAACTGCTCAATGATGGCATTACACTCTTCGATGTCCTTGTTGATGGACTCGGCAAGATAGCCGTCCTCTTCTCCCATCATCTCCGTCGCCAGACGGATACGCGTTAGCGGCGTGCGCAGGTCATGGCTCACACCGGCCATCAGCAGCGTACGGTCATCTGCCAGTTGCTTCACACCGGCCGCCATATGGTTAAACGCACGCGTCACCGAACGGACCTCAGAGGCACCATACTCACGCAATGGAGGAGGAATTATCCCTTTACCGACCTGCAGCGCAGCGTGCTCCAGGTCGACCAGCGGTCGGTTCTGTATACGAATAAACAGCCAGGCTCCGCCTATCGCCAGCAGCATAATCGCCAGGGTGTAGCGGAATAGCGGTGAGAAATCGCCCTGATGGATTTCGGTCAGCGGAACGCGCACCCAGATATTGGGTGACAGCCAGGTTTTCAGCCAGACAACAGGCGAGCTTTTGTTGACCTCGACGCGCACTTCCGTCGGGCCGCCGAGCTGCTGCGCCATCTGCTGGCTGAGGAATTCATAGTGCTGCGCCCAGCGCAGTCCCGCGTCTTCCGCCGCTTCGTTTGAGTAGAGCGAAATGCCCAGCTCACGGTAAATTTCACGACGGAAGGCAGGGGGGACAACCAGCTGCGTGCCATCCTCCAGCTGCAGTTTATCGGTCATCAGCATACGGACTTCGTAGGCCAGGACCTTATTAAACTGCTGGAGGCTCGGCAGGATCGCAAAGTTCAGCACCACCAGATAGGTCGTCACCAGGCTGACGAACAGCAGGGTGACGATCAGTAACAGGGTGCGGGCAAACGAGCTTCGCGGCGAGAAGCGCATTCGCCTCATGCTTTAGAGCCGTCCGGAACGAACACGTAGCCCAGACCCCAAACGGTCTGAATATAACGAGGATGCGCCGGATCTTCTTCCACCATGCGGCGCAGACGAGAGATCTGCACATCGATGGAGCGTTCCATTGCGGAGTATTCGCGGCCACGCGCCAGGTTCATCAGCTTGTCACGGGACAGCGGCTCACGTGGGTGGCTAACCAGTGCTTTGAGAACTGCGAACTCGCCGCTGGTGAGTGGCATAGGTTCGTCTTCACGGAACATCTCGCGCGTGCCGAGGTTCAGCTTGAACTTGCCGAAGGCAATGACGGCCTCTTCCTGCGACGGTGCGCCAGGCAGTTCATTTGCCTGACGACGCAGTACGGCGCGAATACGTGCCAGCAGTTCACGTGGGTTAAACGGTTTTGGAATGTAGTCATCCGCGCCGATTTCGAGGCCCACGATACGGTCAACTTCCTCGCCTTTCGCCGTCACCATGATGATCGGCATCGGGTTGCTCTGGCTACGCAGACGGCGACAGATAGAGAGCCCGTCTTCGCCAGGCAGCATCAGGTCGAGCACCATCAGGTGGAAAGATTCACGGGTCAGCAGACGATCCATCTGCTCAGCGTTCGCGACGCTACGAACCTGGAAGCCCTGCTCGGTCAGATAACGTTCCAGCAGCGCACGCAGGCGCATGTCGTCATCCACGACCAGAATTTTGTAGTTCTCTTGCATTGTATTTACTCCCAAAGGTTCGGATAGTCTTTGTAACAGCGTATTCTAAAAAAGTGCACGTGTTCGACCAGCTAATTCTGGTATAAATTCTAGTCGAAATTGTTACAAAGCATATTTAACAGCAGCTTATCTGCTCATTTCATCACATAAATCATTATTAATCCTGTCTGTTACACTGTGTGGTACGTATTGTGCGCAAGACAGAAAACCGGCAGCAAAGGCTTTACCATGAAAACGCCCCTGATCACCCGCGAAGGGTACGAAAAACTCAAAAAAGAGATGGATTACCTGTGGCGCGAAGAGCGTCCTGAAGTGACGAAAAAAGTCACCTGGGCCGCGAGCTTGGGCGATCGCAGCGAAAATGCTGATTATCAGTACAACAAGAAGCGGCTGCGTGAGATCGACCGTCGGGTACGCTATCTGACGAAATGCCTTGAGAACCTTAAAATTGTCGATTACTCCCCGCAGCAGGAAGGCAAAGTGTTCTTCGGCGCATGGGTGGAGATTGAAAACGATAACGGCGATACCCTGCGTTTTCGCATCGTCGGCTACGATGAAATTTTTGGTCGTAAGGATTACATCTCCATCGACTCCCCTATGGCCCGTGCGCTGTTGAAAAAGGAAGTGGGCGATTTAGCCGTCGTTCAGACACCCGGCGGTGAAGCCAGCTGGTACGTCAATGAGATCGAGTACGTAAAATAGTCCGAGAGCGCCCTCCCCGGCTGGCATTTTGCCGTGTCAGCCCGTATAACTATCCCCTGATTTTTGACCCACAAGATGATAAAGCCATGATGAAAGATTCGCTCTGCCGCATTATTGCGGGTGAACTTCAGGCCAGAGCCGAACAGGTAGAAGCTGCCGTTCGCCTGCTTGATGAAGGGAACACCGTGCCGTTTATTGCACGTTATCGTAAGGAAGTCACCGGCGGTCTGGATGACACACAGCTACGTAACCTGGAGACCCGTCTGGGTTATCTGCGCGAACTGGAAGAACGTCGTCAGGCGATCCTCAAATCCATCGGCGAACAGGGTAAACTGACCAGCGAGCTGGAAAGCGCTATTAACGGTACCCTGAGCAAAACCGAACTCGAAGACCTCTATCTGCCGTACAAACCAAAGCGCCGCACGCGCGGGCAGATTGCGATTGAAGCGGGTCTTGAGCCGCTGGCCGACCTGCTGTGGAACGAACCTTCCCACGATCCAGATACCGAAGCGGCGAAATTCATCGACGCTGACAAAGGCGTAGCGGACACCAAGGCCGCCCTCGACGGCGCGCGTTATATTCTGATGGAACGCTTTGCCGAAGACGCCGCCCTGCTCGCCAAAGTACGTGATTACCTGTGGAAGAATGCCCACATCGTCTCGACCGCCGTCGCGGGTAAAGAGGACGAAGGCGCGAAATTCCGCGACTACTTCGATCACCACGAACCGATTTCAACGACCCCGTCTCACCGTGCGCTGGCAATGTTCCGCGGCCGCAACGAAGGCGTGCTGCAGCTTTCCCTGAATGCCGACCCTCAGTTTGACGAGCCGCCGAAAGAGAGCCACTGCGAGCAGATCATCATCGATCACCTCGGCCTGCGTCTGAACAACGCCCCGGCGGACAGCTGGCGTAAAGGCGTGGTGAGCTGGACGTGGCGTATCAAAGTGCTGATGCACCTCGAAACCGAGCTGATGGGCACCGTGCGCGAGCGCGCCGAAGATGAAGCGATCAATGTGTTTGCCCGCAACCTGCACGACTTGCTGATGGCCGCCCCGGCGGGCCTTCGCGCCACCATGGGGCTCGATCCGGGTCTGCGTACGGGCGTAAAAGTGGCGGTAGTTGACGGCACCGGTAAGCTGGTGGCAACCGACACCATCTATCCACACACTGGCCAGGCAGCGAAAGCGGCTGTCGCAGTGGCGGCACTGTGCGAGAAATACAACGTGGAGCTGGTTGCTATCGGCAACGGTACGGCGTCCCGCGAAACCGAACGTTTCTACCTCGACGTGCAGAAACAATTCCCGAAAGTAACGGCGCAGAAAGTGATCGTCAGTGAAGCGGGGGCATCCGTCTATTCCGCATCTGAACTGGCGGCGCAGGAGTTCCCGGACCTGGACGTTTCTCTGCGCGGCGCGGTCTCTATCGCTCGTCGTCTGCAGGATCCGCTGGCAGAACTGGTGAAGATTGACCCGAAATCCATCGGTGTGGGCCAGTATCAGCACGACGTGAGCCAGACTCAGCTCGCCCGTAAGCTGGATGCGGTGGTGGAAGACTGCGTAAACGCCGTCGGTGTAGACCTGAATACCGCCTCAGTTCCCCTGTTGACCCGTGTTGCAGGCTTAACCCGCATGATGGCGCAGAACATCGTCGCATGGCGTGATGAGAACGGTCAGTTCCAGAACCGTCAGCAACTGCTGAAGGTGAGCCGTCTGGGACCGAAAGCCTTTGAGCAGTGTGCGGGCTTCCTGCGCATCAACCACGGTGATAACCCGCTGGATGCCTCAACCGTTCACCCGGAAGCGTACCCGGTGGTAGAACGCATTCTGGCTGCCACTCAACAGGCACTGAAAGACCTGATGGGTGATAACAGTGCGCTGCGCAACCTGAAAGCCGCGGATTTCACCGACGATAAATTTGGTGTGCCAACCGTCACTGACATCATCAAAGAGCTGGAAAAACCGGGCCGCGATCCACGTCCTGAGTTCAAAACCGCGACCTTTGCCGACGGCATCGAGACCATGAACGACCTGCTGCCAGGCATGGTGCTGGAAGGCGCGGTGACCAACGTCACCAACTTTGGCGCATTTGTTGATATCGGCGTGCATCAGGATGGCCTGGTCCATATCTCATCCCTTGCCGATAAGTTCGTTGAAGACCCGCACACCGTGGTCAAAGCGGGCGATATCGTGAAGGTCAAAGTGCTGGAAGTGGATTTACAGCGCAAACGAATTGCCCTGACCATGCGTCTGGACGAGCAGCCGGGCGAAACCAACGCGCGCCGTGGCGGCAATGGTGGTGGCCGCGAGCAGCAGCGCCCGGCCGCTAAAGCCGCGAAACCGCGTGGGCGTGATGCTCAGCCTGCAGGCAACAGCGCGATGATGGATGCGCTGGCGGCCGCGATGGGTAAAAAACGCTAACCTCTCACCCTCTCCCCACAGGGGAGAGGGGATCGCGCAGTACGGTTTATTCTCTCACTCCTTTATTTAAACCAATAATTAGCACGCCATTAACAAATAGGCCGCTTCTCTCGTCGCCGCATATTCAGCAAATATTGAGCAAGGTCAAACAGGCCGTAAATTAATCCCGCAAACAACATTCCGTCACAGTTTTATTATTGCTGATACAAACTATTCTCATTATCATCGCATAGTAGATTATTTAACCTTCGTGGGATCAGGCATTATGCAATTCACTCCAGACAGTGCATGGAAAATTACCGGTTTTACCCGTGAAATTAGCCCGGCCTATCGGCAAAAGCTGCTTTCACTGGGCATGCTACCCGGCTCGTCTTTCCAGGTCGTGCGCGTTGCCCCGTTAGGTGATCCCGTTCATATCGAAACCCGCCGCGTGAATTTGGTGCTGCGTAAGAAAGACCTCGCATTAATAGAAGTCGAAGCCTTATCTCAATAACAAGCCAGCGGTTTCAGTGAGTCTACTAAAATGAAAAAATTAACTATTGGCTTAATTGGTAATCCAAATTCCGGCAAGACCACGTTATTTAACCAGTTAACCGGAGCGCGTCAGCGCGTGGGTAACTGGGCAGGTGTGACGGTTGAGCGTAAAGAAGGCCAGTTCACGACAACAGACAACCAGGTCACACTGGTTGACCTTCCTGGCACCTATTCCTTAACCACGATTTCGTCGCAAACCTCGCTCGATGAGCAAATTGCCTGCCACTATATTCTTGGCGGCGACGCGGATCTCCTGATCAACGTGGTCGACGCTTCCAATCTTGAGCGTAACCTCTATCTGACGCTGCAACTGCTGGAACTGGGTATTCCCTGCATCGTGGCGCTTAACATGCTCGACATTGCCGAGAAACAGAAGCTGCGCATCGACGTCGATGCTCTCTCAGCGCGCCTGGGTTGCCCGGTGGTTCCGCTGGTGTCGACGCGTGCTCGCGGCATTGATGCCCTGAAGCTGGCGATTGACCGTCATACGGGGAATCGCGACGTTGAGCTGGTGCATTACGCGCAACCACTTCTGCGCGAAGCCGGTCTTCTGGCAGAGGAAATGGACAAAAGCATGCCCGAAAAACAGCGTTTGTGGCTCGGCCTGCAGATGCTGGAAGGGGATATCTACAGCCGTGCATACGCCGGGCATGCGGCAGATAAACTGGATGTCACAATCGCCCGTCTTAGCGACGAGCTGGATGACCCGGCTCTGCACATCGCCGATGCACGTTACCAGGCAATTGCCTCGATTTGCGACGTTGTCAGTAACGCCCTCACGGCGGAACCGAGCCGTTTTACCGCTGCGGTAGACAAGATTGTGCTTAACCGTTTCCTGGGTTTGCCGATCTTCCTGCTGGTGATGTACGTAATGTTCCTGCTCGCCATTAACATCGGTGGCGCACTCCAGCCTATTTTCGACGCCGGTTCCGTCGCGGTCTTCGTCCACGGTATTCAGTGGGTGGGTTACACCCTGCACTTCCCGGAATGGTTAACCATCTTCCTCGCACAAGGGATCGGCGGCGGTATCAACACCGTTCTGCCTCTGGTGCCACAGATCGGCATGATGTATCTGTTCCTCTCGTTCCTGGAAGATTCCGGCTACATGGCGCGCGCGGCGTTTGTCATGGACCGTCTGATGCAGGCTCTTGGTCTGCCGGGCAAATCCTTCGTCCCGCTGATTGTTGGCTTCGGCTGTAACGTACCGTCGGTGATGGGTGCACGTACCCTGGATGCACCGCGTGAACGTCTGATGACCATCATGATGGCGCCGTTTATGTCCTGCGGTGCGCGCCTGGCCATCTTTGCGGTTTTTGCGGCAGCCTTCTTTGGCCAACAGGGCGCGCTGGCGGTCTTTTCGCTGTATGTGCTGGGTATTGTGATGGCGATCCTCACCGGTCTGATGCTGAAGCACACCATCATGCGCGGTGAAGCGTCGCCGTTTGTGATGGAGCTGCCGGTGTATCACGTGCCGCATCTAAAAAGCCTGGCGATCCAGACCTGGCAGCGCCTGAAAGGCTTTGTGCTGCGCGCCGGTAAGGTAATTGTCATCGTCAGCATTTTCCTGAGCGCGTTGAACAGCTTCACCCTCAGCGGACAGGCGGCAGATAACATCAACGATTCTGCTCTTGCCTCCGTCAGCCGCGTCATCACGCCGGTCTTCAAACCGATTGGCGTGCATGAGGATAACTGGCAGGCGACGGTTGGCCTGTTCACGGGTGCAATGGCAAAAGAGGTGGTTGTCGGCACCCTGAACACGCTTTACACCGCTGAGAACATTCAGGAGCAGGAATTTAATCCGGCAGAGTTTCATCTCGGTAACGAACTGTTGGGTGCAGTAGAGGAAACCTGGCAGAGCCTGAAAGACACCTTCAGCCTGAGCGTGCTGGCAAACCCTATTGAAGCCAGCAAAGGCGACGGTGAAATGGCGACGGGGGCTATGGGCGTGATGAGTGAGAAGTTTGGCAGCGAGTCTGCAGCTTACAGCTACCTCATCTTTGTCCTGCTCTATATTCCGTGCATCTCCGTGATGGGGGCGATTTCCCGTGAGTCCAGCCGTGGCTGGATGGGATTCTCCATTCTGTGGGGGTTAAACATTGCTTACTCTCTGGCGACGCTCTTTTACCAGACCGTTAACTTTAGCCAGCACCCGCGTTACAGCCTGGTCTGTATTCTGGCAGTTGTCCTCTTCAACGTGTTAGTTATCAGTCTGCTACGCCGGGCACGCAGCCGCGTCGATATCGACCTGCTGGCAAACCGTAAAACCACCGCGACCTGCTGCAGCAGCCCGGCGGGTGACTGTCACTAAGGAGTAAGCCATGGCATCGTTGATTCAGGTTCGTGATCTGCTGGCATTACAAGGGCGGATGGAGGCGAAACAGCTGAGCCTCAGCCTGCATACGCCGCAACCGATGATCGATGCCATGCTGGAAAGGCTGGAAGCCATGGGGAAAGCCGTGCGGATTCAGGAAGACGCGGACGGCTGTCTCTCCGGCAGTTGTAAAAGCTGCCCGGAAGGTAAAGCCTGCCTCAAGGAGTGGTGGGCTTTGCGTTAATAAAGCCGGGCAGAAATGCCCGGCTTTATCGTATTACTTATAGACTTCCGCCGTTGCGCGCACGTTTTTTGTATCTTTATTCGCACTGGTCACCACGTAGTACGTCCCGCCCAGTTCATCCGCCTTTTTCGACAACTCTCTGCGAGCGTCCATCGGCGCGGTGGTGTCAGACGTAGAAATCTCACCAATTTTGGTCAGATTCATCCCGGCAACTTTATCTTTTTCCAGCTCTTTTGCCGCAAAGACGCCAAATGAAATTGACCCAATAACCAGAGAAATGACAATACCTGTAACAAGTTTCATAGCCTGACTCTCCTTAGGATTGTTGTTTTGATTGTCGTAGGCAGAACCACCGCAACGACATCTGGAGTATGGTTGCGGTGTAAGACTTTTTCCAGGCTGGATAGAAATTAATCAGTCTAAACGTTGACTTAACGCAATGAGCGCTGAGCAAAACTCCGCCGGATGAGAGATAAACGGGGCATGCGCCGCTTTGGCAATGATCTGCGATTCACTTTCCGGCCAGAGCGAATCCAGCAATGGAACTACTTTCCGCGGAACCAGTCCGTCGAGGTAGCCATAAATACGCAGATGCGGCATCGTCAGCGCAGACAGCGGTTCACGTAGGTCAACCGTTTTCAGGATCTCAAGACCACCGTTAAGCACCTCAACATCCGGCATCGGCAGGGAAAGCACGGTCTGCTTCAGCGCTCTCGCATCCTGACGCGCGGTTTCGGTCCCCATCGTTTGCAATGCGAGGAAACGTTCAACGGTCCGCTGAAAATCTTCACTCAGCTGTTGCTGGAAGCCCGCCAGCACATCCGGTTTTATACCCGGCCACGACGCCTGCGCACTAAAGCATGGCGACGAGGCCACGGTCACCAGCGCGCTCACGCGTTCTGGTCGGGAGAGCGCAATCTGGCTTGCCACCAGCCCGCCCAGGCTCCAGCCCAGCCAGATAGCGTTTTGTGGCGCGGCGGCCAGAACCTGCTGCGCCATCTCATCAAGCGACATAGGGCCAAAACCACGGCTGCGACCAAAACCCGGTAAATCCACCAGATGCAGCGTGAAATGCGAGGCCAATTCCTCGTTTATGCAATTCCATACTTCCGCATTCAGGCCCCATCCGTGCAGCAGCACAAGATGGCAATTTCCTGTCCCTACAGTCTGCCACCACAGCGTCTTCATCAGTTACTGTTCTCTTTATTTCACATGGAGGTTGCACATGCTAACAGTGCCTGGCTTGTGCTGGCTATGCCAAATGCCACTTACACTCAGTGGGTGGGGGATCTGTTCCGTCTGCACGCGGTCGCTGGAAGGACGTCTCACGGTCTGCCCACAATGTGGTTTACCGGCCACGAGCCGACATATACCCTGCGGACGCTGCCTGAAAAAATCCCCGCCCTGGAGCGCGCTGGTGGCGGTGGATGATTATGTTCCACCGTTGAACAGGCTCATTCACGCCCTGAAGTTTTCCGGTCAGAGTTCGCTGGCGCAACCTCTCGCCCGCCTGTTATTGCTGGCGGTGTTACAGGCTCGTCGTAGCCGCACCCTGCCGAAAATCGACAGGGTGGTGAATGTCCCCTTATACCGACGCCGACACTGGCGGCGCGGCTACAACCAGAGTGACCTGCTCTGTCGCCCACTCGCCCGCTGGCTCGGCTGTGAGTATGATGCCTCTGCGCTCACGCGTGTCCATGCCACCGCCATCCAGCATCAGCTCAACGCCCGGCTTCGCAAAAGAAACCTCAAAAATGCCTTTCGCCTTGAATTAGCGGTCAAAGGCCTCCATATCGCGATTGTGGATGATGTCGTCACCACAGGCAGTACCGTTGCTGAACTTTCCCGACTGCTTTTGCGAAGCGGCGCCGCGTCGGTTCAGGTATGGTGTCTGTGCCGTACCTTGTAGCCCTTCTTCAATGGGCGTATGATTATACCCAGGTAATTTAGTCAACTATTAGGCCAAAGCTATGATCCGTATTTCCGATTCTGCACAAGCGCACTTTGCCAAACTGCTGGCAAATCAGGAAGAAGGGACGCAGATCCGCGTGTTTGTGATCAATCCAGGCACTCCGAATGCAGAATGTGGTGTCTCTTATTGTCCGCCGGATGCGGTAGAAGCAACTGACACAGCCCTTAAATTTGAACAGCTCACCGCCTACGTTGATGAGCTGAGCGCACCGTATCTTGAAGATGCGGAGATCGACTTCGTCACCGACCAGCTGGGTTCTCAGCTGACTCTGAAAGCGCCGAACGCGAAAATGCGTAAAGTGGCAGACGATGCGCCGCTGATGGAGCGCGTAGAGTATCTTCTGCAGTCCCAGATCAACCCACAGCTAGCGGGCCACGGTGGTCGTGTTTCCCTGATGGAAATCACTGACGAAGGCTTCGCCATTCTGCAGTTTGGCGGCGGCTGTAACGGGTGTTCCATGGTCGATGTGACCCTGAAAGAAGGGATTGAAAAGCAGCTGCTGAACGAATTCCCGGAACTGAAAGGCGTGCGTGATCTGACCGAGCACCAGCGCGGCGAGCACTCTTACTACTGATTCAGTGCCCGTCTGTATCGCCCGGTGGCGCTGCGCTTACCGGGCCTCGCTTCTCCCCCTTCATTCCCTCCATATGTTGACCTGCGTCTCATAATTCAAATTTAGCCTCCCAGGGTGATTCTCAATCACATCATGTTACCCGTATCATTCTCGTGGGCACTAAGCACTCTCATAACAGCCGACTAAACTTATTGGTTTCCAAGGTATCAGTACTAGTGCCGTAATCACTCTGTTCCCAGTTGGGACAATCGGAATTTGTCGTTGAAACAATGACGTTACCCATAACAATTCAAAGGCCAGGTAAATCATGCCATTAGTCATCGTTGCTATCGGTGTTGTGTTATTACTGCTCTTGATGATCCGTTTCAAAATGAACGGATTTATCGCTCTGGTTCTGGTGGCACTTGCAGTCGGTCTGATGCAAGGGATGCCGCTGGTGAAAGTCATCAGCTCCATTAAAGCCGGTGTCGGCGGGACGCTCGGCAGCCTGGCGTTGATCATGGGCTTCGGTGCCATGCTCGGCAAAATGCTGGCGGACTGCGGTGGTGCTCAACGTATTGCCACCACGCTCATTGCCAAATTTGGTAAGAAGAACATCCAGTGGGCGGTGGTTTTAACCGGTTTTACCGTCGGTTTCGCGCTGTTCTATGAAGTGGGCTTTGTGCTGATGCTGCCACTGGTGTTCACCATTGCGGCGGCGGCAAACATCCCTCTGCTGTATGTCGGTGTACCAATGGCCGCTGCGCTGTCCGTGACGCACGGCTTCCTGCCACCGCACCCGGGTCCAACCGCTATCGCGACCATCTTCCACGCCGATATGGGTAAAACGCTGCTGTTCGGCACCATTCTCGCTATCCCAACAGTGATCCTGGCAGGCCCGGTGTATGCCCGTTTCCTGAAAGGCATTGATAAGCCAATCCCGGAAGGTCTGTACAGCGCAAAAACCTTCACCGAAGAAGAGATGCCTGGCTTTGGCGTCAGCGTCTGGACCTCTCTGGTGCCGGTTATCCTGATGGCGATGCGTGCCGTGGCAGAGATGATCCTGCCGAAAGGTCACCCGTTCCTGTCCGTTGCGGAGTTCCTGGGTGACCCGGTGATGGCAACCCTGATTGCGGTATTGATCGCGATGTTCACCTTTGGTCTGAACCGTGGTCGTTCAATGGATCAGATCAACGACACGCTGACCTCCTCCATCAAAATCATTGCCATGATGCTCTTGATCATCGGCGGTGGCGGTGCGTTCAAGCAGGTACTGGTCGACAGCGGCGTGGATAAATACATCGCGGCCATGATGCATGAAACTAACGTGTCACCGCTCCTGATGGCCTGGTCTATCGCCGCGGTTCTGCGTATTGCACTCGGTTCTGCGACCGTGGCCGCCATCACCGCCGGTGGTATCGTTGCGCCGCTGATTGCCACGACGGGTGTTAGCCCTGAGCTGATGGTTATCGCAGTCGGTTCCGGTAGCGTGATTTTCTCTCACGTAAACGATCCGGGCTTCTGGCTGTTCAAGGAGTACTTCAACCTGACTATCGGTGAAACCATCAAGTCCTGGTCTGCGCTGGAAACCATTATTTCAGTGTGCGGTCTGGTCGGGGTTCTGCTGTTGAATATGGTTATCTGATGTAAAAAAAGAACCCGCCAACTGGCGGGTTCTTTTTTATTTCTTCTTCACTACTGCTCTTCTGCGCTTATCCAAATCCTTAATCAGCTTGTTCACCCCATCATCGGCAAACATCTTCTCAAGACTCACGGACAACTTGCGACGCCAGTTCTTGTACTGATAGCTGGTTCCCGGAATGTTCACCGGCCCGGCCATATCAATCCAGTCTTCCGGTTGCAGACCCAGCAGGGCACTGTTGCTGTCAGCAATATAGCGCTGCAAGCCACGGTTGAGCGTCGGGGTCATCGCCATCAGCGACGCCTTATGCCCGGCACGTTTCGGCAGACAGCCATGCTTATGCAAGGCATCCAGCAAGCCCTGTTTCGCCAGCTCGCGATCCTGATACAGACCGCGTAACACCTCTTCATCAGGATACAGCCCCAGCGTTTTACCGAGCGTCAGATCACCGCTTTCCCAATAGCCACGCAGCGTAGGAAGATCATGCGTCGTCGCGACTGCCATTGACTGTTCAGGGTACGCTTTCGGCGCGCGGAAGGTTTTCTCATGGTCGTTTTCAAAATAGAGCACTTTATAGGAATACACACCGCTATCACGCAGTTTACTGACAATCTCCACTGGCACAGTACCCAGATCTTCACCGATCACCATGCACTGATGGCGCTTACTTTCCAGCGCCAGGATCGACAGCAGATCGTCAACCGGATACTGTACATACGCCCCGTGGTCCGCCGTTTCACCATATGGGATCCACCACAGACGCAGCACGGACATCACATGGTCGATACGCAGCGCCCCGCAGTTCTGCATGTTAGCGCGCAGCAGGTCGATAAACGGCTCGTAAGCACGCGCCGCCATCACGTGCGGATCCATCGGCGGTAAGCCCCAGTTCTGACCGAGCGGGCCAAGGATATCCGGTGGCGCCCCCACAGAGGCTTTCAGGCAGTAAAGTTCACGGTCACACCAGGTTTCCGCCCCGCCTTCAGCCACACCCACGGCCAGGTCACGATACAGGCCGATCGGCATCTTGTAGCCCTGGCTTACCTGCCAGCAGGCAGCAAACTGGCTGTACGCCAGCCACTGCAGCCACAGGTAGAAATCCACCTCGTCAGCATGCTTCTTACAGAACGCTTTCACTTCCGGGGTATCAACAGATTGATACGCTTGCGGCCATACCGGCCAGCCCCAGCGCATTTCATCCTCTTTCACCTGGTATGCGTGCAATGCGTCAAATGCCGCCTGCCAGTAAAGGCTTTCGCCCTCCTGGGTAACAAACTGACGAAAAGCCGCCATCTGCTCATCATCGCGCCGGGCAAAACCTTTCCACGCCAGGCGTAAAGCCGCCATCTTCAGCGAGGTAACCGTCGAGTAATCAACCCATTCCGCGTCACGAGCCTGTTTCAGCATCTGTTGGGTGGTCGGAAGTTTCCACCATGCCTGCGCTTCTTTGCTGTTTTTGAAGTCATCTAACGCGTTAACGTCGATATAGATGACGTTCAGCCAGCGACGGGACGACGGGCTATACGGGCTGGCGCTCTCCGGGTTGGCCGGATAGAGCGCGTGAATAGGGTTAAGACCAATAAATGCGCCGCCGCGCTCCCCCACCGATGCCAGCATTTTTTTCAGGTCGCCAAAATCGCCGATCCCCCAGTTGCTGTCGGAACGCAACGTGTAGAGCTGCACGCAGGCACCCCACAGCTTTTTACCTTCAAGCAACGCCTGCGGTTCATAGCAACGTTTTGGTGCCACAATCACCCGGCAAGGGTACCGCTGGTCGTCCTGGGTGAGCGTTAAGGTGTGATAGCCCTCCGGCAGTTTTGCCGGAAGGTTTAGCATTTTGCCGCCGGTGGCGTGGCCTTTGTGCTGATGCCCCTCTTCGGTGGTAAGCAGCCAGCTAAACTCGCCCTGCCCCTCCACCGCCAGAGGCATCTTTTTGCCTGCGGTGAATACCTTCACATTCGGCACTGGCGCAACCGACGCTTTCGCGTCGGTTTTTTGCATGGCATCCAGCAAACGTCTTTTGGTGTCGGCGCCAATAGACTGCGGTTTGCCGTGAGCATTAATGTAACTGAGGCTGATCCCCGCCGCCTGCGCGGCGCTGTCCAGACGTTTACTCTCCATCGCGCTTCCTTAGCGTTTTGCCTGCCAGATACGGGCCTGATAATCACGAATTGAGCGGTCAGAGCTGAACATACCGCAGCGGGCGGTATTCAGAATGCACGCCCGGGTCCAGGCTTCCTGGTCGCGATACAGAACATCAACCTGTTTTTGTGCGTCGACATAGGCTGTGAAGTCCGCCATCACCAGATACGGGTCACCGCCATGCTTGTCCATGCTGTGCAGCATCTGGTCAAACGCGTGCTTGTCGCCGTCGCTGTATTTACCGCTTTCCAGCTCTTTCAGCACCGCATCGAGCACTTTATCTTTCTTACGCCATTTCACCGGGTCGTAGCCCTTGGCCTTGATGGCTTTCACTTCTTCCACGGTATGACCGAAGATAAAGATATTCTCTTCACCCACTTTCTCGGCGATTTCGACGTTTGCACCGTCCAGTGTGCCAACCGTCAGCGCGCCGTTGAGCGCCAGCTTCATGTTGCCGGTACCGGATGCTTCTTTACCTGCCGTAGAAATCTGCTCGGAGATATCTGCCGCCGGGATCAGCATTTCAGCCGCCGAGACACAGTAATCCGGCAGGAACACCACTTTCAGCTTGTCGCCCACTTTCGGGTCGTTGTTTATAGCTTCAGCAACCTTGTTGATAGCCAGAATAATGTTTTTCGCCAGGTAGTAGCCCGGCGCCGCTTTCGCACCGAACAGGAACACGCGTGGAACGCGATCGGCTTTCGGATTCTCGCGGATCTCTTTGTACAGCGCCAGAATGTGCAGCAGGTTCAGGTGCTGACGTTTGTACTCGTGCAGGCGTTTGATCTGAATATCGAAAATGGCATTCGGGTTGATCTCAATTCCGGTACGCGCTTTGACAAACGCTGCCAGGCGAACTTTGTTTTCCCGCTTGATCGCACGGTACTGCTCGCGGAATTTCGCGTCGTCGGCGTATTTTTCCAGGTTGATGAGCTGGTCCAGATCGTTGGCCCACTCTTTTTTCAGGGTTTTGTCCAGCAGCCCTGCCAGCAGTGGGTTGCACTGCTTGATCCAGCGACGCGGCGTGATGCCGTTGGTCACGTTGTGGAATTTAGTCGGCCACAGCTGGTGATATTCCGGGAACAGATCTTTTACCACCAGATCCGAGTGCAGCGCTGCCACACCGTTTACGGCAAAGCCGCTCACCACGCACATGTTCGCCATGCGCACCTGTTTGTCATGAACCACTGCCAGCTTCGCCCAGACTTCTTTGTCGCCAGGCCAGGTCTTTTTCACCAGCACTTTAAAGTTGTCGTTAATCTTGTTGATGATCTGCATATGACGCGGCAGCAGTGTTTTCACCAGCTTCTCGTCCCAGCACTCCAGCGCTTCTGGCATCAGGGTGTGGTTGGTGTAAGCGAATGTGCGGCTGGTGATGGCCCATGCGTCATCCCAGCTCAGCTGATGCTCGTCGATCAGCACGCGCAGCAGTTCAGGGATTGCGATCGTCGGGTGTGTGTCGTTGAGCTGAATCACTTCGAAATCAGGCAGCTGCGCCAGCTTGCGGCCCGCCAGATGATGACGACGCAGGATATCCGCCACGGAACAGGCACACTGGAAGTACTGCTGCATCAGACGCAGTTTTTTACCCGCCAGGTGGTTGTCGTTCGGGTAGAGGACTTTTGTCAGTTTTTCGGCGTCGATGCCTTGCTGTTCAGCACGCAGGAAATCGCCATCGTTGAATTTGGTCAGGTTGAACGGATGCGCGTGCTTCGCCTGCCACAGACGCAGAGGCTGCGCCACGCCGTTACGGTAACCCAGCACCGGCAGATCCCAGGCTTCGCCAGTAATGGTGAATGCCGGTTCCCAGAGACCCTCCTTCGTGACTTTCCCACCAATCCCGACCTGCACATCCAGTTGCGCGTTATGGCGGAACCACGGGTAAGTATTGCGGTGCCAGTCGTCCGGCGCTTCCATCTGATGACCATCGGCAAATGACTGACGGAACAGGCCGTACTGGTAGTTGAGACCATAGCCAATTGCTGACTGGCCGACGGTTGCCATGGAGTCAAGGAAGCAGGCAGCCAGACGCCCCAGCCCACCGTTACCCAGCGCGGGGTCAATCTCTTCTTCAAGCAGGTCGGTCAGATTAATGTCATGCTCTTTGAGCACATCACCAACGTCCTGATACCAGCCAAGGTTCAGCAGGTTGTTGCCCGTCAGACGGCCAATCAGGAATTCCATCGAGATGTAGTTCACGTGTCGCTGGTTTTTCACCGGCTTTGCCAAAGGTTGAGCATCCAGCTGTTCCGCGAGCGCACCACTCACCGCCTGCCACCACTGGTGAGGCGTCATTTCGTTTGCCGCATGAAGGCCAAAACGCTGCCACTGACGCGTCAGGGCAGCCTGGAATTGAGCTTTGTTGAAGGTAGGCTGTGACATAGGGGATCGGCATCCTTTAGAAAGAAAACACAAGTTGGCGCTAGTGTGCCTGGCTCATTTCACCTCTTCCTCCTCCTGTGGGGGATTAGACAGGGAGGAGTAGCGGGGATGAGCATAAAAATGTGATCGAGGCCACTCTCAGAGCATAGTTCGAGTGTGCCCTGAAGATAAAAAAGTAACCGGGGAGAATGTCAAAGAAATGAAATGCAGTTTCGGGGGTTAATTAAACCCCTCTAAAATGATTACTTACGTAGAATAATATTTCTGCAATCGGGTAATAACTAAGGAGATTGTTAATCACTTATAATTTTACCCGAACTTTATTACATTTGACGTCACTATCCCTTTCTGAAACCAGTTTCAGCGCAGCCGTACCAGAACCATACAAGCCAGCATTGACGCGGTGTTAAAGCCCATTCCAGAAAGTTCCGTCATCTGTCTGAATGTTTTGTGACAGAGTGCAAATTCAGAGCCACCAAATCCAGACATAACTTGCAATAGTTCTCTTTCTGGCCGACCTTATATCGTATTAATTACGAAGCGCAAAAAAATAAAATCTCTCGTTCCCCACAGTGAAGTGAAACCTATGTTGATTCCGTCTAAATTAAGTCGCCCGGTTCGCCTTGACCATACAGTGGTCCGCGAGCGCCTGTTGGCTAAACTTTCCGGCGCGCATAATTTCCGACTGGCGCTGGTTACGAGCCCTGCAGGCTATGGAAAAACAACGCTCATTTCGCAATGGGCCGCAGGTAAGAGCGATCTTGGCTGGTACTCCCTTGATGAGGGCGATAACCAGCAAGAGCGTTTTGCCAGCTATTTGATTGCCGCTATTCAACAGGCCACCAATGGACACTGCGTCGCCAGTGAAGTGATGGTGCAAAAGCGCCAGTACGCCAGCCTGTCCTCCCTTTTCTCTCAGCTATTTATTGAACTGGCCGAATGGCATCGCCCGCTGTATGTGGTGATTGATGATTACCATCTCATCACTAACCCGGTAATTCATGAGTCGATGCGTTTCTTCCTGCGCCATCAACCGGAAAACCTGACCCTGGTGGTACTGTCACGCAACCTGCCGCAGTTGGGTATTGCCAACCTGCGCGTGCGCGATCAACTTCTGGAAGTGGGCAGCCAGCAGCTGGCTTTTACTCATCAGGAAGCGAAACAGTTCTTTGACTGCCGTCTGACCTCCCCCATTGAGGCATCAGAAAGCAGCCGGATGTGTGACGATGTCGCAGGCTGGGCCACTGCACTGCAGTTAATTGCCCTCTCTGCCCGGCAAAACAACAGCCCGGCGCATCAGTCAGCGCGTCGACTGGCAGGGATCAATGCCAGCCATCTTTCTGATTATCTTGTGGATGAGGTGCTGGACAGCGTCGATCCGTCTACCCGTAACTTCCTGCTGAAAAGCTCCCTGCTGCGTTCCATGAACGACGCGCTGATTGTGCGCGTGACGGGCTGCGAAAACGGCCAGCTACAGCTTGAAGAAATTGAACGTCAGGGCCTGTTCCTGACGCGTATGGACGATCCCGGCGAATGGTTCAGCTACCATCCGCTGTTTGGCAGTTTCCTGCGCCAGCGTTGCCAGTGGGAGCTTGCGGTTGAACTGCCGGAAATTCATCGCGCTGCCGCCGAAAGCTGGATGGCACAAGGCTTCCCGAGCGAGGCGATCCATCATGCGCTGGCCGCAGGTGATGCCAACATGCTGCGTGATATTCTCCTCAACCATGCGTGGGGCTTGTTCAACCACAGCGAGCTGACGTTGCTTGAAGAGTCCCTCAAAGCGCTGCCGTGGGAAAGTCTGCTGGAGAACCCGCGTCTGGTGTTGCTGCAGGCCTGGCTGATGCAGAGCCAACATCGCTATAGCGAAGTGAATACCCTGCTGGCACGTGCGGAGCAGGAGATGGAAAGCAACATGGACACGCCCCTGCACGGTGAATTTAACGCCCTGCGGGCCCAGGTGGCGATTAACGACGGCGACCCGGATGAAGCCGAACGCCTGGCGATGGTCGCACTGGATGAACTGCCGCTGGCCAACTTCTACAGCCGGATCGTTGCCACGTCGGTACACGGTGAAGTGCTGCACTGCAAAGGCGAGCTGACGCGCTCCCTTTCGCTGATGCAGCAAACGGAACAAATGGCACGGCGCCATGATGTCTGGCACTACGCGTTGTGGAGCCTGATCCAGCAAAGCGAAATTCTGTTCGCTCAGGGGTTCCTGCAGGCTGCCTGGGAAAATCAGGAAAAAGCCTTCCAGCTGATTCGGGAACAGCATCTGGAACAGTTGCCGATGCACGAGTTCCTGTTGCGTATTCGCGCTCAGCTCCTGTGGGCATGGTCACGGCTGGATGAAGCTGAAAGTTGCGCCCGCCAGGGTGTGGACGTGCTTTCTGGCTTCCAGCCGCAGCAACAGTTGCAGTGTCTGGCGCTGCTGGTGCAGTGTTCGCTGGCGCGTGGCGATCTCGATAACGCCCGTAATCATCTTAACCGTCTCGAAAACCTGCTGGGCAACGGTCAGTATCATAGCGACTGGGTATCGAACGCCGATAAGGTCCGGGTGATTTACTGGCAAATGACAGGCGATAAAAAATCCGCCGCCAACTGGCTGCGTCAGACGCCAAAACCGGAATTTGCTAACAACCACTTCCTGCAGAGCCAGTGGCGCAACATTGCCCGCGCGCAGATCCTGCTCGGTGAATTAGAGCCCGCGGAGATTGTGCTGGAAGAGCTGAACGAGAACGCGCGCGGCCTGCGTCTGATGAGCGATCTGAACCGCAACCTGCTGCTGCTGAACCAGCTCTACTGGCAGGCGGGTCGTAAAAATGATGCTCAGCGTGTACTGCTGGAAGCGCTGCAACTCGCGAACCGCACCGGGTTTATCAGCCACTTTGTGATTGAAGGTGAAGTGATGGCGCAGCAGCTGCGTCAGTTGATTCAGCTTAATACGCTGCCGGAACTCGATCAGCATCGCGCTCAACGTATACTGCGTGAAATCAACCAGCACCATCGCCATAAGTTTGCGCATTTCGATGAGAACTTTGTCGAACGTCTGTTGAACCACCCGGAAGTACCGGAGCTTATCCGCACCAGCCCGCTCACTCAACGTGAATGGCAGGTACTGGGGCTGATCTACTCCGGCTACAGCAATGAACAAATTGCGGGTGAACTGGCGGTTGCTGCGACCACCATCAAAACGCATATCCGCAACCTGTATCAAAAGCTGGGCGTGGCGCACCGTCAGGATGCGGTGCAGCATGCGCAGCGATTGTTGAAGATGATGGGGTACGGAGTGTAATTCATTGCCCGGCAGCGCTACGCTTGCACGGGCCTACGGAGTTTTGTAGGTCGGGTAAGCGCAGCGCCACCCGACACAATTCCTAGCACAATTCCAGCTGCAAATTATTATCTTTAATCACCTGCATGACGCCCGCCGGCGGCATCACGTCTGTATACACCGCATCCACCATGCTGATGCTGCCCATGTTTACCATCGCATTACGGCCAAACTTCGAATGGTCTACCACCAGCATCACATGACGTGAGTTTTCAATAATCGCGCGCTTGGTACGCACCTCGTGATAATCAAACTCCAGCAGCGAGCCGTCGCTGTCGATGCCGCTGATCCCGAGAATGCCAAAATCGAGGCGGAACTGAGAGATAAAGTCGAGGGTCGCTTCGCCGATAATCCCGCCGTCGCGGCTTCGCAGTTCGCCGCCCGCGAGAATAATGCGGAAATCGTCTTTCTGCATCAGGGTGTTGGCGACGTTCAGGTTGTTGGTGACCACGCGCAGGTTCTCATGATCCAGCAGCGCATGGGCGACCGCTTCCGGCGTGGTGCCGATATCAATAAACAGCGTCGCCCCGTTCGGGATCTGGCTGGCGACCTTACGGGCAATGCGTTCTTTCTCTGCCGTCTGCGTGGCTTTACGATCGTGCCAGGAGGTGTTGACCGAGCTGGACGGCAGCGCCGCCCCGCCGTGGTGGCGCAGAATACGGTTCTGATCGGCCAGATCGTTCAGGTCACGACGGATGGTTTGCGGGCTGACGGCAAACTGCTCAACCAACTCTTCAGTACTGACGTATCCCTGTTTTTTTACCAGTTCGATAATGGCGTCATGACGTTGTGTTTGTTTCATCAATTATCCCTGAGAATTATGTTCGTTTTCGCGCATGGAGCGTATCGGCAAAGGCCATTGCCAACCCGACAACCAGGCCAGTGACGTGTGCACCATTGGCGATAGACATACCAAACAGATCAAACCATCCGGCAATTAGCCATATTAACGCAAAGGTTATGAGTCCGCGTTGTAAATAGATGCCGCTTTCCGGGTCGCGCTCCCCGCGAAGCCAGACGTAGCCCATCAGGGCGTATACCACGCCAGACAGCCCACCGAACCACGGACCGCTGAATTTATGCTGCACATAGCCGCTCAGCAGGGCGCTAATAATGGTGATAACGATCAGCTTGCCGCTGCCGAGCCGCTTCTCAACGATACCGCCGAGATACCACCACCACAGCAGGTTAAAGAGGATGTGCATCACCGAGAAGTGCATCAGCGCGTGGGTAAAGTAGCGCCAGACATCAAACTCCAGAGAGGGGTCGTACGGCCACGCCAGAGCGATCATCACGCTCTGGTCACCCACCACGTTCATAATGATAAAGACGACAATACAGGCCGCCATCAGCAGTAGCGTAAACGGCCCTGCACGTTCACGCACGGTGGCGAAGAAAGGAAAACGACGATAATGCAACCCGCTGCCCGTCTGGCCAGATTGCCAGCTGGCAGCCAGATAGCGCGGGTCGCCGGGGTTCTCAAGAAAACGCGCCAGCTCCTCGTTTACCCGCCCTGCCTGGCTCTCGTCGGCCAGCCAGACATCGGTCTGAGTATGTTGCTGGATGGTCAGAATAACACCCTGCGTCGCCATGTAGTCGACAAACGCCTGGGCGACACGCGGGTTGGTAAAAGAGGTGATCATCAACATGGGTAGCGGTCGCTTATTTCCACACAAAAGGGGACAGTATAGCGGGATCAGCGCTCAAACGCGTACTCAACTTCTGCCGGGAAATGGCGATGCCAGGCATCGAATCCGCCGTCGACGCTGTATACCGCATCATAACCCTGCTGAAGCAGGTACTGCGCCGCACCTTTACTGCTGTTGCCGTGGTAGCACATGACCATCACCGGTGTGTCGAAGTCGTTATCGCGCATAAACGCGCCCAGCGTGTCGTTGGTAAGGTGGAACGCGCCCGGCGTGTGGCCCATCGCAAAACTCTGCGGATCGCGGATGTCCACCAGCACCGCCGTTCCCTGGTGCATTTTCTGATGGGCTTCTTCTACGTTAATACATTCAAACTGATCCATGGTGTTCTCTTTACATTGGTCAACGGCACTATTTTACCCCGTAGTGTACGTCCTGGCGGCGGGTAAACGCCATTATGTTATCCATATCACTCTAAATTGTTTTTTTGATGTTACCAAAAGCGCGTTCCTTTGCTATTATGAGCGATATCGAACATTTCTGAGCTTTAACGAAAGTGCATGAGGGTGTTATGGAAACCAAAGATCTGATTGTGATAGGCGGTGGCATCAACGGTGCCGGTATTGCGGTCGATGCCGCAGGACGCGGATTATCCGTACTGATGCTGGAAGCTAACGATCTCGCCTGCGCGACGTCGTCCGCCAGCTCCAAACTGATTCACGGTGGCCTGCGCTACCTGGAACACTACGAATTCCGCCTGGTCAGCGAAGCGCTGGCTGAACGTGAAGTATTGTTGAAAATGGCACCGCATCTGGCGATTCCGATGCGTTTCCGTCTGCCCCATCGCCCGCATCTGCGTCCGGCCTGGATGATCCGAATCGGTCTGTTTATGTACGATCACCTGGGTAAACGCACCAGTCTGCCGGGTTCGAACGGTTTGCGTTTTGGTTCAGAATCGGTCCTTAAACCTGAAATCGTGCGCGGATTCGAATATTCCGATTGCTGGGTAGACGATGCACGTCTGGTTCTGGCGAACGCACAGATGGTGGTGAAGAAAGGCGGCGAGGTGAAAACCCGCACCCGCGCGACCTCTGCTCGTCGTGAAAACGGTCTGTGGATTGTCGACGCGGAAGACATCGATACCGGCGAGAAATTCAGCTGGAAAGCACGCGGCCTGGTCAACGCCACCGGTCCGTGGGTGAAACAGTTCTTTGACGAAGGCATGCACCTACCTTCACCGTACGGTATTCGCCTGATCAAAGGCAGCCATATTGTGGTGCCGCGCGTACATACTCAGAAGCAGGCTTATATTCTGCAGAACGAAGATAAACGCATCGTGTTTGTGATCCCGTGGATGGACGAGTTTTCGATTATCGGCACCACCGACGTGGAGTACAAAGGCGATCCGAAAAACGTTGAGATCGACGAGAGCGAGGTCAACTACCTGCTGAAAGTGTATAACGCGCACTTTAAGAAACAGCTGTCTCGTAATGATGTGGTCTGGACTTACTCCGGCGTGCGTCCGCTGTGCGATGACGAATCGGATTCACCGCAGGCCATCACCCGCGACTATACGCTTGATATTCACGACGTAGATGGGCAGGCACCGCTGCTGTCGGTGTTTGGCGGCAAACTCACCACTTATCGTAAGCTGGCCGAGCACGCGCTGGAAAAACTGGTGCCGTACTATAAAGGCATTGGTCCGGCATGGACCAAAGGTGCCGTGCTCCCTGGCGGAGATATCGGGGATAACCGCGATGATTATGCCGCGAAGCTGCGTCGCCGCTATCCGTTCATCACCGAAGGGATGGCACGCCATTATGCCCGTACTTACGGTAGCAACACGGAGTGGATCCTGGGTGAAGCCAAAGAGATTGCCGATCTGGGCGAACATTTCGGCCATGAACTGTACGAAGCCGAGTTGCGTTATCTGGTTGAACACGAGTGGGTGCGCCGCCTGGATGACGCCATCTGGCGTCGTACTAAAGAAGGGATGTGGCTGGATGCCGAGCAGCAGTCTCGCGTGGCGCAGTGGTTACTGCAAAATGCGGGGAAGCGTGAGCTGTCGCTAGCGTCCTGATGTGAAAAAATGCCCGGTGGCACTACGCTTACCGGGCCTACGGGATCAAGTAGGCCGGGTAAGGCGAAGCCGCCACCCGGCTTTGTTTTTACAACCTCACCGGATCAATATGCCAGATCGTCTCGGCATACTCTTTGATGGTCCTGTCTGACGAGAAATACCCCATATTGGCGATGTTGTGCATCGCGGCAATGGTCCATTTCTCCTGCTGCCGGTACAGTTCGTCCACTTTATCCTGACAATCCACGTAGCTGCGATAATCCGCCAGCACCTGATAGTGATCGCCAAAGTTAATCAGCGAATCCACCAGGTCACGATAGCGGCCTGGCTCGTCAGGGCTAAACACGCCGGTGGCGATTTGCGTCAATACCTGGCGTAGCTCTTCATCCTCTTCGTAATATTTACGCGGCGAGTAACCCTGCTTACGCAGCGCTTCGACCTCTTCCGTTGTGTTACCGAAGATAAAGATGTTATCTGCACCGACATGCTCCAGCATCTCGACATTCGCCCCGTCCAGCGTACCAATGGTCAGCGCGCCGTTAAGGGCAAACTTCATGTTACTGGTGCCGGACGCTTCCGTACCTGCCGTGGAAATCTGCTCAGAGAGATCCGCCGCCGGGATGATCAGCTGCGCCAGACTGACGCTGTAGTTCGGGATGAACACTACCTTCAGCTTGTCACCAATTTCCGGATCCAGGTTGACCACCTTCGCCACATCATTGATTAGGTGAATGATATGCTTGGCCATGTAGTAGGCGGAAGCCGCCTTACCGGCAAAGATCTTCACCCGTGGCACCCACTCAGCCGTAGGGTCGGCCTTGATGCGGTTGTAATGGGTGATCACATGCAGCACGTTCATGAGCTGACGTTTGTACTCGTGGATGCGCTTGATCTGCACATCGAACAGCGCTTTCGGGTTGGCGACTACGTTCAGGTGTAGTGCAAGATATACTGATAAACGCTTTTTGTTCAGCAGCTTGGCTTCACGCACGGCTTTGTTGACCGTCGGGAAATCAATGTGCTGTTCAAGTTCGCTCAGTTGGCTCAAATCGGTACGCCAGGTGCGACCGATATTCTCATCCAGCACCTCAGAGAGCGGCTGATTGGCCAGCGCCAGCCAGCGTCGTGGCGTCACGCCGTTGGTCACGTTGCAAAAACGTGTCGGGAAGATCTTCGCGAAGTCAGCAAACAGCGACTGTACCATCAGGTTTGAGTGCAACTCGGACACTCCGTTAACCTTGTGGCTGATCACCACCGCCAGCCAGGCCATGCGCACACGGCGGCCGTTCGACTCATCAATGATCGACGTACGACTCAGCAGGCCGGTATCGTTCGGGTACTGCTCCTGCAACGTCTTGAGGAAGTAATCGTTAATCTCAAAGATGATCTGCAGATGGCGCGGCAGGATTTTGCCGAGCATATCCACCGGCCAGGTTTCCAGCGCTTCGCTCATCAGCGTGTGGTTGGTGTATGAGAACACCTGACAGGTCACTTCAAACGCATCATCCCAGCTGAACTTATGTTCGTCGATCAGCAGGCGCATCAGTTCTGGAATGGAGAGCACCGGGTGGGTGTCGTTGAGGTGAATCGCGGTTTTCTCCGCCAGGTTGGCGTAGGTTTTGTGCAGCTGGTAGTGACGGCTCAGGATATCCTGAATCGTCGAGGACACCAGGAAATACTCCTGGCGCAGACGCAGCTCACGCCCGGAGTAGGTTGAGTCATCCGGGTAAAGGACACGGGACACGTTCTCGGAGTGGTTTTTATCTTCCACCGCCGCGAAGTAGTCACCCTGGTTGAATTTACCGAGGTTAATTTCACTACTGGCCTGGGCGCTCCACAGGCGCAGCGTGTTGGTGGCGTCAGTGTCGTAGCCCGGGATGATCTGGTCATACGCCACGGCCAGGATCTCTTCGGTTTCCACCCAGCGGGATTTTTTCCCTTCCTGTTGGATACGTCCACCGAAGCGCACTTTGTAGCGCGTATTGTGACGCTTGAACTCCCACGGGTTGCCATACTCCAGCCAGTAGTCCGGCGACTCTTTCTGACGTCCGTCGACGATGTTCTGTTTGAACATGCCGTAGTCATAGCGAATACCGTAACCACGACCCGGCAACGCCAGCGTCGCCAGCGAATCCAGGAAGCAGGCTGCAAGGCGTCCCAGACCGCCGTTACCGAGACCCGGGTCATTCTCTTCGTCAATCAGTTCTTCTAAATCTAACCCCATCTCTTCCAGGGCGTTTTTGACGTCGTCATAAATACCGAGCGACAACAGCGCATTGGAAAGTGTGCGGCCAATCAAAAATTCCATCGACAGGTAATAAACCTGACGCGTTTCCTGTGAGAGCTGGGCACGGTTGGAGCGCAGCCAACGTTCAACTAAACGGTCACGCACGGCAAACAGGGTGGCGTTCAGCCACTCGTGTTTGTTCGCGATGACCGGATCTTTCCCGATGGTAAACATCAGCTTGTAGGCGATAGAGTGCTTTAACGCCTCAACGCTGAGTGTGGGTGAAGAGTAGCTAAAAGGTGCATTCATATCAGTGACTCCGCCTTGTTACATCAAGCGTTGATAAAGATCGCGGTATGACTGCGCCGCAACGTGCCAGCTAAAGTCCATGCTCATCGCCTGGCGCTGAACATAACGCCACAAGGAAGGGCGGGACCATAAAACAAAAGCACGCCGAATCGCCCGTAACAACGACCAGGCATTACTGTCTTCAAACACAAACCCGCTGGCGATACCGTCCGCCAGGTTTTCCAGAGAGCTGTCGGAAACCGTGTCAGCCAGCCCACCCGTGCGACGCACCAGCGGTAACGTGCCGTATTTCAGGCCGTAGAGTTGCGTCAGGCCGCAGGGTTCGAAACGGCTTGGCACCAGGATGACGTCCGCGCCGCCCATAATGCGGTGCGAAAACGCCTCGTGATAGCCAATCTGCACCCCAACCTGACCGGGATGTTCCGCCGCAGCAGCCAGAAAACCTTCCTGCAATACCGGGTCGCCCGCGCCGAGCAGCGCCAGTTGCCCTCCCTGCTCCAGTAAACCAGGCAGCGCTTCCAGCACCAGATCCAGCCCTTTCTGGCTGGTCAGACGGCTGACCACGGCGAACAACGGTACTTTGTCGTTCACCTTCAGACCCATGGCAATTTGCAGCTGGCGCTTGTTTTCGGCTTTGTCCTCGACCGAATCACGGCCATAGCGCGACGCCAGCAGGAGATCGGTTTCCGGGCTCCAGATCTTTTCATCCACACCGTTCAAAATACCCGACAGGCGCCCTTCACGATGCCGCTGTCGCAGTAGCCCTTCCAGACCATAACCAAACTCCGGCTGGGTAATTTCCCGGGCGTAAGTCGGGCTCACGGCGGTAATATGATCGGCATAGTAAAGCCCGGCTTTCAGAAACGAGATCTGCCCGTTAAACTCCAGCCCGTGCATGTTATAGAACGACAGTGGCAGATCGATTTCATGCATGTGATGGGCATAGTACATCCCCTGATATGCCAGGTTATGCACGGTAAAGACTGACCTTGCCGGGTGGCCGCGCGCGGCCAGATACGCCGGGGCAAGCCCGGCGTGCCAGTCGTGCGCGTGCACCACATCCGGACGCCAGAACGGATCCAGCCCCGTCGCCATTTCTGCACCGACCCAGCCGAGCAACGCAAAGCGCAGCACGTTGTCCGGGTAAGCAAACAGGTTGGTGTCGTGATACGGACTCCCGGGCCTGTCGTATAAGTGCGGCGCGTCAATCAGGTAGATCCCAACGCCGTTGTAATGTCCAAACAGCAGGGTGATGCGCCCGGCAAAAGTCTCACGACGCGTCACCACTTTTGCATCAGGGATACCACGCCGGATATCCGGAAATGCGGGCAGCAGGACTCGGGTATCCACCCCTCCGGCGATTTGCGCCGCCGGTAATGCACCAAGAACATCCGCCAGGCCGCCCGTTTTTAACAATGGAAACATCTCAGAACATACGTGTAAAACCTGCATCATCGCTCCTGTTTGATCTGCAGCTTCCGCAACATTTCCCGTGTTACTAACACGATTCCCTCTTCCGAACGGTAGAAGCGACGCGCGTCTTCTTCCGCATTTTCACCAATGACCATCCCCTCAGGAATGACACAGGCGCGGTCGATAACGCAACGACGCAGGCGACACGAACGTCCTACCCAGACATCCGGCAATAAGACTGCCGAATCAATATTACAGAATGAATTTATCCGCACGCGGGGGAACAGCACTGACTGCACCACCACCGACCCTGAAATAATGCATCCGCCAGAAACCAGCGAGTTCAGTGTCATACCGTGGCTACCCGAACGGTCCTGAACGAATTTGGCTGGCGGCAGCGATTCCATATGAGTACGAATCGGCCAGTTCTGATCGTACATATCCAGCTCAGGGGTCACCGAAGCCAGGTCGAGGTTCGCCTTCCAGTACGCCTCCAGCGTTCCCACATCGCGCCAGTAAGGTTCCGCATTTGGGTCGGATTGCACGCAGGACAACGGGAAGGGATGTGCATACGCCATGCCAGCTTGCGTAATTTTCGGGATGATATCTTTGCCAAAGTCATGGCTGGAGTTTTCGTCTTTGTCGTCTTCTTCGAGCAGTTCATAAAGGTAATCTGCATCAAAGACATAGATCCCCATACTGGCGAGTGACTTCGTATCATCTCCCGGCATGGTCGGTGGGTTTGCAGGTTTTTCGACGAAGTCGATAATTTTGTCGTCCGCATCCACGTGCATTACGCCAAACGCCGTCGCTTCAGCAACGGGCACCGGCAGACACGCCACGGTGCAACGCGCCCCTTTTTCGACATGGTCGATGAGCATGTGGGAGTAGTCTTGCTTGTAAATATGATCCCCGGCGAGGATCACGATGTATTCCGCGTTATAACGACGAATGATATCGAGGTTTTGCGTCACCGCATCCGCCGTGCCCCGGTACCAGTTTTCGCCGTGAACTCGCTGCTGGGCCGGAAGAAGATCGACAAACTCATTCATCTCTTCGCTGAAGAAGGACCAGCCGCGCTGGATATGCTGCACCAGCGTGTGTGATTGATACTGCGTAATGACGCCAATGCGGCGGATGCCAGAGTTGAGGCAATTGGAGAGTGCGAAATCAATGATACGGAACTTACCACCAAAGTGAACAGCCGGCTTGGCGCGTTTGATGGTCAAATCTTTCAGACGGGTACCACGCCCACCAGCGAGTATCAGGGCAACCGTTTTTAATGGTAGCTGGCGTGCCAACATTAAGGGATCGTTCTTCTCTAATCTAACCATGACTAACTCCTTTTTTATCATCTTTGGAATACACACACTCCGTGCGCAGGCCCGTGCCAGACAGCCATTACTACCGGATTATCCGCTCCGGCAAAGGGGGGAACGGCGCGCCATTCCCCTTCAGGTAAAACAATCTCTGCGACATCATCCGTCGCGTTCAGCGTAACCAGCCATTTATCCGAAAGCAGGATTTGCAGCCGTGGTACACCGTGTTGCCACTCTTGCGCGCTTAGTGGTTGCGCGTCTTTATTCAACCAGCGAACGTTTCCGTCCCCCTCTTCCCACCAGCGGTCGGTGGTCAGCGCGGGGATTTGCTGGCGAAGGTGGATCAGCGCAGCGGTAAAATGGATCAGCCCGCTGTTCGCCTCCCCCCAGTCAAGCCAGGTTAAGGTGTTGTCCTGGCAATACGCATTGTTGTTACCGTGCTGGCTGTGGCCGTGCTCATCGCCCGCCAGCAGCATCGGTGTCCCCTGCGACAACAGAAGCGTTGTCAGCAGAGCATGAACGCTGGCGCGCCGCCGCTCGATAACGTCAAGGCTTCCGCCTAACCCTTCTATACCATGATTGAAGCTATGGTTATTGTTAGTGCCATCGCGATTCTCTTCGCCGTTCGCCTCATTGTGTTTCTGATTGAAACAAACGCAGTCCCTGAGCGTAAAACCGTCGTGCGCCGTCAACAGGTTGACGGTGGCCGACGGTCGCTTACCGTCGCGCTTAAAGAGATCGCTTGACGCGGCAAAGCGCCCGGCAAATTCCCCCAGCGAGAGATTTCGCTCCAGCCAGAAGCGGCGCGCGGCATCGCGATAGTGATCGTTCCACTCGGCAAACAAGGGGGGAAAATTCCCGACCTGATATCCCCCTTCCCCAATGTCCCACGGCTCGGCGATGAGCTTCACCTGTGATAGCACCGGGCAGTTTTTTATCGCCTCAAACAGCGGCGCCTGCTGGCTGAACGCCGGCGTGCGCCCCATCACGGGCGCCAGGTCGAAACGAAAACCGTCCACGTGGAACGTTTCAACCCAGTATTTCAGGCATTCATAAGCAAAATGCGTGACCGCCGGATGGCTGAGATTGAGCGTGTTACCGCAGCCAGTCCAGTTCTCGTAATCGCCATCCTGCCTGATCCAATAATAGCTACGGTTATCAATTCCGCGCATGGAGAGCGTTGGACCATCGAGATCGCTTTCAGCGCTGTGGTTCAACACCACGTCCAGAATGACCTCAATACCCGCCGCATGGAGCGCCTTAACCGCATCGCGAAACTCGTCCCGCGCCTTTTCCGGATGGACGGCATAGCGGGGTTCGAGCGCGAACATCGCCAGCGGGTTGTAACCCCAGTAGTTGCTCAACCCCAGCCGCTGCAGACGCGGCTCGCTGGCAAAATGGGCGACGGGTAACAGTTCAAGAGCGGTGATGCCGAGGTGTTTCAGGTAGGCGATCATGGTCGGATGGCCAAGCGCCTTGTAGGTGCCGCGCATCTCTTTGGGGATGGACGGATGCAGATACGTCAGCCCTTTGACATGGGCCTCGTAAATGACGGTGTTGCCCCACGGCGTGGCCGGTGGCGCATCGTCCTCCCAGTCATAGAGATCGTGCACTACCACGCTTTTTGGCACCACATGGGCACTGTCGCGATGGTCAGGCTCACCATAACCAACATGGAAAATCGGGTCGTCTTTAAACTCACCGTCCACGCGGTGCGCACACGGATCAATCAACAGCTTTGCAGGGTTAAACCAGTGCCCTTGCGCAGGTTCCCACGGACCATGAACGCGAAAACCATAGTGCATACCTGGCCGTCCTCCGGCCAGGTAACCGTGCCAGGTATCCCCCGTGCGCGACGGTAAATCGTAACGGTGCTCGTTACCCTCACCGTCAAAAACACACAGTTCTACCCGCTCAGCGTGAGCAGAAAAGAGGGTGAAATTCACACCCTTTCCGTCAAAACTCGCCCCGAGCGGTTCGGGTTGACCTGCCGTAAGCTGCGTCATTCACCCTCCCTCATCAGCCAGATAGTGCCAAGCGGCGGTAGCGTGAGACTCAGGGAGTTTGGCCGCCCGTGACTTTCGATGGCATCGCTTTGCACCAGACCACCATTGCCGGTGTTGCTGCCGTGGTAGTGCATGGAATCGGTATTCAGGATTTCGCGCCATTTACCCGGCTGATTAATGCCAAAGCGATAGTGTTGACGCGGCACAGGCGTGAAGTTGCTGGCGACGATGATCTCGTTACCCGCTTTATCTCGCCGCACAAAGACAAACACCGAGCGCTCATGGTCATCCACCACCAGCCACTCAAAGCCGTACGGGTCAAAGTCGAGCTCATGCAGCGCTTTGTGATGACGATAGGTCAGGTTCAGGTCACGCACCAGACGCTGCACGCCGTGGTGCCAGTTGTCACCGCCTTCCAGCAGATGCCAGTCGAGGCTGGCGTCGTGGTTCCATTCGCGTCCCTGAGCGAACTCATTGCCCATAAACAGCAGTTTTTTGCCCGGGAACGCAAACATCCAGCCGTAGTAGGCGCGCAGGTTGGCAAATTTCTGCCACGCATCGCCCGGCATGCGGTCGAGAATGGATTTCTTGCCGTGCACCACTTCATCGTGCGACAGCGGCAGCATGAAGTTTTCGGTGTAATTGTAGAGCATCCCGAACGTCAGCTTATCGTGATGGTACTTGCGGTGAACCGGATCCAGCTTCATGTAGTCGAGCGTGTCATGCATCCAGCCCAGGTTCCACTTGTACCAGAACCCCAGGCCACCTAATGACGGCGGACGGGAGACGCCCGCAAAGTCGGTCGACTCTTCTGCCATTGTTACCGCGCCGTCCACCTGCTCACCGATAATGCGGTTGGTGCTGCGCAGGAACTCAATCGCTTCCAGGTTTTCACGGCCGCCAAACTCGTTCGGGATCCACTCCCCCTCTTTGCGGCTGTAGTCGCGATAGATCATGGATGCCACGGCATCAACACGCAGAGCATCAATGCCAAAGCGCTCAATCCAGTACAGGGCATTTCCAACCAGGTAGTTCGCGACTTCGCGGCGACCGTAGTTGTAGATCAGCGTATTCCAGTCCTGGTGATAACCTTCTCGCGGGTCGCTGTGCTCGTACAGATTCGTACCATCAAACTCTGACAAGCCAAAGTCATCCGACGGGAAATGGCCTGGTACCCAGTCGAGGATCACATTCAGCCCGGCGGCATGCGCGGCATGGATGAAATAGCGGAAGTCATCGCGCGTGCCGAAGCGGCGCGTAGGCGCATAAAGCCCGGTTGGCTGATAACCCCAGCTACCGTCGAACGGGTGTTCGTTGACCGGCAGCAGCTCAAGGTGAGTAAAGCCCATCCATTTGGCATACGGCACCAGCTGGTCGGCAAGCTCCCGGTAGCTGAGCCAGAAGTTGTTATCGGTGTGGCGGCGCCATGAGCCAAGATGCACTTCATAGACGGAGATAGGTGCATCGAAGCGGTTGGCCTGTTTGCGCTCTTCCGTCTGAGTGATCTTCTCTGGCAGGCCACAAATCAGCGATGCCGTATCCGGGCGCATCTGCGCTTCAAAGGCGTACGGGTCGGCTTTAATGCGCAGCTTGCCGTGGGCATCGATCATCTCGAATTTGTAGAGCTGTCCGTTGTGCGCCCCGGGGATAAACAGTTCCCAGATCCCCGTTTCCCGGCGCAGGCGCATCGGGTGGCGACGACCGTCCCAGTAGTTGAATTGTCCGACAACGGAGACGCGTTGGGCGTTGGGTGCCCACACGGCAAACCGCGTGCCGGTGATACCATCCATCGTGTCTGCATGGGCACCCAGCGTTTCATAAGGCCGCAAATGGGTTCCTTCAGACAGCAGCCATGCGTCCATCTCCTGCAAAAGAGGACCAAAGCTGTAGGGATCATCAATCAGATTTTGCTGGCCGTGCCAGATGACGGCGAGCTGATAACGGAAAGGGTTTTTACGACGGGGCATCACGCCAGAGAAGAAACCGCGCGAGTCGAGGCATTCCAGATTGCCCACTTTGCGGCCGGTTTTGGGTTCGATAACCCACACTTCTGTCGCATCCGGTAACAACGCCCGGACTTCCAGCCCGGCCTCTGTACGGTGCATCCCCAGCACGGAAAAGGGGTCGGCAAAATGACCCGCAATAAGCGCATTAATCACGTCTCTATCCACACGATCGGACATGGTATTCATCCTGTTTTTTATGTCGTCTTTTTTTAGCGCCTGGGACGACTTTAATGTGACCTGAACGAGCATCCTCACAGCCCGTCCTAACCTCAGGTAAGAAATGACTCTTCCTTAAAGCATAGCCAACGCTCTAAATGACTCCTGATAAAAAATAAGACATACGCGTTTTACTCCATGTAGTACGCAAAAAAAGGGGGTGAAAATCACCCCCGGTCGTTAACAAATTATTACGCCAGCTGGCGCAGCATGCGGCGCAGCGGCTCGGCGGCACCCCATAAGAGCTGGTCGCCAACGGTGAACGCGGAGAGGTACTCCGGCCCCATGTTCAGCTTACGCAGACGGCCAACAGGCGTGGTCAGCGTGCCGGTCACGGCTGCAGGGGTCAGTTCACGCATGGTGATATCGCGATCGTTTGGTACCACTTTCGCCCACGGGTTGTGTGCAGCCAGCAGTTCTTCCACGGTTGGAATAGACACATCTTTTTTCAGTTTAATGGTGAAGGCCTGGCTGTGGCAGCGCAGCGCGCCAATGCGCACGCACAGACCGTCTACCGGAATGGTATTCGCGGTATTGAGGATTTTGTTGGTCTCGGCCTGGCCCTTCCACTCTTCGCGGGTCTGGCCGTTATCCAGCTGTTTGTCGATCCACGGGATCAGGCCACCGGCCAGCGGTACGCCGAAGTTATCCACCGGCAGCTCGCCGCTGCGGGTCAGCTGGGTGACTTTACGCTCGATATCCAGAATCGCGGACGCCGGGTCTGCCAGCTCGGTCGCGACGCTCTGGTGCAGTTGGCCCATCTGGGTCAGCAGCTCGCGCATATGACGCGCACCGCCGCCGGAAGCTGCCTGGTACGTCGCCACGGAGACCCACTCCACCAGATCTTGCGCGAACAGGCCGCCCAGAGACATCAGCATCAGGCTGACGGTGCAGTTACCGCCAACAAAGGTTTTCACGCCGTTGTTCAGGCCGTCGGTGATCACGCCCTGGTTAACCGGGTCAAGAATGATGATGGCATCGTCTTTCATGCGCAGCGAAGAGGCCGCGTCAATCCAGTAGCCCTGCCAGCCGCTTTCACGCAGCTTTGGATAGATTTCGTTGGTATAATCGCCGCCCTGGCACGTGACAATAATGTCGAGTGCCTTCAGCGCTTCCAGATCGTAAGCATCCTGCAACGTGCCTGTGGTACCACCAAAGGACGGAGCAGCCTGGCCGAGCTGGGAAGTGGAGAAGAAGACCGGGCGGATAGCGTCGAAATCGCGCTCTTCAACCATGCGTTGCATGAGTACAGAGCCGACCATACCGCGCCAGCCGATAAAACCAACGTTTTTCATAGCATTTTTTTCCTGCAGAGGGTGTGTGCTGTTTGTGCAAGCCAGTATTGAACTGGGATATGCTTCACATTACAAAATGCTGCCAAAGTCGCAAGCGAAATTAATCGATGATTGCCCGGCAATCAGAAAAAGAGCTAATCATCATAATAACCATAGAGAGTTTCAGGGATAATTTACATGAGTGAAATCATTTCCGCGGCGGTTTTATTGATCCTGATAATGGATCCACTCGGAAACCTGCCGATCTTCATGTCGGTGCTGAAGCACACCGAACCAAAGCGCCGTCGGGCGATCATGATCCGCGAGCTGCTTATCGCGCTGCTGGTGATGTTTATCTTCCTGTTTGCGGGCGAAAAAATCCTCGCCTTCCTGAACCTGCGTGCCGAAACCGTGTCGATTTCCGGCGGGATTATCCTGTTCCTGATTGCCATAAAGATGATTTTCCCGAGCGCGGAAGGCAGCAGCAGCGGCCTGCCTGCGGGTGAAGAGCCATTTATTGTGCCGCTGGCGATTCCTCTCGTCGCCGGGCCGACCATTCTGGCGACGCTGATGCTGCTGTCACATCAGTATCCGAACCAGATGAGCCATCTGGTGATTGCCCTGCTGATCGCCTGGGGTGGAACATTTATCATCCTGCTGCAGTCGTCCCTGTTCCTGCGCCTTCTGGGTGAGAAAGGGGTGAACGCGCTGGAACGCCTGATGGGGCTGATTCTGGTGATGATGGCGACGCAGATGTTCCTGGACGGGATACGGACGTGGATGAAGGGGTGACGTTCTCCCTCTCCCGAAAGGAGAGGGTCGGAGTGAGGGCATCAGGCCGCAGGGGCTGCCCATCTATCCTTTACGAATCAAATACCGGTACGGCAGCGCTTCAGTCTGCTGAGCCACCAGCTCATGCTCCATAAAGGTACAAAATCCGGGGATATCGCGGGTGGTCGCCGGGTCGTCGGCGATGATCAGCAGCGTTTCGCCGGATTGCATGTTACGCACGGTTTTGCGCACCATCATTACCGGCTCCGGGCAGCGAAGGCCCTGGGCATCAAGAGTGTGGTCCGGGCTGGAAAACAGGTCGGTCATGATTTTCTCGGTCAGGTAAAAACGGCTGTAGTTTACGCCCCGTAGCGATCAATGCAAACCAGGTTAACGATTGCGTAAAAACTAACCATTGCAATGTCTGCCCAAAGCAGTATCATGCTGCGGTTTTTATTGGGTTCCCTCACCCCAACGTATAAAAAGGTCACAATATGACGCAGTTTTCTGAATCTCAGCGCGTAAAAGCGTTGTTCTGGCTTTCGCTTTTTCATCTGCTGGTGATCACCTCCAGCAACTATCTGGTACAGCTTCCCATCTCCATTTTTGGTTTTCATACCACCTGGGGGGCGTTCAGTTTTCCGTTTATTTTCCTCGCCACCGATTTGACCGTGCGAATTTTTGGCGCACCGCTGGCTCGCCGCATTATTTTTGCGGTCATGCTCCCGGCGCTGTTCGTGTCTTACGTGATTTCGTCCCTGTTCTATATGGGCAGTTGGCAGGGTTTTGAGGCGCTAACCCACTTCAACCTGTTTGTCGCCCGAATCGCCACCGCAAGCTTTATGGCTTATGCGCTGGGGCAGATCCTCGACGTGCATGTGTTTAACCGCCTGCGTCAGAATCACCGCTGGTGGATGGCCCCGACCGCCTCGACGCTGTTCGGTAACGTGAGCGATACGTTGGCCTTCTTCTTCATCGCCTTCTGGCACAGCCCGGATGCGTTCATGGCCGAGCACTGGATGGAGATCGCCCTGGTGGACTACTGCTTCAAGGTGCTCATCAGTATTGTCTTCTTCCTGCCAATGTACGGTGTGCTGCTGAATATGCTGCTGAAAAGGCTGGCAGATAAATCTGAAATCACGGCATTGCAGGCTGGTTAAGGGTTCGCTTTATCAGTTGTGATAAGATGAGCGAATGAGCCGTTATGGCCGTTTATCGAAAGGAAGAAGTCAATGCGCAATCTGGTTAAATATGTCGGGATTGGCCTGCTGGTTGTGGGTCTTGCAGCCTGTGATAACAGCGACACGAAAACGCCTGCTCAGGGTGCATCTGCAGAGAGCAATGCGACCGGTCAGCCGGTGAATCTGCTGGATGGCAAACTCAGTTTCTCTCTGCCAGCCGATATGACTGACCAGAGCGGTAAGCTGGGCACTCAGGCGAACAATATGCACGTTTATTCCGACGCAACCGGGCAGAAAGCCGTCATTGTGATTGTGGGTGACGACACCAGCGAAGATCTGAGCGTACTGTCAAAACGTCTGGAAGATCAGCAGCGCAGCCGCGACCCGCAGCTGCAGGTGGTGACCAATAAGTCCATCGAACTGAAAGGCCACACGCTGCAACAGCTGGATAGCATCATCTCCGCAAAAGGCCAGACCGCGTACTCGTCTGTGGTGCTGGGTAAGGTCGATAACAAACTGCTGACTATGCAGATCACCCTGCCAGCGGACGATCAGCAGAAAGCGCAGACTGCGGCTGAAAACATCATTAACACCCTCGTGATCCAGTAATCCTTCACGAGGATGACGTGGCCTCCGGTGCCTGCACCGGGGGCCATTTTTTTAGCCGCCATGTCAGCATCAAGGCGATAACCACCAGACCCGCCGCAGCAAGATAAATAACCGGGACTCCTGCCCAGGTCATCACCAGCCCTGCCAGCGGGCCGGTAATGCCCAAAGACATATCCATAAATACCGTGTAGGTTGCCAGCGCCGCCCCCTGATTCTGCTGCGGCACGGCTTTTACCGCCACCACCCCCAGCGCCGGGAAGACCAGTGAAAAACCTGCTCCCGCAAGGAAGACGCCCACTTTTGCGACCCATGGCACCATCGCTATGCCGGTCAACAGCAGCCCGACTATCTCTACCGCAAAGCAGATCATTGCCACGTTCAGCCCACCCAGACGGTTGATACCGTTCGGGAAAAGCAAACGCGCGCCAACAAACGCGCAGCTAAACAGGGTTAACGCGAAAGCTGCGCCGTCCCATCCTTTGGCGTCATAGAAAAGGGTAATGAAGGTCGCAATCACACCGAACCCCGTTGTCGCCAGCGCCAGGGCCATACCATACGGCCAGACGCGCCCGAGCACCGCCCGAAACGGCAGTGGCTTGCCCTTGCTGGCCTTCACTTTCGGGCGCGGCAGCGCAAAGAGGATCGCCAGAGCCGCAACCGCCATAATGGTAGTCGCCAGCCCATACAGACCACCAAACGCATAACAGGCCACACCAAGCGGCGCACCCAGCGCCATTGCGCCGTAGGTGACAATGCCATTCCACGAAATCACCCGACCAATGTGCGGCGCGCCTACCACCCCCACGCCCCACAGTGTCGAACCGGTTCCCGCCAGACTTTGACCGATACCCAGGATCACGCGACCCAGGCAGAGCAGTACCAGGCTAACCAGGGGCCAGTGGCTGGTGGTGGCGGCCAGAAAATAGCTCAGGCCACTCAGAAAGCAACCGCACAACCCTACAACCACGATGCTTTTTGGGCCGAAAAGGTCCGCGTAACGCCCGGCATGCGGACGGCTCAGGAGCGTGGCGAAATACTGCAGGCTAATCACCAGCCCCGCCCAGAAGGCGCTAAAGCCCATCACGTCATGGACATAGCCAGGCAAAACCGCCAGCGGCAGGCCAATGGTCAGATAACTGGCGAAATTGAAAATAACAACGGAGACGATGCGCAGATTGAGGCGCAGTCCGCTCAGCGCCGGTTCAGCGGCAGGTTCGGGCATGAGGTTCTACCTGGATTTTTACAACAGTGTTTCACTATTACCACGACACAATAAGAAAATCAGCACCGACTTTCAGATTAACAGCCCCAGACGAAGCGAACCGCGGACACTACACTTACCGGGTCATCATTTTAAGGAACGCGTATGATCGCTAACCCGTCCGACAAAGCTGGGCTCCACATCTTATTAAAACTCGCCTGCCTGGTGGTTATCCTTGCGGGTATCCATGCCGCGGCTGACATTATTGTGCAGCTCCTGCTGGCGCTCTTTTTTGCCATTGTGCTTAATCCACTGGTGAGCTGGTTTTTGCGTCGGGGCGTCAGTCGCCCGGTGGCCATCACCATCGTCGTCATCGTGATGCTAATTGCCCTGACGGCGCTTTTCGGCGTGCTGGCGGCTTCGCTGAGCGAATTCTCCACGATGTTGCCACAGTACAACAAAGCGCTGACGCGGAAGATCGTGGCGCTGCAGGAGATGGTACCTTTCCTTAATCTGCATATCTCGCCAGAACGGATGCTGCGTCGGATGGATTCAGAGAAAGTCATGACCTACGCCACCACCCTGATGACGGGACTTTCCGGCGCGATGGCCAGTATTCTTCTGCTGGTCATGACGGTGGTGTTTATGCTGTTCGAAGTGCGCCACGTCCCCTATAAGCTGCGCTTTGCGCTGAATAATCCACAAATTCACATCGCCGGATTACACCGCGCGTTAAAGGGCGTCTCCAAATATCTGGCGCTGAAAACGCTATTGAGCGTCTGGACCGGCGTGATTGTCTGGCTGGGGTTGATGTTGATGGGCGTGCAGTTTGCGTTGATGTGGGGCGTACTGGCGTTTTTGCTCAACTATGTGCCCAATATTGGCGCGGTACTCTCCGCCGTACCACCGATGATTCAGGCATTCCTGTTTAATGGTTTCTATGAATGCATGTTGGTCGGGGCACTTTTCCTCGTCGTGCATATGGTGCTGGGGAATATTCTCGAACCGCGCATGATGGGGCACCGGCTGGGCATGTCGACGCTGGTGGTATTCTTATCGTTACTGATCTGGGGATGGCTGCTGGGCCCGGTCGGGATGCTACTGTCGGTCCCGCTAACCAGTGTGTGTAAGATCTGGATGGAAACCACCAAAGGCGGAAGCAAGCTGGCGATCCTGCTCGGGCCAGGGCGACCGAAAAGCCGATTACCAGGGTGAGCATCCCTGTCTGGTTAGCAATTCAAGGGGGCAATGGATTATAGTAATAGTTTCGCCGCTCAACTTTACGGCTATCATCGTTTTAACTGAAGGCCAGACGCTATATGTACCAGGTTTTTCTGGGAAAAATTTCCTCGCTGAGCACAAACTGCTGGGCTGAAGCACTCTCCCGACACGCACCGGAAGGCGCTCAGCGTGCTCGCTGGCTGGCCGATCACGGGTTGCTTTCTCGGCTGTTGGCTCCAGAACAACTCCCGGAGATTATCTACAGCGAACAAGGGAAAGCCATTTTTGCTGGCGACTATCCACTGTGGTTCAGCAGTAGCCACTCGGGCGACGATATTGCGTTAATTATCAGTGATGAAGGCGATGTTGGCTGTTCACTGGAACACATTCGCCAGCAGGATAACTGGCGTACGCTTGCCAATGCCGTGTTCAGCAATGCCGAGCATGATGAGCTGGAAAAGGAAACGCCAGAAGGCCAGCTTACGGCATTCTGGCGCATCTGGACGCGAAAAAAGGCGATTCTTAAACAACGTGACGGTCATGCCTGGCAGATGGTCAGCATTGACAGTTCAGCCCGCGCGCTCCATTCATCAAGCCAGTGCCAGGTCGGTTTACTCAGCCTTGCCGTTTGCACCGCAACACCCTACGAACTCACTGCCGCGCGGATTCATTCGATTCACGACGCACTGGTCGGAAAATAGTCAACACGCCCAGAATAATAAACCCAACCCCCACCAGCCCGTGCCAGGAGAAATGTTCCTCCCAGCCTGGCAACAGGATTGCGGCGCCCCACACCAGGATATAACTGAGGCTCAGCAAGGCATACGCTTTGCTGAGCGCCATACGATGCAAGGCCAGATACCAGCAGCCCATAGAGGCTACATACCCCGTTAACCCCAGCAGCAGCGCACCGGTACCGGATGAGAAATGCCAGAGGGCAGAAATTAACGCCAGGACATCACTGACGGGGGGAAGCGCCTGCATGGCGCTTCGCAGCAGGAGCTGCGCGGCGCTGACTAACAGTACGCTGCATAGGGCCCAGAACGTTCCTTTCACAGGCTTCCTCCCAGCACAATAATGCCAATGATGATAAACCCAACACCCAGCCAGTGATGCGAAGCAACGTTCTCACGCCAGACGGTCTTCGCCGCCAGCGTCACCCAGACAAAATTGAGGCTTAACATAGGGTAAGCAATGCCCACAGGCATACGTTGTAAGACCACCAGCCAGACCAGCATCCCGCAGCCCAATGCCAACAGGGCCAGGCCAAGCCACAGCGCGATATGTACACCACGCCGCCCGGCTTTCGCCGGACGGGTGGCTTGTTTCTGGCAAAGTTGTCCCGCACAGCTGAGCAAGCTTGCCAGTATCAGCCAGAGCCAGGTCATCACTTCGGTAGATACTGAAGGTAGGCCAGACGACCCTGGATATACAGGCTATCCGGTTCTGGCAAATTAGCCCGCTTAAGATCGTCGCTTTTTGACAGCAGAATCACCAGCGATATGCGCCCCTGCTGTCGATGTTCCGCCAGCCACTCTGCGAAATCAGCTTTACCCACAAAACGGTCTTTCACATCAGGGTAATCCAGGCCATAGCGCAGTTCTCCACTCTGACCAAACAGAATGATGTCATTACGCTTAAGCTCCCACGCCAGGCCAGAGGCCACACCGACGTTATTGGCCAGCACAAACCGACTGTCCTGCAGCGGATCGCGCACGGTGTCGACCAGCGACTGCGGCTGTTTGGAATCCACCACCAGGTTAGGAATGGCAAAACCAATCAACAACGCCAGCCCGGCAGGACACAACGCCGCTAACCACCAGCGCTGCTGACTCTGCCTGAGCGTAAACCAGCCCACCACGGCCCAAATCAGGAACGCGACCACCGCGCAGAAGACTTTATACAGCTCAACCGACGTCCAGACCGGATGTTTAGACAGTCCCCACGGCGAGACGACCAGAGCGGCCACCACGCCAATGGCGCCAAATGCCAGGTTGATCCCCCCGTTAATGCGCAGCACGCGAGCACCTTTTTCCGCCGCGAGGCAGGCATAGCGCGCCATCAGAATCGCCAGCGGGGCGAAGCACGGCAGGATATAGGTCGGCAGCTTGCCTTTGGCAATGCTGAAGAACAGCAGCGGCATAACCACCCAGCCCAACAGATAGAACCCGCCAGCCGCGTTTTGTCTGTCATTCCAGCCAAGACGGAACGCGCCTGGCAACAACGCTAACCACGGCAGACTACCCGCGACCAGGAACGGCAGGTAATACCAGAATGGCGCTTTGTGCTGGGCATCGCTCTGGGCAAAACGCTGAATATGCTCAACCCAGAAGAAGTAACGCCAGAAATCAGGCTCACGATGGGCAATCGCCAGTGCCCAGGGAAGGACAATCAGCACACAGCTCAGGATTGCCAGCCAGCCAAAAATCAGCACCTCTTTCCAGCGCTTTTGGGCAATGACCCACGGCAGTACGCCAATCACCGGTACTGCCAGCGCCAGGAAGCCTTTGGTCATCACCCCCATACCGCAGGCCAGCCCAAGCAGCACGTACCCCCCTGCTTTTCCGGCAACCGTCTCAGCCTGGGATGCCAGCCAGAAGCTGCACATCGCCGCTACCAGCCACAGGGTGATGATGGGATCCAGCACGGCATACGTACCGATGCCATACACCAGGAACAGCGTCAGGAAGATCAGGCCGGAGAATATGGCAATACGTTTATCTCGCCACAGACGCCAGGCCATCCAGATGACCAGCAGCGCCGCAAACCCGGTGGAGAATATGGCACCGGCACGCACGGCAAGGTTCGTATCCCCAAACAACAATTGCCCGATACTGTTGATCCAGTAGCCCGCAATCGGTTTTTCAAAGTAACGCAGCCCCAGGAAATGCGGGACAACCCAGTCTCCTGATGCCAGCATTTCGCGGCTAATTTCCGCATAGCGCGTTTCATCAGGCTGCCACAGCAGGCGGATATCGACAGGGATGAGGTAGTAAACGATAAACAGTGCGAGAAGCGCTAAGCCATAACGGGCTGTTTTCATGGGGCCGGACTCACGGTTTGTTGATAGCCAAGCCAGCCTTCCCGGCCAGCCAGTTCATTACGTACTATTTTGCCCACGGGCAGGACGCTGAGATCGTCTGGCAGCAGTTCACTCAACGGACAGAACTGAATCCCCTCCTGAGCAGCCATCGTCAGCAGCTCATCGAAATCATGCTGATACGCAATCCCTTCCACTTCTGCGTGGATGGTATACACCGGCGTACCGGTATCGCGATGCATGCGGTCCAGAATGTAGCGATTGAAATCCTCTGCCTTCACCTCGCGGCCAACCACTTCATCCCAGGTGGGAAGCGTGACCGGGATCTGCACCGTCCCGTAGCGATTTTCCCCTAACAGCGGTAAAAATGGCCCGGTCCCGCGACAGTCGCTGTTGTAGCGGAATGCGAAGGATTCTTTAGCTTTCACAACACGTTGGTCCGCACGCCATCCCGCCACGGCGGAGCAGCGCACAGGCTGGCAGGTAATCGCCTCCAGCTCCAACATACCGCGCTCGACTTCACGGGTCAGGCGCGATATGTCCCAGACGCCAGCCCACGCTTGCCAGGCATGGTGATCCCAGGCATGCAGGCCGACCTCGTGTTGCCGTGTCGCTTCACGGATAATCGCTTCATTGCCCGCACCGATACGCCTGCCGGGCCATGCGGTCCCGGCCAGCAAAATATCCCAGCCATAGAGGGATGCTGCGCGTGAGCGCAGCATTTTGAACAGAAACGCCGGTTTAATCAGACGCCATAAATGGCGTCCCATGTTGTCAGGCCCCACGCTGAAGAAAATGCTTGAACGCACATCGTGCTTGCTCAGCAGTTCCAGCAGTTTGGGTACGCCGTCACGCGTCCCCCTGAAGGTGTCGACATCAATGCGTAAACCGACTTTTTTCATGAGTCCTGTTCCGACAGCTCCACAGTGCGCAGGAAGAAATCGAGCGTCTCATCAATAGTCAGCTCCATTTTCACCGTCGGCGTCCAGTTCAGGCAGCGTTTCGCATTGCGAATGCTTGGCTTACGGTGCTCAACGTCCTGATACCCTTTACCGTAGTAGCTGCTGCTTTCCACTTCACGGAAACCGGCAAACGGCGGGAATTTATCGCGCAGTGGATGGCGCTCAAAGCTTGCCAGCAACATCTCTGCCAGTTCACGAATGCTCGCTTCGTTGTCCGGGTTACCGATGTTGATGATCTCACCGTTGCAGCGGTTATCTTTGTTTTCGATGATGCGGAACAGCGCTTCGATACCATCGCTGATATCAGTAAAGCAGCGTTTCTGTTTGCCGCCTTCGATAAGCTTGATTGGGGAGCCCTCAACCAGGTTGAGGATCAGCTGCGTGATCGCACGTGAGCTACCGATACGCGCCGCGTTCAGGTTATCCAGACGTGGACCCATCCAGTTAAACGGACGGAACAGGGTAAAGCGCAGGCCTTCTTTCTCACCGTAGGCCCAAATCACGCGGTCCAGCAGTTGTTTGGAGACGGAATAAATCCAGCGCTGTTTGTTGATCGGTCCGACCACCAGATTGGAGGTGTCTTCATCGAAGTTTTTGTCGGTACACATGCCGTACACTTCAGAGGTGGACGGGAAGATGATGCGTTTGTCGTATTTTACGCAATCGCGGATGATCTTCAGGTTCTCTTCGAAGTCCAGCTCGAACACGCGCAGTGGGTTACGGGTGTACTCAATCGGCGTAGCAATGGCAACCAGCGGCAGCACCACGTCGCATTTTTTAATGTGATATTCGATCCATTCGGAATGGATGCTGATATCCCCTTCCACGAAGTGGAAACGCGGGTTATCAAGGAAACGGCTGATCGCATCAGAGCCGATATCCAGACCATAGATTTCGTAGTTATCGTCTTTGAGCAGACGTTCGGTCAGGTGGTTCCCGATAAAGCCGTTCACGCCGAGGATCAACACGCGAGTGCGGCGTTTGATGGCAACAACTGGCGCACTGGTAATCAGCGCCCCGGTCACCAGACCTAAAGACTGTGCCAGCTGAGTACCCTGAACATACAGACCGTTATCGGTTTGTCCGGTAACGATCTCCAGAGCTTGCTCACCACAGCTCACGATCAGCGGGGAGACAGAGATAACGGTACCCGGTTTTGCCGCTGGAATGTCGTCGCGCACGCGGGATTTCCAGACGATAAATTTGCTGACACCCGCAAAACTGTAAGCGCCCGGCCATGGATCGGTCACCGCACGCACCAGGTTGTGCAGCTGGCGAGCGGGTTTGTTCCAGTCCAGACGACCATCTTCCGGTGCGCGGCGGCCAAAGGTGCTCGCTTTGCTCTCATCCTGCGCAGTCTCGCTGAACGTACCGCCAAGGATCGCTGGCAGTGCATCACGCAACAGCGTCTGCGCGGTTGCATTCAGCTTTTGATGCAGCTGCAGCGCCGTCTCGTCGGCATCAATAGCCACTTTCTGCTGTGCCACGATAGCGCCCGCATCCGCACGATGCACCATACGGTGCAGGGTCACGCCGGTTTCGGTTTCACCATTGACCAGTACCCAGTTCAGCGGCGCGCGGCCACGGTAGGCCGGCAGCAGGGAGCCGTGAAGGTTGAATGCCCCTTTGGCGGCCAGACCTAAGATCTCGTCGGAAATCAGGTTACGGTAGTAGAACGAGAAGATAACATCAGGCGCGAGCGCGCGGATGCGATCCACCCACAGCGGGTGGTTTACATCGTCCGGTGCATAAACCGGAATACCACGCTCAGCGGCGATACGCGCTACAGAGCCGAAAAAGTTGTTCTCTCCCGCCGTGTCCGGATGAGTAAAGATTGCAGCAATGTCGTAGCCCGCTTCCAGCAGGGCCAGCGTGCCCGTGCACCCCATATCGTGATAGGCAAATACAACAGCTTTCATGGGTGGATTTCCTCTTGAGATGCTTTGTGTTCCTGACGGACAACACGTTGAATAAAGTAGCGCGGACGTGCGCGAACATCGTTATAGATACGGCCAATGTATTCACCCAGCAGGCCCATTCCGACAAACTGGGCGCCGATGAACATAAACAGTACGGCAAAGAGCATGAAGACCCCTTCCGCCGCCCACTGCGGGCCAAAGACCAGGCGCAGCACGACCAACAGTACGGACAGCGCAAACCCGGCCACGGCGATGATGCTGCCGAAAACGCTCAGCAGGCGCAGCGGTGTGGTGGTCAGGCAGGTGATGAGGTCGTACATCAGGTTGATGAGGCGCATAAAGCTGTACTTCGACTCCCCATGCTCGCGCTCGGCATGCATAACCGGGATTTCCGTGGCCTTGCGGGCAAAGGTGTTAGCGAGAATCGGAATAAAGGTGCTGCGCTCATGGCAATGAAGCATGGCGTCGACAATATGGCGGCGGTAGGCGCGCAGCATGCAGCCATAATCGCCCATCGCTTTACCGGTGGTGCGCTGGATAAGGCGGTTGATGGTGCGTGAGGCCAGCTTACGGAACATACTGTCCTGACGGTTTTGACGCACCGTGCCGACGACGTCATAGCCTTCATCGGCTTTCGCCACCAGGCGCGGGATCTCTTCCGGCGGGTTTTGCAGGTCAGCGTCCAGGGTGATGATCAGATCGCCCGTGACGTGGCTGAACCCGGCCATAATGGCGGAGTGCTGGCCGTAATTACGGTTGAGCAACACGGCCACAACATGGCTGCCTTCTACCTGTGCGGCTTCGGTCAGCATCAGAGCGGAATTATCACTGCTGCCATCATCCACCAGCAGAATTTCATACGCTTTGCCCATGGTGTCGCAGGCGGCGGTTGTGCGGCGGATCAGTTCAGGCAGGCTCTCCTGCTCGTTATAAACAGGGATCACCACAGAAACTTTTTGTACAGGCGGTGCACTGAACATATCAATTTCCTGCAAGCTGATGGAGCGCGGTAATGACGCGGGTTGTGTCGTCATGAGTCATGTCCGGGAAAAGAGGGAGAGAACAAATACGCGCGCTATTCCATTCTGAATTCGGGAGCGATACATCAGGAAAACGCTCGCGGTAGTATTTTTGCGTATGCGCCGCGCGGAAGTGCAGGCCAGTACCGATGCCTTTCTCTTTCAGCGCTGCCATCAGGTTGTCGCGTGAAATCCCGCAGCGCGCTTCATCAACGCGAATGATAAACAGGTGCCAGGCGTGCACATGCGGCCATGACGGAATGGTGAGCGGCTGGAACGGCGTATCGGCAAGCTCCCGCAGGTAGCGTTCAGCAATTTCCTGGCGTCGTTTGTTGGCTTCTTTCAGTTTGCCCAACTGCACCAGCGCCAGCGCGGCGTTGATATCCGCCAGGTTGTATTTATAGCCCGGGGAAATCACTTCTGCCTGCGGCGCACGACCGTGCGTCTGGCGGTCATACGCGTCAACACCCAGACCGTGGAATTTCAGGCTGCGGATCCGCGCAGCAAGTTGCGCGTTATCCGTCACCACGAGACCGCCTTCTGCACAGGTCATATTTTTAATGGCGTGGAAAGAGAAAATCGCCGTTCCCTTCCAGCCGACATGACGGTCTTTATAGTAAGTACCGGCAGCATGCGCCGCATCTTCAATCACCGGAATACCGTGGCGTTCACCAATGGCGTGGATGGCGTCGATTTCACATGGTGCGCCGGCATAATGAACGGGGATAATCGCTTTGGTACGCGGGGTGATGGCAGCTTCAACCGCTTCGGGTGTCACCATCAAGGTATCTTTGTCCACATCAATCATTACCGGCGTTGCGCCCAGTAAAACGATCATATTCAGAGTGGAGACCCAGGTCTGGGAGGGGGTAATGACTTCATCGCCCGGGCCAATATCCAGCGCCATCAGCGTGACATGCATTCCTGCTGTTGCAGAACAAACGGCAATTGCATGCTGGTTCCCGGTAAGTTGACAGAATGCCTCTTCAAGTTCCTGATTCTTAGGCCCCGTGGTGATCCAGCCCGACATCAAAACGTCCTGAAGCGCCGCAATTTCCTCAGCGCCCATCGACGGTCGCGAAAAAGGCAGAAAATCACTCATTATTAATTTCCTTGCTGTATTAAAGGCGTCATCTTTTACTGCGCTGTCGTAATGGGCAGCTCAATGGGATCATGCAAGATGGTTATTAAATAAAGACCAAATAAAATTAAGTCGCTATAACAGTTATGTCAACAAACCATCAACTGAAACAAAGTAGCGGTGTTTTCTTAGGAAAAAATTAAGACAGGTGAGAAGCAGAAGGGGGACAGCACATTAAGAATGACAAGAAGTCTTTTTACAACAGCAAGATAGCTGTCATGTTAAATTTTTCACGTTTTTGTGGGAAGCCTCACAACACTTACGACAATATTTCATTTCTTTTACATTGAGATTATAAGAAAAGTAAATGAATACTCAACCAAAATTAAAATCCCGGCGGTTTCGGCGGAAATAGACCGTCCTCCGGGAACTTTTTATTAATATGAATTGTCGCGGAATCAACTGTCGCGCTTAGTTAAGATTAGCAGGGAAATCATTTGGTAATTCACTGGCTGCGCAGGCAATAACGCTTTCATTATCCGCACCGCAATCGCGTACAAAGGTGATCGTAGCAAACTCATCAATCACTTCAGTTGGATAGGCCGGACCTGCATCGCGATAGCTATTCATAAGAGGAATATGATCGTTCTGGAAGCAGACGGTTTTTTCCGGATTGTTCATGACCCAGCGCGGGAAGAAGATGGTGCCGTGAAACAGTTTATCGCCCAGGTTTACAATCAGGCTCACATCCGTCCCGGTTGGCTCTGTCCAGGAAATTTTATAGATACTCTCCCCTACCCGTACGATATAGGCCTGCTGATCTTTTACCCAACGGTTTGCCACAAGACCGCTATGAATACGGTAATCAAGGGTGGTCTCATTTTTTACGTAAATCTCGTAGTTCCAGCCATTGTCATAGGTATAAACAAGGTGTTTGCCAACGAAGCCGCTTAAGTCGTGTTTGTCGAAGGTGTTCATAAGATGTCTCCTTTGTTTTGATGAGACGATCGTACCCCTTCAAAAAATGGATGAATAACGCTATGTTTTAATCAAATTCATCTAAAATTTAGATATGTCATGCACAAGACGACGCTGGAACAATGGTCTTTACTGCTGAAAGTGGTTGAGGCCGGTAGCTTTGCCAAAGCAGCGGAAGAAACCCATCGCAGCCAGTCCTCCGTCAGCTATAACCTGGCGTTGTTGCAGGAGAGGCTGGGCGTGGCGCTGCTGGCGCCGGAAGGACGACGAGCGGTGCTAACCCCAGCCGGAGAACTTCTTCTCAACCAGGTGAAACCGTTGCTGAAAGCGTTTTCGTATGTTGAGACGCGCGCAGGTACCCTTCGCAACGGCACGCGCACACGGTTGGATCTGGTCGTAGACACGGTTTTCCCGCGCCGCCGCCTGTTCGCCATTCTGCGTCAGTTCCAGCAGCAGTATCCACAAACCCACGTACGCCTCACCGAAGTGCTTGAAACGTCCCGTGCCGATGCCATAAATGACGAAGCCGATATCATGGTTCTGACGCGCCGCCAGGACATGACAGGGCTCGGCGAATGGCTGATGAATATCGACTTTGTCGCCGTGGCGCATCATCAGCATCCCCTTTTCACCCTCGACGTACCGCTTAACGATGACATGCTGCGCCCGTGGCCGCTCATTCAGATTGCGGACAACCAGACTACCGCGCGCGCTGCCGGCGAGTCGTGGACGTTTTCCACCATTGATGCCGCCATTGAAGCCGTTGTCTCTCAGGTTGGCTACGGCTGGCTGCCAGAAGAACGCATCCAGCCCCAGCTGGATCAAGGTGTACTGAAACGTCTGCCGCTGAGCCACGGCGCGCGCAGAGCAACGCCGCTTCACCTGATTGTTAAACGCTCCCTCACCCCGCTTGATGAGCAGGTTGAGACGCTGGTGCACCTTTTTAGCCATGAGCCATCATCACCACCTGCTACGCTTTAAGGTCCGAACGTTAAAACGATAAGGAGTGGATGATGAAAATCGACTTTGCGGGGAAAGTGGCGCTGGTGACGGCCTCAACCGGCGGGATCGGGTTCGCTATTGCCAGAGGTCTGGCGGAAAGTGGTGCGGAAGTAATCGTCAATGGCCGCAGCACGGAATCGGTGAATAAAGGTATTCAACAGCTTCAGCAGGTAGTGCCAGGCGTGCAGGTGCGTGCCGCGATCGCCGATCTCAGTACGGCAGAAGGGGTCGAGTCGCTTGTGAAGGTCGCGGGCCACGTTGATATCCTGGTCAACAACGCCGGAATTTACGGACCGCAGGATTTCTATGCCACCGACGATGGTACCTGGGAGCGTTACTGGCAGACCAACGTGATGTCCGGCGTACGCCTCTCCCGAGCCTTGCTGCCGGGCATGGTGCAGAAAGGCTGGGGACGCGTTGTGTTTATTTCCTCCGAGTCGGCCTGCAATATCCCGGCGGATATGATCCACTACGGCGTGACCAAAACGGCGCAGCTTTCGCTCGCACGCGGCCTGGCGAAGTTCGTGGCGGGAAGTGGTGTGACGGTCAACAGCGTGTTGCCAGGACCGACGATGTCTGATGGTTTCGCCGAAATGATGAAGGATGAAATCGAAAAAACCGGCAAATCGCTGGAACAGCTGGCGAAAGAGTTTGTGATGGCCAACCGCCCCAGCTCGGTTATCCAGCGCGCGGCCACGGTTGAAGAGGTGGCCAATATGGTGATTTATGTCTGTTCGACCCAGGCCTCCGCCACCTCGGGCGCGGCATTGCGCGTCGATGGCGGCGTCGTGGATGACATCATTTGATATCGTCAGGCTGCACTGCCCGCGACCCGACGGGCAGTAATGTAGTGCTCTTGCCAGTAGTCGTCCGTCAGGGTTGAGACCGTTACCCCCTGGCTACTTGAAGCATGAATAAACTGGCTATTGCCAATATAAACGCCTACGTGCTTGCGGTTCGGTCCCGTCTGGAAGAACACCAGGTCTCCTGCCTTCAGGCGATATTGCGCCACCTGCACGCCGCGGTGGATCTGTTCGCTCGTCGTGCGCGGTAAATTAAGGTGTACCGCATCGCTGAACAGATGTTGCATCAGTGCCGAGCAATCCACCCCGCGATGCGTGGTTCCGCCCCACTGATACTGGGTCCCCTTCCACTTCTGGTATTGATCGAGGATGCGCGAGCGTAGCGGGCCTGTTTCGTGGTGAAACAGAGCCGATTTCGCTGGCGATACTGCAAATGCACTGTTCATCGAGATCATGGATGCAGGCAGCTCAAAACTGAATGCGGAAAATGAAGCAAAACTTAACGTGAGGATTGAAATAAGCGATCTGAACGTCATATCAAAAAAGGATCTGAGAGTGAATTATTCCTTACCTGTGGGGGCCAATGTTCCCCCGAAAAGTCTTTCAATGCGGCGATAATATAGACAGGGCATTTTTTAACCAATCTTTATCGAGGCCAAAAATGGACTCACTTTCAGATCGCAAGATCGATAAAAAAATGGTTGTGATGTAAGGACTGTCCAGGTAAAGCAGGTAAACTAATCAACAGAATGTGTATTTCAGCTAAGACGTATTTATGACCAATATGATTGCCGACGAGACGGTGGCAAAATCCAACGTGCTCTCTGTCTTTGACTTTGATGGAACATTAACGCACCACGACAGCTTTATCCCTTTCCTGCGTTTTGCCTTTGGTAAACGTTACTTCGCGGGCCGCCTGGTGCGTATGGCGCTGCCAACGCTCCACTGCGTGCGCCGCAAGCTGACGCGCGATGAGCTGAAAGAAGTGCTGATTAAAACGTTCCTGACAGGCGTGGATGAACACTGGTTACGCCAGCAGGCGGAAGCCTTTTGCGAAAAGTACTGGGATAAACTGATGCGTCCGGCTGGCGTGCTGGCCGTTGCTGCAGAGGTGAACTCCGGCGCGGAAGTGACAATCTGTTCCGCTTCTCCTGCCCTGGTGCTACAGCCGTGGGCTGACAAACTCGGCATTAAGCTGATTGGCACACAGCTGGAAGTGAAAAACGGTAAACTGACAGGACGTATCACGGGCAATAACTGCCGCTGTGCTCAGAAAGTGGCAAGGCTGGAAAAGGTGTATGGCGATCTCAACGCGTATCACCTGCGCGCCTGGGGAGACACTCGCGGCGATCACGAACTGCTGGCAGCCGCGCAGGATCCACACTGGCGGCATTTCCATCACCCGCGTAAGCGTCGGAATTCACCGATTAAATAGCCTTTTCACCCTCTCCCCACGGGGCGAGGGTGAAAAGCGGTGCATCAGGCCTCACGTTTCCCAGGGAACATCACACTCGCAATAATGCCCAGCGCCAGCACGCCTAATACCACAAACAGGCTGGCCGTCGCGCCAATGCTGTAACCATGATGCCAGAAGTGGTCGGTTGCATTCAGACCCAGCTTGAAGGCCACGAAGAACAGTAACAACACCACGGCTTTCTCAAGGTGCACCAGATACTGTTTCAGCGCTTCCAGTACGAAATAGAGCGTACGCAGGCCGAGAATGGCGAACATCATGGCGCTATAGATAATCAGCGGTTCGCGACTCACGGCAATAATCGCCGGGACCGAGTCAAACGCGAACATCACGTCAGAAAGCTCCACAACCGCCACGCAGAGCAGCAGTGGTGTTGCGTAGCGCTTCGCCTTCTTCACGCGTCCAACCATCACGTCCTGGTTTTCCGGTTTTTCAAGCTCAGCATCGACCTCTTTCTGGGTCAGAATAAAGGCATTGCTGCTGATTTTCGGCCAGACAGGATAGAAACGTTTCACCAGGCGATAAGCGAGATGACCAGAGTAATCTTCCACTTCGTCACTCTCTTCATTGCGTTTGAGCATCATCACCGCTGTCCAGCCAACGACCAGCGCGAAAATCACTTCGACGTAAGGCCCCAGACTCAGCAGGCTTGTCCCAATGGCCACAAAGATGCCACGGAAAACAATCGCGCCCAGCACGCCCCAGTAAAGTACGCGGTGACGATACTTATCCGGCACACCAAACCAGGCAAAAATGGCCATCATTACAAACAGGTTATCGACAGAAAGCACCTCTTCAAGCGCGTAACCCGTGAGGAACAGACTTGCCATCTCGGCGCCGTGGTGAACATACAGGAATCCGGCGAACGCCATTGCCATCATGACCCAGAACAGGGACCACATGGCGGCACTTTTGAGCGAGATCGGTTTATCGTGACGGTGCATAAAGAGGTCGATAAACATCGCCCCTACGGCCATCACAACAAAGACAACAACGGTTTCCGTCGGGAAACCGAGATGAGCAGCAGACATACACAACACCATACAAACTGACATAAGCCAGTAACAGAAAAAGATCGTTACTTTAGCACACCCGTCGTTCAGGCGCTCATGCCACGCAAACGCTGCAGTACCGCCACCAGAACCGCCACAGACCAGCCCACCATTAGCGCGCCCACTAGCCCTTCCACACCGCCGATGAGCCGCCAGTTCTCGGGTAACGTGACGTCGCCGTACCCGACAGTGGCATAACTGACCAGTGAAAAGTAGAAACTGGTGTTCCAGTCATTAAATGCATCAATGACGAAATAAAACGCCGCAAATAGCCCGGCTTCAAGAAGATGGGCGAAAATCATGGAGATAACGATGCCGACATTACGTAAAACAATACGTACCGCAGAATCGACTTCTAATTTAATGAATTTTAAAACGCCAAACATCCACAGTGAATGGATCACCACGGTTAGGGTAAGCAAAATAATAATACTGAGTAGTTGCATGACGTGTGCTCTGACCAAAAAGAGTATGGCCCCGCGAACGCGGCGGGGCATCTGGTCGAAGCTTAGTTGAATGGAGAGAAAAAGTTGGTGCAATAATTGCGGGGCGTGATTATTTCTCTGCCAGCGCCTGAGCACATGCCCAGGCACTTGCCCATGCCCACTGGAAGTTGTACCCGCCAAGCCAGCCGGTGACGTCCATCACTTCGCCAATAAAATAGAGCCCCGGCACGTTGCGCGCTTCCATGGAGCGGGAAGAGAGTTCATTCGTGTCGACCCCGCCCAGCGTGACTTCTGCGGTGCGGTAGCCTTCCGTGCCGTTTGGCTGCACGCGCCAGTTTGTCAGCGTCTCCACCAGCGTCTCCTGCTCGCGGCTGTTAAGCTGCTTGAGCGAAACATCCGGGATCTGCCCCAGCACCTGCAAACATTCCACCAGACGCTTCGGCAGCTGCATTGCCAGGGTGTTTTTCAGGCTCTGATTCGGGTGCGCCACACGCTGCTCGTTGAGGAAGGCATCCAGATCGCAATCGGGAAGCAGGTTAACCGTGACAAACTCCCCCGGCTGCCAGTAGCTGGAGATCTGCAGTACCGCCGGGCCAGAGAGGCCGCGGTGAGTGAAGAGCAGGTTTTCGCGGAATACCGTACCATCTTCGGCGGTGATGACCGACGGAACCGAGACGCCAGAAAGTGTCTGGAGTTGTTCCAGCAGAGGTTTATGCAGCGTAAACGGCACCAGCCCCGCACGCGTTGGCAGCACCTTCAGGCCAAACTGCTCGGCAATCTTGTAGCCAAATGGCGAGGCACCCAGACCCGGCATAGAAAGACCACCGCTGGCGATCACCAGGCTGTCGGTGCTGACGGTTTCACCGTTGAGTTGCAGCGTGTAACCTTGCTCATCACGCGCAACGTCCAGCACTTCCGTGCGCAGGCGCATCGTTACACCGCCCTTCTCGCACTCGGCCACCAGCATATCGACAATCTGCTGCGCGGAATCGTCGCAGAACAGCTGACCCAGCGTCTTCTCATGCCACGCAATACCGTGTTTACCCACGAGGTCGATAAAGTCCCACTGGGTGTAACGCGCCAGCGCAGATTTGCAAAAATGACGGTTTTGGCTCAAATAGGCCGCGGGTTCAACATACAGATTAGTAAAGTTGCAGCGCCCACCGCCAGACATCAGGATCTTACGGCCTGGTTTTTTACCGTTATCCAGTAACAGCACGCGACGACCCGCTTGTCCGGCCATCGCCGCACAAAACATACCCGCCGCACCGGCGCCAATGACCACGGCATCAAACCTTTCCACGTCAAAACCCTCTTTGTTCACTGCCGCGGATTGTAAAGTTTCCTCTGTGGTCACACCAGCGTAAAAAGATATTACAAAGCCATTTCATTGAAATTTAAAGAATATCCTTTCAGGCACTTTTCCCAAATCAGGTGGTATGTCAAAAAAAGTCTATATTTCACTTTGCCCGCCGTGCATTTGTCCTGGATAATGCGCCGCGTTCATGTCCTCAAAATGGCGTAACGTCCTATGCTACATTTGTTTGCCGGCCTGGATTTACATACCGGGCTTTTATTATTGCTTGCTCTGGTTTTTGTACTGTTTTACGAAGCGATCAACGGCTTCCACGACACTGCAAACGCAGTAGCAACGGTTATTTACACTCGCGCAATGCGATCGCAACTGGCGGTTGTTATGGCGGCGGTATTTAACTTTTTTGGTGTCCTCCTGGGCGGACTGAGCGTTGCGTATGCCATTGTGCATATGTTGCCAACGGATCTGCTGCTTAACGTAAGTTCTGGCCATGGCCTCGCTATGGTGTTCTCAATGCTGCTTGCTGCAATTATCTGGAACCTCGGTACCTGGTATTTCGGCCTGCCTGCATCCAGTTCTCACACTCTCATCGGCGCGATTATCGGTATCGGGTTAACCAATGCCCTGATGACCGGTACATCGGTTGTTGATGCGTTAAACATCCCGAAAGTGCTGGGGATTTTTGCCTCGCTTATCGTCTCCCCAATTGTGGGTCTGGTGGTTGCAGGTGGATTAATTTTCATCTTGCGTCGTTACTGGAGCAACACGAAAAAGCGCTCCCGTATTCACCTGACTCCGGCAGAGCGTGAGAAGAAAGACGGTAAGAAAAAACCGCCATTCTGGACACGTATCGCTCTGATCATTTCTGCAATCGGCGTGGCTTTCTCACACGGTGCGAACGATGGTCAGAAAGGCATTGGTCTGGTGATGTTGGTTCTGATTGGCGTTGCGCCAGCAGGTTTCGTGGTTAACATGAATGCCTCCGGATACGAAATCACCCGTACCCGTGATGCGGTGAATAACGTCGAGATCTATTTCCAGCAGCATCCTGATCTTCTCAAGAAAGCGACCGGCGTTGACCAGTTGATTCCTTCTCCGGAAGCGGGCGCTACCACCGTACCAGGCGAGTTCCACTGCCATCCGGCAAACGCGATTAACGCGCTGGAACGTGCGAAAGGCATGCTGGGCACTATCGAGAGTTATGACAAACTGACCGTTGAACAGCGTGGTCAGCTGCGTCGCATTATGCTGTGCATCTCTGATGTGACGGATAAAGTGGCGAAGCTGCCTGACGTGAATGCTGATGACCAGCGTCTTCTGAAGAAACTGAAAGGCGATATGCTCAACACCATCGAGTACGCGCCAATCTGGATCATCATGGCGGTCGCGCTGGCGCTCGGTATCGGTACGATGATTGGCTGGCGTCGCGTGGCGACCACCATCGGCGAGAAGATCGGTAAGAAAGGCATGACCTATGCGCAGGGTATGTCCGCGCAGATGACGGCAGCCGTGTCTATCGGTCTGGCGAGCTATACCGGTATGCCAGTGTCTACCACCCACGTACTCTCCTCGTCCGTGGCAGGTACCATGATTGTTGACGGTGGCGGTCTGCAGCGCAAAACCGTGACCAACATTCTGATGGCCTGGGTATTCACTCTCCCGGCCTCTATCCTGTTGTCTGGCGGTTTGTACTGGATTTCGCTGAAGCTGATCTAATCAGTTGAAGGCGACAAAAAAGCGGGTCAGGAAACTGACCCGCTTTTTTTTGGAACCAACGCAATACCCTGGAAGGAATAGACTATGCCATTCAAAACGGCTATTAAATGGATTCATCGCCTTGTTACCGTTTCGCTTCTGGCTCTGGTCATTGGTTTTCTCTGGCTAAACCACCAACCTAATCAGCGAAACAACGATGAACTTCAGCGCGTTTATAAATTATCTGATAGCGTCTGGCTCTATATGACCGTGAACAATCAGGGTGGCGCAACCGTGCCAACAATCTACCGTGACTACCTCTCGGGGGAAATATCAGGGAATGATGCCGACGTTATCCATCAGCTTGCTATGAAGCATCCTGTTATTGAAGGTACAGGCACGATTACCACTGCCAGTATGGATACAAACGGGGAAGTGAAAATTACCTATAGCGGGAAAGTTATCTCAATTCAGGGCAATATCTCAAATCTCCGGTTCTCAGTTACGCCCTGAACCAGATGAAATCAGGCGGGGCTTACCCCGCCTGCTGTGAAGCTCAATGCCAAATCATCAATGCAACCATACTGACCACGACCAGACCACATAAGGCGCTGGTCAAAATGAACTGACGACGCAGGCGCTCGCAACGACGGATAAACTCTTCATCGTGATGATCGCGGTAGCGCTGGTAGTAGATGTATCCCACCAGACGCATCTGTTTGCTGGGCTGTCCATGCGAGGTGAAGAAACCTCCACCGTCCACATACTGATAAAGCAACGGATCGCAACCACGAAGTACCACCAACAGCGCACGTAACGATGAGAAGTAGCGCGCCATATTCACTATGCAAACCACACATAGCGCCCAAAACAATGCGACGGTGCTAATCATACATCCTCCCCGGCGTCCGCCCACGAAGCAAGGCTTCTGAGCTACCGCACCCCAATGCCCTGACAGACAGTTCAGTGAAAGAATGACCAAAATCGATCCGGTTCGCATTTTAAAATCCGAACGGCTCATTAAATAGTGTAGGAGATCCGTTAATTTTTTTGCCACAAGGTTAATCGTTATCAACACCAAAGCTTGAAAAATATGTTTAACTGGGCCGTAATAAAGTATCAGACGGCGGCATTCTCGTAATAGTCATCGATAACTTAAGGAAGGAGTAACACTATGGCTTACAAACACATTCTCATCGCGGTAGACCTCTCCCCGGAGAGCAAAGTACTGGTTGATAAAGCAGTATCCATGGCACGTCCCTACAACGCGAAAGTTTCTCTGATTCACGTTGATGTGAATTACTCCGACCTCTATACCGGTCTGATCGACGTCAATCTCGGCGATATGCAGAAACGCATCTCCGAAGAGACTCACCATGCTCTGAGCGAACTGTCGACTAACGCAGGTTATCCGATCACCGAAACCTTAAGCGGTAGCGGCGACCTGGGACAGGTGCTGGTCGATGCAATTAAGAAATACGATATGGATCTGGTGGTATGCGGTCACCATCAGGACTTCTGGAGCAAGCTGATGTCTTCAGCGCGCCAGCTGATTAACACCGTTCACGTGGATATGCTGATTGTTCCACTGCGTGACGAAGAAGACGAATAAGTGCAAAATGCCCGGTAGCGCTAGCGCCACCGGGCTTTGTTACTCCGGCGTACCGGCATAAATATCAAACCGGTGCCCTTTGGTAGTCACCGCATTGGTCGTCGCAACGTCCGCCAGCGGCGGCGCATAGTCCGGGCGTTTCACTACCACACGCTTCGTCGCTAACTGGCGAGCAGGCCCCAGCAAACCATCTGCATCCAGGTCCGGACCCACCAGCGACTGAAACACACGCATCTCTTTTTTCACCAGCGCGCTTTTCTGCTTATGCGGGAACATCGGATCAAGATAGACCACCTGCGGGCGCGGGGTAATATCGGTCAGCGCCGTCAGGCTGGAGGCGTGGATCAGCTGCAAACGCTCCTGCAACCACGGGCCGATTTCCGGATCTGCATAGCCACGCACCAGACCGTCGTCGAGCAGTGCGGCCACCACAGGATTCCGTTCCAGCATCCGCACATGACAACCCACGGATGCCAGCACAAACGCATCACGCCCTAACCCCGCCGTGGCATCCACCACATCCGGCAGATAGCTTCCCTTGATGCCGACCGCTTTAGCAACCGCTTCACCACGACCGCCACCAAACTTACGTCGGTGTGCCATTGCACCGCCAACAAAGTCGACAAAAATACCGTCGAGTTTTGGTTCGTCGCGCTTACGTAATTCGAGATGCTCTGGCGTCATCACCAGCGCCATCAGGTTTTCATCATCATGCTCCAGCCCCCAGCGGGCGGCCAGAACAGATAAGGCGCCGTCTCCGGCGCCTGTTTCATCAACTAAGCAGATCTTCACGTAGCAATCAGCCTTTGATCCCGTAATGCTCCAGCATCGCATCCAGCTGCGGCTCGCGGCCACGGAAGCGTTTGAACAGCTCCATCGGCTCTTCTGAACCCCCGCGGGTCAGGATGTTATCGAGGAACGACTGGCCCGTTTCGCGGTTAAAAATCCCTTCCTCTTCGAAACGAGAGAAGGCATCTGCCGCCAGCACGTCGGCCCACAGGTAGCTATAGTAACCTGCCGCGTAGCCGCCCGCGAAGATGTGGCTGAACGCGTGCGGGAAGCGGCCCCAGGTTGGCCCAGGAATGACGGCAACCTGCTTTTTAATCTCAGCCAGGGTCTCGAGGATTTTAGCCCCCTGTTCCGGGCTGAACTCGGCGTGCAGGCGGAAATCAAACAGGCCGAACTCCAGCTGACGCAGGATAAACATCGCCGCCTGGTAATTTTTCGCTGCCAGCATTTTATCCAGCAGTTCTTTCGGCAGCGGTTCGCCGGTCTCATAGTGACCAGAGATAAACGCCAGTGCGTCCGGCTCCCAGCACCAGTTTTCCATAAACTGGCTTGGCAGTTCGACCGCATCCCACGGCACACCGCTGATCCCGGCCACGCCAGCGGTTTCGATGCGGGTCAGCATATGGTGCAGACCGTGGCCGAACTCGTGGAACAGGGTGATCACTTCGTCGTGGGTAAACAGCGCAGGTTTGCCATTCACCGGACGGTTGAAGTTACAGGTCAGATAAGCGACCGGCTTCTGCAGAGAACCGTCGGCTTTACGCATCTGGCCCACGCAGTCGTCCATCCACGCCCCGCCGCGTTTGTTCTCACGCGCGTAGAGATCGAGGTAGAAACTGCCTCGCAGCTCGTTCTTCTCGTCATACAGCTCGAAGAAACGTACGTCCGGATGCCAGACGTCAATGTCGGTACGTTCTTTTGCGGTGATGCCATAGATGCGTTTAACCACTTCGAACAGACCGTTAACGGCTTTGTTTTCCGGGAAGTACGGGCGCAACTGCTCGTCGCTGATGCTGTAGAGGTGCTGCTTCTGTTTTTCGCTGTAGTAAGCGATGTCCCACGGCTGCAACTCGTCCACGCCGAACTCCGCCTTCGCGAAAGCACGCAACTGAGCCAGCTCTTTCTCACCCTGTGGACGGGCGCGTTTGGCCAGGTCGGTCAGGAAATCGAGTACCTGCTGTGGATTTTCCGCCATTTTGGTAGCGAGGGATTTATCAGCATAGTTTTCAAAGCCCAGCAGTTGCGCCAGCTCGTGACGCAGAGCCAGAATTTCAGCCATCACCGGGCTGTTGTCCCATTTACCGGCATTCGGCCCCTGGTCGGAGGCGCGGGTGCTGTAAGCGCGGTACATCTCTTCGCGCAACGCCTGGTTGTCGCAGTAGGTCATTACTGGCAGATAGCTCGGAATATCCAGGGTTAACAGGAAACCTTCCTGCTCTTTCGCTTCGGCCTGCGCTTTTGCCGCCGCCAGCGCGCTTTCCGGCATCCCGGCCAACTGCGCTTCGTCGGTAATCAGCTTCGTCCAGCCCATGGTGGCGTCGAGCACGTTGTTGCTGTACTGATTACCCAGTTCAGACAGGCGCGCGGCAATTTCACCGTAGCGGGTCTGCTTCTCTTTTGGCAGACCAATCCCGGACAGCTCAAAATCACGCAGGGCGTTATCGACCGATTTTTTCTGCGCCGTGTTCAGTTCAGCATAGTGGTCGCCGTCGCGCAGGTCGCGATACGCTTTGTAGAGCCCTTCGTGCTGGCCGACCCAGGTGCTGTACTCAGAGAGCAGCGGCAGAGTCTGTTCATAGGCTTCACGCAGTTCCGGACTGTTTTTAACCGAGTTCAGATGGCTCACCGGGGAGAAGATACGTCCCAGCACGTCGTCCACTTCGGCCAGCGGCTGACACAGATTTTCCCAGCTGTACGGCGCGCCCTGCGCTACCACGCTTTCTACCGCCGCGCGGCAGTTGTCCAGCGATTGCGTAACGGCTGGAACCACATGCTCAGGGAGGATTTTAGAAAATGGTGGCAACGAAAAAGGCGTCAGTAATGGATTGGTCATAAACGCTGTCCTGTTGAATAAGATGAATGAAGCGCGCATCCGGCGCTGTGCATATGGTCCAGTAATGGGGTTAAGTGTAGAGGATTTCAATGCCTGCGCTTACCGGGCTGACGGGTAATCTGTGCCGTTCTGCTGTAAACTGTGGCAAATCGTCATTTCAGCGGAATTTCATTACTCATGCTCAGTTATCGCCACAGCTTTCACGCAGGCAACCACGCCGATGTCCTCAAACACACCGTTCAGAGTCTGATCATCGAATCACTCAAAGAGAAAGAGAAGCCGTTTCTCTATCTGGACACCCACGCGGGCGCGGGGCGCTATCAGCTGAGCGGCGAACACGCCGAGCGTACCGGTGAATATCTGGAAGGAATCGCCCGCATCTGGCAGCAGGATGACCTGCCAGCAGAACTGGAACCCTACATCGGTGTAGTGAACCATTTCAACCGCAACGGCCAGCTGCGTTACTACCCAGGTTCTCCGCTGATTGCCCGTCAGCTGTTGCGCGAACAGGACAGCATCCAGTTGACCGAGCTGCACCCAAGTGATTTCCCACTGTTGCGCGCTGAATTCCAGAAAGATAACCGCGCTCGCGTGGATAAAGCCGATGGATATCAGCAGCTGAAAGCCAAATTACCGCCGGTTTCCCGTCGTGGCCTGGTGCTGATCGACCCGCCGTACGAAATCAAAACCGACTATCAGGCGGTGGTGACCGGCATCCACGAAGGTTACAAGCGCTTTGCGACCGGTACCTATGCCCTGTGGTATCCGGTAGTGCTGCGCGCGCAAATCAAACGCATGATCAAAGACCTGGAAGCGACCGGCATCCGTAAAATTCTGCAGATTGAACTGGCGGTACGCCCGGATAGCGACCAGCGCGGCATGACCGCCTCCGGTATGATTGTCATCAACCCGCCGTGGAAGCTCGAAGCGCAGATGAATAACGTGCTGCCGTGGCTGCACAAAACGCTGGTGCCAGCAGGTACAGGCCACGCCACCGTCAGTTGGATCGTGCCTGAGTAATCACAGCCATCGGTGGAACCTATTGATTTCAGGTATACAATCGCGGCAATTCACGATTAAGGATAAAAGCTATGACTAAGCATTATGACTACATCGCAATCGGCGGCGGCAGCGGCGGCATCGCCTCCATCAACCGTGCGGCCATGTATGGCCAGAAATGTGCGCTGATTGAAGCCAAAGAACTTGGCGGCACCTGCGTGAACGTGGGTTGTGTACCGAAGAAAGTGATGTGGCATGCGGCGCAGATCCGTGAAGCTATCCATATGTATGGCCCGGACTACGGCTTTGACACCACCATCAACCACTTCGACTGGGACAAACTGATCGCCAGCCGTACCGCCTACATCGACCGTATTCACACCTCGTACGACAACGTACTGGGTAAAAATAACGTCGACGTGATCCGTGGTTTTGCCCGCTTTGTGGACGCGAAAACGATCGAAGTGAACGGCGAGACGATCACTGCCGATCACATCCTGATCGCCACCGGCGGCCGTCCGAGCCACCCGAATATCCCGGGTGTGGAATACGGTATCGACTCCGACGGCTTCTTCGAACTGCCAGCCCTGCCAAAACGCGTTGCCGTGGTGGGCGCGGGTTACATTGCGGTTGAGCTTGCCGGCGTGATTAATGGTCTGGGTGCCGAAGCGCATCTGTTCGTGCGTAAACACGCACCGCTGCGTAGCTTTGACCCGCTGATCGTCGACACGCTGGTCGAAGTGATGAACGCCGAAGGCCCAACCCTGCACACCAACGCCGTACCAAAAGCGGTAGTGAAAAATGCAGGCGGCAGCCTGACCCTGGAGCTGGAAGATGGCCGCAGCCAGACCGTCGATTGCCTGATCTGGGCGATTGGCCGTGAACCAGCGAACGATAACTTCAACCTGGCCGTCACAGGCGTGAAAACCAATGATAAAGGCTATATCGTCGTTGATAAGTTCCAGAACACCAGCGTACCGGGCATTTATGCTGTCGGTGATAACACCGGTGCGGTTGAGCTGACCCCGGTTGCCGTTGCAGCGGGTCGCCGTCTCTCCGAGCGTCTGTTTAACAACAAGCCGGAAGAGCATCTGGACTACAGTAATATCCCGACCGTGGTCTTCAGCCACCCGCCAATCGGCACCGTCGGCTTAACCGAGCCGCAGGCGCGCGAGCAGTATGGCGACGATCAGGTGAAAGTGTATAAATCCGCGTTTACCGCGATGTATACCGCTGTTACCTCTCACCGTCAGCCGTGTCGTATGAAGCTGGTGTGCGTTGGGCCAGACGAGAAGATTGTCGGTATTCACGGCATTGGCTTTGGCATGGATGAGATCCTGCAGGGCTTCGCGGTGGCGCTGAAGATGGGCGCAACGAAGAAAGACTTCGACAACACCGTGGCGATCCACCCGACGGCTGCGGAAGAGTTCGTTACCATGCGATAATCCTGAAGCCCCTCTCCGGAGGGGCTTTTTTTTAACATTCATACACCGTTGCAAAACGAATGCTCCGAAAATAGTGATCTAGCGCACATATTCCTCCCCATCTACCGAAGCGAATGTCTACGCTTTAAAGACACCCGGAAGAACAATCTCTTTGAACACACAACCGGAGGTCCTTATCACCATGTTCAACCAGAAGACACAGGCTACCGAGAACATCGAATTCGGGATTGAAGAAGAGCTGCGCTACGAGACCGATCCCTGTGAGTTGAAACTGGATGAAATGATTGAAGCGGAGCCGGAACCCGAGATGATCGAAGGGCTACCCGCCTCTGATGCCCTGACGCCCGCCGATCGCTATCTTGAACTGTTCGAACACGTGCAGTCTTCACGGCTGTTTGCAGACAGCAAAACCTTCCCCGACTGCGCGCCGAAGATGGACCCACTGGATATTCTGATCCGCTACCGCAAGGTCAAACGCCACCGGGATTTCGACCTGCGCCAGTTTGTGGAGAACCACTTCTGGTTGCCTGAGACTTACAGCACAGAATATGTCTCCGACCCCGGCCTTTCGTTAAAAGAGCACATCGACAGTCTGTGGCCAGTGCTAACGCGTGAGCCACAGGATCATATTCCCTGGTCATCCCTGCTGGCACTGCCGCAAGCGTATATCGTGCCTGGCGGCCGATTCAGCGAGACCTATTACTGGGACTCTTATTTCTCCATGCTGGGGTTGGCCGAGAGTGGCCGGAACGATCTGCTGAAATGTATGGCGGATAACTTCGCCTGGCTAATCGAACGCTACGGTCATATTCCGAACGGCAACCGCACCTATTATCTCAGCCGCTCCCAGCCCCCCGTTTTTGCCCTGATGGTGGAGTTGTTTGAAGAGGACGGCGTACGCGGGGCAAAACGTTACCTTGAACACCTCAAAATGGAGCACGCCTTCTGGATGGACGGCGCTGAGTCATTGCTGATTAATCAGGCCTATCGGAGTGCGGTACGTATGCCGGACGGTTCGCTGCTCAACCGCTACTGGGACGACCGTGACACACCGCGCGACGAATCGTGGATTGAGGATGTGGAAACGGCCCGCCACTCGGGTCGTCCGCCCAATGAGGTGTATCGCGATCTGCGTGCGGGAGCGGCGTCAGGTTGGGATTATTCGTCCCGCTGGCTGCGCGATCCGTCACGACTCGCCAGCATCCGCACGACGCAGTTTATCCCCATCGATCTGAACGCCTTCCTGTTCAAGCTGGAAAGTGCAATTGCCAATATCTCAGCATCGAAAGGAGATAAAGAAACCGCCGACCTGTTCCGCCAGAAAGCCAGCGATCGCCGCGAGGCAGTGAACCGCTATCTATGGGATGAGGAGAGCGGCTGTTTCCGCGATTATGACTGGAGACGCGAGGAAAAGGCGCTGTTCTCAGCAGCCAGCATTGTGCCTCTGTATGTGGGTATGGCAACCCATGAGCAGGCCGAACGCCTGTCTGATGCGGTCAAAGCGCGGCTCCTGACCCCTGGCGGTATTCTCGCCACCGAGTATGAAACCGGCGAACAGTGGGATAAACCCAACGGCTGGGCCCCGCTGCAATGGATGGCAATTCAGGGGTTCAAGCAGTACGGAAATGATTCGCTAGGGGATGAGATCGCCTGGAGCTGGTTGCAGACGGTGAACCATTTTTATAATCACCACCATAAGCTCATTGAGAAGTACCACATCGCCAGCAGTACACCACGCGAAGGGGGCGGTGGTGAATACCCCCTGCAGGATGGCTTTGGCTGGACGAACGGCGTGGTGCGACGGCTGATTGGGTTGTATGGGGAACCTTAATCAGCGAATCACCTCATAAATGGCGGTCTGGATGGACTGCCATTTTTTCGTGGTGGCATCCGGTTGTGACTGCGCACGACGGGTCGCCATATCAAGATCGTGCTGCTGGCGTTTCACCACGGCCGGCACAGTACAGAATGCTTTCAGATACTCTTTACGTTTTGACGTCAGAGGCTCGCCATTCGACATGGCGTGGCTGAGCGTATTGATAAAGCGACGGCACGGCTTCTCTTCGACCATGTTCTGCCGGTAGCGTAACATCAGCTCCAGCACGTCGTCATAACCTGCCGACATCGCCTCTTCGGTCCATGACAGCTTCCAGTCCATGCCGCCCTGTAAAAAGAGCTGAACCACGCGGGTATCGTTGCGGTTAATGGCCGAACGGAAGTTATTTTCGTCCCAGGTTACGCCCATGCGCGTCAGCGTTTCACGCGAGGAAGGCGTCTCACGCATTTCCTGTGGTGGCGCTGTTTCTGCGACACTGACGGTTGCAGGCTGTGGTTTACCACTGGTCACCAGCCAGAAGCCCCCTGCCACGATGGCAATCACCATGACGCCAACCGCCCCCCATAACGCACCAGAAATAAGCTGCTCGCGTTGTTCTGGGGTGCGCGGTGCGCGCTGGGTCGGCTTTTCAATGGTGTCACGAACTTCAAACAGATCACCGCCAGTGACCCGATCCATTTTCTGCGCCTTTTCCCAGAAGGTATGCAATTCGCTGGCATCTACCGCCATTAACCCGGTCGGATTAACGCGGGTTCTCCCCTCTTCAAACGCACGCTGAACCGGTCGGCTGATCTGCGTGTAATAGTTATCCAGCAGCTGAATTTGCGCCGAACTTAATGTTTTCTGAACCGTGATGTTGTTGCGGATTTGCCGAATGTCATCGAGGAAGGTTTGCAGGGTTTTACGCGGTTCCACCAGCAGCGTCAGCATGGACGGGTCACTGAATAGCGAAGCGTAATAGCGGCTGAACTCTTTTTTATCCACCAGCATCTGCGCCAGTTCACTGAACATCATGCCGCTCAGGACATCGTTAATCTCGCCAAGCTTCAACCAGCGTCTTACCCGGTCGGCGTTAAAAAGCGTCTTAAGATGGTTATTCAACCGCACCTGATCGGGCCAGGCCTGCTGGATGAGCCCTTTTAACATCAGCTCGATCGCACGCACCTGTTTGTGCGCCTGTTGCTGCTGGAGTTCACTGCCCGGTGCCAGCTCTGTGCTGTAGGTCAGAAGCGGCTGCTGCAGACGAAGGTGTTCCAGCGCAGTCACAAACCGCATTGCCGCAATCAGCTGGTTTTCACTCACATCCTGTCCGCTTTCATACTGCGGCACGCGCTGCTGCAGCAGGCGCAATTGCAGCGTAAATTCCGACATCTCGGCATCATTCAGATTGAGCTTCTTCGCAACGGCTCCCCAGCCCCCCAGAGCTAATCGCGCGCTGTCCAGTTGTTCAAGAAACCAGCGTGGATCTTTGCCCTCCGAAGCATGTACATTCAGAAGAAGCAAAATTTCCACAGACGCCTGGCGAATGACCGCCAGACAGTGTTCGAACTGTTCGCGAACGTGATGTGATGTACTGAGAGCCATTGTTTTCCTTAAGCGCCAACGAAGACATCCGGAATGGGCACGTAACTGCCGTTTTTCTTTTTATTTATACGAGGTTAACCATACCTGACTTTCTATTGAAATAAAGTGACAACCCTAAAATCATTTAAAAAGTGTCAGGAGAATCTGAATGCCTGTTTTAAACACCCCACGCCTTAGCTGCTCGCCCCTGCAGGAACATGACTGGCCCTTTTTTCTGGCATTACAGCAACATCCTGATGTCATGCGCTTTGTTGCGCAAGATCGCCCTGTAGCAGAGATCCGCGAGGCTTTTGACGCTCGTCTGACGCCATGGACACCTGGCAGCACACACTGGCTTTGTCTCGTCGTACGTGATGCCACCACCCGAACGGCGCTGGGCGTCACCGGGTATATTCATCGGGAGGAGGATTGTGCTGAAGTGGGTTTTCTTTTTGTGCCCGCGGCGCAGGGGAAAGGTTACGGCTTCGAATCCCTGCAGGCACTTTGTGACTATGCCTTCCGTCAAGGGGGGATTCGCCGGCTGACCGCGACCGTCACTGCGGGGAATGTCGCCTCAAGGCGCCTGCTGGAAAAAGCCCATTTTCGTCTGGAAGGTGAGTTACGCGAGAGCTATTACCTTGCCGGATGCGGTAATGGTGCCAACTTACTGATTTAGTGTACGATGGTGTTTTTGAGGTGCTCCCGTGGCTTCCATCTCCATCAGTTGTCCCTCCTGCTCAGCTACTGAAGGCGTGGTGCGTAACGGTAAAAGTACTGCCGGACATCAGCGCTATCTCTGCTCTCACTGCCGTAAAACATGGCAACTGCAGTTCACTTACACCGCTTCTCAACCCGGTACGCACCAGAAAATCATTGATATGGCCATGAATGGTGTTGGATGCCGGGCAACCGCCCGCATTATGGGCGTTGGCCTCAACACGATTTTACGTCACTTAAAAAACTCAGGCCGCAGTCGGTAACCTCGCGCATACAGCCGGGCAGTGACGTCATCGTCTGCGCGGAAATGGACGAACAGTGGGGCTACGTCGGTGCTAAATCACGTCAGCGCTGGCTGTTTTACGCGTATGACAGGATACGGAGGACGGTTGTGGCGCACGTCTTCGGTGAACGCACTCTGGCCACACTGGAGCGTCTTCTGAGCCTGCTGTCGGCCTTTGAGGTCGTGGTATGGATGACGGATGGCTGGCCGCTGTATGAATCCCGCCTGAAGGGAAAGCTGCACGTAATCAGCAAGCGTTACACTCAGCGAATTGAGCGGCATAACCTGAATCTGAGACAACATCTGGCAAGGCTGGGACGGAAGTCACTGTCGTTCTCAAAATCGGTGGAGCTGCATGACAAGGTCATCGGGCATTATCTGAACATAAAACACTATCAGTAAGTTGGAGTCATTACCGCCGGATGCTGGCATAATGACTGGTTGTTCGGTTTATTGAGGCAGGACTACCTGAGCAATAACGCCTGATCAACAGCCATTTGGCGGATATTTCTCTGACGTTGATTCCTCTACAGTGTCGCTATTAAGAGGACACAAATATGAAAGGTCATGCACTGAAAATATCGGATGCCGCCATTGCGCTAATAAAAAACCATCAGGGACTTTCACTGGCGAAATATCGTGACGAATACGGCTTATGGGTTATTGGTTATGGCCACGTTATCCGCGACCGGGAAACATTTAACGGTCTGATCACCCCTTCTGAGGCAGAATATTTGCTTCATAAGGATATTCAGTTATGTGAGAGGCTGCTGCGGGAAAATATGGCTCGGCCATTAACCCAACAGCAGCATGACGCGCTGGTGCTAATGCTATTCAGCTTCGGTGAGACGTCCTCGCTCCCGCAAGCGGTTCTTCAGACCGTCGCTCGCGTATAATACATAGCCGCCTGCGTTCTGTTTTTAACATCCAGCCGACGGAAGAGCGCTTCCAGATGCGCTTTTACCGTGGCCGCGCTGATGTTGAGATTGCGTCCAATCTCTTTGTTAGATTCCCCTGCGGCCAGCAATTTCAGAACTTCGCGCTGGCGTTCGCTCAGAGATAATAAGGCCTGAGATGACGACGGCTGTTTAACCCACTCTCCGGGAAAACAGACCATCCCTCTGGACACCGAATCCAGCACGGCGGAAAACCGTTCTGGGCTCGCCTTGCGGGGAATAATGGCCATGACGTTTCGCTGCAACAACTGCTCAACCCATCGGGCCTCTTTTTTCGCTAACACCATGACCACGGATATCGCCGGGAAGCGAGTCATGAGCGCTTCCAGCCACGCGATCTCGTCATCCTGAATTAAATTTCCGTCAATCATGACAATAGCAGACGGTGACGCGGACACCTGAGCCCATAAATCTTCTGCCTGACAGGTTCCTGTTATATTTATTTCTGGAATTAACGTCTGAAGACTGTGTATCACTCCATGAATAAATATTGACTGCCTGTCAAACATGATCACTCGCATCGTTTTTCCCCTCTGAGAATAGCGAAGGGGGATTCTACAGAGGCGTTATTTAAGAAAAAACTCAATGAATGGGGACGTTACAAATCCACCCGTGTTCTTTATATCTGTCAGTATTTGGACACATTAATGTTGAGGATTTCCTTAAGAGGTTCCTTCCTCTTAAGAATAGGCATCACAGGAACATTCCGCCTGATACTTCAATACGTTGTGCGTTCATCCAGCCCAGTTTATCGCTAAGCAGGGCCGCAATGGCATCGCCAATATCATCCGGTAGCCCCACCCGACCCAGGGCGGTCTGTGAAGCCAGCATCTGATTCAACTGCGCGTTGTCACGTACGCGTCCACCGCCAAAGTCCGTTTCTATCGCGCCGGGAGCAATGATGTTGACGGTGATCCCGCGCGCGCCCAGCTCTTTCGCCTGATAACGGGTCAGCACTTCCATCGCCCCTTTCATGGCAGCATAGGTCCCTGAACCTGGCTGAGTAAAACGAGCCAGTCCACTGGAAACATTGAGGATCCGTCCCCCGTCATTAAGCAATGGCAGCAGGCGCTGTGTCAGGAAAAACGGCCCTTTGAAATGGATGTTTAACGCCTCATCAAACTGAGCTTCCGTCGTGTCGGTATAGGGCGCGTATAACCCCGTCCCGGCATTGTTTAATAAATAATCAAAGGTGTCACGCTGCCAGACGGTGTTAAGGGTTTCCTGAAACTGCCGGGCAAAATGGTCGAAACTGGCGATATCCCCGACGTTGAGCTGTAATGCTGCCGCTCTGACACCTTTTCCCTGAATTTCGCGTACAACATCCTGTGCTTCCTGCTCACTGCGGTGATATGTCAGGATAATTCCCGTCCCCTCTGCCGCCAGCTTCAAAGCCGCGTTTTTACCCAATCCACGGCTACCACCCGTCACTAATGCGATACGTTCAGTCATCATAAACCTCGTTTTGGCTGTTATGGAGATTGAGAAAGAGCTTATTAGGTGATAGAAAATCAATAAAGATGGAATAAAACGCTTCACTGTTTCAACCGCAACAACAATGAGCTTCGTCTATGGATAAAATTCACGCAATGCAGTTGTTTGTCCGCGTCGCGGAACTGGAGAGTTTTACCCGCGCGGCAGAAACATTAACACTGCCAAAAGGCAGCGTTTCGCGGCAGATTCAGGCGCTGGAAAACCGGCTTGGCACCCGGCTGTTGCACCGTACCACGCGTCGCGTGAGCCTGACTCAGGACGGCATGGTCTATTACGAACGAGCAAAAGATCTGCTGGCAAACCTGGATGAACTCGACGGAATGTTTCAGCACGACCCCTCCAGCATCAGCGGGCGGTTACGCGTGGATATGCCCGTCGCCGTTGCGCGAAATTTAGTCATCCCCAAACTGCCTGTTTTTCTGCAGCACTATCCCGGTATCGAACTGGAACTCAGCAGCAGCGATCGTCTTGTGGATGTGATCCGCGAAGGGTTTGATTGTGTCGTCCGCGTCGGCACACTGAAGGATTCAGGGCTTATCGCGCGTCCGCTGGGCAAACTGTCGGTGATTAACTGCGCCAGCCCGGATTATCTGGCGCGTTTTGGCTACCCGGAAACGCTGGACGATTTAGGCTCACATGCCGTCATTCATTACGCTGCCATGCTGGGCAACCGTCCCCAGGGCTTTGAGTTTTATAGCGGCAGTGCGACGCAGTGGATAAAAACGGGCGGGGTGTTAACCGTCAATAGCACGGAAACTTACCAGGCTGCCTGCCTCGCCGGGTTGGGCATTATTCAGGTTCCGCGGGTTGGCGTACGCGATTTATTGCGCGCGAAGAAACTGATTGAGATCCTCCCGCAATACAAGGCCGAACCGATGCCTGTCTCTCTTATTTATCCCCATCGCCGTAACCTCTCTCGCCGGGTACATCTGTTTATGGAGTGGCTTACCGAACTTACAAAAGCTTATGTGGATTAGTCGCAAGCTATAATTCAATTACATCCAGCCAAACGAAAAGGAAAAGAAGCGTGACGCCGGAAAACAACCCGCAACGACCCACCCAACAGTTAGAATATGATCCCATCAAAAAGATGGAAACCAGGCCCGAAGAGGCCAAATCGCCAGGCACCGCCAGCAAAGCGCTGGGAACCGTCACCGGTATCGCCGCAAGAATTCAGCAGTTTCCCATGGTGGCGCATCTGATACGTGCGGCCGAACGCTTCAATGACCGCATGGGAAACCAGTTTGGTGCCGCCATCACCTATTTTTCCTTCCTGTCGATGATCCCGATCCTGATGGTGTCGTTTGCGGCGGCCGGTTTCGTGCTCGCGTCGCACCCGACGCTACTGCAGGATATCTTCGCTAAGATCCTGAATAATGTCAGCGACCCGACTCTTGCCAGTACGCTCAAAAGCACCATCAATACAGCCGTCCAACAGCGTACCACGGTCGGCATCGCGGGTTTGCTGATTGCCCTTTACTCCGGCGTTAACTGGATGGGCAACCTGCGCGAGGCCATTCGCGCCCAGTCGCGCGAGGTGTGGGAGCGTAAGCCTCAGGATCAGGAAAAAATTTGGATTAAGTATATTCGTGACTTTGTTTCGCTGATTGGCCTGCTTGTCGCACTCATCGTCACGCTCTCGATTACTTCTGTTGCAGGCTCCGCGCAGCAAATGATTATCTCCGCGCTTTATCTCGATTATATCGAGTGGCTGAAACCCGCCTGGCGCGGCATTGGTCTGGCGATTTCCATCTTCGCTAACTACCTGCTGTTCTTCTGGATCTTCTGGCGCCTGCCGCGTCATCGTCCGCGCAAGAAGGCGCTGATCCGTGGAACATTGATTGCGGCGATAGGCTTTGAGGTGATCAAAATTGTGATGACCTGGACCCTGCCGGCGCTGGTTAAATCCCCTTCTGGCGCGGCGTTTGGTTCAGTACTGGGGTTGATGGCGTTCTTCTACTTCTTCGCCCGCCTGACGCTGTTCTGCGCAGCGTGGATTGCCACCGCTCAGTACAAAGATGACCCAAGGATGCCGGGGAAAACGCATCGGTAATCCCTCTCCCGGGCTGAAATCTCAGCCCGATTCATCATTTCAGCATATAAATCCAGTCCGTAACTTTTATTTAACCGAAAACCAGTTTAATTGACTGATATTTAAAATCTGTGAAGCATTTCATAGACGTGTTTTGGCTGGTCTGAAAATTATCCGCTTTTTGTTGCTTTTATCACCAGCCAACAGCTTTGTTACAGATTGAAATGTCGCTTTTGCTGTGCGTAATATGGCCTTTCGTTCGACAAAAAATAAGAAAATATTATGCAAGCAACAGCCACAACACTCGACTCTGGTGCAGAAAACGTTCCGGTAAATTCGCGCAATAAAGTTGTCGTCGCATCGCTGATTGGCACCGCCATCGAGTTCTTCGACTTTTACATTTATGCCACCGCTGCGGTCATCGTCTTCCCGCATATTTTCTTCCCACAGGGAGACCCGACGGCAGCCACGCTACAATCTCTGGCTACCTTTGCTATCGCGTTTGTTGCCCGTCCGATTGGCTCTGCCCTGTTTGGGCATTTTGGCGATCGCATTGGGCGTAAAGTCACCCTGGTGGCCTCATTGCTGACGATGGGGATCTCCACCGTGGCCATCGGTCTGCTGCCAACTTACGAAACTATCGGCATTCTGGCCCCGGTTCTGCTGGCGCTGGCGCGTTTTGGTCAGGGTTTGGGGCTGGGGGGTGAATGGGGTGGCGCTGCGCTGCTGGCGACCGAGAACGCACCGGCGCGTAAACGTGCGCTGTATGGTTCATTCCCGCAGCTTGGCGCACCCATTGGCTTCTTCTTTGCCAACGGGACGTTCCTGCTGCTCTCCTGGCTGCTCACAGATGAACAGTTCATGAGCTGGGGCTGGCGTATCCCGTTTGTGTTCTCTGCCGTACTGGTGCTGATTGGTCTGTATGTCCGCGTTTCTTTGCATGAAACCCCTGTTTTCGCGAAAGTTGCCGCCGAGAAAAAACAGGTGAAAGTACCGCTGGGCACGCTGCTGACCAAACACGTCCGCGTGACCGCCCTGGGCACGTTTATCATGCTGGCGACTTATACCCTGTTCTACATCATGACCGTTTACTCCATGACGTTCAGTACCGCCGCCGCGCCGGTTGGGCTGGGTCTGCCGCGTAACGAAGTGCTGTGGATGCTGATGATGGCGGTGATTGGGTTTGGTGTGATGGTACCGATTGCGGGTCTGCTGGCGGATAAATTTGGTCGCCGCGCAAGCATGATTGTGATCACCACGCTGATCATTCTGTTTGCACTGTTCGTCTTCCCGCCGCTGCTGGGTTCCGGTAGTCCGGCGCTGGTGATGGCCTACCTGCTGATTGGCCTGAGCCTGATGGGGCTTACCTTCGGCCCGATGGGTGCGTTGCTGCCGGAGCTGTTCCCGACGGAAGTGCGTTATACCGGCGCGTCGTTCTCTTACAACGTCTCCTCCATTCTGGGCGCGTCCGTTGCGCCGTACATCGCGACCTGGTTACAGGCAAACTATGGTCTGTTCTATGTCGGTGTCTATCTGGCAGCTATGGCAGCGCTGACGCTGATTGCACTGCTGCTGACGCACGAGACGAAGCACCAGGCTCTGTAAGCTAATGCCGGGTGGCGGCTACGCCTTACCCGGCCTACGATTCAAATGTAGGCCGGGTAAGCGCAGCGCCACCCGGCAATAACAGGCTGCACCTTACTTCTTCATCTGTGACAAAATGGTCCGACACTGATTCGCCTCGCCCTCTGACGGCGATATCAACGCCAGTAGCGCTGCGGCTGGGGTAACCAGCGTCGCGAGGGCTGCAGCCACCGCACCGCGCGCAATCAACGGCCCTGGCTTCACACCCGCCTGGGGGTTTTTGAAGGTGCCGCGCACATAAAGCGGCGAGCGCAGGGTGATGATACGAATCCCCTTACTTTCCGGATCGATCGTCAAATCAAGCTGCTCGGAGGCCATGCTGGCAGTACCGGTCACGTTAATGACTGCATTTTCCGTGTCGAAGGCAAAAATCTGCGGGCGTGCCACGCCGTTAACCAGATCCAGATTAGCCGCCGCGCAGTTCACCCGCACCTCGTCGTCACCGAAGATTTGCCCGATAACGTAGTTACCGACGTTCAATCCCAGGATCTCCATCAGGTTGCGGCTCACCAGCCCGTCGTTCATCAGAAGCTTCAGATTGCCATTACTGCTTCCCAGCAGGGCCGCCACGGAATTCCCTACCCCGCGAATGTCGGCATCACCATTCATTTCGCCGAGGGTTTTCTGCATTAACTCCACGTTCGGCATCAGCGCTTTCAGCTTAAGCCTGCGGGCCTGAATATCGGCTCGTCCCTGCATCGGCTTTTTATCGCCTTCCAGGTGAATGTTCGAGGAAATTGTCCCGCCTGCCATGCCAAACTTCAGCGGCTGCAGGCGCAGGTCGGCATTCTGGAGGAGAATATGGGTCGAAAGATTGCTGATCGGCAGCGTGCTGCCGTGTTCAATTTTGCCGCCTTTGAAGCGTACATCCGCATCCATTGCATTCCACTTGTCGGTCTCAAAGCGGTCGTAGGGCAGCACTTTCCCCGCGGGCTGGAGGTCCTTCTTCACCTCTTTTGACTTCGTACCTTTACCGGAATCAATACCTATCAGCGGGCCTAAGTCGGCCAGACGCAGCTGGCGGGACTCAACATCCCCTTCCAGTTTCGGACGCGGTTTTCCGGTGGTGTAAGTCAGTGAGCCGTGAATATCACTATCACCAATACGACCGTTGAAACCCCGGTAATCAAATACCGACGATTTTTCCGCGCCGATTTTCGCCACCAGATGGCCGTCGGTCTCAAACGGCGGCGTATCCGGCAGTAATACGCCAGTGAGCTGATACAATTCGCCCAGCGAATCGCCGGCAAACTTCAGCTGCAGATCGACGCCCCCCATGTTCATCGGATCGTTGACCGTCCCCACGAACGCCACGCGGGTGTTACCGGAACGGAAATCCGCCTGCACCGGGAACGGCGTGCCTTCGCTCCGGAGTGCCAGCATGCCGCCTATTTTCCCTTTACCGCTGAGAGGTTGATCGTTGTAGCGTCCCTTTGCCGTCAGGCCGAATACGTAATCACCCACGCTGGCGTTGTCGCCTTTCGCTTTGCTGCCAGTCACTTCGCTAAACGGTAATGGTTTGCCCAGCGGATCAACCAGGATCTCCACCTCCGCCCTGCTGACCTTATCGTCGATGGCGATCCGCCCGCGATCGAAAAGAATATTGTCGAGACGGAATGACCAGGAAGAAGGCTGGGCATTCGGATCTTTTTCGCTGTCGCTGGCAAGGTTGAACGTCCAGTTGTTGTTTTTTTCAGAGAGGCGAATCAGCCGCGCATCGGGCTGCTGAAGCTTGATCCACGGCAGATAGACCGTTTTGGACAATAGCGCTAACGGGGCCAGTGTGGCTTCAACGCGGGGCAGATGCACCATGGTGACATCCGGGATATCTGGCGGGTTGCCGAGGATGATGTCGTCGGCGTGAACATGTGGCCAGGGGATCCAGCTTCGCCAGCCGGTCTCCTCTTTCTGACGTTCCCAAACCACCCCTAAATCACCGCGTATGGCGAAGGGGCGGTTCAGCTCGGTTGAGACTTTCTGGTTGATGGTCGGCTTAAGACGGTTCCAGTCAAACGTCGCAACAATGACGACGAAAACCACGATCAACAACAAGAAAATCCCTGCTACCCAGGAGATTACCCTGGCTGTTTTTGTCATTGTTTTCCCCTTTCCTGATGACCTGTCCTGTAAAACTATAGTTCAGACAAAGGGAAGCGGGCTTATCAGAGGGTCGTTATCACGTTATCGAGGTGATCCATGGGGACCGGGCGAGAGAGGAAATAGCCTTGCGCCGCCGCTGCAGGAGAGTTTTGCACATCACGCCACTCTTCCAGCGTTTCCACGCCTTCAACAATCACCCCCTGGCAATAGCGGTTCATCAGCTGTAATAACAGCGTAAACAGATTCCGCCCTTCAGAGGTCTGGCGCAGCATAATGAACAGCTCGCGGGCCACTTTAATGTAGTCATAATGCACTTCACTCAGGGCAGAGAAGTTCGCCATGCCAGTGCCAAAATCATCCAGCCACAACGGGCCATACTCACATATTGAAGCAAACGAAGAGTCCTGCGGCAGCCGGACATGCTCGACCAGCTCAAAGCGCATCCATGGCAGGGTGGCGATCAATTCCTGCAATTTCGCATTCTGACGCAGCGCCAGCAGAGTTGGGCCATCAACGTTCACCGAGGCGAGGATATCATTCTGCTCGAAAAAGGCCTGCTTCGTCGCCAGCATACGGAGCTGTTCTTCCAGCACATCCAGGCGCTGGCGAACGGCAACTTCGGCAAAATAGCGATCCGGTGCGATACGCTGAGAAGGGTTTGATGGATGCGTGACGACGGTCAAAATTTCAATTGCCATCAGCCGACCATCAGTCCGGTAGATCGGCTGATAGGTGTACGCGCGCTCACATTGCAGCCAGTAGCGATGCTCCTGCAAGTTCTCAATACTTGCCTCAGGCGTAGTGCTCAGCCGCTGGATAACCTGCTCTGACTTCATTTCAGATGTCCTGTTGTTGGGATAGCCTTTCTGGACTCGTCACAGGATTATCGGCGCAACAATTGAGAACTTTATGTTCAATTCACGGGGAAAATGAAATTAAGATGACAGAAATGAACAGGAACACGCGCTGGCTCAAACAAAATAATGGAACGTTGTTTTAATATAGTTGACCAGTTAATTCACTCAGCGCAAACTACCGATAATTACTCTGTTCAGGTTCACGACTATGTCCAAAAAAATTGCCGTGATTGGCGAATGCATGATTGAGCTGTCACAAAAAGGCGCGGAAGTCAGCCGCGGATTTGGTGGCGATACGTTAAACACATCCGTTTATATTGCCCGTCAGGTTGCACCTGAGGCACTCGCCGTGAACTACGTCACCGCACTGGGCACGGATAATTTTAGCCAGCAAATGCTGGACGCCTGGCAGAGTGAACACGTTGAAACCTCGCTGATCCAGCGTATGGAGAACCGCCTCCCGGGGCTCTACTACATCGAAACCGACAGCACCGGCGAGCGTACGTTCTATTACTGGCGTAACGAAGCCGCGGCCAAATTCTGGCTTGAGAGCGATGCAGCCGCGGCCATCTGTGAAAAATTGGCCACGTTTGATTATCTCTATCTGAGCGGGATCAGCCTGGCGATCCTGAGCCCCACCAGCCGTGAAAAGCTGCTTTCGCTGCTGCGCGAATGCCGCGCCAACGGCGGGAAGGTCATTTTCGATAACAACTACCGTCCGCGCCTGTGGGCCAGCCGCGAAGAGACGCAGCAGGTCTATCAGCAGATGCTGCAGTGCACCGACATCGCGTTCCTGACGCTCGACGATGAAGACGCCCTCTGGGGTGAGAAACCGGTAGAAGACGTGATTGCGCGCACGCAGGCGGCTGGCGTAAGCGAAGTGGTGATCAAGCGCGGCGCAGATTCATGCCTGGTCGCAGTTGCGGGTGAAGCGGTGATTGACGTCCCGGCGGTGAAGCTTGCCAAAGAGAAAGTGATTGATACCACGGCGGCGGGAGACTCATTCAGCGCGGGCTATCTGGCGGTACGTTTGACGGGCGGAAGCCCGGAAGCGGCGGCACAGCGTGGGCATCTGACGGCCAGCACCGTGATTCAGTATCGCGGGGCGATTATTCCGCGTGAGGCGATGCCTGTTTAAGTAAGGCGCGGGCTGACACCCTCTCCACAGTGAGAGGGTGTGTTAACGTATTAATTACTGCCCCTGCGGTATATCCGTCGCATCCTGATGTAAATCATCAGTCGTGGTAGCCTGCACCGGCTGCGGTGCGGTAGCCATAATGGAATCCCAGGTCGTCTGAAGTTCCTTCATGTCATATTCCGGCTCGCCTTTTGGCTGCAGCAGGACCAACGCCATTTCCTGCGACAGCTGCTGACGCAAGTCCTGATTTAACATATCGACGGTCAGACCGTTAAGGAAATCCTGGCGAAGTTTCTGGTACTGTTCTGGCGCAATATCCACCACCTGATTTTGCAGGGAGCGAATACGCTGACTGATCAGGATATCGGTATCGGCGCGAGCGTAGGTTGCAAACAGCTTCTGCAGCTCGAGTTTTTTCTGCGCCACGAGAGCATTGAACTCGTCTTCAGAGAGACCCTCTTTGCGCACTTTCGCCAGCTCTTTCGCAACCACACCCAGATTCGCATTCAGCTTATCGCCCGGCGATTCAACGTTAATGGCACACTGTGCACGCTGGAACAGCACACGACAGTCAAAACCAAGACCGATATTCTTCACACTGTTCTTACTGAGCGTCTGCTGAACGTGCCAGAACAACGCTTCACGCGCCAGATCGGCACGCCAGTAGCGCAACAGCGCCGCGGACTCACGAATTGGCTGCCAGGCGTTATCCCACATGACGGAAAGTCGGTCCTGACGGACGGTGTCCGTCATAATGCTGACGGGTTCTGTGCGCAGTGGAGAGAGCGTCGGGACAGGTGCTGGCGTTTCACGTTTGCCTTTCAAATCACCAAACGCTTTGTTGATCTGCTCAACCACCGCGCGGCTGTCCACGTTACCCACTACGATCAGCGTCATCGCATCCGGGGTATACCATTTCTGGTAGAACGATTTTACCTGTTCAGCATCCACCGGTTGTTTCAATGGTTCGGCCGGATCATGCCCAAGCAACGTGGAGCCTTTCAGGCGATAACGCCACCAACCCTCTTTGGTATCCACAGGCCAGGTCGCCACCATGTCACTGTTGCTCAGGGCATAGTTAACGGTATCCGGCGTAATCGCCAGATTGCCAGAGGCATCGGAGAGATACGTCAGGGCTTCTTTGAGCAAATCGTTGCGGTTATTTGGCAGGCTCAGGTTAAACATGGTGTAGTCATACGAGACAACAGCCGGAGGAAGTGGGCGTTTCGGATCGATGGCCTGTTGCCAAAGAGAACGCACCTGAACCGCTTGCAGACTGCCGCTCTGAGTGAGCGCCAGCCGGGGAATAAAGTGGCTAAACCCAGTTTGCTGGGTGCTCTCCGCGAGAGAGCCGGTATTGACGGACAGACGGATTTCAATACGGTCGCTGGGACGTTGTGGGGTGGCTAAAACCTGCCACTGAAAACCGTTCGCTAATGTCCCTTGTTGCCAGGCCGGGTCTGGCTGGAGCGCATCTGCCTGCACATAACTGGCTGCTGCCATCATCAGCAAACCGCCGGTTAAGAGTCGAATTTTTGTGCCCTGCATGTGAACCCCTGATCAACATTCCTGGTTAAAAAAGAGTGCCTCGCGACGCGCCACACTCTTAAAGATGACGATGAAAATACGTCAATTAGACCGCGCGTTCGGCAAAACGTCACGGTCAGAAGTGAAATATACCCAAAAAAAATCTTGTCGAATTATGACAGGTATGAACAGTTATTATGCGCAGGAGCCCGCATTCCGACAAGGGAATACGGGCATTTGTGACAAGTTTAAGAGGTTAAGCTAGGATTTTTGCTGTCGGTTGAACGGTTATTCAGAGTGTCGTCGAGCTTTTTGTGATCCAGCTCTTTCACCCATTTCGCCACGACCACCGTGGCTACGCCGTTACCCACCAGGTTGGTTAACGCACGCGCCTCGGACATGAAGCGGTCAATACCCAGAATCAATGCCAGACCCGCCACCGGCAGGTGGCCCACTGCGGAAATGGTGGCTGCCAGCACGATAAAGCCACTGCCGGTTACGCCCGCCGCACCTTTAGAAGAGAGCAGGAGCACCACCAGCAGGGTAATCTGATGGAAAATATCCATGTGACTGTTGGTCGCCTGAGCGATAAACACAGCCGCCATCGTCAGGTATATCGAGGTTCCATCAAGGTTGAAGGAGTAACCCGTCGGGATCACCAGACCGACCACCGATTTCCGGCACCCCAGTTTCTCCATCTTATCGAGCATACGCGGCAGCGCCGATTCTGAAGAAGAAGTCCCCAGAACAATCAGCAGCTCTTCACGGATGTAGCGGATGAATTTGAAAATACTGAAGCCTGTCGCGCGAGCGATAGAACCCAGTACCACGACCACGAAAAGGATACAGGTGATATAGAAGCAGATAATCAGCTGACCCAGCTGCACCAGCGTACCGACGCCATATTTACCGATGGTAAAGGCCATCGCACCGAAAGCACCAATCGGCGCCAGGCGCATGATCATATTGATGATGCCGAAGATCACCTGCGAGAAGCTTTCAATCACATTGAAAATAAGCTGACCTTTGCTGCCAAGACGGTGCAGGGCGAAGCCAAACATGACCGCAAACAGCAGCACCTGCAGGATGTTTCCGCTGGCGAACGCGCCGATGACGCTGCCAGGTATTACGTCCAGCAGGAAGGCGACGACGCCCTGATCCTTCGCCTGCTCGGCATAAACCGCGACTGCTTTGGCATCCAGCGTTGATGGGTCAACGTTCATTCCCGCGCCTGGCTGCACCACGTTAACAATAATAAGACCGATAATCAGCGCGAGGGTACTGACCACCTCGAAATACAGAAGTGCCACAGCGCCGGTACGCCCCACCGCCTTCATGCTTTCCATGCCAGCGATGCCCGTCACTACCGTACAGAAAATCACCGGGGCGATGACCATTTTGATGAGCTTAACGAACGCGTCGCCAAGCGGTTTCATTTGTGCGCCCAGTTCAGGGTAATAGTGACCCAGCAGAATACCGATGGCGATGGCTGTCAGGACCTGGAAATAAAGACTTTTAAAGAGAGAGGTTTTCATAAGGTGTCCTTGGGAAGAAAAACCACAGGCTTTGTAAGGTTATGGTTAACCTGCGGCTTTAAAATAACACCCACATAACAGGACAGAAATAAACTCAGTTCAAATTTGAAACACAAATGTTAAGAACTTTGAGCTGACTCGCACAAGCCAGCAACAAAATTACACTTTTGCGTTATTGTCAGGGCCAGAAAGGTATCGTTGTTCAAAGACATCCGAAGGAACAGCAGGGGCAAAAAGGAAGCCTTGTCCGCTCTCCACGCCCGCTTCTGCCAGCCAGACGCGTTGCGCTTCGGTTTCAATTCCTTCGGCAATAAGATGCAGATTCAGGCTGCGCGCCATCTGGATAATGGCCTGCACCATGCTGCTGTCGCCCGGCAGGCCGTCGACAAACGCTTTGTCAATTTTTAGCACATCCACCGGGAGGGTCTTCATGTGCTGAAGCTGACGTAGCCCGGCGTATCCCATGCCAAAATCGTCCAGCGCAATGCGAATGCCGGCATTGCGCAGCGGTTTCAGGATCGCGACCGCCTCATTAGGGTCGTCAATGCGTCGGCTCTCAGTGACTTCCAGGGTTAACGTATCAGGCTTGATTCGGTAACGATGGATCAGCTCCAGCATCTCTGAAACCATGGTCGGGTGCATAAGCTGCAGGGCTGACAAATTGACCGACAGCGGCAGCGTTACCCCGCGCTCCTGCCAGGCAGCTAGCTGACGGCAGGACTCTTCAAGCACCCAGTAACCGACGGTGACCATCAGACCACAGGATTCGATCCGCTCAATCAGCCCCTCCGGCAACTCCCATGAGCCATCCGGCTGCTGCACACGCAGTAACGCCTCAGCGCTTTTCACTTCTCCCGTCAGCAAGTTCACCTGCGGCTGTAACCAGAGGGCAAACTGGCGGTTATCCAGCGCGGTCAGAATGTCGCTCTCTTCGGTCAGGCGCTGTTGCGCCTTTTCCATCTGTTCCGGGTCGAAGAACTGGATCTGATTTTTCCCTTTGCGCCGGGCGGTAAACGCCGCCGAGAACGCGCGACGATATAGCTGTTCCGCGGTCAAGTCGCCATAGTACATCGCGATGCCGATGCTGGCGCTTGGACGAAGCTGGATACCCTGAACAGGCAACCGTTCATTAATGACAGTGAGTACTTGCTGACCTAATGTGATCGCATGCCAGGGCTCTTTCACACCGTTGGCAATAATGACCAGGTCATAACCGCTGACCTGGGTCAGTACCATGCGAGGAGCAATAACAGACTTCACTTTTTCCACCAGCGTCAGGAGCAGTATTTCGCGCTGGCTCTCCTTGAGCACGCCAGCCGTGTCCTGCAGGGTCTCGCAGGCGACGACCATCAGCGCCGTGGTTTGCTGACGCGCAACGGTCTGCTCCAGCATCGCCATCAAAAAGGCTTTATTGGGAAGCTCGGACACCGGGAAGCGGGTGGCGCTGTTGCTTAACTCATCCTGTTGGCGCTGGATTCGCTGCTGATTGAGGTTATAACTGCGCACCAGCATACCAATTTCATCGTCATGATGAAGACGCGGTACTTTCAGTTGATGACCCATCTGGTCCTGTGGAGAGAGCGTGTTCAGCTCCCGGGCAATATGGCGCAACGGATGGACGATCAGCCGGTTGATACACCAGGTCAGCGCGACGCTCAGAATGAGTGTCATAAGTAAGCAAGTGGTCACTAACGTAACTACCCAGCTCATGACGAACTTATACATGCGGTATGAGTCCGCCTGTAAAACCAGATAGGCCAACGGCTGCGGATTAGCAGGACGCTCAAGCGAATAGACTGGCAGTGAAATCTGCACCGGCAGTTCAAACAGGCGCATCACCATCATTGGGACCGGGCGTTCCGGGATAAAGCTCATCCGCAGCGCCTGGAACTGGTTGGGCAATACAACATCGGCCCGGCTCACAATACCGGCCGGCTGAATGCGTTTCAGAATGGTTTCCGCTTCGGGAATATCCCCTTTCAGAATAGAGGCGGAGAGTGGGCCTCGCACCGAGCGGGCGATACTTTCTAACTGCGAAGCCGTGTTATAGCGATTCTGCTGTACAGAATGAAACAGCAAAATTACGCAAAAGAGCAGGACAAACAGCATGGTGACGGCAGACACCATCGCCATCTGTTTGATCGTTAAAGAACGGCTGACACGCAAAATGACTCTCCACAAAACTCGAAGCGCAGGGCGCACCAGGGTGTAAACCTGGCGCGCCTGAGTATACCCGATTGCTACGCTATTAAGAGAGACTTACAAATGGATTAAGGAAAATCCGATTACCAGTCCGCGTAAGGGATAAGCGGCTGCGGCGGTAAGTCCATATCGCCCTGCCAGCCTGCAGCAGAGTAGCGTACATACAGCAGCGCATGGCTTGGGGTATAGTCTTTCGCTTGCTGAATATCCACGCCCATGCCTACAAACCAGTTGGAGGTCACCCGGCGTTCGATAATGGCTCGTGCGGTATAACCCGTACCCGAAGAGCTGCTGCCCGTTTCAGGATTATGCTTATCGGTATACATCGGGTCACCATTAGCATCCACCTGGTTATCCGGGATGAGACTCTGGATAGGGTAACGCATGCCGTCTTTGGTTTTTGAGTGAGACCAGGATACCGAGCCACCCAACTCCCAGGACCAGTTTTCCGTGCGTTTACGCCAGGTCACTGGCAAGGCGAAGGAGACATACTCCTGCGGGCTGTAGTAGCCGCCCTGACCCAGAGAGTATCCGCTCAGATCTTTATCGTAGTGCCACAGCATGTTGGAGACACCGACCGTCAGGCGCTCATTGTTTTGATTAATCAGCTTGTAGTAGTAACCCGTCATCCAGCGGACGCGCCAGTTATCTTCCACATTTTTCCCCGTCAGCGTTTCCGCATTCAGGCTCGACCAGACGCCGTTCGCCTCACCTTTGTCATAGCTGATACTCACACCACCACCCGTAGCGCGTACGCCACCCCACGTGGTGCCGGTATTTGTGTCCTTTTGCCCACCAAAGGCCAGCAGAGAGCTGGAAATTGGCCGGCGATGGGCGTTAACGGTATAGCCGATAGGCCCCAGATCGCTGCTGTAACTGACACCGCCCACCACGTCGACGACATCAAAGCCCATTGGCGTGGTACCAATATCCATCGCCCAGGTTTTATTCTGCCAGCCAACGGCGACGCTCGCGCCATTGTCTGACTGATGGGTGTTGCCACTACACGGTGTTGCAGAACAGGTACCCCAGGTCGGATCGTACTTCCCGTCCTTCGTCTCAAACGATCCGGCGTCCATATTGACCAGATCGCTGCGGAAGAACATACGCCCATCAGAGAGCGGGGCATCAACCTGCAGCATGGTGGTGTGCGCTTTCAGATCGGAATAACCGCCCGTACCGCTGGAGCCCCAGTAATCATGTTGCAGCGTGACGTTAACATCCTGCTGGCGGTACAAATCACCGGCATCACTACGCACGCCGCGCTTCAGCCAGTCATCTTTTTCGTCATTACGCGTCAAACGGGTGAAGCTGTCGTTGTCGGTCGGGCGCGTCGTCGTGATACCAGACGAGACCATCGCATCTTTATAGGTATCCAGCGCCTGCTGAGGTTGGCCGTTTTGTGCCTGGAAACGCGCAGCATCACGTAATACCAGCGCGTTTTCCATGGAACCGGGTTGCGATTTGGCCTGCGGGATGATTTTGTTGAATGTTTGTTCTGCGGCAGCGGAATCACCCAGACCGGCCTGCGCCATCGCAATCCGGCGTTGCATATTGAGCGATAACGGCTGACCATTTTGTGCGGCTGGCAATTTTGCCAGCTCGGCGCGCGCGGCATCCTTATCACCTTGCGCACTGTAAATTTCAGTCAGACCGAGAAGCGCATCTTCGTTCTGCGGCTCACGCTGCAACACGGCACTGTAAGCCGTTTTTGCCTCATTAAGATCGCCGCGCTGCTGTGCCCAGTCTGCCAGGGTTAAGTCAATTCGAGTGGAGGTCGGTTGCTGGCGAAGGAGATTTTCTGCCTCCTGCTCTTTGCCGCTGTCGCGCAGGCGGTTGGCGGTTTCCAGCACCTGGTTACTTTGCAGGCGGTCGGCCAGTTCCTGAATGTTACTATTCCACTGGTTACGCGGAAGCGTGTCCAGATGCACCAGGGCAGCCCGGTCCTGATCGTTTCCGGAAAGATACAGTCCGCTGGCATACACCTGATCCGGGTCAGACGGTTTCTGGCTGGCAAGCTGACGCATCAGGGTATCCGCCTGGCTACGCTGGCCCGCGCTGTAGAGATCGCGCGACAGTCGGTATGTTATCCACACGTCGCCAGGAGAGAGTGCCAGACGGCGACGCTGAATTTCTGCTGCCTGGGCGTATTTACCCTGATTCTCCAGCTGTTCTGCCTGGGCCGAAAGCTGCTCGTTGGTCAGGCTACGTTCAATATCATCAATGCTCCGGCGCTGGCTGGCAGACAGCGACTGGATAAACTGCGAGGCTTTCTCCGGCGACTGCGCGCGGTAAATATTGGCCAGTCCGCGAACCGCATTGCTGTTGCCGCTATCCATACGTAACGCCTGGCGATAATAACGTTCTGCCGCGTCGTTATCTTTACGCGCGGCTGCGGCATCTCCCAGCCCCAGTACGGCATAACTGTCGGTATTGTCTATATTACGTGCCTGCTGATAGTAACGCTCTGCCTGCGCCGGGTTATTCGCCTTCAGCGCCGCATCCCCCTGCTGGATCAGCAGCCAGTAACGGTTGACCTTCAGCAAACTGTCCCATTTACCCCGGTTATCACTCTGCGGATCGAGCGCAATCGCCTTTTCAAACTGTGCCACTGCGCGGGCGCGATCGCCTTTCTGGGAATAAGCCTGCCCCAGGGCCCCCACCGCCTCACTGTCGGCATGGTTGGCGCTGACGGCTTTTTGCAGCTCAGCTACCGCCTTACCGCTCTGTCCGGCATCCACCGCGGCCAGCCCTTCCGCTTTCGCACGGAACGCCGGGTCAGCAAGCTGTTTTTGTTGTGCTTCAAGCTGTGAGCGTGCCGCCGCGACATTATCACCGTCGCTGAACACGCTCAGATATTTTTGCAACGCGCTCACGCTGGCGCTGCTGGCAGGCTGGCCTTTTATCTGCTCATACCACAAATCTGACGCCTGATTACGGCCATTGGTGGATTTGGCCATTTCCTGCAACACCGCAAAGCCTTCATCGCGCCGTCCGCTCTGGAACAGAAGCTGAGACAGCGTCGCCTGCAGCTGCGTATTTCCGGGGCTGCTGGTATTTATTTTCTTGAGCTGGTTAATCGCTGCATTACGGCGGGCAGGATCTTTCGCCACGACATTCCAGTATTCCGTCGCCAGATCGCCACTCGGTGGGTTGCCGTCAAACAGCTTGTCATAGGCGGCAATCGCCTCCTGAGTGTGCCCCGTCGTAGCAAGCAATCTGGCCTGCTGTAGCTGCTGGCGGCCATCAGGGGTGGAGAGCAACATCGTATTACGTGATGACTGATAAACACTGGAGCCCGGTGCGATCCCTTTCAGACGATCAAGCTCTTTTTGCGCACCAGCGGTATCACCCTGACGAAGCAGGTAACGAAAGCGTGCGGCGATGACGTCAGGGTTGTTCGGGTCAATCAGCTCAAGGCGATAGAGTGACTGTCGAACCAAATCCTCACGCTGAGTTGATTCACCCAGCCGAACCTGTTCCAGCAGTTGTCTCTGCTGCGGAGAGTTAGCGGCCTGAGCCAACGGCATCAATGCCAGGCCAAGCGATAAACTGAGTAGATTTACTGTGAACTTGCGCATTCCTGGCCCAAATCCGGTATTAATTCACCTTTAGCGGTGAAGCGAAAACGATGCTGATCCCATCCTTGCCCAAAGAGGGTCAGTACGTAACTGTAATAGGCATTATTATCGGGAAAATGGTCTGCAACGCGCTGGCGCTGAACCGCCTGGGCATCACGCTGTTGTAAAAAAGGTAGCATAGCGGCAGAGAAACCGACCGGGCCTTTACCCGTGCGTTTTCCACTCGCCACATCCATTTTCTCCGGCGGCACACCGTGTTTCGTTGTCATTGCCGCCATTGGCTGGAAGCGCGTCAGGAGCCGGGCCTTCTGGGGATCGTTATCACTCATCATCCCCACCCAGAGGTAGACGCGAATAGCGTCGTAGCCTCCTACCAGCGTCTTATCCTGCTGTAACCGCCAGCCTTTGTTTTTCTGATACTGCACCCAGTCCGGCGAAAAACCTTTCGGCGCACTCTCCAGCAGCAAACGGAGATTGGTTTCACGAAGGGTCGTCCACGGAGCACCGAAGCGCGTGAAATAGCTCGCTAACTGCGGAGGTAAATAACTGGGGTTGAAGCGCCAGCTTTTCTCTTCGGCAAACCCCACTTTGCCGGGAAGCAACATCGCGCCGAGACCGGGCACTTTTACCACTTCCTCGCTGGCAATGCGTTTAAGCAGTGCTTTACCCGTGCGGGTATACTCCGGATGCTTCCACAACCGGCCCGCTTCGAGCAGTGACCATGCTATCCAGACATCGGCATCTGAGGCGGAATTGGTATCAATAACGGCCCAGTTTTCTTTGTCTTTCTGTCCCCATAGCCAGGCCGGCAGGTGGTCATTGAGAGTGCCACTGGCAAGGTTATCGCGCGTCCACGTCAGCAACAGGTCAAACGCTTTGCGATCGTTAGCGGCCAGGGCAAAGAACAAGGCGTAGCTTTGCCCTTCCGACGTCGTAATTTTGCGCGTGTCACTGGGATCAATGACACGCCCGCCCTCACTGATGTAATCCTTTTTAAACTGCTCCCAGGCAGGCCAGGTACAGGCGGCGCGAAGAGGAAGCGCCGCCAGCATCAACGCTGCTAATGCACACCAGCGAAAGGCTTTCATCACATCTTACTCATCCGGGTTCAGGCGACGACGGCTAATGATACGCAGCAGACGCCACAGCACCCACGCCAGCAGAACCACACTGACCGCGGCCAGGATGGCGAGCAGAACCGGATGGTTAGCCAGCGCATACCACAGACGTTCGAACCATGGCAGATGACCGACGTAATACACATCACCTACGCGCAGGCTATTGACGCCAGACTCACGTATTACCGATACCGAACCAAACATCGCGGCACGTTTACCGCTGTCGTTCATCGCGGTATTGAGCAGTTCATACCCACGCGGGCTGTCCGCGAGGAGAGCCACAACGCTACGCTGCTCGTTGTAAGGTGACTGGAAGCCCACCACTGCAGCCATGGCTCCCTGAGACGTTACGGCCGTCTTCACGCTGGCCTGGCGATCGTTAACATCCGGCATGATGCTCGGGAACTCGGTCTGGCGCATCGGGGTGTTAACCCACGACTGAGCCGCTTTCACCAGCAGATCGATACGTTTGTCATCCTTCAGCTTATCCGGGATGGTACCGATCAGCATGATGTCAGCATCTTTGTTTTGGATCTGGCTACCATCATCAGTCAACGTGACGTTAATTGCCGGTAAGCCCGTCTGTGCGCCGACGGTCGCCATGGTATCCAGCAGCGTTGTCACCTGCCCTTCATTTGGCGCTTTTGGCATAACGACAATGGATTCAGAGAGATCGGCCATACGGCTGAACGGGAAGCCCGCATTAGCAAATGCACGCAGATCCGGCATCGCCAGGAAGTGATAATACTTCGAGAAGTCGATGGTCGACTCATCACCAATCACGACGTGGTTCTGTACAGGCTGGAAGGTCACGCAGTTATCTATCGAACCACCAGGCATCGGGTTCATGTACTGGAAATCAAAGCGCAGCTGGTTTACCGCACCCAGCTTCAGCGCCGGGATAGAGACATCCGTTTTACCGTCCAGCAGCCCCTGCAATACCGGCAGACGAAGCATCAGTCGGTTTGTATCCTGCGTGCTTTGCAGGCTGAACGATTGCAGGAACTGGTTGTTCAGGCTGATGTCCATGCGCGAGCTATCTTTCGTTACCGGCGCGGTGTAACGGTAGTTCAGATTGATATCAATCCCGTTGGTACGCAGCAGGTACAGATCTGGCGGCAGATTCAGTGACAGGCTAATTGGCGCAGGCTCAAGCCCGGTCGCCTGCAGCTGTTCTTCATACGTTTTCAGCTCACCAAACGTCACTGCGCGGTCGGTACGTACCCAATTTGGCGCATCATAAGGTTTACGCGCCAGCAGTGGTTTAACTTCATCCACAACAACACTGCTACCGCGGAACAGGACATTGCCCTGGGCAATCGCTTTTGCAGCCTGTACCAGATCTTTATCATCACGACCAAAGACCACCAGCAGCTTCACGTACGGGTTATCCGGGTGGCTTACCATTTCAATGGTTGGCGCTTTGACGTCTGGATGCTCGCGCAGGAAAGCGGGTCGTTTGGCATTGGTCGCAAAGACGATCGCGTTTCTGTCCGGCATTTTATCGTACATCACCGGGAAGCTCTGCCCGCGCCAGCCGGAACGCGAACCAAACCAGGATGCCACAATCGTGGCCGCGAGTTGCTCGGTCACATCCGGGGAAGAGGCAAAGACCATCGGCAGGGTTAGCGGACGGTTGTCGCGCGGGTCAAAGAACGGAATGGGGAACGCTGAGAGATCGTTTTTCAGCGCCAGTGACTGGTAGGTCATCTGCAGCGAGGAGTTGCGTCCCACATCCATCCACAGCGTGTTGCTGGCCGGGTTTTCACAGACATCACGGTAATGACCGACAAACTCCAGACGGATACGGTTAAAGTCGGTGATAAACAGCGGATTGATCGGCACCTGAGCCTGTGTTTTTTTACCCAGCTGCTCTTTCGTGACGGGCAGAACGTCCATCAGCTCATCATTCAGGTAAACCTTCAGCTGAGACTGCACCGGCAACAGCGACGGCGATGGGGTGTATTCCAGGTTCAGCACCGCATTAGAGATGACCTCATCGCTGCGCATACCAAATTCAATACCGCCGTTAGGGTTGATGCCGCGCAGCACCATACTTCCCGGAGGGGGCGCAATTTGCGCAAAGGTCAGCTTCACGTCCCGTGACGGGGCATTGTCCGCTACAACGGGCGCATTCGCTCCCCGAACGCCCGGCATCACCTGCCCAATGACCTGGCTGTCTGCCGGCAGGGTGTTCCCCTCCATTGGCTGGTTAGGAGTGATATTTTCTGTTTGACCGGGTGCCGCAGTGACAACCGCATCGGTTGCTTGCGCGACGACAGGCACCGTTGGCGCAGGCGTTGCCGCTGCGTTATCAGGTGCTGCATTAGCCATTGTTGCGGGGATTGCACTCATCCCCATTGCCACTGCACATAACCAGGAAAGTTTTGTTTTCATCGCGTTATCATCATTGTTGAGCCATAACCGGGTCCGCCTGCTTCGCCTCATCCCGCTCAGGACGACGAGGAATGAACGACACGACCCAGGAAACCAGCGAAGTAAGTGACCGGAAAATTATTTTCACCGACGACGGGGCAAATTCTGCAAGGTGACGATAGCCACGGAACCCCAGCTTCAGAATATCCAGCAGGCTTTCCAGAGGTTTATCTTCCGGGAAGCTGTCCTGCCAGAGAGCCCACGTATCCGCGCGGGCAAACGTACACTGCACAAAATCAATATGCTGCTTTTTGGTCAACGGCATCAGCTGCAGACCGACTTCATCCCCGGCCACACGAACAACTTGCGTCGGGAAGACATACTCCTGCTGGCCGCGTTTAAGCAGCAGGTTAACTTTTTGCCCTTCCAGCACTTTCGCCTGACCGTTGATTTTGATCCCAAGACCACCGTCAGAGAAGTCGTGCACGGTACAGGAGAAGAGATGTCCATCTTCACGGGCAAGCGCTGCAGGCATACAGATTTCAACACGATGCGCACGACGTACCTGCTTGCTCTCTACCGACACGGCAACTGCGCCACCGAGGATAATCAGGTTGTAGAACACCCATGCCATACTCACGAACACGGTCAGGATCTCGTTTTCCGGGCCATAGAAGTAACGCCAGATACCCGCGATAACGCCAACAATGTTCAGCAATACCAGGAAGATATACGGACGGGAGATCACCCAGTCGACATACTCCTCTTCCACCAGACCACCCTTCGCGGTGACGTTAAATTTACCTTTGTGCGGGTTAATCAGCGCCACCATCGTTGGCGGGGCGATATACCAGGCCAGCACCGTTTCGTAGATCTCACTCCAGAATGAATGGCGGTATTTACCCTGAATCTTCGAGTTCGTCAGGCTCGCGTGGATCATGTGCGGCAAAACAAACAGCGCAATCATCAGCGCCGGGGCGTAGATGATGTAAGCGTGAAGAAGCAGGAAGGCCAGTGGCGCAGTCAGGAAGATCAGCCGCGGGATACCGGACAAGAAGTGGAACATGGCGTTGACGTAGCAAAGACGCTGCGCCAGCTTGAGCCCTTTCCCAATCAGTGGGTTATCGAGACGGAATATTTGCACCATGCCGCGTGCCCAGCGAATACGCTGACCAATGTGCGCCGAGAGTGACTCCGTTGCCAGACCGGCAGCCTGTGGAATACGCATATAGGCAGAGGTATAACCACGACGGTGCAGACGCAGCGAGGTATGCGCATCTTCGGTGACCGTTTCAACCGCAATACCCCCAATTTCATCCAGCGGTTTGCGGCGGATAACCGCACAGGAGCCGCAGAAGAAGGTGGCATCCCACATGTCGTTCCCGTCCTGTACCAGGCCATAGAACAGCGTGCCTTCGTTCGGGGTTTTACGGAAACGGCCGAGGTTACGTTCAAACGGATCTGGCGAGAAGAAGTGGTGCGGCGTCTGCATCATCGCCAGCTCTTTCTCTTTCAGGAACCAGCCCATGGTCATCTGCAGGAACGAGCGCGTCGGCACGTGGTCGCAGTCAAAGATCGAGACAAACTCGCCTGTGGCATACTTCAGCGCGTTGTTGATGTTCCCGGCTTTAGCATGCTCGTGAGTTGGACGGGCGATGTACTCGACGCCCACCTCTTCCGCAAACTGGCGGAACGCCGGACGGTTGCCGTCGTCGAGGATCCAGACTTTGAGTTTATCTTTTGGCCAGTCGATACCCAGCGCGGCATAAATGGTGTTTTTCACCACGCTCAGATCTTCGTTGTAGGTGGGCACAAAGAGATCAACCGACGGCCACTGCGCGGTATCTTTTGGCAGCGGAACCGGCTGGCGGTTGAGCGGCCAGATCACCTGGAAATAGCCCAGCACCAGTACAATCCACGCGTAGGTTTCTGCAAACAGCAGTATCAGACCGCACACCAGGCTGACCGGATCGTCCCAGTTCAACGTTGAGGTATAACGCCACCAGATGTAACGGCAGGAGACGGTCAACGACAATACAATCAGCATCAGGGCTGAGAAACGCCCCGGAATACGGCGAACCAGCAATGCCACGCCCCACAGCAGGATCAGGAAGGTGAACTGTGCCAGCGGGTTAAAGGGTTGCGTAATACAGACCAGCGCCAGGATGAGCGAGAAGACGACGATCACGCCGAGAATAAAACGCCGCAAGCCCGGGTGGAGATGCCCGAGCTCTTTATGGTTGTCCAGATGGCTGGTCTTATCGGTAACGCTATCGGGCAATCTATCCAGCCACTGATGGTACCGCTCACGTAACTGCTGAACGCGAGAGAAGCTGCGCCAGTGCGGCACTTTTTTCTCCGACCGGGGGGACGTTGCCACCAGCCAGATGGCCTGAATAAGATATCGCGCCGGATCCAAAGGCCGTGGCCGGTCTGGGTTAATATGCGGGTATAACTCACTGTGCCGTGCACGTATGCGCTGCCAGCGCGGGTGTTCGAGTGGAATGAACATCCAGGCCAGAATCATCCAGAAACAGCCGAGCGCGGCGCTAAATGGCGAAGCACCATGCCGACGAAAATGCCGGTAATGTTCGCTCAAACGCGAACTGACCGGCGGGATGAGTAACCAGCTGGCGAGACGACTCATACCGAACTCCCCGCAGGCTCCGCCGCGTTGGCGAAGTTCAGCAGACACCAGTTAGCCAGTGTCAGAATTTCTTCTGCCGCCAGTGAATCGCTGCGGTATTCCCCGAGCGGTTGCTTAGAGGCAAGGCATTCCGCCATTCCCTCATCACGATGGATGACAATCGGAAGCAAGCGGCGCTGGCTTTGCAGCCACACCTGATACAGATCGTCCTGGATCTGGCTGCCAATGCGTAAATCGTTAATCAGAATATGTCCATTCTGAGGCAGCCCTTGCTGATGCAAACGGATATGGCAATTCGCATCGACGTTCACGATCGAGAGGACATGATCGCACTGCGCGATAAGCTGTCGGGTCAGCGTGCCGGAGCCATGCGGCAGATCCAGCAGGATCCATTTATAGTGCCCTTTTTCTTTCAGGCTCTGCAGCGCAAGAGTGAATTGCGAAAACAGACGCTGATAAGCCGCCTCATTTTCGCGTTCCGCAGTGGTCAATTGACCAAAAGGCAGTAAATCAAGCTGGGAGGTATAACGCATACCCGCATCCCGCCAGTCTTTATCATCGAGCAGCGCGCGGGCCCACCCCTCCTCACGTGTAAAGTCGACGTTAAACGACATACGCAGCAAATTATCGGCAGGCGTCAATAACCAGCACCGACTCACCTAAAAGCTGTAATGACCACGCCAGCGCCGCAGTCACGGATGTGGTACCCACCCCGCCACGGATGCCTTGTAATCCGAGTATGGCCATCAATGGCTCCCTTATTGTTGATGGGCAAATTCAGCTAATAACGGCCAACGTTTAATAGCCGCAGCCAACTGTTCCCGCTGGGAAATATCGGTGTAATCTATTTCAGGTAAAGAAAAGGCCTGCGTAAGCGCCAGAAAATCATTCTGGAATGTGTAACCCAGGGTTGAGTCGACTGGGGTACCGGGTTCATTATTATCCATTCTCTTCCATCCCTTTGAGTAAAATCGCATGTTCAGAAGTCGCGAGGCATCCTGCCTATCAAATTTCATTTACATGCTAAATCTGATGTTCTTTAATTTCAATGTTAGGTTTATTTCTACGCTTTCGCTAGTAAACTGAGATACAGATAAATTAGACGAAAAGAGGGACACCGTGGACTCCATATTTTCTATTGGCATCCAGTCATTATGGGACGAATTGAGCCACATGCCAGTCGGAGGAGTCTGGTGGATTAATACGGACCGAAATGAAGATGCTATCAGTCTGGTAAACCAGACAATTGCCGCGCAGGATAAGGATTCCCGCGTAGCCGTCATTAGCATGGGCGAAGACCCGAAGAAAATTATTTCGCTCGAAAGTGACCGCGGACCGCAGTCTGTGCGATTATTTTCCATGTCAGCGGAAGTTGATAGTCTATACTTTTTGTCCCGCGACGTTCAGTGCACTATTGATCCGGATCACCATTTAGTGATTCTTAAATGTGCAAATAACGTCCTGCAAAATATCCCCGCAGAAAAACTGCTGGCCTGGCTGGAAAAAATCAATAAATGGACAAAATTTCAAAATTGCACGCTATTGATAATCAATCCTGGCAGTAATAACGACAAGCTCTTCTCACTTTTAATGGGTGAATATCGTTCCCTGTTCGGTCTGGCAAGTGTGCGCGATCAGGTGGGCAGCTATCTCTACGACATTGCATTCTGGTGTAATGAAAAAGGCGTGAGCGCCAGGCAACAGCTGACCCTTAAACATATCGAGGGTAAGTGGCACCTGGCAAAGCAGGAAGAAACCGTGGTGCAACCACGTAGTGATGAAAAACGTATTTTGAGCCATATTGCGGTTTTAGAGGGAGCACCTGCTCTGTCAGAAAACTGGTCACTGTTTGAATCTAACGAAGCGCTTTTTCATGAAGCCCGCACAACGCAGGCAGCAACGATTGTGTTCTCGTTGATGCAGAATAACCAGATTGAGACGCTGGCCAGGCAAATCCATACCTTACGCCGCCAGCGCGGAAGCGCATTAAAAATAATCGTGCGTGAAAACAATACCAGCCTGCGCGCCACCGATGAGCGTCTGCTTTTGGGCTGCGGTGCAAATATGGTCATTCCATGGAATGCGCCGTTGTCGCGCTGCCTGATGCTTATCGAAAGCGTTCAGGGCCAGCAGTTCAGCCGCCATGTCCCGGAAGATGTAGCCACATTGCTCTCAATGACGCAGCCGATGAAACTGCGTGGATACCAAAAATGGGATACTTTCTGCGACGCCGTCAGCAACATGATGAATAACACGCTGCTTCCGGCAGACGGAAAAGGGGTCATGGTTGCCCTGCGCCCTGTACCGGGTATTCGCGTTGAACAGGCTCTCACGTTATGCCGCCCGAACCGCACTGGGGACATCATGACCATTGGCGACAATCGTCTGGTACTGTTTTTATCCTTCTGTCGGGTAAACGATCTTGATACCGCGCTTAACCACATCTTCCCCCTGCCAACCGGGGATATTTTCTCTAACCGTATGATCTGGTTCGAAGATAACTCTATCAGTGCAGAGCTGGTGCAGATGCGCGCCCTCAAGCCTGAACAATGGGTTAAACCACTCGTTATCAAGAGTGAGGTTAAACCGATTCTCAATGCCAGACATGATGGACACGTCTGGCGTCGGGTTCCGGAACCCCTTCGCTTATTAACTGAGAATGGGGAGAACGCACCATCATGAGTATCAGCGATATCATTCAACTGGTCGTTTTCTGCGCGCTGATCTTTTTCCCGCTTGGCTACTACGCGCGCCATTCACTGCGTCGTATCCGCGATACGGCCAGAATACTGTTTGTAAAACCTCGCTATGTAAAACCAGCCGGAACACTGACACGGGCATCACACGTCAAGGCAGACCGAAAACATGACTAATTCTACCTATACCGCTTCGTCACCCTCGCCGCTGTGGCAATACTGGCGCGGCCTTTCTGGCTGGAACTTCTACTTTCTGGTGAAGTTTGGTCTGCTTTGGGCAGGCTATCTGAATTTCCATCCTCTTCTCAACCTGGTGTTTATGGCCTTCCTGCTGATGCCTATGCCAAATATCAGGCTGCATCGCTTACGCCACTGGGTGGCCATTCCTGTCGGCTTTGCACTGTTCTGGCATGATACCTGGCTACCGGGGCCAGACAGCATTATGAGCCAGGGATCGCAGGTGGCCGGGTTTAGCGCCAGCTATGTCCTTGACCTGACCGAGCGCTTTATTAACTGGCAGATGATTGGTGCCGTCTTTGTGCTGTTGGTTGCATGGCTATTTCTGTCACAGTGGATCCGCGTCACGGTGTTTGTCGTCGCCATTATGATCTGGCTTAACGTGCTGACGCTTGCAGGCCCCGGTTTTTCTCTGTGGCCTGCGGGTCAACCGACAACAACCGTCACCACCACCGGCGGCAGTGCGGCGGCAACCGTCGCGACGGCGAGCGAGACGCCTGTGGTGGGAGATATCCCTACTCAGACCGCACCGCCGACCTCCACTAACCTGAATGCCTGGCTTTCCAGCTTCTATACCGCGGAAGATAAGCGACAGACTAAGTTCCCGGATGCGCTACCGGCAGATGCTCAGCCCTTTGAACTGCTGGTGATCAACATCTGTTCACTCTCGTGGGCAGATGTGGATGCTGCAGGTTTGATGTCGCATCCGCTGTGGTCACATTTCGACATTCAGTTTAAAGATTTCAACTCTGCAACCTCGTACAGCGGCCCAGCGGCAATTCGTCTGCTGCGCGCAAGCTGCGGCCAGCCATCACATAAAAACCTGTATCAACCGGCCGGAAACCAGTGCTATCTGTTCGATAACCTGGCAAAACTGGGCTTTACACAGCATCTGATGCTGGGTCATAACGGTGTGTTTGGTGATTTCCTGAAAGAGGTACGTCAGGAAGGGGGAATGCAGGCTCCGCTGATGGATCAAACGGGTCTGCCGGTTTCTCTGTTGGGCTTCGACGGTTCACCTGTTTATGACGATACCGCCGTGCTGCAACGCTGGCTGCAGACCATCGAAAAGGATAATAATCCTCGCAGTGCGACATTCTTTAACACCCTGCCGCTTCACGACGGTAACCATTTCCCGGGCGTGAGCAAAACGGCAGACTATAAGGTGCGTGCGCAGAAACTCTTCGACGAGCTGGACGCATTCTTTACGGAGCTGGAAAAATCAGGCCGTAAAGTGATGGTGGTTGTGGTACCTGAACACGGTGGCGCGCTGAAAGGCGACAGGATGCAGGTGTCAGGTCTGCGTGATATCCCAAGCCCGTCCATTACCAACGTGCCTGCAGGTATTAAATTCTTTGGTATGAAGGCACCCCATCAGGGCGCACCGATTGAGATCACCCAGCCAACCAGCTATTTGGCTATCTCAGAACTGGTTGCCCGTGCCGTTGACGGGAAGCTGTTTGTGGAAGATAGCGTGAACTGGGATCAGCTCACCAGCAATCTGCCGCAAACGGCAGAAGTCTCTGAGAACGCCAACGCAGTGGTGATTCAGTATCAGAACAAACCGTACGTTCGCCTGAACGGCGGAGATTGGGTACCTTATCCGCAGTAAGATGCTAATGGCATTGTTTCCCTCTCCCGCCGGGAGAGGGAATGCTCAGATTATTGTTGGGCAATCCATACCAGCATCTTCAGGCTTGCTGAATAGTAATCATCATTTGAGGTGATTTCGGGTTCTGTGGAAGACTGTCCCATCGTTAAATCACGTACTGCCAGCAGGCCCCCTTCCATCATGTAGGGTGCATACTCGTTAGTGGTGACGTTAACCCAGGCGGGAGTTTGTTCCCGGGGAAATTGACCGAACCAGACTCGCCACGGTGTCAGCAGTGGGCTTTGCTTATCAACCCAGGCCACATACAGCGGAATACGAATCGCATCGTAGCTCATCCTCGGTGCCCAACCTTTGGCCGGAGCCAGCTTGCCACCCGAAGCCAGAGAGACCCAGTCAGTGGGCAGATTCGCTTTACCCGAGCCCATTTTCCCCAGCAGGCGTTCTCCATCCTTAATCAATTCACGCCAGACAGCTAAATGACTACGCCCGGCAAAGGCCTGCCATGCCGGAAACACGAAATAAGAAGGGTTCAGTACCACTTCACCATCAAGGTTAAACCCCTGGACACCGGGTAGCATCACCCGGTAACCCGCATAGCGGATCACGTTGTGCTCAATCAGTGCTTTTGTAATTGCATCCGATGCAGCGCTATAGCGTTTGTCATGCCAGCGCGCGTCGGCTTTTAACAGTGCCCAGGCAATCAGCACATCGCCATCTGAGGCATTGTTCTTGTCGGTGACCGGGTTGGATTCTGCGGGGTTATAACGCCAGTAAAACAGGCCGTTCTCTTTGTTTTTAAGCTGACTGTCTGTCCATTGCCAGAGCTTATCGAACGTGGGTTTATCGTTGTTGGCCACCGCCATCAGCATGGCGAAACCCTGGCCTTCCGTATGCGAAACGTCACCATTGCCGGTATCGACAATGCGGCCTTCCGGTTTGAAAAAGCGTGCCTTATAACTTTCCCAGGCCTGACCCGCCTGAGAGAGAGGAGAGAAGAGCAAACTCATCATCACAGCCAGCGTAGCGCAGACGGGTTTTCGCATAATTAACTCATTCCGGTTGTTCAGCACTTCGCAGTGAAATTTCACCGCCCACCCACGGCTTGATCACGCCATTCTGCTCCAGGAGCAACGCCCCCTGTGCGTCAATGCCACGGGATGTTCCGTAGATCTCTTTATCACCAATCAGTAATTTCACCGGGCGGTTGATAAAGTTATCCAGCTTTTCCCAACGAGACAGGAAGGGTGCCAGCCCCTCCTGTTCAAAGAGGATGAGTGAGCTGCGCAATTCCTTAATCATACGCACGGCAAGGGTGTTACGATCGATGACGATCCCCGCTTCCTGAAGATTAGTCCAGGCCTGATTCACCACATCATTTTGTACATTGCGCATCACCATGTTGAGGCCTGCGCCAATAACGATCTGCGCAGCATCGCCTGTTTTTCCTGTCAGTTCGACCAGGATACCTGCAAGCTTACGATCGTTCAGATACAGATCATTAGGCCATTTAACGCGCACTTTATCAGCACCCAGATCGTGCAGAACTTCTGCCATGACAATGCCAATGACCAGACTCAGGCCAATAGCGGCAGCAGGCCCCTGCTCAAGACGCCAGTACATGGACAGATAGAGATTGGCGCCAAATGGCGAGAACCATTTGCGGCCACGACGACCACGACCGGCCTGCTGATACTCCGCAACACAGGCATCTCCGGATTTCAGCTCAGGCAGACGATCCAGAAGATACTGGTTCGTCGAATCAATCACTGGCAGCACTGCAACATTGCCATATCCAATCTGGTTACGGATCGCTTCTTCATTCAGCAATTGGATTGGCTCCGGCAGGCTATATCCTTTTCCGGGAACCGTGAAGACATCCACACCCCAGTCACGGAGGGTCTGGATGTGCTTGTTAATGGCGGCACGGCTCATGCCGAGTTGCTCACCCAGCTGCTCGCCAGAATGAAACTCACCGTCGGCAAGAATGCCAATCAGTGTTAACGGGATGGTATTATCCTTCACGCGATGGTCTCCACGGCATTCACTTCACCAGTGCGGCCAATGAAGCGGACTTCTGGCTCCAGCCAGACGTTAAATTTTTCGCCCACGCACTGACGGACATGGTGTGCCAGCTGCACAACATCGCTGCCAGTCGCATTGCCCTGGTTAATCAGAACCAGAGCCTGCTGGCGATGCACTGCAGCCCCGCCCTTCGTGGCACCTTTTAACTGGCACTGATCGATGAGCCAGCCCGCTGCCAGCTTCACGCTGCCATCAGCTTGCGGATAATGTGGTGCAGCAGGCCATCCAGCGAGAAATGCTTTTGCATTTTCACCACTAATGACTGGGTTTTTGAAGAAACTCCCGGCATTTCCATTCACTTTTGGATCGGGAAGTTTGGTCATTCGCATATGGCAAACAGACTCAAACACCTCACGTGCGGTTGCAGTTGCTGGGTCAAGACGTGTTAAATCACCATAGGTGAGGATAGGTTTCCAGTTTTTCGCCAGACGCAGACCAACGGCCACAATCACATAGCGATCCTGGTATTCATGTTTGAAAATACTGTCGCGGTAGCCAAAACGGCACTGTTCGGCCGTCAAGCGCTGAGCCGTTCCGGTCGCCAGTTCAATACAATCGACATATTCGCAGACGTGTTTCAGTTCGATGCCGTAGGCACCGATGTTTTGAATGGGTGACGATCCGGCACAACCTGGGATCAGTGCAAGATTTTCGAGGCCTGGCATCCCCTTCTCAAGGGTAAATTGCACCAGATGATGCCAATTCTCTCCGGCCCCTACCTGCAAATGCCAGCTATCAGCGTGCTCTTCCACATCAATTCCCATGATGCGGTTGACGATCACCGTTCCGGCAAAATCGTCGAGAAACAGGACATTACTTCCTTCGCCCAGAATCAGTACGGGTTCGTTATTTTCTGTTGCGCTTTGCCATGCATCCAGCAACTGCTGTGCAGTATCGGCACGTACAATTTGTTTAGCATTCCGTTGAATGCCAAAGGTATTCCAGGGTTTAAGGGAGTGGTTCATAGACGCTATCCTGATGCAAAAACGGAGGTAGTTTACCGTATAAGCAAGGAGTTGGGGGATTTGTTTGTGCGCCGTAGAAACGCAAAAAGGCCATCCTTCCGGATGGCCTCTTCACTTGTTTGATGCCTGGCAGTTCCCTACTCTCACATGGGGAGACCCCACACTACCATCGGCGCTACGGCGTTTCACTTCTGAGTTCGGCATGGGGTCAGGTGGGACCACCGCGCTAAAGCCGCCAGGCAAATTCTGTTAATCTGTATCAAAGCTGAAAATCTTCTGTCTCTCTTCGCCGAAACAGCTTCGGCGTTGTAAGGTTAAGCCTCACGGTTCATTAGTATCGGTTAGCTCAACGCATCGCTGCGCTTACACACCCGACCTATCAACGTCGTAGTCTTCAACGTTCCTTCAGGACCCTTAAAGGGTCAGGGAGAACTCATCTCGGGGCAAGTTTCGTGCTTAGATGCTTTCAGCACTTATCTCTTCCGCATTTAGCTACCGGGCAATGCCATTGGCATGACAACCCGAACACCAGTGATGCGTCCACTCCGGTCCTCTCGTACTAGGAGCAGCCCCCCTCAATTCTCCAGCGCCCACGGCAGATAGGGACCGAACTGTCTCACGACGTTCTAAACCCAGCTCGCGTACCACTTTAAATGGCGAACAGCCATACCCTTGGGACCTACTTCAGCCCCAGGATGTGATGAGCCGACATCGAGGTGCCAAACACCGCCGTCGATATGAACTCTTGGGCGGTATCAGCCTGTTATCCCCGGAGTACCTTTTATCCGTTGAGCGATGGCCCTTCCATTCAGAACCACCGGATCACTATGACCTGCTTTCGCACCTGCTCGAGCCGTCACTCTCGCAGTCAAGCTAGCTTATGCCATTGCACTAACCTCCTGATGTCCGACCAGGATTAGCTAACCTTCGTGCTCCTCCGTTACTCTTTGGGAGGAGACCGCCCCAGTCAAACTACCCACCAGACACTGTCCGCAACCCGGATTACGGGTCTACGTTAGAACACCAGCCATTAAAGGGTGGTATTTCAAGGGCGGCTCCACGCAGACTGGCGTCCACGCTTCAAAGCCTCCCACCTATCCTACACATCAAGGACCAGTGTTCAGTGTCAAGCTATAGTAAAGGTTCACGGGGTCTTTCCGTCTTGCCGCGGGTACACTGCATCTTCACAGCGAGTTCAATTTCACTGAGTCTCGGGTGGAGACAGCCTGGCCATCATTACGCCATTCGTGCAGGTCGGAACTTACCCGACAAGGAATTTCGCTACCTTAGGACCGTTATAGTTACGGCCGCCGTTTACCGGGGCTTCGATCAAGAGCTTCGCGTTGCCGCTAACCCCATCAATTAACCTTCCGGCACCGGGCAGGCGTCACACCGTATACGTCCACTTTCGTGTTTGCACAGTGCTGTGTTTTTAATAAACAGTTGCAGCCAGCTGGTATCTTCGACTGATTTCAGCTCCACCCGCAGGGGCTTCACCTACATATCAGCGTGCCTTCTCCCGAAGTTACGGCACCATTTTGCCTAGTTCCTTCACCCGAGTTCTCTCAAGCGCCTTGGTATTCTCTACCTGACCACCTGTGTCGGTTTGGGGTACGATTTGATGTTACCTGATGCTTAGAGGCTTTTCCTGGAAGCAGGGCATTTGTTACTTCAGCACCGTAGTGCCTCGTCATCACACCTCAGCGTTAATAAGGTACCGGATTTACCTGGAACCTCCGCCTACATGCTTAAACCGGGACAACCGTCGCCCGGCTAACATAGCCTTCTCCGTCCCCCCTTCGCAGTAACACCAAGTACAGGAATATTAACCTGTTTCCCATCGACTACGCCTTTCGGCCTCGCCTTAGGGGTCGACTCACCCTGCCCCGATTAACGTTGGACAGGAACCCTTGGTCTTCCGGCGTGCGGGCTTTTCACCCGCATTATCGTTACTTATGTCAGCATTCGCACTTCTGATACCTCCAGCACCCCTCACAGGACACCTTCAACGGCTTACAGAACGCTCCCCTACCCAACAACACATAGTGTCGCTGCCGCAGCTTCGGTGCATGGTTTAGCCCCGTTACATCTTCCGCGCAGGCCGACTCGACCAGTGAGCTATTACGCTTTCTTTAAATGATGGCTGCTTCTAAGCCAACATCCTGGCTGTCTGTGCCTTCCCACATCGTTTCCCACTTAACCATGACTTTGGGACCTTAGCTGGCGGTCTGGGTTGTTTCCCTCTTCACGACGGACGTTAGCACCCGCCGTGTGTCTCCCGTGATAACATTCTTCGGTATTCGTAGTTTGCATCGGGTTGGTAAGCCGGGATGGCCCCCTAGCCGAAACAGTGCTCTACCCCCGAAGATGAGTTCACGAGGCGCTACCTAAATAGCTTTCGGGGAGAACCAGCTATCTCCCGGTTTGATTGGCCTTTCACCCCCAGCCACAAGTCATCCGCTAATTTTTCAACATTAGTCGGTTCGGTCCTCCAGTTAGTGTTACCCAACCTTCAACCTGCCCATGGCTAGATCACCGGGTTTCGGGTCTATACCCTGCAACTTAACGCCCAGTTAAGACTCGGTTTCCCTTCGGCTCCCCTATACGGTTAACCTTGCTACAGAATATAAGTCGCTGACCCATTATACAAAAGGTACGCAGTCACACCACGAAGGTGCTCCCACTGCTTGTACGTACACGGTTTCAGGTTCTTTTTCACTCCCCTCGCCGGGGTTCTTTTCGCCTTTCCCTCACGGTACTGGTTCACTATCGGTCAGTCAGGAGTATTTAGCCTTGGAGGATGGTCCCCCCATATTCAGACAGGATACCACGTGTCCCGCCCTACTCTTCGAGTTCACAACCTGTGCATTTTCGTGTACGGGACTATCACCCTGTACCGTCGGACTTTCCAGACCGTTCCACTAACACACAAGCTGATTCAGACTCTGGGCTGCTCCCCGTTCGCTCGCCGCTACTGGGGGAATCTCGGTTGATTTCTTTTCCTCGGGGTACTTAGATGTTTCAGTTCCCCCGGTTCGCCTCGTTAACCTATGTATTCAGTTAACGATAGTGTGACGAATCACACTGGGTTTCCCCATTCGGACATCGCCGGGTCAAAGGTTCATATCACCTCGCCGGCGCTTTTCGCAGATTAGCACGTCCTTCATCGCCTCTGACTGCCAGGGCATCCACCGTGTACGCTTAGTCGCTTAACCTCACAACCCGAAGATGTTTCTTTCGATTCATCATCGACTTGCGAAAATTTGAGAGACTCGAACACACATAACATGTGTGTCGTTTCAATTTTCAGCTTGATCCAGATTTTTAAAGAGCAAATATCTCAAACATGACTCGCAAGTCAGTTTTGAGATATGACGGCAGGTGACTTTCACTCACGAACCAGCAAGTGGCGTCCCCTAGGGGATTCGAACCCCTGTTACCGCCGTGAAAGGGCGGTGTCCTGGGCCTCTAGACGAAGGGGACGTATAAGTCTCAATCGCAAGACGCCTTGCTATTTACTTTTCATCAGACAATCTGTGTGAGCACTGCAAAGGCAGGTTCTTTAAGGTAAGGAGGTGATCCAACCGCAGGTTCCCCTACGGTTACCTTGTTACGACTTCACCCCAGTCATGAATCACAAAGTGGTAAGCGCCCTCCCGAAGGTTAAGCTACCTACTTCTTTTGCAACCCACTCCCATGGTGTGACGGGCGGTGTGTACAAGGCCCGGGAACGTATTCACCGTAGCATTCTGATCTACGATTACTAGCGATTCCGACTTCATGGAGTCGAGTTGCAGACTCCAATCCGGACTACGACGCACTTTATGAGGTCCGCTTGCTCTCGCGAGGTCGCTTCTCTTTGTATGCGCCATTGTAGCACGTGTGTAGCCCTACTCGTAAGGGCCATGATGACTTGACGTCATCCCCACCTTCCTCCAGTTTATCACTGGCAGTCTCCTTTGAGTTCCCGGCCGGACCGCTGGCAACAAAGGATAAGGGTTGCGCTCGTTGCGGGACTTAACCCAACATTTCACAACACGAGCTGACGACAGCCATGCAGCACCTGTCTCAGAGTTCCCGAAGGCACCAATCCATCTCTGGAAAGTTCTCTGGATGTCAAGAGTAGGTAAGGTTCTTCGCGTTGCATCGAATTAAACCACATGCTCCACCGCTTGTGCGGGCCCCCGTCAATTCATTTGAGTTTTAACCTTGCGGCCGTACTCCCCAGGCGGTCGACTTAACGCGTTAGCTCCGGAAGCCACGCCTCAAGGGCACAACCTCCAAGTCGACATCGTTTACGGCGTGGACTACCAGGGTATCTAATCCTGTTTGCTCCCCACGCTTTCGCACCTGAGCGTCAGTCTTTGTCCAGGGGGCCGCCTTCGCCACCGGTATTCCTCCAGATCTCTACGCATTTCACCGCTACACCTGGAATTCTACCCCCCTCTACAAGACTCTAGCCTGCCAGTTTCGAATGCAGTTCCCAGGTTGAGCCCGGGGATTTCACATCCGACTTGACAGACCGCCTGCGTGCGCTTTACGCCCAGTAATTCCGATTAACGCTTGCACCCTCCGTATTACCGCGGCTGCTGGCACGGAGTTAGCCGGTGCTTCTTCTGCGGGTAACGTCAATTGCTGAGGTTATTAACCTCAGCACCTTCCTCCCCGCTGAAAGTACTTTACAACCCGAAGGCCTTCTTCATACACGCGGCATGGCTGCATCAGGCTTGCGCCCATTGTGCAATATTCCCCACTGCTGCCTCCCGTAGGAGTCTGGACCGTGTCTCAGTTCCAGTGTGGCTGGTCATCCTCTCAGACCAGCTAGGGATCGTCGCCTAGGTGAGCCGTTACCCCACCTACTAGCTAATCCCATCTGGGCACATCTGATGGCAAGAGGCCCGAAGGTCCCCCTCTTTGGTCTTGCGACATTATGCGGTATTAGCTACCGTTTCCAGTAGTTATCCCCCTCCATCAGGCAGTTTCCCAGACATTACTCACCCGTCCGCCGCTCGTCACCCGAGAGCAAGCTCTCTGTGCTACCGCTCGACTTGCATGTGTTAGGCCTGCCGCCAGCGTTCAATCTGAGCCATGATCAAACTCTTCAATTTAAAAGTTTGATGCTCAATGAATTAAACTTCGTAATGAATTACGTGTTCACTCGTTGAGACTTGGTATTCATTTTTCGTCCGAGGACGTTAAGAATCCATGTCACTTTGAGTGCCCACACAGATTGTCTGATAAATTGTTAAAGAGCAGTGCCGCTTCGTTTTCGCTGCGGCGCGGGGTGTGCATATTACGCTTTCCCGCTACAGAGTCAAGCGTTTATTTTGCTTTTCTCTGCTGACCCGGCGGCGTGTGTGCCGTTGTTCCGTGTCAGTGGAGGCGCATTATAGGGAGTTATTCCGACGTGACAAGAGGAAATTTAAAAAAACTTTTCGTTCGCTCACTTTTCAGACTCAACGCTTATTTAACCCGCGAATCGCCCGATAAATGCGCGATTTCCCGCGCAAAACTGGCCACCTGCGACCAGTCGGTATAAACCACTTCTTTACGCGTATCGGTTTCGCCCCCCGTCATCTTCATAATCAGACGGATCATGAAGCGGTCATACCAGCGATAGCGAGGATAACGCAGCGCACCAGCAAAGACGGCACAAAGGTCTGGCTGCCATGGAGAGTTCAGCAAGAACTTGCGCGTGTAGCTGTTGGTCTGCGGCGTACGCTTCTCTGCTTTACGAGCAACCAGATTGACCGAGTAGAACGCGCCAGGCAATTTGTTGAGCACCGCGGTGTGCTTTTTCACGAAGCGATCGAGTGCCGGATGAAAATGACCGTAACGAATTGACGCGCCAATCACCACGCGATCGTAATCCTGCCAGGTAATCTGTCCGACACGATTCAGGTTCACCACATCAGAGTAAATTCCCAGCTCTTTTAATTCGGAAGCCAGATACGCAGCAATCTCACGCGTTTGCCCGTCTCGCGTAGAGAAAAGGATAAGTGTTTTCATCAACGGCTCCTTATTCGCGCCAGAACGTTGGGGTGAACAGCACCAGCAGCGTAAAGACCTCAAGACGGCCAAACAGCATATTGGCGATGAGGATCCATTTCGCGACCGGGTTCATGCTGGCAAAGTTATCCGCCACAACCCCCAGGCCTGGCCCAAGGTTATTTAATGTTGCTACGACGGATGCAAAAGCAGAGAAATCATCCACCCCCGTCGCGATGATCGCCAGCATACTGACGATAAAGACCAGCGCATACGCCGAGAAGAAACCCCACACGGCTTCGAGGATACGTTCCGGCAGTGCCCGGTTTCCCAGTTTGATACTGTAGACCGCGTTCGGGTGGACCAGACGCTTCAGCTCACGGTTGCCCTGCTTGAACAGCAGCAGAATACGAATCACCTTCAGGCCACCGCCCGTGGATCCCGCGCAGCCGCCAATAAAGGCGGAGCATAACAGTAACACCGGCAAGAATAGCGGCCAGCGTGCAATGCTGTCCGTGGTGAATCCGGCCGTCGTCGCCATCGACACCACCTGGAAAAACGCCTGGTTTAACGTGGTCAACGCGGAGTTATAGACATCATGGAACCACAGCACCAGGGTACAGATGATAACCAGCGTAAGCTGAACGCCAATGAACATGCGGAACTCGGGGTCACGCCAGTACACTTTCAGGCTGCGCCCGCTGAGTAAAGAGAAGTGCAAACCGTAGTTACAGCCGGAAATCAGCAGGAAAATAGCAATGATGGTGTTAATCGTAGGACTGTCAAAGTAGCCCACGCTGGCATCGTGGGTGGAAAACCCGCCGATAGCAATCGTCGCAAAGCTGTGTCCGATAGCGTCAAATGCAGGCATCCCGGCAAACCATAATGCCAGCGCACAGGCCACAGTAAGCAGGACATAAATCAGCCACAGGGTTTTCGCCGTCTCGGCAATACGCGGGCGCATCTTGTTATCTTTCAGCGGTCCGGGCATTTCGGCACGATAGAGCTGCATCCCACCGACGCCCAGTATAGGCAGGATAGCCACCGCCAGGACGATGATCCCCATACCGCCGAACCATTGCAGCATCTGGCGATAAAAGAGAATAGCGTGCGGTAACGAATCCAGTCCCACCAGCGTCGTCGCTCCGGTTGTTGTTAAACCAGAGAACGATTCAAAAAATGCGTCCGTGATGCTCAGATTCGGTTGTTCAGAGAAGATAAAGGGCAAAGAACCGACACTTCCCAGTACCGTCCAGAACAGGACGACAATCAAAAATCCTTCGCGTGATTTCAGCTCGCCCTTCTGACGACGGTTAGGCCACCACAACAGAGAGCCGATCGCCAGCGCAACAAAGAAAGTCTGGGTAAATGCCCGCCCCGCGCCGTCCCGGTAGATAAGCGCCACCAGCCCAGGGAGAATCATCGTCCCGGAAAAGAGTATGACCAGCAGTCCAACGATTCGGGTTATGGCACGAAAATGCATCTCTGCCGCTTCCTTTGGTATTCAAAAAAGTGAGGTGGGGATTATTCTTCAATCGGCAGCAATTGCAACGAACCACGACTAAAATCAGCCAGTTTTGCTGAAAAAGCAGCCAGTTCCGCCTGAGGAAGCGCCACGCGTAATTGCACCATTGCCTGATATTCACTGTGCGCGATAACGCCGTTAAACTGCTTCAGCAACGCTTCGATACCGGATAACTGTCCGTAATCGCACAGTAAAGTATATTCTGTGAGTGGTGTTTTGCGGGTAGTTATCAGCAAATTCAGTGCCTGCTGAACTCCGCCGCCATACGCTTTAACCAGCCCACCCGTGCCTAACAGGATCCCGCCGTAGTAGCGCACCACCACGGCGGTAATTTCACCCACACCGCTGCCCATCAGCTGCGAAAGCATGGGTTTTCCGGCTGTGCCAGCCGGTTCACCGTCGTCGGAAAAGCCCAACTGCTGCGAATCGTCCGGAGGCCCCGCGACCCACGCCACACAGTGGTGACGTGCGTCAGGATGCTCCGCCCGAACAGATTCAACAAACGCCTTTGCCGCCTCTACGCCATCGGTATGTGCCAGCAGCGTAATAAAGCGGCTTTTCTTGATTTCCTCAACAAAGGTGACCGGTTCAGCCGGTATCAGCCAGCTTTCCATCAGGCCAGCTTCAGATCTCGCGTCATATTCTCGATACCGTTTTCGTGAACGACCACGTTATCTTCAATACGAATACCACCAAACGGTTTCAGCGCTTCAATTTTTTCCCAGTTGAAGTGTTTGCTGAACTGACCTTCACGCCAGGGTGCTAACAGCGATTCGATAAAGTAGATCCCCGGTTCAATCGTCAGCACCATACGTGGTTCAAGAATGCGGGTGCAGCGCAGGTAAGGATATTTAGACGGTGCCGCCAGGTGCGTGCCGGTATCATCCTGCATAAAGCCTGCAACATCGTGAACCTGCAGACCCAACGGGTGACCGATCCCGTGCGGCATGAATGGCCCGGTCAGATCGTTCTCGACCATCGCCTCTTCGCTCATGTCTTTCACAATCTGGTGCTTACGCAACAGCTTCGCGATGCGCTGATGGAACTGGATGTGGTAATCCACGTAACTGGTTCCCGCTTTCATGGTACTGATAAGGGCCAGCTGTTCGTCATTGACGTCTTTGATCAGATGCGCAAAGTCAGTATCCGCGTTTGCCGCCCATGTACGGGTCAGGTCAGCCGCATAACCGTTGTACTCCGCACCCGCATCCAGCAGGAAGCTGCGCATATCCGACGGCACATGGTGATCGAGTTTGGTGTAGTGCAACACGGAAGCGTGTTCATTCAGCGCGACGATGTTGCTGTACGGCACGTCCGTATCACGGTGCCCGGTCGCGGTCAGGTAGGCCTGGTTGATGTCGAACTCGCTCATGCCAGACTGGAATGCTTCATGCGCGGCGCGGTGGCCGTTCACTGCCGTTTTTTGCGCTTCACGCATGCAGTAAAGTTCGTAGTCGGTTTTATATGCGCGATAGTAATGCAGGTAATCCAGCACCCCTTTCGGGTTAAGCTTGTCAGCCGGAATATCCAGGCCCAATGCACGCTCCGGAACAGGGCCAATATAGGCGATGTTGCCGCGTGCGGCAGGCAGTTGACTGCCAATGCCGTCGGCTTTTGGTAATGCAATGATATCCACTTCTTCCGTCCAGAAGCTGGTCGGCAGCGGTTCCACGTTGTGCCAGTAATCGACAGGCAGATAGAACCACAATTTTGGCTTATTCACGCCATCCACCAGCAGCCAGCAATTTGGAACCTGGGTTACCGGCACCCAGGCCTTAAACTGCGGGTTGACCTTAAACGGATAAGCATGGTCATCCAGAAAAGTATTCAAAAGCTCGCCAGAGTGGATTAACAGCGCATCCAGCTTAAAGCGGGCCAGTACATCGCGGGTACGTTCCTGTAGGGTAACGATATGATTTTTATAAAGCGAAGCCAGTGAGTCCATCATTCTTCCTTTCGTTTTATTGACCTCAAGTCATCGCATCTTAGCACACCTCACTCCGGCTGCGTGATTTACACCGACCGTGATCAATGCAGCAATTTCTTAATGAGTAATTTGCATTTTATTAACATAAATTCCACACTCCGATTCATCTGGTATGACCAGATCCAATTGCTGGATTCAGGAGACTGACATGCTCTACAAAGGCGACACCCTGTACCTCAACTGGCTGGAAGATGGCATTGCCGAACTGGTGTTCGATGCCCCCGGCTCAGTGAATAAGCTTGATACCGCGACGGTGGCCAGTCTTGGCCAGGCGCTGGATGTACTTGAAAAACAACCTGAATTAAAAGGGCTGCTGCTGCGTTCGAACAAAGCGGCCTTTATTGTCGGTGCCGATATCACCGAATTCCTTTCTCTGTTCCTGGTCCCGGAGGAACAGCTGAGCCAGTGGCTGCACTTTGCTAACAGCGTCTTTAATCGTCTGGAAGATCTGCCTGTCCCGACCATTTCCGCCGTTAATGGCTACGCGCTGGGCGGTGGCTGCGAATGCGTATTAGCAACTGATTACCGTCTGGCGACGCCGGACCTGCGCATCGGCCTGCCGGAAACCAAGCTGGGTATCATGCCGGGCTTTGGGGGTTCAGTGCGTATGCCGCGTATGCTGGGTGCCGACAGTGCACTTGAGATCATTGCCGCAGGTAAAGATGTTGGCGCAGAACAGGCGCAGAAAATCGGTCTGGTCGACGGCGTTGTGAAACCTGAGAAGCTTGTTGAAGGCGCACTCGCCATTCTGCGTCAGGCGATTAACGGCGATCTCGACTGGAAAGCCAAACGCCAGCCGAAGCTGGAACCATTAAAACTCAGCAAAATTGAAGCCGCCATGAGCTTCACCATTGCCAAAGGCATGGTGATGCAGACTGCAGGTAAACACTACCCTGCCCCCATCACCGCGGTGAAAACCATTGAAGCTGCGGCCCGCTTTGGCCGCGATGAAGCCCTGAAACTGGAAAACCAGAGTTTTGTCCCGCTGGCACACACCAATGAAGCTCGCGCGCTGGTTGGCATCTTCCTCAACGATCAGTTCGTGAAAGGTAAAGCGAAACAGCTGACCAAAAATGTGGAAACGCCGAAACATGCGGCGGTACTCGGTGCCGGCATTATGGGTGGCGGCATCGCTTATCAGTCAGCCTGGAAAGGCGTACCGGTGGTAATGAAGGATATCAGCGAGAAATCCCTGACGCTGGGCATGACCGAAGCGGCCAAACTGCTGAATAAACAGCTGGAACGCGGAAAAATTGACGGACTTAAGCTCGCAGGCGTGATCTCCACCATTCAGCCTGTGCTGGAATATACCGGCTTCGACCGTGTTGACGTGGTAGTCGAAGCCGTCGTTGAAAACCCGAAAGTTAAAAAAGCGGTGCTGGCGGAAACGGAAGACAAGGTTCGCCCGGATACCGTGCTGGCCTCTAACACCTCTACCATTCCTATCAGCGAACTGGCGAGCGTGCTTAAGCGTCCGGAAAACTTCTGTGGGATGCACTTCTTCAACCCGGTACACCGGATGCCGCTGGTCGAAGTGATCCGTGGGGAAAAAACCTCAGACGAAACCATCGCCAAAGTAGTGGCGTGGGCAAGCAAGATGGGCAAAACGCCGATCGTGGTTAACGACTGCCCGGGCTTCTTCGTCAACCGCGTACTGTTCCCTTACTTCGCCGGTTTCAGCCAGCTGCTGCGAGACGGTGCAGACTTCCGCAAAATCGACAAAGTGATGGAAAAACAATTCGGCTGGCCGATGGGCCCCGCGTATCTGTTGGATGTGGTCGGCATTGATACCGCGCATCACGCCCAGGCGGTGATGGCGGCGGGCTTCCCGCAGCGCATGCAGAAAGATTACCGCGACGCCATTGACGCTCTGTTCGACGCTAACCGCTTCGGTCAGAAAAACGGTCTTGGCTTCTGGCGTTATAAAGAAGACAGCAAAGGCAAACCGAAGAAAGAAGAAGACGCGGCGGTGGATAGCCTGCTGGCCGAAGTTAGTCAGCCAAAACGTGACTTCACTGACGATGAGATCATCGCCCGCATGATGATTCCGATGGTCAACGAAGTGGTGCGTTGCCTGGAAGAAGGCATCATTGCCAGCCCGGCAGAAGCAGACATGGCGCTGGTGTACGGACTGGGCTTCCCTCCGTTCCACGGCGGCGCGTTCCGCTGGCTGGACACGCTCGGCAGCGCCCGCTATCTCGATATGGCTCAGCAATATCAGCACCTTGGCCCGCTTTATGAGGTGCCGGAAGGGCTGCGTAACAAAGCGCGCCATAACGAACCCTACTATCCAGCAGTTGAGCCAGCCCGTCCGGTTGGCGAGCTGAAAACGGCTTAAGGAGTCACAATGGAAAAGGTTGTCATTGTTGATGCGATTCGCACCCCGATGGGCCGTTCAAAAGGCGGTGCATTCCGTAACGTGCGTGCGGAAGACCTCTCCGCGCACCTGATGCGTAGCCTGCTGGCGCGTAACCCGGTGCTGGACCCAACCGCGCTCGACGATATCTACTGGGGCTGCGTACAGCAGACCCTGGAGCAAGGCTTCAACATCGCTCGTAACGCCTCGCTGCTGGCGGAGATCCCACATTCGGTTCCGGCAGTCACCGTCAACCGTCTTTGCGGTTCCTCAATGCAGGCGTTACATGATGCAGCACGTATGATCATGACCGGCGATGCTCAGGCCTGCCTGGTCGGCGGCGTGGAGCACATGGGGCACGTGCCGATGAGCCATGGGGTCGATTTCCACCCGGGTATGAGCCGCAACGTAGCAAAAGCGGCGGGGATGATGGGCCTGACCGCAGAGATGCTCTCCCGCCTGCACGGTATTAGCCGTGAAATGCAGGATACCTTTGCCGCACGCTCTCACGCTCGCGCATGGGCGGCGACACAGTCCGGTGCGTTTAAGAATGAGATCATCCCAACCGGTGGTCATGATGCAGACGGCGTTCTGAAGCAGTTCAGCTACGACGAAGTGATCCGCCCGGAAACCACGGTCGAAGCCCTTTCCACGCTGCGTCCGGCATTTGATCCAGTCACAGGAACAGTAACGGCAGGTACTTCTTCCGCGCTGTCCGACGGGGCTGCCGCGATGCTGGTGATGAGCGAAAGCCGTGCCCGCGAGTTAGGTTTAACCCCTCGCGCCCGGGTACGTTCAATGGCGGTCGTGGGTTGCGATCCTTCCATCATGGGTTACGGCCCGGTTCCAGCTTCGAAGCTGGCGCTGAAAAAAGCAGGATTAACCGCCAGTGATATCGACCTGTTTGAGATGAACGAAGCCTTCGCCGCGCAGATCCTGCCGTGCATTAAAGATCTGGGACTCATGGAGCAGATCGACGAGAAAATTAACCTCAACGGCGGCGCGATCGCCCTCGGTCACCCGCTGGGCTGCTCCGGGGCGCGTATCAGTACCACGCTGATTAACCTGATGGAGCGCAAAGATGCCCAGTTTGGCCTGGCAACGATGTGTATCGGGCTGGGTCAGGGTATCGCGACGGTGTTTGAGAGAGTGTAAATCAGGAAAAGTATCTCAAAGCCAATGCCGTCAGAACAAGGCGGCAAGCGAGCGAATCCCGATGAGCTTACTCAAGTAAGTGATTCGGGTGAACGAGCGCAGCCAACGCAGTTATGGCGTCATTGGCGAAGAGAGACAGTTTAGTTGCCGTTCTTCCCGCCTGTCAGGGGCGGGTTTTTTATTTAGATGAAGGCAAAAGCATCGCCGAAGAGACGGTCTTCACGCGCATCACGTTCGTTACAGAACAAGTCACGGGCAATTTTCGCCATCTCAAAACGGCCAGCGATATAGATATCGTGCCCTGCCAGTGTGCCATGATCCTGTAGCACCGCCGTCAGTACCGTACCGCTGCGTCCACGCCAGCCTTCTTCCGGCTGCTCAACCACCGGCTCTATGCGCAGGTTAGGATGGGTTACGCTCAGCGCTTCCAGTTCAGACAGGTCATAGAGATGTTTCTCTTCACGGCCACCCCAGTAAATGGTGATGTCACGGTCTGGGTTACGCGCCAGTGCGGTCAGCAGAATAGAGCGCACATAAGAGAAGCCCGTACCGCCCGCGATCAGGATCAGCGGACGGTCTTCGTCATCGCGCAGCCATGCATCACCATGAGGAATGTCGACCACAATCTCACGCTCTTTAAGAATGCGGTCCATGACGGCCATCGCATACAGGTTAAGCTCTGACGCACCAATATGAAGCTCAATAAATTCCTGCTCCGCTGGCGTTGAGGCCATAGAGAAAGGACGCTTATCACGCTCATCCATCACGACCATCAGGTACTGACCCGCGCGGAAAGAGAATGGCGCTTCTGGCACTAAACGGACGCGATATACGGTGTCGGTGATGGCATCTACCGAGGTCACTTTACAGCTTAAGGTTGTCATTCGCTCTCTCTGTCGGGAAGTCTATAGGGCTTAACGGTCAAGCTCAGGGTTTACCGTTATTCATTATGGCCAGCTCGTCCCAGATCGCGTCAATTCGCGCGGTCACTGCAGGATCTTTTTTGATCGGGCGACCCCATTCACGATCGGTTTCGCCAGGCCATTTATTGGTGGCATCCAGTCCCATTTTTGAGCCAAGACCGGAAACCGGCGAGGCAAAATCCAGGTAATCTATCGGCGTGTTTTCGACTAACACCGTATCGCGCGCCGGGTCCATTCGCGTGGTAATGGCCCAGATTACGTCATTCCAGTCGCGGGCGTTAACATCATCATCGCAGACAATAACAAACTTGGTATACATAAACTGGCGCAGGAAAGACCATACGCCCATCATCACGCGTTTCGCGTGACCAGGATACTGTTTCTTCATCGTGACCACCGCCATGCGATATGAGCATCCTTCAGGCGGCAGATAAAAATCAACAATTTCCGGGAACTGCTTTTGCAGGATCGGCACAAACACTTCATTCAGCGCCACTCCCAGTACCGCCGGTTCGTCCGGTGGACGTCCGGTATAGGTGGAGTGATAGATCGCATCTTCACGCTGTGTAATGTGCGTAACGGTAAACACCGGGAAGTTATCCACTTCGTTGTAATAGCCGGTATGGTCGCCGTAAGGGCCTTCTGGCGCCATTTCACCCTGCTCAATGTAACCTTCCAGCACAATTTCCGCACTGGCCGGAACTTCGAGATCGTTAGAAATACACTTCACGACTTCGGTTTTGGTTCCGCGCAGCAGGCCTGCAAACGCGTATTCAGAGAGTGTATCCGGCACGGGGGTCACCGCACCCAGAATGGTGGCCGGATCGGCACCTAACGCGACAGAGACAGGGAAACGTTCACCCGGATGCTCAGCACACCACTCCTGGAAATCCAGCGCGCCGCCGCGATGCGACAGCCAGCGCATGATGAGTTTATTCTTGCCAATTAATTGCTGACGGTAAATACCGAGATTTTGCCGCTCTTTGTGAGGGCCGCGCGTAACCGTCAACCCCCAGGTGATCAGCGGAGCAGCATCTTCAGGCCAGCACTGCATAATAGGGATTTTGGTCAGATCAACCACATCGCCTTCCAGCACTTTCTGCTGGCACGGCGCGCCGCGCAGGCGTTTAGTTGGCATGTTCAATACTTGCTTAAACTGTGGCAGTTTGTCGAACAGATCGCGGAAGCCTTTCGGCGGCTCTGGCTCTTTCAGAAACGCCAGCAGTTTACCCACTTCACGCAGCGCCGTAACGTCTTCCTGCCCCATCCCCAATGCAACACGACGTGGAGTACCAAACAGGTTGCACAACACCGGCATGGCGTACCCTTTCGGATTTTCAAACAGTAATGCGGGGCCACCGGCACGCAGGGTGCGGTCAGCAATTTCTGTCATCTCCAGATAAGGATCAACAGGAAGTGTAATGCGTTTGAGTTCACCCTGCTTTTCCAGCAGCGTCAGGAAGTCGCGGAGATCGTGGTATTTCATGCAGTTAGTCATGGCCTCTCTGTAAGCGCTTCATTATACGGCGTAAGCCTGCTTGATGCTGTAATTTTGTTAAATTAGCGTGAACTTATGCGTTCTGTTCCATTTTCCCCCATTATAATCAACTTAGCGATCCCGCCAGGGTTTTGATATGCTTGCGCCCCGAACTAAGGGAAAGAGTGATTATGCAGGCCTGGTATTTACTTTATTGCAAACGCGGGCAGCTTCAGCGCGCGCAGGAACATCTTGAACGTCAGTCTGTAAATTGCCTGACACCCGTGATCACGCTTGAAAAAATGCAGCGCGGGAAGCGCACAACCGTCAGTGAACCCTTATTTCCGAACTATCTGTTCGTGGAGTTCGACCCGGAAGTCATCCACACCACCACCATCAGCGCCACACGCGGTGTCAGCCACTTTGTACGCTTTGGTACCAGCCCGGCGATGGTTCCGTCAACGGTGATCCATCAACTTTCGGTTTATCAACAACCCGAAGGTATCACCGACCCGGAAACACCTTACTCAGGGGACTGCGTCGTCATCACGGAAGGTGCTTTCGAAGGGTTGCAGGCGATTTTCGCTGAACCGGACGGCGAAGCACGCTCCATGCTGTTGCTCAACCTGCTGAACAAACAGGTTCTGCAAAGCGTTAAAAACACCGACTTCCGCAAAGTTTAAAAATCGATCCCAAACAGGTGACGCACGTTGTCATCCGTCTGCGCGGAAAGCCAGTGGGGATCTTCTCCGCGCCATTTCGCCACGCTTTCAACGATGTGCCCAAGATGTGCAGGTTCATTTCGCCGCGACGTCGGTTTGGGTTGCATGTCTCTCGGCAGCAGATAAGGCGCATCCGTTTCCAGGAGCAAACGATCAGCCGGGATTACCGGCAACAGCTCGCGAAGCTCAAGCCCGCGGCGCTCATCACAAACCCAGCCAGTGATCCCCAGAAAGAGCCCACGTTCCAGGCAATCCAAAGCCTCCTGTCGCGAACCGGTAAAGCAGTGCAGCACCGCACCGGGTATTTTATCCAGCCACGGGTTCAGAAGGGCAAGAAAACGCTCATGCGCGTCGCGGCAGTGCAAAAACACCGGCATTCCAAGCTCAGCTGCCAGCGCAAGTTGTGCCGTGAACGCTTTTTCCTGCTCTTCAGGCGTGGAAAAGTTACGGTTGAAATCGAGACCGCATTCGCCGATCGCCACCACTTCTGGCATCTTCGCCAGCTTGTACAGGGTATCGCCACTTTCCGCAGTCCACTGGCTGCTGTCATGAGGATGTACACCAGCGGTCGACCAGCAGCGCTCGTAGCGTTGCGCCAACAGCTGCGCCTGCTCGCTTTCATGCAGGTTGGTTCCTGTCAGCAACAGTCCTTTCACTCCGGCAGCAAACGCACGTGCAACGACCTCATCACGATCTTTCGCAAACTGCGAGCTGGTCAGGTTGAGTCCAATATCAAACATGCGAATCTCCATATAACAACCGCCCTGACGGGCGGTTGATTTTACTCTTCAGTGGTCTTGTCTGACGTATCGTCTTCGTCATCTGTTCGACGTCCTTTACCCACGTAGAAACGCGAGAAGAAGACACCGACCTCGAACAGGCAATACATCGGTATGGCCAGCAGCGTCTGGGAGAACACATCCGGCGGTGTCAGCAGCATGCCAACCACAAATGCACCGACCAGGATATACGGACGCTTCTTACGCAGATCATCAGGGGTAGTCACCCCTACCCAGCAAAGCAACACAATGGCCACCGGCACTTCGAATGCCACGCCAAAGGCCATAAACAGTGCCATCACAAAGCTGAGGTAGCTAGCGATATCCGTCGACACCTGGACACCTTCCGGCGCGGTATGCGTCAGGAAGCCAAAGGCCAGCGGGAAGACAACGAAATAGGCAAACGCCATGCCGATATAGAACAGCAGCGAGCTGGATACCAGCAGCGGGATCACCAGCTTGCGTTCGTGTTTGTACAGTGCCGGCGCCACAAATGCCCACACCTGGTAAAGAATGATCGGCGCAGACGCAATCAACGATACCCAGAAAGTAAGCTTAATAGGGGTGAAAAACGGTGATGCAACATCTGTTGCAATCATCGTTGCCCCCAGCGGCATCTGCTTGATCAGCGGCGCAGAGACCACTTGATAGATGTCATTGGCGAAGTAGACCAGACACAGGAATATGAGTAAAACTGCAATAATGCAGTTTAACAGTCGCTTACGCAGCTCTATAAGGTGCGTAATAAGCGGTTGAGTATCATCTACTGCCATGTTTACGCTTTATCACTCGACGATGGGGATGATTCGGAAACAGGTGCTACGGGCTTAACTTCAGCCGCTTTTACCGCTGGCTCTTCCGGCTGCGCCTGTTTTTTCGGTTCAGGTTCCTGCGGCGTTTGTTCAGGCGCTACAGCCTGATGTTCAGCGCTAGCAGGCGTTACGCCCTCGCGCTGCTCCTCGCTGCCCTTCACCACCGGGTTATGGATGGTGTTCGCTTCATCACTCGCTTTTTCAGGATCGTTAATGCTATAGGAGCGCTTCATTGATTCCGCCGCTTCGCGCAGCTCATCCATTGAGGCTTTCAGTTCCGGCGTCAGGTTATCCATGCTCGCCTTCTCTACCTTTTTCAGGCTTTCCTGAAACTCCTGCAACTTAAGTTCCTGTGCCAGCTCATTCTGAACGGTCGATGCAAGCGATCTCAGCGCACGAACCCAGCCCGCAACAGTTTTCACCGCCACCGGCAGACGCTGCGGCCCCAAAACGATCAGGCCAATCACAAAGACCAGCAGCAGCTCACTAAAACCAATGTCGAACACGACTTACACCTGCTCTTTATCGTGGCGTTTAGCGTCTTCCTTTTTGGTTTCGTCTTGCTTGTCGGAGATGGATTTAGCAGTAAAGTCAGCGTCCTGGCTGGTTTTATCCTGCTTGCTCTCATCATCGCTCATCGCTTTCTTGAAGCCTTTGATAGACGCGCCCAGATCGGAACCGATAGAACCGAGCTTTTTGGTGCCGAACAGCAGCACGACGATGACGGCAATGATCAACAATTGCCAGATACTGATACCACCCATACAAGTTCCTCAGGGATAGATGATTAATTAGTCAGGTCGTATTATACGTATGCAACCTGTCGATAGCGACGCAAAATCAGCGCGTCTTTCTCCAGCCAACGAGCCAGACAACCACGCCACCAGCCATCAACCAGGCGGGCATCATCTGCCAGTCCGGACGGTTGATCAGAAGCAGCGTACCACTTAGCAGCAGCGTTGCTCCAATCCCAAAAAGATAGCGTGACTGACCCTGACGAGCACGGCTGGACTGAAGTTCGCGGGCGATTTTATCCATGCTGTGCTGAAGGTTCTTGCTCTGACGCAAACTGTCGTAAACCAGTTCAGGAATTTCAGGCATTTTTTCGATCCAGAACGGGCCTTTCTCTTTCAGTGAACGCACCAGCGCCGGAATGCCAACCTGATCTTTAATCCAGGATTCAAGGAAAGGTTTCGCAGTCTTCCACAAGTCTAACTGAGGATAGAGCTGTCGGCCTACACCCTCAACGTAAAGTAATGTTTTCTGAAGTAAAACTAGCTGTGGCTGAACTTCCATATTAAAACGGCGAGCCGTGTTGAACAGGTTTAACAGCACATGCCCGAAGGAAATTTCCGCCAGCGGTTTTTCAAAAATCGGTTCGCAGACGGTTCGAATGGCAAACTCAAACTCTTCGACGTTGGTATCCGGCGGGACCCATCCGGAATCGACGTGCAGCTCGGCCACCTTACGGTAGTCGCGGTTGAAGAAAGCGATGAAATTCTCAGCAAGATAGCGTTTATCTTCTTTGTTCAACGACCCCACAATCCCACAGTCGATACCGATATACTTCGGATTCTCAGGATGTTCGTAGCTCACGAAGATATTGCCCGGGTGCATGTCCGCATGGAAGAAGCTATCGCGGAACACCTGGGTAAAGAAGACCTGTACGCCACGTTCGGCCAGCAACTTCATGTTCGTTCCCTGTTTCTCCAGGGCCGTCACATCCGAGACGGGAATACCGTAAATACGCTCCATTACCATCATATTCTGGCTACAGTAGTCAGAATAGACTTCGGGTACGTAGAGCATCGGGCTGTTTTCAAAGTTGCGACGCAGCTGAATGGCGTTTGCCGATTCGCGCAGCAGATTAAGCTCATCAATCAGGGTTTTTTCATATTCCCGCACCACTTCCATCGGGCGCAGACGACGTCCATCAGGCAGCAAACGGGGCACCCAACGGGCCAACCGGTAAATCAGCTTCATGTCCGCTTTGATGATCGGCAGGATGTCCGGGCGAATAACCTTAATGACAACTTCTTTCCCGTTTTCTTTCAGACGTGCTGTGTGGACTTGTGCGATAGAGGCCGACGCCAGAGGCTGGATGTCGAAATCGTCAAACCAGGTTTCGACGGGAATGTTGCCCATCGCCTCTTCGATCTGCTTTTTCGCGCGTGCCCCGTCAAACGGTGCGACGCGATCCTGCAGCATCGCCAGCTCATCCGCAATCAGAGGCGGGAAGAGATCGCGGCGAGTCGAAAGCATCTGACCGAATTTAATCCAGACCGGACCGAGCTCCTGCAGCGCCAGACGCAGACGTTCACCCAGCGGCTGTCCCTTATGTCGATTAGGCATCCAGAACAGCATCCGCCGCCAGATACGAAGCGGCAGCGTGATACGCATTTTGGGGATAAGCTCGTCGAGCCCGTAGCTCAAAAAGATGCGAATAATGAAATAGAGGCGCCGCATTTCACCAGGCGTCATTTGCCCTCCAGTTTTTCCAGCCGTTTGGTTAACGCATCAACCGCACGTTCAACAGCAGCGGTCTCTTCCGCAAACCACGCCACTTCCAGTGGTCCAGGGGCCATACGCCACTCTTCCGTCAGCACTTCCGCCGCATAGCGTTGTTGCCGTTGCAGGTTTTTACGCAAAAAAGCCGCCCCACCATGAATAGCTTTACCGACCCCTTCGGCGGCAATGTCACCAACAAAAGGTGCAAGCAGCTCTGCGGGGTCGAACTCGGCAAGGTCACTGAGCGCAACGAAATTCTGTACAACCTGAATGTCGCCTTCCACTTCCAGCTCACCGCTGCGGATCAGTGCAGTTAATTGCTGGCGGTCGCGTAATTTTGGCAACACGCTCATGTGCGTGATAACAGAGCAGTCGGCTTCACCCTCCCACTCACCCAGAACGTCAAGCTGGCGTTCGCTGAAAACCAGCACCAGCGGCGTCGAGAACTCTTTTAAAACAATGCGTAATACCTTCCCGTTAAGCCGCTGACGTGCAGCTTTCAGCGCCGGGGCGCGATACAGAAAGGCATTCAGTACATTCTCGATGCCAGCAGTGACCAGGGGTTTAAAGGGCACAAGACACCTCCACTCAGAATTTGTAACCGCGATGCAGCGCGACGACACCCGCCGTCAGGTTGAAATATTCAACGTTCTCAAATTCCGCATCCTGCATCATGGCTTTTAATGTGTCCTGATCCGGGTGCATACGAATAGATTCAGCCAGATAACGGTAGCTTTCCGCGTCGTTTGCCACCAGCTCACCAATGCGAGGGAGCACGTGGAATGAATAAGCGTCGTAAGCTTTGCTCAGTGGTTCAATAATCGGTTTAGAGAACTCAAGCACCAGCAGACGTCCACCCGGCTTCAGCACGCGATACATAGAGCGCAGCGCTTTCTCTTTATCAGTGACGTTACGCAGACCGAAGGAGATGGTAATGCAGTCAAAAGTGTTGTCCGGGAATGGCAGCGCTTCGGCGTTCGCCTGCACATATTCCACATTCCCCACCACGCCGATGTTACGCAGCTTTTCGCGTCCCATTTTCAGCATTGAATCATTAATATCTGCCAGAACGACACGGCCAGTTTCGCCTACCAGGCGAGAGAATTTCGCGGTTAAATCGCCCGTACCGCCAGCTAAATCAAGCACCGTTTGTCCACGACGCACACCGCTGCAGTCGATGGTGAAGCGCTTCCACAAGCGATGAATACCGAATGACATCAAGTCATTCATCACATCGTACTTCGCCGCCACAGAGTGAAATACGTGGGCCACCATGTCAGCTTTCTGCGCTTTGGCAACAGTCTGAAAACCAAAGTGCGTCGTGTCTTGTGAATCGTCAACCATCTCAGAGCCTGCTTATCAGTAAAATGTTTGTGAAGTGTACCAGATTGGACGCGTTTGCCCTACGATTCAACCACCGCGAAACAAACGCGTCGGCTGCTCATCTGGCGATAATTCCGCTGCTAAATCGTTGTCTTCACTGTTTGTCATTTGTTCAGCACTGCCTTCACGCAGGCGGAACTCCTCGTCCTGCGACGTGGCCTGTTCAACCAGTTCCGGATTAATCTCGCGTTTTACTTCGACGCCCAGACTACGGAATGCCTCAGCTTGTGCCAGTAAGTTGCCACGTCCGGAGGAGAGTTTTTTCATTGCCTGACGGTAGTTATCCTGCGCGCGGTCAAGGCTTTGCCCGACCGAGGACATATCGTCCACGAACAGACGCATTTTGTCGTACAGCTTGCTGGCTCGATCGGCAATCTGTTGCGCATTGCGGCTCTGGTGTTCATAGCGCCACAGGTTCGCAATGGTTCGCAAGGCCACCAGCAACGTGGTCGGGCTGACCAGCATAATGTTATTTTTCAGCGCTTCGGTGATCAGTTCAGGCTGCCTGTCGAGTGCCAGCAGGAAGGCCGGTTCAACCGGAATGAACATCAGCACGTAATCCAGTGAGCGCAGGCCCGGCAGTTGCTGGTAGTCTTTTCTGCCCAGCAGACGGATATGGTTACGCACGGAAGCAATATGCTCCTGCAATGCCGACTCTCGGGTGTAATCATCTTCCGCATTAAAGTAGCGCTCATATGCCACCAGCGTCATTTTGGCGTCGATGACAACGTCTTTGCCCTGAGGCAGACGCACTATGACATCGGGCTGCATGCGCGAGCGAGCATCATTTTCGATGCTGACCTGAGTCTCATACTCATAACCTTCACGCAGGCCTGAGGCCTCGAGCACGCGGGTCAGGACCACTTCCCCCCAGTTTCCCTGGGTTTTGTTATCCCCTTTCAGCGCGCGAGTCAGGTTGACCGCCTCCTGTGCCATCTGTGCATTCAGTTGCTGAAGATTGCGAATCTCATGCGCCAGCGTGTGCCGCTCGCGAGCCTCCTGACCAAAACTGTCCTGCACCTGACGACGAAAACCGTCCAGCTGTTCACGCAGAGGCGTCAGAAGGCTGTTCAGGCTCTGGCGATTCTGTTCATCAACGCGGCGGTTGCTGTGCTCGAAAATGCGGTTGGCGAGGTTTTCAAACTGTTCGCTGAGGCGTTGCTCGCTGTTGATCATCTGACGGATTTTGTCTTCCGCATGCAGTTGGGTGGATTCAAGACGGGTGGTCACTTCGCGGAGATCAGCTTCCAGCGAGGTGTTGATATCCCGCAGGTTGCGTAGTTCGTTGTTGAGCAACTCGCACTCATCGCGCCAGTGCTCGCTCAGAGCAACTTGCTGTTTTGCCGCGCTTAAATCGGCGACTATCTCTTCTCGCTCGGCCAGTTGGTCGGCCTTCTGCTGTGCATGCTGGTAGCTGGAAATGAGCCAGCCAATCCCTAAGCCCACCAGCGCAATCACCGCGTAAATCAGGATCGAGATATCCACAATGCCCCCTGCATCAACGTATTACCCGCACAAAATAGAATTGTGCTGTATAAACGTCCAGTTTGAAAGGGTTTTCCTGCGAGGCGCTACGCAAAAAATAAAGGCCGAACGTGTCGGCCTTTTATTGTATGCAGAAGAGAGGACTAGATCAGGCGACGCGCCGCTTCAACCACGATTTTCACAGCATGACTTTCAGTCTGCTTCATGGTTTCGGCATTCGGGATCTCCTGCTGCGTACGGTTGACGATAACGCCCGCCACCATACCGGCACGCAGACCCTGGCTTGCGCACATGGTCAGCAGCGTGGCGGATTCCATTTCGTAGTTCATCACGCCCATGGACTGCCACTCTTCCATAGAACCTTTGAAACGGCTCACCACGCGACCAGAGAAGGTGTCATAGCGCTCCTGGCCTGGGTAGAAAGTATCGGAAGAGGCAGTTACACCCACGTGCGTGGTCGCGCCCACAGATTTCGCCGCTTCAACCAGCGCAGTGGTACATTCGAAGTCTGCCACTGCCGGGAATTCCATTGGCGCGAAGTGCAGGCTTGCCCCGTCCAGACGCACAGATGCGGTGGTGACCAGCACGTCACCGACATTGATATGCGGCTGAATAGCGCCGGTGGTACCGATACGCAGGAAAGTACGAATGCCCAGTTGCGCCAGCTCTTCAACAGCAATGGAGGTCGACGGGCCACCGATACCGGTAGAACACACGATCACGGCTTTGCCATCCAGCTCTGCACGCCAGGTGGTGAATTCACGATGGGCTGCCAGCTTAACCGGCTTATCCATCAGCGCGGCGATCTTTTCCACACGCTCAGGATCACCCGGGACGATAGCGAGCGTAGCCCCTTGTAAATCGTTTTTGGTGAGGCCGAGATGAAAAACATCAGACTTAGACATAGGTGACTCCTCTGTGGGTCGGTTAGTCAGAAGAAGTAAAATGGTACTTTACAGAAGCAATACGCATAATTTCGTGATGCACTTCACCATGAATGAAAATGATTGCAGTAAATTTCCATGGAAAAGTGATTCACATCACATTAACAAGTTTTATCGTGGTGTGCTGCACAAAAGATAGACCGTTTAAGGCACTGTGGGTTGTTAACCTGGTGTCTATATTTACCTTTGCGCTAACTCATTGGTACGGAGAATGCCATGACTGAAAAAATCGGTTTTGCACCTGCTGCAGCCCCGCATGCTTCAACCATCGTTTCAACGCCCGAAGAGGCCATAACGGCGGGTGAGACCTCCATCCCCTCGCAGGGGGATAATATGCCGGCTTACCACGCGCGGCCAAAATCGGCAGAGGGTCCGCTGCCCATCGTCATTGTGGTTCAGGAAATTTTTGGTGTTCACGAACATATCCGCGACCTCTGCCGCCGGCTGGCGCTGGAAGGGTATCTGGCCGTTGCGCCAGAGCTCTACTTCCGTCAGGGCGATCCGAACGACTACAGCGATATTCCAACATTACTCAGCAACCTGGTCAGCAAAGTCCCTGACGCGCAGGTCATGGCCGATCTCGACCACGTTGCCAGTTGGGCAGCACGTAACGGTGGTGATGCACATCGTCTGATGGTGACGGGTTTCTGCTGGGGAGGGCGTATCAGCTGGCTGTATGCCGCCCATAACCCGCAGCTCAAAGCCGCTGTCGCCTGGTACGGCAAACTGGTGGGTGAAAAAACGCTGAATTCACCGAAACATCCGGTTGATATCGCCACCGAGTTGAATGCCCCCGTGTTAGGGCTTTACGGCGGTCAGGACACCGGTATTTCACTGGATTCGGTAGAAACCATGCGCCATGCGCTCCGCGCGGCAAATGCGAAGGCGGAGATCGTGGTATACCCGGATGCCGGGCATGCATTTAATGCCGACTATCGTCCGAGTTATCACGAGGAATCTGCAAAAGACGGATGGCAGCGAATGCTGGCGTGGTTCAGCCAGTACGGCGGTAAAAAAGGGTAAAAGCAAAAAGCCCGGCGGCGATGACGCCTTACCGGGCCTACAACTTATTACGCCTGACGCAAATTCTGCGCCGCCTGCACCATGTTCGCCAGTGCAGCGCGGGTTTCCGGCCAGCCGCGGGTTTTCAGTCCGCAGTCCGGGTTCACCCACAGACGCTCTGCCGAAATGCGCTGGGCCGCTTTTTTCAGCAGAGCTTCGATCCACTCCACGCTCGGCACGTTCGGAGAGTGAATGTCGTACACCCCCGGTCCTATTTCGTTCGGGTAGTCGAACTCTTCAAATGACTCCAGCAGTTCCATGTCTGAACGCGATGTCTCGATGGTGATCACGTCGGCATCCAGCGCGGCTATCGAATCCATGATGTCGTTAAATTCGCAGTAACACATGTGGGTGTGGATCTGGGTGTCGTCCTTCGCGACCGCGGCGTTGATGCGGAAAGCCTCCACGCCCCATTTCAGATAGGCATCCCAGTCGCTACGACGCAGCGGCAGACCTTCGCGCAGCGCCGGTTCGTCGATCTGAATAATGCCAATGCCTGCGGCTTCCAGATCCGCCACTTCATCACGCAGTGCCAGCGCGATCTGTTTGGCGATGGTTTCGCGGCTCACATCTTCACGCGGGAAGGACCAGCAGAGAATCGTTACCGGACCCGTGAGCATTCCTTTCACCGGTTTATCTGTCAGAGACTGGGCATACTTCGCCCATTCAACGGTAATCGCTTCTGGACGGCTGATATCACCAATCACCACCGGCGGCTTCACGCAGCGGGAACCGTAACTCTGCACCCAGCCATTTTGGGTAAACACGAAACCGTCCAGGTGTTCACCAAAGTATTCCACCATGTCGTTACGCTCGGCTTCACCGTGCACCAGAACATCCAGACCTAAACGTTCCTGCTCGATAATCGCCTGTTTAATGTGTTCAGCGATACCGGTGCGGTAATGATTCGCATCCAGATTGCCCTTTTTGAAGTCCAGACGCAGGCCGCGGATCTCGGTAGTCTGCGGGAAAGAACCGATCGTCGTGGTTGGCCAGGCTGGCAGGTTAAAGCGAGCGCGCTGGGCTTCAGCGCGCACTTCATAGGCGCTCTGGCGCTGACTGTCCTGAGCCGTGATGGCTGCCAGACGTTTTTCGACTGCCGGGTTGTGTACGCGAGCCGAGTCACGGCGCGCCTGGATCGGTGCGCTCCATTCGGTAATCGCTGCCGTGTCCCCCGTGTTCAATGCATCACGCAGCAGCGTCAGCTCCTCACATTTCTGCAAGGCAAAGGCAAACCAGCTCTTCACTTCTGCGTCCAGACGGGTTTCAGCGCTGAGATCAATTGGGCTGTGCAACAGTGAACAAGACGATGCCACCCACAACTCACGTTTGCCGACGATGTCTTTAACCTGAGCGTATTTCTCAGTGAGATCGGCACGCCAGACGTTACGGCCATTCACCACACCGGCCGAGAGCAGCCAGTCCGCAGGCAGGCGTTTGTGCAGCTCCGCGACATCATCTTTACCGTGTACAAAGTCAACATGCAGACCCTGCACTGGCAGCGCGGTGATGGTCTTCAGGTTTGGCGTCACGCCTTCGAAATAGGTAGTCAGCAGCAACTTCACCTGTCCGGCAAGTGCGTCATACGCCGGTTTGAAGGCATCGAGCCATTCCTGCGACAACTCGAGCACCAGAGCAGGTTCGTCGATTTGCACCCACTGGATGCCGCGTTTGCCCAACTCAATCAGCACCTGTTTGTAGACCGGAAGAATGTCGTTCAGCAGGCTGAGGCGATCAAACTGCTCACCCTTCACTTTGCCAAGCCACAGGTACGTAACCGGCCCCAGCAGCACAGGCTTCACCTGGTGACCCAGCGCCAGCGCTTCGTCCACCTCATCCAGTAATTGCGTCCAGGTCAGTTTGAACTGCTGACCTTTAACGAACTCCGGCACCATGTAGTGATAGTTGGTATTAAACCACTTGGTCATTTCAGCCGCTGCCGCTGGCTCACCTGTTGGCGCGCGACCACGGCCGATGCGGAACAGGGTGTCGATATCTACCGATCCATCTTTGTTCTGATGACGAGCCGGCACATTGCCAAGCAGCAGGCTTGTCGTCAGAACATGGTCGTACCAGGCAAAATCGCCCACCGGCAGCAGGTCAATGCCCGTCTGTTTTTGCTGATCCCAGTGACGCGCACGCAGTTCGCGTCCAACGGCCAGCAGTTCTTCACGGGTGGTACTACCCGCCCAGTAGCTTTCTTGCGCTTTTTTCAGCTCGCGACGCAGGCCAACGCGAGGGAAACCGAGAGTGTGATTGCGGATTGTCATGTCATGCCCCTTGTCAATTTTCGGTATTTAGACGTCCAGATGTTTACACATCCATAATTGGCGGTTACTGTATATTCCTCAAGCGCAAAATGTTCATGGCGAAGTGAAGGACTTTCATGATCGAGATAAAACACCTGAAAACGCTACAAGCGTTGCGGAACTGCGGTTCTCTTGCGGCGGCGGCAGCCTCGCTGCACCAGACCCAGTCCGCCCTTTCTCACCAGTTCAGCGATCTGGAACAACGCCTCGGCTTTCGTCTTTTTGTACGCAAGAGCCAGCCGCTACGCTTTACGCCTCAGGGTGAGATTTTGCTGCAGCTGGCAAATCAGGTGCTGCCGCAAATTGCCAGCGCCCTGCAGTCCTGTAACGAGCCGCAACAGACCAAACTGCGTATCGCCATTGAATGTCATAGCTGCATTCAGTGGCTGACCCCCGCACTTGAGAATTTCCGCCAGAAGTGGCCGCAGGTGGAGATGGACTTTACATCCGGGGTGACGTTTGACCCGCAGCCCTCGCTCCAGCAGGGCGAGCTGGATCTGGTCATGACCTCTGATATTCTGCCGCGCAGCGGCCTGCACTACTCCCCAATGTTTGATTATGAAGTGCGTCTGGTGCTGGCGCCGGATCATCCGCTGGCGGCCAAAACGCGCATCACACCGGAAGACCTGGCGACGGAAACGCTGCTGATTTACCCGGTTCAGCGTAGTCGTCTGGATATCTGGCGTCACTTCCTGCAACCGGCAGGCATTAGCCCGCAGCTGAAAAGCGTGGATAACACTCTGCTGTTGATTCAGATGGTGGCGGCCAGAATGGGTATCGCGGCACTGCCGCACTGGGTGGTAGAGAGTTTTGAACGCCAGGGCCTGGTGGTGACCAAAACCCTGGGCGAAGGACTGTGGAGCCGGCTGTACGCCGCCGTGCGCGATGGCGAGCAGCGCCAGCCGATTACGGAGGCGTTTATTCGCTCAACGCGGAACCACGCGTGCGACCATCTTCCGTTTGTGCGGAGCGCGGAGCGACCCAGCGGCGATGGACCCACAGTGAAGCCAGGATCACCGTTCCCCCAATAAGGAAACTCGGCCAGTGGGGTTGCTGCTGCCAGATTGCAAGGTTAACCAGCAGACCCGCGGGCACATGCACGTTGTTCATGATCCCCAGCGTACCGGCGTCGACCTGGGTCGCGCCGTAGTTCCACATGAAGTATCCCAGCCCTGAGGCCACCACACCCAGCCAGACCAGAACGCTCCATTGCACCGTAGTGGTCGGCAGTTTTTGCGGGTTACCGAGCATGAACCACGCCGCTACCGCGACAATCGCGGCCCCCATATAGAACCAGGCGAACGCGTTATGCTGCGGCATCGGACGGGTTTCCATCAGACGTTTGTAACCCACCATACCGATGGCGAAACTGATGTTGGCGAGCTGGACGAACATCAGCCCGGTCCAGAAGTGGTCGCTGACTTTGTCATAGCGAATAATCGCCGCCCCAATAACTGCCAGTGCCGCGCTCAGCAAGTATCCCCAGCGTAAACGGCGCTTGCTGAGCAGATCGTAAATCAGCGTGATATAGAGCGGCGTGAGTACGGTAAAAAGCAGAAACTCCGAAACAGACAGGTAGACGTAGGCCCGAAAGCTGAACAGATACATGATGCCGAGCTGCATCGCCCCCACCAGCATATACAGCACAATGGTTTTCAGCGATTGCCCGCGCGTACGCAGAAACGGCAGGAATACCAGCGCCGCCAGCCCAACACGCATCAGCACCGAGAAATAACTGTCGACCGAACCAGCAAGATATTCGCCAATCAGGCTAAAGGAGAAGGCCCACAGGATAGTGGTGATAATGAGTAGCGCCACAATGCTTGTCTCTCAGAAAGAAGGACAGGCATTGTAGCGAACTCTTTAGTTGACAACTGAGCAATAAATAACCAAATGAAGATTATTCAAGGAACAACTTGCGCAGATATTTTGGTACCGCGTTGTCGCCGTTGGTGCCGATCACTTCCAGCTCCGGGTGCAGGTCTTTCAGACGCTGGTGCGCGTTCTCCATAATGCAGCCCTTGCCTGCCATCGAAAGCATTTCGGCATCGTTCATACCGTCACCAAAGGCGATACAGTCTTTCAGCTCGAAGCCCAGACGCTTCGCAACCGCTTCCAGCGCATGGCCTTTGGATACGCCCCCGGCCATCACTTCCAGACAGGTCAGCGTTGAGAAACTCACGTTAACACGGTCGCCCCAGCGAGCGTTGATCGCCTGCTCCAGCGGCAGCAATTCTTCGTGGCTTTCGCAGGTGAAGAACACCTTGCTGATACCTTCAGGTTCAAGCAGGGCTGGCTCGTACAGGGTGTAGTTGAATACCGCTTCCTTGAAGAAACGCATTTCGTCAGGGCGGTGGCGGTTCATAAACCACTCATCATCACGATAGACGTTAGTCACGATATCCGGGTTGTTGTGCACCACGCCGAACAGATCGGCGGCGATATCGCGATCAAGGTTATGCGCGAAAATCAGGTTGCCGTCCGTATCGTGTACGCGCGCACCGTTAGAGGTGATCATGTACGATTTGATTTCCAGATTATCGCGGATCTGCCCCACGTCTACGTGGTGGCGGCCGGTGGCAAACACAAAGTTCACGCCACGGGCAGTCAGAAGCTTTAAGGTCTCTTTCGCGTAAGGCGACAGGGTGTGGTCGGGGGAAAGCAGCGTGCCATCTAAATCAGATGCAACAACCTGGTACATAGGGAAATTTAACCTCAATAAAAAAATCAGTTATGCCTGTTGAAAAATTCAACAATGGCGTTGAGCGCGACTGAGCGCATAGCGTCCTTTTCAAAAAGGATCTCATGGTACGCGCCGTTGATGACCAGCGGTTTTCCCCCTTCACAGGGGTGACCGGCAGCAGCGCGGAGTTCACAAAAACGATCGTGCATGCGGTTATCCACCACACGCTCTTCTTCAGCCTGAATCAGAAGTGTTGGCGTGTCATCATCACCCGCGCCAGCAAGCACCTGTTCCCCGGCAAGAATACCTTCCCGCACCCAATGATAGGTCGGACCGCCAACGCGCAGGCGTGGTTCATCGGCATAAAAACGCAGGTTACGACGATAACGCTGTCGGCTGTGGGTTAACACGTTCATTGCAAACGGCAATGCACGCCAGCGCCCCGTCCCGATGGCATAGCCTTCACGAATGCGCTGATGGCCCTCAGCCCAATCGAGAATATGGCGCACCATCCAGTCAGGAAAACGCATGACGATGCCATACATTGGCGCAGTAAGCGCAATGGCATCGCACTGGTGCTCATAGCGCTGCAAAAATAGCGTAGAGATGGCCCCACCCATAGAGTGCGCCAGAATATAGCGCTTACGCCATGGACCAGGTTCAACTTCCTGCTGCCAGAATGCGGCAAGATCGTCGACATAATCGCTGAAATTATCCACATGACCGCGGTGCGTGTCCGATAACAGACGACCAGAAAGCCCCTGCCCACGATGGTCGATTATCAACACATCAAAGCCAAGATGGACAAGATCATAAGCCAGTTCGGCGTATTTGATGTAGCTCTCAATGCGCCCAGGGCAGACGACGATCACCCGATCGTTCTTCACATTGCGGAAACGCACGAAGCGTACCGGAATATCACCGACGCCCGTAAACTCATCTTCCTCACGCTGCCGCCAGAAATCGGTCAGCGGCCCCATAGAGAAAGCAGCAAATGCGTTTTCTCGTGTTTCCCAGTCCTTTTTCTGCTGAAACATCGGGTTTCCACTCACGTAAGCCAAGGAATATCGTTTTTTCGTAACAGGTCACAAAATGACTCAACAATAGCGTATTGTGGCATAAAAATAGACGGTTCGGGAGCGTCAAATGACCTTCGAGTGGTGGTTCGCCTACCTGCTGACATCCATTATCCTCAGCCTTTCACCGGGCTCAGGTGCTATTAACACAATGACCACCTCCATCAACCACGGTTATCGCGGTGCGGCGGCGTCGATCGCCGGTTTGCAGACCGGGCTGGGCATTCATATTGTGCTGGTCGGGATTGGTCTGGGGACGCTGTTCTCCCGCTCTGTGCTGGCGTTCGAAGTACTGAAATGGGCCGGTGCAGCGTACCTGATTTGGCTGGGTATTCAGCAGTGGCGCGCGGCAGGTTCGATTAATCTCAACACGCTTGCCCAGTCGCAAACCCGTGGTCGTCTGTTCAAACGCGCGGTGTTCGTAAACCTGACCAACCCGAAAAGCATTGTTTTCCTGGCTGCCCTGTTCCCGCAGTTTATCGCACCACATCAACCACAGGTGATGCAGTATGTGGTGCTGGGCGCGACCACCATTATCGTCGATATCATCGTGATGATTGGTTATGCGACGCTGGCACAGCGAATTGCGGCGTGGATTAAAGGGCCTAAACAGATGAAGGCCCTGAATAAAGTGTTTGGTTCGCTGTTTATGCTGGTGGGCGCGCTGCTTGCATCAGCGCGTCACGCTTAGCGAGAAATGATGAGATGAATACCAAAGCCGGCGAACAGCGCGCCGGCAAAGCCGTCGATCCACTTCGCGATGCGCTGATAGCCACGGCGCATCGCCGGTAAGGCAAACAGGCTTGCAACGATGGTGAACCACGCAAACGTCTCAACGACGATCAGCAGGAAAATACCCCAGCGTGCGCCCGCACCAACGCTATCACCCACAAACAGCGAGAAAACGGAGCCGAAATAGATAATCGCTTTTGGGTTTGCCAGATTGGTCAGCAGCCCCTTCACAAAGCTGCGGCCGCCCGTTGCCAGCTCCACCTTTGGCTCTTCCGGTTTTTTCTCTTCTTTCTTCAGCGCCCCGCGCAACATCTGGTAGCCCATCCAGCACAGATACAAGCCACCGCCGACCATAATGATGTTATGCAGCCAGGCCATCTTTGCCAGGATCAGGTTCAGACCGAGCAGTGCCACCGCCGCCCAGACCATCACGCCCATGGTGATACCCAGTACTCCCATCATCGCCTCTTTGCGGGAGCGGCTGACGGCCGTTTGTGATACGAAGAAAAAGTCAGGGCCAGGGCTCATCAGCGCAACGATGTGCACTAACGCCACGGTGAGAAATAGCATTAACATAATTAACTCGCGGGGAAATAATTTAGTGAGTCACCATCCTGGCACTTTTTAGCCCGGCTGACTACTCCTCATCATCACCGTCGGCGTGAGAGCGAATGAGTGCCATAAACTCCTTACCAAAGCGCTCGAGCTTACGTGTGCCAACACCGTTGACGCTGAGCATTTCGCTGGCGGTCAGCGGCATCTGTTCGGCCATCTCAATCAGCGTCGCGTCGTTGAAGACGACATAAGGCGGGATATTCTCTTCATCGGCAATGGCTTTTCGCAGCTTGCGCAGTTTGGCGAACAGCTTACGGTCGTAATTGCCACCGTAGGATTTCTGCATCACGCGCGGTTTGAGGGCGATGACGCGTGGTACGGCAAGCTTGAGTTCGATATCACCGCGCAGCACCGGACGCGCGGCTTCGGTAAGCTGCAGTGCGGAGTGCTGGGCGATATTCTGTGTGGCAAAGCCAAGGTGAATTAGCTGACGAATAATACTGACCCAGTGCTCGTGGCTCTGGTCTTTGCCAATACCGTACACCGGCAACTTGTCGTGGCCCATGTCGCGGATACGCTGGTTATTGGCGCCGCGCAGCACTTCAACCACGTAGCCCATGCCGAAGCGTTGATTGACACGGTAAATGGTCGAGAGCGCCTTACGCGCATCCATCAGACCATCGTACTGTTTAGGAGGATCAAGACAGATATCGCAGTTACCGCACGACTCCTGACGCCCTTCACCAAAATAGTTGAGCAACACCAGACGGCGGCAGGTTTGCGCTTCGGCAAAGGCCCCCATCGCGTTGAGCTTATGGCGCTCGATATCCTGCAGCTGTCCCTGCGGTTTCTCTTCCAGACAGCGGCGCAGCCATGCCATATCGGCCGGATCGTAAAACAGCATTGCTTCCGCAGGCAGGCCGTCACGCCCGGCGCGGCCGGTTTCCTGATAGTAGGATTCAATATTTCGCGGGATGTCGAAGTGCACAACAAAGCGCACGTTGGGTTTATTAATCCCCATCCCAAATGCCACCGTCGCGACAACAATTTGCAAGTCATCACGCTGGAATTTCTCCTGCACGTCGGCGCGGATGTGGTTTTCTAACCCGGCATGATAAGCCGCAGCGCTAAAGCCACGGTTTTGCAGACGCGCAGCCGTGTCTTCCACTTTTGCGCGGCTGTTGCAGTAAATAATGCCTGACTTGCCGCGCTGTTCCTGCACATAGCGCAAGAGCTGATCCAGCGGTTTGAATTTTTCCATCAGCATGTAGCGGATGTTCGGGCGATCGAAACTGCTGACCTGAATCAACGGGTCGTTCAGCCCCAGCAGACGGACAATATCCAGCCGCGTGGTGTCGTCCGCCGTGGCGGTAAGCGCCATAAACGGAAGCTCGGGGAAGCGCTGACGGAGCTGGCCGAGGGCCGCGTATTCCGGGCGGAAATCGTGTCCCCACTGGGAAATACAGTGTGCTTCATCTACCGCCAGCAGCACCGGATTCCAGTGCGCGAGATGGTCGAGGAAGTTATCCAGCATCAGGCGTTCCGGCGCGATATACAGCAGGCGGATCTGCCCGGTGCGGCACCCGGCCATCACCTCTTGCTGCTGCTCGCGGGTCTGCGTGGAGTTAAGACAGGCCGCCGCCACGCCGTTGGCAAGCAGCTGGTCAACCTGGTCTTTCATCAGAGAAATAAGAGGCGATACCACGACCGTCAGGCCGTTAAGCACCAGCGCGGGCACCTGATAACAGAGTGATTTACCGCCACCGGTCGGCATCACCACCAGGCAATCACGACCTTCCAGCACGGTTTCAATGATGGTTTCCTGGCCAGGGCGGAACTGCTGGTAGCCAAAGGTTTCATGCAAAACCTGTTTAGCCAGCGACTCCTGATTCAATACTTCCGCCTGCGCCACATTAACCCCATATGCCAGAAATGAAACAGGCGCTATTTTCAGCGCCTGAGAGAGAAACTTCAACGTTTAACGCAAAAACATTCGAGCAGTCTAGAAAATATCGTTCAGCATCACGCCCACACCCACGCGGGTCTGGTTGAAGTTATAGTCGATAAGCGACTCGCCGTAACCGCTGTAGACCTGGGTATAAATACGCACATGTTTGGTCATCGGGTAGCTTAAGCCCAGCTCTGCGCCGCCGTAGCCGGTATTCCAGTTGTACTGGCCTTTGGCGCTCAGCACCGCATCACCCAGTTGATAACCAATCTTGAGCTGATAGTAGCCCATATATTTGGTGATATCCGGGTTGTCATCGGTGCTCCCCACCACGTACCACGGCTTCACTTCCACCATCAAATTGCCATTCTGCGCCATCAGGCGTGTATAGGCGCGGTTCCAGCTACGTGACGTTGGATCGGAACGACCGTTTGAATCGTGGTTGAAACCTACCTCGACGTCACGCAACGTCCAGCCGGCGAACTCGTAATCCGTAGCAAAACCGAGGAACAGCTGCGGCTCATAGTTAGTTTCACGGAACGGCGATGACTCCCCGCTGTTAGATAACTGCCACCAGGATTTCTGCGTATAAGACGCGCCGAATACCGAGTTTGGCCCCAGAATGCCGCGCCAGAACGGGAATGCGAGGCTGAGCTGATACTTCACTTCATCTTTACGCGCATTATCAGCCCAGTTATAGGAGCTTATCGCCTCTTTATTGAGATCGCTGGTCTGAGTGTAAATCACGTAGTTGGTGTCATAAGGATAGAGCGTGAACGGATTGTCATGCTCCTGAAGAAGGTTCGCGATAATGCTGCCGTGAACGGCAGGTTGATCATGCACCTCTTTAATCGTCGCTTCCTGCGCAATTGCTGTGAAGGGCAGCGCAACTGCCACCAGTAACCAGGCCAGATACGTCCGCATCGGTGGTGTTCTCCTGCAAAAAATTAAGATGACTTGAATAGTTATGTGGCGGACATTCTACAGACTTCTGCGACAACTGCTGCATCCTCGTTTCTGAAAGTGGAATTCCTTATTGCCACGGCATAAAATCAACATTTCGTTAACAATAAGGATGTGATGTCTCATGTCAGCCATGCTTACCGCCGAAGAAGTTTTAAAACTCGTGGGCGAGATTTTTGTCTACCATATGCCGTTTAACCGTGCGCTGGGGCTGGAACTGGAGCGTTACGAGAAAGACTTTGCCCAGCTGAGTTTCAACAACCAGCCGATGATGGTGGGCAACTGGGCACAAAGTATTTTGCACGGCGGGGTGATTGCCTCCGCGCTCGACGTGGCGGCAGGCCTGGTCTGCGTGGGCAGTACGCTGACGCGTCATGACACCATCAATGAAGATGAACTGCGCCAGCGCCTGTCGCGCATGGGCACTATTGATTTACGTGTCGACTATCTTCGTCCTGGGCGCGGAAATCGTTTTACCTGCACCAGCAGCCTGCTGCGCGCGGGGAATAAAGTTGCCGTGGCGCGCGTTGAATTACACAACGAAGAACAGGTTTACATTGCCAGCGCAACCGCCACTTATATGGTGGGTTGAGACGATAAAATCGGGTAAAATTAATTCACTTTTTTGTAACGGATTTTCCCGATGGATGCTAAACAGACGCGGCAGGGCGTTTTACTCGCTCTTGCCGCTTATTTTATTTGGGGTATCGCCCCGGCGTATTTCAAGCTTATTGCCTACGTTCCGGCTGATGAGATCCTCACTCACCGCGTCATCTGGTCGTTCTTCTTTATGATCGCGCTGATGAGCCTCAGCCGTCAGTGGTCGGGTGTCAAAACGCTGCTGCAAACACCGAAGAAAATTTTCCTGCTGGCGCTCTCTGCGGTGCTGATTGGCGGTAACTGGCTGCTGTTTATCTGGGCCGTGAATAACCACCATATGCTTGAAGCGAGCCTCGGTTACTTTATTAACCCACTGGTGAACATTGTGCTGGGGATGATTTTCCTCGGTGAACGCTTCCGACGTATGCAGTGGCTGGCGGTGATCCTTGCATTCTGCGGTGTACTGGTGCAGCTATGGACCTTCGGTTCACTGCCGATCATCGCGCTGGGGCTGGCGTTCAGCTTTGCGTTCTACGGTCTGGTGCGTAAGAAAATCGCGGTGGAAGCACAAACCGGGATGCTGTTTGAAACCCTGTGGCTGCTGCCGGTCGCGGCAATTTACCTGTTTGGTATCGCTGACAGCGCCACCAGCCACATGGGCAGCAACCCATGGTCGCTGAACCTGATGCTGATGGCAGCAGGCGTGGTGACCACCATTCCATTGCTGTGCTTTACCGGAGCGGCAACGCGCCTGCGTCTCTCCACGCTGGGCTTCTTCCAGTATATTGGCCCGACGCTGATGTTCCTGCTGGCAGTGGTGTTTTACGGCGAAGTGCCGGGGGCGGATAAGATGGTGACGTTCGCCTTTATCTGGGTGGCGCTGGCGATTTTCGTTGCCGATGCCATTTATACCCAGCGCAGGACCCGCAGAGGAATGTAGGTGTTTTGTAGGGCGGGTAAGCGTAGCGCTACCCGCCAGATTTTTACAGCCAGTTACGACGCTTAAAGTACAGATACGGCGCCAGCCCGGCGAGGATCATAAAGATAATCGCGCCAGGGTAACCAAAACTCCACTTCAGCTCTGGCATAAACTCAAAGTTCATCCCGTAGCTCGACGCCACCAGCGTCGGTGGCAGGAACACCACGGAAACCACCGAGAAGATCTTGATAATGCGGTTCTGCTCGATGTTGATAAAGCCCATCGCTGCCTGCATCAGGAAGTTCACCTTCTGGAACAAGGATTCGTTGTGCGGCAGCAGGGATTCGATATCACGTAAAATCTCACGCGCCTGCTCCAGCTGACCACCCGGCAGACGCGCTTTACGCACCAGGAAGTTCAGCGCACGCTGGGTATCCATCAGACACAAACGCACCTTCCAGCCGATATCTTCCAGCTCCGCCAGCGTGGAGAGTGCTTCGTCGTACTCATCGCCCTGATGGCCCTCCATGATCACGCGGCTCAGCTTTTCCAGATCGCTGTAGATGTTTTCAATCTCATCCGCCAGCTGTTCAATTTTGGTTTCGAACAGGTCAAGCAGCAGCTCATAGGCATTGCCGTCCACCATCGCCTGGCTACGGGCGCGCATGCGATAGAGACGAAACGCAGGCAGTTCGCGTTCGCGCAGCGTAAACAAGCGACCATCGCGGATGGTAAATGCCACGGTGGAGTTGCCCGCGTGGTCTTCGGCGTCTTCAAAGAAGAAGAAGGAGTGGATGTGCAGACCGTCTTCATCTTCAAAAAAACGCGCAGATGCTTCGATATCTTCCAGTTCCGGGCGAGTCGCCAGGCTTTGTCCCAGCTCAGATTGTACGCGAAGGCGTTCATCGTCGTCCGGCTCGACCAGATCCACCCATACGGCATCAATGAGGGGCTGTGACTCTTCGGCTTCAAGCCGAGTCAGTCGGTTATTTTCGAGTTGAAATGCGCTCAACATGACCGGGACTCCCAATGCAAAAAATATCGGACAGTTCGGTGGGCACACAGAAACAAATTGGGTTTCAGACCATTAAACAGCCTGACTCAGCGCGACGGGAATAATACAGGTCGCTGACAACCACTAAGGCCATCAGCAAGAGGAGATAGCCTTAGGAGTTGTTCCTGGATGACAGGGAATTGAGCCAGTATCTACTGGGTGTGTCCAAGGCGAATGTCCTCTTAGCGTAATCGTGCGCGCATGTTACGCCAGCAATAACTGTGGCGTCAACACGCAACGGGACGCTGAAGGGCATTAATTGACCTTCAATGTATAAGGCTAGCAGATTATTACAAAAAAATTATATTTTTCTGAATGTTAGACTGTTTCCAGCTTCGCATAGGCCGCCACCAGCCATTTGATCCCCTGTCCCTGGAACGCCACCTGCAGGCGGCTGTGCTCGCCGCTGCCTTCCAGATTCACAATGGTACCTTCGCCAAACTTCGAATGGCGCACGCGCTGGCCCAGCTTGTAGCCGGTGTCGGTTTCCGCAATCGGCGAGCCCATACGCTGATGGCTGACCGGACGGCTGATGCTCGCACGCAGACGCACCTCTTCCACACACTCTTCCGGCAACTCGCCAATAAAGCGCGATGGACGGTGATACACCTCTTTACCGTACAGACGTCGGGTTTCGGCGTAGGTCAGCGTCAGCTTTTGCATCGCACGGGTGACGCCCACATAGGCCAGACGACGCTCCTCTTCCAGGCGGCCGCCTTCATCCAGCGACATCTGGCTCGGGAACATCCCCTCTTCCATGCCGACGATAAACACCTGCGGGAATTCCAGACCTTTTGCGGAGTGCAGGGTCATCAGTTGAACCGCATCCTGCCAGGTATCCGCCTGCCCTTCCCCCGCCTCCAGCGCGGCGTGGGAGAGGAACGCCTGCAGCGGCATCAGGTCTTCGTCTTCTTCGTTGTAGCTGAACTGGCGCGTCGCCGTGACCAGTTCCTCTAAGTTCTCAATACGGGTCTGGCCCTTCTCGCCCTTTTCCTGCTCGTACATGGTTCTCAGGCCGGAGTCTTTAATCACCCGGTCGGTCTGCACGTGCAGCGGCATGTCGGCCGTTTCCTGCGCCAGAGCGTCAATCAGCTCAAGGAAGCGCTGCAGGGCGCTGGCGGCACGGCCGGCGAGCGCTTTTTCCTGCAGCAGCTCGCGGCACGCCTGCCACAGTGTCAGCTGGCGGTCGCGCGATGCCTGACGTACGACGTCCAGCGTACGGTCACCGATACCACGGGTTGGCGTATTCACCACACGCTCAAAGGCCGCGTCGTCGTTACGGTTCGCGATCAGGCGCAAATACGAGAGCGCATCTTTGATTTCCTGGCGTTCGAAGAAGCGCATACCACCATAAATGCGGTACGGCATGCTCACCTGCAGCAGCGCCTCTTCCAGCACGCGCGACTGGGCGTTGCTGCGGTAAAGAATAGCGCACTGCTCCAGCGCACCGCCGTTGTCCTGCCAGGTTTTGATGCGATTCACCACGAAGCGGGCTTCGTCGAGTTCGTTGAAGGCGCAGTAAATCGAAATGGGTTCACCGTCAACACCGTCGGTCCACAGCTTTTTACCCAGACGCCCGTTGTTGTTTTCAATCAGGGCGTTGGCCGCGCTCAGAATGTTGCTGGTTGAGCGGTAGTTCTGTTCCAGACGGATGGTCTGTGCACCGGGGAAATCGTTGAGGAAGCGCTGGATGTTCTCCACTTGCGCCCCACGCCAGCCGTAGATGGACTGGTCGTCATCGCCAACGATCATCACCTTACCGGTATCACCGGCCAGCAGGCGGATCCACGCATACTGGATGTTGTTGGTATCCTGGAATTCGTCCACCAGGATATTGGTAAAGCGTTCACGGTAGTGCTGCAGGATGTGTGGTTTGTTAAGCCACAGTTCGTGAGCGCGCAGCAGCAGCTCCGCGAAGTCCACCAGACCGGCGCGATCGCACGCTTCCTGATAGGCCTTGTAGACGTTCTGCCAGGTCTGCTCGACCGGGTTGCCGAAGCTCTGAATATGGTGCGGGCGCAGCCCCTCGTCTTTCTGACCGTTGATGTACCACATCGCCTGACGCGGCGGCCACTGCTTCTCGTCGAGGTTCATCGCCTTGATCAGGCGCTTCAGCAAACGGAGCTGATCTTCGCTGTCGAGGATCTGGAAATCCTGCGGCAGGTTGGCATCCATATGGTGCGCGCGCAGCAGACGGTGCGCCAGGCCGTGGAAAGTCCCCACCCACATGCCGCCCTGGCTGGTGCCCATCAGCTGTGCGATACGGTGGCGCATCTCTGCCGCCGCCTTGTTGGTAAAGGTTACCGCCATGATGGAGTATGGCGAACAGTTCTCCACGCTCTGTAACCAGGCGATACGGTGAACCAGCACGCGCGTCTTACCACTGCCCGCCCCAGCCAGCACCAGCAGGTTAGTACGCGAGGCCGCTACGGCTTCACGCTGTTTGTCATTAAGGCTGTCGAGCAGGTAAGAAACGTCCATTGGCACCGTCACGTCGTGTCGGGCAGGCGAATATTTCTACTCGCCAAAACCCTGTTAATTTATACAGAACAATTGATGATTATATCAGCGTCGTGAGGGATGCCAACCGCGAAATTTCCACGTGCGGCAGAAGACGGCTATCGGAGGCGATCATCAGGTCAGCGTTTTCCGGCTTGATCCAGCAGGCCTGCATACCGCAGCGGATTGCACCGGCCACGTCAGTGGTCAGGTCATCGCCTACGTGCAGAATTTCACCCAACGACAGATTCAGTTTTTCTGCCGCCAGATGATACATATCGCTGAATGGTTTGGAGCGCCCATGCGGGCCGGCACGCAGCACAAATTTGAAGTAATCGCCAAGGCCAAACAGCTCCGGCTGGGCATTACCATTGGTGATCGCCACCAGCGGCCATTTTTCGGCCAGAGCAGCCAGCGTGTCGTGAGTTTCCTGTGGCACGTCGATACGGCTACGCCATTTGGCAAAGTTTTCCATCGACGCTTCAGCGCCAATCGCGGCATCACGCGCACTCATGCCGACGTTGAGCATGGCTTGCTCTACCGCACGGCGACGCCATTCGGTCACGTCGTGGTAAATGTCGGGTTCGGTCTCCCGCAAGGATTGGCGCAGCTTCTGGAAATCCTTGTTCTGCATCGTCTTCAACGCCGGATGGTAGTTCTGCACAAACGCCAGTGACTCCTGCTCAGTACGCAGAATTACCTCGCGGTTGTCATAAAGGGTGTCATCCAGGTCAAAGGTCAGAGCTGAGATCTGCCCGAGTGGGCGGTAAAAACGCATTATTTCCCCCGTTTGGCGCGTGGATGCGCCGCGTCATACACCGAGGCAAGGTGTTGGAAGTCTAAGTGGGTATAGATCTGAGTGGTCGACAGATTCGCGTGGCCGAGCAATTCCTGCACGCCGCGCAGATCACCGCTCGATTCAAGCATATGTGTCGCGAATGAATGGCGCAGCTTGTGCGGGTGAACATGGCTGTTCAGCCCCTGCTTGATGCCCCACTCCGCAAAGCGCTTCTGCACGTTACGCGCTGAGATCCGCTTACCGAGTTTCGACAGGAACAGCGCATCTTCTTCCGCGCCAAACAGCCCGCGCAGATCCAGCCAGTGCTCAATCCAGGAGACCGCATTGCGGCCAATCGGCAGACGGCGCTCTTTGCTGCCCTTACCCATCACCCACACTTCGCCGGTGTCCAGGTCGAGATGTTTTAAATCAAGATTGACCAGCTCAGATAGACGCAGACCGGCGCCGTACATCACCTCCAGCATTGCGCGGTCACGCACGGCCAGCGGATCGTTAAGATCAATATCCAGCAGGCGATTCACATCGTCAACGTCAATATTTTTAGGTAAATGGCGCGGCGCTTTTGGTGTGGCAATTCCTTTTGCCGGGTTGGCTTTTAACCCACCCTGGCTGACCAGCCAGTCGAAGAAACTGCGTAATGCAGAGAGCCTGAGTGCCAGACTCGCCGGGCCTAGTCCCTTGCGGCGACTACGCACCACAAAGGCTCGCACGGTTGCAGCGTCACATTGTTGCCAGCTTTTCAGGCCGATCTCTTCGGCAATCTGCATGATGGCATCAAGCTGACGCTGATAGTTCAGTAGCGTAATCGGGCTAAGCTGACGCTCCACGCCCAGATAGCGCAGAAAGCGCGTGACGTCAGTGGTGAGTAGTCCGTCCGTCATACGCGCTCAATCCAGCGCTCCAGCAGCTCAGGCAGCATCAGAGCGATCTCTTGTAACAGGTGCGTAGCTTGCCCCTGCTCATAATGATGCGCATCGCGGCTGGTAAATAACATCACGCCCAAATCGCCATCGCGCCCCATCAGCGACATCGCCACCGAGCCAATCGCTTTGGCTTCCGGTAATACCACCAGCAGCTCAGGTCCGTTTAGCGGCCCCAGGTAGTGGTGCTCGTGGCCCAGACGCTGAATACGCAGCGGCTCAAACGCCTGACGGCTGAGAGCCAGATGGGTAAAACCGGACGGCGCGCCAATACGCCAGCGGTCAGGGAAAAGACGAATCGTTGCGCCCGCCAGCCCAAGCTCGCGCGCCCAGCGGTGGAAGCGACTCAGGAACTCTTCAAGGCTGTGCGCCGAGGCCAGACGCGCCTGCAGATGCAGCAGACGATAGAACAGGCTTTCGTTGGTACTGGCCTGTTCCATCAGCAGCGTCATGTTCTCTTCGAGCTGATTGATGTGGTTACGCGAGCGCGCCATGTGCCATTCGACCAACGACACGGTCTCACGAACCGGATGCGGCACGCGCATCTGTTCGACGACGCGTGCATTGCGAATAAAAAACTCAGGATTGCGCAGCAGATAATCAACAACAGCTCTGTCGTCCAGTTCCGTCGCTGTTTCCTGCAGTTCTTCCCCTGGTTGTTTCATAGATGGATAAACCCGTCATAGACATGTGCCGCCGGGCCAGTCATATACAGTGGATGACCCGGTCCTTTCCAGGCGATATCAAGCCGACCACCTGGTAACTCCACGCGAACTTCTTCTGCCAGTAACCCTTGCGAGATGCCAACGGCCACAGCAGCACAGGCACCGCTTCCGCAGGCCTGAGTTTCGCCCGCGCCGCGCTCGTAAACCCGCAGACGGATGTGCTCACGCTTCACCACCTGCATAAAACCGATGTTCGCGCGCTCCGGAAAACGCTCGTGGCTTTCCAGCACCGGGCCGAGCGTTTCGACGGCGGCGGTTTCCACATCATCAACCTGAATCACGCAGTGTGGGTTACCCATCGAGACGACGCCGCACAATACTGTCTGCTCGGCCGCACGCATAATATAGGTCTTTTCCGCTTTGTTTGCGCGGAACGGTACTGCCGAAGGCTCGAAGTTAGGTTCACCCATGTTAACGCGAACCAGCTCGTCATCAGTCACGCTGAGCACCATGCGACCATTGGCGGTGCTGACGCGGATATCACGTTTGTTGGTTAGCCCCTTCAGGCGAACAAAGCGAGCAAAACAGCGCGCGCCATTACCGCACTGGTTAACCTCACTGCCGTCCGCGTTAAAAATACGGTAGTGAAAATCGAGGTCGGGATCGTACGGCGGCTCAACAACCAGCAGCTGATCGAACCCCACGCCCAGATGCCGATCCGCCAGGCGACGGATCAGTTCCGGGGAGAAAAACACATTCTGCGTTACCGCGTCGACGACCATAAAATCGTTGCCAAGGCCATGCATTTTAGAGAACTGCATCATTTGCTCCATTGCGCGGGTACAGAACGTTGTCGTCAGAGATTAACCTGAGTCGGGCCACCGTTGTCGCCACGATCGTTAGTATCTGGCGTAGAAGACTCAATGCCGCTTTGCACAGGTTTCGTCGGCGGCGGTGCGGTTTTATCCGCTGGCGGGAAATACAGTGGTCCTTTCAGTCCACAGCCAGTCAGGCTAAACAGCGTGATGAGAACGGCAAGCGTTCGAAAAGCGTTTTTCATTATAAAATTGCCCGTAAGTTCAAATCTGGTTCTATCATCGCAGGAGAAGACACAAAAGCAAGAGTTTGCCGCTTTCCTGCAACGGGAATTATTTAGCGTTATACTGCCGCCATCACGAAAAACAGGAACAAAACTATGAACGACAGTGAATTCCATCGCCTTGCCGACAACCTGTGGATGACCATTGAAGAACGTCTTGACGACTGGGACGGCGACAGCGATATCGATTGTGAAATCAACGGCGGTATCCTGACCCTGAGCTTCGAAAACGGCAGCAAAATTATTATTAACCGTCAGGAGCCGCTTCACCAGGTATGGCTGGCAGCCAAACAGGGCGGCTACCATTTCGACCTGAAAGACGGTGAATGGGTTTGCGACCGTAGCGGCGTCACGTTCTGGGATCTGCTGGAGCAGGCGGCGACCGCGCAGGCGGGTGAGGTCGTGAGTTTCAGGTAGTTTTGTTGCCCGGTGGCTCTTACGCTTACCGGGCGAAAAGACTCAGGAGAAATACTGCTGCAACAGCGGCGTAGTGTCCTGATTTGCAGGCACCGCAGGCGTGACGGCCTGGGTCCGGAACGGGATCACCTGCACGCGGCCATCGACGTTCACAATCTGGTAGAACTGCGGCAGGTTGAAGTTGATAAAGCTTGAGCCGTAGGTGAAGCGGTCGTGTGAAGAGGAATAGAAGCGGCTGACGTCGCGCACCAGTTCCTCTTTACTGCCTTCACAGTGGTGATAGACCTCGGCGCGGTTGGTCTCATCCAGAATGTAGATGTTGAAACCGGCATCGTCGCCCGACTCTTCAAAGAAGAACTGAATAATCCCTTCGCTGGCAAAACCATCCACCACCTGCGGCAGTTTGACGTGGTTGGTTTCCACCTGCACGGACAGGCCATGCAGCTTGTTGTGCGAAATTGCGCCATAAAATTCGATAGCGTTTTCCAGTTTCTGTACCGACACATTCAGACGTTCAAAGAACAAGCCCCAGGTCTGACCGGAGACGCGCAGCGCTTTAAAGCGCCCGGTTTCCTGGCGAGTACTGGAGAGACGCAGTTCAATACATTCAGAGACCAGCTGCTGCACACGAGTACGAATCAACCCGCGCAGATGCTGGCTGTAGCAGAACACTTCTACGCTGTCCGGTGGTGCGGCATCCTGGTGCATCTTGCCGAGAATGGTTTTCAGCGCTTCGATCATCGCCTGCTCGCCGTTGAAATGCAGGGTACGCACTTCGTTCCACGAGTTGCGATAAAGCAGGTCAACGCTGCCCACCAGGCAGTTTTGCTGCTCGCCAAAGCTAAAGACGTCCAGCTTGCGGAAATCAAAATGGACCACCTGATTGCGGAAAGCCGCCGTCGGGTCGTATTCCAGGTTGACGATAATCGCCAGATGGCGGATTTCACACGGGCTGTAGAGCGCTTTTGGCGTTGGCGCAGGCAGGCGCAGCGGGAAGTGATGGGACACATCCGCTACCATCTCCTGCAGTTTGGCTAAATCGACGACCTCGTTACCCTTGATGAACAAACGGGTACGTGAAGTCAGCAGGCCGTTAAACCAGGCCCAGGCCACCAGCTTGTTCAGGTAGCGGTTATACTCCAGCGGCTGATGGCTGATGATCGAATCCATGCTTGGCGCACGGTTGTACAGATACCACCCGGTGCGGTTCGCGCGTCCCGGCGGCACATAGATAAACGTCAGATTCGGTTCAGACAGGTCAGGCGAAATCTGCGGGTTAACCAGCGTGACTTTACCTGGCAACGCTTCAAACGCAGCGTACAGTTTACGGGTCAACACCCCGATATCCTGCGGGCTGGCGGAGACACTGAGATTATTGCGGCGCGCAAAGCGGATCAGGTTACGGTAGCTTTGCATCATCGCATCAAGCAATTCGTTGTGCGCTTCACGCACCTGGTCGATTTTCCAGTTGGCGCGGTTGTCGAGCATGGACAGACGCTCTTCGTCCCATCCCCACTCTTTGACTAACTGACTGACCACTTCACGACGCCAGCCAACGCAGGCGCGTTCGCGGCTCAGTTTTTCACAGACTTTGAGATAGAAACATCGACGCACCAGGTCAAGACGCGTGGTGTCCTCAATGGCATTCAGGTATTCGGTGACGCGTTCGAGCATCATGCAGTAGGCATCAAGTCCGAAGGAGACAATCTCGCCATCGTGCAGACGCTGTTTGATGTCTTTCGCCAGCAGGCGCGGCGTAGGGTATTCCCAGGAGTAGGCTTCGAGCAGCAGCGTTTTCAGCACCGCTTTATACGGGGAGTCAATGCTCTTATAGAGCTGCCAGAGGCTCGCGCCAAAGTACTCTTCGGCCGAGAGAGAGCTCAGGCCGCCCAGGTCCAGCCATTCGTTTGGCGTCAGCACGCCCTGCGCATACAGCGACATGACGTAATCGTCGTAATGCTCTTCTTCTTCGCACGGCACCATATTCCAAAGAATACGCTTACCGGCCAGACGAACGGCAGTACGGTAAAATTCATCCAGCAACAAAATGTGCTGGGTCGAGCCGCAGTCCTCACCACCCAGACTGCCGCTTTCGTTATGACGGAAACGGTTTTCATCAATCAGGAAGAAACTCACTTCCACGCCGAGCGACGCAGCCCAGCTCTCCAGCAGGCTGCATTTACGCTGCAGCAGCTGACGCTCTTCGTTATCGAGCCAGGACTGATGGCAGACCCAGATGTCCAGGTCAGAAGAACAGCTTTGCCCTACCGATGAGGTACTTCCCATAGAGTAAACGCCGGTAATCGGCAGTTCACCTTTCGGGGACTCCTGCGGCGGCATGCCACGGTAGAGTTCCAGCTCATTCAGATAATGCTGTTGGGTTTCATCAGGCGTGAAAAGGCAAATGCCCTGGGGAACGTTACCGTCGAGGTAACCCGGCATCAGCGGATGGTGATAGTGCAATAATGTCGGCAGCAGACTGTATACCTGCTGGAAAGCAGGGCCCATAGCAGCAAGCGCGCGATCCACACGCAGTTGATTTATGGCATCCAGTCTCTGTTTCAGAGTCTCAATATAGAGGTACAAGACGTATCGCCTGATGTTTCCGGGTGTCGCAAACTATTCAAAACACGAATAACAGCGGACCCGCAGTATTTCAAAAAGATAACCGTTACCCTTTTTCGCCCTTATCATTTTTGGTGGTACCGACGAAAAAATGGTCTAAAACGTGATCAATTTAACACCTTGCCGATTGACCGTAAAGAAAGATGCGCTACATACAAGTGTAGCACCGTTCTGTACGTGTAAATTCCTGAATACGGCTATGGCTGACGAATACGCCGCCTTGTCCCTCTCACTCTTCATCAACCGTAAAACTGCCATCCCAGAGTCAACAATGTTAGGATGGTTAGCGATTGATAATGACGGTAACAAGCATGTTAGACAATGTTTTGAGAATTGCCACACGCCAAAGCCCTCTTGCGCTCTGGCAGGCACATTATGTGAAGCAGCGCCTTGAAGCCTGCCACGGTGGATTGCGCGTCGAGCTAGTGCCGATGGTCACGCGTGGTGATGTGATCCTTGATACGCCGCTGGCGAAAGTGGGCGGCAAAGGCCTGTTTGTCAAAGAACTGGAACTGGCATTGCTTGAGAACCGCGCTGATATTGCCGTACATTCGATGAAAGACGTACCCGTCGAGTTTCCGGAAGGGCTGGGTCTGGTGACGATCTGCGAGCGCGAAGACCCGCGTGACGCGTTTGTCTCTAACCACTATGACTCGCTTGATGCGCTGCCTGAGGGCAGTGTGGTTGGCACGTCCAGTTTACGCCGTCAGTGTCAGTTGGCAGAGCGTCGTCCGGACCTGATCATCCGCTCGCTGCGCGGTAACGTCGGCACGCGTCTGAGCAAGCTGGATAACGGCGATTACGATGCCATTATTCTTGCGGTGGCGGGTCTGAAGCGTCTGGGGCTGGAGTCGCGCATTCGTGTGGCGTTGCCACCGGAGCTGTCGCTGCCCGCCGTGGGTCAGGGTGCGGTCGGCATTGAGTGCCGTCTGGACGATGCGCGAACCCGCGCACTCCTTGCCCCTCTGAACCATGACGAGACCGCTATTCGCGTAAAAGCCGAACGTGCGATGAATACCCGCCTCGAAGGGGGATGCCAGGTGCCGATTGGCAGCTATGCTGAATTAATTAACGGTGAGCTGTGGTTGCGTGCACTGGTTGGCGCACCGGACGGTTCGCAGATGGTACGCGGTGAGCGTCGCGGCAAAGCACAGGATGCCGAGCAGCTTGGCGTGTCGCTGGCAGAAGAGTTACTGGATAACGGCGCCCGCGAGATTCTGGCTGACGTTTATAATGGAGAACCCCCTGCATGAGTATTCTTGTCACCCGCCCTTCTCCCGCAGGAGAGCAATTAGTGAGCCGTCTGCGCGCACTGGGGCAGGTGGCCTGGAGTTTTCCGCTTATTGAATTCTCCCCGGGTCGGGAACTGTCTGTGCTCGCCGACCAGATGAATACCCTTCAGGAAGGCGATCTGCTGTTCGCGCTGTCGCAACATGCCGTGGAATATGCCCACGCACAGCTGCAACAGCAAGGTCTGACCTGGCCAACCGCCCCCCGCTATTTCGCGATTGGCCGCTCGACGGCGCTGGCTTTACATACCATCAGCGGTGCGAATGTGCGTTACCCGTTAGATCGGGAAATCAGCGAAGTCTTGCTACAATTACCTGAATTACAAACTATTGCCGGCAAGCGTGCGCTGATTTTACGCGGTAACGGCGGACGTGAACTGTTGGGTGAAACGCTGCTGGAGCGTGGAGCTGATATCACGTTCGTTGAGTGTTATCAGCGTTGTGCAAAACACTACGATGGCGCGGAAGAGGCGATGCGCTGGCACGCGCGAGGCATCAATACGCTGGTGGTGACCAGCGGTGAAATGTTACAACAGCTTTGGGCACTGATACCGCTTTGGTATCGCGAAAACTGGTTACTCCGCTGTCGACTTCTGGTCGTCAGTGAGCGTCTGGCGAACAAGGCCCGGGAACTGGGCTGGCAGGATATTCGGATCGCTGATAACGCCGACAACGATGCGCTGCTGCGCGCATTACAATAACTCTCAAATGGGAAGCCATAATGACGGAACACGATAAATCCTCCGCCGTGGTTGAAGAGACCAGGGAGACTGTGGACGCGACGCCACAGCCAGAGACGAAAGAGAACATCGCTGAGAAGAAAAACGGCAGCAACAAAAAAAGCCTCGCGCTGAGCGCGATTGCCATCGCTATTGCGCTGGCGGCCGGCGTTGGCCTGTACGGTTTGGTGAAACAACAGAGTGCTAACCAGACGGCTACCAGCGACGCACTGGTGAATCAGCTTACGGCTCTGCAAAAAGCGCAAGAGACACAGAAAACCGAACTGGAAGCGGTGATTAAACAGCAGGCAACCGCACTGGCCGATGCGAACAGTAAACAAGAAGAGTTGACCAAACAGCTGGGCGACGTGCAGCAGAAAGTGGCGACGATCTCCGGCACCGATGCTAAAACCTGGCTGCTCTCCCAGGCTGACTTCCTGGTGAAGCTCGCCGGGCGTAAGCTCTGGAGCGATCAGGATGTCACCACTGCCGCCGCACTGCTGAAAAGTGCCGATGCGAGCCTGGCGGACATGAACGATCCAAGCCTCATCACCGCACGTCGTGCGATCACCGAAGACATCGCCAGCCTCTCCGCCGTCTCACAGGTGGATTACGATGGCATTATCCTCAAAGTGAACCAGCTTTCGAATCAGATTGATAACCTGCAGCTGGCAGATAACAACGACGACGACTCCCCGATGGATTCCGACGGCACCGAGCTTTCCAGCTCCCTGAGCGAATGGCGTGTGAACCTGCAAAAAAGCTGGCAGAACTTTATGGACAGCTTTATCACTATCCGCCGTCGCGACGAAACCGCCGTTCCGCTGTTAGCGCCGAATCAGGATATTTATCTGCGCGAAAACATTCGTTCCCGCCTGCTGGTTGCCGCCCAGGCCGTGCCGCGTCATCAGGAAGAGACCTACAAACAGGCGCTGGATAACGTCTCTACGTGGGTACGCGCTTACTACAATACCGATGATGCGACCACCACCGCCTTCCTCGAAGACATTGATAAACTGAGCCAGCAGAACATCACCATGAACGTGCCAGATAAGCTGGAAAGCCAGCCGATTCTGGAGAAGCTGATGCAGACGCGAGTGCGTAATTTGCTGGCACAGCCAGGTGTACCGGCTGAGCAAACTGGCGGAGCCGCTCCTGCTCCTGCACCTGAAAACGCGCCGCAAGGAGAGTAATGATGCTAAAAGTCCTCTTACTCTTCATCCTGCTGATCGCCGGGATCGTGCTGGGTCCAATGCTTGCCGGTCATCAGGGTTACGTCCTGATCCAGACCGATAACTACAACATCGAAACCAGCGTAACGGGTCTTGCGATCATTCTGATCCTCGGTGTGGTCGTGCTGTTTGCTGTCGAGTGGGTCCTGCGCCGTATTTTCCGCACCGGCGCGCATACGCGTGGCTGGTTCGTGGGTCGTAAGCGCCGTCGCGCCCGTAAGCAAACCGAACAGGCACTGCTGAAACTTGCGGAAGGTGACTATCAGCAGGTTGAAAAGCTGATGTCAAAAAACGCCGATCATGCCGAACAGCCAGTAGTGAACTATTTGCTGGCCGCGGAAGCCGCGCAACAGCGGGGTGACGAAGTCCGCGCTAATCAACATCTGGAACGTGCGTCTGAACTGGCGTCTAACGACCCGATTCCGGTGGAAATTACGCGTGTTCGTCTGCAACTGGCACGCAATGAAAATCACGCCGCACGTCACGGCATCGACCGCCTGCTGGAAATTGCGCCACGTCACCCGGAAGTTCTGCGTCTGGCTGAGCAGGCGTATATTCGGACCGGTGCATGGGGTTCACTGCTGGACATCATTCCATCAATGGCGAAGGCCGAAGTGGGTGATGATGAACATCGTGATGAGCTTCAGCGCCTGGCATGGATTGGCCTGATGGATCAGGCTCGCGCCGATTTGGGCAGCGACGGTCTGAAAACCTGGTGGAAGAATCAGAGCCGGAAAACGCGTCAGCAGATCCCACTGCAGGTGGCAATGGCAGAACATCTTATTGAATGTGACGATCATGACACCGCGCAGGAGATCCTTCTCGACGGTCTCAAACGCCAGTATGACGATCGGCTGGTGATGGTGATCCCACGCCTGAAAACCAACAATCCAGAACAAATTGAAAAAGTGCTGCGTCAGCAGATTAAAACCGTCGGTGACCGTCCGCTGCTGTGGAGCACGCTGGGTCAGTCGTTGATGAAGCATGGCGAATGGCAGGAAGCGAGCCTCGCCTTCCGCGCGGCACTGAAACAGCGTCCGGATGCGTTTGACTACGCATGGCTTGCCGATACGCTGGACAAACAGCATAAGCCCGAAGAGGCAGCCGCCATGCGACGTGATGGGTTGCTGTTGACGCTGCAAAACAACGGTACCCAGCAATAAATAAACAGGAGGCCAAATGGCCTCCTTTTTTTATCGCCCATCTCCTGCTACATTCTTTGTACCCATATCTGCAAACGCACCCGCCAATGTAACGATGTCTTTTCATTAACCTTTTTCACACACGCGCACATTCTGCAGCGTGGACTAAATTGTTTTTGAAAGGAAATCTTCATGAACTCGCTTTTGTATGCGCTTATTGAAGCGCTGCGCGGCCACCGCTGGCTGCGCCTGCTTGCCTGTGCTTTTATCTTTACTTCGCTGGGAAATGGTTTAACCCAGGTTGTGGTCTCCGGTTTGCTGTTAGCGTGGTCAGCCTCGCCAGCGCTGCTAACCCTCGCTTTTCTTTTCGCTACGGTACCAGGATTTGTCGGTAGCCTGATCGGTGAAAAGCTGTGCTCGAGCTATTCTCCAATATCTCTGCTGATACTGACCGAAGGACTGGGCTTGCTCGCCCTGCTCTTTCCCTTGTTTGGCGTGGGTTATCACAGCATTGCCGCTTTACTCGCCGTGCAATCCACCGAAGCGCTGCTCAGCGGGATGAGTTGGCCCGCGCTGACGTTGCTCTTTAAGCGCGGGCTCAGTGAAGCGGAGTTACCTGCGGCAACCTGTCTGGAAACTGTGATTTTTGCTTCTCAGGTGTTGTTAGGAACCGGACTGGGCGTAGTGCTGTTCCAGAAGACATCCGTGTTTACACTGCTGGCTGTTGATGCCGCCAGCTTTCTCGGGTCACTGTTAATGCTATGGCTGGCTGAGCGCCAGTTTTCTGCACCATCACTCCCGCCCCCTGATGAAGAGAAAGCGCCTGCGGCGTTACGCTGGCGAGCGTTGACCAGTCGGCAAAAACGCAGCCTGCTCATCCTCCCAGCGCTGGCAGCCGTCGGTTCACCGGCGATGGCGCTCCTTCCGGCACTCGCGCAACAGATCCATCCTCAGAATGCGGCGGGTCTTGCGCTGCCTCTGCTTTTCGCGAGGAGTATGGGACAGCTTTGCGGCCCCATGCTGCTAAAAAGAGACAGCCTGGCGCACTTTGCTGCCCACACATCGCGAATCATCGTTTGTCTCGGTATCTTTCTGGCCGCTTATGGCATGCTTCCGTTTTTATCCGGATGGGTGGCCTGTGCGCTGGGGATGATCTTTATCGCACATCTGGCTTCGAATGTTCTCTTTGCGGCTGGCACGTTTGCTGTTCTTAGTAGCTTTGATGACACGCAAACCGCTTCAGCCAGCGGTAAAGCCTGGCGCTGGCAAACGCTCAGCGCCTCTCTTTTCACCGGCATCGCAGCGATGGTGGCAACCGGATTTGGCTCAGTACAGGCACTCTATACCGTCTCGTCAGTGGCTCTACTGATCGTTGCTCTGATCATGTGCTTTTATCGGGAGTAAGACATAAAAAAACGCCTGCTATAAAAGCAGGCGTTAAAACAGGTCTATAAGACAACATATTTGGTGCTTCACTCAACGTTGTGTCCATGGTGTTTGATGAGGCCGAAGCGACATCTGTCAGTGGACGATAAGCACCGTAAATGGCTCTGCGTCATTCCTGAGTTTATGAGGCACTAAGGCGAACATAAGAGATGGAATGAGCATCTACACGCATATTATTGCACGTAACGTGCCAACATAACACTCCGAACTTTTACACCGCGCAACATTTTAAGATAAAAGGAAATTATGCTGTTAAGCACCCTCTGAGGCCCGACAATAATCCGGCAAACACAACAATATGTCTCCTGGAGGAGACAGTAAAATCAGCAAAGGATTTTTTTCTATTTTTTCAATGAATTGCATGTCGCTAAATCGCGACAATAAATGTAGGTGCTGTCGGGGGATTGCTACAGGATGAAAAGGAGCAGAAAACAAAAAACCCCGCCGAAGCGGGGTTCAAAATTGGTCGGCGAGAGAGGATTCGAACCTCCGACCCACTGGTCCCAAACCAGTTGCGCTACCAAGCTGCGCTACTCGCCGATGTACTGCTTTTTGAATTTTTAGTTCAATTCATTTAAAAAGTCGTGGTGCGAGGGGGGGGACTCGAACCCCCACATCCTAAGGACACTAACACCTGAAGCTAGCGCGTCTACCAATTCCGCCACCTTCGCAATTCACAACTCTTTCAATAATGGGGTGGCTAATGGGATTCGAACCCACGACAACTGGAATCACAATCCAGGGCTCTACCAACTGAGCTATAGCCACCACTGTATTCTTAACTCACGCGGTACTGACTACTTCTCAGACCACCGCAGCTCCAGCACCGGGTAAATGGTGCGCCCGACAGGATTCGAACCTGAGACCTCTGCCTCCGGAGGGCAGCGCTCTATCCAGCTGAGCTACGGGCGCTTAGCGCCGTTGCGGGGCTGGATATTACGTACCTCCGTCCCCGCTGTCTAGTGCTTTTTTGAAAAAAATGCGCGTTTGGTTATGGTTTGCACATTTTGCCGCTTATTCCTCCACTTTCTGCGTGGTGGCACGGTTACCCAGGCCAAAAAGCTTATACGCAGCTGTCACTGCCGCCAGGAAGATCACCCCGACAAACAGCGACATGCGGGTATCTTCATTAAAGTACATTCCGATTAATACGCAAACCAGGAACGCCATCGTTAAATAGTTCGCATACGGGAACAGAATTGAGCGGAACGGATGGCTTTCAATCGCCTTTTTATGCGCATGGCGGAAACGCAGCTGGCTTATCAGGATAACAAACCACGGCACCATGCCTGGCAGCACGCTGGCGCTATAGACGTAAACAAATACGCGCTGCGGGTTAGGAATGATGTAATTCAGACAAGAGCCAACCAGCAGTATCGCAATGGAGACCGCCACGCCCGCAACCGGAACGCCAGCACGTGAGACTTTACTCATCGCCGCAGGCAGCTGGTTATTCTTCGAGAGTGCATAAAGCATACGACCACAGCTGTACATTCCACTGTTACAGCCTGACAATGCCGCCGTCAGTACCACAAAGTTGATGATACCTGCCGCCGCCGTGATGCCAATTTTCGCGAAGGTTAAAACAAACGGGCTACCGGTCGTGCCAATTTCGTTCCACGGGAAGATGGTCACGATGACGAAGATCGCGCCCACATAGAAAATCAGGATACGCCACAGCACCTTACCCACCGCACTACGCAGCGTGACTTGCGGGTTTTTCGCTTCACCGGCGGTAATACCGATAAGCTCCACGCCCTGATACGAGGCCACAACGATACACAGCGCCGTCAGGAAGCCCTTCCAGCCGCCAGCGAAGAAGCCGCCGTTTTCAGTCAGGTTACCAAAGCCGATAGCGTGTCCGCCGTTGCCAAAGCCGAAGAAAATCACGCCCAGGCCAACGACAATCATCACGATAATCGTGGTGACTTTAATCATTGCGAACCAGAACTCAATTTCACCGTAAAGGCGCACGGCGGCCAGATTTGCCAGCGCCACCAGCCCTACGGCAATGAGCGCGGGTATCCACTGAACCATGTCCGGGAACCAGAACTGGACGTAGACCCCTATCGCGGTGATCTCTGAGATGCCTACCGCCATCCACATAAACCAGTATGACCACGCCGTCAGGTAGCCGAAGAACGGGCTCATATAGCGATGCGCGTAAACGGCGAAAGAACCGGTCACTGGCTCCAGGAAGAGCATTTCGCCCATCGAACGCATAATGAAGAAAACAAACAGCCCGGCGATAATATACGCCAGTAATACGGAAGGGCCTGCCCATTTGAGCGTACTTGCGGAGCCCATAAACAGGCCGACGCCGATAGTGCCGCCCAGCGCTATCAGTTCAATATGACGAGCTTCCAGCCCACGCTGTAGCTCCGGTTTTTTCTCTGCCATAGATCCTCGATTGTGTTTGCTGTTTCCCGACTTAAGACCGGGTATTGTTTTTTAGGGGTACTAAAATACGGAGCGAATGGTTTCTTAAAATCTGCCAAATGGCAAACGATGCATTAAAAAAATGAATGCATTGCACAGATTATCAGCAGTTTTGCAGGGGAGTTGCAGCGCGAATAGCATATCGCGCTACATTTTGATTACATTTTCCCGGTGTAATGCCAGGCGAGGTAGCGAAGCAGGCGAATCTGTCGTTTAATGCGCGTCGGTTGCGATAGCAGGCGGTACAGCCACTCAAGGCCCAGATTTTGCCAGACCTTGGGCGCACGCTTAACGTGGCCAGTAAAGACGTCGTACGTGCCGCCGACGCCCATGTACAGGGCATCCGGGCAGACCAGACGGCAGTCACGCATCAGGATCTCCTGGCGCGGGGAACCCATCGCCACGGTGACAATTTTCGCCCCGCTGTCGCGAACGCGCGCAAACAGCGCCTGCCGATCTTCCGGTTTGAAGTACCCATCCTGGCTGCCGACAATATTAACATTCCATTGACGACGCAGTTTCTCCTCCGTCTGGACCAGTATCTCCGGCTTCCCGCCAATCAGGAACACGGGCGTGCCCTGCGCACCTGCGCGGGCCATAAGCTGCTCCCAGAGATCGGCACCCGCCACGCGGGAAACATTAGCGTCAGGATACTTTTTACGGATTGAGCGAACCACGCTGATACCGTCCGCGTATTTAAACTCAGCGGCTTCAATCAGACTTTTGACTTCCGCATTATCCTCAACTGCCAGCATTTTTTCCGCATTGATGGCCACCAGCGTCCCGGATTTCATTTGGCCGTCGGCAAAAAGAAAATCCAGTGCGTGCTGCATGTCGCGCCAGCCAATAAGCTGCAAACCACGTAGCGCATAGCGCGGTGCAGACGTTTTATCAGTCATTACTATCCTTACTCAGACTTGCGACAGCGTTGTGCTGCCCTGCGGCTCGCGCTTGTGCACAAGCCCTGCACTGTCAAACAGCCAGTACAACAATTTAGCCAGTAACAGGCAGACGCCGAAAATGACCATGAAGAACACCACGCGCGAAACGAATGAGTCCAGCCCTTCGCGCGCCAGAACGATCATATTGAAAATGGCACCAAAGCAGAAACTGTGCAAAATGGCCGCTTTATAGCGGTTGGTCTCTTCGTTACCACGCACGTAAAGCCAGTCGAACCACTTAATAATCAACCCTACGGCAACGGCCCCGGGCAGAATGAACCACGCCCCACCCATCACGACCAGAGAGCCAATCAGCGTTGGCGAGATGGCCAGTCCGGAATGGTTGTTCAGTACTTCCCAGGTAAAATAGTTCGCGGTATTGAGCACCACGCCAGGACGGTCCGGCCATAGCCAGGAAGGGATAAAGACGTAGAAGTCGCGAACGATTGGCGCCAGGCCCTGGAAATCAATCTTGTCGTAGTTTTGCAGCAGTAATGCCAGGTTTTCCCACGGCGAGAAGGTATCACGCGTCAGGTAGAGGAACGTGTAAAACGCTTCATCACCCGCCACATTCATTCCGTAGCGCTTCAGTGCCAGCCAGAACATCCCCACAATGCCAAACGCGCCAGCCGCCACCAGCATCCACAGCGAGATCCAGCCGCGAATAATGCCGATAAACAGGAAGATCGCGAAGGCGATAATGATGTTCGCGCGCGTCCCCCCCACAATCATGTAGGTCAGAATGCCGAACGCGACGGTGCTGACCAGGAAGAACAGCCACGCTTTGCTGTCCTGGCGCAGGAAGAAGATCACCAGCATTGCCGGAATGAAGAAGTAGAAGAAACGCTTAAGCGCCACGCCTGAGACTTCGGCCGAAAAAATCTGGCTGTAGGAGTGCAGCTTAAACAGCAGGAAGCCGTTATGCATGAAGAAAATGCCGACACTGACCAGGGCGATGGTCATTAGCATCACCCATGTCAGGTGGGTCTCCACCCTGTTCATGGTAAAAAGCGCCCGGCGTGGTGCGGTTGCCTGCGTTGAACGCAGCCGCGTTTTATAGGTGACGTAGTAAACTGCATAGAAACAGGTTGCAGCCAGAAGTGCCTGGAGCAAAATTTCTGGTGGCGCGACGCTCACGTCGAAGCGGAAGACCAGAATGCTGGTCAGTGGGAAGCCAAAAAAGAACGTCAGCAAAAACAGTAACGAGAAGAACACGTTAAAGTTGAAACGCACGCGGCGGAATTCGAACCAGGTGAGCGTAGCGATAAACAGCGTGCTCAGAAGCCAAACGACCAGCAAACCGCTGAATTGCAACTGGCTCATGCTTTGCCTCCTGCAGCGATACGCAGCGCACGGTGCCACGGCGAGAGGTAATTCGGGCTAAAGAAGTCGATGGAATTTTTGTCCACCAGCGCCAGTTGTCGCTGTGCTTCCCGAACAACTTCTTCATTAAGCACATCGGTGGTAAACAGCACCGGCAGATTCTGCTCGACCATATCTTGCCAGAACGGATTATCGCGATTAAGTACACAGGGGATCCCGGCCTGAATCAGCAGACACAGTGTGCCAATCCCCTGCTGGCGGGCAAAGATAAAATACCCGAGATCGCATTTCCTCAGCAGCGCAAGGTACTCATCAAATTCCAGCTTGTTATCGAGAATTTGCAAATTCCCGGCGCTGAATAACGCCAGCCCCTGTTGGCGAACCTCGTCGATATAGGCGTCGTTGTTGAGGGGGTAACCCATCGGGACAACCACATTGACGGTATCGCCAAATTGCTGATGAACAGCCCTGAGCGCGGCAGCATGTTCGTTGCTGCGATCGCCAGAGTTACCGACCAGAATCGTCAGTTTCCCCTCCCGTGGCGTGCCGGTCCCCATGGTGTTAAGCGCCGGGTTCATTCGGGTCGGGAAATAGAGCAATTCGCCGCGCACATCAGGATGCTGTTTCGCAAAATAATTCAGATCGCCACGGGTGGCAAAAACACAGCCCACGCGTCCCTGCGCCATGCGACGCAGCGGGTAGAAAAGCCGGAATTTCCAGCCGCGGGAAACCTCGTAAAGATCGGCCCCCCAGATATGCCAGCTGCACTGGGAGGGTTTAATTACGCCGCTTAACAATGCCAGCCACAGACCGGTATTAAACTGCCCGTGGAAGAAGAAGCGTTGCTCACGATCCGCTTTGGCTTTGGCAACGACCGCCTTCGCCAGCGTAGCCTTATCCGGCCAGAATGCGATCCTCAGCGCCGGAAACGCCTCGCTCAGGCCCTTATCCTGACCTGCAACCATAAATTCACGCGCATCAGGATCGTCCGATGCCAGCTCATCGTTAAAGAACCGCAATACGGTCTGGTTATGGTGTGGGATATCCGATCCCAGGATGTGAATCAGTGCAGTCATGCGCGTTTACGCCAAAGTAAAAATACGCCGCAACAGGCAGCAAAATAAACGATATAGGTTGCCATGTAGGCCTGAGCCGCCCCCAGCGCCCCGTGTGCGGGGATCAACCAGTGCGAGAACGCCGTCAGGAGCGTAAACTGGCTAATCTCAGCCAGGATATACAGCCGCAGCGAGGCTTTCGCAATCACCAGATAGCCAAAAACGTAAGCACCCACTTTCAGCACATCACCCACCAGCTGCCAGGCGAAGAGATCGCGCATGGCGGTGAACTTCGCCGAGAACAGCAGCCAGATGGCAACATCGCGCAGTAACCAGACGGTAAAGCTGGCCGCCGCGACGGCCGGCAACACAAAGCGCAGAGATCGAAAAATCTCACGGGTAATATCCTGTCTGGACGTCAGGCGCGATAAGGTTGGCAGTAAATAAACGCTAAAGGAAGCCGTTATAAACTGGAGGTAGGCGTCGGAAATACTGCTTACGCCCTGCCAGATCCCCACTTCATCCCAGCTATAATGCGCCGCCAGCAGGTTTCGCATCATCACGTAGGCCACCGGCAGCGTGACGGAGGTGATGAGCGCCATCAGGGTAAATTTACCCAGCTGGCTGGCAATCATCGTGTCCCATTGCGGTTTCAGGTAGCTCAGAGGGATGACGCCCCGACGCATCAGCATAAACGCCGCTGGCACAACAACCAGCGCCGGGACCAGCGCCAGCCCCAGAAGTGCGCCTTCATAGCCGCCCAGGCGAAAGCAGAAGTAATAGGCAATCACGCCGATGACGCTGCCCAGGATTAAGGCAAGCGCGTTCCCGGCAGCATCACGAAACCCTTTCATCAGCGCCAGCAGCAGGTTAGCCCAGGCAATTCCCATCTGGACCAGCGCAACCAGACGCACCAGCCCCTGGTAATGGGTGTGCCCGAACAACCCCTGGCTGATGGGCGCCGCCGCCAGCAGAAAAATCATCGCCATCAGGGTCGAAAAACCCGTGACCATCGCCGAAGAGGTGCCCACCACTCTGCGCAGCTGAGGCGCATCATCGTGATACTGCGCAACGTATTTGGTCACGCCGTTGAAGATGCCGGCACCGGCCAGCACCCCAAGGACGGTGACAAGCTGGCGGAAATTACCCGCCAGCCCCACGCCAGAGGGGCCAAATGAGACGGCCAGCAGCTTGACGACCAGCAGCCCGGCGCCAATTTTTACAAGCGTGGACGCGGCGGTCCACACCGATGCTTTTGCCAGAGACATATCAGCCGAAATAACTCAGAAGGGTATTAATCACCGTACGCTGGTTAACAGGCGCGAGGTTGTAGAACAGTGGCAGGCGAAGCAAACGCTCACTTTCTTTCGTGGTGTAACGATCTTCACCCGCGAACGTGCCAAACGCTTCTCCGGCCGGGCTGGAGTGCAGCGGGATATAGTGGAACACCGCCATAATCTCGGCCTCTTTCAGCCAGGCGATAAGCTCGCTGCGGTCGTCGTTATCGCGCAGCTTGATGTAGAACATATGCGCATTGTGGACGCAATCTGCCGGGATGGTCGGCAGTTCAATACGCCCGGCTTTGGCCAGAGGCTCAAGCGCATCGTAATAGGTTTGCCACAGGGAAAGACGCTGAAGGTTGATACGTTCCGCCGCTTCCAGCTGCGCCCACAGATAGGCCGCCTGCAGATCCGCCATCAGATAGCTTGAGCCAATATCGCGCCAGGTATATTTGTCGACCTGGCCACGGAAGAACTGGCTACGGTTGGTGCCTTTTTCGCGGATCACTTCCGCACGCTCCACCAGCGCCCGGTCGTTAATCAGCGTCGCACCACCTTCTCCACCCGCCGTGTAGTTTTTAGTTTCGTGGAAACTAAAGCAGCCAATATGGCCGATCGTGCCCAGCGCGCGTCCCTTGTAGGTCGACATCACGCCCTGGGCGGCATCTTCCACCACGAACAGATTATGTTTTTTGGCGAGCGCCATGATGGTGTCCATTTCACAGGCCACACCCGCGTAGTGAACCGGCACGATCGCGCGCGTTTTGTCGGTGATAGCCGCTTCAATCAACGTCTCGTCAATGTTCATGGTATCCGGGCGGATATCCACAAAGACGATTTTCGCCCCGCGCAGGACAAACGCGTTCGCTGTGGAAACGAAGGTATAGCTCGGCATGATGACTTCATCGCCGGGCTGGATATCCAGCAGCAGCGCCGCCATTTCCAGCGATGCCGTACAGGACGGGGTCAGCAGCACTTTGGCGCTGCGAAAACGCTGTTCCATCCACTGCTGGCAGCGACGGGTAAAACCGCCGTCACCACAAAGTTTGCCGCTGCCCATGGCAGACTGCATATAGTCGAGTTCCGTTCCGACGACGGGTGGTGCGTTAAATGGAATCATCTTGTCACCTGTATAACCAGTAGGCGGTGGCGTCGATGTTGGCACCACTCGCAATATAACGTTTAAGCGCAGCGGTGTTGCCCACCTGGGTCGCCACCCGCAGCGTCGAAACCTGCTGCTGTTGCGCCCAGTGCATCGCCGCCTGCATGAGTTTTTCACCCATGCCACGCCCGGCTAATAAGCCAATACGCGCCTCACGCTCGTTGAGCTTACGCAGAGAGACGAACCCCTGGATTTGACCGTCTCCAGCACGAAAAACCAGGCAGACGTGGTCAAAGGTGCCTTTGACCGCATTCTCCACCCACTGCGCGTAGAAACGACCGCTGTCGTCAGGCGCGTACCAGGGCGTGCGAAAACGGCTCTGAGCAAACGCCCGAACCGCCATCTGACGCAGCACGGGAATATCCTGTTCGGTTGCAAATTCCGCGCCTGACGCATCATGCCGGGTGAGCGTTATAGAAAGATCGACCTCACCTTCAACCAGCTTAAAGCCGTGTTGCTGGAGCGCATCAAGCAGGTCAGCACGGTCTGCTGGGATCTTAGCCTGAACCCTCTGCCAGGCAGTAAAGTCAGATTCCGTCAGTGCCGGCGCATTATCGCGCAGACGCACAATAGCCGAAGGTAGACCGAAAAAGGTACTCTCCCAGTTCAGGGGTTCAAGCACCCCATTCAGGCTACTCAACGCCAGACACCTTTGGTATCAACAATATACTGCTGACGAACAGCTGCGCCGGACGTCGCTTTAAATTCTTTATGATCCACCAGCAGCACCAGCACATCCGCCGTCGCCAGCGCATCCTCCAGCACGGTCAGCGTACAGTGTCCTGCCAGTTTTGCCGGCAACTCATGAATATTCGGTTCGACCACCAGCGTTTCGCCCTTGTGCCATCCGGCAATCATCTCAGCAATTTCCATTGCCGGGCTTTCACGCAAATCATCAATGTTCGGTTTAAATGCCAGACCAAAGCAGGCAATTTTCAGTTCACTGGCGCGCTTGCCGCTCTCTGCCAGACAATCCGCAACCGTGGTTTTAACCTGATTGAGTACCCAGTGAGGTTTGCTGTCGTTCACTTCACGCGCGGTGCGAATCAGACGTGCCTGCGCCGGGTTTTGCGCCACGATAAACCACGGATCGACGGCGATACAGTGACCGCCCACGCCAGGGCCTGGCTGCAGAATGTTGACGCGCGGATGGCGATTCGCCAGGCTGATTAACTCCCAGACGTTAATCCCCTGATCGGCGCAGATCAGCGACAACTCATTCGCAAACGCGATATTGACGTCACGGAAGCTGTTTTCCGTCAGCTTGCACATCTCGGCGGTGCGGGAGTTAGTCACCACACACTCACCTTCCAGGAAAATCTTGTACAGCGCGCTGGCACGTTCGGAACAGACTGGCGTCATACCGCCAATCACGCGGTCGTTTTTAATCAGTTCGACCATGACCTGCCCCGGCAGCACGCGCTCCGGACAGTAGGCAATATTGACATCGGCCTGCTCACCCGCCTGCTGCGGGAAGCTGAGATCGGGACGCGCTTCAGCCAGCCACTGCGCCATCTGCTCGGTTGCCCCAACCGGAGAAGTTGATTCCAGGATCACCAGCGCCCCTTTCTTCAGCACAGGCGCAATGGATTTCACCGCCGACTCGACGAAGGCCATGTCGGGCTCGTGGTCGCCTTTAAATGGCGTTGGAACAGTAATCAGGTACGCATCAGCTTCAACAGGCGTCGTGCTGGCTCGCAGGAAGCCCCCCTCAACCGCCTCTTTCACCACGCGATCAAGATCGGGCTCCACAATATGAATTTCGCCACGGTTAATGGTTTCTACCGCACGCGCGTTGATATCCACCCCGACAACCTGCTTTTGACGGGAGGCAAACGCTGCCGCAGTAGGCAAGCCAATATAGCCAAGACCAATGACAGAGATGGTAGTAAAACTCATAGCGATATCCGATTGTGTTTAAGTGCATGCAAAATACGACCACAAGCCTGCCCGTCTCCGTACGGATTATGGGCCCGGCTCATCGCCTGATACTCTTCATCGTCGTGCAGCAGGCGCGTGACCTCTTCGACGATCAACTGTGTGTCGGTGCCGACCAGGCGTACCGTTCCCGCTTTGACGGCTTCCGGACGCTCGGTCGTTTCACGCATCACCAGAACGGGCTTGCCAAGGGACGGTGCTTCTTCCTGAATGCCACCAGAATCGGTGAGGATCAGCCAGGCATGATTCATCAACCAGACAAACGGCATGTAATCCTGAGGTTCAATGAGAAGGACATTTTCGACATGACCCAGGATGCGGTTGACGGGCTCGCTAACATTTGGGTTGAGATGCACCGGATAAACTATCTGTACATCGTCGTTCTGCGCGGCAATTTCAGCCAGTGCATGACAGATTTGCTCAAAGCCCCGACCAAAGCTTTCACGACGGTGACCAGTGACCAGAATGGTTTTTTTGCCATTGTGCAGGAAGGGGTAACGGGCAGCGAGGTCCTTCTGCAGATCGTTGTTTGCCAGTACACGGTCGCGTACCCAGATCAACGCATCAATGACCGTATTGCCGGTTACAAAGATTTTGTTATCAGCGATATTTTCACGCAGCAAGTTCTGACGCGAGTTTTCGGTTGGCGCAAAGTGGTACATGGCCAGATGACCGGTGAGCGTGCGGTTGGCCTCTTCCGGCCATGGGGAATATAGGTTTCCGGTACGCAGACCCGCCTCAACATGACCGACGGGAATACGCTGGTAAAACGCAGCCAGACTTGTCGCCACGGTGGTGGTGGTGTCACCGTGAACCAGTACAACGTCAGGTTTGAATGACTCCAGAATCGGCTTGAGCTCTTGCAGAATCCGGCAGGTTATCTCGGTCAACCCTTGCCCCGGCTTCATAATATTGAGGTCATAATCCGGGACGATGGAAAAGAGCGTTAAGACCTGATCGAGCATCTCACGGTGTTGGGCTGTGACGCACACTTTCGCTTCAATATCAGGATCATTGGCCAGCGCGTGAACCAGAGGTGCCATCTTAATGGCCTCCGGCCTGGTGCCAAATACGGTAAGTACTTTCACATCGATTCTCTTCGATTAGACGATGAAGGCCTTAGCCTTCATCGTAGACGGCGTTCTTAGTTTGTGCGACGACGCGTTAACGCCACGCCAGCGCCCGTCAGTGCGCCTACAATCCCCCACATGATCATCAGGAATGCACGACGCGGACTATCGCGTTTTACAGGTTCTTCAGGCGTTCGCAAATAACGATAGGTCTGAAAACGCGGGTCCAGCGTTGGACCAACATTCAGGGTAGTGAGCATCGCGCGGTTTTGATCGTAGTCGAGGTCAAAATCAGGGCCAACGGCCTGGAGGTTTTCCAGACGGGCCTGCAGCATTGGGCGACCAAGCAGGAACATCTCAGAATCAGGCAATTCATCAGCCGGGACATCTGTCTCAGTGCGGGAAATATTGCGCTGCTCCGCAATTTTCAGCGCCTGTTCAATATTGTGTACACGGCGAGAGAAAATGGCTTTTGCCACCTCTTCCTGACGTTTTACCTGGGCTTTCATCTGGATGGTACGAGCCGCCCAGGCACCTTTAAGCTCTTCATTCAGATGGCTTGCGGCACGCTGGCTGGCAAACGCGACATACTGGCGCAACAGGTTGTTGGCATCCGGTGCCGTTTCTGCAATCAGCTTAACGCTGTCGTTAACGTTACGCAGCGCATCACCCGGCGTAAACTGGATGTTGTTTATCAGGTCATCCAAAAACGCGGCATCCGCTTTGCTGTTGCCCACCATACGCTGCTTGTAATAATCCGTCTGACTCCAGAAATCGCGGCGTGTATCCCACGAGGCCAGTTGCATCACAAACTCTTTGTATGCCTCATCCATGACGGAAGCCTGATCGGGTGTCGCCAGATTCGCCTTGATATCCAGATTACGCAGGAACTGCTGCTGGGAATAAAACCCGCCGAGCATGTTAACCGTTGGTCTGTCTGTAATTGCTGTGGCGCTCCACTCTTGTTTTGCAAAGAAGGTGTAGGCCAGCGCTAACAGTGCGAACCCCAGCGCGATCCCAGCAATCCAGAGTTTGCCTGCCCATAACACGCGAAACAAACCCCGAATATCCAGTTCATTCTCAGTTACCACTGATTTCGCTCCCGCCAACGGTTGAGTCATCATAGTCCCGGTTTTACTTAGTTAATGTTGTGTTTTTGTCATTGTTACGACGCATCCTGCGTTTCAGACGTTTAATGAATCGCGCCACTTTCCATGCGCGCTTAATACAGTAGCCATACAGGAAGAATGCCAGCAAGAATAATGCCAACATAACCCACTCAGGAAAAATATGAGAATATTCCGCAGCTACGCCAATTGCTGCCAGAATAGCGGCGGCCAGGGTGATCAGAACAAACGCCTGACGTGAAGTAAAACCCGCGCGCATGATGAGATGATGAATATGCTGACGATCAGGAGAGAAAGGACTCATCCCTTTACGCAGACGACGATACATAATCGCCACCATATCCATTAATGGAATGGCAATAATCCACAGTGCTGTTACCGGGCTAATTGGGTGGGTTTCACCCTGTGTGGTTTCCAGCAAAATCCAGATAACGGTAAAACCGATCAACGTACTGCCCGCATCGCCCATAAAGACTTTATAGCGGCGGCCAAGCGCACCAAGGTTTAAAAGGATATAAGGGAGGATGGCGGCAATCATGGCAAAACACCACATTGCCAGACTGTACTGGCCATCAAACCACAAAATAATGCCGATAGCGGCGAACGAGACGGAAGACAATCCACCGAGCAGGCCGTCAATCCCATCTACCATGTTGAAAGCATTGATCGCCGCCCAGACGGCAAAGAGTGTCAGGAAGAAGCCAAATGGACCCAGGACTAACTCCCAGGGACCAAACACATAGCCGAGACTCCGGAGATACAGCCCACCGACAACCATCATAATTACGCCAATCCCCGCCTGAACGGTGGCGCGTATTTTTACCGCGATATCAAATCGGTCATCAAGGGCCCCGATCAGCACCAGAACACCGGCACAGGCGATGTAGAGAGCGGCATGCGGGATATAATAATCGGCAATGCCAAACGTGAAGCAAATCCCTGCATAAACAGAAATCCCGCCGACCAAAGGAATAAGTCCCTGATGACGTTTACGAAAATTAGGTTTATCCACCAACCCTATTCGCTTTGCCACCTTACGGGCGATGAACAAAAAACAGGTTGTGAATAAAAAAATACTGATCAGTTCAGTAACGGCGGTGAATAGATTCACAATGGATTGCTCTCAACAAATGTTAGTCCCGGAAGTATAACCATGAAGCCACTGCCTCAGAAGTAATAAAGATGGCCTCTTACAACTCCCTTTGTATATTTTTCAATCAATTATTTATTTGACTGCACAAACGGTTCTATTGTCGCACCGACCGGTCAAAATTGGGAGTAGGTGATACTAGCGTATAGTCCATAAAAGAAAAACGCCACGTAAAAACGTGGCGTTCACTGGCTTTATTTGCGTTACGAGCGTTTCATCATGTCGAAGAAATCGTCGTTGGTTTTGGTCATCGCCAGTTTATTAATGAGGAACTCCATTGCATCGATTTCACCCATTGGATGGATGATTTTGCGCAGGATCCACATTTTCTGCAGCTCTTCCTGTGTGGTGAGCAGCTCTTCTTTACGGGTACCGGAACGGTTGTAATCGATAGCCGGGAAGACGCGTTTTTCTGCAATCTTACGAGAGAGGTGCAGTTCCATGTTGCCTGTGCCTTTAAACTCTTCGTAGATAACTTCGTCCATTTTAGAGCCGGTATCGATCAGCGCCGTCGCGATGATGGTCAGGCTGCCGCCCTCTTCCACGTTACGTGCAGCACCGAAGAAACGCTTCGGACGATGCAGGGCGTTGGCATCCACACCACCGGTCAATACTTTACCGGAAGCCGGAACCACAGTGTTGTACGCACGGGCCAGACGCGTAATGGAGTCGAGCAGGATGATCACGTCTTTCTTGTGCTCAACCAGGCGTTTCGCCTTCTCGATAACCATTTCCGCAACCTGAACGTGACGAGATGCAGGTTCGTCAAAGGTAGAAGCCACAACTTCACCTTTAACCAGACGCTGCATTTCCGTTACTTCTTCCGGACGTTCGTCAATCAGCAGCACCATCAGCACACAGTCTGGGTGGTTATAGGCAATGCTCTGCGCGATGTTCTGCAGCAGCATGGTTTTACCCGCTTTTGGCGGTGCCACAATCAGACCACGCTGACCACGACCAATTGGTGATGCCAGGTCCAGAACACGCGCAGTTAAGTCTTCGGTAGAACCATTACCACGCTCCATGCGCAGGCGAGAGTTCGCGTGCAGCGGCGTTAAGTTCTCAAAAAGGATCTTGTTACGTGAGTTTTCTGGTTTGTCGTAGTTAACTTCATTAACTTTCAACAGCGCAAAGTAGCGTTCACCCTCTTTAGGAGGACGAATCTTACCTGAAATGGTGTCACCAGTGCGGAGGTTGAAACGGCGGATTTGGCTAGGGGATACGTAGATGTCGTCAGGGCCGGCGAGGTAGGAGCTGTCTGCAGAGCGGAGGAAACCAAATCCGTCTTGCAATATCTCCAGCACACCGTCGCCAAAGATATCTTCGCCACTCTTCGCGTGCTGCTTCAGGATGGCGAAAATGATGTCCTGCTTGCGCATACGAGCCTGGTTTTCCAGCCCCATATTTTCGCCGAGAGTGATCAGCTCAGAAACCGGCGTATTCTTTAATTCGGTAAGATTCATAATGGTGTGGGTTCTTAAACTCGGGGTGATTCTCGAACTTAATGTTGTGAATGGTATGGCAGGGTCATCCATGCCTGTTTAGCGGCCATCAACTCATGTCTGTTCGCTGTCTGGTCACAGGGAAAGAACGCAGAACTGAAACGACAAGACGGATTGAGTGACAAGCCCGGAATTTAGCCACTTCACGCACTGTATAAGTCAACAACGGGAAGTATCGGGTAAAACAAGATTCAAACAACAAGATATGTTTAAAACGAAGTCATAGCTAACTTAGCACGACTTCAGCCGGGCGTCCAGAGTTCCTCATCATTTAGCCGGGAGCTCTGAACGCACAGCGGAGAAACCTTACGCCAGGTTAGCGTCGAGGAACTCTTTCAGTTGACCTTTGGACAGCGCGCCCACTTTGGTCGCCGCCACTTCGCCGTTTTTGAACAGCAGCAGGGTCGGAATGCCACGGATACCGTATTTTGGTGCGGTGCCCGGGTTCTGGTCGATGTTCAGCTTGGCAACGGTCAGTTTGCCCTGATATTCGTCGGCGATCTCATCCAGAATCGGGGCGATCATTTTGCAAGGACCACACCATTCAGCCCAGAAATCGACGAGGATCAGCCCGTCAGCCTTAAGTACGTCCGTGTCAAAACTGTCGTCAGTCAGGTGAATAATTTTATCGCTCATATATAACTCCACAGGAATAAGCCTGGTACGTTGGTTTTGTCTCCACCAACGACGTGTTGATGTCGCATTAACCAACTAAAGGTTGACTTTATTTCACCGGATACGCTTTCGTAAAGCAATAGTAAGCTGATATTCTACCACACTATGAGCAAAACACATTTAACAGAACAGAAGTTTTCCGACTTCGCCCTGCACCCAAAGGTGACGGAAGCCCTTGAAAAAAAAGGGTTTCATAACTGCACGCCCATTCAGGCCCTCGCGCTGCCGCTAACGCTGGCCGGTCGCGATGTTGCAGGGCAGGCGCAAACCGGTACTGGCAAAACGATGGCGTTCTTAACGTCAACGTTTCATTATTTACTTTCTCATCCAGCGATTGCAGACCGCAAAGTTAACCAGCCGCGTGCGCTAATTATGGCCCCAACGCGAGAACTGGCGGTACAGATCCATGCAGACGCTGAGCCCCTGGCACAGGCTACCGGCTTGAAGCTTGGCCTGGCCTATGGCGGCGACGGCTACGATAAACAGCTTAAAGTGCTGGAAAGCGGTGTGGATATCCTGATCGGTACCACGGGCCGCCTCATTGATTACGCTAAACAGAACCACATTAACCTCGGTGCCATCCAGGTTGTGGTGCTGGATGAAGCTGACCGTATGTACGATCTGGGCTTCATTAAAGACATCCGCTGGCTGTTCCGTCGCATGCCTCCGGCAAATCAGCGTCTGAACATGCTGTTCTCCGCGACCCTTTCTTATCGCGTACGTGAGCTGGCGTTCGAGCAGATGAACAACGCCGAATACGTGGAAGTGGAGCCCGAGCAGAAAACAGGTCACCGCATTAAAGAAGAGCTCTTCTATCCATCTAATGAAGAGAAAATGCGTCTGCTGCAAACGCTGATCGAAGAAGAGTGGCCAGACCGCGCCATTATTTTCGCGAACACCAAACACCGCTGCGAAGACATCTGGGGTCATCTGGCTGCAGACGGTCACCGTGTTGGCCTGCTGACCGGCGATGTGGCGCAGAAAAAACGCCTGCGTATTCTTGAAGAATTTACCCGTGGCGATCTCGATATTCTGGTCGCAACCGACGTGGCAGCACGTGGTTTACACATTCCAGCCGTGACGCACGTCTTTAACTATGACCTGCCAGATGACTGCGAAGACTATGTTCACCGTATCGGTCGTACCGGTCGTGCGGGCGCAAGCGGTCACTCTATTAGCCTTGCGTGTGAAGAGTATGCGCTGAATCTTCCAGCCATTGAGACCTACATCGGTCACTCTATTCCGCAGAGCAAATACAATCCGGAAGCGCTGCTAAGCGAACTGCCGCCGCCTAAGCGCCTTACCCGCGCCCGCTCCGGCAATGGCCCGCGTCGCTCTGGCGCACCGCGTAATCGTCGTCGTTCAGGTTAAGAAAATATGCTCAGTTCCACCTCGCTTTATGCGGCAATTGATCTCGGTTCGAATAGTTTTCATATGCTGGTTGTGCGCGAGGTGGCGGGAAGCATACAAACGCTGACGCGTATTAAGCGCAAGGTCCGCCTCGCGGCGGGCCTGAGCAGCGATAACCACCTATCCCATGAAGCCATGGAACGTGGCTGGCAGTGTCTACGGCTCTTTGCTGAGCGTCTGCAGGATATCCCGCATTCCCAAATTACCGTTGTCGCCACGGCGACGCTCCGCCTGGCAGTTAACGCCGTAGATTTTATTGCTAAAGCGCAGGAAATTCTGGGGTGTCCGGTTCAGGTTATCAGCGGTGAAGAAGAAGCCCGCCTGATCTATCAGGGCGTTGCCCATACGACAGGAGGTGACGATCGCCGTCTGGTCGTGGATATCGGCGGTGCCAGCACCGAACTCGTGACCGGCACCGGCGCCCAAGCAACGTCACTGTTCAGCCTGTCGATGGGCTGCGTGACCTGGCTTGAGCGCTACTTCACTGACCGGAATCTGGGGAAAGAAAACTTCGACGAGGCGGAGAATGCCGCACGCGAGGTGTTGCGTCCGGTCATGAATGAACTTCGTTATCACGGCTGGAAAGTCTGCGTGGGTGCTTCTGGCACTGTGCAGGCCTTGCAGGAAATCATGATGGCGCAGGGAATGGATGAGCGGATCACGCTTGCCAAGCTCCAGCAGCTTAAACAGCGCGCTATTCAGTGTGGGCGGCTGGAAGAGCTTGAAATTGAAGGCCTGACGCTTGAACGTGCGCTGGTTTTCCCGAGCGGGCTGGCCATTCTGATTGCGATTTTCACCGAGCTAAACATTCAGTGTATGACGCTGGCTGGCGGCGCACTGCGAGAAGGCCTGGTCTATGGGATGTTGCATCTGTCGGTTGATCAGGACATTCGCAGCCGTACTCTGCGCAACGTGCAGCGTCGTTTTCTGGTTGATATCGACCAGGCGGGTCGTGTGGCGCAACTGGCATCACGCTTCGCCGATCAGGTTGCCACCGGCTGGGATCTTGACCCTTTGAGCCGTGATTTATTGCTGAGCGCCTGCGCGCTACATGAAGTGGGGCTGAGCATTGATTTCAAACAGGCCCCTGTTCATGCGGCCTATCTGGTACGTAACCTCGATTTACCGGGCTACACGCCTGCACAGAAAAAGTTGCTGGCAACCCTGCTGCTGAACCAGACCAACGCCGTTGACCTCTCCTCTTTACATCAACAAAACGCCGTACCGCCACGCGTGGCCGAGCATCTTTGCCGACTGCTACGTCTGGCGATTTTGTTTGCCAGCCGCCGCCGCGATGATTTGCTACCTGCCATCAATCTGGTCGCTGATGGCGAGAAGCTTTCGCTGACGTTACCGGAAAACTGGATTGATAATCATCCACTTGGGGCAGAGATGATCGAACAGGAGTGCCAGTGGCAGAGTTATGTACACTGGGTTCTTGAAGTGAAGTAATACCCTGAGCATTGCCGGGTGGCGGTTTCGCCATACCCGGCCTTCGAATAATTATCCTTTCTCTTTGGCTTTCGCGAGCATCGCGCGAATGTTCGCCACGTTAGCCTGCCCCTTGTGCATCCGCTCTTCTGCCGTAATCACTTTGCGCTCCTGCTCCCAGATCAGATCGTCCTGCGGTAGCTCCAGCAGAAAACGACTCGGTTCCGGACGCACCAGTTCGCCATACTGACGACGCTCTTTGCACAGTGTAAATGTCAGCTCCTTCTGCGCACGGGTGATCCCGACATAGGCCAGACGGCGTTCCTCGTCGACGTTATCTTCATCAATGCTGCTCTGGTGCGGCAGCAAACCTTCTTCCATACCGACCAGATATACATACGGGAACTCCAGTCCTTTTGACGCGTGTAACGTCATCAGCTGAACCTGGTCAGCCTCTTCCTCGCTCTCGCCACGCTCCATCATGTCGCGAAGGGTAAAGCGGGTGACCACCTGAGTCAGGGTCATTGGCTCATCTATCTCCGAGCCTTCCAGCATTTCGGTCATCCAGCTGAAGAGCTGGTTAACGTTTTTCATCCGCATCTCAGCCGCCTTCGGGCTGGCGGAGGTTTCGTACAACCAGGATTCGTAATCAATACCGTGAATGAGATCGCGCACTGCCGCGACAGGTTCACGTTCCGCAAGGCGCTGCACTTCACCCAGCCAGTGGGTGAAACGGGTTAACGAATCGTAACCACGTCCGGTCAGCGTCTGACTCAGCCCCATATCAAAGCTGGCGGTAAACAGGCTTTTGTTGCGGGTCATCGCCCATTCGCCAAGCTTTTGTAGTGTCGCCGGGCCGATCTCACGTTTCGGGGTGTTCACGATGCGCAGAAACGCGCTGTCATCATCCGGGTTGGTGAGCACGCGCAGATAGGCCAGCAGATCCTTGATTTCAGGACGCGAGAAGAACGACGTACCACCCGAAATTTTGTAGGGGATGCGGTTTTGCATCAGCATCTTTTCAAAGACGCGCGACTGGTGGTTACCGCGATACAGGATGGCGTAATCCTTGTACTCGGTTTTATTCACGAAGTGGTGGGCAATGAGCTCGCCGGTAACGCGTTCAGCCTCATGCTCTTCATTATTGGCACTGAGCACTTTCAGCTCGGTGCCGTAACCCAGTTCGGAGAACAGACGCTTCTCAAACACATGCGGGTTATTGGCGATCAGGATATTCGCCGACTTGAGGATACGCCCGGAAGAACGGTAGTTTTGCTCCAGCTTAATCACCTGCAACGCAGGAAAATCTTTGCTTAACAACACCAAGTTTTGTGGACGTGCACCGCGCCAGGAGTAAATTGACTGGTCATCGTCACCCACCACGGTGAAACGCGCGCGCTGCCCCACCAGCAGCTTCACCAGTTCGTACTGGCTGGTGTTGGTATCCTGATATTCATCCACCAGCAGGTAGCGGATCTTGTTCTGCCAGCGTTCACGTACCTCTTCATTACGCTGAAGCAGCAGCGTTGGCAGGAGGATCAGATCGTCGAAATCCAATACGTTGCACGCTTTCATATGCGCGTCGTACAGACCATAACAGTGCGCGAAGATCCGATCCCGTTCGCCCTTCGCACTCGCTGCCGCCTGTGCAGGCGTCATCAGATCGTTTTTCCAGTTTGAGATCGTCGAGATCAGCTGTTGCAGCAGAACTTTGTCGTCTTCGATCAGGCCTTCGGTGAGCTCTTTGAGCAACGCCACCTGGTCAGTGTCATCGAAAAGAGAGAAGTTAGACTTCATCCCCAGTGCGGCGTATTCGCGTTTAATGATATCCAGCCCCAGGGTATGGAAGGTGGAGATCATCAGCCCGCGCGCCTCTTTGCGCCCCAGCGTCTGGCCAACACGCTCTTTCATCTCGCGCGCTGCTTTATTGGTAAATGTCACCGCCGCAATGTGGCGTGCCTGATAGCCACACCCACGAATTAAGTGGGCGATTTTATTCGTGATCACGCGGGTTTTACCGGAACCCGCCCCTGCCAGCACCAGGCATGGTCCAGTAACGAATTCGACCGCTTGTTGTTGTCCAGGGTTTAAACGCATGGGAATATTGCTCAATCTTCGAACGGGGTGTGGATTGTAGCAGAAAGCCGGGCGCAGATTTACCGGCTAATGATAAAGTGGAGAAATCGCGTTTAACCCGTAGAGCAGAACCATGAAAAAGAGCGCAGCAGCCCTGCATATTCTGGTAAAAGAAGAGAAACTGGCCCAGGAGATCCTTGCCAAGCTGGAGCGCGGCATCAGCTTTGATCATCTGGCAAAGCGCTACTCTAAATGTCCGTCCGGACGCAATGGCGGGGATCTCGGGGAATTTCAACAAGGTGCGATGGTCGGCCCGTTCGATCAGGCAGTCTTTAGCTGCCCGCTCCTGAAGCCCTACGGCCCGGTAAAAACCAAATTTGGCTACCATATCATTAAGGTGCTGTATCGCCGCTGACGCGTGGTATATTGCGCCCCGATTTATTTCAACCAATTCAAGGCACGATCATGGCAAAAACAGCAGCAGCAGTGCACATCCTCGTTAAAGAAGAGAAACTGGCTCTGGATCTTCTGGAGCAAATTAAGAACGGTGCCGACTTCGGTAAGCTGGCGAAGAAGCACTCTATCTGCCCATCAGGCAAACGCGGTGGTGACTTAGGTGAATTCCGTCAGGGTCAGATGGTTCCGGCGTTCGACAAAGTGGTCTTCTCTTGCCCGGTACTGGAGCCAACCGGCCCGCTGCACACGCAGTTCGGTTATCACATTATTAAGGTTCTGTATCGCAAATAAAAAGCCGGGTAGCGGCTGCGCCTTACCCGGCTTACGTCTTAGCGTTTTGTAAGTCGGGTAAGCGAAGCGCCACCCGACAAGGTTGTTAACCCGCTACCGCAATACGTTTCATATCGGTCATGTAGCCACGCAGTTTATGACCCACTTTCTCGATCTGATGGCTGCGAATCGCTTCGTTTACATCACGCAGCTGCGCGTTATCCACGGCTCCTTCTGCAATCGCTTTACCCAGATCGCCTGTCTGCAGCGTAGTCATGAACTCTTTCAGCAGCGGTACGCAAGCGTAAGAGAACAGGTAGTTACCATACTCAGCGGTATCAGAGATCACTACGTTCATTTCGTACAGACGCTTACGGGCGATGGTGTTCGCAATCAGCGGCAGCTCGTGCAGTGATTCGTAGTACGCAGACTCTTCGATGATGCCGGAATCCACCATGGTTTCGAACGCCAGCTCAACGCCTGCTTTCACCATGGCAATCATCAGTACGCCTTTATCGAAGTACTCCTGCTCGCCGATTTTACCTTCATACTGTGGCGCGGTTTCGAACGCGGTTTTACCGGTCTCTTCACGCCAGGTCAGCAGTTTCTTATCGTCATTCGCCCAGTCAGCCATCATGCCGGAAGAGAACTCACCGGAGATGATGTCGTCCATATGTTTCTGGAACAGCGGTGCCATGATGGTTTTCAGCTGTTCAGACAATGCGTAAGCACGCAGTTTCGCCGGGTTAGACAGACGGTCCATCATCAGCGTAATACCGCCCTGCTTCAGGGCTTCAGTGATGGTTTCCCAGCCGAATTGAATCAGTTTTTCAGCGTATGCAGGGTCAGTACCCTCTTCCACCAGCTTGTCGAAGCACAGCAGAGAGCCAGCCTGCAACATGCCGCACAGAATGGTCTGCTCACCCATCAGGTCAGATTTCACTTCTGCAACGAAGGAAGATTCCAGCACGCCCGCACGGTGACCACCGGTTGCGGCAGCCCATGCTTTGGCAATCGCCATACCTTCGCCTTTCGGATCGTTTTCCGGGTGAACCGCGATCAGGGTCGGCACGCCGAAGCCACGTTTGTACTCTTCACGGACTTCCGTACCCGGGCACTTCGGAGCCACCATCACAACGGTGATGTCTTTACGGATCTGCTCGCCCACTTCAACGATGTTGAAACCGTGGGAATACCCCAGCGCCGCGCCATCTTTCATCAGCGGCTGTACGGAACGCACAACGTCAGAGTGCTGTTTGTCTGGCGTCAGGTTAACCACCAGATCCGCCTGCGGGATCAGCTCTTCGTAGGTACCCACTTTAAAGCCGTTTTCGGTCGCTTTACGCCAGGAAGCACGCTTCTCGGCAATCGCTTCTTTACGCAGGGCGTAGGAGATATCCAGACCGGAGTCACGCATGTTCAGGCCCTGGTTCAGACCCTGTGCGCCACAGCCGACAATGACCACTTTTTTACCCTGAAGGTAGCTCGCGCCATCGGCAAATTCGTCGCGCGCCATGAAGCGGCATTTGCCCAGCTGCGCCAGCTGCTGGCGCAAGTTCAGTGTATTAAAGTAGTTAGCCATGGGTGATACCTCGTGATGTTGTGTGTCTTATTGTTCGGTTCGCTGTTCAGCGAGAATGTACCCACATTACAACAGGAAATTCATTGCGGAAATTGATATATTCACAACGTCACGTTGCAATATCTGCAATGTAAAAAAGGGGAGTGACATCAGTGGATTTACGCGATCTGAAAATGTTCCTGCATCTTGCGGAAAGCCGCCACTTTGGCCGCAGCGCCCGGGCGATGCACGTCAGCCCCTCTACGCTTTCGCGGCAAATCCAGCGCCTTGAGGAAGATCTCGGCCAGCCGCTGTTTGTGCGTGATAACCGTACCGTTACCCTCACGGAAGCGGGTGAAGAACTGCGCATTTTTGCCCAGCAGACGCTGTTGCAGTACCAGCAGCTGCGGCACTCGATTGACCAGCAGGGGCCGTCACTTTCCGGCGAGCTGCATATTTTCTGCTCCGTGACCGCCGCCTATAGCCATCTGCCGCCCATTCTCGACCGCTTCCGCGCGGCGCATCCGTCGGTTGAAATTAAGCTCACTACCGGCGACGCCGCCGACGCAATGGAAAAAGTGGTGACTGGCGAAGCGGATCTCGCCATTGCCGGGAAACCCGAAACCTTGCCGGGTGCGGTGGCATTTTCAATGCTGGAGAACCTGGCGGTAGTGCTGATTGCCCCGGCACTGCCCTGCCCGGTGCGTAATCAGGTATCGGTGGAGAAACCGGACTGGTCAACGGTGCCGTTTATCATGGCCGATCAGGGACCGGTACGCCGCCGTATTGAGCTCTGGTTCCGCCGTCAGAAGATCAGCAATCCGTCGATTTACGCAACAGTTGGTGGCCATGAGGCGATGGTCTCAATGGTGGCGCTCGGCTGCGGCGTGGCGCTGCTGCCGGAAGTGGTGCTGGAAAACAGCCCGGAGCCGGTACGTAACCGCGTGATGATTCTGGAACGCAGCGACGAGAAAACACCGTTTGAGCTTGGCGTGTGTGCACAAAAAAAGCGGCTGCATGAGCCGCTTATTGATGCGTTCTGGCAGATCCTGCCAAACCATTAACCCGCGAGGAAGAACCTGAACGCCGGGTTATGCGTCTCATCGTGACAGTCATAGCCCAGTTCGTTCAGCCGCGTTTCGAAATCAGGCTCATGTTCGCCCAGCTCAAACGCGGCCAGCACGCGTCCATAGTCCGTGCCGTGGCTGCGGTAGTGGAACAAAGAGATGTTCCAGTGCGTACCCAGCGTATGCAGGAACTTAAGCAGTGCGCCCGGAGATTCCGGAAACTCAAAGCTGAACAGACGTTCCTTGAGCGGTTTCGATGGACGGCCGCCCACCATATAGCGCACATGCAGTTTCGCCATTTCATCATCAGAGAGGTCAACAACGCTGTAGCCACCTTCGTGCAGCAGATTGAGGATCTCTTTGCGCTCCTCCACGCCACGGCTCAGACGTACGCCGACAAAAATGCACGCATCTTTGGCGTCAGCAAAACGGTAGTTAAATTCCGTCACTGAGCGGCCGCCGAGTAGCTGGCAGAATTTCAGGAAGCTGCCCTTCTCTTCCGGGATGGTCACCGCCAACAGTGCTTCTCGCTGTTCACCCAGCTCGCAGCGCTCTGAAACATAGCGCAGACCGTGGAAATTAACGTTAGCACCGGAGAGCACGTGCGCCAGGCGTTCGCCGCGAATGTTGTGCTGAGCGATGTATTTTTTCATCCCCGCCAGCGCCAGCGCGCCGGACGGTTCCGCCACCGCGCGAACATCCTCGAACAGATCTTTCATCGCCGCGCAGATCGCGTCGCTATCAACCGTGACAATATCGTCAAGATACTCCTGGCACAGGCGGAAGGTCTCATCGCCGATGCGCTTAACCGCCACACCTTCCGCAAACAGCCCGACGCGCGGCAGGTCTACCGGATGACCGGCATCCAGCGCCGCTTTCAGGCAGGCAGAATCTTCCGCTTCAACGGCAATGACTTTGATCTGCGGCATCAGCTGTTTGATCAGCACCGCCACGCCCGCCGCCAGCCCGCCGCCGCCGACCGGTACAAACACGCGGTCAAGATGGGCATCCTGTTGCAGCAGCTCCAGCGCCAGCGTGCCCTGCCCGGCAATCACCATCGGGTGATCGAACGGCGGTACCCAGGTAAACCCCTGCTGCTGCGCCAGCTCAATCGCTTTGGCTTTGGCTTCGTCGAAGTTAGCCCCGTGGAGCAGCACTTCACCGCCAAAACCTCGCACCGCATCGACTTTGATGTCTGCGGTAGCGACTGGCATCACGATCAGCGCTTTCAACCCTAAGCGAGCAGAGGAGAATGCGACGCCCTGAGCGTGGTTACCTGCAGAGGCGGTAATTACGCCGCGTGCTTTTTGCTCGTCGGTTAACCCGGCCATCATCGCGTAGGCCCCGCGCAGCTTAAAACTGTGTACTGGCTGACGGTCTTCGCGCTTCACCAGGATCACGTTATCAAGGCGCGAAGAGAGTTTTTCCATTTTCTGCAGCGGGGTGACCTGCACCGCTTCATAGACCGGCGCGCGTAGCACCGCTCTTAAATATTCCGCCCCCTCAGGGGCGGCAGATAAGGGTTGTGATTCGGCCATCATTAGCCCCCAAGTTTCGATTTATCGCGCACCGCGCCTTTATCTGCACTGGTGGCAAGGCTCGCGTAAGCACGCAGGGCGAAGGAGACTTCACGCTGACGATCTTTCGGCGTCCAGGCTTTGTCGCCGCGCGCTTCTTGCGCCTCACGACGAGCCGCAATTTCCTGGTCGCTGAGCTTCAGCTGAATACCGCGATTTGGAATATCGATTTCGATCAGGTCGCCATTTTCGATAATGGCGATATTGCCGCCACTCGCTGCTTCAGGGGAAACGTGGCCGATGGACAAGCCGGACGTACCGCCAGAGAATCGACCATCAGTGATCAGTGCGCAAGCTTTACCGAGTCCCATGGATTTCAGGAAGGTGGTTGGGTAAAGCATCTCCTGCATACCCGGCCCGCCTTTCGGACCTTCGTAGCGGATCACCACCACATCACCTTCCACCACTTTGCCACCGAGAATCGCCTCTACCGCCTCGTCCTGGCTTTCATACACTTTTGCTGGGCCGGTGAATTTCAGGATGCTGTCGTCCACGCCTGCGGTTTTCACGATGCAGCCGTTTTCCGCAAAGTTACCGTACAGCACAGCCAGACCACCGTCTTTGCTGTAGGCGTGTTCCAGCGAGCGGATGCAGCCTTCGGCGCGATCGTCATCCAGGGTGTCCCAGCGGCAGTCCTGCGAGAACGCCTGGGTGGTGCGAATACCCGCTGGACCCGCGCGGAACATCTTTTTCACCGCGTCGTCTTTGGTCAGCATCACGTCGTACTGGTCCAGCGACTCCGGCAGCGACAGGCCAAGCACGTTTTTCACGTCACGGTTCAGCAGCCCGGCGCGATCCAGCTCGCCCAAAATACCGATTACGCCACCGGCACGGTGCACGTCTTCCATGTGGTACTTCTGGGTACTCGGCGCGACTTTACACAGCTGAGGCACTTTGCGGGACAGCTTGTCGATGTCGCTCATGGTGAAGTCGATTTCGGCTTCCTGCGCGGCGGCCAGCAGGTGCAGCACAGTGTTGGTGGAACCGCCCATGGCGATATCCAGCGTCATAGCGTTTTCGAACGCCGCTTTGCTGGCGATATTGCGCGGCAGCGCGCTGGCGTCGTCCTGCTCGTAGTAGCGTTTCGTCAGCTCAACAATGCGTTTACCAGCGTTGAGGAACAACTGTTTACGATCGGCGTGGGTCGCCAGCAGCGAGCCGTTGCCCGGCTGCGACAGGCCGAGCGCTTCGGTCAGGCAGTTCATGGAGTTGGCGGTGAACATCCCGGAGCAGGAGCCGCAGGTCGGGCACGCGGAGCGTTCCACCTGCTCACTCTGCTCATCAGAGACTTTCGGGTCCGCGCCCTGAATCATCGCATCAACCAGGTCGAGCTTGATGATTTTGTCGGAAAGCTTGGTTTTTCCAGCTTCCATAGGGCCGCCGGAGACGAAGATCACCGGAATGTTCAGACGCAGGGAAGCCATCAGCATCCCTGGGGTGATTTTGTCACAGTTGGAGATACAGACCATCGCATCCGCGCAGTGGGCGTTAACCATGTATTCCACTGAGTCGGCGATCAGTTCGCGAGATGGCAGTGAATAGAGCATGCCCCCGTGACCCATCGCAATACCGTCATCCACCGCAATGGTGTTGAACTCTTTCGCCACACCGCCAGAGGCTTCGATTTGCTCGGCAACCAGTTTACCGAGATCGCGCAGGTGCACGTGACCCGGCACAAACTGGGTAAAGGAGTTCACCACGGCGATAATTGGCTTGCCGAAATCGGCGTCGGTCATTCCGGTGGCGCGCCACAGTGCGCGAGCACCCGCCATGTTACGGCCGTGGGTGGTGGTGGCTGAACGATACTTAGGCATGCTTTATTTACTCCCGTCTGACTATTTAAATGGGACGGTGCGTGCCGTCCCATATTTATACTTAGTGATTAACCTGATCCAACCAGCCGTATTTATCTTCTGTTTCACCGGTGAAGAGGCCAAAGAAGGCTTGCTGAATACGTTTGGTGACCGGGCCGCAGCGGCCTTCGCCCACCTGGATACCGTCTACGCTGCGTACCGGCGTAATTTCAGCCGCAGTACCGGACATAAAGACTTCATCCGCCAGGTAGAGAGATTCGCGGGACAGTACCTGCTCGCGCACTTCGATACCCAGATCTTTCGCCAGCTTGATGATGGCGTCACGGGTGATGCCCGGCAGCGCGGACGAGGTAAATGGTGGCGTGAACAGAATGCCATCTTTTACTTCAAACAAGTTTTCGCCCGCACCTTCTGAGATGTAGCCATTCACGTCGAGGGCAATACCTTCCTGATAACCGTGACGGCGCGCTTCGCTACCGACCAGCAGTGAGGAGAGGTAGTTACCGCCCGCTTTAGCCGCGGTCGGGATGGTGTTCGGCGCCACGCGGTTCCAGGAAGAGACCATTGCGTCGATCCCCTGCTCCAGGGCTTCCGCTCCCAGGTAAGCACCCCATGGGAACGCGGCAATGATCACATCGGTGGTATAGCCTGCTGGTGGGTTAACGCCCATGCCCACATCACCCACAAACACCAGCGGACGAATATACGCGCTGGTCAGGTTGTTTTTACGGATCACGTCACGGCAGGCTTCCATCAGCTCATCAACGCTCTGGGAAACCGGGAAACGATAAATTTTGGCTGAGTCATGCAGACGCTGCATATGTTCACGATGACGGAACACCACTGGCCCTTTGTGAGAATCGTAGCAACGGATCCCTTCAAAGACTGAAGTACCGTAGTGCAGCGCGTGGGACATCACGTGAACCTTCGCGTCCTCCCAGCGAACCATCTCACCGTTGAACCAAATGTAATCAGCTTTTTTTGTCGTCATTTTTTCGTCCTGTCACGCTTAAGCGCGGATTTGTTGTGATGTGGTTGTGCTCTGGCAGATGGCTACATGGGCAACGTCTACCAGCTTTGATAACTGACTAAACAGTAAGTCGACCGGGCGCGGACTGGCAACGGTTAATTCGATACTGATATTTTCAGCATCAGTGGCCGTCTCCATATTCATAGAGCAAATCTGAAAACCACGATGACGGACCACACGCAAAACGCGTTCTAAGGTTTCTGGATTGAAGCGAGCCTGCACGGCGACCTGATGTTGCATCATGATAATTTCTCCAGCATTTGTGAGTTACTGGCACCTGGCGGTACCAACGGCCAGACATTCTCAAGCTCGTCGATTGAGACATGAAGCAGGTAAGGCCCTTCGCTTGACAGCATGGTGTCGAGTGCCGCTTCAACCTGGTCTTTACGGGTAATGTGCTGGCCAGGGATGCCAAAGGCGCTGGCCAGAGTGAGGAAATCGGGGTTATCGGTCAGGGTGGTTTCGCTGTAACGCTCCTGGAAGAACAACTGTTGCCACTGACGAACCATCCCTAAACGCTGGTTATCGAGTAACACGATTTTCAGCGGCAACTGCTTACGCTTCACGGTGCCCAGCTCCTGAACATTCATCATGAAGGAGCCGTCACCGGAGATACAGATAACGGTATCGTTCGGTCGGGCAACCTGCGCGCCCACGGCTGCTGGCAGACCGAAACCCATCGTCCCTAACCCGCTGGAAGTGATGAAATTTTCCGGGCGAGTGTAGGTCATGTGCTGGGCTGACCACATCTGATGCTGGCCCACGTCGGTGGTAACGACGCTGTCTGCGGGTTTACGATCGGACAACTGTTTCAACAGCAGCGGTGCGTAGATGGCCTCACCGGGGTGGTCGTAACGCCAGGCATGCTCAGCGCGCATGTCTGCAGCATGCTGACGCCATGCGTGGATATCTAACGGTTGCTGCAAAGCGGGTAACAATGCGTTGAGATCACCCTGCAGGGCGACGTGTGCCTGACGCAATTTGTTCATTTCTGCCGGGTCGATATCCATATGGATGACTTTGGCATTCGGCGCGAAGGTGTTCAGCTTGCCGGTGACGCGGTCATCGAAACGTGCCCCTACGGCGATGAGCAGATCGCACTCCTGCACCGCCAGGTTTGCGGCTTTGGTGCCGTGCATCCCCAGCATGCCGAGGTAGTACGGATAGTCGGCATCTACCGCGCCCAGACCTTTCAGCGTGCAGGTCGCTGGCATCTGCGTTGTTGCGATAAATTCGCGCAGGGCTGGAACGGCCTGTGCCATGCCTACGCCACCGCCGACGTACAGCATCGGCTGTTTCGCCTGCGCCAGCATCTGGCGCGCCTCTGCAACGTCCTCATGTGGAAACACATCGTCGCTTTCAACGGTGGAGAAGTGCGGCTCCAGATCGCCGAGAGCCACCTGGATATCTTTTGGGATATCCACAAGAACCGGGCCAGGACGGCCAGAACTGGCAACAGCAAATGCTTCAGCCATCACACGCGGCAACTCTTCCAGAGACTGGACGAGGAAACTGTGTTTGGTGCAAGCCAGCGATAAACCAAGTACATCCACTTCCTGGAAGGCATCGGTACCGATAAAGGGAGAAGCGACCTGACCAGTGATTGCCACGACAGGAACAGAGTCGAGCAGTGCATCAGCCAGACCGGTGATCAGGTTGGTTGCACCCGGTCCTGAGGTTGCCATGCAAACCCCAGTTTTGCCGGTAGCGCGCGCATAACCAATGGCTGCCATTGCTGCGCCCTGCTCGTGTCGGCACAACAGGTGTTCCACGCCGCCGTCATACAATGCATCGTAAATCGGCATAATTGCGCCACCCGGATAACCGAATACTGTCTCGACTCCCTGCGCGCGCAACGCATGTACTACCCACTGTGCCCCATTCATAGTTAGTTCCCCGTCATAAATCGGGAGAAACAGAATTTTGTGCTAGTGTTCATTCTCTGCTCCTCGCTTAAGTTTTTTAGTCATAAAAAAACCCCCGGACCTTTCGGTGCGGGGGTCTTAGTTCGTTAAGGCTTGATTTCTAAGCCTTTCCTCGTCCAAGTGCAGCCCCGCACGGTGGGATAATAATCACCACCACGCTAATCACGACCAGGCTAATCACTCGTAGAAGGGCTGTCATTTTCAGTTCTTTTTGCATCTTGTTCGAAGGAATACCTAAAGAGTTATCACAGTTTTTAAATCAAACACAAGATTTATTTATGACCATTTTGATTAGCACACAAATCATATTCCGAAAAATCATTGTTTTATATGAGAAAAACAGAGTGTGAATATTTTTCATAATTTCAAGCGTACTCAGGCCATCAAAACGAACCGCTCTTTTTCTGCGAGAATGCTTCCGCCAAGACGTAATGGTTACATTTTGTCGTCAAAAGCCTGGAACAGGCGTCGTAAAATACAGAACTGACACTAAAGGTGTGATCGAGATACTGGCATAGTCGGCCCTCAAGGAGGTGCTTATGTCACTGTCAGTTGTTTATACGCGTGCGGCTATTGGAGTCAAAGCACCGCTGATTTCCGTAGAGGTCCATCTGAGCAATGGGCTTCCCGGATTAACGCTCGTCGGCTTGCCGGAAACAACGGTGAAAGAAGCCAGAGATCGGGTACGCAGCGCAATCATCAATAGCGGTTATACCTTCCCCGCAAAGAAGATCACTATCAACCTGGCGCCTGCGGACCTGCCCAAAGAGGGAGGTCGATATGATTTACCTATCGCTATAGCGCTTCTCGCGGCCTCAGAACAGCTTAATGCGTCCAGGCTAGGCTCGTATGAGTTCATCGGTGAACTGGCGCTTACAGGCGCATTGAGGGGCGTTCCTGGCGCAATCTCAGGTGCGCTGGAAGCCATTCGTGCTGGTCGACAAATCATTGTTGCCAATGAAAATGGTTCCGAGGTGAGCCTGATAGCCGAAAAAGGATGCCTGATAGCAGGGCACTTGCAGGAGGTCTGTGCATATCTTGAGGGGCGACATGAGTTAGCAGAACCTGAAGAAACAGGGGATCTCCTACCTGAAAGCCTGGACGATCTCAGCGAGATTATCGGTCAGGAGCAGGGGAAACGGGCACTGGAGATTACCGCTGCCGGAGGGCATAACCTGCTGTTGATTGGTCCGCCGGGTACAGGGAAAACGATGCTGGCGAGCAGATTAAATGGTCTGCTTCCCCCACTCAATAACCATGAGGCACTTGAAAGCGCTGCGATATTTAGCCTGGTGAGTTCTGTGTCGTTACAAAAACAGTGGCGACGTCGCCCCTTCCGCTCTCCGCACCACAGTGCCTCACTAACAGCCATGGTAGGGGGAGGTACTATACCGGTGCCGGGAGAGATCTCATTGGCCCACAATGGCATTCTGTTTCTTGATGAGCTGCCTGAGTTTGAAAGGCGAGTGCTGGATGCTCTGAGGGAGCCTATCGAATCGGGTGAAATTCATATCTCCCGTACACGTGCCAAAATAAGCTACCCCGCGCAGTTCCAGCTGGTTGCAGCAATGAACCCCAGCCCGTCAGGACATTATCAGGGTAATCATAATCGCTGTACGCCTGAGCAGACGCTGCGATATCTGGGGAAACTCTCTGGCCCTTTTCTGGATCGTTTCGATTTATCCCTGGAGATCCCTTTGCCTCCTCCTGGCCTGCTCAGCCAGAGTAGCGTCAGAGGGGAGAGCACGGTAGAGGTTCGCGAGCGGGTTATCGCCGCTCAGGCCCGACAGTATATACGTCAAAATAAACTGAATGCCCGTCTGGATAATGCTGAGATTCGGCAGTTTTGCCAGCTAAAGGCTGAGGACGCAAACTGGCTGGAAGAAACATTGACGCGATTTGGGCTCTCAATTCGTGCGTGGCAGCGTCTCTTAAAAGTCGCCCGAACTATCGCCGATGTGGAAAGGTGTAATGAAATTGAGAGACAACATCTGCAGGAAGCGTTGAGCTATCGTGCAATCGATCGTCTGCTTTTGCACCTGCAAAAGTTACTGGCGTAAAAAAGGGGCCGTAGCCCCTTTCTTATTAGTCGTCAGACTCGGTGTAGTCTTCTGCACCTTCCATCTGCGGCTTACCGCCAGACAGCGTATGGAAGCGCTTTGGACGCTTAATGCGCGCCATGTACTTGATCCATACACGTTCCGCTTCAGACTGCGGCTCACGCTCGCCACGGCAAACAGAAACAAACTGTTTTTCGTCTTCAGTTGCAGGTTCACGCTTACCCAGATCCAGCTCGTTAAAGGCATAACCATGGCGCTCAAGCAGTTGAGCTTCTTTGATGGTGAAATCGCCGTGACGAGAGAACCCGCGCGGATAATGTTTATTGTCGAAAAAACGATTAGTCGTCGTAAAGCTTTCCGCCATCCTACACGCTCCTAATTCTTTGGCCGAGCTATTTATGGCGCGGAGTATTAGTTACGCTTGACAGAGTGTAAAACAAAACATTTAAATCATAACGACAAATAATTTTGCGGAGAAAGATGTGGATACGGAATTGCTAAAAACTTTCCTTGAAGTGAGCAGAACGCGCCACTTTGGGCGAGCAGCTGAAGCCCTTTACCTGACGCAGTCAGCAGTCAGTTTTCGTATTCGACAGCTGGAAAACCAACTGGGCGTGAATCTTTTTACCCGCCATCGCAACAACATACGTTTAACCCCTGCCGGAGAGAAACTGCTCCCGTACGCAGAAACGCTGATGAATACCTGGCAAGCTGCCCGCAAAGAGGTTGCACATACTTCCAGGCATAATGAGTTTTCAATAGGGGCCAGTGCTTCACTGTGGGAATGCATGCTAAGTCAATGGCTTACCCGGCTGTATCATTCTCATGGGCATTTGCAATTTGAAGCCAGGATTGCACAACGGCAGTCGCTGGTTAAACAACTTCATGAGCGCCAGCTTGATCTTCTGATCACAACCGAAGCCCCCAAGATGGACGAATTTAGCAGCCAGATTGTGGGTCAGTTTGGCCTGGCGCTTTATGCTTCTGAACCTTCAATGATGAAGGCAGACTTGACCTATTTGCGACTGGAGTGGGGGCCTGATTTTCAGCAGAACGAGACGGGGTTGATTGCAGCTGATGATGTTCCGCAGTTAACGACCAGCTCTGCAGAGATCGCCTGCCAGCAACTTTCCTTGCTGAAGGGTTGCACCTGGTTACCTGTCCGCTGGGCTGATGCTAAAGCCGGGCTTCACACTGTATTGGATTCCACAACGCTTACCAGGCCACTATATGCGATTTGGCTGCAAAACAGTGATAAACAATCACAGATAAAAGATCTATTAAAAATCAATGTAATAGATTGATACATCAGCCAGCATTCCTGCTGGCTGAAAATTAAGAAGAGAGTTTTCCGCAGTGTTTCAGGCAAAAAAAATCCTTTGCCGGAGCAAAGGATTATATATGGCAGGGGCGGAGAGACTCGAACTCGCGACACCCGGTTTTGGAGACCGGTGCTCTACCAACTGAGCTACGCCCCTAAAGTTTTTTGCCATTAAGCCTGCCAATAAGGCAGGCTTAATGTCTTAATAAGTGGCGGAACGGACGGGACTCGAACCCGCGACCCCCTGCGTGACAGGCAGGTATTCTAACCGACTGAACTACCGCTCCACCGAAGACTGCTGTAACCACCGGATTTATGCACCGGCTTACTACTTAATTTGATGCCTGGCAGTTCCCTACTCTCACATGGGGAGACCCCACACTACCATCGGCGCTACGGCGTTTCACTTCTGAGTTCGGCATGGGGTCAGGTGGGACCACCGCGCTAAAGCCGCCAGGCAAATTCTGTTAATCTGTATCAAAGCTGAAAATCTTCTGTCTCTCTTCGCCGAAACAGCTTCGGCGTTGTAAGGTTAAGCCTCACGGTTCATTAGTATCGGTTAGCTCAACGCATCGCTGCGCTTACACACCCGACCTATCAACGTCGTAGTCTTCAACGTTCCTTCAGGACCCTTAAAGGGTCAGGGAGAACTCATCTCGGGGCAAGTTTCGTGCTTAGATGCTTTCAGCACTTATCTCTTCCGCATTTAGCTACCGGGCAGTGCCATTGGCATGACAACCCGAACACCAGTGATGCGTCCACTCCGGTCCTCTCGTACTAGGAGCAGCCCCCCTCAATTCTCCAGCGCCCACGGCAGATAGGGACCGAACTGTCTCACGACGTTCTAAACCCAGCTCGCGTACCACTTTAAATGGCGAACAGCCATACCCTTGGGACCTACTTCAGCCCCAGGATGTGATGAGCCGACATCGAGGTGCCAAACACCGCCGTCGATATGAACTCTTGGGCGGTATCAGCCTGTTATCCCCGGAGTACCTTTTATCCGTTGAGCGATGGCCCTTCCATTCAGAACCACCGGATCACTATGACCTGCTTTCGCACCTGCTCGAGCCGTCACTCTCGCAGTCAAGCTAGCTTATGCCATTGCACTAACCTCCTGATGTCCGACCAGGATTAGCTAACCTTCGTGCTCCTCCGTTACTCTTTGGGAGGAGACCGCCCCAGTCAAACTACCCACCAGACACTGTCCGCAACCCGGATTACGGGTCTACGTTAGAACACCAGCCATTAAAGGGTGGTATTTCAAGGGCGGCTCCACGCAGACTGGCGTCCACGCTTCAAAGCCTCCCACCTATCCTACACATCAAGGACCAGTGTTCAGTGTCAAGCTATAGTAAAGGTTCACGGGGTCTTTCCGTCTTGCCGCGGGTACACTGCATCTTCACAGCGAGTTCAATTTCACTGAGTCTCGGGTGGAGACAGCCTGGCCATCATTACGCCATTCGTGCAGGTCGGAACTTACCCGACAAGGAATTTCGCTACCTTAGGACCGTTATAGTTACGGCCGCCGTTTACCGGGGCTTCGATCAAGAGCTTCGCGTTGCCGCTAACCCCATCAATTAACCTTCCGGCACCGGGCAGGCGTCACACCGTATACGTCCACTTTCGTGTTTGCACAGTGCTGTGTTTTTAATAAACAGTTGCAGCCAGCTGGTATCTTCGACTGATTTCAGCTCCACCCGCAGGGGCTTCACCTACATATCAGCGTGCCTTCTCCCGAAGTTACGGCACCATTTTGCCTAGTTCCTTCACCCGAGTTCTCTCAAGCGCCTTGGTATTCTCTACCTGACCACCTGTGTCGGTTTGGGGTACGATTTGATGTTACCTGATGCTTAGAGGCTTTTCCTGGAAGCAGGGCATTTGTTACTTCAGCACCGTAGTGCCTCGTCATCACACCTCAGCGTTAATAAGGTACCGGATTTACCTGGAACCTCCGCCTACATGCTTAAACCGGGACAACCGTCGCCCGGCTAACATAGCCTTCTCCGTCCCCCCTTCGCAGTAACACCAAGTACAGGAATATTAACCTGTTTCCCATCGACTACGCCTTTCGGCCTCGCCTTAGGGGTCGACTCACCCTGCCCCGATTAACGTTGGACAGGAACCCTTGGTCTTCCGGCGTGCGGGCTTTTCACCCGCATTATCGTTACTTATGTCAGCATTCGCACTTCTGATACCTCCAGCACCCCTCACAGGACACCTTCAACGGCTTACAGAACGCTCCCCTACCCAACAACACATAGTGTCGCTGCCGCAGCTTCGGTGCATGGTTTAGCCCCGTTACATCTTCCGCGCAGGCCGACTCGACCAGTGAGCTATTACGCTTTCTTTAAATGATGGCTGCTTCTAAGCCAACATCCTGGCTGTCTGTGCCTTCCCACATCGTTTCCCACTTAACCATGACTTTGGGACCTTAGCTGGCGGTCTGGGTTGTTTCCCTCTTCACGACGGACGTTAGCACCCGCCGTGTGTCTCCCGTGATAACATTCTTCGGTATTCGTAGTTTGCATCGGGTTGGTAAGCCGGGATGGCCCCCTAGCCGAAACAGTGCTCTACCCCCGAAGATGAGTTCACGAGGCGCTACCTAAATAGCTTTCGGGGAGAACCAGCTATCTCCCGGTTTGATTGGCCTTTCACCCCCAGCCACAAGTCATCCGCTAATTTTTCAACATTAGTCGGTTCGGTCCTCCAGTTAGTGTTACCCAACCTTCAACCTGCCCATGGCTAGATCACCGGGTTTCGGGTCTATACCCTGCAACTTAACGCCCAGTTAAGACTCGGTTTCCCTTCGGCTCCCCTATACGGTTAACCTTGCTACAGAATATAAGTCGCTGACCCATTATACAAAAGGTACGCAGTCACACCACGAAGGTGCTCCCACTGCTTGTACGTACACGGTTTCAGGTTCTTTTTCACTCCCCTCGCCGGGGTTCTTTTCGCCTTTCCCTCACGGTACTGGTTCACTATCGGTCAGTCAGGAGTATTTAGCCTTGGAGGATGGTCCCCCCATATTCAGACAGGATACCACGTGTCCCGCCCTACTCTTCGAGTTCACAACCTGTGCATTTTCGTGTACGGGACTATCACCCTGTACCGTCGGACTTTCCAGACCGTTCCACTAACACACAAGCTGATTCAGACTCTGGGCTGCTCCCCGTTCGCTCGCCGCTACTGGGGGAATCTCGGTTGATTTCTTTTCCTCGGGGTACTTAGATGTTTCAGTTCCCCCGGTTCGCCTCGTTAACCTATGTATTCAGTTAACGATAGTGTGACGAATCACACTGGGTTTCCCCATTCGGACATCGCCGGGTCAAAGGTTCATATCACCTCGCCGGCGCTTTTCGCAGATTAGCACGTCCTTCATCGCCTCTGACTGCCAGGGCATCCACCGTGTACGCTTAGTCGCTTAACCTCACAACCCGAAGATGTTTCTTTCGATTCATCATCGACTTGCGAAAATTTGAGAGACTCGAACACACATAACATGTGTGTCGTTTCAATTTTCAGCTTGATCCAGATTTTTAAAGAGCAAAACTTCGCAGTGCACCTTTTCAGGTTCACTCTGAAGTTTTCTTGGGTTCGCAGTAAAGGATGGTGGAGCTATGCGGGATCGAACCGCAGACCTCCTGCGTGCAAAGCAGGCGCTCTCCCAGCTGAGCTATAGCCCCATCGTTTGCAATCTCTGTACCGCTCATCCTTTAAAAGGAGTTTGGTAGGCCTGAGTGGACTTGAACCACCGACCTCACCCTTATCAGGGGTGCGCTCTAACCACCTGAGCTACAAGCCTGCAGAAATTTTTACTGCTGTTTTTCATCAGACAATCTGTGTGAGCACTGCAAAGGCAGGTTCTTTAAGGTAAGGAGGTGATCCAACCGCAGGTTCCCCTACGGTTACCTTGTTACGACTTCACCCCAGTCATGAATCACAAAGTGGTAAGCGCCCTCCCGAAGGTTAAGCTACCTACTTCTTTTGCAACCCACTCCCATGGTGTGACGGGCGGTGTGTACAAGGCCCGGGAACGTATTCACCGTAGCATTCTGATCTACGATTACTAGCGATTCCGACTTCATGGAGTCGAGTTGCAGACTCCAATCCGGACTACGACGCACTTTATGAGGTCCGCTTGCTCTCGCGAGGTCGCTTCTCTTTGTATGCGCCATTGTAGCACGTGTGTAGCCCTACTCGTAAGGGCCATGATGACTTGACGTCATCCCCACCTTCCTCCAGTTTATCACTGGCAGTCTCCTTTGAGTTCCCGGCCGGACCGCTGGCAACAAAGGATAAGGGTTGCGCTCGTTGCGGGACTTAACCCAACATTTCACAACACGAGCTGACGACAGCCATGCAGCACCTGTCTCAGAGTTCCCGAAGGCACCAATCCATCTCTGGAAAGTTCTCTGGATGTCAAGAGTAGGTAAGGTTCTTCGCGTTGCATCGAATTAAACCACATGCTCCACCGCTTGTGCGGGCCCCCGTCAATTCATTTGAGTTTTAACCTTGCGGCCGTACTCCCCAGGCGGTCGACTTAACGCGTTAGCTCCGGAAGCCACGCCTCAAGGGCACAACCTCCAAGTCGACATCGTTTACGGCGTGGACTACCAGGGTATCTAATCCTGTTTGCTCCCCACGCTTTCGCACCTGAGCGTCAGTCTTTGTCCAGGGGGCCGCCTTCGCCACCGGTATTCCTCCAGATCTCTACGCATTTCACCGCTACACCTGGAATTCTACCCCCCTCTACAAGACTCTAGCCTGCCAGTTTCGAATGCAGTTCCCAGGTTGAGCCCGGGGATTTCACATCCGACTTGACAGACCGCCTGCGTGCGCTTTACGCCCAGTAATTCCGATTAACGCTTGCACCCTCCGTATTACCGCGGCTGCTGGCACGGAGTTAGCCGGTGCTTCTTCTGCGGGTAACGTCAATTGCTGAGGTTATTAACCTCAGCACCTTCCTCCCCGCTGAAAGTACTTTACAACCCGAAGGCCTTCTTCATACACGCGGCATGGCTGCATCAGGCTTGCGCCCATTGTGCAATATTCCCCACTGCTGCCTCCCGTAGGAGTCTGGACCGTGTCTCAGTTCCAGTGTGGCTGGTCATCCTCTCAGACCAGCTAGGGATCGTCGCCTAGGTGAGCCGTTACCCCACCTACTAGCTAATCCCATCTGGGCACATCTGATGGCAAGAGGCCCGAAGGTCCCCCTCTTTGGTCTTGCGACGTTATGCGGTATTAGCTACCGTTTCCAGTAGTTATCCCCCTCCATCAGGCAGTTTCCCAGACATTACTCACCCGTCCGCCGCTCGTCACCCGAGAGCAAGCTCTCTGTGCTACCGCTCGACTTGCATGTGTTAGGCCTGCCGCCAGCGTTCAATCTGAGCCATGATCAAACTCTTCAATTTAAAAGTTTGATGCTCAATGAATTAAACTTCGTAATGAATTACGTGTTCACTCGTTGAGACTTGGTATTCATTTTTCGTCCGAGGACGTTAAGAATCCATGTCACTTTGAGTGCCCACACAGATTGTCTGATAAATTGTTAAAGAGCAGTTGCAACGCGGCTTTCAGCTCACCGTTGCGAGGTCCCGTATATTACGTTTTCCTCATTCAGAGTCAAGCGATTATTTTCACTTTTCTCTGTTGGTGTTCATCTCTGAACCCCGCTAACCCGGCGGCTTGTAAGCCGTTGTTCCGTGTCAGTGGAGGCGCATTATAGGGAGTTCTCAGACGTTGACAACCCCTCTTTTGAAAAAAACTTTCAACCGCCTCTTTTTTGCTCAAAACCGTGCTACAACGCCAGTTTTTCGAGCGTTTCAAAGCCGTAACGATGTAAAACGGGTAAAAGTTGTTCAGTTTCTTTTGTGATCGCCATACAAAAAGCGATATTTGCATCGGTAGATTTTGCATCTGGCGCTTCATGTTCCAGCAACCAGGCAGTACGACGCGCAATTGCCGCACCGGAATCCACCAGACGAGTCCCCTCTGGCAGAACAGCCAGAAGCTCTTCCTGTAAAAGAGGGAAATGGGTACATCCCAGAACAACGGTGTCTGGCGGCTCCGGCATCCGCAACCACGGGCGCAAAATGCGGCGCAGCTCTTCCAGCGAAACAGCGTGTCCATGCAACTTCGCTTCAGCCATTTCGACAAGCTCCGCCGATCCGAGCATTGCTATCTGGCATTCATTAGCAAAGCGGTCGATCAGTTCACGCGTATAAGGACGCTTCACGGTGCCACGTGTTGCCAGCAAACCAACGATACCGTTCGCCGTCAGACGCGCGGCTGGCTTTATTGCAGGAACGACGCCCACAACCGGGAACTGGAATTTTTCACGCAAGGCAGGAAGGGAAACCGTACTCGCCGTATTGCAGGCGATAACCGCCAGCGCAAGGGGGTAACGCTTTTGTACCGCGGTAACAATTTCAACCACACGCTCAACAATAAACTCTTCGCTTTTTTCCCCGTACGGAAAAGCGACGTTATCAAAAGCGTAGATGTAATGGAGATTCGGCAGGAGATGCCGAATCTCATCATAGACCGAAAGCCCACCAACGCCGGAATCAAACACCAGTACAGTGGGACGCGGATCAGAAGGTGTAGCTGCCAGACAAGGTGTATTCCCGTCCTGCAGTTTGATAGCCATAAACTGTCTCGTAATCTTTATCGAACAGATTGGCTATTTTACCACGAACTGTGAGGTGAGAGGTGACAGGATATGAAACTGCGATATCCCACAAACTTACGCCACCCATTTTCACACGTTCTGACGCATAGGTATTCGGATCGATCGCAACGTCGTAACGAGTTCCCAGATAACGGTACGCCAGATTCCAGTCGAGATCCCAGACCTGCCAGTCAAGCTGATACTTAACCTGCTGCTTAGAGCGGCGAGCCAGGACTTCGTTGGTTTTCGCATTACGTGGGTCAACATAATCGTAAGAGATCTGATGGCCTACCGGGCCAGTGTCAAACTGCGCCGTGGCTTCCACGCCTTTGATACGCGCTTCATCAACGTTGTAGTAACGGTATGTATGCGGATCGCTGCTGATCAGATTATCAATATCATTACGATAACCTGTAATACGCCAGTTAACCGGTCCCGTCAGGCCTTCAAAACCTCCTTCCCACTGCTTACTCTCTTCCGGTTTAAGGTCTGGATTACCATAGTTTGCACTGTGGATCTGACTCATCGTAGGCGCTTTAAATGCGGTACCGTAGGAGGCTATCACGCGATAACCATCCACAAACTCCCACGCTGCGCTGGTTTGCCATGTTCCATAGTTACCAAAGTTGGAGTTGTCGTCATTACGCGCCGCCGCTTCCAGCGTCACGCTGTTGAACTGCTGCATCGCTGAAACGAAAACGCCGGTATTACGCTGCTCGTAACCTTTATCCAGGTAGCCCGTTCCGGCCTGCGTCTTCTGCTTTTGCCAGTCCAGTCCTGCACCAATGTTGCCGTGACCGACTTCAACAGTATTAAGCCACTGGGTGGTGTACTGCTTCACATCATCCATCGTTGCGGAATCAGCATAGCGCCCTTTCTTCGGGTCATAGTTCTGATCTTTACTGCGACCGTAACCCGCCACCAGTTGTGACTGGAAAATCCCCTGGTTGTAACGTAGTCCCGTATCCCAGTTCTGGCTGTAGAGCTGGCGAGTATCCGGTCGCCCATCCACCATAAAGTTGGCGTCATAGTGATCGTAACCGTCATACGCCGTGCGGTTGTCATAACCAAAACCACGGAAGAAGCCGCTCACGCTGTCGGTAATCTGCTGTTCCACAGAGCCGTACAGTGACTTACTCATAAAGCCATCGCGGTCAGGCTGACGCGGTGCATCCTGGGCTGCAATATCAAAACCACGGGTATAGGTATAGTTACCCGCCATCGTGATCCTGGTTTTATCAAGAACCTGCTGGAAAGAGCCATCATAGGTTTGGTAACCCTTAGACCCCACACCTGCAGAAATTTCCGCACCCGGTTTATCGCGTCCGGTAATGATGTTGATCACACCGCCAATCGCGTCGGAACCATACAGAGCCGAACGTGGGCCACGAATGTATTCAATACGCTGAATCAGGGAAGTCGGGATCTGGCTCAGGTCAGGTACGTTGCTGATCCCGGCGTTATTCAAAGGAATACCGTCAATCAGCACCAGCACATGGCGAGATTCAGTTCCGCGAATAAATGTCGAAGAGTTCGAGCCCATTCCACCGCTTTGCGCGATATCCACGCCAGGCAGACGTGACATGATTTCCACCACACTCTTTGCCTGCCAGCGTTCAATATCTTCACGCGTCACAACAGATGTCGGAGCCAGAACGGTTTTTGCCGGTTGTTCAAAACGGTTTGCAGTCACCACCAACGAGTCTGCGCTATCCTGCGCCCAGCCCGAAAATGCCGTGACGGACAACGCCGTCAGCAGCGATACTTTTTTAATCATTGTTAAAGCATCCACAATATAAGAAGGATGCCGCAGGATTCATCTATAGCACGCGATGATGAAACCAAATGCGACGTGATCCCGGCAGGTCTTCGGGCTAGGTGGCTTTAGAAGGATGAAGACTTCCCATTTTCACAGTGTCTACAACGCTCATCCCGCCAGTCTTTACCGCTGCGCGTCAGCTCCAGATTTACACTGGATTCCCTTTTCACTCTCAGGAGACCGGAAACAGAATGCTACAATTAGACACGTATAGATGTCCAGATAGCTATTAGCCATTAAATCTGGACATCCCCTGAACAATGCCTACAATCCCCGCGTAATTCTTTATCACTCAGGACGCATCATGACCCCAGAACACCTCCCGACAGAACAGTACGACGCGCAGCTGGCAGAGAAAGTTGTCCGCCTGCAAAGTATGATGACGCCTTTCAACGCGCCCGTTCCCGAGGTGTTCCGCTCTCCTGTCAGCCACTACCGCATGCGCGCCGAGTTCCGCATCTGGCACGACGGTGACGACCTGTACCACATCATTTTTGATCAGCAGACAAAATCCCGTATCCGCGTAGACAGTTTTCCGGCGGCGAGCGAGCTGATTAACCAGCTAATGACCCTCATTATGGACGGTGTGCGCACCAACCCAGTGCTGCGCAATAAGCTGTTCCAGATTGACTACCTGACTACCCAAAGTAACCAGGCGATTGTCTCTCTGCTGTATCACAAAGCGCTGAATGACGAGTGGCGCGAGCAGGCAGAAGCCCTGCGCGATGCGCTGCGCGCGCAGAACATCAATGTTCATCTGATTGGCCGTGCTACCAAAACCAAAATCATGCTGGATCAGGATTACATCGACGAGCGTCTGCCGGTGGCGGGTAAAGAGATGGTGTATCGTCAGGTAGAGAACAGCTTCACCCAGCCGAACGCCGCGATGAACGTGCAGATGCTTGAGTGGGCGCTGAAGGCGACGGAAGGATCGACGGGCGATCTGCTTGAGCTGTACTGCGGTAACGGCAACTTCTCGCTGGCGCTGGCGCGTAACTTCGAGCGCGTGCTGGCCACAGAAATCGCAAAACCATCGGTTGCTGCGGCACAGTACAACATCGCGGCTAATCATATCGACAACGTGCAGATCATTCGTATGGCCGCAGAAGAGTTCACGCAGGCCATGAACGGCGTACGCGAGTTTAATCGCCTGCAGGGCATTGATCTGAAGAGCTACCAGTGTGAGACGATTTTTGTCGATCCGCCGCGCAGTGGCCTGGACAGCGAAACCGAGAAGATGGTGCAGGCGTACCCGCGTATTTTGTACATCTCCTGTAATCCGGAGACGCTATGCAAGAACCTCGAAACATTAAGCCAGACGCACAAGGTTGAACGTCTGGCGCTGTTCGATCAGTTCCCGTATACGCACCATATGGAGTGTGGTGTACTGCTCACGGCGAAGTAATTATCTGGCATTTTTGGCAGGTGGAGCTTCGCTCACCTGCCTTACAAATAATTCATTACTCTGGTAACTGGCTCTTACGGCTACGCATGCGCGAGCCAATCCAGAACACCAGCGCCACAGACAGTACCGCAGGGAAGAAGTTAGAGCCGATATCCGGATACTCGGCACGCACCACTGTGCTATACAGCAACACACCCAGAATAAAGCAGGCGGCAGCCAACCCCGGTAACCCGACCGGCATAGTGCGGTTCAGGTAACGTTGATGCAGACAGTAAACCGTCAGCACCAGTGCAATTAGCGGGAAAATCGAAAAAGGTACGATTGAGCTAAAAATAGCGGCAAACGTACCATTAATGGATAAGCCAGCGATCAATGCCAGCAACAGCGTCCCTTTATCCTGACCTGACTGTTTCATTACTCACCTTCACTCTTCGGTTTGATGTGCCAGTTTCTCTTGTTCACGGCGATACCAGTAGTACGCACCTTTAGAAATCATGCGAAGCTGTAATACCAGTCGCTCTTCGAGCTGCTTGCGTTGTTCAATGCTGATATCCAGCGCTTCGGCACCCGCGCTGAAAACAATCGTCACCATCGCCTCAGCCTGTGCTTCAGTAAACGCACGCGGCATATGGTTTTCGAGTTCAAGATAGTCGGCAAGTTCCGCGATGAAATGCTGAATTTCACGCGCGACGGCAGCACGAAACGCCGCAGAGGTTCCGGAACGCTCGCGCAGAAGCAGACGAAACGCGTTGGGGTTATTGCCGATAAATTCCATAAAGGTCGACACGGAGGTGCGGATCACGCTGCCGCCTTTTGCGATACGCTGACGCGCCTGGCGCATGAGCTGACGCAGCATCAGACCACTTTCGTCGACCATGGTCAGACCCAGTTCATCCACATCACGGAAGTGACGATAGAAGGACGTTGGCGCAATCCCGGCCTCGCGCGCAACTTCACGCAGGCTCAAACTGGCAAAACTACGCTCGGCACTCAGTTGACTGAATGCGGCTTCCACCAGCGAACGCCGGGTTTTCTCTTTTTGTTGTGCTCTTACGCCCATCACGATAGTTGAATCCTTCCAAAGGCCTGATGGCACTATACCAGAGAATAAAATTAATCTGTTTGCCTGGCTTTGTGAATGATTGTTTACGCGCGGTTTGTGCTTCACTGCCCGAAAAAAGCACAACGATAATTGGGTTACTCTGGCAATGATGTTATGATTCTGTTGCTTTTATGTATAAGAACAGGTAAGCCTTGCCATGCCACATTCCTACGATTACGACGCAATAGTTATTGGTTCCGGCCCCGGCGGCGAAGGTGCTGCTATGGGTCTGGTGAAACAGGGAGCCCGAGTAGCGGTCATTGAGCGCTACCATAATGTTGGCGGCGGTTGCACCCACTGGGGCACCATCCCTTCGAAAGCCCTCCGCCACGCCGTTAGCCGCATTATCGAATTTAACCAGAACCCTCTCTACAGCGACCACTCCCGACTTCTTCGTTCATCCTTTGCCGACATCCTGAATCACGCGGATACCGTCATTAACCAGCAGACACGTATGCGTCAGGGGTTTTATGAGCGTAACCACTGTGAAATTTTGCAGGGTAACGCGCATTTTGTTGATGAGCACACCCTGGCGCTCGAATGCCACGACGGTTCGGTTGAAACCATCACCGCTGAAAAATTCGTTATTGCCTGCGGCTCACGCCCGTACCACCCGGCCGATGTAGATTTCTCGCACCCACGCATCTACGACAGTGACTCCATCCTCAGCCTGCACCACGAACCACGCCACGTGATTATCTATGGCGCTGGGGTGATTGGCTGCGAATATGCGTCGATCTTCCGGGGCATGGAGGTCAAAGTTGACCTGATCAACACCCGCGATCGCCTTCTGGCCTTCCTCGACCAGGAGATGTCGGATTCCCTCTCGTATCACTTCTGGAACAGCGGTGTCGTCATTCGCCACAACGAAGAGTACGAGAAAATCGAAGGCTGCGATGACGGTGTGATTATGCACCTGAAATCCGGCAAAAAGCTGAAAGCCGACTGTCTGCTGTATGCCAACGGCCGTACCGGTAACACCGATTCGCTGGCGCTGGAAAACATTGGTCTGGAAACCGACAGTCGCGGTCAGTTGAAGGTCAACAGTATGTACCAGACCGCCCTGCCGCACGTTTATGCAGTCGGTGACGTTATTGGCTATCCAAGTCTCGCGTCAGCAGCCTACGACCAGGGACGCATTGCGGCTCAGGCGCTGGTGAAAGGCGAAGCAACGGCGCATCTGATTGAAGATATTCCGACAGGGATTTACACCATCCCGGAAATTAGCTCAGTCGGGAAAACCGAACAGCAACTGACAGCCATGAAAGTGCCTTACGAGGTAGGTCGTGCGCAGTTTAAACATCTGGCGCGCGCGCAAATCGTGGGGATGAGCGTGGGAACGCTGAAGATTTTGTTCCATCGCGAGACGAAAGAGATCCTCGGTATTCACTGCTTTGGTGAACGCGCCGCGGAAATCATTCATATCGGCCAGGCGATAATGGAGCAAAAAGGGGGTGGTAACACCATCGAGTACTTCGTTAACACCACCTTTAACTACCCGACCATGGCAGAAGCCTATCGGGTAGCGGCACTAAACGGTCTGAACCGCCTGTTTTAACGCGCTGTCAAAATGGCCATCCATTGAACTCCGGATGGCCTCTGCCAGCTGCTCATAGCGGCTGCGCAGCGGCGAACCCGGGCGATATACCAGGCCAATCGTACGGCGCGGCTCTGGCTTAATGCACGGCAGGTACACCACGCCATCTCGCGTGCGTTCACGAGGTACGGCCAGCGCAGGCAGCAGTGTAATACCACTTCCCGCAGCCACCATATTACGCAGCGTTTCCAGGCTGGTTGCGCGGAAATGGGTATCTTCATCAGCACCCGCTTCAAAGCAAAAACCCATCGCCTGATCGCGCAGGCAGTGGCCATCTTCCAGCATCAGCAGCTTCTCGCCGGCCAGATCGGCCATCGGCACGCGATCGCGGTTCGCCCACGGGTGATCTTGATAGATCGCCAGCATCATCGGCTCATCAAACAGCGGCACCTCAATAAAGGCTTCGCTCTCTTTGACCAGCGCCAGAATGGCACAGTCGAGCTTACCGCTATCTAACTGCGCCAGCAGCTGATGGGTCTGCGCTTCATGCAGGTACATTTCAAGTTTCGGGAACGTCTGGTGCAGCATCGGAATGATGTGCGGTAACAGGTACGGGCCAACGGTTGGGATCAGGCCAATATGCAGTGGGCCTGACATCGTTTCCCCCTGCTGGCTTGCCATTTCCTTGAGCACTTTGACCTCGCGCAGCACGGTGCGCGCCTGATCAACCAGCAAAAGACCTGCCTGGGTGAACAGTACCTTACGACTGGTGCGCTCCAGCAGCATCACACCCAGCTCATCCTCCAGCTTGCGGATCTGACCGCTCAGTGTAGGCTGGCTGACGTGGCAGGAATCTGCCGCGCGGCGAAAATGACGGTGCTCGGCTAACGCTACCAGGTATTCAAGATCACGAATATTCATTATTCATCCTCCGTCGCCACGATAGTTCATGGCGATAGATAGCATAGCAACGAACGATTATCCCTATCAAGCATTCTGTTGAATAATACACCACATAGACGAGGCGGCACGTGTTTGACCCAAAACGACCCCGCTCCGTCAGCGAGTTTCTCTCAAAACTCGAACAACTAAAGCCAACGTGAACTTTTGCGGACCCCGTGGTCCGCTTTTTTTTGCGTAAAAAAGCCTGGCGTTAAGCCAGGCTCCGTTTTTCTCCCACTCCCCGTGGGAGAGGGCCGGGGTGAGGGCACCCGCCCGCACAGTTTAAACTAAGCGGTTTTTCGCATCCGCAATCGCCTGCGCGACCTGCTTAGGTGACACGCCGCCTTTCGCCGCACGCTTATCCAGGCAAGACTGTAATGCCAGAATCGGATAAACATCATCCCCGATAACCGCACTGAACTTCTGCAGCTCGGCAAGCGCCAGATCTTCCAGCGGTTTACCCTGGCGAATCGCTTCCACTACCGCTTCGCCCACAATATGGTGCGCTTCACGGAACGGTACGCCTTTCGCAACGAGGTAATCCGCCAGCTCAGTGGAGTTTGCATACCCCTGCTGCGCCGCTTCCTGGCAACGCGGGCGTTTCACCTGAATACCATCCAGCACCAGTGCGCCCATATGCAGACAGTCCAGCCAGGTGTCGAGCGCGTCGAACAGCCCTTCTTTGTCTTCCTGCATATCTTTGTTATACGCCAGCGGCAGCCCTTTCAGGGTCATCATCATGCCGGTCAGCGCGCCCTGGACGCGGCCACACTTGCCGCGGATAAGCTCCAGCGCATCCGGGTTTTTCTTCTGCGGCATCAGGGAAGAACCTGAAGTCACACGGTCAGACAACTCGACAAACCCGGCCTCACCGGAGTTGAAGAAGATCAGGTCTTCTGCGAAACGCGACAGGTGAACCATGCCGATAGAAGCATTTGAGAGCAGTTCCAGCACGTGGTCACGGTCAGACACGCTGTCCAGGCTGTTACGGGTGGCAGAGGCAAAGCCCAACCAGCCTGCCAGCTGTTCACGGTCAATTTCATACGCCGTACCGGCCAGCGCGCCGCTACCCAGCGGACTCACGTCCAGACGTTTCAGAGTATCCTGCAGACGGCTTTCATCACGCGCCAGCATCTCGACATAGGCCAGGCACCAGTGCGCAAACGTCACTGGCTGCGCACGCTGCAGATGGGTGTAACCCGGCATGACCGCGTCCTGGTTATTCTGAGCGGTTTCCACCAGCGCACTCTGCAGTTGACGGTTAGCGGCCAGCAGTTCGCCAACGGTATCTTTACACCACAGCTTCAGATCGGTTGCGACCTGGTCGTTACGGCTACGGCCAGTGTGCAGCTTCTTACCCAACTGACCGACTTTATCGATCAGTTTGCCTTCTACCCAGCTGTGAATGTCTTCGGCATCACTCTGGAGAATTTGCTCCGGGTTCAGACGCACTTCTTCCAGCAGGTTGTTCAGCGCTTCTTCCAGCTGCTGTTGCTCATCTGCGGTCAGTACCCCCACGGTAACCAGCGCTTTGGACCAGGCCACAGAGCCGACAATATCCTGTTCGGCCAGGCGGTAGTCGAAGCGCAAAGAGTCGTTGAACTGTTTGAACCGCTGATCCGCTGCCTGTGTAAAACGCCCACCCCAAAGTGCCATAACATCGTTCCTTTATTCGTTAGTTCCGCCGGGTAGCGATACGCTTGCCCGGCCTGCGGTCATTCAAAAAAAACTTACGCTAAAATACGCGTGCCAATCGGCGTGCCGTTAAACAGCGCCGGGAGTTGCTCCGCGTGACGCCAGGAGGCGATATCTACCGGGCGGCCGAGCGTGCGCGCGGCATCCAGTGCAGCGTTCACTTTGACGATCATACCGTCGGTAATAATGCCCTGCGCAATCAGCTGCTCGGCTTTCGCCGCCGTCATTTCCGCAATGCGCTGACCTTTGCCGTCCAGAATACCGCTCACGTCGGAAAGCAGGATCAGGTCTGCGCCCAGCGTTGCCGCCAGTGCAGTTGCCGCCTGGTCCGCGTTCACGTTCATCAGCTCGCCCTCTTCGGTGACACCGATAGAACTGACCACCGGCAGGAAACCGCCATCCAGCAGCGTGTTAATCAGCTTAGGCGAACCTGGCTGTGCCAGTCCAACATGGCCGAGCTCTTCATCGAGCTGGGTCACTTTTACACTATCGCCATCGCCCAGATAGAGGCCGACAGAGGCAATATGGTGCTTCTTCGCCCATGCCAGCAACGTTTTGTTCGCCGTTCCCGCCAGTGCACCGGTAATGATGCCAATCTGATCGGCAGGCGTGACGCGCAAGCCATTTTTCTTTTTCACCGGCAGGTTGAGCCCTTTCATCAGCTCATCCACCACGCAGCCGCCACCGTGAACAATCACCAGCGGACGTTGGTGCGATTCGCGATAGTTAACCAGCGCGGTAAAAAGACGCTCCAGCGCTTCTTCGCTGTCCAGCAGTACACCACCGAGTTTGATAATTAATGGGTTCATCATCACACCTTAAATAAGAGCCTGCGTTTCAGGGAAGCCGAAACGAATATTTGCGCACTGCATGGCCTGAGCGGCAGCGCCTTTGAGTAAGTTATCTTCTGCGGCGACCACAATCAGGTGTTCGCCCTGCACAGCAAAGCCGATATCGCAGAACGGCAAACCGACCACGTTTTTCAGCGCCGGGACGCCTTTATCGTACAAACGCACCAGCGGTTTATCCGCGTATGCCTGAGTGAAGACCTCGTTCACCTGTTCTTTGGTTACGCCCGGTTTCAGGCGGCAGGTAATGGTTTCGAGGATCCCACGCGGGAAGCTGCCCAGGTGCGGGGTGAAAATCACCTCCGCGCCCAGATGGGTGGTAATTTCAGGGTGATGACGGTGGTTAAACACACCATACGGCTGAAGGCTCACTTCGCAGAAGCTGTTGGAGATAGCAGCCTTGCGCCCGGCACCGCTCACGCCACTGGTGGCGTTGATCACCGGCCACTGATTCAGATCCAGCAGACCTGTGTCGATCAATGGCTTAAGTGAAAGCTGCGCCGCCGTCGGGTAGCAACCCGGGACAGCAATCAGATCCGCTTCTTTCAGTTTGTCTGCGCTCCACTCCGCCAGGCCGTACACCGCTTTTTCAAGCAGATCCGGGTGCTGATGGGTAAAACCGTAATATTTTTCATAGAACGCGCCATCGTTAACACGAAACGCGCCAGAGAGGTCGAACACCACACAACCGGCCGCCAGAAATTGCGGTGCCAGGTCGTGGCTGACTTCGTGCGCAGTGGCCAAAAACACCACGTCGACGCCTTCGGTGAACTCACTGATGTCAGACATTGGCTGCAACGGCAGATCAACAATGCCCTTAAGTTGCGGATGCAAATCAGAAATTAACTTTCCTGCATCATTGCTTTGCGCTGACACGGTCAAAGCGGTTATGGTCATATGTGGATGGCGATTCACGTAGCTTACAAGCTCTGCGCCCGCATAACCGCTAGCGCCTACAATCAGCGTATTCAACATCGGGTTCCTTTATGCTCAACGTTAATGTATTTTTATTCACATTTATTGCATGAATATTGATACTATCACGACCTAAGGTGTGTCAACAATGAAAATGAACTTACCGCCATTTATCGAGATCTACCGCGCTCTGATTGCCACACCGTCCATCAGTGCAACCGAAGAAGCGCTGGATCAGAGCAATGAGTCTTTAATCAATCTGCTGGCGGGTTGGTTTAGCGATCTTGGGTTTAACGTTGAGGTTCAGCCCGTCCCCGGAACCCGCCACAAATTTAACCTGCTCGCCCGCACCGGAACCGGTGCGGGCGGCCTGCTGCTGGCCGGTCATACTGACACCGTACCGTTTGACGACGGTCGCTGGACGCGCGATCCGTTCACCCTGACCGAGCATGACAACAAGCTCTACGGTCTGGGCACCGCCGACATGAAAGGATTCTTCGCCTTTATCCTCGACGCGCTGCGTGACGTGGACGTGACGAAACTGAAAAAACCGCTCTACATTCTGGCGACCGCCGATGAAGAAACCAGCATGGCGGGCGCTCGCTACTTCTCTGAAAACACGTCGATTCGCCCGGATTGCGCGATCATCGGCGAGCCAACGTCTCTGCAACCGATTCGTGCGCACAAAGGCCATATCTCGACGGCAGTACGCGTGCTGGGCCAGTCCGGCCACTCCAGCGACCCGGCGCGCGGGGTGAACGCCATTGAGCTGATGCACGATGCCATCGGCCACATCATGCAGCTGCGTGATTCCCTGAAAGAGCGCTACCACCATGATTCGTTCACCGTTCCTTATCCGACGCTGAACCTCGGCAGCCTTCACGGCGGCGATGCCTCCAACCGTATCTGCGCCTGTTGCGAGCTGCACATGGATATCCGCCCGCTGCCGGGTATGACGCTGAGCGATCTGAACGGATTACTGACAGAAGCCCTTGCACCGGTGAGTGAACGCTGGCCTGGTCGCTTGACAGTTTCCGATCTTCATCCGCCAATTCCGGGCTACGAGTGCCCGCCGGATCACCAGTTGGTCGACGTGGTGGAAAAACTGCTCGGCGAGAAAACCGATGTGGTGAACTACTGCACCGAAGCGCCGTTTATTCAAACGCTCTGCCCGACGCTGGTCCTTGGCCCTGGCTCCATCAACCAGGCCCACCAGCCGGATGAGTATCTGGAAACTCGCTTTATCAAGCCAACCCGCGAACTGATTACTCAGGTTGTGCATCACTTCTGCTGGCATTAATGACCTTTCCCCTCTCATCTGAGAGGGGAAAATCTCGCGATCTCCGTCACATTCCCATAAGCATCACTTATCTGACGCGAAGCGAATTAAATTTCGTAAATTACCCACATTTATTCGTTTGCTGAACCGTTTTCGCAGCAATTGACGACGGGGGTTTTACGTGGCTTTATAAAGGGAGATGACAAAATAATGTCCAGAAGATTTTCGACTGGGCATAAACAAAAATGATGGGGTGACTGGGTTTTTATGAACGAACAATATTCCGCGTTGCGTAGTAATGTCAGTATGCTCGGCAAAGTGCTTGGAGATACCATCAAAGATGCGTTGGGGGAGAACATCCTCGAGCGTGTTGAAACCATCCGCAAGCTATCGAAATCTTCTCGTGCAGGTAATGAGGCCAATCGTCAGGAGCTGCTAACCACGTTGCAGAACCTCTCTAACGATGAGCTGTTACCCGTTGCACGCGCATTCAGCCAGTTCCTTAACCTGGCAAACACCGCTGAGCAATACCACAGCATTTCGCCAAATGGCGAAGCTGCCAGCAACCCGGAAGTCATTGCCCGTACGCTTCGTAAACTCAAAGATCAGCCAGGCCTCAATGAAGACACCATCAAAAAAGCGGTGGAGTCCCTTTCGCTGGAGCTGGTACTGACCGCGCACCCAACCGAAATCACCCGTCGTACCCTGATCCATAAAATGGTGGAAGTGAACAACTGCCTGAAGCAGTTGGATAACAAAGACATCGCTGACTACGAGCGCAACCAGCTGATGCGCCGCCTGCGCCAGCTGATTGCCCAATCCTGGCACACCGATGAAATTCGTAAGCATCGCCCAAGCCCGGTTGATGAAGCCAAATGGGGCTTTGCGGTGGTAGAAAACAGCCTGTGGGAAGGGGTTCCTAACTACCTGCGCGAGCTGAACGAACAGCTGGAAGAGAACCTGGGCTACCGCCTGCCGGTGGATTTTGTTCCAGTGCGCTTCACCTCCTGGATGGGCGGAGACCGCGACGGCAACCCGAACGTGACCGCAGAGATCACCCGTCATGTCCTGTTGCTGAGCCGCTGGAAGGCCACCGACCTGTTCCTGAAAGACATTCAGGTACTGATTTCCGAACTGTCGATGGTTGAAGCAACACCGGAACTGCGCGAGCTGGCTGGTGAAGAAGGTGCCAGCGAGCCGTATCGTTTCCTGATGAAAAAACTGCGCAGTCAGCTGATGGCTACTCAGGCCTGGCTGGAAGCTCGTCTTAAAGGCCAGCGCCTGCCAAAACCCGAAGGTCTTCTGAGCCAGAACGAACAGCTCTGGGAGCCCCTGTACGCCTGTTATAAATCTCTGCAGGCCTGTGGGATGGGCATCATCGCGAACGGTGAGTTGCTTGATACCCTGCGCCGCGTGAAGTGTTTTGGCGTACCGCTGGTGCGTATCGATGTGCGTCAAGAGAGCACCCGTCATACCGAAGCCCTGGGCGAACTGACCCGCTATCTCGGCATCGGCGATTATGAAAGCTGGTCCGAAGCCGACAAGCAGGCCTTCCTGATCCGCGAACTGAACTCCAAACGTCCTCTGCTGCCTCGCAACTGGGAGCCAAGCAACGACACCCGCGAAGTTCTCAACACCTGTAAAGCGATCGTTGATGCGCCGAAAGGATCGGTGGCGGCCTATGTGATCTCCATGGCAAAAACGCCGTCCGACGTGCTGGCCGTTCATCTCCTGCTGAAAGAAGCCGGTATCGACTACGCCCTGCCGGTCGCGCCGCTGTTTGAAACCCTCGATGACCTGAACAATGCCAATGATGTCATGACCCAGTTGCTGAACATCGACTGGTATCGTGGCTTTATTCAGGGCAAACAGATGGTCATGATTGGCTATTCTGACTCCGCAAAAGATGCGGGCGTAATGGCAGCATCATGGGCCCAGTACCAGGCGCAAGATGCACTGATTAAAACCTGTGAGAAAGCCGGTATTGAGCTGACCCTGTTCCACGGACGCGGCGGTTCCATTGGCCGTGGCGGTGCACCTGCTCATGCCGCACTGCTGTCACAACCGCCGGGAAGTCTGAAAGGCGGCCTGCGCGTGACCGAACAGGGCGAGATGATCCGCTTCAAGTACGGTCTGCCAGAAGTCACCATCAGCAGCCTGTCGCTTTACACCAGCGCTATTCTGGAAGCGAACTTGCTACCGCCGCCGGAGCCAAAAGCGTCCTGGTGTCATATTATGGACGAGCTGTCAGATATCTCCTGCGATCTGTACCGCGGCTACGTGCGTGAAAACAAAGACTTCGTACCTTACTTCCGTTCAGCGACGCCTGAGCAGGAACTGGGTAAACTGCCGCTGGGCTCACGTCCTGCGAAGCGTCGCCCAACCGGTGGCGTAGAATCCCTGCGTGCTATCCCGTGGATCTTCGCCTGGACGCAGAACCGTTTGATGCTGCCAGCCTGGCTGGGTGCCGGTGCCGCGCTGCAGAAAGTGGTAGAAGATGGCAAACAGAGCGAGCTGGAAACCATGTGCCGCGACTGGCCATTCTTCTCAACCCGCCTGGGTATGCTGGAGATGGTCTTCTCGAAAGCTGACCTGTGGCTGGCGGAATACTACGATCAGCGCCTGGTGAAACCTGAGCTATGGGCACTGGGTAAAGAGCTGCGCGAACTGCTGGAAGGTGACATCAAAGTGGTGCTGGATATCGCCAACGACTCACACCTGATGGCGGACCTGCCGTGGATTGCCGAGTCTATTCAGCTACGTAACATCTATACCGACCCGTTGAACGTCCTGCAGGCAGAACTGCTGCACCGTTCGCGTCTGGCGGAAGAAGAAGGTAAAGAGCCGGATCCACGCGTTGAACAGGCGCTGATGGTGACGATTGCAGGCGTTGCGGCAGGTATGCGTAACACCGGCTAATGCTTTATGCCCGGCAGCGCTGCGCTTGCCGGGCAATACCTCGGTATTCACATCATGCACCACGATATCACCCACATCCTGACTGACCTGATAAACGGCACGTTGCCGCTACGTCAGGTGCATTTTGCAAACTCAACATCCTCCGTTCCCGCACTTGCCTTGCAGGTCGATTTTCCTCGTCTGGAGATCGTGCTCGAAGGTTCGGTGAAAGACCTGGCTGCTTCCGTTTTACAGCAGGGTGATGTTTTATACGTTCCTGCTGGCGGCTGGAATGATCCGCAATGGCAAAAGCCCGCAACGACGTTGAGCATTCTGTTTGGCAAACAACAACTTGGGTTTAGCCTCCTGCACTGGGATGGTGTTGAGGTCCGTAACCTGGCAAAACGGCATGTTGCCCGCAGAGGTCCTCGTATTGGCTCATTCCTGCTGCAAACGCTCCATGAAATGCAGATGCAGCCGCATGAGCAGCAAACCGCGCGGCTGATTATCGCCAGCATGCTTAGCCACTGCGTCGACCTGCTGGGCAGCCAGATCCAAACCGCCTCGCGTAGTCAGGCTCTGTTTGAAGCGATTCGGGTCTATATTGACGAGCACTACGCCGCGCCGCTAACCCGTGAATCCGTGGCGCAGGCGTTTTACATCTCCCCCAACTATCTGTCGCATCTCTTCCAGAAAACAGGTGCAGTGGGTTTCAATGAATACCTGACGCATACCCGGCTGGAACACGCGCGTCAGTTGCTGAAAGGGTATGATTTAAAAGTGAAAGAGGTGGCACATGCCTGCGGGTTTGTTGACAGTAACTATTTCTGCCGGTTGTTCCGTAAAAACACAGAGCGATCCCCGTCAGAATACCGTCGCCAGTATCACAGCCAGCTAACAGGGAAAGTGGCTAGTCCAGAATGAGCTGAGTATGCTGCGGTGCGGAAAACATTTTACGCACCGCTCCCATCACCCTTTGCGGGTCACGTAAAAAAGCGTTAATCCCGCACTTCACGTAGCGGGTATGTTCGAAGCGTTCACTGCCAGCCAGTTCGATATCCGCGATCAGTAGAACAACATCGGCGCGACGAATATCGTCATCTGTGAGCTCGTTTTCAACGCCCAGAGCTCCCTGCGTCTCAATGTGAACGCTCCACTTCTCGTGCTGGCAGAGTTTTTCAAGCCGTTCCGCCGCCATATAGGTATGTGCAACGCCACTGACACAAGCGGTCACCGCCACCAGGTGACGTTCCGTTATCACTGCCATACTTAACCTCCTACGGTGACATGGAAACCTTCGCGCTCAGCCATTTGACGCATCGCCGCAACCTCACTTTCTGTTGGCGGAACCACTTGCCGCATCCCCCACTCCTGACCAAGGAGACGATACTTTGGTTCCCCGTACTGATGGAACGGCAGTAAATGCAGTTGCCGTATTCCAGAAGGTAACAGAAACGCCAGCACGCGAGCCATGTTCGTTTCATTGAGCGTAAAACCCGGAATAAGCGGTACGCGAGGGATCACATTTACTCCGTCAGCCACCAGTTGCATAAAATTATCGAGCACTCTGGGCAGATTCATTGCTACCACTGAACGCGCCTGCTCCGTATCCATTATTTTCAAATCAAACAGCACTTCATCACACTGGTGCGCCAGTGGCAGTAAGCGAGATAAAGGCGCATCTCCTGCCGTTTCGATGGCTGTATGCACGCCATATCGACGCAGCCTCTGCAAAAGCAGTGTCGCAAAAGGTGCCTGCATCAACACCTCCCCTCCGGAGAGGGTGACGCCACCACCCGAAGAACGGAAGAACACATCGTCTTTCATTACCTCACGTTCGAGCACATCGAGCGTAACGTCTCTTCCAATATGCTCGAACGCGCCAGAAGGGCACTCATTAGCATCCCGCAGACAGGGGCTACAGTGCAAACATTTGCTCACGCGGCGCACTGTCTCGATTTTCGGTGAGATCGACTCAGGATTAGCACACCAGGGGCAGCGGTGAGGACAACCTTTAAAAAACACTACCGTACGAATGCCACGCCCATCATTCAACGAATAGCGCTGAATGTTGAAAATACGCGCCGCATTGGCGCGCGTTTCAACCTCGTCACAGCTGATGTGCTGTGCGACGGATAATGTCATCCTGGATCTCCTTCGATAACTCAACAAAGAAGGCGCTGTATCCGGCAACCCGGACGACCAACCCGGCAAAATCCTGTGGGCGCTGCTGTGCTTCGCGTAGCGTGTCCGCGTTAACGACGTTGAACTGGATATGTTGCAGTTTAAGCTGGGTGAACGCGCGCAGAAAATCCGCCAGCTTTTGCAGCCCGGCATCGCCTTCCAGCGTCGCAGGCGTGAATTTAACGTTCAAAAGTGTACCGTTAGATAATAAATAGTTATCCAGCTTACTCACCGATTTCAGTACCGCCGTCGGGCCCTGCATATCTTGCCCGAGCATAGGAGAGAGCCCACCGTCTGCCAGCTGCTCACCTGCCAGGCGACCATCCGGTGTGGCACCCACGACTGCGCCCAGCGGTACGTGTGCCGACACGGTATATGAACCGGGGGTAAATTGCCCACCACGCGGGTTGCGGTATTTTTCGACCTCTTTACAGTAATGGCGCAGCAATTCAGCGCTGATATTGTCGACATCATCAATATCATTGCCGTATTTTTCGAAGCGGTTGATCAGCCTTGCACGCACTTTCTCGCCTTCAGGGGTGGCAAAATTGGCTTTTAACACGGCTAATAGCTCATCAAAACTTAAGCGTTGCTGTTCAAAAACCAGCCCTTTCAGAGCATGCAATGAGTCACTCAAATTCGCTATCCCTATCCCCTGCACGCCAGAGAAGTTATAGCGTGCACCGCCGTCGGTAATATCTCTCCCCGTAACCAGGCAATCACTGATAAACGAAGAGAGAAGCGGCACGGGCGCCCAGTCGCGGTGGCCGATATCGCAGATATTGCTCCCCTCGACCATCAGCGCAATGTAGTGATTAATTTTGGCGCGAATATGCCTCAGCAACTCTTCATAACTGAGATCCGCATTACCTTCGTTCTCCTGCATCGCGATTTCCATGACTTTCAGCAGGTTAAACATCGCGATATCGTGAAGGCCGTAGGTTTTACCCGGAATGGATAGTTCAACGCAGCCGACAACAGCGTAATCACGTGCATCTTCAAGTGACACACCACGATTCAGGAAAGCTGGCACCACCACTTCATCGTTAAATATCTGCGGAATACCGGTTCCCAGGCGGATCGTCTCTGCAGTTTTGAGCAGGAAAGGTCGATCAATAAGTTCGTTCACTCGCACGCCAAGGTTGGGCTGCGGAAGCTGAACGCTCTGGTAGGCATCCAGGCACAGGAAGGAAAGCACATTCACCGCACTGCGACCACTCTCCGTCAGGCCGCCCAGCAGTGCAGTATATCCCGTCGGAAATCCGGCAAAATAACGTGCGCTGCTGGTCGAACGTAATAACACCACGTCATTGCACTTCACCCACAGTGATTCCAGAAGTTCTTGCAGAAACGCGGGATCGTCACCTTGCGAGAGCGAAGCCTGATAAAACGGCAACATATACTGATCAAAGCGCCCGATGGAGAGCGAGCTGGCGTTAGATTCGTACTGTAAAATAACGTTCATGTACCAGAATAGCTGACACGCCTGCCAGAACGTTTGCGGTTTATGCTGAACGTTATGACGAGAGTTTTCCGCAATCTTGAGTAATTCCTCGCGTCGAGAGCCATGGCTGATGGCAGCGACGTCTTCAGCCAGCACTGCATAGCGCAGAATGTGGCGCTGCGAGGCTTCAAGCAGAATCAGCGCCGCGGCATAGAAGGTGTTCTCCGTATCGCGGGTGCAGTGTTCACGCATTTCCTCTACCAGCGCACCCAGACCATTATTCAGCAGGCGTGGGTAATCAATGATGATATGCCCCTGCCCTTTATCCGTCTGATTGACGCTAAAAATCTGTGTCCCCACGGCGGCTTTCACTTCATCCGTCATCTGGCTGTTGATGAAATCTTTCATCGACCGTTTTTCCCACCAGGGATACAGCACTTCACGGTAGATCCGCTTATCCTCGTCGCTAATGTCGAAGCGATCCTGGGGTCGTGTGGCAAACTGATCCAACTCCTTAAGCAGCCAGTACGGGTCCATCTCAGGGGACATAATCCCTGCGCGCGGTTTAACGGTGCGGTTTCCGGCAATCAGTTCCTCATCACGAATCGCGATATTCACATGGTCGAGAATGTACGCCGTGGCTTTCGCGCGCCTGAGCATAACCGGCTCGCCTTCCGTCTGCTGATAACTGGCGGTATAGAGCAAAGCACGCTCAAGTGAGATTTCGCGCGGGTTAGCAAAGAGTGCGTCTTTCAGACGCTGGGTACGATTCGTCATGAGGTAACTCCTGTAACGGAAAAACGAGCCCGCCCCGAAGGGCGGGAGAGCATCAGGCAGTTTGTGTCAGGTGGGCATCAATTTTGTTCATGATGGCGTCAGCACGCTTTACCGCGTCGCTAATGTTGACGCGCACGATGGTTTTCCCGCTAAAACGCTCTTCGAATTTAATGCCGATATCTTTAGTCAGGATCACCATATCCGCTGCGGCGATATCCTCAGCCGTCAGTTCGTTCTCAAGACCTATCGACCCCTGCGTTTCAACTTTCACTTCCCAGCCTTTGGCTTTAGCGGCACTTTCCAGTGCTTCGGCCGCCATATAGGTATGCGCAACACCTGACGGGCATGCCGTTACTGCGATAATTCGGGCCATGTTCTCTTCCTCATTCAGTTAATTTCGAAATCCAGATCCAGGTCGTCCTCTTTTTCTTCGACCTGTTTTGCATTCTTGCGGGCAATACTTTTCAGCACGTTAACGCTGATGGCGGTAATCACCGCACCCACGGCTACTGCCGCGATGTAGCCCAGTTTGCCCTCCACCACAGGGAGAACGATAAGCCCGCCCCATCCGGCATAACATTGTGCGCCCATCACGGCAGCCGTCACTGCACCGCACGCGGAGCCCAACATGATGGAAGGGATCACGCGCAGAGGATCGGCTGCAGCAAATGGAATCGCCCCTTCTGTGACCCCAACGCAGCCCATCACCAGTGCCGCTTTACCCGCTTCACGCTCTTCACCAGTAAAATTCTTGCGATTAATGAGCGTCGCCAGGCCTAACCCCAGCGGAGGCACACAGATACCCACCGCTGCGATTGCCACAACGGTGTAGACGCCCTGGGCAACACAAATCAACATAAAGGCATAGGCCACTTTGTTAATTGGCCCTCCCATATCGAAGGCAAGCATCAGCCCCATGATGACGGCCAGCACAACGATGCTGCCCTGCTGCATTCCTTGCAGCCACTGAGTTAACCCTGTGGTCAACGCCCCGACAGGCTCACCCAGGCCCCACATCATGATGCCCGCGGTAAGAAAAGTGCCGATGATAGGGATGATGAAGATAGGCATGACTGAGCGCAGCACTTTCGGAACCGGCAGTTTCTTCAGATACCAGACGACTATCCCACCGAGTATCCCGGCAATAATGGCGCCGAAGAAACCCGCACCGAAACTGTTACCAACCCAGGCCGCAATGGCGCAAGGTGCAAGCGCGGCACGTTCGGCAATGGAATAGCCAATATAGGCGGCGAGGAAGGGGACCATCAGCGTTAACCCGGCCACGCCGATATCGAACAGTTTTTTCAGGTTGGGATCGGTTGCTGCATCCGGTACCGCGCCTTTGCCGTACAACATGACTGAAACCGCCAGCAAAATTCCGCCTGCAACCACGAACGGAATCATGTGCGACACACCTGTCATCAGATGCTGCCGCGTGTTCTTGAGAATATGCACCAACTCTTTCATATGTCGCTCCTGGCCTAAAACCCTAAAGGTGTTGTGGCAAACAATAGGCAATCAGAAAGTCGGCGGACAGGAGACAAAAAGGCCATTTACTGGATTTTTGTAATGTTGAAATGAAAATGCGATCCGCCTCGACATTTCGCACAGACGGAAGGGTAAGACAAACCATCACAACCTGTGAGTCAAATCTCACTTTTCGAGTGATATTACATTTGTCCAGTTTTTGGCAGATTTGTCACATGGCGCGCGTCATCACCGCACTCGTATGCTGTTCCCCAATTAATGATGATTGGTTTGAGGAGTGTGTGTATGGCTCTGGTAGTGGAATTTACCTGTGAATTACCCAACGGGGTTCACGCGCGTCCGGCAAGTCATGTGGAAACGCTGTGCAATACGTTTAGCTCACAAATCGAATGGCACAACCTGCGCACTGGCCGTAAGGCCGATGCCAGAAGCGCACTGGCTCTTATTGGTACCGATACGCTGGCAGGTGATGCATGTCGCCTGGTGATTCAAGGGGAAGATGAGCAAAACGCCCATCAACAACTGGAACACTGGATCCGGGAAGAGTTCCCGCACTGTGATTCACCACTCGCAGAAACCATCACTACCGAGCTTGATCCATTACCAGAATCCCTCACGCGCCTTAACCCAACGCTGTTCCGCGCCATGCCTGTTTGCAGCGGTAGCGCCCAGGGTATTCTGACATTACTGACCTCGTTGGATCTCAATGCACTGACTGATTTACCCGATGCGAAAAATGTTGAAGAAGAGCAGTCTGCGCTGAATAACGGTCTCACCCTGCTGGTGAAAAACATTGAGTTGCGTGCGATGGACAGCGAGAGTACCGCCAGCGCCATTCTCGATGCGCATCGATCGCTGGCGACGGATACCTCACTGCGCCAGCATCTTCTTGCAGGCGTGAGCCAGGGACTGAGCTGCGCGCAAGCAACAATCGCTACTGCAAACCATTTCTGCGATGCGTTTTCTCGTTCCAGTAGCAGCTACCTGCAGGAGCGGGTACTGGACGTGCGCGATGTCTGCTATCAACTTTTACAACACATTTATGGAGAACAACGCTTCCCGGCGCCAGGCCAGTTGACGCAGCCGACCGTCTGCCTTGCAGACGACCTCACTCCCGGTCAGTTCCTGGAACTGGATAAAACATTACTCAAAGGGCTGCTGTTAAAGAGCGGCGGAACCACTTCGCACACCGTTATTCTTGCGCGCTCCTTCAATATTCCCACGCTGGTCGGCGTCGATAGCGAAGGTCTTCTTCAATGGCGCAACCAGCCTGTCTTCGTAGATGGCAATGCGGGCGTGGTTGTGGTCAATGCCAGTGATGCGGTGGTGCGCTACTATCAGCAGGAAGCACGAGTACAACAGGCGATCCGCGAGCAGCAACGCATCTGGCTTGATCGGGAAGCCAGAACATCAGATGGCCTGCGCATTGAGATTGCCGCGAACATCGCTCATGCAGTGGAAGCCGTGGCGGCATTTTGTAACGGTGCCGAAGGCGTTGGCCTGTTCCGCACCGAAATGCTGTATATGGATCGCACCAGCGCCCCCGGTGAAAACGAGCTGTACAACATTTTCTGCCAGGCACTTGAAAGTGCAAATGAGCGCAGCATTATCGTGCGTACTATGGATATCGGCGGCGATAAACCGGTGGAGTACCTGAACATACCGGCAGAAAACAACCCCTTCCTCGGCTACCGCGCAGTACGTATCTACGAAGAGTATGCAACGCTTTTCACCACCCAGCTTCGGGCGATCCTGCGCGCCTCTGCTCACGGCAACCTGAAGATCATGATCCCGATGATCTCCTCCATGGAAGAGATCCTGTGGGTTAAAGAGAAGCTTGCCGAAGCGAAGCAGCAGCTTCGTACTGAACATATTCCATTTGATGAAAAAATCCCGCTCGGCATCATGCTGGAAGTGCCCTCGGTGATGTTCATCATCGATCAATGCTGCGAAGAAATTGATTTCTTTAGTATCGGCAGCAATGACCTGACGCAGTATCTCCTGGCCGTCGACCGCGACAATGCCAAAGTCACGCGCCATTACAACAGCCTGAACCCGGCTTTCCTGCGCGCTCTGGATTACGCGGTACAGGCCGTCCATCGCCAGGGAAAATGGATTGGCCTGTGCGGTGAGCTGGGTGCAAAAGGTTCTGTGTTGCCATTGCTGGTAGGTTTGGGCCTGGACGAGCTCAGTATGGGGTCGCCTGCTATCCCGGCGACCAAAGCGCGCCTGGCCCAGCTTGATAGCCGCGCCTGCCGCCAGTTGTTGAACCAGGCCATGGCGTGTCGCACCTCGCTTGAAGTGGAACACCTGCTCGCCCAGTTCCGCATGAATCAGCAGGATACGCCGCTGGTGACGCCACGCTGCATTTCTCTGGATAACGACTGGAACAGCAAAGAAGAGGTCATGAAAGGCATGACCGATAACCTTTTGCTCGCTGGGCGTTGCCGCTATCCGCGCAAGCTGGAAGCCGATCTGTGGGCGCGCGAAGCCGTATTTTCTACCGGGCTGGGTTTTAGTTTTGCCATCCCACACAGCAAATCGGAGCACATTGAGCAATCCACCATCAGCGTTGCACGCCTGAAAGCCCCCGTCATGTGGGGAGATGAGGAAGCGCAATTCATCATCATGCTGACGCTGAACAAACACGCCGCAGGCGACCAGCACATGCGAATTTTCTCACGCCTGGCACGTCGCATCATGCATGAAGATTTCCGCAATGCGCTGGTGAACGCCAGCTCCGGGGAGGCTATTGCTTCTCTGCTGCAACACGAATTAGAACTTTAATACGAGGAAGAGTGATGGAACTGTATCTGGATACCGCCAATGTGGCGGAAGTCGAACGCCTTGCACGCATTTTTCCCATTGCGGGCGTGACCACTAACCCAAGCATTATCGCTGCCAGCCGTGAATCCATCTGGGACGTGCTGCCGCGCCTGCAAAAGGCCATCGGGCCGGACGGCACGCTGTTTGCCCAAACCATGAGCCGCGATGCAGAGGGCATGGTGGCGGAGGCTAAACGCATGAGTAATGTCATACCGGACATCGTGGTCAAAATTCCGGTGACGGCTCAGGGGCTTATCGCGATTCAGGCCCTGAAAAAAGAGGGCATTACCACGCTGGGTACCGCCGTATACAGCGCAGCACAGGGGTTACTCGCCGCACTGGCAGGAGCAAAGTATGTGGCCCCGTATGTCAACCGCGTTGACGCTCAAGGCGGTGACGGTATTCGCATGGTGCAAGAACTGCAATCCCTGCTTGAAATGCATGCGCCAGAGAGCAAGGTACTTGCCGCCAGCTTTAAAACTCCGCGACAGGCGCTGGACTGCCTGCTTGCCGGCTGTGAAGCAATCACGCTTCCTTTAGATGTAGCGCAACAAATGCTCGGCACCCCGGCGGTAGAGTCAGCAATAGAGAAGTTCGAGCAAGACTGGAAAAACGCGTTTGGTAACCTCAACCTCTAAGGGAGAACTGTTATGGACCGTATCATTCAATCGCCGGGGAAATACATCCAGGGCGCTAATGTGTTAACCCGTCTCGGCGACTATCTGAAGCCACTTGCACAGCGCTGGCTGGTGGTTGGCGATAAATTTGTGCTGGGCTTTGCTGAAGAGACTTTACGCAAGAGTTTTAAAAACGCAGAACTGCATGCTGAAATCGTGCCGTTTGGCGGCGAATGTTCGCAAAATGAAATCGATCGACTGAAAAAACTGGCAGACAGTGCCGACTGCATGGCGGTACTGGGTATCGGCGGCGGAAAAACGCTGGATACCGCCAAAGCGCTGGCACACTTTATGGACGTGCCGGTCGCCATTGCACCGACTATCGCCTCCACTGATGCGCCGTGCAGCGCGCTTTCCGTGATTTATACCGACAACGGCGAGTTCGATCGCTACCTGATGCTACCGCACAACCCGAACATGGTTATCGTCGACACCAATGTGGTTGCAGGAGCACCGCCGCGTCTGCTGGCTGCGGGGATTGGCGATGCACTGGCCACCTGGTTTGAAGCACGAGCCTGTTCCCGCAGTGGCGCAACCACCATGGCAGGAGGCAAATGTACGCAGGCTGCGTTAGCGCTCGCCGAGCTGTGCTACAACACGCTGATTGAAGAGGGTGAAAAAGCGATGCTGGCGGCGGAACAGCACGTCGTAACACCGGCGCTGGAACGCATCATTGAAGCCAATACGTATCTCAGCGGCGTCGGTTTTGAAAGCGGCGGGCTGGCTGCAGCACACGCCATTCACAACGGCATGACGGCAGTGCCGGACGCACATCACTTCTATCATGGTGAAAAAGTCGCATTCGGTACGCTGACGCAGCTGGTACTGGAAAACGCCCCGGTAGAAGAAATAGAGACCGTCGCGGCGCTTTGTCACAGCGTTGGTTTGCCCATCACGCTGGCACAGCTGAACATCAAAGAGGATATCCCGGCTAAAATGCGTCTGATTGCGGAAGCCTCCTGCGCGGAAGGCGAAACCATTCATAACATGCCGGGCGGCGTGTCGCCGGACCAGGTTTACGCGGCACTGTTGGTTGCCGATCAGTACGGACAGCGGTTCTTACAGGAGTGGGAATAGTCGCAGCCCACATGGTGTTAAAAAAATCCCCGCCGAAGCGGGGATTTTTTATTTACTGCAGGTCGAAACGATCCAAATCCATCACTTTCGCCCATGCTGCAACGAAGTCACGGACAAACTTCTCGCTGGCATCGCTGCTGGCATAAACTTCTGCCAGCGCGCGCAGGACGGCATTAGAGCCGAAGACCAGATCGGCACGGGTCGCGGTATATTTCACTTCACCGCTGGCGCGGTCGCTACCGGCAAACAGTTCGTTTGACTCATCGGTCGCTTTCCATTGGGTATTCATATCCAGCAGATTGACGAAGAAGTCATTACTCAGCACGCCCTCGCGGTCGGTGAACACGCCATTCTTGCTGCCATCGAAGTTAGCACCCAATGCACGCAAGCCACCCACCAGCACCGTCAGTTCAGGCGCGGTCAGCGTCAGCTGTTGGGCCTTATCAATCAGGAGTGATTCCGTGGTCGAGGCATTAACCTGGGCACGATAGTTGCGGAAGCCATCAGCAATCGGTTCGAGCAGGTTAAACATCTCGATATCCGTCTGATCCTGACGTGCATCCACACGGCCTGGTGTGAACGGTACAGTGACATATACGCCTGCCGCTTTCGCGGCTTGCTCCACGCCTACTACGCCCGCCAGCACGATAATATCTGCCAGGGAAGCTTTGTTAGTGGTGCGCTGAATAGCTTCCAGAGCAGGAAGTGCACGAACCGCTGCGGCGTTCACATCCCAGTCACGCTGAGGCGCCAGCGCCAGACGTGCGCCATTGGCACCGCCACGCTTATCGCCGCCGCGGAAGGTTGAAGCAGACGCCCAGGCAACAGAAACCAGCTCGCTTACGGAGAGACCTGATGCCGCAATTTCCGCTTTCAGACTTTCAATATCTTCCTTCGAAGGGTTGAACACCGACTGTGGCAGCGGATCCTGCCAAATCAGATCTTCTTTCGGCACTTCCGGACCAATGTACCGCGCTTTTGGCCCCATATCACGGTGGGTCAGTTTGAACCATGCACGTGCGAAAGCTTCGTTGAAAGCCTGCGGATCGTTCAGGAAACGACGGGAAATTTTTTCGAATTCCGGGTCAAAACGCAGCGTCAGGTCGGTGACCAGCATGGTTGGTTTGCGTTTTTTCGACGGGTCGAACGGATCAGGCATAATGTCCGGCGCATTTACGGCTTCAAACTGAATGGCACCGGCCGGGCTACGTGTCTGCACCCACTCATATTTGAACAGGTTCTCGAAGAAATAGTTGCTCCACTGGGTCGGGGTTTGTGACCAGATGACTTCCAGACCAGAGGTGATAGCATCTTCGCCAACGCCAGAGCCGTGCGTGCTATGCCAGCCAAGACCCTGCGCCTCAATCGGTGCGGCTTCCGGATCAGCACCTACATGGGTCGCTTCTCCTGCACCGTGGGTTTTACCGAGAGTATGCCCCCCTGCAATCAACGCGACGGTCTCTTCGTCATCCATACCCATGTTACCAAAGGTGGCGCGAATCGCCGCTGCCGCTGACAGCGGTTCGCCGCTGGCATTTGGCCCTTCCGGGTTAACGTAAATCAGGCCCATTTCGGTTGCGCCGAGTGGACGCTTCGCCAGCTCTTCCGGATCGCGGTGCTTCAGCCAGGTCGTTTCGTCGCCCCAGTTAACGTCCATATCCGGTTCCCAGACGTCTTCACGCCCGGCACCAAAACCAAAGGTGCGGAAACCCGAGTTTTCCAGCGCCACGTTACCCGCGAGGATAAACAGGTCAGCCCAGGAGATTTTTTGCCCGTATTTTTGCTTAATTGGCCACAGCAGGCGGCGTGCTTTATCCAGGCTGACGTTATCAGGCCAGGAGTTCAGCGGCGCAAAGCGCTGTTGACCGCGTCCTGCACCACCGCGCCCATCAACGGAGCGATAGGTGCCTGCACCGTGCCAGGCCATACGAATAAACAGACCTGCATAGCTGCCCCAGTCGGCTGGCCACCACGGTTGAGAGTCGGTTAAAAGTGCTTTGAGGTCGCCTTTAAGCGCAGAGTAATCAAGTTTGCTGAATTCTTTGCGGTAGTCGAAGTCTTCACCCAGAGGGTTCGAACGGTTGGAATGTTGGTTAAGAAGGTCGACACGGAGTTGTTTTGGCCACCAGTCACGGCTGCTGGTACCTGCCCCCGCGCTCTGATCGTGACCGCCCTGATGGAACGGGCATTTGCCGACTTTATTGGTATCGTCTGACGTGCTCATCGCTATGCTCCCTTTTACAGTGTTACCGTTACGATATACGCCCTTATTGATAAGGTACAGTTGGGATAACCCACAGATTCGATAGTTAATTCCGTTTAATTACACTTTGAAAATTTGTGACTTTTGTACGTCTTTGGCAGAATTACCGATATGACAGGAAAATAAAACCCTTATAAATCAAAAAACCCTCCGAAGAGGGCTTTTTAGTTACACGCCTGGTCTAACACCGAGCGTGTGGCATATGGCGTAACTCATCTCCGCACGGTTCAGCGTGTAGAAGTGGAAATCCTTCACCCCTTCACGACTTAAAATCTTCACCATGTCCATCGCGATATTTGCGCCCACCAGCTTGCGTGTTTCCGGGTCATCGTCCAGCCCTTCGTACATTTTAGACATCCAAAGCGGAATGCGCACATTCGTCATGTCAGCAAATTTCTTCGCCTGTTTGAAGTTAGAGACCGGCAGAATACCTGGGATGATTTCAACGTCGATGCCTGCGGAAACACAACGGTCACGGAAGCGCAGGTAGCTTTCCACATCAAAGAAGAACTGGGTAATCGCGCGGTTTGCACCGGCTTCCACTTTACGCTTCAGGTTAAGCAGATCGGCCTGGGCGCTTTTCGCTTCCGGGTGAACTTCAGGATAAGCGGCAACGGAGATATCAAAATCGGCCACGTCTTTCAGCAGCGCGACCAGGTCGGCAGCATACATTTCCGGCTTACCGCTACCCGGCGGCAGGTCACCGCGCAGGGCAACAATATGACGAATGCCGTTGTTCCAGTAATCCTGAGCGATAGCACGCAGTTCATCACGGGTTGCGTCAATACAGGTAAGGTGCGGAGCCGCTTCCAGACCGGTACGATCTTTAATGCCTTTAATGATGCTGTGCGTACGGTCACGCTCGCCGGAGTTTGCACCGTAGGTTACGGAGACAAACTTCGGTTTCAGGCTGCTCAGGCGATCGATAGAGCTCCACAGGGTTTGCTCCATTTCACTGGTGCGCGGCGGGAAAAATTCAAAAGAGACGTTAATCTGGCCGTTTACTTCGGCCAGGCTCTGATTCAGGGCTTCCCGCTGGTTGGCGTGAAAAAAGCTCATACCGTACCTCTATCAATCGCGTGTCGTTGTGTGTTGTTTTGTGAACTTCTATACGTTTAGACGTCCAGATGTAAAAATGACGGAAAAGCGGGGGGACGTCAACAGAAATAATCAACAATAACGGTGAGGTTTGCTCAGGGAATATGAGGAAAATTCATGATGAGGGTAATTCCCTCTCCCGGAGAGAGAGGGAAATTCAGGCGTTACAGTAACTTAGCCAGGCGGTTGATGTCGGACTGGATCGCGCCGGCGGTCACATCGCGCCCCGCCCCCGGACCGCGGATCACCAGTGGGTTATCACGATACCAGCGGCTTTCGATCGCGAAGACGTTATCGCACGGCAAAAGTGCTGCCAGCGGATGTTCAGGACGCACCGCCTCAACACCCACACGCGCTTTTCCGTTGGCCTCAAAACGCGCCACATAGCGCAGTACCAGCCCCATCTCGTTCGCCGCTTCCAGACGCTGTACCATCTGCTCGTTAAGCTCTTCGCCATTTTCAAAGAAATGGTCTATAGAACCTTCTTCACAGCCAGCAGTCACCAGTGATTCGACGCGCACGGAATCCGGTTCGATGTCGTAACCGGCTTCACGCGCGAGGATCACCAGCTTACGCATTACATCTTTACCGGAGAGGTCAACGCGCGGATCGGGCTCGGTTAAGCCCTGCTGCCACGCCTGATCCACCAGGTCGGTGAACGGTACGGTGCCGTCAAACTGCAGGAACAACCAGGAGAGCGTGCCGGAGAAGATACCGCTCAGCGCCAGAATACTGTCGCCGCTTTCAATCAGATCACGCACGGTGTGGTTAACCGGCAGGCCCGCGCCCACGGTGGCGTTATAGAGCCAGTGACGCCCTGTTTTTTCAAACGCGTCGTGGATCTGACGGTATTTATCGGTACTGCTTGCCCCCGCCAGCTTATTGGCGCTAATGACGTGGAACCCATGGCTGGCGAAATCAAGATACTGATCGGCCAGTTGTTCGCTGGCGGTGACGTCCAGCACTACCAGATCGTCATACGGGTGCGCACGCATCCACAGGAACAGCGACTCTTCATCCTGCTCGACGGCTTCATCATTAAAGAAAGCAAGCGCACGGCTGGCGTCCAGCCCTTCGTAGTTCAGCAGGCTGCGGCGGCTGTCCACCACGCCAGCGAGAATAAATTCAAACCCGGTACGTGCAGAGAGAGTGACCTGTTCGCGGGCAAACAGCTCCAGCCAGCGGGAACCGATGTTGCCTTTACCGAACAGCACCAGGCCAATGCGTTTTTCTGCGCGGAACAGAGAGGTATGCAGACCCTGAATCAGGCTATCGGTAGGCCCTTTACGCAGCACGGCGACCAGGCTGATGCCCTCTTCGGACTGCCAGGTAAACTCAACCGGCTGTCCCTTCAGTTGCTGCCAGAAACGGTGGCAGTGCAGAGGGTTACGGGTGACACCCGCCCCCACCATCGCCACCAGCGCCAGCCCCTGACGCAGGCGAAGCTCGCCCGGCAGGCCCGCTTCATCCAGAATTTTCAGCGCGCTGTCCGCCACTTCTGCGGTATAGCAGAACTGCAGCAGCTGGCGGTCGTTATGCACGCCAACGGCCAGCGGACGCACCTGAGCACGCTTTAACACCAGGTCGATGTCCTTATGTGCCATTTTGAAATCCTGTCCTGCCGGAACCTGGAACTCAATCAGACAGATGTCGTCGTGGCTGGTAACAATACGCGCTCCGGTACCGGAAGCCAGCACGCGCTCAATGCGCGTGGAGCCCTGATCCGGGGTGTAACTGCAGCGCAGCTGCAGGTCAATATCGCTGCCGGAGACTGGCTGCAGCGTGCGCGCGTGCAGTACCGGTGCCGCCAGACGTGCCAGTTCGCTGGCTTCGTCGAGACGCAGCAGCGGCAGTAAACAGGCATCTTTCACTTTGCGCGGGTCGGCGCTGTAAACACCAGCCACATCACTCCAGATGGTGACGCGGGACACGCCCGCCAGAGCACCGATTTGCGTTGCAGAGTAGTCGGAGCCGTTACGCCCCAGCAGCACCGTTTCGCCCGCATTGCTGCGGCTGATAAAGCCGGTGACGACAATGCGTTTACCTGGATGTTGCACCAGCAGCTGTTGCAGTAACGGGTAAGACAATCCTTCGTCGACCTGCGGCTGTGCAGCACGCTCAGCGCGCAGGAAATCGCGCGCGTCGAGCCAGGCGGCTTCAACACCAAGATGTTGCAATACGGCAGCCATCAGACGCGCAGACCACACTTCCCCGTGGCCGACCACTTCGGCATACACCGCTTCGGTAATGCCGCTGTCCAGCAGGGCAGCAAGACGCTCAAGGTCATGGGTGAAGGCACTGATCAACCCGTCCGCTACGTCTGCAGGCAGCAGGCCGGCAATCAGCTCGCTCTGATAACGACGTAAGGACTGTTGCACCTGATGCGCAGAAAGGCGATCGGTCTGGCTCAATTTCAGCCAGCTAATCAACTGGTTGGTGGTGCTGCCCGCCGCGGAGACAACCATCATGTCCCCCGGCTGCGAATACTCTGTCATGATCCCTGCGACACGCAGATAACATTTCACATCAGCAAGACTACTACCACCAAACTTGTGCAGCTGACGACCCTTCGCCCCTGCCTGCGCTATCACACTCATGATTACCCCTTGGCTGCGACCCGGAAGCCATTTTCCAGATCGGCAATTAAATCTTCAGAATCTTCAATACCGGTTGAGATTCGCAGCAGCGTCTCGGAAATACCGGCGGCGGCACGTGCTTCAGGTGCCATACCTGCGTGCGTCATGGTCGCGGCGTGGGAGATTAAGCTTTCAACCCCACCTAAGGATTCCGCCAGCGTAAACAATGACAGCCCGCTCAGGAAGCGACGCAGCGTTTGCTCGTCACCGTCCAGTTCAAAACTTAACATCGCGCCAAATCCCTTCTGCTGGCGCGCGGCGATCTCGTGCCCCTGGTTTTCCGGCAGCGACGGGTGATAGAGCTTCTTCACCAGCGGCTGCGTTTTCAGGAAATCGACAATCGCCTGAGCATTGCGCTGCGCCACTTCCATGCGCGGCGACAGCGTACGAATGCCACGTAACAGCAAGTAGCTGTCGAAGGCACCCGCGGTGACGCCAATGTTATTGGCCCACCATGCCAGTTCCGTGACAACCTCGGGATCTTTTGCAATCACCACACCCGCGACCACGTCAGAATGGCCGTTCAGATATTTAGTGCATGAATGCAATACCAGATCAGCACCCAATGCTAATGGGTTCTGAAGGGCCGGACTGAGGAATGTATTATCCACTACACTTATCGCTCCCGCATCCCTTGCGAGCTGACAAATTTTCGCAATGTCGACAACGCGCAACAATGGGTTGCTTGGACTTTCCACCAGTACCAGCTTCGGTTTCTCTGCCAGCGCCTGTTTCAGCGCCTGTTCGTCGTTTTGATCGACAAACAGCACGCGATAACAGCCGCGCTTTGCCAGACTATCAAACAGACGATAGCTGCCGCCGTAGCAGTCGTGCGGCGCAACCAGCAGATCACCCGGTTTCAGGAACACCGTTGTCACCAGGTGAATGGCGGACATACCGGTATTGGTTAATACTGCACCTGCGCCACCTTCCAGCTCAGCCAGCGCGCGCTGGGTCACATCACGCGTAGGGTTGCCACGACGCGAGTAATCATGCGCGCGGGGTTCATTAAATCCGGTGAAATTATAGGTACTGGAAAGATGAATCGGCGGGACAACGCAGCCGTACTGCTCGTCATCATTTAATCCGCTACGCACTGCAATAGTGGCCTGTTTACGCGTCATGGTGAAGGCTTCCTGGCGAATGAGGTGAAAAGTCAGGCACCAGAGTAAACATTGAATGTATGGACGTCAATACATCTGGACATCTAAACTTCTTTGCGTATAGATTGAGCAATGCGCAAATAGCCGTTAAAATTATATGCTTTAGTGCACGCTGCAGCGGCAATATCCGTGCCACGGTATCGTCTCTACGGTAAACTAGGCAAGATTACGGTTCAAAACCCAGAGTTACAGGTTTTGCACCCTTAGATAAATGACTGAGAGGATTAAAGGTATCTCATGGCTGAATGGAGCGGCGAATATATCAGCCCATACGCTGAGCACGGTAAGAAGAGTGAGCAAGTAAAGAAAATTACGGTTTCCATTCCTCTGAAGGTGTTGAAGATCCTCACCGATGAACGTACGCGTCGTCAGGTGAACAACCTGCGCCACGCAACCAACAGCGAACTGTTGTGCGAAGCGTTTCTGCATGCGTTTACCGGTCAACCGTTGCCGAACGATGACGATCTGCGCAAAGAGCGTAGCGACGAAATCCCGGAAGAGGCGAAGGTGATCATGCGTGAACTGGGTATTGACCCGGAGACGTGGGAATACTGAAAAGCGGATACAAAAAAGGCACCTTGCGGTGCCTTTTTTTCGGGAAACTTATTTAGCGCCCGGGATGCTGAAACGCTTGTTGAAGCGGTCAACACGGCCACCGGTTGCAACATCACGCTGCTTACCAGTGTAGAACGGGTGGCATTTGCCGCACACGTCCAGGTTCAGATCGTGACCCACGGTAGAGCGGATCTGGATAGAGTTACCGCAAGAACAGTTTGCAGTAATCATTTCGTATTTCGGGTGAATATCTTTTTTCATGGGAGAACCTCAGTTAAGGCCGCGTCGCTCTTCCAGCCCTAACGCCAGACACCACGCGATGTTGATTGTAAGTTCTTTGGCGTAAAGTACACCAAAGGCGGCGAATCATACAGAATTTGACCAACGTATGCAAACTGATCCGCACGCCGCTTTTACTAATGTGTATACTAACGCGCCACTTTTCAAGTCAGGAAGATTAGATGCCCGTCGCTCACGTTGCCCTGCCCGTTCCGCTTTCCCGCACCTTTGACTATCTGCTGCCTGACAGCATGAGCGCCAAAGCGGGCTGTCGCGTGACCGTGCCCTTTGGCAAGCAGCAGCGCGTGGGGATTGTGGTTTCGGTCAGCGATAAGAGCGAGTTACCGCTTAATGAACTGAAATCGGTTGTTGAGGTGCTGGACAGTGAGCCGGTTTACTCCAGCAGCACCTGGCGACTTCTGCTGTGGGCGGCGGATTACTACCACCATCCCATCGGCGACGTCCTGTTCCACGCCCTGCCCATTATGCTGCGTCAGGGTAAGAGCGCCAGCCATGCGCCGATGTGGTACTGGTTTGCCACCGAAGAAGGTCAGGCTGTCGACATCAACAGCCTCAAACGCTCGCAGAAACAGCAGCAGGCGCTGGCGGCGCTGCGCCAGGGGAAAATCTGGCGTCATCAGGTCGACGAACTTGAGATCAGCGAAACGGCGCTACAGGCCCTGAGAAAGAAAGGGCTGAGTGAACTGGGCAGCGAAGCGCCTGCGCTTTACGACTGGCGAGAGAGTTTCTCCGTTTCAGGTGATCGCCTGCGTCTGAATACCGAGCAGGCCACCGCCGTCGGCGCGATCCATAGCGCCTCCGATCATTTCTCTGCCTGGCTGCTGGCGGGAGTTACCGGTTCCGGCAAGACCGAAGTCTACCTGAGCGTGCTGGAAAACGTGCTCGCACAGGGCAAACAGGCGCTGGTGATGGTGCCGGAAATTGGCCTGACGCCGCAAACCATCGCCCGATTCCGCGAGCGCTTTAACGCGCCGGTTGAGGTGCTGCACTCCGGCCTGAACGACAGCGAGCGCCTCAACGCCTGGCTGAAAGCGAAAAACGGTGAAGCGGCGATTGTGATCGGCACCCGCTCGTCGCTGTTTACGCCGTTTAAAAATCTTGGCGTTATCGTGATCGACGAAGAGCACGACAGCTCCTATAAACAGCAGGAAGGCTGGCGCTATCACGCCCGCGATCTGGCGGTCTATCGCGCGCACAGCGAGCAAATTCCTATTATTCTCGGCTCCGCCACGCCGGCGCTCGAAACGCTGCACAACGTGCGCCAGCGTAAATACCATATGCTGCGCCTGACGCGTCGCGCGGGAAATGCGCGCCCGGCCATTCAGCACGTACTGGATCTGAAAGGACAGCAGGTTCAGGCGGGGTTAGCACCCGCGCTTATCACCCGGATGCGCCAGCATTTGCAGGCCGGGAACCAGGTCATTCTGTTTCTCAACCGGCGCGGATTTGCGCCAGCCCTGCTGTGCCACGACTGCGGCTGGATTGCCGAGTGCCCGCGCTGCGATCATTACTACACCTTCCATCAGGCCCAGCGTCATTTGCGCTGCCACCACTGCGACAGTCAGCGCCCTGTTCCGCGCCAGTGTCCATCGTGTGGTTCAACGCACATTGTGCCGGTGGGTCTGGGGACTGAACAGCTGGAACAAGCTCTTGCGCCCTTCTTCCCTGACGTCCCCCTGTCCCGCATCGACCGGGACACCACCAGCCGCAAAGGCGCGCTGGAACAACAACTGGCGGAAGTGCATCGTGGCGGTGCCCGCATTTTGATTGGCACCCAGATGCTGGCGAAAGGACACCATTTCCCGGATGTAACGCTGGTTGCCCTGCTGGATGTCGACGGCGCACTCTTCTCAGCAGACTTCCGTTCCGCGGAACGTTTTGCCCAGCTTTATACCCAGGTCGCCGGTCGTGCCGGACGCGCGGGCAAACAGGGCGAAGTGGTTCTGCAAACGCACCACCCTGAACACCCGTTACTCCAGACCCTGCTACACAAAGGCTACGATGCTTTTGCTGAACAGGCGCTGGCAGAACGCCAGACCCTGCAGCTGCCGCCGTGGACCAGCCACGTGATCATTCGTGCAGAAGATCATAACAACCAGCAGGCCCCACTTTTCCTGCAGCAGCTGAGAAACCTCCTGCAGGCCAGTCCACTGGTGGATAACCAGCTGTGGATTTTGGGCCCGGTTCCGGCACTGGCACCAAAGCGCGGCGGACGTTTTCGCTGGCAAATTTTGCTCCAGCACCCTTCGAGAATTCGTCTCCAGCATATCGTCAGCGGCGCGCTGGTACTGATTAACACCCTTCCGGAAGCGCGAAAAGTGAAGTGGGTGCTGGACGTCGATCCCATCGAAGGCTGAAGACGGATCGAAAAATTTAACGTTCCTCACACTTTTTATGAAAATTCTGTAACCGATTCCATTAACTATCTGTAAAAATGGTGATGTCAGAAGTTCGGTGTTCAGGCGAGGAGAAGACGTTGAAGTCCAGCAAAGAGGTTGCACCGGCGACCATGAAAGACGTTGCCCAGAAAGCACAGGTCTCTACGGCAACAGTATCCCGCGCATTAATGAATCCGGATAAAGTCTCCCAGGCGACCCGTAACCGGGTTGAGCAGGCTGCGCTGGAAGTGGGCTATTTTCCACAGGCGATGGGCCGTAACGTCAAACGCAATGAGTCGCGCACCATCCTGGTGATTGTGCCGGACATCTGCGATCCCTTTTTCAGCGAGATTATCCGCGGTATTGAAGTGACCGCGGCTGAACAGGGTTATCTGGTACTGATTGGCGACTGCGCGCACCAGAACCAGCAGGAAAAAACCTTTATCGACCTCATTATCACCAAGCAGATCGACGGTATGTTGCTGCTTGGCTCTCGCTTGCCGTTTGATGCCAGCATTGAAGAGCAGCGTAATTTACCGCCGATGGTCATGGCCAACGAGTTTGCGCCAGAGCTGGAGCTGCCGACGGTCCATATCGATAACCTCACCGCCGCATTCAACGCCGTCAACTATCTCCAGGAACTGGGGCATAAACGTATTGGCTGCATTGCCGGGCCGGAAGAGATGCCACTGTGCCACTACCGTCTGCAGGGTTACGTTCAGGCGCTGCGCCGTACCGGCGTCACTGTCGATCCGCACTATATTGCTCGTGGTGACTTCACCTTCGCTGCGGGTGGACAGGCGCTGGAAAAACTTCTGGACCTGCCTGAGCCACCAACCGCCGTTTTCTGTCACAGCGACGTAATGGCGTTGGGCGCATTGTCGTATGCCAAACGTCGTGGCCTGCGGATACCGAAAGATTTATCGATCATCGGATTCGATAATATTTCGCTTTCAGAATTTTGCGATCCGCCGCTCTCAACGGTCGCTCAGCCGCGTTATCAAATTGGCCGCGAAGCGATGCTTCTTCTGCTGGATCAGCTTCACGGTCAAACAGTTAGCAGCGGCTCGCGGTTGCTGGACTGCGAACTGATTGTTCGTGGTTCTACCCAGGCATTGACTTAAAGTAAACGTCTTTCGGACACCCTTATCTGGTCAAAGCCCCGCCGCTTAAGTAACATGGCGGACTGACGAACGAATAAATACAGCGAAACGATAGTGGCACAACGAGATTATGTACGTCGCGGCCAGCCGGCACCTTCGCGACGCAAAAAGAGTAGCTCAAGGAAAAAGCAGAGTAACCTGCCTGCTGTCTCGCCAGCAATGGTCGCTATTGCTGCGGCTGTAGTCGTCGCCTTTATTGGTGGACTGTACTTTATTACGCACCATAAAAAAGAAGAGTCTGAGGCGCTTCAGGCCAGCAAAGTGGCCGGAAACGGTCTTCCTCCGAAGCCTGAAGAACGCTGGCGCTATATCAAAGAGCTGGAAAGTCGTCAGCCTGGCGTACGTGCGCCAACCGAGCCTTCCGCAGGCGGAGAAGTGCAGAATGCCAATCAGTTGACGGATGAACAGCGTCAGTTGTTGGCACAAATGCAGGCTGATATGCGCCAGCAACCCACGCAGTTGAATGAAGTCCCGTGGAATGAACAGACTCCGGCACAGCGTCAGCAAACGTTACAGCGACGTCAGGCGCAACAACAAATTCAGCAACAGCAACAACAGTGGGCGCAAACCCAGCCGGTACAGCAGCCGAAAGCACAGCCGCGGGTAACGGAACAACCTTACCAGCAGCAGACGCGTACGGTGCAGTCCCAGCCGGTTCAACAACAGCCGAAGGTTCAGCCACAGAAGCAGACGGCTCAGCCATATCAGGATCTCTTGCAGACGCCAGCGCATACCACCGCTCAGCAGCCGAAAACGCAGCAGGCAGCGCCGATCACTAAAGAGACCGATGCACCGAAGCAGACAGCGGAGAAGAAAGATGAGCGCCGCTGGATGGTTCAGTGCGGTTCGTTTAAAGGTGCAGAGCAGGCGGAAACGGTGCGCGCACAACTGGCCTTTGAAGGGTTTGATTCACGGATTACCACCAACAATGGCTGGAATCGCGTGGTGATTGGCCCGGTTAAAGGCAAAGAAAATGCTGATGGCACCATTTCACGTTTGAAAGTCGCCGGTCACACAAACTGTATTCGACTCGCATCCGGGGGTTGAAACCCCCAATTTCCCCCCCATCTATCATTCTATTCAGCCCTGAGCACAGGCTCAGGGCTTCTGTTTCCCGATTCTGTAACCAGGGGGTCTGCTCGTGACAACAATAGTAAGTGTACGCCGTAACGGCCATGTGGTAATCGCCGGTGATGGCCAGGCCACGCTGGGTAATACCGTCATGAAAGGCAACGTGAAGAAAGTACGTCGTCTCTATAACGACAAAGTGATCGCCGGTTTTGCTGGCGGCACCGCTGATGCCTTCACGCTGTTTGAACTTTTTGAACGCAAACTGGAAATGCACCAGGGTCATCTGGTGAAAGCCGCTGTTGAGCTGGCGAAAGACTGGCGTACCGACCGCATGCTGCGCAAGCTCGAAGCGCTGCTGGCCGTAGCCGACGAAACCGCGTCTCTGATTATCACCGGTAACGGTGACGTCATTCAGCCGGAAAACGACCTGATTGCCATCGGCTCTGGCGGCCCTTATGCCCAGGCTGCAGCCCGCGCGCTGTTGGAAAATACCGACATGAACGCGCGAGATATCGCGGTGAAGGCGTTGGATATTGCAGGTGATATCTGCATTTATACCAACCACAACCACACCATCGAAGAATTACCGTCTAAAGCGTAAGGATCTCCCATGTCTGAAATGACCCCACGCGAAATTGTTAGCGAACTGAACAAACATATTATCGGCCAGGATAACGCCAAGCGCTCCGTGGCGATCGCCCTGCGTAACCGCTGGCGTCGTATGCAGCTTGACGAAGAGCTGCGCCATGAAGTGACGCCGAAAAACATTCTGATGATCGGCCCGACCGGCGTCGGTAAAACCGAGATCGCCCGTCGTCTGGCGAAGCTGGCTAACGCACCGTTCATCAAAGTTGAAGCCACCAAGTTCACCGAAGTGGGTTATGTCGGTAAAGAAGTGGATTCTATCATCCGCGATCTGACCGATTCTGCTATCAAAATGGTGCGCGTTCAGGCGATTGAGAAAAACCGCTACCGCGCGGAAGAGATGGCCGAAGAGCGCATTCTCGACGTGTTGATCCCACCGGCAAAAAACAACTGGGGCCAGGCTGAACAACAGTCTGAACCTTCAGCCGCACGTCAGGCGTTCCGCAAAAAACTGCGTGAAGGCCAGCTGGATGATAAAGAGATTGAGATCGATCTCGCGGCCGCACCGATGGGCGTGGAAATCATGGCCCCTCCAGGTATGGAGGAGATGACCAGCCAGCTGCAGTCCATGTTCCAGAACCTGGGCGGCCAGAAGCAGAAAGCGCGTAAGCTGAAAATCAAGGACGCGATGAAGCTGCTTATCGAAGAAGAAGCGGCAAAACTTGTGAACCCGGAAGAGCTGAAACAGGATGCTATCGACGCGGTTGAGCAGCACGGTATCGTGTTTATCGACGAAATCGATAAAATCTGTAAACGTGGCGGCAACAGCTCCGGCCCGGATGTGTCCCGTGAAGGCGTTCAGCGCGACCTGCTGCCGCTGGTTGAAGGCTGCACCGTTTCCACTAAGCACGGCATGGTAAAAACGGACCACATTCTGTTTATCGCCTCCGGTGCATTCCAGGTTGCCAGCCCGTCTGACCTGATCCCGGAACTGCAGGGTCGTCTGCCCATCCGCGTTGAGCTGCAGGCGCTGACCACTGAAGATTTCGAGCGTATCCTGACCGAGCCAAATGCCTCTGCTACCGTACAGTACAAAGCGCTGATGGCGACCGAAGGTGTGAACCTCGAGTTCACCCATGACGGTATCAAACGTATCGCCCAGGCCGCATGGCAGGTGAACGAAACCACCGAGAACATCGGTGCGCGTCGTCTCCATACCGTGCTGGAACGCCTGGTGGAAGATATCTCTTATGATGCGAGCGACCTTAACGGTCAAACCATCACCATTGACGCAGAATATGTGAGTAAACATCTGGATGCGTTAGTGGCAGATGAAGATCTGAGCCGTTTTATCCTATAATCGCGGTTACTGGATTCTCATCACGTTTAATGGGGGCTAATGCCCCCATTTTTATTGGCTAAATAACTATGACTGATATCAGCCGTACTCAGGCGTGGCTCGAAAGTCTGCGCCCTAAAACACTTCCTCTGGCCTTTGCTGCGATTGTCGTCGGTACGGCTCTTGCCTGGTGGCAAGGTTATTTTGACCCGCTGGTCGCGGCACTGGCATTGATTACCGCCGGTCTGCTGCAAATTCTCTCCAATCTCGCCAACGATTACGGTGACGCGGTAAAAGGCAGCGATAAACCTGACCGTATCGGGCCACTGCGCGGGATGCAGAAAGGGGTGATTACTCAGGCGCAGATGAAACGCGCATTGATTATCACCGTGGTGCTGATTTGTTTATCGGGTCTGGCACTGGTGACGGTGGCGTCTAAAACCACCAGCGATTTTATTGGCTTCCTGGTGTTAGGTTTATTGGCCATCGTCGCGGCCATCACCTACACCGTCGGCACGCGTCCTTATGGTTATATTGGTCTGGGTGATATTTCCGTGCTGGTGTTCTTCGGCTGGTTGAGCGTGATGGGAAGCTGGTACTTACAGGCGCATACCCTTATCCCTGCGTTGTTCCTGCCTGCAACCGCCTGCGGACTGCTGGCAACGGCGGTGCTCAACATCAACAACCTGCGCGATATCGACAGCGATCGTGAGAACGGTAAGAACACGCTGGCGGTACGTCTGGGTCCGGTTAACGCGCGCCGCTACCACGCCTGCCTGCTGATGGGTGCGCTGGTCTGCCTGGCACTGTTTAACCTGATCTCGCTGCACAGCGTATGGGGCTGGCTGTTTGTACTTGCCGCACCGCTGCTGATTAAGCAGGCGCGATTTGTCATGCGCGAACTGAGCCCTACAGCCATGCCACCAATGCTGGAACGCACGGTAAAAGGCGCGCTTCTGACTAACCTGTTGTTCGTCATCGGGATTGTTTTAAGCCAGACGCTTCGTTAGCTGACAAATATCAATTAACAATTGATGATTTTGCCAACAACGCATTTCGCACGATATACTGAACACATTCGCAGCAACTGAGCGTTAAACCTATGAAATACGATACCTCCGAGCTTTGTGACATCTACCAGGAAGATGTCAACGTCGTTGAACCGCTGTTCTCCAACTTTGGTGGGCGGTCGTCGTTTGGCGGACAAATCGTCACGGTGAAATGTTTCGAGGACAACGGGTTGCTGTACGATCTGCTCGAACAGAATGGCCGTGGCCGCGTTCTGTTAGTTGACGGCGGGGGTTCCGTGCGTCGCGCGCTTATTGATGCTGAGCTGGCTCGCCTTGCCGTGCAAAACGAGTGGGAAGGGATTGTGGTTTACGGTTCCGTGCGCCAGGTGGACGATCTTGAAGATCTGGATATTGGTATTCAGGCCATTGCCGCCATTCCGGTTGGTGCAGCGGGTGAAGGCATTGGTGAAAGCGATGTGCGCGTTAACTTCGGCGGCGTGACCTTCTTCTCCGGTGACCATCTGTACGCCGATAACACCGGCATAATCCTTTCCGAAGATCCGCTGGATATCGAGTAATAAAACCGTAAGCGTGGGCCATAAAAAAACCGCCAACAGCAATGTGGCGGTTTTTTTGTCCCTCGGGATTCGCGGTCCGTTGGGTTATCTTGCAACCTTTAACCAGGATTTTTATCTTACCCTGGTTCATCCCTCTGGTAACCCCCGTCGACCCTTTATAAATTCCTAATCTCCTCTGAAGGCCTTAACTACGCTGCTGCTGCTCATTATGATGCATCGTCCCTTTCCGCCATCTCGCACATGGGCATCGGTCCAGGGAAAGGTGTATTCACAACCGTAAAGCAACCTTTAACCGGGCTTGTGTCCACCGACTTCTCACCGGTGATGAACGGTGGAGCGGTTAGCTGCAGGGACCGCATAATGAAACGCTATTTATGTATCGCGTTCATTGTCGCCAGCGTACTCGTTGTAAAGAGTGATGAACCGAATGTGTTCGTTGCTTTTGCTATGACAGCGCAGGACAAGTAGCGTTAAGGCCGCCTCTGGCGGCCTTTTTTATAATTGGCATAAAAAAAGCCGGGTAGCGGCATCGCCTTACCCGGCCTGTTCAGTTCATTCCAATGGGAATCAGACTTCTTCCATTCGTCCCAGCAGCGCCTGCAGGCGATCCTGCCAACCGTTCTGCTGTTCGCGCAGTTGGTTGTTTTCGCGCTCCAGTTCTTCGCGGCCGTGCTGAGCGTTCTGAACTTCCTGCGCCAGGCTGTTGTTCTTCTCTTTCAGCTCTTCAATTTCCATCTGCAGCAGGGTGATGGTGTCAATCGCCTGCTGTACTTTCGATTCCAGTTTCTCAAACACTTCTAAAGACATGATGCTACCTCTCCTGAATTGCAAGGCGACGCTTTAACGTAAACGCGCACGACATATACCGTCGATTGTATGGAGCACGGCGCTCTGTGTCCAGCGACACACCGCGCAGATCGCGGTTTGCAACACTTTTAGGTCTGGTCCTGGTGCGTTCGCGTCATATCACCCTAAATTGTTAACTCATTCGTTAATGAAATGATTCAGCTCACATTCCGCCACTGATGCAAAAATGTGCTTTATGGCGCGAAAACGCTCATTTTATGACGAAGACCACACATTTTGATTTCGATATTTCTCGTTTTTGCTCGTTAACGATAAATTAACACTATGTCTACAGGGCATCGTGGCTGTCACGGGCGGCCATGCTAACAATAAACATCAATTTCTTCAGGATTCCGATTATGAGTCAGACATCAACCTTAAAAGGCCAGTGCATTGCCGAGTTCCTTGGTACCGGGTTGTTGATATTCTTCGGAGTGGGCTGTGTCGCTGCACTGAAAGTGGCGGGTGCCAGTTTTGGTCAGTGGGAAATCAGTATTATCTGGGGTCTGGGCGTGGCGATGGCCATCTACCTGACTGCAGGTGTTTCTGGTGCACATCTTAACCCGGCGGTGACTATCGCACTGTGGCTGTTCGCGTGCTTCGACGGACGCAAAGTTGTTCCTTTCATTCTTTCTCAGTTTGCCGGCGCGTTTTGCGCAGCGGCGTTAGTTTACGGGCTTTATTACAATCTTTTCATCGACTTCGAACAGACGCATCATATGGTGCGCGGCAGTGTCGAAAGTCTGGACCTGGCAGGCATCTTCTCAACCTACCCTAACCCGCATATCAATTTTGTGCAGGCGTTCGCAGTTGAAATGGTGATTACCGCTATCCTGATGGGCGTTATCCTGGCGCTGACTGACGACGGAAACGGCATTCCGCGCGGCCCGCTGGCACCCCTGCTGATTGGCCTGCTGATTGCGGTGATTGGCGCATCAATGGGCCCGCTGACTGGGTTTGCGATGAACCCGGCACGTGATATCGGACCAAAAGCGTTCGCCTTTATCGCAGGCTGGGGCGACGTCGCCTTCACCGGTGGCAAAGACATTCCTTACTTCCTGGTTCCGCTGTTTGCGCCGGTTGTCGGGGCTGCGCTGGGTGCATTTAGCTACCGCAAATTAATTGGTCGCCACTTACCGTGCGACACCTGTGTGGAAGAGGAGAAGGAAACGACTTCTACCGCACAACAAAAAGCTTCGCTGTAATCTGACTACGGGACACATACCATGACCGAAAAAAAATATATCGTTGCGCTCGACCAGGGCACTACCAGCTCCCGCGCTGTCGTAATGGATCATGACGCGAACATCGTCAGCGTGTCACAGCGCGAATTTGAGCAAATTTATCCTCGTCCAGGCTGGGTAGAGCACGACCCGATGGAGATCTGGGCATCACAAAGCTCCACGCTGGTCGAAGTACTGGCGAAAGCCGATATCAGTTCCGACGAGATTGCCGCGATTGGTATTACTAACCAGCGTGAAACGACGATTGTCTGGGAGCGCGAAACTGGTAAACCTATTTACAACGCCATCGTCTGGCAGTGCCGCCGCACATCAGAAATCTGCGAACAGCTGAAGCGCGATGGCATGGAAGAGTATGTGCGCAGCGCCACCGGTCTGGTTGTTGACCCGTATTTCTCCGGTACCAAGGTGAAGTGGATCCTCGACCACGTGGAAGGGTCGCGCGAGCGTGCAAAACGTGGCGAGCTGCTGTTCGGTACCGTCGATACCTGGCTTATCTGGAAGATGACCCAGGGACGTGTCCACGTCACCGACTATACCAACGCCTCACGTACCATGTTGTTCAACATCAACACCCTGGAGTGGGATGACAAGATGCTGGACGCGCTGGATATCCCACGCGCGATGCTGCCTGAAGTACGCAAGTCTTCTGAGGTATACGGCCAGACCAACATCGGCGGTAAAGGCGGTACGCGTATTCCTATCGCCGGTATCGCGGGTGACCAGCAGGCGGCGCTGTTCGGCCAGCTGTGCGTCAAGGAAGGGATGGCGAAGAACACCTATGGCACTGGCTGCTTCATGCTGATGAACACCGGCGAGAAAGCGGTGAAATCAGAAAACGGCCTGCTGACCACCATTGCCTGCGGCCCACGCGGCGAAGTGAACTACGCGCTGGAAGGTGCAGTGTTCATGGCGGGTGCGTCTATTCAGTGGCTGCGTGATGAGATGAAACTGATCAGCGATGCGTTCGACTCCGAGTACTTCGCGACCAAAGTGAAAGACACCAACGGCGTATACGTGGTGCCTGCATTCACCGGTCTGGGCGCACCGTACTGGGACCCGTATGCACGCGGCGCGATTTTCGGTCTGACGCGTGGTGTGAACTCTAACCACATTATCCGCGCCACGCTGGAATCCATCGCCTACCAGACGCGCGACGTGCTGGAAGCGATGCAGGCTGACTCCGGTATTCGTCTGCACGCCCTGCGCGTGGACGGCGGTGCAGTCGCGAACAACTTCCTGATGCAGTTCCAGTCGGACATTCTGGGTACCCGCGTTGAACGCCCTGAAGTGCGTGAAGTCACGGCGCTGGGTGCGGCGTACCTCGCCGGTCTGGCAGTAGGTTTCTGGCAGAACCTGGACGAGCTGCAGGAAAAAGCGGTGATCGAACGCGAATTCCGCCCAGGTATTGAAACCACCGAACGTAACTTCCGCTACAGCGGCTGGAAAAAAGCGGTGAAACGCGCCCTGGCATGGGAAGATCACGAAGAGTAATTCCCCTCACCCTAACCCTCTCCCCACAGGGGAGAGGGAACTCGTCTCCCCACTCTGTGATAAACTTCGTGCAATTCCTTTTGATTGCACGAGTACCTCATGAAACGTGAACTTGCTATCGAGTTTTCCCGCGTCACCGAAGCGGCCGCCCTCGCAGGCTATAAATGGCTGGGTCGTGGCGACAAAAATACCGCAGACGGTGCGGCTGTCCATGCCATGCGCATCGTCCTTAACCAGGTCAACATCGACGGCACCATCGTGATCGGCGAAGGCGAGATCGACGAAGCGCCAATGCTCTACATTGGTGAGAAAGTCGGCACCGGCAAAGGCGATGCCGTAGATATCGCCGTCGATCCGATCGAAGGCACGCGCATGACGGCAATGGGTCAGGCCAACGCCCTTGCGGTGCTGGCAGTGGGCGATAAAGGCTGCTTCCTCAACGCGCCAGATATGTACATGGAAAAACTGATTGTCGGCCCGGGTGCCAAAGGCGCAATCGACCTCAGTCTGCCGCTGGAAGAGAACCTGCATAATATCGCCAAAGCATTGGGTAAACCGCTCAGCGAGCTGACCGTCACCATTCTGGCGAAACCGCGCCACGATGCCACGATTGCGCAGATGCAAAAACTCGGTGTGCGCGTGTTTGCCATTCCGGATGGTGACGTTGCGGCCTCGATTCTGACCTGTATGCCGGACAGCGAAGTCGATGTGCTTTATGGCATCGGTGGCGCGCCGGAAGGAGTCGTATCCGCAGCAGTGATCCGCGCCCTGGACGGCGACATGCAGGCGCGCCTGCTGCCACGTCATGATGTCAAAGGCGACAGCGAAGAGAACCGTCGGATTGGCGAAGAGGAGCTGGCACGCTGCGAAGCAATGGGCATCGAAGCTCATAAAGTTCTCGCTCTGGACGAAATGGCCCGCAGCGATAATGTTATCTTCTCGGCGACCGGCATCACGAAAGGCGATCTGCTGGACGGCATTACCCGTAAGGGCAACATGGCAACCACTGAAACGCTGCTGATCCGCGGTAAATCACGCACCATTCGTCGCATTCAGTCTATCCACTATCTCGACCGTAAAGACCCGGACGTACAGACGCACATTCTGTAAAACCGTTTGATCGATAGAGCTTTCCGGCCCAAATGGGCTGGAAATCTTCACGACAAGACAGGAAGATAGACCAGAGAAACAGCACAGGAGAAGATCATGGCGGACTGGGTAACAGGTAAAGTCACAAAGATACAGTTCTGGACCGATACGCTATTTAGTCTCACCCTGCATGCTCCCGTTCACCCGTTTACGGCCGGGCAATTTGCGAAGCTGGGGCTGGATGTCGACGGTGAACGCGTACAGCGCGCTTACTCTTACGTTAACGCGCCAGATAACCCGGATCTCGAGTTCTATCTGGTCACGGTTCCGGACGGCAAACTCAGCCCGCGTCTCGCCGCTCTTAAGCCCGGTGATGATGTGCAAATTGTGAGTGACGCTGCCGGCTTCTTTGTGCTCGACGAAATTCCTGATTGTGACACGCTATGGATGCTGGCAACCGGTACGGCCATCGGTCCGTATCTCTCCATTTTGCAATATGGCAAAGACCTTGAACGCTTTAAAAACATCGTGCTGGTTCATGCCGCGCGCTACGCTGCAGACTTAAGCTATTTGCCGCAAATGCGCGATCTGGAACAGAAGTATGACGGTAAGCTCAAAATTCAAACGGTGGTCAGTCGTGAAACGGCAGAAGGTGCGCTGACGGGCCGTGTGCCGGCATTAATTGAAAGTGGAATTCTGGAAAAGGCAGTGGGTTTGCCGATGACGGCGGAAACCAGCCACGTCATGCTGTGCGGTAATCCGCAGATGGTTCGTGACACGCAACAACTTCTGAAAGATACCCGGCAGATGACGAAACATCTTCGCCGCCGGCCGGGCCATATGACCGCCGAACACTACTGGTAATCAGCGGTACTTCACCTCAAGGGTGTCTTTACCGTATTTGTTTTCGCTCTGGGTGCCAATAAACGCGCCCAGATCGACAATCATCATCACGAAGATAACTGACGGTAGCAGCCTGCCGACGACCCAGGGAAGAATGGACGGAAGCATCGCCCAGTTCCCTGCCACCAGCATCCACGCCAGAATAATCAGAAATGCCCACGCCCCGGAACGCCCGCGATCGTGCAAACGTTTTACCACCACGGCCGCTGTTGGCCATAGCAGACAGACCAGCGCAAAGGCCGCCGTTTGCGTACTCAGCCACGCGTTGTAAGCAACAAAAAACAGAAGCAGCATGGCGACAACCCACGTCACCATCCAGATCCAGAAATCACGGCGTCCAATACGCCCTTTGAATGAAAACAGCCACTGCTGTATGGTCATGTAAGGTTCCTTATTATCGTATAGCGCGCATTTTACCCTGGAGTTGTGACCTTTTGACAAGCCGACCAGATATCGTTTTAATCATGAGCACTTACGGCCAGGGGCAATGTTGATGAAAATTTCGGCGCGTTCTCTTTTCCTGTGTTTAACGCTGCTTATCGCGGGCTTTCCCCTGCATGCAGCCGAAACCACCGCCCCGACAACGGCGCCGTATCTGCTTGCGGGCTCCCCGTCTTTCGATCAGTCCATCAGCCAGTTTCGTGAAGCCTTCAATCAGGCCAACCCAACGCTGCCGCTGGATGAATTTCGCGCCATTGATGGTTCTCGCGATACCCCTACGCTGACCCGTGCGGCAAGCAAGATTAACGAGAACTTGTATGCCTCAACGGCGCTGGAACGCGGCACGCTAAAAATCAAAAGCATGCAAATCACCTGGCTGCCAATTCAGGGGCCAGAGCAGAAAGCTGCGAAGGCGAAGGCGCTGGAGTATATGAGCGCGGTGTTACAGGCCTTTACCCCGGCACTGACGAAAAAGCAAAGCCAGCAAAAGCTGCAAAAACTCCTCGCCGCCGGTAAAAACAAGCGCTACTACGCCGATACCGAAGGTGCGATTCGCTATGTTGTCGCAGACAACGGCGAAAAAGGACTGACCTTCGCAGTTGAACCGATTAAGCTGGCACTATCTGACACACTCGGAGGGGCGAATTAATGACAAAAAGCAAAGCCTTTCGAGGGAAAATCTCTATACTGATTCACAGACCATGCTGCCCGACAGGGTGGCCATATTCCTTAATTCGCTTATTTAGCGTGGAGAATTGAAATGCGACATCCTTTAGTGATGGGTAACTGGAAACTGAACGGCAGCCGCCACATGGTAAACGAACTGGTTGCGAACCTGCGTAAAGAGCTGGCTGGCGTGACGGGCTGTGCGGTTGCTATCGCTCCGCCGGATATGTACCTGGATCTGGCTAAACACGCCGCTGACGGCAGCCACATCATTCTGGGTGCACAGAACGTTGACGTTAACCTGTCTGGCGCATTCACCGGTGAAACCTCCGCTGAAATGCTGAAAGATATCGGCGCGAAATACATCATCATCGGCCACTCTGAGCGTCGTACCTATCACAAAGAATCCGACGAGTTCATCGCGAAGAAATTCGCGGTGCTGAAAGAGCAAGGTCTGATCCCAGTTCTGTGCATCGGTGAAACCGAAGCTGAAAACGAAGCAGGCAAAACGGAAGAAGTGTGTGCTCGCCAGATCGACGCAGTGCTGAAAACTCAGGGTGCAGCAGCATTCGAAGGCGCGGTCATTGCTTACGAGCCAGTCTGGGCGATCGGTACCGGCAAATCAGCAACCCCTGCGCAGGCTCAGGCAGTTCACAAGTTCATCCGCGACCACATTGCTAAAGCCGACGCGAAAGTGGCTGAACAAGTCATTATCCAGTACGGCGGTTCCGTAAACGCATCCAACGCTGCTGAGCTGTTCACCCAGCCAGACATCGATGGCGCGCTGGTTGGCGGTGCATCCCTGAAGGCTGACGCTTTCGCGGTGATCGTTAAAGCAGCAGAAGCGGCTAAACAGGCTTAATGCTGTTGTGGCGGGTAGCGCTTGCGCTTACCCGCCTTACTCCGCTACAAACGACCCAATACGCTAAACCACAAGTAATCCAGCGGCAACAGCACCAGATAGGTCGCTATCGCCAGCGCCAGACAGAGCACCATCCCCGCCTTTGCAGGCACCTTCCCGAGCCCCATCGCCACCACAATTGGCGACGCCTGATACGGCAGCAGCGGTGTGGAATAACCCAACACCTGGATCAGGATCACCGACAGCAGCGGGAAACCCGTCGCGTCGGAAAAACTCTGTGCCAGCGTGGTATACAGCGCAGGAACACCGTTGGCGGTCATAATGAAGTTGAGCGCGGTGGTAATACCGGTCAGCGCCAGGAAACTGGTGAAGGGGTTATCAGCGTCCAGCGGCATTATCCGCAGCAATGCTTCACCTACGGCTGCACCAATCCCGGTCTGCGTCACCACAATCGCCAGACCAAGAATACCCGCGACATAAATACAGGTACGCATATTCACCCCCGCAGAAAACTCTTCTCCGGTGATAAAACCGATGCGCGGTAGCATGACGATGACGGAGGCCGCAAGCCCCGTCCACGCGGGCCCCACACCGTGCCAGCTCTCCGTCACCCACATCCCCAGCACCACCGCCAGCAGCCAGGCGAGACGCTTTTCATCCCGCCCCATCGGTTCAGACGGTGCCAGATCCTTCGGTGGTTTTGGATTACCGGGAAAGAGCCAGCAGACCAGGCCAATCAGAATCAGACCTTTGAGAATGCCCAGTACGGGGGTGTGCAGCAGCAGATACGGGACGTAACTCAGGTGGATGCCGTACGAACCTTCCGCCGCACCGCTCATCACCAGGTTAGGGACGTTTGCAGGCAAAATAGTTGCCGAGAGCTGGAAAGTACCGAACCCCACAGCCAGCGCCAGGCCAAACCACGCCCGCGAACCGTCTGCGATACTCGCCCTTTTCGCCATCGCAGCAACGATAGGCATCAGTAGCGCAATACGTCCCATATTCGACGGCATCACAAACGCCAGCGCATAGCTCAGCAGCACCACGCTCGCCACCATCAACACCCAGGAGTCGGTGAGCTTTGCCGACAGCGCACGCGCAGCCCTGTCCGCCAGGCCGGTTTTACGGATCGCCACGCCGAGCACAAAACCGCTAAACACCAGCCAGAACGCCGACGAGGCAAAACCACCGAAGATCACCTCCGGCGGGGCGATTCTGGCGGTCATCGCGGCCGTGAAGAACAACAGCGCGGTGATAAATTCCGGTAATAGCGACGTCGCCCACAGCACAATGGTGACGCCAACGATCAGTGAGGGCAGCAGTAGAGGGTGAGCTAACCAGAGCGACATACCTGTCTCCCGTAGATTTTTTCAGCAAGTCTACGGTGACAGGCAGCCGGAGTAAACGCGATTTATAGTGGGGTCAATTCAGGATAGTGCATTGATGATCCTGCAGTTCCTCAGCCGATGCGCGATTAAGGGTAAGCAGGTTACGTTCCGTTGCCAGTAAAACAAAAGAGCCATCTGACTGCTGCGCCATCGCCAGCGCAAAGCGTCCCATATGGTCGCGTGCTTCCGGCAGCTCTTCCGCCAACATCATAAACGGACTGCGCTGCACCAGCTCATTCTCCGTTACCCGACGGGCAAGATACTCATGCCCTTCCAGCCCACCCGGAAGAGGCAGCCACTGGGTGCTAATTTCGCCCTGAGCCGCGTTCAGCTTCTCGCGCACATCCGGGCGCAGGCAGGAGATATGAATATGAAAATGGTTCTGCGTACGGCCTGTCGGGGAGTTAATCGTCAGTGAAATGGCGCTGTCAGGCACCTCGGTTCCCCGCTTCAGGGTCATAAAACTGCGTGACTGCCACGCCAGCCAGAAAAAATTCGGCGTATGAGGCTCGGTCAAAAGCGGACTTTCTGTGCCGTTGATACGGTAGGTTGGCATCAGCAGATACTGCAGCGGTCCATTGCGGTCTTTAAACACCACATAACCTGCATCTGTTTTCACCTGCGCACACGGCGCCGGGTTACGGTTCTGGATTTGATTCGGCACACACTGGTCGAGAACGATATGTCGCAGCGCATCCGGATTACCCGCTTTCATCCAGTACCCGCCGCCAGCGGCAAGAGCGATGACAATCAGGATCAATAAGATAATTTTTTTCACAGCGCGTTCCCTGTATCCATTTGAAGTGAAAGAGTAACGCAAAATGATGACCAAATAAAAAACCCGGTGGATTTCTCACACCGGGTCACCGTGTCGTTCTTTGCGAAATACTTAGCGTTTGCTGATCTGGTCGAAGGTACCGCCGTTAGAAAAGTGCTCTTTCTGTGCTTTGGCCCAGCCACCAAACTCGTCATCAATGGTGAAGAGCTTCAGTTTCGGGAAGACGTTTTCGTATTTCTTCGCAACCGCCGGGTCACGTGGGCGATAGAAGTTTTTCGCTGCAATTTCCTGGCCTTCTGGCGAGTAGAGATACTTCAGGTAGGCTTCCGCCACTGCTTTGGTCTCTTTCTTCTCTACCACTTTGTCGACCACAGAAACGGTTGGTTCCGCGAGGATAGATTCGCTTGGGGTCACAATCTCGAATTTGTCTTTACCCAGTTCGTTGGTGGCCAGCAGGGCTTCGTTTTCCCATGCGATCAGCACATCACCAATACCGCGCTCGACAAAAGTGTTGGTTGCGCCACGCGCGCCGGAATCCAGCACCTCAACGTTTTTATACAGCGCTTTCACAAATTCCTGAGCTTTAGCCTGGTCACCGTTGTTGTGGTGCAGCGCGTAACCCCACGCCCCCAGGTAGTTCCAGCGAGCGCCGCCGGAGCTTTTCGGGTTCGGAGTAATCACAGACACGCCCGGTTTGATCAGGTCATTCCAGTCATGAATTTGTTTTGGGTTGCCTTTACGCACCAGGAAAACAATGGTCGAGGTGTAAGGCGCGGAGTTGTCCGGCAGGCGTTTGATCCAGTTTTTATCTATACGCCCACGTTCGGCGATGGCGTCGACATCGTAAGCCAGTGCCAGAGTGACCACATCGGCTTCAATACCGTTGATCACAGACGTCGCCTGCTTGCCGGAACCGCCGTGAGACTGGCGAACCACAACGTTGTCGCCGGTTTGCTGCTTCCAGTGTGCGGCAAACGCTTTGTTGTACTGCTCGTAAAGTTCACGCGTCGGGTCGTATGACACGTTCAGTAACTGGATGTCCTTAGCCAGAACGCTGGTCGATGCCAGCAATAATGTTAAACCCACGCCCCATTTATTCATCGCCCAGCTCTCTTGTGTAGTGTTTTGATGAATGCAGCGTGCCAGAAAGCGAATCGAGGATTAAAGAATAAAAAAAGATTGGCTATAACTTAGAGGAATAAAAGCCCTCTCCGCAACGGAGAGGGCTTGAGGGATCAGTACAGTTTTTTCGCGCAGTCCAGCCAGTCACCTTTGAACGGACGTTTCATGTTTTCAATGGCGTCGATGATGTCATGGTGCACCAACTGCTCGTTCTGAATACCGACGCAGCGGCCGCCGTGACCCTGCAGCAGCAGTTCAATAGCGTATGCCCCCATACGGGACGCCAGAATACGGTCGTACGGGCCAGGGGAACCGCCACGCTGGATGTGACCCAGTACGGTCGCGCGGGTTTCGCGTTTGGTTTCGGTTTCGATGTACTTCGCCAGTTCGTCAACATCACAGATGTGCTCGGTGATGGCAACAATCGCGTGTTTTTTACCTTTCGCGATGCCCGCTTTGATTTCAGCAACCAGATCTTCACGGCTGAATTCCACTTCCGGCACAACCACGAACTCACAACCACCCGCAATCGCGGCGGCCAGAGTCAGGTCACCACAGTAACGCCCCATCACTTCAACGATAGAGATACGCTGGTGAGAAGAAGAGGTGTCACGCAGGCGGTCAATCGCTTCCACAACGGTACCCAGCGCGGTGAAGTAACCGATGGTGTAGTCAGTGCCTTTGATGTCGTTGTCGATAGTGCCTGGCAGACCGATGCACGGGAAGCCCATTTCAGTCAGACGTTTTGCACCCATGTAAGAGCCGTCACCACCGATAACCACCAGGGCGTCCAGACCACGTTTCTTCATGTTCTCGATAGCCACTTCACGAACGTGTTCATCACGGAATTCCGGGAAGCGTGCAGACCCAAGGAAGGTACCGCCACGGTTGATCATGTCAGACACGCTGTAACGGTCGAGCTGAACCATACGGTCTTCGTACAGACCCAGGTAACCATCATAGATACCAAAAACTTCCAGACCTTCCGTCAGCGCTGCACGGACAACCCCACGAATTGCCGCGTTCATGCCCGGCGCATCACCGCCGCTTGTCAACACACCGATTTTCTTAATCATGACTACCTCTGAACTTAGGAATGCAAAATTGAAATCTGTTGCCGGAAGAAACTTATCGACCAACGAATACTGCAAATAGTATATCAATCACTTCCAGCTGAATTGATTCAGGTCAGACCAAATGGCGGTAATTTATACACAAAATGCTGGCCTGGCTCACTTTTTTACAACGAATTACGAAAGCCCAACATGTCCAGGTACTACCGAGCAGGGATCCTGGTGAATGATGACGTCTGAACCAGGAAAACGCTGCAAAATCGCCTGCTCGACCTGCTCAGCAATAACGTGAGCCTGAACCAGTGGCAGGTTGTCTTCCATTTCAATGTGAATCTGAATAAAGCGGGTCGGCCCTGACTGCCGCGTTCGAAGATCGTGAGCACCGCTGACGCCAGGCCAGGAGGTCACAATAGTAAAAATTTCATTACGTTCTGAGTCCGGGAGAGCGCGATCGAGCAGCGATTGCACCGCTTCATACCCCATCCGTAAGGCACTATATAAAATATAGATACCAATCCCTAACGCGAACAACGCATCGGCCCGATGCCAGCCGTACCAGGCCAGACCGAGCGCAATAAGAATAGCCCCATTCATCATAACATCAGATTGATAATGAAGCATATCCGCCCGTACTGCCTGACTTTGCGTTTTGCGAACGACCCAGCGCTGGAACGTTACCAGAACAAGTGTGCATATAAGTGCAACGACTGTCACAACGACGCCCACGCCGGGATCGTTCATCGGGGTCGGCGAGACGAGATGCTGAATGCCGGTTAAAAACAGGAACAGTGCAGACCCGGAAATGAACATGCTTTGCGCCAGCGCGGCCAGTGACTCCGCTTTGCCGTGCCCGAACGTGTGCTCTTCATCCGCCGGTTGCAGCGAGTAACGCACCACCAGCAAGTTGGTCAGTGAGGCTGCAATGTCCATCAATGAGTCTACCAGCGCCGCCAGAATACTGACCGAGCCGGTATACCACCAGGCAAAGATTTTGATCAGTAGCAGGCTAGAGGCCATGACGGTTGCCGCAATGGCGGCCCGGCTTACCAGCCTTCCATAGGATTGATTCATAAACACTCCTGTCATGTCATGCCGCTAGTATAACGGAAGCGTGAGGAGTCAAAGGATGAATAAACGGTTAACAAATTAGAATGAAGGCAAAAAAAACCCCCACATCATGTGGGGGAAGACAGGGATGGTGAAGAAATCCGGCCAGTAACACAATGGAATAAAAGGATTTATTCTAATCTTCGTCTACATTTTGACTACACTTCGACAAAAAAAGGCCCCGTGCATTACGGGGCTGCACACCGCATTACTTCCATCCACACGCTTTTTGAAGTGGCTTCAATGCCTCTGACAGACCAGCAACATCAAATGTCGCACTCACGGGACTTTCATTGTAAGGCGTGATCTGAGTAAACATTGAGTTAGCCTGGCTCAGCGCCTTGACGAACTCGATGACATTGCCGCGATAAAATACCGATTTGGTATCGCTAGATATGTCCCATGTTTTCGTTTTTGCCTTCTGTTTATCCAAGCGAGATAACATCTGTGTTTCGTTCAACCCAAGATAGGTATCCCAATTGAGGAAAAGCTCTGTTTTTTTCTCGCGGCAAGTGATGTAAAGACTTGGTGTGATCGATTCCCCAAACTGCGACCGGAAAGAATCATTAGCAGAAAGGCTAACATAAACATTCTCTGAATCATCCACGGGTGAAGTTTTCGTGGATACCTGCCATTTTCCAACACCTACTACTGGCTTAGCCTCTTCGGCTACTTTGGGTGGAAGAACCTTATCGTAACAAGCTAAACGCGCATCACTTTTTGCCTCGGATTGGCATTTCATTAATGCGTCATTGTTAATATCGGCTTTAACTGGTTCTACCGCATACGCTGTTGATACAGCAGAAGAGCAAAGCGCCATAGCAATGATTATCTTTTTCATACCATTACCTTTCATGATTTCGGGCGAGTAAAGAAAACAAACATTCCGATAATGATATCGCCAATAACCCAGATGGTTCCCAGCATCATCATCCCCAGCCCCGTACCAATTGCGGCTCCGGCCCGTTCTGCGTCTGAGGCTGCGTTATTGATAACGTCACTACTGCCGCCAGCCCCGGCAAAAATGCAATAGATCATAAAGATGTTAAACAGGATAAATATCCACTTAACGATCTTGCCAAAAAATGAGCGCTTCGGCTTTCTGACCTGATGGCCGCAAGACGGACATTTAAACGCTGAATCACTAATTTCTTTACTGCATTCCGGGCAGTTTACTAATGCCATTTTCCTAGACTCCATAGACATGGTTACATAACCGCCATAAAGCCTATCAGTTGATTTTGTTTGAATAAATAAAAATTAACCCGCCATATAGGCGGGTTATTTTAGAGTGCCAGCGATAACTGATCTTCGCCGTGGTGACTTCGTGGAAAAGCTTCTTGTGGCACCATCGCGCCGGGCGCTGGCTGGGTCTGATTTAGTGAACCGTCTATTTCCGTCATGCTGGTGAAACAGTACCCGCACAACATATTTTGACACTGGTGATAGCTGCGCCGTACAAGCAAACTCAGCTCAACGCTGGTTCTGGTTTTTGCTATTGCACGGCAGCGAGGACAGCGCATTGCCATACGCGGGCCTCCTTTCAGGACTGGTTAATATCAACGCAAGTATAACGCTTAAGACGTTGAATCGTCACTCTCCGCTGTCCAGTCGTCGATTTTTACTTCCAATTCCAGCGACGTGGTAAACCCTCCCCCGCCAATATCGTGAACGCACCGCGTTATCGTCCAGTTCCCACTGTCGATCGTGGACTTAAAGCCGTAGACGCTGGCGGGCTGTTCCGGGTACAAATCTGCGCGGCCACGCTCCAGGGTGATGCTGAACGTAGCCGCACCGCGCTGCAACTCCCGCCATTTAGCCGCAGCGGCACGCTTCGCCGCCTTTTCTGTCTTGAAGGTTTTACGTATAACAAAAACGTTACCTTCGGCCCCAGCCAGATAATCACCCTCTTTTTTGCTGGATGCAGGCTCTTTCTTTTTGGCCTGGCTGGTTCGTCGTCTGCGGGTTGTTTTCTTCACGGTAGTGGATGGTTTCTTGCCAAAGTTGAGATCAAGCCAGTATGCCGTTACGCCCGTGTACGCGTCGCGGTCAGCTACGTTAAAGCTATGTTTATCACCGCTTGACCGGACTATCTCGATCACCGGCAGCGGCTTGCCGCTCTGCGTCACTCCCTTGCCCGGCGTGATAAACAGAAGCATACCGTTTTTAATGGTTGCCACCGCGCCCAGCATTTCGGCCATGCGCGTTAAGAAGCTGATATCTGATTCACTCGTCTGATCGGCGTGGTCTATCTCAATCTTCGCCAGTTCTTCGCTGACACCCGCACGCAGATCGTAGCGACTGGCAATGCTGGCGACCACATCCCCCACGGTAATATCGTGCCAGCTATATTCCCTTTTCACGTTGAAGGTATCGCGGAAATCTGCGCTTCTGGCACTGATCGTTAGCTGGTCAGGCGGGCCTGAATGACCTATCTCATCAACCGTATACACGCCCTTAAAAACCAATGGATCATTATCCCAGCCCAGCGCCACCGATATCTTTGCGCCGCGTGGTGGTAATGCTACCTGCCCGTCTGCATCATCCAGAGTCAGATCCAGCGTGTCCGCTTCAAATCCCCGGTTATCTGTCAGGGAAAGAGAGATCAACCGGTTATCCAGCGCCGTAAGCTGATTACCTTCAATTTCAATACTGAACGCCGGGCGCGGCGAATATCGGTTTTCTGTCGTGTCCATATCAACCCCTTCATCATGATGGGGTACATCGTCGCCACGCGCGCGCGCATGAACAACGCCCCGTCATTGTTGCAGGTTGCTGACAACCCTTATTCATCGCATCAGCCTGCCATTGCCGCAATGATATTCGCAGTCATTAAACTGGCGAGGCAAATACATGGCCACTAACTACCATCACGGTGTAACCGTCACGGAAACCACCGACCTTAGCACGATGATCACCGACATTGATTCGGCGGTGATCGGCGTTGTCTGCACCGCTGATGATGCGGACGAAACAGCGTTCCCGCTGGATACCCCTGTACTGATCACCCGCGTGGCTAACATGCTGGGCAAGGCAGGTAAAACCGGCACCCTGTTTACCACCCTGAAAGCGATTTCAGACCAGACCAGCCCGCAAACCATTGTGATCCGCGTTGCTGATGCTGCAAATATCGAACCGCCAGAAGGCGGCACCGCACAGACACAGGATCAACTGGTTATTGGCGGCACCGATGCAAACGGACGCTTTACCGGCATGTACGCGCTGCTGTCTGCCGAAATGCGCGTAGGCGTGCGCCCGCGTGTGCTGGCTGTTCCCGGTCTTGATACGGAAGCGGTGGCCGCACAACTCGGCGTCATTGCCGAAAAGCTGCGCGCGTTTGCTTACGTGGCAGCGAACGGCTGCAACAGCATCGCCGAAGTGAAGGAATACCGCGAACAGTTCTCCCAGCGTGAAATGATGGTTATCTGGCCTAATTTCATCTGCTACGACACCAACGCCGGGGCGAATGCCACCGTGCCCGTGGGTGCCCATGCGGTTGGGATGCGCGCCAAAATCGACGCAACGCAGGGCTGGCATAAAACCATTTCCAACGTGCCCGTTAATAACGTGCTGGGGATGGATCGGGATATCTATTTCACGTTGCAGGGCACCGATACCGACGCCGACGAACTTAACGCAGCAGGCGTTACCACGCTGATCAAGCAGGACGGCTACCGCATCTGGGGATCGCGTACCTGCGACGCGGAAACGTATATCTTCGAAAGCTATACCCGAACCGCGCAGATCGTTGCGGATACCGTCGCCGAAGCACATTTCGCCTATGTTGATAAACCGCTTACCCCGTCGCTGGTAAAGGACATTGTGGACGGCATCAATAAGAAGCTGACCTCATATGTGACGGCTGGCAAGCTGCTGGGCGCCCGCTGCTGGTATGACCCGGAACCGAATACCTCGGAAACCCTGCGCAATGGTCAACTGACCATTAAGTACAACTACACCCCTGTTCCACCGCTGGAAAATCTCAGCCTGGTACAGGAGTTCACCGACGAATATTTCGCTACGTTTTCCAGCGCAGTGAATAACTAACCGGGGGCGCTTATGGCACTGCCTAAGAAACTCAAATATTTCAATATGTTCTTTGACGGGGATAACTACTTCGGCATGGTGCCGGAAATCACCCCCGCCAAACTCACCAAAAAAACCGAAGACTACCAGGCGGGCGGTATGCCGGGTTCGGTTGCGGTGGATCTGGGCTTCGACGCTGGCGCCCTGGATATGGATATCACGCTGGGCGGCATGGATGCCGGGCTAATGAAAAAATGGGGCGTTACCACTGCGGACGGAATGCAGGTGCGCTTTGCTGGCTCTTACCAGGACGATGCGACCGGCGACGCCGTACCGTGCGAAATCCAGACGCGTGGCCGCTTCACTGAACTGGATCCCGGTTCGGCAAAGGTTGGGGATGATACTTCGCATAAGTACACCCTGAAAAACACCTATTACAAGCTGACCATCAATAGCGAAGAAATTATCGAAATTGATGTGCTCAACATGATCTACAAAGTTGCCGGTGTGGATGTGCTGGAAAAACACCGCGCTAACATCGGCTTATAAGGAAACCCGGCACCATGAGCAAGACCAAAGAAAACACCGTTATTCTTACCGCCCCTATTACGCGCGGTAAGACCAAAATCACCGAAGTGGCGATCACTTCCGTGCTTAAACAGGCTGGATCACTGCGCGGCTTAAAAGCCTATGACGTGCTGACGTCCAACTATGACGCGCTGGTTATTCTGCTGCCCCGCGTTACCGCTCCGGCATTAACCGCCGATGAGATTGCCCGAATGGATACCTGGGATTTTTGCCAGTTAGCCAACGCGGTGGTTGATTTTTTGCAACCCTCTTCGGATCTGACCGCGACGGATACGGGCAACGAATCATCCGATGCCCCTGCGAACGCATAGAAGACCTGATGGCAGATATCGCCGTCATATTCCACTGGCGGCCGGTAGAGATGGACGCCATGACGGTACAGGAAATACTGTTATGGCGTGATCAGGCGGCTGCGCGCAGTGGTGGAGATCACTAAATGGCAGACCGCAATTTAAATATCAGGGTGGCATTCAGCGCCCTGAATAATATGTCCCGCCCTGTCAACGCGGCGCGCCAGAGTGCCGCCGCGTTGGCGTCTCAAATCAATCAGACCAAAACCAGCATTAAAGGGCTTGAGCGTCAGGCAACCAGCTTTGACCGCCTCACCGCAGCCAATAAAAAAACCACCGAACAACTGGCCCAGGCGAAAGAACAGGCCCGGCAAATGGCGGCGGCTTATGGCCCGTTACGCCAGCGCAGCGCCGAACAGGTTTCCGCCCTCAATCAGCAACGTGCAGCCATTCGCCAGTTAACCCAGCAGCAGAAAGGCGAGCAGACGCAGCTTAACCAGTTGCGCGCCAGCTTCTACAGCGAAGGCATTGCGATCAGCAGCGCCAGCCGGGCGACGGAACAGATCAACCAGCGCACCGCGCAATACAACCGCCAGCTTGCCGAACAGCAACGACGGCTTGACGCTGTTAACCAGGCGCAGGCCCGTTACAGCCGCGCCAAAGAAACCGGCGAAAAGATGATGAGCGGGGGGATGAAAACCGCCGCAGTAGGGGCGGCAACCCTCGCACCTGTCGCCGCTGCGGTGAAATCCTACAGCAGCCTTGAAGACGCGATGAAGGGCGTAGCCAAACAGGTAAACGGCTTGCGTGACGACAGCGGCAACCGCACCCCGCAGTATGAAGAAATGCAGCGGGCGATCATGGATGCCAGCGAAAAGCTACCAATGGCTAACGGCGCTGTTGACTATGCCGCCCTGGTCGAAGGTGGCGCGCGCATGGGCGTGGCAAACAGCGATGATCCGTGGGAAAAACAAAAAGCCGATCTGCTGGCTTTCGCCAGCATGGCGGCAAAAGCTTCGGTAGCCTTTGAACTGCCCGCCGATCAGCTTTCTGAAAGTCTCGGTAAGATTGCCGGGCTGTATAAAATCCCTACCCAGAATATTGAACAGTTAGGCGACGCCATAAACTACCTGGACGATAACGCGAAGTCGAAAGGCTCCGATATTATCGACGTGCTCCAGCGCGTTGGCGGACTTGCCAGCCAACTGGATTACAAGCAAGCCGCCGCGCTGGGTTCCACCTTCCTGACGCTTGGATCACCTGCCGAAGTTGCCGCCAGCGCAACCAATGCAATGGTGCGCGAACTATCGATCGCCACAGTACAAAGCGATAAATTTTTGGGTGCGCTGGATGAAATCGGCGTCAATGCTGAAAAAGTCCAGAAAAGCATGTCAGTGGACGCGATGGGCACGATCATTTCAGTGCTGGAAGCGTCCAAAAAACTTGCACCAGATAAGCAGGTAGCCAACCTTACTCAGATTTTCGGTAAAGAGTTCGGCGATGATGCGCAGAAACTTGCGAACAACCTGCCCGAACTACGCCGCCAGATAGAACTGACGCAGGGCGCAGCCGCTAAAGGTTCCATGAATCGGGAATCTGATATCAATAAAGCTTCCCTTTCAGCTCAGTGGCAACTGACCAAAACCGGCGCGGTTAACGCATTGAGTTCAGCAGGGGAAACGCTCCGCGAACCGCTGATGGATATCATGCTTACCGTCAGTAAGGTGGTTGGCAGCGTCCGCCGCTGGGTTGAGGCAAACCCGGCTCTGGTTGGCTCAATCATGAAAGTCACCGCAGCCATAGGCGCGTTGCTGGTTGTCGTGGGTGGCCTGATGCTGACCATCGGCGCAGTGCTCGGCCCGATGGCACTTGTTCGCCTCAGCTTCACCACGCTGGCTGGCTCCGGTGGGGTAACTCCCCTCATAGGCTCGCTGGGAAAATTATCCAGCACATTACGCGGGCTGATCCCCTCACTATCTGGCGTGGGCCGAAGTATTAAAGACTGGCCTGCCCTCTTCCGAGCTGCTGCGTCTGGCATTACCCAATTTAGTAAACAAGCTATTGGCGGGTTAAACACAGCGTTAATGGCACTTTCACGCGGTGCTGTTGCTGCCGGACAGGGGCTATTTACCCTATTCACAAGGCCTATGACGGCTATAACCTGGCTTGGTAATGGCCTCAGAACTCTGGCGACCTCCGGTTTCGGCGCTTTGCTGAACGTTGGACGCACCGTAATGATGGCGTTGGGTGGCGGGTTATCATTACTTCTTAGCCCTATTGGAATACTGGTAATCGCTTTATCAGCAGCAGCGATCGCCGTTATTAAATTCTGGGAACCTATAAAAGCCTTTTTCACTGGCTTTTACACCGGGTTAATGAGTGGCTTACAGCCTTTAACCTCAGCATTTAGTACAGCCTTTGCACCACTAGCCCCACTCTTTGACTCTATCGGTAATGCTGTCGGTGGCGTCTGGGAGTGGTTCACAAAACTATTCGAACCTATCCAGTTCTCCAGCGAAGCGCTAGCCTCCTGCACCAGTGCCGGGGAAACGTTCGGTAAGGTTGTCGGTAACGCTCTATCTGCATTAACACCAATAATCGAAGGAATAGCGCGCGGTATAGGATGGGTACTGGAAAAACTCGGCGCCATCCCCGACGCAACAAAAGCAGCGCAGCAAGCTGCGGAAAGTATGCACAAAGACCCTGTTGTCTGGGAGTGGGATCCGCAGCAAAAGAAAATGGTTAAAAAGGGTTGGAACTGGTCGCCGAAAGACGATCAGCAGAAGAAAACCAACCAGAAGCAACAGCAGGCCATTGACCAGCAGAAAAAGCAGGAAAGCTTAATTAACTCGCTCAAGGGCCCGGCCAACATCGTGCCGAAGATGAGCAGCAGCCTGGACAAGATCGCCACCAATACCACGGAGAAGAAAGACGGCCCCGGCGAAATTGTCTTCAAGAATAAGCAGCCCTATATCCCGATCCGGGGCGGATATTCGGAACCACTTAAGCAGGCGCAGCGCCAGCTACCATCCCTTACCGATTGGGTGACGCAGCAGGCCGGATCGCTGATCGCTTCCGTTACGCCGTGGCAGGTTGAGAAGCCCGCTGCACGGGTGCCCGTTTCGGCGTCGCCGTCTGCGGCTTCCGTCGCTGCGCTGATGCCTGCACCGGGTGGCGATGTATATAACCTTAACTTCGACTTTAGCGGCCAGAAACTGGATGAAGAAACCATTATCAGGCGCGTGCGCGAAGAACTTGCGTTAGCGAAGCAGCAGGCCGACCGGCGCAAGCGTTCCCAACTGACCGATCACGTCTAAGGGCAATATCATGATGATGATTCTGGGGATGTTCCCCTTTTCACTGCAAACCACGCCTTACCAGAGTGCGAATAAAACCAACTCCTGGCGGCACGTCAAAAACGATCGCGTGGGGAAATCCCCGCGCTATCAGTTCATTGGTGCAGATGAAGAACCGTTCGTACTCAGCGGCACGCTGTACCCCGAAATAAGCGGCGGTGATGTGTCGCTTGTCATGCTGGAAACTATGGCTTTTTCCGGGCGCCCGTGGCCCCTGATAGAAGGCACAGGCAGGATCTACGGCATGTATGTAATTGAGCAGATCACGCAAAACCGGACGGAGTTTTTTAAGGACGGGAAGGCAAAGAAAATTGATTTCACGCTCAACCTGAAACGGGTAAGCGAGGACATACGGGAAAAGCTGGCTGAAACCACCACCGACGATCTCTTCTCTCTGGTGAAAACCAACCTTTCGATATAAGAAAAGCGGGCTCTTGCCCGCTTCCCCTCCTGGCGGCACCGCCATAACTGACCGTGCTACAGCACCGTTAAAAACGACTGTACTCGATACGCACGGCCAGCACGGTTAGAACCGGCCATGCGTGCCGGAATGAAAACTTATTCCGGCTTATCCGGCCAGGTGATATCCGGCGCTTTCGACGTGTCAACCGCCTGCACTGCTTTGATGTAGTTCATCCAGGCGATCAGGCTGGCTTTATCTTCATCGCTGATAATGCCTAACTGTAGCTCCGTCTGCCAGAGACTGATCGTTGCCTGCGCCTCAAGGAGTAGCGCAGCTTTCTGTTGCTCGGCCGCTTCCACTTCCGCAGCTTGCTGCACTTCCGTATCCGTCACCCACTCGCTACCGTTCCACGTATCATAAGGCGTCGAAGGTGCCAGCGTGGTGGTTCCCTCCGGGTAATCACCCGGCGCAGTAATAATAACCGCTTCATGTGTTTCAGTGTTGTATACCGTTTCACCACGATGATCGGCGACGTATTCCCATGCGGTAAAATCTTCTGTCCGGCAAATAGAGAAACCTACTTTGCTTTCGCCTGGCGCGTCAGTGCAGGAGTTGGCTGGAATACCAACCCCCAAGGCCAGAAACTCGACTGATGACGTAAGATATTCATGCGTTACGCCGTCATAGTTATAAACGGTAATATCACCGGCCTTTGCGGCAATCCCGCTTTTGTTCAATATTGCTTTCGCCATTATGCCGCCCTCACAATGTAGTTAAATGCGATGTTACGTGGTCGGGTTTCGGTGCCCCCTGCATTTTCAATCGCCTGAATTTGCCCGCCGTCTGGTTGGTTAATGCCGTAAGTGAGCGTTCCATTTAAACTACTATCAATACCAATAACATTGCCGCTCCCTGTGCTACCTGCGCTCATGAGCAATCGGTGCGAGTGGCTTTGATAGGCATGACCCTGAGCGCTTAACAGGCCGCGGCCTGCATCAACTCCGCGTCCATCATCCCATCCGCGCATAAACTCACCGCGCATATCCGGCAGCACCCCAGATTGATAAGTAACCCCCAGCTTGCTGTATTTATTTTTATCAAATGGCGCACCATTCACTTTCAGGAATACCATGTTTTTCATGTCATCAAACACGTCGCTCGGCATCTGCGCCAGAGGCCATGCGAAAGGAGAACCAATCACCGGCGCACCGCTTCCCATCCCCAGATAAGCCGCAATACTGGCTGCATCCCCTTTCCCCAGCATCACGCGCATAAACTCACTGATCGCGGTCACTGCCGCCTGTTTATCACCAGTAAAATAAGGCAGGGTGTTCTGTTGCATCACCAGCCCGGCAAAGGTTGTCAGCACATCGTTCAGCGGCTGCTTACCGTCCAGCAGAACATCAAGACCAAGATTTTTTCTGGCATCCTCTGCGGTTGTTGCCCCGGTGCCCCCCGAAACCACAGGCAGCGCTATCACCTGACCGTTATTGACTACCCTTGCCCCCCATGTCCCGTCCTCACGGATGACCAGACATTTTTTCATGTCCGGGGTATAAAGTACGGTCTGGTTTGGACTTGCTGGGTTAACGATATTGAAAAGCCCGATATTCTGTAAAAACTTCTGTTTATCAGTAATATCAGCACCATTCTCGCTTTTTTTAAGCATCCCTGTAGCAATCTGATCGACATATTGACGGGTTGCAAGCACCACGGACGGATCGATTTTCAGCGTCACGGCGGCGGTGCTGCTGACGATCAGGATCATGCGGACAATCTGAACGCGCCCGCTCCCCTCCTGCAACTGCGGCTTATAGGTTTCCGCACAGTTGGCTGCGGCAATCATATCGCCGTCTTTATCGAATAAACCGATTTCACGGATCCACCACCCGCCCACGTCTTCGGGGATCACCTGTTCGGCAATAATCTGGTTGGCGTTGTTCGGGTCAATGCTCAGGCTATTGAGCGGTGCGCGTCGCAGCTCATGAATCAGCGCCGTTTGTGCCGGGTTCGGCGTCGGCAATACGCCGTTACCATCGCCTACAGCCATCTGGGTGATCTCAACCTGCGCACCCAATGCCGTGGCATTTGCCAGTTTCGCCGCGCCCACATTGGTTAGCACGGCATAATATTTAGTCGCCACTTGCGATCTCCACGGTGTCAATTAAATGGATTGCCGCCCCGGTGTAATCATCACCGCCCACGGCTATGGTTTCAGGAAAATACGGGTACACGGTTAGCGTATCGCCGGAATAACTGCCCGCGCCGATAGACAGATCGCCGGTTGTTTGCAGGTGAAGAGACATTCCCAGCATATGACGGCTGCACGGCTTCACATCGGCGATCAGGCGTTCAAGTTCCTGATAGGTTTCTTCACTAATGCCCTGGTCTTCCACGCCAATATCCAGCGTGAAGGTGCCCGGTGCGGTGTCGATGTTCCACCACTCGTTAACCCGGATGAAGAAGCCGAACGGCTCCACAACCCGGCGCATGGCGCCCGTTGTACCCTTGTACTTATGCAGGTAAAACGCATCGGCCACCGCCTTTCGTTTTGTGCTTATCGGCCAGGCCTCATCCCAGCGATCAACGGAGAAGGCCCACGCCAGATAGGGCAACAGATCAGCCCGACACGTCCACGGGTTCCACAACTGGCGCAGCGGCACGGGCACTTCACCCAACGACGCACAGACGCGCGCGGCGACGCGCTCCATTCGGCTGGCGCTGGGTGGTAACAGGTCATTACTCATCGTAACCACCCACCGTTATGGTGTATTCGGTGCAGTGCGATGCCTGGTAGTCACTCAGCACAATATCCGCAACAGGCTGCGCCAGTTCCACGCGCTGGACGCCTTCGACGTGCAGGGCGGCGTAGATAGCTGAAAGACGGATATCGCGCCCTAAGCGATTCTGCGCGGCAATATACGCCTGTAACTGCTGTTCCGATGCCTGCCGGACGGGTTCAGCTTCCGGCCCCGGATAGATGTAAAGCGTTGCATCAATCTGATACGGCACGATCTCCGCAGACTGCACCGTTACCCTGTCGGCCACCGGGCGCACTTCTTCATCGTTCAGGGCAGCAGCGACCACGGAAAGCAGATCATCGCTGGCCGTTCCGTCACCTTCGCGCGACAGCACCGAAATGGTGACGCAGGCAGGCGTAGGACTCACCGCCGAAATATCAGCTACGCGCCCGTCTGCTGAACGCCCCCAAAATTCATACGCCGCAGTTGGCCCGGCCACGCTCAGACCTTCAAAAGCCTGCTGGGTACGCGTGCGTAAATCTGGGTCTGACTCCATCACGGCTTCAATTGGCGGTGTAACGCTGTCGTCTTCTTCCTGAATGGTCAGACGTTCAACGTTGAAATTGACCGCCAGATTATCCAGATCGCTATCCGTGGAATAAGCCAGCATCACCGCGCGGGCTGCTTCATTCACCCGCTGGCGCAACAGCAATTCGCGATAGCAATTCTCTTCCAGCAGCATGGTGATCGGCTCCGATTCAAGCTCAAGCGTGCGGGCGATCTCTTCCTGCTCGTCTTCCGGGTACATCGCAATAAATGCCGCCTTGCGCTGCGCGAAAAGCGTTTCGAAGTCCAGCGGTTCAACCACCACGGGCGGCGGTAGCTGCGATAAATCGATCGTGCCGCTCATGCCTGGCCCCTCAATGTAATATCAGCGTTAAATGGCGTCTGATTGTCGGTGCGATTGGCCTGGATAGTGGCAACCAGCCGACCGGCACCCGGCGCGCTCAGGGTGATACTGGTCAGAGAGATCCGCGGTTCCCATAAATACAGGGCGCTGTAGATGGCAGACATAACGCGCAGCTTCGTTATGGCGTTATCGACCGGCTGATCTATCAGGTTGAAAAGCTGCGAACCGTAAGCGCGGCGCATTACACGGGAACCGATCGGCGTTAACAGAATATCGCCGATAGACTGCGCTATATGCTCGTTGTCGGTGATGGCATGGCCTGAACTGGCATTCATGCCGCTGTAACGGACTGTACTCATACCGGGCCACCTGTATTACTACCACCGGACTGGACGCCGCTATGTTTGTGAGAATGGACAACGACACCATTAGACGAAAGCGATCCGCCTGAATGGGTAATATTGCCCTTCATTTCCCCGCCCTTTTGCACTTCCAGCGTGGCGGTGATCAGCTTGTTGGTGCAGACCACTTCCGGCGTGTCCAGGGTAACGCGCGTATCTGCCTTGACCGTTACCACTGGCACGGTGGCTGTAATAGATTCCGACGCGGTTACGCTTGCCGTTTTAACCCCACTGACAACCAGCGCGCTGGCCTCCGGGTCATATGAGATACGGGCGCCATCCGGGTGCAGGATCACGCAGGTGGTAGCGCCAGCATCTGGCGGTGGTGCGGCTTCGCTGTAAAGGCTTCCGGCAATGAATGCCGTTTCCATCTCACCGCAGGGGCACAAAATATAAACCTGTTCGCCCACTGTCGGCGCCCACCACGTCACGGCTTCACCGGCACGCGGCACTGCCCAGCGGATCCAGTCGGTTTTGTTCTCGCCGGTTTCGACGCGTGCAAGATACTTTTCTGTATCCACTTCCAGCACGGTGCCAATGCGGGCGAGATTGCAGATAAGGCGATAGAGTTCGTTTAAATTCATAATGCTGACTGTTTCCCGTGGTGCCGGTTACGCTGTCCGGCGTCGCTTCCACCCGGTAGCAGGCTTTACGACCGTTTCGGCTTTTGGGTTATGCAGTCAGTATCAGGAGTCGCGCGCGCGCAAACAACGCGGCGCCATTGTGGCGGGTTGGTGACAATCAAATCTCTTGCATGAAGGTAACAACTGTATCGGCCAGCCAGTCTAAATCCCCCTCGGTCATGCCCAGGAGTTCACGCACCGGGTAACGCGCACGGGCACCCGGCACCACGTTATCAACTTCACCGTACTGGTGAACGCTGGCAATTTCGGCGGTATGCCCCTGAAAACCAACCACGGCCATGCCGCCCGTACCGTAAGCCTTAAGAAAGCGTGCGGTACGCAGCTTGCGGAACATCGGATCCTTTCTGGTGCGGTTTTGCTTGGACTGGTTGAGATTGATTTCAATATAGCGCTGAATATCACGCTTATAGAATGTACGCAGGGCACCGCGATCCACGTCATAGCCGGTGATTGCGCGGTGCTCACCCCTGCCCGTGGTTCGCCAGTTGCGTAACTCCCTGGCCTCATCATTCCATATGAACTTTATCCCGCCCTGGGTGCGCAGGATTTTGCGGCGGCGGGCCTGATAGCTTTCACCGCTGGGGTTCTTCTGGCTGGCGATACGCTTTTGCTGGCGCTTACGCAGCCCGATCGCAACGTCGCGCGTCAACTTGCGACGGTGCCCCGGCGAAAGCTGCGCGGCCACACTGGCTAGCCAGTCGTCTAACTGCTGGAAGAGGGGATCGGTTTGTTGTCCTGCCATGTTTCGCCGCTGACCTCATCAACAAATACCAGTGACCACGCGCCAATTTCTGGCCCCGGTGCAGGGTCAGCACGGTGACGGGTGACGATCTCGCCATCTTCACGGGTGACGATCACCGCTTCATCAGCCTGAATCTGGATCAGCACGTCCATTGTACTGTTACTCAGGATATCGGCTTCGAATGTTATGCCGTTCTGCTGCCTGTCCGGGTTAAACAACAGATCAGGCTGATATAAGCGCGCCCATGCCAGCACCGGCACGCTGATAGTATCCAGCGATTCAGGGTAATCCATCACCAGCACTTCCAGCGTATAGCGATACTCAAACGCAGCAGCACGCTGGCCGGTGCTGACCATACGGCCTTTACGCAGGTAAACCGCCAGATTATCGGGATTCTCGCGCAGCCAGGGCACATGCTGGCTTATCATCTGGCGCAGCAAATCGGGTTTAAGCATTACTTATCCCTCCCGGACTTAACCGCATCATATGCAGCCTCACAGGCTAATCCTCTGGCTCTTGCTTCATCAGCATCTTTTGCCAGTTGCCCCGCTCGATCATCAGCGCGGCGGAACAGGTCGGCGAGCAGTACGGCGCCGCTGGTTTCTGCCTCGCTTCTGCCGGGAGTTCCGGCACCGCAGGCGCGTTCACGGTCTGCCAGTTGCCTGGCGAGTTTGTCGGCCCTGTCGTGCAGCCCACGAGAAGCAGCACGGGCACGATCGGCATCAGCCTGCACGCCAGCAAGCTGCTGGCTGACTTGTTTTCTGATCGCATCAATTTCACCTTGTCGGCGTTGTTCTTCTGCCCTGGCATCAGCCTGTCTTTGCGCCAGCGCGGTGGCGTCGCGTGCATCACGTTGCGCCCACTTTTCACGCCAGTGCTGATCGGCATCACCGTAACCGGCGCTGTAACGCCAGTGGCTAAAACCCCATACAGCAGCAGCGGCCAGCACAAGACAAACGATCACTTTCCAGCGTGATAACAGCCCCATTTCAAAACCTCTCGCCAGCTCGCACCGTCAATACCGGACGTGCTGGAGCACTGTCAAAAATGACCGCGCTCGATACGCACGACCAGCACAGTTAAAAATGATCAGGCCAGAAATAACGTGCGCTCGGCTTCCCGGCGCTTAACCAGCCCCGGCAACACCTTGCCACCTGCTTTATTCCATTTCGGAAACTCGGCCGCAGCCCCGGTGAAATCGCCAGCATTCAGCTTTTTCAGCAGTGTGGAACCTTCCAGCGCCTTTACGCCCAGGTTGTAGGCAAAATCAACCAGCGCATCGAACTGATTTTGATTGATAGTGACTTTAACCAGCCCCGTAACGCCTTTTTCATACTGCACCAGACCGCTACGCAACAGGCTATCGGCAGTTTCCTGCGTGATGGTCATGCCCTTGCCAACCGGCACGCCGTTGACGGGTTGAGTCCATCCATAACCGATCGTCCAGACGCCTACAGAATCCTGATAAGCGGCCAACCTGCACCCTTCAAAGCCTTTCAGCATGTTGATGCCGTTATTGCTCATCTCCACCTTTCATCCCTCCGATTCGGTTTTCGATAAACCCGGTAACTTTGTTGCGGACTTTATCCGCTCCCATAAATCCGATTGAGGCGCCTACGAACGTTACTGCGTTGTACGGAAGCCCCAGATATTCCAGCGAACCGGCCACAGCAAGCGTGACAATCCCACATACCAGCGATCCGGTGGCGGTTTTAAGCAAAGACTGCCCATCGTAAAGGCTCATTAGCGCCGAAATACTCAGCGCCGCACCAGCCGCAAACAGTGTCGGCAGATAAGTAGCGATCCATTTCATTGTTTGTTCGAGTAATCCCGGTGGTGTGTCGTGCATACCCTCCCCCTTAATCCCATAGCTGCACGGTTTCCCGCTGGGCTGGCGGCTGGATCTCTGGCAGGTAGACAATCTGCCCGGCCTGCAACTCAGTGGCGGCGGAAATGCCCTTATTGGCATCGATCACCGCCTCGGTAACGCCTGCTGTTCTGCCGTAATAGCGCCAGCAAAGCAGGTCGATCGTGTCGTTTTGCTGCGCCTGAACGTTCATTACACCAACTCCGCCAGGCCCCGGCTTTCGTCCTGGATATCACGGATTGACCAGCGCACATCCCGCCACAGCGTATCGATCTGCGTGCTCAATGCCGCCGCGTGGTCTTCGCCTTTACTGGTGGTGTCAATATCGCGGTAGCCTTCAATCAACAGCGCCTTAGTGAGTGAATACACGGCGTTTTTATAGCGCCATACCTTCACGGAAATGCCATTCACCGGACTGGCCGGAATTTCTGCCAATGACTCATAGCCCGCATCAATCTGCACCTGGCGCCACAGGAAAAGCTGATCATTAACATGGGCCACCGCTTCCACCGTTCGCGACATCAGGCGATCGGTTGTCACCTGCCCATCAAGACGCATCGCGCGGCGTAGTTCAGCCAGCGAAATGACCGGCCAGAATGGCAGGCTTTCAACTTTCGCGCCGCCATCATCAGGCACAGGATCGGATGGTGGCCGTACTGGCTCAGTGGCTACCAGACTCATGATCTCTACTCCGTATAAGTCAGGCGGTGGACGGCAGGACGAAGACGCGGCGTTGCCTGTTTTCGCCTGCCGTGCCGCCTGGGTGCGCGGGGGCACGTTCGGTTATGACGCCGCCTTCTGGCGGGCTGTCGTGGTTCTTTTCTTCGCTGCCGGCTTGCTTTTAGCAGCGGGCTTTTTGGCTTCCCGCTTCGCTTTTGGCTGGGCTGGCGGCGTTGCCGTCTGGGTTTCGGTGCTGTTTGCTTCTGGCTGGCCGTCTGCGCCGTCACCGTCAGCAGGTTGCCCGGACTTCTTAAGCGCACGTTGCAGAAGCTCAATATCACGGGTTACACCTGCTTTTTTCGGGTTCAACACTGCCGCCTGGCGCAGGTATTCAACCGCAGCGGTAAGCGATTCAACGTTGTCAGTCAGGCGCAGCGTATACCCCAGCGCCTTAAGCAGCTTTGAACGCACCTCATCCGGCATATCTTCGTTCAGGGTCAAGCCCCGTAATGCTTCCAGCAGGTCAGCGGCGACCGGCGCAACAGCCGGGTTAGCTTTGAATGCAGCCAGGACGGGATCGCAAATTTCTTCCACCAGTACGGTGGCAGTGGTGCGGCGATACTGATCCGGCATCGGCAACTTATGGCGCAAGACATACTGACCAATGCGCAGGGCTTCAGCGATGTTTCCGCAGTCACAGCACCAGATCATGACGGTGGTTAACACGTCGTCAGACTGGCCGGAATCTGCCGTAAGTACGCCTTCGATCCACGGCTGGTAGTCCGGCAGCAGTTCGCGTTTTAAATCCGCTTTAGCCTTCTGGGACTGGACACGGCTTAAACGGGCTTTATCCAGTCGCAGGCGGTGAAGCATGGTTTCGTAGGCCGTCATTTCAAGCTGCGACGGCTCACGGCTGGCGTGGCGGCGTTCAGCCATCACGCGGTTAAAATGTTGTTGAGCAGGTGTCAACATGATGCCCCCAAAGCGGCCAGCAGTTAGCTGGCCTGCGCTGATTTATGGTGCCGGTGCTGGTTCGGCGGCGGTAATGCCTTCGATCAGACAGCCGAAGCCGTAATCTTCAACAACATAGGCATCATTTGACGAACTGTAGGTAGAGACGCGGTTATATTCCGGCTCTTCCACAATGCGGCGACGGTGCGCACCTTCCTGCCAGTAAATCGACAGGTTTTCCCACGAAGTGATAAACATGCTGCCATCAGGGAAGAAAGGCGCGATGAACGAAGGCAGGTTGCCGATCGTCTTACGCGATGCGATCAACTGACCGGCCAGCGCTTCGGAGTTCGGGTTATTGGTGCTGACAGCGTTGATGATCGGGAACGAACGGCTAACCGTCAGGTTACGACCGGTGATCACCACCAGATTGGGCGAATCTTTGTACCACTCGTCCATCAGTGAGTTAACCGCGTCATAAACCAGCGAGTCGTAGTTACCGTAATCACCTTTAGCGATCACCTGGTTGGAATCGTCGCGGCTGGTCACGGTGATATCTTTCATTACACGTTGCGGCGCGTTTGCGCGGTACTGTTGCAGCCAGCCGATGCCACAATCCTGCAAAAGCGGGTTGGCGTTGCGGTCTGACTTATCCGCGTAGCTGGTTCCGTTAAAGCCGATCATGATGCGATCAAGCGCGATACGCTGGATGATCTGATTGCTCAGACGCTGCTGGAAATCGGGGAATTTAGCCCAGGCATCAAGCTGCGCATAAGAGGCGAAAGTATCCGCGTTCACCTTATTACAGGTGTACTTGTTTGAATCCAGCGCCGTGACGGAAACAGGCTGGCGGCGATCGGTGGTGGAATTGTTGGTGCTGGAGATCGGGCCGCTCACACCCAGACCGATTTTTTCACCGGACTGATCGTTAACGCCGTAGATATTAATCTTCTTCAACATTTCGGAAGACTGCTGCACCTTGTCTTCAAGCGTCTGCTCAACGCTCGGATCAATGCTGAACGCCTTTGTTACGTGGGACTTATTGATGTGATTCAGTTCAGCTTGTCGCTCAAGATACGCATCAAACAATTCACGGGTAGAATTACGCATAGTTATATTTCCTGTACTGTTCCTTCGTTACTGGCGGCGATCAGCAGTCAGCAAGCTGGGCGTTAGATTTTTCAGTTGCGCCGGTCGCTTCCGGGCGGCGGTATTTACTGGCGTCCTGGGTAGAAAGCTGCGCTTTCATCTCGTCGAACTCAGAGCGCAACTTATCCACCGCTTCGGCGGTCTGCTTGTTCTTAAGCTGCCCTGCGCTCAGTTTTTCCATCTTGTCCAGCAATTCACCCTGACTTTCCGCTACCAGTTCAACCGCCTGGCGGATATCGCCATTTTCACGATCGAAGTGCTGGCGGGTTCCGGTCAGCATTTCCTTGATACGGGAAAAGAAATTCTTCCCGGCGTCGGACGCTGGCGGCTCTTCCTGCGCAAATTCGAGGGATGATTCCAGGGTTTCAGTGAAGAAGCATTCAGGTGCGTAGTGACGCGCTGCCAGTGGGTTGGCGCTGGCGTTCTGGGTGCAAAACTTCATCATTTCGGTGCCCAGGCTCGCCGGGTTATCGGTACAGGCCAGCCCCATAAGGTAGGCTTTTCCGGTGTCGGCAAAGGACGGATGCACCTCAATGCTATGGTAGATTTTCTGGCGTTTGCCTTTCAGTTCTACCAGTTCGTCCGTGGCGTCCACCTTCACCAGAAGCGCCAGTTTGCCCTTTAACGGGCCCTCGGCAATCTCTTCGGCTTTGGCTTCAACCACGTCACCATACGCGCGGAAATCGCTTGTCGGCGACCAGCCTAAAATGTGTTCCAGATTGACGCGGGCGCCATATACCTGGGGATCATACTGTTCGGCCATTTCGGTGATGTGCTGACGTTCCAGTACTCGACCGTCACAGGTTGCGCCCTCTACTGCGGCGCGGAAAAAATTTGTCATTGGCATGGTGACAAAGCTCCGGGTTGGTAAGCGATTGATATTAACGATTGATATTAACCAGTGCCCCAATCATTCCCTTTGCAGCCGGAAGGCGCAAAGCCTTCACTTTGTCGGACTCAGGCGACAACCAGCGGCGATATTGTTGCGCGCGCGAGCGCGATAGCCTGTTGCCATGAATACAGCCGAAGACCTCAGCACAAAAGCCAAAAGCCTCTACTGGCAGGCGTTTAGCATCACTCAGATTTCTAAGGAAATCGGGGTGAGCATTAACACGATCTACAGTTGGCGCCGCCGCTATGAGTGGGATAAAGCCACCCCCATGCAGCGGGTGCAGGATCGCACGCACGTTCGTTACCTGCGCCTGGTGGAAAAGGACGACAAAACACCGAAGGACTTCAAAGAAATTGACCTGCTGGCGCGCCAGCTTGACCGCTTTGAACGGCATGAGCGACGCGACCAGGAGAAAGAGAAGAAGGCAAAGACCCCGAAAAACCATTTCACCGAAGAACAGATAACCCAGCTTCGCGCCCTGATCTTTGATTCGCTATACGAGCATCAAAAACGCTGGTTCAAACAGTGGAACCGGCGTAACCGCTTTATCCTCAAATCGCGCCAGATTGGTGCCACCTGGTACTTTGCACGCGAAGCGCTGTTGCGTGCGCTGGAAACCGGAAATAACCAGATATTCCTGTCAGCCAGCCGCGCCCAGGCGTTCCAGTTCAAGCGGTTCATTCAGAAGCTGGCAAGGGAAATAGGAGTAGAACTTAAGGGCGGTGATGCCATTGAGTTAAGCAACGGTGCGATCCTGTATTTTCTCGGCACCTCCGCCGCGTCGGCACAGAGCTACACCGGCGATCTGTACCTGGATGAAGCCTTCTGGATTAGTAACTTCATCAAACTGCGTTCAGTGGCCGCAGGCATGGCGACGCAAAAAGGGCTGCGCCGCACCTATTTTTCGACGCCTTCCAGTGAAGAACATGAAGCCTATCCTTTCTGGACTGGCGAGCAGTTCAATAAACACCGCCGCCGTTCCGATCGGGTGGATATCGACACCAGTCATAAAGCATTGAAAAACGGCAAGCTATGCGGGGATAACATCTGGCGCCAGATAGTCACGCTGGAAGACGCAATGAAGCTCGGTTTCGATCGGGTTGATATTGATGAAATCCGTAGCGAAAACTCCCTTGATGAATACGCCAACCTGTACGGATGTACCTTCGTTAAAGCAGGGGAACGCGCCTTCGACTACAACGCAATTCTGGGCTGCGGCGTTGATGGCTACATGCCGGACGCATGGCCGGACTGGAACCCGTTTGCACCCCGCCCGCTGGGTAATCGCCCTGTCTGGGTTAGCTATGACCCCAACGGCAGCAGCGGCAAAGGCGACAGCGCCGGGCTGGTTGTGCTGGCCCCGCCAGCCGTGCCGGGTGGTAAGTTCCGCGCGGTAGAACGCCACCAGTTACGCGGCATGGAGTACGAAGAGCAGGCCAAATTTATTAAAGAGATCACCACCCGCTACAACGTGCAGCACATTGCTATCGACGGCACGGGGATCGGCGATGCGGTTTATCAACTGGTGATCAAGTTCTTCCCGCAGGCGGTTAAATACAACTATTCACCGGTTCTTAAGCGGTCGATGGTGCTCAAAATGTTGATGGTCATTCGTGCCGGGCGCTTTGAGTTCGACGCAGGAATGATGGATCTCGCACAGTCGTTTATGACCGTGCGTAAAGTCACCGCAGGCGGCGTTATTACTTACCAGTCTGATCGCGCCCGTGGCAGCAATCACGGCGATCTGGCATGGGCAACTATGCAGGGCATTTACAACGAACCAATCGGCGCGGAAGTGACCGGCGATAACGGCAGTTTTGTGGAGGAGTTTTAATTGAGCGGCAAAAAGAAATTCAGGGCGCCAACTGCTGCGCCAGCCAGCACGGCCAGCAACGCAGCCACCCCGCTGGAAAGCGTGGAATCTTTCAGCTTTGGCGACCCGATCGCAGTCAACGATCGCGCGTCTCTTATGGAGTGTCTCGAATGCCATAACAATGGCCGCTGGTATGAACCACCGATCAGCCCCTACGGACTGGCGCGCATGTTCGACGTTGCCGCATACCACCAGTCACCACTGATATTTAAGCGTAATGTTATCGCCAGTTGCTACATACCGCACCCGCTGCTAACCCGGCAGGAGTTCACCGCCTGGGTGCAGGATTATTTAATTTTCGGTAACTGTTACATGGAATGCCGCCGCAACCGACTCGGCCAGCCGATTGAACTGCGGCACAGCCAGGCGAAATATACGCGGCGCGGCATAGACCCGGCTCAATTCTGGTTTGTTCCACGCTACGTTGACGATCACGCGTTCGAACCGGGCAGCGTCTGCCAGATCAAGAACCCCAGCCCGCACCAGGAGATCTACGGCGCGCCGGAATATCTGGCCGCGCTACAAAGCGCCATGCTGAACGGTGAAGCAACGGTGTTCCGCCGCAACTACTACATTAACGGCAGTCATGCGGGGGTGATCGTCTACCTCACTGACCCGGTGGCGAATAATAACGATGTGGAAAAGCTTAAGAAGTCGCTGAAAGATGCACGTGGCAACGGTGCTTTTAAAAACCTGTTTGTCTACGCGGCGGGCGGGAAAAAAGACGGCCTGCAAATTATGCCGTTCAGCCAGGTGGCGGCGAAGGATGAGTTTACCGGCATCAAAGACGCCACCCGCGACGACCTGTTAGCCGCGCACCGCGTGCCGCCCGTTCTGATGGGGGTAATGCCGAATAACTCCGGTGGCTTCGGCGACGTAGAGAAAGCGGCAAAGGTGTTTTCCATCAACGAACTGGCCCCGATACAAGAAAGCCTGAAAGAATTAAACGACTGGCTGGGGATCGACGTGGTGCGCTTCAACCCTTACGCACTGTTGCAGGCAGCAATCTGACGCCAGCCCGGACACACCCACCACCACCGTGGAACGGCCAGCACGGCCGCAACTGACCACACCGCACGTAAGCCCCTCAGCAGCCCGCTGGCAGGGGCTTTTCTTTTGCCTAAAACCACCACGGCGAACCGAAAACGACGCAGCAGCGAGGCGCAGCGGCGCGAAAATCGGCGCAGATAATACCGACCCTATCCCACCCCTCAGCGCGCGCTCATTCCCCCGCCTCGCCCGCACGCAGAAACCCCGCTTTTTTGTGCAAATGTGCAGACCACCGGAAGGCCCGCCCCGTCTGGTCTGCACTGACAATACGAATGCCGAAATTTTTGTGCATTTACGTGCAATTTTTTGCATTGTTTTTTACGCAATAAAAAAGGGCTTTGTTAGCCCTTAATTTTTTATCTTCCCCACTCCCGATCAGGAAGTCGATCTTTGAAGGCAAGGTAATCGTAAAACTCACGAGTATGGGAAAAAATACATTCGCACATTGCAGCGCCTGCGTTTGAAAGAGCCAATTTCAACATGCCGTCAGGTTTAGGATTACTCACCAAATTTTCATAAACTTGAGCCCGATCTGTACCGTGGACACATAGCAAAAGTGACGACTCAAATGTAACAACGGCATCCAATAAGCGCTGATGCACTACGGCAAGGGCTGGTTGGTTTGCAACAATTGCATTCAAACAGCGGCGATCACCTGTCATGAAGATGGCTTCCGGGTTCTCTATGCACGATGCAAGCAATAGCTGTTCGCCTACATCAATTCCGGGCACACTCCCCAAAAGCTCAATAAGCTGTGAGTCCTGAACTTCCGGGATATCCTGCACAGATTCGATGAAGGCACCCACCTGCTCGTAAACAACCTGACTACCACACTTCCTGATTGCTTTATCAGGATTTTTTGGCAGAAGCTGAAAACGAGCAGCAGGGTTAATGAAGATCTGTTCGGGGGGTTGATTAAAAACCACTGGCAGTTGTGATAACAGATTGCACTGGGCCAGCTTCAAAATGACATCATTGTCAGAAAGAACAATCACTTATTATTCCCCGATTAGATTTTCTAAAACCTTAAGATCATCTTCGTGAATATTTTCTAAATCCATCCCGCTTTTCATCATGGCCCTCACAAAATCCTGATCTGAGTCTTCACCAGCGCAGAGTGATTTAACAGCGTTAACAGCAACGCCCCAGCAGTTCTGCGCGAAACCATAATTTAAAGCGATGTGAGTTGGGTCAATGTGATTATCACTTCCAAACTTTTGAGCCGCGCGAGCCAAGCCTGGCCCATTCAACCTGCCAGCGGTAGGAACAATACGTAAAGACTTCTGCCCCGAAATGACCTGGAAGGCGAACTCGTTGGCTTCTTTCTCTACGTTGTCCGTCGAAGCATTCTCAATTTTTGCATCAATATGGCACTGCCCGTTTTCTGCGTTCAGATGCCCTCTGGCGATATGGCCTAACTCATGCGCGAGATCAAACAGCATATAGCCGTATTTCTGAGGCTGAGTAAGAACAATCACCGGGCGCCCATGACTCATTAGCGCCAGCCCGGCCATTTTTTTGGCAGCTTGAGGGAAGCATTTTAGATAAACAACAGGAATGCCAATCGAATGACAGTATGTTACCAGGCTATCTAGCGACACCCATGATTCCTTAGTAAGAATCTGGGTTCGTATCGCCAAAGGATCCAGCACTGCACTGGCATCGTAAGGGACTTTAAAATTAGACGCGACAATACCGGCCGCAGTATAGGCAACAGCAGTAGCGATATCTAAATCGTTCTCGGCTACATTTTGGCGATGTTTATATTTATGGTTTCCACCAAAGTTAAAGCATACCCCTTCGCTACCATCTTTCAGGCTATCCGGGAGAATGCTAAACATACGCGCAAGGTGCAGGCACGCATACTGGCGCCCTGATGGGGTGTCAGCAAGCTTCTCATCCCACCAGTCAGGCAACAACCTGCGGATGTAAGAGAGATTAAACCCGGCCCGGCCGAATTTAGAATATATCTGACTCATCTGATTATGGTTCGTCATAAGAGCCTCCTAACTGCGTGTGTAAGCGAAATGCCATTTATTATTAGCTTAGTTATGACACAAAAGCGCGCACACTATAAGCAGAAAACGGCGAAAGTCATAACTATTTCGGTTGTGTGGAAAATGGGTAATTGCTTCTTAGAGCGTCTTATATCGGCTTAGTTCCGCGAAAATGCTGCTTTCATCCTGTTCACAAGATCGCTTGTTTTTTGCTTCGCCGCCATCACTTGCGACGGCAGCTTATCCAGCCCCGACGCGGCGCGGTTGCGCGATACCAGCCGCCCGTCCTGCACGGTCATAACAAGATCGCCGCACGCCACTGACGCACCGGCCATCATCGATCTGACCATTCCGGCGCTGGCATCAATCCCACGTAGCGCCAGCAGTTCACTAATCTGCTGCTCTTTCACGGATAGCCCGGCCCCGTCTTCCCGTTCCGGTGGCCGCGTTTTCCGCTTGGCGCGTACATCGTCACTTAACCGCTGCGCCAGTTCCCGCTTTTCTTGCCGTGAAAGAGCATCAAAATTCACCGTCTCTCCCACTTCGTGATCGGCATGTTCAAGACCGTCTGCACCTGTCGCGGGATCCCGCGTACAGTTATTGACAGAACTCCGAGGGGCGGCGTTGCCGCCTGAAAAACCAACGTCAACGGCCACACCGTCAGCGCTCTGGCGCTTCGGCACGATTTTGTATTGAGTGGTGCGGGTGAAGATCAAAGAGTCATTGCCCGTAATCGGGCAGTAAATACCAGTGATTCGCTGGACGTTATCGCCGTAGGCGTTGCCGTTTTCAGTGGTTTCATAATTCAGACGGATGCGCAGCTTATCGCGCTCAACCAACGGGCCACCCTGGGCTAATACGTAGTTATCCCATTCGCCACCGTTAGCGGCCTGCCGGGCGGTTTCCAGTTCAGGGTGTAACACCAGTTCGCGATCGCCCAAGCGGCGAAGTTCGCGATATACCGTGACCGGCGCACCGCCGATCTGCTGAAACTGACGAATAGCCCAGCGCGATGCCCACGCGCTAACGCGGAGTGACATTTCTTTCAGGTCTTCCCCGGTTTCGTCGTCCTTCTCACCATCCAGCGCGAAGCCGTCGATATTCTTCGAAATGTATTTCGCTATGTAGCCAGTTGCGCTGCCGTGGGCATCGTCGATCGGCACGACCTGAAAGCGGTTTTCCTGCGCTCCCGGTTCGTTGCCGTCTTCTTTCAGGGCATATTTACGGAAGATTTCGCGCGCCTGCTCGACGCATTCCGGGCGCATAAAAAGAAGCAAATGCCAGTGTGGCGTTGCATCGTGGTGCGGTTCGACCACGCGGAAACCAAAGACGCGGATCCCTTTTCTCTTCCATGCGGCGCGGGTTCTCGCCCAGACTTTGCAAAGATATTGCTGTGTCTCACGCGGCGACGCGCCACAGTATTTGTTATTACGGCGCCCGTTATGCTGCATAGCGTGATAGCGGGAAGGCGCTGTCAGCGTGTAGAAGTCACCGGCCAGCCCTTCCAGCTTCGCCAGATCTTCAAATCCGCGCATTCTCGTCATGAGTTCGCGGCGACGGTTGGCCGGATTGGCAACACTGCCGGCGACTTTATCGATCAGCGAAATGCGCTCGCCCGTGTCCTGGTCTTCCAGTTCCATAGCCTTGAGGTATTCACGGTTAGCTTTTTTCTGGGCCAGCCATTCCGTAAGGCACGGGGCGCTACTGTATGGGGAGGATTTTTTCTGGACGTATCCCGCTGCGATCATCAAATGCTCACGCCACCGGGCATGGATACGGCGCAGGCGGTTTAACCACCACTGCGGTGACTCAAGACGGAGAACTGCGCGTAACGCGTCCTCCGCTTCAAGTTCTTCATTGCAATAAGCTGTCCAACCGGGGATCGGCGTTTTCAGATGCACTGCCAGCGATGCAATACGGCCATAGCCAGAAAGCGCCGCGAACTCAGGATCGCCGGTGCGCACCAACTGGTGATCGGACTCGCGTATAAACTCGCTCGTAAAGATATCGGCAAGCGTATAAGCCAGTCTTTTTAACTCTTTTTTCCCTGCCCAGAGCATACGGAAAAGCTGATCGCGAATTGGCAGCAGAATGCCTGGCATCACAGTATCAGGCTGGTAAACACTGTTCACGCTATCAATACGCGTTAATACGTGGCGCTCAAAGGTGTTAAGCAGCCAGTGATCTGCCGCTTTGCGGTCTTTCACATCCAGCGCATCAAGCTTCGCTGCAAAGTGGCGGCGGACATATTGCGGAAGAGAAGCCAGACGGCGACGCAGCAGCTTACTGCGTTCCGGCTTTTCGTCCTCCGCTACCAGTTCACTGAACGCAATATGCTTACGCGTGCCGTCCGGCGTGAGATAGTCGAAACCATCCAGCCCCGGCGCTACATCAACGCCAATCGGCTGGTATGGTTTGTTCCCGCCATAAGCGTAAGGGATAGCATTGTCAGTGCTGCCCGGATACGGTGGAGGTGGAGAAGGGGCGCGACGGCCACGGGTTGCCGTGGTCATATTTGAACTACATCCCCTACTTTAACGGCTTTGGCTTCCTCTTCTGATTTCTTCAGAATTGTGGTTATTGACTCCCTTCCATAAGCTGTTACTTTCGCCTCAACCAACCAATACGGCACAATCTCGCCACGACTCACGCTTATGATTTCAACGATCCAGGCGTCTACAAGATTCATTAAAACGCCTCCAGATCGTCAAACGTGCCTGCCGCAACCATCGCGTTGTAAGTCGCATCACCCATCACGGCGCCACAATCAGGGCAACCGCCGCCGTAACGCCCGCAGCAGTCGCAGACAGGCAGCACGCCGATCACTTCTTTGGCCTTCTGGCGGTTGTCTTTGTCAGTGCTGACGGAACGTTGCACGCTGATTTCGTGCATCTTGAAAGGCTGATAAATCGCGCGGGTGGCTTCGGTGTCGCTGTTGGAAATGACAACCTTCACGCCATGCTTACGGTTAACTTCCAGCAGTGCCTGGACTAACTGGCGGTGGTTGTCTTCCGTGAATGGTTCGGTGTGGTATTGGGTAAAATCGGCTGTTTTGCTTTCAGGCAGGTAAGGCGGATCGCAGTAAACGAGAACATCGCCACCCGTGACGACCTGTAGAGAACGCTGGAACGGCGCGCAAAGAAATATTGCCTTTGTATCGTTGGCCTTTTCGGCAAACAGGCGGATTTCATTTTCAGGAAAGTAGACGCTCTTATACTTGCCAAACGGCACGTTAAAGCCGGTCTTACGGCTGTAACGGCATAAGCCGTTATAACCGTGGCGGTTCAGATACAGGAATTGAGCAGCACGCATGATGCGCGCCATTTCGACGCCATAACGCAACCCACCGCTTTTTACCGTACATACCTGCTTATTGAACGCGGCGCGGACTTCGTTGTACCCCTGCGGGCTGTTCTTGCTGTTGAACAGTTCGCGGGCCGCATCGATCACTAAGTCCGGGTAACGGGTGACTTCCCGATAAAGGTTAATAAGATCCGGGTTGATATCAGCCAGCACATAGCGGCGGTACTCAGTCGCCAGAAATACCGATGCGCCGCCTACGAACGGTTCGATCAGGCAGTCGGCTTTAGGAAGGTGCGGCAGCAGGTCAGGAAGGACACGGGTTTTACCCCCTGCCCATTTGATGAACGGGCGAATAATAGGGCTGCTCATGATGCGTGCCCCACTTTCTCAGCTTTCAAAACCATGCGGCTACCGTCCGACAGGTTCCAGCCGATTTCCCCTCCCTCAGACATAACCAACTGCCAAACTAATTGCGCAGCTTCGTTAGTCACATCACGACCAGGATCACTACCAACGCGAAGGCGGCGCCCTTCCCCATCATCGCGCATCTTTGCCAACTGGATTTTTTTAGTCAGCGGTGAAAAACCTAATTGAAGTTTCGCTACGTTACTCATATAAAAGACCTCTATTTATAAATAACCGTAAGGAGAAGAAGGAATGGAAGGGCGCTGCAATTCTTCAATGCAGTGCTGGCGCAGGTTGCTGATAAAATTAGTGGTTACTGATCCAGTGGCAGAAAGGGTTAACTCACCATCACGGCGGGTTTTAATGGTTAAGCCTTCATTTTCGATAGCAGGTAAAAGAACATGCAAAATGAAGCTATATTGATCACGTCTGGTCATAATCTCTTCCTCAAAAAAAGAATGAGTTGAACCGCCGCCACTTAATAAAAAGGCGGAGAAAACATAGTTGATTTTTTTAAAACCGAATTACTTAATTAGCTTTTTAAATAATTCAGCCAGTGTAAGCAGGAAGCCTTTATTTATTCTTTGGGTATAAATAAACGGTTTATTTTTACCTTTGATAAATTGAACCTTCGCCGGTTCGGGTTTAAAAAATCTTCCGTCCGGCGTTTCCAGCCAGCCGCGTGAGTTCTTGAAGTGCGTGACCTGGCACCCGTGCTTAAGCAGGCTTGCCAGTGATGGGCCTTCATCGTGCATTACTGCCCCCTTGCTTATACATCTGATCAACCGTGCGCATGGCTTCCGCTAAAGCAAAGTCACGCCCGTAATAATCGCCATTGCTGGAAATACGATAAGAGTGCTTAAACGTAAATGGATTACGCGGGCACTTTTGAATCGTGAAGCCACGATATAAATAAGAGTGGCGGCTTAATTGCACTAACTGGCTCATATCATCTTCCTGTGATAGCCACTTTAAGATCAGCAATTAAACGGTTTAATTGCTCGCGCCCTTCTTCGTTCAGTGCTTCAATGCCGTAATCGTAAGCAGCAAGAATAGATATTTCCTGCTCACGCGAATCAATGGCAACCGTTACTTTAGTGCCCGGCTTTATATATGTCGGCACATCATAGGTATTGTTATCAGAAAAAGGGTTGATAACTGCCGTGTAGCTTTTATTCAGTGGATTGAACATATCGCCCTCACATTCCCAGCTTAAGCAATTCACCATCAACATGGCGGGCCACGTCTTTGGTTATTTCCTTAATCAGCTTTTTATCCCTGATCATGAACTCGCCGCTATTGGTGCGAATCATGAAGCCCGTTTGCATATCTTTTAAATGGGTGTCCAGAATGTGGTAATGGTGCCAACTTACTGATTTAGTGTACGATGGTGTTTTTGAGGTGCTCCCGTGGCTTCCATCTCCATCAGTTGTCCCTCCTGCTCAGCTACTGAAGGCGTGGTGCGTAACGGTAAAAGTACTGCCGGACATCAGCGCTATCTCTGCTCTCACTGCCGTAAAACATGGCAACTGCAGTTCACTTACACCGCTTCTCAACCCGGTACGCACCAGAAAATCATTGATATGGCCATGAATGGTGTTGGATGCCGGGCAACCGCCCGCATTATGGGCGTTGGCCTCAACACGATTTTACGTCACTTAAAAAACTCAGGCCGCAGTCGGTAACCTCGCGCATACAGCCGGGCAGTGACGTCATCGTCTGCGCGGAAATGGACGAACAGTGGGGCTACGTCGGTGCTAAATCACGTCAGCGCTGGCTGTTTTACGCGTATGACAGGATACGGAGGACGGTTGTGGCGCACGTCTTCGGTGAACGCACTCTGGCCACACTGGAGCGTCTTCTGAGCCTGCTGTCGGCCTTTGAGGTCGTGGTATGGATGACGGATGGCTGGCCGCTGTATGAATCCCGCCTGAAGGGAAAGCTGCACGTAATCAGCAAGCGTTACACTCAGCGAATTGAGCGGCATAACCTGAATCTGAGACAACATCTGGCAAGGCTGGGACGGAAGTCACTGTCGTTCTCAAAATCGGTGGAGCTGCATGACAAGGTCATCGGGCATTATCTGAACATAAAACACTATCAGTAAGTTGGAGTCATTACCCAGAATGTCGTTACATTCACGCACCCGGTTTTCGTGGTTGGCTGTTTTCTGGCTCATCGCGATAACCTCAAAGACCGATCCACAACAACCACGCGTCGCGCTGTTCTCTCGGACGGTTGTAATAGGCGTCACGCATTGCGCGGTTGAACTCAGGAATATAGATCCAGTTCTCAGCGCGGGCGCCCAGGCTTTCCGGGTTCTTCCACGGGATGATCGGCAACTTACCGTCTTCAATCATGCTCTTAACCGTGGCGGGCTTCTTACCGATTAACTCGGCAAATTTAGGGTATGGAACCGCGTCAACGGCGTGACGCACTTCAATGAACCCCTCTAACTCTTTCTCTGTCATGTGTCATAATCCCCATCGGCGCTAGGCGCTTATTTCGGCTTGTAACTGCTTATATTGGCGGTTGCTCATGGTAGAGATTACCACCCTTAAGGAGAATGTTATGGTAGAGATCCCTACCCCGTCAAGCGGCGTGGGTGAAAAAATCAGAGCTATCAGGGATGCGGAGGGGTTAACAAGGCAGCAATTCTTTGAATTAACTGGAATACCTGCTGGCACGCAGAAGTATTACGAGACAGGAAGAGTGGAGAGTATTGGTAGCGATATCTTGCTTAAGATCACTCAGCATTCACGTTTCGCAAAATACACGCTCTGGCTTATGACTGATAAGACCGCCCCTCAAGCTGGTCAAATCGCACCGGCCCTCGCACACATTGGGCCAGAGTCAACTGGATCAGACCGCTCCGAGAAACAAACTGGTTAACTGTTTATAAACATTACATTTTCACTATCTGTTATCAGGATGGGGAAAAAAACGCCGGAGGGCTTTCTTATGTCGATTAAGAAGCTCGAAGGTGGTCAATATGAAGTGGACGTATGGCCGCGCGGACGTAACGGAAAACGTATCCGCAGGCGATTTGAGAAGAAACAAGAGGCAGTTCTTTTTGAGCGTTATGTATTAGCCAACGCCGACAAAAAAGAATGGCTGGGCGCGAGCGTTGACCGCCGCACCTTAAGCGAGTTGTTAGATACCTGGTGGCTGCTATATGGACAGACTCAGGAAAATGGCGAGATTGAAAAGCGGCACCTGAATAAAACAATCAGGGCGCTTGGTGATCCAGCCGTTAACCGACTGAACAAGCGAATGATTGCACAGCACCGAAGCCAACGGCTGGAAGACGGTATCAGCGCAGCAACGATCAACCGGGATATTTACCGTTTGTCCGGGATGTTCAGCACGTTGATAAAGCTGGAAGAGTTCAGAAAGGAAAACCCCTGTAAGGGTCTGGAACCACTGAAAGAAGCGCCGCCAGCTATGACTTATCTCGCCAAATCAGAGATCAGCAAATTGCTGGATACTCTGACCGGCGACGATCGACGTGTAGCACTGCTATGCCTCAGCACTGGCGCACGCTGGGGTGAAGGTAGCACGCTGCGAGGTGAGCAGGTTAATCACGGGCGTGTGACGTTCCTTAAGACCAAAAATGGGAAAAAGCGCACGGTGCCGATATCGGAAGAACTGGAGAAAGAGATCAAGACCAGCGACACCGGGCCACTGTTCAAAGTTGACTATGAAAACTTCTGCGAACGGCTCAGGCTGGTTAAGCCTGACTTACCACGCGGGCAGGCCACGCATGTGCTTAGACATACGTTCGCAAGCTGGTTCATGATGAACGGGGGGAACATTATTGCGTTACAGCAAATTCTGGGGCACGCCAGCATACAACAGACGATGGTTTATGCTCACCTTGCACCTGATTACCTGCAACACGCAGTAACGTTAAACCCTCTTGGCGGCGGGCTGATGGTGTGACAATGTTGTCTACATCTTGTCTACACCCGTAGCGCTATATCCTTCTTGTAACTGCTTATGGCTGTTGCAATGAGGATTGATTTATAAGGGATTTTTTCTAAGTGCCTGATAAAAAAAACCCCCACATCATGTGGGGGAAGACAGGGATGGTGCGCCAAGCTTGCTGCCATCCAACTGATAAAAAAGGATTTTTATCAGACAGTGTCCACACTGTGACCATATCGACATTTAAATGCCACTGTAACAGTGGCCTTCTATTGTGCGGCCGACTCTTCTGGGCCGCACAATTTCTCGTAATCTTTTGGCGTCGTTCTATCTAAACCTGTGTAAATTTCTTTTCTTAAGATTGAGTAGGTTACACCCTTTGAGAATGCGCCCTTAGGAACCATGTTTATTTCGACCAGGAAGGGAGAAAAACCAGCGTAAGCCCCAAACCCATTTTTCGCATTCAGCTGCCCGCATACGATCCCCTTAACCTCACCATCTTTTGTTTCTTCTGTTTGCACAAAACGCATATATCGAAATTTTGCGCTATCTGGATCTCTTGTATCCGCGGCAACCTCTTTCTGCGCCAGTTCAATAGCCTTATCAACACTAGGCTTACACCCTACGAGCCCGATTAATGCCAGTAAAACCATGGTTTTTCTCATTTTCGTTCCCCACTTCCATTGGTAAGAGCGGTAATTATCATTTTCTGCTGATTGCTTCTCAAGCAAAACCCCGCAAATGCGGGGTTTTCTTCATACTGCGAGGCTGAGTTGACTGCTTCCATAATGCGAAGCGGGGAAGGCATCTGATGGGATGAAATCAGCCGGTAACTTTTCGCGGGGGGCGCGTTTGGTTACCAGTTTCTCAACGCTGTTGAGCGTAGTAAACGTAATACTGCATTCGAAATTCTGGCACTGGTGATAATGCCGGACTGTCATTTCACTAAGAGGGCGACTGGTGCGCGTACGAGCGACGGCACCACAAACAGGACACTTAAACATAATGGCCTCCCATGGCGGGAGTTGAACTCGCTCATATTATGGCCGCTATGATTCGGTTTCTGCAATCCATTCAGGTATTTTTGCTTCCAGCTCCAGACGTGTTTTAAACCCACCATCGTCAATAGTGTGGCTTGCCTTCGCTATTATCCAGTCCTGGCCGTCAATGACGTCTTTGAACTCTGTTACCGTTCCGTGCATCTCCGGATACAGATCCGCGCGCCCGTAAGCCAGGGTTAAAGAGAACTCAGCAGCTCCGCGCTGGAGTTGTTGCCATTTTGCAGCTGCTGCACGTTGTGCGGCCATCTCACTGCTGTACGTCGTACGGAGTACAAAAACGTTACCATCTTCACCGGCAATATAGTCCCCTTCCCGGCTGCTGCTGCGCGGCTTTTTGTCTGCGGTTTTCTTCCGCTTTTTAACAGTGACCTTTTTCTTTTTCCCGAATTCCATATCAAGCCAGTACGCCTGCACGCCAGTGTATGCGTCGCGATCTGCAATCCGGAAAGAATGGCGGTCTCCGCTGCTGCGCGTGATGGAAAACTCCGGCAACGCTCTGCCGTTTGCGCTGACACCGCCACCAGGCAGGATGAAGAGCAGGTAACCATTTTTCACAGTTGCAATAGCGCCCAGCATTTCCGCCATGCGCGTCAGAAACGACATATCGCTTTCCTGCGTCTGATCTGCATGATCGATCTCGGCGGACATCAGTTGCTCTGAGATAAGGGGTTTAAGTTTGTACCGGTGAGCTATAGCAGAGACGATGCGCTCTACTGTAACGTCATGCCACGACACCTCCCGCTTAACGTTAAATTCATCGCGGAAATCTGCACTTCTGGCCGTAATCTCGATACGGTCCGGCGGCCCTGAGTGCGCAATTTCATCCACGATGAAAATCCCTTTGTGTACCAGTTTTTCTCCCTGCCAGCCTATCGCTACCGATAATTCAGCGCCACGTGGCGGTAACTCAATATCTCCCTGGCTGTCATCAACAGTGATAGTCAGTTCATCAGCATTAAAGCCCCTGTTATCTGTTAATTCTAAGGAGAGTATTTTCTCATCCAGCATGATCAGCGCCTTGCCGCCAAGCATGACGTTAAACGCTGGCACACGTGACAGGTCGCCAGGATAATTTTTGAATTTCTCAGCACCTGCATTCAGCAGGCTTTTTGCGCTCTCTATTGCGTCAGTTGTCAGTGCCATCGCTTTCTCCTCCCGCAAATATTTCCATGCGCGCGCGATAGGACAAACAGCCTTTTGTTGTCGCCTTTCTGCTACATCCATCGCAACGTGTCTGCCGCCCGGAATTCAGCGAATATCACCATGAACTCACTAAACATGATGGCGGTAGAGTATGACCGACAACTTTTTCCACGGGGCGCGCACCAAAGAAAACACCGACCTCCAGACCGCGATCAATGACATTGATTCAACGGTCATTGGTCTGGTTGCGGTGGCCGATGACGCCGATCCCCTCACCTTTCCACTTGATACGCCAGTCCTGATCACTCGCGTGATTAGCGTGCTGGGTAAGGCGGGCAAAACAGGCTCACTTTATAAATCTCTCAAGGCTATTTCCGACCAGGTCAGCACACGTGTAATTGTTGTTCGTGTCGCCGAAGCAAAGGAAGGAGAAAATGCCAAAACTCAATCCCAGCTCATTATCGGTGGCACACAGGCTGACGGAAGCTATACCGGGATGTTTGCCCTGCTGACCGCAGAGCAGAAAACCGGTTATCGCCCTCGCATCCTCGGCATTCCGATGTACGACACGCAGGAAGTAACCGCACAGCTGCGCGTAATTGCGAAGCAGCTGCGTGCATTCTCTTACAGTTACTGCGATAGCTGCGAGACTATTGCCGAAGCGAAAACCTACCGCGAGCAGTTTGCCGAACGTGAAGGGATGATGATTTGGCCTAACTTCATCGCCTACAACCCGCAGACCGGCGTTAATGAAGAATTCCCGGCTGTTGCCTATGCGCTTGGCCTGCGGGCACTGATTGACAATGAGCAGGGCTGGCACAAGTCACTTTCTAACGTTGCGGTGAAAAACGTCCTGGGTATATCCAAAGACGTGTTCTGGGCGTTACAGGCGGAGGACTCCGACGCTAACGAGCTGAACGCCAACGAGATTACCACGCTGATCAAACGCGACGGCTTCCGGTTCTGGGGGAACCGCACCACCGACACCGAAGAGTATATTTTCGAGGTGTTTACCCGTACGGCCCAAATTCTGGCGGACAGCATTGCGGAAGCACAGTTCACCACCGTGGACAAACCGCTTACCCCGGCTAACGTCAAAGACGTCGTGAGTGGGATCAATGCCAAACTTCAGGCGCTGGTCACTGCTGGCAAACTGATTGGTGCTGCATGCTGGTTTGATATTGTCGATAACCCGACCACCGGTATTCGCCAGGGTAAAGCCGTTGTTCGCTACAACTACAGCCCCGTACCACCGCTGGAAAACTTGACGCTGATCCAGACGTTTACCGATCAGTATTACGAACCAGCCTTTGCATCGCTGGGAGGTGCATAAATGGCTATTCCGAAGAAACTCCGCCTGTTCACGATGTTTGTCGATGGTGACAATTACATCGGGAAAATCCCCAGCGTCACGCTCCCCAAAATTACCCGTAAAACGGAAGATTACCAGGGTGGCGGGATGCTTGGCTCCGCTGCTGTCGACCTCGGCCTTGATTCAGGTGCACTGGATGCATCAATGGTTGTTGGCGGCATGGTCGAAGAGCTGATCCTGAAATGGGGCGGGGACATTGACGAACTACGCACGCGCTTTGTCGGTGAGATCTACAGCGGTGGAACAAGTTCCCTGCTTGAGGTCGAGATGCGCGGACGTATTACCGAAGTTGACCAGGGCGAAGCCAAGCAGGGTGATGACACCAGCCATACTTATGCGCTCAAAAATACGTATTACAAGCTCTCCGTGGATGACAAGCCTTTGCTGGAAATCGACCTGCTGAACTTCATCTACAAGCGCAACGGCAAGAGTCTCTACCCGGACCGCATTGCGTCCGCCCTGGGTCTCGGCCAGTAATCATTTTTTAACCACCACCAATGGCGGCCAGCCTGGCCGCCCGGAGAAAATATAATGTCAGTAACTCTCAGCCAACCCATTAAACGCGGCGACCAGGAAATCAAATCCGTCGCAATCACCGACACAATCAAGCAGGCTGGCTCACTGCGCGGGCTGCGGCTGGTTGATGTTCTCAACTTCGACTATGACGCGGTATCAACTCTGCTGACACGCGTCACCGCGCCTCAGCTGACAACCACTGATATTTCCTCAATGGCGACCGGCGACTTTACGGCGCTGTGCGAAGAAATTACGCCTTTTTTGACGAAAGCGGCGCCTTCCGCACCGGGCGAGGCGGCGACGGCGAGCAAGTAAGAGAGGCAGTATTCAGTGATGTCGACGATCTGATCGCCGACATCGCTGTGATATTTCACTGGCCGCCCTCCGAAATGCACAGCATGGAGTTGCGCGAGCTGATGGCCTGGCGCGAACGGGCGGCCATCAGAAGCGGTAACCATGAGAAGGAGGATGACGACGATGGATCTTAGTATTCGCGTTGCGTTCAGTGCAATTGACAAGCTCACCCGCCCGGTCAGCGCCGCCAGTAAAGCCATTGGCGGCCTTTCCGACTCCCTCAAAAAAACACAGTCCTCCATCAAAGACCTGGAAAAAAGCGCAACGTCATTTGATAAGCTGCGCTCGCAAGCCAATGACACTGCGCAGAAGCTGAAACGCACCCAGCGGGCCTTTGACGGTCTCAACCAGAAACAACGCGAAGGCGGCCAGCTTACTGAAGCCCAGACGGCGCGACTTGAGTCACTTCGCACCAAACTTTCCCGGCTGACTGAAACCTACGGCAGGCAAACGACGCAGCTACGCACAGCTGCGCAGGCAGTGCGCCAGCATGGAGTTAACCTCACCACCGGCAGCGGCGCCATCCAAAGTGCCATCAGGCGTACGGAGCAATACAACCAGACGCTTGAGCGCGAACGTCGCCAGCTGGCCGCTACCCAAAAAGCCCAGGCCAGATACGACCGGGCCAAAGAGACTGCGGGCAAACTTCGCGGGGCAGGCATGGGGATGATGCTTGGCACTGCTGCTGCGGGCTATGCTGGCGGATCATTCCTGGCGCCTGCGATTGGTTTCGATGAGGAAATGTCACGCGTCCAGGCATTAACCCGCCTTAATAAAGACTCTTCTCAAATGGGAGATCTGCGCGCGCAGGCTAAAAAACTCGGTGCAGAAACCGCATTCACCTCACGCGATGCAGCCAGCGGGCAGGCGTTTCTTGCAATGGCTGGCTTTACCCCAGAAGCTATTCAGGCGGCATTGCCCGGCGTTCTGAATATGGCGCTGGCCGGCGGCATGGATCTTGGTGAAAGTGCCGACATCAGCTCCAACATTCTTTCGCAGTTCCGTCTCGATCCAAAGGAAATGGATCGGGTCAGTGATGTTTTGACCGCAGCATTTACCCGTACCAACACCGATTTAATGAACATCGGTGAGGCGATGAAGTATGCAGGAACCGGGATGGCCGGTCTTGGCGTTGATGTTGAACGCACAACCGCCATGATCGGTGTAATGGCGAACGTTGGCCTGCGCGGCAGTATTGCAGGTACGGGACTGCAAACCACCTTCTCGCGCCTGGCCGCGCCAACAGGTAAAGCTCAGGCAGCCCTGAAAGAATTGGGCGTTTCTGTTGCCGATGCCACCGGAAAAATGCGACCGGCCGAAGTGGTCCTGTCTGATATTTATAAATCTATCAAAAAGTACGGTGACACAGACCAGCTGTCATTCTTCAAAGACATAGCAGGTGAGGAAGCAGCAAAGTCATTTCAGGCGCTGGTTAGATCGGCTGGTAGCGGTGAGCTGCAAAAACTCCTTGCCGATTTGCGCGGCTCTCAGGGTGAAGCTCAGAAGGCAGCGAAGGTCATGGCTGACAACCTCAGCGGTGATCTGAAAAACCTGGACAGCGCATGGGAGGGTTTCCGCATTCAGGTTGAGGAGACTGCCGACGGCCCTCTGCGCTCTCTCGCTCAGGGGCTTAGCGATATGATCACCGCTGCCAGCACCTGGGTAAAAGAAAACCCCCGCCTGACACAAACAATCATTCTGGTTGTCGGTGGAGCACTCGCACTGGTTGCGGCAATTGGCGCTGCGTCACTGGCGATGGGTATTCTTATTGGCCCCCTCACCAAACTTCAGCTCGGTTTTTCACTGCTGACCGGTGGTCGCGGGCTACTCGGTACCATTGCAGCTTTTCGCACTCTCAGCACTGTCGCGGGCCCGGCTATGGCGAACGTCAGAGGATGGTCCGTCGTACTGTCAGGTATCGCCCCTAACCTGGGAAGAATTTCAGCTATTCTCCCTGCCGTTCGCTCTGGTCTGCTTACCGCATTCCTGTCTCCTAGCGTACTTTTGGGATCGCTGACTAAAAACATTGGCATGTTGCTGTTGCGCCTCACTGGCTTGCCAGCAATCTGGGGCATGATCACCGGTGCGGTATCTATTCTTGGTGGGGCTTTATCTTTCTTACTCAGTCCAATAGGCCTGATTGGCGCCGCATTTGTCGCTGCGGGATTGCTAATCTGGCGATACTGGGAACCCATTAAGGCGTTTTTCCTCGGTATGTTTACCGGAATCATGCAGGCGATTTCCCCTCTCAGGGATACCTTTGCCACCTTTTCTCCCATCTTTGACATGATCAGCAATGGGGTTAAATCCGTCTGGCAGTGGTTTACGAACCTCTTATCTCCAGTGCAGACCAGCAAGGAGACGCTTGATAAATGCACAAGCGCTGGTGAGATCTTCGGTAACGTGCTCGGCGGTGCAATAAATCTCGTCCTGACCCCAGCCAAGATGCTTCTTGATACCCTGGGCTGGATACTTGAAAAACTTGGTGTATTACCCGATGAAGCAAAGAGGGCGCGCAAGAAAATTGAAGATGCGCAACGCTCCGCCCTCCTTCAGGATAAAGTGGCTTTCCTTGCCGGTGATATGGCTAAAGTCGCCCCCAAAAAAGCAGAGTCGCCAGTTACTACCGGCGCACCACCTGCGGCCTCGCCGCTGTCAGGAAATACCGGTACGCAACGACGTCTGCAAAGCATCGCAGACAATACAAAAGCAACCGCTGACAACACCAAGAAAGTCGGGCCGGGTGACATTATTTTCAAAAACCTGCCGCGTGCTCTGGCTTTGCGTGGCGCATATCAGGAAGCGCGCGTTACACCGCAATCAGTACCGCGAGTGGCTACGCCCGCAGCTGGCGGCATTATTTCAGCGACAGCAGCCACACAGGCCCCGGTATCAGCTCCCGTTATCGCTCCGACCGGCGGCGCCCCAATTTTTAACATTACCTTTAATGATGTTGGTAAGCGCACGGATCAGGAGCTGGAAAGAATGATGCGCAATGTTGTGCGTGATGCAATGGCCAGCACCGGCAGAATTAACCGTGGTTCTTTCCGCGACAGAGATTAGGTGACGATTATGATGATGGTTTTTGGAATGTTCGTTTTTATGCTGCGCACCACCCCTTACCAGCAACTCCAGCACTCGCAGGAGTGGAGGCACGTAAAAAACGAGCGGGTTAACCAGTCAGCTGGCTGGCAGTACATTGGCGCTGGTGATGACAATATAACGCTGTCAGGCGTCCTTTACCCGGAAATCACCGGTGGAAATCTCTCGCTGTCAGCCCTTGAAACTATCGGCTACGCAGGGCGCCCATGGCCCCTTATTGAGGGTACGGGGCGTATTTATGGTATGTACGTTTTAACACGTCTGGAGCGGGGCAAGTCCGAGTTCGACCGATTTGGGAATCCAAAAAAAATCGAATTTACCCTCAGCCTGAGCCGTGTCGATGCGGATTACAGGGAGAAGCTGCAAAGCTCGACCGTCAGCGATGCCCTGGCCGGGTTAAAGACGAGTGCAAATAATGCGATAAACCAGGTGAAAGACTCGCTCAACGGTCTGTTTTAGTGATGCCTTAAGCCCCTTCATGTTCCCTTCTTGCTGAAGGGAACTTTTTATAAAGCGTCGACATTCCGACATCAAAAATAATAGCCACCCGCTGTCGTTTCTCCCCTGCGGCTATCAGTCTTCCCGCCTGTTCCCATTGCTGCTTTGTCAGTTTTGGTCGCCTCCCGCCTATCCTTCCTTCTGCACGAGCTGCAACCAAACCGGCGCGGGTGCGCTCAACGATTAACTCTCTCTCCATTTCTGCCAGCGCCCCCATGACGTGAAAGAAAAAGCGCCCCATAGGTGTTGAGGTATCAATGCTGTCTGTCAGGCTGCGGAAGTTAACACCGCGATTGCGTAGCTCTTCGATCATGGTCACCAGGTGGCGCATGCTCCGCCCGAGACGATCAAGCTTCCAGACAACCAGCGTATCACCCTCCGATAAGGTTCGTAATAAACGCTTAAGCCCCGGCCTCTCCGCTTTTGTGCCGCTTATTTTGTCTTCAAATATTTGTTCACATCCTGCGCTTTCCAGTGCGTTTCTTTGCAGCGCGGTGTTCTGGTCATTTGTTGACACCCTTACATACCCGATCAGCATAAAAATCCCCTTTATTTAGATGCCATAGTCCCTCGCATTGTATCGAGCATCGTCATTTCTGGCTGTACTGCAGGTTAGGTACCGCACCGTCAGAAGTAACCATGTCTTCCGGCAAACGTTGGTTTAGGGGAAGGCTCGCCAGTCATCGGTTCTCCGCTCCCATGGCCTCATTCAAAAATGCCAAATGAGCTATTCCCATCGATGGCTAATATGGTCTTCCTGAAAAGCAATGGCGCGACCTTTTCTGCATCACAATACCCAATGCTGGCATTGGCCTATCCAGCGCTCAGATTGCCTGATTTACGCAGTGAGTTTATTCGTGGATATGACGATGGCCGTGGAGTTAATCCATCACAGGCACTACTTGGTTGGGCTGCTGACGAATTTAAAACCCATAATCATCCCTTCAGGGGATCAGGTGGTGCGACAGGGAACAATACCGTGTTTGGTGTCGAATCCGGTATCAAGGGAATTTATACCAATGGTATTAACCAGCCTGACGGAACGGTTGCCCCAGCATTCCAAGATCCAGGCGGGTCAGAAACTCGCCCGCGCAGCGTGGCATTTAATTACATCGTGAGGGCAGCATAATGTCTCAGGCACAATTAGACAGCGAGCTTATTGCCATAGTGGCAGGTGATATCACCGTATTTAATTATGATGGAAAGACGCGCGAATATTTTTCTTCCTCGGTTGAGTTTTTACCCGTGGGTGTTGGTATTCCCGCCAATTCTTGCGTTGATGCTCCAGGAGAAATCAAGGAAGGTTTTACTGTTTGCAGAACAGAGGATGGCAAAGCCTGGATGGTCGTTGTCGACCATCGCGGCGAGACGGTATACAGCACAACGACAGGTGAGAAAGTTATCATCACCATGCCGGGGGAGTATCCGAAAGATACCACCACGCTGGCACCGGCCACACCATACGATAAGTGGAGCGGTAGCCAGTGGGTGACTGACTTGAAAGCGCTGCACGCTGCGGACGTGATGGCAGCAGAACAGATGAAAACCGCATTATTATCGGAGGCGACGGCAATCATCTCTCCGCTGGCAGATGCTCAGGCTGGAGGTTATATCGACGATGACGATGTGTCACGCCTGGCTGAATGGCAACGATACCGCTACAAACTGACTAAAGTTGATACCAGCACCGCGCCAGGCATTACCCTTCCACCGAAGCCGGGGGTGTAGGCCATTTAATATCTGGGGCGCTGGCCGTATCTATCGGCTCAAGCGCATCCAGATAGTCCAGCCACAGATTGTACTGCGCCAGCTCATCACCCTTTAGTCGACCTATAGCGGCTTTGCCGGGCCACTGTTTTCTGCTGATGTAATCATTTGCATCATTAACCCGCCTGTTTTTCTCGGCTTCAGCTGCTGCCACCTGTTCGGCATGTGTTGGTGGCGGAAGATCAACCCATACGAGATGACCATTAATCACGTCAACCATTTTCCCTGGAATGCTGACTCCATGAAACTCTTTAACTTCCTGTTCCGTAAGTTTGATGGCATCCGTTGGCACCGGGTTATAGGTACCATCTTCCATCCACTGATCAGGAATAAACCCGTTCACTGATTTGCTGTAATACATGATTAATATCCCAATGATATGTAAACACCTGCGCCCGTTGCGGTAGTCACTCCAGGAAGGTTGTTATACACCTGAAATGATGCTCTGTTGTTACCACCACCACCGGCCAAAATTGAGTTTGCACATGCTGCTGACGAGCCCGCGATGGGAATAGTCGCTAAAAAACCATTTGGGTAAGCAAAGCCATAGGTCACTACGATTGAACCTCCAGCCGGGATTGCAGGAACAGGCCCCCATTGCAGTATTAACCCACCGGGCTGATTAGGAATTCTGATGTAACCTGCCGTGTTAAATCCACGGGCAGGGAAATACGAATTTAACCCTGCCGCATCAACAAGTTTTTTTTGCGTGCCAGCGGTAATATCGGCAGCACTTGCGATTTCCCCTAAACCAAGGTTTTGGAGAAACTTCGCCACGTCAGGAATATCCCCGCCGTTTTGGCCTTTCTGCATCGCCCCGGTAATTCGAGCATCATCCCCCGAGGCTACCGTTCCGGCAGTTGTTCCAACATTTCGCGTCGAGCTGTCACCCAGCTCTAAATTCTGCCGTGCTAATGCGGTATTGGGTAAGTCCGACAGGTTGCGATCTTTTGCCAGCCGTGCGCTCCCGTTATCCATCGCAATTTTAACGGCCTTCGGTGTTGCCGCCTGCGATTCGCTGTCACTGGTCACACTGCTGCTGAGCTGCACAAACCCTTTCTCTGTCGTTGACGCATCCGGGTGATTACGTGACTGCTCATGCGCGCGCAGCTGGCTGTCAACATACTGGCGGGTTGCCAGTACAACAGCCGGATCAATCTTCAACGTAACGGCTTCGGTGCTGCTGACAATCAGGATCACGCGAATAACCTGAACGCGCCCGCTCCCCTCCTGCAACTGAGGCTTATAGGTTTCAGCGCAATTGGCAATCGCCACCATATCACCATCTTTATCGAAAAGGCCGATCTCACGAATCCACCACCCGCCGACGTCTTCCGGTATGACCTGTTCCGCAATGATCTGGCTGGCGTTCGCCGGGTCCACCGTCAGCATATTCAGAGGGGCGCGGCGTAACTCATGTACGAGGGCAGTCTGTGCCGGATTCGGTGTAGGCAGTACACCATTGCCATCACCAACGGCCAGCTGGGTAATCTCAACTTTCGTACCCAACGCCGTGGCTTTTGCCAGTTTTGCCGCCCCGATATTGGTCAACAGGGCAAGATATTTAGTCGCCACTTGCGATCTCCACGGTATCAATTAAATGGATTGCTGCGCCGGTGTAGTCACTGCCACCCACAGCGATAGTTTCAGGAAAATAGGGATATACCGTCAGCGTATCGCCCACGTAACACCCCGCCCCTATCTCGATATAACCCTGAGACTGAAGCGAAAGCGAAAGGCCGGTGAGGTGACGGCTTCGGGGTTTTGCATCGTCGATCAGGCGCTCAAGCTCCCGATAAGTTTCCTCGGTGATCCCCTCATCCTGAATGCCGATTTCAAGCCGGAAAGTGCCTGGCTCCTCGCCGTTCTGCCACCACTCAATCACCCTCAGCAAATAGCCGAAAGGTTCAACAACGCGCCTCAACGCCGAAATCGTGCCTTTATGGCGATGGACGAGCCAGGAAGCTTTTATTACCTGCCTCTTGGTCTGCTCAGACCAGCGCTTATCCCAGCGATCAACAGACAGCGCCCAGGCCAGATAGGGTAAAAACTCCACGGGGCATTCATCCGGATTCCAGAGCTTTCGAAGGTCGACAGGAATACTGCTGATCCGCGCCGCCGGTTTCTCCGCATTCCGCATGAAAGTGCTGGCCGAAGGTGGCAGGAGGCTGTTATTCATCCGTTCCTCCTACGCCGATGGTGTGCGAAATACACCGTGCCGCCTGGGTATCATCGATCACGATGTCTTCCTGAGGGTTCAGCAAGACTACACGCTGCACCCCCTGCACATGCAGAGCGGCCATAATGGCCGAACGCGCAACATCGCGACCGATTTTCCCCTGCTCTCCCAGCCATGCCCGCAGTGCATCATCTGCCGCACTCAAAATCGGCTCAGATTCCGGCCCCGGGTAGAGATAAAGCAGAGCGTCAATTTCATAATTCACAATCTCCGCTGACTGGACGGTTAGCCGGTCGGCGACAGGCCGCTTATCATCCGCTGAGAGCGTGTCGTTTACCGTTGCGATCAGCTCGTCGCTCGCCGTGCCATCCCCTTCTGTAGACAGAATGGACACGACGACAACAGCGGGTGAAGGGCTGGTTGCCCTGGCATCTGCAACTTTACCGCTGGCACTCTTCGCAAAATATTCGTATGCCCCGGTAGGGCCAGCAACGCTCAACCCTTCAAAAGCGGATTGCGCACGCAGACGCAGTGCGGTATCGCTTTCCATCTCTGCATCGGTGGTTTCGGTAGCCGGAATGCGAACCAGGCGCTCGGTGTTCAGGTTACCCGCAAGGTTATCAAGATCGGTGGAGACGGAATGGCTCAACATGCAGGCCGCAGCACCCTCATTGATCCGCTGGCGCAGCATTAATTCCCGGTAGGCAATCACCTGCGCCAGTATGGTCAGGGGTTCAGACTCAAGTTTTAACGCAGCGGCAACAGAGGCCTGTTGTTCATCAGGGAAAGCCGCGATCATGACGGCTTTGACATCCGTCAGAATCACTTCAAAATCCAGCACCTCAATAATTTGCGGCGGCGGTAGCTGCGCCAAATCAACTGTTGCCATTGCTGCTTTTCCTGAGTGTTAAGGTTGTCGTCTGCTGTTCCATAGATTCCGTCAGAGCCCCTGACAATCCCGCCTCCACTGCTCCGGATTGCGAATAACGCACATCCACGATGCTCAGCGTGATCCGCGGTTCCCATGTCGCCAGCGCAATAACCACCGCGCTCATCAGCTGCATGCGTGTAACGTCGTTTTGCGGACCATCAATCAGATCAGGGACAAGAGAGCCGTAGTCACGGCGCATGACCCGCGAGCCAATCGGGGTGTTAAGAATGTCACTGGCTGACTGCCACACGTGGGCGGCATCCGTCAGCGTCCCTGTGCCATCAGGATTCATCCCGGTATAGCGCACCGTCATCGCGTGCCCTCCGTCCAGCTTCCGCCACGCTGCACAGCACCATGCCCATGATCATCAACCTGGATACCGTTTGAGATGAACGCACCGCCATTGTGCGTAAAGTCCCCCTGCATTTTGCCGCCTTCCGTAACGGTGAAATTTTTGGTTTTCAGCATCTCGGTACACTCGACCAGCGGCGTTTTCAGCAAGACCTTAACCGACGCCTCAATCGTTGCTGATTTAATACCGCTGACCTGCAAAGCCCCTGCTTCTGCGTCATAGCGAAACTTCGCCCCATCCGGCGCGGTCATGATCATTTCTTTTGCCGATATACCTGGCGCCGGATTGTCGTTGCTGTAAAGACTTCCCCCAATGATCGCGGCGGTAGTGTTACCCCCAAGGCACAGGAACCATACCTGCTCGCCAACAGACGGCGGCACCCAGAAGCTGAAAGCTCCTGCACGCTGTGCATTCCAGCGCAGCCAGGTGGAATCCAGCTCTCCGCTTTTTACCCTTACCCGCCACTTTTCCTCGTCAATCTCCGTCACCGTACCGGTGCGAACGATGTTTTCCAGCAGGCGAATGACTTCAGCCAGGTCCATCAGCTCACCCCCAGAGAATCAATGACCTGCCGGGCAATAGCCATGCGGTCCTCCTTGCTCAGGCCGAGCAACTCACGGCGCGGGTAGCTTGCCATCGCGCCACTGTCGTTTACCCGGTCCCGCAGTCCGTACTGGTGAACGCGGGCAATGCGGGCAGCTGCACCAGAAAAACCAACTACAGCCCCCTCAGAAGTGGCGCTTGCTTTCAGAAAACGAGCTGAGCGCAGTCGGCGAAACATAGGATCGCTTTTCGTGGTATCGCGGCGCGTCTCGCTGGCGTTGAGCTCAAGGTAACGCTCAATATCCGCACGATAGAACGAACGTACGGCACCTTTCCCTTCATCAAATCCGGTCAGCATACGCCCGCGACTTCCACGGGTTGCCCGCCAGTTGCGCAGATGGCGCTCTTCCCCTTCCCAGATAAAGCCGATCTCAGCGCGTGACTTCAGTACGCGACGGCGGCGCTTCGGGTATTTCGTACCATCCGGAGCCGTCTGCTTACCGATGCGCTGGCTCTGGCTTCGACGTATGGCAGTCGCTATTCCGCGCGCTGTACGCAACCGGCGTGCTGGCGCCATTGCGGACAGGATGTCTGCAAAAACCTGATCGAGTTGATGAAACAGCGCTGCATCATCGGTCATGCCAGCTCTCCTCCGCCAAATACCACTTCCCACTCACCGCCATAGATGCGCGGGCGGTCTTCACTCAGGTGCTTCGCGACGGGCTTCCCGTCAACGGTTTCCACCATGACGCGCTCCCAGACCGGCACCTTGAACAGAAGATCGGCCAGGTCGTCGCTGATAATGTCGGCGTCAAACTCAACCTTGCGGTTATTGTCAGGGTTCAGCAGTAAATCCGGCTGATATTGCCAGGCCCAGGCCATGATCGGCAGCATCAGGTCATCAACCGCCCCGGGGAATTCCACGGCGAGAATATTGATGGTGTAGAGGTACATGAAAGACGGTTCGCCGGTCGCTTCAATCCCGATATTGCCTTTTTCCACCCAGACGGTGATTTGCTCCGGGTTGGCCTTACACCAGGTGTTACCGGCTATCAGGGCTTCACGCATCAACTCTGCTTTTTTCACTTTATCCCCCTGGCGATTCGCCGCAGTTCCAGCTCTCTGATACCCGCCTTATCGGCGTTGCATGTGTCCAGCGCATCCAGCAGCGCATCGGACCACGGAGCGAGGCTCCCGTATGTCATTGGTTGTGGCGGTGCTGGCGTTTCAGTTTTTGCCGTCAGGCTTTCCGGTAAAGGTTCCTGAATAATCACCGGCGCCAACTTCGGCGGCTCGCCGGTACAGGCTGTCAGCCACACGGTCAGGCACAGGCACAGCGGCGCATTTATCACCGGCCAGCTCAGTTTTGATATTTTCACGGCGCTTTTCCCCTGTATCGCTACGCTTCTGAGTCAGTGTTTTCAGACCAGCGGCCACTTCGTTCACGTCGTTACGTAACGCCCTGACCTCGGCCAGCACATCACCGGTTTGCTTAAGCTTCTGGTTGGCTTCTCCAAGGGCCGTCTCTGCGGCCTCTCGCTTACTGCTCTCCAGCGTCAGCCTGACGCCTGCGATGACCAGCAGAAGGGAAATAAAAACGGTAAACACACCCAGCGCTTTCATTTCGCCCCCTTCAGCTCAGGCTCTGAGAGGCACCAGTCCCGAAACTCTTCCCGGCGCTTTACCAGCCCCGGCAGGCGTTTTCCGCCGGAGTTGACAAAGTCTGTGAGTCGCTCGCAAACACCCTGCCAGTTACCATCCTGCGCATTGCGCCAGATTGTTGTTCTGACCTTCTGGCCCTTTTTGTTGGTGTACCAGCCAAGACCACCACAACCGACGTTAAATGCGCCGTCAGTCAGCGCTTCGAAAACCCGTTGTGGTGCAGCGGCGCCATTAAACTCGCGGTTTACGCATTTCTCAGCACGAAACAGGTCATTCACCCATCGCTCGGCTATCTCGCGCTCGGCGTATTCGCGGTTCTGCACGTTGCTGGTCGACCCCATGCCTACGGTCAGCACACCTGCCGGGCAGTAATACGGCGTCTTTCGGCAATCCTCGTATTTCGCCATCTTCAGCTGCGCTTCAGGACTTGTGCGCAGCGTCTGCGGCCAGAGTGCCGCTGCGAGAGAGACAATCGCCGCAACAGAACAGGCAATAATTCCTCTTTTCATCGCGGTGACTCCCTGATAGTCCGGATTAACTCCTTCACGTCCTGCCGGTTCTCGGTATCGTCCCGAATCGCATCGATCAATTCATTCAGCAGAACATTATTGGTTTCATGGATGCGGGACATCCGGCGGCGATGGAGCTCACCCAGCACGGCAACCACGATCCCGGTGAGCGCAGCAATGAAAGCCAGCCAGTCCTTCTGCGTCATCATGCCGACGCCCGTCAGCAGCATCGACCAAAGGTACACCGTCCAGTTCCAGAGGCGGTTTATCAGCTCCATAATTGAACAGTCTCCTTTGTCGCAGAGGTGTCGACGTCAGGCAGCTCAACTTCCTGCCCGGCATCAAGGAAGATCTGACCGGCCAGCGCATGATTCGCAGCCAGTACGATCTCGGTCACGCCCTGGGTGATGCCGTAGTGACGCTGACACAACAAATCCACTGTATCGCCCTGCAATGCCTTCACTTTCATCAGAACGCCTCCGCAGAGTTACGGACCACGCCCTGAATATCCGAGATAGCCCAGCGCGCATCACGCCAGTGATCATTCGCCTGGGTTGCGAGTGCGGCGGCGCGCTTCTCGCCCGCGTCACCCGTGGTGTCAACATCGCGGAAAGTCTCGATCAGAAGGGCCCGCGAGATGCTGTAAACTGCGCGGCGCCAGCGATATACCTTTACGCTCTCGTCGTTAATCACCATGGCCGGTACGGCGGCCAAACTGGCATATCCGGCCCCAATCTGTTCAGCCTGCCATTGCTTCAGCTGATCAGCTGTGTGGGCTACGGCTTCAATGACCACCTGCTTTAAACGCGAAGTGGTAACCGCACCGGTGATCCGCATCTCCTTACGGACGTTGCTCAGCACTATCTCGGGCCAGAACTCCCCGGCGGTGACTTTCTCTCCGCCGTCATCCACGTCCGGCACATCCTCCGCAGAGGAGGTAACTGTGCGAGGGGCCACAAGGCTCATCGTGTAGTCTCCAGAAAAGGTTGGCGGTGAGCGGACGGAGAAAAGCTAACGCGATGCGTTGCAGATTTCCGCCCGCGCCGCCAGCGCACGGGGCGCAAGTCGGTTATTTTTTATCGGCGGTGGGCTTTTTCGTCGTTGTTTTGCGGGCCGCCGTTTTACGTGTTGTGCTTCCGGGGTTGTTTTTGGTGGCTGGCTTTTTGGCAGCTGGCACCGTCACTTCCGGCGTTGCTGCAGCCTGATTATTGCCCCCTTCGCCCCCGCTCTGGTCTGCACCCTCACTGCCTGATGCATTTTCCGCAGAGGCTTTTTTTACCTGCCTGGCAAGCTTATCGATCAGCTTTTTCACCCCGGCGCCGGAGTCGAGGTTCAGCGCGCGACGCAACAACTCCAGCGCAGTCGCCTGTTCATCCGCAGTACCGTTGCATAATGCAAAAGCGCGGGCTTTATACAGCTTGGCCCGAACGACGTCTGGCATGTCGCTGTTTTCAGTGATCTCCTGGACCTCATCGAGCACCGCCAGATATGGCTTAACATCAGTGCTGTCATCCGCCTTGACCTGCACCAGAATGGGATCGCAAATCTCATCGACCAGCGCTGTCGCTGCCGTGCGGTTAAACCGGTCTGGCATTGCCAGGTTGTGCGCGATGACATACCGTCCGATGCGCACGGCCAGCGGATAATCCCGAATATCAATCGCCCAAATCATCAGGCGCGTGATCACTTCATCCTGTCGCCCGCTGTCTCCCTCCAGCGTTCCTTCAATCCACCCCTCGTAATTGGGTAGCAGCTGGCGTTTAAGCGCGGCTTTTGCCTGTTCGCCCTGAATTTTCTTCAGCGCACTCATATCCATACGCATGCGGTGCAGAATTTGCTCGTGCGCAGTACGCGCCGTTTCTGACAGATCGTCTGCCTTGCCATGGCGTTCAGCCATGACGCGTTGAAAATGTCGTTGTGCCGGTGTCAGCATTGTTTCTTCCCCGATGAACGGCGGGCCGAAGCCCGCCAGTGTGCGGTTATGCGCCGCCTGCCGGCGCCTCGGCAAAGGTAATGCCGTCAATGAATGCGACGTTGCCGTAGTCCTCGATCACAAAGTCATCATTCGATGACTGATAGGTCGCAATACGGTTGTATTCCGGCTCTTCCTTGATCGTCCGGCGCATTCCACCACGCTGGTAGTACACGGAAAGGTTTTTAAACGGCGTGATCAGTACGCCATTGACCGGGAAGTACGGCGCGATAAAGGTCGGCATGTTGCCGACACGCTCCTGCGCGACAATCAGCTGACCGGCCAGCATTTCGGTGTTCGGGTTGGTCTGGCTCATGGCGTTAATCGCCGGGAAGTTGCCGGTAGTCAGCAGGTCGCCCGCCAGGATCACCACGTTGTCAGGATTACGTTTGTGCCATTCATCCATCAGGCTGTTTTTGGCGTCGTACACCGCCGCGCCCAGGTTGCCGTAAGTCCCTTTCGCAATAACCTTGTTATCTTCATCACGGGATGTGATCGTGACGCCGGAAATCACGCGGTGTGAGGCTTCGGTACGGATTTTCTCCAGCCAGCCAATACCGCAATCCTGCAACAGCGGGTTAGCCGCGCGGTCTGATGGATCGCTGTATTTGGTGCCGTTGAAACCAATCATGATGCGGTCAAGTGACATCTGGCGAGCCATCGCCTTGCTGATCAGGGGCTGGAATTCCGGCATATGCGCCCAGGCATCAAGCTGTTCATAGCTGATCCCGTAGTCGTAGTTGACCTTGCGGCACATATAATCAAACGGCTCCATTGAATGGTTAGCCCCTGGATTACGACGGTTGGTGGTGCTGTTGTTAACGCCAGCCATCGGGCCTTTGCTGCCAATCAGCACTTTCTGACCAATCTGCTGATTAACGCCAAATACGTTAATTTTGCTCAGGAAAGAATCACTCTCCTGTGCGGCCTGCTCCATGCGCTGCTGGCGCGCAGGGTCTACCGCAAATTTCGCAGCGACTGCCGCAGTCGATACGCCGTTTAAGCGCGCCTGTTGCGCGATGTACTGATCAAACAGCTGGCGGGTATTGTTTTCCATGTTCTCTGCTCTCGTAGTGGATATCAGTAATCAGCCAGCTGCGCGTTGGCGCCGCCGTTCGCAGGTGGTCGCTGACTGAAGGAAGCTTCAGTGCTCACCAGCTTCTGGCGCAGCTCTGCAAGCTCAGTGGTCAGCTTCTGGATAGCGGCCTTGTCCTCCTGGCGCTCCTGTTCTGCGGCACTGAAGCGATCAATTTGCTCAGATTGCGATTGCGCCACGGCCTCAACGACCTGATGCATCTGACTGAAGCGCTGATCGTCCGTTTTCTGACCTTTGCCAATAATGCTCATCACGCGATTAAACCACTTAGCACCTTCATCGCTGCGCTGGGCAGTCAGCTCGATCACCTCTGCTTCAAGCGCTTCGGTGAACATCGGCGCCTCGCCCTGCTGGTTATTGAAGGCCATCACCGATGCACGCTGCTGTGAGGCAAATTTAAGACGCTCAGTGCCCAGGCTCGCCGGGGTATCGGTCATTGCCAGCCCGACAACATAGGCTTTGCCGTTGAGGGCAAACTGCGGATGCAGCTCAATACTGGAATAGACTTTTTGCCCTTTGTCGGTCATCTGCACCATGCGCTCGGATGGTTCGATTTCGGCATAAAGCGCGGTGCGCCCCGCCAGTGCACCTTCGGTGATGTCTTCAGTGCTGAGGGCTACCACATCCCCCATCGCCCCAAAATCGCTATTCGGGAACATAGAGAGATAGTGCTCAATGTTGACCCGCGCGCCATACACCTCAGGGTTGTAATTTGCTGCTGCATCGCGAAGGTGCTGCGGTTGAATTTCGCGCCCGTCAACGGTATTTCCGGAGACGGCCACGCGAAACTTCTTACGTGGTTTTGCTGTGCCTGCCATGTTCGTTTACTCGCTTGTTTTCTGAGTTCCCGGAGATGATGGCAGGGGGACGCATCCCCCCTCAACGCGTTGTTGTTGTGAGCGGAGCACTACAACCTAAAGCGAGCGCAAGGGTACGCGCGCGCGGGTTAATCTCCCCGGCAGGAAGCGAGGAGGATTAATGGCGATTGAAGAAGCATTCATCATGCAGCGTGCACGACAGCTTTACTGGCAGGGCTACCCGCCAGCAGAGATCGCGCGCCTGATGGGGATCAACCAGAACACGGTTTACTCATGGAAAAAGCGAGATGAATGGGACGCCACACCGCCGATCCAGCGTGTGACAACCTCCATTGATGCCAGGCTAATTCAGCTCACTGGCAAAGACAAAAAGACCGGCGGTGATTTCAAAGAGATTGACCTGCTCACCCGTCAGCTGAAAAAGCTGGATAACGGCACAGCGGCCACCCAGCCGAAGAAAAAGATCCGCAAAAAGCAAAACTATTTCTCAGAGTCGCAGATTGCCGCGCTGCGGGAGAACATTCTCGGCTCTCTGCACTGGCACCAGAAAGGGTGGTATGACAATCACCACTGGCGCAACCGCATGATCCTGAAAAGCCGTCAGGTTGGCGCGACGTGGTATTTCGCACGTGAAGCTCTGGTGCGCGCCCTGTCTGAGGATGTGAAATATAAGCATCAGCGCAACCAAATCTTTTTATCGGCAAGCCGCCGCCAGGCGTACCAGTTTCGTAGTTTCATTCGCTCGGCCGCCGAAGAAGTTGACGTGGAGCTCAAGGGCGGCGACATGATTCAGCTGTTCAACGGCGCCGAGCTGCATTTTCTTGGCACGTCAGCGGCTACCGCTCAGTCATACACGGGCAACCTGTATTTCGACGAATTCTTTTGGGTAGGCCAGTTTGCCAACCTGAAAAAAGTCGCGGGCGCCATGGCAACGCTAAAAGGCCTAACGCGTACCTATTTTTCCACCCCTTCAGCCGAAAGCCATGAGGCTTATCCATTCTGGACAGGTGAAGCATTTAATAAAGGTCGCAGCCATGGCAAGCGCATTGAGTTTGATACATCCTGGAAAACGCTTAACAGCGGCCTGATGTGCCCGGACAAGATCTGGAGGCAGATTGTCACGTTGCAGGATGCTATCGACCATGGATGGGATCTGACTGATATCGACGAAATCCGGGAAGAGAACAGCCCGGAGGAATACGACAACCTGTACGGATGCCAGTTCATCAAAAGCGGTGAAAGCGCCTTTGACTATAACAGGCTACTGGCATGCGGCGCTGATGGTTATGACGACTGGCCCGACTGGCGGCCATATGCGGCCCGCCCCATGGCTGATCGTCCCGTCTGGATTGGCTATGACCCGAACGGCGCCAGCGGCAAGGGGGACAGTGGAGCCATATCCGTTAACGCTGTGCCGATGGTGCCCGGCGGCAAGTTCCGCACGATTGAGACACTACGCATACGAGGGATGGAGTTCGAAGAGCAGGCCAATCTCATTATCGGCATGCTCACCCGGTACAACGTGCAGCACATTGGGATCGATGGCACCGGTATTGGTGAAGCGGTTTATCAGCTGGTTAAAAAGCATTTCCCGGCAGCGGTTTGTTACCAGTTCTCACCGTCCAGCAAGCGAATGCTCGTGCTGAAGATGCAACAGCTGATTCGTGGCGGGCGCTGGGAGTTTGATCGTGGTGAGCTTGACCTGGTTGGTGCATTCAACTCTGTCCGCAAGATCGTTACCCCTGGCGGCGTTGTCACTTACGACACGGACCGCTCTCGCGGCGTCAGTCATGGCGATCTCGCATGGGCGACGATGCTTGCCACCATTAACGAACCGCTGGGACAAGAAGGCGGCAGCAGTATGACAGTTACGGAGTATTAACCTTGAGCAAACAAAGACCCACACGCGGCAGGAAGTATGCCAGGGAGCAGGCAGATCTCGCCGCCTCACTGAAAGCGTCACCGGAGCTGAACTCATTCACCTTCGACGGCCCATGGCCGGTGAGTGGTGCCAGCGACCTGCTTGATAACATGTATTGCGCAGACAACGGGCGATACTACGAAACCCCTATTGACTGGTATGGCCTCGCCCGTCAGTTTGGCTATGCGAGCTGGCACCAGTCGGCGCTTTATTTCAAGCGCAATGTCCTTGCCGGATGCTTTATCCCGCACAAACTTCTTTCCCGCCAGGTGTTCTCCGCCTTCGCACTGGACTGGTTTGTCTTCGGGAATGGCTATCTTGAGATGCGAAAAAACCGGCTTGGTGGTTCCTTTGGCTTTCGTCACTCGCTGGCGAAATACACACGCCGTGGTTCTGACCTGGACACTTACTGGTTTATTCAGGCCGGGCTACAGGATCACATGTTTTCAATGGGCTCGGTATGCCACGTTCTCAGCCCGGATATTCACCAGGAAATATACGGCATGCCTGAGTATTTCGCTGGCCTGCTGTCTGCAAACCTGGCCCATTCTGCTGACAAGTTCAGAAAGCTCTACTACGACAACGGCTCGCACGCTGGCTGCATCGTCTACGTTAACAGCGCGATGGCCGACCAGGAGAGCCTTGATAAGCTCAAAAAGACGCTGACGGATACCCGGCGCGGCGGGGCGTTTAAGAACATCCTTCTGCACGCACCTAACGGCGGCAAAGACTCAGTGCAAATACTGCCATTCAGCCAGATATCGGCTAAGGATGAGTTTGTGGGGGTGAAGTCTTCCACCCGCGATGACATGCTGGCAGCGCACCGGGTGCCGCCGCAGCTGATGGGAGCCATTCCGGAAGGGAACGGTTCATTCGGTGATATTGAGAAAGCGGCTCGCGTGTTCGCCGTCAACGAGCTGACACCCTGCATGGAGGCCATGAAGCATGTTAACGACTGGCTGGGTGAGGAGGTGATTCGCTTCAACCCTTACGCATTGCTTGAACCCACGAAGTGATCTCCTGGCCGCATCGTCATTTCTGGCGGTGCGGTACCACCCGCAGCACCATCATTTCCGGCCATATCGGCCACTCGCGAAACACAAATAAACCACACCCCCTACCAGACGCAACCAGCGGGCTTCTGGTGCGACTTCTCTCGCGCTGCCGCTTCGCTCAACCATCAACATGAGCGCCCGACAGGCGGCGAATGGCGGAGGATATGCCCCCCTTCCTGACCCCCTTTGCGCGCGCTTGCTCCCCCGCCTCGCCTGCGCGCTAAACCGACCTCTTTTTGTGCACTTTGTGCAGGCCGCCCAGGCCCCGCCAGCGCTGGGGCGGCATGGAAAAAAAGTTGTTTCAAAAATTGTGCAGATTTGTGCAACTTTTTGCATCCGCGCGGCCCCATTTTTACACCTGATCAACCTCGCCGAGCGCCACCATGATCGCCAGGCGCTCGGCAGGCGGTAACGCTGCAAATTTTTCCTTCCAGCGCTGCGCTTTTCGCTTAATTCGATAGCGATCATTGTAATTTTTACCTGCAAAAGTATGCGAATAAGCGCGCCCCTCCTGGTAGTTCATCCAGATTTTCTCCGTCCTCACCCCGCCGCGTGTCATTGCCTGAAACTCTTTGCTGCGCCAGCCCACTAACGTTTCGTCATAAAGCTGCGACGGATAGCCAGAAAGGATCACGCTGACGTTCTCCGGCAGACTCATCAGGCAGGCTAACAGACGCTCATGATCCGCAACGGTATATTCATGACGGTACCGGGCGCGGCTGGTGCGCGTTTCTGGCAGATAGGGAGGATCGGAATAGACCAGCACGCGGCCATGTCGAGTAAAGTCCTCTCTTTCCAGAAAACCTACAGCATCACCGTGATACAGGTTCAACAGAGGCGGAGTTTCCCCCACCTCTGACCAGCGATTTCGGGTTAACTTAAAAGCAGTTTCATCTACATCAATTCCAATCGTCCTGGCTGCGAGTGGCTTGTAAAACATTACCGCACCACTGCCCAGGTGCGTTTCAATGTAGGTATCATGCGGAGGCATTTCAGCAATAATCTTTTGATAAACCCCACTCGCCGCTTTACTTCCCAGATAGCTCATAACTTTCTTGCTCCAAAAAACAAACCTGCAGCACCGCCGGAAATGACGGCGCTCGATAGAATGGCCAGCACAGCCAAAAGTGACCATGGCAGACCAGCGCCCTCACAGCTTCATCAGGTTTTTGATCACAATCCTGGTGATAAGGCTGTTGTTCTGCTTAGCTTTTTCCAGGATATAAGCGCAATGCTGGTCTTTAAGCTCATCTGGATTGACACATTGCCCCGCCCCATGCTCAACGGTTACCGATCCATTGCCGTTATAAACAATGCGCCCTTCTGCGTCGTACCCTTCGAAGTAGCTGATATAACTTGATTTCATTTTCGCTCCTTAGCATCAATCCCGGCTTTTCGCTTAGCCGCCTTCTTCCAGCGCGTGACCAGGTCACACACCGCCATGTATTCAGACGTCGGTTTATCTTTCTCACCGGCACGCCATGCCTTCACTTCCTGCAACCGGCCATTGCTCATGGCGATCAGTCCGCCGCCGTGGCGAACGCGGGCACCGCCAGCAATCGACCTCACAACGTCATCGCTGACGAAAATCCTGCAACTACGCAGCTGCGCGCCGATGCTGGCGATGGTTTCCTGGCTGGCTCCGTCTTGTTTCGCAGCCTCTCTTTTCTGTACCTGCCGCAGTGCCGCTTCGGCTTTTTTCTTCTGATACTCCGCAACAGCTGCGGCATAGTTATCCGCACGCCGCTCCGCTTCAGTCCGCAGCTGTTGCCGCCAGCGCTGTTCTGCCTCTTCTGGTGTCAGGCTCATATCTTTCGCAGCGACCACTTTTGGCCCCCACGCCAACGCAGTTTCATCATCAACAGACGTGCGCAGGCCGCGCGCGGTACGCTCGAAGGCATGATCTGAGCTTTCGCGGCCAAAGTTTTTCAGTCTGCTGGTGATTTCCTGCCGCTGCTGGCGTGAATATCGCCGCAAATCTTCGATATTCAGCGGAAGTTCTGTCATCTGACTGTCCGGGTGATCAATACCGACATGCATCGTCGTTTTTGACGGTGTGGTACCAGCTGGCACCGCCACTTTTAACGGTGGTTTTTCGTCCGTTCCGGAGCGCCCCGTACAGTTATTGACAGAACTCCGAGGGGCCGCTGCGCGGCCTTCTAAGGTCAAAATCTCGACCGGCGACGGCTTACGCTTCGGCACAATCTTGTAATCGGTGGTGCGGGTGAAAATGACTGATTCGCTGCCCGTATAAGGGCAATAAACGCCAGTAATTTTGGCGACCGTGTCACCATAATCATTGCCGTTTTCGGTGAATTCATAGTTAAGCCGAACGCGCAGGCAATCGCGCGCGACAAATGGCCCGCCCTGAGCGTTGGTATATCCCGGCCAGTCTGGCGCATCGGCTGCGGCGCGTGCCGCTTCCAGCTCCGGATGCAATACCAGCTCGCGGTCACCTAACCGGCGCAGCTCCCGCCAGGTGGTCACCGGCGCGCCGCCAATCTGCTGAAACTGGCGGATATTCCAGCGTGAAGCCCAGGCACGCACGCGCTTTGCCATATCCCTGACTGGCTGGCCTGACTCAAGATCAAGCTCACCATCCATGCCGTAGCCGTCGATATTTTTGGAAATGTATTTGGCGATATAGCCCGTCGCCGAGCCAAATTGCTCGTCGATTGGCTTAACGGTAAAGCGGTGCTCCTGCGCCCCCGGCTCCTGTCCGTCTTCTCTCATGGCATGCTTACGGAAAATGGCTGTTGCATACTCCACTTCCTCAGGACGGAGGAAGAGCAACAGGTGCCAGTGAGGGGTTCCATCGTGGTGAGGCTCTGCAACACGAAAACCAAATGTACGAATACCTTCGCGACTCCATTTGGCTCTGACGCGCGCCCAGACTTTGCAAAGGTATTTTTGCGTCTGGCGCGGGCTGACGTGCTGGTACTTATCGTTTCGTCTGCCAGACTGGACATGTGTTGAGTGGTAACGCGACGGCGCTGTCAGCGTGTAGAACATGCCAACCAGCCCCATTTCATTCGCCATATCCTCAAAGCCGCGCATGCGCACCATCAGCTCATGTCGCGCGATCTTCGGGTTGGAAACACTACCCATCACCTTATCCAGTAATGAGCTGCGCTCGCCGGTGTCCTGGTCTTCCAGCTCCATCGCCTGAAGGAATTCGAAGTTCGCTTTTTTCTGCGCAACCCATTCCCTGAAGCAGGGATCAGAGCAATATGGTGAAGCCACTTTGCTGACATAGCCGGTCGCGATCATAAGATGCTCGCGCCAGCAGTCATGGATGCGGCGGATTTTGTTAAGCCACCATTTTTCGGAATGAAGTCTGCCAGCGGCACGCAGTGCCTCGTCGGCGTCCAACTCTTCATCGCAATAGCGCACCCACCCTGGGATCGCGATATTGAGCGTCGCCGCTTTGCTCGCTATAGCCCCGTATGCGTAAATCGACGAAAACTCGAGATCGGATGTTTGTTCATACTGAAAATCAAACTCGCGCATAAACTCGCTTTTCATCAGATTCGCAAGCTTATACGCCAGTCTTTTCAGGCGCTTTTTGTCCGCCCACGGCAACAGGTGAAATTCATCACGCAACGGAAGAAGAAGCGCCGGGAGCGTACTTTGTGGGAGATATTGCGCGTTAACCGCATCAACACGGCGTAAAACGTGCCGCTCAAACGTACCGAACAGCCAGCGCACGACGTCTTTTGGCTTGCTTCGTTCGAGGTTTTCAAGGTGCTGCGAGAAGCGCTTACGGATAAACGCCGGGAGCGTTTGCACCCGGCGGCGGAGGTAGTTAGCGCGGCCATTGCGATCAAATGCCTCACGCGCACCACCCTCGCGCGGGCGCAATGGTGCGCGGTAGACCGTATCAACCAGATCGCCATAAGCGAGCGCCCTGCGCTCGCCGTTCGGTGTCAGATACTCAATGGCTGAGCTTTCGGTTTTATGAGGGTTGATGGCCTGCCGTTTGGTATTCCATTCCCATGCTAACGCGGCGAGATCAGACATAACTCACCGTCGCCATATAAGCACTTATGAATGCCGCCGCCGCTTCGATGTTGATGGCGTTTCCGTAGGTGCGCAATCTTCCCACTCTGGCGGGAACCCCATTAACCAAAGGCTTAAGGCCGGGTTTAACTGGCCTCCACTTTCCATCTCTGCAAAAGAGCCAGTCAGAAGCTCCCCAGAAGCCGTTAACCGCGCCGGGCCTGCTATCTGTGCTACCACATCCAGCGTGTCCGTTGACAGCTTCCCATTCCTCACTCTGCCCCCCCGATAACCGCCCTTTCCATCCCTCGCCGCAGGGGTGGGCCAGCCCGCAAGACAAGCAAAGTCCTGTAAGTTCGATTGGCGCCCAGCCAGCTTCCTGGCGATCACCTTCTCGGCATCCTGATAAGCGTTCTTCGTATTGCTTGCTGTTGGTGTCGGCCAGCCAGTAAGTGCGCTCCCGGATGTGCGGCGCACCGACGCCCGCAGACGGAAACGCCGACGCCCCGAAGGCATAGCCCAAACTTTCCATGTCAGTTTGTACAAGGTCGATCCAGTCTTCAGCATCTTTACTTGAAGACTGTTCGCCAAATACCACGACAGGGCGGCACTGGCCGATAAGCCAATGTGTGGAGGGCCATAAGTGCCGCTCGTCAGCAAACCCAAGTCCTTTGCCTGCCGCGCTGAAAGGTTGGCAAGGGCATGACGCTGTCCATGCTGGACGATCATCTGGCCAGCCTGCGCGACGCAATGCGAGTGACCATCCGCCAATTCCGGCGAAGAAATGGCATTGTCTGAAACCTTTGAGATCATTTGGGGTTACATCCTCAATTGAACGTGTATCAACAACACCTGGAGCTATATGGCCGGCGTCGATTAAGTTGCGCAGATGCTGCGCTGCATGAGGGTCGATTTCGTTGTAATAAGCCGTCATCGCGCACCACCTACACCGTCACGGTGTCGCCGGGCTTAACCTGCCGGGCGTCTTTTTCGGTATCACGGATAATGGTCGTGCTGCTGTACCTGCCCCAGCTCAACACCTCCACCTCAACGATCCAGAAATGGCGGTATGGGCGAACGTCGAGCACGCGAGTGATCACTGCATCAACTGTATTCATCGGGTGGCGCCCTCCCGAATCTCTTCGATTGAATCAAGCAGCAATCGACGGCGGGTATGTTCGGCAAAGTGGCGTTTGCCGGTGTCTTTCCGGTAGCACTCTGTTTTACCGACTACCCACATGGATTCCGTCTGATGCAGCTTCTTGCGCTGTGGGCCGTCTTTGGTGATAACGATGCCCGTATGAGTCTTTTTGATGGTCATCAGAAAGGCTCCTGCGTTTCACAGCCCTTGGCAGGGTCGAAGCCTAAAAACATCTCGCCGTAAGTCGCATTCCCCATTACCGGCCCACAATCCGGACAGCAACCACCGCCAGCACGATCGCAGCCATCACACACGCGAAGAACGCCAATAACCTCGCCAGCCATATCGCGGCTTTTGGCGCTCACAGAGCGGCGGACACTCAGGGAGTGAAGATTGAAGGCGGAATAAATTTCGCGAGTTTCAGGCGTGTCGCTGTTTGAGATGATCGAGAGGGTGGCGTACTGACGGTTAACAGCCACAAGAGCCGCTACCAGTGCGCGATGATCATCCAGGGTAAATGGTTTGCCGTAGGCGGTGAAATTGGCGGTGTCGCTCGCAGGGATGTAGGGCGGGTCACAATAAATCACCGCGTCATGCGCGAGTTGCATAACGTCAGGGATAGATTGGCGGAAATCACTATGGACAAAGACTGCTTTTGTGTCGCTGGCCTTTTCGGCGAATAAGCGCATTTCCGCTTCTGGAAAGTAAGGCTCGGCATACTTACCGAATGGAACGTTGAATTCGCCCTTCTGGTTAACGCGATACAGACCGTTATAGCCATGGCGATTCAGGTACAGGAAATACGCGGCATAAAGCATTGCAGCGTCCGGATTAGAGTCAGCCTGGCGGGCCAGTGAATTGAACTCTGTGCGCCGTCTGTAGTATTCCTCCGCACTGTTTCCGCCTTTGAAAGCCCATCGGCAGGCGGCAATAGCGTCTTCTTTGCGGCCGGTTAATTGTCGGAAAAAATTAATCAGCGCGATATTGCTGTCACAGAGAACATAGCGGCGGTAATCCGTGTTCATAAACACTGTTCCGCTACCCACAAACGGCTCAATCAGACAATCCGCTTTCGGCAAATGCTTAAGCAGCTGCGGCATAACGCGGGTTTTTCCTCCCGCCCATTTAATTGGCGATCTGATCATTTGCGAAATTCCTGGTTGTAGGTTTCATGGGTCATGAGTCGCCACTGAGCGCCGCCGTTCTTGCTAAGCAAGCGCCAGCGACGGCCAATACGGATCACGAGATAGGCGTGCGGTTTGATGCGGGTGAAGTTGCGCTGACCACGTGAAAAACATTTCAGGGCTGCGGCGGCCCTGAGGAATACATGCAATGGCGCACTGCAAGCTATTGAAAGACGCGGATGCATGGCAGACCTCACAGGGACTCAAAGTGAGGACTGGTCAGGCGCTGCCAGACCTCGCAAACCTGCTCCGCCCGATATACCGCATCGGTCAGCATGTAGGTTGCCGTCGAGCGGCGCGGGTGCGGCGTATATCCGGTGATACCGGCGATGTGGATCAACGTAGAGAGATGTCGAATTTCGAAAGGCGGCAGAAGCTGATCTGGGATGCCATAGCGGGAGAGAGCATGAGCCAGCGTAGCCACATCAGCTGAATTGCTCGCAGACCAGCAATAGAGTTTTTCGTGTTTTGATGCGGTGGTATTGATAAACCGACAGGCGGACTGTATGGCGTCAATCTCGCTGCAAGTTGCACTGATAACCTCAGCGCGCTGTGCGTTGTCTCCCTTCATGAGCTGCAAAACAGCTTCAGGATAAATGCCCCCTACTGTCCTGATATTTATGGCGCGATAGAATTGAGGACCAATCTGACCTGTCGAGGGCTCGAAGAAAACACACTCAATAGCAAAAATTGGCGAGTCTGGCGCTTTTCCCAGCGCGCGAATATCTAACATGAAGTTATTCATTATTTGTTATCCTCGTTAATGGTTAATTCGCGGCTTGCGATCCACCGCTCGACTGATGAATAAATCTCTTCTGGTGTGGCGCTTTCCTTTTTCAGCTGGCTGACAAAAATACGAAGCAACCCCAAAATGTGGGCGCGCTCGTGCTTTCGTGCGTTGGTGCTTATCTCTACAAACTCCGGATCACTTATTTCGCCATCCAGCTTTATTGACTTAACCGACATGCAACCTCCTGAAAAAGGCAAAACGAATCCCCGGCAAAATAAATGCCGTTAATTTAAGCCTGCTTAATTAGTGGTTAGGGCGAGGTTTTCTTTTAACCTGTTTAAACAACCTTTCGTGCCAGTAATAAAGAAAATCAATAAAGGTCATTCGCGCACGCTCGTGATTGCCTCGGATTGTTTTCTCCAGCCCGTAAATAATCAAATCAATAGACGGGCTATCTGGCGCAACGATAATGCGATTTCCGTTTTTCAAAATTACGGTAAAACCCTGCTCCGCATTTTCTACCGCCTCTCGGATCAGCATTTCCCGTTCCCACGATGTTTTCTCTTCAGTAAACATGTAAGCCCCTTTTTTTGTTACAAGAGTTTTTTAAATGCTCTTGCCAGGGTAGCCAGCACACCTTTATTTATCTTTTTTGTATAAATAAAAGGTTTGTTCATTTCCTTAACAAAACGAACCTTATTAGGTTCCGGCTTAAAGAAACGCCCGTCCGGGCATTCAATCCAGCCCCGCGTATTACGGTAGTGCGTAACCTGACAACCATTTTTCAGGAGGCTTGCAAGTGATGGGATCTCTTCGTTCATATCGTATACCTGTTAAAGTTGCCCGCGTGCTTTGCGCTCTACTTCTTCCCGGCGCGCTTTAAATTCTGATAAGGCTTTTTCTCTTTTCTGCCTAACTTTCTTGCAGTGCAACCTGATTAAAAACTGAATCAGGCTTATTACTGCGATTGAGAAAATTAAGAGCCCAACAATCATTTCAAGCTTCATATTTTTCACCACGCTTTAATCTATCAATGGTCACCATTGCCTCTGCAAAGGCAAAATCAATACCGAAATAGCAGCCGCCGTGCGTAATCTGATATCGCTGGCGGCTGTATGGTTTTTTGCGTGGGAGTTTCAGAATGGTAAAGCCACGGTAAAGGCTGGTTTTACTATTCAGCTGCGTCACCGCTCCGCCAAATCCACTTTTCATGTTCCCCCTCCCTGAAGCGGTTAGCATTAAAGCCCCATCCACAACAACCAGGCATCACGCTGTTCTACCGGGCGGTTGTAATACGCCTCACGCACAGCACGATTGAACTCAGGGATGTAAACCCAGCGCTCACCCGCGCGTGCGTTCGGTTTGGTTGGGTCGCGCAGTTCAATCACTGGCAGCTTTCGGGCTTTGATCATTTCTTCTACTGCGGTCTTAGGTTTGCCGATCAGCTCGGCGAACTTCTCTACGTGGACAGCATCAAGTGGGTACTTGATTGCGTGGTCTTGAGCTTCCATAACACCTCCGAATAGTTGCCGGGCAACCCAGCCCGGCTCAGGGTTTTGTGGTAAATTTTTATTGTGCCCGGCTCTTGACTGGATAGGGGCACGATATTCATTTCAAACAACAAGGAACTACTTATGACCCAAGAAGAAAAAACACTTTTCCTCTTCCAGCAAACTTGCGTGATGCTGGCCAGCCCCTCCTCCACTGTGTCCGTTGGAGGCGGCTCTATCGCAATTCCTCAATCCACGCGCATCAAAAGAAATTTCGACGATATCTATGAAGCGCTGGAGCAAAAGCTCGATGAGAAGCTAAATAAACAAAACATTTCTCAAGATAAGTAAGCAGCTAACTCCATAATCTTGCTTAAGTCTTTGCCGGAGAGATTCTTGCCTGACTCTCCGGCTTTTTCTGTCACAGCCTCGATAGCAGCTAGCGCCAGGAGAACATGGTCCTTACGTTCAACCTCGGTTCCTTCACTAAGCGACAAACCCTTTGACCTCACAGTACCCATCGTTCACCCCCTGCGGGTTACATGTTAATCTCGTAAGATCCAGCCCTTTCTAAACCGTTTGAAAACGTTCTAGCGGCTGGTTTTCACTCCTCGCAAGGTTCCATAAACGAACCTTGATGAGGGCAAATCTAGTTCTAATTTGGAACTCTGTCAATGACCTTTGAAGAGAAGCTAAAACTCATCCGCAGTGCGGAAGAGATCAACCAAGCACAACTTTCTGATATGACTGGAATTTCATTAAGTACGTTGAAGAAGATTGAGGCTGGGTATCACGATCCGGGCTGGAATGTTTTAAGCAAGATCACTCAACATCCCCGCTTTCAGAAATACACGCTATGGCTGATGACTGACAAAACCTCCCCGCAGGCTGGTCAGATTGCACCGGCCCTCGCGCACATTGGGCCAGACTCGCCGGAATCAGACCAATCCGAGAAACAGACTGGTTAACACTTTACAAGCAATACATTTTCAATATTTGTTACCAAGAAAGTGATATCTGCGCCGGAGGGCTTTCTTATGTCGATTAAGAAGCTCGATGATGGTCGCTACATGGTGGACATTAGACCGCGCGGGGCAGCAGGACGCCGCATCCGCAAGACTTTTGAGAGAAAGGCAGAAGCTACAGCGTTTGAGCAATACACGATAGCGAACGCCAGCCAAAAAGAATGGGCTGGTAAGCGCGCCGACCGGCGGCCTTTAAGTGAGTTGCTCGACGCCTGGTGGCGGTACCACGGGCAAAACCATGAAAACGGCAAAAAGGAATTCAATCACCTTTTGAAGACAATAAGCGGCCTCGGCGATCCCGTCGTTAGTCGGTTAAGCAAAAGGGATTTAATGGATTACCGCTCAAGCCGTTTGAATGCCGGGATCAAAGCATCAACGATTAATCGCGAGATGTACCGATTATCCGGCATGTTTACGAAGTTAATACAGATTGAGGAATTTAGCGGTCAACACCCCGTTAACGGGCTTCCACCACTGGCGGAAGAAAACCCGGAAATGACATTCCTGGAGCGGGAAGAGATCAACAGTTTGCTGAGCGTGCTGGAGGGGGATTATCTGTTAGTTGCCCTGCTATGCCTGAGTACCGGCGGAAGATGGTCGGAGGTCGCCACGCTTAAGCGGTCGAATATCGTTAACTGCCGCGTCACGTTCCTGAAGACCAAGAACGGGAAAAAGCGAACGGTGCCGATCTCTGAAGAGCTGGAAAACAAGGTGAAAAAAGAGGCCAGCGGGAAGCTGTTCAAAGTGGATTATGAAAGGTTCTGCAAAATACTGCGGGCGGTTAAGCCGGACATTCCGGAAAACCAGGCAACACACATCCTGCGACACACTTTTGCAAGCCATTTCATGATGAACGGCGGGAATATTATCGCCCTGCAACAGATCCTGGGGCATGCGAATATTCAGCAAACGATGGTCTATGCGCACCTGTCGCCTGACTACCTGCAAAACGCGGTTACACTGAATCCATTGCAGGGAGGAATTGCGGCATAAAATGCGCCCCGGAGTGTCCACATACTGTCCACACTCCGGGAAATTTGAAAACGTTCCAAACCTTCACAACTCTTTTTAAGTCGTTGTTTTGATTTGAATACAGAGGTAAGTGATTGATAAAAAAAACCCCCACATCATGTGGGGGAAGACAGGGATGGTGTCTATGGCAAGGAAAACAGGGTTTACTGGTTACTACGGGTACTGCTATTGCTACTGAAAAACGTCGTTTCCGAGTTTCGCTGCATCCGTGCAACCTCACGCAGCTGGTCCATACGCTGCTGATGTTTGGTGTTCAAAACCGCTTGCTGCTCGGGCGTTAGCAGGTGGAACATTTGGTTGCGGACCTTCGCCATCTCTACCTGGCGGGCAACTTGTTCCTGTGCCATTTTTTCTGCCTGAGCGCGTACAGCGCTTTCGTCAAAATTTTCTGCGGTGACAAGGCGATGCATTGTCTCCATTTCGCTAACATTAACAGGGGGCTGGTCATGTCTTGCCCTCTGCATCAGATCTCGCATCTGTTGACGCTGATGTTCGGTTAAACTTATGCCGTCAAACATATGGCTTTGGCTACTGTGCTGCGTTGTGCCCTCTTGTGAGGAACCGTTATCGCTGATGATAGCTACAGCAGCCTGGCTAAACGCACTGAACGCCAGCGTTGAGGCCATGACGGCAGCGGTAACTTTGCGCATCACTTGCTCCCAAAATCTTTCGTGTCGCGATTCAACGAGAGACAGTCTACGATTCAGGCTGCAAACATGCGTCAGGGGGTGTAAAACAACGTAAAGTCATGGATTAGACAGCCTTGATGTCGTAATTTCTGCCTCGGAGGTATTTAAACAATGAATAAAATCCTGTTAGTTGATGATGACCGAGAGCTCACATCCCTTTTAAAGGAGTTGCTCGACATGGAAGGTTTCAACGTTCTGGTTGCCCATGATGGCGAGCAGGCGCTGAGTCTCCTTGACGACAGCATCGATTTACTTTTGCTCGACGTCATGATGCCGAAGAAAAACGGCATTGATACGCTGAAAGAGCTTCGCCAGACACACCAGACACCCGTAATTATGCTGACCGCACGCGGCAGCGAACTTGACCGCGTACTTGGCCTTGAACTGGGTGCGGATGACTATTTACCGAAACCGTTCAACGACCGTGAACTGGTCGCCCGTATTCGCGCTATCCTGCGTCGTTCGCACTGGAGCGAGCAGCAGCAGAATACCGACAACAGTTCGCCGACGCTGGAAGTGGACTCCCTGAGCCTGAACCCGGGCCGCCAGGAAGCCAGCTTCGACGGCCAGGCGCTGGAATTGACCGGCACGGAGTTCACCTTGCTTTATCTGCTGGCGCAACATCTCGGCCAGGTGGTATCGCGTGAACATCTGAGCCAGGAAGTGCTGGGCAAGCGTCTCACGCCGTTTGACCGCGCCATCGACATGCACATCTCTAACCTGCGCCGTAAGCTGCCGGAGCGTAAAGACGGTCACCCATGGTTTAAAACCCTGCGTGGTCGCGGTTATCTGATGGTCTCCGCTTCATGATAGGAAGCTTAACCGCCCGCATCTTCGCCATTTTCTGGCTGACGCTGGCACTGGTTTTAATGCTCGTACTGATGTTGCCAAAACTCGACTCACGCCAGATGACGGAGCTTCTCGACAGCGAGCAACGTCAGGGCGTGATGATCGAGCAGCACGTCGAAGCCGAGCTGGCAAATGACCCGCCAAACGATTTGATGTGGTGGCGCAGGCTGTTTCGCGCTATCGACAAGTGGGCACCACCCGGGCAACGCCTGCTGCTGGTCACCAGTGAAGGCCGAGTCATTGGTGCCGATCGCAATGAAATGCAGATTATCCGTAACTTTATCGGTCAGGCAGATAACGCCGATCACCCCCAGAAGAAGAAATATGGCCGCGTTGAGATGGTGGGGCCTTTTTCTGTCAGGGACGGGGAGGATAATTATCAGCTCTACCTGATTCGACCGGCGAGCAGTTCCCAGTCTGATTTTATCAATCTGCTGTTTGACCGTCCGCTCCTGCTGCTGATTGTCACCATGTTGGTTAGCTCGCCGCTGCTGTTATGGCTGGCGTGGAGCCTGGCAAAACCGGCGCGTAAGCTGAAAAATGCCGCCGACGAAGTGGCGCAGGGCAACCTGAGACAGCATCCTGAGCTGGAATCCGGGCCACAAGAGTTTCTTGCTGCAGGTGCCAGTTTCAACCAGATGGTGAGCGCGCTGGAGCGTATGATGACGGCGCAGCAACGGCTGCTTTCGGATATCTCGCACGAACTGCGTACCCCGCTAACACGGCTACAGCTTGGTACCGCCCTGCTCCGTCGTCGCAGTGGTGAGAGCAAAGAGCTGGAACGTATTGAAACGGAAGCGCATCGTCTGGACAGCATGATCAACGATCTGCTGGTGATGTCGCGCAATCAGCAGAAAAACGCGCTGGTCAGCGAGACGGTGAAAGCCAATCATCTGTGGCATGAAGTATTAGACAACGCGGCGTTCGAAGCAGAACAGATGGGTAAATCCTTTACCGTCAACTTCCCGCCGGGGCCATGGCCGCTGTACGGTAACCCTAACACGCTGGAAAGTGCGCTGGAGAACATCGTACGTAACGCCCTGCGCTACTCGCATACGAAGATTGAGGTCGCCTTCTCGGTGGATAAAGACGGGATCACCGTGATCGTCGATGATGATGGTCCTGGCGTGAGTCCGGAAGACCGCGAGCAGATTTTCCGACCGTTCTACCGTACCGACGAGGCGCGTGACCGCGAATCTGGCGGTACGGGGCTGGGTCTGGCGATTGTTGAAACCGCCATGCAGCAGCACCGTGGCTGGGTGAAAGCTGACGACAGCCCACTGGGCGGATTACGGTTAACGCTGTGGCTGCCACTGTATAAACGTTCCTGACCCCCACGACCCCCGATGTTGCATCGGGGGTCGTGGTTCATGATCTTATGCTGCCTCACTGACTGACATAACTTTCTGTTTTTTGATGCGTTTCACCAGCAATGTCGAGCAAATAAATCCTGAAAGACTAAAGGCAATCATCACGCTGAACACATAGTTGTATCCGGTGATCCCTTTAAAGTTATCCAGAATCCAGCCGTAGAGTGTGTACGCAAACATCGCGGGCATATAGCCGATAATACAACCAAATGCCATTGCCGAACCGGCATATTGCCGTGGGGTTCCAATTTCATCCATCGGGGCAAAGAAGATGGCACGCTGCGAGAAGATGATGGCGCCAAACCCTAACGTTGCAACCATCCCGATGTAAACGTTCATCGACTGATGAGGGAGTTGCATAAACAACATCATCGCAACGGCTGAAATCAAGAACGTCCATTTCAGGTAGACCGTGGGAGACTTAGCGACTTTATCTGCCAGGAAACCACCCACCGGCCCACCCACCATTTTGAGGGCATACTGGTTAATGATCCCGTACGCCCCTACCAGCGCAACCGGAAGCATGTAGATGTCTTTCAGGAACGGGATGAAATAGGTTAAACCGCAGTAAGCCGCATACACAAAAAAGATACCAAATGATGCTAACCAGACGTTCGGGCAGGTCAGAACATGCTTAATACCTTTCAGGGTTTCAATGTTTGCGCTGCTTCCTTTAGCGTTTTTGACATGGTCATCATCAACGATGAAGTAGGTGATAACACCGGCCATCAGGGTTATGAATGTGTAGTAGAGCAAACCAGCCTGCATCCCTGCTTTCCCTTCACCAAAGTGCACAAAGACGAACAGCGCGCCAGAAGCCACAATAACGTCCACCACACCACGCCCAGCCTCCAGAAGCCCGAACAACCGCCCTTGTTCTTCTTGTGTTCCTAACAGGCGCACAGCTTTTAATAACACCGGCCAGTAAACGACATCAGCAAAGAAGGCCATCGCCGCAAAGCAAATAAGATAACCAGTGAAAGACGGCAGCGTGGATAAATAGAGACCACACAGCCCCACACCAATTAACCCGAAGGGCAGAAGGATCTTCTTAGAATAGCGGTCGGCAATATATAAAGAGAGGAAAAGCCCCGTGGTTTGCACAATCGTATATACCGTAAAACTGAGCCCTATTTGTGTATTTGTCAGCCCCCAGTCACTTTGCATTGGGACATAAAAGACATCCTTCATGCTGGAAAGCTTAAATATCGTCCCACCACCTAATACCAAAAAGCACAGACGAGCCCATTTATTCATGAACATATTCGACACCCTCACTGCAATTTTGAGAGAAAACCGTTCTGTAATATATAAAAATCCAGGCCACCCCTGAAAAAGGAAGCCGTAAGACACTGTTAAATTAATTAAGCAGGTTGTTTTATATTTATAAATTTAGCGCACAAATTACGAATAAATTCAATTTGAGAAATAGCATACTCTTTTTCCTGTGCCAGACGAGCATCAACCAGTTCATTATCAGGAAGTGGCGTAAAACTTGCGTCACGCCACGGTATCCAGGGGTTATCTCCTTCATCATCAAAACGAAATGCTGGTGCGTAATAATCAACCTCTTCTTCAAGGCCAAAAGAAGTGACCTGGGCCTGGTCGTTACCCAACAGTAAAAGTTCACGCAACATCATCTCTACAGGTAGATCGCCGAGCCCTGTACGGCAGGCTTCATGCGCCCATCCTTTACCCTCTTTTATCACTCTGGCATCCTTGATATGAACCTGAGTGATGTAAGGCGACATAGTCCGTAACGCAGCCATTGGCTCTTCATTAGCATTGATCATATTGCCAAAATCAAAGAGTATTGAGAGGTTTTTCATACCACTGTTTTTTACCAGTGTAACCAGCTCATGTCCTTTGAGATCTTCATGCTGTTCAATCGTAAACTGGATACCGCTATTATCAAACTGCGCCAGATAAGCGATATCCTGGGTGATTTTTTCCAGTACTGAATTTAAACGCCCCTCATAACGTGGATAAAATCTGACAGAGGTAGCACCTGTGGCCTGCGCAATAGCAATAGCCTCATCCAGGGTCTTTTTATCTGACGCGCTGGTTTCAATATGAATATCCAGCCCGTATTGCTCGGCTTTCTTTTTAAAAGAACCCAATTGCTCTGGTCGCATATTTCTCAGTGAAAAGGATTCACCGTCTTCAACATGCACTTTCACACCCGATAAATGATTCTGATATGCAATATCCAGTAAATCTTCAGGAAGAACTCTCTCGTAGCGCATGTTTAAATGAAAGGCATAGGCGTGCAAATAAAGACGAATATTTTTTGCACGCTCAGCCAGTTTTTCTCTGATAACGTTTTCCATAATTTTTCTCACTCATCACGAATAACCAGTTCGACGGATTCAAGTCTCCAGTACTCCAGATCAACCTGAACCACTTTCTTTTCAGAGGTGGCACGATGCTTCTCTACCAAAATACCGTACGTATTGGGTGCTACTCCCAGCTCTTTGCAGGCAAGCTCAGGCATATTGACGGGTTTGAAAATCATCTCTTTGATGGTTAAGGCAAGCCCAAACTGCTCTTCCCAGACTTTAGAAAAAGCGTGGTTTTCCAGCTTCACCATAAACTCCGGGGCGGCTTCGGCATCAATCCAGGACTCATGGTAAAAAACTTTATGATCGTCCAGTCCGCACCAGCCGGTAATCAGGTAGGGAGCCCTGGAAGACGAAAAAGCTTTCTCAATATGACGAGGGACGGTATCAACAACATCTTTGGTCAAATAACCCCAGGAAGGTTTTCGCCCCTGCGCACGCGCCTCCGCATTAAAACTGGAGAGCGATTTTGGGTTGTAGATGAATCGCCGGGGAGAGATGAACCACCCGCTGCGGTTCTTGCGGAAAATACGTGCCGCAACCTCAAGCTCAATTAAAACCTGCCTTAAGGTCATGCGTTTAGCATCAAGCAATTCGCACAATTCGCGCTCGGAGGGAAGTCTGGAGCCCGGCGGAAAATCATTAGCCGCTAGCCAACTTTCGAAGCGGTCTCTCAGGAGATCAACATTGTTTTTTTCTTTCATGTCTCGCAATCTGGTTTAAACCAATTTGAAGACACAATATTTGAGCGGAGAAAATTCTCAAGTTTTTTCGGCAAGCTGACGCTATTTTTGTGGGCCAGGTATCAAGTTCATGATTAGCGAGGACAGCGCCAGAAAGGTGCTGTCCTCTTGATTCAGGCGGAGGCTCTCGTTTTTGCAGAAACCGCTATTTCCCCCACAATCTCCGCGAATTATCCTCGATCTCCCCACTAATACGCCGCTTCTGCATCGTTCTTGTCCAGCTGGTTGATAACCCTGCCGCCGACAGGAGGCGATGATACTGGTCGTCGTCAAACGGCATATGCCAGGCTATCGCGCAGGCGTCATACACTGAGACATCGCTCAGGCGTGATGCCAGTTCCAGCGGCGCGTCCGCAGAAACTTGCCCTGCCAGCACTACGCGGTACAGCCAGCCGGTTTTGCCTGCCGTTTGCAGTTGGGCAGACATATCGCTGATGCCAAAATGGTAGTTAAGTTTGAAGCACGGTGAGCGCGGCTGCGTCACCTGAATCAGGGTGTCGCCCCAGCGGAAGATATCGCCGATGAAAACATCCCTCTCCGTCAGCCCTTCGGTGGAGAGGTTCTCGCCAAAGGCTGGTGCGACAAAGAGGTCCGCCTGCTCGGGGAATTCGGTTATCCAGTATTGATAGTGCTCGCGCGGATAGTGGCACAGCGCCCGATCGGGCCCACCGTGGATTTTCCTCTCGGCCTGCTCGTCGCCCGCAAGCCCAAGCTCGGTTAACGTCAGCTCACCGTCGACCTGCACTTTGGCGATGGCACTCGGGCGGCTGCCGTCGTACTCCCTGACCTTGCCTGTAAATACATTCACCGGGTAATGCATTGCTGCTCCTTTTTGCAGATACAAAAAAGCGAGTCATCAGACTCGCTTTTCCTTATTCCTTTCGCAAGTTTTTTAGCGGTTAGTTCACGGTAAGATCCAGCGTTAACTTGTACTCAAATGCATAGCTGGTGTGCCAGTCTTTACCCAGGAAGTGAACCAGCCCGGTGTAATGTCCTGCTGGTAAATCCGGATTATCCGTGCGAGCGTAGGTAAATTTCGCACGCATCCCACCATTGGTGCTGCAGCTCGCGGCTGCATTAAGCGGACGCAGAGAACAGTCAGACTCTCTGTACCCTTTCAAATTCACCATATACTGCTGCCCACTTTCGTCGGTCAGCATGACAGGTGTGGAAACGGCAGAATATCCGCTGGGTGCCCATTCCAGCTGAGTCGGGCCATTTGTTGGATCAACCGTAACAAAACCTAATGACGGGAACCCACCGATCTTTGCTGAAGAATAATTTGATGAATCTGAGTTAATAACCCAGGTATCTTCAATCGTGTTAATAAACTTCACGTTAGCGTTAGACAACGTCGAGTTATTAATGGAAGCCGTCACCGTTGCCATCCCGATATCATGGCCTGAAAGTGTGACAGTGGCGATACCCGAAGCATCCGTTTTGGTACTGGCAGCCGACAGAGTGTTCATCGTGGTTTGCCAGTTTATCGACGCGTCCGGAACAAGGTTCTGGTTAGCGTCTTTTACCTCAACAGTGTATTTCGCAGAATCTACACCGTTGCTGAGTGCAACCGACTTATCCACATTGAGTGACACCAGCTCAGCGGTTTTAACATCGCCGATAAAACTGACCTTAGCCGCTGTAAGCGACTGACCACCTGCCGCCAGCGTTGCCGTCATCACGGCATCACCTGCTTTTGTCGTCGTGCCACTTATCGTCGCAATACCGTTCGCATCCGTCACGCTACTGTCGCCGGATAACGTCATGGCGGCATCATTACTGCGCCAGTTCACAACTATCCCTGGCAAGAGGTTGCCATTCGCATCCTTCACCGTCACCGACCAGGTGACGCGTTCTGCGTTATCCGCCACAGCTTTCGACTTATCGGCTTTGATGGCAGATAACGTCGCCGTATCTGCGTTGCCGATGTAGTTGACCGTCAACGTTTGCTGCGTATGGTTAATTCCCGCGCCAATGACCGTCGGTTGCGCTTTTGTAGCCGTAAATGTAATTTCGGCAATACCTTCGCTATTCGTCGTACTGCTATCGGCAGGCTGGAATTCACCGCTATCGTTATCCGACCCCCAATGCACGATGGCATTGTTAACCGGGTGGTTTCCCTCATCCACCACTGTGGCCTGGAGCGTAATGACATCTTTGCCAGCCACCACATCCGCCGTTTTGCTGGAGGTAATCTGAGACACTTTCTCTGTCGCAGCATCGGCAACATAACGCAATGTCGCAGAGGGTTTATTCACACCATTGAATGTTGCAATCGCTTTGCAGGCGACAACATCCGAGCTCGACAGCATAACGTTTGACTTACCAGCATCATCAGTCACCTGCTCCGCGGCGGATAACTGATAATTCCCCGCAGGCGTTACCTGCCATCCCACATTGGCCTGACTGACCGCGTTACCGTACCGATCTTTTACTGTTGCAGTTAATGCGATTTGATCCTCGCCATTGGCTGCAGCGCTGGATTTATCTGCCACAACCGTTACGGGTATTGCGCTCTGAAGATCGGGAACAATAGTGAGTTGCACTGTTTTTTCGCTATTATTACTGCTCTTAGCCATCACTATGGTCGATGTTGCCAGCGTGCTACTGTAGGTAACGGACGTTTTACCCTCACTATCTGTCGTTGTGCTGGTTTCACTGAATATGCCACTCGCGTTATCACCAGACCATACAACCGGAGCATCTGCGACAGGATGATTGTAATCATCCATAACCGTTGCCGTTAATGTGACTTGCTCGCTTCCTGCGCTGATATCGCTGGTTTTATCTGCAACCAGTGAACGGATCGCTGCCGTAGAAGAATCGATCGTAAACGACACGCTGTCAGATGTTTCTTCATGCCCATTAACAACCGCTTTCACACGATAGTCCGCGACCTGGTCTGATTTCAGGGTAACCGAGACATTTCCCTGGGCATCAGACTCACTCGTTGTCGAGGAAAGCACACCTGTCGCTGGCACCACAGACCAGGCCGCCGTCTCGCCACTCACTGGATTACCGTTTTTATCCGTTACCACGCCAGTGAACGTGATGCTGTCCACGCCGTTAGCCATCGCAGTCGCTTTGCTCACCGACAGATCGCCAATCTGCGCTGTCGTGCTATCAGCAGTGAAAGTCACCACCGGCGCATTCCAGGCGGATCCTGTTCCAGCCTGCGCGGTGAGGCTTACGTCCCCGGCTTTCAGCGTCGTCACACTTACTGACGCAGTGCCGTCTGCACCTGTCTGTGACGTTGCTAAAGACAGTTTCGCGGAAGAAGGTGTGACGCTCCAGTTTACATCCATTCCCTGAAGCGGATTGCCATTCGCATCCGTCACGGTTGCGGTATAAGTCACCTTGTCTTTGCCATCGGCCATCGCGAGTGTTTTATCCGTGGTCACCTGCGAAACCTTGCCAGTGGCCGTATCGGCTACAAACACCAATTCAGGTGAGTTCACCGCAGTTCCCGTCGCAGTATTCACCGATACGATAACGGTTCCCTGCTGCGTGGCGGTGAGTGTCACTGACCCCATACCTGACTCATTTGTCGCATTCTGTGATGCGCTCAATGTGCCTTGCCCCTGAACAATGGACCACTGCAACGTTGATGCAGGAACCGGATGATCGTTAGCATCAACAACTTCCGCCGTCAGCGTAATACGATCATTGTTATTCGCTGTCGCCTGAGATTTATCGACATTCAGCGTTTTCACCACTGCCGTTGTGCTATCCACGGTAAAATTAAGTGCAGGAGATGTCTGCGTTTGTCCGCCCATCGTCGCCGTCACTTCAAGCGTTTCAATGCTTGCTGAAGTGACTTCAATGGTCGCTATCCCGAGAGTGTTAGTTTCAGTAGATGTCCCGGAAAGGTGGGCGGTCGCGCTGCCCGTAGACCAATCGACTTTTGCACCCTTCACCGGGTTTTTGTTGGCATCTTCCACTTTAACTTCAAGTGAAATCGTATCCTGCCCGTTCGCCAGCGCACTGGTTTTACTGGCCGTGATAGTTCCAAGGGTTGCGCTTTCGCTATCGGCAACAAAGGTGAGTTTGTCAGAGGTGACGCTCTCGCTATTGCCGGCAGTGGCGGAAACAATTCCCTGCCCGGCTTTAGCCGAGGCGATCGAGATCGTCGCCACCCCTTGTTCATTGGTGTTGCTCTGTTTATCCGCGAGATGTACCGACGTATTTGCAGAGTCTATCGCCCATTGCACAGGCTGATTAACCAGCGGATGCTGACTGTCATCAGTCACCACCGCTGTAAGCGTGATCGTATCCTGATTATCCGCTTTGGCGACGGTCTTATCCGCTTCAAGATGCGTCACGACGGCGGAATCGGCATCAGCGGTGAATTGCAGCGCAGGGCCTGTAATCGATTCGCCATTTTCCAGTTGCGCGTTAACCGTCAGACTAAGTACATCGTGACTGGTGACCGATACCGTCGCATTACCTTGCGCATCGCTGGTGCTTTGCGCAGCAGAGAAAACGGCATGCGAGTTATCCCCCTGCCATTTAACCTTCGCACCTTGTACCGGTTCATTCGCCGCATTAACCACATGCGCCGTCAGCATAATCGCATCCTGACCGTTCGCCAGTGCCGTATTTTTTGACGCCTCCAGATGGTCAAAGTGTTGAGAGTCGTCTGTTGCATCAAGAGTGACCACGGTTTTATTCAGCTTCGTCGTATCGTACAACGGCTGGATTGTCACATCCCCCGGCACACTTCCGCTGGTGAATGTACTCACATACACCCCTGCGGACTGTTCCCGAAACGCCGTCATTTTCTCGCTAACCAGGTCGGTACCCACCGTCTTTTTCCGTGCGGACACGCGGAGCAACTGGCTGCTCAGATGGCTGGCAAGCCCCGTAATTTTCTGCCCGCCACCGGATGTTATCGTCACCATGACTTGTGTGGTACTCACGCCATCGGCTGGCAAATGCGTATTTTCGGAAGTGGTATCAGAAGTGACCTGAGTGACGTCAAATCCATTCACCGCCACGGTCATATGCGCGGTATCAGATTTATTTCCTCGATTGTCATAAGCCGTTGCGGCTACCACATACATATTTTTCTCAGCACCGTTTTGCTCATAATGCGGTAATACAACAAACCAGGCGCCATTTTTCTCGCTAATTTTCCCGCCATTTTTAACCAGATTTTCGTCTTGCCAGACAATATGATCGACAGGGTATTTTGTCTTAACGTTCACAGTAACAGGCACTGTTTTCGATTCAACGCCTTCAATACGCTCAGGAAGCGAGAGCGAAATAAGATCCTGCTTACGGTATTCCAGCACAATGTTATTGTTACGATTAACCAGATCCATTCGACTGCCAAGTAATGTGCGGCGCTCTTTGACTTTTTCGGAGTCTAGCTGTGTTGCAATGGGTACACCCGGCATCCAGTTAACATTAAATTCAACCTGTGTATCATTGTGATCACCCTTACCCATTTTTTGGTTAAGACCAAATGAAAGAAGGGGGAATGGGGTAAAGTTAATTCCAGCAGTAACAGCATAAGGATTTTTTTGGCGGTCATCATCGTCGTCACCAAACAAGGCAACATCGTCGCCATAATATTGTTCCCAGACCAGTTTTGCGCCGAGCTGAGGATAAACGGGTAAATACCCCTCTGTACGCACATCATAGCCATCTGCGACGCGCTCTTCGTAATCCTGATGTGTTGAAGATGTTTTCCACCCGGAAAGGCGTTTATAACCGTTGGCACTGAGCTTCAAGTAGTCCCAACCTAATTCGCCACCGATACCCATTCGCTGGTGCGTATTGCCGGATACTTGCTGATCATAGAAGGCGTTCACCCCCCACATCCAGCTATCAGCAAAGTAGCGATAGCCAAGGCCGGCGTTGAAGATGTTACGATCGTCTTCGCGTCGCCCACCCAGTTGCGTGAATAATAAATTGGCGCCTTTATCATCATACAGCGGGAGCAGCAGATCCAGATTCGCACTCTCCAGCGAAAAGTTCTGATCAAGACCAATATTCACTCTGGCCGTGCCAAATTGCTGCAACCACTGTTGAATTTCATTAGTGGCTTTACTTGAACCGCTATTAATCAAGGAATTTATAATAGCGTCACTTTGGTAATGGTGCCAACTTACTGATTTAGTGTACGATGGTGTTTTTGAGGTGCTCCCGTGGCTTCCATCTCCATCAGTTGTCCCTCCTGCTCAGCTACTGAAGGCGTGGTGCGTAACGGTAAAAGTACTGCCGGACATCAGCGCTATCTCTGCTCTCACTGCCGTAAAACATGGCAACTGCAGTTCACTTACACCGCTTCTCAACCCGGTACGCACCAGAAAATCATTGATATGGCCATGAATGGTGTTGGATGCCGGGCAACCGCCCGCATTATGGGCGTTGGCCTCAACACGATTTTACGTCACTTAAAAAACTCAGGCCGCAGTCGGTAACCTCGCGCATACAGCCGGGCAGTGACGTCATCGTCTGCGCGGAAATGGACGAACAGTGGGGCTACGTCGGTGCTAAATCACGTCAGCGCTGGCTGTTTTACGCGTATGACAGGATACGGAGGACGGTTGTGGCGCACGTCTTCGGTGAACGCACTCTGGCCACACTGGAGCGTCTTCTGAGCCTGCTGTCGGCCTTTGAGGTCGTGGTATGGATGACGGATGGCTGGCCGCTGTATGAATCCCGCCTGAAGGGAAAGCTGCACGTAATCAGCAAGCGTTACACTCAGCGAATTGAGCGGCATAACCTGAATCTGAGACAACATCTGGCAAGGCTGGGACGGAAGTCACTGTCGTTCTCAAAATCGGTGGAGCTGCATGACAAGGTCATCGGGCATTATCTGAACATAAAACACTATCAGTAAGTTGGAGTCATTACCCGTCACTTTTATTATCCTGGCTTAATAATGAGCCAGCACCAGAAAGCACCCCGGCTATATCTTTATCACTATCGCGGGTATCTGATGGCGTATCTTTTACTTTTGTAGTATTATTTTCACCACTTTTTGTATTGATTTCTACGTTCCGATTTGTTTCGGCATGCGCGGGAAACGAGAACAAGAATGCATTACAAAACGTGAAGTGCAGGTAAAAAAACAGGTAATGGTGCCAACTTACTGATTTAGTGTACGATGGTGTTTTTGAGGTGCTCCCGTGGCTTCCATCTCCATCAGTTGTCCCTCCTGCTCAGCTACTGAAGGCGTGGTGCGTAACGGTAAAAGTACTGCCGGACATCAGCGCTATCTCTGCTCTCACTGCCGTAAAACATGGCAACTGCAGTTCACTTACACCGCTTCTCAACCCGGTACGCACCAGAAAATCATTGATATGGCCATGAATGGTGTTGGATGCCGGGCAACCGCCCGCATTATGGGCGTTGGCCTCAACACGATTTTACGTCACTTAAAAAACTCAGGCCGCAGTCGGTAACCTCGCGCATACAGCCGGGCAGTGACGTCATCGTCTGCGCGGAAATGGACGAACAGTGGGGCTACGTCGGTGCTAAATCACGTCAGCGCTGGCTGTTTTACGCGTATGACAGGATACGGAGGACGGTTGTGGCGCACGTCTTCGGTGAACGCACTCTGGCCACACTGGAGCGTCTTCTGAGCCTGCTGTCGGCCTTTGAGGTCGTGGTATGGATGACGGATGGCTGGCCGCTGTATGAATCCCGCCTGAAGGGAAAGCTGCACGTAATCAGCAAGCGTTACACTCAGCGAATTGAGCGGCATAACCTGAATCTGAGACAACATCTGGCAAGGCTGGGACGGAAGTCACTGTCGTTCTCAAAATCGGTGGAGCTGCATGACAAGGTCATCGGGCATTATCTGAACATAAAACACTATCAGTAAGTTGGAGTCATTACCAAAAAACACCTGCAAACATATTGTTAGCCTTTTATTAACATGCATGGACATTGACCTGAAAAGGGTGAGAACAAAAGCGTTAGCAACTGTCAGCCAGAATATTTTTCAGGTCAAATTATATTCATACAGATAAACCTCGAGTGCTGATATTTTCTTAATTAGAATTTAAGTAAAAATAATCTGATACGCTGAGAGGAAACAATTAAAAAAGCCTGGTGAAATTAACCAGGCTTCATTTATGAATTAACCGGTGATGCCGATATCAGGGATTATTTTTTAGCAGCAAAACGTGCAGCGGCTTCGTCCCAGTTAACAACGTCCCAGAATGCTTTGATGTAGTCCGGGCGACGGTTCTGGAATTTCAGGTAGTAAGCATGTTCCCATACGTCCAGACCCACGATTGGGAAACCGGATGCACCAGAAATTGCTTCACCCATCAGAGGGGAATCCTGGTTAGCCGTTGAAACTACCGCCAGTTTGTCACCTTTCAGTACCAGCCACGCCCAGCCAGAACCAAAACGCGTTGCAGCCGCTTTTTCGAATTCTGCTTTGAAGTTGTCAACTGAACCGAAGTCGCGCTCGATCGCCGCTTTCAGGTCACCCTGCAGGGTGGTACCGGTTTTCAGGCCTTTCCAGAACAGGCTGTGGTTCGCATGACCACCTGCGTTGTTACGCAGTACGGTTTTCTTGTCCGCTGGCAGTTGATCCAGTTTGGTGATCAGCTCTTCAGCAGACAGGTTAGCGAACTCTGGCAGGCTTTCCAGCGCCGCATTCGCGTTGTTCACATAGGTCTGGTGGTGTTTAGTATGATGGATTTCCATCGTCTGCTTGTCGAAATGCGGTTCCAGTGCGTCGTAGGCATACGGCAGGGATGGCAGTGTATAACTCATAATCCTCTCCATTATTGTCGGGCGGCACAGCTGTTAATGCCGCGTAAGCAGTTGGTTCATTATAGTTAATTAAATGATATTGAAAATGATTATCAATGCCGTAATTTTTATAAGGTTATTTGCTTTTAGGAAATGGAGAAATTGTTATTTCTATCATTGAGTTAACACAAATTGCCCAGCGCTTTAATTCTGTTCCGCCACCAGCAGCGCATACGTGTCTGGCTCCAGAGCTTTAAAGATGTGCGGACGATCGGCGGGATAGCAGATGTAATCCCCCGCATTCAGCTCTTCCGCCGCGTCAATCAGGCCGACCAGTGCCCGCCCCTGCGTCACGATAATATGCTCTACCGAGCCAGGCGAATGCGGCTGAGAGAGTCGATCTGCACCCGGTTGGGTCATCAGAAGGTAAACATCGCGACGCGCGCCCGGTGGACACGCCGCCAGTAAAATGGCTTCATAGTTAGCCTGCCCGGCGACCACTTTGGTCCCTTCACCGCGGCGAATCACCTGCGTGGTCGGCTGTTGTGGTTCCAGTAAACGGGCGAAAGGAATATCCAGCGCCACGCAAAGCGACCACAGCGTTTCCAGGCTAGGGTTGCCATTGCCAGACTCCAGCTGGGACAACGTGGATTTAGCGATCCCGGCACGGCGGGCAATTTCCGCCAGTGAAAGTCCGGTTCGCTGGCGTTCTCGCAACAGACTTTTGGCGATTACGCTAATTGGCTGCGTCATATAACGGCCTCTTGTTCTATAAATCGAACGAATCGTTCGTCTTGAAAAACTGTTCTGTTGCGTTCATTATAATGGATACACGTTCGATATGGCTAAAATTGTATGAAGCATCATTTCTCTTGCCTGAAAGGCGACACGATAAAAGCAATCATCCTGGTTTGTCTCGCCGTAGGTGTGGTCGGGATGTCATACGGCTCGCTGGCGATAGCCTACGGTTTTCCTGTTTGGGTACCGTTTGTGCTTTCCATTACCGTACTCGCGGGCGCGTCCGAATTTATGTTTATCGGCATTGTCGCGAGCGGGGGTAACCCTCTGGCGGCTGCGGCTGCCGGGTTGCTGGTGAACGCCCGCCATGTGCCGTTTGGCGTCACGGTGCGTGAACTGGTCGGCAAACGTGGTTTGAGTTTTTTGGGCTGTCACATCATGAACGATGAAAGCGTGGTGTTTGGCCTGTCGCAAAAAACGCCCGAACAGCGTAAAGCTGCCTACTGGTTATGTGGTTTAGGTGTGGCGATTATCTGGCCGCTGGGAGCGCTGCTGGGTGCCATGGTCGGTAAACTTCTGCCAGATCCAGAAACCATCGGGCTGGATGCGGTGTTCCCGGCCATATTACTGGCCTTAGTGGTACCCGCATTTAAAAACCGTACCACGCTGATCCGTGCCTGTAGCGGCGCAGTGTTGTCACTGTCTGCCGTACCGTTTGCTCCGGTCGGTTTGCCGGTTCTGCTGTCTTTACTGGGCCTGGCGGCGAGGAAAAAATAATGGGAAACATGACATTCTTTATTCTGGGGATTGCCATCTTATCGGCAGGGACGTATCTGATGCGTCTGGGTGGTGCAAAGCTCGGCAGCAGGCTGGCACTGTCGGAGCGTTCACAGTCGCTGCTTTCTGACGCGGCAACGGTTTTACTCTTTTCCGTGGCGCTGGCGACAACCTTTTATGAAGGGGAACATTTTGCGGGTATGGCGCGCGTGCTGGGCGTGGCGTTTGCGGTGTTTCTGGCCTGGCGGAAGATGCCGTTAATTGTGGTGATCGTTGCGGCGGCGGTGGTAACGGCGCTACTGCGCCTGGCGGGGATACAATAAAAAAAGCGCCCCGGGGGCGCTCTTTCGACGGTAAAGCGAGATTATTTGTTCAGTTCAGCCGTCATGTGTACACGGTTACCGGAGAATGCCTGGGTAATTTTGTAAGATGACGCGCCTGCTTCCTGAGCCTGTGCAGCGATTTTCGCTTCTGCGCCGTCAATGGTAGAGGCTGTTGCGGTCACAGTCTGTGCTGCGAAAGAACCGAAAGAAGTAGCCAGAGCGATTACAGCGACAAAAGTTTTGATGTTTTTCATGATTTAAACCCTTTCGTTAAGTTGTTTAGATAAGGCGTTGTGCCTTGATGAGATAAATACTAGACCTCATCACCAACAACTAAAAGCGGAAGGATTTGCTAATATCATTCAAAATTACTGATCAACAATTAAGCGCTGAGGATGGGTATAAATTGTCGCCCTTCCCGGCTTGCAGAAGCCCACCAGCGTCAGGTTACAGCGCTCCGCCACCTCCACCGCCAGCGTCGTTGCGGCTGAGACCGCAAACAGAATTTCCACACCGCACATCGCGGACTTTTGCACCATCTCATAGCTGGCGCGGCTGGAAACGAGTGCCGCCCCCTGCTTCCAGACGTCATTTTCACGCGCACGGCGACCGAGCAGCTTATCCAGCGCCACGTGGCGACCCACATCCTCATGCCCACCGGCAATTTCACCTGATGGCAGCACCCAGGCTGCGGCGTGTGTACAACCGCTCAGTTGACCTATCGGCTGAACGTCGTTGAGGTGTTCAAGCGCATGGTCGAGATACGCCAGATTAAAGGTCTGAGTAAACGGCAGGGGCGTAACGGGTTTACCAATATCGTTGAGTTGCTCAACGCCGCAGACACCGCAACCGGTGCGCCCTGCCAGCGCACGTCGACGCTCTTTCAGCCCCATAAAACGGCGGCTCGAGAGTTCAATTTGCACTTCCAGGCCGTTGCAGGCCTGAACCACATCCATGCCGTAGATCTCCTGCGGGTGCTCAATGATGCCCTCCGAAAGAGAAAAACCAATGGCAAAAAGCTCGAGATCTTTCGGAGAGGCCATCATCACCGCATGCGAAATACCGTTGTAAACGAGGGCAACGGGAACTTCCTCGGCCAGAAAATCGGGCGTGGCGTGAGTGATGTGGGGTGGCCTGTGCACCGACAATTCCACAATGCCCGCAGGCAATGACGACGAGTGAGGAGCACGGTTTTGTTTAGACACAGCGGTATTCCTGAACAACCACTAAGGTGAGCCTGCTATTGCAACATAAACTGCAGGTCTTACGCATAGTATGGATCAACTTTTCAACAACCATTCTCCTACTCATTTCGGAGGGGTGCAACCCGACACCCGCTACACGGCTTTAACATGTCGAGCTTCCAATGTGATCAATATCACACTTTATAATCAGCAAGGTGATAATACGTTCACTTTGTTTTAACGCCATGAGAACAGGCATACCGACATTGTGGTATTCTTATGATATCCCTCGTGGAATTGAGGGATTAACGCAAATTTTTCTCCTTTGCGGTCATTCTTTAGCCGCGAAGTCAAAACACCATATATAAGCAATGTCGAAACAAGGAGTGACCCATGCAGGTCAGCAGAAGGCAGTTCTTTAAGATCTGCGCTGGCGGTATGGCAGGCACCACGGCAGCGGCACTGGGCTTTGCGCCCGGCGTAGCGCTGGCGGAAACGCGGCAGTATAAGCTGCTGCGCACCCGTGAAACCCGTAATACCTGTACGTACTGCTCTGTCGGTTGCGGGCTGTTAATGTATAGCCTCGGCGACGGTGCTAAAAACGCCAAAGCGTCTATTTTCCATATCGAAGGCGACCCGGATCATCCGGTCAACCGCGGCGCGTTGTGCCCGAAAGGGGCCGGTCTGGTGGACTTTATCCACTCCGAAAGCCGCCTCAAATTCCCTGAATATCGTGCGCCTGGCTCCGACAAATGGCAGCAAATTAGCTGGGAAGAAGCGTTTGACCGCATCGCAAAACATATTAAAGAAGATCGCGATGCCAACTTTGTTGAGAAAAACGCCGACGGCGTCACGGTCAACCGCTGGCTCTCCACCGGGATGCTGTGTGCCTCTGCTTCCAGCAACGAAACCGGTTATTTAACCCAGAAATTTACGCGTGCACTCGGTATGCTCGCGGTCGACAACCAGGCGCGTGTCTGACACGGACCAACGGTAGCAAGTCTTGCTCCAACATTTGGTCGCGGTGCGATGACCAACCACTGGGTCGACATCAAGAACGCCAACCTCATTGTGGTGATGGGCGGTAACGCCGCTGAAGCGCACCCTGTCGGGTTCCGCTGGGCGATGGAAGCCAAAATCCACAACGGTGCGAAACTGATTGTGATCGATCCCCGCTTTACGCGTACTGCGTCAGTGGCGGATTTCTACACCCCTATTCGTTCAGGTACTGACATCACTTTCCTGTCAGGCGTATTGCTGTACCTGATGACCAACGAAAAATATAACCGCGAATACACCGAAGCCTATACCAACGCCAGCCTGATCGTGCGTGAGGATTACCACTTCGAAGATGGCCTGTTCAGCGGTTATGACGCCGAAAAACGCAAGTACGATAAAACCAGCTGGAACTACGAGCTGGATGAGAAAGGCTTTGCGAAGCGCGATACCACCCTGCAACATCCGCGCTGCGTGTGGAACCTGCTGAAAGAGCACGTTTCCCGCTATACGCCAGACGTTGTCGAAAACATCTGTGGTACGCCGAAGGCGGACTTCCTGAAGGTGTGCGAGCTTATCGCCGAAACCAGCGCGAAAGACAAAACAGCATCGTTCCTGTACGCCCTCGGCTGGACGCAGCACTCCATCGGTGCGCAGAACATCCGTACCATGGCGATGGTTCAGCTCCTGCTCGGCAACATGGGGATGGCAGGCGGCGGCGTGAACGCCCTGCGCGGTCACTCCAACATTCAGGGCCTGACCGACCTCGGTCTCCTGTCTCAAAGCCTGCCAGGCTATATGAATCTGCCAAGCGAGAAACAGCCAGACCTGCAAACCTACCTGACGGCCAGCACGCCTAAACCGCTGCTTGAAGGCCAGGTGAACTACTGGGGCAACTATCCGAAGTTCTTCGTCTCCATGATGAAAGCGTTCTTCGGCGACAAAGCGACGGCGGAAAACAGCTGGGGCTTTGACTGGCTGCCGAAGTGGGACAAAGGTTACGACGTTCTGCAGTATTTCGAGATGATGCACCAGGGTAAAGTGAACGGCTATCTGTGCCAGGGCTTTAACCCGGTTGCCTCGTTCCCGAACAAGAACAAGGTTGTTGAGTCCCTGTCGAAGCTGAAGTTCCTGGTGACGATTGACCCGCTCAATACCGAGACCTCAACCTTCTGGCAGAACCACGGTGAATCGAACGACGTCGATCCATCGAAGATTCAAACCGAAGTGTTCCGTCTGCCATCGACCTGCTTCGCGGAAGAGAACGGTTCTATCGTCAACTCCGGACGCTGGCTACAGTGGCACTGGAAAGGCGCGGACGCCCCGGGCATCGCCATGAACGACGGCGAGATCCTGGCCGGTATCTTCTTACGCCTGCGTAAGATGTATGCGGCTGAAGGCGGCGCGAACCCGGAACCGGTGCTGAACATGAGCTGGAACTACTCGACGCCGGAAAACCCAGCGCCGGAAGAAGTGGCCATGGAAAGCAACGGCAAAGCGCTGGCGGATGTTATCGATCCAGCCACCGGGACCGTGCTGGCGAAGAAAGGCGAGCAGCTGAGCACCTTCGCGCATCTGCGTGATGACGGCACCACCTCAAGCGGCTGCTGGATCTTTGCCGGTAGCTGGACGCCGAAAGGCAACCAGATGGCCAACCGCGACAACGCCGACCCGTCAGGTCTTGGCAACACGCTGGGCTGGGCGTGGGCGTGGCCGCTCAACCGCCGCATCCTCTATAACCGCGCATCCGCTGACCCACAGGGTAACCCGTGGGATCCGAAGCGTCAGCTTCTCAAGTGGGACGGTGCGAAATGGGGCGGTGTAGATATTCCGGACTACAGCACTGCCGCACCAGGCAGCGATGTCGGGCCGTTTATCATGCAGCCTGAAGGGATGGGACGCCTGTTTGCTATCGATAAGATGGCGGAAGGGCCGTTCCCGGAACACTACGAGCCGTTTGAGACGCCGCTGGGCACCAACCCGCTGCACCCGAACGTGGTCTCTAACCCAGCAGCCCGTATCTTCAAGGGCGATTTCGAAGCGCTGGGTAAAAAGGACAAGTTCCCGTACGTGGGCACCACTTACCGTCTGACCGAGCACTTCCACTACTGGACCAAGCACGCGCTGCTTAACGCCATCGCGCAGCCGGAACAGTTTGTGGAGATCGGTGAAAAGCTGGCGAACAAGCTCGGCATTGCCCATGGCGATACCGTGAAAGTCTCCTCTAACCGTGGTTACATCAAAGCCAAGGCGGTGGTGACCAAGCGTATTCGCACGCTCAACGTTCACGGTCAGCAGGTGGATACCATCGGTATTCCAATTCACTGGGGTTATGAGGGCGTGGCGAAGAAAGGGTTCATTGCGAACACTCTGACGCCATTCGTCGGCGATGCGAACACGCAGACGCCGGAGTTTAAGGCCTTCCTCGTGAACGTGGAAAAGGTGTAACGGAGACGACTTATGGCTTATCAATCTCAGGACATTATCCGTCGTTCCGCGACTAACGGTTTCACGCCCGCGCCTCAGGCGCGGGACCACCAGCAGGAAGTGGCGAAGCTTATCGACGTGACCACCTGTATCGGCTGTAAAGCCTGCCAGGTGGCCTGTTCAGAGTGGAACGACATCCGTGACGAAGTGGGTCACAACGTCGGGGTCTATGACAACCCGGCGGACCTGACCGCCAAGTCCTGGACGGTGATGCGTTTCTCGGAAGTGGAGCAGAACGACAAACTGGAATGGCTTATCCGCAAAGACGGCTGTATGCACTGCGCGGATCCGGGCTGTCTGAAGGCGTGCCCGTCAGAAGGGGCTATCATTCAGTATGCCAATGGTATCGTCGACTTCCAATCTGAGCAGTGTATTGGCTGCGGCTACTGCATTGCCGGCTGTCCGTTCAACGTGCCGCGACTGAACCCGGAAGACAACCGCGTCTACAAATGTACGCTGTGTGTTGACCGTGTAAACGTCGGCCAGGAGCCGGCTTGCGTGAAGACCTGCCCGACAGGTGCTATCCACTTTGGTTCGAAAGAGGATATGAAAACGCTGGCGGCAGAACGCGTAGGCGAGCTGAAAACCCGTGGTTACGACAACGCAGGCCTGTACGATCCGGCCGGGGTTGGCGGTACGCACGTGATGTATGTGCTGCACCACGCCGACAAGCCGAATCTGTATCACGGCCTGCCGGAAAACCCGGAAATCAGCGCCACCGTGAAGTTCTGGAAAGGCATCTGGAAACCACTGGCAGCGGTTGGTTTTGCTGCTACCTTCGCAGCGAGCATTTTCCACTACGTCGGTGTCGGCCCGAACCGCGCGGAAGAGGAAGATGACAACCTGCATGAAGAGAAAGACGAGGTGCGCAAATGAGAAAACGTGACACCATCGTGCGCTATACCGCGCCGGAACGTATCAACCATTGGGTCACCGCCTTCTGCTTCATGCTGGCGGCGATAAGCGGGCTGGGGTTCTTCTTCCCGTCCTTCAACTGGCTGATGCAGATCATGGGGACACCACAACTGGCGCGTATACTGCACCCGTTTGTTGGCGTCATCATGTTCGCGTCGTTCATCATCATGTTCTTCCGCTACTGGCACCATAACCTAATCAATCGGGATGATATCTTTTGGGCGAAGAATATTCGTAAGATCGTCGTCAACGAGGAAGTGGGTGATACCGGACGTTATAACTTCGGCCAGAAATGCGTATTCTGGGCGGCGATTATCTTCCTGGTCCTGTTGCTGGTGAGCGGCGTGATCATCTGGCGTCCGTACTTTGCGCCTGCTTTCTCAATCCCGGTGATCCGATTCGCGCTGATGCTGCATTCATTTGCCGCAGTGGCGTTAATTGTGGTTATCATGGTGCATATCTACGCCGCCCTTTGGGTGAAAGGCACCATTACCGCGATGGTGGAAGGATGGGTAACCAGTACGTGGGCAAAGAAACATCACCCACGCTGGTACCGTGAAGTCCGCCAGAAACAGGAAAAGTCATCTGAATGAGTATTCGCATAATCCCGCAAGATGAGCTGGGGTCGAGCGAGAAACGCACGGCGGAATATATTCCGCCGTTGTTATTCCCCAGGCTCAAGAACCTCTACAACCGCCGCGCAGAGCGTCTGCGCGAGCTGGCAGAGAACAACCCGCTGGGCGATTTTCTGCGCTTCGCCGCGCTGATTGCCCACGCGCAGGAAGTGGTGCTGTACGACCACCCTCTGCAAATGGACCTGACTGCGCGCATTAAAGAAGCCAGTGAGCAAGGCAAACCACCGCTGGATATTCACGTGCTGCCGCGCGATAAACACTGGCACAAGCTGCTGCATTCGCTGATTGCCGAACTGAAGCCAGAGATGAGCGGCACCGCGCTGGCCGTTATCGAAAATCTGGAAAAAGCCTCCGATCAGGAGCTGGAAGAGATGGCGAGCGCGCTGTTTGCTTCCGATTTTACGCTGGTCAGCAGTGATAAAGCCCCGTTTATCTGGGCTGCGCTGTCGCTCTACTGGGCGCAAATGGCGAGCCTGATCCCCGGTAAAGCCCGTGCAGAATATGGTGAAGCACGCCAGTTTTGCCCAGTATGTGGCTCTATGCCGGTATCCAGTATGGTGCAGATTGGTACCACTCAGGGGCTGCGCTACCTGCACTGCAACCTGTGTGAAACCGAATGGCATGTAGTGCGCGTGAAGTGCAGCAACTGTGAACAGACTCGCGATCTCAACTACTGGTCGCTGGAAAACGAAGAAGCAGCGGTAAAAGCCGAAAGCTGCGGCGACTGCGGGACTTACCTCAAGATTCTGTATCAGGAAAAAGACCCAAAAGTCGAAGCGGTAGCCGACGATCTCGCCTCGCTGATTCTGGACGCAAAGATGGAGCAAGAGGGCTTTGCCCGCAGCTCGATCAATCCGTTCCTGTTCCCGGGTGAAGGGGAATAATCTCCCGTAACCGTGCCGGGCGACATCAGCTTGCCCGGCCTACAGCTCGACAGCAATACACACCGCTTTCCAGATTTTTATCCTCGACAACATTCTTGTTTTCTTTTGAATTAAACCAGGCTATAAAGCTGTATATCCATACAGTTAAAGGGCATTTTCATGGCACTGGAAAAGGGTATTGCGCAGCTGGTTCAGGGATTTATCGCTGCAGGTCGGCCATCGTCGCGTCGACAGACCATTGAGGTACGACGAGCAGGGTATGTTGCCAGCACGGGGCTTGCCGGGAAGATAGAAACGCGCGTTCAGGTGGAGACGTTTGTCCTTGATGGACTTACCATCCGGGTGTTTTCACCTCTCAATGCGTCTGAATTATTGCCGGCAGCCATCTACTACCACGGCGGGTGCTTTATCAGCGGTGGGTTTGATACGCATGATAATCAGCTCCGCCAGCTGGCATTTTACGGTAACTGCCGGGTGATTGCGGTTCAGTACAGACTGGCACCCGAGCATCAATTCCCCGCAGCACATGACGACGCAGAACGCACTGCAGAGCTTGTCTGGCAGAATGCAGACAAACTGGGTGTAGATAAAAACCGAATCACCCTTTGCGGCGACAGTGCAGGTGGACATCTTGCGCTGGTGACATCACTGCGGCTCAAAGATAAAGGCCTGTGGAATCCAGCACAGCTCATCCTGATCTATCCCATGCTTGATGCCACAGCCAGCTTTGAAAGTTATGCCCTGAATGGCACGGATTATATTATCACCCGCGATACCCTGCTCAGCGGGTATGAAATGTATCTCGCAGAGACTGACCTTCAGCATCCGGAAGCCAGCCCACTGTGGCGCGATGATTTTCACGGCCTTCCGCCTGTGCACATTATTACCGCTGAATACGATCCGCTATGTGATGAGGGAGAAATGCTGTTCCAGCATCTGACTGAGCAGGGTGTGAAGTGTACTGCTCAGCGCTGGCTGGGCGTTATCCATGGCTTCTTTCAGCTTGGCGGTGTTAGTCAGTCAGCACGAGACGTTATGCGGGACATCGCCTGGCGAATTAGCTCAGCCAGGCAATAACAACGAAGGGATTATTCCTCTTCGTTCCCACCCTCTTCATACGCGCCGAATGGCTTCGCCGGAAGAACAATATAGGTGCCTTCAAACACCGCGCCAGATGTTTTGTCACCAAACAGTTCAACCTGCATTTGTACGCGGGCTTTGCGACCTCGGGCCAGGCGATCGAGGTCGCCCCCCAGTGAACCCAGATCGGCCACGGCGCTCGGTTTACCGCTGATCGGTGCGCTATAGCGGATATGGGCGTCGGCCAGAATGATCGTCCCCCCCAGATGGCGCTCACGCAGCATCAGCCAGATAAGCCCCCAGCCGGTCAGCGTAGCCAGCGAGAACAGACTTCCGGCAAACAGGGTGTGGTGTGGGTTTTGATTGCCGATCTCCGGCATGGTGGTGATAAATTTTTGTCCTGTGTACTGCTGAATACGGACACCCATTTTTTCACTCAGCGGAATGTGCTGATACCAGGCTTGCTGTAGCTGCCCGCACCAGTCGGCGCGATGCAAAATATCATCCAGCGTGGCGATAGGTTTAATCATCAAAAAGTGACGAATCGGTGTGGTTTGCGGGGTAGTGATTTCCCCCTGATTAACAAAACCAAGTTTCGCGAAGAACTCCACGGCATCTTCGCGGGCACTACAGGTGACGCGCTTAACGCCTTCCTGACGGGCGACAGATTCCAGGGTCATCGCCATCAGCGTCCCCAGGCCTTTGTCCTGCACGGAGGGATGAACCGCCATAAAGCGAATAGACGCTTCGTTATCGGCGTTGATATACAAACGCCCGACGGCGACGAGGTTGCCCTCTTCATCCATCACCATCTGATGGTGGGCCATCGCGTCCCAGGCGTCGCGTTCAGACCCTTTTGGCTGATGTAATGGCTTGCGCAGCATTTCCCAGCGGAACTGGTAATAGGCTTCTAACTCTTCTTCCGTTTGCGGTACTCGAAGGTGATACATAGCTGTACTCTCTCTTGTTACCCGCGGCCACGCCGCCAGTTGGCTCATACCTGGAGCCAGAATGTGACGGGGCCATCGTTCACCAGCGAAACCTGCATATCCGCAGCGAATCTTCCGGTTTGCGTATTCATTTCCTGCTGGCGACAGCGCTCAACAAAATACTCATAAAGTTCTTCAGCACGATCAGGTGCGGCGCCTTTAGAAAAACTCGGACGCATGCCGCGCTCGGTATCCGCCGCCAGTGTGAACTGGGACACCACCAGCACGCTGCCGCCCGCCTGCTGAACGTTAAGGTTCATCTTACCTTCCGCATCGCTGAAAATACGGTAGCCCAACACACGCTCACACAAGCGGTTGGCTTTTTGTTCGTCATCATCCTTTTCGACACCTAACAACACCAAAAGTCCTGGGCCAATTTCACCCGTCACCTCTCCCTCCACGGTGACGCTGGCACGGGTTACGCGCTGTATCAATGCAATCATGGTTGGTCTGCTTCTTGTTGTTTTTCAGCTGCTGCTGCTTTTTTGAGTTCGCGATAGACACCGAGAGTGACAGTTATTTCGGCACCAAGCAAGACGATACACCAGGTCCAGTAGACCCAGACAAACAAAATCGGGATCACCGCCAGCACGCCGTAAATCAGCTGATAGGACGGAAACATGGTGATGTAGAGGGCAAACCCTTTCTTCCCGAGCTCAAAGAGCAACGCCGCCACTAGCGCCCCCACGACCGCATCACGGTTAGGCACGCGCGTGGTCGGCACGACGCTATAGAGCAGCCAGAATGAGAGCCAAGACAGGATCAGCGGGAAGATGCGAAGCACATTATCAATAACGCCGTTTAAATCACTCGCCCAGCGTAATGAAAGAAGATACGAGCTGATTGCCAGACTCGCCCCGGCCAGCAACGGACCCAGCGTCAGGATCATCCAGTAAACGGCAAAGGAGTACACCTTCGGTCGTGCCTTTTTACTCCGCCAGATGGTGTTCAGCGCGTTATCAATGGCGTACATCAACAGCAGCGCTGTGACGATAAGACCGCATGCCCCCACTGCCGTCATCTTGTTGGAGTTAGCAACGAACTGCTCAATGTAGTTCTGGATGACATCCCCGGTTGCAGGAATAAAATTTGCGAAGACAAAATGGCGAAGCTGCAGACTAACGTCTGCAAACATTGGAAAAGCGGAAAAAAGCGCAAAGATAACCGCCACCAGCGGCACTAATGAGAGCAACGACACGTACGCGAGATTACCCGCCAGCGTGGTCATGTTGTCCTCATCAATGCGATGCCAGAGCAGTTTTAGCCAGGCTCTCAGCGGACGAGTATGATGGGTGGCTTTTTGATGAACGGTTTTTAGCATAACTGCTTCGCAAAGTAGTTTGGTATCGTCTCTTTTCCGGTCACCAGAATTGACGTAATACCCAACTGGTTAGCTCCCTCTATATTATCGGCGTTGTCGTCGAAAAAGACCGCATCGGCCGCGGTAAATCCTTCTGTCTGAAGAACAGCCTGATAAATTCGTGCCTCAGGTTTACGCATCCCCATTTCCTGCGAAAGATAAATCTTATCTGCCGCTGCCTTAACTTCAGGGTACTCCTCAGGCCAGAATGTGGTGTGCAGACGGTTGGTATTTGACAACACCACCACACGATGTCCTTGCTCTCGCAGTTTGTGCATGATGTTCGTAACTTCCGGACGTATCGCCACAAATACCGCCTGCCAGCCGTGAGAAAACTGCTCGTAGCTTAACGGCAGATCCAGCTCATGGCAGAAACGTTCGGCGAACTCTTCATCGCTGATTTCGCCGCGTTCGTGTTGATGGAAGGTCTCGCTCATCACGAAACTCTGCTTCAATGTCGCCAGTGGGACACGGCTAAAATCGCTCCATGCGCCCAGCACCCGATTAAAATCGATATCGACGATTACATTTCCTAAGTCAAAGATATAAAGCATGTTTATCTCCTGCTCGCCGTGGAAAAGTAACTGTAGCGGGAAAGATAAGCTTTGGCTATGCGCCAGATTCAGCTTAGGGGGATTGATCTAAAGAACGAAAATTTAGCATTCGGAGATGCTATTGAGTTTCGGGACAATAGTCAGTGAGACGAGTTTTATTTAAGTGCGTTTTTGCAGAGGTATTCGTATCAATTCAATCTGTAAAACACTACAGAAAAACGCTTCCGTACAGTTTCTTTTCATCACCACATTACCACTACTTACTCCATGGGAATCCCATTTCACGCGGCTTTGCTCGAGATTGATACAAATTCACTTTACTCAAATTTACATTTAGATACAAATACTGCATTTATCTTCTTTTTTATAATGGTAGGTTTACATTACTTTACACATGGAGCAGCACTTTTCGTGAAGATTAAAAAGGGATACATCCTCTGTGCCGTTTTAATAGCGATACTCTGCACTTTCGCTATTTACTCATACAACGCCTACCGATATAAAAAAGCCAGCAGAGATATTTTATATCAACTCTCTAGCCAACTTATTGTGAGGCAAGGGCTTGAACCAAAACTTTCAACCCACCTCGTTTTTGATACATTATATATCGACGGAAATATATCAAAAGATGATGACAAAATAATTTCTTCAATTATCAAAAAAAACCTTATTCCTGTAAGAACAATATCGATAAACAGTGGTGGCGGTGATGTCGAAGCTGCAATCAAAATAGCACGCATTATTCATAACAAAGAAATTAACATTGAGGTCAGGCGATTATGTCTTTCTTCCTGTGCTAACTATCTTTTCCCTGCGGCAAAAAACAAAATCATCAATTATGGTTCCATTATTGGTTTCCATGGCTCACCTAATTCTGATGACAGTAAGTTAACGACCACGGTTAACGGTGAAATCAATACAGACACAACGATAACAGATCGCATTTTCTCAGAAATAAGAAAAACGGATAAAGCATTTTACAAAGATATAAATGTGTCATGGATGATGCCACTTTGCGGGCAAAAAGAAAATATTGGTGATCCAGACACAGGTCTGTCGACGTACAGCGAAAAGGATTTTACGCGTTTTGGCGTAAAAAACATTTCATTCACGGATGGTGAAATGGTATGGAAAAAGTCTATGGATATTATGGGTATACCTTTTGCTCACTATTGCAAGGAAAATTAATAATGCGTGAACTCAATGAAAATGAATTAAGCAATGTAAGCGGTGCAGGAATGTGGGGTTCTATCGGTAGTGCGATTGGTGGGATGTTCGGTGGTGGTAGTGCTGGTTGTAACGGCAGCTATTCCCACACCAGTACCACCAACAAGGATGGTTCTCACTCTGAAAGCACCTCCTTTAGCGGCGGTTGCTCAGTTAACGTTGGTGGTAAAAGCGGTGGTTCGTCAAAAGGTAATGGAGGTTCGAAAAATGGCGGTGGCCGCCAGGGTAATGATCACGGCAGACATTAATTCCTGAATCGTTATCACTCATAGCCGCTGATATTGAGCGGCTATTTCCACAGCCGTAAGAGGCCAGATATGTTTCGCAAGGAAGCTATTGAATATAAGAGTACCCGATGGGAAGGAAAGGCCGTACTTCTCCCAGGGATCCCTTTTGCTTTTATCGTATTGCTCAGCCTGTTTTTTATTGCCTCTATTTCTATTTTTATTGCCAAAGGTTCCTATACCCGGCGCGTCATTGTTCACGGTGAGATAACGACTTTCCCCGGTGCAGTGAATATCTCTGCATCAATGCAGGGTACGGTAGTGAAGAGTTTTGTTAGCGAAGGCGATCGTATAAAAAAAGGTGACGCACTCTTCCTCATTCATTCAGGTGTATCGACGCAATCAGGTCTGGTTGATGAGAACAAAAAAAAGGAGATCACGCTACAGATAAACAGTATCAATGTAATGATGGCAAATTTGATCTCTTCGAAAAAACGTACGCTCAACGCACTGATAATTCAGAAAGTACATTATCAGTCCAGTTTTAACACCTCATCTGAATTGCTTGTGCAGGCTGAGCGGGAACTGCATCAGATTGAGAAAAACGTTAACGATTACCGCAGTTATCAGGAAAAAGGTCTGGTCACGAAAGACCAGATGAGCAGCCAAAACGCACTACTCTATCAACAGCAGAGCAATGTTTCTGACCTGGTCGCCAGAAAATCACAGGACCAGGTTCAGGTAGATATGCTCAATCAGCAGATCCAGTCCCAGGGAGCTGATTATGACCACCAGATTTATCAGCTTGAGCAACAAAAGTATGAGCTGGAAAAAGAAAAGTTAAACACAGAAGCAGAAGGAAATTATGTCATCGAGGCGACAGCCGATGGCTTAATCGACTCCATCAATACGACGCAAGGTAAGATGATCGGCTCCGGCGATGTACTCGCGCGTGTTCAGCAGAATATACATTCGCCATGCTATATCGAAACCTGGGTTCCGGATGAAGTTCTCCCCTATCTTGCGATTGGCCAGCGCGTTAATGTCAGTTACGACGCCTTTCCTTATGAGAAATTTGGTCAGTTCAGGGCATCAATATCAGCAATATCCAGGGTTCCGGCATCGAAACCTGAACTCCTGTCAAAGCAGACCATTGCACACGAATTCTATGACGATAAAAAATCCTGGTACAAAATCATGATCAAACCTGACCTACAGTCTGTGCAGGTTCATGGAAAGCAACTCTCACTGAGCCAGGGAGCAAAAGCGCAGATTTCTCTTTTCCTTGAAAAGAGACGTATCTACGAATGGTTATTATCGCCATTTTACGAAATGAAAATGAGCGTAACGGATGCGGGAAATGAATAATTTTTATACCCCTGAGACGCTGATGCGCAAACTTGATTTGAGGTTATTTAAACGCATCCCGGTTGTCTTTCAAACTGAAGCATCCGAATGTGGCCTGGCCTGTCTTTCAATGATATGCAGTTTTTATGGCAAGCAGGTTGACCTTCTACAACTCCGGCAACAATTCAATTTGTCATCGCGTGGGGTCAACCTCAATGCGATAAAATCAATTGCCAGTGAACTGGAGATGTCGTCACGTGCATTGTCCGTGGAGCTTCAGGAATTACGTGATGTGCGTAAGCCCTGCATTTTGCACTGGGATTTTAACCATTTTGTCGTACTGATTAAGGTCGATAAGAACAGCGTGGTGATCCACGATCCTGCGTTTGGAGGACGGGTAATTAGCATGCCCGAATTGTCCAGGCATTTTACCGGTGTCGTGCTTGAGGTATGGCCGGGAACGGCCTTCTCAGGTCAAAAGAAGCAAAAGAGGTTAAAAACCGCCACGTTATTAAAGAATATCAATGGTCTGACGGCATCACTGACAAAGATATTTTTCTTATCGCTGGTGATTGAGTTGATCAGTCTGCTGTTGCCAGTGGGTACACAATTAGTCACGGATAATGTCATTGCATCCGGAGATTACGGTTTACTCAATCTCATCTGTCTTGGACTGTTCATTCTGATTCTGTTGCGTTTGGCGGTCAGTGTCATACGCTCCTGGACCACGCTGATACTGGGAACACTCATCGACGTCCAGTGGAGTTTTAGCCTCTTTTCGCACCTTATTAAGCTACCGACAACCTATTTTGAAAGGCGCAAACTAGGGGATATTCAGTCTCGTTTCCACTCACTTGATGTGATACGCGCCACATTTACCACCGGTTTAACTGGTAGCATTATTGATACGCTAATGCTCATGGGTTTGCTGATAATGATGTTTTTATACAACCTGCAACTCAGCATGATCGTGGTCTCTTTTACCGCAATATATACCTTCATTCGGTTTGCAACCTATCGATACTACCGCCAGTTATCCGAAGAAGAATTAATCAAGGAGGCACGTCTTAATTCTTATTTTATGGAAACCCTGTACGGTATTGCGACGATTAAGATTCAGGGGATGACTGACCTGAGAATCAATAATTGGTTTAACCTTTTTTCAGATAGGGTCAATACTGGTATTCGTTTGACGCGAATGGATCTTTTCTTTGGTGGCGTTGTATCTTTTATCGCCGCCTGCGACCAAATTGTTATCCTGTGGGTAAGCGGCAAACTGATGATTGATAGTCATTTAACCATCGGCATGTTTATCGCGTTTAACACCTTCAGGAGCCAGTTCTATGATCGAATAAATACCCTCATCAACTTTATCATTCAGCTGAACATCATCAACTTACATAATGAACGCGTTGCCGATATTGCGCTACAGGAAGCAACGTCTTTAACGGCCACCAGCCCGCTGCGTTTACCACAGGGAGCCTTAACGCTTGAAACCCAGGATCTGGCCTACCGTTATGATAACCATGCAGACCCCATCTTCAGTAAACTGAATCTGACCATTCATGCCGGAGAGAGTATTGCTATTACGGGCGTGTCGGGTGCCGGTAAAAGCACCCTAATGAAAGTGTTATGCGGATTATTCGAACCCGCGAACGGCTGTGTCCGAATTAATGGCATTGATATTAAGCAACTTGGTTTTGAGCATTATGCTGAACGCATTGCCTGTATTATGCAGGAAGATAAGCTGTTTTCGGGCTCAATCAAAGAAAACATCGCCGGTTTCCGGCCTGACATTGACGAGCAATGGATGGTGGAATGCGCCATCGCCAGCCATATTCATAATGACATTTTAAAACTACCGATGGGTTATGAGACACTGATTGGTGAACTCGGGGAAGGGTTATCCGGTGGTCAAAAACAGCGGCTTTATATTGCCAGGGCATTATACCGCAAACCGGGTATTCTATTCATGGACGAGGCGACCAGCCACCTGGATAAAACCAGTGAGAGCCAGGTCAATCAGTCTATACAAGCGATGAATATTACCAGGATCATTATCGCACATCGCGAAACCACGATTTCATCGGCAGATCGGGTGTTCGTGATAAATGGAGAAGAGCTACCCTAATCTGTTGAATTTCGCGGAACAGAGATTGACTCAGGACATGTCAATTCCGGGTAATAAAGGAAGTCTGGTCATTATCAAATAAAAAGCCGCTGAACGCTCAGCGGCTTTTTACGTTCCGGGTAATGAGAACGCTTACCCGGCCTACGGCATAACCGTATTAGTCTTCTTTCGCACCGCGCATAGCACGTTTACGATCGTTCTCGGTCAGGTGACGTTTACGGATACGAATTGACTGTGGAGTCACTTCTACCAGTTCGTCGTCATCGATGAATTCCAGAGCCTGCTCCAGAGTCATCTTGATCGGTGGAACCAGAACCGTTGCTTCGTCAGTACCGGACGCACGCATGTTGGTCAGTTTCTTACCGGTCAGGCAGTTTACAGTCAGGTCGTTAGAACGACTGTGAATACCGATGATCTGGCCTTCATAAACTTCAGCACCGTGACCCAGGAACAGCTTACCGCGATCCTGCAGACCGAACAGCGCAAACGCAACCGCTTTACCCTGACCGTTGGAGATCAGCACGCCGTTGTTACGCTGGCCAACTTCGCCCGGACGAACATCGTCGTAGTGGCTGAAGGTGGAGTACAGCAGACCAGTACCGGAAGTCATGGTCATGAATTCAGAACGGAAGCCGATCAGACCACGGCTTGGGATCACGTAGTCAAGACGTACGCGGCCTTTGCCATCTGGATTCATGTTTTTCAGGTCGCCTTTACGCTCACCCAGAGCCTGCATCACAGAACCCTGGTGCTGCTCTTCAACGTCCAGTGTCACGTTTTCGAACGGCTCTTGTTTACGGCCGTCGATTTCGCGGAAGATAACTTTCGGACGGGAAACCGCCATTTCGAAACCTTCACGACGCATGTTTTCGATCAGAACAGACAGGTGCAGCTCACCACGACCTGAAACGCGGAATGCGTCAGCGTCTTCGGTTTCTTCAACGCGCAGCGCAACGTTGTGCACCAGCTCTTTGTTCAGGCGGTCAAGGATCTGACGAGAGGTAACAAATTTACCTTCTTTACCACAGAACGGAGAGGTGTTGACGTTGAAGAACATGGATACGGTTGGTTCATCAACGGACAGGGCTGGCAGCGCTTCGACGTTCTGCGGGTCGCAGATGGTGTCGGAGATGTTCAGTTCACCCAGACCGGTGATGGCGATGATGTCGCCCGCTTCCGCGATGTCGCTCTCGATACGCTCAAGGCCCAGGTGAGTCAGTACTTTACCGACTTTACCGTTACGGGTTTTGCCTTCGCTATCAATGATAGTGACCTGCTGGTTAGGCTTCACTTTACCGCGCTTGATACGACCAATGCCGATTACACCAACATAGTTGTTGTAGTCGAGCTGAGAGATCTGCATCTGCAGGGTGCCGTCGAGATCGACGTTTGGCGCAGGAACACGGTCAACAATCGCCTGGTACAGCGGGGTCATGTCTTCAGCCATGTCTTCGTGATCCAGACCCGCAATACCGTTCAGCGCAGAAGCGTAAACGATAGGGAAGTCCAGCTGCTCGTCGGTCGCGTCGAGGTTAACGAACAGGTCGAATACCTGGTCAACAACCCAGTCAGGACGCGCGCCAGGACGGTCAACTTTGTTGATAACAACGATTGGCTTCAGACCATGGGCAAATGCTTTTTTGGTCACGAAGCGTGTCTGTGGCATTGGGCCATCCATTGCGTCAACGACCAGCAGAACGGAGTCTACCATGGACATTACACGTTCAACTTCACCACCGAAGTCGGCGTGCCCTGGGGTATCAACGATGTTGATACGGTAGTCATTCCATTTAATCGCGGTGTTTTTCGCGAGGATGGTAATCCCACGCTCTTTCTCCAAATCGTTGGAGTCCATCACGCGTTCTTGGGTTTCGGCACGCGCATCAAACGTACCGGATTGCTGCAGCAGCTTGTCAACCAGGGTAGTTTTACCATGGTCAACGTGCGCGATGATGGCGATGTTACGCAAATTTTCGATCACAACTTTGCCTCAGGCATTTAGAAATAGCGCGTTATTGTACACGGATTAATCGCACTACAAAACAGGATCACAAACATCCCCCGCAAACAAGTATTGCAGAGATGCTTTGTGATCGCTTTCACGGAGCGGTAAAAGGGCACTTTAACGTAAATTGCACCAATATAGTGCTCAATGTTCACATTGAAGCACTATACTGGTGCAACAAATCCATTGTGGTGCAGCCCTTTTGCACTATGGTGCGCATGATAACGCCTTTTTGGGGTGTTTTAAAAGTTGGCACAGATTTCGCTTTATAAAAAATACATGGCACCAGCCAGTACAAACAGAAATTGAAGACCTCGTTACCACGACGACAATGACCAATCTGGAGAGTTAAGTATGTCCGCTGAACACGTTTTGACGATGCTGAACGAACATGAAGTGAAGTTTGTTGATCTGCGCTTCACCGATACCAAAGGTAAAGAACAGCACGTCACAATTCCTGCTCATCAGGTAAACGCCGAATTCTTCGAAGAAGGCAAAATGTTTGACGGCTCCTCCATTGGTGGCTGGAAAGGCATTAACGAATCCGACATGGTTCTGATGCCAGATGCGACCACTGCGGTCATTGATCCGTTCTTCGAAGAACCAACCCTGATCATCCGTTGCGACATCCTCGAGCCAGGCACGCTGCAGGGCTACGACCGCGACCCACGTTCTATCGCAAAACGCGCTGAAGAGTACCTGCGTTCTACCGGCATCGCAGACACCGTTCTGTTCGGGCCAGAGCCAGAATTCTTCCTGTTCGACGACATCCGTTTCGGTGCGTCTATTTCTGGTTCCCACGTTGCTATCGACGATATCGAAGGCGCATGGAACTCTTCCACCAAATACGAAGGTGGTAACAAAGGTCACCGTCCAGGCGTTAAAGGCGGTTACTTCCCGGTTCCTCCGGTCGACTCAGCACAGGACATTCGTTCCACCATGTGTCTGGTGATGGAAGAGATGGGCCTGGTAGTTGAAGCTCACCACCACGAAGTGGCGACTGCGGGTCAGAACGAAGTGGCTACCCGCTTCAACACCATGACCAAAAAAGCAGACGAAATTCAGATCTACAAATACGTTGTGCACAACGTTGCGCACCGTTTCGGTAAAACCGCTACCTTCATGCCAAAACCTATGTTTGGCGACAACGGTTCCGGTATGCACTGCCACATGTCTCTGTCCAAGAACGGTACCAACCTGTTCTCTGGTGACAAATATGCTGGTCTGTCTGAGCAGGCGCTGTATTACATCGGCGGCGTAATCAAACACGCTAAAGCGATCAACGCCCTGGCTAACCCAACCACTAACTCCTACAAGCGTCTGGTCCCGGGCTACGAAGCACCAGTAATGCTGGCCTACTCTGCGCGTAACCGTTCTGCTTCTATCCGTATCCCGGTTGTTGCTTCTCCTAAAGCGCGTCGTATCGAAGTGCGCTTCCCGGACCCAGCGGCTAACCCATACCTGTGCTTCGCAGCACTGCTGATGGCTGGTCTGGATGGTATCAAGAACAAGATCCACCCAGGCGAAGCAATGGACAAAAACCTGTACGACCTGCCGCCAGAAGAAGCGAAAGAGATCCCACAGGTTGCTGGTTCTCTGGAAGAAGCCCTGCAGGCGCTGGACGCAGACCGCGAGTTCCTGACTGCAGGTGGCGTATTCACTGACGACGCTATCGATGCTTACATCGCCCTGCGTACTGAAGAGAACGACCGCGTGCGTATGACTCCGCATCCGGTAGAGTTCGAGCTGTACTACAGCGTTTAATTAAGTTGTTTTACCCGGCGTCACAAACGCCGGGGGTAGTTGCCGTGGAAACTTTTAGCCCATCTCCGGATGGGCTTTTTTCTCCACCAACAACCTGATCTCGCGCGCTTTTTACGACGAAAAAGCTATACTGCACTAAATTAGTGCAAACAACTCCAGGAGACTGCTGAATGGCAACTGGCACGCTGCCCGATGCTGGGCAGATCCTCAATTCTTTGATTAACAGTATCTTGCTGGTCGACGACGAGCTGGCCGTACATTATGCCAACCCGGCGGCACAGCAGCTGCTCGCCCAAAGCGCACGTAAACTGTTTGGCACCCCGCTTCCGGAATTACTGAGTTATTTTTCGCTGAATATTGGCCTGATGCAGGAGAGTTTGCAGGCCGGTCAAGGATTCACGGATAACGAAGTCACGCTGGTTATCGACGGGCGCTCGCATATTCTGTCACTGACTGCCCAACGCCTTCCTGAAGGACTGATCCTGCTGGAAATGGCGCCAATGGATAATCAGCGCCGACTGAGCCAGGAGCAGCTTCAGCATGCCCAGCAAATTGCCGCCCGCGACCTGGTGCGAGGTCTGGCGCATGAAATCAAAAACCCGCTGGGTGGGTTACGCGGCGCAGCACAACTCCTGACAAAGGCGTTGCCCGACCCCGCGCTGGCGGAGTACACCAACGTCATCATCGAACAGGCCGACCGCCTGCGCAATCTGGTTGACCGTCTTCTCGGGCCACAGCAACCGGGTATGCACGTATCAGAGAGTATTCATAAAGTGGCTGAGCGGGTGGTGAAACTGGTTTCGATGGAATTACCAGAAAACGTCACGCTGGTGCGTGATTACGACCCAAGCCTGCCAGAACTGGCACATGACCCGGATCAGATTGAGCAGGTACTGTTGAATATCGTACGCAATGCCCTGCAGGCTCTGGGGCCTGAAGGGGGCGAGATTATTTTACGTACCCGCACCGCCTTCCAGCTCACGTTACACGGCGTACGCTATCGACTGGCAGCACGAATCGACGTTGAGGATAACGGACCTGGTATTCCATCGCATCTACAGGACACCCTGTTCTACCCGATGGTAAGTGGTCGCGAAGGCGGAACCGGCCTGGGCTTATCCATTGCACGCAGTTTGATCGATCAACACTCTGGAAAAATTGAATTTAACAGTTGGCCGGGACACACCGAGTTTTCGGTTTTCCTGCCGATTAAAAAATAAAGGTGACGTTTATGCAACGAGGGATAGTCTGGGTAGTCGATGACGATAGCTCCATCCGTTGGGTGCTTGAACGCGCGCTCACAGGGGCAGGATTAAGCTGCACGACGTTTGAGAGCGGCAGCGAAGTGCTCGACGCACTCACCACCAAAACGCCCGATGTTCTGCTCTCAGATATTCGCATGCCGGGAATGGACGGGCTGGCACTTTTAAAACAGATCAAACAACGCCACCCTATGCTTCCGGTCATCATAATGACGGCGCACTCCGATCTTGATGCCGCAGTGAGCGCCTATCAGCAAGGGGCGTTCGATTACCTGCCAAAACCGTTTGATATCGACGAAGCGGTAGCGCTGGTTGAGCGTGCAATTAGCCACTATCAGGAACAACAACAGCCTCGCCACACACCCGATTTTGGGCCAACAACTGACATTATCGGCGAAGCGCCGGCGATGCAGGATGTGTTTCGTATTATTGGCCGTTTGTCTCGCTCGTCCATCAGCGTATTAATTAACGGCGAATCGGGAACCGGTAAAGAGCTCGTGGCGCATGCATTACATCGTCACAGCCCGCGGGCAAAAGCCCCATTTATCGCCCTGAATATGGCAGCAATCCCGAAGGATTTGATTGAATCCGAACTGTTCGGCCACGAAAAAGGGGCATTTACCGGCGCGAACACAATTCGTCAGGGGCGCTTTGAACAAGCTGACGGTGGAACACTGTTCCTGGATGAGATCGGCGATATGCCGCTGGATGTCCAGACCCGCCTGCTGCGCGTACTGGCCGACGGGCAGTTTTATCGCGTGGGTGGCTATGCGCCGGTGAAGGTGGACGTGCGCATTATCGCCGCGACTCACCAGAACCTGGAGCAACGCGTGCAGGAAGGAAAATTCCGTGAGGACTTATTCCATCGCCTGAACGTCATTCGCGTCCATTTGCCACCGCTGCGTGAACGCCGGGAAGATATTCCTCGTCTGGCACGTCACTTCCTGCAGGTTGCAGCTCGGGAACTGGGTGTGGAGGCGAAGCAGCTTCATCCAGAAACCGACGCAGCCCTCACGCGTCTCGCGTGGCCAGGTAACGTGCGCCAGCTGGAAAACACCTGCCGCTGGCTGACCGTGATGGCCGCCGGACAGGAAGTCCTGATTCAGGATTTACCGGCCGAGCTGTTTGAAGCAACCGCACCAGAGAGCAGTACCGGGCACGCGCTGCCGGACAGCTGGGCGACGCTGCTGGCGCAGTGGGCCGACCGCGCACTGCGTTCCGGTCATCAAAACTTACTCTCAGAGGCTCAGCCAGAGATGGAACGTACGTTATTGACCACTGCGCTCCGCCATACACAAGGGCATAAGCAGGAAGCCGCTCGCCTGTTAGGATGGGGACGTAATACCCTGACGCGCAAGCTGAAAGAGCTGGGAATGGAGTAATATCCGCTCTTGTGTAAAGGTTATTAATTGAGCGCAAATTGCCGTTATTTTGCGCTTTACTGTTTCGATGAGTTTTGTATGATCGTGCCCGGAAATTGGGGGAACCATCATGCTGGAATCATTAGTGAATTTGCTCTCTAGCGGTGCAGCCGAAAGCCATACACCGCAAACAGCCGTTGCGGCTATGTTGTGTGCGGCGCTGGTTGGGCTGTTTAGCTAGCGGGATTGAACGTAAAAGCCGGGTGGCGGCTTCGCCTTACCCGGCCTATGTTTCGTACTTTTGGCTATGCGCCTTAAATCACCCGCGAGAACTGCTGCATACGCGCTTTCTGACGCAGATACGTGTCAAAGCACATGCAAATATTACGGATCAACAGACGCCCTTTCGGCGTGACCTCAATCATACTCTCCGATACATCCACCAGCCCATCTTTCGCCAGCGGTGCAATCAGCTTCAGGTCTTCCGCAAAATAATCGCTGAAGTTCAGCTCCCACTGCGCTTCCACGTCACTGAAATCGAGACGGAAGTTGCAGATAAGCGCCTTAATGACATCACGGCGAATACAGTCGTCGCGCGTTAACGCAATGCCGCGCCACAGCGCGTTGCCGATGTCATCAACCTGCTGGTAGTACGACTTCAGCTCTTTCTGGTTTTGTGCATAGCAGTCGCCAATCATGCTAATGGCAGAGACGCCCATCCCCAGCAAATCGGTATCGCCCTGGGTGGTGTAGCCCTGGAAATTGCGGTGCAGGACCCCTTCGCGCTGAGCAATCGCCAGTTCGTCGTCCGGACGGGCAAAGTGATCCATGCCAATGAACTGATAACCGGTTGCGGTCAGCGAAGTAATAGTTTCCTGTAAAATATCCAGCTTCTGTTGGGCAGAAGGGAGATCGGCATCTTTAATTTTGCGCTGGGCAGCAAACAGCGTCGGCAGATGCGCATAGTTAAAGACGCTCAGACGGTCCGGGCTGAGTTCGGCCACACGTTTCAGCGTGAAGGCAAAACTTTCCGGCGTCTGCTTTGGCAGGCCGTAAATCAGGTCAATGTTGGTCGAGGTGAAACCAATCTCACGCGCGTGATTGAGCAAGGCGAAGATAAACTCTTCGTCCTGCTCACGGTTCACCAGACGCTGTACTTCTTTATTGAAATCTTGCACGCCCATACTCAGGCGGTTAAAACCTTCAGCGCGTAAGTGATCCAGTACATCCAGCTCAATTTCACGCGGATCGACTTCGATCGAGATTTCAGCGTCGGCGTTAAAACTGAAATTGCCGCGCAGCAGGTTCATCAGGCGGCTAATTTGCGCTTTATTAAGATAGGTTGGCGTGCCGCCGCCCCAGTGAAGCTGGCTAACGTGACGGCCAGCAAAAAGCGGAGCGCGATGGACAATTTCTTGTTCGAGCGCGTCAAGATACTGATCAGCTTTATGCTGCTGGCGGGTCACAATTTTATTGCAGCCGCAGAAGTAACAAAGCTTGTGGCAGAACGGAATATGGACGTAGAGCGACAGCGGACGCTCAGGATAGCGCGCGACAGCCTGCTGGAAATCACGCTCTCCGAAGGCATCGGAGAACTCCAGCGCGGTGGGGTATGACGTATAACGCGGCCCGGAATAGTTATATTTCTGGATTAGGGCCAAATCCCAGTCGATAGTTGGTACAGACATGCTCACTCCTTCCGTTGGTGTCGCGTTCGTACACGGCGGCCCGACCTGGCCCCGTTGCGGGCCATCATTCGGGTGCGCAGCCACTTCTGTCGCCGCGACAACCGCCGTAGTTTAACGAATAACCACACTAGATAACATATAATCGGAAGGGTTATAAGCAGGACTATCGTACCTGCCGGGTGCAAATGTTAGTTTCCGCCCTTCAGAAGACGCATCATATCTTCCTGTTTCTCATCTTCTTCTTCATCTTCGTCATCGTCGTATGACAGGCCCAGCTTCTGCATCAGTTCATCAATGCGATCCAGTTTGGCATCCACCCATGACTGCTCTTCAGCAGTCAGGGTTTCACCCTCTTCAAGACGTTCCAGCAGCGCGTCCAGGCGCTCATCGTTCTCCAGCATATCCAGCTCAGCCTGCGGTGAAAGCATAGGTTTCTCGCTCTTTGGTTTGTGCTGCTTAGTGACCGGGGTGTCTGTCACGCCCAGTGGAATGGGAGTTTTACTGCCGATACGAGGATCTTTCTGCTGCTTACCTTTTGCAGAAGCGCCCGCAGTACCACCACCGTTTGCACGGCTACCCGCAGCATGACCGCGATGCTTTTTGTCGCGTTTACGGTCGCGCGCTTCCTGGTTCAGTTCTTCGCGCGTTTTGCGGCGTGCTTTTGCAGGGCGTTTAGCACCCGCAGCGGAGGTTGGTTTTTTCATGATGTTTTATCTTTAAGTCGTTTTCTTCAGTATAGAATTGCGGCGAAATCTAGCAGAAAGCAAGCAAAGAAAAAAGGCGACAGAGCAATCTGTCGCCTTTTTTCCTGACTCACAACCCTTAGCGGGTCAGACATTCCATGTTTGCCAACAACAAACCCTGTTTATCCCTTGGCTTATACCGTCCGTGATACGGTTCCATTTCCTGTTAAAACGCCTCCAGGCGCTGGTCATCCTGACAATCCTGCGTCTTCGCCTCCTGGCGCTCCTGACCCTAATCCTTAAGTCGATATCCTGTTGGCTTCCTCGCCCTGACGCACACTTTACCTTGTTCCGTTAAACTAACAAGCAACGAAACGGTACAAAAAGGGATTTTCAGATAATTACCTGGAAATAAGCTAATGATTTAAAACAGTTTGGCTTTTTTGACGCCTGCGATTTCTCTGAAATATCCCAAAGCATGATTAGCCGATCTCTCACAACGGCCGGGGCTTTCACCTACAGACCTATGCAATCAGAAAAGCCTTTTGCCTGCATTCGGGTATAATCCCCTTCAGATTACGATTTTGGAGACGACCACGTGACTACCTGGAACTACCAACAGACGCATTTTGTCACCAGTGCGCCCGATATTCGCCACCTTCCTTCTGATACCGGTATTGAAGTGGCATTTGCTGGCCGCTCCAATGCGGGGAAATCCAGCGCCCTGAACACGCTGACCAATCAGAAAAGCCTGGCGCGTACCTCAAAAACACCTGGCCGTACCCAGTTGATTAACCTGTTTGAAGTCGCAGAGGGCAAACGCCTGGTCGACTTACCGGGCTACGGTTACGCTCAGGTCCCCGAAGAGATGAAAATCAAGTGGCAGCGTGCGCTGGGTGAATACCTGGAAAAACGCATGTGCCTGAAAGGCCTGGTGGTGCTGATGGATATCCGTCACCCCCTGAAAGATCTGGATCAGCAGATGATCGACTGGGCTGTAGCAAGCGATATTGCCGTACTGGTACTGCTGACGAAAGCCGATAAGCTGGCAAGCGGTGCGCGTAAAGCGCAGGTGAATTTGGTTCGCGAAGCGGTGCTGGCTTTCAACGGCGATGTGCAGGTGGAGCCGTTCTCCTCGCTGAAAAAGCAGGGCGTGGACAAACTGCGTCAGAAGCTCGACACCTGGTTTAGCGAGCTGGAACCCGCGACGGAAGCGGAAGAAGAGTAATACCGAGCGCGGCGATGTCCGCGTTTTTTTGCCTGATTTTTTCTTTGCCGCAATAAAAAACGCCCCAGTCATTACTGACTGGGGCGGCTAAAATATTCAGCCAAATCCGATTACGTGAAGTAAAAGGTCTGAAAGATAGAACATCTTACCTCTGTACCCTACGCCGATAACTCTACCCCTTTTTTTGCTGCAGAAAAAGCACTTTTTGTAGTTTTTTTTCATTATTTACATAGGGAATTCTAATGATCGTCACAAAACGCACTTCGTTATGTTGCTAACTTACATAAAAAGCGCGTTATTCGTAGAGCCTTTAGTGAGCCTGATCCCAGTTTTCACCACTTCCGACTTCCACCAGCAACGGCACGTCGAGTGTCATGCTGCTTTCCATCAGTTCGTGGATCTTCTTCGATACAGCGTCGAGGTCGTCTTTGTGCACTTCGAATACCAGTTCATCGTGAACCTGCATGATCATTTTCACGCGGGGCTTCTCTTTTTCCAGCCAGGCATCAACGGCGATCATCGCACGCTTAATGATGTCCGCCGCGGTACCTTGCATAGGGGCATTGATCGCCGCACGTTCAGCACCCGCGCGGCGCGCGGCATTGCTGGATTTGATGTCCGGTAAGTAGAGACGGCGGCCATCCAGTGTTTCGACGTAACCTTTCTCTTTCGCCTGTGCGCGGGTACGCTCCATATATTCCAGCACGCCCGGATAACGCTCGAAGTAGAGATCCATATACTTCTGCGACTCTTTGCGTGGAATGTTGAGCTGGCGCGACAGACCAAATGCGCTCATACCGTAGATCAAACCAAAGTTGATCGCTTTGGCGCTGCGGCGCTGTTCGTTGGTTACGCTATCCAGCGGCAAACCGAAGACTTCCGCCGCGGTTGCCCGGTGAATATCCTTCCCTTCGGCAAACGCGGTCAACAAACCTTTGTCGCGGGACAGATGCGCCATAATGCGCAGCTCAATTTGCGAGTAGTCTGCAGAGACGATCAGGTAGTCATCTGGAGCAATAAAAGCCTGACGGATTCGGCGGCCTTCTTCATTACGTACCGGAATGTTCTGCAGGTTTGGATCGGTTGAAGAGAGTCGACCCGTCGCCGCCACAGCCTGATGATACGACGTATGCACACGGCTCGTTTTCGGGTTGATCATCAGCGGGAGCTTATCAGTGTAAGTGGACTTCAGCTTCGCGAGACCCCGATACTCCAGAATCACTTTTGGCAGGGGGTAATCCAGTGCCAGCTCTTCAAGCACCTCTTCAGACGTCGACGGTGCACCACCAGGCGTTTTCTTCAGCGGCTTGATGCCCTGCTTTTCAAACAGGATGGTTTGTAGCTGTTTCGGCGACGAGAGGTTAAACGGTTCTCCAGCAAGCTCATGCGCTTTTTGCTCAAGCTCGGTCAGACGCTGCGCGAGCTCCCCGGAGTGGTTATGCAATACGGTTGGATCGATTTTAACGCCATTGCGCTCAATACGTGAAAGCACAGGCACCAATGGCATCTCAATATGCTGGAATACGTTCAGCGGCCCTGCTTCTTTCTGAAGTTTTGGCCACATCTTCAGGTGCAATTGCAGGGTGACATCCGCGTCTTCCGCCGCATAGCGACCCGCCTCTTCGAGTGCAATCTGATTGAAGGTAAGTTGATTTTTCCCTTTACCGGCAATCTCTTCGAAAGTGATGGTTTTATGTTTCAGCCAACGGTCTGATAAGGAATCCATATCATGGCGACCTGCAACGCTGTCCAGAATGTAGGATTCCAGCATGGTGTCGAATGCAATACCGCGCAGCTCAATATCGTAGTTTTGCAGAATACCGCGATCGTACTTCAGGTTTTGCCCGACTTTGAGCGCCTTGTCGTCTTCCAGAATCGGCTTCAGCAGCTCGAGCACACGTTCACGGGAGATCTGCGCCGGCGCATCCAGGTAATCGTGCGCAACAGGGACATAAGCCGCCATCCCCGGTTCAGTGGCAAATGACAGGCCCACCATATTGGCAGAGATGTTGTCGAGGCTGTCGGTTTCCGTGTCAAAGGCAAAGACCGGCGCTTTTTTCAGTTTCTCAATCCAGGCGATCAGCTGCGACTCTTCAAGAATCGTTTCGTAGTTTTCGAAGGACAAGGTTACGGCTTCTTCTTCGGCTTGTTCTTCAGCATCAACCACTATCGTCTCTTTCGGTTTTGCTGCTGGCTTAGCCCCTTTTGCCTGTAACCACTTGCCGCTTTCGACGTCGGTGATCCAGCGCTTGAATTCGTATTGCTTAAACAAGTTCAGCAGATCGTCAGCAGAAGGCTGCTGCACTTCCAGTTGCTCACAACCCAGTTCCAGTTCGACATCGGTTTTAATCGTTGCCAGCTTATAAGAAAGGTAAGCCACCTCTTTGTTATCTTGAAGTTTTCCGGCCATGGTTTTTGCACCACGGAAGGAGAGCCCGGCGATTTTATCCGATTCCGCGTACAGCGTATCCAGCCCGCCCAGCCCCTGAAGCAGCGCCTGTGCCGTTTTTTCACCGACACCAGGGACTCCTGGGATGTTATCCGACGAGTCGCCCATCAACGCGAGGAAGTCGATAATCAGCTCAGGCGGTACGCCATATTTTGTGACAACCTCTTCAGGCCCCAGAATGGTGTTGGTCATGGTGTTAATCAGGGTGATACCTGGCGTTACCAGCTGCGCCATATCTTTATCACCGGTGCTGATCAGCACCGGACGGCCCATTTTTTCAGCTTCACGCGCCAGCGTGCCGATGACGTCATCGGCTTCAACACCAGAGACCGCCAGCAGCGGCAGCCCCATCGCTTTCACCATGGCGTGCAGCGGCTCAATCTGCGCACGCAGATCGTCAGGCATTGGCGGACGGTGAGATTTGTAATGCTCAAACAACTCGTCGCGGAAAGTTTTGCCTTTGGCATCAAAGACCACCGCCGCATGGGTTGGCTGATACTGGAGTATCAGGCTGCGCAGCATGTTAAGCACGCCATACATCGCGCCGGTAGGTTCCCCTGCGCTATTGGTCAGAGGAGGAAACGCATGATACGCCCGATACAGGTAAGAAGAGCCGTCGACGAGAATAAGAGGGTTTTCTGGGATCTGAACCATAATGTCCGTGCCTTTAATCAATTTATGGCTAAAGGATGCCACAGAAGGATGAAAACATCAGTTATTAGCGCCAGATACAGGAAAAGATTTTACGATCGTGAAGATCTCTCGCAAAAAACAAACTGTGGATAAGTTTGTGTATATTTTCACTTCATATGAATAACAGACGCAAAAAATACATACGAGATATAATTTAGATCTTAATTATCATAATGTTACTTTGTTAGATCTCATCTGTATTACCCACTGATGGCAATTTAGTCTATGTGGATATAAGCCCTGATTCGTGCAGAATCGTAGCGAAATCTTCTGCAGTAGGGAAAAAGCCACCAACTCTCCGTGTGAAAGCGCCATTACTTCGTCTGTTTTCTGGTAAAATCAGCGCCCAGCGCCGAATAGCCGGTCGCTCAATTACAGCTAACTATTTGAAAAAGCTAACCATGTCGAGATTGCTCGCTGCAATAACATTACTGTTAAGCATCATTTTAACGATTCTGGTGACTATCGCCTGTTCTGTGCCGATCATTGTCGCAGGAATGATTAAACTGTTGCTGCCTGTGCCTGTGGTGTGGCGAGCCGTATCCACATTTTGTAATTTCATGATGTATTGCTGGTGTGAAGGGCTGGCGATCCTGTTGTACCTGAACCCGCAACTGAAGTGGGATGTTGAAGGGCTGGAGAGCCTCAACAAAAAGAACTGGTACCTGCTAATTTGCAATCACCACAGTTGGGCTGACATCGTGGTGTTATGTGTGCTTTTCCGTAAGCACATCCCGATGAACAAATACTTCCTGAAACAGCAGCTCGCCTGGGTTCCTTTCATCGGTCTGGCCTGCTGGGCGCTTGATATGCCGTTTATGAAACGCTACTCGCGCAGCTATTTGATCCGTCATCCGGAACATCGCGGTAAGGACGTGGAGACCACGCGCCGTTCCTGTGAAAAGTTTCGCGCGCACCCAACAACCATCGTGAACTTTGTTGAAGGCTCCAGGTTTACTGAAGAGAAGCGTCAACAAACACGTTCTCCTTTTCAGAACCTGCTGCCGCCAAAAGCCGCAGGTATTGCGATGGCGCTTAACGTGCTGGGTGCTCAGTTCGATAAATTACTTAACGTCACCCTCTGCTACCCGGAAAACGATAAAACGCCGTTCTTCGATATGCTCAGCGGCAAGCTGACGCGCATTGTTGTGCGTGTTGATCTGGTACCGATCGAGGCCGAATTACACGGTGACTACGTTAACGATAAGAATTTTAAACGTCGTTTCCAGTTATGGCTTAATACTCTCTGGAAAGAGAAAGACGAACAGATAGACAACATTAAATCTTCATACAAAAACGCCGGTCAGTGACCGGCGTTTTTACATCAACAATCTTACTTCTTCTCAACCAGGTATTTCACAGTATCTGCGTACTGCTGTACGAAGATATCCATGCTGCTGGTGTCCATGCCCTGCATGTTCAGCTGATACTTGCCATTAACAAACATCGCCGGAACACCCTGAAGCTGCAGGTCGGCAGCAGCTTTTTCCTGCTGGGCCACCAGAGATTTCACGACAAAGCTGTTCCATGCCGCGTCATAGTCTTCACCTTTCACACCCGCATCAACGAATACTTTACGGATATCCGCAGTGGTCTGAACGGTCTGGGTTTTCTGTACGCCTTCAAACATTGGGGAAGTGATCTTATCTTCCACGCCCAGCGCGATAGCAACTGCCCACGCCTGAGTCAGGTCTTTACCCAATGGACCCAGGAACTCAACGTGGTACTTAGTCATTTTGGTGCCTTCTGGCAGCTTTTTCTTCACGTTATCGGAAACATGCAAGACCTGCTCGAACTGATAGCAGTGTGGGCAATAGAACGAGAAGAACTCCAGAACCTGTGGCTCGCCAGCAACAGGCTTGTCCAGCGTGATGTACTGTTTTCCGTCGGTAAACTGCGCAGCAGAAGCGCTAAATGCCAGAATCATACCTGCCAGCGCCAGCCAAATTTTTTTCATGATTAACTCTCTCCTGGGTGTGTCCAATTAATACATCGGCGTTAATTGCAGAGGGGGCTCCTGAAGAACCTTAACCTGCTCAGTAAATGTAGATATCTGGCTGCGCCAGTAATCCTCTCCGGTAAGCCACGGGAAATTTCTAGGAAACGCGGGATCATCCCAACGCCTGATTAACCATGCGAGATAATAAACAAAACGCATCGCGCGTAAAGGCTCAATCAAGACAATTTCATCTGAATTAAACGGGCTAAATTCTTCATAAGCTTCAATAATGGTTTCAAGCTGCATGCGTTGCTCGGCTTTGTCGCCATTGAGCAGCATCCACAGGTCCTGAACCGCAGGCCCCATACGCGCATCATCGAGATCGACAAACAGCGGGCCATCACGCCAGAGAATATTTCCTGCGTGACAATCACCATGCAAACGCAGGACGGAAATATCATCGCGCCAGCTGGCTTTAACTGCCCCAATAAGTTTATCGGTGGCGCTGAGGAAACTATCCTTTAACGCTGTGGGGATCAGCGCAGAGGTTTCGAATACTTCGCGAGGTTCAAGAAGGTATTCCTGAATGCCGATAATCGGACGAGCAATAAAAGATTTTTTACGTCCCGTCTGATGTATACGTCCCAGATAGCGGGCCACCCACTCCATTTGATCAATATTATCCGCTTCAAACTGGCGACCCCCCAGGCTTGGGAAGACAGCGTAGTAGAACCCTTCGTGCATAAGAAGCGTTTGGTTATTGAATTTTAGCGGAGCGGCAACAGGTACATCATCATCCAGCAGATCATGAGCAAATTGATGCTCTTCCTGAATTTGTTCTGCTGACCAACGTTTAGGGCGATAGAACTTCACGACGAAGCGCTGACGCTCCTCATCCTGAAATTGATAGACGCGGTTTTCGTAGCTATTTAACGGCGTTAGCCCGGAATCCACCCGGATACCCTGTTCAAACAGGGCATCCATAATGGTATCCGGGTGTAATGTCTGGAAAGTAAAAGCCTGGTCGTTCATCCGATCATCCGGAAATTATACGAATGATTCAGGATATCATCTTGTGGCGATTTCGGTGCCGCCGCTTACAAGCTTTTACTCTTTAATTACGCCTCTGGCGCGCAGTAATGCGGTTTTAAAATCTTCCTCATAATCTTTCTGAATACCAGGAATAACAGCATCTTTAGCTGAGTCACGCATTTTAAGATGGTAGATCAGGATATCATCAGAAAGGTCTGCCAGTTCGCCGTCAAAACCTGACTCTTTCGCCAGTTTCTGTAAAAATTGCATCAGATTCAGCTCTGGCTCTTTTTGCCAGGCTGGCTGGAGGAGTTCAATGACTTCATTAAGACGTTTACATTTCATGGTGGTGCTCCTTTCATTTAGAGTGACACGTTAGCAGGGTCAATCCCACAATAAAAGAGGCGATATTCGTGAATCTTAACCAGGAAATCACTGGGGTCGTTCTGGCGGGTGGCAGAGCGACGCGAATGGGGGGAAAAGATAAGGGGCTTCAGCTTTTGAACGGTAAACCCTTGTGGCAATGTGTCGCTGATGCGCTTAAAGGCCAGGTGACGACAATGGCCATCAGTGCTAACAGGCATATTGAGACATACCAGCGTAGCGGCTACGCCGTTTATCAGGATAACCAGACAAATTACCCAGGACCGCTGGCTGGTATGCTTTCGGTTATGCAGCAGTCGCCCGGAGAGTGGTTTATTTTCTGTCCTTGCGATACCCCGTTGATTCCGTCCTGTCTTGTCGAGCGTCTGGTGCGACTTCGTGGTGCAGCCCCCGTGGTCTGGGTACATGACGGTGAGCGTGATCATCCTGCTATCGCGTTGATGCACAGATCATTAGTACCTGCTCTTCAGGAGTACCTGATGGCGGGAGAGCGTAGGGTGATGGTCTTTATGCGTCAGTCTGGCGGCCATTCCATTGATTTCAGTGATATGAAGTCTGCGTTTGTGAACGTGAATACAACTGAAGATTTGCAGATGATGCAGGAGAAATGATGATACCTGTTCTGGCCATTTCCGCCTGGAGTGGGACCGGGAAAACCACGCTGTTGAAAAAACTCATACCTGCCCTTTGTGTCAGAGGTATACGCCCAGGATTGATCAAGCATACCCACCATAATACGGATGTCGATAAACCAGGCAAAGACAGCTATGAGTTGCGTAAAGCGGGTGCAGCGCAAACGATGGTAGCAAGTAGTCAGCGCTGGGCGCTGATGACAGAAACACCAGATGAGGCACCGCTGGATCTCGCTTACCTCGTCAGTCGAATGGATCATTCCACGCTGGATCTGGTGCTGGTTGAGGGTTTTAAGCATGAGGCCGTGCCTAAGATCCTGCTGTTCCGAAGCGATGCCGGGCATGATGTCAGCGAGTTAACGCTTGATGAGCATGTGATTGCCGTAGCCAGTGATATTGTGTTGCCGCTTGAGGTTCCGGTGCTCGATTTAAATGACGTGGATGGGATTGCGGAGTTTATTGTGGAGTGGAGTGCGATCTGACGACTTGCCGGGCGGTACTTCGCCTGTTTTTTTGCATATAAACGCAAAAAGGCCATCCTTCCGGATGGCCTCTTCACTTGTTTGATGCCTGGCAGTTCCCTACTCTCACATGGGGAGACCCCACACTACCATCGGCGCTACGGCGTTTCACTTCTGAGTTCGGCATGGGGTCAGGTGGGACCACCGCGCTAAAGCCGCCAGGCAAATTCTGTTAATCTGTATCAAAGCTGAAAATCTTCTGTCTCTCTTCGCCGAAACAGCTTCGGCGTTGTAAGGTTAAGCCTCACGGTTCATTAGTATCGGTTAGCTCAACGCATCGCTGCGCTTACACACCCGACCTATCAACGTCGTAGTCTTCAACGTTCCTTCAGGACCCTTAAAGGGTCAGGGAGAACTCATCTCGGGGCAAGTTTCGTGCTTAGATGCTTTCAGCACTTATCTCTTCCGCATTTAGCTACCGGGCAGTGCCATTGGCATGACAACCCGAACACCAGTGATGCGTCCACTCCGGTCCTCTCGTACTAGGAGCAGCCCCCCTCAATTCTCCAGCGCCCACGGCAGATAGGGACCGAACTGTCTCACGACGTTCTAAACCCAGCTCGCGTACCACTTTAAATGGCGAACAGCCATACCCTTGGGACCTACTTCAGCCCCAGGATGTGATGAGCCGACATCGAGGTGCCAAACACCGCCGTCGATATGAACTCTTGGGCGGTATCAGCCTGTTATCCCCGGAGTACCTTTTATCCGTTGAGCGATGGCCCTTCCATTCAGAACCACCGGATCACTATGACCTGCTTTCGCACCTGCTCGAGCCGTCACTCTCGCAGTCAAGCTAGCTTATGCCATTGCACTAACCTCCTGATGTCCGACCAGGATTAGCTAACCTTCGTGCTCCTCCGTTACTCTTTGGGAGGAGACCGCCCCAGTCAAACTACCCACCAGACACTGTCCGCAACCCGGATTACGGGTCTACGTTAGAACACCAGCCATTAAAGGGTGGTATTTCAAGGGCGGCTCCACGCAGACTGGCGTCCACGCTTCAAAGCCTCCCACCTATCCTACACATCAAGGACCAGTGTTCAGTGTCAAGCTATAGTAAAGGTTCACGGGGTCTTTCCGTCTTGCCGCGGGTACACTGCATCTTCACAGCGAGTTCAATTTCACTGAGTCTCGGGTGGAGACAGCCTGGCCATCATTACGCCATTCGTGCAGGTCGGAACTTACCCGACAAGGAATTTCGCTACCTTAGGACCGTTATAGTTACGGCCGCCGTTTACCGGGGCTTCGATCAAGAGCTTCGCGTTGCCGCTAACCCCATCAATTAACCTTCCGGCACCGGGCAGGCGTCACACCGTATACGTCCACTTTCGTGTTTGCACAGTGCTGTGTTTTTAATAAACAGTTGCAGCCAGCTGGTATCTTCGACTGATTTCAGCTCCACCCGCAGGGGCTTCACCTACATATCAGCGTGCCTTCTCCCGAAGTTACGGCACCATTTTGCCTAGTTCCTTCACCCGAGTTCTCTCAAGCGCCTTGGTATTCTCTACCTGACCACCTGTGTCGGTTTGGGGTACGATTTGATGTTACCTGATGCTTAGAGGCTTTTCCTGGAAGCAGGGCATTTGTTACTTCAGCACCGTAGTGCCTCGTCATCACACCTCAGCGTTAATAAGGTACCGGATTTACCTGGAACCTCCGCCTACATGCTTAAACCGGGACAACCGTCGCCCGGCTAACATAGCCTTCTCCGTCCCCCCTTCGCAGTAACACCAAGTACAGGAATATTAACCTGTTTCCCATCGACTACGCCTTTCGGCCTCGCCTTAGGGGTCGACTCACCCTGCCCCGATTAACGTTGGACAGGAACCCTTGGTCTTCCGGCGTGCGGGCTTTTCACCCGCATTATCGTTACTTATGTCAGCATTCGCACTTCTGATACCTCCAGCACCCCTCACAGGACACCTTCAACGGCTTACAGAACGCTCCCCTACCCAACAACACATAGTGTCGCTGCCGCAGCTTCGGTGCATGGTTTAGCCCCGTTACATCTTCCGCGCAGGCCGACTCGACCAGTGAGCTATTACGCTTTCTTTAAATGATGGCTGCTTCTAAGCCAACATCCTGGCTGTCTGTGCCTTCCCACATCGTTTCCCACTTAACCATGACTTTGGGACCTTAGCTGGCGGTCTGGGTTGTTTCCCTCTTCACGACGGACGTTAGCACCCGCCGTGTGTCTCCCGTGATAACATTCTTCGGTATTCGTAGTTTGCATCGGGTTGGTAAGCCGGGATGGCCCCCTAGCCGAAACAGTGCTCTACCCCCGAAGATGAGTTCACGAGGCGCTACCTAAATAGCTTTCGGGGAGAACCAGCTATCTCCCGGTTTGATTGGCCTTTCACCCCCAGCCACAAGTCATCCGCTAATTTTTCAACATTAGTCGGTTCGGTCCTCCAGTTAGTGTTACCCAACCTTCAACCTGCCCATGGCTAGATCACCGGGTTTCGGGTCTATACCCTGCAACTTAACGCCCAGTTAAGACTCGGTTTCCCTTCGGCTCCCCTATACGGTTAACCTTGCTACAGAATATAAGTCGCTGACCCATTATACAAAAGGTACGCAGTCACACCACGAAGGTGCTCCCACTGCTTGTACGTACACGGTTTCAGGTTCTTTTTCACTCCCCTCGCCGGGGTTCTTTTCGCCTTTCCCTCACGGTACTGGTTCACTATCGGTCAGTCAGGAGTATTTAGCCTTGGAGGATGGTCCCCCCATATTCAGACAGGATACCACGTGTCCCGCCCTACTCTTCGAGTTCACAACCTGTGCATTTTCGTGTACGGGACTATCACCCTGTACCGTCGGACTTTCCAGACCGTTCCACTAACACACAAGCTGATTCAGACTCTGGGCTGCTCCCCGTTCGCTCGCCGCTACTGGGGGAATCTCGGTTGATTTCTTTTCCTCGGGGTACTTAGATGTTTCAGTTCCCCCGGTTCGCCTCGTTAACCTATGTATTCAGTTAACGATAGTGTGACGAATCACACTGGGTTTCCCCATTCGGACATCGCCGGGTCAAAGGTTCATATCACCTCGCCGGCGCTTTTCGCAGATTAGCACGTCCTTCATCGCCTCTGACTGCCAGGGCATCCACCGTGTACGCTTAGTCGCTTAACCTCACAACCCGAAGATGTTTCTTTCGATTCATCATCGATTTGCGAAAATTTGAGAGACTCGAACACACATTAACTGTGTGTCGTTTCAATTTTCAGCTTGATCCAGATTTTTAAAGAGCAAAACTTCGCAGTGCACCTTTTCAGGTTCACTCTGAAGTTTTCTTGGGTTCGCAGTAAAGGATGGTGGAGCTATGCGGGATCGAACCGCAGACCTCCTGCGTGCAAAGCAGGCGCTCTCCCAGCTGAGCTATAGCCCCATCGTTTGCAATCTCTGTACCGCTCATCCTTTAAAAGGAGTTTGGTAGGCCTGAGTGGACTTGAACCACCGACCTCACCCTTATCAGGGGTGCGCTCTAACCACCTGAGCTACAAGCCTGCAGAGATTTTTACTGCTGTTTTTCATCAGACAATCTGTGTGAGCACTGCAAAGGCAGGTTCTTTAAGGTAAGGAGGTGATCCAACCGCAGGTTCCCCTACGGTTACCTTGTTACGACTTCACCCCAGTCATGAATCACAAAGTGGTAAGCGCCCTCCCGAAGGTTAAGCTACCTACTTCTTTTGCAACCCACTCCCATGGTGTGACGGGCGGTGTGTACAAGGCCCGGGAACGTATTCACCGTAGCATTCTGATCTACGATTACTAGCGATTCCGACTTCATGGAGTCGAGTTGCAGACTCCAATCCGGACTACGACGCACTTTATGAGGTCCGCTTGCTCTCGCGAGGTCGCTTCTCTTTGTATGCGCCATTGTAGCACGTGTGTAGCCCTACTCGTAAGGGCCATGATGACTTGACGTCATCCCCACCTTCCTCCAGTTTATCACTGGCAGTCTCCTTTGAGTTCCCGGCCGGACCGCTGGCAACAAAGGATAAGGGTTGCGCTCGTTGCGGGACTTAACCCAACATTTCACAACACGAGCTGACGACAGCCATGCAGCACCTGTCTCAGAGTTCCCGAAGGCACCAATCCATCTCTGGAAAGTTCTCTGGATGTCAAGAGTAGGTAAGGTTCTTCGCGTTGCATCGAATTAAACCACATGCTCCACCGCTTGTGCGGGCCCCCGTCAATTCATTTGAGTTTTAACCTTGCGGCCGTACTCCCCAGGCGGTCGACTTAACGCGTTAGCTCCGGAAGCCACGCCTCAAGGGCACAACCTCCAAGTCGACATCGTTTACGGCGTGGACTACCAGGGTATCTAATCCTGTTTGCTCCCCACGCTTTCGCACCTGAGCGTCAGTCTTTGTCCAGGGGGCCGCCTTCGCCACCGGTATTCCTCCAGATCTCTACGCATTTCACCGCTACACCTGGAATTCTACCCCCCTCTACAAGACTCTAGCCTGCCAGTTTCGAATGCAGTTCCCAGGTTGAGCCCGGGGATTTCACATCCGACTTGACAGACCGCCTGCGTGCGCTTTACGCCCAGTAATTCCGATTAACGCTTGCACCCTCCGTATTACCGCGGCTGCTGGCACGGAGTTAGCCGGTGCTTCTTCTGCGGGTAACGTCAATTGCTGAGGTTATTAACCTCAGCACCTTCCTCCCCGCTGAAAGTACTTTACAACCCGAAGGCCTTCTTCATACACGCGGCATGGCTGCATCAGGCTTGCGCCCATTGTGCAATATTCCCCACTGCTGCCTCCCGTAGGAGTCTGGACCGTGTCTCAGTTCCAGTGTGGCTGGTCATCCTCTCAGACCAGCTAGGGATCGTCGCCTAGGTGAGCCGTTACCCCACCTACTAGCTAATCCCATCTGGGCACATCTGATGGCAAGAGGCCCGAAGGTCCCCCTCTTTGGTCTTGCGACGTTATGCGGTATTAGCTACCGTTTCCAGTAGTTATCCCCCTCCATCAGGCAGTTTCCCAGACATTACTCACCCGTCCGCCGCTCGTCACCCGAGAGCAAGCTCTCTGTGCTACCGCTCGACTTGCATGTGTTAGGCCTGCCGCCAGCGTTCAATCTGAGCCATGATCAAACTCTTCAATTTAAAAGTTTGATGCTCAATGAATTAAACTTCGTAATGAATTACGTGTTCACTCGTTGAGACTTGGTATTCATTTTTCGTCCGAGGACGTTAAGAATCCATGTCACTTTGAGTGCCCACACAGATTGTCTGATAAATTGTTAAAGAGCAGTGCCGCTTCGTTTTCGCTGCGGCGCGGGGTGTGCATATTACGCTTTCCCGCTACAGAGTCAAGCGTTTATTTTGCTTTTCTCTGCTGACCCGGCGGCGTGTGTGCCGTTGTTCCGTGTCAGTGGAGGCGCATTATAGGGAGTTATTCCGACGTGACAAGAGGAAATTTAAAAAAAGTTTTCATCCGTGTCTTTTTTCACCAACAGCGATGAAATCAAGCTACAAATTGTTCTATTTGATGTATCTGCAACCACAATCACACTCGAGGTGGCATAATTATCAGCATGAATCTTTAAGGAATAAAAGCGATGCCATTAAGCGCACAACAGCTGGCCGCCCAAAAAAACCTGTCGTATGTGCTGGCAGAGAAGCTGGCTCAGCGGATTTTAGCGGGTAAATATGCCCCAGGCAGCATCCTGCCGGGTGAAATGGAGCTGGGTGAGCAGTTTGGAGTGAGTCGTACAGCAGTTCGTGAAGCGGTGAAAACCCTAACGGCAAAAGGTATGGTGCTTCCACGTCCCCGCATTGGCACACGTGTCATGCCACAGAGTAACTGGAATTTTCTCGATCAGGAGCTGCTCTCCTGGTGGATGACGGAAGATAACTTTCATCAGGTTGTCGATCACTTTCTGGTGATGCGCAGCAGTCTTGAACCACAGGCGTGCCTGCTTGCCGCCACGCTTGGAACGGCAGAACAGAAAGCACAGCTCAACGCGTTAATGGAAGAGATGGTGTTCCTGAAAAAGCACTTCAACCGGGAACGCTGGGTTGAGGTCGATATGTCCTGGCATGAACATATCTATATGATGAGTGCCAATCCGTTCCTCACCTCTTTTGCTTCTTTATTTCATTCGGTGTACCACACTTACTTTACCTCTATTACACAAGACGAAGTGGTTAAACTGGATTTGCATCAGGCGATAGTGGATGCCATTCAGGAAAGCGACGGGCAGCGAGCCCTGAGTGCGTGCCAGGCATTGCTGGCCGCGCCAACCCACCAGCAGGTAAATAAATGACAAAGAAAAAAGCGCGCAGCATGGCCGGATTGCCGTGGATTGCAGCCATGGCGTTTTTTATGCAGGCACTGGATGCCACCATCCTCAACACAGCGCTTCCCGCTATTGCGCAAAGCCTTAACCGCTCCCCGCTGGCGATGCAGTCCGCCATCATTAGCTACACCCTGACGGTCGCGATGTTAATTCCGGTCAGCGGCTGGCTGGCCGACCGCTTCGGCACCCGCAGAGTTTTCATGTTGGCCGTAACGCTCTTTACGCTCGGCTCGCTGGCTTGTGCGCTCTCCTCATCCTTAACGGAGCTGGTTATCTTCCGCGTATTACAAGGTATTGGCGGAGCGATGATGATGCCCGTGGCACGCCTTGCCTTGCTGCGAGCCTATCCTCGAAGCGAACTGCTTCCCGTGCTCAACTTCGTCACCATGCCAGGCCTGGTTGGCCCGATACTTGGCCCGGTACTAGGTGGTGTGTTTGTCACCTGGGCAAGCTGGCACTGGATCTTCCTGATTAATATTCCTATTGGCGTTGCCGGGCTACTGTATGCACGCAAATATATGCCGAACTTCACCACGCCAAGACGCAGCTTCGACATGGGAGGCTTTTTCCTGTTTGGCCTGAGCCTGGTGCTCTTCTCAAGCGGGATGGAACTGTTTGGTGAGAAGATTGTAGCAACATGGATTGCGCTCTCCGTCATCCTCAGCGGTATTCTGCTGTTCCTTCTTTATATACGTCACGCGCGCCGTCACCCGACACCGTTAATCTCACTCGGACTCTTTAACACCCGAACGTTTTCCGTAGGGATTGCAGGCAACATTGCGTCACGTCTGGGGACGGGTTGCGTACCGTTTCTGATGCCATTGATGCTGCAGGTCGGTTTCGGCTACCCGGCACTGATTGCTGGCTGCATGATGGCGCCCACGGCAATGGGCTCGATTCTGGCAAAATCAACGGTTACACAAGTGCTGCGCTGGTTTGGCTATCGTAAGACGCTGGTTGGCGTAACGGTCTTTATCGGTCTGATGATTGCGCAGTTCTCTCTGCAATCCGCCGCCCTTCCCGTATGGATGTTGATCCTGCCGTTATTTGTGCTGGGCATGGCGATGTCAACGCAGTTTACGTCGATGAATACCATCACGCTGGCAGATCTGACGGACGAGAACGCCAGCAGCGGCAACAGCGTGCTGGCGGTGACGCAACAGCTGTCGATCAGTCTTGGGGTGGCCGTAAGTGCGGCGGTACTGCGGTTTTATGAAGGTTTTGACAGCACGAATACCGTCGAGCAATTCCACTATACGTTTATCACGATGGGCGTTCTCACCGTCGTTTCAGCGCTGGTCTTTATGCTGTTAAAACCGAAAGACGGCCGCAACCTGATCAAAGAACGCCATAAAGCAAAGTCTAAGCCGAACCGCGTTCCATCAGAACAGGAGTAAGCTGCAGGCGTTGCTGTTGCAGCGTGGGCTGCGCCATACGGTGGATCAACACATCGATGGCCAGCTCGCCCAGTTCATCCTTCGGCTGATGAATCGTGGTCAGCGGTGGGGTCATGTAGCTAGCCAGTTCGATATCATCGTAACCAATTACCGCCATATCATCCGGAACGCGCAAGCCTGCCTGATATAACGCCTGATAGGCGCCAAATGCCATGGCATCGTTGCCGATAAAGACGGCCTGCGGACGCTGCGGCTGCGCCAGCAAGGTCTGCATCGCTTCAAAGCCACCGTGAAACTCAAAATCACCGGTAATACGGTAGCCTTCGGGCACAGAAAACCCCGCCCGGGCCATAGCAGAGAGATACCCTTCCAGACGCAAACGCGCCGGGGTTTTATCCAGCGGACCGGTAATACAGGCAATGCGGGTGTAACCTTTATCGATCAGATACTGGGTGGCCATGTCGCCCCCCAGCAGGGAGTTATCCTGAATCAGATCGCTGGTACCGTCGAACGGTGCCCAGTCCATCATCACCGTGGGAATAGAGGGATAACGCTGGATAATCTCTTTCGAGGGCTGGTGTGTTTCGGTACAGAGCAGCAGTAGCCCGTCGACGCGTTTTTGCATCAGCGTCTCCAGGTTGCGGTTCATTCTCTGCTCGTCACCTTCGGTATTGCACAGCACCAGGCTGTAGCCACGCTCGAAGCAACTACGCTCTACACCTCGCACAAGCTCAGAATAGAAAGGGTTGGTACTGGCCGTAATCAGCATACCAATAGTGCGCGTCTGGTTGAGCTTAAGACTACGCGCCAGCGCAGATGGCGCATAGTTGAGTTCTTTTACCGCAGCTTCGACTTTCTCCCGAATCGCCTCGCTGACGAAGCGATCGTTGTTTATAACGTGAGAGACCGTCGAGGTAGAAACACCCGCCATACGGGCGACATCTTTCATTGTTGCCAAGCGTTACCCCTGCTGACTTAAGAATTCATCGATCTCTTTACGCCACGGAACGGAAGGCTGGGCCCCTTTGCGCGTCACGGCAATCGCGGCAGCAGCATGTGCAAAACGGATCGCATCATCCATTCGCTTGCCTTCCAGTAGCGCGGTCACCAGCGCACCATTGAAGGTGTCTCCCGCAGCGATGGTGTCAATCGCTTTCACCTTAAAGCCCGGCACTCGACGGCCTTCGCCATTGACGCTTGCCCACACCCCACGGCTACCAAGGGTGATAATCACGGTACCGATGCCTTTATCATGCAATGCACGTGCAGCTCGCGCGGCATCGTCATCATTTTCGACACGAATGCCTGTCAGCTTTTCCGCTTCGGTTTCGTTTGGCGTAATGATGTCCACCAGCGCCAGCAGCTCGTCTGATAATACACGGGCAGGAGCGGGATTAAGTACGACAGTGGTATGATTTTCATGCGCAATTTTGGCGGCGGCCAGCACGCTTTCAACCGGTGACTCCAGTTGCATCAGCAACGCTTCGGCATTCGCAATGATCTCACGTTGCGCTTCTACGCGCTCTGTTGTCAGAGCAGCGTTGGCACCAGCATGAATACCGATGACATTCTCACCTTCTGCGTTGACGAAAATCAGCGCCACGCCGGTAGATTCCCCTGCAACCACGCTGACCGGTGCGATATCGATATTATCGCTCGCCAGCTGTTTGCGTACGCGCTCACCGGTATCGTCATCACCCGTGCAGGCGATAAACGCAATATTCGCCCCACTGCGACCGGCGGCGACGGCCTGGTTTGCACCTTTACCGCCAAATGCCACCTGATACTGGTTACCCGTGACCGTTTCGCCCGGTGTAGGGAATGATTCAAGGTTAAGAATGTGATCGGCATTGATACTGCCAAGGACGACGAGGTTGCCTGCGGTTTTCATGGTTGGGTTGTCCATCTGAGAGCGCCACCGGTGTTACCCGGTGGCGTATGCCACACTTTTCTTTATTGGTGTCCCTCAGGCAGCCGCTGGCTGCCTGATTCGCCTTTTACTGCTTGATGACCAGTTTCAGGTCAACAGGGTATTTGGCCTGAACTTTTTCGCCCTTCAGCACTTTGTCGGCAGTTTCAACGCCAGTCGCGCCAATCTGCTCCGGCAACTGAGCGATGGTCGCAGCCAGTTTGCCATCGTTTACTGCTTTTTCACCATCCGGCGTACCGTCAAATCCGACAACCATCACATCAGATTTACCTGCAGTCTGCAGGGCACGCAGCGCACCCAGTGCCATTTCGTCGTTCTGCGCGAATACTGCCTGCACGTCAGGATGTGCGGTCAGCAGGTTCTGCATCACGTTCAGACCTTTAGTACGGTCGAAATCGGCAGGCTGGCTGGCCAGGACGTTAAATTTGTGTGCAGCAACGGCCTGCTGGAAGCCTTCGCCACGTTCACGGGCAGCAGAGGTACCCGCGATACCCTGTAATTCGATAACTTTCGCGCCTTCACCGGCTTTCTTCGCGATGTAATCACCCGCGATTTTACCGCCCAGCACGTTATCAGACGCAATGTGGCTGACCACGTCACCTTTAGAGGCCTGACGGTCCAGGGTGATCACCGGGATCTTCGCCTGGTTTGCCATTTTAACGGCATTACCTACGGCATCAGAATCAGTTGGGTTGATCAGCAGAATTTTGGTACCACGAACGGTTAAGTCCTGAACGTTAGCCAGCTCTTTCGCCGGGTTGTTCTGGGAATCCAGCACCACCAGGTTGTAGCCCAGTTTGTCCGCTTCTTTCTGCGCGCCATCCTTCAGAGAGACGAAGAACGGGTTGTTCAGCGTGGAGATAACCAGCGCGATGGTGTCTTTCGCCATAGCGTTAGCACTTACGGTTGCGCTCAGCGCGACAGCAGAAACCAGGGTAGCCAGTTTTTTCATGTTCATATCTAAGATGTCCTGTAGTGTCGTCAGTTACTGTTTTTTGTTGTCTACCAGTACCGCCAGCAAAATCACCACTGCCTTAACGATCATCTGGTAATAGGAGGAAACACCTAACAAATTCAAACCATTATTCAGGAAACCGAGAATCAGTGCGCCGATCAATGTCCCAACAATGCGACCTTTACCACCCGCAAGACTCGTACCGCCCAGAACCACTGCCGCAATGGCATCCAGCTCATAACCCGTGCCCGCCGTTGGCTGCGCGGAGGAGAGGCGCGCCACTTCGATGATGCCTGCCAGAGAAGCCAGCAAGCCGCACAGGGAATAAACGATAATTTTAACTTTATTGACGCTAATCCCGGACAAACGCGTTGCCGCTTCGTTACCGCCCAGCGCATAGATATAACGACCCAGACGGGTGTGATGCAGCATGTACCACGCCGCCAGGAAGACGATAGCCATGATCCAGACCGGGGTCGGAATACCCAGCGGGCGGCCGATACCGAACCAGCCAAACAGATCGGCGTTATCGGTAAAGCCGGTGTTCACCGGGCTGCCGTTGGTGTAAACCATGGTCACACCGCGCAGCAACAGCATCATCACCAGCGTCGCGATGAACGCCTGAACACGCCCTTTCGCCACAATCACGCCGGTCACGGCACCGATTGCCGCCCCAGCAGCCAGCGCTGCAGCCACGGCCACCAGCGCGTTAACCTCAACACCGACAAGGGAAGCGGCGATCGCACCGGTGAGCGCCAGCAGGGAACCAACGGACAGATCGATCCCTGAGGTCAAAATCACCAGCGTCATCCCGACCGCCATAATGGCGTTTACAGAAGTCTGCTGAAGGATATTGAACAGGTTATTAACGGTGAAAAAGTTCGGACTCATGGTCGACACAATCGCGATCAGCACCAGCAGGGCAATCAGCGATTTTTGTTCCATCAGCCATGCCTTTGTGAAATAACGGCGACCAGAAACAGCCTGGGTAGTCATCTTCTTACTCCTGATTCACGCGATTAAGCTTGCCCACAGCGGCAGCCATCAGAACTTCCTGGGTGGCCTGCTCGCGAGTGAATTCACCGCCGAGATGCCCTTCATGCATGACGATAATGCGATCGCTCATGCCTAATACTTCTGGCATCTCGGAAGAGACCAGAATGATGCTCAGACCGTCGGCCTTGAACTGGTTGATCAGCTGATAAATCTCTTTCTTCGCGCCGACATCCACACCGCGGGTGGGTTCATCGAGGATTAGCACTTTCGGGCGCGTCATCAGACCACGCGCAATCGCCACCTTCTGCTGATTACCACCGGACAACAGGCCAATTGCCTGCTCCATCGACGGTGTTTTGACGTTAAACAGACGGATAAAATCGCTGACCGCCTGCTGTTCGTCTTTGTGTTTCAGCGTACCGCCGCTGTGACTGAAATAGCGCAGTGCGGTAAGCGACATGTTCTCTTTAACCGACATGCCCAGCACTAAGCCATCGCGCTTACGGTCTTCAGAAATATAGACAATGCCATTCGCCAGACCATCTTGCGGAGAGCGGGTGACCACTTCATGACCGTCGAGGGTGACATAACCGCTGGTGCGCGGCAGTGCGCCGTACAACACTTTCATCAGCTCGGTACGCCCAGCGCCCATCAGGCCCGCCACACCGAGGATTTCCCCCTGACGCAGGGTAAAGGTCACATCGTTCACACCTGGACCGCAGAGGTTGTCCACCTTCAGGCGGATCTCACCCGGCGCTTTATCCAGATGCGGATATTGATCTTCGAGCTTACGTCCCACCATCATTTCGATGAGCGTATCTTCGGTCAGCGTGGCGACTTCGCGCTCGGCAATAAACTGTCCGTCGCGGAAAACGGTGACGTCATCGCAGATTTCGAAGATCTCTTTCATGCGGTGAGAGATATAGACAATCCCGCGCCCCTGCGACTTCAGCTCGCGGATAACGCGGAACAGGGATTCGGTTTCGGTATCGGTCAGGGCATCAGTCGGTTCATCCATAATGATGACCTTCGACTCAAAACTCAGCACTTTCGCGATTTCCACCATCTGCTGATCGCCAATGGAAAGTTCACCCACCAGTCGGTCGCTCTTAAAGCGCAGGTTCAGCTTCGCCAGCAGTTTATCCGCTTCGGCATACATGGTTTTCCAGTCGATTTTACCGAACCGGTTTACGAACTCGCGACCCAGGAAGATATTCTCCGCAATGGTCAGCTGCGGGATCAGGTTCAGCTCCTGGTGAATAATACCGATACCCGCTTCCTGAGAGGATTTCGGGCCATTGAAGGTGGTCTCTTTACCCAGCCAGACGAGTGAACCGGCATCACGTTGGTAGATCCCGGTCAGCACTTTCATCATGGTGGATTTGCCAGCGCCGTTTTCGCCCACCAGCGCCATCACGCGCCCGGGGTAGACGTTCAGCGCCGCACCGGAGAGGGCTTTTACGCCCGGGAACGACTTATCGATCCCTTTGAGTTGCAGTAATGCGTCCATGATGGCCTCAGAAGGTGACGCCAGCACAGAGAATGATATTCGCATACGGGGAACACTCCCCGCTGCGAATCACCGCCTGACTGTCTGCGGTTTGTTGTTTGAACTGCTCGTGCGTTGTGTAACGAATTTCTATGATGTTTCCCTGGTGTTGTTGCAGTTGCTCAATATGGCTGAGCAACGTTTCGTGGAGTTGCGGATTATGTTGTTTGATTTCCGCAGCGAGAATGGCCGCCTCAACCTGCATCTCCGCCGTCACGACTTCCAGTACCTGCATAAACGAAGGAACACCCTGCGTTAACGCCATATCAATACGGGTTGTGCTACGCGGAACCGGTAAGCCTGCATCGCAAACCACCAGCGTATCGGTATGCCCAAGACGGGAAATAACCGACGAGATTTCTGAGTTGAGTACAGTGCCTTTCTTCATTTTCTTGCTCCACTAGCGAAACGTTTCGCTAAAATCAGTTTAGTCTCAACGGTGTTCAGAAAACCACCATGACGTAACAGATTTGTGATCGACGTCGAAACGTTTCGCTAAGTGAAATGTAGAGACAATTATGGAGGGTAGGCAGGGGGGTTTGTAAGCCGGGTAAGCGCAGCGCCACCCGGCATTTAATGCAGGCTTAAATCTCGACCTGTGTACCCAGCTCAATCACTCGGTTAGGCGGGATCTCAAACTGGTCAGGCGCACGCAGGGCGTTACGTTGCAGGATAAGGTACAACTTGCCGCGCAGGCGCAGATACCACGGACGCTTGCCAATAATCAGTGACTCGTGTGACATGAAGAATGACGTCTCCATCATCCGGCAGCTCAGCCCTTCCAGGCCGCAGCGGTGGAAGACCTCTTCCACGTTTGGCGTTTCACGCCAGCCGTAGCTTGCCACCACGCGCCAGAAGGTAGGCGACAATTGCTCAATCTGAACACGACGCACATTGTGAACATACGGTGCATCTTCGGTGCGCAACGTCAGCAGAATCACACGCTCGTGCAATACCTTGTTGTGCTTAAGATTATGCATCAACGCAAACGGGATCACGTTCAAGGCACGAGACATGTACACCGCAGTTCCCGGTACACGCACTGGCGGGGATTTCTCCAGCGACGCAATCATCGCCTCCAGAGAATTCCCGTGTTCGTGCATACGACGCAGCAGACGGAAGCGCTCGCTTTTCCATGTGGTCATGACAATAAACATCACCAGACCCAGCGTCAGCGGTAGCCAGCCACCGGAAACAATCTTGTCGAGGTTCGCGGAGAACAGCGGCACGTCGATACACAGGAAGCCCACCAGAATCATCGCCACGAGGAATTTATTCCAGTGCCAGTTTCGGTACGCGACCGTTGTGGAGAGGATCGACGTCAGCACCATGGTACCGGTGACCGCAATACCGTACGCCGCCGCCAGGTTGCTGGAATGCTCGAAGCTGACGATGACGATCACCACAGCGAAATAGAGCAGCCAGTTAACGAACGGGATGTAGATCTGGCCCGACTCCATCTCTGAGGTATGGATGATGCGCATAGGTGAGAGATACCCCAGACGCACGGCCTGGCGCGTCAGAGAAAACACGCCTGAAATCACCGCCTGAGAGGCAATGACGGTCGCAAGCGTCGCCAGAATCAGCATCGGTACCAGTGCCCAGTCAGGGGCCAGCAGGAAGAATGGGTTCTTTATCGCTTCCGGATTTTTGAGCAACAGCGCGCCCTGGCCGAAGTAGTTCAGCACCAGAGACGGCAGTACCACAATAAACCAGGCCACGCGGATAGGCAGTTTCCCGAAGTGTCCCATGTCAGCATACAGCGCTTCAACGCCGGTGATGGAGAGCACAACCGCCCCCAGCGCCACGAAGGAAACCACTTTGTATTCGAGGAAGAAATTCACGGCCCAGTAGGGGTTTAGCGCTTGCAGCACTTCCGGGTTAGCAATAATGCTGCGTAAACCAAGCGCCGCCAGGATCAGGAACCAGGCCAGCATAATCGGCGCGAACAGTTTCCCCACCAGCCCGGTACCGTGCTTCTGGATCATAAACAGCAGCGTCAGGACAATAATGGCCAGAGGAACAACCCAGGAATCAAGCTGCGGGGCAATAATCTCCAGCCCCTCTATCGCCGAAAGCACTGAGATAGCAGGCGTGATGACGACTTCCCCATAGAAGAAACTGCCGCCAATCAGGCCGATGATGACCAGCACCGACGTCATTCTGGCTGACGTGTTACGCCCGGCAAGGGACATCAGGGTCAGGATACCGCCTTCGCCTGCGTTATCAGCGCGCATAACAAAGGAGAGATATTTAACAGAAACCACCAGGATCAGCAGCCAGAAGATGAGGGACAGGAAGCCAAATACGGCATCGCGTTCAACACCAAAGCCAAACTGGCCGGACAGACATTCACGAAGCGTATAAAGCGGGCTGGTGCCGATATCACCGTAGACAACCCCGATCGCCGCAAGCGTAATTGCGGGTAATGATTGCTTATTATCAGTGCTCATAGACTAGTCTTTTCGTTTAAATAACAAATGTGTTCCTGGTCCCTTGGTCCACAAAAAGCGCACAGTATGCCTGATTCGTTGCAAAATCGTACCCCTAAATGCAACCGCATTAATGTAGCGCAAAGAAAATTGCGCCGCACTTCAGTCTATTACCAGCCCTGGCTGAAACGTCTATACTCGCTTCAATTGGCCGCCACGACGGCGAAAGGATGCAAAAACTATTATGGCTCACTCACATTTATTAGCAGAAAGAATTTCCCGCCTCAGCAGCGCGCTGGAAAAAGGCCTTTTCGAGCGTAGCCACGCCATCCGCCTCTGTTTACTGGCGGCGTTGAGCGGCGAAAGCGTATTTCTGCTGGGTCCACCGGGTATCGCCAAAAGTCTGATTGCCCGCCGACTGAAATTTGCCTTTCAGAACGCCCGCGCGTTTGAATACCTGATGACCCGCTTTTCCACCCCGGAAGAAGTGTTTGGCCCCCTTTCTATTCAGGCGCTGAAAGATGAAGGGCGCTATGAGCGTTTGACGGCGGGATATCTGCCTGAGGCAGAAATTGTCTTTCTTGATGAAATCTGGAAAGCGGGACCGGCCATTCTGAACACCCTGCTCACGGCGATAAACGAACGTCGGTTCCGCAACGGTGCCAGTGAAGAGAAAATCCCGATGCGTCTGCTGGTGGCCGCCTCCAACGAACTCCCCGAGGCCGACAGCAGTCTGGAAGCGCTGTATGACCGCATGCTGATCCGCCTGTGGCTGGACAAAGTGCAGGATAAATCCAACTTCCGCTCTATGCTGGTGAGCCAGCAGGATGAGAATGAAAACCCGGTCTCCGCTTCGCTTCAGGTTACCGATGAGGAATATCAGCAGTGGCAGCAGGAGATCGGCAAAATCAAACTGCCAGATGCCGTCTTCGAGCTGATCTTCATGCTGCGCCAGCAGCTCGATTTACTCCCTTCAGCGCCCTATGTCTCCGATCGTCGCTGGAAAAAAGCAATCCGCCTGCTGCAGGCCAGTGCCCTGTTCAGCGGCCGTGATGCCGTTGCGCCAATCGATCTGATCCTGCTGAAAGATTGCCTCTGGCACGACGCAGAAGGCATGAACCTGATGCAGCAACAGCTTGAAATATTGATGACCAGACACGCCTGGGGACAACAGGCGATGCTCAACCAGCTTGGTGCTATTGCCCAACGACGCATCCAGTTACAGCAGCAACAAAGTGATAAAACGGCGCTGAAAGTGAACCGGCTGGGTGGAATGTTCGCCCGCAAACCTCACTACGAATTACCCGCCGAGCTGACTAGCCCGACGCTTACCCTGCTGCTCCAGCAACCGCTAAAGCTCCATGATATGCAGGTTGTACACGTTACGATTGAGCGCGAGCCGCTATCGCAATGGCTGGATAAAGGTGGAGAAATCCGCGGAAAACTCAACGGCATCGGTTTCGCGCAGCCGCTAAGTATGGAAGTGGACAGTAGCCAGCATCTGGTGATCCGCGATGTGAGCTTGCAGGGATCGCGTCTTGCACTGCCTGGCACCGCCTCTGACAGCGTTCCTGAAGAGATTAAGCAGCAGCTGGAAGCGCTGGATACCGAATGGCACCAGCAACACACCCGCTTTAGCGAGCAGCAAAAATGCCTCTTTATACATAGCGACTGGTTAGGTCGCATTGAAGCCAGCCTGCAGGATGTGAGCACACAGATTAAACAGGCGCGTCAATGCTAACGCTGGATACGCTTAACATCATGCTGGCCGTCAGCGAAGAAGGGTTGATCGAAGAAGTGGTCATTACCCTTCTGGCGTCGCCGCAGCTGGCCGCATTCTTTGAAAAATTTCCGAAGCTTAAAAAAGCGATGACGGACGATCTCCCACGCTGGCGTGAAAACTTGCGTCAGCGGTTCAAAGAGACCGAGGTCCCCCCTGAGTTAACGGAAGAGGTGGCCTGTTATCAGCAGTGCCAGCGGCTCTCAACGCCACAGTTTATCGTTCAGCTTCCGCAAACCCTGACATTGCTCGACAACGTCCACTCCCCGTTTGCCAGCCAGGCCCGGGCGCTGGTCACGGATAACGCCACCTTCACGCCCGCGTTGCACACTCTCTTTTTACAGCGCTGGCGCCTCAGCCTTGTCGTTCAGGCCACAACATTGAACCAGCAACTGCTGGATGAGGAGCGTGAACAACTGCTCAGTGAAGTTCAGGAACGCATGACCTTAAGCGGTCAGCTCGAGCAGGTACTGGTGGAAAATGAAAACGCCGCCGGGCGTCTCTGGGATATGAGCGCCGGTCAGCTTCGGCGCGGGGATTATCAGCTGATCGTCAAGTACGGCGATTTTCTGGCACAGCAGCCCGAGCTGATGAAACTCGCAGAACAGCTGGGCCGTTCAAGGGAGGCAAAGTCAGTCCCAAAGAAAGATGCCCCGATGGAAACCTTCCGCACCCTGGTACGCGAACCGGCAACCGTTCCCGAGCAGGTCGACGGGCTTCAGCAAAGCGATGATATTTTGCGCCTGCTGCCCACCGAACTCAGCACGCTGGGAATGACTGAACTAGAGTATGAGTTTTACCGTCGGCTGGTGGAAAAGCAGCTTCTTACTTACCGGCTACACGGCGAAGCCTGGCGCGAGAAGCTCAGCCAGAGGCCAGTCGTCCACCAGGATTTTGATGAGCAGCCGCGCGGACCTTTTATTGTTTGCGTGGATACGTCCGGATCGATGGGCGGGTTTAATGAGCAATGTGCAAAGGCGTTCTGTCTGGCCTTGATGCGCGTGGCGCTTGCCGATCGCCGTCGCTGCTTCATCATGCTCTTCTCCAGCGAGGTGGTGGGTTATGAGCTGACGAACCAGCAGGGTATCGAACAGGCGATCCGCTTTTTAAGCCAGCGTTTTCGCGGCGGCACGGATTTAGCCAGCTGTTTTCGTAGCATTGTGGAGAGAATGCAGGGCGGCGACTGGTACGACGCTGACGCGGTGGTAATTTCCGATTTTATTGCCCAGCGTCTGCCGGATGATGTGGTGAATAAAGTGAAGGAGTTACAGCGGGTGCATCAGCACCGTTTCCACGCGGTGGCGATGTCCGCCCATGGAAAACCCGGCATCATGCGCATCTTCGATCATATCTGGCGCTTCGATACCGGGTTGCGTAGCCGCCTGCTCAGACGCTGGCGGCGTTAATCACAGAAGGGAGCCAACGCTTTCGCGTACTTGCTGCGGCCAGACGCCACACTGAACCTGACCGATATGCGGCAACTGAAGCAGTAACATGGTCAGACGGGACTGGCCGATACCGCCACCTATGGTCTGCGGCATTTCCCCGCGTAGCAGCGACTGGTGCCACTCTAATTTGAGACGCTCTTCGTCGCCAGTAACGGCCAGCTGACGCTTCAGCGCATCAGCATCCACGCGGATCCCCATAGAAGAAAGCTCAAATGCATCTTCCAGCACCGGGTTCCAGACCAGGATATCGCCATTCAGACCCGCGTATTCGCTCTCACCGCGTGTGCTCCAGTCATCATAATCCGGCGCACGAACGTCGTGGCGTTTGCCGTCAGACAGTTTGCCGCCGATCCCCATCAGAAACACAGCACCTAATTCTTTGGCGATTGCGCGTTCACGGCCTTTAGCATCCAGATCCGGGAAACGGCTCAGCAGCTCCTGGCTGTGCACAAAGTGGATCGTATCCGGCAGGAACGGTGCCAGACCAAACTCTTTGCTTACAGCCGCTTCGGTCGCTTTGATCCCAGCGTAGATCGCCTCAACGGTGGATTTCAGCGTACCGACATGGCGCTCGCCATCACCCATTACGCGCTCCCAGTCCCACTGATCAACGTAGACAGAGTGAATTGGAGTAAGGCGGTCTTCATCGGGGCGAAGGGCTTTCATGTGCGTGTAGAGCCCTTCGCCCGCGCTGAAGTCGTGTTGTCCCAGGGTTTGACGCTTCCATTTCGCAAGGGAGTGAACCACTTCGAACTGGGCATCTGGCAGTGTTTTCACTTTCACCTGCACCGCTTTTTCGCTTCCAGATAAGTTATCCTGCGTCCCGTCACCCACGCGGCTCAGAATGGGAGCCTGGACTTCAATCAGTCCAAGTTTATCTTCCAGCTGGCGTGAAAAATGGGATTTAACGAAACTGATCTGGCGTTGTTTTGCGATATAAGCGGTTTTCATTATTTATACTCCTGCGTCCTGTTGCTATTGATTAAGCAACAGAAATGGCACCTTATTCAATAACCAATCAACAAAAAGCCTCCTTCACTTTTGATTCGATAAAATAAACCGCTAGAATAGGGTGATTCATCAATCTTCATAAGAAAAAGCTATGGAAAATTATCAGATCGACAATCTCGACCGCGGCATCCTGGAGGCCTTAATGGCTAATGCCCGTACCGCCTACGCCGAACTGGCAAAACAGTTTGGTGTCAGCCCGGGAACAATCCATGTTCGCGTAGAGAAGATGAAGCAGGCGGGGATCATTACCGGCGCACGCATTGACGTCAGCCCCAAGCAGCTGGGTTATGACGTTTGCTGTTTCATCGGTATCATTCTTAAAAGCGCAAAAGACTACCCTTCTGCCCTGGCAAAGCTGAACGCACTCGATGAAGTCACAGAAGCCTATTACACCACCGGGCACTACAGCATCTTTATAAAAGTCATGTGTCGATCCATCGACGCCCTCCAGCAGGTACTTATCAACAAGATCCAAACAATCGATGAAATTCAGTCCACCGAGACCCTAATCTCTCTGCAAAACCCGATCATGCGTACCATCCGCCCGTGATCGGGCAAATTCATTCCCACATTTTCCACAGGTAGATCCCAGCTCGTTCACAGCGTACAATGGCCGCCTCTTTATCTGAGCGAGCGATCAATGGCTGACATTACTCTTATCAGTGGCAGCACCCTGGGCGGTGCGGAATACGTTGCGGAACATCTGGCTGAGAAGCTGGAAGAAGCAGGTTTTTCCACAGAGACACTGCACGGACCGCTGCTTGAAGATCTCCCGACTGATGGGATCTGGCTGCTGATCACCTCCACACATGGCGCAGGCGACCTGCCGGATAACCTGCAACCTTTATATGACGAACTGCAGGAACAACAACCAGACCTGTCCAACGTCCGTTATGGTGCGGTAGGTATCGGAAGTCGTGAATATGACACCTTCTGTGGCGCAATAGAGAAAGTTGAGGCCGCTGTTACCGCCTGTGGTGCAAAACAGCTGGGTGAAACGCTGAAGATCAACATCCTCGATCATGATATTCCGGAAGATCCAGCCGAGATCTGGCTGGCAGAATGGAAAAATTTACTCAAAAACGATTAAAGATCGCGCGAACAGATGTGGATAACTCTGGTTAAAAGCTCGTATTAAGCCGTAGTTATCCAAATAACAACTCTGGTATGGTTTTTGACCTGTGCATAAAGTGGCGATCTGATCCCAGCTTATACGGTCCAGGATCACCGATCATTCACAGCAAACGATCCTTCCTAACCGCATGATCTTATTTGCCGGATCGGACTTATCCACAGAGGTCGGCGATCCTAATAAGAGATCACAATAGAACAGATCTCTAAATAAAAAGATCTTCTTTTTAATAGCCCAGGATCCCAATGCTTTCTCGAAAGACTAAAGTTGAGTAGAATCCACGGCCCGGGCTTCAATCCATTTTCATACCGCTTTACGCGAGGCAGACCACCATGTTTTATCAGGATCCTTTTGACGTCATTATCATTGGCGGGGGTCATGCAGGCACTGAGGCCGCAATGGCCGCAGCGCGAATGGGTCAGCAGACCCTGCTTTTGACACACAATATCGACACGCTTGGACAGATGTCCTGTAACCCGGCGATTGGCGGCATTGGGAAAGGACACCTGGTAAAAGAAGTGGATGCACTTGGCGGCCTGATGGCGAAAGCGATCGATCATGCTGGCATTCAGTTTAGGATACTAAACGCGAGTAAAGGCCCTGCGGTACGAGCAACCCGTGCCCAGGCTGACCGCGTGCTTTACCGTCAGGCGGTACGTACTGCACTGGAGAATCAGCCAAACCTGATGATCTTCCAGCAGGCAGTTGAAGATCTTATCGTTGAGAACGATCGTGTTGTGGGTGCCGTAACCCAGATGGGCCTCAAGTTCCGCGCGAAAGCCGTGGTGCTGACCGTGGGCACATTCCTCGACGGTAAAATTCATATTGGTCTGGATAACTACAGCGGTGGACGTGCTGGCGATCCGCCGTCGATTCCACTGTCTCGCCGTCTGCGTGAACTGCCGTTGCGCGTCAGCCGCCTGAAAACGGGCACACCTCCACGTATTGATGCGCGCACCATTGATTTCAGCGTGCTGGCGCAACAGCACGGTGATAACCCAATGCCCGTGTTTTCGTTCATGGGCAATGCGGCGCAACATCCGCAGCAGGTACCGTGTTACATCACGCATACCAACGAGAAAACCCATGACGTGATCCGCAATAACCTCGATCGCAGCCCAATGTACGCAGGCGTGATTGAAGGGATCGGCCCACGCTACTGCCCGTCGATCGAAGACAAAGTGATGCGTTTTGCCGATCGCAACCAGCACCAGATCTTCCTGGAGCCGGAAGGACTGACCTCAAACGAAATTTACCCGAATGGCATCTCCACCAGCCTGCCGTTCGATGTGCAGATGCAAATTGTTCGCTCAATGCAGGGGATGGAGAATGCGAAAATCGTTCGTCCTGGCTACGCTATTGAGTACGATTTCTTCGATCCTCGTGACCTGAAGCCAACCCTGGAAAGCAAATTCATCCACGGTCTGTTCTTCGCGGGGCAGATTAACGGCACCACCGGCTACGAAGAAGCGGCTGCACAGGGTCTGCTTGCCGGTCTGAACGCTGCGCGCTTCTCTGCTGAGAAAGAAGGCTGGGCACCAGGCCGTTCTCAGGCGTATCTGGGAGTGCTGGTCGACGATCTCTGCACGCTGGGCACAAAAGAACCGTACCGTATGTTTACCTCGCGCGCGGAATACCGCCTGATGTTGCGCGAAGACAACGCCGACCTGCGTCTGACCGAAATGGGTCGCGAGCTGGGTCTGGTCGATGACGAACGCTGGGCGCGTTTCAACGAGAAGCTGGAGCGTATTGAACAGGAACGTCAGCGGCTGAAAACCACCTGGGTGAATCCGCAGGCGGAAACTGCAGCCGAAGTGAACGCTCACTTGACTGCACCGCTGTCGCGCGAAGCCAGCGGCGAAGATTTGCTGCGCCGTCCTGAAGTCACCTATGAGAACCTGGTCAAACTGACCGCGTTCGCACCGGGCCTGGAAGACGCTGAAGCGGCAGAGCAGGTTGAAATCCAGGTTAAATACGAAGGTTATATTGCGCGCCAGCAGGATGAGATTGAAAAACAGCAGCGCAACGAAAACACGCTGCTGCCGGAGATGCTGGACTATCGTCAGGTCACTGGTCTTTCCAACGAAGTGATCGCCAAGCTGAACGATCATAAACCTGTGTCGATTGGCCAGGCATCCCGCATATCGGGCGTTACTCCGGCCGCGATTTCGATTCTGCTGGTGTGGTTAAAAAAACAGGGCATGCTGCGCCGCAGCGCGTAATGCTCTGAACATTGCCCGGTGGCGCTGCGCTTACCGGGCCTACAGAATTCCATAGGGCGGGTAAGCGAAGCGCCACCCGTCACTTAAGTTTCTCAACAGGTATTCACCGTGCTCAACAAACTCTCTCGTCTGCTGGATCAGGCAGGTATTTCGCTCACCGATCACCAGAAAAATCAGCTGGTGGCCTACGTCGATATGCTGAACAAATGGAATAAAGCGTACAACCTAACCTCAGTACGAGACCCCAACGAGATGCTGGTACGCCATATTCTCGATAGCATTGTGGTTGCGCCTTATCTGAAAGGTGAACGCTTTATTGATGTGGGGACAGGCCCTGGTCTACCGGGCGTTCCGCTGTCGATTGTTCGTCCTGAGAGCCAGTTCACGTTGCTGGACAGCCTTGGCAAGCGCGTACGCTTTTTACGTCAGGTACAGCATGAGCTGAAGCTTGAGAACATCACGCCCGTGCAGAGCAGGGTAGAGGAGTTCCCGGCGGAGCCACCGTTTGATGGTGTTATCAGCCGCGCGTTTGCTTCGCTCAATGATATGGTGAGCTGGTGTAAGCACTTGCCTGCAGATAATGGCCGTTTTTATGCGCTGAAAGGGCAGTTGCCTGGTGATGAGATTGAACAGCTTCCGGATGGTTTTGCTGTTGAATCCATCGAGAAATTAAATGTTCCTCAACTCGATGGGGAACGTCACCTGGTGATAATTAAGCCAAACAATTTTTAAAAAATTAATAAAAAATGTGGAATTTGTGCTGTTCTTACCATGTTAAAAAACAGCACAACTACTTGGGTTTTACCAGACAGCTTTTAACCTCGTTTTTACTAAGGTTTTTCTTACGTTTAACCTGACAGTTATTCTTCACTATGAAGATAGTCAATAGCGAAAATATAAGTCTGCTAAAAATGGAAGGCAGAAACCAGAACGCAATGTTAATTATTTATTAAGAATGTCAATGAAAGGTTTTTATTGTGTACGGGGCTGTTTTGAAAATAGTTACGACATTTTGTGTTTGATTTCATAAAGATATATTTAAGCGATTTGCGCCTTTGATTAATACAACCTTATCGCAAATGTGTGTTTTGTGATCTCGTGCACGCTTTGCTGTCAACGTTTTCGCGCTGTTTGCACTTTTGGTCGAAGGTCGATGCTTTCTGAGAAAGTTAAAAAATAGCGGTGGGGAAAAATATTTAAACATTTATTCACCTTTTCGCTACTTAATGTTTGAAATCACGGGTGCGCACCGTATAATTTGACCGCTTTTTGATGCTTGACTCTGAGCCTTAAAGGACGTTTTATACGACACGCGGCATACCTCGAAGGGAGCAGGAGTAAAAACGTGATGTCTGTGTCGCTCTTGAGTAGAAACGTTGCTCGTAAGCTTCTGTTCATTCAGTTTCTGGCTTTGATAGCAAGTGGACTGCTGTTTAGCCTCAAAGACCCCTTCTGGGGCATCTCCGCCGTGTGCGGGGGTTTGGCGGTTGTACTGCCAAACGTGTTGTTTATGATTTTTGCCTGGCGTCATCAGGCGCATACACCCGCCAAAGGCCGCGTGGCCTGGTCCTTCGCCCTCGGCGAAGTGTGTAAGGTGTTGCTGACCTTTGCTCTACTGGTGATGGCGCTGGCGGTTTTGAAAGTGGTCTTCATGCCGCTGATAGCTACGTGGGTTTTGGTGCTGGTGGTACAAGTTCTGGCTCCAGCTGTAATCAATAACAAAGGGTAAAAGGCATCATGGCTTCAGAAAATATGACGCCGCAGGATTACATAGGTCACCATCTGAATAACCTTCAGCTGGACCTGCGTACATTCTCGCTGGTGGATCCACATAACCCCCCGGCCACCTTCTGGACGATCAACATCGACTCCATGTTCTTCTCGGTGGTTTTGGGTCTTCTGTTCCTGGCCATGTTCCGCGGTGTTGCTAAAAGAGCGACCAGCGGTGTTCCAGGGAAATTCCAGACGTTCATCGAAATGATCATCGGCTTCGTCCATGGCAGCGTCAAAGACATGTACCATGGCAAGAGCAAGCTGATTGCTCCGCTGGCCCTGACCGTGTTCGTTTGGGTCTTCCTGATGAACCTGATGGACCTGCTGCCTATCGATCTGCTGCCGTTTATCGGCGAGCACATCTTCGGCCTGCCTGCACTGCGCGTGGTTCCGTCCGCAGACGTGAACATCACCCTGTCGATGGCGCTGGGCGTGTTTATCCTGATTCTTTTCTACAGCATCAAAATGAAAGGCGTAAGCGGCTTTGTGAAAGAGCTTACCTTGCAGCCGTTCAACCACTGGGCGTTTATTCCGGTCAACCTGATCCTGGAAGGCGTTAGCCTGCTGTCCAAACCTGTATCACTGGGTCTGCGACTGTTCGGCAACATGTATGCGGGTGAGCTGATTTTCATTCTGATCGCGGGTCTTCTGCCGTGGTGGTCACAGTGGATTCTTAATGTGCCATGGGCCATTTTCCACATCCTGATCATTACGCTGCAAGCCTTTATCTTCATGGTTCTGACGATCGTCTATCTGTCGATGGCGTCTGAAGAGCACTGATTTTTTACCAACACTACTACGTTTTAATTGAAACAAACTGGAGACTGTCATGGAAAACCTGAATATGGATCTGCTGTACATGGCTGCCGCTGTGATGATGGGTCTGGCGGCTATCGGTGCTGCGATCGGTATCGGCATCCTCGGGGGCAAATTCCTGGAAGGCGCTGCGCGTCAACCTGATCTGATTCCTCTGCTGCGTACTCAGTTCTTTATCGTTATGGGTCTGGTGGATGCTATCCCAATGATCGCTGTAGGTCTGGGTCTGTACGTGATGTTTGCTGTCGCGTAGTAGTAGTTTTAAAACCCTAAGCCACAGAAATTAAAGAGGTATTGTGCTGTGAACATGAACGCAACAATCCTCGGCCAGGCCATCGCGTTTATTCTCTTTGTCTGGTTCTGTATGAAGTATGTATGGCCGCCATTAATGGCTGCCATCGAAAAACGTCAGAAAGAAATTGCTGACGGTCTGGCTTCTGCAGAACGCGCTAAGAAAGATTTGGACCTTGCACAGGCCAACGCGACAGACCAGCTGAAAAAAGCGAAAGCGGAAGCTCAGGTTATCATCGAACAGGCTAACAAACGCCGTTCGCAGATCCTGGACGAAGCCAAAGCTGAAGCAGAACAGGAACGTACTAAGATCGTGACACAGGCTCAGGCTGAAATTGAAGCTGAGCGTAAACGTGCTCGTGAAGAACTGCGTAAGCAGGTTGCGATTCTGGCTGTTGCTGGCGCCGAGAAGATCATCGAACGTTCCGTGGATGAAGCTGCTAACAGCGACATCGTGGACAAACTTGTCGCTGAACTGTAAGGAGGGAGGGGCTGATGTCTGAATTTGTTACGGTAGCTCGCCCCTACGCCAAAGCAGCTTTTGACTTTGCTATCGAACACCAAAATGTCGATCGCTGGCAGAATATGCTGGCGTTTGCCGCTGAGGTGACGAAAAACGAACAAATGGCCGAGTTGCTTTCCGGTGCGTTAGCACCTGAAACTCTCGCCGCGTCGTTTATCGCCGTGTGCGGAGAGCAACTGGATGCCAACGGCCAGAACCTGATTAAGGTAATGGCAGAAAATGGTCGTCTCCGTGTGCTCCCGGATGTTCTCGAGCAGTTTGAGCACTTACGTGCCCTTAGTGAAGCTACTGCTGAAGTTGAAGTAACTTCTGCGACTGAACTGAGTAATGAACAGCTTGCGAAAATTACCGCCGCGATGGAAAAACGTCTGTCACGCAAAGTTAAGCTGAATTGCAAAATCGATAAGTCTGTAATGGCAGGCGTAATCATCCGTTCGGGTGATATGGTCATTGATGGCAGCGTACGCGGCCGTCTTGAGCGCCTTGCAGACGTCTTGCAGTCTTAAGGGGACTGGAGCATGCAACTGAATTCCACCGAAATCAGCGAACTGATCAAGCAGCGCATTGCTCAGTTCAATGTTGTGAGTGAAGCTCACAATGAAGGTACTATTGTTTCTGTAAGTGACGGTGTTATCCGCATTCACGGCCTGGCCGATTGTATGCAGGGTGAGATGATTTCCCTGCCGGGTAACCGTTACGCTATCGCACTGAACCTGGAGCGCGACTCCGTAGGTGCAGTTGTGATGGGTCCATACGCTGACCTCGCCGAAGGCATGAAGGTTAAGTGTACTGGCCGTATTCTGGAAGTGCCGGTTGGCCGTGGCCTGCTGGGTCGCGTTGTTAACACCCTGGGTGCGCCAATCGACGGTAAAGGTCCGGTTGAGCACGATGGCTTCTCCCCAATCGAAGTTATCGCACCAGGCGTTATCGATCGTCAGTCCGTAGATCAGCCTGTTCAGACAGGTTATAAGTCCGTTGATGCCATGATCCCAATCGGTCGTGGTCAGCGTGAACTGATCATCGGTGACCGTCAGACCGGTAAAACCGCGATGGCTATCGACGCCATCATCAACCAGCGTGATTCCGGCATCAAATGCGTGTACGTGGCTATCGGCCAGAAAGCGTCCACCATTTCTAACGTGGTTCGTAAACTGGAAGAGCATGGCGCACTGGCTAACACCATTGTTGTTGTTGCAACCGCTTCCGAATCTGCTGCACTGCAATACCTGGCGCCATACGCGGGTTGCGCAATGGGCGAATACTTCCGTGACCGCGGTGAAGATGCACTGATCGTATACGATGACCTGTCTAAACAGGCTGTTGCTTATCGTCAGGTTTCCCTGCTGCTCCGTCGTCCACCTGGACGTGAAGCGTTCCCTGGCGACGTATTCTACCTCCACTCTCGTCTGCTGGAGCGTGCTTCCCGCGTTAACGCGGAATACGTCGAGAACTTCACCAAAGGTGAAGTGAAGGGTAAAACGGGCTCTCTGACCGCACTGCCGATCATTGAAACCCAGGCGGGTGACGTTTCTGCGTTCGTTCCGACCAACGTAATTTCCATTACCGATGGTCAGATCTTCCTGGAAACCAACCTGTTTAACTCCGGTATTCGTCCGGCGGTTAACCCGGGTATCTCCGTATCCCGTGTTGGTGGTGCTGCTCAGACCAAGATCATCAAGAAACTGTCCGGTGGTATCCGTACCGCGCTGGCACAGTATCGTGAACTGGCTGCGTTCTCTCAGTTCGCATCCGATCTGGACGAAGCAACCCGTAAACAGCTGAGCCACGGTCAGAAAGTGACCGAGCTGCTGAAGCAGAAACAGTACGCACCAATGTCTGTTGCTCAGCAGGGCCTGGTACTGTTCGCGGCTGAACGCGGTTACCTCGAAGATGTGGAACTGGCGAAAATCGGTAGCTTCGAAGCCGCTCTGCTGGCTTACGTCGACCGTGATCACGCTCCGCTGATGCAAGAGATCAACCAGACCGGTGGCTATAACGACGAAATCGAAGGCAAGCTGAAAGCTATCCTCGATTCCTTCAAAGCAACCCAATCCTGGTAATCGTCCGGCGGCTTGTCTCAGGACAAGCCGCCTGGCATTGAGGAGAAGCTCATGGCCGGCGCAAAAGAGATACGTAGTAAGATCGCAAGCGTCCAGAACACGCAAAAGATCACTAAAGCGATGGAGATGGTCGCCGCTTCCAAAATGCGTAAATCGCAGGATCGCATGGCGGCCAGCCGTCCTTATGCAGAAACCATGCGCAAAGTGATTGGTCACCTTGCAAACGGTAATCTGGAATATAAGCACCCTTACCTGGAAGAACGCGACGTTAAGCGCGTGGGCTACCTGGTGGTGTCGACCGACCGTGGTCTGTGTGGCGGCTTGAACATTAACCTGTTCAAAAAACTGCTGGCGGATATGAAAGCATGGTCTGAAAAAGGCGTTCAGTGCGATATCGCAATGATCGGCTCTAAAGGCGTCTCTTTCTTTAACTCCGTTGGTGGCAACATTGTCGCTCAGGTGACCGGTATGGGTGATAACCCGTCCCTGTCCGAACTGATCGGCCCGGTTAAAGTGATGTTGCAGGCCTACGATGAAGGCCGTCTGGACAGACTGTACGTTGTCAGCAACAAATTCATTAACACCATGTCTCAGGTTCCAACGCTTACTCAGATGCTGCCTTTACCGGCATCAGAAGATGATGAGCTGAAGCACAAAGCCTGGGATTACCTGTATGAACCCGATCCGAAACCGCTGCTGGATACCCTGCTGCGTCGTTACGTTGAATCTCAGGTTTATCAGGGCGTTGTAGAAAACCTGGCCAGCGAGCAGGCCGCACGAATGGTGGCGATGAAAGCCGCGACCGATAATGGCGGCAGCCTGATTAAAGAGCTGCAGTTGGTTTACAACAAAGCTCGTCAGGCCAGCATTACTCAGGAACTCACCGAGATCGTCTCGGGGGCCGCCGCGGTTTAACCAGGTTTACGAATTACGTAGAGGATTCAAGATGGCTACTGGAAAGATTGTCCAGGTAATCGGCGCCGTGGTGGACGTCGAGTTCCCTCAGGACGCCGTACCACGCGTGTACGACGCGCTTGAGGTACAGAATGGTAACGAGAGCCTGGTGCTGGAAGTTCAGCAGCAGCTCGGCGGCGGTATCGTGCGTACCATCGCGATGGGTTCTTCCGACGGTCTGCGTCGTGGTCTGGAAGTTAAAGACCTTGAGCATCCGATCGAAGTCCCGGTAGGTAAAGCAACGCTGGGTCGTATCATGAACGTATTGGGTCAACCAATCGACATGAAAGGCGACATCGGTGAAGAAGAGCGTTGGGCTATCCACCGCGCGGCACCTTCCTACGAAGAGCTGTCCAGCTCTCAGGAACTGCTGGAAACTGGCATCAAAGTTATCGACCTGATGTGTCCATTTGCGAAGGGCGGTAAAGTTGGTCTGTTCGGTGGTGCGGGTGTAGGTAAAACCGTAAACATGATGGAGCTGATCCGTAACATCGCGATCGAGCACTCCGGTTACTCCGTATTTGCGGGCGTAGGTGAACGTACTCGTGAGGGTAACGACTTCTACCACGAAATGACCGACTCCAACGTTCTGGACAAAGTATCCCTGGTTTACGGCCAGATGAACGAGCCACCAGGAAACCGTCTGCGCGTTGCGCTGACCGGTCTGACTATGGCTGAGAAATTCCGTGACGAAGGCCGTGACGTTCTGCTGTTCGTTGATAACATCTACCGTTACACCCTGGCCGGTACGGAAGTATCTGCACTGCTGGGTCGTATGCCTTCAGCGGTAGGTTATCAGCCGACTCTGGCGGAAGAGATGGGTGTTCTTCAGGAACGTATCACCTCTACCAAAACCGGTTCTATCACCTCCGTTCAGGCGGTATACGTACCTGCGGATGACTTGACTGACCCATCACCAGCAACCACCTTTGCGCACCTTGATGCAACCGTGGTACTGAGCCGTCAGATCGCGTCTCTGGGTATCTACCCAGCCGTTGACCCGCTGGACTCCACCAGTCGTCAGCTGGATCCACTGGTTGTTGGTCAGGAACACTACGACACCGCGCGTGGCGTACAGTCCCTGCTGCAACGTTACCAGGAACTGAAAGACATCATCGCCATCCTGGGTATGGATGAACTGTCTGAAGAAGACAAACTGGTGGTAGCACGTGCGCGTAAGATCCAGCGCTTCCTGTCCCAGCCGTTCTTCGTTGCGGAAGTATTCACCGGTTCTCCAGGTAAATACGTTTCCCTGAAAGACACCATCCGTGGCTTTAAAGGCATCATGGAAGGCGAATACGATCACCTGCCAGAGCAGGCGTTCTACATGGTTGGTTCCATCGAAGAAGCAGTGGAAAAAGCCAAAAAACTTTAACGCCTTAATCGGAGGGTGATATGGCAATGACTTACCACCTGGACGTCGTCAGCGCAGAGCAACAAATGTTCTCTGGTCTGGTCGAGAAAATCCAGGTAACGGGTAGTGAAGGTGAGCTGGGTATTTTCCCGGGTCACGCACCGCTGCTCACCGCCATTAAGCCTGGTATGATCCGCATCGTTAAACAGTTCGGTCACGAAGAGTTTATCTATCTGTCCGGCGGCATTCTTGAAGTGCAGCCTGGCAGTGTGACCGTTCTGGCCGATACCGCTATTCGTGGCCAGGATCTCGACGAAGCGCGAGCCCTGGAATCGAAGCGTAAGGCTGAAGAGCACATTAGCAGCTCTCATGGTGACGTGGATTACGCTCAGGCGTCTGCGGAGCTGGCCAAAGCGATCGCGAAACTGCGCGTTATCGAGTTGACCAAAAAAGCGATGTAACACCGGCTTGAAAAGCACAAAAGCCAGTCTGGGTTCCAGGCTGGCTTTTTTTTTCGGCCTTAATTCATGATGAAAAAGATGTAGAATTTTAGGCATCAAACGTTTTTACTTCTCACTCAAACTACCGTCAGGATGCGTATGTCAAACAGTGCGATGAGCGTGGTGATCCTTGCCGCTGGCAAAGGTACCCGCATGTATTCCGATCTGCCTAAAGTGCTTCACACGCTGGCAGGAAAGCCGATGGTGCAGCATGTCATTGATGCAGCAAATGAACTGGGTGCCCGTCAGGTTCATCTGGTCTACGGCCACGGTGGCGATCTGCTTAAAAAGACGCTGAGCGATGACAAGCTCAACTGGGTGCTTCAGGCTGAGCAACTGGGTACAGGTCACGCGATGCAGCAGGCAGCACCGTTCTTTGCCGATGACGAAGATATTCTGATGCTCTACGGCGATGTTCCGCTGATCTCCGTTGAAACACTAACTCGCCTGCGTGAAGCCAAACCGCAGGGCGGCATCGGTTTGTTAACCGTCGTGCTGGACGATCCAACCGGTTATGGCCGCATCACCCGTGAAAACGGCAACGTAACGGGGATTGTTGAACATAAAGACGCCAGCGACGAACAGCGCCAGATTCAGGAGATCAACACCGGTATCCTGATTGCCAATGGCGCGGATATGAAGCGCTGGTTGTCGAAGCTCAACAACAACAATGCGCAGGGTGAATACTACATCACCGACATCATTGCGATGGCATATCAGGAAGGACGTGAGATTGCGGCGGTACATCCGGCACGCATTAGCGAAACCGAAGGGGTGAATAACCGCCTTCAGCTTTCCCGTCTGGAGCGCGTTTATCAGTCCGAACAGGCCGAAAAACTGCTGCTGGCAGGCGTGATGCTGCGTGACCCGGCGCGTTTCGATCTGCGTGGTTCCCTGTCCCACGGTCGTGACGTTGAAATTGATACTAACGTTATCTTTGAAGGCAAAGTCACTCTGGGCAATCGCGTCAAAATTGGCGCTGGCTGCGTGATCAAAAACAGCGTCATCGGTGACGATTGCGAAATCAGCCCTTACAGCGTGGTGGAAGATGCGCATCTTGAAGCGGCGTGCACCATTGGACCGTTTGCGCGTCTGCGCCCGGGCGCTGAGCTGATGGAAGGGGCTCACGTGGGCAACTTCGTTGAGATGAAAAAAGCGCGTCTGGGTAAAGGCTCTAAAGCCGGTCATTTGACCTATCTGGGCGATGCGGAAATTGGCGATAACGTCAATATTGGTGCAGGCACAATCACCTGCAACTATGACGGTGCCAACAAGTTTAAAACCATTATCGGTGATGATGTGTTTGTCGGTTCCGATACACAGCTGGTGGCACCGGTTACCGTGGGCAACGGGGTAACGATTGCCGCCGGGACAACCGTTACGCGCGATATCGCCGATAACGAGCTGGTATTAAGCCGTGTGCCACAGGTGCACAAGCAGGGCTGGAAACGCCCGGTGAAGAAAAAGTAACGGATTTACCCTCGCCCCTTTGGGGAGAGGGTCGGGGTGAGGGGATAACATAATCCTCCCCCCACAAGCAGTACCCATAAAAATAACCCCACTCTCTACAAGGCTCGGGGTGCCCGGAAAGGGCAAATACAGGTCAGCGACAACGCAGGCGTTATGCCTAAATTCGGAATCTAAAACTATGTGTGGAATTGTTGGCGCAGTTGCGCAGCGTGATATTGCTGAAATCCTTCTCGAAGGTTTACGTCGTCTGGAATACCGTGGCTATGACTCTGCTGGTCTGGCCGTGGTCGATGCAGAAGGTCATATGACCCGTCTGCGTCGTCTCGGTAAAGTGCAGATGCTGGCCCAGGCCGCGGAAGAACATCCGCTGCATGGTGGTACCGGTATTGCGCACACCCGCTGGGCGACGCACGGCGAACCGTCTGAAGGCAACGCGCACCCGCATGTGTCTGAACACATCGTGGTCGTGCACAACGGCATTATCGAAAACCACGAACCGCTGCGCGAAGAACTGAAAGCGCGCGGCTATACCTTCGTCTCTGAAACTGACACCGAAGTGATTGCTCACCTGGTGCACTGGGAGCTGGAGCAGGGCGGTACACTGCGTGACGCAGTTCTGCGTGCTATCCCTCAGCTGCGCGGTGCATACGGCACGGTGATCATGGACTCACGCGATCCGTCCACGCTGCTGGCCGCACGTTCCGGTAGCCCGATGGTTATCGGTCTGGGCATGGGTGAAAACTTTATCGCCTCTGACCAGCTTGCGCTCCTGCCAGTTACCCGTCGCTTTATCTTCCTGGAAGAGGGTGATATTGCGGAAGTGACTCGTCGCAGCGTGACCGTATTCGATACCAAAGGCGAGCAGGTGAAACGCCAGGAGATCGAATCTAACCTGCAGTACGACGCGGGCGACAAAGGCGCTTACCGTCACTACATGCAGAAAGAGATTTACGAGCAGCCAAACGCCATCAAAAACACCCTTACCGGGCGTATTAGCCACGGCGAGGTAGATCTGAGCGAGTTGGGTGCAAACGCGAACGAACTGCTCAGCAAGGTTGAGCATATTCAGATCGTGGCCTGCGGTACCTCCTACAACTCCGGTATGGTTTCTCGTTACTGGTTTGAATCCCTGGCGGGCGTGCCGTGTGATGTGGAAATCGCGTCTGAATTCCGCTACCGCAAATCCGCTGTACGTCGTAACAGCCTGATGATCACCCTTTCTCAGTCTGGTGAAACGGCGGATACGCTGGCGGCGCTGCGTTTGTCTAAAGAGCTGGGCTACCTTGGCTCTCTGGCCATCTGTAACGTCCCTGGCTCATCGCTGGTGCGTGAATCCGATCTGGCGCTGATGACCAAAGCGGGTACCGAAATTGGCGTGGCTTCCACTAAAGCGTTTACCACTCAGCTGACCGTTCTGTTGATGCTGGTGGCGAAACTGGCACGTCTGAAAGGCGAGGATGCCTCTGTTGAGCATGACATCGTTCATGGCCTGCAGGCACTGCCGAGCCGTATTGAGCAGATGCTGTCCCAGGACAAACGCATTGAAGCACTGGCAGAAGATTTCTCCGACAAGCATCACGCCCTGTTCCTGGGTCGTGGCGATCAGTATCCGATTGCGCTGGAAGGCGCGCTGAAGCTGAAAGAGATCTCCTACATTCACGCGGAAGCCTATGCGGCAGGCGAGCTGAAACACGGCCCACTGGCGCTGATTGACGCCGATATGCCGGTCATCGTTGTGGCTCCTAACAACGAACTGCTGGAAAAACTGAAATCTAACATTGAAGAAGTGCGCGCCCGCGGTGGTGTTCTGTACGTCTTCGCCGACAAAGATGCCGGTTTTGTCAGCAATGACAACATGCACATCATCGAGATGCCGCATGTGGAAGAGGTGATTGCACCGATCTTCTACACCGTTCCGCTGCAGTTGCTGGCTTATCACGTTGCGCTGATCAAAGGCACCGACGTTGACCAGCCGCGTAACCTGGCGAAGTCTGTCACCGTAGAATAATCCCTTCAGGCTCCACCTTCGGGTGGAGCTTTTCTATCCCGCCTGGCTTGTTTTTAATCAACTCTTTTGCGTTTTTATTTATGACAATCTGTCATCTTCAGCTACTTTTTTCAGTGTCACATAAAGAAAATATTTCTGAAAACGTCTTGTCATAAAAGTGGCTAACACGATGAAAATTAAGCTTTCTTCTGCTGGTTTTTAAGTGAAATTTCCATTGTCATAAAACTGTCATAATTAGTACATTTATCTGTCACCTGTTTGTCCTATTTTGCTCATCGTAGCCACTAAACAACGATTTACGAAAATCTTGCAGGAGACATTATGAAAGTTATGCGTACCACTGTCGCAACTGTTGTCGCCGCGACCTTATCTCTGAGCGCGTTCTCTGTATTTGCAGAAGCAAGCCTGACTGGCGCTGGTGCAACCTTCCCTGCGCCGGTGTATGCCAAATGGGCGGATACCTACCAGAAAGAAACCGGTAACAAGGTTAACTATCAGGGTATCGGCTCCTCCGGTGGCGTTAAACAAATTACCGCTAATACCGTTGATTTCGGTGCATCAGACGCTCCGCTGTCTGATGACAAACTGGCACAGGAAGGTCTGTTCCAGTTCCCGACCGTGATCGGCGGTGTGGTTCTGGCCATCAACCTGCCGGGCGTGAAGTCTGGTGAACTGGTGCTGGACGGCAAAACCCTGGGTGACATCTACCTGGGTAAAATCAAAAAATGGGATGACGAGGCGATTGCCAAACTCAACCCAGGCCTGAAACTGCCTTCTCAGAACATCGCTGTGGTTCGCCGCGCTGATGGTTCTGGTACCTCTTTCGTGTTCACCAGCTATCTGGCGAAAGTGAACGAAGAGTGGAAATCTAAAGTCGGTTCTGGCTCTACCGTTAACTGGCCAACTGGTTTGGGTGGTAAAGGCAACGACGGCATCGCCGCTTTCGTACAGCGTCTGCCGGGCTCTATCGGTTACGTAGAATACGCCTACGCTAAACAGAACAACCTGTCCTACACCAAACTGGTTTCTGCTGATGGTAAACCTGTCAGCCCGACCGAAGAGAACTTTGCCAACGCGGCAAAAGGCGCTGACTGGAGCAAATCTTTCGCTCAGGATCTGACTAACCAGAAAGGCGAAGGTGCATGGCCAATCACCTCTACCACCTTCATCCTGGTTCACAAAGAGCAGAAGAAACCTGAGCAGGGCGCCGAAGTGCTGAAGTTCTTCGACTGGGCGTACAAAAACGGCGGCAAACAGGCTAATGCCCTGGATTACGCTACCCTGCCAGAAAACGTGGTTGAGCAAATTCGCGCTGCGTGGAAAACCAACGTGAAAGATAGCAGCGGTAAGGCATTGTATTAATTTAGCATTCTGACGAAAATGGCGGGTGGCGCTTGCGCTTACCCGCCGATTTCGTAAACGCGTTTAACAGAAGAGTGATTTATGGCTGCAACCAAGCCTGCATTTAACCCTCCGGGTAAAAAAGGTGACATGATTTTCAGCGCGCTGGTTAAACTGGCTGCGCTGATTGTGCTATTGCTGCTGGGCGGCATTATTGTGTCTCTGATTTTCTCCTCCTGGCCGAGCATCCAGAAATTCGGTTTCTCCTTCCTGTGGACAAAAGAGTGGGACGCGCCGAACGATATCTACGGTGCGCTGGTGCCGATTTACGGCACGCTGGTGACCTCGTTCATCGCCTTGCTGATTGCGGTTCCCGTCAGTTTTGGTATTGCTCTGTTCCTGACGGAACTGGCACCGGGTTGGCTGCGTCGCCCACTGGGTATTGCCATCGAGCTGCTGGCGGCCATTCCGAGTATCGTTTACGGCATGTGGGGCCTGTTTATCTTTGCGCCGCTGTTCGCAACGTACTTCCAGGAACCCGTGGGTAATGTACTTTCCGCCATCCCGTTTGTGGGTGCCCTGTTCTCTGGCCCGGCTTTCGGTATCGGTATTCTGGCTGCAGGTGTGATCCTCGCCATTATGATTATTCCGTACATTGCGGCGGTCATGCGCGATGTCTTCGAACAAACGCCGGTGATGATGAAAGAGTCGGCCTACGGTATCGGCTGTACCACCTGGGAAGTTATCTGGCGCATTGTCCTTCCGTTCACCAAAAATGGGGTGATTGGCGGCGTGATGCTGGGTCTGGGACGTGCGCTGGGTGAGACCATGGCGGTGACCTTTATCATCGGTAACACCTACCAGCTCGACAGCGCATCACTCTTCATGCCGGGTAACAGTATTACCTCTGCACTGGCGAATGAATTTGCTGAGGCGGAATCCGGTCTGCACGTCGCGGCGTTGATGGAGCTGGGTCTGATTCTGTTCGTGATCACCTTCATTGTTCTGGCGATCTCCAAGCTGATGATTATGCGCCTCGCTAAAAATGAGGGGGCACGCTAATGGCAACTCTCGAAATGCAAGCTACCGCTGAACTGGCGGAATCCCGCCGCAAAATGCAGGCCCGACGCCGTTTTAAAAACCGTATCGCGCTGACGCTCTCAATGGGAACCATGGCATTTGGCCTGTTCTGGCTGGTCTGGATCCTCTTCTCGACGGTTGTGCGCGGGATTGACGGGATGTCGCTGGCGCTGTTTACCGAAATGACGCCACCGCCAAATACGGCGGGTGGTGGTCTGGCGAATGCCCTGGCGGGCAGCGGGTTGCTGATCCTGTGGGCAACGGTATTTGGTACGCCGCTGGGCATCATGGCAGGCATCTATCTTGCGGAGTACGGTCGTAAATCCTGGCTGGCGGAAGTCATTCGTTTCATCAATGACATCCTGCTTTCAGCCCCGTCTATCGTGGTGGGTCTGTTTGTTTACACCGTCGTGGTGGCACAGATGGAACACTTCTCCGGCTGGGCGGGTGTGATTGCGCTGGCGCTGTTGCAGGTGCCTATCGTCATTCGTACTACCGAGAACATGCTGAAACTGGTGCCGGACAGCCTGCGTGAAGCGGCTTACGCACTGGGAACGCCGAAATGGAAGATGATCTCTGCGATTACGCTGAAAGCGTCAGTCTCCGGGATCATGACCGGTATCCTGCTGGCGGTTGCGCGTATCGCGGGTGAAACGGCACCGCTGCTGTTCACCTCCCTCTCCAACCAGTTCTGGAGCACGGACATGATGCAGCCGATCGCCAACCTGCCGGTGACGATCTTTAAATTTGCGATGAGCCCATTCGCGGAATGGCAGCAACTGGCCTGGGCCGGGGTGCTGATCATTACCCTTTGCGTACTGTTGCTGAACATTCTGGCGCGCGTCATTTTCGCGAAGAAGAAACACGGTTAATTTTTTACGGCGCGGCAGCTCGCGGCGCCGAATGAGGAAATGAGTCAATGAGTATGGTTGATACTGCCCCGGGTAAGATTCAGGTTCGTGATTTGAACTTCTACTACGGCAAATTCCATGCCCTGAAGAATATCAACCTGGATATCGCGAAGAACCAGGTTACGGCATTCATCGGTCCGTCTGGCTGTGGTAAATCCACGCTGCTGCGTACCTTTAATAAAATGTATTCGCTCTATCCGGAGCAGCGCGCTGAAGGTGAAATCATCCTGGACGGCGAAAACATTCTGACCCAGGCTCAGGATATTGCTCTGCTGCGCGCAAAAGTGGGGATGGTGTTCCAGAAACCCACGCCGTTCCCGATGTCCATTTATGACAACATTGCGTTTGGTGTTCGCCTGTTTGAAAAACTCTCCCGTACCGATATGGACGAGCGCGTGCAGTGGGCTTTGACCAAGGCCGCATTATGGAACGAAACCAAAGATAAGTTGCACCAGAGCGGGTACTCTCTCTCCGGTGGTCAGCAGCAGCGTCTGTGCATTGCGCGTGGTATCGCCATTCGCCCGGAAGTGTTGCTGCTGGATGAACCGTGTTCAGCGCTGGACCCGATCTCAACGGGTCGTATTGAAGAGTTGATCACCGAGCTGAAGCAGGATTACACCGTGGTTATCGTGACCCACAACATGCAGCAGGCTGCACGTTGTTCCGATTACACGGCGTTTATGTACCTGGGCGAGTTGATTGAGTTCAGCGATACGGATGCGTTGTTCACCAGACCCGCTAAAAAGCAAACTGAAGATTATATTACTGGCCGCTACGGTTGATTTGGAGTGAACCATGGACAACCTTAATCTTAATAAACACATTTCAGGCCAGTTCAACGCAGAGCTGGAAAGCATTCGCACGCAGGTCATGACCATGGGTGGCATGGTTGAGCAGCAGCTTTCCGATGCGATCACGGCAATGCACAACCAGGACAGCGAGCTGGCGAAGCGCGTCATTGAAGGCGACAAAAACGTCAACATGATGGAAGTCGCTATCGACGAGGCCTGCGTTCGTATTATCGCCAAGCGTCAGCCAACAGCGAGCGACCTGCGCCTGGTGATGGCGATTATCAAAACCATCGCCGAGCTGGAACGTATTGGAGACGTGGCGGATAAAATCTGCCGCACCGCGCTGGAGAAATTCTCTCAGCAGCACCAGCCACTGCTGGTGAGCCTGGAGTCGCTGGGTCGTCACACCGTGCAGATGCTGCATGACGTGCTGGATGCCTTTGCGCGTATGGATCTGGACGAAGCGGTACGTATTTACCGTGAAGACAAGAAAGTCGACCAGGAATACGAAGGCATCGTGCGTCAGCTGATGACCTACATGATGGAAGATTCACGTACGATCCCAAGCGTACTGACTGCCCTGTTCTGCGCGCGCTCCATTGAGCGTATCGGTGACCGCTGCCAGAATATTTGCGAATACATCTTCTACTTCGTGAAGGGGCAGGACTTCCGTCACGTGGGCGGCGATGAGCTGGATAAGCTGCTGGCGGGTAAAGATCCGAAAGAGTAATACCTGAGGCGGGTGGCGCTAGCGCTTACCCGCCCTACGTTAACTTAACGCGTAATATCCCACCCACGCGCCTTCCACAGTGCTGGCAACTGCGCCAGATCGGTAAAGGTCGTCACTTTTGGATGATCGATCGGTTTGTTGTGCGGATCGGCGCAGAAGTAAAACACTTCCATTCCCGCATCAATCCCTGACTGCGCGCCCGCAGACGAGTCATCCACCAGAATGCAGTTTTCTACTTTAACGTTCATTGCGTTGGCCGCATGGAACATCAGCGCCGGATCGGGCTTCCAGCGTTGAATATCGTAGCCGCTGAACAGTTTTTCCGGGAAATGATGCAACATCTCCAGTTTCCCCAGTGAGTGCTGCATTTTGCTGACCGGACCATTAGAGACCACGCAGATTGGCACCGTCATCGCATCCAGAAGCGTATTCGCCCCGGCGATGACCTCCAGTTCGGAATCAAACAGGCGTGCGACCTCGGCGCGGTAAACCGGCTCGAGATCCCCTTTTGCCAGATCCACACCGTGCTCGTCGTTAATGATGTCGATAATCTCGTACAGTTTCACGCCCTTAAAGCGTTTGAACACCTCTTCGAGATCGAGCGTAATACCAAATTCCTGGAACATGGCGACATACGCACGGGAACAAATGACCTCACTGTCGACAAGCGTACCGTCGCAGTCGAAAAATACCGCCTCAATTCCGGACATGTCTTTCCCTTTTAACAAGTTTAACGTTTACGTGATGTGGTTTTACGACACGCAATCGTTGCCGTATAAGCAAATTCAATGAAAAAAAGTACCCTACAACCGCCCTTATTGTCGCATTTTGGTATAGGATAGCGACGAATTTTCCCTCCTTGTTCGGAAATTGATGATGAGTCAACAACACACTACCCAGGCATCTGGTCAGGGTCTGCTTGAGCGCGTGTTTAAACTGCGCGAGCACGGCACAACGGCACGCACCGAAGTGATCGCCGGTTTCACCACCTTCCTGACGATGGTCTATATCGTTTTTGTTAACCCGCAAATTCTGGGCGTTGCTGGCATGGATACCAGCGCCGTCTTCGTGACTACCTGTCTGATCGCGGCTCTCGGCAGCATCCTGATGGGCGTGTTCGCTAACCTGCCGGTTGCACTGGCACCTGCGATGGGTCTGAACGCATTCTTTGCGTTCGTGGTTGTTCAGGCGATGGGCCTGCCGTGGCAAGTGGGCATGGGCGCTATCTTCTGGGGCGCTATTGGTCTGCTGTTGCTGACTATTTTCCGCGTACGTTACTGGATGATTGCCAACATTCCTGTGAGCCTGCGCGTGGGCATTACCAGCGGTATTGGTCTGTTCATCGGTATGATGGGGCTGAAAAACGCCGGCGTTATCGTGGCTAACCCGGATACGCTGGTAAGCATCGGTCACCTGACCTCTCACAACGTGCTGCTGGGCGTGCTGGGCTTCTTTATCATCGCGATCCTGGCTTCCCGCAATATTCATGCGGCGGTGCTGGTATCCATCGTGGTGACCACGCTGCTGGGCTGGCTGCTGGGTGACGTTCACTACAACGGTATCGTTTCTGCGCCACCGAGTGTTTCCACCGTTATTGGTCACGTTGATCTGGCGGGTTCCCTGAACCTGGGCCTGGCGGGCGTGATTTTCTCCTTTATGCTGGTAAACCTGTTCGACTCCTCCGGTACCCTGATTGGCGTGACCGACAAAGCAGGTCTGGCCGATGAGAAAGGGAAGTTCCCACGCATGAAGCAGGCGCTGTTCGTTGACAGCATCTCGTCTGTTGCGGGCTCCTTTATCGGTACCTCTTCTGTTACCGCTTATATTGAATCCTCTTCCGGTGTTTCTGTGGGAGGCCGTACTGGTCTGACGGCGGTCGTGGTGGGTATCCTGTTCCTGCTGGTGATCTTCCTTTCGCCGCTGGCGGGAATGGTTCCACCGTATGCGGCAGCCGGCGCGCTGATCTACGTAGGTGTGCTGATGACCTCCAGCCTGTCACGCGTGAAGTGGGATGACTTAACCGAAGCGGTGCCAGCGTTTATTACCGCCGTGATGATGCCGTTCAGCTTCTCGATTACCGAAGGTATCGCGCTGGGCTTTATCTCTTACTGCGTAATGAAGATCGGTACGGGTCGCTTCCGCGACCTCAGCCCATGCGTCATCGTTGTCGCGCTGCTGTTTGTGCTGAAGATTGTGTTTATTGACGCCAAATAAACATATTTGTACCCTCTCCCTGTGGGAGAGGGCTAGGGTGAGGGCATCAGGCCGCAATAAGCTTAAGCCTTCACCCGCTTAATATAATCGCCAAACGCAGTCAGCTGACCAGACAGATGGTCACGCGTGCTCTGATCCACCACTTCACCCGTCTGCGGGTCGACCTTGTTCTGAATCACTCCGCCCATAAACTCCGGCTTGTTCATCACCATCGCATCCAGGAACACCAGAATCTGGCGCAGGTGATACTGGCAGCGCGCGCCGCCAATGGCACCCATAGAACTGGTCTGGATCAGCACGGGTTTACCTGAAAGAGGCTGCTCAGGGAGGCGGGATAACCAGTCAATGGCGTTTTTCAGACCGCCAGGAACGGAGTAGTTATACTCTGGTGTGACAATAACCACACCATCGGCCTGACGGATTTGCGCCGCCAGCGCCTCAACGCTCTGCGGGAACCCTTCTTCCTGCTGGACATCTGCATCATAGAGCGGGATGTCACCAATAGATGGAAGGGCACTAATCTCCATACCTGCCGGTGCCAGCTGTGGCAGCGTGCGGGCAACCATCCCATTAAATGAACCTTTGCGCAGGCTTCCCAGTAACGTAACGACTTTTAACGTATCAGACATGATTACTCCTGTTTCATCATGATGACCCTGAATGGATCAGCTAAGGGTGTATGCTTTTTCTGCCGGTAAACTGGTTAAACGCATCAGGCGTGCGGCGGGCTCGTTGGCGCGTTCGGGCACATCAGGAAGGCTACGCCATCCCTGTTGACTGTCAAATTCCCAGATTTTCATGCGTTCGATAGCGGGGGTAACCGCAATGGACCAAATGAGGACATCCTCTGCGTCACTGAGCGCTTCTACCAGCGTAGCTTGGGTGGCTCGAAGACGTCCGGAACCTGGCAGCAGCTGCAGCATACTGGCGTCGTCTGAGGCGCATCCACAGAGCTTTCGAATGCTCTGGCGTAGGGTGATGAGCTGAGCTCTGGCCTCGTTGGGATCGTTCTGGTTACGCACCCACAGCTTTTCATTGCTGGAGAGCGGGTAATCATCGTGTGGGTTCGCGCCGTGGATGCCCCGGGTTGCGCGCTGAAGTTCCATATCCAGCCCACAATTCCCTTCGGTGGTGAGTGCTACCCCAATGATATTTCCCGTATAGGCAATGGAAAAACGGGGGAGATCCGGGTTAGCAAAAACCGGGCGGCCTTCAGGTTGGGTGATGATATCCGGCAGTTCACTGGTGCCGTACAACATAAACAACAGCTCTGCGAGAAGCGCTCTGGACGCTAAAAAACGTGTCCTGCGGTGTTCCGGGAGTTTGCGTGCTTCACTGTGACAGGCTGAAGAAATTCGTGCCGATACGAGGCGTCCTTCTGTAAGTATCCCTCTTGCAAAGTGCGTTGCCATTTTTCGCTCCTTGATAATGGTCGTAATCGGTTAAACGGTTACATGATTATCGCTTAACTTCACTCCTGTTTTAATCAGTAAATGGGAGTAAGAGAAGCCTGAGGACCGAACTTTACATTTTCTTAGGTAAAAATTGGATCGCTGCCACCGTACAACGCCTTGATAGTCTCTCTCAACCAGAGAATTTTCGGATTATGGCTGTTCCGTTTATGCCAGATCAGGGTGAAGGGGACGGTCAACTTTTCAGCCTGCGCTTCGTCAATCGGAATAGGAAGCGCGATCAGCTTCCGCTGGTGGAGTTCATTGTAGTGGTGGCAGTAGTGGGGAGCCGTAGCGATATAATTATGGCCAGGCTGCGCCGCCATAAACATCGCCTGTTCGAAACCCGGCAGGCACATGGCGATATTGCGCTCACGTCCCATCTCCTTTAGCACCTCATCAAGCGCCCAGGTGTCGCTGCGCTCCCAGAAGATACTGATATGCGGGTAGCGCAGGAAGGTCTCCAGGTTCCACTCTTCCTGAAGTGCCGGGTGATCCTCGCGCAGATAAACACACGGACGGTCACTAAACAGGATTTCGTAGTCGATAAACCACGGCAACAGCTTCAGCAGTTCGCGGGAACGTGGATGTGTTTCGCGACCAGTGAAACCAAGATCCACTTCCCCACGCGTAATGGCGTCCAGAGAGTCGTAATCCCAGTGACGCATCTTCACCGTAGCCTGCGGATAGCGCTGGTTCACCTGCTCCAGCAGGGCGTTAAAGCGGATCAGCATTAACGGCGTTTCGGCGGCCAGCACGAACGTCAGCCCGCCTGGCGCGTCATGGTGGAATTTATCGAGGATCTGGTTGCCGATTTGCATCCAATCGGCCAGATCCTGCTCCAGGCTTACCGTCAGTGGCGTCGGCAGTAACCCTAACGGTGTTTTGACAAACAGCGGGTCGTCGAACCAGTCGCGCAGCTTGGCCAGTGATTTACTCACCGCGGACGGCGTCACGTTCATCCGCTTCGCCGCTTTGGTGACGCTACGCTCCTGCAGCAACAGCTGCAGGCACAGCAACAGGTTAAGATCGAGACTGCTGATGGGCTTCTTCATAATTTGCCGCGGGCTGGATGAGCATAAGTAAGGTAATACAGACCATGCTACAGCCAATCAGAATCCCGATCAGCATATTGAGCGCATTAAGTCCGATTACCGCTGCCAGCCAAATCCACAGGGACGAGCCACAGACCTGAGCGATACCCAGCACGGAGCTTGCCACGCCTGCCCGTAGTGAGAACGGGCCGAGCGCCTGGCTCATCGCCACGCCAAAGCCAACCGAGAATCCGGCGCAAATGAGGGTAATGCCTACCAGCATCACCACATGTGAGCTGGTGGTTGCCAGAATCACGCCTGCTGCGAGAAATAACACCTGTGAGGTCAGCATCAACGTGCGCTGGCTGAAAATATTTAGCGCAAAGGGGGTGGAAAACGAGACGGCCATACTGACCATCGCGGTTAATGCCATCACTGTTGAATACTCACCCCGATCGAAGCCCATGGTCTCCATCAGTAAAACCGGGGAAACGTTTACATAGGTCAGGATCACCGCCACGCTTAACGTGGTTACGGCCAGACGACTGAGGAAAAAACGGTTAAGCAGCTTCTCGGCTGGGTGAATCGTTGCTGAGTGTGCCGTACTTTGCGAACCTGGGTGAGTTTCTCTTAGCACGGAAATGGACAACACAAAGACCAGCCCCCCCATTGCTGCCATCGTCCAGAAAAGGCTCTGCCACGGGAATTTCAACATGATCAGATAACCAACAACCGGAGCCAACACCGGAATAATACAGGTGATGCCGTTGAGCATAGAGAGCACTTTGGCGCGGCGTTGGGCGCTTAATGTGTCGCGTAAAATTGCGAAAGCCACCACGTAACAGCCGCCCGCCCCGATGCCCTGGATAAAACGGCCTGCCAGGAACAGGGCACTATCCTGCGCCAGTGAACAGAGCACGGAAGCCAACGCAAAGATGATGGCTCCCGTTATGGCGACGGGTTGGCGACCAGCCTTATCTGCGACCTTCCCGGCAAACACCATCGATGACGCCATTCCCGCGAGGTAGGCCGAAAACGCGATGTGCAACTGAGCTTCACTGGCACCCAGATCGCGGGCGATGTGCGGTAATCCCACCAGATACATATCAATGCCAGACGGATAAAGCAGAACTAATGTGAAACTACAAAACAGAAAACGCGCCATAAAACCCCCATAGATGCAGGCATGCAGGATAGGGGGTGAGAAGGGATTAGGCGAGTTGCCATTTGGACAAAGGTGATTTCCTGGAAGGAAATCACCATGTTTTCGTGGGTATTACTTACCAATACAGAAGCTTGAGAAGATCCTTCCCAGCAGATCGTCCGACGTAAACTCCCCGGTGATCTCACTCAGATTCTGCTGTGCCAGACGCAGCTCTTCCGCCAGCAGTTCACCCGCCCACGCACCGATCAGCTGCGCTTTGCCCTGGTCAAGATGGCGTGCCGCCTCTTCCAGCGCCTGCAGGTGACGACGACGCGCCAGGAAGCCACCTTCCATGCTGGTGTCAAAGCCCATGCTCTGCTTGAGATGGTTACGCAGGTCGTCAACGCCTTCACCGGTACGCGCCGACAGGCGGATCAGTGAGTGACCATTCACATCGCTGATTCCCAGCGTTTCGCCAGTCACATCTGCTTTATTTCGCACCACGGTGATAGGCAGCTTCGCCGGCAGACGGGCAATAAAGTCTGGCCAGATCTCAGCCGGGTCAACAGCGTCGGTGGTTGTGCCGTCCACCATAAACAGCACGCGGTCGGCCTGCTCGATCTCCTGCCAGGCGCGTTCGATACCGATGCGCTCGACTTCGTCGCTGGCATCGCGCAGACCGGCGGTATCAATGATATGCAGCGGCATCCCGTCGATATGGATATGCTCGCGCAGTACGTCGCGGGTGGTGCCGGCAATGTCGGTCACGATCGCCGCTTCACGGCCCGCCAGGGCGTTCAAAAGGCTCGATTTCCCGGCATTAGGACGTCCGGCAATCACCACCTTCATCCCTTCCCGCAGCAGGCTACCCTGACGCGCTTCGGCACGTACCGCGTCGAGATCGTTCATCACCTGGTTGAGCTGGGCTTCGATTTTACCGTCAGAGAGGAAGTCGATCTCCTCATCCGGGAAATCGATAGCCGCTTCCACGTAGATCCTGAGGTGAGTAAGTGCTTCCACAAGGTGATTCACGCGCGCGGAGAATGCCCCTTGCAGCGAGTTCAGAGCGGAGCGAGCAGCCTGTTCAGAACTGGCGTCGATCAGGTCCGCTATCGCCTCGGCTTGCGCCAGGTCGAGCTTATCGTTCAGGAAAGCACGTTCAGAGAACTCGCCTGGCTTCGCAATACGCAGGCCCGGCAAGGTTAGAATACGTTTTAACAGCAGATCGAGGATAATCGGGCCGCCATGGCCCTGCAGCTCCAGCACGTCTTCACCGGTAAAAGAGTTTGGGCCTGGAAACCACAGCGCAATGCCCTGGTCCAGCGGCGTGCCGTCGGTATCTTTAAACGGCAGGTAATCAGCGTAGCGGGGTTTTGGCAGTTTACCCAGTACCGCTTCGGCGACCTCGCGCGCCTTCAGGCCGGAGATACGCAGAATGCCTACACCACCGCGTCCCGGTGGGGTTGCCTGGGCGACGATAGTGTCGTTATGGCTCATGGTTGGTCTCGTTCAATACAAATAAAAAAGGCGGTCAATCGACCGCCCTTATTTTAGCGTTAACTTACCGAATCAGGACTTTTTCTTTTCGCGGCTATGCAGGCCACGTTTTTCCAGACCACGGTAAATCAGCTGCTGCTGGATGATGGTCACCAGGTTGCTGACGATATAGTACAGCACCAGACCTGACGGGAACCACAGGAAGAACACGGTGAAGATGACCGGCATAAAGGTCATGATCTTCTGCTGCATCGGGTCGGTCACCGTGGTCGGCGACATCTTCTGGATGAAGAACATCGTCACGCCCATCAGGATCGGCAGGATGTAGTACGGGTCCTGTGCAGACAGGTCATGGATCCACAACGCGAACGGCGCATGGCGCAGCTCAACGGAACCCATCAGCATGTAGTACAGCGCAAGGAAGATTGGCATCTGAATCAGCAGTGGGAAGCAACCACCCAGTGGGTTTACTTTCTCTGCTTTATACAGGGCCATCATCTCCTGGCTCTGACGCTGTTTGTCATCGCCCAGACGCTCACGCATGGCCTGAATCTTCGGCTGCAGCATGCGCATCTTCGCCATGGAGGTGTACTGCGCTTTAGTCAGCGGGTACATGATGCCACGAACGATGAAGGTGATAACGATGATGGAGAAGCCCCAGTTACCCAGGAAGCTGTGGATGAACTTCAGCAGCTTAAACAGCGGCTGGGAGATGAACCACAACCAACCGTAATCTACGGTCAGGTCCAGGTGTGGCGCAACGGCGGCCATTTTGTCCTGGATTTCCGGGCCGACCCACAGGGTGCTTGCCATTTTACCGGTTTGACCCGGCTGAACCAGAACTGGCTGAGATTTGTAGCCGATGGCTGCAAGACCGTTACCCAGGTTCGCGGTGTAGAAGTTGTTGGTACCGTCGTTATTAGGCACCCACGCAGTGGCGAAATACTGCTGCAGCATTGCCACCCAACCGCCTTTAGCGCTGACGTTCAGGTTTTCGTTATCGGCAATGGTGTCGAATTTGTATTTCTCATACTTCGCGTCAGGCGTGGAGTACGCCGCGCCACGGAAGGTATGCAGCGCAAAGTTGCTGCTTCCGGTGTCACGGTGAGACGGCAGATTGATGGACTGCTTCAGCTGGCCAAAGGTCGACAGTTCCAGTGGTTTCGCACTGGCGTTCTGTACGGTGTAGCCCACGTTCACCGCATACTCACCGCGTTTCAGGGTGAAGGTTTTTGTGAAGGTGTTGCCTGCGGCGTCGGTATACGTCATCGGGATAACGAGTTCGTTCTGACCATCAGCCAGTACAAAGGTGTCGTTCTCGACGTTATACAGTGGACGCGCACCGTTAGCCGGGTTATCCGGGCCATCACGACCGGTCAGGCCGCTCTGCGCCTGGTAGATAAACTCAGGCGTGGTTTCCAGTAACTGGAACGGTTCGTTAGACTTCAGCTCTTTCGGGTAGGTCAACAGCAGCGCCTGCTCAACATCACCACCACGGGTGTTAATAGTCAGCTCAAGCACATCGGTCTTAACCGTAATCTGTTTCCCCTGGCCACTGGCCGGTACGCCCTGGTCGGCGGCGCTACCCGCTGCGGTGGTCGTGGTCTGCGTGGTCTGCTGCTGGGGTTGAGGATTTTTATCCTGCTCCCATGCCTGCCAGATCATGAAAGACACGAACAACAAAGCGATGATAAGAAGATTGCGTTGCGAATCCATCGTTAGTGTTCTCTGGTATCAAAGGGTCCTGGAGGGACGGGGTCGTCTCCACCGGGGTGTAAAGGGTGGCATTTTAATACGCGTTTCACCGTCAACCAACTGCCTTTTATCACTCCAAACCTGCGCAATGCCTCAATTCCGTAGCTTGAGCACGTTGGTGTGAAACGGCAATGTGGCCCGAGTAGCGGACTAATCAGGCGTTGATAGACCCGAATGAGGGCTATCAGGACCCGTGAGCCAGGCGACAGTGGCGGCGCCATAATTTTTCCAACGCTTCCGAGAGAGCACGGTTATCGAGGTCGGCAACCCCCTTTTTAGCCACCACCACGAAATCCATCGAAGGCAGTTCGTGCTGACGTAAACGGAAGCTTTCACGCGTCAGACGTTTAATCCGATTGCGTTCATGCGCTCGCTTAACATTTTTCTTGGCGACTGTGAGACCGATGCGGGGATGCCCCAGCGAATTTTGGCGGCCGAGGATGGTGATTTGCGGCGTGCCAGCCCGTTGTGGCTGCTGGAAGACGAAAGTGAAATGAGCGGGAGTTAACAAACGTAACTCCCTGGGAAATGCTAGCTTAACCACTCAGGGGTTAGCTTTATTACTTGGAAACGGTCAGACGAGCGCGGCCTTTAGCACGACGACGTGCCAGAACCTGACGACCATTTTTAGTAGCCATACGAGCACGGAAGCCGTGAGAACGGTTGCGCTTCAGTACAGACGGTTGAAAAGTGCGTTTCATGGCGATTTCTACCTAAACTTGAATAAATTCACTGACTTTTGCGTATACCCGAACGAATTTCGAACGACTAACGCCTCAGCGTGGGTGATTAAAGAGGCCGGATTGTAATAATTGTACACTCCGGAGTCAATTCTCTTTCCTTATTTCCCGCGTATTTCCGCACGTTTTCGCGTGGAAAATGAGCAACGGACGACGCAGGAAGATGAGCATCACGCGCCGGGTCGAGGATTATACGGGCTCGTCGACAAAGCGCAAGGATCGTCCCGGATCTTCGTTAGATCATTTAAGCAATAAATTGTCTGTGCTCATTAATTTTTCCAATATGCGGGCTAAATCGTGGGGCACTTGTGCCAGGATCGTTTACACTTACCCGGTTTCAGATCGTCCTGTGGATAAATCGGGAAGAATCTGTGAGAAACAGAAGATCTCTGGCTCAGTTTAGGCTATGATCCGCGGTCCCGATCGGGATCCCAGGATCCTGGTCAGGATTAAATTGCAGATAGCAATTCGCACATCCCCCTATGCACAGGGTCATGTCGATGTGCGCCAACAATCATGAATATTCAATAGTTTTCTTTTATTGTTCGAGTGGAGTCCGCCGTGTCACTTTCGCTTTGGCAGCAGTGTCTTGCCCGATTGCAGGATGAGTTACCAGCCACAGAATTCAGTATGTGGATCCGCCCGTTGCAGGCGGAACTGAGCGATAACACGCTGGCTTTGTATGCGCCAAACCGTTTTGTGCTCGATTGGGTAAGGGATAAGTACCTCAATAACATCAATGGACTGCTGAACGATTTCTGCGGGTCAGATGCCCCACAGCTGCGCTTTGAAGTGGGCACAAAGCCGGTCACCCAAACCGTTCGTGAAACCGTGAACGTAGCAGCGCCTGCTCAGGCTGCTCCTGCTCCGGCCCCTCGCGTCGCACCCGCTCGTCAGGGCTGGGATAATGTTCCTGCACCTGCTGAGCCAACCTACCGCTCTAACGTTAACGTTAAACACACGTTCGATAACTTCGTTGAAGGTAAGTCGAACCAGTTAGCGCGCGCGGCGGCTCGTCAGGTTGCGGATAACCCCGGAGGTGCCTACAACCCACTGTTCCTTTATGGCGGCACGGGTTTAGGTAAAACGCACCTTCTGCATGCAGTGGGTAACGGCATTATGGCGCGCAAGCCGAATGCGAAAGTGGTGTATATGCACTCCGAGCGCTTCGTTCAGGACATGGTAAAAGCCCTGCAAAACAACGCGATCGAAGAGTTTAAACGCTATTATCGTTCCGTTGACGCCCTGCTGATCGATGACATTCAATTCTTTGCTAATAAAGAACGATCGCAGGAAGAGTTTTTCCACACCTTCAATGCGCTGCTGGAAGGCAATCAACAGATCATTTTGACCTCGGATCGTTATCCAAAAGAGATCAACGGTGTCGAAGATCGTCTGAAATCCCGCTTTGGCTGGGGCCTGACTGTGGCGATCGAGCCACCGGAACTGGAAACCCGCGTTGCGATCCTGATGAAGAAAGCCGATGAAAACGACATTCGCCTGCCGGGTGAAGTGGCGTTCTTCATTGCCAAGCGTCTGCGCTCCAACGTGCGTGAGCTGGAAGGGGCACTGAACCGTGTTATTGCTAATGCCAACTTTACCGGCCGTGCGATCACGATCGATTTTGTGCGTGAAGCGCTGCGCGATTTGCTGGCATTGCAGGAAAAATTAGTCACCATCGACAATATTCAAAAGACGGTGGCTGAGTACTACAAGATCAAAGTGGCAGATTTACTGTCTAAACGTCGTTCCCGCTCGGTGGCGCGTCCGCGTCAGATGGCGATGGCGCTGGCAAAGGAGTTAACCAACCACAGTCTGCCGGAAATCGGGGATGCGTTTGGTGGCCGTGACCATACGACCGTGCTGCACGCTTGTCGCAAGATTGAGCAGTTACGTGAAGAAAGCCACGACATAAAAGAAGATTTTTCCAATTTAATCAGAACATTATCATCGTGACGCTATGAAATTTACTGTTGAACGTGAACATTTATTAAAACCGCTGCAACAGGTGAGTGGCCCATTAGGTGGCCGCCCAACGCTGCCTATTCTCGGAAACCTGCTGCTTCAGGTCGCGGACGGTACGCTGTCGCTGACCGGCACAGACCTGGAAATGGAAATGATCGCGCGCGTTACGCTGACTCAGCCACACGACGCGGGTGCGACCACGGTTCCGGCACGTAAATTCTTTGATATTTGCCGTGGGTTGCCGGAAGGCGCTGAAATCGCCGTGCAGCTGGAGGGCGACCGCATGCTGGTGCGCTCTGGCCGCAGCCGTTTCTCGCTTTCCACGCTGCCTGCTGCGGACTTCCCGAACCTGGACGACTGGCAAAGTGAAGTTGAATTCACCCTGCCACAGGCGACGATGAAGCGTCTGATCGAAGCCACGCAGTTTTCTATGGCGCATCAGGACGTTCGATACTACTTAAACGGCATGCTGTTCGAAACCGAAGGTGAAGAGCTGCGTACCGTGGCGACCGACGGCCACCGTCTGGCGGTCTGTTCCATGCCAATTGGCGACTCACTGCCAAACCATTCGGTGATCGTGCCACGTAAAGGCGTGATTGAGCTGATGCGTATGCTCGACGGTGGTGATACCCCGCTGCGCGTGCAGATCGGCAGCAACAACATTCGCGCTCATGTCGGTGATTTTGTCTTCACCTCGAAGCTGGTTGACGGTCGTTTCCCGGATTATCGCCGCGTATTGCCGAAGAACCCGGACAAAACGCTGGAAGCGGGTTGCGATAGCCTCAAGCAGGCGTTTGCCCGTGCCGCCATTCTCTCTAACGAGAAATTCCGCGGTGTGCGCCTGTATGTGAGTGAAAACCAGATCAAAATCACCGCTAACAACCCGGAGCAGGAAGAAGCAGAAGAAATTCTGGACGTCACCTACGCCGGAGCTGAGATGGAAATCGGCTTTAACGTCAGCTACGTGCTGGATGTGCTGAATGCACTGAAATGCGAGAACGTGCGCATCCTGCTGACCGATTCCGTTTCAAGCGTACAGATTGAAGATGCCGCATCGCAGTCGGCTGCCTATGTTGTCATGCCAATGAGACTGTAATGTCGCTCACCCGTCTGTTGATCCGCGACTTTCGCAATATTGAAAGCGCGGATCTTGCTTTATCCCCGGGCTTTAACTTCCTGGTTGGCGCGAACGGCAGCGGCAAAACCAGCGTGCTGGAAGCCATCTATACGCTCGGCCACGGCCGGGCGTTTCGCAGTTTGCAAATCGGTCGCGTTATCCGCCACGAACAAGAGTCCTTCGTTCTGCACGGGCGTTTACAGGGTGAGGAGCGGGAAACCGCCATCGGCCTGACCAAAGACAAGCAGGGCGACAGCAAGGTTCGTATCGACGGGACCGACGGCCATAAAGTTGCCGAGCTTGCGCTGTTAATGCCCATGCAGCTGATTACGCCGGAGGGGTTTACTTTACTCAACGGCGGCCCCAAATACAGAAGAGCGTTCCTTGACTGGGGATGCTTTCACAACGAAGCCGGTTTCTTTAATGCCTGGAGCAACCTGAAGCGTCTGCTTAAGCAGCGTAACGCTGCACTGCGCCAGGTCACCCGTTACGCCCAGCTGCGTCCGTGGGACATGGAGTTAATCCCTCTCGCGGAACAAATCAGCCGCTGGCGTGCCGAATACAGCGCAGGTATTGCCGAAGATATGGCGGATACCTGCAAACAGTTTTTACCTGAGTTCTCTCTCTCCTTCTCCTTCCAGCGCGGCTGGGAGAAAGAGACGGATTATGCCGAGGTGTTAGAGAGAAACTTCGAGCGTGATCGCATGTTGACCTACACCGCGCATGGCCCGCACAAGGCGGATTTCCGCATTCGTGCCGACGGTGCGCCGGTGGAAGACACGCTGTCGCGCGGGCAGCTTAAGCTCCTGATGTGCGCGTTACGCCTGGCACAGGGGGAATTTCTCACCCGCGAGAGTGGAAGACGCTGCCTGTACCTGATAGATGATTTTGCCTCGGAACTTGACGACGCGCGGCGTGGGCTGCTTGCCAGCCGCTTAAAAGCCACGCAGTCGCAGGTTTTCGTCAGCGCCATTAGCGCTGAACACGTTATGGACATGTCGGACGAAAATTCGAAGATGTTTACCGTGGAAAAGGGTAAAATAACGGATTAACCCAAGTTGAAATGAGCGAGAAACGTTGATGTCGAATTCTTATGACTCCTCCAGTATCAAAGTCCTGAAAGGGCTGGATGCGGTGCGTAAGCGCCCGGGTATGTATATCGGCGACACGGATGACGGCACCGGTCTGCACCACATGGTATTCGAGGTGGTAGATAACGCTATCGACGAAGCGCTCGCGGGTCACTGTAAAGACATCGTGGTCACGATCCATGCGGATAACTCCGTCTCCGTCACCGATGATGGTCGTGGCATCCCAACCGGTATCCACCCGGAGGAAGGCGTGTCCGCTGCGGAAGTTATCATGACTGTGCTGCACGCAGGCGGTAAGTTCGATGATAACTCCTATAAAGTTTCCGGCGGTCTGCACGGCGTAGGTGTCTCCGTGGTTAACGCCCTTTCGCAGAAGCTGGAGCTGGTTATTCAGCGCGAAGGCAAAATTCACCGCCAGCTGTATACCCACGGCGTGCCGCAGGCACCGCTGGCCGTCACTGGCGATACCGACAAAACCGGTACCATGGTGCGCTTCTGGCCAAGCCTGGAAACCTTCACTAACGTCACCGAATTCGAGTACGACATCCTGGCGAAACGCCTGCGTGAACTGTCGTTCCTGAACTCTGGCGTCTCTATTCGTCTGCGTGATAAACGCGACAACAAAGAAGACCACTTCCATTACGAAGGTGGTATCAAGGCGTTCGTTGAGTACCTGAACAAGAACAAAACGCCAATTCATCCAAATATCTTCTACTTCTCCACCGAAAAAGACGGTATCGGCGTAGAAGTGGCGTTGCAGTGGAACGATGGTTTCCAGGAAAACATCTACTGCTTCACCAACAACATTCCACAGCGTGACGGCGGTACTCACCTTGCAGGCTTCCGTGCGGCGATGACCCGTACTTTGAACGCCTACATGGACAAAGAAGGCTACAGCAAAAAAGCGAAAGTCAGCGCCACCGGTGACGATGCCCGTGAAGGCCTGATTGCTGTGGTTTCCGTGAAGGTGCCGGATCCGAAGTTCTCCTCACAGACCAAAGACAAACTGGTTTCTTCTGAGGTGAAATCGGCGGTTGAACAGCAGATGAACGAACTGCTGAGCGACTACCTGCAGGAAAACCCGTCTGACGCGAAAATCGTTGTCGGCAAAATTATTGATGCGGCACGTGCCCGTGAAGCGGCGCGTAAAGCCCGTGAAATGACCCGTCGTAAAGGCGCACTGGACTTAGCAGGCCTGCCAGGCAAACTGGCTGACTGTCAGGAACGTGACCCGGCGCTGTCTGAACTGTACCTTGTGGAAGGGGACTCCGCGGGCGGTTCTGCGAAGCAGGGCCGTAACCGTAAGAACCAGGCTATCCTGCCGTTGAAGGGGAAAATCCTCAACGTTGAGAAAGCACGCTTCGACAAAATGCTCTCTTCTCAGGAAGTGGCGACGCTTATCACCGCGCTGGGCTGCGGCATTGGCCGTGATGAGTACAACCCGGACAAACTGCGCTATCACAGCATCATCATCATGACCGATGCGGACGTCGACGGCTCGCACATCCGTACGCTGCTGTTGACCTTCTTCTATCGTCAGATGCCGGAAATCGTTGAACGTGGCCACGTCTACATTGCACAGCCACCGCTGTACAAAGTGAAGAAAGGCAAACAGGAACAGTACATCAAAGATGATGACGCGATGGATCAGTACCAAATCGCCATCGCCCTTGATGGTGCGACTCTGCACGCCAACTCCAGCGCACCAGCGCTGGCAGGTGAGCCGCTGGAACGCCTGGTGTCTGAGTTCAACGCCACGCAGAAAATGATTGGGCGTATGGAGCGCCGTTATCCGAAAGCGCTGCTGAAGGAGCTGGTTTATCAGCCAACGCTGACCGAAGCTGACCTGAGCGATGAACAAACCGTGACCCGCTGGGTGAATACCCTGGTAAGCGAGCTGAACGAGAAAGAACAGCACGGTAGCCAGTGGAAATTCGATGTTCAGCAGAACGCCGCTCAACAGTTCGAGCCGATTGTTCGCGTGCGTACCCATGGTGTCGACACTGACTATCCGCTGGAGCACGAATTTGTTACTGGCCCAGAATACCGCCGTATTTGCACGCTGGGTGAGAAGCTGCGCGGTCTGATCGAGGACGATGCGTTTATCGAACGTGGCGACCGTCGTCAGCCGGTAGCCAGCTTCGAACAGGCGCTGGACTGGCTGGTGAAAGAGTCCCGTCGCGGTCTGTCTATCCAGCGTTATAAAGGTCTGGGTGAAATGAACCCGGATCAGCTGTGGGAAACCACTATGGATCCGGAAAGCCGCCGCATGCTGCGCGTGACCGTTAAAGACGCGATTGCTGCTGACCAGCTGTTCACTACCCTGATGGGCGATGCGGTTGAACCACGTCGTGCCTTCATCGAAGAGAACGCCCTGAAAGCGGCTAATATCGATATTTAATGCCGTAATACTGCAAAACACAGGCCGCGCTTTTAGCGCGGCTTTTTTGTAGGTGTGGGCAGATCCAGCGACATCACGGACGGTAAACGGCTCGCCAGCGTATCGATAGCAATTCTTACCCTTAGCGGCAGATGCGGCGTCTGCTGCCAGACCGCGTGAACGTCGAAACGCACATCCGGTGCCTGCTTTAAGAGCGGGATGAGTTTTCCCTGATGAATTTCTTTGCTGACCATCCAGCAGGGTAGCCATGCAATGCCGTGTCCGGCCAGCGCAGCGTCGCAGATCGCCTGCAAATCATCCATATTGAGTGATGACCGGGGAATAAATGTGCGCGGCGTTCCGTCGTTGTCCATCAGTTGCCAGGGGAGCACTCTGCCTGCGCGCAGATAGTTAATGGCCGTATGCAGGGGTAAATCATCAACGCTTTGTGGCTGGCCTTTCTTAAGCAGATAATCCGGCGCGGCGCACAGCACCATGCGGTGCTCCCCCAGTCTTCTGGCAACCAGCACGCTGCTGTCCTGAAGCACGCCGTTACGCACCGCCATATCAAACCCTTCCTCGACAAGATCCACCACGCGGTCACTGAATGACATTTCCAGTTCAAGTCCGGGGTGTTCCTGCGCCAGTTCAATCAACAGCGGGGCGACGCACTGGCGACCAAACAGCACCGGCATGGCAACACGCAGGCGGCCACTGACCTGCTGTTTCCCTGTTTCAAGCAGTGATTCTGCACCGCGAATTTCCTCCAGCGCGCGCAGACAGCGCTCATAAAAAAGCGCGCCGTTATCGGTCAGGCTCTGGCTGCGGGTGGTGCGCTGGAAGAGACGAACGCCCAGTCGCTCTTCGAGGCGAGCGATACTTTTCCCTACCGCCGAGCGCGATAAATGCAGGCGAGTTGCGGCCTGAGCAAAGCTCCCCGCCTCAACGGCGGCCACAAAAACAGGAATATCCTTCAGTGTATCGGTCATGAATTGTATCCATTGTGGCGACAATAAAGAGAAAACTTATCGCCACTGGTGATGGTGAGTCAACGGTAGACTGTGAGTCCTGAAACTCATTTGATGGCTGGAGAAATACAATGGCAGAGACAATGCAACGCTGGTCGATGAATGCCCTCGGGCGTGAAAACCTCAGACTCATTCAGGAACCTGTTCCACAACCTGGTCCAGGTGAAGTGCGCGTGCGGGTGAATGCCGTTGCGCTCAACTACCGCGATAAAATGGTGATTGAAGGCAACATGCCGATTTCACGTTCCTTCCCGTTCACACCGGCGTCTGACATGGCGGGCGTGGTGGACAGCATTGGCGAAGGTGTGACACGTTTCAAACCCGGCGCTCGCGTCATCTCAACCTTCTTCCCTGAGTGGATCGACGGCAAGCCGCAGGCGGACGCGCGCAATTTGCCCTATAGAACGTCCGGTGGATACTTCCAGGGGATGCTGGCTGAATATGTGATTGTGAATGCAGACTGGCTGGTGGCCGCCCCGGAAACTCTGGATGACGCAGAGGCCAGCACCCTACCCTGCGCAGGGCTTACCGCATGGTTTGCGCTGGTGGAACGCGGCCAGTTACGCGCCGGGCAATCGGTGCTGGTACAGGGGACGGGCGGCGTAGCGATATTCGCCCTGCAAATTGCAAAAGCACACGGAGCAGAGGTTTTTGTCACGTCCGGGAGTGATGAAAAACTGGCACTGGCCAAAAAACTCGGGGCTGACAAAGGGATCAACAGGCTGAAAGGAGACTGGGCTGAAGCCATTCTGGCGCTGACTCAGGATCGCGGTATCGACCATATTATCGAAACCGTAGGGGGTGAAAACCTGAAGCATTCCCTGCGCGCCGTTGCCGTTCATGGACGTATCTCGGTTATCGGCGTTCTGGCCGGGACCGAAATTTCACTCCCAGCTGGCGAGCTGTTGCTGAAATCTCCGGTTATTCAGGGGATTGGCGTTGGGCATCGTCGGGCGCTGGAGGATTTCGTTCAGGCTGTCGATGTAACCGGATTAAAACCTGTGATTGAGCATCGCTACCGTTTTGACGAGCTTGAACAGGCGCTTGAGCACCTCGATCGCGGTGCGTTTGGCAAAATAGTCCTCACCCGCGAGTGAATTGTCGTTCCCCGGGATAAGCCTGAAAAGGGGTGATCTGGTTGCGCAATCTAGCTCTATTTTTGTGTGCTTAATCGCGTTAGCATGGGTTGCATTCATTTATTCCGGGGACCTCATGGCTATCAAACTCATTGCAATCGATATGGACGGCACACTGCTGCTGCCAGACCACACCATCTCTCCAGCCGTTAAAAACGCAATTGCCGCGGCACGCGCAAAGGGCGTGAATGTGGTACTGACCACTGGCCGTCCGTATGCCGGTGTGCACAGCTACCTGAAAGAGCTGCACATGAATCAGCCGGGCGATTACTGCATTACTTATAACGGCGCGCTGGTGCAGAAAGCTGCGGATGGCAGTACGGTTGCGCAAACCGCGCTGAGCTATGATGACTACCTGTTCCTCGAAAAGCTGTCCCGCGAAGTGGGTTCTCACTTCCACGCACTCGATCGCAATACGCTCTATACCGCCAACCGCGATATCAGCTACTACACCGTACATGAGTCCTTCGTTGCGACCATTCCGCTGGTGTTCTGTGAAGCCGAGAAAATGGACCCGGCGACGCAGTTCCTGAAAGTGATGATGATCGACGAGCCTGAGATCCTGGATAAAGCGATTGCGCGCATCCCTGCCGAGGTGAAAGAGAAATACACCGTGCTGAAAAGCGCGCCGTACTTCCTCGAAATTCTCGATAAACGCGTGAATAAAGGTACCGGTGTTAAATCACTGGCCGATGCGCTGGGCATCAAACCTGAGGAGATCATGGCCCTGGGCGATCAGGAAAACGACATCGCGATGATTGAATACGCGGGTATGGGCGTGGCAATGGACAACGCGATCCCGTCGGTAAAAGAAGTGGCCAATTTTGTCACCAAATCCAACCTGGAAGACGGCGTGGCGTACGCCATTGAGAAATTTGTCCTGCGGTAACAGCAACCAAAATCATCAGCCTCGGTTATCAACCGGGGCTTTTTTTTGCGCTGAATTTATTGGATTGTTCTTTTTGTGATCTTGATTGTAGTACAACACATGTTGATTGTACTACATTATCATCAGGACAAAGATGAAAGGACTCACGTTTGTACTGCAAAAGTGAGGCGAAATTCGGCGGACACGGTAAAGTAGTGATGGACATACAGAGCACAAGGACTCTCCATGACGCTTAACAAAACCGATCGCATTGTCATCACGCTGGGCACTCAAATTGTGGGGGGCAAATACGTCCCGGGTTCGCCGCTCCCTGCTGAGGCCGAGCTGTGTGAGGAGTTTGAAACCTCGCGCAACATCATCCGGGAAGTGTTCCGCTCGCTGATGGCGAAGCGGCTGATTGAAATGAAACGCTATCGCGGCGCGTTTGTTGCTCCTCGCAACCAGTGGAACTACCTCGATACCGACGTATTGCAGTGGGTTCTGGAAAACGACTACGACCCACGGCTGATTGGCGCGATGAGTGAAGTCCGAAACCTGGTGGAACCGGCCATCGCCCGCTGGGCGGCGGAGCGCGCAACCTCCGGCGATTTGGCCCAGATTGAGTCGGCTTTAAACGACATGATCGCCAATAACCAGAACCGGGAGGCGTTCAACGAGGCGGACATTCGCTATCACGAGGCGGTGCTGCAGTCGGTGCATAACCCGGTGTTACAGCAGCTTAGCGTGGCGATCAGCTCGCTACAGCGAGCGGTATTTGAACGAACCTGGATGGGCGATGAGGCCAACATGCCAAAAACGCTCCAGGAACATAAAGCGTTGTTCGATGCGATAAGGCATCAGGACGGCGATGCGGCAGAGCAGGCGGCCCTCACGATGATCGCCAGCTCGACACGAAGGTTGAAGGAAATCACATGACATCTCGCTACATCGCAATTGACTGGGGATCGACCAACCTGCGCGCCTGGCTTTACCAGGATGGGCAGTGCCTGGAGAGCAGGCAATCAGAGGCAGGCATCACACGCCTGAACGGTAAATCCCCCGAGGCGGTGTTAGCAGAGGTGACGCAAAACTGGCGCGATGGCGCCACGCCGGTGGTAATGGCGGGCATGGTCGGCAGCAACGTGGGCTGGAAAATCGCCCCTTACCTGCCGGTTCCTGCGCATTTCTCTGCCATTGGCGAGCAGTTAACGTCCGTTGATGACAATGTCTGGATTATTCCCGGCCTGTGCGTCTCTCGCGACGATAACCACAACGTGATGCGCGGCGAAGAGACGCAACTTCTTGGCGCGCGCACGCTTTCTCCTTCTTCTGTTTACGTTATGCCCGGTACGCACTGCAAGTGGGTGCAGGCCGATGCTGAGCAAATCCATGATTTTCGCACCGTAATGACCGGCGAACTGCACCATTTGCTGCTGACGCTTTCGCTGGTGGGGGCGGGGTTGCCAGCGCAAGAGACGTCGCCCGCAGCGTTTACCGCCGGGCTTGAGCGTGGTCTCGCATCACCTGATGTTCTGCCGAAACTCTTCGAAGTTCGCGCCTCGCACGTGCTGGGAAATCTCCCGCGCGAGCAGGTTAGCGAATTTCTCTCAGGCCTGCTGATTGGCGCAGAAGTCGCGACCATGCGCGATTTTGTCCCGACCGGACAGGCAATCACGATTGTTGCCGGAAGCGCGTTAACGTCGCGCTATCAGCAGGCATTTCACGCTATTGGGCGTGATGTGGCGGCGATCTCCGGCGATACGGCATTTCAGGCAGGAATAAGGAGCATCGCTCATGCAGTGGCAAACTGATCTTCCCCTTATCGCGATTTTGCGCGGCATTACGCCCGATGAGGCGATCGCGCACGTAGGCGCAGTGATTGACGCCGGGTTCGATGCGGTGGAAATCCCGCTCAACTCTCCGGAGTGGAAAAAAAGTATTCCGGCCGTGGTGGATGCCTTTGGTGATAAGGCACTGATTGGCGCGGGAACCGTGTTACACCCGGAGCAGGTGGATGAGCTGGCGAAAATGGGCTGCAAGCTTATCGTCACGCCCAACATTAATCCTGAAGTGATCCGCCGCGCGGTGAGCTACGGCATGACCGTCTGTCCGGGATGTGCGACAGCTACGGAAGCCTTTACTGCCCTCGATGCGGGCGCGCAGGCGCTCAAAATTTTCCCGTCATCGGCCTTTGGCCCGGACTACATCAAAGCGCTGAAAGCGGTATTACCCACCAGCGTGCCGGTCTTTGCCGTGGGCGGCGTAACGCCAGAAAACCTGGTGCAGTGGATGAAAGCCGGTTGTGTGGGGGCGGGGCTGGGCAGCGATCTCTATCGCGCCGGGCAGTCAGTTGAACAAACCGCGCAGCAGGCGACAGCATTTGTGAAAGCGTATCGAGAGGCAGTGAAATGAAAATTACCAAACTCACCACGTACCGTTTACCCCCGCGCTGGATGTTCCTGAAAATCGAAACCGACGAAGGCGTTGTCGGCTGGGGCGAGCCGGTGATTGAAGGGCGTGCGCGCACCGTTGAAGCGGCAGTGCATGAGCTGGGCGAATACCTGATTGGCCAGGATCCGGCGCGCATTAACGACCTGTGGCAGGTGATGTATCGCGCGGGCTTCTACCGTGGCGGTCCGATCCTGATGAGCGCTATCGCCGGGATCGACCAGGCGCTGTGGGATATCAAAGGTAAAGTCCTGAATGCGCCGGTCTGGCAATTGATGGGCGGCCTGGTGCGCGACAAAATCAAAGCCTACAGCTGGGTGGGCGGCGACCGCCCTGCGGAAGTGATCGACGGCATTAAGCAGTTGCGCAATATCGGTTTTGACACCTTCAAGCTCAACGGCTGTGAAGAGATGGGCGTTATTGATAACTCGCGTGCGGTAGACCGTGCGGTAAATACCGTCGCGCAAATCCGTGAAGCCTTCGGCAACGAGATTGAGTTTGGTCTGGATTTCCACGGCCGCGTCAGTGCGCCAATGGCTAAAGTGCTGATTAAAGAGCTTGAGCCGTATCGTCCGCTGTTTATCGAAGAGCCGGTGCTGGCCGAGCAGGCGGAGTACTATCCGAAACTGGCTGAGCAGACCCATATTCCTATCGCGGCGGGTGAACGTATGTTCTCGCGTTTCGAGTTCAAACGCGTGCTGGAAGCGGGCGGCATTGCCATACTGCAACCCGATCTCTCCCACGCAGGCGGCATCACCGAATGCTACAAAATTGCCGGAATGGCGGAAGCCTACGATGTGGCGCTGGCACCGCACTGTCCGCTTGGGCCGATCGCGCTGGCTGCCTGTCTGCACGTGGACTTTGTCTCCCGCAATGCTGTGTTCCAGGAACAGAGCATGGGCATTCACTATAACAAGGGCGCGGAACTGCTCGACTTTGTGAAAAACAAAGAAGACTTCAGCATGGAAGGTGGTTTCTTTAAACCGTTAACGAAGCCGGGCCTTGGCGTGGATATTGACGAAGCCAAAGTCATTGAGCTCAGCAAAAATGCGCCGGACTGGCGTAATCCACTCTGGCGTCATGAAGACGGTTCCGTAGCCGAGTGGTAGTTCGCCGGATGGCGCTTCGCCACCGGACAAAAACCTTACCTACAAAAAAAATAACCCTCTGTAAATTACAGGGCATGGTGAGCGGCTTCGCTATGCCCAAAATCTGGAGACAGATTGCGATGGATATTCCAGTTACTGCTACAAAAACCGGGCGTCGCCGCTACCTGACGCTGATTATGATCTTTATCACCGTGGTCATTTGCTATGTCGACCGCGCCAACCTTGCCGTGGCATCGGCCCATATTCAGGAAGAGTTTGGCATCACCAAAGCGGAAATGGGCTACGTCTTTTCGGCGTTCGCCTGGCTTTATACGCTGTGTCAGATCCCCGGTGGCTGGTTCCTTGACCGCGTAGGTTCTCGTTTAACCTACTTCATCGCCATTTTCGGCTGGTCCGTGGCGACCCTGTTCCAGGGGTTCGCCACCGGGCTGATGTCGCTAATTGGTCTGCGCGCCATCACCGGGATTTTCGAAGCCCCGGCGTTTCCGACCAACAACCGCATGGTGACCAGCTGGTTCCCGGAACATGAGCGTGCTTCTGCCGTTGGTTTTTACACTTCCGGTCAGTTTGTCGGCCTGGCGTTCCTGACGCCGCTGCTGATCTGGATCCAGGAGCTGCTGAGCTGGCACTGGGTATTTATCGTCACCGGCGGGATCGGCATTATCTGGTCGTTTATCTGGTTCAAGGTTTACCAGCCACCGCGTCTGACTAAAAGCATCACCAAAGCCGAGCTGGACTACATCCGCGACGGCGGTGGTCTGGTAGACGGCGATGCGCCAGCGAAAAAAGAGGCGCGCCAGCCGCTGACCAAAGCGGACTGGAAGCTGGTTTTCCATCGTAAGCTGGTAGGCGTTTATCTGGGTCAGTTCGCGGTTACCTCGACGCTGTGGTTCTTCCTGACCTGGTTCCCTAACTATCTGACGCAGGAAAAGGGGATCACTGCGCTGAAAGCTGGCTTTATGACTACAGTACCGTTCCTTGCGGCATTCTTCGGTGTACTGCTCTCGGGCTGGCTGGCGGATAGACTGGTGAAGAAAGGTGTCTCACTGGGGGTCGCGCGTAAGACGCCGGTTATCTGCGGCCTGCTGATTTCTACCTGCATCATGGGCGCCAACTACACCAACGATCCGGTATGGATTATGACCCTGATGGCGGTGGCGTTCTTCGGCAACGGTTTTGCCTCCATCACCTGGTCACTGGTCTCATCCCTGGCGCCAATGCGCCTGATTGGCCTGACCGGTGGCGTGTTCAACTTTGTCGGTGGGCTCGGCGGCATCACTGTACCGCTGGTCATCGGCTACCTGGCACAGGATTACGGCTTTGGCCCGGCGCTGGTCTATATCTCAGCGGTAGCACTGATCGGTGCGCTCTCCTACATTCTGCTGGTGGGCGATGTGAAACGAGTAGGCTAAATCCCGCTGATGTTTTACCCTGATGCGACAACTGCGCATCAGGGTATCTCCATGAAACAAATCACCTTCGCTTCCCGCCATCACCAGCTGACCAATATCAATACCTGGACGCCGGACAGCCAGTGGCTCGTCTTTGATGTGCGCCCGTCGGGCGCATCGTTCACCGGTGAAACCATTGAGCGAGTCAATGTCAGTACGGGTGAGGTTGAGGTGATTTATCGTGCCACTGACGGCGCGCATGTCGGCGTGGTGACCGTTCATCCCGCTGAAGATAAGTATGTGTTTATCCACGGCCCGAAACACCCGGATGCAGACTGGCACTATGATTTTCACCATCGTCAGGGGGTGATTGCGCATCATGGCCAGGTGAGCAACCTGGATGCGATGGATATCACCGCGCCTTATACCGCAGGCGCGTTGCGCGGCGGCAGCCACGTACACGTCTTCAGCCCGAACGGGCAGCTCGTTAGCTTTACCTATAACGACCACGTCCTGCACGAGCGCGATCCGAAACTTGATTTACGTAACGTGGGTGTTGCCGCACCGTTTGGCCCAGTGAACCCACAGGGGAACCATCCGCGAGAATATGTCGGTGCATACTGGAGCGTGCTGGTGAGCCGCACGACGCCAACACCTCAGCCCGGCAGCGATGACATCAACCGCGCCTATGAAGAGGGCTGGGTGAGTAATGACCGGCTGGCGTTTATTGGCGATACCCTGTCAGTGCAGGGCGAGAAAGTGCCAGAACTGTTTATTGTTGAGTTGCCTGAGAACGAACAGGGCTGGAAGCAGGCTGGCGATGAGCCTTTGCAGGGTACGACAGAGACCCTGCCTGCCCCGCCAGCAGGGGTTAAGCAGCGTCGTCTGACCTTTACGCATCAAAGGGCGTATCCGGGGCTTGTGAACGTGCCGCGTCACTGGGTGCGCTGTAATCCGCAAGGGACGCAGATCGCGTTTCTGATGCGAGATGATAACGGTATTGTGCAGCTGTGGCTGATCTCTCCTGAGGGTGGCGAGACGCGCCAGTTAACCCATACGGAGAGCGGTATTCAGTCAGCGTTTAACTGGCACCCTTCCGGGAACATGCTGGGATTCGTGCTTGAAAATCGGATCGCCTGTTGCGATGCGCAGACTGGTGCGGTGACGTTTTTGACGTCCGATCACGGCAACCCACCTTCAGCAGATGCGGTAGTGTTTTCCCCAGACGGACGTTTTATTGCGTGGATGGAAGAGACAGGCGGTTTCCGTCAGCTTTGGTTAACAGAAACCGCGCAACACTAGCGTGGAGGCAATTCAGCGGGCGGAATAACGGCGTTTGTCGCCAGATTCTCCTGCTCGCTTTTTTCTACCCGTGAGCGCACAGAATTGTCCTTACGAAACATATCCCACGGCAGCAGAAGCGTATCCGCCACAGCCGTAAACGGCATATCCAGGATAACCAGGGATTTGGTGCCCCAGTTTGTATCGTCATCGGAGATCATCGCCGCGCTGGCACGTGTCCCAGGATATGTTCCTTCTTTACCGCCGGTGTGAGACATCACGCTCGAACACCCGCAAAGTAAAACTACCCCGCTGAACGTCGTCAGCTTTATCAGAACATTTTTCATCATCACTCAGTCATCATTAATGGCACTGCAAAGACCTGCAACTCAGGTTTATAGCGAGCCTTAACCAAAATGGATAGCCCGATAACCCCGCACTGTGGCAGCCATCGCAATTTAACCCTTTGTGCTGTTGTCCCAGTCTAAGCGAGATGCAAGAAAGTGCAAAAAAAAGTGCAGCTGTCGTGCTTGAAAAGCCCGGTTCCAGACCCATTTTAAGAATGTAACCACGAAAACGAACACGCCTGATGGGTGTTCGGGGTACTAAGGCCTGTCCATGGTGGAAGGCTACATTTTCTCGCTGATTTCAGGAGTTTTATTTATGCGTAACTTCGATCTTTCTCCGCTATACCGTTCTGCAATTGGTTTTGACCGCCTGTTTAACCATTTAGAAAATAACCAAAGCCAGAGCAACGGCTACCCTCCATACAATGTTGAGCTGGTTGACGAAAACCACTACCGCATCGCGATTGCTGTCGCCGGTTTTGCAGAAAACGAACTGGAGATCACCGCCCAGGACAACCTGCTAGTGGTGAAAGGTTCCCATACGGCCGAGCAGAAAGAACGTACCTACCTTTACCAGGGCATTGCAGAGCGCAACTTTGAACGTAAGTTCCAGTTAGCTGAGAACATTCACGTTAAAGGCGCGAACCTGGTTAACGGCCTGCTGTTTATCGAACTGGAACGTGTGATCCCGGAAGAGAAAAAGCCGCGTCGTATCGAAATTAACTAATTATGCGGGTCGCCTAAGCGGCCCATCCAGAATTGCTTGCCGTAATGGGAGCATATGCGAATCCATCGGGATTTGCAGGAATAACTGCGCACAAAATTAAACTGTGCCGAACTCGCTTCTCAGAAGGAGATTTAGTATGCGTAACTACGATTTATCCCCCCTGCTGCGTCAGTGGATTGGTTTTGACAAACTGGCTAACGCCCTGCAAAGCACCACTGAGCAACAGACATTTCCGCCGTACAACATCGAAAAGAGCGATGATAACCACTATCGCATTACCCTGGCGCTGGCCGGTTTCCGTCAGGACGATTTGGATATCCAGCTTGAAGGTACGCGTCTGACCGTGAAGGGTACGCCGGAAAAACCAGAAACCGAGACCAAATGGTTACATCAGGGATTGGTCACTCAGCCGTTTAGCCTGAGCTTTACCCTGGCCGATCATATGGAAGTCTCCGGTGCGACTTTCACCAACGGGCTGTTGCATATCGACCTGACCCGTAATGTGCCGGAAGCTATCGCGCCACAGCGTATCGCCATTAGCGAGCGGCCTGCGTTAAACAGTTAACAAGCCCGCCGATCCTGTAGGTCGGGTAAGGCGTAGCCGCCACCCGACAATACTCACCGACTGCACAAAGCCCTGCTCCGGCAGGGCTTTTTTGTGCGCCATCGCCCATACAACTACGTCTGGCTCTGAGAGAATCCTCGTCATAACTAAGGTTATGCACAGGAAGTGGATCATGAGTGATATCGCGTTAACGGTTAGCGTGTTGGCCCTGGTCGCTGTAGTTGGACTGTGGATAGGTAATATCAAAATCCGTGGCGTCGGGTTTGGGATTGGCGGGGTCCTGTTTGGCGGAATTTTTGTCGGGCACTTTGCCGACAAACTCGGGCTGGTCCTCAGCGCCGAAATGCTCCACTTTATTCAGGAATTCGGTCTGATCCTCTTCGTTTATACCATCGGTATTCAGGTGGGGCCGGGCTTTTTTGCCTCACTTCGGGTTTCCGGATTACGGCTTAACCTGTTTGCTCTCGGCATTGTGGTGATGGGCGGGCTGGTTACCGCTATTCTGCATAAAGTCTTTGATATCCCGCTGCCTGTGGTGTTGGGTATCTTCTCCGGGGCGGTGACCAACACACCGGCGCTCGGTGCGGGGCAGCAAATTCTGCGCGATTTGGGTATCGAACCCGGTATTGTCGACCAGATGGGGATGAGCTACGCCATGGCCTATCCGTTTGGGATTTGCGGCATTCTGCTCTCCATGTGGCTGGTACGCGTCCTGTTCCGGATTAACGTCGACAAAGAGGCGAAGGACCACGAAACCACCCTCACTAACGGCCATATGCCGATCAAAACCATCAATATTCGGGTTGATAACCCCAATCTGAACAACATGGCGATTCAGGATGTGCCGATCCTGAACAGCGCCAATATCATCTGCTCCCGCCTTAAGCGTGACGATATGCTGATGGTGCCCGCGCCAGGCACCGTCATTCAGCAAGGCGATTTGCTGCATCTGGTCGGCCAGCCAGGGGATTTAAACAACGCGCGGCTGGTGATTGGTCAGGAAGTGGATACGTCGCTCTCAACCCGTGGCACCGATATGCGCGTGGAACGTGTGGTGGTGACTAACGAGCACGTTCTGGGCAAGAAAATACGCGATCTGCAGGTAAAAGAGCGCTACGACGTGGTGATCTCCCGTCTTAACCGTGCGGGTGTCGAGTTGGTCGCCAGCCCGGAGGCCAGCCTGCAGTTTGGGGATATCCTCAACCTGGTCGGGCGGCCGTCTTCGATTGATGCTGTTGCGGATATGGTGGGTAACGCCCAGCAAAAACTGCAGCAGGTACAGATGCTGCCCGTGTTTATCGGTATCGGGCTTGGCGTGCTGCTGGGCTCCATTCCGCTGTACGTGCCGGGTTTCCCGGTTGCGCTGAAGCTGGGCCTGGCGGGCGGGCCGCTGATTATGGCGCTCATTCTTGGTCGTATCGGCTGCATCGGTAAGCTCTACTGGTTTATGCCACCGAGCGCCAACCTGGCGCTGCGCGAGCTCGGCATCGTGCTGTTCCTGGCCGTTGTCGGCCTGAAATCCGGCGGTGATTTTGTCGATACCCTGGTCAAGGGCGAAGGGATGAGTTGGGTCGGCTACGGGATATTTATCACGGCGATCCCGCTGCTGACGGTGGGCATTCTGGCGCGGATGTTCGCCAAAATGAACTATCTGACGCTGTGCGGTATGCTGGCGGGCTCCATGACGGACCCTCCCGCGCTGGCCTTTGCCAATAACCTGCACGCCACCAGCGGTGCGGCGGCATTGTCCTATGCCACGGTATACCCGCTGGTCATGTTCCTGCGCATCATCACCCCGCAGCTACTGGCGGTGCTGTTCTGGGGGATGAGCTAGTAATTCGTCCGGGTGGATGCGTCGCAGATGGTAGTCCACCTGGTAATCGCTGGTATTTCGGAACATCACGGAATAATTGAGGAACTCGCCGCTGTCGCTGTATGAGAGAGACGTAATTCGCAGCAGCGGCGTTTGTTCCGGCAGGTTCAAATAACCAGCCAGCTGTTTATCTGCCAGCACTGGCGTCAGGCTCTCGTAATTACCGCTGATAGTGATCCCGCACTCCTTCTCGATGTAATCAAACTTCGACCCTTCAAGATGCGCCAGCGACAGATTGCGAAACAGCTTCACGGGCATAAAGCTGTCCTCCAGCATCAGGGGTTTCCCATCAACGAAACGCACGCGACGCGAAAAGTAGATCCGTTCATCCACCTGTATCCGCAGCTGGCTGGCGATGGCGGGCGGTGCGGGCATGACTTCGAACTGCAACACCTTGCTCTGCACCTCTTTCCCCTGCTGACGCAGCACCTCCACCAGCCCGGTCAGGTTAGTGGTTTCATGGTGGACATCTTTACGCGATACAAACGTCCCGCTGCCGTGGCGCCGCTCCACCAGCCCCCAACTGACCAGCAGGTCCAGTGCCTTTCGAATGGTCATCCGCGCCACGCCGAATTCCTGTGCCAACGTCTTTTCACCAGGAAGCGGGCTGCCGATGTTGTAGTCCGACGAATTCAGCCGCAGCCGTAATCTGTCAGCAATAGATTTGTAGATCACCAGTAGACCTCTCTGCCCTTTTCTGGAGGTGGATTGCGTCCTGACATGTCCATATTTACAACGAAAAGTAGACCTGACTGGTCAAAATAAAACCATGAATGCGATCACGAATCGCAGCGGCACGCCATGTTCGCGCATCAGTAAGTTCTTATGCTCACCTCAGGCCAGCAAAAAACCATAAAGGCCTCTACCCCCTACAGGTTGTTACGTGAGGATTTAAAAATGCTCAGTCAAATACAACGTTTTGGCGGTGCCATGTTTACCCCGGTGTTGCTGTTTCCGTTCGCCGGGATCGTGGTGGGAATTGCCATCATGCTTCGCAACCCGCTGTTTGTGGGCGAGGCTTTAACCGCTCCGGATAATCTTTTCGCGCAGATCGTTCACATCATTGAAGAGGGCGGCTGGGCGGTGTTTCGCAATATGCCGCTGATTTTTGCCGTCGGCTTGCCGATTGGTCTGGCGAAGCAGGCGCAGGGCCGTGCCTGTCTGGCGGTGCTGATTAGCTTCCTGACATGGAACTACTTTATCAATGCGATGGGGATGACCTGGGGTCATTTCTTTGGCGTCGATTTCTCCGCCGAACCGACGGCCGGAAGTGGGCTGGCGATGATTGCGGGCATCAAAACGCTGGATACCAGCATTATTGGGGCGATTGTGATTTCGGGCATCGTCACCGCGATCCATAACCGCTATTTCGACAAGCCGCTGCCGGTTTTTCTGGGGATTTTCCAGGGTACGTCGTTCGTCGTTATCCTCGCATTCTTCGTTATGATCCCCTGCGCCTGGCTGACGCTGCTGGGCTGGCCGAAAGTGCAGATGGGCATTGAGTCTCTGCAGGCCTTCTTACGTTCTGCCGGTGCATTGGGTGTCTGGGTTTATACCTTCCTGGAACGCATTCTGATCCCAACCGGATTGCATCACTTTGTCTACGGTCCGTTTATTTTCGGCCCTGCGGCAGTGGAAGGGGGGATTCAGGTCTACTGGGCGCAGCATCTGCAGGAGTTCAGCCAGAGCACGCTGCCGCTGAAAACCCTATTCCCGGAAGGCGGATTCGCGCTGCACGGCAACTCAAAGGTGTTTGGCTCTGTCGGGATTGCGCTGGCGCTGTGGTACACCGCGTCGCCGGAAAACCGCGTCAAGGTAGCGGGGTTGCTGATCCCGGCCACGCTCACCGCCGTACTGGTGGGGATTACCGAGCCACTCGAATTCACCTTCCTGTTTATTTCGCCGCTGCTGTTTGCCGTCCACGCCGTACTGGCCGCGACGATGGCAACGGTGATGTACATCTTTGGCGTGGTAGGGAATATGGGCGGCGGCATGCTGGACCAGTTCCTGCCGCAAAACTGGATCCCAATGTTCCATAACCACGCCTCAATGATGTTCACCCAAATCGGTATCGGCGTCTGCTTCACCGGTATCTACTTCGTGGTCTTCAAAACGCTGATTGAGCGTCTGAACCTCAAAACACCTGGCCGGGAAGAGAGTGAAATCAAACTCTACAGCAAGGCTGACTATAAGGCCGCGCGCGAGCAAACCACCGCCCCGGCGGCGGCCAGCCAGCAGGTTGGACAAGCTGCCGGATTCTTACAGGCACTCGGCGGTGCGGCCAATATCGAAAGCATCAACAACTGCGCCACCCGCTTACGTATCGCGCTGGTGGATATGGCGAAAACCCAAAGCGATGACGTCTTCAAAGCCCTGGGCGCACACGGTGTCGTCCGGCGCGGCAACGGCATTCAGGTGATTGTCGGCCTGCACGTTCCTCAGGTGCGCGACCAGCTGGAATCGCTGATGAAAACCCCTTTAACGAATGAACAAACCACCCTGACAGAGGCTATATCATGAAAAAATTCTCAGTTGTCATTGCAGGCGGCGGTAGCACCTTTACGCCTGGTATCGTCCTGATGCTGTTAGCCAACCGCGACCGTTTCCCGCTGCGCGCGCTGAAGTTCTATGACAACGACGGCGCACGTCAGGAGACCATCGCCGAAGCGTGCAAAATCATCCTTAAAGAACAGGATCCGGAAATTGAATTCAGCTACACCACCGATCCAAAAGCCGCCTTTACCGATGTCGATTTCGTGATGGCGCATATCCGCGTGGGCAAATACCCGATGCGTGAAAAAGACGAGAAAATCCCATTGCGTCACGGCGTGCTGGGTCAGGAAACCTGCGGCCCGGGTGGGATCTCTTACGGCATGCGCTCTATCGGCGGCGTGCTGGAACTGGTGGATTATATGGAGCAGTACTCCCCGAACGCCTGGATGCTGAACTACTCCAACCCGGCGGCGATTGTGGCGGAAGCTACCCGCCGTCTTCGTCCGAACGCCAAAATCCTCAATATCTGCGATATGCCGATCGGCATTGAAGGGCGCATGGCGCAGATTGTTGGCCTGAAGGACCGCAAAGAGATGCGGGTTCGCTACTACGGGTTGAACCACTTCGGCTGGTGGACGTCGATTGAAGATCTGAACGGCAACGATCTGATGCCGAAACTGCGCGAATACGTTGCGAAAAACGGCTATGTCCCGCCTTCGGAAGATGCGCATACCGAAGCGAGCTGGAACGATACCTTTGCCAAAGCAAAAGACGTGCAGGCGCTGGATCCGGACACCATGCCGAACACCTACCTAAAATATTATCTGTTCCCGGACTACGTGGTCGCGCACTCCAACCCGGAACGCACCCGCGCCAATGAAGTCATGGATCACCGCGAGAAGCACGTGTTCAGCTCTTGCCGGGCGATTATCGAAGCCGGTAACTCCGCCGCCGGTGAGCTGGAAATCGACGAACATGCGTCGTACATCGTCGATCTTGCCACCGCGATTGCCTTCAACACCCAGGAGCGCATGCTGCTGATTGTGCCGAATAATGGGGCCATCCATAACTTTGATGCCGACGCGATGGTGGAAATTCCGTGCCTGGTGGGCCACAACGGGCCGGAACCACTGACCGTGGGCGATATCCCGCACTTCCAGAAAGGATTGATGAGCCAGCAGGTGGCGGTGGAAAAACTGGTGGTGGATGCCTGGGAACAACGCTCATACCAGAAACTCTGGCAGGCGATTACCCTGTCGAAAACCGTGCCGAGCGCGTCGGTCGCCAAAGCGATCCTCGATGATCTGATTGAAGCCAACAAAGAGTACTGGCCAGAGCTGCACTAATCTTCCTGACCGGCATCATCAGGGTGCCGGTCCTTTATCTTGCTTACTGCCGAAGGCGCATAGCCGAACTTATTCTTGAATGCTTTACTGAAGTGAAAAGAGTCAAAAAAATTCAGGATGTCCGCTACCTTGTTAACCGTATTTCCTTCCTGCCGCAGCAGCGATTGCGCCAGCTCCAGCCTTGCATCAAGGTAATATTCCTTCGGCGATTTTCCCGTATAGCGTAAAAAGAGCCGCCGCAGCCAGGCTTCACTGCACTGCATCCGCTGGGCCATTTCGGCCACGCTCCAGCGCTTTTGTACGCTGGCGTGCAGCTCTGCCAGAAGGTTTTCCAGGCGCAACAGTTCGCGGTCTTTTCTGCCGTTTTCTGAAATAAGACAAATCCACTGATAAATTATTTTAGTGAGAAACGCGACGGCAAGATTGTTTTTTATGGGGGAACGTAAAGCCAGTAATTCTGCGACCTCAGTCAGCTCTTTATTAAATTGTTCACCGTTATAAATTATGCCGGTCTGTAATATGGGTATTTCCATAATATTGGTGGGGATAAATTCCATCCAGTATTGTTCCCAGACCAGCCCGTCACAGTAATAAGATGTTATATCCGTCGGTTTTAAGAATATAACGTTATTTCCATTGAGCGTAATTTCGGAATTATCTTTGAGCTGGATCTTCCCGCATCCCTGAACGGTGTAAACGGCTACCCAGGAGTTGGCAATAAGCGGTTTTTTCTTATCACGAGGCCAGATAACACGGTAACTCTCATCTGCCAGCGTATGCCAAAGTGAGATCAGTGAAATTCCGCTTGAGATCACACTTTCATCAAGAACTAACGGAATATTGTACGTTGTTTCGTTTTTTACATGCGAAATTTGAATTTTTCCATTCATTTTAATTTCCCGTCAGCAAATTATGCCCACAACCCGAAGCGGAATTTATCAGAAAATTACCGCAATGGGGAAACCAGTCTTGTCATTTAAGATATCGAATAGCCTGGACCCGGTGCGTTTTATTCCTCTGTATACCCAAATGCCGGGCATAATCATAAATAAGGGCAACAAGATGAATATTCAGCAAATTGTGAGCTTTATTGCTTTTACGCTGCTGGTGGCTGTTATCACCTGGTGGAAGTTACGTAAGGCCGATACCGGTTCGCAGCAGGGGTACTTTCTGGCCGGGCGCTCGCTGAAAGCGCCGGTCATTGCCGCGTCGTTGATGCTGACTAACCTTTCCACCGAGCAACTGGTGGGATTAACCGGCCAGGCTTACCGTAGCGGGATGTCGGTCATGGCATGGGAAGTGATATCCGCTATCCCTCTGATTTTTCTGGCGCTAATTTTTCTGCCACGCTATCTACAGCGGGGCATTGCCACCATTCCTGATTTCATTGAAGAGCGTTATGACAAAACCACGCGCATCATCGTGGACTGCTGCTTCCTGATTGCCACCGGCATCTGCTTCTTGCCTATCGTGCTCTACTCTGGCGCACTGGCGTTTAATAGCATGTTCCACGTTACTGAAGCCTTTGGTATTTCTCAACATGCCGCCATCTGGGCGATGGCTGTGGTACTGGGTATTTCTGGCATTCTTTACGCCGTCGTCGGCGGGATGCGCGCCATTGCGATTGCGGATGTCATCAACGGTGTCGGTCTGGTCATTGGCGGGCTGATGGTGCCGCTGTTTGGCCTGATGGCGATGGGGGACGGCAGCGTGATGCGCGGCATTGATAAACTCACCCACGATCACAGCGAAATGCTCAACTCCATTGGCGGCAGCCACGACCCGGTGCCCATTGGTGCTGCGCTGACCGGGCTGATTCTGGTCAATACCTTCTACTGGTGTACTAATCAGGGTATCGTCCAGCGTACGCTGGCCTCGAAAAGCCTGGCGGAAGGGCAGAAAGGAGCGCTGCTGACAGCAGTGTTAAAGATGCTCGATCCGCTGATACTGGTGCTGCCTGGCGTGATTGCCTTTCATCTGTTCCAGGATCTGCCGAAAGCCGATATGGCCTATCCGGCGCTGGTGAACAAAGTGATGCCATTACCGCTGGTTGGCTTCTTTAGCGCAGTGCTGTTCGGCGCCATTATCAGTGCGTTCTGCGGGTTCCTGAACAGCGCCAGTACGCTCTTTAGTCTGGGCATTTACCGGCGCATCATCAATGAAAACGCTTCGTCTGAACAACTGGTACGGGTGGGGCGCCGCTTTGGCCTGATCGTCGCCATCGTCTCTGTGCTGGTCGCGCCATGGATTGCCTATGCACCACAGGGGCTCTATTCATGGATGAAGCAACTCAACGGTATCTACAACGTGCCGCTGGTGACTATTGTCATCATGGGCTTCTTCTTCCCACGCATCCCTGCGGTGGCGGCCAAAATGGCGCTGTTCTTCGGCATTGTCAGCTATATCGTCATCAACTACCTGGTGAAGTTCGACTTCCACTTCCTGTATGTGCTGGCCTGCACCTTCTGTATCAACGTGGTGCTGATGCTGGTGATTGGCTACTTCTTCCCGAGAGCCACACCGTTCAAATTCCAGGATGCGTTCGCCGTCGACATGAAGCCGTGGAAAAACGCCAAAATCGCCTCTGTTGGCGTCCTGTTCGCGATGATTGGCGTCTATTCCGGCCTGGCGCAGTTTGGCGGTTATGCCAGCCGCTGGCTCACCATTTTCAGCTATCTGGTGGTGACGGTGGTGGTGGTTTATCTGATTGTCGATGCCAGACGCTCGCGCCGTAACCCTCCGCTTATCTATGCTTCCGACGTTAAGGACAAACCATGAAACGCCCAAATTTCCTGTTCATCATGACCGATACCCAGGCCACCAACATGGTGGGCTGTTACAGCGGTAAGCCGCTGAATACGCATAATATCGATAAGCTTGCGGATGAAGGTATTCGCTTTAACGCGGCTTATACCTGCTCTCCGGTATGTACACCCGCACGCGCCGGACTGTTTACAGGGATCTACGCTAATCAGTCCGGGCCGTGGACCAACAACGTTGCACCGGGTAAAAACATCTCCACGATGGGTCGCTATTTTAAAGATGCGGGTTACCAGACCTGCTATATCGGTAAATGGCACCTCGATGGTCATGACTATTTCGGCACCGGCGTTTGCCCGCCGGAGTGGAATGAAGAATTCTGGTTCGACGGGGCAAACTATCTGGCGGAACTGACCGAGGAGCAGATTAACCTGTGGCGCAACGGGCTGAACAGCGTCGAAGAGTTACAGGCTAACAATATCGATGAAACCTTTACCTGGGCGCATCGTATCAGCAATCGCGCGGTCGATTTTTTACAGCGCCCGCAGACGGATGACGAACCTTTTCTGATGGTGGTTTCCTATGACGAACCCCATCATCCGTTTACCTGTCCGGTGGAGTATCTCGAGAAATATCAGGACTTTTACTACGATTTAGGCGAAAAGGCGCAGGACTCGCTGGCGGATAAACCGGTGCACCATCGTCTGTGGTCGCAGGCCATGCCGACGCCAGTAGAGGAGGGCAGCCGTTATTACCATCATCCGCTCTACTTCGCCTGTAATGACTTTGTGGATGACCAGATTGGCCGGGTCGTGAACGCGCTGACGCCAGAACAGCGAGAGAACACCTGGGTGATTTATACCTCCGATCACGGTGAAATGATGGGGGCGCACAGGTTAATCAGCAAAGGCGCGGCGATGTACGACGACATCACCCGTATCCCGCTGATCATGCGCCCGCCGCAGGGTGCGCCGAAGCAGGTTGATACGCCGGTCAGCCATATTGATCTGCTGCCGACCATGATGGCGCTGGCAGGCATACATAAGCCTGACATCCTGCCGGGCGACAATATTCTGGCGGCGGATGCGCAGCGTGGCGTGATGGTGGAATTTAACCGTTACGAGATAGAACATGACAGCTTTGGCGGCTTTATTCCGGTACGCTGCTGGGTTACGGATGCGTACAAACTGGTGCTGAACCTGTTCACCACCGATGAACTCTACGACCGTCACAACGACCCGGACGAAATGCATAACCTGATCGACTCGCCGCGCTTTGCCGGGGCGCGTAATCAGATGCACGACGCGCTGCTGGATTATATGGATAAAATCCGCGATCCGTTCCGTACCTATCAGTGGGCGTGTCGCCCGTGGCGTGCGGATGCCGCGCCGCGCTGGATGGGCGCTTTCCGCCCGCGCCCGGAAGATGGCTATTCGCCGGTGGTGCGTGACTACGACACCGGACTGCCAACGCAGGGGGTGAAGGTGGAAGAGAAGAAACAGAAGTTTTAAGGAGAACCCATGAAAATTTCCCGCGTCGGCGAAGCGCCGGACTACCGCTTCTCGCTGGCGAATGAACGCACGTTTCTGGCGTGGATCCGCACCGCGCTGGGTTTTCTGGCTGCGGGCGTTGGTCTCGACCAGCTCGCACCCGATTTCGCCACGCCGCTGATCCGTGAAGTGCTGGCGCTGCTGCTGTGCCTGCTTGCGGGCGTGCTGGCTATCTATGGCTACCTGCGCTGGTTGCGAAATGAAAAAGCGATGCGCCTGAAAGAGGATTTACCCTATACCCGCGGGCTGCTGATTATCAGCGTCATCCTGCTGGTGGTGGCCGTGGTGGTTATGGGGCTGGTATTCTATGCCGGATAGCCGTAAAGCCCGCCGCGAGGCCGATCCCGGTCTGCAACCGGAACGGACATCACTTGCCTGGCTGCGCACGCTGCTGGGGTATGGCGCGCTTATCGCCCTGGCCATCAAACATAACTGGCACCGTTCGGGCCTGCCGTTCTGGATCTCGCTCGGCGTGCTGGCGCTGGTGGCGATTATCCTGTGGCGTTACACCCGCAGCCGTAACCTGATGGACGTTGAACGTGGGGATTTTGCTCAACCGAAAGCCGTGCGTGACAAATTTATGATCGCTCTCGCTGTTCTCTCCCTCGCATTACTGTTTGCTGTGACACACTTAAGTCAAATTATGCTGTTTCTTGAGGATGTGTGATGACAGGATGTCATGTGATGGCCAAGCCGGCCAGTTCCCGCTGTAACCTGAACTGCCGCTACTGTTTTTATCTCAATAAACGCCAACAACTGCACATGGACGACGCCACGCTGGAGGCATTTATTCGCCAGCAAATCGCCGCTCAGCCGGGTGTCGATGTTCAGTTCGCCTGGCAGGGCGGAGAACCCATGCTGTGCGGCATTGATTTTTTTCGCCGTGCGGCAGCGTTGCAACAACGTTACGGGCAGGGCAAACGTATCCAGAACGCCTTTCAGACCAACGGCGTATTACTCAACGACGTATGGTGCCGCTTTTTCCGCGAGCATGGTTGGCTGGTGGGGATATCTATTGATGGACCTGCTGAACTGCATGATATCTATCGTGTTAATCGTCGCGGTAATCCCACCCACCAAAAGGTTGTTGCGGCGATTGCGCATCTGCGTGAGCATCAGGTTTCGTTTAATCTTCTGACGGTGGTTAGCCGTGAAAACAGCCAACAACCGGAGCAGATGTACCGCTATCTTCGCACGCTCGGCACGCCGTTTTTGCAGTTTATACCGCTAGTGGAGCAGGATAACCCAGCCTCGGTCACCGGCGAGCAGTGGGGAACGTTTCTCAAAACCGTTTTTGATATCTGGGTAAGAGAAGATGTGGGTCGCGTATATGTGCAGCTCTTTGATTCAATGCTCGGTGTCTGGAGTGGATACCCCGCGCAGATGTGTTCTCTGGCCGAATGCTGCGGACATGCGTTTGCGCTGGAGGCGAACGGCGATCTTTACCAGTGTGACCACTTTGTTTATCCCGAATATCGATTGGGAAATATTCATCAGACGACGCTGGCAAAGCTTAATGCCAGCAGTGCCGCGCGCGAATTTGGTACGTATAAGCAGCGCACATTATCGGATGAATGCAGGCAATGTCCGGTGCTTCGCCTGTGCAACGGCGACTGCCCTAAACATCGCCTGAACGGTAAAAGTGTGCTCTGCGTGGGTTATCGTGACTTCTTTTGCCATACTGCGCCCTCTATGCGGGTGATGCGTGATCTCATCAGGCATCACCGCTCGCCGATTGAGCTGATGGCGATGTTAACGGCCTTTTGCTAAATATTTCGCCATCTCGTCTTCCGGTACCATTCCGCCGCCGGTCGCCCAGACCAGGTGGGTGACGTTCGCACCGGCATCCACGCGCACCGGCCCGGCCATGCCTGCCAGCGCCGACGGTTCCAGGCGGATCCCTTCCTCCTGCGCCAGCCAGCCGAGCATGTCGTACATGCTCTGATCGGAAAGCGTATAGAACCCGTCAAGCAGGCGTTCCATCGCGCGGCCCACGAAGCCGGACGCCCGTCCTACGGCCAGACCGTCCGCCGCCGTCACGTTATCAATGCCCAGATCCTGCACCGCGATTTCATCGTGCAGGCCGGTGTAGACGCCCAGCAGCATGCACGGCGAATGCGTTGGCTCCGCGAAGAAGCAATGAACGTTATCGCCAAAAGCCAGCTTCAGGCCAAACGCCACACCGCCAGGACCGCCGCCGACGCCGCATGGCAGGTAAACATACAGCGGATGTTCTGCATCCACTACGCGTCCCTGGGCAGCAAACTGTGCCTTAAGGCGCTCGCCTGCTACCGCATAGCCCAGGAACAGGGTGCGGGAGTTTTCATCGTCAATGAAGAAGCAGTTCGGATCGCTTTCTGCCGCTTTGCGCCCCTGTTCCACCGCCACGCCATAATCCTGCTCATACTCCACGACGATCACGCCGTGGCTGCGCAGTTTGGCTTTCTTCCACTCGCGGGCGTCGGCGGACATATGCACCGTCACCTTAAAGCCGATGCGTGCGCTCATTATGCCGATAGACATCCCCAGGTTGCCGGTTGAGCCTACCGCAATGCTGTACTGGCTGAAGAAGTCCTTAAAGCGCGGCTCCAGCAGGATGCTGTAGTCGTCTTCAATGCTCAGCAATCCGGCTTCCAGCGCCAGTTTTTCGGCGTGGGTCAGTACTTCATAGATGCCGCCGCGCGCTTTGATGGAGCCAGAGATCGGCAGATGGCTGTCTTTTTTCAGCAGCAGGGTGCCAGGAATGTTTGTAGCAAATTCCTTCTCCAGCCGTTTTTGCATTGCCGGAATGGCAACCAGTTCAGATTCGATGATGCCTTTGGTCGCCGCTGTTTCCGGGAATGCTTTCGCCAGATACGGCGCGAAGCGGTTGAGGCGAGCATGCGCGTCGTCCACGTCGGCTTTGGTCAGCCCGACGTAAGGCAATCCTTCTGCCAGCGTGGTGGTACGCGGGTTAAGCCAGGTGGTTTCTTTCAGGGCAATCAGATCCTCAACCAGAGGAAACTGTGCGGTTAAAGTAGTGATAGTTGCGTTTTCCATAATACGTCTCTTCGCGCTCAGATAATGAAAGAAAGCAGGAATGTGCCGGCAAGTGCAAGCACCGAGGCGATAAACGTCGCCGTCGTATAGTATTTGAAGGTCTCATTCAGGGTCGCGCCGCAGTACTGCTTCACCAGCCAGAAGAGAGAATCGGTGACGATCGTGCAGCCAATGGCGCCGGAACCGATGGCAATAGTAATGATCTCCGGGCTCACGTTCGGATAGAGCGGCAGCATCGGTGCAACAATCGCGGTGGCGCCCATCATCGCCACCGTAGCCGAACCCACGGCGGCATGCAGAACCAGCGCCACCAGCCAGGCGAGCAGGATAGGGTGCATGTGCAGGTTCGAGAGAATATGCGCCAGCGTATCCGCCAGCCCGCTGGTTTTCAGGATGGCGTTAAACGCCCCGCCCGCGCCGATAATCAGCAAAATGTTGGCGATAGAGCCAAAACCGTGCTCGGTATGGGTCAGCATTGCGCCCATGCTCATATGCTGGCGGATCCCCAGCAGGTAGTAGGCGACAAACACGGCGATAAACATCGCAGTGATCGGGTTGCCGATAAACTCCAGTAGCGTATACAGCGTGCCGTCTTTCGCCATATTTAACTCAGCGATGGTTTTCACCAGCATCAGGGCAATCGGCAGCAGCACCGTGAACAGCGTCGCACCCAGCGATGGCAGCGTATGCTCTTCCCGCACTTTCAGGTCTGAAAATTCCGCCGGAACCGGTTTAAACGGCAGACGGTTGCCAAGCAGTTTCAGGAACAGCGGGCCGCCGATCAGCGAGGCCATCAGGCCCACCAGCAGACCGTAGACGATAACCGTTCCGACGTCCGCACCTAATTTATTGGTGACAAACAGCGCCGCAGGATGGGGAGGCACCACACAGTGCACCGCCATCAATGCGGTACAGAGCGGAATGGCAAGTTTGAGCAGTGAGGTGTGGGTCTTTTTGGCGATGGAAAACGCCAGCGGTATCAGCAGCACCACGCCCACTTCCACGAACAGCGTGATACCGCAGATCAGGCCCACCAGCACCATAATCACGTCTGCTGACAGCCAGCGGCAGCGCTGCAGTGCGATCCCGATGCGCTCTGCCGCGCCGGAGACTTCCATCATCTTGCCGAGAATGGTGCCAAGACCGATTACTGCCGCCAGGAAGCCCAGCGTACCGCCAATCCCGCTCTCAATGGCGTTCACCATATCCAGCGGGCTCATCCCCATCATGGCGCCGACGAAAAAGCTCGCCAGCAGCAGCGCGAGGAACGGGTGAAACTTCAGTTTTACGATGGTTAAAACAATCAACACGATGCTGACAAGCAGCGTTGCCACAACCCAGACCTGAGATCCCATATCTCACCTCACCCTTAAGTAATCTACGGGTATTGGACGAAAAAACGGCATGGGCTGACAAACGATATAAATTGGCTTTCAGATGAGCCAGATTGGATCAACTGAGTGACTAAACTCTAAAAAGTGCACTAAATTCGTATTAGGTTCACATAAATTCATCTTTGAACGGTATGCTGAACATGAAAATAAGGCGTGGGAATTGTGATGAACGATGTGAATGAAGCCCGAAACCGGCTGTTAAACGGCTGGCAGCTGTCGAAAATGTACACCTTTGAGGTAGCTGCCCGGCACGAGTCCTTCGCGCTGGCTGCGGAAGAGTTGTCGCTCAGCCCCAGCGCGGTGAGTCACCGCATCAACCTGCTGGAAGAGGAGCTGGGCATTCAGCTGTTTGTCCGCTCGCACCGTAAAGTCGAGCTGACGCAGGAGGGAAAACGCGTTTACTGGACGCTAAAATCTTCACTCGACACCCTGAACCAGGAGATCCTGGATATCAAAAACCAGGCGCTGTCCGGTACGCTGACGGTCTACTCCCGACCGTCGATTGCCCAGTGCTGGCTGGTCCCTATGCTGGGGGATTTTACCCGTCGCTACCCGTCTATTTCTCTCACCATCCTGACCGGCAACGATTACGTCAATATGCAGCGAACGGGCGTCGATCTGGCGCTGTATTTTGACGATACGCCGCCAAATCACCTTTCTCATCACTTTTTGATGGATGAGGAGATTTTGCCTGTCTGCTCACCGCAGTATGCCCGCGAGCATGAACTGCTGAAAAACCCCGATAACCTCAGTCACTGCACGCTGCTACACGACCGTCAGGCCTGGAGCAACGATTCCGGTACGGATGAATGGTTGAGCTGGGCGCAGCACTTTGCGGTGAATATGCCGCCATCGTCGGGCATTGGTTTCGATCGTTCCGATTTAGCGATTATCGCGGCCATTAACCATGTCGGCGTCGCGATGGGCAGAAAGCGGCTGGTGCAGAAACGGCTGGAACGAGGCGAGCTGATTGCCCCGTTTGGCGAAAAGACCCTGAAATGTCATCAGCACTACTATATTTCGACGCTTTCTGGCCGTCAGTGGCCGAAAATTGACGCCTTTATCGGCTGGCTGAGAGAACTGGCAGGTTGAAGAATTATTACGCTTTCGCTCTACACCAAATGTGAAAAAGCGTGCTAAATACAGGTAATGCTTTCGATTTATCCAGGGTAAACCGTGTTAAAGCTTTTTATTGCCTCTGCATTACTGATCTCTTCCGGCTGGGCGATTGCCGCTGAGCCGCCGCTGACGGCCGCCCTTTATGCGCAGCAGCTGGGTGTCGGGATGGATGTGGACTGGGCGCGCACCGAGCGCGGCATACGTGAATTCGACCCGCTGGTGGTACGCGATTTTCGAGCAAAAGGCATTACCCACGTGCGCATCCGCGTCGCCGATGAGCCGACGGAAGCGCGGCTGATCCACCTGCGCAAGCTGGTGGAAGCCTGCGAGCAGTATGGCGTGATCCCGATAGTCGCGTATCAGGCAGATGAATATAAAAACGACCCGAAAGCCGATAACGAGAAAGAGACGGTCAACTGGTGGATTGCCGTGGCGCACTATTTCGGTCAGAGCTACCCTCTGCTGGGTTTTGACCTCATCTATGAGCCGGCCGACAAGCTCAACCACAACCTGGCGTCGTTAAACCGCGTCTATGAAAAGACCATTAAAGCGATCCACGACATTGACCCGCAGCGCATGATCTTCATTGCGCCGCGCCTGCGTGCCGCGCCGGAGGATTTATCCAACCTGAAGCTGCCCGCGCACAGCCAGAACTACCTGCTGGCGGAGTGGCATATTTTCCCGTGGGGGCCGCTGAAGAATGGCGGCAAATACCCGTGGACGTCCGGCACGGCGGCAGAGAAAGCGGCTATCCGTAACCGCATCAATGCCGCGCTGCACTGGCAGCAAAAAACCGGGCACGTTAGCTGGATCGGGGGTTGGGGCGTTGGGGAATCAAGCCGTTTCACCCCAACCGCTTCGCAAATGGCCTTTGCCACCTTTATGGCCTGCGAGCTGCAAAAGGCGAAAATCCCGTATGCGCTTAACGCGGATTTCCAGTTTTACGACGGGGAGGAGGGCGCCTGGCGGCCTGCGCCAGAGCCGTTATTGCAGGCGATGATCGCCCCTGTCTGTGAAAAGCCCAGCGAAAAGCCGGGCCATCATGCGGTTAAACAGGCTGCTCGTGATGCGGGACACGCGACGCCAGCGGCAGCCAGCACAGTAAAATCAGCAGCCCCATCAGCGTCATCAGCAGGCCCAGACTAGCCTGCCCGGTCTGCGGCATCATGGCGGATAGCCAGGCCAGCGCGCCGGAACCGATGTTCTGCAAACCGCCCACCAGCGCTCCCGCAGTGCCTGCCAGGAACGGGAACGGCTCCATCGCGCCGCTGGTGGCGAGAGGGAACAACATCCCCGCACCGAAGAAGAACAGTGCCGCCGGGATCAGCAACGTCCAGACGGTCATCACGCCGAACAGCCCCGGAACCCACATCATTACGCCTGCCAGCAGGCAGCTAATGACCGATTGCCACATTAACGTCGAGAAACGTTTGTTGGGACGTCCGGCAAACCAGGCACCGAAGAACGCCGCAGGAATAGGCAGAATAAACAGAATACTGACCACCATGCTGCTCAGGCCAAGCCCTGCGCCCAGGAGTACACCGGAGCAGGCTTCGAACACCGCAATACCCGCCAGGCCACCGATCAGCATCAGCAGGTAACAGGTAAATGCCCCGTTGCCGAACAGCGTTTTATAGCTGGCAATAAGCTTCGTACGCGGTGCATCTTGCGGGCGCGTTTCCGGCATCCAGCGCGCCATGCTAAAAGTGACGATCATGCACAGCACCAGCAGGAAAGCGTAACAGGCACGCCAGGACCACATGGTATCCAGCAGTCCACCAATCAGCAGGGCCAGCAGCGGGCTGACCAGAATCCCCATGTTCAACAAACTGTTAGCATGGCGAAGCTGAGTGCCCTGATACATATCCCGCGGTAAGGTACGCGCCATCACCCCGCCAACGCCGGTACCGACACCCTGCAGGGCGCTGGCGGCAATCAACACGGTCAGGTTGTGGGTGGTCATCGCGATCGCCGTGGCGACCATGAAAATAGACATACCGACTAAAATCACCGGGCGGCGGCCGATACGGTCGGAGAGCGGCCCATAGAACAACTGCGAAACGCCATAGGTCAGCAGGTAGGCTGCCATCACGCTTTGTACTGCGCCCTCACGGACGTTAAGTTCCTTTGCCATGTCGGCAATCGCCGGAATGTAGATGGTTTGTGCCATCTGACCGACGGCCACCAGTAACACCAGCATCAACAATAAGTTAACGTTCCTTTGTTTTTTCATGTCGCTGAATACTTTTGCCAAAAGAGAAAAATGAAGAATAAGTGACTGCGCATTCCCATAAATGCGCGAGGAATCTACCACAGTGAGATGACAATTTAAGCATTGTCGTGGTGAATGAAAAAACCGGTAAAGGCAGGATTTGTAAACAAGATCGGCAACTAATGTTGCCAGTGGATTACGCCAGGCGTAGCAAGATAGCCCCGCCGGCAATACCCAGCGCAGCAGCGATGCGCAGGCCGGCAACCTTCTCTTTCAAAAGCACAAAAGCAATTAACGCACCGAAGAGAATTGAGGTTTCACGTAGCGCGGCGACAACCGCAAGCGGAGCCTGAGTCATCGCCCATAATGCCAGGCCATACGATCCCATCGTCCCGACACCGCCGAGCAGCCCTTTTTTCCAGTGCAGACCCAGGTAACGAGAGGCTTCGCGTCGTCGCGCGACCATCGCCCAGCACAGCAGACAGAAGCCATTCATAAAGAAGGTCCAGAGCGTATAACCCAGTGCGGTGTCGGATAAACGTACGCCCGTGCCGTCCACCAGCGTATACCCGGCGATAAAACATGCGTTGAGTAGCGCCAGCCATATCCCTTTGCGCGACCGCATACGGCCATTCATCGCCATGGCCAGAATTGACAGGCAGATCACGCCGATGCCGGACCATGCGAGCCATGAGAGGCTATCCCCGAGCACCAGCACGCTGATCAGCGCCACCAGCAACGGGGCTGTCCCGCGCATCAATGGATAGGTCTGGCTCATGTCTGAGACCTGATACGTCTTCGCCACCAGTACGGTATACACCACCTGTAAGGCACAGGAGACAATCAAAAACGGCCAGCTTTCTGCAGAAGGCTGTGGGGAAAACGGCAGTAAGACCAGAGCGATAACCGTGGCGGAGCCGCTGACGCTAATCGCGGAATAGAGCTTGTCCGTTCCGGCTTTGACGATGGCGTTCCAGCTGGCATGCAGCAGTGCGGCGAAGAGCAAAATGCAGAAAACGGTGATGGTCATGGGGTATCGGCTGATGAATTGTCACTCAACTGTAACACTCACACCCTGATGCTGCCAGCCGGTCACACCGCACAAAAGAGGCGGTGCGTCACCCGTGGTTCGTCCGAGACCAGCGTAAAACCCGCCCGGCGATAGAACCCGTAAGCGGTGTCAGGCGCGTGGGTATTGAGAAAATCAAACCAGATGCTGGCATCGGCCATCACCACGGTCAAAAGCTGTTTGCCAATGCCCAGCCCACGGCATTTCTCGCTGACATAGAGGTGGCGAATGCGCCCGGCACGCGGCTGCTGGCTGAAGGGATCGCGGTTGAGGCCGCACACGCCTACCAGTTTGCCGTTGAGAAACGCCCCCAGTAGCTTTTCACCCGGCGCGTTAAAGCGGTTTTCACCCCGCTGCCAGTTCTCTTCCAGCCTGCGCAGCATGTTGAAATTCAGTGCGATACTTTCCGCCTTCAGGGCGATGTAGCCCGGCTCATCCGGGGTGACGGGCTCAATTAACAGACGCGACATAGCATTCCCTCGTTATTAAAGAGGGGCGGTTGCCCGCCCCTCTCAGGTGCGACTTGAACCTGAATCACCGAAGGTATTTCAGGACAGCATCAAGCAGTTGCAGTGCAGCAACAATGAGTTTGAGGATAAGTATCACCATATCCACTACGCTCATACGCGTCTCCTTTTGGTAAAAAGGAGCACGATGCTGGCGTACCTTTCCGCCGCCTGTTGCCAGCACCTGGATTGACGTAACACAGTGTGCTCACTTCAGGGGTTAAGGCACTGACGGCACCACCCGTTTCAGCCAGGACTTTGTTGCGCCGGTAGAACAGCGGCCCCCTCGCGCACTGCGAACACCCTCAGTATAGATAAATACTGTATGCATGAACAGTATTTTATGGACAAAATTAGGAAGACGATCCATACTCAAAAACGTCAAAATCCGTGCCCGAATTGCGCGTTCTTCTGCGATCGCGTATACTTTTTGCGTTGACGTAACACAGTGTGTTCTGCGGCGACCAACCGCAAACCCTGATAAAAACCTCGCTTAGGCGGGGTTTTTTGTTTTCATCACCCAACAAACGAAACGTGATCCCTGACGCATTTTTGCGCAGATGAAAATATTTCCATTGTCACGCCAGAAAACCTGTGTTTGTATAAATTCCATCAATGATTCCAAACATAGGTCCCCAATGACTTCATCCATCTTCACTTCGACCCTACTAAAAACTGCGCAACCAGCCGCAGTGGTCGTCGTGCGTGTGGTGGTGGTCGTCGGCAATGCGCCGTAGGGACTGGATCAACACACGAATCCAAAACCCCGCCGGCGCAAACCGGGCGGGGTTTTTCGTTTAAGAGCCTCCCCGGAAAGTCGGCCCAGAAGAAAAGGACTGGAGCATGGCAAGTTCGGGCACAACATCCACCAAGACGCGTTTTACTGGCGCGCAGTTAATCGTTCATTTACTGGAACGACAGGGCATCACCACGGTTGCGGGTATCCCTGGCGGGACGGTACTGCCGCTGTACGATGCGTTAAGCCAAAGCACGCAGATCCGCCACGTCCTGGCGCGTCACGAGCAGGGGGCGGGATTTATCGCCCAGGGCATGGCGCGTACGCAGGGCAAACCGGCGGTCTGTATGGCCTGTAGCGGCCCCGGGGCGACCAACCTGGTGACCGCCATTGCCGATGCGCGTCTCGACTCCATCCCGCTGATCTGCATTACCGGCCAGGTACCATCCTCAATGATTGGTACTGATGCGTTCCAGGAAGTGGATACCTACGGCATCTCTATCCCCATCACCAAACATAACTATTTAGTTCGCGATATCGCCGAGCTTCCTCAGGTTATCAGCGATGCGTTCCGCATTGCGCAGTCCGGCCGTCCAGGCCCGGTGTGGATAGACATTCCTAAGGATGTCCAGACCGCAGAGATCGAGATCGACGTACTGCCTGAGCCGGGCGGCCGTGCCCCTGCCCCGGAATTCAGCGCTGAAAGCGTACGTGACGCCGCAGCCATGATTAACGCCGCCAAACGCCCGGTGCTCTATCTGGGCGGCGGGGCGATTAATGCCTCTGACGCGGTGCGTGAGCTGGCAGAGAAAGCCAACCTGCCCACCACCATGACGCTGATGGCGCTTGGTATGCTCCCGAAAGCGCACCCGCTGTCACTTGGGATGCTGGGGATGCACGGTGCGCGCAGCACCAACTACATTCTGCAAGAGGCTGATTTGCTGATTGTTCTCGGCGCACGTTTTGATGACCGGGCGATCGGCAAAACCGAACAGTTCTGTCCGAATGCCAAAATCATTCACGTGGATATCGATCGCGCCGAGCTGGGTAAAATTAAACAGCCGCACGTCGCGATTCAGGGTGACGTTGCCGAGGTACTGGCACAGCTGATCCCGCAGACAGAAGCGACCGGGCGTGAAGAGTGGCGTCAGCTGGTAGCCGACCTGCAACAGGAATTCCCTGGTGCAATCCCAACGGAAGGCGACCCGCTCAGCCACTACGGACTGATTAACGCCGTGGCTGCCTGCGTGGACGACAGCGCGATCATTACCACCGACGTGGGCCAGCACCAGATGTGGACCGCGCAGGCCTACCCGCTGAACCGTCCGCGCCAGTGGCTGACCTCCGGCGGCCTCGGGACCATGGGCTTTGGCCTGCCTGCGGCAGTAGGCGCGGCGCTGGCGAATCCGGACCGCAAGGTTATCTGTTTCTCCGGCGACGGCAGCCTGATGATGAACATTCAGGAAATGGCGACCGCGGCCGAAAACCAGTTAGACGTGAAAATCATCCTGATGAACAACGAAGCGCTGGGGCTGGTGCATCAGCAGCAGAGCCTGTTCTATAAGCAGGGCGTGTTTGCCGCGACCTATCCCGGTATGATCAACTTTATGCAGATTGCCGCCGGCTTTGGCTTGCATACTTGCGATTTGAACGCTGAAGAGGATGCCCACGCGGCATTGCAGGAAGCGATTTCACGCCCGGGCCCGGCGCTGATCCACGTGCGTATCGACCCTGAACAAAAAGTGTATCCGATGGTGCCGCCGGGTGCGGCAAATACTGAGATGGTGGGGGAATAAGCTATGCAGAAACAACATGATAACGTCATTCTGGAACTCACCGTCCGCAACCACCCTGGCGTCATGACGCACGTCTGTGGGCTATTCGCCCGTCGCGCGTTTAACGTTGAAGGCATTCTCTGTCTGCCGATTCAGGGCAGCGAGCACAGCCGCATCTGGCTGCTGGTCAACGACGATCAGCGCCTGGAACAGATGATGGCGCAGATCGATAAGCTGGAAGATGTCACCAAAGTGGCGCGCAACCAGTCCGATCCCACCATGTTTAATAAAATTGCGGTGTTCTTCGAATAAATCGCTCATTGCTTGAACACCCACGCGCTTATCGTTAAGGTAAGCGCGTTTTTTTATCTGCTCGCCAGGAACGCGCCATGACGACCATCGCTCTTATCGACGACCACCTTATCGTCCGCTCCGGATTTGCTCAGCTTTTGAACCTTGAACCTGATTTTCAGGTCGTCGCAGAGTTCGGCTCCGGGCGCGAGGCGCTGGCGGGTTTACCCGGACGTGGCGTGCAGGTCTGTATTTGTGACATCTCAATGCCGGATCTCTCCGGGCTGGAACTGCTGAGTCAGTTACCGAAGGGAATGGCGATCATTATGCTTTCGGTCCATGACAGCCCGGCGCTGGTGGAGCAGGCGCTCAATGCGGGGGCGCGCGGGTTCCTTTCAAAACGCTGTAGCCCGGACGAACTGATCGCCGCCGTGCGCACCGTCTCCACCGGCGGCTGCTACCTGACGCCGGATATCGCCATCAAGCTGGCCGCCGGGCGACAAGATCCGCTGACTAAACGCGAGCGGCAGGTGGCGGAGAAGCTCGCTCAGGGGATGTCGGTGAAAGAGATTGCCGCTGAGCTGGATCTGTCGCCGAAAACGGTTCACGTTCACCGCGCCAACCTGATGGAAAAACTCAACGTCAGCAACGACGTCGAGCTGGCGCGCCGCATGTTTGATAGCTGGCAATGAGCCCCGTGCTTTCGCGGCTGATCGCCGTCGTCGCCAGCTTTTTTATCTTCTCTGCCGCCTGGTTTTGCCTGTGGAGCATCAGCCTGCATCTGGTGGAGCGCCCGGAACTGGCAGTACTGCTGTTCCCATTCGGCCTGCGTCTGGGGTTAATGCTGCAGTGCCCGCGTGGCTACTGGCCCGTTTTGCTGGGCGCAGAATGGCTGATGCTGGTCTGGCTGGCGCAGGAAGTGGCGCTGGTGCATCTGCCCTTATTGATGACCGGAAGCCTGCTCACGCTTCTCCCTGTTGCCCTTATTTCCCGCTACCGCCACCAGCGCGACTGGCGCACGCTGTTGCGTCAGGGGGCGGCGCTGATTGCCGCCGCGCTGCTGCAATCTCTCCCGTGGGTCGGCGAGAAAGAGATGCTCAACGCTCTGCTACTGACCCTTACCGGCGGCCTGACGCTCGCGCCAACCTGTCTGGTGATCTGGCATTACCTCACCAGTACCGTCTGGCAGCCGCTGGGCCCCGCGCTGGTTTCTCAGCCGGTGAACTGGCGCGCACGGCACCTCATCTGGTATCTGCTGCTGTTTGTGGTAAGCCTGTGGCTGCAGCTTGGTCTGCCCGCTGAGCTCTCGCGTTTTACTCCGTTTTGTCTTGCCCTGCCGATTATTGCGCTTGCGTGGCACTACGGCTGGCAAGGGGCGCTTATCGCCACCCTGATGAACGCCATTGCACTGATAGCCAGCCAGACCTGGCACGATCATCCGGTAGATTTACTCCTCTCCCTGCTGGCGCAAAGCCTGACCGGGCTGCTGCTCGGGGCGGGCATTCAACGGTTGCGTGAACTGAACCAGTCTTTGCAAACCGAGCTGGCGCGCAACCGTCGTCTGGCCGAACGCCTGCTGGAAACCGAAGAGAGCGTACGGCAGGAGGTCGCGCGCGAACTGCACGATGACATCGGCCAGACCATTACCGCCATCCGCACGCAGGCGGGCATCGTTCAGCGTCTGGCGGCGGAAAACGCCGGCGTGAAGCAGGGTGGGGCGCATATCGAACAGCTCTCGCTGGGTGTGTATGACTCGGTAAGGCGTTTGCTCGGAAGGTTACGTCCACGCCAGCTGGATGATTTGTCTCTGGAGCAGGCGGTGCGATCGCTCATGCGCGAGATGGAGCTGGAAAGTCGCGGGATTGTCAGCCATCTCGACTGGCGGATTGAAGAATCGCTGCTGAGTGAAGGCCAGCGTGTGACGCTGTTTCGGGTGTGTCAGGAAGGGCTGAATAATATTGTGAAGCACGCCAATGCCAGCGCGGTAACGTTGCAGGCCTGGCAGCAGGACGAGCGTCTGATGCTGGTAATTGAAGATGACGGCTGCGGCCTGCCGCCGGGCTCCGGCCAGCAGGGATTTGGTCTGGCGGGGATGCGCGAGCGTGTGAAGGCGCTGGGCGGCACGCTGAATATCTCCTGCACCCATGGAACGCGCGTCTGCGTCAGTTTGCCGCTGAGGAGTTACCATGTTTAAAGCCCCGGCTAATGCCACCCCGATCGGCGATAAAAATGAAATTGACGCCCGCTATAGTTACTGGCGTCGCCATATTCTGATCACCATCTGGCTCGGCTATGCTCTGTTCTACTTCACCCGCAAAAGCTTCAACGCCGCCGCACCGGAGATCCTCGCCAGCGGCGTGATGGCCCGCACCGATATCGGCCTGCTGGCGACGCTGTTTTACATTACTTATGGCCTGTCGAAGTTCTTCTCCGGCATCGTCAGCGACCGCTCCAACGCCCGCTATTTTATGGGCTTCGGGCTGATTGCCACGGGAGTGGTGAATATCCTGTTTGGTTTTTCCACCTCGCTGTGGGCTTTTGCGCTGCTGTGGGCGCTGAACGCCTTTTTCCAGGGCTGGGGCGCGCCGGTTTGTGCCCGATTACTTACCACCTGGTACTCGCGCAACGAGCGTGGCGGCTGGTGGGCAGTCTGGAACACCGCGCATAACGTGGGTGGTGCGCTGATCCCCATCGTCGTCGGCGCAGCGGCGCTGCATTACGGCTGGCGTGCAGGCATGATGATTGCGGGCGGGTTAGCGATTATCGCCGGGTTGTTCCTCTGCTGGCGTTTGCGCGACAGGCCGCAGACCGTAGGACTTCCCGCGGTGGGTGACTGGCGTCATGATGAGATGGAAATTGCCCAGCAGCAGGAAGGGGCGGGGTTAACCCGTAAAGAAATCCTCACCAAATACGTGCTGAAGAACCCCTATATCTGGCTGCTGTCGCTCTGTTACGTGCTGGTCTACGTGGTGCGCGCGGCGATCAACGACTGGGGTAATTTGTACATGTCCGAGACGCTTGGCGCGGATCTGGTGACGGCCAACTCGGCGGTGACCATGTTTGAACTGGGTGGGTTTATCGGCGCGCTGGTGGCGGGCTGGGGATCGGACAAGCTGTTCAACGGCAACCGTGGCCCGATGAATCTCATTTTTGCTGCCGGGATTTTGCTCTCGGTAGGCTCGCTGTGGCTGATGCCGTTTGCCAGCTACGTGATGCAGGCGGCGTGCTTCTTCACCACCGGTTTCTTTGTGTTTGGCCCGCAGATGCTGATCGGCATGGCGGCGGCGGAGTGCTCGCACAAAGAGGCGGCCGGTGCGGCGACGGGCTTTGTCGGGCTGTTTGCCTACCTCGGCGCATCGCTCTCCGGCTGGCCGCTGGCGCGGGTCATCGACATCTGGCACTGGAGCGGCTTCTTCGCGGTGATCGCCATCGCGGCGGGGGTTTCTGCTCTGCTGCTGTTGCCGTTTTTGCACGCCCAGGTGCCGCGCGAAGCGTGATACGTCTCACCTTTTCGCCCCGAATGGGGCAAAACTAGGAAATATTCCCGGTTTCACCTGGACGCTGTCTCAGGCGTCTCTCCCGGCTGATTTTTACAATGCCTGCCATTCGCAGGTATAAAAATCAGCTCAGGAGCAAACCATGCTGGCCTTCTTAAACCAGGTGCGCAAGCCGACCCTGGATCTGCCGCTCGACGTGCGGCGTAAAATGTGGTTCAAACCGTTCATGCAGTCCTACCTGGTGGTCTTTATTGGCTACCTGACCATGTACCTGATCCGCAAAAACTTTAACATCGCGCAGAACGACATGATCTCCACCTACGGGCTGAGCATGACGCAGCTGGGGATGATTGGCCTGGGCTTCTCCATCACCTACGGCGTGGGTAAAACGCTGGTTTCCTATTACGCTGACGGCAAAAACACCAAGCAGTTCCTGCCGTTTATGCTGATCCTCTCCGCCATCTGTATGCTCGGCTTTAGCGCCAGCATGGGCGCGGGCTCGGTTAGCCTGTTCCTGATGATCGCCTTCTACGCCCTGAGCGGTTTCTTCCAGAGTACCGGCGGGTCGTGCAGCTATTCCACCATCACCAAATGGACGCCACGTCGCAAGCGTGGTTCGTATCTCGGCATGTGGAACATCTCCCACAACCTCGGTGGTGCGGGGGCGGCAGGCGTGGCGCTGTTCGGTGCCAACTATCTGTTCGACGGCCATGTGATCGGCATGTTTATCTTCCCGTCTATTATCGCCCTGATCGTCGGTTTTATCGGTCTGCGCTTCGGTAGTGATTCCCCGGAATCTTATGGCCTCGGCAAAGCTGAAGAGCTGTTTGGCGAGGAGATCAGCGAAGAGGATAAAGAGACCGAAGAAAACGAGATGACCAAGTGGCAGATCTTTGTTGAGTACGTGCTGAAAAACAAAGTGATCTGGCTGCTCTGCTTCTCGAACATCTTCCTGTACGTGGTGCGTATCGGTATCGACCAGTGGTCAACCGTGTATGCCTTCCAGGAGCTGAAGCTCTCTAAAGAGGTCGCGATTCAGGGCTTTACCCTGTTCGAAGTGGGCGCGCTGGTCGGCACGCTGCTGTGGGGCTGGCTCTCGGATCTCGCCAATGGCCGTCGCGCGCTGGTGGCCTGCATCGCGCTGGCGCTGATTATCGCCACCTTGGGCGTTTACCAGCATGCCAGCAACCAGTATGTGTACCTGGCGTCACTGTTTGCGCTCGGCTTCCTGGTGTTTGGTCCACAGCTGCTGATCGGCGTGGCCGCCGTTGGTTTCGTACCTAAAAAAGCGATCGGCGCTGCCGATGGGATTAAGGGCACCTTCGCCTATCTGATTGGTGATAGCTTCGCCAAGCTCGGTCTGGGGATGATCGCCGACGGCACGCCAATTTTCGGCCTCACCGGCTGGGCTGGCACCTTCGCCGCGCTGGATGCGGCAGCGATCGGCTGTATCGTCCTGATGGCGATGGTCGCGGTGCTGGAAGAACGTAAAATTCGCCGCGAAAACCGCGCGCAGAAGCAGAAATTGAAAGCAGCCTGAGTGTGCAGGTGACTTCTTTGCCCGGCTGACCGCCGGGCTTTTTTATTAACTGAGTTAAGACCTACCCCAAAACAAAAATATCCCCTGTTGACGGGGTGACTGTGCCGGGCAACCACAAATTGCCCCATTTACCCGTACAGTGGCAGCCCATTATTTTGTCCGGTTTTAGGCCGTGTAGAAACTGCCTGACTGCCCAGAGCTTACGAGGTGATGCACTGCGAAGATGGAAACCACCGAAAATTGCATGGATGTGATTGATGCCAGTTATGCTCTGGCAGTGACGCACAATATCCATCAGACCCCGGTGACCGCAGCCGATAAAAATGATCAGTCCAAGGTCAGATTTATAAATCAGAGCCCCTTCATCTTTTACATAGTCCGCATTCGCTTTTTTTCTGCCGATAACACCGTATGCGTGCGGTTTGGCGACAGGAATCTCCCCTGACCACATAAAACGCTTTCCAATCTGAAGCGGGGTACTGCTGTATTCCATGCGATAGCGTGAATAATCATTATTCAGCGACAATTTTTTTAGTCTGGCGGTATACCCTAAAAAAGGTATTGCCGAGTAGCGCTCACAGGCCACGTGGGGATGGCATACGATCCGGCAATTATCCGGTAACCACGGAACGCCGCCGCAATGGTCATAGTGCCCGTGAGAAAGTACCGCTGCGGTCAGGCGGGTCAAATCGATGCCCATTAGAGCAGCGTTATACAGGAAGCTATCATCAGGACCGGTATCAAACAGAATGGAATCATTTTCATCCTGTATAAACAGGCTAAGTCCTGCTTTAGCCCGCAGTAAGTTTTTACCGCCGGGGTTAGCCCGATTCTCCAGCAGGACACTGATTGTTATGGACATGTTCGCTCTTTCCCTGAAGTGATTATTTGTTACCGCCAGGCATTGACCATACACCGTGGATATACAATCGTCCCAATAAAAACCAAAGTGGCTTTCCTGCCCTTTTTCCAGCGCTTTTCAGTTCACTATTATGGTTCTGCCCGCTTTTGACGCCGTGTGTTTCCCGCTATGATGAGCGGCTATTCTAAGGAGAACGCATGGTCTGGATAATGCTGGCAACGCTTGCTGTGGTGTTTGTGGTCGGATTTCGGATCCTGACCTCGGATTCCCGACGCGCCATCAAACGCTTAAGCGAACGTCTGGGGATCACCCCGATGCCCGTTGAGTCGATGATCGACCAGTTTGGCAAAACGCCGGGGAATGAGTTTATTCGTTATCTTGAGCGCCCGGACGAGGCGCACCTGCAAAACGCGGCACAAGTGTTGCTGATCTGGCAGGTCTGCATCGTCGATGGTAGCGAAGAGAACCTGCACACCTGGCACCGCATGCTGCGTAAAGCCCGCCTGGCTGCGCCAATCACCGATGCGCAAGTCCGACTCGCGCTCGGCTTTATGCGCGAGATCGAGCCCGATCTGCAGGAACTTAATGCCTTCCAGCTACGCTACAACCAACTTTTCTTGCCGGAAGAGGGCGTGTTTTACCTGCATTAAGCCATTTTGCCGCACAAGATATTCTGCGCGTTCAGAATTTCTTCTCTGTTTTCATTGAGGCGGGTTGCCGCGTAGATATCAATATTTAATCTCTTTGCTTCATCGTCCGTTAGCTCCCGGTAGCATAGCCCCTCCTGATTGAAGGTGCATTTTGACTGCGGTAGCAGCGCAAATCCTTTCCCTCTCGCTATTCGACTCAGCATCACGAGTGAATCGTCCGGCTCTTTTATTCGTTTCAGCGGTGTTTTCAGCGTGTCAAAGTAGTTTTCACATTTGTCGTAAAATGAAGGGTTTGCACTTCTGGAAAACCAGAAAATGGGTAAGTCACTGATATCTTCGAGGGAGACTTTTTCTTTCAGGCTGGCAGGGTGTAAAGAGGGCATGGCGATGAGTAACGGCTCCTGACAGACCCAACGGTACTGAACAATATCTTCATGGCCTGTCCCTTTTTCCCCGGTTAACACCAGATCCAGCATATTTTTTGACAAGCTTTGCAGCAGCTGGGCTGACGTCAGGTCCGGTGTTTCGACATCATCCCCGGCGTTCAGTTTTTGCAGCTGGCTATTCACCGGTTCAATATATTCAAAATTAAGCGTTCGCGTGAGTCCGATACGCAGGTTGGTTTCAGAAGAGAGTGAATCCGATTTTAGTTCACTGATTTCGCGTAGGATTTTCTCAGCTTGTACCACCAGTGCACGTCCCGCTTCTGTGAGGCTGACGTCGTGCGTACTCCGACTGAAAAGCTGGCGCTGCAAAACGGCTTCAAGACATTTTATCTGGCGAGTCAGGGGGGGTTGCGTCATCCGCAGACGTTCAGCAGCCTTGCGGAAGTTCAACTCATGTGCAACAGCGAGAAAGCATTGCAATTGTTTGATACTGGGAAGGTTATTGCTGATTAAATGTTCTGCTGTAGCCATAACGGTGATCCTGAAAAGCGAAAAGGTATTTTCGTCTATTTTCTCGTCTCAGATCTTACACGGTAATGCTTAAAATAAAAACCTAATTCAATAGTAATACAAAAACTATATTACAGATTTAATAATTCCATTTGGACGCTGAGTTGATAAATTCTCCCTGTAATTATTACTCTTTATTACAAGACAAATGTGCCCTTTAAAATTTTTTAGTATTCGCGTTATTTAAATAATTATTGAGGTAAGTAATATGGATTCAGAAAAACCTACGCAAAAGATGACCATAAAGTCGTGGCTTGCTTTATTTATTCTGGCAATTTCAACGTTCACCATTGTCACCACTGAATTGGCACCTGTAGGGTTATTAACGCCTATCGCCGAAGGTCTTCATTCTTCAGAATCCGCGATTGGCATGACCGTTTCTCTTTATGCATGGGTCGGGGCATTAAGTGCACTGTTTGCCTCTGTGTTTTTGGGGAATGTGGCAAAGAAGCGTCTTTTACTGGTGCTCACCGTCGTTCTTATGATGTCCAATGTCCTGGCCGCTACGGTAGACACTTACAATGTACTGCTCAGTGCACGCGTATTGGGTGCACTTGCGCATGGGGCATTCTGGGCGATGATCGGCGTGACAGCGGTAGCCATCGTTCCTGCAAGATATATCGGGACGGCCACATCAATCGTGTTTGGCGGCGTATCTGCCGCAAGCGTGTTTGGTGTACCGATATCTAACTATATTGGCATTCATTTCGGCTGGAGACAGGCATTCTGGCTGATGGCGACGCTCAGCGTCGTGGCTTTTGTGGGGATTACTGTTCTTGTTCCACAGATCACCAATAAGAGTGCAATTGGTCTTGATGCGCTGAAAAGCGTGCTGAAATCATCCACGCTATGGAAAATTTACTCTGCCACATTGCTTGCCGTTACCGCCCACTTTGCTGCATTTACCTACATTGAGCCCTGGTTACATACGCAGAGTTTACTCACCGCTGCTTTTATTCCTGCTGTGCTTTTTGTTTACGGCATCGCGGGTCTGGCCGGGAATTTCCTGACCGGGGTATTGATTGATAAATATCTTAAGGTGACGGTGGCTTTATCCGTTCTCCTTATCTGTGCAGTGTTGATCACCCTGGGATTGTCAGGTTCTTCGCTCTCTGCCGCATACATTTTGACTGCCATGGTTATCTGGGGTGTAGCGGTGTCAGGCATCTTTGTCGGCTTCCAGACATGGGTATTACGGATGGCGGAAGATAAAACGTTTCCTGCCTCGGCACTCTATGTTTCGTTTTTTAATATCGCCATTGGTATCGGCGCGTCAGTGGGTGCCTGGATGGTGTCATCATTCTCGGTCCCTCTTCTGTATATCGTAGCAGGTACAGCCATCGGCCTTTCCGTTCTGCTTGTTGCGATCGTTCCTGCAAGTCTTACTGCTAAACACTCTCACGTTGAGAAATCGTATGAGCCAAATTAATGGCAGCATGCGGTACAGCGGAGAAATAAAAATATCATGAGTTCTTCAGATATAAAAAAACCGGGTTACCCGGTTTTTTATTTTTATGATAACGTATCAGGCATTCACCCCTTTCATACCCTCTGCAGAATAGCGATCGCCTTTTATGTCTATTTGTCGATGAAGAGTGTTCAACGAATCAATATCTGTATTCTCAAGCACAATGTCGGCAGCGCGCGCATTCTCGGTCAGATAATTGAGGTGCTTCGTGCCCGGAATGGGGACCAGCTTATCGTATTGCGCTAACAGCCATGCAAGCGCAATCTGACCTGCGGTACAGCCATATTTTGTCGCCAGCGGAGTAATGATATCGAGCAGCTGGCGATTATGATCGAGACTGGACTGAATAAAACGCTCGTTATTCTTGCGGAAATCACCCTCTGCAAAATCACTGTTGTTCAGGTATTTCCCGGTAAGGAAGCCTCTACCGAGAGGCGAGTAAGGAACCAGGCCGATATCCAACTCTTTCACGACCGGCAGAACGGTATCTTCAATATCACGCGTCCACAGGGAATATTCTGTTTGCAGCGCGGTGACAGGATGTACTTCATGGGCTCGTCGCAGCGTGGAAGCTGAAACCTCACAAAGACCAATATGGTTAATTTTACCTTCTTTAACGAGCGCACTCAGGCAATCCATGCTTTCTTCGATCGGTGTTTCGTTGCTCACTCTGTGAAGGTAAAAGAGATCGATGCGCTCAACGCCAAGGCGCTTAAGGGATTCGTTACAGCAACGGATGATATAGTCGGGTTTGTTATTAATGGAGCGGGCATAGGACTCGTCGGGAGAGCGATCGATACCGCACTTCGTGGCAATTTTAAACTGCTCGCGTGTGCTTTTATCCAGCCCGGCAAGAAAGTGACCGATCAGCCTTTCATTGTGACCGCGGCCATACAGATTTGCGGTATCAATGAAAGTCACGTTCAGTTCAATGAGCTTATGCAACACCTCAAGTGATGCATAGTCATTCGCCTGCCCGTAAAATTCACTCAGCCCCATCGCACCAAAGCCAATAGAACTAACAGTAAGATTTTGAGATAAGTTACGAGTTTTCATAGTTTCTCCTTTTCAGACGCTATGATTGTTTCACCTCAAATGTGGATACTGAATTTTCATTTTCGTTATGCTGAAAAGGTATCAGGGTAATGGTGCCAACTTACTGATTTAGTGTACGATGGTGTTTTTGAGGTGCTCCCGTGGCTTCCATCTCCATCAGTTGTCCCTCCTGCTCAGCTACTGAAGGCGTGGTGCGTAACGGTAAAAGTACTGCCGGACATCAGCGCTATCTCTGCTCTCACTGCCGTAAAACATGGCAACTGCAGTTCACTTACACCGCTTCTCAACCCGGTACGCACCAGAAAATCATTGATATGGCCATGAATGGTGTTGGATGCCGGGCAACCGCCCGCATTATGGGCGTTGGCCTCAACACGATTTTACGTCACTTAAAAAACTCAGGCCGCAGTCGGTAACCTCGCGCATACAGCCGGGCAGTGACGTCATCGTCTGCGCGGAAATGGACGAACAGTGGGGCTACGTCGGTGCTAAATCACGTCAGCGCTGGCTGTTTTACGCGTATGACAGGATACGGAGGACGGTTGTGGCGCACGTCTTCGGTGAACGCACTCTGGCCACACTGGAGCGTCTTCTGAGCCTGCTGTCGGCCTTTGAGGTCGTGGTATGGATGACGGATGGCTGGCCGCTGTATGAATCCCGCCTGAAGGGAAAGCTGCACGTAATCAGCAAGCGTTACACTCAGCGAATTGAGCGGCATAACCTGAATCTGAGACAACATCTGGCAAGGCTGGGACGGAAGTCACTGTCGTTCTCAAAATCGGTGGAGCTGCATGACAAGGTCATCGGGCATTATCTGAACATAAAACACTATCAGTAAGTTGGAGTCATTACCAGGTATCAGTTCCCGCCGATCTGCCTCCCGGAAAATTAAAAACGACAAAAGTTGTCAAATCGTTAAATTCGTCACACTTTTGATGATAAACTGCGCGACTTTTCCGCACGTTTTTATCTTCAGGTGACGCCATGACAGAACATATCCAGCCCACGACCAGACCGCAGACCAAAGAGGTTTCACGCCCGAACTGGTCGGCGGTTTTCTCCGTGGCATTCTGCGTCGCCTGCCTGATTACCGTTGAGTTTTTACCGGTCAGCCTGCTGACGCCCATGGCGCAGGATCTGGGCATTTCCGAAGGTGTGGCGGGACAGTCTGTTACCGTAACTGCCTTTGTGGCGATGTTCGCCAGCCTGTTTATCACCCAGGTGATTGGTACCATTGACCGCCGCAAAGTGGTTATTCTGTTTAGCGTGCTGCTGACGCTCTCCTGCCTGCTGGTCTCGTTTGCTGAAAACTTCACTTTGCTGCTGCTCGGCCGTGCCTGTCTGGGTTTAGGCTTGGGCGGTTTCTGGGCGATGTCAGCATCCCTCACTATGCGCCTGGTGCCCGCGCGCACGGTGCCAAAAGCGTTGTCCGTTATCTTTGGTGCCGTTTCTATTGCTCTGGTGATCGCCGCGCCGCTGGGCAGTTTCCTTGGTGGGATTATCGGCTGGCGAAACGTGTTTAATGCGGCGGCGGTAATGGGTTTTCTGTGCATTATCTGGGTGTGGAAAGCACTGCCGTCCCTGCCCGGTGAAGCCGCGCATCATAAACAGAACATGTTCAGCCTGCTGAAGCGCCCGGGTGTGCTGGCGGGGATGACTGCTATCTTTATGTCTTTCGCCGGGCAGTTTGCCTTCTTCACCTACATCCGCCCGGTGTTTATGACCATGGCGGGCTTTGACGTGGATGGCCTGACGCTGGTGCTGTTGAGTTTCGGTATCGCCAGTTTTGTGGGCACCTCACTCTCGTCCCAGTTCCTGAAACGCTCCCTGAAAGTGGCGCTGGCGGGCGCACCGCTGGTGCTGGCTATCAGTGCCACGGTTCTGGTGCTGTGGGGTAGCGATAAATGGGTGGCGTCGGCGATTGCCATTATCTGGGGCTTTGCCTTTGCGCTGGTGCCGGTGGGCTGGTCAACGTGGATCACCCGCTCACTGGCCGATCAGGCGGAAAAAGCCGGTTCCATTCAGGTGGCGGTGATCCAGCTGGCGAACACCTGCGGTGCTGCCATCGGCGGTGTTGCGCTCGACCATCTGGGGTTGACGTCACCGCTGGTGATTTCCGGTACGCTGATGCTGCTGACGGCGCTGCTGGTGGCGGGTAAGGTTAAAGCGAAGTAGTGGTTTTCTCCCTCTCCCCGTGGGAGAGGGAATCTGGCTACGCCGATGTCTGAACCCGTCTTCTCGAATCCATCGAAATCAGCACTACCGACGACACAATCAACAGCGTGCCCAGCCAGTCCGGCAGGGTGAACGCCACGCCCAGCAGGATAACCGACAATAGCGCGCTGCTCAGCGGCTCGGCGCAGCTCAGAATGCTCGCCTTTGGCCCGCCAATCATCTGCGCACCTTTCAGGTACAGGCTGAACGTCAGCGCGGTACCGATCACCACCAGGTAGAAGAACGCCAGCAGCAGGCTGCCATCAATGACAAACGTTGTCCCGCGCCCGGCGTAGAACGGAGTCAGCATTACCCCGGCAATCAACATACTCCAGCCAACAATCGGCAGCGTGCCGTAGCGGGCGATCAGCGTTGACGGGTAAGTGGTATAAAACGCGGCGGCAAAGGCGGAAGCGATCCCGAAGAACAGCGCCGCAGGCGAAATAGAAAGTGAGGTTGGATCGCCATGCGTCACCAGCAGGAACGTGCCGACAAGCGACGTCATTATCGCAGATAAGACAAACACACCAGGGCGCTTTTTCCGCGCCAGCGCAAACCACGCCACGATGATGGTCGGCGACAGGAATTGCAGCACGGTGGCGGTTGCTGCGTTGGATTTTTCAATCGTCAGCAGGAAAGTAAGCTGCACGGTGAGCGCGCCAACCAGCGAGAAAATCAGCAGGCTGAGGGCATCTTTTCGATTTTTGATGACCGAGAAAATCTTGTCGCCGTGAACAAAGGAAAGCGTAAGCAGGATCACGCCGGTAAACAGCAGGCGAACCATGGTCAGATAAGGCGAAGAAATATGGCTTTTCTCCATGATGTACTGCGCGCAAACTCCTGAGCTTCCCCATAAAACGGCGGCGATCAGGACGTTCAGCATCCCTTTACGTGTGGAACCCATGTTCTCCCCTGTTATGTTGGTTTTTTCCCAGCATAACATGGGTCGATTGCCTGTGGCGTGCAGCCAGGAGCCCTAAACCAGACTCGTCATGGGAAACGTAGCGGCGTACTTAATAATCTTCCATACAATCCACCTGACCAATCGCAGCCCAGTAGGCGTCCAGATTGTCGCGCTTCACGGCGGTAATGGCGTTTTTGATCAGGAGTTGATTGGCCTCGGACGACAAAATCATCTCCTGCCAGGCTTTATCGCTCTGCTTTTTCTGTGGCGTACAGGTTTTCTTAATATCTTTAAGGACCTGCTGCTTTATTTGTGCCTCTTTCGCCGGGTCGTCCTTTTCCTGTGCATGGACAAACGCGGCGAAGAGCAGACAAACCAGCAGGCAGACCAGGTGCGCAGCTTTCATCAAAACCCCCTTTAGAAGTCACATGCTTCCTATGAAATATATCGTTACATTCAGTGTAGCGACTCCAGTCGAAAGTATGAATTTTCTCCAGGATGAGTGTGTGAGATAGTGAAACGGCACAGAAAAATAAGGAGAAAAATATGCACCTGAGCATTACTGATACAGTCACCACGCAAGAGAAAGAGGAGTTACTGACGGGGCTGAGAGCCTATAACGGGCAGTTTCTCGATCTATCGAATTTTAGCGGTGAAATTGGCGTTTACATGCGAGATGAAAATGGCGTGATGCTGGGCGGATTAATTGGCGTACGTAAAGGCGACTGGCTGAATATCGACTTTCTCTGGGTCAGCGATACCGTGCGGGGTTCCGGTGTGGGTAGCCAGATCATTAAATCGGCCGAAGAGGAAGCCAGACGCAACGGCTGTAAACATGCGCTCGTCGACACCGCCAGCTTCCAGGCGCGCCCGTTCTATGAAAAACAGGGGTACCAGCTACAGATGTCTTTGCAGGATTATCCTTATCCTGGCATGCAGCGACATTATCTGGCGAAAGCGCTTTAAATCCTGAATCTGTAGGCAGGATAAGCCCGGCAATCGACCGCATATAACTTATCCTTCTTATTGATTCTTTTTCGGTTTTTAGCTCATCGCCGCGTTGTCGATATAGTCATCAAAACGTTTATCAAAAGGAACTGTATCGTGAAACTCCGATTGGGTGTGCTTCTTCTGACCGGCCTGCTGCTGGCGGGCTGTGACCAAAGTGGCAATGATGTTAAGCACATTAAAGTGGGCGTCATCAATGGCGCCGAACAAGACGTGGCGGAAGTTGCCAAAAAGGTGGCGAAAGAGAAATATGGCCTGGATGTGGAGCTGGTGGGCTTCAGCGGATCGCTGCTGCCCAACGATGCCACCAACCACGGTGAACTGGATGCCAACGTCTTCCAGCATCGCCCATTCCTTGAAGAAGATAACAAGGCGCACGGCTACAAACTGGTCGCCGTGGCGAACACCTTTGTTTTCCCGATGGCCGGGTATTCCCGCAAGATCAAATCCGTGTCCGATCTGAAAGATGGCGCGACCATTGCTATTCCGAACGACCCGACTAACCTCGGCCGCGCGCTGTTGCTGCTGCAAAAAGAGAAGCTGATTACCCTCAAGCCAGACGTTGGCCTGCTGCCGACGGCGCTGGATATCACGGCAAATCCCAAAAACCTGAAAATTATGGAGCTGGAAGGGGCGCAGCTGCCGCGCGTGCTGGATGACCCGAAAGTTGATGTTGCCATCATCAGCACCACCTATCTCCAGCAAACCGGGCTGTCGCCGGTGCATGACGGCGTATTTATCGAAGACAAAGATTCACCGTACGTGAACATTGTGGTGACGCGTGAAGACAACAAAGACGCAGAAAACGTGAAGGAGTTTATTCAGTCGTATCAGTCACCTGAGGTGGCGAAAGCGGCGGAGACGATCTTTAACGGTGGGGCGGTACCAGGCTGGTAAGCACGCTGGCGGGGAAACCCGCCTTTTCCTATTGGCCCGATTCCATCGATCATCGCCCTTTAGCCCACATCGCAAAACTGCCCCTCTGGCTATTCTCCTTATCACACCAACCGGAGGATACCCTATGAACATCACCCAAATTCGCAATGCCACTCAGCTGATTACCTACGCCGGAAAACGTTTATTAATTGACCCAATGCTGGCACCAAAAGGCGCGTATCCCGGTTTTCCGGGCACGGCGCGTGCAGACATTCGCAACCCGATGGTCGACCTGCCCGTTGACGTAAAAACGCTGCTGGATGCCGATGCCGTGATTGTCACCCACACCCATGACGATCACTGGGATCAAACGGCCATTGAGCTGATCGCCAAAGACAAACCGGTCTATGTGCAAAACGACAGCGACGCCGCGTTGCTGCGCACCCAGGGGTTTACCCACCTGACGGTGATGACCGAAGAGACTCGCTTTGGCGATATCCGCATCACGAAGACCCACGGTGGCCAGCACGGTACCGATCGTGCTTATGCGGTGCCAGAGCTGGCAGAACGTCTGGGCGAAGCCTGCGGTGTGGTGTTGCGCCATCCTGATGAGAAGACGCTGTACATCGCAGGCGATACCATCTGGCGCGAAGAGGTGGCGACCGATCTGCAAAAACACCAGCCGGATGTGGTAGTACTGAATGCCGGTTACGCGCATGTGCTGGGTTTCGGGCCGATTATCATGGGCGAGCAGGACGTGCTGAACGTCCATTTCCTGCTGCCGCAGGCACAGATTGTGGCGGTCCATATGGAGGCGATCAACCACTGCCTGTTAACCCGCCACGCACTGCGTGAGTACGCCGAAGCCAACCAGTTCAGTGATGCGCTGAGCATTCCACAGGATGGCGAAAGCGTTATATTCTGAGTGTTTAAAGGGGAAGGGAGAGACAGATGCCGCCAGTAAACGTCGCGATTGTTGCGGTGGACGGGTTTAGCCCGTTCCACTACTCCGTTCCCTGCATTCTGTTTGGTGATACGGTATCCGGTGAAAAGCGCTTTAACGTGACGATCTGCGCCGAAACGCCGGGTTTTCTCACCTCAAAAGACGGATTTGCCCTCAACGCCACGCAGGACTACACCGCTATTGGTCAGGCCGATATTGTTGTCGTTCCCTACTGGCAGCATGTCCTTGAACGCCCGCCTCAGGTGCTGCTCGACAGCCTGGCGCAGGCAAGAGACAACGGCGCGGAAATCGTCGGGCTTTGTCTGGGATCATTTGTGCTGGCCTATGCGGGCATTCTCGACGGCAAACGTGCGGCCACGCACTGGGAGTTTGAGCACCAGTTCCAGTTGCTTTTCCCGAACGTTCAGTTGGATATCAACGCCCTCTACGTGGATGACGACAACATCATCACTTCAGCGGGCACCGCCGCTGCGCTGGATTGTTGTTTGTACATTATCCGCCAGCGCTTTGGCAGCGTGGTCGCGAACCAGATTGCCCGGCGGATGATTGTGCCGCCGCACCGTGAAGGCGGACAGGCGCAGTTTATTGCCCAGCCGGTGCCAAAAGACACCCGCGATGCGCGGATTAACTGCCTGATCGATTATCTCCAGCAGCACATTACCGAGCCGCATAATCTGGACTCGCTGGCGGAGGTGGTTTCCATGAGCCGCCGCACCCTGACTCGCCATTTTATTAACGCTACGGGGATGAGCGTCGCCGACTGGCTAACTGCGGAACGGTTGCGACGCAGTCAGATATTACTGGAAGCCGGAAATATACCGATTGAACGCGTGGCAGAACAGGTGGGATTTGTGTCGGCGGTGACGTATCGCCAGCAGTTTAAAGCGCGTTTTGGGGTCAGCCCGGCGGAATGGCGAAAAACCTTCCGTCTTCACTGCTAGTGTATTAGGGCTTACTCAAGATTTAAGGGTTAGTTAAATCATTTCGTATTTATTCTTAATACCCTTCTCACTTTTCTGAAAGAAAGATTTATTTTAGGTTCCCTAACGTAAATTACATATACTCACTTTAGGAATACTCTTATATTACTAAAATAATAATTTCGAACATTTTTGTGGCATGGATGAATAGCTCCGGAATAAACAATAGAATAATTTCATTAGTAAATTATGCTGCTGCTATCTTATTAGCTGTGTTTTTTTTAGCGAGCGCAAATGCTGCGCCGCTGTCGCCAGCCGATCGCGACTCCATTCAACAGCAACAGCAGCAGCTTTTATTACAAAACCAGCAACAGCGTGAAGAACTGGAGCGCAGTATTCCTCGCCCCGCGCCTGCCAGACCGCTACCTGTTACCGGATCCGGGCCCTGTTTCACCATTCATACCATTACCCTTTCCGGTGCGACCTTAATCTCCCCGAAAACCCGTCAGACCCTTGTCGCACCGTGGCAGGGGCGGTGTCTGGATATGGCGAAAATAACGGAACTTCTCGCCCATATTTCTGACTGGTATATCAGCCGGGGATATATCACCAGCCGCGCTTTTCTTACCGAGCAGGATCTCTCCGGCGGCCAGCTGGATATTGTTGTGCTGGAAGGCCGGCTGGAAGCGATCCGTCTGGAAGGCGAAACGCCGCGCATGCTGAAAATGGCTTTTCCGGGACGGGTGGGGGGCATTCTTAATTTACGCGACATCGAACAGGGCATGGAGCAAATTAACCGTTTGCGCACCGAACCGGTTCAGATCGAAATTCTTCCGGGGACGCAGGCCGGATATTCCATCGTTAATCTCACGGCAAAACCGGAATTTCCCTTAAGTGCATCCGTAAGCCTGGATAATAGCGGGCAGAAGAGTACCGGGGAAGATCAGCTGAGTGGCGTGCTCACCGCCAATAATATGCTGGGGCTGGCGGATAAATGGTTTGTCAGCGGCGGGCGCAGCAGTGATTTTGCCAGCGCGTACGATGCGCAGAATTTCCAGGCGGGCGTCAGCGTGCCGTTTGGTTACGGATTACTGGACTACAGCTACGCCTGGAGTAACTACCGGACCACCATCAGTAACCAGGGGTTCAACTGGCTCTCCACGGGCGATACCAAAACCCACCGCGTTAACGCGTCATGGGTGGTCTTCCGCAACGGGGATGTCAAAACCGGCATTGCGGCAGGCGTGGTTCAGCGCTCCAGCCGCAACTGGCTTAACGACGCGCCGCTTCAGAGCAGCACGCGTAACCTCTCCAGCCTGGTCCTGGGAATTACCCACACGCAAAAAATGCTGGGCGGTGTGGCGACCTTCAACCCGACCTGGAGCCACGGTATGCCGTGGTTCAATGCCGAAACCGACGAAGATAAGTCCGGGGATATGCCGCGCGCTGAATTCCGCAAATGGAGCCTGAACGCCAGCTTCCAGCGGCCGATTACCCGTAACGCCTGGTGGCTGACCAGCGCCTACGGCCAGTGGTCGCCCGACCGCCTTTACGGCTCCGAGCGCCTGACGCTCGGCGGTGAAAGCTCCGTGCGCGGTTTTAAAGAGCAGTACCTGTCCGGGGACAACGGCGGCTACTGGCGTAACGAGCTGGGGTATTCCCTCTTCACCCTCCCGGTGCTTGGTGCGGTGAGCGCAACGCTCGCCGTTGACGGCGGCTGGCTGGAAAAAGACCGTCAGGACCGCTTTGCCTCCGGCACGTTATGGGGTGGTTCGGTGGGGCTGAGCAGCGCAGGGCGCTGGTACAGCAGCCAGATTTCGGTCGGTACGCCGTTGCACTATCCCGACTGGCTCGGCCCGGATCATGTGAGCGTTAACTGGCGCATTGCCTTCATGCTTTAAGAGACTCTACGACTATGGATACCCGTCACCCACCCGTTCGTTTCTCGCAGCGTCTGATCAGCTGGATTGTCTGCGGCCTGATGGTCTGGCAGCCGATGGCACCTGCCGTCGCGGCGGCGCTTACGCCGACCGGGCAAACCACGGTCGATCGGGCGGGGAACGGGGTGCCGGTCGTCAACATTGCTACGCCGAACGGGGCGGGTATTTCGCATAACCAGTTCGGTGAGTATAACGTCGGCAAAGAGGGGCTTATCCTCAACAACGGTACGGACCGTTTAACCCAGACCCAACTCGGCGGGCTTATCCAGAACAACCCCAACCTGCAGGCCGGGCGGGAAGCGAAAGGCATCATCAACGAAGTCACGGGGGCAAACCGCTCCCAACTGCAGGGCTATACGGAAGTCGCCGGCAAGGCGGCAAACGTCATGGTGGCCAACCCGTACGGCATCACCTGTAACGGGTGCGGATTTATCAACACCCCGAACGTCACCCTGACCACGGGGAAACCGCAGTTCGACGCCAGCGGTAACCTGCAGGCGCTGGAGGTGACGAAAGGCGCCATCACGGTTGAAGGCCAGGGGCTGGATGCCAGTAAAAGTGACGCGCTGACGCTGATTGCGCGCGCGACGGAAGTGAACGCCGCGATACATGCGAACGACCTGACGGTAACGGCAGGGGCGAACCGCGTGGGCGCAGACGGCAGCGTCAAACCGATTGCCGGTGAGGGCGCCGCGCCCGTGGTGGCCGTGGATACCGGCGCGCTCGGCGGGATGTATGCCAACCGTATCCGCCTGGTCTCCAGCGAGACGGGCGTGGGGGTGAACCTCGGCAACCTCACCGCGCGCCAGGGCGATATTCAGCTGGACGCGGGCGGGAAACTGACGGTCACCAACAGCCTGGCCAGCGGCTCGATTACCGCGAATGGCGCGGGAGTGGTCCTCAACGGCAGCCATCAGGCCGGGGGCGCGCTGAATGTAACCAGCTCGCAGGATGTGGAACTCAATAACAGCACGCTCGCCAGCCAGGGCGATATGCGCCTTTCCGCTGCGGGGAAAGTGCAGACGACGGGCGGCGGGACAAACAGCGCGGGCGCGCTGTCGGTGAGCAGCGGGCAGGGGATGACGCTCAGCAATACCTCCCTGGTCTCCCGCAGCGCGGCGACGCTGGACAGTAAAGATACCCTGATCGTCAACGGCGGCGGCGTGTCGGCACAGGGTGGGGCGCTAACCGTCACGAGCAAACAGGGAATGGCGCTTGCGGATGCAACGCTGACGGGTCAGGCCGACACTACGCTGTCCACCGACGGCAGCCTGACGCAGCGCGGCGGCAGCGTCACCAGCAAAGGCGCGCTCAGCGTGGCGGCCGGGAAAGATATCACGCTGACGAATACCCGCAGCGGTAGCGATACCCGCGCGACGCTCAGCAGCGGCGGTACGCTGACATCCACGGCCAGTGCGGTCTCGGCAGGGGAGAGTCTGGCCCTGAGCGGCGGACAGCTGGTGATGGACGGCCAGAGCCGGGCCGATGCCACGGGCGATGTCCGCCTGACGGGCAGCACCGTCAGTAGCCAGGGGCAGGTGAATGCAGGGCGCGACATTGCGCTCTCCGGCAACAGTGTGTCCAACAGCGGCCAGCTGGCGGCGAAAGGCCACCTTGACGTGAACGCAGGAGAGCTGACAAACGGCGGCACGGTGCAGGGTAATGACGTCACCCTGAAGGGGCAGACGGTTACCAATAGCGGCACCTTGCAGAGTGTCGGCAACCTGGCGTTAAGCGCCGGAACCCTGGAGCAGCGGGGCACGCTGAGCGCGAAAGGCAATGCAAACGTCACGGTGCAGCAGACCCTGCGTAACGGCGGCAGCCTGCTGGCTGACGGCGCGATGAGCGTGACGGCAGACGCGCTTGAACAGAATGGCACCCTTTCCGGCGCGACGGCGCTGACGGCGCAGGCCGGTACTCTGACCAGCGGTCAGGCGTCCCATACCACCAGCCAGGGTAACGTACAGATTACCGCGACCCGCAGCGCCAGCCTGAACGGGCAGACGGACGCGGCGGGGGCAGTCACCGTCAGTACCGGCGACCTGACCACTGGCCAGGATGCGCATCTGCAGAGCGGGCAGGGGCTCACTCTGCAGGCGCAGAATGCCGCGCTGAACGGCACGCAGGCGGCGAAGGGCGCCCTGTCGGTGACGGCGGGCGCGATTGCGCATACCGGGAAATCCACCGGTAACGCGCTGAGTTTTAACGCGACCGGCGACCTGAACAGCGGCGGAGAGCTTACCGCCAGCGCCATCGCGCTCAGCGGACAGAACATCCTCCAGTCCGGCGTCGCAAAAGCGGACCGCATGACCCTGACGGCTCCTGAACGCATCACCAACAGCGGTACGCTGGTTGCCGGTACGCTGGCGCTGGACGGTGCGGCGGTGGAGAACAGCGGGCTGCTGCAGGGGACCACCCTGCTCGGCCTGAAGACCGGGTTACTCACAAACCTCGCGGGCGGATCGGTCTACAGCACGCAGGATTTAACGCTGAACGTCCCAACGCTGGCTAACAGCGGGCTTATCACCACCGACGGCGCGCTGCGCCTCCGGGGCGACACGCTGACAAACCAGGGCGAAATCAACGGCGTCAGCCTGAGCAGCGACTACCTCAGCCTGACCAACACCGATACCGGACGCCTGCTGGCGGACGACCGGCTCACCCTGAACGGCACTGCGTTTACTAATGCGGGCAATATTGCGGCCAGCGACCTGCACATCACGGCGGACAGCCTGCAGAACCAGGGCACCGTCGAGGGGGACTTGGCGCTGACGCTCGGCGTAACAGACCTCACTAACCGTGGCGCGCTGCGCAGCAGCGGAACGCTGACGCTCGGCGGTGAAACGCTTGGCAACAGCGGCGAGCTCAGCGCCACCGCGCTGCTGCTGAACCTGACCCGCCAGGCCAGCAACGATGCCGACGGGCGGGTGATTGCCCGGGACGGCCTGACGCTGACCGCCGCCAGCCTGACGAACAGCGGGCTGATGGCCGGTACCGACGCGCAGTTTAACAGCGCGTCGGTGACCAACGACGGCACGCTGCAGGGGACACATTCCCTGACGGCGACAGGGGCACAGCTCAGCAACCAGCAGGCGGGCATGCTACTCTCCGGCGGCGCGCTCGACCTGCACCACACCACCCTGAACAACGCCGGGCTGCTGCAGGGCAACACCCTGAACCTCGCTACCGGCGAGTGGATTAATACCGGTAACGCGCTGGGGGAAACGGGCGTGACGGCGGCGGTGACCGGCATGCTGACCAACAGCGGTAAGGTGCTCAGCCAGCTGGCGCTGGACGTCCAGGCTGGCAGTAGCGATAACCGTGGCCAGCTGCTGGCGAAAGTGCTGACCCTGCGGGGTGACCTGCAGAACAGCGGCCTGCTTCAGGGCAGCAGCACGCTGGCCTGGTCCGGGAACACCTTCGCGAACCAGGCTCAGGGGCAGGTGACGGGAGGCGAAACCCTGACCCTGAGCGGACAAACCCTCAGCAACGCGGGCAGCCTTCAGGCGCGCAGCGCGACGCTTGAGGCAGGGAGCCTGAATAACCAGGGCAGCGTTCAGACGCTGGACGGCCTGACCCTTTCCACGACCGGCAGGCTGGATAACACAGGTGCACTGCTCAGCCAGAACCTGTTTACGCTGACGGCGGCGCAGCTGTTCAACGACGGCCAGCTGGCCGGGAAAGCCCTCACGGTGAAGGCTGCGCAGCTGAACAACACCGGGATTCTTCAGGGCAACGACACGCTGGCGCTGACCACCCGCGCGCTGAGCAACGGCGCCACCGGGCAACTGGTGAGCGGCAGCCCTCTGGATTTATCCCTCGACACGCTCGATAACGCTGGTCTGCTGCTGGTGAACGGCGGGTTCACCCTGCGGGGCAGCGACCTGACGAACCGGGGCGATATTCAGGCGCAGAGCCTGGATTTGGGCCTGAGCAAGGCCCTGACCAATACGGGGAACATCGTTGCCACCGAAGATGCTGCACTTAACGCAACGACGCTGACCAGCAGCGGCACGGTGGCGGGCAAAACGCTGACAGCAGGCGGTACTGAGCTGCGCAACAGCGGCCTGATGCAGGGCAGCAACGCGGTTAACGTCACCGCCGACCGCTTTATCAACGAGCTGAACGGTAAATGGCTCTCCGGCGGCGGCTTCACGCTGACCGGCGGACAGCTGACGAACGCCGGTACGCTGCAGGGCGCCACGTTGGGCATGACCGGCACCGCCCTCACCAACAGCGGCACGGTAAACGGGCAGACGGGACTCAGCGGCACGCTCAGTGGGGCGTTAACCAATACCGGGCTGCTGCAGAGCGGCGGCACGACCACCTTCACCGCGGACACCCTGGCGAACCCGGGGCGCATCACGGGCGGTACGCTGTCCCTCACTGCCCGCGATATGAACAACGGCGGGCTGATGCAGGGAACGAACGGTCTGGCGCTCACCGGCACCACGCTGACCACGGGCGCGACCTCGCGCACCCTCTCCGGCGGCATGCTGACGCTGGATGCAGGCCATCTGACCACGCAGGGCACGCTGCAGGGGAACGGCGCGGACATCAGCGCCAGCGACTGGACGCACGGCGGGTCTCTGCTCAGCCAGGGAACGCTGACGGCCACGACCGGCGGCACGCTGACCTCAACCGGCTCGCTGATGAGCCAGGGCAGGGCGGATATCTCCGCACAGACGCTGGATAACCGCGGGCAACTCCTCAGCGAGGGCGATGTGACGCTCGGCGGCAGCACGCTTAAAAACAGCGGCACCGTGCAGGGGAACACCCTCGCGCTGCGTCAGAGCAGCATTAACAACCAGGGCACCTTAACCGGTCTGCAGAGCCTGACCGTTCAGGGGCAGCAGCGGCTGATGGCGCGCATGGCGATGGCCGCGCCGCAGCAGGAGCTGATCAACGACGCAGGCGGTAAGCTTCTCACCCAGGGTACTCTGACGATTGCGTCCGGGGCAGTGACCAACGCCGGCAGCTGGCAGGCACAGAACATCCTGCTTAACGCCCGGTCGCTCACCAACAGCGGCGCGGTGCAGAGCGCCGACGCGCTGCAGATGACGCTGACCGATACGCTCACCGGAACCGCAGGCAGCAGGATCACCGCGCTGGGTGCGGCAACGCTGCAGGCCGCAACGCTGGCGAACCAGGGGCAGTGGGCGGCGAAAAACCTGACGCTGACAGGCGGCACGCTCAGCAACAGCGGCGCCATCAGCGGCGTGAATGGCCTGACCCTCAGCCAGACCGGCGCGGTCAGCCAGCAGTCTGGCGGCACCCTGCTGTCCGGCGGGGCGCTGAACGTCGCGGCGGCCTCCGTCACCAGCGACGGCAAAATGCAGGGGGGCACGCTCGGCATCACCACCGGGGCGCTCACCAACAACGGACGTCTGCAGGGCGATAACGGCGCGACGCTGGCCCTAAGCGGGACGCTGACCAACAATAGCGGGGGCGAAATCGTCAGCCGCGATGCGCTGACGCTGACCACGCCCACGCTGTTTAACTACGGCCTGATCCAGGGCGGCGGCGAGACGCGCGTGACCGCCTCCTCCCAGGCGCGTAACGACGGCAGGCTCCTCTCCGGTGCGCGCCTGACGCTCGGCACGCCGCAGTTCACCGGCACCGGCTGGCTGCAGGCCACCGACCTGATCCTGAATGCGGCAAACGCCACCAACGGCGGCACGTGGGTGGCCGATCGCGCCACCCTTACCGGCACCACCTTCGCCAGCCAGGGCACCACCCAGGCGGGACAGCTGACGGTTAACTACAGCCAGCTGAACAACAGCGGCACGCTGCTCGGCAACACGCAGCTGAATATTGGCGCGGACCAGGTAACCCAGAGTGCGGGCGGCAAACTGCTGAGCGGCGGCAACCTGTGGCTGCAGAGCCGGGGGCTGGACCTTACCGGCCAGCTGGTGTCCCTGGGGGACTTAACGCTGCAGCTGACGAACGCGTTTACCAGCCGAACCGCCGTGGCGGCAGGCAGAACTCTGACCATCAACAGCGGCGGCGACATCGATAACCGCAGCGTGCTGCAGGGGCAGGCGGTGAACCTGAACGCGGGCGGGCAGCTCAGCAACAACGGACAAATCACCACCGGCGGCAGCTCGAGTACGCTCTCCGGCAGCAGCGTGGCGCTGAACGCCGCGGGTTCGGTGCAGGGCGGAGGTGACATCACCGTTGCCAGCCGGAGCAATATTACCGTGGACGGCTTCACCGGCACGCGCGGCTCGCTGACCCTGAGCGCGCCGGGTTCCATCGTCAACACCGCGCTGCTGTACGCGGCGAATAACCTGGCGCTGTTTGCCGACAGCATCACCAACCAGCGCGGCGACATCATGGCGGGGAACAACCTGTGGATGCAGCGGGATGCGGCGGGCAATGCCAACAGCCAGGTGGTGAATACGTCAGGGAATATTGAGACGCAGAATGGCGATATTGGGATCAGAACGGGGCATTTGCTGAATGAACGTGATGGACTGAATATCAGTAGCTATGAAAATAAATACTCGAATGCTTTACCCGACACGTCTAAGTATCTGAGCCGTGTTTATTATGTGAAAGATAAGCCGGATTTTGAAATTAGCCTGGAGGAATGGAAGAACAATGGAGAGCAGGTTGTTTATCATTCATGGCAAAATTGCACGGGAGCAATGAATGAACACTGTCGTGATGTAATCGAATATCGTCTGTCTGGCGAAGATACCAGACGATTTATTCTTAGTGATTCCGTCGTTCAGGTTTCAGCTAACGGGGGTGCGGCTCGCATTGCCGCTGGGCGCGATATTAATATTAATGCTGGCTCAATGGAAAACAAAGCTAGCAATATCCTTGCAGGACGGGATATAGCACTCTCCGGTTCAACTTTAAATAACCTTTCCGCAGAAGGTGGGCGTAAAGTTGAATATGTTGAGGCAAATTATCGTTGTGAATGGTTCTACCAGGATTGTGGTAGTGATTATTGGCAACCATTGGAGAAGCTTAGTAATAATAAATGGTATTGGTGGGATGAAGATGAATTAAAATACCGCAGTTATGTTCCTTATCGGTTAGGTGAACATAAGACGGAATTTACTACTGATGGAGCTGCATACCGCGCCGTCATCCAGGCGGGCGGTAACGTCACAGCAAACTTCACCAGTAACATCAGCAACACCAATACCACTGCGAACGCGGGCGGCGTTAGCAACGTCATCTCCACCCCGTCGCTGAACACCCTCAGCAACCAGAGTGTCGGCAGCGGCGTACAAAAACAGGGGCTGAGCAATACCGGCACCGTGGCGGTGAACTCGCCGCAGTGGAACGATCAGCTTCAGGGGGCGCTGCAGCAGCTTAACGGTGGCGGCGCGCTGGAAAACGGCGGCGCGTCCGGCACGCCTCTCAGCAACATTGGCACCACGCAGAAAGGCAACGCGAACCTCGGCCAGCTGGGCGCGCTGGCGAATGCCGGGGTCACCACTGCCGATCTCAGAACCGCTCAGGGCGGTACCGTCGGGCATTATCAGGGCCAGCGCGTCGATACCAGCGCTTACCCGCTGCCGTCGGGCAACAACGGCTATTTTGTTTTCTCCGACAATCCGAAAAGCCCGTATCTGATCAGCATCAACCCGAAACTGAACGGTCTCGGACAGCTTGATCCCGCCCTGTTTGCCGACCTGAACGCGATGCTCGGGGTCAAACCATCGTCCACGGCGCCGCAGGAGACGCGGCTGGCGTTTACCGACGAGAAGCAGTTCCTCGGCTCGTCTTACATGCTCGGCCGCCTCAACCTGAACCCGGATTACGATTACCGCTTCCTCGGCGATGCGGCGTTCGATACCCGCTATGTCTCCAACGTGGTGCTCAACCAGACCGGTAACCGCTACCTGAACGGCATCGGCTCCGATCTGGATCAGATGCGCTATCTGATGGACAACGCCGCGGCGGCGCAGCAGTCGCTGGGCCTGCAGTTTGGCGTCTCGCTGACCGCCGATCAGATTGCCGCACTCGATCACAGCCTGCTGTGGTGGGAGAAAGCCACCGTCAACGGCGAAACCGTGATGGTGCCGAAACTCTACCTGTCGCCGAAGGACGTCACCGTCAATAACGGCAGCGTGATCGCGGGTAACAACGTTACCCTGAAGGGCGGCGACATCACCAACAGCGGCAGCTCGCTGCTGGCGAAAAACAGCCTGACGCTCGACAGCCAGAACAGCATCAGCAACCTCAACAACGGCCTGATGAAAGCGGGCGGCGACCTGAACCTGAGCGCCATTGGCGATATCAATAACATCAGTTCCACCATCAGCGGCAAAACGGTCGCGCTGGAGAGCCTGGACGGCAGCATCAACAACCTGACCCAGGTTGAGCAGATTGATATCAACGCCGGAGGGAAGTACGGCAAGATCGGCCTGAAAGACACCCTGCTGGGCAACACTGCGTCCATTACCGCGCAGGATGGCCTGTCGCTTGAGGCGGGGAAAAACATCACCGTTACCGGGGCGAACCTGTCCTCCGGCGGCGATATGCTGCTGAACGCGTGGGGCGATATTGCCGTCAACGCGAATCAGATCAACGACGCATTCAGCTCTAGCCGGGCGAAAACCAGCCGTTCGTCCGTCACGTATCAGGGAAGTAACGTCACCGCGGGCGGCAACCTGCTGGTGAATGCCGGGCACAATCTTGACGTGACCGCCAGCGACCTGAAGGCGGGCGGCAGCGTGGGGCTGAGCGCGGGCAACGATCTCAATCTGAACGCGGCACAGACCAGCGAAAGCAGCCGAAAAGGGAAAAGCGAGTCCCACAGCACCGGGCTCGACCGCACCACGATTTCCGCAGGCGATAACCTGGTGCTGAAGGCCGGGCAGGATATCAACGCTCAGGCCGCCGCGCTGGCGGCGGAGAAAAGTGTAGGGCTGCAGGCGGGTCGCGACGTGAATCTGGCGGCGGAAGAGACCACGCAGGGCGACAGCTATAAGTCAGGCAAGAAAACCGTCATCAACGAATCGGTACGCCAGCAGGGAACCGAGATCGCCAGCGGGGCGAATACCCAAATCCTTGCCGGACGAGATGTCACCACCGAAGCCGCGCAGGTGACGGCGAAGGGCGATATCGGCGTGGCGGCGGGCCGCGACGTCAGTCTCAATACCGCAACCGAAAGCGATTATCACTACAAAGAGCAGACCAAAACCAAAAAAGGGTTCCTGAGCAAGAAAACCACCCACACTATCGAGGAGAACAGCGCGACGCGTGAATCCGGCTCATTGCTGAGCGGCGACAACGTGCAGGTGGTGGCGGGCAATAACCTGCAGGTGTTCGGTTCCGCCGTGGCGGGCGATGGCGACGTGAAGCTTAAGGCGGGCAACAACGTCGATATCGTGGCAGCCACGAACAGCGACACCTCCTGGGGCTTTAAGGAAGAGAAAAAATCCGGCCTGATGGGCTCGGGCGGGATTGGTTTCACCATCGGCAGCAGTAAAAGCACCCAGGATCTTCGTGAGAAGGGCACCACTCAGAGTCAGAGCTTCAGTACGGTGGGTTCGACGGGGGGGAGCGTTGATATTGCCGCCGGTAATCAGCTGCATGTCGGCGGCGCGGACCTGGTGGCTGGCAAAAATATGGCGCTCAGCGGCGACAGCGTGACGATCGAGCCGGGTCATGACAGGCTCACCAGCGATCAAACCTTCAGGCAGAAAAGCAGTGGCCTGACGATTGCCCTCTCCGGCGCAGTGGGTGACGCGGTGAACACTGCGGCCAGTACGGCAATGGCGGTGAAAGACCAGAGCGATGGACGTCTCGCCGCACTGCAGGCGACCAAAGCGGCGCTGTCGGGTGTTCAGGCCGTGCAGGCCAACCGTCTCGCTGAAGCGACTAACGGCAGCGACCCCACTAGCAATGGTGCGTTTGGCGTGATGGCCTCCATTGGCGGACAGTCCTCTAAATCCACCTCACACTCGGAGCAGGACAAAACGACCGGCAGCACGCTGAATGCCGGGGGTAACCTCGCCATCACGGCGACAGGTCAGGGAAAAACGGCCAACAGCGGTGATATTACCGTGGCGGGCAGTCAGCTGAAGGCTGGCAAGGATCTGACGCTCAATGCGGCTCAGGATATCAACCTGACGAGTGCAGCCGACACGAACAAACTGACGGGCAGTAACTCCAGCAAGGGTGGCTCAATCGGGATCGGTATTACCGCCGGTCCGAATGGCGCGGGCATCACCGTCTCTGCCAGCGTAAACGCCGCCAGAGGCAGCGAAAAAGGCAATGGAACCTCCTGGAACGAAACGACACTGGATGCCGGACAGAACGTCAGCCTGACCAGCGGCCGCGATACGGTGCTTAAAGGCGCGCAGGTCAACGGCGATAAGGTCACGGCGGATGTCGGGCGCGACCTGACCCTCAGCAGCCTGCAGGATAGCGACAAATACAACAGCAAACAGCAGAGCATGAATGCGGGTGCAAGCTACACCTGGGGAGCGGGCGGCGGTAGCGGCAGCTTTAGCGTCAGCCGCGATAAGATGAAGAGCAACTACGACTCGGTGCAGGAGCAGACCGGGATCTTCGCAGGCAAAGGCGGCTTTGATATTAACGTTGGCAACCATACGCAGCTGGACGGTGCGGTGATTGCCAGCCGTGCTGATGCAGACAAAAACCGCCTTGAGACCGGCACGCTGGGCTTTACGGACATCAACAATAAGGCGGAGTATAAGGTTGAGCATCAGGGTGTGGGCTTCAGTACTGGCGGCGGGGTTGCGGGTAATCTGGTTAGCAACATGGCCAGCACAATGCTGGCAGGAATGGGCGGCAGCGGCCATGCTGAAGGGACCACGCAGTCAGCGGTAGCCGACGGTGCTATCATTGTTCGCGACCAGGCTAACCAGAAGCAGGACGTCAGCACGCTCAGCCGTGACACTGACCATGCCAACGGCAGCATCGGCCCGATCTTTAACAAAGAGAAAGAGCAGAAACGCCTGCAAACCGCGCAGATGATTGGCGATATCGGCAATCAGGTTGCGGATATTGCGCGCACCAACGGCAAGATTGCGGCCACGGAAGCGGCCAACGAGAAGATGAAAACCGCTGGCGGCGATGCGCGTAACGCCGCCATCAGCCAGCTGAAAAAAGACGGTAAAGAGATTACCGATCAGGCGATTCATGACCAGATGTACCAGACCTTCTATAACGAAGCGTTTAACAAGTCTGGTATGGGTACGGGGCAGAGCACCCAGCGGGCCATCACGGCAGCAACGGCAGCGGTTCAGGCGCTGGCAGGCGGAGACATTAAAGCCGCGATTGCGGGCGCTTCTGCGCCGTATATCGCCAATGCCATCGCGAATGCCATTCCGGATACGGATCTTAAGGGACGCGTGCTGGCCCATGCGGTTGTCAACGCCGCGCTTGCAGCCGCTTCCGGCAGAGATGCGGCGTCCGCCGCAGCCGGTGCGGCGGTGGGTGAGCTTGTCGGTAAAATTGCGGTAGACAAGCTGGCCGGTAAGATTGCGGTTGACGGTTTTGGCAAACCGGTCAGCGAACTGAGCGAGGAAGAGAAACAGACGGTATCTGCGCTGGCGACACTGGCTTCTGGCCTGGCTGGCGGGCTGGTGGGAGACAGCAGCGCGAATGCGTTAACGGCGGCTCAGGCGGGCAAGACGACGGTTGAGAATAACACGCTGAGTCCTGGCCATGATGAAGAGAAAATTGAGAAAGAACACGGCAATTTCCCATTAAAAGTTTATCCAATTAATCCTCTGAAAATGGGGGTGGTAGATGATGATGGTATTGTCCAGGGGGCCGGAGGTAAGGTAATAATTATTAATAAATCGAAGTACCCCGAATCTGCTAAGCATATTGAAGATGCTCAGGCTGCAGGGCAGCCAGCTGTTTTAACTATTGATCGTGGCGGTGCAGCTCAGAGACGGCGGGAGTCATTAAAGGATACACCCCCAGTGAAAGGTATGGATAGAGATGAATATCCGCCGGCAATGTTTAAAGAAGGTGGCACCGGCGCTTCGGTTAGGCCCATCACATCTTCTGATAATCGTGGTGCTGGTGCTTGTATTGGTGCACAATGCCGAAATTTACCAGATGGTACATCTGTAACTATAAAGACAGATGGGGATATTAAGAAATGAGTACTTTTATGAAAAAATTACTATCTATTAGTGGTGATGAATTATCATCAAATCAATCGGTTAAGGATTGCTCTGTATTGTTCAACTCGCCAATCGCAGCTCAATTAGATGAGTTGTTGAGGGAAAAAAATGGGTTTTATGGTTTTGAGTCAGCATTACACGTTTTCCCTTATGAAACGACAGATAAAGAGATAGGGTTGCTGGACTGGAATGAAAAGGAGTTATGGATTTCCGCTTATGAAGATATGGCTTTAGATGCATTGTATTTTGCAGAGGATATCTTTGGTGGACAATTTTGTTTAAAAGATGATGGTGTTTATTATTTCGATCCAGAAACGGCAAATGTAGGTAAATTAGCTAATACCATAAATGAGTGGAGTAAGTTAATTCTATCAGATTATAGGGTTATAACTGGTTATCCTTTGGCACATTCATGGCAATTGATTAATGGTCCCATTCCTACAGGATGTCGTTTAGTACCAAAAATCCCATTTATAGCAGGCGGATTATATGAACTTAGCAATCTATACATGTGTACCTCACATGAATCATTGAAAATAAGAGCAAATATTGCATTGCAGGTTCGAGATATTCCTGATGGTAGCAATATCCAGATAATTATTAGCGATGAATAAATATCTGTTATGCAAAGGAATTTTGTAACCCAGTGAGTGAAAAGATAAAGTTGTGTAGGCAGCAGAAGCCACTCAATCAAATTTTTCCGGAAATTTCGCTAAGCTTGGGTAATGGTGCCAACTTACTGATTTAGTGTACGATGGTGTTTTTGAGGTGCTCCCGTGGCTTCCATCTCCATCAGTTGTCCCTCCTGCTCAGCTACTGAAGGCGTGGTGCGTAACGGTAAAAGTACTGCCGGACATCAGCGCTATCTCTGCTCTCACTGCCGTAAAACATGGCAACTGCAGTTCACTTACACCGCTTCTCAACCCGGTACGCACCAGAAAATCATTGATATGGCCATGAATGGTGTTGGATGCCGGGCAACCGCCCGCATTATGGGCGTTGGCCTCAACACGATTTTACGTCACTTAAAAAACTCAGGCCGCAGTCGGTAACCTCGCGCATACAGCCGGGCAGTGACGTCATCGTCTGCGCGGAAATGGACGAACAGTGGGGCTACGTCGGTGCTAAATCACGTCAGCGCTGGCTGTTTTACGCGTATGACAGGATACGGAGGACGGTTGTGGCGCACGTCTTCGGTGAACGCACTCTGGCCACACTGGAGCGTCTTCTGAGCCTGCTGTCGGCCTTTGAGGTCGTGGTATGGATGACGGATGGCTGGCCGCTGTATGAATCCCGCCTGAAGGGAAAGCTGCACGTAATCAGCAAGCGTTACACTCAGCGAATTGAGCGGCATAACCTGAATCTGAGACAACATCTGGCAAGGCTGGGACGGAAGTCACTGTCGTTCTCAAAATCGGTGGAGCTGCATGACAAGGTCATCGGGCATTATCTGAACATAAAACACTATCAGTAAGTTGGAGTCATTACCCTAAGCTTGTTAGATGGATATCAAGTCCAACTGTACGAAATTATTTGCTAAGTGCAATTTTTAATGAGCTATAATTAATAATATTAATATAAAAGATGCTTTTGCAAAAACCGTTAGGTTGTTGTAAAGTGTGGTCTACTTATTTTATTGATGTTTGATTTTTCCTCTCGAATTTTGATTGTAATTAAATTAATTATCAGTCATGTGGTTTTTATGGTTGGAGATTAAACGGATGCCAGTACAAATGTTATTGCATCAATCGTGGCAATCGTCAGGTAGTCGAGATAGACAATCTTCAATGTAAGCGCTGAGAAGAGGTCTATACGTATCTCGACGTACGGCCAATGATGAGTACTAAATATTACGAAAGGAATGATGGACGATTATTCAAAATGATGATTAATCCGCGATTAAAACTTTTCTTGTTACTGGTCTTACTCTGGATGTCTGGCCTCTTTATCACTATGGCTGGTGGCCGTCTGCTGATTGCAGCGGCCTCGTATCTCTTCATAAATGATTTTGATTTCAAGTGGAGCGACTTGATTACTGCGCTCAAAATCTCTGTAGGCGCAGGGTTCATCATTGGAGGGGGGCAGTCCCTGCAGGTGAAAGAGAAAAAATGAAAATTTCATTTTACTGGACTTCAAAGGAAGAGAATGCGGCTTACCCCAGCCTCTCCACCCTCGTCTCCCCCTCCACCATCGACAGCTGATACAGCGAAAACGATCGCTGCTTCTCAATCAACTTTGCCAGCTCCGGCGAGTGGCTGGTGAGCCAGATCTGCGAGTAGCGGCTGGCTTCGGCGATTAAGCTCGCCAGGGCTGGCAGCATCTGCGGGTGCAGGCTGTTTTCCGGTTCGTTCAACGCGATAAACGCCGGTGGGCGCGGGCTTAACAGCGCTACCGCCAGGCACAGGAAACGCAGGGTGCCGTCGGAGAACTCCGCCGGTTCCAGTGGTCTGCTCAGCCCCTCGCGCTGCATCATCATGCGAAAACGTCCGCCGGTGTTGTCGCTGTAAAACACGCAGCCGGGGAAGGCCTGGTCAAGGATGCGCATCAGCAGCAGCTCGTCGCCAATCTCGACAATGGTCTGAAACGCTGCGGCCAGATTTGAGCCATCGCTGGCGAGCACCGGGGAGCGGAAACCGACCTGCGGAGCCCGCATCGCCGAGCCGGATGAGACGGAAAACTCATGATAAAAGCGCCAGTTACGCAGGGACTCGCGCATCTGCGAAACTTCCGGGTAAAGATGCGGTTCGCCGAGCTGTCCGAATACCGATTCGTTCTCGTACAGCGTGCCGCTGTGGGTCACTTTCTCGTGATGCACGTTGTTCAGAAACACTGCCTGGTTCTTACGCTTCATCAGCTGTGACGAAGGACGACGGTGCTGGCCGCTCAGCCAGATGGACTCTTCTTTGATCACCGGATCGAGCTGAAACTGCGAGGGATAGGGCAGCTTCTCCACAAACCCGACCTGCAGCTCGTATTCGTAGGTCTCTGTTTCCACCGCCAGATTCATCCGCCGCAGCTGGTCGCTGCGGGTTTTGCCTGCCCAGAATACTTTCAAAATTCCACCTTCATTCGCCAGCGCCTGGGAAAACTGCCCCTGCGCGGCGCTGTGCATCAGGTGTATCGCCTTGTAGATATTCGATTTTCCGGTGCCGTTCGGCCCGAAGACGATATTGAGCTGCTCCAGCTCCAGCGACATGTCGCGGATGGATCGGTAGTTTTGAATGTGCAGGGTGTTGATCACAGGCAGGCCCCTTTCGCAGAATAAGCCTGTATATAATCACAGCCTTTGAGATGAAATGCAAAAAAGAGACGACAGTGAGGATGTCGTCTAAACGGGGTACTGCTTTGGGCCTCTAAGGGTCAATGGGGCCTTCGCATTTTTATGATCACTTGACTGCCAGACGCAGACCCAAATCATCAGGATAGGGATCAAAGTAGTTTTGCGTCATCAGATACCGGTCGGGGTATTCGGCCAGGTAATGCTTCAGCAGCGTTATCGGGGCGAGAATAGGCAACTGTCCGTTGCGATAGTGCAGGATTACGTCGCGCAGCTCGCCTCGCTGGCGGGTGTTCAGCTGGTTACGAAAATACCCCTGAATATGCATCAGCACGTTGGTGTGATTCTTACGCGAAGCGGGTTTTTTCAGGATGGTCATCAGCTTTTCCCGGTACGCCACGAAGAAGGCGTCCAGGTCTTCCCACTCGTGCAGCGAGGCAACGAACGGGCCGATTTCACGGTAACCCGCCTGATGGTGCGCCAGCAGCTGGAGTTTGTAACGGCTGTGGAAGTCCAGCAGCGCGCGGCGCGTGAGGCCATTTCTACGCAGCGTGTTCAGTTCGTGCAGGGCAAAAACACGTTCGACAAAGTTTTCCCGCAGAACCGGGTCGTGCAGCCGTCCATCCTCTTCCACGGGCAGCCACGGCCAGGTTTCAAGGAGCGCGGCGGTGAACAGCCCGACACCCTCCTTGCGGCCCCGGTTGCCGTTTTCGTCATACAGCCGCACGCGTTCCATGCCGCAGCTTGGGGATTTTGCACAGACAATGAACCCCGCCAGATCGCCGATTTTCGACAGATAATCTGTCGTAAAGTCAGCCATTTTCTGCGTGAGATTGTCATGAGGTGGCTTGCTGAAGCGCAGCTGCGTTTCACAGCTTTCTGTCAGCGTTAAACGAATGGCAGGGCGTGGCGTAGGCAGCCCAATCGCCATTTCAGGGCAGACCGGCTTGAAGCTTACCCACTGGGCCAGTTCGTCCATGACAAAACCCATACGTTTATGCCCGCCGTCAAAGCGAACGGCGGAACCGGTCAAACATCCGCTAATACCCAGCACAGGTTTTTTTGTCATGGTGTGGTCCTCCCATTCTCCCTTTAAAACTTACACAACATGCGTAATTTGTCCAAGTATTAGCGTAAGTATTTTTTATATTCCTTTAAAATCAATGAATATTAACTTCCCTTGTAGGTCGAGTAACCGTACTGGCTCAGCAGGAGTGGGATGTGCAGTTTTTCGTTGGTGCGGGTCACGGTAAACAGCACCGGGATCTCCGGGAAGAAGGAGTCCAGCTTTTTGCCGTGGAAGTAATCTGCGGTTTTGAAGGTCACTTTATACACGCCAGGCTGCATATCCTGATCCTGCGGATAAAGCGATTTGATACGTCCGTCGTGGTCGGTTTTACCGCTGGCAACCTGCGTCCATTTGTCCTGCTGCTGTTTTTCCAGCGTGACGGTAACGTCGGATGGCGGCATCCCGGTTTGCTGGTCAAGAACGTGTACACTCAGCGTGCCGACAGGGGCACTAAATACAGCCGGAGCAAAGGCCAGGGTGGTCAGCATCAGCAAAGGGGCGGTTTTTTTCATGGTGTTTTCCTGTTGGGTTATTCGTCACAGGAAAACGTTAGCATCTGCGGTGCGAAAAAATATTCAACTTTTCGTGAAGATTCCCACAGGAGAAAATCGTCAGAGGATAATCACTTCAAGCGATACCTGCTGCTGCCACTGCTCCACCTGCTTTTTCCGTGCAGCGGTGAGTTTACCGCTGGTGACCAGAAGCCATTTACGATCCGGGAATATTTCCGGTGCCAGCGCGGCAGGAGGCGAGGGCAGAATGTCGATCCGGTGACCTTGCCCGGTGCGCGTTAAGGCTTCGAGCCAGATCTCGCACGGGTCATTCAGATGCCAGCCACTGAGCAGAATATTATCGCCAGGCGCTTTTTTATCTCCCTCGAGACAAAACGAGGTGTAGGCGATGATGATGCCATCGAGGATTTCACGCAAGGTCATGGCAGCAGCGACGTTAGCGGAGACCTGACTACGCAAGGGGCGCAGTACGTTCGCGACCAGCTCTGGCCGAGGGTATTCGCGTCCGGCGTCGTAAATCATCTGGCGCAGGGACTCGACTTTACCGTCCTGCAGGCGTTGCAGCATGTTCTGTTGCAGGGTTTGCCAGTTATTGGTCCGACCCGGTGTCGGGCGTTCCAGCAGGGGTTTGACCTGGCCAATCGGGACCCCTTTTTTTACCCAGTCGAGGATTTTTAGCGCCTGCTGGACGTCTTCATCGCTGTACTGGCGGTGACCGCCATCCGTGCGCTGCGGCTTGAGTAAACCATAGCGACGCTGCCACGCCCGCAGCGTGGTGGCGGTGATGCCGCTGAGTCTGGCGAATTCGCCGATGGAGTAAGCCATGCCCGTGTCCAGAGTGGAGGAATATTCTCAATATACTACGAATTTTCCCGGACGGGATGAAGCGTCGAAACGGTGCACTACAATTAACGTCCAACCATGCAAATGAAAGGAGTTCTCATGAAGGTATGGCCTGTTGTGACCGGTGTCGCCATCGCTCTGACACTGGTCGCCTGTAAATCTCCTACGCCGCCGAAAGGCGTACAGCCCATTTCAGGCTTTGATGCCAGCCGCTATCTCGGCAAATGGTACGAAATCGCTCGCCTGGAAAACCGCTTTGAACGCGGGCTGGAGCAGGTGACTGCCACCTACGGCAAACGCAGTGACGACGGTATTAGCGTGCTAAACCGGGGTTATGACCCGGTGAAGAAGACGTGGAATGAGAGCGAAGGCAAAGCGTATTTTACCGGTGAACCGACCACGGCGGCGCTGAAGGTGTCGTTCTTCGGCCCGTTCTACGGCGGCTATAACGTGATCAAGCTGGACGATAAGTACCAGTACGCACTGGTGAGCGGCCCGAACCGCGATTACCTGTGGATTTTGTCGCGTACCCCGACAATCCCGGATGCCGTGAAACAGGATTACCTGAATACCGCGCGCGGATTGGGTTTTCGTGTTGATCAACTGGTGTGGGTGAAACAGTGAAGATCGTGCTTTCTTCGTAGGGTATTACTGGTCTGCCTGGATAGACTTTCGTTATTAGCGTAACGGGAGACAACGAGATGAACTGGCAGCCTTTTCGCGGCGACGCGCCGGAAAATATGACGATTTTCAGTGCGTCATTTCCCGATGTCAGCGACCAGTGGCCGATGAAAGACGATGCTGCCCGTGAGATCGCTGCGCTTGACCGGGCGCTGAAAGCCGAGCCAGCGCTCCGGCCCCCGCTGATTGAATACGAAGAAGGCGGGCAAGCCGTGCTTGTCCCTCAGAACCGTTATTCCGAACAGGCTTTTCGTAACCGGCCGGCGCTTACCGCGTGGCGAACGCGACTGGTGCCCTCCGCGCTGGCGTTGTTTGTGGTGCAAAACCCGCTGGAAGACCGTCTGCCTGACGGTACAAAAATGGACAGCGACAGCCGCCAGTGGTTTATCCACGCTAACGATGCGGTTGGCGTGCGCTCCCGTGCCAAAGTACTGGCCGCGCTGGTGGAAAAGTACATTCATAACGAAAGTGAGAACAACTGGGTCAGCCTGGCGAGTGGGGCCGCTATTCCGGTGCTTGAGGCGCTGCGCGAGGCAAAGCTCGACGGTCAGCAGGTTTTTCTCACGCTGGTGGACAAAGACCCCGTGGCGCTCAGCTGGGCCGAAACCATGGCGGCGCAGGAAGGCATTGTGGTGGGCGAACAGCTTACGCTACTCAGGCGCAACTTGTTGCACACGCTGGTGCGTAACGAGGACTTACTGCTGGAGCTGGGCGAGCAGCAGGCCGAGCTTGTCGATGCATTGGGGATTTTCGAATACTTCAATGATGCCGATGCGGTGATTTTCCTCCAGCGCGCGCTGCGGATGGTAAAGCCCGGCGGCCCGGTGATTGTCTCGAACATGTTGACCAGCAGCCCGCAGATTGATTTTGTGCTGCGGGGTATCGGCTGGGAGGATATTCACCCGAGGTCGTTACAGCAGCTGCAGGATATCCACCTCGCGGCGGGCGTGCCGGTGGAAAACGTCACCGTGGTTGTGCCGAAGGACGGGGTGTATGCGGTGATGGAAATTAAGGTTTAGCACGGTCGGTTCCCTCTCCCTGTGGGAGAGGGGGAACAGGCCGCAGAGAAGCGTTATTATTTGCTCAAAATACAGACATAGGAGGTTGAGGGTACTGCAATTCCTGGCACAACTTGTGACAGAACACATGTAGGTTTGTATGGATCAGAGGAAGGCTTATCAGCTATTGAATCTATTACCCCTATCAAAATGCAGAGGACAATAATGAGCGAATAGGGTAGGTGAACAAAATCCTGAAATGCAGCGCTTCTGAATCGGTGCCATTTATTGGCTGGTCTGTAGGCGGTTTCGTAATCGTAGATGGGTTCATCTTTCGAGTAAGACTTAAACCACCAATGATAAATTTGTAATGGCTTCGGATCTTTGAATAACACATGTGGATCCTGGCGAAAGTGCGCTTCAATAATCCGGATTCGATCAGCAATGGCATACTGGAATGTTTTCCATTTTGCCTCGAGATACCAAAAGCACATGGCGATCAACGAAATAGCAAACAGAGTGAGTAATGTTACATGTTTGTCTGCATTGGTACCCAATGCGAACCCCGCCAATGCCCCAGCACCAATCCATCCTTTTATAACTAAAGCTCTGCGATCGTAGTCTTCATATTGGTCCTGTAGCTTTAAATATTCATCTTTAAGAAAGCCATCGCTTTGATCTGCCATTTCAGGATCTCCAGCCGCTTATGTAGCCATCGTATTCAGATCATAGTTTTGTTCTTGGTTGGTGTTTTCACATTCATGCCTTTGCATTAGCCCTGCAACTTTTTCCTTTTGGCCTAAGACTTTTCACTATTTCTGATGGCTTGATTTTAGGTTGGCTGATAGCCATGATCCCCCCATGAAAATAGAAACCGCACTCCCCACACACTTCGAACGTCTGGTCGCGATCTGGGAATCTTCCGTCCGCGCCACCCACCACTTTTTACAGGAAAGCGATATTGCGGCGCTGCGCCCGTTATTGCTCAGTGCGTATTTACCTAACCTCAAGGTTGTGATTGCTGAAGATAACGCAGGCGCTATTCACGGCTTTTTAGGCGTTGATGAAAATCGCATTGAAATGTTGTTTGTTGATGATGAGAGCCGGGGGAAGGGCGTCGGGAAATTGCTGCTGCAATACGCCATCGCAGAGTTTGGCGTGAATGAAGTGGATGTGAACGAGCAAAACCCGCAGGGGGTGGAATTTTATCGTCATATGGGGTTTGAGCAGGTTGGCCGCTCAGAGCTGGACGGGCAGGGAAACCCGTTTCCGCTGTTGCATATGCGGTTGGTTAAGTGAATATTCACTTAACGCAGAAATCACATTTGTTAGATATGAAATGCAACGCGTTTTCCTGTGGGAAGTTCAACGTCGATACAAAGTTTCCCACCCATTGCCTCAATGTAGCGCTTAAGTGTGGCAATTTTTAGTTCATTTCCACGTTGCTCTATCTGAGTTACTGCGGGCTGGCTTACCCCCATAAGCTCGGCAACATTTTTTTGCGAAAGCCTGAGCTCTTCACGTAAAAGTTGCAGACCCGTTTCGAGGATCATTTCCTCTGCCATTTCTTTAATTCGTTGTTGGCTATCCGGTGAACGTGACGCAATCACTTCATTTAAGGTTTTCACTTGGTTGCCTCCAGGCTTGTCAGATGAAGGGAAAATTCGGTATCTGCGATGCGAATCATTTTTTCATAAAAGGTTTTGTCGTTACTCTTATCGCCCGCGCAAAGCACAATGGCCTGACGTACAGGATCAAATGCGAAGAAAGCACGAACAGGACGACCAGCATATTGAATACGTAATTCTTTCATATGTTTATACCGTGAGCCTTTAACCGTATCTGCATAAGGACGAGGAAGACGTGGCCCATAGTGTTGCAGATTTAGCAGGTCTGCCAGTACCTTATCCTGTAATCCTTCTTCCTGTTCAAACAACCACTGCTCGAATACCTTTCCGAACCGAACCGTCCACATGCTTTCGTCCATGATAAGCTGTAGCTTATAAAAAGAATATAAGCTGTAGTTAATAAATGCAATGGCTGTCATCGACAGCCAGGCTGTTAGTGGCAGGAGTATGACAAAGAGGGGATTTCAAACGGATCGTGCAATTAAGAAATTGCGAGGCGTTTTCCAGCGTTTTTCATTCATGCTGGAGAGTAAAGCTGCCGTTTGTCCATAAATAACCTTTTTACCCACTATTACTGGAAGGTCTGGGTGGCCCTTGGTGGAACTGGACGGCTCGAGGAGGACGGTACCCGACGTCGAGTATTGCTTCGAGGTTGTGGTGCTCTATCTCTCTGAAATCTGCTGTTTTTCTTCAGGTGAACTATCCGGAATTTCCGGATAGTTGAATGTTACTCAATTTTGCCTGCCGGAGACTGGATGACATCTTTGTCTGTAATGCCACCTCCATATTCTCAGCGTTAAGCTCGGCGGTGTGTATTCACTTTTGCGAGGCGCTTTCCAGGACGCGGAGTTTGGATCGCTGCGAGGGCGTCCTCTATCTCAACGAGCTTTGCTTTCGTCCGTTTATAATCATCCTGTAACCGCTGCTCCTGCTCGTTATATGCCACCAGAACGATGCAACCCTTCATCACCTTCACCGTGACCTGATGCCCGGTTTCAAACCCCGCCGCGCGCAGCCACTTGCCGGACAGAATGATATTGGGCGTGGATTTGTCGAAAACATTCGGGCGGTATCCCACAATTAATGAACGCTCGATTCCGGATTGGTCGGTGTCTGGGGTAGAATGCGAATCAGCCATAATCAACTCCTTGATAGTTGGTGAGGTTAGACGCTCCAGTTGTGTTCCTGCACATTGGGGCGTTGCAAAAACAGGAGGTTTAGGTGGCCTCCTATACGTGTCAGAGTAGATGGATAGGTGGCCTCATGTCAATCATATCGCGCGAAAAAAAACCAAAAGGCGGCGGGCAGTCTCCGCAGTTTAAGATGCGTATTGATCCGGCATTGAAGGAGCAGTTGGATGCGGTGGCGGCTGAGGAAGGGGTAAGTCTTGCCAGTTGGTTAAAGGAACTGGCGAGGGAGGCGTTAAGAAGAAAAGGATTTGAACCAAAAGGATAAGAAATCTCGTTGTTTATAATGAATCAGGACTTTGAATTCGTTAGGAAAATAAAAGGAATTTTTTATGACACGGACAACTAATCAACTAAAATTGTTAGCCGCTCTTAGAAGAAATGAAAAAAACAATAACACATTTACACCATCAGAATTGGCAAGCGAAACAGGTTACTCTGAAAATAGTATTAGAAAGTATATTAATGAGAAGTTGAATGGTCAGTATGTACATAGTACAGATGGAAAATTGTGGAGATGTCAGGGCATTCTAAAATTATCAAATGATGAATTTATCTCGCTGATGTCACAATCTTTAAAGGCAAAATCATTAACACCAGATACCAAGATTTATAGATCACTTTTAAAACGAAGTTTGGACGCCTTCATATTATCTCTAGAAATCTACAACAGACCCAGCTTAGATAATCGAGTTGAAGCATTTTGTATATTGGCAGTAAATGCTTGGGAGTTATTATTAAAAGCAGAGTTAATAAAATCCGCTGGAATAGGCGAGGTTTTCAATAAAAATGGATATTCAGTTTGCATCTCAGAAGCGATCCATAAGCGTTTTCAGCAAAATGATCCGGTAAAGAAAAACTTAGATGTATTAATTGAGCTTCGTGATGGAGCAATACATCTTCTTCTCCCAGAGCTTCAGCCAGAGCTATCACGTCTTTTTCAGGCGTGTGCTTTAAATTTTCAACAAAGATATTTAAATGAAACAGGAATGTCTCCATTAGCAGGGCAAAGTGTAGGGATGCTTAGTCTTGTTATAGATGGTCCTAAAAGTGATTTAATGACAATTAAAGAAAATTATGGAGAGATGACTGCGAATGTAGCAAAAGATTTTTTGACACGGTTTCATACTACGGTAGAGGAACAAAACTCTAATGAATTTAGTATATCAATTGATTATAGACTCACTTTAACCAAATCAGAAAAAGATAGCGATCTTTCTTTAGGAGTGGGAAGTAATGGTAACAATGCCATTATCATTCGTGAAACACGAGATCCAGATGTCACTCATCCATATTATCAAGGTTCGGCAATTGAGCGTATTAATGAGTTGCAAAAAAATATAACAATAACAACATACGCCTTCAATGCTATAGTCAAAAAGCATAATATTCAAAAATCAAAACGATCTGAGATGCATTATACAATTGATGAACGCCATCGTTACTCTGAGAAATTTATACAATGGGTTGTCAAAAACTTGGAGCAACCAAAATGGTTAGAAGATTCAATTTTATTTTATAGAAAACTACTAAAGAAAAAATAGCAAACTTTTGGCGGAAGATCACAGGAGTCAATGTTGAGTTGTAACTTCATGTTTTATATTGTTATTTTTACTGCGCTATGATGTTTTTATACGCATTGCTATACACATGTGCTGTGGCACAGTGTATAGCAATTTAACTCCGGCTCAATCCAGCTTGGTCACTACTTCATTCATTGTATAGTGCACAAATTGCTTTCCTAGTTCGGTCAGTACATAAGATTTTGTGTTCTCGAAAGCAGACTCAAGCGTTGATGTGCCACGCTTGGCTTGCGGGGCATGTCTTTGTTTTAAGAACTGACCATCTTCTGTGGTATTACGTGCTTGCCTAATCACTCCACCTGTTGACAGATCTCTAATTAACATTTTGTAGAGATCAGCCTCAGCCGAATCTTCGCGCGGAATTATTTCATGCAATTCCATCCATATTTCATAACGGGTTACGCCTGGATTTTGATAAATAATTCTGATGACTTGAAAATGCACTTCGTGATAAATATTAAGCCAATCTATAAATAAACGAATAATATCATCAGAACATATTTTAGAACTGACAGCATTAGTTATCATATTAGAGACTAGCTGTCTTTTTTCTTGTGTATCAGCATCATTCCATACACGAAAACTTTTGCGGACTAAATCAAGATACTCCTCAGACTCAAGTCTTTCATTGATATCCTCGCCTAGTTGTTCAAATCTCTTTGCTATAACATTTAAAGTTGAATTTAAATTTTCTAGTTTTTTATGATGTTCTTCAAGCCACTTTGTTTGTAATGAGTTTAATTTTATATTGCCTTCTTCGCTTTTAAAATTTGCAATAGCACCTAAAAAACCTCCAATCCAAGGTATGCTCCCTAATGCTGCAAGAGCGAACTGTTCTGCTAATCTTTTTTTATTAGAAGGATTTAAACTATCTATTTCATTTCTAAAGTCAATAATATCGAAATTATCATCATCCATCTGAATGATTCCTTATATGTTGCATGATAATACTTAAAATATATGCTTGTTTAACATAAGGATGAATCGATTTTTGAGATTTCTATCAAGGATTAACATTTTAGTTACTATGGGCACGCAGTACTTTCCATTCAAGCGCTAGTTTCGACTATAACTACAAAAAAGTTTTTTTGCATTTAACTGTTCACACTGTTCACACTGTTCACACTGTTCACACTGTTCACACTGTTCACCTTGCCATTTTTCTTTTTAATATCATAGCGATAAGTGATGAATAGTTGGTGAAGAGTGAACAGTCGACTCTTCACCTTTGTGATTTTTGATCGTCTGGATGAGTCCGGTCAGGTGATGCGCGGGGGGATAAAAAAATTTTTTTGGGTTTGACTGTTCACACTGTTCACCTCTGGTTTTTTATTAATAATTTCATGGTGATACAGGGTGAATATACGGTGAAGGGTGAACAGTGGATTGTTCACCCTATGAAAATGGCCAGAAAGGAAAAGACCGGCTGTTGCCGGTCTGGAGTTGGTTATGTCGCTGCAGGGTCATCGCATTTCGGCAGCCAGTCGCCGTAGCTTTCTTCTTTCAGCGACAGGTTAGTTTGTATCCCCTGCTTTGTGTGTCGCTTTTCATAATTCAGGCCGTACTCTTTCAGCATCATGGGCAGCCCCAGCCCGAACATTTTCAGGCTGAGCACGTTCCTGTATCCGTTAGCCTCCATATAGGCCAGATACGCGTGATAGAGATATTTACGGTAATTACGCGGGACAATGCTGGCATTGCCCATAAACATCCCGTTAGTCTGCGGCAGCATTTCCAGATAGCCGCAAAAATCAAACGTCGGGTCAGCATCACGCTTGATACTGAGCGCCTCGTCGGAGTTCTGCTGCGACTGGAGCAGTGCGCGCGCGGTCATCGGGTCGCTGAATTTCTGCATAAGCTGGCGCACGATGACGGCCAGCTCTCGCGCAATTTTATCCCTGAGCTGCGGGTCGCGTTCCTCCGGGGCAATCTGCTCCGGGAAATGAATAATCACCCGGCGACGTGACACACCGCCGCTGCGGTCGGTGAAGCGCATCGGGTTATTGTTCACGGCCAGAATGACCGCCGGAATATGCGTTGAATAAGGGTTCTGGTATTTCGGGTCAACCGAGACCGCATCGCCGCCGGTGATGGCCTTCAGCCCTGCACCGTCACCGCTCCATTTTTCCTGGTCAGGCAGACGTATCAGCGAGAAGCCAATCAGGGAGGCACGCTTGCGCGGGTCTTCCAGCGTGTCGATATCGGCCGACGTGGCGTTATCCTCTCCGGCAAGCAGGGTCGCAATTTCGGCCAGAATACTTTTCCCGCTCCCGCCGGGACCGGTGACTTCGAGAAAGAGCTGCCAGTCGTAGCGGTTCGCCAGCACCATAAACAGCGCGGCCAGAATTACATCGCGTTTTTCTGGTCTGCTACCGGCAGCACGGTCGAGCCAGCGCCAGAAGTTCGGCGCGTGAGTCTCCAGCATTTCGCCTTCCACCGGCGGGGTAAAATCCACGTCGCACAGCGTACGCAGCCAGTGCGATTTATGATGTGGACTGAACAGGCCGCTTTGGGTATCGAGTACCCCGTTGCGAAAGCCAATCAGACGGCGTGCCGGTGCGGCCTGCTGAGGAATAATCAGCTTCAGCGTTTCCACCACTGAGGTGATTCTCCCCGACGAGAACGGGGCGCGCAGGCGCTGGAAAAGCCCGGCTACGTCGCGTTCGAAACTGGACGGCTGTATGACTTTCCATATCCCTGCTTCATAACGGGACAGGAGCTGGCCGTTCGCATCCACCGCCAGCGCTTCGCCGTAATGCTCATGTACCCGCCAGGCCTTGTCGCTGGCGCTCATAGCGGTAAATTCCGCCTCGCTCATGATGTCGAACGGACTTTGCGCCGGTGGCCGGATGGCGTCATATATCGCTTTCCGCGTGGCCTCCCCGCCGTGCTGCATAAACGTATCATTCCAGTCACCGAACACCGGAGGCAGGGCAACAACGCCCTCACAGGCGTCTGCGGCCGCAGCGGCTTTACTCTGACCATCGCCGCTCAGGTCACGGTCGGCGGCGAGGACAATCTGACAGGCCGGGTGTTTCTGACGGGCAAGGCTCGCCAGAGAAAGGAGGTTCACGGACGACAGCGCCACCATAACGGTTTCGCCGGTCAGGTGATGCACGGTGAGCGCGGTCGCATAGCCCTCTGCAATCCACAGGCGTTTTCCAGCCTGTTTTTTCCCTTCGATGGTATGGCTCGCTCCTTTTACCGCCCCGCCTTTCAGGGTACGTTTGAGCCCCTCAGAATTGATAAGCTGAAGGTTAACCAGTGCGCCGGTATCGTCATACAGCGGGACAACCACATCACCGGCGCGGAACATCACGCCGCCGGTTTTATGTGTGGCCGTCAGCATGACACATTCATGACCGGGAAATCCCTTGCGGGTCAGATAGGCGTTGCCGCTGGCCGTGCGGGTTTTCTCCATCAGTCTGACGGCCAGCGCGGCCGCCGCTTTGCGGTCTGCTTCGGTTTCAGCCTCTGCGGCCGCAATCACTTCGGGGGCAACCGGTGGCAGGTTGCCGGTCACGGCACCCACCTTTCCGGCGGCCTCTGATGCGGTCACGCCGAACACTTTCTCGACCAGCTTAAGACCGTCACCCGCACCGCACTGGTTGCAGAACCATGTGCCTCGCCCCTCTTTATCGTCAAAGCGGAAACGGTCAGAGCCACCGCATACCGGACAGGCCTGATGGCGGTTTTTAATCACCTTCACGCCCAGCGCCGGGAGAATGCGCGGCCAGTGGCCGCACGCCTGTTTTACGGTTTCCGTTACGTTCATTTTCATCGTTATTTTCTCCCTCAGTGCACAACAGGCGATTGAATGTGACGGGCGCAGAGTTCATCCATCACGGCCAGCCCGAGAAAGGACAGTGAGGGCGCGGCCTTGAGTGGTCCGTCTTCCATTAAATCCTCCAGCAGTGCACAGGCAATCTGACGCCCTTTTTCCTCGCCGTGCTGGCGCAGGTAGAAGCCCTCCAGCTCGTCGGCAATCGCACTTTCCAGCGCGTCGAGGGTAAGGTTTGGGTAGCGGCGCTGGCGTTCGCATACCGTCAGCCATGCACAGGCCACGGCGCGACGATACAGCGCGGCGCGTAATACGGGCGGTAATGGCTTTTTCATACGTTGCCCTCCCCGGTCAGCCAGCGCTGATTGCAGCGCTCTACCACGCCGTCGAGCTGGGCGGTCATAAGGTAAATCACGGAGGTGAGTTGCGACTGCTGCGCAGGATCACGACGAACGGTGGCGCAGTCCTGTACCTGCATCAGCTCATTGACGAGCTGGCCGACATTGCGCATGTGCTCAAGGCATTCGAGGTCACGGGCGGTAATGGTGGTGTGTCTCATGCGCGCACCTCCGCAACCGGCAGACGGCCGGCAAACGAGAGGACGTAATCGCGAACGAGTGAACGACGTGCAGCGTGTTCATCACTGGCAACGGTGCGGAGCATACAGATACGGGGTTTACGGTCTGCGCGAGGAACGGCGGCAAACACAAAGACAAATTGCGGGTGTGACGGGGTGAGGGTCGTAGCCATAGTGGCAACCTCCAATGTTTGCATGTGACTGCTACCACTGGAAACGCCAATTTCACTGGTGGTAGCCCAGACGGGGTTGGCGTAACCGGCAACATTGGAAACCGGCGCTTCGTGAGAAGCCCCCGCCTGAGCCACCATTACACGAAGGATCCATAGACAGATAAATCTCTGGATCAAAAATGGATGCGCTGAGGCATAGACACAAAAAAAGACGCAAGGCGCGTCCGGTGTCGCCAATGTTGTAAACGGGACGCCAATCCCGGCTGCCGATTTTGCGACAGCGGGAAAACTATACCTGGAAACGGCGAAAAGAAGCAAGCCAGAAAAAGGGGCTGTTTGCTGAACGGTCATCATCATGCGTCATAGCCCCGGTTACGTTCGGCAATGCGATCCGCCATCCATGCAGTGATTTCAGACTGCGCCCACGCCACATTTTTTCCGCCGAGGGAGATTTGTTTCGGGAAAGCCTCGCGGCTGATGAGGTCGTAAATGGTTGACCGGGACAGGCCGCACAGATGCATCACTTCAGGCAGGCGGATAAAGCGCTCCTGAACGGCATCAGAGACCGGTATCAGTGGCGCGGCAGGGGCAGAAGACGGGGAAGAAAAAGCGGTGTGCATCGGGCTACCTCACAAAGTCCATACAGTGCCGGTCATGTCCGTCCGGCTTCGGGTAGCTCCTTATTATGTCTATATTTTTCCTCAGGTCATGTGAGATTTTTGGGGAAACAAACATTGACTTTTCGCTATGGCAAACAAAGGAAAACGCTGGCAAACATATGCAAATCACTGCATTACAATGCAGCAATTTCTATTGCTTTTAGTTATACGTTTTTCATTTTTAATCGAAATAAAGTCTAAGTGGTATAGACAGAGCAAAACAGGAGGGTGAACAGTGGTGAACAGACGGTGAACAGTCATGCTGTCAACTGTTAACCCTTTATCTCACTGTATTTATTATATTTTTATTTAAGGTGAACAGTGGTGAATAGTTATATGTAAAAAAACAAACGATGAGTAAGGTTTTGCTGAGACCTTTCTCTGGCAAGCCGGGTTTTGAGTGCTGTTTGTGCCAGAACTGCCACAACTGCAATGAATCGAGATGTTGTGTGATGAAGGGCAGAATCATATCAGGTTGAACACACGGAGAGCCTGAACATGAAACCCGAAACAGTCATTACCGCCCTGCAGAATGTAGCTGCTCAGCAGTCCGCAGAGAACAGCCAGCACATCACCGATAAGCTGAGCACATTCACTGCGGCCAGAGACACCCACGCGGCCAGCATGCAGGAACTGAAAGAGATTGATACTTCCATTGAACGCTGTAAGCAGGAGCGGCAGACCGCCCTCAGTGAGAGTGCAGAGGCGGAGCAGGACTGGCGCAGTCGCTTCCGCACCCTGCGCGGCAATCTCACCCCTGAAATGAAAGCTGAGCACAGCAAGCGTATCGCCAGTCGCGAGCTGGCCGACGAATTCACCGGCCTGATTGCGGAGCTGGAAACCGACCGGACACGCGCCATGCTGAATGCCTGCTCCACTGCCAGTAAATACCTGTCAGCGCATGACGATGCCTTTACCGCTTATGCCGGTGCGGAATGGGCTCAGGCGGTCAACACGCTCCCCGTCGCGCTCATACGTGCTTTCCTGCTGCGCATTCGCGCCCTCGAAATGAAGGGAGACAGTGCACCGCAGCCCGTGGCCATCGGTGAGCTGCGCGATGCGCTGAGCCGTCAGGGCAGCCTGTATCACTTCGATATGAAGCAGGAGCCGGTATTGTCCGTGACGGGCATGCACCGGCCGCAGATAACCGGTGTGGATACGGAGTTGTTACGCAGCCCGGCGAAGAGAATGAAGCTCGCCAGAAAGCTGTCTGAAAATGACGGCACTAAGGCGGAGGCATAAGTATGTTTCACTGTCCGTTCTGCAAAACCAGTGCACACGCCCGCACCAGTCGTTATCTGTCAGAGAACGTTAAACAGCGCTATCACCAGTGCGTGAATATCGAGTGCTCGGCAACTTTCCGCACGCTTGAATCCGTTGACGGGATTATCTGTTCGCCGCCGACAGAGCCGGTCATTCCTGCATCCGAACCGGCAGCCACCGTTAACCGTGCGGGCGCTTAAACACGACCAGTCATCAGGAGAAACTTACGTGACCACACTGACGCTACAGAAAGCCTTTGAGGCCTGTCAGACAAATAAATCCGCCTGGCTGCAACGCAGGGAAGAACTGACTCAGGCCGAACAGGCATACCGCGAACAGCTTGCCGGTAGCGGCCACAGCGGCCGGAGCCTGCAAACACTGCGCGAGATTATCGACGTGAAAAAGTGGGAAATTAACCAGGCTGCCGGGCGTTATATCCGCTCGCATGAGGAGGTGCAGCGCATCAGCATACCTAACCGTCTGAATGATTTTATGCAGGCGCACGGCGCGGAGCTGGCCGCCGCCCTTGCCCCGGAGCTGATGAATTATTCCGGGCAACATTCCGCCGTTCAGCGCTGCGCCATGCAGCACTCACTCGACTATCTGCGTGAAGCGCTGCAGGTCTGGCTGGCCGCCGGAGAAAAAATTAATTATTCGGTGCAGGATAATGAAATTTTAACGGCCATTGGGTTCAGGCCTGACGCGGCCTCGCGCGATGATAGTCGTGAAAAATTCACACCTGCACAGAACCTGAATTACACCCGCCGCCGTGCAGAACTGGCTGCGCAGTAGTCCTTTCAAAAATCCCTGAAAATCCCGCCATTTTTACGTAAAAAAGCCATGCATGCATAAGGTGCATGGTTTTGCATGCGTTTTACCGACACTGAATCCCCCGCCAGCACCAGCACTGACGAGCTCAGAGGCCGGTCATGCACCTGCATTAAAAGCGCCCCCTTAAGCGGGCAGGCGGGGCGGGGAGAGCATTGCGCGCCGGCGCGGTGCTTTATTTGTTTAGCCCTTGAGTTCGTTGTGATGGCTTTGATTGAAAATTACTGCTTTGCTGTTGTCTTGCACGATTTGCTAAGAACGAGAGTACGGGAGATTAAGGTATGAAGGGTATGCTTATAGGAAATGTACAATAACACCGCCTTTCGGCGGCATTATTATATGTTACTAGTCTTTATTACGATGGCGCTCGTAAGCGATAATTTTTACGCTTTCAAGTGTTTTCATGATTTCTGATTTTATATTATTGATTTTAGTATTAGATGCACCTTTACCATTGAAAGATTTGAAATCAATTACTAACTCTGCTGCTTCATTTTTTTTAGAAGCATATTCAGGGAATTCATATGATATTTTACATTCAGCATCATAATCTATATCCTGCATAGTGTAGTTTGCGACTAGTTTTGCTATTTTTAGGCTCGGGTGAATGCTTTTGTTTCTAAAGAAAATTGAATCACCAAGAGTCCCTTTGAGCTTAAGTTCTTCTATGTTTTTTCTAACCACTCCATGCCCTGAGGGAAAGTAGCATTTTCATCTGGATGGAAATCAACATCAATAATTTTATTGAAATAGAACTCATTCTTACGATGACTTTCAGATATATCTTTAAGAAAAGCTATGCGCCCTTCATTGTTGAAGTGGTTAAATTGTATTTTTAAGATTTCAGCGTTTTGTTTAATGTGATTGTTTTCTTTAAAATGAGAGTTTAACCTTCTAAGGATTTTATCAGCAACAAGTTTTGTTTCATTAGAAGTATGGTTGATAGATATATTTACTTCAACTTTATCAGATTGTCCATTTTTTTTCTCAAGTTCAATTCTACCTGAGAAGAATTGCTCCGTTTCATTCCATCCACTCATTAAATCGGTACGTTTAACTTCAAAGTCTAGGGCAACAAGATTTTCTTTATCTTCTTTAGCATAAAAATCAGAAATAAAAGATATTTCATAATTGCTAAATGGGTCCTCTATTAAACCTGTTAGATCTACATCCCCACCAATTGCATCAATTAGTGTATCTTTAGAATCCCATTCTAAAGTTCGCATGCTTATTTTAGAACTATGCTCTTTAGTTTTTATTTTTTCTACCAGCTCATTAAACTCTAGTGGTGAAATTAATGATTTCATAAGCAAAGGGACAGTGTTACTCTTCTCATCGCTTGAACAAAACACCCCTCTCTGTCGTAATATAGATTTAACATCAGCCTTTGTGATTTTACTCTGGGAGAGAAGAGTTTTTAAGTTATCTCCGCTTGGTAATATAATGTGGTCCATTTTTACCCCCTGAAATCGCTATTGTAAGATTCAATTTCTATATTTATATTTTTATCAGTTGCTAGCTTGATAGCATCTAAAGATTCTTTGCTATTAAGTTTATTATAATGCTCAAAAACAAACATTAGATTCTGGGAAATATCAGCAACTAAATCTCTTGTACAGCTTATTAACCCATCTAATAAATCGCTTGAATAAGGTTCAGAGCAAACCATGCATATAATGGGTTGTTCGTTATTTTCTTGCTCAATAAGGAAAGGGATTATTGGCGATGATATGTATTCGACTGGAAAGATTTTCCCAAAGTATTTTTTCTGTATCATCATTAAATTTAGGGATGTTGGTGGGTAGAAGAAGTTAACCTTATCTTTCCCATATTTTTTTCTAATGAAGGTTATGCTGTCAAATAAAAATGCGGCTCTTTTATTATCAATGACATGAATTGTTCTGTATTTTAACTCACTATTGCTTTGTGTGTTTTTTATTTGATTAATGATGCTTTGCTTTTCAGGGGTTTCATCGTTATTAATATAAAACAAAACACCTGTCTCAACTTTACGACATGATCCATTAGTACTGAGACGCTCATTAATCTCTTTTTTAAGAGTTGATTTGTTGTAGCGATTCTATCGCTAGTGCAATGTCTTCAAAGTGCGCCTTAAACGTAGATGGTACGCTAGAATAAGGATTTGAGGAGTATTTTGATGATACTATGACATTTTCAATAGTTTTACTTTCTAAGGGGGAATGATAGGCGAAAAGCGCATCAATCCCATGTGTTTCTTTTTGATGCTTTTGGGTATGGCATTTAACATATTTATTTGTTACGTGATTTTCCCACCCAAATAAATCTAAAAAATTCGTGACGATATTTTCACCAACGTCACCAACTAATTTTGAGAACTCACCCATGATTTCATCCTTTCAATTTCGTGAGATAATCAGAATACCATTGTATCATTTCTCTACGCTTCTCAAGATATAGAGCATGATTATAAGTGCCTCGAATGCTATTTTTATCCACGTGTGCCAACTGCATCTCAATCCAAGCACTATCAAACCCTTGCTCGTGTAGAATTGTCGACATTGTATGCCTAAAACCGTGACCTGTAGCACGTCCTTTGTAACCAAGTAACTCAATAACTTGCGAGACGCTTTCTTTCGAGATCGGTTTGCTGCGGTTGTTCCTGCCAATGAAGATGTAAGGGTAATGGTCGGTAATAGGTCTGAGCTGCTTAAATAGGTCAACTACCTGGGTAGATAAAGGAACAATGTGAGGCCTACGCATTTTCATACGTTCAGCGGGGATTTCCCATATACCTTTCTCAAGGTCAACCTCATCCCATGTAGCAAAGCGCATCTCTTGGGTTCGTACACCGGTCAGCATGACGATTTTTGTCGCATTCTTAGTGATGATGCTGCCGGTATACGCTTCAAGATCCCGAATAAAATGAGGTAACTCTTCAGCGGATAAAAATGGATGATGCTTTTGCTTCGGAACGGCTAAAGCAATAGCCAAATCAGGAGCAGGATTGTATTCAGCGCGGCCAGTTATGATTGCGTAGCGATAAACCTCACCGCACCTCTGACGCACCTTACGTGTTTTCTCAAGTGCCCCACGCTTCTCTATTCGTCGCAATACTTCAAGCAGTTCTAACGGTTTGATTTCACTGATAGGGCGTTTACCAATGAACGGGAACACATCTTGCTCAAATGTCTTAATGATTTCTTCGCGATAGGCCACTGTCCAGCGGTCAGCTTTGTTAGTGTGCCATTCTCGACATATGGTTTCGAATGAGTTCTCTGTTGAGAGTTGCAGTGCCAGTTTTTGGGCTTTACGTTCTTCCACTGGGTCTATGCCGTTTGCTACCTGCTTACGAGCGGTATCGCGTTTCTCACGTGCTTCTGCGAGGCTCACAAGGTCGTAGCTGCCAAATGACATTAGCCGTGCTTTACCGGCAAAACGAAAGCGGAAGCGCCAGCCCTTTGACCCGTCTGGATTGATAAGTAATGACAGACCTTGTCCATCGTTCAATGTATAGGGTTTGTCTTGGGGCTTTGCTCGTTTAATTTGTATGTCTGTTAGTGGCATGTGTATAAGTCAAAAATGTGTATAAAAAATCTATACACATCACTATACATATTTTTCATGGACTCAGGGAGAACTTGTCGGACGGTTACGGATAAGTGATTTACTATGTATGTTGAAAATAAAGGATTTTTAGACGTTCCCGGATAGCGGCGGAGGAATTTTGGCGGAAGATCACAGGAGTCGAACCTGCCCGGGAACGCTGGCGTCCCCAACTGGATTTGAAGTCCAGCCACCTCACCGGAGATGACGATCTTCCGCGCCTGCATTGCTACATGGAGGCGGGGCGCATTATAGCTACTTTCAGGGATTTACCACATACCCCTACACACTTTTTTCACCTCTCTTTTGACCTGTACCGGATCATTTCAGCTAATTCCTAAGAAAATCCTCATGTTAGCCCCTCGTGCTTCCCAACATTTACCGCGATCACAAAAAACAAGAAACGTAATCTCTTAACCAGAAAACGCAATACCCGCCTTTGAAACAATGGTTTAAAACCAATGTAACCGGTCTCAGCGCCCCCTACAGCGTGAAGGATAAAAAAAGATGAGCGAAGTATTGTCAGTAAAAGAGAAGATTGGCTACGGCATGGGAGACGCCGCCAGCCACATCATTTTTGATAACGTCATGTTGTACATGATGTTTTTCTACACCGATATTTTCGGCATTCCCGCCGGGTTTGTCGGCACCATGTTCCTGCTGGCGCGCGCACTGGATGCGATCTCCGACCCGTGCATGGGGCTGATTGCCGACCGCACCCGCAGCCGATGGGGCAAGTTCCGTCCGTGGATTTTGTTCGGCGCTATCCCATTCGGCATCGTCTGCGTGCTGGCTTACACTACGCCGGACCTCAGCCTCAACGGTAAAATGGTTTACGCCGCCGTTACTTACACCCTGCTGACCCTGCTCTATACCGTCGTCAACATCCCCTACTGCGCGCTGGGCGGCGTGATCACCAATGACCCGACGCAGCGTATCTCCCTTCAGTCCTGGCGCTTTGTGCTGGCGACCGCGGGCGGAATGCTCTCCACGGTGCTGATGATGCCGCTGGTGAACCTGATTGGCGGCGACGACAAAGCCTTTGGATTCCAGGGCGGGATCGCCGTGCTGTCGGTTGTCGCGTTCCTGATGCTGGCGTTCTGCTTCTTTACCACCAAAGAGCGCATCCAGGTCCCACCGAGCACCACCTCCATGCGTGAAGACCTGCGTGATATCTGGCGAAACGACCAGTGGCGCATTGTTGGCGTGCTCACCATCTTCAACATCCTTGCCGTCTGCGTGCGCGGCGGGGCGATGATGTACTACTGCACCTGGATCATGGGTTCGCCGGAGGTGTTCGTCGCCTTCCTTACCACCTACTGCGTTGGCAACCTGATTGGCTCCGCGCTGGCAAAACCGCTCACCGACTGGAAGTGCAAGGTCAGCATCTTCTGGTGGACCAACGCCGCGCTGGCGGTGGTCAGCGTGGCGATGTTCTTCGTGCCGATGCATGCCACCGTCCTGATGTTCGGCTTCATCTTCGTTATCGGCGTGCTGCACCAGCTGGTGACGCCGATTCAGTGGGTAATGATGTCCGATACCGTCGACTACGGCGAATGGACCAACGGCAAGCGCCTGACCGGCATCAGCTTTGCGGGCACGCTGTTCGTGCTGAAACTCGGCCTGGCGCTGGGCGGGGCGATGATCGGCTGGATGCTGGCAGGCGGCGGCTACGACGCGGCAGCCAAAACCCAGAACAGCGCGACCATCAGCATCATTATCGGCCTGTTTACCCTGGCCCCGGCGATCTGCTACGTGCTGAGCGCCATTATCGCCAAACGCTACTACACGCTGAAAACCCCTTTCCTGACCAAAATCCTGGGCGAGCTGGCGCAGGGCGCGCGCCGCAATCAGCAGGAGTTTGAAAACCTGCCGGTCAGCAAAGAATTGCAGAACTAAGAGGACGAGAGTATGAAAATCAGTGATGGAAACTGGCTTATTCAACCGGGCCTGAACGTGACCTATCCGGTGCAGGTGTTCGACGTGGAGCAGCAGGGCAATGACCTGGTGGTCTACGTGGCGCCGCGCGACGTGCGCGAACGCACCTGGCAGCTCGACACGTTGATGTTCACGGTGCGCCTGTTTGCCCCGCAGGAAGGGATCGTCGGGGTGCGTATCGAGCACTTCCAGGGCGCACTGAATAACGGCCCGCACTATCCGCTGAATGTGCTGAAAGACGTGAAGGTAGAGATTGAAAACAACGCCGAATTTGCCGAGCTGAAAAGCGGCAGCGTTAGCATACGCGTCACCAAAGGTGAGTTCTGGACGCTGGATTTCCTGCGCAACGGCCAGCGTATTACCGGCAGCCAGCTGAAAAACAACGGCTACGTGCAGGACAGCAATACCGACCGCAGCTACGTTTTTGAGCGTCTGGATCTGGGCGTGGGGGAAACGGTCTACGGCCTGGGCGAGCGCTTTACCGCGCTGGTGCGCAACGGGCAAACGGTCGAAACCTGGAACCGCGACGGCGGCACCAGCACCGAGCAGTCCTACAAAAATATCCCGTTCTACCTGACCAACCGCGGCTACGGCGTGCTGGTGAATCACCCGGAAAACGTCTCGTTTGAAGTCGGCTCCGAGAAGGTCTCCAAAGTGCAGTTCAGCGTGGAAGGAGAATATCTCGAGTACTTCGTGATCGACGGCCCGACCCCAAAAGAGGTGCTGAACCGCTATACGCAGTTCACCGGGCGTCCGGCGCTGCCGCCAGCGTGGTCGTTCGGCCTGTGGCTGACCACCTCGTTTACCACCAACTATGACGAAGCCACGGTCAACAGCTTTATCGACGGTATGGCCGAGCGCGACCTGCCGCTACACGTCTTCCACTTCGACTGCTTCTGGATGAAGGCCTTCCAGTGGTGCGATTTCGAGTGGGACCCGGTGACCTTCCCGGATCCTGAAGGGATGATCCGTCGCCTGAAAGAGAAAGGATTGAAGGTTTGCGTGTGGATCAACCCGTACATCGGCCAGAAATCCCCAATCTTCCAGGAACTGAAAGAGAAGGGTTACCTGCTCAAGCGCCCGGATGGCTCCCTGTGGCAGTGGGACAAATGGCAGCCGGGTCTGGCGATCTATGACTTCACCAACCCGGAAGCCTGCAAATGGTACGCCGACAAGCTGAAAGGCCTGGGGGATATTGGCGTGGATTGTTTCAAGACTGACTTCGGCGAGCGTATCCCGACCGACGTGCAGTGGTTCGACGGTTCCGATCCGCAGAAGATGCACAACCACTACGCCTACATCTATAACGAACTGGTGTGGAACGTACTGAAAGAAACCGTCGGCGAAGACGATGCTGTACTGTTCGCCCGTTCAGCGTCCGTGGGTGCGCAGAAGTTCCCGGTGCACTGGGGCGGTGACTGCTACGCCAACTATGAATCAATGGCAGAAAGCCTGCGCGGTGGGCTGTCGATCGGCCTGTCTGGCTTTGGCTTCTGGAGCCACGATATCGGCGGGTTCGAAAATACGGCTCCGGCGCACGTCTACAAGCGCTGGTGCGCGTTTGGGCTGTTCTCCAGCCACAGTCGCCTGCACGGCAGCAAATCCTACCGCGTGCCGTGGGCGTACGATGACGAGTCCTGCGACGTGGTGCGCCATTTCACTCAGTTGAAATGCCAGATGATGCCGTATTTGTATCGTCAGGCTGCGCTGGCGCGCGAGTGCGGTACCCCGATGCTGCGGGCGATGATGCTCGAGTTCCCGGACGATCCGGCGTGCGATTATCTTGACCGTCAGTACATGCTGGGGGATTCCATGATGGTTGCGCCGGTGTTCTCCGAAGTGGGTGACGTGCAGTTTTATCTGCCGGAAGGACGCTGGACGCATCTGTGGCATAACGATGAAATCCAGGGCAGCCGCTGGCATAAACAGCAGCACGATTTTATGAGCCTGCCAGTTTATGTGCGCGATAACACACTGCTGGCGCTGGGCAATAATAACCAGAAGCCGGATTACGCGTGGCATGAGGGCACAGCTTTCCAGCTGTTTAACCTGGATGACGGCGCAACGGCGATGAGCGAAGTGCCTGCGACGGACGGCTCCGTGACGTTTACGCTGAAGGCGTCACGTCGGGGCGAAATCGTGACCCTTACCGGCGCGGGAGACGCGCAAAACTGGTCGGTGTGCTTGCGCAACGTGCAGAAGGTGAGCGGTGTGAAGGGCGGTTCACTCGCGGGCAGCGAGTGGGGTGTGGTGGTGAAAGCCGAGGGGGATGAGGTGGTGATTCACCTCTGAGCCGTACAAATGCCCGGTGGCGCTTCGCTTACCGGGCCTATGATAATTGTGCGGTCTGATGCCCTCACCCTGACCCTCTCCCACAGGGAGAGGGAACAAACATCAAAAACGGCAACAGGGTTGCCGTTTTGCATTTACCTTGCGCCACCCGGCTTGTTTATTGCATCGGTGTTGAAACCACACCGCCCGTCATTGTCTGCTCGACCTGCTGCTTATCCATATTGACTGCATTCAGTTTCCCGTTAACGGTTGGCTTCAGCGGGGCTTTGTCCTGCACGCTGCCGCTGGCGGTGAGCTGAATATTGCCGTCACCCGCAATCGGCAGCGCTGGCCAACCCCAGTGCTCGATCACGTTCAGCGGCACACCGCGCCCGTTCAGGCTAACAGTGGTTTGCCGTTGGGGCAGTTGTGAAACCGTCGCCGTGGCTTCCAGAATGCCTTTCTCAGTAAACGCGCTCAGGTCAGTAATATTCACCGTGGCAGCGTTAGCATTCAGTGCCAGTGACGGACGACGCACATCCACGCGGTTAAAGGTTGCCGCCGCGCCGTTCAGGGTTGCGCTGCCGCCCCAGACGCCCCACTGGCGATCTTTCACCAGTTGCAGGTTCGCGCCATAGCCATCAAGAGAGGTGATCTGCCACGGGAAGGTCGGATCGATGTCGATCACCAGGTTGCGGCTCAGACTGAATTTTTGCAGCGTCACGCTGTTCAGCCATTCCGGCAGAGGCTCCATCCACAGCGTTTTCCAGTTCTGCGGCAGGGTATACTCCAGCCCGGCGATGGCGACATCGTCCAGCATCAGCGCTTTGCCGTCGCGCTGCCAGTTGCCAGAGGTGCGCACCATGCCGCCTTCCCAGCGGGAGGTTAGCTGGCGCAACGCCACGCCCTGCGGAGAGAATTCCGCATTCAGGATTGGGTCAAACAGATGCAGCGAACCGTAGATGAATTCGCTGGCGTTCATGGATAAACGCCCTTCCTGGCTCTGCCAGTCGCCTTTACTCAGCGTCAGGTTGCGCAGGCTTAAATCAAGATCAGTAACTGCCCAGTCCGGGCCCTGCAGGCGGGCATCGGTCACGTCCAGGCGGCCAATCTGCAGAGAGGGGATGGTGGTCAGCGGTGCGAAGAAATCCATCAGCGTTTTATCGCTCTGCAGGCGGATTTCGTTCAGACGCAGGGTGTCGATGATCCAGCTTCCGTCGGCGTTACGCAGGGCGGAGCCGGTGAGTGAACCGCGGGCCATATCGGCACCGATGGTGTTCAACACCACTTCCTTGCCGTTCAACTGACCCTCGATCAACACGTTGGTGGCCGGCACGCCGTTCAGGGTGAGCGATCCTGCGCTCATCTGGATCTGCGCATTTTTACCCAGCACGTTGCCTGCTTCTGGTTGCCATGGGCTGACACCCCCCGTGACTTTCTGGGCACTTAAATCCCACTCCGTATTGGGGCTGTTAAAGGCCATGTTGTTCAGTTGCAGACGGTCTGACTGGAAAGGCAGCGGCGCAGTCTGAGGAGAAAGATTCAGCGTGCCATCGAACAGGGAGATGGTGTCCATATGCAGCGGATCGGTAACCTGTCGGCTACTGAGGCCAATATCGACTTTTTTGGCAACCAGCGTGGCGGGTTTGCCATCCCGGCCAAAGGTGACGTTTTCCAGAATGATGTGGGAAGGCGACGAAAAGCGGTGATTCATCTTGTCGAAACTGAGCTCGTAGTCGGTATTTACCGTCACCCAGTTGCTGACCTGACTCGCACCCCAGCGGGTCTGGAGCAGGATATAGAGCGCCAGCACCACAATCAGCACGGCTACCAGAAGATAGACGAGTAGCTTTCCAATAAATTTCATGGTCTTCCATCCCGCAAAACGCACATAAAGGAGTTATGCACGATTTATGCGCAATCCTCAAGGCGGGAATGGTGTAATTAGATGTCACGGCAGGCATTGACTGCCTGCCGTGAGAGAGATCAATTTTTCTCAGGCGGGAATACGAGGTTCAGAACGATAGCGGTGATACCGCCCGCGGCAATGCCGGAAGAGAGCAGGTTTTTCACCCAGTCCGGGGCAAACTGCAGGATCAGCGGCTGCTGAGACACACCCAGACCCACGGCCAGCGACAGCGCGATAATCATAATTGCACGGCGGTTCAGCGGTTCGCGGGAAACGATACGTACGCCGGAAGCGGCAATTGTGCCAAACATCACCAGCGTTGCACCGCCCAGTACCGGCTCAGGAATGTGCTGCACAAAGCCGCTTACCGCCGGGAACAGACCGAGGACAATCAGCATCAGCGCCACCACAAAACCGACGTAGCGGCTGGCAACGCCAGTCAACTGGATCACGCCGTTGTTCTGGCCGAAGCAGGAGTTCGGGAAGGTATTGAATACCGCAGAGACAAACGAGTTCAGGCCGTTCGCCAGCACGCCGCCTTTCAGGCGCTTCATGTACAGCGGGCCGGAAACCGGCTGCTCGGAGACGTCTGACGTGGCAGTGATATCGCCGATGGTCTCCAGAGAGGTGATCATAAAGACCAGCATCAGCGGCAGGAGCAGGCCCCAGTCAATGCCCAGGCCGTAGTAGAGTGGTGTTGGAACGGTGATCAGCGCGCTGTTGGTCGGCGCGGTGTTCTCTGGCAGCATGCCCAGCGCCCACGCCAGCAGATAACCCGCCGCCATGGCAATCACCAGCGAGGCGACGCGCAGATACGGGTTGCGCTGACGGTTAAGCAGAATAATGATCGCCAGCACGACACCCGCCAGCAGCAGGTTTTTCGGCGCGCCGAAGGTGTGGTCGCTCATTGCGGCATAGCCGCCGCCGATGGAGGTGAGGCCCACCTGGATCAGCGACAGGCCGATAATCATCACGACGACGCCAGACACCAGCGGGGTGATGACGCGGCGAGCCAGATGCAGCACGCGGGAGATCACCATTTCCGTACAGCTGGCCAGCATCAGCGTACCGAACAGCGCCGCCATCATCGTCGGCACATCCGCACCGCCGGTTTTCAGCGCTGTACCACCCATGATCAGTGGTGCCACGAAGTTAAAACTGGTGCCCTGAATCGACAGCAGACCAGATCCCACCGGACCCCACGCTTTAATTTGAATAATCGAGGCCACGCCAGAGGCGAAGAGAGACATGCTGATGATGTGCTGAGTGTCCTGAGCCGGTAAACCGAGCGCCTGGCAGATCAGCAGCGCCGGGGTGATCACCGCAACAAACATCGCCAGAAGATGCTGGCAGGCGGCGAAAAGCGTTTGCGGCAGCGGCGGGCGGTCTTCAAGGCGGTAAATCAGTTCGCTATTTTGCTTCTGCGCAATCGGTTGCGCATCTGGCGACTCTATGGTGTTAACGGACATCGGCGGCAATCCCACGGTGGAAAAGCGGGCATTTTATCTGACCATCTGGTAAAAGCAAACGATTGCCAGCAAAAAAAAGGAAGAAAATCTGCCGCTTTGAGCAGGTTTTCTACAACGTATCGGGAAAAAAAATTACACTTTTTGCGCCGGTGGCTCATGAAGAGCGCAAACCGGCCCAGGATAACGCCGCGTGTGTATGGAACACGCGCAATACAGGAGCCTTCTATGATTCATCTCGATACGTTGTCGACCCTTGTTGCCGCAACGCTGGTCTTACTGCTTGGCCGTAAGCTGGTGCATAGCGTTTCCCTTCTGAAGAAATACACCATTCCCGAACCTGTCGCCGGTGGCCTGCTGGTAGCGCTGGCCCTGCTGGTGTTGAAAAAGAGCATGGGCTGGGAAATTGATTTTGATATGTCCCTGAAAGACCCTCTGATGCTGGCTTTTTTTGCCACCATCGGCCTGAATGCCAACCTCGCGAGCCTGCGGGCGGGCGGTAAAGTGCTCGGCGTATTCCTGATAGTGGTGGTGGGGCTGCTGCTGATGCAAAACGCTATCGGCATCGGAATGGCGACGTTGCTGGGGCTGGATCCGCTGATGGGGTTGCTGGCCGGGTCAATTACATTGTCCGGGGGACACGGTACCGGCGCGGCGTGGAGCAAGCTGTTTATCGAGCGCTATGGCTTTGAAAACGCAACTGAAGTGGCGATGGCCTGTGCGACCTTTGGCCTGGTGCTGGGTGGACTGATTGGTGGCCCGGTGGCGCGTTATCTGGTGAAGCACTCCACCACGCCGGACGGCAGGCCGGACGATGAGCTGGTGCCGACTGCATTCGAAAAACCGGATGTTGGGCGCAGCATTACTTCACTGGTGCTGATTGAGACCATCGCGATGATTGCCATCTGCCTGACGGTGGGAAAGATGGTTGCGCAATGGCTGGCAGGTTCCCCGTTCGAACTGCCGACGTTTGTCTGCGTGCTGTTTATCGGGGTGATCCTGAGCAACGGTCTGGCGCTGATGGGTTTTTATCGTGTGTTCGAACGTGCGGTTTCAGTGCTGGGCAACGTCTGTCTGTCGCTGTTCCTCGCGATGGCGCTGATGAGCCTCAAACTGTGGGAACTGGCCTCGCTGGCGCTGCCGATGGTGGCCATTCTGGCGGTGCAGGCACTGTTTATGGCGCTGTACGCGATGTTTGTTACCTGGCGCATGATGGGGAAAAACTACGATGCGGCGGTGCTGGCAGCGGGTCACTGCGGGTTTGGTCTGGGGGCAACCCCAACGGCTATTGCCAACATGCAGGCGATCACTGAACGCTTTGGCCCATCGCATATGGCGTTTCTGGTGGTACCGATGGTCGGTGCGTTCTTTATAGATATCGTCAACGCGCTGGTGATTAAGCTGTACCTGATGCTGCCGATGTTTGCCTGAGATCAGGCGTTGGAATAACGTTCGGTTTCCGGCATCCAGCGCTCTATTAACGCTGCCGCCTGTTCGGGGTAGCGTTCATGAATGTGGCGAGCCAGGCGTTGAACTTCGGGGATCATCGCCTGATCGCGCAACAAATCCGCCACTTTGAATTCAGCATTCCCCGTCTGCCGCGTGCCCAAAAGTTCTCCCGGGCCACGTATCTCAAGGTCTTTTTGCGCAATAACAAAACCGTCGTTGCTGTCGCGCAGCACCTGCAACCGCATCTGGGCGGTTTTTGACAGTGGGGCTTTATAGAGCAGTACGCAGTGGGACGCCACCGCGCCGCGGCCAACGCGCCCGCGCAGCTGGTGGAGCTGGGCAAGGCCCAGACGCTCCGGGTTTTCGATGATCATCAGGCTGGAGTTTGGCACGTCGACGCCTACTTCAATGACCGTCGTAGCAACCAGTAAATGCAGCTCCCCCTGTTTGAACGACTGCATCACCGCCTGTTTCTCCGCGGGCTTCATACGTCCGTGAACCAGACCCACCTTCAACTCTGGCAGTGCCAGTTTCAGTTCTTCCCACGTCGCTTCTGCAGCCTGCGCCTCCAGCAGCTCAGACTCCTCAATTAACGTGCAGACCCAGTACGCCTGACGCCCTTCGTGAGTGCAGGCATTGCGCACGCGGTCGATGATATCGCTGCGACGCGTGTCAGGAATGGCGACCGTTGTAACCGGTGTACGACCCGGCGGCAACTCGTCGATGGTGGAGGTATCCAGATCGGCGTAGGCGGTCATTGCCAGGGTGCGGGGGATCGGCGTCGCGGTCATGATCAGCTGATGCGGGTGGAAACCCTGCTGCAAACCTTTCTCCCACAGCGCCAGACGCTGATGCACACCAAAGCGGTGCTGCTCGTCGATAATCACCAGCGCCAGGCCGTTAAACTGAACCTGTTCCTGGAAGATGGCATGTGTGCCAACAATCATTTGTACCTGACCGCTGGCAATTGCGTCCTGTTGTGCAAGGCGAGCTTTGCCTTTTTGCTTCCCAGCAAGCCAGCCCACTTCAATGCCCAGCGGCGCAAACCAGGCGCGGAAATTGTTGGCGTGTTGTTCGGCCAGCAGTTCCGTCGGTGCCATCAGCGCCACCTGTTTGCCGTGGGTAATGGCGCGCAGGGCGGCCAGGGCGGCAACCAGCGTTTTTCCGGAGCCTACATCGCCCTGCACCAGGCGCATCATCGGTACATCAAGCGCCATATCGCGTTCGATCTCGGCGGTGACCCGCGCCTGTGCACCGGTGGGTTTAAACGGCAGCGAGGCCAGCAGCTTATCTTTGAGCTCATCATGCGGGCTTAAGGGCTGGGCATGGAAACGTTGCGCACCCGCACGAAGCGCCAGCATGCTCAGGTTATGCGCCAGTAATTCCTCAAGGATAAGACGCCGTTGGGCGGGGTGTTTGCCGCTTTCTAAATCGCTGAGCTGGAGCGATGGTGGTGGACGGTGAAGAGTACGCAGCGCCTCGGGCAGACTCATCATGCCCTGCGCCAGCTCTGGCGGCAGCAGCTCGGTGATGGCGCAGGTATCCAGCAGCTCCAGGGCCTGATCGGTGAGCTTACGCAGCGTCGCTTGCTTGATGCCTTCGGTAGTTGGGTAAACCGGGGTGAGTGTTTCCTGCAGCTCCGGTGTGCTGAGATCGCCCTGTACGCGGTATTCCGGGTGGATCATCTCTGCGCCGTATTTTCCGCGTTTGGCTTCGCCATAGGCCAGTACTCTTCGACCTGTCGCCAGGCTGTTTTTCATTGCCGCGTTGAAGTTGAAAAAGCGCATGGTGAGAATACCGGTGCCGTCGCTGATCTGACAGGTCATCATCCGGCGTCCACCAAACGTGATATTGCAGTTCAGGACTTCGCCTTCAACGGTGGCATAAATGGCAGGCAGCAAATCGCCAATTTTGTACAGCTGGGTGCGGTCTTCGTAACGCAGAGGGAGGTGGAGCAGGAGATCCTGCACGGTGTGCAGGCCGATTTTAGCCAGCTTATTGCTTTGCGCCGCGCCCACGCCCGTCAGGCTGTTAAGCGGGATGGCATCCAGCAGGCGGCCTTTCATCGCTTACCCGGCGTACTGCATGGTGGCCCACCACTCGGCATCGGCTTCAATTTCGCCCTGCGCGTTGACGTGGGGGTAAGGCAATTTTTTCTGCTTCGCAACGCGAGCCAGCACCGGATAACCACCTTCGAACAGCAGGCGCTGCTGTTCATCTTCCGGCAGCATACTGTTGCTGCGTTTGTACATTCCGGCATTCTGACGCTGGCGCTGCGCTTCATAAAGAATAAGCGCGGAGGCCACAGAAACATTGAGGGACTGAACCATACCGATCATCGGAATGATAATGTCCCGATCCGCCAGATCCAGTGCTTCCTGAGTGATCCCGGTTTTCTCCTGACCCATCAAAATACAGGTCGGACGGGTGTAGTCGATCTCGCGGAAATCTACGGCTTTAGCGGACAGGTTAGTGGCAAGTACCTGCATACCGCGCCCTTTCAGGTGGGTTACGGCTTCGCCTATGCTCTGGTGGTGTTTGACAGAAACCCAGCTGTTACTGCCTGCAGCGGCAGATACCATGGTTCGCATGCGGGAGCCCGGCCAGACAGCGTGCACTTCATGCACGCCGACGGCGTCTGCAGTACGGACAATGGCAGAAACGTTATGGGGCTTATGGACCTGCTCCATGCAGACTGTCAGGTCTGGCTGACGCCTGGCGAGCATCTCACAGATACGTGCATAACGTTGTGCATTCATAAAACTAGTTTCTGTTTCGGGTGACTTTAATCACGTCCGGCATGACGCGGATCTTGCGCATAATGTTCGCCAGATGCACGCGGTCGCGGGCGGTCAGACGAATAAAGGCGCTGTATACGCGGCCATCTTTTTCTTCCGTATTCAGACTCTGAATGTTGGAAGAGGCCGTGTTGATCGCTGCCGTCAGGTTCGCCAGGGCACCCTGGTGGTTGAACATATCCACCTTAATTTCGGTGATAAATTCCTGTGCGGTCTCTTTATCCCACTCGACCGCCATAAACTTCTCGGCTTCTTTCTGGTAGCCGCGAATGTTACGACAGGATTCGTGGTGGATAACCAGCCCTTTGCCCGGGCTGACGTGCGCAATAATCGGGTCGCCAGGGATTGGACGGCAACATTTTGCGAAAGTGATAAGCACGCCGTCTGCGCCTTTGATAGGCAAATGACCGTGGCTTTGCGTAGCGGGCTGCGCAACGGAGGCATCCCCCTGTTGCAGATTTTTCGCTACCACTACACTCATGGCGTTTCCGAGGCCGATCTCTGCCAGCAGGTCATCAAGCGAGGCGAGTTTCATGCGCTCCAGCTCACGCTGAATGTTCTCTTGCGGGATCTCAGCCAGCTTACGGCTGCCGCCCAACGCGTGGTTGAGCAGACGACGTCCCAGACTGACCGAATCATCGCGCTTGAGGTTTTTCAGTAACTGACGGATTTTGGCGCGTGCTTTAGAACTCACGACAAAGTTCAGCCAGGCCGCGTTCGGACGTGCGCCCGGTGCGGTAATAATTTCCACCGTCTGGCCACTGGAGAGCGGCTGAGACAGCGGGTAAGGCTGTCTGTCGACGCGTGCACCCACGCAGGCGTGCCCGATATCGGTATGCACGGCGTAAGCGAAGTCGACCGGTGTTGCCCCAGCAGGCAGTTCGACAATGCGACCCTCTGGGGTGAAAACGTAAATCTCATCCGGGAAGAGATCGGATTTAACGCTCTCGATAAATTCAAACGAGCTACCCGCACTCTGCTGAAGTTCCAGCAGGCTCTGCATCCAGCGTTGTGCGCGGATTTGTGCGGTGGTGCTGCTTTCACCGCCGTGCTCTTTATACGCCCAGTGTGCGGCCACACCCATTTCTGCCATCTGGTCCATATCTTCGGTGCGGATCTGCACTTCGACAGGCACGCCGTGTGGACCGATCATTGAGGTATGCAAAGATTGATAGCCGTTCGCTTTTGGAATGGCGATGTAATCTTTCATGCGCCCCGGGCGCGGTTTGTAGAGGCTGTGCATCTGCCCCAGCACGCGATAGCAGGTATCGGAGTCGTGGACGATCACGCGGAACGCGTAGATATCCATAATCGAATGAAAACGCTGCTCTTTGAGCACCATTTTGCAGTAGATGGAGTACAGATGTTTTTCACGACCGCTGACGCGGCACGGAATTCCCGCTTCCTGTAAACGCCCTTCAATTTCCGAGAGGATCTTTTGAATCATCTCTTTACGGTTACCACGTGCGGCTTTCACCACCTCTTTAATCACACGATAGCGGTTCGGGTACAACGCTTCAAAACCCAGCTCTTCCAGCTCGGTTTTAATGTGATGGATACCTAAACGGTGCGCCAGTGGACTGTAGATTTCGAGGGTTTCACGGGCAATGCGGCGACGTTTATCCGGGCGAAGTGAGCCCAGCGTGCGCATATTGTGGGTACGGTCAGCGAGTTTGATAAGAATGACGCGGATGTCCTGCACCATCGCCATAATCATCTTGCGGAAGTTTTCGGCTTGCGCCTCTTTCTTGTCGCGGAAATTCAGCTTATCAAGCTTAGAGACCCCTTCCACCAGTTCGGCAACGCTTTTGCCAAACAGCTGTTCCATGTCCTGGTAAGTGGCAGGGGTATCTTCAATCACGTCATGCAGCAGAGCGGCCATCAGTGTTTCGTAGTCGAGTTTCATCTCGGCCAGAATACAGGCTACCGCTACCGGGTGCGTGATATAGGGTTCACCGCTTGAACGTGTCTGGCCCTCGTGAGCGTCACGTGCAACGAGATACGCCTGCTGAAGACGCTTAATCTGGTCTTCAGGCAGGTAGGTTTGAATCAGTTGATTCAGGCTTTCAAACAGATACAAGGGCGACCCGCAGGTTTAATTAACGACGACCTTCAGCAATAGCGGTTACGGCCTGCAGTTCTGCGGCTTCCTGCTCTTGCTGCTCCTGGCGCTCACGCACGTCGAGAATCTGGTTGTTAATCAGACCTTCTTCGATTTCGCGAAGCGCGATAACGGTAGTTTTATCGTTTTCTTCCGGTACCAGCGGATCTTTACCGCCTACCTGCATCTGACGAGCGCGACGCGCGGCGACCAGCACCAGGTCAAAACGGTTACCAATTTTCTCTACAGCGTCCTGAACAGTTACGCGTGCCATACTTAAAATGCTCCACAGGTGAAGAAATGACTGGGCATGATACTGAAAGTGGGTTCAGTCTGCCAACAGTTTGGTGATTAATGCGTCATGTCGCTGCTTCTGGCGGCTCATACGCAGACGTTCTGCGCGAAGAATGGTTTTGAGATCGCTCAGCGCGGCATCAAAATCATCATTCACAATAAGGTAATCATATTCCGCGTAATGGCTCATTTCTGCAACTGCCTGTTCCATACGCTTTGCGATCACTTCTTCGCTGTCCTGGCCACGACCGCGCAGGCGGCGATCCAACTCATCTTTCGATGGCGGTAAAATAAAGATGCTGCGTGAGTCAGGCATCTTCTTGCGAATCTGCTGTGCGCCCTGCCAGTCGATATCCAGGAACACATTTACGCCAGTTGCCAGAACTTGCTCAATGGTTTCACGCGAGGTGCCGTAATAGTTACCGAACACTTCTGCGTGTTCAAGAAACGCGTCTCTGCCAATCATCGCTCTGAATTCGTCGTGATTCACAAAGAAATAGTGCTCACCATGTACTTCACCCGGACGCGGCGCTCGCGTGGTGTGAGAAACAGAAACCTGTGTGTCGTACAACGGTTGGGTTTTTAACAGTGCCTGAATAAGGCTGGATTTACCCGCGCCACTAGGGGCAGAAACAATATAAAGCGTGCCTTGAGCCATGAGAGTCTTTTGTATGTGTTAGCGAAGAAGTCCTACATACGGGCTTATTATACACGTCACCGCTCTGTGACGTAGTCTTTGTCACACTTTTTCCCCTCGAATATTGAATTTTGCGTGCCGTTTTCAGGTTTTATCTGTGGTTTTCAGCAACCAAAAGAAATACCGGACAGCGTCTCGCATTGTGAAACGTTGACGTTAGCGTTGTGTCAGGCATCCGGGTATACCTCCTGCAACACAAAGGAGGGTTGAGATGTGGCAATGGATAAGCGGGTTAATGCTGTTGTGGTGTGGTTATGGGGTTGCTGTGTGTCCGGTGTGGTCACAGGCAAAAGCAGAGAAAGAAATTGCGTCCTTAAGTGCGCAAATCAAACGCTGGGATGATGCCTACTGGAAACAGGGCGTTAGCGAGGTCAATGACGAGGTATACGACCAGCTTAGCGGCCGGTTAAAACAGTGGCAGCACTGTTTTGGCAGTGAATCACTGGATGCCGCCATTCCTGCCCTGACGGGAAATATCAAACATCCTGTCGCCCATACCGGGGTCCATAAAGTGGCCAGTAAAGAGGCGCTTCGCACGTGGATGCATGCCCGGCACAATCTCTGGATGCAGCCAAAAGTCGATGGCGTGGCGGTGACGCTGGTCTATCGTGACGGAAAGTTAATTCAGGCCATCAGTCGTGGTAATGGCCTTAAAGGTGAGGACTGGACTGCACAAGTGCGTTTGATCCCGTCAGTCCCTCAAGACGTGTCGGGTGCGCTGGCAAACAGTGTCCTGCAAGGGGAGCTTTTTTGGTTGCGCGAAAACCACATTCAACGACAGATGGGGGGATTGAATGCACGCGCAAAAGTGGCGGGTGCGATGATGCGGCAAAAGGACAACGCGCTTCTGAAACAGACAGGGATATTTATCTGGGCCTGGCCGGATGGACCCAAAGATATGCAAAGCATGTTGTCTGAACTTACCAGTGCAGGGTTTCCTCTGACGGCGCGCTATACCTTGCCAGTTGAGACTGTAGAAGGCGTCGATAAACAGCGTTCAACGTGGCAAAACACGGCATTACCCTTTGCCACGGATGGCATTGTAGTGCGATCCGCAGATTCTCCCCAGGGTGAAAACTGGTTGCCCGGGGAAGGTAACTGGGTTGTCGCGTGGAAATATTCCCCTGCAACACAGGTAACAGAGGTCAGTGATATTCGTTTTACCGTGGGGCGAACGGGCAAAATTTCCGTTGTAGCAGCGCTGGAACCGGTGCTACTGGATGATAAACAGGTGCAGCGAGTGAGCCTGGGATCGGTCGGTCGTTGGCAGAGTCTGGATATTGCCCCGGGCGATCAGATACAGGTTAGCCTGGCCGGTCAGGGTATCCCCCGGTTTGATAAGGTGGTCTGGCGAGGAACGGACCGACAAAAACCACTCCCTCCGCCCTCGCGTTATCATTCAATGAGCTGTTTTTATGCTTCACCGGAGTGTATGGAACAATTCTTTGCGCGGTTGACGTGGCTCAGCTCAAAGCAGGTATTCAACATTGAAGGTTTAGGAGAATCAGGATGGCGGGCACTCTGGCAAGCACATCATTTTGAACATCTCTTCTCATGGCTGTTATTAACTCAGTCGCAGCTGCAGTCTACGCCGGGGTTTTCCGCTGCGCGTGGGTTAGCGCTCTGGCATCGCTTTAATCTGGTGCGTGAGCAACCTTTTATTCGCTGGCTTATGGCGTTGGGTGTGCCGCTGACACAGGCCTCGCTGAAGGCGATGGGGGACATGTCCTGGCAGAAGATGAGCGCGCGTAATGAAAAGGACTGGCAGTCCTTGCCGGGGACGGGAGAGGAGAAAGCGCGGCAAATCGTTAACTGGATGCACGCGCCTCAGGTAGATGTGCTGGCAAAGTGGCTAGCGGAGCAGCACATCAAGGGATTTTGACATCAATGAGCGCTGTGTTTGTAGTGAAAAACAGGCAGTCCAAGCTTCAGCCGCAGCGCCAGCATGCGCGCTGTAAAGCCGAACAGCAGCGTGGAGATGACCACCACATCATGGTTCGACACGTAATGTTGCAGGGCGATATACAGCACTGCTGCTGCGAAGGATATGCCGGCATACAGCTCTTTTTGAAAGACCAGAGGAATGCGTTTGCAGAACATATCGCGCAGTACACCTCCGAATACGCCCGTGATCACCGCGGCAATGGTGGCAATAACAGGTCCTTCACCCATATCGAGCGCGATTTGTGCTCCGATGATCGAAAAGACGATCAGCCCCAGTGCATCAAGCACCAGGAACAAGCGGCGCAGATGAGGCATAACGGGGGCAACAATGGTGGTTAATACTGCGGCTGTCGCCACGATAATCACATACTCGGGGTGTTTAACCCAACCGAGTGGGTAATGACCAAGCAGGATATCGCGTACAGAACCGCCGCCCAATGCGGTAGCAGTGGCGATAATGATCACACCGAAGGTGTCCATCCGGCGACGTCCGGCGGCGAGTGCGCCAGTCATGGCCTCTGCGGTGATACCAATAATATAGAGAATGTGAAGCAACATATAACCTCCGGAGTGAACGTGGGGAGGTTAGCGATTTGTGCGCAAGATCACGATTGAGATTTTCTAAGGCGATTCAGTTTGCCATATAAAATATTATCAAGCCTTACCGTAAATGGCTTATGAATGGTGGTGAGATGAGAAATCCCGGCATGTAACGGATTAGAAATAATAATGGATGGCGCCATCCGACGCCATCCGGAAGGTGTTACTCGATATTCTGGATCTGCTCGCGCATTTGCTCAATCAGAACCTTAAGTTCAATCGCTGAGTTGGTTACTTCGGCATTGATCGACTTAGACGCAAGGGTGTTCGACTCGCGGTTGAACTCCTGCATCATAAAGTCCAGACGGCGGCCCACAGCTTCCTTCTTCTTCAGGATGTTGTAGGTCTCTTTAACGTGCGCTTCCAGACGATCCAGCTCTTCAGCTACGTCAACGCGCTGCGCCATCAGCACCAGCTCTTGTTCCAGACGGTTATTTTCCAGCTGAACTTCGGCTTCTTCCAGTTTGGCGACCAGGCGCTCGCGCTGCCATTGCAGCACTTCAGGCATATGGGTGCGCACTTTCGCTACTTCAGTGCTAACGCCTTCAAGACGCTGCTCAATCATCGCCTTCAGTGCCTGACCTTCGGTTTCGCGGGCAACGATAAAGTCATCCAGGGTGCTGTCAAGGGCACTGAGAATTTCAGCGGCAATGGCATCCAGGTCCTGCTCACCGGCGGCCATGACGCCTGGCCAGCGCAGAATATCAACCGGGTTGATTTCGCCTTCATCGCTCTGCATTTTGACCCAGTTCGCTGCATTAACGAGCTGTTTTGCCAGTTTTTCGTTGAGGATCAGTTCGCCCTGCGCGCTGGCATCAGGCTCAAAACGCAGGTTACATTCCACTTTACCGCGCGTCAGACGCGTACGGATTCGCTCACGTACGACGGGCTCAAGGCTGCGGAACTGCTCCGGCATACGGAAATAGGTTTCCAGATAGCGCTGGTTTACCGAGCGCATTTCCCAGGTAGCGCTACCCCAGCTACCCTTGATTTCACGCCGGGCGTAGGCGGTCATACTGCGGATCATAGATATTCCCGTTTTTAAAGGAGAGATGGGGGGATTATAGCTTTCGGGGGCTTCTCAGGATAGGAATAAGCGTCCTTTATCCGTATAATGCGCAGCCACATTCGTTTCAAGCCGGAGAATTCATCATGCGTCCAGCAGGTCGTAGCGCCAATCAGGTGCGTCCCGTCACCCTGACCCGTAACTATACAAAACACGCTGAAGGCTCCGTGCTGGTTGAGTTTGGTGACACCAAAGTACTGTGTACTGCATCTATTGAAGAAGGTGTTCCGCGCTTTCTGAAAGGTCAGGGCCAGGGCTGGATCACGGCTGAATACGGCATGCTGCCGCGTGCGACCCATACCCGTAATGCCCGCGAAGCGGCAAAGGGTAAACAGGGTGGCCGTACCATGGAGATTCAGCGTCTGATCGCGCGTGCGCTGCGCGCCGCCGTTGATCTGAAAACCCTCGGTGAATACACCATTACCCTTGACTGTGACGTGATTCAGGCAGACGGCGGTACGCGTACGGCGTCGATTACCGGTGCCTGTGTAGCGCTGGCCGATGCCCTGAATAAACTGGTTGCAGCCGGTAAGCTGAAAACCAATCCAATGAAAGGGATGGTTGCAGCCGTTTCCGTGGGTATCGTTAACGGTGAAGCGCTTTGCGATCTGGAATACGTGGAAGATTCCGCTGCCGAGACGGACATGAACGTGGTGATGACCGAAGACGGTCGCATCATTGAGGTGCAGGGCACTGCAGAAGGTGAGCCATTCACCCATGAAGAACTTCTTACCTTGCTGGCTCTGGCCCGAGGGGGAATCGAATCTATCGTAACGACGCAGAAGGCGGCGTTAGAAAATTGATTTTAAAGGCGACCAATGAGTCGCCTTTTTTTTTGCCTGTAAGACAGAAAAACCAAAGGAGCAAATCCATGAAATCGTATCAGCGCCAGTTTATTGAGTTTGCGCTTAACAAGCAGGTACTTAAGTTTGGCGAATTTACGCTGAAATCCGGGCGTAAGAGTCCCTATTTCTTCAACGCCGGGCTGTTTAATACCGGGCGCGATCTGGCATTGTTAGGCCGTTTCTATGCCGAAGCGCTGGTGGATTCCGGGATTGATTTTGACCTGCTGTTTGGCCCGGCCTATAAAGGCATTCCGATTGCGACCACCACAGCGGTGGCGCTGGCAGAACATCACGACCGCGACGTGCCATACTGCTTTAACCGCAAAGAGGCCAAAACCCACGGTGAAGGTGGGAATCTGGTCGGCAGCGCGTTGCAGGGCCGCGTCATGCTGGTCGATGATGTGATCACTGCAGGCACAGCAATTCGTGAATCTATGGAAATTATCCAGGCCAATGGCGCGACGCTTGCAGGCGTGCTGATTTCTCTGGATCGTCAGGAACGTGGTCGCGGAGAGATCTCTGCCATTCAGGAGGTGGAGCGCGATTACAACTGTAAAGTGACGTCGATTATCACCCTGAAAGATCTGATTGCGTATCTGGAAGAGAAGCCTGAGATGGCGGACCATCTTGCAGCGGTACGCGCATATCGAGAAGAGTTTGGCGTGTAATGTTATTGCCCGGAAGCGCTACGCTTACCGGGCCAACGGCGTTACTGCAATTGGGCAGCCACTAACGGCCAGCGGGCGTCAAAATCGTCCGTTGGACGGTATTTGAATTCGCTACGCACAAAGCGGGAGAGCATCCCTTCACAAAATGCCAGAATCTGGCTTGCCAGCAGCGTCTCATCAGTGTTGTAACCTTCCCCTTCACGCATTTTCTTCTCACGCAGAACTTGGCGCAGTTGCGCTTCAATACGCTCGAAAAGCTGGTTAATGCGGCCCTGCAGTCTGTCCTGCTCAAACATCAGTGCGTGACCGGTCAGGATACGGGTTAAGCCCGGATTGCGTTCACCAAAGCCAAGGATTAACAGCACAATCAGACGCAGACGCGCGGTGGTGTCTTTTTCGTCTTTCAGAATCAGGTTGATGCGAGTGATCAGGCTGTCTTCGATAAACTCGATCAGGCTGTCGAACATCCGGGTTTTGCTGGGAAAATGACGATACAGCGCCGCCTCAGACACGCCTACAGAAGCGGCCAGTTTCGCGGTGGTGATGCGTTGACTGCCATCGCTGGATTCAAGCATCAGAGCCAGAGATTGAAGTATTTCTTCGCGACGATTCCTTTTCGCGGTTTGTTTTTCTGCCATGTTACAAAATACCCCTGAAAATAAGCACTTGCCAGGCTGGCATCCACACAGCGACCGCAAACTGGGGCTTGCGGTTTGTTATTGCATTATGGCGCTGTGGGACGCGTATTTATTGGGCGATTATTTACGCCCGGAATGGCCGAAGCCGCCTTCGCCACGGTCGGTGGCGTCAAAGTCTGCCACCAGGTTAAATTCTGCCTGTACCACCGGTACGAAGACCATCTGCGCAATACGCTCGCCAGGTTCAATGGTGAAGCTGTCCTGACCACGGTTCCAGACGGAGACCATCAGTTGACCCTGGTAGTCGGAGTCGATCAGGCCGACCAGGTTACCCAGCACAACGCCATGCTTATGGCCCAGGCCAGAACGTGGCAGGATCACTGCGGCGAGTGATGGGTCTGCAATGTGGATCGCCAGACCCGTCGGGATCAGCGTAGTGGCACCCGGAGCCAGTTCTACGGCGTCATCGAGACAGGCTCGCAGGTCAAGTCCGGCAGAGCCGGAGGTGGCATAGGTTGGCAGCGGAAATTGCTCGCCAACACGCGGGTCCAGAATCTTAACGTCGATTTTTTTCATCATAACGGGTAACGATCTCGTCCAGTAATTGTTGGCCCAGGAGTTCCTTGCGCTCAAGCGGTAAGACTTTATCTCCATCCTGCCAGAAAAGGTGCAGTGCGTTGCTGTCGCTGTTAAATCCTTGCGTGGCCAGCGATACGTCGTTCGCGCAAATCAAATCGAGGTTTTTGCGGGTACGTTTTTGCCGGGCATATTCTTCCACATTATTTGTTTCTGCGGCAAACCCAACAACGTAAGGTCGATGGCTTTTTAGTGCGGCGACACCGGCAACGATATCCGGGTTTTTCACCATTTTTATTGTTAATTCATCACCTTGCTTTTTGATTTTAGCCTCGGCGATGGTCTCGGCGCGATAATCTGCGACGGCCGCACAGCCGATAAAAATCTGTTGGTTTTGCGCATGTGCTTGTACTGCGGCTTCCATTTCCAGCGCGGTAGTCACATCAATGCGCTGAACAAACGGCGGTGTAGGTAATGAGACCGGGCCGCTCACCAGCGTAACGTTTGCACCGCGCTTTGCTGCCGCTGCCGCAATCGCAAAGCCCATTTTACCGGAGCTGTGGTTAGTGATGTAACGCACCGGATCCAGCGGTTCACGCGTTGGGCCCGCGGTAATCATGATATTGAGATGTTGCAGATCGTTGACAGGGGAAAAATGGGCTGCAGCCATATCAACGATAGTCAGCGGGTCGAGCATACGTCCTGGGCCGATATCACCACAGGCCTGACTGCCGCTATCCGGTCCCCAAATTAACAGGCCACGAGCGGCCAGCGTCTCCAGATTATGCTGGGTGGCGGCATTGCGATACATCTGCTGGTTCATCGCGGGTACGACGGCGACGGGGGCAGGCGTGGCCAGGCAAATGGTTGAGACCAGGTCATTTGCCATGCCGGCCGCCACACGAGCGATTAAATCCGCTGTCGCTGGGGCAAGAATAACCAGGTCAGCCCATTTCCCAAGCTCAATATGGCCCATCGCAGCTTCGGCTGCCGGATCAAGCAGGCTGTCAGATACCGGGTATCCTGAAACGGCCTGCAGGCTCAATGGAGTGATAAAGGCTTTACCGCCTTCGGTGATCGCGACCCGCACATCGGCTCCACGCTCACGCAGACGACGCACCAGTTCCGGCGCTTTATAAGCAGCAATACCGCCGCTCACGCCAAGAACGATTTTTTTACCGGCCAGGCTCATCATGATTCTTTCCTGTTGGGGTTCACCAGAGAGCGGGCATTTTATCACAATCCCTAATATGGGGTGATTTTGTCCTTCGGACACTTTGCGAGGCGTTACGCAAGACTGCAACGTCGCCGTCGAGCGCCTGTCTGGCTTGTGGCAGCATGAGAGGAAAAGGGAGAAAGAGCATGGAAGAAGAGGATGAGCAGTTGCTGCCGCGCGAAAAACTGCTGCGTTATGGAGTGACCCTGTTAAAAGACGATGAGCTCCTGGCGCTCTTTTTACGTACCGGCACGCCCGGAAAAACGGTATTTACGCTGGCAAAAGAGCTGATAGGGCATTTTGGTTCACTGTATGGCTTGTTGACTGCCGACCTGGCTCAGTTTAAGCACGTCGAGGGGATCGGCGTGGCGAAATATGCTCAATTGAGGGGCATTGCCGAACTTGCACGGCGTTTTTACAATGTCCGTCTGGAAGAAGAGGATCCAGTTCTGACCCCAGAAGGCGCGCGTGAATTCCTGCAAAGCCAGCTGGCGGATGCGGAGCGCGAGATCTTTATGGTGATCTTTCTCGACAACAGAAACCGGATACTGAAACATAGCCACCTCTTTTCGGGCACATTGAGCCACGTTGAGGTACATCCGCGTGAAATTGTGCGCGAAGCGATAAAAGTGAATGCAGCCGGCGTGATCCTCGCGCATAATCACCCCTCTGGCTGTGCACAACCGAGCAGAGCTGACAAAGAAATTACCGAACGCATTATCAAATGCTGTCAATTCATGGACATTCGTGTGCTGGACCATCTGATAATTGGCCGCGGAGAGTACATTTCTTTTGCAGAACATGGCTGGATTTAGGCTATTTCTCGCGATCCATCGGGATCTTTGTCTGTTCGGGACTTGAGCACACCGCCGAGTCAGCGTATACTACGCCACCTTTGAGAATCTCGGGTTTGGCATTTGGGCCTGGCAATCGAGAGTTCACTTAGAACTATGCGATGACCGGGCTGTAAAGCCTGACGAGGCGCCGATACCCCATACGAAGCTCGAGCTAATTTGATTTTTGGAGAATAGACATGTCCCGAGTCTGCCAAGTTACTGGCAAGCGTCCGGTGACCGGTAACAACCGTTCCCACGCACTGAACGCGACTAAACGCCGTTTCCTGCCGAACCTGCACTCTCACCGTTTCTGGGTTGAGAGCGAGAAGCGTTTTGTCACCCTGCGTGTATCTGCTAAAGGTATGCGTGTAATTGATAAGAAAGGCATCGATACAGTTCTGTCTGAACTGCGTGCCCGTGGCGAAAAGTACTAAGTACTTAAAGAGGAAATAAATCATGGCTAAAGGTATTCGCGAGAAAATCAAGCTGGTTTCTTCTGCTGGTACAGGTCACTTCTACACCACCACGAAGAACAAACGTACTAAGCCGGAAAAACTGGAACTGAAAAAATTCGATCCAGTTGTACGCCAGCATGTACTGTACAAAGAAGCTAAAATCAAATAATTTTAGTCTCCTTGTATTGAAAAACCCCGCAACTGCGGGGTTTTTTGCATTCTGTATCTCAACGGAGGAACCATGCCAGAATTACCAGAGGTAGAGACTAGCCGCCGCGGTATTGAGCCGCATCTGGTCGGTGCGACTATTCTTCATGCGGTTGTCCGTAATGGGCGTCTTCGCTGGCCGGTTTCCGATGAGATCCATGCGTTAAGCGACAAACCGATCCTCAGCGTTCAGCGTCGCGCCAAGTATCTGCTGCTGGAGCTGCCCGACGGCTGGATTATTATCCATTTGGGGATGTCCGGGAGCCTGCGTATCCTCACTGAAGAACTGCCAGCGGAAAAGCACGACCACGTCGATCTGGTCATGAGTAACGGCAAAGTGCTGCGTTACACCGACCCAAGACGCTTTGGTGCATGGTTATGGACTAAAGAGCTTGAAGGTCACAGCGTGCTGGCGCATTTGGGGCCAGAGCCGCTCTCAGACGCGTTTAATGCGGAATACCTGAAAGAGAAGTGTGCGAAGAAGAAAAGCCCGATTAAGCCCTGGCTGATGGATAACAAGCTGGTGGTCGGCGTGGGGAATATCTATGCCAGTGAATCATTGTTTGCTGCCGGGATCCATCCCGATCGGCTGGCCTCTTCGCTGTCTGCGCAAGAGTGCGAGCTGCTGGTGAGGGTGATTAAAGCGGTGCTGCTGCGTTCCATTGAGCAGGGCGGAACAACGCTGAAGGACTTCCTGCAGAGTGACGGTAAGCCCGGTTATTTTGCTCAGGAGCTACAGGTATATGGCCGTAAAGGTGAGCCATGCCGCGTGTGCGGAACGCCGATTATCGCAACGAAGCATGCCCAGCGCGCCACGTTTTATTGCCGTCAGTGCCAGAAATAGGGCTACTTTAACTTTTCCATCAACGCCTGATGGACGTTAACCGGCAGGAAATGGGTCACATCGCCGTGATGCCGTGCAACTTCTTTCACCAGCGTGGAAGAGATAAATGACCACTCTTTGGAAGGCATCAGAAACACGCTCTCCAGCTCCGGCATCAGGTGGCGGTTCATGTGCGCCAATTGCATCTCGTACTCAAAATCTGCCACTGCGCGTAAGCCGCGGATCAGGATATTAGCCTGCTGGGCGCGGGCGAAATTAGCCATCAGGTCACTGAAGCCCACCACCTCAACGTTCGACAGATGTGAGATCGCATCGCTGGCGAGCTGTACGCGCTCGGGCAGATCGAACATCGGTTTCTTACTGGGGCTGGCGGCTATCGCCAGAATCACCTTGTCAAACATACTCGCCGCACGAGTGATAATATCAAGATGACCGTTAGTGATGGGATCGAAGGTACCCGGATAAATCGCTTTTGTGCTCATGGCTCACGTTTTCTCTGAGTAGCCGCGGCTAAGCGCCCACAGCTCGGTGTATTTGTTGAAAGTATACTGGGCATTCACCACCGCCAGTAACCAGCCCTGTTTACCATCCAGAACGCCGCCACGTAGCAGCAGCGTTTTCAGAAACGCGCCCAGCGTGTGGGTGAAGATACCGGTCAACGTGGCCTTCTTGCCGCGCTGATGACGTTCCTGCGCCCATGCGGTGGCATAGTTGAGCTGTTTACGCTGGAAGCTGGCGAAATCGCGGCAGGTCAGGTGCAGTAAATCACCGTTTAAGGCGACTACCGGGGCGGTATCGCAGGCCAGGGATTCATGCACCAGGTTACCGTTGTACTGATAACGCTCGCGCTCGTACAGGCGCATCACGCGATCAGGGTACCAGCCGCTGTGGCGCATAAACCGGCCGAGAAAGTAGTTACGACGCGCGATGCTGTACACCGCACCTGGCTGCGGCGCAGAGAGCACACTTTGAATCGCCTGCTGGAGTTCTGGCGTGATGCGCTCGTCGGTATCGAGCATCAGGACATAATCACCAGTGGCGTGTCCCTGCGCGCGCTGGCGCTGGATGCCATAGCCTTGCCAGTCTGTGTCGATAAAGACCTTTGCGCCCGCTGCACGGGCAACATCCACCGTGTTGTCCGTGCTGCCGGAATCAAGCACGATAATTTCGTCGGCCCAGGCGACAGAGGCCAGGCAATCGGGAAGCAGGTCGGCGGCGTTTTTGGCGATCATCACGACCGACAGACGCTGAGACATTAGTGGCTCCGCTGAGGCAGATAAGGTTGCAGAAGCTGCAGCAGACGGGTCAGTGCGCCCTGGTTCTGATGCAGGACTTCGACAGCATGGCGACCGTACCACAGACGGTAATCTTCGTCGGTCAGTAAGGTCGAAACCTCTTTGACCACTGAGTCCGCATCGGTCACGGTAATTAAACCATCGGCTTGCTGCAATTTAGCGCAGATATCTTTGAAATTAAATGTATGCGGCCCCATCAGCACCGGAATCGCATGCGCCGCTGGCTCCAGCGGGTTATGACCACCGCGCTCGACCAGGCTGCCGCCGACAAAGGCGAGGTCGGCAATGCCGTACAGCAGCATCAGTTCGCCCATCGTATCGCCAATCACCACCTGGGTGCTGCTGGACGGGATCTCGCCGCTGCTACGCAGGGTGAAACTGAAACCGCCTTTTTGCACCATCTCGCGGGCGTCTTTGAAACGTTCCGGGTGACGAGGCACCAGAATGAGCAATAAATCCGGGAATTTTTCCAGCAGCTTACGGTGTGCTTGCAGGATGATCGCTTCTTCGCCGTCGTGGGTACTGGTCGCAATCCAGACCTGACGACGCGGCGCCCACTGGCGGCGCAGTGTCACCGCTCGGGCAGCGAGTTCAGGTGTGACCGAAATATCGAATTTCAGACTGCCGGTTACCGCGAGCTGATTGCGCTTAAGACCAAGAGAGACAAAGCGTGCGGCATCTTCTTCGTTTTGCGCGGCAATTAGCGTGATCTGGCTCAGCAGGCGGCGCATAAATTTGCCCAGCTTGCCGTACCCTTTCGCCGAGCGTTCTGACAGGCGCGCGTTGGCAATCACCAGCGGAATTTTACGGGCGTGCAGGGCGGAAATCATGTTTGGCCACAGCTCGGTTTCCATCACGATCACAAGCTTTGGGCGAACAGTTTCGAGGAAACGGTTCATGGCGCAGGGCAGGTCGTAGGGCAGATAGACGTGATGCACGTCTTTACCAAATGCGGACATCACGCGCTCAGAGCCGGTTGGGGTCATGGTGGTGACGGTGATCGGCAAAGAGGGATAACGATGGCGCAGGGCGCGTACCAGCGGAATAGCCGCCAGCGTTTCGCCAACGGAAACGGAATGCAGCAAAATACCGTCCGGCGCGACTTTATTGCGGCAAAAGCCATAGCGCTCAGCCCAGCGTTTACGATACGCAGGTGCTTTACGGCTACGAAGCAACAGTCTCAGCCACACCAGTGGCTGAATGATGTAGAGCAGGGCGGTATACAACAATTCCAAGCGATTATCCGTTTTTTTAGTTTCGGCGGGCAAATTCTAAGCATTTAAGCCAGGTAAAGCTATCTCTTATGCCAGATACCGCTTTAAACGGAAATAACGGCGACCCAGGCGCCAGTGCTGGCGAAGCCCACGGGCGTTTTTCCAGATAAGCGTCCAGATCCCGCGATCGAACAGTTCCTGAATAATTTCACGCTTTTTGGCTGCATCACCAATGTTGTTAATCGCGTGCAGAATACCCAGACCCTCTTTCGCGATTTGCCACTGGCAGGCGGGCACGCGGCGTACGGCATCCGGGTAGCGCTGGTTGATAACGTCCAGCATCTCAAGGATTTTCATATAGTGACGCGCGTTACGCATCCGCGTGTCATCCGTGCCTGGCGTGTGTGATACCGAGGCGGAATGGATGAGATAGTCGTAGAACGTTTCGTCGGTGTACTGAACGCGTTTTGCGGTAAGCAGCACTTCGGTCGTCCACGGGATATCCTGATGACGTAGTCCATGCTCAAACGTGAACCCCTGCGCTTTAATAAAGGCGTGGCGGTAAATATTCAGCCAGGTCACATGCAGGAATTTACGCGAAGCCAGCGCGCGCTGAAGCCAGGTTGGGCCGTCCAGCACGTCGGTGGACTGCAGCTTGTCGGACGGGAAGATTTTTTTCGACGGTCTACCGTCATCATAAATATAGGTGCCGTTACAGGTGGCAACGTCGAGATCGTTTTTCTTCGCCATCTCAAGCAGGCGTGGGTACATGCCCGGGTAGATCACATCGTCGATGTCCGGAAACGCGATATATTCGCCAGTTGCCTCTGCCAGACCGGTGTTACGGGCGGCAGAGACGCCCTGGTTGGCCTGTTCGATAACCTTGTAATACGGGAATTCACTGGCATATTGCGCAATGATGGCCGCAGAGTTATCACTTGACCCATCGTCCACAACGACCAGTTCCAGACTGTCCAGATGTTGAGCTTTGATGCTGTCGAAAAATGCACTCAGGAATTTTTCACCGTTATAGACGGCGACTACAAGGCTCAATAAAGGTGTGTCGGACATGCTTTCTCCGTTGTGTTCAGGGCAGGCCACCCATGTTGGTGGTACCATTCGTGCTGTATTATATCCGGTGGATACTAAAAACATATGCCTGGAGGGACAAAGATCCCCTCAGGCGGCAAATTAGCGTCATGCTGGCGAGATTCTTAACAGGAAATGTATGCATATTGTTCACACTGAAGCAGACGGCGGCAAAGGCGGACAGCCTCTGCGCATTATTAACGAATCGCTCGGGATGATTCAGCGTGGCCATCAGGTGACCCTTCTTTGCCCGGAAACTGCACCGCTGCATACGCTGGCGCGTGATGCTGGGTTGACGGTTGTCACGATGCCGTTGAATCGTAAGAACCTTAAAAACCTGCAGTTGCTGCGCCGCTGGCTGAAGGATAACCGCCAGTCTATTGATGTCATCAATAGCCATAACTCGGCGGATACCTGGCTGGTGGCACTGGCGAATCTGACGCTCTCTAATCCTGTGCCACTGGTCCGTACCCGCCATGCTTCAGGTGTACCGCGTAACAACTGGACGACGCGCTGGCTGTTCCGTAAAGCCTGTGCGCATATCGTCACGACCGGCGAAGCGCTGCGTCATCAGGTGGCGAATATTGGTGTCCCGATGTCCCAGAGTACGTCGGTGCCGAGCGGTGTGGATACGCAGCGTTTCCGCCCGGGAGATAAGCACGAAGCCCGTGCGCATTGTGGTTTGTCGCAGGAGGATTTCTGGCTGGGTGTGGTGTCGCATCTGCGTCCGAACAAAGGCCATAGAGTACTGCTGCGCGCCCTGGCGAAAATCGACAATCCGCAGATTAAGCTGACGATCGTCGGTGAAGGTCCGCATAAAGCGACGCTGGAACAGGAAATTGTCGCGTTGGGATTACAGCAGCGTGTAGTGATGGCGGGGCATCAAAGCGATCCGGAGAGCTGGTTCCCTGCGTTTGATATTGCGCTGAGCCCTTCACACGATATGGAAGGTGTACCCCAGGGCGTCCTGCAATCGCTGGCATCTCGCATTGCCACCATCGCGACCGATGCCGGCGGGACGGGTGACGCGGTGATTGATGGCCAGACGGGGATTCTGGTCGCGCAGCGTGATGAAAATGCGCTGCACGATGCCATCGTTAAGCTGTATGACGACGCATCCCTTCGCGAGAAGCTGGCGCAGCAGGGTTATGATTACCTGAGCACCCACTTTACTCGCGAATGTATGCTGGACGCGATGGAGAAAGTCTTCTCTGAAGCGGCTCAGCGCAGCAGATCGCGATAAAGCGCCTGTAGCTCTTTTGCCATTCTGTCCAGGGTGTAGGGTTCAGCTGATGCGCGCGCCGCCGCTGAATAATCAACGCCCTGGTCACGGCCTTTCAGCCACTGGGCGATAGCCTGCTGGTAGCCTTCACTGTCCAGCGCATCACGCACCCAGCCGTTCTGTCCTTCAGTTATCCACTCTGCCGCGCCGCAGCCGTGGCTGGTGAGCAGCGGCAGACCGCAGGCCAGCGCTTCCACGCAGACATTCGGGAACGGATCGTAGAGCGTCGGCAGAATAAGTGCGTCCGCCGTACCGTAAACTTCCCGCACATCCGCAACCGGCCCCAGGAACTTCACCCGCGAAGAAACCCCCAGCGTCTGTGCCAGCTTTTCGAATTTGCGCGCGTGTTTATCTCGTCCGGCAATCAGTAGCCAAACGTCAGGATGAGGCACGATGGCACGCAGCGCGGTCGCAACACCTTTACGACTGAAACCGGACCCGACATACGCCAGCACTGGCGCATCCTCCGGGATGCCGAGCGCAGTACGCTGCGATAACGAGCGGACATTCGGGCTGAAATGCGCCGTATCCACGCCGTTGTAGATAACGATCAGTTTGTCATCCGTCAGCGCGAAGCGGCGGGCGATGTCATCGCGTACCATCTTTGAATTACAGATCACCTTGCGCAGTTGCGGATGGGTAAACATCTGCGCTTCAGCCTGCAAAATATAGCGGTGGTAACGGCTGAATGACTGCGCCCAGCGCGCCAGCGGCGACAGAATGCGGCCATACTGCTCAAGCCAGGTGGCGTGTACGCCGTCGCCTGCGCGGAAAATAGTTGCCCCGGGAATACGCTCATGGCTTTGCACAATATCGAACTGAGCAAAATGCGAGGCCGCTTCCACCGCAAACCCGGATTCACGGGCGATACGGTTACGAAACGGCGGATTTACCGTCAGCGTTTTCCAGCCTGACGCATCTTCCCACTGGCGGGCAATCAACGTGACATCCAGGGTGGTATCCTGGGCCAGCACGTTTAAGGCGCGGGAAACGAAACGCTCCGCACCGCCGTTGGGGTTGTAGGTCTGTCGGACGATCGCCAGTTTCATGCCGGATATTCCAGCAGCAGGGTATCAATGGCGCTCAGAACCTGTTGCGGGTTAATGGCGGTGATGCAGTCGGAAACGCCACCGTCACCGCAACCCGCTTTGCCGCAAGGCTGGCAGGTAAATCCGGCGGTGATCACACGATAATTCACCCCCCACGGTGCCCACTTGATTGCCCCGGTTGGGCCAAAGATAGCCACGGTTGGGGTCCCCACGGCACTCGCGAGGTGCATCGGCATAGAGTCAACGCCGAAGTAGATACGCGCGTGTTTCATCAGTGCGCCGAGCTCTTTCAGGTTCAGCTGTCCGCTCAAATCAAACACCGGCTGGGTAAGCGCAGCGCGCAGCTCATCCATATACGCGGTTTCTTCTTTCGACGGCGCGGCTGAGAGGATAATCGGCAGGCCGCGAGCCGCCAGGTTATCGATGGTTGCCGCCAGCTTTTTGATATCCCAGGCTTTAAACATCCAGCGCGACGTCGGGTGCACCAGAATATAGGATTTGCTCTCCAGGCCAAACCCGGCCAGTTTCTCAGCGACGGAGGTTTCCGCCGCATCGCCCGGTACAAACAGGGTATGTTTGTCTTCAGCAGACTGCGGGTGGATCCCGATCCGGCGCAGGGCGTCCAGGTTTACTTCCACCATATGACGGCTGTTGTCCTGAATCGCCGGGTAGAGCGTGGTGAAGGATTTCACCCAACGACGACGTGCCAGCCCACCGCGTTTATCCGGCTTAAAGCCGACGGAGACGCGTGGCTTCAGTCGACGCGCCAGACGCGCGCCGTGCCAGTGTTCGGTCAGGTTAATCAGCACATCGTACTGACGCCCTTTCAGCGTATTGACCAGGGCGCGATACAGACGGAATTGCTCGAACCAGCCCTTTTTGCGCCAGTTGCGACCAATGGTATGTACCTGATCGATATGCGGATGGCTGGTCAGCATCGCCTGCGTGTCGTCGTAGACCAGCGCGTCGACTTCAACGTTTGGCCAGTTCTTTTTCAGTACGGTAAAGACCGGCGAGGTAAGCAGCACGTCACCGTGGTGACGCAGCTTAATGATCAGCACGCGCTTCGGTGGGCGCTCCGCTGAGAAAAAATCAGACATAGGCTCTCTCTGCTGCCAGCAAAGGCTCTAATTGTGCAAATACCGCAGCGGCACTAAGGTCGCTCAGCTGCGATGAATGTTCCGGGCGGCAGATATGTTGATTTTTTCCGTAGCCGCCGATAAGACCCGGGTCCGTTGGGCCGTAAAGCGTAATATTAGGTCTATCCAGCGCGGCCGTCAGGTGGCTCAGGCCAGTATCAACCGATACCACTGCCGTAGCACCCGCCAGCTCTTGTGCCACGCCGTCGAGCTTCATGCGTGGCAAGACGTCCACATAATCAAATCCTTCCGCCAGGCGTCTGGCGCGCGCTTCTTCATGCGGTGCCCCCCACGGCAGTTTGATGCGCAAACCTGCTGTGCCCAGTAAACCAATCAGCTCACGCCAGTGGGTTTCCGGCCAGTGTTTGTCATCCCGGGTAGTGGCATGGAGGAAAATCAGATAAGGGGAGCTATTTTGCCGTGAATTGTGAAGAAAATGCTGTGAAATGGCGTAATCACCCTGCACTTCAGGTTTTGTATAGCCCAGGCTTTTGGCAAACAGTTCACGGGTGCGTTCCACCGCGTGCTGCAGCTTTGCGATAGCGTGGCGACGGTTATAGAACAGGCTCGCCAGCGGTTCACGGGCGCTGTGCCAGTCCATGCCGTGCTTTACGCCGTGTGCCAGTCGTGTTACCAGCGCAGCGCTTTTGACCAGCCCTTGCGCGTCGATAATGGCATCGTACTGCTGAGCCTGCACCGCATCACGAAACGCTTTGCGTTCGGCTTTAATCGGTGCCGAGAACCACGCCTTACGCCAGCGGCGGATAGCCACCGGGATCACACGGTCGACCGCTTCATGCCAGGTGGGGATCTGCGCGAAGCCTTCTTCCACCACCCAGTCAAAACGAATGCCGGGAATGGCCTGCATGGCATCCGTCAGCGACGGCAGCGTATGCAGAACATCGCCCATCGAAGAGGTTTTAACGATCAATACCCGCATCCGTTATCCTTCTTCGCTCAACAGCAGTTCGTTGAGCTCTTCCAGCACGCGCTCTGGCGTAATGTCGATCAGGCTCTGGTGATAGCCTTCCGCCGCATCGCCTTTACGCACTTTGTGGTAGCCGGTGATCAGGCGAATAACACGCGCTTTGTGGGACAGCGGCGGGGTAAAGTCCGGGCTGCTTGGGCCATACAGCGCAACCAATGGGCGGTTTAGCGCCGCGGCGACGTGCATCAGACCGGAATCATTAGTGACCACGGCTTTACAGGCGGCAATCAGAATAACCGCTTGCTCCAGCTGGGTTTCCCCGGCCAGGTTGCGGCACCAGGCCTGCTGTTCTGTGCTCAGCGTGGCAAGGATTTCGTTACCGGCGTCGTGATCTTTTGCCGAACCGAACAGGACAATCTGATAGCCTTCGTCAATCAGCTGTTTTGCCAGCTCCGCATAGTGATAGTGCGGCCAGCGTTTTGCCGGGCCGAACTCTGCGCCAGGGCAGAAGCCGATCATCGGACGTTCGGCCGAAATGCCAAATGCGTTGCAGGTCTGGGATTTTTCGCCATCGTTAACCTGCAACTGCGGCCACAGCAGCGGCTGCGGCAGATCTTTCGCGCTGCGCATCACGCCTTTGTCGTAGGCCAGCGCGACATAGCGCTCTACCATCAGCGGCCAGGCCTCTTTATCCAGCACGCGGGCGTCGTTCAGCAGACCGTAACGCATTTCACCGCGCCAGCCTGTACGATGAGGCACGCCTGCAAAGAAAGGCACCAGGGCAGATTTGAAGGAGTTGGGCAGCACGTAAGCGCGATCGTAACGCTTCTCGCGCAGGCTGTGGCCGAGCTTGCGGCGTTCGCCGATTTCCAGCGCCCCGTGGCCGAGCGGCATTGGGATCGCCTCGTTAACTTCCGGCATACGCGATAACAACGGACGGCACCATGCAGGTGCCATCACGTCGATTATCGCCTGGGGATAGCGCGCCTTGAGCGTGCGATAGAGACTTTGCGACATCATCATGTCGCCCACCCATGACGGGCCGATCACCAGTATCTTCATGCTTGTTTCTTACGCGTCGCGGTTCAGCCAGGCCATATATTCCGTTACGCCTTCCGCAACGGTCTTGAACGGCTTGTCATAACCTGCTGCGCGCAGGTTGGTCAGATCAGCCTGAGTGAACGCCTGATAGCGGCCTTTCAGTTTATCCGGGAACGGAATGTACTCAATGCTGCCTTTTTTGTGGTACGCCAGGGTCGCGTCTGCAACAGCCTGGAAGGATTCCGCGCGGCCCGTACCCAGGTTAAAGATGCCAGACACGCCGTTTTCCCAGAACCACAGATTCACTGCGGCAACGTCGCCTACGTAGACGAAGTCACGCTTAAAGCCGTCGCTGCCTTCGAACAATTTCGGACTTTCACCATTATTCAGTTGGGTGTTCAGATGAAACGCGACGCTTGCCATGCTGCCTTTGTGCCCTTCGCGCGGCCCGTACACGTTGAAATAGCGGAAGCCCACAATCTGGGAATTCGCTTCAGGCAGAACCTGACGGACGTATTCGTCGAACAGGAACTTAGAGTAACCGTAGACGTTCAGCGGCTGCTCATATTCGCGGGATTCGATGAAGTCTGACGTACGACCGCCATAGGTTGCTGCTGAAGAGGCATACAGGAACGGAATTTCACGCTCCAGGCAGTAGTGAAGGATCTCTTTAGAGTACTGATAGTTGTTGTCCATCATGTACTTGCCGTCCCACTCGGTGGTGGAAGAGCATGCACCTTCGTGGAAGATTGCTTCGATTTCGCCGAACTCTTCACCTGCCATAATCTGGATAAGGAAGTCTTCTTTATCCATATAGTCAGCGATGTTCAGATCCACCAGGTTGACGAACTTGGTGCCATCTTTCAGGTTGTCAACCACCAGGATGTCGGTGATGCCTTTGTCGTTGAGAGCCTTAACAATATTGCTGCCGATAAAGCCTGCGCCGCCGGTAACGATGATCATAACTGTACCTTTGAAGTGTGGGGGCCGGGGACAATCCCGGACGCTAATGTGCTTATCATATCATTAGTATGGCTGCCCTTCAGCCATTCACCGACATAGCGCAAGGGTACACGTGATTTATGCTGCAAAAACGAGAAGAGATAATGTGTCATCTCGTCATGAACTATAGGTTTGGGTAATATGTCCCGAAATTTGCCGAGTCTGGAGAATTGCAATGCGTGGTGATTTTTACAAACAGTTAAATAGCGACCTCGAAACTGCACGTGCAGAAGGGTTGTTCAAGGAAGAGCGTATTATCACGTCTGCTCAGCAGGCGGACATCACCGTTGCCGATGGCAGCCATGTGATCAACTTTTGTGCGAACAACTACTTAGGTCTTGCGAATCACCCTGAGCTGATTGCCGCTGCGAAAAACGGCATGGACACCCACGGTTTCGGCATGGCTTCCGTCCGCTTTATCTGCGGTACCCAGGACAGCCATAAGCAGCTTGAGAAAAAGCTGGCGAGTTTCCTCGGAATGGAAGACGCCATTCTGTACTCCTCCTGCTTCGACGCCAACGGCGGTCTGTTCGAGACCCTGCTCGGCGCAGAAGATGCGATTATCTCCGACGCACTGAACCATGCTTCCATTATTGACGGCGTTCGTCTGTGCAAAGCGAAGCGTTTCCGTTACGCCAACAACGACATGGTTGAGCTGGAAGCGCGCCTGAAAGAAGCGCGTGAAGCGGGCGCTCGCCACGTGCTGATCGCCACCGACGGCGTGTTCTCCATGGACGGCGTGATTGCCAACCTGAAAGGCGTGTGCGATCTGGCGGATAAATATGATGCGCTGGTGATGGTTGATGACTCTCACGCGGTCGGTTTTGTCGGCGAGAATGGTCGTGGTTCCCACGAATACTGTGACGTGATGGGGCGTGTGGACATCATCACCGGTACGCTCGGTAAAGCACTGGGCGGTGCGTCTGGTGGCTATACCGCTGCGCGTAAAGAGGTGGTTGAGTGGCTGCGTCAACGCTCCCGTCCGTATCTGTTCTCCAACTCCCTGGCACCAGCCATTGTTTCTGCCTCTATCAAAGTGCTGGAGATGGTGGAGTCTGGGGCGGCGCTGCGTGACCGTCTGTGGTCCAACGCCCGTCTGTTCCGTGAAAAAATGAGTGCCGCAGGCTTTACCCTGGCCGGTGCTGACCACGCCATCATCCCGGTCATGCTGGGTGATGCGGTAGTCGCACAAAACTTTGCCCGCGAACTGCAAAAAGAAGGGATTTACGTCACCGGGTTCTTCTTCCCGGTGGTGCCAAAAGGTCAGGCGCGTATCCGCACCCAGATGTCTGCGGCGCATACGCCTGAACAAATTGAACGTGCGGTGGAAGCCTTTACCCGCATCGGAAAACAGCTGGGCGTAATTGCCTGAGGACGTGTGATGAAAGCGTTATCCAAACTGAAAGCGGAAGAAGGGATTTGGATGACCGACGTGCCGGAGCCGGAAGTCGGTCATAACGATCTGCTGATCAAAATTCGTAAAACGGCTATCTGTGGTACTGACGTTCACATCTACAACTGGGACCAGTGGTCGCAGAAAACCATTCCGGTACCGATGGTGGTGGGTCACGAATATGTCGGCGAAGTGGTGGGTATCGGCCAGGAAGTAAAAGGCTTCAAAATTGGCGACCGCGTCTCCGGTGAAGGCCATATTACCTGCGGTCACTGCCGTAACTGCCGCGGTGGGCGTACGCACCTGTGTCGTAATACCATTGGCGTGGGCGTAAACCGTCCGGGCTGCTTCGCGGAATACCTGGTGATCCCGGCGTTTAACGCGTTCAAAATCCCGGATAATATCTCTGACGATCTGGCCTCCATCTTCGACCCGTTCGGCAACGCGGTGCACACGGCGCTCTCCTTCGACCTGGTCGGTGAAGATGTGCTGGTTTCCGGCGCAGGCCCAATCGGGATTATGGCTGCAGCGGTGGCGAAGCACGTTGGTGCGCGTAATGTCGTGATTACCGACGTGAATGAATACCGTCTGTCACTGGCACGCAAAATGGGCGTGACCCGCGCGGTGGATGTCTCTAAAGAGAGCCTGAGCGACGTAATGGAAGAGCTGGGCATGACCGAAGGCTTCGACGTAGGCCTGGAGATGTCCGGCGCGCCACCGGCGTTTCGCACCATGCTGGATACCATGAACCACGGTGGTCGTATTGCCATGCTGGGTATTCCACCGTCAGACATGTCTATCGACTGGAACAAGGTTATCTTCAAAGGACTGTTCATCAAAGGCATCTATGGCCGTGAGATGTTTGAGACCTGGTACAAGATGGCTGCACTGATCCAGTCTGGCCTGGATCTGTCGCCAATTATCACTCATCGTTTCTCCATTGATGAATTCCAGCAGGGCTTTGACGCAATGCGTTCAGGCCAGTCCGGGAAAGTTATCCTGAGCTGGGATTAACCTGCTCTCAGGCACCCGTTTTTACGGGTGCCCTTACACTTTTTAGCGGTTTGACTTTCCAGGGGTTACTTGTTAACTTCTGGCGAATTTTTCTCCACAGAGTCTTCTCCGCGCGTTCATTCTTGCAGTCATAATGATTACGTCAGGAAAGATTTTGCCAGGCTAATCAGGCTATTATGTCCACATTGTTTTCGCAGAAGTTGGTTAACACCCCTCCACGGCTTGCCGCTTTTTTAACGGTAGTGATTTCTCTGCTAATAGTCATTGGCGTTAATATTATCCATGCCAAATATAATGCGGTGATTAACCGTACGCTGGTTTTTGCACTGGTATTGCTGACACTGAAATGTATAAACAATAAATTAATCAGAAATGTACTGGCGATTATTTTATTAATTCCGGTTGCGGCAGATATTACTTTACAGTTGTACGCATGGAATAATTTCAATTCAGCGTTTAGCTATGGGTTTGCGCTGAGCGTACTCAACACGACACCAGGTGAAGCAAGTTCGATGCTCGGCTTGTACTGGCGCGATTGTCTGACCTTTATTGCCCTGTCTGCATTATTTATTTATACCGCCAATACCGGCATGTGGCCTGTCGCACCGCGTTTTCGTCGCTGGCCAGCCATCGTACTTGTCGTCACGCTGCTGTCTTTTTATGGTCAGGCGTTACAGCACCAGCTCCGGAAAAGCAGTGTTGAAAGTCTGGCGCAGCGTGTGGTTCAGGCGACGCCTGTTAGCACGGCAAAAGTTTTCATGCAGGCGATTGAAGATAATGCAGTAGTCGCCAACATCGGTAACAACATCCCTGATTATAAGATCGCGCTAACCGAAACCGGCATCGAAAATTATGTGCTGATCATTGGCGAGTCCGAGCGTACGGCAAATATGGGTATCTATGGTTATCAACGAGATACTACACCGGACCTGGAGAAGCAAAAATCGCAGCTTTTACTGTTCCGTAATGCTGTGACGCCAGCACCGGTTACAATTATGGCCGTGCCACTGGCGTTGACCGCTGATGCCGTGAATGCGCGCGATCCGAAAAAATATGGCGATAACGTCATCAATATCGCGAATAAGGCGGGATATGATACTTACTGGTTTAGTCGTCAGGGCAAGGGTGGGGCGCATAATAACGTCATCACCGGAATTGCCATGAACACCAGACAGCATGAATGGATTGACGGCGGCTACGATGAAGACCTCCTGCCTCTGTTGCAGAATGCGCTTAAAACACCGGGCAAAAAACTGGTCGTCCTGCATTTATATGGGAGCCACGAGCCTTCCTGTCGACGTTTCCCGGCCAGTGAGGCGGTGTTACACGGTGATAATGAAGCCGATGATTGTTATGACAACTCGGTGCGCTATACGGATAAGTTGATGGGCAAGGTGTTTAGCTTGCTGGAAAACTCGCGCTCTTCGGTCATGTATTTCTCCGATCATGGCCTGATTCGCGATCCGAAGCGCGCTGTGGCTTACTCTCACGGCAACGTTAATCCTCCGCGAGAAGCTCTGCATATCCCGGCGTTTATCTGGTATGGACAACAGGTTGATTCGGATAAAAAGTATACCGGAGATTACAATACTGTTTGGTCTGCTGATGACGTTAATACGCTTGCTGAACTGTGGCTTGGGATCCACCGTCAGGGAGAGCCTGTTCAGACGGTACAGTCCTGGCTTGCGGGTTACAATAAGGATGTTACCGTGCTGGACACAACCGGGAAGTCCTATGACTGGCGTAATATTCGTTAACACTGGTGCGATAAACTTGTTTTTAGCGGTGTGCTAGCCTGCTTTACTTTTAGTAAATGGAATGATGATGATTAATGTAGAACGAGATAAGGTCCAGTTTGCATTGTTGCAATTACTCTTCGGACTGTGCGCGCTTGCTTTTGGTTGCGTCGTGGTTTCACCTAATTTATCCGCGAAAATTTTGGGGCTGGCGGGTATAACCGCATTAGTGATTTTCTTGTTGGATATTAAAAACTTCAGAAAGAATGATGCATTCTGGCTTTGTCTGGTTCTGCTGATCATCGGGGTTTGCGATCTGATCTGGTACCGGATGTATAAGGTTGATAGCGAAGCGATCAACTCGTATCGCGCTTACCTGGAAGTCGGGAAAATCTGCCTGTTTGGGGCTTTCTCCATTTTTGTGTTTGTAAACCGTAATCAGCTCAAAGTAGGCTGCAATAAGATCCATATGTTACTGGTCATCGCATTGCAATTGATGATCGTTGCCTACGCCGGGTACCAACATCTGTTTCTTGAAAACCAAAGGGTAACGCTCTCCCTTGCTGGTGGTGCGGATGCGACAGGGGCTGCTTATACCATTGCATTTATCTCGTTCTACACGATTCTGGTGCTACAACACAGTTCAAGCAGATGGAAAGAGCTGTTTATCCTTGGGCACTTTTTTATTACCTTCCTGGTACTGGTGGCGACAGAAACGCGTGCCGCCATTCTGACCTATCCGATTATTTTCTTCGGTTTGCTGGTGGTGAAGCTGTACAAGGAAAAGCATATCCCGTGGAAAGGGGTTTCTGTTTTCCTGATTGCATTGTTGGCTGGCGCATTTATGATGAAGGACAGCCTGATTCAGCGTTATCATGACTTTAATAGCGACATCGTTTCCTATGATAAAGCGAACAGTGCCACGTCTGTTGGTGCACGTTTCGCTATGTGGAAGGTGGGATTAGCGGCGTCTAAAAATAATTATTTATGGCAGTCTACTGATGAGCGAAACGTAAAGATTGTCGAAGAAGTTAATAAAGATCCAAGCCTGTCAGGCGCGCTGGATCACATCCGTGGTCATCTTCATAATGAAATTGTTGAAACACTCTCTGTAAAAGGCCCTTCTGGCGTTATTCTTTATATCCTGTTTGTAATATCGCTTGGCTGGTATGCACTGTGTAAACGTAAAAGTATTATTCTTTTCGCTTTCCTCGTTTCGATAGTTATGTTTGGAGTGGGCGGCGTAATGTTCTATTCTAAAACAACACCTGTAGCCTGGATGCTGACACTTATAATGTCGATCGTTTTCCTGGAACAAAACAAACATCGAACGGTCATTAAGTAATCATTTTGATTCTCCATCGGGAAAAAGGTATTCTCCCGATGGAGAAATATCTTTTACCAGACGAGCCCGCCATGAACGAACTGATTTCAGTAATCATCACTACTTACAACAGAGAGGAGTTGCTGGAACGCGCAATTCGTTCAGTTATCGCTCAGACATATCCTGCGGTAGAACTGGTTATTGTTGATGACTGTTCTAATGAAAAAACCGCGCAACTTATTGAGCGTATGCGCGCGGAGTGTGAAGCGCGCTTCGTGCATTTCACCTACGAACGTAATGAGAAGAACAGCGGTTCCAACTTCAGCCGCAACCGGGGTTACGCACTCTCGCACGGCGTGTTTGTCACCGGTCTGGATGACGACGACTATTTCCTCCCTGAGCGTTTATCAAAGCTGGTTTCGCGCTACGATGAAAACTATGCCTTTGTCACGGATACGCCTGCCCGACTGGACAAAACTCACCGCACCTATCCAGATACCAACGATAAAAGAATAATTGGTTTACAGGATATCCTCTGTGAAAACGTGGTGGGTAATCAGGTACTAACAACAAAAGAGAAACTGTCTGGCGTGGGTGGTTTTTCCCCTGAGATTAAACAACAGCAGGATCGCGATGTCTGGATTAAATTAATCCTGAAATATGGTCCTGGTATTAAATACAGTTTTAGCACTGCCATGGTGGATGCTGAGCACGGCAGTAACCGAATTACCTCGCAAATTAAAAAATATAATGCTTACCGGAAGCTGTATTTTAAATATCGTGAGCATATGTCTGAGATTACGCGCAGTAATAATCTTTTTCAACTTATGTCGTTTCGCGGTTTTAAATCTACACGTATGAACTGTTTATTACGTGGACATAAAAAAGACGCGAAGCTAAGAATGAAACTATTCCGCCGTACGTTAAAAGAGTTGTTCTGAATTTGATTAGGTGAAATGATGAATATCAATGTAACGAACAAACTTATCAAGAAAACACATCGTTGGCACAAAAAAACGGGTCTTTCTCTTTTTCAGCGTGCGGCAAGTCATTTCGAACAGAAGAAAAAAGAGATGATTTTTAGTGTTATTGATGATCTGAAGGTTCAGTCTGAGGATTTAGACGTAACGGAACCGATGCAATCGCGTATCATCTGGATTTGCTGGTTTCAGGGGCTGGAGAGTGCACCTGAGTTAGTGAAACGTTGTATTGCATCTGTTTATAAACATACTGATGAGTTTAAAGTCATCATTATCACTGATAAAAATTTCTCAAATTATCTTTCTCTACCTTCTGATATCATTGAGAAATATAATTCTGGATTAATTGGGAAAGCTCACTTTTCGGATGTATTGCGTTGTTGTTTGCTTCATGAATACGGTGGTGTTTGGCTTGATGCTACTATATTCTTGACTCGAAAATTATCCCCTTCTCTCCTTGATCTGTCATTTTGCTCGTTGCGTTTTAATCATCCGGACAATTATGCGTCCATCAGTAATGGTTTTTGGACAACTTATTTTCTTGCATCCAAAAAAAATGATTACTTGATCGGTTGTATAATGAATACCCTTATAAAATACTGGCAAAAATATGATGTGGCTATTGATTATTTTTTGATGGATTATGTTTTTTGCTATTACTTAGAGAAAGACTCGATTGCTCAAAAAATTATTTTTGCACAGCCTGTTCTGGGGGAAAGACGCTTCTTACTTAAGCATAATATGAACAATAGATGCTCTATTGAGTTAATAGAAAAATTTAAACAAGATAATACCGGAATTTATAAATTATCTTATAAAGAATCTTACCGCACTTCGGACAGCGGTCAGCCAACCGTGTACAGCAAGATCCTTGATGGTACCTTCCATCTGGAGTAAGAGAAAAGGCTCCTTCTGCAAGGTGGCTTTTTGTTATCAGGATTTCTTACCCCATCCCTGCCATTGCTGCTGAACGTATTTCGCCAGCGTGCTTTCTCCAATGCTTTCGCCAATCACCGAGAAGAAGCGGGTCGCGTAGACCGGCGCTGGCGGCTGTTTTGGTTTGCAACTCTTCACGCCGCGGAACGGATTACGTGGAGCTGTCGGAGCGGGCTGGGCAGAATTCGGTGTAGAGGTGTCCACCAGCGGTTCATTCAGCAGGTCGCTCGGGCGTACCAGCGTGATGTCAGACGGTAATGTCGGCAGCATCTGTTGCAGAACACGGACGGTAGACGGATGCGGGTGACCAATAGCAATAGCTGAACCATTGCGTCTGGCCAGCTGTACGGCACGATTGAACTGCACGCGAATGTCCGCTTCGTTTTGCGTATCATCCAGGAATACCTTGCGCTTAATCACCTTCACACCTGTTCCCTGAGCGGCGCGCATCGCCTGGCTGTTACCAATCGTCATGCTATCGAGGAAGTAGAGGTTGTAGCGCTCCAGCGCCTGCATCACCTTGAGCATCCCATACAGGCTCGATGTCATCGCGCTGCCCATGTGGTTGTTCAGCCCTACGGCATACGGCACTTTGTTGTATGCGTCGCGGATGATGCGCTCGATCTCATCGCTGCTCATATCCGGGCGCAGGGTATCTTTTTCCAGTGGCTGCTTGCTGAGCGGTGCCATCGGCAGATGGATGAGAACCTGATGTCCACTGTTATGGGCTTTGGTCGCCATTTCGCGCGCGTGCGGCGCATTGGGCAGGACGGCAACAGAGATGGCTGACGGCATGGCCAGCACCTGGTTTTCAGTTTGCGGACGATAACCGAAGTCATCAATCACAATGGCGAGTTTACCGGCGTATACCGGTGCAGCCAGCGCCAGTACGCTGGCGACGGAGAAAACAATTCGACGAAATTGAAGCAAAACTTATCTTCCCAACCACGGTTGTGGATTGACCGCCTGACCCTGGCGACGAATTTCGAAATAGAGTGACGGGCGGCCCTGACCGCCACTGCTGCCCACAAGGGCGATGGGTTGGCCGGCGCGCACCTGCGTGCCGACGCTGACCAGTGCGCTCTGGTTGTAGCCGTAAAGACTCATATCACCTTTACCGTGTTCGACCACCACCACCAGCCCGTAACCCTGCAGCCAGTCGGCCAGAATCACGCGGCCATCGGCAATGGCTTTCACTTCGCTACCTTCAGACGCACCGATAACTATCCCTTTCCAACGTAGCTCACCCTGCAGCTGTTCGCCATAACGATGCAGAATTGAACCACGTACGGGCCAGTACGCCTGGCCGCGAGGAGAGCCCAAACCACCGGTTCGCGACATCAGGGAACGTTCGCTTTCGCTTGGTTTGTAGGTTGTCCCTTTGCGGGATGCTTCCTGCTGTTTGTCGCGAACGGCCTGCGCCTCGCAGGCCTCTTTGTCGGCGCGTGCTTTCGCTGCGGCTTCCGCACGGGCGATGCTGTTGCGCAGTTTTGATTCGTTGGCACGCATTTCGCTCAACTGGCTCTGCCCTTCCTGAATGGAGGACTCAAGGCCAGAAAGCGTTTTCTTACGCTCGTTACGTGCCTGCTCGAGTTTTGCCTGCTGGGCCTGCTGATCGTAGAGCAGCGTCTGCTGCTGGCTCTGCTTTTCTTCCAGCTCGGCTTTTTGCGTGGTGACCTCTTCGCGCGTCTGTTTCAGCTGCGCGATAGTCTCCTGACGCGCCTGGTTCAGGTAGCCAAAGTAAGCCTGCAGGCGCTGACCGCGCTGGCTCTCTTCACCGCTGAGGATTAGCTGAAGGCCGGTGTGCTCACCCTGGCGGAATGCGGCATCAAGCTGCGCTGCAAGGTTGCGTTCCTGCGCATCACGCTGACGTTCCAGTTTGGCAATCGACGCGTTCATCTCGTCGATCTGTTTATTCAACTGGGCGAGGGTGTTTTGTGTTTCACGGAGTTTACGCGTGGCGGCGGAGATCGCCTCTTCCTGCTGTTTAAGCTGGGCGAGTAGTGCGGAGCGTTGCTGTTGTTGCTGACGTACCGCACGCTCTTTGGCGGCGATATCGGCCTGAATAGATTTGAGCTGGTCGCGGTCATCCGCGTGGGCGGATGCGGCGCACAGCAATACGCCAGCGCTGAGTGCGCTGGCGTAAAACAGAGGTCTGACTGATAACCTAAGCGGCTTCACGACCCATGTGATTGAAAAAATCGCCTTTCCCCTCATGGGGAGCGATTATTCCACGATGAACAGCGGCTTACCAGTCATCTCTTCAGGGATCGGCATACCCATCAGCGACAACATGGTTGGCGCGATGTCAGAAAGCTTGCCGCCTTCCACTGCTTTCAGGGCTTTATCACCGACATAAATCAGTGGAACAGGCAGGTTGGTATGGGCAGTGTGCGCCTGGCCGGTTGCCGGGTCGCGCATCTGTTCAGCGTTACCGTGGTCAGCGGTGATCAGGAGCTGACCACCAACAGATTCAACGGCTTTCGCGACCTGATCAACACAGTGATCCAGCGCTTCAACTGCTTTTACCGCCGCTTCCATGACCCCGGTATGGCCAACCATATCGCCATTTGGGTAGTTACAGATGATGGTGTCGTACTTGCCGCTCTCGATGGCCGCAACCAGTTTTTCGGTCAGTTCCGCAGAGCTCATTTCTGGCTGCAGATCGTAGGTGGCCACTTTCGGCGAGTTGATCAGAATACGGTCTTCGCCTTTGAACGGCTCTTCAACGCCGCCGTTGAAGAAGAAGGTCACGTGTGCGTATTTTTCAGTTTCGGAAATACGCAACTGCGTTTTGTCGTTCTTCGCCATCCACTCACCAAAAGTATTGGCCAGCGAGGCTGGTGGATATGCGCATGGGGCTTTGATGTCTGCCGCGTATTCAGTCAGCTGGATGAAATCGAGGTTGACCACTTTCTTACGGGCAAAACCGTCGAAATCGCTGTTAACGAACGCACGGGTGATTTCACGCGCGCGGTCAGCACGGAAGTTCATGAAGATCAGCGCGTCGCCATCTTCCATGGCGGCATCAGCCTGGCCTTCAGCACGAATGACGGTCGCTTTCACGAATTCGTCGTTTTCATCACGCGCGTAAGCGGCTTCCAGACCCTCAACAGCGGTGGCGAACTGGAACTCACCTTTTGCCAGGGTCATCAGGTCATAGGCCTGTTCAACGCGATCCCAGCGATTGTCGCGGTCCATCGCGTAGTAACGACCAATAATGGACGCCACACGGCCTTTGCCTAATGCGGCAAATTTGTCTTCGAAGGCTTTCAGCGAACCTTCAGCGCTGCGTGGTGGCGTATCGCGACCGTCCAGGAAGGCGTGCAGATAGATTTTTTCCGCACCGCGCTCAGCGGCCAGTTCAACCATCGCCATGATGTGATCTTCGTGGCTGTGAACGCCGCCAGCAGAGAGCAGGCCCATGACGTGAACGGCTTTGCCTGCAGCCACGGCTTTATCTACCGCGCCAGACAGAACAGGGTTGGAGAAGAAGGTACGTTCTTTGATTTCAACGTCCAGGCGGGTCAGATCCTGATACACGATACGGCCCGCGCCCAGGTTCACGTGACCCACTTCGGAGTTACCCATCTGGCGATCCGGCAGACCGACTTCCAGGCCGGATGCGTCAATCAGGGTATGGGGACGTTTTGCCCACAGTGCATCCATGACCGGGGTTTTGGCGTTGAAAATGGCGTTATCCTGTTGATCTTCACGGTAGCCATAGCCATCCAGAATCACCAGTACCATAGGTTTTTTAGAAACCGACATTGCGACAACCTCATGCTCAAGAGACGAAAAATTTGCGTAATTTTACTACAGCTGAATCGATCAAATAGCCGCAGAAGATCAAAGAATGCGTAGGGGTAAGGCGCTTCTCTGGTCATTTTGAGGCTTTTTTTTCGTGGCATGCCTCAGAAAATGGATTAGCTTAATGTCGCTGGCTGTATTTGCCACAACGCACAGGTATACTCCTGTCCTGGTTTTTTTAATCACTTAGTCGGGAGTTGTTACCCCCCATGCAAGAAATTATGCAATTTGTTAGCCGCCACCCGGTTCTGAGCATCGCGTGGATTGGCCTGCTGGCCGCTGTGCTGTTCACTACCTTTAAAGGGCTGACGTCTAAAATTAAGGTGATCACCCGTGGTGAAGCCACGCGCCTGATCAACAAAGAAGACGCTGTGGTTGTCGATCTCCGTCAGCGTGATGATTTCCGCAAAGGCCACATCGCAGGTTCTATCAACCTGCTGCCTGCTGAAATCAAAGCGAACAACGTTGGTGAGCTGGAAAAGCATAAAGCCCAGCCAATTATCGTCGTGGATGGTACTGGCATGCAGGCGCAGGAATCGGCTAACGCACTGCACAAAGCAGGTTTCGAAAACGTAACGGTACTGAAAGAAGGTATTTCCGGCTGGAGCGGGGAAAATCTTCCTTTGGTTCGCGGTAAATAAGGAGTTCAGTGATGGCCAATATTGAGATCTACACCAAAGCAACCTGTCCGTTCTGCCATCGTGCGAAAGCACTGCTTAACAGCAAAGGCGTCACGTTCCAGGAATTGCCAATCGATGGTGACGCGACAAAACGCGAAGAGATGATTCAACGTAGTGGTCGCACGACGGTTCCGCAGATTTTTATTGATGCGCAGCACATTGGCGGCTGTGATGACTTGTATGCGCTCGACGCACGTGGTGGACTCGATCCCCTGCTGCGCTAAGAGACTTTAGGACAATTAAAAAGGGTTTTTCCATGTCAGAACAAAACAACACCGAAATGACTTTCCAGATCCAGCGCATCTACACCAAGGATGTCTCTTTCGAAGCGCCAAATGCGCCACACGTTTTCCAGAAAGATTGGCAGCCAGAGGTTAAACTTGATCTGGATACCGCATCCACCCAACTGGCGGATGATGTGTATGAAGTCGTACTGCGTGTGACTGTTACCGCTTCTCTGGGCGAAGAAACGGCTTTCCTGTGTGAAGTACAGCAGGGCGGCATCTTCTCCATCGGCGGCATTGAAGGCAACCAGATGGCGCATTGCCTGGGTGCATACTGCCCGAACATCCTGTTCCCGTATGCGCGTGAATGCATCACCAGCCTGGTTTCTCGCGGTACATTCCCGCAACTGAACCTTGCGCCAGTAAACTTTGATGCGCTGTTCATGAACTATCTGCAGCAGCAAGCTGGCGAAGGTGCTGAACAACATCAGGATGCCTGATGAGCACTGTTAATGCGTCAATGACTGTGATCGGTGCCGGCTCATACGGCACCGCTCTTGCCATCACACTGGCAAGAAATGGTCACGATGTGGTCCTGTGGGGCCACGATCCAAAACATATCGCGACGTTGCAACATGACCGCTGCAACGTGGCGTTTCTCCCTGACGTTCCGTTCCCAGACACCCTGCACCTGGAAAGCGATCTTGCGACTGCACTGGCAGCCAGCCGCAACATTCTGATTGTGGTGCCAAGCCATGTCTTTGGCGAAGTGCTGCGCCAGATCAAGCCGCTGATGCGTCCGGATGCACGTATTGTATGGGCGACGAAAGGACTGGAAGCCGAAACCGGGCGTCTGCTGCAGGACGTTGCCCGCGAAGCGCTGGGCGATACTATTCCGCTGGCGGTCATCTCCGGCCCGACCTTTGCCAAAGAGCTGGCTGCTGGCCTGCCAACAGCGATTTCGCTGGCTTCAACCGATCAGGCCTTCTCCGACGATCTTCAACAGCTGCTGCACTGCGGCAAGAGCTTCCGCGTCTACAGCAACCCCGATTTTATCGGCGTGCAGCTGGGCGGTGCGGTGAAGAACGTGATTGCGATTGGTGCCGGGATGTCAGACGGCATTGGTTTTGGTGCCAACGCACGTACGGCGTTGATCACCCGTGGTTTGACAGAAATGTCCCGTCTGGGAGCGGCACTGGGTGCCGATCCGGAGACCTTTATGGGGATGGCAGGTCTGGGCGACCTGGTGCTGACCTGTACCGACAACCAGTCTCGTAACCGCCGCTTTGGCATGATGCTCGGACAGGGCAGCGATGTAAAAGGCGCGCAGGAGAAGATTGGTCAGGTGGTTGAAGGTTACCGCAATACCAAAGAAGTTCGCGAACTTGCCCATCGGTTTGGCGTTGAAATGCCAATAACCGAGGAAATTTATCAGGTATTGTATTGCGGAAAAAATGCGCGCGAGGCAGCATTGACCTTATTAGGTCGTGCGCGCAAGGACGAGCGCAGCAGCAACTAGTCGCAGGGAACCGTTGTCACCCAACGATACGGCCAGCAGAGACTGGCCGATCGTACTATTACGTCTGGAGTAAGCAATGCCGTGTGAAGAACTGGATATCGTCTGGAACAATATTAAAGCCGAAGCCCGGGCGTTGGCCGACTGCGAGCCTATGCTGGCCAGTTTCTACCACGCGACGCTACTCAAGCACGAAAACCTCGGCAGCGCCCTGAGCTATATGCTTGCCAACAAACTGGCCTCCTCAATTATGCCTGCCATCGCCATTCGCGAAGTGGTAGAAGAGGCCTACGCCGCAGATCCGGAAATGATCGCCTCTGCCGCCTGTGATATCCAGGCTGTGCGCACGCGTGACCCGGCTGTCGATAAATACTCTACACCGCTGCTGTACCTTAAAGGCTTCCATGCGCTTCAGGCCTACCGCATTGGTCACTGGCTGTGGAACGAAGGCCGCCGCGCGCTGGCCATCTTCCTGCAAAACCAGGTGTCTGTAACCTTTCAGGTTGATATCCACCCGGCGGCGAAAATTGGCCGTGGGATTATGCTCGACCATGCCACCGGCATTGTTGTCGGTGAAACGGCGGTGATTGAAGATGACGTCTCTATTCTGCAATCGGTCACGCTGGGCGGTACGGGCAAAACCAGCGGCGATCGTCACCCGAAGATCCGTGAAGGGGTGATGATTGGCGCAGGTGCCAAGATCCTCGGGAATATCGAAGTAGGGCGCGGGGCGAAGATTGGTGCGGGTTCAGTCGTGCTTCAGCCAGTTCCGCCGCACACCACCGCCGCTGGCGTACCGGCACGTATTGTCGGCAAGCCAGACAGCGATAAACCGTCAATGGATATGGATCAGCACTTCAACGGTATCCACCATACTTTCGAGTATGGGGACGGTATTTAACTTCTGAGAATGGCGCCCGGGTATCCCAACTGGCGCCATGCTTCATACACAACCACTGACACCGCATTTGACAGGTTCATGCTGCGGCTGTCCGGCATCATTGGAATACGGATTTTTTGCTCTGCGGGCAGGGCGTCCAGGATGATTGCGGGCAGGCCACGGGTTTCCGGGCCAAACATCAGATAATCCCCTTCCTGATAGCTCACCGCGCTGTGTGCAGGCGTCCCTTTCGTGGTCAGGGCGAACATACGATGTGGCTTTTCGCTTTCCAGAAACGCGGCGTAATCATGATGACGCACCACGGCAGTAAATTCATGATAATCCAGCCCCGCGCGCCGCAGACGTTTGTCGTCCCACGTAAAACCCATTGGTTCAATGATATGCAGGCGAAAACCGGTGTTTGCACACAAGCGGATGATATTGCCGGTATTCGGCGGGATTTCTGGTTCGAATAAAACGATGTTAAGCATTCTGCCCCCTTAATTGCGGGGGCAGAATAGCAGAAAAGAGAGGAACTACGCGACGCCGGGTTCCTGCGAGCGGCTATACAGCATTTTGTAGACGGTTGCCGCAGCGGCCACCAGGGCGGGTACGCTGAGGATCATTAAAATACTGTCTGCCTGCCACTGCATGGAAAGAAGCTGAGCGCTGGTCATGGTTCCCGCCACCCCGCCAAAGCGGCCGATGCCCTGCATCCAGGCGATACCCGTCGCGCGGCACTCGGTAGGGTAAAAGGTCGCGGCCAGGGTCTGCATGCCCGATTGCGCACCGTTCATTGCGATCCCCATCAGGAAAATCAACCCGCCAAACAGGGCGATATGGTTATGCTCAAGGCCGAGTAACAGGATCAGTACCATTGTCAGGACAAATCCCCCTGCGACCACCTTGTGCGCTTCCCAGCGGTCCATCATCCAGCCCGCGAGCAGAATGCCTGCGGTACCGCCGAAGGTGAACAGCGAGGTGAGCCAGGCGGATTCCGCCAGAGCATAACCCATCCCCTGCATCAGCGTCGGCATCCAGCTCAGCAGGACGTAGTAAATGACCAGCCCCATAAAATAGGTCACCCACAGCATCAGGGTACCGGGCAGCCAGGGCATAGAAAACAACTGCGCCACGCTCCCTTTTTTAGACACGACTTTCTCCTCCGCCAGGAAAAAGCCCGTGGCACTCTCCAGCGTGCTGCGGGCGAACCGGCTGGCGATACGGCGGATCTGCATGACGTCTTTCCCGCGCTGAACCAGAAACTTCACTGACTCCGGTAAAAGCAGCGCCAGCAGCAGCGTTAAAATCAGCGGAGCAATCGCGCCGGTCAGCAGCACGCTTCGCCAGCCGTGGTGGGGGATAAGCCAGGAAGAGATCGCGCCGCCGCCAGCCGCACCCAGAGGGAAGCCGCAGTACATGGTGTTAATCGCCATGGCGCGGCAGCGCTGGGGGGCAAACTCGGAGATCAGCGTGATGGCGTTAGGCATTGCAGCGCCGAGGCCCAGACCCGTCAAAAAGCGCCACAGCGTGAGCGTATTCAGACTTTGCGCCCAGGCCGTTCCCAGGCTCGCAAGACCGAAGAACAGACACGAAAAGACCAGTACGCGTTTGCGTCCCATCCGGTCCGATACCGGACCGGCGATAAGTGCCCCCAACGACAGCCCCAGCAGCGCTGCGCTCAGCACCGGCCCCAGATCCTGTTTGTGTATCCCCCATTCTGCCGACAGCGTAGGCGCGATGTAACCCATCGCCGCCGTATCAAAACCATCGATCGCCAGAACCAGAAAGCCCAGCACGATAAGAAGCCAGTGAAACCCTGAAAAGGGACTCTCATCGATCACCTGCTGAATATCCACCTTACCTGAATATGTCATACGCTCCCCTCTGATGTGATGTTGTTTTTGTGTTCTTGTATTTGCTTGTCTATACAATTGCGCGCGGCAGGTTGATGTCAAATTTTCTTATCCAATATGTTATCTGGATGTTATTTTTGGCATAAAAAAGCACCCGAGGGGGAATCGGGCGCGTGAAAAAGAGGTGTTAATGGGGAAGACTCAGGCTGCGTTTCCCTGAGCAAGCGGAGCCAGCGCCGCCGGTAATTTGCTTAACTCCTGCACCAGGGAATCCTTACTGATTTCACTAATCGTTTTCGCGCCAGTTAACGTCATCGCCACCTTCATCTCTTTTTCGATCAGGTTCAGCAGGTTTGCCACACCCGCCTGGCCCGCCGTCGCCAGCGCATACAGATACGCACGCCCCAGCAGTACGCTGTCAGCGCCCAGCGCGATCATACGCACCACGTCCAGCCCGCTGCGGATGCCGCTGTCAGCCAGGATAGCGATGTCGCCTTTCACTGCATCGGCAATGGCAGGCAGGGCTCGTGCGGAAGAGAGCACACCGTCAAGCTGGCGTCCGCCGTGGTTAGAAACCACAATCCCGTCAGCGCCAAAGCGTACCGCGTCGCGGGCATCTTCCGGGTCGAGGATCCCTTTGATCACCATCGGGCCGTCCCAGAAATCGCGGATCCACTCCAGGTCTTTCCAGGAGATGGACGGGTCGAAGTTATTTGCCAGCCAGCCGATGTAATCTTCCAGCCCGGTAGGTTTACCAAGGTAAGCCGAGATGTTGCCCAGATCGTGTGGACGTCCGTTCAGACCGACATCCCAGGCCCATTGCGGATGCGTCACCGCCTGCCAGTAACGGCGCAGGGCGGCATTCGGGCCGCTCATGCCTGAGTGAGCATCACGGTAGCGTGCGCCGGGGGTTGGCATATCGACGGTAAAGACCAGCGTTGAGCAGCCCGCCGCTTTGGCACGCTCCAGCGCATTACGCATAAACCCGCGATCGCGCAGAACGTACAGCTGGAACCACATCGGGCGCTTGATGGTTGGAGCGACTTCTTCAATCGGGCAGACGGAAACGGTGGAGAGGGTAAACGGAATGCCTTTGGCATCTGCAGCCGCGGCCGCCTGTACTTCGCCACGACGGGCGTACATGCCACACAGGCCTACGGGGGCGAGGGCGACCGGCATTGAGAGCGTTTCATTGAACAATTTCGTCTCAAGGCTCAGGTCAGACATATTCTTCAGCACGCGCTGGCGCAGAGCCACTTCCGACAGGTCTTCCACGTTGCGACGCAGGGTGTGCTCGGCATAGGCCCCGCCGTCGATATAGTGAAACAGGAAAGGTGGCAAAATGCGCTGCGCCGCGGCGCGATAGTCACTGGCTGCTGAAATAATCATGCTTTGTTCTCCCTGGAAATATCACTGTCGCCAGGCAGACGGGTAATACGCGCCTGTCGGGCCTGATCTTCATCGAATCGTTTAATGGTGGTGTGTACGAAGCCCAGATGCGCCATCATCGCTTTTCGCGCGGCCTCGGCATCACCGGCCAGAATGGCGTTAAGCACCGCCTCGTGTTGTTCGGTCAACTGGGCAAACACCGGTGGAACCAGATACATACGCTGGCGGCTCTGCTTCACGGAGGATTGCAGCAAGTCGAAGAAACCGCGCATGGTCTGCAGCAGAACCACGTTGTGTGATGCCTCGGCAATCGCCAGGTGAAAGCGCACGTCCGCCTGGGAGGCGATATCCGGGTCACTGCTTTGCGTGGCCTCAAAACAGGCTCTTAGCTTCTCTTTATCGGCCTCGGTTGCCCGCATGGCTGCATGCCAGGCGGTACTGGTTTCGATGGCGTGGCGCGCTTCAAGGATGTCAAAGCTGTAGTCCGGGTCGTTCTCCATCAGCGTCTTCAGCGGCTGAACGATGTTTTGCTCAGACCAGTCATCATGCTGCCAGCGGACAAACGTGCCACCACCGCGGCGGCTTACCAGTACCCCTTCGCTGACCAGTGTCGCCAGTGCCTCACGCAGCGAATTACGTGATACACCCAGCTGGGCGGCGAGTTGGCGTTCGGCGGGCAATTTCATGCCCGCTTCCAGCTGTTGTTCTTCAATCAGCGCCCGCACGCGAGAGGCGATCTCGTCGGACAGGCGTCTGGGCATCACTATCATGGAATCATCCAGGTTAAGACATAGGCCTGCAGGGTGGTGATCACCCCGACCATGCAGGTGAATATCAGGCTGTGTTTCACGGTAAAGCGGAACAGGTCCGACTCTCTACCCACCAGTCCCACCGCAGCACAGGCAATGGCGATAGATTGCGGGGAGATCATTTTCCCGGTCACGCCGCCAGTGGTGTTAGCTGCCACCAGAAGGACATCTGACACACCAATCTGTTGGGCCGCCGTTGCCTGCAGAGCAGCAAACAGGGCGTTAGACGAGGTATCTGAACCGGTCAGGAACACCCCCAGCCAGCCGAGGAACGGCGAGAAGAAGGTGAAGGCGTGGCTGGTATGGGCCAGCGCCAGCGCCAGCGTCGATGACAGGCCGGAGTAGTTCGAGATAAACGCGAACGCCAGCACCATGCCGATGGAGTAAATCGGCAGCATCAGCTCTTTAATGGTCGCCGCAAAGGTCTGTACTGCAGCGACAGGCTTCATGCGCAGCCAGACAACAGAAAGGATAGCGGCGAACAGAATCGCCGTACCGGTCGCGGAGAACCAGTCGAATTTGTATACCGCGGCATACGGCGTTGCGGTGTGGACCACTGGCGGCATACGGGCGACCATCTTGTCGAGGAACGGCACGGAGATGTTAATCACCATGTCGTACAGTGCGCCACCCGGTGCGAAGAGGGCTTTAAACGGTGGGATGCTCCACAGCGTCACCGTTGCGGTCAGGAACAGGAACGGCGACCAGGCACGGATCACCTGTCCTGCCGTATAGCCTGTACGCGCCAGGGTTTGATCAACCTGCGAGGCGCCCATATCGGCAAAACGGAATCTATGGTCACTCCCGTTTTTGCAACACCGATTTTGACGACAAGTTGGCTTGCTTGAATCTATCCGGCGTCTGAATGGGATTTTATTCCCGCGCCTTGATGAGTTCCGCGCCTGATGAACCTCCAGAAAATATACGGCTTCAATGAGCCTTTCCGTTTTACAGGTTCCTCAACAGGCCGGTGGGCCGTTAGTATCATCAATATCAGTATTCGCAAAACCAGATCAGTAATTCTTTAAACCGGTGTATTTCTGCCGTTATGCTACATAAGTTTGCTGTCGTGCCGTTAGGGCCCAGGCTATTCTGGCCAGCTTGTTTGCCAGAGCACAAGTGACGACAAAGTTGCTTTTCCGGCACAGTAAATCCCTGACCCAATCGGCCAATTTGCCAGACTGGTGTTCCAGTTTTTGTATGAATACCCTGGCACATTGAACCAACAAAGTTCGGATCTTTTTATTACCTCGCTTACTAATTCCCAGCAATGTCGTCCTACCTCCCGTGCTGTACTGCCGAGGTACAAGCCCTGTTGCCGCCGCAAAGTCACGGCTGCTGGCGTACTGCTTCCCGTCGCCAATCTCAGTTGAAATAGTACTCGCTGTCAGTGTTCCGACGCAGGGAATGCTCAGCAAGCGCTGTCCAACCTCATCTTCGTCCAACTTTCGTTTCAACTGGGATTCCAAATCTTTAATCTGCTCAACAAGATAGTGATAATGCTGTTGTAATTTCAGCAATAACTGGCTGAGGTAAAGAGGCAAACTATTATCCTCAAGAATGGTACTCAGTCGGCTAATAACGGCAGCTCCTCGGGGAACGCTAATGCCAAATTCCAGCAGAAAAGCATGCATTTGATTGGTTGTTTTTACCTTATCCTGAACCAGGGATTCACGGACACGATGCAGAGCCCGCATTGCCTGCTGAGATTCCGTTCTGGGCTGCACAAAACGCATAGACGGACGCGATGCAGCTTCACAAATAGCTTCGGCGTCGACAAAGTCGTTTTTATTGCTTTTAACGAACGGGCGGACAAATTGTGGTGATATCAGCTTTGGGGAATGCCCCAACTCTTCCAACTTGCGTGCCATAAAGTGAGAACCGCCACAGGCTTCCATTGCGATGGTTGTAGCGGGGCATGTCGCCAAAAATTCGATCAACTTTGGCCGGGTAAATTTTTTACGGTAAACAGCCTTCCCGCGACGATCCTGGCAATGAATATGGAAAGAGTTTTTACCCAGATCGATACCAATGAGCGCAATGTTTTCCATGATAGTTCTCCGAATGAAAGCCTGTCCTCAGCATAGTACCGGGAAGGAGGGAGTGACCATCTCATTAAATACGTACCGGCTGCCAGCGCTTCAGGAACAGCGTCAGACAAACCAGCGAAACCAGCGAAGAGATAATGTCCGGCAGTTCAGGGCCGAGGAAGTTGGAGCTGAGATACTGGGCGATGGCGAACGAACCACCTGCCACCATCACCGCAGGCCAGGTCTCCTTCACGCCGCGCCAGCCGTCCATAATCGCCATGATCCAGAACAGCACGATAATGGTCAGGAACGGCAGTTGGCGGCCCACCATCTGGCCAATCTCGAAGCTGTCCAGCCCGGTGACCTGTCCGGCCACCAGAATTGGAATGCCCATCGCACCAAACGCGACGGGGGCGGTGTTCACAATCAGGCACAGACCCGCGGCATACAGCGGGTTAAAGCCCAGACCGACCAGCAGCGCGGCGGTGATCGCCACCGGTGCGCCAAAACCTGCTGCCCCTTCCAGGAACGCCCCAAAGGAGAAGCCGACAATCAGCATCTGCAGGCGCTGGTCAGGGGTAATCGAGAGAATCGACGAACGGATGATGTCGAACTGCCCGGTTTTCACCGAGATTTTATAGACAAAGACCGCGGCGATGATGATCCACGCAATCGGCCACAGGCCATAGAAGAAACCGTAGACGACAGAGGCCAGTGCGCGATCGACCGGCATTTTATAGAAGAACAGCGCCACCATCAGCGCGATAGCAACGGTATACGTCGCGGCGAGGTAGCCCTTCAGCTTGAGCTTAATCAGCGCAAAGAAGAAGAACAGGATCGGAAGTGATGCGATCAGGCTCGACAGCCAGATATTTCCGGCCGGGTCGTAGTTTTGTTGCCAGAGGCTCATGCAGGTCTCCTGGGGACCAGACAGCCTGCGCTGCGGGTGAGTCTCCGCTCAACTCTGCGTCACAGGTTGTGTAAAAGTGGTCCTGCCAATGTTGTGTTGTAGGGTTAATGACAATGAATGGTTAACCAAATGTTATGAGCTGGCAATGGTTTTGTGAGCAGAAATGATGGATTTGTGAAGCGGGGAAGAAAGAAACAGGGGATTGGTTGGGCCAATTTGAAGCGGGGTGGAGCCTGATGCCCTCACCCCGAAGCTCTCCCACAGGGGGAGGGGGAATGATCAGAACGCGGTCTTACAAAAACCCGTCATCTCTTTCAGGCCCATTTCACGGCCCAGCTCGGTCATCGGGTGCACCACCACCAGACCACGAACGCTTTTCTTCAGCTTGCCCATGTCGGCCTGCTCTTTTTTGGTGATCGCACGGCGGTGCGGCATGTTCATCAGCTTCTGCGCTTCTTTGCTCAGCTTCTGGCCTTTGACTTCGCGCAGGCGCTCTATTTCGGTTTCCAGCGTGGCGACCTCTTTTTCCAGCTCAGCGTACTTCTCGGCGGAATCGACCAGTGACAGGCCAGCCATCTGGTGGCGGATCAGATCCAGACGGTCGCTCAGGCGTTTAATTTCGTTCTTTTCGACTTCTTTCATGACAAATAACTCTGAAAACGGGGAATTTACAGGGAAGGATACACCAATGTGAGCAGGCTTACTTCTGAAACGCTTTTTTTAAGCTGATTCGGGAAATCAGCTCAGTCAGGGAGAGGACCATTGTGGAGCGAACAACCTGTTGATAACGCAGCTTTTGCATCGCGTATAGCTCAGGATCGCTGTTATCAAACTGAGGTGCCGGGGGAAGGGCAGTGACGCAATGCAACTCGCCGAAAGGTCCAAGGATCTCATCATCGGTAAAGGTGTACTCATTACCGTCATGATTTAACTCTTCGCGCAGCGCCATCAACAGCTCAGCGTCTTCATACTCTGGCCTGCTCAGCACACCAAGGCCATAAATCAGCTTCAGACGCACTGAGAGATCGCCCAGCGGGCCGTCTCCGTCCAGTAACGGTTCTACAGCATATTTTACCGCGTAGTCGTCTTTGCGAAACACCTGAAGCACCAGGATATTCACCGCCTCGGTTAGCAACTCGACGGCGGCAATCAGGAAACTTCGTACGGTTTTGCCAGCATTCAGACGCTCAAGCACACGATTTTCAAAGGCCTGGGTTTGTTCCATTATTGCCTGCATATCTGACAATCTGTAATCAGGGCGCAGGGTTACCTGCGCCACACTCTGCATCATTTGGTTGCGTTATATGCGTTAACCGCCTCCACAACCACGTCGCTGTTGGCGTCCAGACCTGAAATCTGCGCCAGCGCAGCCTGCGCGCCTTTATCGTCAATCAGTTGAGCCAGTTCCTGCGCCTGCGGATCCTGCTCGCTGCGGTAGTGCATTGCGGCGGCAATCCCTTTCACCAGGTTGGCGTGCGGCAGACCGTATTCCAGCGTGCCCAGCAGCGGTTTAATCAGGCGATCGCCCGAGCTCAGCTTGCGCAGGGGCTGACGGCCAACGCGCTCAACGTCATCTTTCAGATACGGGTTTTCAAAACGACCGAGGATTTTCTGGATGTATGCTGCGTGTTTATCAGCATCAAAACCGTAGCGTTTGATCAGCACCGCGCCGCTCTCTTCCATTGCCCCTTTTACCACAGCGCGAATGTTCTCATCGAGAATCGCGTCACGGATGGTCTGATGACCGGCCAATTTTCCGAGGTACGCGGTTATAGCATGCCCGGTGTTCAGCGTGAAGAGTTTGCGTTCGACAAATGCCATCAGGTTATCAGTTAATTCCATCCCCGGGATGGTTGGCAGCGCGCCTTTAAACTGCGTTTTATCGACGATCCACTCGCTGAAGGTTTCAACGGTCACTTCCAGCGGGTCGTGGGTGGCGGATTCAGACGGTGGGACGATACGGTCAACGGCGGAATCAACAAACCCCACGTGCGCTTCAACCCAGGCTTTATCTTCGTCGGCAACAGCGGCGAGCACATGGCCTTTCAACTGCGTGGTGCCGCGCACCATGTTTTCACAGGCGATGATGTTCAGCGGGGTATCAATGTTCTGCGCTTTACGTTTTGCGAGGCCTTTCGCCACTGCAGGAGCGATACGCTCAAGCACGACCGGACCCACGGCGGTGGTCACCAGATCGACGCTGGCAATAAGGTCGATAACGTCGTCGCCAATGCTGCTTACGGCATTCACACCTGAAACCGTTTCAACCTGCTCGTTTTCTCCAACCACGTGTACCTGGTAGCTATGACGGGCATTCAGGGCGTCTAGCACCACCTGGTTCACATCGGCGAATGTCAGTGTAATGCCCGCGTCTGCCAGCAGTTTGCCGATAAAGCCACGACCGATATTACCTGCGCCAAAATGTAATGCTTTCATAGTGTTAACCTTCATCAATGTTTTTTACCCGAGAGGGCTGGGGTGAGGAACCGCATAACTTTCCCCTCACCCTAGCCCTCTCCCCTGTGGGGAGAGGGCGGAAATGGGCTTACTTGTTCAGCAGCGCCAGTACTTCTTCCACGCTGGTGGTGCTGGCCAGACGCTCAATGACAGACTCATCATCCAGGGCGTTAGTCAGGCTGGTAATCACCTGAATGTGCTCGTTATTGCGAGCGGCGATACCAATCACCAGACGGGCGATGTCGTCTTCTTCTTCACCGAAGCGCACACCCTGCGGATACTGACAGAATACGACGCCGGTTTTTAGCACGCGATCTTTCGCTTCAACCGTACCGTGCGGAACCGCGATGGATTCACCCAGGTAGGTTGGCGTCAGTTTTTCACGTTCCAGCATCGCATCAACGTATTCAGGTTGAACGTAGCCACCTTTCACCAGTTGCTCACCGGCAAAGCGAATCGCCTCTTCTTTGGTAGCAGCAGTACGACCGAGGAAGATGTTCTCCGCACCCAGTTTGAACAGGTGGGCGTTGCTCTCGTCGAAACTGTCCTGCAGGCTGGAGCGCACTTTCACTTCGTTGTCTTCGTGACGCTGCGCGGCAACCAGACGCTCGGTCAGGCTGGTGTACAGGCCGCTGTCGAGGAAGTTGGTCAGCGAAATATGCTGTGCCTGCGGAACCTGACGCATGGCGCGTTCGGTCAGATCGCGGTGCGTGATAACCAGGTCCACATCCGGTGGCAGACTGTTGATGGCGCTGTTGGTCACAGAGATGTTAGTCAGACCCGCATCCTGCACTTTCTTACGCAGCACACCTGCACCCATTGCGCTGGAACCCATACCGGCGTCACAGGCAACGATGATTTTACGCACGTGGCTCAGGTCGTTAGAGACATCACCAGCCGCCAGCGGTGTAGCACCTTTGGATTCCGCTTTCATGTCGTGCATACGACGGGTAGCCGCTTCGATATCATCATCTTCTTTCACTTTGCTGGTTTTCAGCAGGATAGAAGAGACCACGAAGGAGACCGCCATTGCTGCACAGATAGCCGCGATGTTTGCGAAGTAAGCCCCTTTTGGCGTCATCGCCAGTACCGCCAGGATAGAACCCGGAGACGCCGGAGAAACCAGACCACCGCCCAGCACGCTCAGGGTGAACACACCGGTCATACCGCCGAGGATAACGGCCAGGATCAGACGCGGATTCATCAGCACGTACGGGAAGTAAATTTCGTGGATACCACCCAGGAAGTGAATGATAGCCGCACCGCCCGCAGACTGCTTCGCGCTACCGCGACCAAAGAACATGTACGCCAGCAGAACACCCATACCCGGGCCCGGGTTCGCTTCAATCAGGAAGAAGATGGATTTGCCAAGCTCATGAGACTGCTGAATACCCAGCGGTGAGAAGATACCGTGGTTGATGGCGTTGTTAAGGAACAGGATTTTCGCCGGTTCAACAAAGATAGACGCCAGCGGCAGCATGTCGTGCGCAACCATGAAGTTAACGCCTGCTGCCAGAATTTTGGACAGCACTTCAACCGCAGGGCCAATGCCGAGGAACGCCAGAATCGCCAGGATCATACCAATGATGCCTGCGGAGAAGTTGTTCACCAGCATTTCGAAGCCAGAGCGAATCTTACCGTCTACCCAGGAATCAAAGTGTTTGATTGCCCAACCGCCCAGAGGACCCGCAATCATTGCGCCCAGGAACATTGGCATATCCGCACCGACAATCACACCCATGGTTGTGATTGCACCCACTACACCGCCACGGTCACCGCCCACCAGACGACCACCGGTGAAACCGATGAGCAGCGGCAGCAGATAAGTAATCATTGGGCCAACAAGTTTCGCCAGCGTTTCGTTAGGCAACCACCCTGTCGGAATGAACAATGCGGTGATGATACCCCACGCGATAAACGCGCCGATATTTGGCATCACCATGTTGCTGAGGAAACGACCAAAGCTTTGTACTTTGATCTTGAAATCGGATGACATAAAACACCCCTTCTTCTGTTTACGCTTAGGCTTGCGGCCCGAGGTTTATTGTTAATGTGAGGCGGCAGAGGTAGCCGGGCCCTGTTCATGCTGTGAAATCTGGCACTGAATCGTTCAACTGTCCAGATGACGAAAATTTGTGTGATGCGTGTCACGTAAATGTAGGGGGTGTGGATATCAATGTGGTGATCTGAATCACAAAATAAGTGGGCAAAAAAAATACGATGACGAAAAATAGAGCAGAAACGACCCTTTTTTGTGATTTTTGTCACATTTGATCCTGGCGGATTTGTCTCTGTATTGTGACTTATTTCACAAAATATTTTTATGCAGAATTCTCCGGCTGTGATCCTTAACAAATTCTGTCTTGCGATTTAGCGTCAGGATGGCATGGGGCGACACAGAAAGCTAAAAAACCACTTTTCAGATGTGGTATGGCGAAAAGTGTAAACGTGGATTACGCTCATATTGTAAGGTTAAGTCTATTATTATTCAGGTTATATTTTGACACGTTTATAAACTTGCATGGAGATATTATAAAAATCCATACTCCCCGGCTGCTGAAATAGCAAGTGATTACTGTTCCTATAAAAAATTAATTAGGTTGCGTACCGTTTTATTAATTTAATGAGTTGACGTTGTTTAAGTGAGGAGAATATGTTTCTCAACTATTTTGCGCTGGGCGTATTGATTTCGTATTCCTGGTCCTTTTTTACGGCGTCATAGCCATTCATGACATCCCGTATAATATGGCCAAAAAACGTAACCATCCCCATGCCGATGCGATTCATACGGCAGGATGGATTAGCCTGTTTACGCTCCATGCTATATGGCCGTTCCTGTGGATCTGGGCCACGCTTTACCGTGAAGATCGCGGCTGGGGGATGCAGAACCACATCTCGAAGCCTGATGAGGTACCGGGCATGGATGCACTGACCAAACGCGTGGCGGAGCTTGAACAAAAGCTGGCAGCGGCACAACCCACAGCTGATAAGAACACGCTGGAGCGCTAATCATGGATCTGTTGATTGTTCTGACCTATGTGGCATTTGCCTGGGCCATCTTTAAAATATTCCGTATTCCCGTTAACCAGTGGACGCTCGCCACCGCGACATTAGGCGGGATATTTATTGTTGCCGGACTTATCCTGTTAATGAACTATAACCACCCGTATACCTTTACGGCTCAAAAGGCGGTAATGGTGCCAACTTACTGATTTAGTGTACGATGGTGTTTTTGAGGTGCTCCCGTGGCTTCCATCTCCATCAGTTGTCCCTCCTGCTCAGCTACTGAAGGCGTGGTGCGTAACGGTAAAAGTACTGCCGGACATCAGCGCTATCTCTGCTCTCACTGCCGTAAAACATGGCAACTGCAGTTCACTTACACCGCTTCTCAACCCGGTACGCACCAGAAAATCATTGATATGGCCATGAATGGTGTTGGATGCCGGGCAACCGCCCGCATTATGGGCGTTGGCCTCAACACGATTTTACGTCACTTAAAAAACTCAGGCCGCAGTCGGTAACCTCGCGCATACAGCCGGGCAGTGACGTCATCGTCTGCGCGGAAATGGACGAACAGTGGGGCTACGTCGGTGCTAAATCACGTCAGCGCTGGCTGTTTTACGCGTATGACAGGATACGGAGGACGGTTGTGGCGCACGTCTTCGGTGAACGCACTCTGGCCACACTGGAGCGTCTTCTGAGCCTGCTGTCGGCCTTTGAGGTCGTGGTATGGATGACGGATGGCTGGCCGCTGTATGAATCCCGCCTGAAGGGAAAGCTGCACGTAATCAGCAAGCGTTACACTCAGCGAATTGAGCGGCATAACCTGAATCTGAGACAACATCTGGCAAGGCTGGGACGGAAGTCACTGTCGTTCTCAAAATCGGTGGAGCTGCATGACAAGGTCATCGGGCATTATCTGAACATAAAACACTATCAGTAAGTTGGAGTCATTACCCAAAAGGCGGTTATTTCTATTCCGATTACGCCGCAGGTCACCGGGGTGGTCAGTGAAGTGACTGATAAAAATAATCAGCTCATTAAAAAGGGTGAAGTGTTATTTAAACTTGATCCAGGTCGCTACCAGGCGCGTGTAGACAGACTCCAGGCTGACCTGGTCACTGCGACGCACAACATCGACAACCTTAAGGCACAACTGTCGGAAGCGGTCGCCAATACCACGCGGGTGTCTGCGGAACGCGATCGTCTGTATAAGGATTATCAGCGCTACCTGAAAGGCAGTCAGGCAAAGGTTAACCCGTTCTCTGAAAGCGATATCGACAATGCGCGCCAGAACTATCTGGCACAAGACGCGCTGGTTAAAGGCTCTGTCGCCGAACAGACGCAAATTCAGACTCAGTTAGACAGCATGGTTAACGGTGAGCAATCTCAGGTTGCCTCTCTGCGCGCCCAGCTTGCCGAAGCCAAATACAACCTGGAACAGACCGTAGTGCGTGCGCCAAGCAATGGCTATATCACCCAGGTACTGATTCGTCCGGGGACGTATGCCGCCGCGCTGCCTCTGCGCCCGGTGATGGTCTTTATCCCGGAACAAAAACGCCAGATTGTGGCGCAGTTCCGTCAGAACTCGCTGCTGCGTCTGAAACCGGGCGATGAAGCTGAAGTGGTGTTCAACGCGCTGCCGGGTCAGGTCTTCTCCGGTAAGCTCACCAGCATTCTGCCGGTGGTGCCGGGTGGATCATATCAGGCTCAGGGTGCGCTGCAGTCTCTGACGGTAGTTCCGGGTACGGATGGCGTGCTGGGGACTATCGAGCTTGACCCGAATGCCGATGTCGATGCACTGCCAGACGGTATTTATGCTCAGGTGGCGGTTTATTCGGACCATTTCGCCCATGTTTCGGTGATGCGTAAGGTGCTGCTGCGTATGACCAGCTGGATGCACTACCTCTACCTCGATCACTAATCCTTTCAGGGCAGGAATGCGACATGCAGACCTGCCCTTTTTTCGTCGCTTGATCCATACTGATTTTTTTCCGGCATCAAGGATCAGGCAATGAAACTCATCGGTAGCTACACCAGTCCCTTCGTGCGAAAAATCTCTATCCTCCTGCTGGAGAAAGGGATTGAATTTGAATTCGTCAATGAACAGCCTTACAACGCCGAAAACGGCGTCGCGCAGTACAACCCACTAGGTAAAGTCCCGGCACTGGTGACGAACGAGGGTGAATACTGGTTTGATTCCCCGATTATTGCGGAGTACATCGAGCTGCTGGGCGTCGCCCCGGCAATGCTACCGGCTGACCCAAAAGCCGCGCTGGCTGTGAAGCAAATTGAAGCCCTGGCCGATGGCATTATGGATGCGGCGTTAACTTCCGTACGCGAGCAGGCAAGACCCGCCGCCCAACAGTCGGAAACAGAACTGCTACGCCAGCGTGAAAAAATCAGCCGCAGCCTGGATATGTGTGAGCAGCTCATCCAGGAGGGAAAAATCCAGCCTGACAGAGTGGATCTGGCGACAATAGCGATCGCCTGCGCCATCGGTTATCTCAACTTCCGTCATGTTTCCCCTGGCTGGTGTGTCGATCGCCCGTTGCTGGTAAAACTTGCCGAAACGCTGTTTAGCCGTGAGAGTTTTGCCCGCACCGAACCGCCAAAGGCTTGATACGGGTTATAACACTTCGCTGCCGGAGGCGGTACAATCCCTCCACATGTTAACTCCCTCTCCCGTCGGGAGGGGGGATGATATTTACTCGCCAGGCGCTTTCATGACTACTCATCATTCGCTGTACAGCCAAATTCCCGCTACCGACCGTCTTCTTCGCGAGCCTCGCATTCATGCTGCTGTTGAGCGTTTCGGCCATACCGCGACGGTTGAGATGTTACGGTTGCTTCAGGATGAAGCCCGACACCACATTCAGGCAGAAAACACACTGCCTGACTGGTGCGCGGCGTGGGAGCAAGAAGTTGAAAAGCGGCTGGATGAGAAAACGCAAAGTGCACTTCGTCCGGTGATTAACCTGACGGGTACGGTACTGCACACCAACCTGGGGCGCGCGCAACAGGCGGAAGAGGCGGTTGCTGCGGTCGCGCAGGCCATGCGAATGCCTGTGACGCTGGAGTACGATCTGGACGGTGCAGGGCGCGGACATCGTGATCGGGCACTGGCGGACCTTCTCTGCCAGCTGACCGGCGCGGAAGATGCCTGCGTTGTGAATAACAACGCCGCCGCGGTGCTGCTGATGCTGGCGGCCACCGCTAGCGGCAGAGAGGTGGTGGTTTCCCGCGGTGAGCTGGTTGAGATTGGCGGCGCGTTTCGCATTCCGGACGTGATGCGTCAGGCGGGCTGTTCGCTGCATGAAGTGGGCACCACTAACCGCACTCATGCGAAAGATTATCGCGCGGCGGTGAATGAAAATACCGCCCTGCTGATGAAGGTTCATACCAGCAATTACCATATTGAAGGTTTCACCAAAACCGTTGAAGAAGCTGAGCTGGCAGCGATTGGACGCGAGCTGAATATACCGGTGATTGCCGATCTCGGTAGTGGTTCCCTGGTCGATCTCAGCCAGTACGGTTTGCCAAAAGAGCCGATGCCACAAGAGATGATTGCGGCGGGTGTCAGCCTGGTGAGCTTTTCCGGCGACAAACTGCTGGGGGGGCCGCAGGCGGGGATAATAGTGGGTAAGCGTGAGCTGATTGCGCAGTTGCAGCAGCATCCGCTCAAGCGAGCCCTGCGCGCGGATAAAATGACGCTCGCGGCACTGGAAGCGACATTGCGGCTCTATCTGCATCCGGAGAAACTGGCTGACCGCCTGCCCACGCTGCGTTTGCTAACCCGGGATGCCGCTTCAATTCGTGCACAGGGTGAATTGCTGCTACCCCGAGTTGCCCCTCATTACCCTGATTTTGACGTTCGCATTGAACCCTGCCAGTCGCAGATTGGCAGCGGTTCACTGCCAGTGGACAGACTGCCGAGTGAAGCGCTCACGTTCACCCCGCGTGACGGGCGCGGTAGCCACCTTGAAACCCTGTCGTCGCGCTGGCGCGCGTTGCCGACGCCGGTTATCGGGCGGATTTACGACGGCAGAATGTGGCTGGATCTACGCTGCCTTGAAGATGAAGAGCGATTTCTGGAGATGTTGTTGAAATGATTATTGCCACCGCCGGTCACGTCGACCACGGAAAAACCACGTTATTGCAGGCGATTACGGGCGTAAATGCCGATCGTCTTCCGGAAGAGAAAAAGCGCGGCATGACCATCGATCTGGGCTATGCCTACTGGCCGCAGCCTGATGGTCGCGTGCTGGGCTTTATTGATGTTCCGGGGCATGAAAAGTTTCTGTCCAACATGCTGGCGGGCGTGGGGGGGATCGATCATGCCCTGCTGGTGGTGGCCTGCGATGATGGCGTGATGGCGCAAACGCGCGAGCATCTGGCGATCCTGCAGCTGACGGGCAACCCGCAGTTGACCGTGGCGCTGACCAAAGCTGACCGCGTGGATGAGGCGCGCATCAGTGAGGTGCGCGAAATGGTACAGGCGACCCTACGGGAATATGGTTTTGCCGATGCGCCGCTTTTTGTCACCGTAGCGACTGAAGGTCGTGGTATCGACGATCTTCGCCGCCATTTGCAGCAATTGTCGTCGCGCGACCACGCCAGCCATCATCGTTTCCGTCTGGCGATTGACCGCGCGTTTACCGTTAAAGGTGCGGGTCTGGTCGTCACGGGTACGGCGCTAAGCGGCGAAGTGAGAGTGGGTGACAGTTTATGGCTGACGGGCGTTAACAAACCGATGCGCGTGCGCGGTTTACATGCGCAAAACCAGCCCGTAGAGCATGCTCATGCCGGGCAGCGAATCGCACTCAATATTGCCGGTGATGCGGAAAAAGACCAGCTTAACCGTGGTGACTGGCTGTTGGCTGATACCCCTCCAGAACCGTCTGAGCGCGTGATCGTCTCCCTGCAGACGCACATGCCGCTGACTCAATGGCAACCGCTGCATATTCATCACGCGGCCAGCCATATTACCGGACGCATCTCGCTGCTGGAAAACGACCTTGCCGAGCTGGTTTTTGATTCACCACTCTGGCTTGCGGATAATGACCGTCTTGTTCTGCGCGATATTTCAGCGCGGGAAACGCTGGCCGGGGCGCGGGTAGTGACACTTCACTCACCGCGACGTGGCAAGCGTAAACCTGAGTATCTGCAATGGCTGTCTGCGCTGGCGCAGGCGACGGATGATAAAACAGCGCTGCTGGTTCATCTCGAGCGCGGTGCGGTGAATCTTGCTGACTTTGCATGGGCTCGCCAGTTGAGTGAGGAAGGTTTACGTCAGCTGACCCAGGAGCCGGGCTTTATTCAGGCTGGCAACAGCCTGCTGAATGCCCCGGTGGCGGCGCACTGGCAGCGTAAAATATTGAACACGCTTGCGACTTACCATGAACAGCATCAGGATGAACCGGGCCCCGGCCGCGAGCGTCTGCGCCGCATGGCGCTGCCGATGGAAGACGATGCTCTGGTGCTGCTGTTGATTGAAAATATGCGCGAAACGGGGGCGATTAAAAGTCACCACGGTTGGCTGCATCTGCCGGATCACAAAGCCGGGTTTACCGCTGAGCAAGAGGCAGTATGGCAAAAAGTGGCATCACTGTTTGGCGATGAGCCATGGTGGGTTCGCGATCTGGCCCGCCAAACGAATACTGACGAGCAAGTGATGCGCCAGGTATTGCGCCATGCGGCGCAGCAGGGGCTTATCGTCGCGATCGTGAAAGATCGTTATTACCGTAACGATCGCATTGTTGCGTTTGCCAACCTGATCCGTGAGCTGGATCAGGAACGAGGCTCTACCTGTGCAGCCGATTTCCGCGACCGTTTGAATGTTGGCCGCAAGCTGGCGATCCAGATCCTGGAATATTTCAACCGTATCGGGTTTACCCGCCGTCGCGGAAATGATCATTTATTACGCGATTCACTATTATTTCCGCAAACATAAAACAGGAATTAATACAAAAATAGAATAGATAGAAAGAGATTTAAATATTAATTCACACCTTCGCAGGGTTAAATTTATTCAACCTGCGAAGGTCTTCGCAAAATCATATTTTTGATCATGTTTTTTGCGTAATTTTTACCTTATGCTGCAGACAATTTTTATCTTTTTGAGGAAATATCATGGCTGCATCTGTATTTTATATTCCTTCCGTGAATATTATTGGTTCTGATTCATTAAACACCGCAATGGATACCATGCGCGACTACGGCTGGCGCCGCGCGCTGATTGTCACCGATACCATGCTGAGCAAGCTGGGTATGGTCGCCAGTATTCAACATGCTCTGAAAGAACGTGATATTTCCAGCGTTGTGTATGACGGCACGCACCCTAATCCGACGACAGCAAATGTGGCGGCAGGTCTGGAAATATTAAAAGCAAATCAGTGTGACTGTATTATTTCACTGGGTGGTGGTTCACCTCACGATTGTGCAAAAGGTATTGCGCTGGTGGCAGTGAACGGCGGTGATATTCGTGATTATGAAGGTGTCGATCTCTCTGCAAAGCCCCAATTGCCGATGATTGCGATTAATACTACCGCGGGTACGGCTTCGGAAATGACGCGTTTCTGTATTATTACTGATGAGACGCGTCATATTAAAATGGCGATAGTGGATAAGCACGTTACGCCAGTACTGTCCGTTAACGATTCCTCGCTCATGTCAGGAATGCCACCCTCACTGACAGCGGCAACCGGTATGGATGCCCTGACGCATGCGATTGAAGCGTATGTGTCTGTGGCGGCCACACCTATTACCGATGCCTGCGCGCTGAAAGCGGTGACGATGATTAGTGAAAACCTGGTACATGCCGTTGAAGATGGCAGTAACGCTCAGGCGCGTGAAGCGATGGCCTATGCACAATTCCTCGCTGGAATGGCGTTTAACAATGCTTCACTAGGCTATGTACACGCGATGGCGCATCAGTTGGGTGGCTTCTACGATCTGCCGCATGGCGTCTGTAATGCTGTACTGCTTCCACACGTTCAGGTGTTTAACAGCAAGGCTGCGGCGGGGCGTCTGCGCGACTGTGCAAAAGCCATGGGCGTGAATGTGAGTGAGATGACCGACATGCAGGGAGCCCAGGCCTGCATCGTTGAGATCCGTGCGCTGGCCCGCAAGGTCAATATCCCGGCGGGCCTTCGCGAACTGAACGTCAAAGAGGAAGATATTCCGGTCCTGGCAACCAATGCGCTGAAGGATGCCTGTGGGTTCACCAACCCGGTTCAGGCGACCCATGAAGAGATAATGGAAATTTACCGCGCCGCGATGTGACCCTTGTCGTAAACCCGTCACCGGCTGGCGAGAAAATCGTCAGTCGGGACTACCCTTGTTGTACACCAACAGCAAGGAGACGGTCATGACAAACAATCCTCCCTCATCGCGTATCCAGCCTGGCGAGTATGGTTTTCCCCTCAAGCTGAAACCCCGTTATGACAACTTTATTGGCGGTGCCTGGGTGGCTCCCGTCGACGGCGAATACTATTCCAACCTGACCCCCGTCACCGGTCAGCCGCTTTGTGAGATAGCCAGCTCCGGCAAGCGTGATATCGATCTGGCGCTGGATGCGGCGCATAAAGCGAAAGATAAATGGGGCCATACTTCCGTCCAGGACCGTGCGGCCATATTGTTCAAAATTGCCGACCGGATGGAGCAAAATCTGGAGCTGCTGGCGACAGCGGAAACCTGGGATAACGGCAAGCCTATCCGGGAAACAATGGCGGCAGATGTGCCGCTGGCCATTGACCACTTCCGCTATTTTGCTTCCTGTATTCGTGCTCAGGAGGGCGGAATCAGTGAGGTCGACAGCGATACCGTGGCGTATCACTTCCACGAGCCTTTGGGCGTGGTGGGGCAAATCATTCCGTGGAACTTCCCGCTGCTGATGGCGAGCTGGAAAATGGCACCTGCGCTGGCAGCAGGGAACTGTATTGTCCTCAAACCGGCGCGCCTGACCCCGCTGTCGGTCCTGTTGTTGATGGAAGTGATTGGCGATCTGCTGCCACCGGGGGTGGTCAACGTGGTGAACGGTGCCGGAGGTGAAATTGGTGAATATCTGGCGACCTCAAAACGTATCGCCAAGGTGGCATTTACCGGGTCGACGGAAGTGGGTCAGCAGATCATGCAGTACGCGACGCAGAACATCATTCCGGTAACGCTGGAACTGGGCGGTAAGTCTCCGAATATTTTCTTTGCCGATGTGATGGATGAAGAAGATGCCTTCTTCGATAAAGCCCTGGAAGGGTTTGCTCTGTTTGCCTTCAATCAGGGGGAAGTGTGCACTTGCCCGAGCCGGGCGCTGGTTCAGGAGTCTATTTACGAGCGCTTTATGGAGCGCGCGATCCGTCGTGTGGAGTCTATCCGCAGCGGTAACCCGCTTGATAGTGTCACCCAGATGGGGGCGCAGGTTTCTCATGGACAACTGGAAACGATCCTCAACTATATTGATATCGGCAAGAAAGAAGGGGCAGATATCCTGACCGGTGGTCGTCGCAAAGTGCTCGGTGGGGATCTGCAGGAAGGGTATTATCTTGAGCCGACGATCCTGTTCGGTAAGAACAATATGCGAGTCTTCCAGGAGGAAATTTTCGGACCGGTGCTGGCAGTGACGACCTTCAAAACGATGGAGGAGGCACTGGAAATTGCGAATGACACACCGTATGGCCTGGGGGCGGGTGTCTGGAGCCGCAACGGTAATCTGGCTTATAAGATGGGAAGAGGCATTCAGGCCGGTCGTGTATGGACTAACTGTTACCATGCCTATCCGGCGCATGCGGCATTTGGTGGTTATAAGCAATCGGGCATCGGGCGTGAAACGCACAAGATGATGCTGGAGCATTACCAGCAGACAAAATGTCTACTGGTCAGTTATTCCGATAAACCTCTGGGACTGTTCTAATCACTCCGCTCAGGCCGTCCATTGACGGCCTGAGCAATTTGCTGGCGCAGGCAGTTTAGTACGCCATCCAGGACGTATTGCACACGCCAGGGTTGATATTCGCGCTTGCGGAATATGGTCGTCAGGTCGAGCCACCACTCCTCCTGATGCGGGAAGCAAGGGACCAACATTCCCTGAGTTAATTCTTTTTTCAGGCTCTCTTTGGGAGCAAAAACAATTCCAAGGTTATTTCTTGCCAGTTCCAGGGCCGTCTGCGTATTGTCGCAAATATAGTTCCCGGTCACTCTATAATCATGGATCTCATCGCTGCCATGCACGCGGAAACGCCAGATGTTTGCATCATCAACCAGCATGGAGTCTATAAGAATACAGGAGTGGTTAATTAAATCTTCAGGTCCCGTTAAGGGGTGTTTATTTAAATACTCTTTGGTTGCAAATGCTGTGACCGAATATTTTGTTAAAACACTCGCAACCAGACTTTCGTCTTTCGGTTGCGCATAGGTGATTAAAATATCGCAGTCATCAGGAAAGGAAACACCTTCTGAATATTCATTCCGATCCAGGTTGTACGTTTTCAGGGAGATGCGGATATCACCGATGTCCTCTATCTTGTGGATCACGTGTCGCGCGAGGTAGGTCACAATGCCCGTAGGGGCATAGATTGTCACTTTTCCACGTTTTTCGTGCTTATAATCAGCAATGAAATTAACAAGTTGGCTGTTTTTGTCCAGCGAGGCGTTAATGTAAGGGAGTAATGCTTCACCGAACTGGGTCAGGGCCAGCTGGCGCGTGGTGCGCTCAAAAACCTTAAGTCCAACCCGTGTTTCAAAATCAGAGAGATATTTACTGACGTTGGCCTGCGCCATGCTCAGCAGGGCGGCGGCATCGCCAATACTGTGGGTTGCTGCGATGACGGATATAATTTTTAATTCGCGTGGCTTTAGTTGTAATTGGCTTTGTTGAATAAATAAGATTTCGTGCGAACGACCCTGTAGCTGGCTGGATTTTCAGGCAATACGCACGCTTTCTGGCATCCCAGCCTTTGTCATCCTGTTCAACGCACGCACCATGGCCATAGCTTCCGCTACCTGACCATCGTAGTCACGCAGCGTCAGTGAATCTCCCAACAACTGCTTCATTCTGTACATTGCCGTTTCCGCTATCGAGCGACGGTTATATTCCGTTGTCCATTTCCACCGTGCATTGCTTCCGCTCAGCCGCTGATTAGCAACGGCACGGTTGCGGTCTGCGTACTCACCGGGCCAGTAACCTGCTCCTTTTCGGGGAGGAATAAGCGCGCTGATTTTTTTGCGGCGCAGTTCATCGTGACAGAGCCGGGTATCGTAAGCCCCGTCTGCCGCGGCTGCCCTGATTTTTCTGTGAGTCTGCCGGATAAGGCCCGGGAAGGCTTCTGAGTCCGTGACGTTATTCAGCGACAGGTCTGCACAGACAACTTCATGTGTGTTGCTGTCAACAGCAAGATGCAACTTTCGCCAGATACGACGGCGCTCTTTGCCGTGCTTTCTGACTTTCCATTCGCCTTCACCAAAGACCTTCAGCCCGGTGGAATCAATCACCAGGTGTGCGATTTCACCCCGGGTGGACGTTTTGAAACTGACATTAACCGACTTTGCCCGCTTACTGACACTGGTGTAATCCGGGCAGCGCAACGGAACGTTCATCAGGGCAAAAATGGAATCAATAAAACCCTGCGCAGCCCGCAGGGTCAGCCGGAATACGCGTTTAATCACCAGAACGGTGGTGATGGCGAGATCAGAATAGCGCTGGGGCCTTCCTCGTGATGAAGGCGTTGCCGACTCATACCAGGCCTGAATCGCCTCATCATCCAGCCAGAAAGTGAGGGAGCCACGGTTGATGAGAGCTTTGTTGTAGGTGGACCAGTTGGTGATTCTGAACTTTTGCTTTGCCACGGAATGGTCTGTGTTGTCGGGAGGATGCGTGATCTGATCCTTCAACTCAGCAAAAGTTCGATTTATTCAACAAAGCCGTTGTAATTTACTCATCATGCACACCAATCTATATGATTTTATATATAATATTATATAAAGCGCAGCGTTGCATTGACAAATTTGTAACCATTATTATTCGCCTCGCTTGTTTGGCGTTTAAATGGATTACATGTAATGACTATTAAATACAATTTACTCATCGCTGCCACGTTATTTGCAACATCATCTGCAATGGCCGGTGACTTTTCACTTGGAGCGGGGGCTGTATTTAATGAGTCTCCTTACAAAGGATATAATGAAAATACAACGGCAGTACCGTTAATTAGCTACGAAGGCGATCGTTTCTATGTGCGCCAGACCACAGGAGGGTGGATCCTGTGGAAAGATGAAAAAAATGAATTCAGCCTGACCGCATCCTGGATGCCGCTCCATTTTGATCCTGATGACAACGACGACCATCAGATGAAAAAGCTTGATGAGCGAAAAGCCTCTGCCTTCCTCGGTGGCGCATACTACCGCCATGAAAACTGGGGTTCGCTGAAAGTGGCGGTCTCTGGTGATGCCACGGATGAAAGCGGCGGTGTGATCGGTGAGGTATCCTACTTCCGTCCAATCCGTATGGAACGCCTGACTCTGACGCCATCTGTCGGTATTTTCTATAGCGATGAGAGCTATAACGACTACTACTACGGTGTATCCGGCAGTGAGTCTCGTCGCTCAGGCCTGGACGAATACACCGCAGGTGACAGCTGGACGCCATACGTTGGTCTGGCGGCTAAATATCAGTTAACCCAGAAACTGTTCCTTAACGCCAGTGCGGTTTATACCGTGTTACCTGATGACGTGAAGAACAGTCCGATGATCGACCGTGACGACAGCTTCGCGCTGATGACCGGCCTGACCTGGCGTTTCTGATGCGGTAAAGCCGGGTGGCGGCTTCGCCTTACCCGGCTTACGATAGCCCCTGCATTTTTATCTGCAATCGACTGTAATCCCCTTTTCTTTTCCCGATACTTCTTCCCGTTCCGACAAAAGCGGCTGCACTGGTGTTTCTCAATACGCTAATGTGATTCGACCCGGTAGTGATGGTGTGTGTCATGTGTATAATCATGGAAGGATTGGGATGTGAAAAGTGCGGATGTGATTACTGTTCTGATCGGTCATGGCTGGAAATGTGTCAGAACGAAAGGAAGCCATCATCAGTTTCGCCATCCCGAACAGAAAGGGCTTGTTACTGTCCCACATCCTAAGAAGGATATTAAACCGGGCACTCTCGCGCAGATCTGGCGGCAGGCGGGGATTAAACACTGATATCAGGAGTAGTTATGTTTTATCCGGCTTACATTCATTCTGACTCAGACGGAAGTGCCAGCGGTTTTTTCCCTGACGTTCCAGGTTGTTTTTTTGCAGGTGTTTCCCTGGATGAGGCTTTTCAGGATGCTCGTGATGCTCTCACTGCACACTTCGAAGCGCTGTTTGAAGTAGAGGAAACATTGCCTCTTCCGGGTAATGTTGAAACACATCTGGAAAGTCGTCCTGATGACTTCATTGGTGGGCAATGGCTGCTGGTGGACATTGATATGAAACAGTTTGATGGCAGGGCAGAGCGTATCAACATCACCATGCCCCGTCGTTTACTGGTAAAGATTGATTCCTTTGTCAGTGAGCATCCTCAGTTTAGCAACCGAAGCGCATTTCTGGCTGAGGCAGCACGTCGCGTGCTGCCCCGGTAAAAATTAATTATACAGAGCTGCTGTTGCTTTCAGGATATCTGCAAAGGAATAGATATCATCGACTGTCGTTATTGGGTGACGCGTTTCGTTTTTTTCTATGTCGAAAAGTCCGATGTATTTTTGCGTGCGATTAAAATGCAATCGGCAAAGGGGTTTGCGGTTGTTATCATCCACAAGGATACCAAAGTAGCTTTTGGTATCTCTGTGAGTGATACGAGGTGCCTCCAGTACCGCTCTGGTGATTGCTTTAACAATATGATATCCCTCGAGCTCCTCTAGCGTTGTTACCACATCGCTTTCGTCTTTATGTTCGTCTTCCTCAATATGCGATGACTCATTTGGAGTTTCGATGATCGCTGGGGTTATGCCTGTAATGGCTGACTTGAGGCGCTCATTTACCTGATCATTTATGTACTGGCTTGCAGCTTTTTTAGTCAAATTTAAAAAAGACTCTCTGACTTTTTGGGTGAGAATCCCATCATAAACTCGGGATGCAAAAAATTTCACAAAGTCATCTTCAGGGTTATTTAGCTGAGAATGCAGGATTTTTTTGATTTGGCTGACATATTTTAATTCACCAGCAGCATTGATAATTGATTCCAAATCAAACGAAGATTTAGTTAATTTTTTTTAACTCAGGTATTATATTTTCGTCAATATCAAGAAGATCTACCTCCAAAAAAGGTTTTTCATCCATTTTATTAGGAGCATCCAGATCGGTAAAGAATTTATAATTTTGTCCATTGGTGAGGATTGAGATTCTGGCATTTGTTACATGAAAATACCTGAATAACTGCGAGGTATGATTTATATTCAATGGTTCGCCAATTTTTTTACATTCAATAAGTATCTGTACATCATTGTTTTTCATTATAGCATAATCGATTTTCTCACCTTTTTTTGTACCGATGTCACAGACAAACTCAGGTGTCACCTCTGAAGGATCAAAAACATCATAGCCCAGGACATTATGAATGAACGGCATTACAAATGCAGTTTTTGTTGCTTCTTCAGTATTAATTACATCAAGTTGTTGTTTTATTTTATTTGATAAGGCATTTAACCTTTCAGTGAATTCCATGGGATATCCTTATTTTGAGCTGTGTGTCTTTATGGAATAACACTAAAATGCATGTCAGACAATGGTATGTCTGAGTTGAACGGCTGCAAAAAAACAATACCGAGGGTTAGATCACATTGTCTTTCAATCTATGATAATCAGTGAGCTCGGCATCACCGAGCTCGATAAAAATATTATATATTAATAAAGGTGATATTATTCTTGTTTATGCTTCATCCACCCAAATCCGCATTTCTCCTTCTCCCCGGTTAGCCCAACTAAACCAGGGAATAAAGGTCAGCGTCTGGGGCTGACGTTGTACCGGCGAGCGGTCATACTGCCACAGCGCATCCTTGTCCTTCACGTGACAGCCAATCCCCTCTGCCTGTATCAGCATCTTGTGCGCGAAAATCCCTTTCCCTTCAAAGACCCGGAACTCGCTGTCTTGCGGCAAGGAAAGGTTATGCAGATTGGCACCGTTATCCGCTTCTTCCAGGCAGTAAACCAGCGGTCCGCGCTGTAGCGCGACTTTCCCTGCCTGCTGGCGTACCTGCGGGTTTCCATACACCCGGCGAACGGGCATCGGTAGCGTCAGCGTGACGACATCTCCTTCTTGCCAGTTTCGGGTCAGGTAGAGATATCCCCGTGAAATTTCTCCTGTAGTGTCTTCACCGTTCAACGATACGCCAGGCGCCGCGCACCAGTCCGGCAGCCGCAGGGCTAGCGTATTCGTGACGGGAACAGGTGAGGTAATTTCGATTTTCACCTGTTCATGCCACGGGTAGTTACCGCTAATCCGCAGCGTCAGAGTTTCATCGCCAACCGGAATGACGACATCGTTGCCGACGTAGAGATTAATAAAAAGCGCATCGTGGCGAACGGTATAAATGTAATGCCCCAGCGACGTCAGCACGCGGGCGATATTCGGCGGGCAACAGGCGCAGCCAAACCAGCGCTGGCGGACGGGTTTCACGTGATCGTAGATATGGTTGAACTTCAGGGTTTTCGGATGTACTTCCAGCGGGTTTACATAGAAGAAGTGCTTACCGTCCAGCGCCATGCCGCCGAGTACCGTGTTATATAGCGCGCGCTCCATCACGTCGGCGTAGTGACCGTCGGCCTCCATTTCCAGCATCCGGCGGGCAAACATCATCAGACCGATGGAGGCGCAGCTTTCGGCATATACCGTATCGTTGGGCAGATCGTAATCGCTGCTAAAGGCTTCCCCGCTGCTTTGCGACCCAATCCCGCCGGTAATGTACAGCTGGCGCTGGACCATGTTGTTCCACAGCCGCAGGCAGTCCTGGCGTTTTCCTTCGTCATGACTCAGGCGCGCCAGATGCGCCATGCCCGCCATCAGGTAGACAAAACGCACCGCGTGGCCGATGGCCGTTTGTTGTTCAGCAAGTGGCTGATGTGCCTGGCTGTAGGCTTTGTCCTTGACCATCCAGGCGGGCCCGTAGGTGTTCCAGTATGATGTTCTGCCGCGCTTCTCGTATTCGATATCATAGAAGTGAGGCTGGACACCGCGTTGTTCGATGAAATATTTCACCAGTGCCAGGTAGCGTGGCTCCTGCGTGATGTCGTACAACCGCATCAGCGCCAGCTCTATTTCCGGGTGACCCGGATAACCGTGTAGCTGGTTCTCGCCGGGGCCAAACACGCTGTCGATGTGATCGGCCAGTTTGCACACCACCTCCAGCAGACGGCGTTTTCCGGTTCCCTGAAAATATGCCACGCCAGCCTCAATCATGTGTCCGGCACAATACAGCTCGTGGCATTCAGCCAGATTCGTCCAGCGCGCTTCAGGGGCTTTCACCGTGAAATAGGTGTTGAGATAACCGTCTTCGCATTGTGCCGCCGCAACCAGCTCAATTACCTCATCAGCAGTTTTTTCCAGGTCTGAGTCAGGTTTCTGACACAGGGACCACGCTACGGCTTCCAGCCATTTTGCTACGTCACTGTCCTGAAACACCATGCCGTAGAATTCGCCTTTCTCCAGACCCGCCGCAATACGGAAGTTGGTGATGGCGTGGCTGGGTTCGGCTTCCGTCACGCGATCGTTCAGCGCATCCCACTGGTAGGGGATCACCACATCGCGTACCAGCCGTTGATATTGCCCGAGAAACGGGTCGTTAATTTTCAGTTTATGCAGGTCGGCTTCCATTATGGACATCTTGTTCTCCTCAGGACTGTACGTGACGCTGGCGCAGGTCGGTGGCAATGCGCGACATCATTGGATTGTTGAGTCTGCACCAGCGAATTGAGACAGCCAGCAGCAGGTGGAAAAGAGCAGGGAGTAATGTCTCCATGGCGGTGATACCTTGCAGAGATGCCGGCGTCTGGTTACCGGCACCAGGTTGATAGGCTACGGCGATAAACACCAGGCTGATGATCCCGGCGCTGGAAGCCCATGCGAGCTTGATGAAAAACAGGTTAAAGGCGAAGTTCATGCCCGACGAGCGCACGCCGTTTTTCCATTCGCCGTAGTCGTCGGCGAAGGCCATCAACGAGAAGTGCAGCGGCAGCGTAAAACCCAGGATGACGCCGTTGCTCAGGATTACAATCAGCCAGAGCGTCTGGTAATTTGGTCCGCCGGGCAGGAACCACATTCCCGCCGCGAGCACGGCCAGCACCAGGTTGGTGTAATAGTAAAGTTTGACCGTATCAAAACGGCGGGACAGCGGGTTAACGATCACCGCCCCAAGAATGGCCGCAAAGGTCACCATGGTAAAAAACAGTGAGGTGTAGGCGGTGCTGCCCTGAAGCACGTAGGTGATGAAATACATGTACCCGCTGCCGCGGATGTTAAAAACGTTGATCAGCAGGAAGGACATCACCAGCATTAACAGCAGTTGGTCGTTTTTACGCAGGCCAGCCAGGTGCTCGCGCAGAGTGAATTTACCCATCAGTGCCAGCGGGACACGCTCACGTACCCAGAAAAAGCAGCACAGGAACATCACCACGGCGACGGCGCACAGCACGCCCACGCCAAGCTGATAACCCTTCGCGGCATTACCCTGTCCTAATACGGACACCAGCCACGGCAGACCAACAGACACTAAAAATCCGGCAACGCCGCACAGCACAAAACGCCATGACTGGCAGGAGATCACCTCGTTGTGTCGGGTTGTCATGGTGTTGATCAGCGCGCAGTAGGGCACGTTGATGGCGGTATAGCCTACGGATAACAGTAAATAGGTACCGAACGCCCAGGTAATTTTTACTCCCATGCTGGCTTCCGGGACGGTGAAGGTCAGTACGCCGATGATCCCAATCGGGAACGCGACCCACAGCTGCCAGGGGCGAAAACGTCCCCACCGGCTTTGCGTGCGGTCAGCAATCACGCCCATTACCGGGTCGGAGATGGCATCAAACACGCGTAATGCAATAAACAGCGTGCCGACAAGGGCGGGCGTCAGACCAAAGATATCGGTATAGAAAAAGGTGAGAAAGTTCATGATAAGACAGGTAATGACCGTGCCGCCCGCGTCACCCAGGCCATAGCCTATTTTTTCGCGAACTGAAAGGCGGTCATCTATTGCCGGTTGTACAACGTCAGATTCTGTAATCGGTGTGGAAGTCATGAGGTAACTCCTCGGTAATCGATTTTTATCGTATTTATGCAAGTACCCCATTTATTCTGCACCGAACGACAGGGCCAACAAGGGAAGGGAAAAGTATAAAAAGATGACAATTCCGACCTGATGCTAAAAATGTGAGTTGGATCGGGAAGGGATATTAATATTTATTAATAATCAATGAATAAACTCAATTTCCATGACGATAAAAGCGGGATGGTGAATACCGATGCTTGAATTATCCATAGCGCTTCCGATTAAGGTACAAAATGGCGGGTTATTTATTTCCCGAGGTGTGGGTCGTCATCCGGCGCGAAAGCTGGCGTCGTGGGAAATAATTTTTGTCGAAAAAGGGACGTTAACGATCCTGGAGGAAAACACCCTTTTTGAGGTGAAGACTGGAGAAAGTTTATTGCTTTGGCCGGATCGGCGGCACGTTGGTGTGGAGGATTTCCCGGCAGATCTCAAATTCTACTGGCTGCACTTCGAAGTGGAAAACACAGGGCAGGGCTCCCCCTCTCTGGCAATAGAACAGCATTGCAGCGTCAGGGATGCGCAATATGTCATTTCTCTGTTCCGTCAGTTTCTGAGTGAGCAGGAAAAATTACAGCGTAGTATGGCGCTGGAGCTCCTTTTACTCCTGATTTTGCAGCAAGTTTCGCTCTCTTCGGGGTATGAGGACAAAATGGATGAGGCTGGAGCCGCAATGGCGTGGAAGGCGAAACAGCTTATTCGCACACAATTTCATTTACCCCTCTCTACTTCGAAGCTCGCCAGAGAGTTGCACTGTAATGCCGATTATCTGGGGCGCGTGTTTCGTCGCACTTTTCATTTAACCCTGACGGAGGCGATACATCGCCAGCGCGTCAGGGCGGCGGAAAAGCTGTTGCTGGATGGCTCTGCATCGCTCACCGAAGTGGCAACCCGCTGCGGGTTTAATGACGTGGGCTATTTCCGGCAGATATTTACCAAACACACGGGCTTAACACCCGCCGTCTGGAAACGGCGGTACTGTAAGGAGCACATCAATTCCGGGTGATTACTGCCCGTAATAGGCATTCGCCCCGTGCTTGCGCAGATAGTGCTTATCCAGTAACTCCTGTTGCATCACCGGTAGCTGCGGTGCCAGCTGACGTGAAAACAGGCCCATACAGGCGCACTCTTCCAGCACCACCGCGTTGTGTACTGCATCGGCCGCATTTTTTCCCCAGGCGAACGGACCGTGAGAATGGACCAGCACTGCCGGAATTTGCATCGGGTTTAAGTCGCGCTCCTCGAAGGTTTTGATGATCATTTCCCCCGTCTGATATTCGTATTCCCCGGCTATTTCAGCCGTGGTCATCAGCCGTGTGCAGGGGATCGCGCCATAAAAGTAGTCGGCATGCGTGGTGCCCCATGCAGGTAAATCCAGCCCCGCTTGCGACCAGATAGTGGCGTGGCGGGAATGCGTATGGACGATGCCGCCAATCTCAGGGTAACGGCGATACAATGCAAGATGCGTTGGCGTGTCGGAGGAGGGCTTTTTGCTGCCTTCGACTACCGCACCCGTGGCAAGATCAACCACCACCATGTCGTTTGCGGTCATCACGTCATACTCTACGCCGGAGGGTTTGATCACCATTAGCCCGCTTTCGCGATCGACCGCGCTGACGTTGCCCCAGGTAAATGTCACCAGCTGGTGGGCGGGAAGCGCCAGGTTTGCTGCCAGCACTTCAGCTTTGAGTTGTTCTAACATGTCATGCCTCCTTCCTGCATACGGGCTTCAATCCAGCGACGTGCCTGGATGATTTCCAGTACGGGCTCTTTTGCTTTTTCAGTCCACATTTCAATCAGAAACGCGCCGCGATAGTTCAGTTGGTTCAGCGTGCTAAACACGCCGACAAAATCAACGCAGCCTTCGCCAAACGGCACATCGCGGAACTGTCCCGGGCTGTTTTCAGTGACGGGTTGGGTATCTTTCAGGTGTATTGCAGCGATACGGTCAATGCCCAACGTCAGCTCGGCGGTGACATCGTTGCCCCACGCGCTCAGGTTGCCGACATCCGGGTAAACGCTAAACCACGGTGAAGCGAGCATGTCGTCCCACTTTTTCCATTTGCTGATCGAGTTCATAAAGGCGGTATCCATGATCTCCACTGCCAGCATCACCTGTGCCGCAGCGGCTTGTTCTACCGCCCACGCCAGCCCTTCAGCGAAGCGTTGTTGAGTGCCTTCATCATGTTCTTCGTAATAGACGTCATAACCTGCAAGCTGAATGGTGCGGATACCTAAATCACGCGCCAGCCTGATGGCTTTGGTCATGATTTCGCGGGCGCGCTCGCGCACGGCTTCATCGCGGCTGCCAAACGGGAAACGACGGTGGGCAGATAAGCACATGGATGGGATCGACACGCCGGTTTCCAGCATGGCTTCAACCAGCGATGCACGCTGCGTGGTGCTCCACTCAAGACGTGACAAACGTTCGTCAGTTTCATCAACCGACATTTCGACAAAATCAAACCCGCAGCTTTTCGCCAGCACCAGACGTTCCGGCCAGGTGAGATCTTTCGACAGCGCTTTTTCGTAAATACCTAACGGATGCTGACGCATGGTTACTCTCCCCAGATGTCGCGGATTTGTGAATGGAATGCCTGTGCCACCTGCGGTGGCTTTTCAGCACCAGCCAGCGCGCGGCCGGCAATAAAGGCTTTGACGTTAATCTGCTTAAACAGCGGCAGGTCGGCAGGAGTGATCCCGCCGGTAATCGAAAGCTGTAAACCGATGTCGGAGAGCGCTTTCATTTTCGCGAGATCCGCTTCGCCCCACTGCTGACCACTCGCCTGCGCGTCGCGCCCGCGGTGATAGATGGCCTGTTTCACCCCGATGTGGTGCCATGCGCGTGCATCTTCCAGCGTCCAGTTACCAAACAGCTCCATCTGGATTTCGCCGCCGCAGCGTTGAGCGACGTCATGGCCTTTTTTAACGGTCGCCAGCGGTGCCGCGCAGATGATGGTCATCCAGTTCGCGCCTGCACCGAACGCCTGTTCTGCCAGCGTTTCTCCAGCGTCGGCTACTTTCCAGTCCGCCACGATGATTTTGTCCGGGCACTGTTCACGAAGGGCACGCACGGCCTGTAAACCCTCGGTCAGACACAGAATGGTGCCCGCCTCGACGATATCAACGTGATCCGCAAGCAAAGCGACATCGCGCTGTGCGGCCTGAAGTGAGGTATGGTCGAGCGCCAGTTGAAGTAATGGACGGCTCATAGGTCGAACTCCTTAACACGGGCGTGATAGCCCTGTAGTGCGGTAATCAGTAACTGGTAGCGGTGATATTTGCGCTGGTAGGCAGCATGGGCGCGCATATCGGGTTCAATGACCCTGGTGTCGTGTCGCAGGGCACGCTGAGCGGCGTGGAAATCGGTATAGATGCCCGTACCGACAAGTGCTGCCAGCGCCGCACCGGAGCAACCGGTCTCTTCCACCTGCGGTAGTTCTATTGCCAGACCGCTGACATCTGCCAGCATTTGCATCCACACGTCTGAATGAGTGGGGCCACCCGTGACGCGCAGCGACGTCACGTGTGTAAAGCGTTCCAGCATGCGGTTCAGGTGGGTCATGTGGCTAAAGACCACGCCCTCATAAACCGCCTGCAACAGATGGGCCCGGGAGTGGAGTGCCTGCATTCCGTAAAAGCCGCTGGTCATCTCCAGACCAGCGTTGCTCCCATAGAGGAACGGCAGGAAAAACACATCGCTTTCTGCCTTCGGTAAGCTGGCAACGGCATCGTTAATCTCACTGAACGAGACGTCACCCCATTGCGCTGTCAGCCACTCCAGGTTGCCGGATGAGGTCGGGCTGGCTTCGTGCACGATGTACTGCTGCGGGTGCACATAGCGGCCATACACATAAGGAAAGGGTTCGTTATCGCGAATGCCGTTGGCGATCCCGCTGGTCACGGCCCAGGTTCCCATCACCGCGTTAAGCGTGTTGTCATCATGGAGTCCGGCGCAGATCGCGGTGGAAACCACATCAAACAGCCCGCCAACGACGGGAGTACCCGCCGCCAGACCGGTAAGCGAGGCTGCCTGAGCGGTGATTTCCCCGCAAATTTCTGCGGAGCCGACAATCGGCGGTAGTGCACCGTCAATTTCGCTGATATCAAGCCAGCGTGTGAGCTGTGGATCGTACTGAGCAGTGCTCATGTTGTAGAGATTGGACTCCGAGATATTGCTCTCTTCGCAGCCTTTTTCCCCCGTCAGACACCAGCGCAGGTAGTCGTGCGCCATCATCACGCAGCCAATCTGCTGATACCGCTGTGGTTCGTTCTCTTTAACCCAGCGCAGGAGCGAAGTCGGATGCCCGGTCCATAGCGTCTGGCGAGTATGCGGGTACAGTTTTTCGGGAATGCCGTCCTGCTGCCAACGCTGCACAATCTCCAGTGCCCGACGGTCAGAAGAGAGCATGGCGTTTCCCAGCGGTTGATCCTGTTTATCAAGCAGAAACAGCCCTTTGCCCTGAGCCGAAATACCGACACCTTTGATCTGCTCGCCATCGACCCTGGCATTTTTGAGCAGCAGTGCGACGGTCGTGTGGCAGTGCTGCCAGAGCTGGTGCATATCCCGCTCAGCATAGCCAGGACGTGGGCTGAGAGTGGCAACCGAACGGCGCTCAATACAGACCTCTTTTCCCTGACGGGTGTATAAACCGGCTTTCAGATAAGTACCGCCACAATCGATACCCAGCCAGAAGGGCTCTTTTTCACTCATCTTTGATTCTCTTGTGTTGCTCCCTCTCCCGGTGGGAGAGGGCTGGGGTGAGGACATCAGGCCGCACGTTTATGTGGATTCACCGTGGGATTCGGCTCAGAGCCGGCATCGCATTTCGCCGGTAACAGCAGGGCCAGCAGCGAGGCCAGCGCCAGAGAGACCGCCAGGCAGTAAACCCCTGCGTCTTTGCTGTACAGCGTGATAAGCACGCCAACCGCATAAGGGCCGCAGAAGCCACCGAGATTACCCAGGGCGTTAATCACGCCGCGCGCACCGCCCGCCATTTCGGCGCTAAACAGACGCGCCGGAATAGTCCAGAACACACCCGCAGCGGATTGCAGGAAGAAGCCGCAGCCCACCAGCGCGGCATAGGCCAACCAGGTGTTCTCTTTTAGCGCCACAGAAAGGAACATGCAGAGCGCGAAACCTATCAAGGGCAGGGAGACAAACAACTTGCGCTTGCCGGTACGGTCAGAAAGAGACGAGAACAGGAACATGCCCGCAATCGCGCCGATGTAAGGCAGAATGGCGAGCATCCCTACCTGGCCGATACTGGTATGCGTCAGCTCTTTCAGGATGGTTGGCAGCCAGAGGGTGTAACCATAAATTCCGGTCTGGTAGAAGAAGTTCAGGGCGATCAGCTGCCACATGGTTTTGTCGGACAGCACTGCGCTGAGCGAGGCATTTTTCACCTCTTTACCGGCAATCGCCAGCTGTTCCGCCGCCAGCGTTTTCACCAGGTAGTTTTTTTCGGCTTCCGATATCCAGCGGGCTTCTTGTGGACGGTCATACACGGTGAATGCCCAGAGCACCAGCACCACAACGGACATCAGCCCTTCAATAATGAACAGCCAGCGCCAGTCGAGCGCGGTGATGATCCAACCCGACAACGGTGCTGTGATGATCCCTGCAATGGGCACAAACATAATCACAATCGCGTTGGCGCGACCTCGCTCGGCATCCGGGAACCAGTTACTGATCATGGTGAGCACAACGGGCAGCATCCCGCCCTCCGCCACGCCGAGTAAGAATCGCAGCACCAGAAGCTGATACTGATTCGTCACGAGACCCGTGAGTACCGAGATCACCGCCCAGGCGACCAGCGACCAGCCGATAAACTTCTTACCACTACCATGAACAGCAATTTTGCCACCGGGAACCTGCAGGAACAGATAGCCGATAAAGAAGATACCGCCCGCCAGGCCAGCCATTGTGGCGGATATACCTAATTCTTCATCCATACCACCTGGCATCGCAAATGCAATATTCACTCGGTCCATATAAGAAATAATGCAGGCGATAAGAATAGGGGGGATGATTCTTAGCCAGCGCTGGCGCGGAATATCCGCATGTAGAGCTTGAGAAGTCGTGTTCATATTTAATGTCTCAGTAAATGTAACCGGAATAAGATTTTTATTTTTATTGTGTCGCTTTTTTCATGGCGCTAATGCCGTCGCGCAAAATGGCAATGCGATGGCTGACGTCAGCATTAGCATTTATTTCCAGCAATTTAATACCGGAGAATTTTAATGTTGCGGCGCTCGCCGCAGTAAAGAGTGTTTTTGCGTGTTCAGTGGTCAGTAAACTGTCGGCGCAGAATGAAGAAAATGGTGCATGGAGATCCTGCCAGTCACCGTATTCACCGGTTGCTGTTGTCCCGGAGAACATCAGCGCGCCAAGCTTTCCGGCGTTGAGTGCGGTCTGAACATGCTCAAGCGGAAGGGCGGTGTTACGACCTTCGATGGCCGAACGTGCCCAGTTGATGCAGACGCTGATATCCGTATCTTTCACCACTTCCAGTACCTGCTCCAGGGGTAAAAACCCCTTACGCGGAGCGAGTCCGGTCATAGCATCGCAGTGCTCAAGAATCAGATCGCATGACCAGTCCCAGTCTGCTATTTCACGAATGGAGCGAGAGAATGCCTCGGTGGCGTGTTCGACAGAGGCATTACCTGCCTGCGGTGCTGCCTGCATCTCCAGGGCGATCACTTTCCCGGGGTAACGGGCATTCAGGGCGTCAATTTTCTGGTGCAGATGGCGATAGAATTCGACGCAGGCCTTACGCTGTTGCTCGTCGGCGGAGGCCAGACCGAACGCGCCGTTGGTGCCACGGCGGCGCATGGTTTCCATTACTGCCGTCACGACGATTTGCCAGTCCCCTGGCGTATGACGGAACAGCCATTCATCACCAAACGGATGCAGGTTTTCCAGGCAAGGTTGTTCCAGCCCGCGGATGTTGGGCGTGTCGGAAAGTTCCCGCCAGAAGGTTTGTTCTTCTTGTTCCCCTTTCTGGTGAAACGAAGGTGCGCAGGGGTACGCACCAATAATAAAACCGGTGTTGGTCATTTCGCATTCCTGTATTTATCAGAAAATTAATTCAATTCACTGATTGCCACTTTCACCACAATTTTACGAATTGTGGATTCTTTGCTCTTAATACAGGCAGGACGGTGGACGTCCTGCGGGGAAAATATGGCATAACTGCCGGGTATCATTTCAATAAATGATTCATTTTCGCTGGCGTGATAAAAAATAATATCCCGCTGTTCCAGTAATGATTCGCTTATTTTGTTAGTACCGGTATCTATAGCGATACCAATTTTCTCTTCACCCCAAGCCAGAAACTGGATATCCAGATAACGTCGGTGTACTTCCGGGCGGTTCTCATGCCACGCTTTGGTGGTGAGATCGAGCACCTGGGCAAAGATGTTGCGTCCCTCAATTTCAACAACGCCCGGCTCCAGTGCCGTGAAGTCCGTGGTGCGCAGAAAATCGAGCGCCTTTTCAATCGCCTGTGGGAGACGGCACGGATTTGGCTGTGAAATATGTCCGAATATCATCGTCCACTCCTTACAGGGCCTGGATTTTCGCCCACACGCTGTCATCAACCGTGATGCCGTTACGGCGGTTCTCTTCCTGCAGGCGGGTGAATTCATGACCCGGCAGACGGATGGCGACGTTTTCGTCTGAGCGCTCAGCGTTGGTGATGAAATCCATAATGCGCTGAAGTTTGGCATCGCGGGTTGGGCCGTCGATCAGTTTATCGACCTCAATGGCGATAAAGATCTGCGATACACCGTACTCGTCGCTGTTGTCCTGAGTGACTTCCGCCACGGAAGAACCGTTGGAAAGCAGTGTCGCGATCATATCCAATACGATAGACAGGCCGGACCCTTTCCAGTAGCCCATTGGCAAAATGCGACGGTTTTTCTCAATGACGCCGGGTTCACGGGTGAGATTACCCTCGTCGTCAAACCCGCCATCAACCGGCAACTCGCGCCCGGCCAGGCGATTTACTTCCAGCATGCCGTAGGAGAACATCGACATCGACATGTCGACCATGGTGATTGGGTTGGAGGGAATCGCAACGATCAGCGGGTTGGTACCGATGCAGCACTCTTTTGATCCCCACGCGGGCATCACGGCAATGGAGTTGGTCCAGCAAATTCCAATATAACCCTTCTCCGCCGCCTGCCAGCCGTAGCTGCCGCCGCGCATCCAGTGGTTTGCGTTACGCAGAGCTACCAGGCCGATCCCATGATCGGATGCCAGCTCCGTGGCGCGATCCATCATTTTCTTCGCTGTCAGGTTGCCGATGGCGCGCTGAGCATCCCACTGCTCAATGGCACCTAATGACGTTACCCGTTTTGGCAGAGCGTCAGGAATGATGTCGCCAGCGTCAAGTTGCTGAATAAAACGCGGGAAACGGTTCACGCCGTGTGAATAGACGCCGGATTCTGTGGTGCGGGCAAACATCTCCGCACAGGCATCTGCGGCGTCAGCTTTTACACCGCGGTCGATCAGGACCCGATTAAACGCCGCTTTCAACTCTTCAAAGGTCACTTTCATCCCTGTTCTCCTGTTCATTTTAGGTGGCAGTGCGAGTGCTTTTTTATCGTTAAATTTCACTATGCGAAATCTGATTTCAAATATAACGATCAAAATTTGTCAGATCAACGACATTCATGTTTTTCAAAAATCATTAAAATCAAATGGTTGTGTTTTTTCTGTTGAGATCGTGAACTAAACCACACTTTGCGCTACCATCAGGAGCGCGATAAAAAGGAGCCATTTAATGAGCATGAAAGAGAGCGAAATGACGCAAGAAAAAGAGAGGCCAGCAGGTAGCCAGAGCTTGTTTCGCGGCCTGATGCTGATTGAGATCCTCAGCAACTATCCGAACGGGTGCCCGCTCGCGCATTTATCGGAACTGGCTGGTTTGAATAAGAGCACCGTGCACCGGTTACTCCAGGGATTACAGTCGTGCGGGTACGTTACCCCGGCGCCTGCGGCGGGCAGTTACCGTCTGACCACCAAATTTATCGCCGTCGGGCAAAAGGCGCTGTCGTCGCTCAATATCATCCACGTGGCGGCGCCACACCTTGAAACGCTGAATATTGCTACGGGTGAAACGGTGAACTTTTCCAGCCGGGAAGACGACCACGCGATCCTGATTTATAAACTCGAGCCGACAACCGGTATGCTGCGCACGCGTGCTTATATCGGTCAGCATATGCCGCTCTACTGCTCTGCGATGGGCAAGATCTACATGGCGTTTGGTCACCAGGACTATGTGGCGAGCTACTGGGAAAGCCATCAGGAACAGATCCAACCTTTGACCCGCAACACCATCACAGAATTGAGTGCCATGTATGATGAGCTGGCGGAAATTCGCGATCGCAGCATGGCGATGGACAAAGAAGAGAACGAGCTGGGTGTCTCCTGTATCGCCGTGCCGGTGTTTGATATTCATGGCCGCGTGCCGTATGCGATCTCCATATCGCTATCGACATCACGCATGAAGCAGGTGGGCGAGAAAAACTTGCTTAAACCACTGCGCGAAACGGCAGAGGCTATTTCAAAAGAACTGGGTTTTAACGTACGCGAGGCGTAACAGATGAACCTATTTATCATGGCGGATGCGGAAAAATGCATCGGGTGCCGCACATGCGAAGCGGCCTGTGCGGTCTCGCATCAGGATTCCGTATCCGCACATGCCTTTACGCCACGCATTCGTGTGGTTAAAGGGGGGTCATATACCACGGCAGTTGGCTGTCACCAGTGTGAAGACGCACCCTGCGCCAATGTCTGCCCAACCCATGCCATTCGCCGCACGGCGGGAGCGTGGCTCGTTGATCAGACGCGCTGCATTGGTTGCAAAAGCTGTGTGCTGGCGTGCCCGTTTGGGGCGATGCAGGTTCGGCTGGAGGGAAATAAGGCGCACGCGCTGAAGTGTGATTTGTGCGTGCACCGCGAAGGCGGACCGGCCTGTGTGGAGGCCTGTCCAACCCACGCGTTGCGCTGTGTTGATACCGCCAGATTACGTACGGAACGACAGCATCATCTGGCGTAAAACCTTAACCCTCTTCGCGCCAGGCTTTTTCGATTTCTTCGGCCAGAATTTTGACACCCGCTTCGATTTTTTCCGGATCGGGCACGTAGTTCATACGCATGCACTGGTGCGTATGCGGCCACGGTTTATCCAGGCCTGGGAAGAAGTAATCGCCCGGTACCATCAACACGCCGCGCTTCTTCAGGCGCTGATAGAGCAGTTCGGTGGTGATGGGCAGATCCTTAAACCACAGCCACAGGAAAATCGCCCCTTCAGGTTTGTGGATCAGGCAGCGTTCTTCCGGTAAATAGCGGCGAAGTGTCGCAATTGTCTCCTGAACACGCTGGTAATAGAACGGCTTAATCACCTCATTGGACAGACGCAGCAGGTCGTTGCGCTTAATCATTTCGCACATCATCGCCGGGCCGATACCGCCCGGCGAAAGGCTGATAATGCCGTTCATGTTGGTAATGGCGGTGATGATTTTTTCATTCGCGATGATAATGCCGCAGCGAGTACCCGGCAGGCCCAGCTTAGAGAGGCTCATGCACAGGACAATGTTCGGGTTCCACAGCGGACGTGCTTCGCTGAAGATAATGCCCGGGAACGGTACGCCATAGGCGTTATCGATCACCAGCGGAATGCCGTGCTGATTCGCCAGCGCATCCAGTTTCATCAGTTCGTCATCGGTGATCACGTTGCCCGTTGGGTTCGTCGGACGTGATACGCAGATCATGCCCGTCTCTTCACCAATATGCAGGTGTTCAAAATCGACGTGATATTTGAACTGGCCTTCCGGCAACAGCTCGATATTCGGGCGCGCGGAGACGAACAGATCCTCTTCCAGGCCGGAATCGGCGTAGCCGATATACTCTGGTGCCAGCGGGAACAACACCTTTTTGGTGGTGCCGTCGGCGCGACGCCCTGCGAACAGGTTAAACAAGTAGAAAAACGCGCTCTGACTGCCGTTTGTCAGTGCAATATTCTGCGGTTCGATATCCCAGCCCAGCTCGTCACGCAGCATTTCGGCGAGGAGTGCCAGCAGTTCGGTTTTACCCTGCGGGCCGTCGTAATTGCAAAGCGCATCGGTTGCTTTGCCGCTTTCCAGCATCTGAGCGAGCAGCGTCTGGAAATAGGTATTCATCTCCGGGATTTGAGCCGGGTTTCCGCCGCCGAGCATGATTGCGCCCGGTGTGCGCAGCCCGTCGTTGAGGTCCTCCATCAGGCGAGTAATGCCTGAATGGCGGGTGAATTTGTCGCCGAAAAGTGAAAACGTCATAGCAGGTGATCTATCGAGCTTATTTTGAAAGTGGGTAACCATAACGCTAGCACCGTGCTGGTGCAAATCGGGTGGCGTGGTCGGATTTGTTGTTTTATGTGGCAGGAATGGATTTGTGAAGTGAATAGTTCTGTTGATTTTTCCCTCACCGTAACCCTCTCCCAACGGGAGAGGGTACTGGAGTGAGCCGTTATTAATTACCTGCCCATACTACCATCACCTTATCGCCATTATGCTCGCGCACGAAGCCATATCCCTCTTTCAGCGACAGCGTGGTTTGTTTGCCTTCACCAATCGCCGGATGGCGTGCGCGGAACTGACCCAGCGTTTGCCAGTGGGCGACGGTTAAGGACTGTTTGCCCGTGACGTCCTGCCAGTTCATATCCGAACGGGTACCTTGTAACGGGTCTGAACCTGTTGGCCCAAATGGACGTTCAGATTCATCTCCGTAATAGATTTGTACACTACCCGGTGCTAACAAGAGCAGTTCAGCTGCGCGTTGACCCCCTTCACGGAACAGGCGCGTGTCATGCGAAGAGAGATAGCTCAGGACGTTGAAACTTTGCAGTTTTTCCGCCATCTGCTGCCAGGTGAGGTCGATATCCGCCAGACAGTTCACCGCTTTTGCCGCCTGCTCCTGATAATCAAAGTTAATCATCGCATCGAAACCGTGGCGGTAATAATCGCTCTGCATGACGCCGTGGCCCCAGGATTCCCCGGTCATCCAGAATGGTGCATTGTCGAGCTTTTTGTCCGGGTGAGCACCTTTCCAGGCCGCCAGCGCCTGGCTGGCCTGGTCTTTCAGCTGTTGCCAGGCCGCAAGCTCAACGTGTTTGGCCGTATCAACCCGGAAACCATCAATACCGTAGTCACGCACCCACTGGCTGAGCCAGTGGGTCAGGTAATCGCGCGGGGTATACCCGGGGATGGCTTTCGCATGGGTATCAGGCTTGTGTTGATAGAAGTTTGGCAACCCGGAAGGTGTGGTGGATTCCGTTTTCAGGTCGGGTAAAAATGCCAGCGACATGGTTAAATTATCAAAGCCGGGGTTGTCGTAATCACCGATATCAGTGCGGATCCACTTTTTCCCCCACCATTTATCCCATGCGGCTTTGTCGCTAAAGTTGATGTAGTCGTTAAAGCTGTGCCAGCTTTGGCCTGCGCCCGGCTTCCAGTCCGTCCAGCGTTCTCCCAACGTCTTTTTCAGCTCATCACCCTGCAGATACAAGGCGCCAAACTGATACTCCTGCATGTCCGCAAGCGTCGCGTAACCCGTGTGGTTCATGACGATATCGAACAGGATACGAATGCCACGTTTATGCGCGTCATCGACCAGATGACGTAAATCATCTTCGGTGCCCATGTTGGCGTCGAGCTTCGTCCAGTCCTGAGTGTAATAGCCATGATAGGCGTAGTGTGGGAAGTCACCTTTGGTGCCACCGCCGACCCAGCCGTGGATCTGCTCCAGCGGCGAGCTAATCCACAGCGCGTTCACCCCCAGCTGTTGTAAATAGTCGAGCTTGCTGGCGAGCCCCTTGAGATCTCCACCGTGGAAGGTACCAATCTCCTGCATGCCGTCTTTGTGACGGCCATAGCTGTTGTCGTTGCTCGGGTCACCATTCACAAAACGGTCGGTCAGCACAAAATAGACAGTGGCGTTCTGCCAGCTAAACGGCGCAGGCTTGTCGGTTTCGGCGCGCTCAAGCAGCAGCAGGCCGTTGCTGTTGGCGGCCGGCTGCAGAGTGATTTTTCCATTCTGCACTGTCACCGTCTGCTTACTGTAGTAGTCGCGTACGACGGAGCCTTCCGGGAAGGTATGGCTGACGTCCAGCGTCAGCGGTTTACCGTCCCATTTCGGGCACTGGTGGATAACGTTGGTAACCGGCTGTTCTGCGGCACTCTGGATGGTCAGCATCAGGGTGGGTGTGCCGGATCGGGTATCAATCCGCATCTGGTATTCACCGTCGCGGAAAAGACGCCACTGCGGCGGCGTGCCGTCACAGGGTTTGAGCGACAGCATCTCGTTGAGTTTTATCGCATCTGTTGGCTGCCAGCACGTCTTGTCAAAACTTAGTGTAAGAGGACGCGTACCCTTCGCGAGCTTTGTCTGGCTGGTGAAAATCCCGGTGCCTTCGGTGTTAAATGCATTAAACCCCGGTGATGACCAGCCTGCATGTGCCAGTGCGGGTAACATCAGAAAGGCTATTGCGGTGCGTTTCATTCCATTTTCCTGTCGCGGCATTTTTGACCAGTGTGCCACCAGGCTGAGGGTAAAAACTCATCCCTTATCGCTTTCTGCCAGGAGGACGCGAGAGGATGAGTGATCTCGCGCAAAATTAAGCAGTTATCTGCGATACCGCACACATTTTTTCGGGAATGGTGTTTTTGTGAGCAAGTTTTAGATGACATAGTTTCGGAATTGGACTATTTCTATACGTGCTCTTGAAGTCTATTTTTGATATGATTTGAGATTCCGCTCTCAAATTTGTGAAAAAAATAAGGTGTTAGGATGATTACATCCGACCAGGAGACCTAATGATATCGACTCCCATTCGACGATATGGGGCTGCGATACTCATGTTACTCACCACGGCATTTTCGGGTGAGGTGCTTGCGAAGACGCACACGGATACAACGAGTAAGAAAGCCCACGTTATAAAGACGACAAGTAGTAAGGTTAGCAGTAAACAAGAGTATTCTCGCAATAGTGCAAAGAGTAGTTCACTTCCTGATTTGCGAAAATACCCTTCCGGAACACCAAGGAAAAAAGCGTTTCTCCGGACGGTAATGCCTTACATCACGAGTCAAAATGCCGCGATTACTGCGGATCGTAACTGGCTGATTTCCAAACAGTACGATAGCCGCTGGTCGCCGTCAGAACGCGCGCGTCTGAAAGATATCACGAAGCGCTACAAGCTGAGCTGGAACGGTAACACGCGTCGTGTGCCGTGGAATTCTCTGCTGGAGCGTGTGGATATCATCCCGAATAGCATGGTTGCGACCATGGCGGCAGCCGAAAGCGGCTGGGGCACGTCAAAGCTGGCGCGTAGCAACAACAACCTTTTCGGCATGAAATGTGTGAAGGGTCGTTGTAACAATGCGCCTGGTAAGGTGAAAGGCTATTCGCAGTTTGAATCCGTGAAGGATTCCGTAAGTGCCTACGTGGTGAATCTGAACACGCATCCGGCCTATTCATCGTTCCGTAAATCACGCGCACAGCTGCGTAAAGCGGATCAGGAAGTGACGGCCACGACGATGATCCACAAGCTGAAAGGTTATTCGACGAAGGGACAGAGCTATAACAACTATCTGTTCGCCATGTACCAGGATAACCAGCGCTTAATCGCCGCCCATATGTAATCTCAAAAAAACGCCTTCCACTGGAAGGCGTTTTCTTTTCTATATCAGCACCTCACTGTAGCGATCCCGGTACTCTTTTGGCGTGGTGTCGTACTCTTTGCGAAACACCGAATAGAAATATTGCAGAGATGGGTAGCCGCACATCTGCGAGATTTCGTTAATCGACAGTGACGTGGAGATGAGCAAGCTGCGCGCTTTCTCCAGCTTTTCAGCATGGATGACGGCATGAATGGTTTCGCCCACTTCTTCTTTGAAGCGTTTCTCCAGATTCGAACGCGAAATACCCACCGAATCCAGCACCTGATCGACCTTAATTCCCTTGCAGGCATGGTTGCGAATAAAGTGCATGGCCTGAATGACGGCCGGGTCGCTTAAGGAGCGATAGTCGGTTGAGCGACGTTCAACGACGCGGACAGGAGGCACAAGCAACCGCTGAAGCGACAGGGATTCTTTATCCAGCAGGCGATGCAGTAGCTTCGCTGCCTGATAACCCATCTGACGAGTCCCTTGTGCAACGGAGGAGAGCGCCACGCGAGACAGATAGCGGGTGAGTTCTTCGTTATCAATGCCAATCACGCACAGTTTTTCCGGTACCGGGATGTGCAAATGTTCGCAGACCTGCAAAACGTGGCGTGCGCGGGCGTCCGTGACGGCAATAATCCCGGTTTGCGGTGGCAGCGTTTGCAGCCAGTCAGCCAGACGGTTTTGCGCGTGCTGCCAGTTTTCAGGGGCGGTTTCCAGCCCCTGATACACTACGCCGCGGTACTTCTCCTGCGCGACCAACTGGCAAAACGCGTGTTCACGCTCAACGGCCCAGCGCTTGCCGCTGGTGGCGGGTAAGCCATAAAATGCGAAGCGATGGACGCCTTTCTCTTTTAAATGGAGAAAGGCTGCCTCCACCAGGGCATGGTTATCGGTGGCAATATAGTGAACCGGCGGATAGTGTTCGGGGGAATGGTAAGAGCCGCCGACGCCCACAATCGGGACGTCGACGTCTGTCAGCAGTTGCTCAATGACGGGATCGTCATAGTCGGCGATAACGCCATCACCCAGCCAGTCTTTGATGTTCTCCAGACGGGTACGAAAATCTTCCTCAATAAAGATATCCCATTCGGATTGCGACGCCTGCAAATATTCACCAACCCCTTCAACAACCTGACGGTCATAGGCTTTATTGGCATTGAATAACAACGTAATGCGGTGACGCTTTTCGAACATGGCTCTCTTCCCAATTAAGTCATCATACTGTTATCAGGCCCGTCGTTTGGTGGCCGAGTCCATCCAGACGGCGAGTAAAAGAATGGCCCCCTTGACGATATACTGCCAAAACGTCGGGACGTCCATCATACTCATCCCGTTATCCAACGACGCCATGATAAATGCCCCCATGACCGCGCCCGCCACGCTACCGATACCACCCGCGAGGCTGGTACCACCAATTACGCAGGCGGCGATGGCATCCAGCTCGGCGATGTTACCGGCGGAGGGAGAACCCGCCCCCAGACGTGAGCTGAGGATTAACCCGGCGATAGCCACCATCAGACCGTTAATGGCGAACACCGCGAGTTTGGTACGCTCGACATTGATCCCGGAGAGGCGAGCGGCCTCCAGATTGCCGCCGATGGCGTAAATGCGGCGGCCAAACGCGGTGCGCGTGGCCATAAACATGCCACCCAGCAGTAACAGTGCCAGCAGCAATACAGGCGTCGGGACGCCACGGTAGTCGTTCAGAAGCCAGATTGCGCCTAGCACAATAACAGCCGTAAGGGCCTGACGCCCCACCACGGACGTTGATGCAGGAGAAGCCAGCCCCAGCGCCTGACGGCGCATGCGCCCACGCCACTGCCACGCGACAAACGCCAGCAAACCTACCACGCCAATCGTAAAGCCCACGCTATCGGAGAGGTAACTCTGACCAATCTGCGACATCGCCGCGCTGGTGGGGGAGACGGTGGTGCCGTTGGTAATGCCGATTAAGATCCCGCGGAAGGCCAGCATCCCTGCCAGAGTGACAATGAACGACGGGACTTTACGGTAGGCAACCCACCAGCCGTTCCAGGCACCGAGCACAAGTCCCAGCACCAGCGTCACCGCAACGGTCAACGGCAGCGGCCAGCCAAGCCAGACGTCAAAAATGGCCGCCACGCCACCGAGTAAACCCATCATCGAACCGACTGACAGGTCGATCTCCGCTGAGATAATCACGAACACCATGCCCACAGCCAGAATGCCGGTGATGGCCGTCTGACGCAGCAGGTTAGAGACGTTACGCGCACTTAAGTACGAGCCATCGGTCATCCAGGTAAAGAACAGCATGATGACGATAATCGCCGCGATCATCACGAAAACTTGCAGATTCAGCGCTTTTAGCCCCGCAAATGATCCGGGCGTCGGAACCGCGACTTTGATATCAGACGGATTGCTTTTCGACATGACGTTCGCTCCTTAAAGCGGCTTCCATCACCTGCTCCTGCGTCAGGTTCTGGTTAATCAGGTTGGCTTTCAGTTTTCCCTCGTGCATTACCAGCACGCGGTCACTCAGACCGAGCACTTCGGGTAATTCAGACGATATGACAATGACGGCAATCCCTTGCTGTACAAGCTGATTAATCAGTTTGTAGATTTCATATTTGGCGCCGATATCAATCCCGCGCGTTGGCTCATCAAGGATTAATATGCGTGGATTGAGAAGCAGGCAGCGCGCCAGAATGGCCTTCTGCTGGTTGCCCCCACTCAGTCGGCCAATGGCCAGTTCCGGAGAGGATGTTTTTACCTTCAGTCGGGCGAGCGACTGGAGAATACACTGCTGCTCAGCGGCATCATCTAGGCTGCTCAGGGTGCCGGAGAACTGATCAAGAGCTGCAAGGGTGATGTTTTTACCCACTGCCATGACCGGTACGATGCCGTCTTTTTTGCGGTCTTCCGGCACCATGGCAATGCCGCGGGCAATCGCCTGTTGGCAGTTGTCGATTTTCACCGGCTGACCGTCGATATATATCGTGCCCTCCCAGCGCCCCGGCCACACGCCAAACAGACACTGTACGGCTTCGGTGCGCCCGGCGCCGACTAACCCGGCAATACCGAGAATTTCGCCGCTGTGCAGAGAAAACGAGACGTTATTTACACGCTTGATGTGGCGGTTAACGGGATGCCAAGCGGTCAGGTTTTCCACGCGCAACACTTCATCGCCGGTTGCATGAGGTTCATTCGGGTAGAGCGCCGTCAGCTCGCGGCCTACCATCATAGTGATGATGTCATCTTCACTCATGCCTGCGGCTTCGCGCGTGCCGATGTGTTGCCCATCGCGGATCACGCAGATGGTGTCAGAAATGGCTTTGACCTCATTGAGTTTGTGCGAAATATAGATGCAGGCGATGCCGTGGTTTTGCAGATCGCGGATGATATTGAGCAGTACCGCGGTTTCCTGTTCGGTGAGCGACGCCGTTGGTTCATCAAGGATCAGCAGCCTGACCTGCTTATTAAGCGCTTTCGCAATTTCGACCAGCTGCTGCTGCCCCAGACCAAGATCGCCCACGCGGGTATCCGGTGAAATGCTGAGACTCACCTGCGCCAGCAGCTTTTCACAGCGCAGCGTCATGGTGTCGTAGTCCAGCACGCCGTGGCGGGAAATCTCAGCCCCAAGGAAAATGTTCTCCAGCACGGTGAGATGCTTCACCAGTGCCAGCTCCTGGTGGATGATGGCGATGCCTTTACGTTCGGTATCGCGAATGTGTGTCGCCTGGATGACTTCACCGGCAAAGACGATTTCGCCTTCGTAGCTGCCGTACGGGTAGATCCCGCACAGCACTTTCATCAATGTTGATTTGCCCGAACCGTTTTCACCACACAGCGAAACCACTTCGCCGGGGTTCAGCCGGAGACTGACGTTGTCGACGGCTTTCACCGTACCGAAGCGCTTAGTGATGCTTTTCATTTCAAGTAAATAAGACATAACTGCTCCACGTAACCCGAGGGAAGAACAGTACAACGTGATGCGCCCCTGCAGAGCAGGGGCTGCGTAAGGTTACAGTTCGCTCTTCTTGTGGAAACCGTCTTTAATGACAGTGGCGTCAATGTTCTCTTTATTGACTTCAATCGGTGTGAGCAGGCGAGCCGGAACATCCTTCAGCCCGTTATTCAGCGTCGCGTCTGCTTTAGGCTGCTTACCATTACCCAGCTCTACGGCGATTTCCGCAGCCGTATTGGCGAGCTGGGTAATGGGTTTGTAGACCGTCATGGTTTGGGTGCCTGCGATAATGCGTTTTACACCGGCCAGATCGGCATCCTGACCCGATATCGCGACTTTACCGGCCAGCCCCTGGGCGCTCAGTGCCTGGATAGCACCGCCTGCGGTGGCATCGTTGGAGGCCACAACCGCATCAATTTTGTTATTGTTGGCAGTGAGTGCGTTTTCCATAATTTTCAGCGCGTTTTCTGGTAGCCAGCCGTCGGCCCATTGATCGCCAACCACTTTAATTTTTCCGTCGTCGATGTAAGGTTTAAGGACTTTCATTTGCCCTTCGCGGAACAGTTTGGCGTTGTTATCCACCGGAGAACCGCCCATCAGGAAATAATTACCCTGAGGCACCTTGTCGATCAGGCTTTGCGCTTGTAATTCACCGACTTTTTCATTGTCGAACGAAATATAATAATCAATGTCCGCATTATTAATCATACGGTCATAGGCCAGGACTTTTATGCCTTCTTGTTTAGCTTCTTTCACCACGTTACTTAATACCTGGCCGTTATAGGGGATAATGACCAGGACATCGACGCCACGGTTGATCATATTCTCAATTTGCGACATTTGCGTTTCTTCATTGCCGTTAGCCGACTGAACAAACACGCTTGCGCCGAGTGATTCTGCTTTTTTAACAAAAATATCGCGATCTTTTTGCCAGCGCTCCAGACGCAGATCGTCAATCGCCATACCGATTTTCACCTCCTTCGCATGTCCGGCAAAGCTTGCCAGGAGGAGAGTTGTGCATAGAGTAAGGGTAAGGTTCTTTATCTTCATAATTATTAGGCCTTTTTGTAGGGGTATGTGTTGCTGAGATAAAAGAAACATTCACTACTGAGACGCAGCAAATTCTTAACGGGGAAAGGCGGGCTGGCAATTACAGATTTTTATCTTCTCATTATGATATTTGGTTTATTTCTGAATTTATGACCGCGATCGGATTTTAAAATACGTAACGTCTTAATTGCATTTGATTCTGGAATGTACACCGAAAAATAGTTTGCTTGCACATTATTTTGCGAGCCAGTGCACAGTTGTGCATTCTCTCAATAGCAGTGTGAAATAACGTAATTGAGCAACCCAAAATGTCTATTCACTATTACTCCTGTATCTATGACTCACCGCATACCCCTGATTATGGAGCTCAATATGCAAGCTTATTTCGACCAACTCGATCGTGTTCGTTACGAAGGCCCAAAAACGACCAATCCTTTAGCATTTCGTCACTACAACCCGGATGAGCTGGTGCTGGGTAAGCGCATGGAAGATCATCTGCGCTTTGCCGCCTGTTACTGGCATACCTTCTGCTGGAATGGTGCCGATATGTTCGGTGTGGGTTCCTTTGACCGCCCGTGGCAGCAACCTGGTGAGGCCATCGAGCTGGCGAAGCGTAAAGCCGATGTGGCGTTTGAGTTCTTCCACAAGCTGAACGTGCCGTACTACTGCTTCCATGATGTCGATGTGTCACCGGAAGGCGCGTCGCTGAAAGAGTACCTGAACAATTTTGCGCAGATGGTGGATGTGCTGGCGGCGAAACAGCAGCAAAGTGGCGTGAAGCTGCTGTGGGGCACGGCAAACTGCTTCACCAACCCACGTTACGGTGCGGGCGCGGCAACCAATCCGGATCCGGAAGTGTTTAGCTGGGCGGCTACGCAGGTTGTGACGGCAATGAACGCCACGCATCAGTTGGGTGGTGAGAACTATGTTCTGTGGGGCGGTCGTGAAGGCTATGAAACCCTGCTCAACACCGATCTGCGCCAGGAACGCGAGCAGATTGGCCGCTTTATGCAAATGGTTGTCGAGCATAAGCACAAAATCGGTTTCCGCGGGACGCTGCTGATTGAACCGAAACCGCAGGAACCGACGAAGCATCAGTATGACTACGATGTGGCGACCGTGTACGGCTTCCTGAAGCAGTTCGGCCTGGAAAAAGAGATTAAAGTTAACATTGAAGCCAACCATGCCACCCTGGCGGGTCACTCTTTCCATCACGAGATCGCGTCGGCGATTGCGCTGGGCATCTTCGGCTCTGTCGATGCTAACCGGGGCGATGCGCAGCTGGGATGGGATACAGACCAGTTCCCGAACAGCGTGGAAGAGAATGCGCTGGTGATGTATGAAATCATCAAAGCGGGTGGTTTCACCACGGGTGGCCTGAACTTTGACGCCAAAGTGCGTCGTCAGAGTACCGATAAATACGATCTGTTCTATGGCCACATTGGCGCGATGGACACGATGGCGCTGGCGCTGAAAGTGGCCGCGCGTATGATTGAAGACGGTGAACTGGATAAACGCGTGGCGAAGCGTTACAGCGGCTGGAACAGTGAGCTGGGCCAGCAAATTTTGAAAGGCCAGTTATCACTTGCGGAAATCGCGAAGTACGCTGAACAACATCAACTGGCACCGCAGCACCAGAGCGGGCACCAGGAGTTGCTGGAAAATCTGGTCAATCACTATCTGTTCGATAAATAACAGCATCCAGGCCCGGTCGGCGTAGCGCCACCGGGCATTTCTGTTAAAGGAGTCACCGGAATGTATATCGGGATCGATCTTGGCACATCGGGTGTGAAAGCCATCCTGTTAAGCGAGCAAGGCGATGTGGTAGCAACACAGACAGAAAAGCTGCAGGTTTCACGTCCGCACCCGCTGTGGTCGGAACAGGATCCGGAGCAGTGGTGGCAGGCGACGGATCGTGCAATACAGGCCTTAAGTGAACAACACAGTCTGCGTGACGTGAAAGCGCTGGGGATCGCCGGGCAAATGCACGGCGCTACGCTGCTGGATAGCCAGCAGCGCGTGCTTCGTCCTGCGATCCTCTGGAACGATGGCCGCTGTGCAGAAGAGTGTGCGCTTCTTGAGGCGCGCGTGCCCACATCCCGCGACATCACCGGCAACCTGATGATGCCCGGTTTTACTGCGCCCAAATTACTGTGGGTGCAGCGACACGAGCCGGAGATTTTCCGTCAGGTGGCGAAAGTCCTGCTACCGAAAGACTATCTGCGCTTTCGTATGACGGGCGATTTTGCGTCCGACATGTCTGATGCCGCCGGCACCATGTGGCTCGACGTGGCGAAACGTGACTGGAGCGAGGCGATGCTGGATGCCTGCCATTTGACCCGCGAGCATATGCCCGCACTGTTAGAAGGCAGCGAAATTACCGGTACATTGCTGCCGGCCGTTGCTGAACGCTGGAATATGCCTGCCGTACCGGTGGTGGCCGGTGGTGGTGACAACGCGGCGGGTGCCGTGGGCGTCGGCATGGTTGAGGCGGGGCAGGCGATGCTTTCTCTGGGAACGTCTGGCGTCTATTTTGCCGTCAGCGACGGGTATCGCAGCAATCCTGAAAGTGCGGTACACAGCTTCTGCCATGCCCTTCCGGGGAAATGGCATTTGATGTCGGTCATGCTCAGTGCGGCGTCTTGCCTGGACTGGGCGGCGAAGCTGACCGGCATGGCTGACGTTCCGGCGCTCATTTCTGCGGCGCAGCAGGCGGATGACGCTGCGGGTACCGTCTGGTTTTTACCGTATCTTTCCGGCGAGCGTACGCCGCACAACAACCCGGAAGCGAAAGGGGTGTTCTTCGGTTTAACCCATCAGCATGGCCCGGCAGAACTGGCGCGTGCGGTGCTGGAAGGTGTGGGCTATGCGCTGGCCGACGGAATGGACGTGGTGCATGACTGCGGTCTGAAACCGGCAAGCGTCACCCTGATCGGCGGCGGTGCGCGAAGCCCTTACTGGCGACAGATGCTGGCGGATATCAGTGGATTGCAGCTGGATTTTCGCACCGGTGGCGATGTCGGGCCAGCACTTGGTGCCGCGCGTCTGGCACAGATAGCCATTAACCCTGAAAAACCGCTTGCGCAGCTGTTGCCGCAGCTTACGCTTGAACAGGCGCATTTACCTGACGCGTCACGCCATGCGCGGTACGCGGAAAGACGCGACGTGTTCCGCAAAATCTATCAGCAGCTGCTGCCGCTGATGTCGTAAATACGCTTGTCCTGGATAGGCACGAGGATGTCCTTTTTTGGTCTGTGCGTGCCTTCCTTTCCTTGCCAGTATGGTGTCACACCCACTGGCGAGGAAATCTCATGTCACGCATTGCATTAATCAATATTGATACGCAGCAGTCGTTCCATCATCGCTATTACTGGCAGGAGGACGACACTCCTGCCTTTCAGCAGGCGATGTTGGGGCTGATTGAAGGCTGCCAGGCGCGCGGTATTCCGGTCGTGGATATTTTCCATGTCGATGAAGACGGTCCTTTTACCCTGCAAAGCGGCTTTGTCAAACCAATGGCCTTTTTGCGTCATCAGCCGGATGTGGTTTTCCAGAAACACGTCCATAATGCCTTTACGGATACCGGGCTTGACCGCTGGTTGCGCGAGCGTGATATCAACCAGCTTATTATCTGCGGCATTCGCACTGAACAATGCTGTGAAACCACGGCACGCGTGGCATCCGATCTGGGTTATGCTGTGACCTTTGTTAGCGAGGCAACGCTTACATTTCCAATGACCTACAAGGGCATTACCCTTAGTGCAGCGGAAATTCGCCACCGTACCGAGACGGTGCTGTCCGGGCGTTTTGCCGAGATTAAAACGGTAGCGGAGACGCTGGAGTCATTGTAATGCGCATCGACGTCTGGTTCGTGATGTTGCCCGGGGTGCTGTCATTAGATATGACGGGCCCGGCGGAGACCTTTGTGCTGGCTGGCGACGCGTTTCGTCTGCATTACATTGGCCCGCAACCGGACGTTCCGACGTCGATAGGTCTGACGATGAGCGGCATCCAGCCCTTGCCGGAAAACCTGCCTCCAGGCAGTCTACTGGTCCTGCCGGGGGTGAGCGACTCCCGCTGTCAATTCTCAACGCCACAGGCGCAGCAGATCCAGCACTGGCTGATGCGCCTGCAGCCGCAGATCCAACGCCAGGATATTACCGTGATGTGCGTCTGTTCAGGGGCGTTGCTGGCAGCAAAATCAGGCCTGCTGAATCACCGTCAGTGTACAACCCATCATGATGTTATTAACCGTTTACGCACTGCGGCTCCCACGGTGACGATTAAAGAAAACCGGATATTTGTGCAGGATGAGAATATCTGGACCAGCGCAGGGATCACCTCTGGCATCGATCTGGCACTGCATATGATTAACCGCCTGTGCGGCCCGGAAAAGGCGCTGGCCGTGGCACGTGAGATGGTGGTCTTGTTCCGCCGCTCCGGCGATGACCCCCAGTTATCCCCGTGGTTGCGCTACCGTAATCATCTTCATCCGGCCATCCATCGGGCGCAGGATGCGCTCACCGCCGAGCCGCAAAAAACATGGAATTTGCCTGAGATCGCCGCCGTGGCGCATGTCAGCCCACGTCATCTAACCCGGCTTTTTCAGTCGCATTTAGGGATTAGCGTTCGCGATTATCTGGAGCAGTTGCGTCTGGCGGTGGCGGAGCAGTGGTTGTTGCAGGGGCGCGGTGTGGAGCAGTCTTCACTGGCGGCAGGGTTTTCCTCCCCGCGCCAGTATCATCGCGCCCGGCAGCGAAGCGTTAACTGACGAAGCGGCGCGTGTCTATTTTTTGCAGCAGCATCGACAGCAGCAGGCTGACAACCAGCGTGGCGACAAAAATCCAGATAATATCCAGCACCGGCCAGCTTTTCAGCTCAATGCCCCTCGTTCGTAGCGCGTGGATGATCAGCGCGTGAAATCCATAAATCCCCAGAGAATGCCGCGAGATAACGCTCAGCATGGGCAAGGGACGCGTATTCAGGGTATTTTTGGCAAGCGTGAGGAGCGATACGGCACAGATAAAGACCATTGGTCCGCAATACAGATACCAGGTATCGGCAAAATTGCCACGCCACTGCAACTCGTGCAGCGTCCCGCGTGAAATCACCGCCACGCCAGCGATAAACAACGCCCCACACAGCCAGTTCATACCGCGTTTTTGGGTATCCATCATCCCGATGGCGCGCCCCAGCATGCCGTACAGCACGTAGTAAAAAGTATCGCCGCTGATATAGAGGTTGACCGGCAACCACTCAAATCCGTCGATTTTCTGTGAGACTGTATTCGGGTTGGCGATAATGCCAATCACCACCATCAGAGCCAGGAGCATTTTGCCGCTGACGTTTTTCACCTGAATGAGCGGAGAGACCAGATAGATAACGATAATGGCGAAGAAGAACCACAGATGGTAGAACACCGGTTTCTGCAGCACGTATCTCAGCGATAACCCGGCATTAATGGAAGTGAACAGGGTGATATAGAGCAAGGCAACGGCGCTGTAAAATCCCAGGCAGGCGGCGATGCGGATGAAGTGCTTTGGTTGCGCACTACGCTCTCCAAAAAAGAGAAAGCCGGAAATCATAAAGAATAGCGGCACGCTGACGCGCGAAGCCGCGTTGAGAATATTGGCGATATCCCAGTTAACAGGAGTGATGCTGTGCGGATTCGTGACATACCAGGTCGTCGTGTGGATCATCACCACCATCAGACACGCTATTCCTCGCAGGTTATCAATCCAGTTAATTTTTGACTGCATCAGTTCCTCGTATTCCCTGTAAATTGAGTATGACTGTCATTTTCCAGAAGTCTTCTTCTGGAAAAATCTGAGTTTTATTCAGAAGGCTTGTAGGGGGTGACCTGCCCCCAGGATTAGATACAACCTTCAGTTAGTAATGTCGGTTGGTTTTTCTTCATATTTCCTGTTTCGCCAGTCCGTTGCGAATTCAGCTGGTGTCTGGTAATCCAGCGATGAATGGGGACGGCACTCGTTATAATCCTGCCGCCAGTCATTAATCGTTTTCCGGGCATGAAGAATATCGCTGAACCAGTGTTCATTCAGACACTCATCGCGAAAGCGTCCGTTAAAACTCTCAATAAATCCGTTCTGCGTTGGCTTACCTGGCTGGATAAGCCGTAGTTCCACACCATGCTCAAAGGCCCATTGATCGAGCGCGCGGCAGGCAAATTCCGGGCCCTGATCGGTTCTTATTGTCGCCGGATAGCCCCTAAACAGCGCGATGCTGTCCAGAATACGCGTGACCTGAACGCCTGAAATACCGAAAGCAGCGGTGATTGTCAGACACTCCTTCGTGAAATCATCCACACAGGTCAGGCACTTGATCCTCCGACCGTTGGCCAGTGCGTCCATAACGAAATCCATCGACCATGTCAGGTTCGGCGCATCCGGGCGCAGAAGCGGAAACCGTTCGGTTGCCAGCCCTTTACGGCGTCGTCTGCGTTTTACGCTCAGTCCATTAAGGTGGTAAATACGGTATACCCGCTTGTGATTGACGTGAAGGCCCTCCCGACGCAGCAGCTGCCAGATGCGGCGGTAGCCAAAACGCCTGCGCTCCAGTGCCAGCTCAGTGATGCGCCCTGATAAATGCGCATCAGCTGCCGGACGCTGAGCCTCGTAGCGGCAGGTCGACAGGGACAAACCTGTAAGCCTGCAGGCACGACGTTGCGACAGACCGGTCGCATCACACATAAACTCAACGGCTTCCCGCTTCTGGTCTGTCGTCAGTACTTTCGCCCCAGAGCCACCTGAAGTGCCTCCTTATCCAGCATGGCTTCGGCAAGTAGCTTCTTGAGGCGGGCGTTCTCCTCTTCAAGAGATTTAAGCCGCTTCACCTCAGGAACTTCCATGCCACCAAACTTCTTGCGCCAGGTGTAGAAAGTGGCATCGGAAATGGCGTGCTTACGGCAGAGCTCACGGGCAGAAACTCCGGCTTCCGCTTCGCGAAGAATACTGATGATCTGTTCGTCGGAAAAACGCTTCTTCATGGGGATGTCCTCATGTGGCTTATGAAGACATTACTAACATCGGGGTGTATTAATCAACGGGGAGCAGGTCAGGGGGCCGCGAGATTCGCAGAATGCCGGACCGTAATCTATAAAAGCTTTGATACTAAAAATAACAGCCACTGACCAGGGCGGTGATAAAAATGATGATGAAGCGTGTGGCGTCACTCTTTCTGCTGTTCATGCTGGCAGGGTGCAGTGCCCCACAAGAAGCCCCCGTGCAAAAAGCGCAGCAGGGGAAAATAAGCCCGGAACGTTCGCTGAATATGGAACAGCTCTGTAAGGGGCAGGCGGCCCGACGCTATAACTCGGACGTGCAGAAAATTGATGTCACCGGGTTTGAGCGCTTTCAGGGAAGTTATGAGCTGAGGGGTTATACATCCCGTAAAGAGGGCTTTATCTGCTCGTTTGATGCGGATGGCCAGTTTTTACACCTCTCCATGCGTTAGCCTGCTCGTATAATCTACAGCCAGACGCCATCAGCGCTCTGGCTTGACGGCTTATTTCCCAATTTTCCCTAAACAAACCCGTTTCATACTGTATATCTTGCAGCCAGCGGGTATACTGGTCCCTTCCATTTAAAACCACACGTATCCAGCACGAAATACTATGCAAAAGTTTGATACCAAGACCTTCCAGGGCCTGATCCTGACCTTACAGGATTACTGGGCTCGTCAGGGCTGTACCATTGTTCAACCTTTGGACATGGAAGTCGGCGCAGGCACTTCACACCCGATGACCAGCTTACGCGCGTTGGGGCCGGAGCCAATGGCGACCGCGTATGTGCAGCCTTCCCGTCGTCCGACCGATGGTCGCTACGGTGAGAACCCGAACCGTCTGCAGCATTACTATCAGTTCCAGGTGGTGATTAAGCCATCACCAGACAATATTCAGGAACTGTACCTCGGGTCACTGAAAGAGCTGGGTATGGATCCAACCATTCACGACATTCGTTTCGTGGAAGACAACTGGGAAAACCCAACGCTGGGTGCCTGGGGTCTGGGTTGGGAAGTGTGGCTGAACGGTATGGAAGTGACCCAGTTCACCTACTTCCAGCAGGTTGGTGGTCTGGAATGTAAACCGATTACCGGTGAAATCACTTACGGTCTGGAACGTCTGGCCATGTATATTCAGGGCGTAGACAGCGTTTACGACCTGGTCTGGAGCGACGGCCCGCTGGGTAAAACCACCTACGGCGACGTGTTCCATCAGAACGAAGTGGAGCAATCCACCTATAACTTCGAATACGCAGACGTGGACTTCCTGTTCACCTGCTTCGAGCAGTACGAGAAAGAAGCGCAGCAGTTGCTGGCGCTGGAGACTCCGCTGCCGCTGCCTGCTTACGAGCGTATTCTGAAGGCCGCCCACAGCTTCAACCTGCTGGACGCCCGCAAAGCCATCTCCGTGACTGAACGTCAGCGCTACATTCTGCGTATTCGTACCCTGACCAAAGCCGTTGCAGAAGCTTACTATGCGTCCCGTGAAGCCCTTGGCTTCCCGATGTGCAATCGAAACAAATAAGAGGCGGCCATGTCTGAGAAAACTTTCCTGGTGGAAATCGGCACTGAAGAGCTGCCACCAAAAGCCCTGCGCAGCCTGGCTGAATCTTTTGCTGCGAACGTGACTGCCGAGCTGGATAACGCTGGCCTGGCACACGGTAAAATTGAGTGGTTTGCTGCACCGCGTCGTCTGGCGCTGAAAGTGGCAAATCTGGCGGCGTCTCAGCCGGATCGCGAAGTCGAAAAACGTGGCCCGGCCATTGCCCAGGCGTTTGACGCCGAAGGCAAGCCGAGTAAAGCGGCTGAAGGTTGGGCGCGTGGTTGCGGTATTACCGTTGACCAGGCTGAGCGTCTGACCACCGACAAAGGTGAGTGGTTGCTGTACCGTGCGCATGTGAAAGGTGAAAGCGCAGAAGCGCTGCTGCCTGACATGATTGCCACTTCCCTGGCCAAGCTGCCTATTCCAAAACTGATGCGCTGGGGTGCGTCTGACGTGCACTTCGTGCGTCCGGTTCACACCGTGACCCTGCTGTTGGGCGATACCGTTGTTCCTGCCACCATTCTGGGCGTGGCGTCCGATCGCGTGATCCGTGGCCACCGCTTTATGGGCGAGCCTGAGTTCACCATCGACAACGCCGATCAGTACCCAGAGATCCTGCTGGAACGCGGTAAAGTCATTGCTGACTACGAACAGCGTAAAGCCAAAATCAAAGCGGACGCGGAAGACGCGGCGCGCAAGATTGGCGGTAAAGCCGATCTGAGCGACAGCCTGCTGGAAGAAGTGACTTCACTGGTGGAATGGCCGGTTGTACTGACCGCGAAATTCGAAGAGAAATTCCTGGCCGTTCCGGCTGAAGCACTGGTGTACACCATGAAGGGTGACCAGAAGTACTTCCCGGTTTATGCCAACGACGGCAAACTGCTGCCAAACTTCATCTTCGTTGCCAATATCGAATCCAAAGATCCGATCCAGATTATCTCGGGTAACGAGAAAGTGGTTCGTCCACGTCTTGCGGATGCGGAGTTCTTCTTCAACACCGACCGTAAAAAACGTCTGGAAGATCATCTCCCGCGTCTGCAGACCGTGCTGTTCCAACAACAGCTGGGTACGCTGCGTGACAAAACTGACCGTATCGCGGAGCTGTCTGGCTGGATCGCGCGTGAAATTGGTGCGGACGTAAACCACGCCACTCGTGCTGGCCTGCTGTCCAAGTGTGACCTGATGACCAACATGGTGTTCGAGTTTACCGACACCCAGGGTGTGATGGGCATGCACTACGCGCGTCACGATGGCGAAGCGGAAGATGTGGCAGTTGCCCTGAACGAGCAGTATCAGCCGCGCTTTGCGGGTGACGAACTGCCGTCTAACCCGGTGGCTTGCGCCGTCGCGATTGCCGATAAGATGGACACCCTGGCGGGTATCTTTGGCATTGGTCAGCATCCGAAAGGCGATAAAGACCCGTTCGCGCTGCGTCGTGCTGCACTGGGCGTGCTGCGTATCATCGTTGAGAAGAACCTGAACCTGGATCTGCAGACCCTGACTGAAGAAGCGGTGCGTCTGTATGGTGACAAGCTGACCAACGCGAAAGTCGTGGATGACGTGATCGACTTTATGCTCGGTCGTTTCCGCGCGTGGTATCAGGACGAAGGTTACACCGTCGATACCATTCAGGCGGTACTGGCGCGTCGTCCAACTCGTCCGGCCGATTTCGATGCACGTATGAAGGCGGTGTCCCACTTCCGTACGCTGGAAGCGGCATCAGCCCTGGCGGCGGCCAACAAGCGTGTATCCAACATTCTGGCTAAGTCTGATGAAACGTTGAACGAGCGCGTGAACGCCGCGACCCTGAAAGAGCCGGAAGAGATCGCTCTGGCAATGCAGGTTGTGGTGCTGCGTGACAAGCTCGAGCCGTTCTTCGCCGAAGGTCGCTATCAGGAAGCGCTGGTAGAACTGGCGGAACTGCGTGACGTTATCGACGCCTTCTTCGAGAAAGTGATGGTGAACGTAGAAGATAAAGAACTGCGTATTAACCGTCTCTCTATGCTCGAAAAACTGCGTGAGCTGTTCCTGCGCGTGGCGGATATTTCGCTGCTGCAGTAATGTGCCCGTTGCTACAAATGCTAAAAACCCGCTTCGGCGGGTTTTTTTATGGGGCTTTTGTAGGCCGGATAAGCGTAGCGTCATCCGGCAGGTTTAGCCGATCGCGATTGTGCCTTCGTCTGTCTGCAGCCAGCGCGGTGCCTTCAGCGTATCGGCAAAGTAGCTGACCAGCTCGCACAGCAAATCTTCCATAACGATTTCAGATTGTCGCGGCAGTGTGCCGTTCATCAGCAACTGCGTAATCTCCTGACAGTAGCGCCCCAGCTGATCGCTCTCGGGTTCGAAAGCTGGAACGCGTGACGGGAGTTCCTTCACGGTCAGGCTGGCTTTTAAAGCGTCCGGAACAGGATCCAGAAGCGTGGGTTGCAGAAGATTCAGGCAGGCATAGAGTCTGCCGTAAAGCGCCATTTTTGGGGTGGGTTCTTCGCAATCTACCAGTGCGTCGGTAAAACGTTCGCAGTTATCCGCCAGTTCGGTGAATTCGGTGGCGTGGTTGAAGGGCAGAGTGATTAAAGAATGAACTTGGGTTGGGGTAGTAGCCATATTGGCAGCCTCCGATAAGTGATAAAGCTTCCACCATCGGAAATGCTAATTTCGCTGGTGGTGGACTGAACAGAGTTAGCATTACCGGCCTTATCGGATACCGGCGCATCTTTCGATGCCCCTGCTCAGCCCACCATTGAGATGTAGCAAAGCATGCTGCACAAAATGTGCCGCCGATAAGATAAGCCAGGATGCTAAACCCGGCACCTGATTTTGCAGGTGCGAAGAGAACTTACTGCTCATCAAAACAGGCGGCAACAGATTTGAGCTATACCACTGAGGATATTACCATTTCTGGAAAGAGACTCGCAAAATTACCGCAATGAAAAGCATACTGCGGGCAGAGGTCTTACAGCGACGCTATGGTCCGGCTGTAAATCGCTGAGGCGTTTCCTGTAGGCCGGGGCGAGGCGCATGGATGCGCCGAGAGGGCGGGCTTTACAGGGATGTTACCTCCGCCCGTCCCCGATAAGCCGGAAGGAATAAGCCGAAGGTACCGCGTAGCGGCGATTTACCGCCGGGAGCCCGGGTAGCCAGGGTGGTGGCGACTGAGCCACCCTGGCACGTTCACGGGTATTGTCGTTACAGAGTAGCAAGGAACATAAAGTGAACGGAATGACCACCAGAGCCATATGCTCCCCCTCACCCTAACCCTCTCCCCAAAGGGGCGAGGGGATTGTTCACTGCTCGCATTAATTTGTGGGGATCCCTCAGCCCAAAGGGAGAGGGAGTATAAGTCGTCCAAAATTTAACCTTGAAATGTTCAACGCATTCCCGCTATCCTTGTCCCCGTTAAATTTCTCCCTCAGGAGCGCCCCCCAAAAATGAACAAACACGACTGATGAATTTCGATCCTTGCTAAACGCCACCGCGTCGGCAGGGGATGTTTTGATTTCATTCAGGAGTGCTTATGGCTCATTTTGCGCAGTCCCCTTCTTTTATTTTGCATCAGGTCACCTGTCAGTTTGCGACGGGCGATACCCTTTTTGGTCCGCTGAATTTTTCTCTGGAACCGTCTTTGTGCGCACTGGTTGGCCGCAACGGCAGCGGGAAAACGCGTCTGCTGCGCTTGCTTGCAGGGCTTGATGAGCCCGCAAGCGGGCATATCGAACGTACAGGAACACGCGTCTATGTGGCTCAACAGCAGGATATTTTGCCGCATACTACGCTGGCTGAGCTGCTCGGATACGAGGCAATCTTCGCGGCGCGATCGCGTATCGACAGCGGGGACTATCAGCCTGAAGATCTGGAAATGCTCGACGGGAACTGGGATTTAGCAGAACGCCTGAGCGAGGCGTTTATCCATGCGAAATTGCCACCGTTTGACCCCGATAAAATAGCCAGCGAATTCAGCGGCGGTGAGCGCATTCGCGCCCTGCTGTGCGGCGCATTCACAGCACAAGCAGATTATCTGTTGCTGGACGAACCCACCAACCATCTTGATCGACAAGGCCGGACGTGGCTCTACGACCGGCTCAGTTGTTTTCAGGGTGGCGTGCTGGTGGCCTCCCATGACCGCGAACTTCTGGAGCAGGTGCCGCGTATCCTTGAACTGAGCGCCTCGGGTCTGCGCAGCTACGGCGGGAATTACGCGGATTATATCCATCAGCGGGATTTAGAACAGCAGGCGGCCCGTGCGGCGCTGGAACATGCGGCGACGGAGCGAAAACGCACCCGAGCGCGAATGCAAAAAGAGCATGACGACAGCCAGCGGCGTTCGGCAAAGACATTGCGCACCGTCGATACCCTGAATATCGCGTCGTTCGAGCGGGTCAAATATAAAGGCGCGGCAAAGGAGCGGATCGGCTCCTGGAAAAAACAGCACAGCGATCAAAATGAAGCCCTGAACACCGCGGTGAACAAGGCTCGCGAACGGGTTGAAGCGGATAATCCGGTGATGTTTACCTTGCCTGGAAGTCAGATTCCCGAAGGGAAACAGGTGCTGGTTCTGGAGGATCTTGTGTTGCCGCATGTGAATATCTCACCGCTCAACTGGCGAATGGCCGGACCGATGCGCGTGGCATTGAAGGGACCGAACGGCTGCGGAAAGTCGACATTGTTAAAAGCGATCCTCGGTGAAAATACCCCTCGTTCCGGTGCCTGTAAGGTATCTGTAAGCTGTGCTTATCTCGACCAGCATCTGTCTCAGCTCGATCTTTCGCAGTCGGTCATGACGCATCTCAATCTGGGGAATACACCGCTGGATGAGGGCGTGATACGAACCCGTTTAGCCCAGCTTCAACTGGGTGCCGACAAGGTCACGCTCCCGCTGGCAGAGTTGAGCGGCGGCGAACGTCTTAAGGCTGCCCTGGCCTGCGTACTGTGGCGCGCGGAGGCTACGCAGCTCCTGTTGCTGGATGAACCGACCAACCATCTGGATCTTGCATCAGTCCAGGCGATTGAATCGGCACTGGCTGGTTTCCCCGGTGCGCTGCTGGTGGTGTCACACGATGAGGCATTTTTAAAAGGGTTAATGTTGACGGATGAGCTGGTGTGGGAAGAGGAGGGTTGGCGCTGTGAAAGTCTTTAAACACAAGCCCCCGCAGAGGCGGGGGCATTCGAACGTTATTACGCTATCTGTTTGCTGAATGCAGGGCTGGCCTGAATCAGGCGCATCAGCTTTAACTCGGTTGGCGTGGGTTTTTCACGTTTTGACTCCCACTCCTGTACCATCGCCACGCTGACACCCATTGCTCTGGCGAATTCTTCGGTTTTCAGTCCTGTCCCTTTGCGCAATTGCTCATATTCTGTAAAGGGATTGGACTTTTGTTGCAGGGTAATCGTCTGCGGTACATCTTTAAAAATAATCTGTTCCAGACTGCTCAGCAGCTCAAACTCAGGATCTTTATATTCCATTGAGAACTCCTCTTAAATCACACATCGGGATCAAGAACATCAGAGAGCCAATTAAGGATAGTCTCTAATACAAACGAGGGATCGTCATGGTTGTGATTAATCGTGCGGAAAAGATCGCTTTACCCGTATCAACGATATGGATAGTTATGCTAATTAACTGATTACTCATATGTCGGCGTCGTCAGGCATTTTTTGTAAAGGCTAAGAAATAAAACGGCAATAGCCGTTTTGATTGAAAAGAGTATCTTGCAAGGCTGACCTGGACTATCCTTGTCAGCGTTGGGCACGCGTGTGCCGGTGTGCGCTTTTTTGGGTGAAAGGAGTAATAAAATGGCGACAGGAAAGTCCTGCTCTCGCTGGTTTGCGCCTATTGCGGCGTTGTTGATGGTTGTTAGCCTGAGTGGGTGTTTTGATAAAGAAGGCGATCAGCGCAAAGCGTTTATCGATTTTCTGCAGAATACAGTGATGCGCAGCGGCGAGCGGTTGCCGACGCTGACTGCGGATCAGAAAAAACAGTTTGGCCCCTTCGTGTCCGATTACGCCATTCTTTATGGTTATTCACAGCAGGTGAGCCAGGCGATGGATTCCGGTATTCGTCCAGTGGTGGATAGCGTGAACGCCATCCGCGTGCCACAGGATTATATGACCCAGCGTGAACCGCTGCGCCAGTCCAACGGTGCACTCGGCGTGCTGAGCCAGCAGCTGCAGAATGCGAAAATGCAGGCTGATGCGTCACGTTCAGCGCTGAAGCAGGGCGACGATCTCAAACCGGTCTTCGACAAAGTGTATGAGAAAGTGGTGACGAAACCTTCTGAAGCGCTGCAGCCGTTGATTCCGGCCGCACAAATTTTCACGCAGCAGTTGGTACAGGTGGGTGACTTCATCTCCCAGCAGAATACGCAGGTGAGCTTTGTCGCTAACGGTATTCAGTTCCCAACCTCGCAGCAGGCAAGTCAGTACAATACGCTGATTGGGCCGCTGGCCTCCCAGCATCAGGCCTTTAGTCAGGCGTGGACTGCAGCGGTCACCGCCACAGAATAAACTGAAAAACCCCGCCTCAGGCGGGGTTTTTTTATTCCTGATTAAAATAACGCTTGTCATTCCTCTGGCACATCGGTATAACTATTCCCGTCGGTTTGTTACACAGACCTAAAGCAGTTTAGTAAAGCAGTCCAGATTGTTATCCATAGATACCCTTCGTAGTGACCCTTCCTTCATCGCTTAAAAATCTGTAACGCAATCCATCAAGCCGGAAGGCACAATATATTTGTTAATAAGGTAATTTCTATGTCTGCTAAAATGACTGGTCTGGTAAAATGGTTCAACGCTGATAAAGGTTTCGGCTTCATCACTCCTGACGATGGCTCTAAAGACGTGTTCGTACACTTCTCTGCTATCCAGAACGATGGCTACAAATCTCTGGACGAAGGTCAGAAAGTTTCCTTCACCATCGAAAGCGGCGCTAAAGGCCCAGCAGCTGGTAACGTTGTAAGCCTGTAAGCTTCCAACCCAGTAGCAAAGAATTTAAAAACCCGCCTTCTGGCGGGTTTTTTCGTTTCTACTGTTGTATCTGCGGGTTGACGCAGTTTAGCTCCACTTTTCCGCTAAGTGCGGCGATCAGGTTATCTACCGCCGTAGCCGCCATATTGTAGCGCGTTTCATGAGTGGCTGAGCCGATATGGGGCAGGGCAACCACGTTAGGCAGCGAAAGCAGGGGAGAATCCACCGGCAGCGGCTCCTGTTCAAATACGTCCAGACCTGCGGCATGGATCTCGCCGTTTTGCAGGGCTTCAATCAGCGCCTTCTCATCCACCACCGGGCCACGACCCGCGTTGATGAAAATGGCTGATTTCTTCATCTTCGCGAATTCCTCTTTGCCAATCAGATGATGCGTTTCTTCCGACAGCGGCAGGATCAGGCAAACATAATCGGCTTCCTGCAGCAACGTATCCAGCTCGCAATAGCGCGCGTTAAAGCGCTCTACAGCTTCAGTGTGATGACGGCGCGCGTTATACAGAATCGGCATGTTAAAACCAAAATGTGCGCGCTGCGCCAGTGCCAGCCCGATACGTCCCATGCCAACAATGCCCAGCGTTTTACCGTGAACGTCCACGCCGAACCAGTCCGGTCCAATGCTCTTTGTCCATTCGCCCGCTTTGACGCGTTCAGCCACTTCCACCACGCGACGGGCCGTGGTGAGTACCAGCGCCATCAGCGTGTCGGCCACGGTTTCCGTCAGGGCATGTGGCGTGTGCATCAACAGGATCTTGCGGGCGTTAAGAGCATCCACATCGAAGTTGTCGTAACCCACGGAAACGGTAGAGGTAGCACGAAGCTTCGGCATTTTTTCCAGCAGGGCGATATCCACTTTTTCGCTTGAACCCAACAGGCCTTCGGCGCTGGCGAACGCTTCAGCGTGCTGTGCCACGGTCTCCGGGCTCAGGTTCTTCACCTGCGTGACGGTGAAGTGTTCTTCAAGACGTTTATGCAGATCTTCCGGCAGGGCTTTATACAAAATGACGGACGGCTTCATGCTAATCTCCGTTGATTTTTAAGGATTCAGGCGTGGCGTGCGCCGACGGGGTGTTGTTGATTGTTAGCAGGCTTAACAATCAGAGTAAGCCACACGGAGGCGAAAAGCGCTACCCCCATAAAGATGTATGATGCGGATGGACTGCCCGTAGCACCGTTCAGATAACCGACAAACCAGGAGCCGCAGAACGAACCCAGCGCACCCATACTGTTAATCAGCGCCATCGCGCCACCTGCCACGTTACGCGGCAGCATTTCCGGAATGATGGCAAAGAACGGACCGTACGGGGCGTACATGGCTGCACCGGCAATGACCAGCAGAGCGTAAGAGGCCCAGAAGTGATTCGCGCCTACGGCCCAGGAGCCAATGAAAGCAAAGGCAGCGATCAGCAGCAGCGGCCAGACAAACAGCTTACGGTTCTGCAGCTTATCCGATGCCCACGATGCGACGATCATGGCGATGGTTGCCGCCAGATACGGCACGGAAGAGAGCCAGCCTACCTCTACCATGCCGAGGTTTTCGCCACCGCTGCGGATAATCGACGGCAGCCACAGCACAAAGCCGTACACGCCAATACTCCAGGTAAAATATTGCGCACAAAGCAGGATCACGTTACGCGAGCGGAAGGCTTCACCATAGTTACGTACGGCCTTCAGACCTTGTTGTTCTTTATCCAGCTGTGCCTGCAGCGCCGCTTTTTCGTCTTCGGAAAGCCATTTCGCCTGAGCCGGCTTATCTTTCACCAGCACCCACCAGCAGAAGGCCCAGATAACCGCGGGTACCCCTTCGATGATAAACATTTCGCGCCAGCCGAAGGACTGGATCAGGTAGCCGGAAACTACCGACATCCACAGTACCGTGACCGGGTTACCGAGGATCAGGAAGGTATTCGCGCGGGAGCGTTCAGATTTAGTAAACCAGTTGCTGATGTAGATCAGCATCGCCGGCATGACGGCCGCCTCAACGACGCCGAGGATAAAGCGAATGGCGGCCAGGGCAGGAATATTGTTCACCACGCCGGTCAGTGATGCGCAGGCACCCCACAGGATCAGACAGATGAAGATCAGCTTACGCACGCTGCGGCGTTCGGCGTAGATAGCGCCGGGGATCTGGAAGAAGAAATAACCCAGGAAGAAAAGGGCACCCAGCAGGGAGGAGATACCTTTGGTGATCCCAAGGTCTTCGGTGATCCCCGCCGCGGACGCGAAACTGAAGTTGGCACGATCAAGGTACGCCAGGCTGTACGTGATAAACACAATTGGCATGATGTACCACCAGCGTTTCACTGCATTGGTCGAACTGTTCATAGGCTTGCCTCTGTTGTTGAGGTTGTTACCGCCGTTGTCTGTAGGGTACACGGTGGTTTGTTTTGTTGAGTGAGGGGAATGTTTATTCGTTAAGCTCTGCTCGGGTTGGTAATCCTTCGCTATCGCCTTGTACCTGAATAGCCAGCGAGCCTATCCTGTTGCCCCGCGCGACGGCTTGCTGCAGTGGTTTACCTTCCAGCAGAGCGCTAATGACTCCCACGGCAAAGCCATCGCCCGCGCCGACGGTGTCGACCACGTTTTCAACTTTTACCGCAGCGACCGCGCCTTGTTCACCTTCGGCGGTTTTAAACCATGCGCCATCGGCACCGGTCTTCAACACCACTGCTTTTACGCCTTTATTCAGGTAGAAGTCGGCAATGCCTTCTGGCGTGCTTTCACCGGTAAGGATCATCCCTTCTTTCACTCCCGGCAGAACCCAGTCAGCCTGGAATGCCAGATGGTTAAGTTTCTCAACCATTTCCGCTTCACTTTTCCACAGCACCGGCCGCAGGTTAGGATCGAAAGAGATCGTTTTGCCCTGTGCCTTCATGGTCGATGCTGCATGATCCAGCAATGCGTATGAGCTGGCTGAGAGCGCTGCCGCCACGCCGCTCAGGTGCAAATGGCGTGCATAGGCAAAATAGTCGGCGTGGTAATCTTCCACTGAGAGATGGCTTGCCGCCGACCCTTTACGGAAATACTCCACAATGGGATCGGTTCCATTTTCGACCTTAGATTTAAGCTGAAAGCCGGTCGCGAAGCGTCCGTCGAGCGTCACACCTGCCGAATCAATCCCTTCTTTTTTCAACGAGTCGAGAATGAAATGACCAAAGCTATCGTCCCCTACGCGGCTGACCCAGCCCACATTCAGGCCGAGACGCGCCAGGCCGGTCGCGACGTTCAGCTCTGCGCCAGCCACGCGTTTGATGAAATGCTCTACCGCGCTCAGCTCGCCGGTTTCGGTAGCGACAAACATCGCCATGGCCTCGCCGATCGTAATGACATCCAGCGTCTTGTGCATGGTTTACTCCTCGCGCAGCAGGTTGACGTAATGGCGGGTAACGGCGGTTAAATCCGTCCCTTCCAGCGGAAACTCGATACCTCGCGGGGCATCGGCGGGTAACTGGCAGAGCAGATCCAGCCAGCGCGCATCAGCACGATCCGGTGCCACGGCGCGGAAATTATCCTTATGCGGAACGGCGGCTTTAACGTGGATATAGCTCACAGCAGGGGCCAGATGACGGGCGGCTTCTTCAGGGGAGTCGCCGACCCATAGCCAGTTACCCATATCGAAGGTTAGCGTAACGGGCAGTGCCCTCTCCCGGCAGGCAGCTTTAAAGCGCTGCATTGGCGCAAGCTGGCCGCAGTCGGTCTGGTCGTTTTCCACCACCAGTGCCATGCCGCTTTTATTCAGCAGGTTCCGCAGGGCTTCAAGCGGCTGGGTGTCGCTGAAATACCCGAGTGAAACTTTCAGCCACAGCGCATTCAGGGTGCTGGCCTCGGAGAGATAGCGGGGCAGATCCGGGTTGAGGGTACCGTCAGGCATAAACAGGGCGGCGGGGGCGGAGTAACACGCCAGCAGGCCCAACAGTTCAATAGATTCACCCAGCGCAGGCAGTGCCAGTAACTCTTCGCTGTTGAACAGCTCGCGGCGGATCTCCACGCCGTCGGCACCTGCGCCCGCAATCACGGGAAGCATTGCCCGTTGACCGCCTGCCTGTCGCACCTGTTCCGCGCCGTACGCGGCGGTGACCACCATGATTTTCCTGCCCATCTTCGGACTCCATCGCAACATATCAATGTTATTACGCTAGATGGAACCGGTTCCAAAGAAAAGTTCAGGATGTCGAAATTATGATCGGTATCACAAGGGAAAATTAACGCGCGGTGGAGCCGCGAACGATCAGCTCGCCGGAGAAGACCTGCTCGCGTACGGCATCACTGGTGCCTTCAATACGACGAACCACTTGTTCTACAGCAGCATAGCCAATCTGCCAGGTGGGCTGTTTGAGGGTGGTGATACCGACGCCCGCCAGTTCTGCCCACTCCAGTTCATCGAACCCCAGCAGACCAATATCGCTGCCCCAGTGTAGGCCAATGCGCTTGAGCGAGCGGGCGACTTGCAGCGTCAGTGCCCCGTTGGCGGAGATGACGGCTTTGCGCATCCCACGATGCCGGGTGTGGAACTGGCGCAGGGTGTTGTCGAGTTGATCGGCTTCGTGTAAAGGGGTTTCGGCATTTTCGGCGATCACACCGGGATAACGCTCCAGAGTGGCGCGAAATGCGCTCAGACGCTCGCGACGCGTGTTAACCATTCCCAGTGGTTCGCTTAGAAACAGAATAGCTTCAAAACCCTGTTCGATCAGATGCTCGGTGGCGGTAGTGGCGGCCTGGGTGTTATCCAGCCCGACGACATCGCAGGCAAATTCAGGGATTTTACGATCGATAAGGACCATGGGAAGAGACGATTGCTGCAGGCGGTTTAACCCCTCTTCACGCATGCCCACGGCGTTAACCACAATCCCTTCCACCTGGTAGCTACGCAGCAGATCGAGATAATGCAGCTCCTGGTCGACTTCGTTGTTGGTATTACAGACCAGCGGCGTAAAACCTTTCTCGCGACAGGCGGCTTCAATACCGCTCAGCACGTTTACGGAGTAGGGGTTGGTGATATCGGCGATGATAAGCCCGATAAGGCGGGTACGCCCCCGCTTGAGCCCGCGCGCCATGATGCTGGGGCGGTAATCGAGATCGGCAATGGCCTGTTCAATTCGAGCCAGCAGCGCATCGGACAACAGATGTTTTTCGCCGTTGAGATAGCGCGAAATGCTGGTTTTACCGGTTTTGGCTGCTTTCGCCACGTCGCTGATGGTGGCCCGGGCTGGTTTGCTCATCGCTGATTTCCCTGAATTTAGTGAGAATACCTTAGCGGGAAAATCAACGATGGCAAGTGGTTCATACCCTCTCCTGCGGGGGAGAGGGGGAAATGCGATTACTGCACAGGGCTTAACGTAATCTCAACGCGGCGGTTCTGCGCTTTGCCTTCCGCCGTGCTGTTGCTGGCGATCGGGTTGGCAGGACCCATTCCGCTGGTGCGGATGCGGTTCGCTTCAACGCCCTGAGTGATCAGCGAGCTGGCCACGGAATCGGCGCGCTGTTGAGACAGACGCATGTTCAGATCCTGGCTACCGGTGCTGTCGGTGTAGCCAATCACGTTCACGGCGGTTTTGTTATACTCTTTCAGCACCATTGCCACACCGGTCAGGGTGTTCGCACCCGCAGGTTTCAGCGTTGCGCTGCTGCTGTCGAAGGTAACATTGTTCGGCATATTCAGAATGATGTTGTCGCCACTACGCGTCACACTCACGCCGGTTCCCTTCATTTTGTCGCGCAGTTTCGCTTCCTGCACGTCCATGTAATAGCCGACGCCACCGCCCAATGCTGCTCCCGCCGCTGCACCAATCAGTGCGCCTTTACCACGGTCTTTCTTGGAGGAGGAGAGCGCGCCAACGCCAGCACCTACCAGCGAGCCGATCCCCGCGCCGATGCCGGATTTACCCGCCTGGCTTTCACCGGTGTAAGGGTTAGTTGTGCAGCCAGAAACAGCCAGTGCACCGCTCACCAGAGCGGCAATAACGAGTACGCGTTTTTTCATCTTCTTTCCTTAATCCTTTTTATTCTTTGCCACGGCGAGCGTGGCAGTTGATTATGACGTCCAGATACGGAGAAAATTCCGGGTATTACTCTGAAATTTGTGACAAACCATAAACTGCCTCAACAAGAAGGCGGTAAACCTGCACGCAACCAGGAGCGCACGCTTGAGCACCTCAACGAAAACCATTCTGACCGCCGCCCACTGGGGGTCGATGCTGGTCGAAACCGATGGCGAAAATGTTCTGTCGTCCCGCGGGGCATTGCCAACCCAACATCCCAACTCGTTACAGACCACCGTTCGCGATCAGGTGCATAGCAAAACGCGCGTGCGCTGGCCGATGGTGCGTAAAGGTTTTCTGGCCTCGCCGGACAAACCGCAGGGAATCCGTGGTCAGGATGAGTTTGTTCGCGTGAGCTGGAATGAGGCGCTGGCGTTGATTCACGCCCAGCATAAGCGCATTCGCGATACCTGGGGCCCGTCGTCCATTTTCGCTGGGTCTTACGGCTGGCGTTCTAACGGCGTGCTGCACAAGGCCTCGACGCTGCTGCAGCGCTATATGAGCCTGGCGGGGGGCTACACAGGTCATCTGGGGGATTACTCCACCGGCGCGGCGCAGGCGATCATGCCGTACGTGGTGGGGGGAAACGAAGTTTATCAGCAACAGACCAGCTGGCCGCTGGTGCTGGAGCATACCGACGTGGTGGTGCTCTGGAGCGCTAACCCTCTCAACACATTGAAAATTGCCTGGAATGCCAGCGACGAGCAGGGTATTGGGTATTTCGACGCGCTGCGCAAAAGCGGCAAGCGCATCATCTGCATTGACCCGATGCGCTCTGAAACCATGGATTTCTTCGGCGACAGTGCCGAGTGGATTGCCCCGCATATGGGCACCGACGTGGCGATGATGCTGGGTATCGCCCATACGCTGGTCGAAAACGGCTGGCACGATGGCGAATTCCTGAGGCGTTGTACCACTGGCTTCGATAAATTCGCTGAATACCTGACGGGCCAATCCGATGGTGTAGCGAAAACGGCAGAGTGGGCGGCAAATATTTGCGGCGTTACTGCGGATACAATCCGCGAACTGGCGGCGTTATTCCATAAAAATACCACGATGTTAATGTCCGGCTGGGGAATGCAGCGCCAGCAGTTTGGCGAGCAGAAACACTGGATGCTGGTGACGCTTGCCGCAATGCTTGGGCAGATCGGCACGCCGGGCGGGGGTTTTGGTCTCTCTTATCACTTTGCGAACGGCGGTAACCCAACGCGTAAGGCGGCGGTGCTGGCGTCTCTGCAAGGCTCGGTGCAGGGCGGCGCGGATGCCGTGGATAAAATCCCGGTGGCGCGTATTGTTGAAGCCCTGGAAAACCCGGGGGGGTTTTATCAGCACAATGGGCTGGACCGTCACTTCCCGGATATTAAATTTGTCTGGTGGGCGGGCGGGTCGAACTTCACGCACCATCAGGATACCAATCGCCTGATCCGTGCCTGGCAGAAACCAGAACTGGTGGTGATCTCAGAGTGCTTCTGGACAGGTTCGGCTAAGCATGCCGACATCGTGCTGCCAGCGACAACCTCGTTTGAGCGTAACGATCTCACCATGACCGGTGACTACAGCAACCAGCATATGGTGCCAATGAAGCGCGTTGTGTCCCCGCGTGATGAAGCGCGGGATGATTTCGACGTGTTTGCTGAACTGAGCGAGCTGTGGGAAGCAGGTGGCCGCGAGCGTTTTACCGAAGGTAAAACCGATCTGCAGTGGCTTGAGACGTTCTACCAGATAGCCAGCCAGCGCGGTGCCGCCCAGGGTGTGACACTCCCACCGTTTACTGAATTCTGGGAAGCAAACCAGATATTCGAGATGCCCGAGAGTGAACAGAACGCGCAGTTTGTTCGTTTTGCCGATTTCCGCCGTGACCCGGAGAACCACCCGCTGAAAACCGAGAGCGGGAAGATTGTCATCTACAGCGAGCGCATCGCCAGCTTCGGGTATGCCGACTGCCCGCCACACCCTATGTGGCTCGAGCCGGACGAGTGGCACGGTAATGCCCAGCCGGAGCAGCTCCAGGTGTTGTCTGCCCATCCTGCGCACCGCCTGCACAGCCAGCTTAACTATACCTCGCTGCGCGAACGGTATGCGGTTGCCGGGCGAGAACCGATCACGTTGAATATCCTCGATGCCAAAGCCCGTGGGATTGTAGACGGTGACGTGGTGCGCGTCTGGAACCAGCGGGGACAGGTCCTGGCCGGTGCGGTGGTCAGTGACGGGATTAAACCGGGTGTTTTGTGCATTCACCAGGGGGCATGGCCAGATCTTGAGGCGGCCGAAGGCGGTATCTGTAAAAACGGGGCGGTTAACGTACTGACCAAAGATCTCCCCAGCTCTAAGCTGGGGAATGGTTGTGCAGGGAATACGGCACTGGCATGGGTCGAAAAGTATGAGGGACCCGAGCTTACCTTAACGGCGTTTGATCCGCCTGCCAGCTCATGATCCAGGTCGGATGTTGGGTGTCATCCTGCCAGGCGCTGTCTTCGATGCGAAAGCCCTGAGCATGGTAGAAATTCACCGCCCGGACATTTTTCTGGTACACCTCCAGACTTAAATACGGGAAGTGCTGTTGAACATGGTTCAGCAGCGCTTGCCCGATGCCTTTCCCGATGTATGCCGGTGCGACAAACAGTGCCCCAACAAACTTAGACTGCATCACGCTGATAAATCCGCAGGGTTCGCCATCCTTTTCCCAGACCCAGGTTTCAGCCGAAGGCAGGTAAACGTCCCGTACCATCGCCTCGTTCTCTTTCCAGTAACTCGCCTCGATAAACGGATGCGCTTCTGTGGTGCTTTCAAGCCATAGGCTCAGAAGTGGCGCGGTATTCTCATTTTGCCATTTGCGGATCATGATGGCCTCCCGGATGACAGAAGCAGCCGGTAACGTGGTCGTTGACCAGGCCACAGGCCTGCATAAAGGCGTAGCAGATGGTGGAGCCGACAAATTTAAAACCGCGTTTTTTCAGGGCCTTAGAGAGTGCATCTGATTCAGGCGTCGATGCCGGGATCTCTGCCAGCGTGGCGGCGTGGGTGATTTGCGGAGCGTTATTCACAAACGACCAGACAAAGTCTGAGAATGATTCGCCGTTTTGTTCCATCGCCAGCCAGGCGCGTGCATTGCCGATGATGGCCTGAATTTTACCGCGATGGCGGATGATACCGGCATCCTGCACCAGTCGTTCCACGTCCTCGTCGGTCATGGCGGCGACGGCGACAGGATCAAACTGGTGGAAGGCATTGCGGTAGTTTTCGCGTTTCTTGAGCACCGTAATCCACGATAACCCCGCCTGCTGGCCCTCAAGGCAGATCATCTCAAAGAGTTTTTTACCATCCTTCTCCGGCACGCCCCATTCCTGGTCGTGATAGTCGATATAAAGCTGATCCTGGCTTACCCAACCGCAACGTTCCATCCGTCATCTCCCTTAATGATACTGATTTCGCAAAATTTTCATCCAGACTGGCTTGACGTGTTTACTATAAAGACAATAGTTAATACAGGGCCATATGCTCTATAAGCTCTTCCTGAATAACGACAAATATCGCCGAATTCGGCTCTCTCTGGGGTCGCGTTGATGATGATAAAAAAAATCAGTGGTCGCCATGCTGCTTCTGGCCTGGTGGGAATTTCAGCCTGCCTGTTTTTTTGTAATACAGCGTCTGCCTGGCAACAGGAATATATCGTTTCAGACGCCCAAAATAATACGGCGGAACGCTATACATGGGACGCGGATCACCAACCGCGTTATGAGGATATTCTTGCTGAGCGTATTCAGACTTCACAAAATGCGCCAGGTCTTGCCCTGAATGTACCGTCTGGCAGTACGACAGAGGGGGCAATGAGCGTGGGCTGGAATTTTCCCGTTTCAGCGCATATCACTACCGGCCCGGTCGTGGCGTGGCGGTACGACGGTACGGCTCCCATGATGATCAATGAATTTGGTGATAGCGCGTCGACACAGTCAGTCACTGACCCGCTCTGGCATGCCAGTGTTAGCACGCTGGGCTGGCGCGTGAATACCCAGTACGGCGATCTTCGTCCCTGGGCGCAGATCAGCTATAACCAGCAGTTTGGTGAAAACCAGTGGAAATCTCAGTTTGGCATGCCGCAAACCCCAGCCCCGGTACAAAACGGGAGCTGGATGGATGTGACGGTCGGTACGGATATTCCGTTTAACACGCATGTAGCGGCCTATGCGTCGCTCGCTCAAGGGGAACGCGCCACCACAGGTGAGGAATTTATGTACACCCTGGGCGTGAGTGCGAATTTCTAGAGTTGTTACTTTTTTAAACGTTACGGTAACATCTCAAATACAATAGCCATAGGGGTTGTAGCGATAGCAGGTACTAACACGCTATCGCTTCATTCCCCCACAAGGTCATTCATTCCTGATTCCAGGCATTTCATTCCATTCTTCCTGCATTTCATGCCGTTTTACCCCAGGTCTTTTAAGGTTTTGTTTATCGTTGTCCTCAGCGAACTTCCTTAATTTCTCTTGCAGGACAACTGCCATGAACACATCAACTTATAACCGTACGCGCTGGCTAACGCTCTTTGGTACCATCGTCACCCAGTTTGCGTTGGGTTCGGTCTATACCTGGAGCCTGTTTAACAGCGCACTTTCCGATAAGCTCGGCGCACCGGTCAGCCAGGTTGCATTCTCCTTTGGGCTGCTGAGTCTCGGGTTGGCGCTCTCGTCTTCCGTCGCGGGCAAGCTGCAGGAGCGTTTTGGTGTGAAGCGTGTGACCATGGCGTCCGGCATTCTGCTGGGCGTGGGTTTTTTCCTGACGGCACACTCCAGCAACCTGATGATGCTGTGGTTGAGCGCCGGGGTACTGGTGGGGCTGGCAGATGGTGCAGGTTACCTGTTGACACTCTCGAACTGCGTGAAGTGGTTCCCGGAACGTAAAGGCCTTATCTCTGCGTTTGCCATCGGTTCTTATGGCCTGGGCAGCCTCGGTTTTAAATTTATCGATTCTCATCTGCTGGCTTCCGTTGGTCTCGAAAAAACCTTCATGATCTGGGGGGTTATCGTTCTGGTCATGATCCTCTTTGGTGCTACGCTAATGAAAGATGCGCCTCAGCAGGAGGTTAAATCCGTGAACGGTGTGGTGGAGAACGATTTCACCCTGGCGCAATCTATGCGTAAACCGCAGTACTGGATGCTGGCGGTGATGTTCCTGACGGCCTGCATGAGTGGTTTGTACGTCATCGGTGTGGCGAAAGATATCGCTCAGGGAATGGTGAAACTGGATGCGGCAACGGCTGCGAATGCGGTGACCGTGATCTCCATTGCCAACCTTTCCGGGCGTCTGGTGCTGGGTATTCTGTCTGACAAGATTGCCCGTATCCGTGTGATTACGATTGGCCAGGTTGTTTCGCTGGTGGGCATGGCGGCGCTGCTTTTCGCACCTCTGAATGAAGCGACCTTCTTCGCGGCGATTGCCTGCGTTGCGTTCAACTTCGGTGGCACCATTACGGTCTTCCCGTCACTGGTGAGCGAATTCTTTGGTCTTAACAATCTCGCGAAAAACTACGGTGTTATTTATCTTGGCTTCGGGATCGGCAGTATCTGCGGTTCGCTGATTGCCTCACTGTTCGGTGGGTTCTATGTGACCTTCTGCGTGATCTTCGCCTTGCTGATCATTTCGCTGGCGCTGTCTACGACGATTCGTCAGCCGCAGCGGGAAGTCTTTAAAGAAGCGCATGCCTGACAACGAAGAAAAAGGCCGGACATCCGGCCTTTTTCTTATCGAACAATACTGCCTTTAGACGCATTTGTCGGATTCTGGGTCTGCTTTTTTGTAAATAACTGTACCGATCACACTCTCTGCTGCCACTTTTTCCCTTCCCTGTGGTCTACTTACCACGCTTGTAGTCGTTTCATTGAACGATCCCCTAAGCGTATGTCTAATCTGTCCACTTTTTATATTGAGGTGGGCGGCTGTACTGTCCCTTTTTCCGGGTAGATTGCATGAAATACATTAAATCGATGGCGCAACAAAAGCTGTGCTTTTTGCTGGCGTTGTACATCGGCCTGTTTATGAATGGCGCAGTGTTTTTCCGTCGGTTCGACGGTTACGCGCAAGATTTTACCGTCTGGAAAGGAATTGCAGCGGTTGTCGAATTGGTCGCTGCTGTACTGGTCACCTTCTTTTTATTCCGTATTCTTACGCTGTTTGGCCGTCGTGTCTGGCGAGTGCTGGCGACGTTTATCGTGCTGTGCTCGGCAGGGGCCAGCTATTACATGACCTTTATGAACGTTGTCATTGGCTACGGCATTATCGCCTCGGTGATGACCACGGACATCGATCTCTCTAAAGAAGTGGTTGGGCTGCATTTTGTACTCTGGCTGGTGGCCGTGAGTGCCCTGCCGCTGCTCCTTATCTGGAGCAACCGTTGCCGGTATACGCTGGTTCACCAGATCCGCACGCCGGGAAAACGTTTCAGAAGCGTGGCGATAGTTCTGCTGGCTGGTCTGATGGTCTGGGGGCCTATTCGTCTGCTGGAAGTAAAACAGAAATATGATGAGCGTACCTCTGGCGTGGATCTGCCAAGCTACGGTGGTGTGGTCGCCAACTCTTATTTACCGTCTAACTGGATCTCCGCGCTGGGATTATACGCGTGGGCGCAGGTGGATGAGTCTTCTGATAATAAATCGTTGATTAACCCGGCGAAGAAATTCACTTATGTCGCGCCAAAAGATATCGATGATACCTATGTCGTCTTTATTATCGGGGAAACTACGCGCTGGGATCATATGGGTATTCTCGGCTATGACCGCGATACCACACCAAAAATGGCACAGGAGAAAAACCTGATTGCCTATCGCGGTTATTCCTGCGACACCGCCACCAAGCTCTCCTTACGCTGCATGTTCGTACGTGAGGGTGGTGCGAGCGATAACCCGCAACGTACCCTGAAAGAGCAAAACGTCTTCTCGGTGCTGCATCAGCTTGGGTTTACGTCTGACCTCTATGCGATGCAGAGCGAGATGTGGTTCTACAGCAACACCATGGCCCAGAACATTTCTTATCGCGAGCAGATTGGTGCGGAGGCGCGTAACCGTGGCAAGCCTGTCGATGACATGCTGCTGATTGACGAGATGAAACTGTCTCTGAACGGAAATCCTGATGGTAAGCATATGATCATTCTGCATACTAAAGGGTCGCACTTTAACTACACCCAGCGTTACCCGCGTAGCTTTGCCAAATGGACGCCGGAGTGCGTTGGTGTGGATAAAGACTGTTCTAAAGCGCAGCTGATTAACTCCTACGACAACTCTGTGATGTATGTGGATCACTTTATTGATACGGTGATTGACCAGGTCCGCGATAAGAAAGCGATTGTGTTCTATGCGGCGGACCACGGTGAATCCATCAATGAGTTCGAGCACCTGCACGGTACGCCACGTAAGATGGCTCCGCCGGAGCAGTTCCGCGTGCCAATGATTGTGTGGATGTCTGACAAGTATCTGGAAGATCCGGAGAAAGCGAAGATGTTTGCTCAACTGAAGAAAGAAGCTGATATGAAGGTACCGCGTCGTCATGTTGAGCTGTACGACACCATTTTAGGTTGCCTGGGTTACACCTCACCAGATGGCGGTATTAACGAAAATAACAACTGGTGCAAACTCCCTGACCGCACCTCCAAAGCCGCGCAGTAGCTCGCCTGGCGAGAATATCGCCAGTTGAATGGCTTTTTGAAAATAAGGGATTGACGGGGGCGCACCTCAGCAGTAAGATGCGCTCCGCATTCGGCGAGTAGCGCAGCTTGGTAGCGCAACTGGTTTGGGACCAGTGGGTCGGAGGTTCGAATCCTCTCTCGCCGACCACATTCTAAAAAAGGGCTAACCGTAAGGTTAGCCCTTTTTGCATTAGAGCCTTAACCCGTCAGATTACCCAAAACGCCTCTTATCCCTGCTTCTCCCTGCCTGTTAACGATTTTGTGACATAATCCATTGTATTTTTTTATATATAGATTGATCTTTTTTCGCGTTGCTTATGGATAACCTCAGCATTTTTCGCTGTGCGTTTTAACGTTCGTGGAATTTAGTGCTCAGATAATCACCATTCTGTAAGAAAATTTACCCATTCTGAATAAAAGTTAATCACTGATTGTTGCGAAATATGAAGATATTTGTGCTGAAAGATAGCGAGTAGCATAAATTTCCCTGCTGAAAACTGGCATGCATAGTTTTTTTAATCTTTGTTTGCGGTTTCTCACACTCAGCGTAAATCCCCGCCACCTGTATTGACGTTTTCACATTCTGTTGACAGATTGTAGGGCATGAGGGGCATTTCAGGGACGATCTGCGCTGCAACTCAAACGCTCTTCTGAAAGGATTCTCCATCCCTTTAACGCCTTAGGGCATCACCGACCGGACCGGGTAAAAAATAAATAAAGGTCAGGCGGCGTAACACAACAAAGCAAAACATCACATTGGAGCAGAATAATGAGTATTTCCTTGAAGAAGTCAGGGATGCTGAAGCTTGGTTTGAGCCTGGTGGCGATGACCGTGGCAGCAAGCGTACAGGCAAAAACCCTGGTTTACTGTTCTGAAGGCTCGCCGGAAGGCTTTAACCCACAGCTCTTTACCTCTGGTACGACGTACGACGCAAGCTCTGTACCGATCTATAACCGTCTGGTTGAATTTAAAACCGGTACCACGGAAGTTATTCCTGGTCTGGCTGAGAAGTGGGACGTCAGCGAAGACGGTAAAACCTATACCTTCCACCTGCGCCAGGGCGTGAAGTGGCAGGACAGCAAAGAATTCAAACCCACGCGCGACTTCAACGCCGATGACGTGGTGTTCTCCTTCGACCGTCAGAAAAACGCTCAGAACCCGTACCACAAAGTGTCTGGCGGCAGCTATGAATACTTCGAAGGGATGGGGCTGCCAGATCTGATCTCTGAAGTGAAAAAAGTTGACGATAAAACCGTGCAGTTCGTGCTGACTCGCCCGGAAGCGCCATTCCTGGCTGACCTGGCGATGGACTTCGCGTCTATTCTGTCTAAAGAATATGCAGATAACATGCTGAAAGCCGGTACGCCGGAAAAAGTGGACCTGGATCCAATCGGTACCGGCCCATTCCAGCTGCTGCAGTACCAGAAAGATTCTCGCATTCTGTATAAAGCGTTCCCGGGCTACTGGGGTACGAAACCTCAGATCGACCGTCTGGTGTTCTCCATCACGCCTGATGCGTCTGTGCGTTATGCAAAACTGCAGAAAAACGAATGCCAGGTTATGCCATACCCGAACCCGGCTGATATCGCTCGCATGAAGCAGGATAAGAATATCAACCTGCTGGAGCAGGCTGGCCTGAACGTGGGCTATCTCTCCTTTAACACCGAGAAGAAACCGTTTGATGATGTGAAAGTGCGTCAGGCGCTGACTTACGCGGTGAACAAAGAAGCGATCATCAAAGCCGTTTACCAGGGCGCAGGCGTAGCCGCTAAGAACCTGATCCCACCAACAATGTGGGGCTACAACGACGACGTTAAAGACTACAGCTACGATCCTGAGAAAGCGAAAGCACTGCTGAAAGAAGCAGGCCAGGATAAAGGCTTTACCGTTGAACTGTGGGCGATGCCGGTTCAGCGTCCGTATAACCCGAACGCACGCCGTATGGCGGAAATGGTTCAGGCTGACTGGGCGAAGATTGGCGTACAGGCCAAGATTGTGACCTACGAGTGGGGCGAGTACCTGAAGCGCGCCAAAGCGGGTGAGCACCAGGCGGTAATGATGGGCTGGACCGGTGATAACGGGGATCCGGACAACTTCTTCGCCACCCTGTTCAGCTGTGCTGCTGCGAAAGACGGTTCCAACTACTCTCGCTGGTGCTACAAGCCGTTTGAAGACCTGATCCAGCCGGCGCGTGCGACCGACGATCACAACAAACGTATTGAACTGTACAAGCAAGCTCAGGTTGTTATGCACGATCAGGCTCCGGCGCTGATTGTTGCTCACTCCACCGTTTACGAGCCAGTGCGTAAAGAAGTGAAGGGCTACGTGGTTGATCCACTGGGCAAACACCACTTCGAAAACGTATCGGTTGAATAATAAGTAGGGTGTTCTCCCTCTCCCCCGGGAGAGGGCAGGGGTGAGGGACGTGCATGCATCCCCTCACCCTAACCCTCTCCCGACGGGAGAGGGAATTTACATTTGTGAGCAATACAGACGTCACGCCATTGGTCGTGCGTCATCAGAGAGAATCCGGGTTATGTTGCAGTTCATCCTCCGACGTCTGGGACTTGTTATCCCCACGTTTATCGGTATCACCCTTCTCACTTTTGCCTTCGTCCATATGATCCCCGGCGACCCGGTAATGATTATGGCGGGCGAGCGTGGTATTTCCCCTGAGCGCCATGCACAGCTGCTGGCTGAGCTTGGTCTGAACAAGCCGCTGTGGCAGCAGTACCTCAACTATATCTGGGGCGTGTTGCACGGTGATTTGGGTATTTCGCTGAAAAGCCGTCTTCCGGTGTGGGATGAGTTCGTGCCGCGTTTCAAAGCGACACTCGAACTTGGCGTCTGCGCCATGATTTTCGCCACTGCGGTGGGTATTCCTGTTGGAGTCCTGGCTGCGGTTAAACGTGGCTCTATTTTTGACCATACTGCCGTGGGCCTGGCGCTGACCGGCTATTCCATGCCTATCTTCTGGTGGGGCATGATGCTGATTATGCTGGTATCGGTGCAGCTTAACCTGACGCCGGTCTCCGGGCGCGTCAGCGATATGGTCTTCCTCGATGATTCCAACCCGTTGACCGGCTTTATGCTGATTGATACGGCTATCTGGGGCGAAGAGGGCAACTTCATTGATGCTGTCGCGCACATGATCCTGCCTGCAATGGTGCTCGGTACGATTCCTCTGGCGGTGATTGTGCGTATGACCCGTTCATCCATGCTGGAAGTACTGGGTGAGGATTATATCCGCACCGCGCGCGCCAAAGGCCTGACGCGTATGCGTGTCATCATCGTTCATGCGCTGCGTAACGCCATGCTGCCGGTGGTGACCGTTATCGGTCTGCAGGTGGGTACGTTGCTGGCAGGTGCGATCCTGACCGAAACCATCTTCTCCTGGCCAGGTCTGGGACGTTGGCTGATTGACGCGCTGCAACGCCGTGACTATCCGGTCGTGCAGGGCGGTGTGCTGCTGGTTGCGACGATGATTATCCTCGTTAACCTGCTGGTCGATTTGCTGTACGGCGTGGTGAACCCGCGTATTCGTCATAAGAAGTAAGGGGCCATCATGTCACAACTTTCTGAAAATAAAGTGGTTGCTGCACCGGTTCCAATGACGCCGCTGCAGGAATTCTGGCACTACTTCAAGCGCAACAAAGGCGCGGTAGTGGGGCTGGTCTATGTCTCTATCATGATCCTGATTGCGGTGTTTGCGAACGTCCTGGCACCGTATAACCCGGCGGATCAGTTCCGTGATGCCCTGCTGGCACCTCCTGCGTGGCAGGACGGTGGTAGCCTGGCGCACCTGTTAGGTACCGATGATGTGGGTCGTGACGTGTTGTCGCGTCTGATGTACGGTGCACGTCTGTCGCTGCTGGTCGGCTGCCTGGTGGTGGTGCTTTCCCTGATCATGGGGATTGTACTGGGTCTGGTTGCCGGTTACTTCGGTGGTATCGTTGATAACATCATCATGCGTATCGTCGATATTATGCTGGCTCTGCCAAGCCTGTTGCTGGCACTGGTGCTGGTGGCGATCTTCGGCCCGTCGATTGGTAACGCTGCGCTTGCATTGACCTTCGTGGCGCTTCCCCACTACGTACGTTTAACGCGTGCGGCGGTGCTGGTGGAAGTGAACCGGGATTACGTCACGGCGTCTCGCGTGGCGGGTGCAGGCGCTATGCGTCAGATGTTTGTCAATATCTTCCCTAACTGCCTTGCGCCGCTGATTGTTCAGGCGTCGCTCGGTTTCTCTAACGCCATTCTTGATATGGCCGCTCTTGGCTTCCTGGGCATGGGTGCGCAGCCGCCAACACCGGAGTGGGGCACCATGCTCTCCGATGTGTTGCAGTTCGCACAAAGCGCCTGGTGGGTCGTCACCTTCCCGGGTCTGGCGATCCTGCTGACGGTGCTGGCATTTAACCTGATGGGTGATGGTCTGCGTGATGCACTTGATCCCAAACTGAAGCAGTAAGAGGCACGAGATGGCGTTATTAAATGTAGATAAATTATCGGTGCACTTCGGGGATGAAGGCACACCGTTTCGCGCCGTGGACCGCATCAGCTACAGCGTAAATCAGGGCGAAGTGGTTGGCATCGTAGGGGAGTCTGGTTCCGGTAAGTCAGTAAGCTCGCTGGCGATTATGGGGCTGATTGATTATCCGGGCCGCGTGATGGCGGAAAACCTGCAGTTCAACGGTCAGGATCTGAAGCGCATTTCCGAAAAACAGCGCCGCCAGCTGGTGGGCGCGGAAGTGGCGATGATTTTCCAGGACCCAATGACCAGCCTGAACCCCTGCTACACCGTCGGTTTCCAGATTATGGAAGCGATTAAGGTGCATCAGGGCGGGAATAAGAAAACCCGTCGTCAGCGGGCGATCGATCTGCTGAACCAGGTCGGGATTCCTGACCCGGCATCGCGTCTGGACGTATACCCGCACCAGCTCTCTGGCGGCATGAGCCAGCGCGTGATGATTGCGATGGCCATTGCCTGTCGGCCAAAACTGCTGATTGCGGATGAACCGACGACGGCGCTGGATGTGACCATTCAGGCGCAAATTATCGAGCTGCTGCTGGAACTGCAGCAGAAAGAGAATATGGCGCTGGTGCTGATTACGCACGACCTGGCGCTGGTGGCCGAAGCGGCGCACAAAATCATCGTGATGTATGCCGGCCAGGTGGTGGAGACCGGAAGTTCCCACGATATCTTCCGCGCGCCGCGTCATCCGTATACTCAGGCTCTGCTACGTGCGCTGCCGGAGTTTGCCCAGGACAAAGCGCGGCTGGCGTCACTGCCGGGCGTGGTACCGGGTAAATACGACCGACCACAGGGTTGTCTGCTGAATCCGCGTTGTCCGTATGCGACGGACAAATGCCGGGCAGAAGAGCCAGAGCTGAACCAGCTTGCTGACGGTCGTCAGTCGAAATGCCACTACCCACTCGATGATGCCGGGAGGCCAACACTATGAGTACGCAACAGGCCACCACGCAACAACCGCTGTTGCAGGCTATCGACCTGAAAAAACACTACCCGGTGAAGAAGGGGATTTTTGCCCCTGAGCGACTGGTGAAAGCGCTGGATGGCGTCTCCTTTACCCTCGAACGCGGTAAAACGCTGGCGGTGGTCGGGGAGTCGGGCTGCGGTAAATCGACGCTGGGCCGTCTGCTGACGATGATTGAAACGCCAACCGGTGGTGAGCTTTACTATCAGGGGCAAGATCTGCTCAAGCATGATCCGCAGGCACAGAAACTGCGTCGCCAGAAAATCCAGATTGTGTTCCAGAACCCGTATGGTTCTTTGAACCCGCGTAAAAAAGTGGGACAGATCCTGGAAGAGCCGTTGCTGATTAACAGCAATCTGAGCAAAGAGCAGCGTCGGGAAAAAGCGCTGGCGATGATGGCGAAAGTTGGCCTGAAAACTGAACATTACGACCGCTACCCGCATATGTTCTCCGGTGGACAGCGTCAGCGTATCGCTATTGCACGTGGTCTGATGCTCGACCCGGATGTGGTGATTGCCGATGAACCGGTTTCGGCACTCGATGTTTCCGTCCGCGCGCAGGTGCTGAACCTGATGATGGACTTGCAGCAGGAACTTGGGCTCTCTTACGTGTTCATCTCGCACGACCTTTCAGTGGTGGAGCACATTGCTGATGAAGTGATGGTGATGTATCTGGGGCGTTGCGTGGAGAAGGGGACGAAAGATCAGATCTTTAATAATCCTCGTCACCCGTATACCCAGGCACTGCTTTCCGCGACGCCACGTCTGAACCCGGACGATCGTCGTGAGCGTATTAAGCTGACGGGCGAGTTGCCAAGCCCGCTGAATCCGCCTCCGGGGTGTGCATTCAACGCCCGCTGCAGTCGTCGCTTCGGTCCTTGCACCCAGCTCCAGCCACAGCTGAAGGATTATGGTGGTCAACTGGTCGCCTGCTTTGCAGTCGATCAGGATGAAAATGGCGAAAAGCCACATGCTTAAAACAAAAAAACCGGCGTTAAGCCGGTTTTTTTATCTCTGCGCTATTATTTCCGCAAGCGAATCTGGTCGACAGCGTGCTTCTCGCTCTTGGTGAGAATTAAGCTCGCACGCTCGCGCGTTGGCAGGATGTTCTCTTTCAGGTTCACGTAGTTGATCTCGTTCCACAGCCCTCTTGCCACATTAACCGCTTCTTCTTCAGAAAGCTGGGCGTAGTGATGGAAATAGGAGTCCGGATCAGTGAATGCCCCCTCACGGAACTTCAGGAAGCGGTTGATATACCAGTTCTGGAGTAAATCTTCCGGCGCATCGACATAAATAGAGAAATCGACAAAATCGGAGACAAACACATGATGCGGATCGTGAGGATAGTCCATTCCGCTTTGCAGAACGTTCAGCCCTTCCAGAATCAGGATATCCGGCTGGACCACCGTTTTATCTCCGTCCGGGATGCGATCGTAGATCAGGTGTGAATACACCGGCGCAGTCACGTGAGGCACGCCCGATTTCAGGTCAGAAACAAATTTCACCAGACGGTGCATATCATAAGAGAGCGGGAAGCCTTTCTTCTTCATCAGCCCGCGTTCTTTTAGTACTTCGTTTGGATGCAGGAAGCCATCGGTGGTGATCAGCTCCACGCTGCGGTGCTCCGGCCAGCGGCTCAGCAGCGCCTGCAGGACACGCGCAGTCGTGCTTTTACCTACGGCCACGCTACCCGCAATACTAATGATATAAGGAATGCGTTGACCATTCGTCCCGAGGAACTGTTCCAGCACCGCCTGACGGCGCAGGTTGGAACTTATATAGAAGTTAAGCAAGCGAGAGAGGGGGAGATATATTTCTGCGACCTCTTCCAGGGACAGGTCTTCGTTTATCCCTTTTAACCGTGCGATTTCACCTTCCGTCAGCGTCATAGGGACGGAATCACGCAGGGCAGCCCACTGGCTGCGGTTAAAATGAAGATAAGGTGTCATTAACGATTGCTCTTTTTTGCTCATAAGCATGCTTCAGTGAGCCAGCACAATACTGCCAGATCATGGCTCATCACACAGTTAATTTTGGACAATGGGCAGGAGGTTAACACCAGATGACAGGAATAATAAGAAAAAAGATGGAAAGCGCTGCGTTACGCGTAAGCCGTCACGCTACGGTGTATACCGTGCAAATCAGCGTGATATGTTGAATATTTGACCTCGAATGACTACTTTTACAGCGTTTAGTACGCTGTTCGCATAAAATGTGAGCGAAAGAACGTTTTATGCAAATTTTTAGTTGCATGACTGCGCAGGTATCCATAGAATGCGCGCTACTTGATGCCGACTTAGCTCAGTAGGTAGAGCAACTGACTTGTAATCAGTAGGTCACCAGTTCGATTCCGGTAGTCGGCACCATCAAGTCCGGTGGGGTTCCCGAGCGGCCAAAGGGAGCAGACTGTAAATCTGCCGTCACAGACTTCGAAGGTTCGAATCCTTCCCCCACCACCACTTTCTGGCAGCGTTAATGCCGCCGGAGCTGGTTGGAAAAATTAACCAGCTCAAACTTAAAAAGAGAGAAATCTCTTTTTTTGTTACAGAAAGAACTGGGTAGCCGAGTTTCAGGATGCGGGCATCGTATAATGGCTATTACCTCAGCCTTCCAAGCTGATGATGCGGGTTCGATTCCCGCTGCCCGCTCCAATACGTGCTGATATGGCTCAGTTGGTAGAGCGCACCCTTGGTAAGGGTGAGGTCCCCAGTTCGACTCTGGGTATCAGCACCACTTCACTTCTCCTTCCCGTTTCTCTCTGTTTCAATTTTACTGTATTCAACAATTCAGGCATTTCGCCTGGTTGATGTGGTGATATCACCGATTTATCCGTGTCTTAGAGGGACAATCGATGTCTAAAGAAAAGTTTGAACGTACAAAACCGCACGTTAACGTCGGTACTATCGGCCACGTTGACCATGGTAAAACAACGCTGACCGCTGCAATCACTACCGTTCTGGCAAAAACCTACGGTGGTTCTGCTCGCGCATTCGACCAGATCGATAACGCACCAGAAGAAAAAGCTCGTGGTATCACCATCAACACCTCTCACGTTGAGTACGACACCCCGACTCGCCACTACGCACACGTAGACTGCCCAGGCCACGCCGACTATGTTAAAAACATGATCACCGGTGCTGCGCAGATGGACGGCGCGATCCTGGTTGTTGCTGCGACTGACGGCCCAATGCCTCAGACCCGTGAGCACATCCTGCTGGGTCGCCAGGTAGGCGTTCCTTACATCATCGTGTTCCTGAACAAGTGCGACATGGTTGATGACGAAGAGCTGCTGGAACTGGTAGAGATGGAAGTTCGTGAACTGCTGTCTCAGTACGATTTCCCAGGCGACGATACCCCAATCGTTCGTGGTTCTGCTCTGAAAGCGCTGGAAGGCGACGCAGAGTGGGAAGCGAAAATCATCGAACTGGCTGGCTTCCTGGATTCTTACATCCCAGAACCAGAGCGTGCGATTGACAAGCCATTCCTGCTGCCAATCGAAGACGTATTCTCCATCTCCGGTCGTGGTACCGTTGTTACCGGTCGTGTAGAGCGCGGTATCATCAAAGTTGGTGAAGAAGTTGAAATCGTTGGTATCAAAGAGACTGCGAAGTCTACCTGTACTGGCGTTGAAATGTTCCGCAAACTGCTGGACGAAGGCCGTGCTGGTGAGAACGTTGGTGTTCTGCTGCGTGGTATCAAACGTGAAGAAATCGAACGTGGTCAGGTTCTGGCGAAGCCAGGCTCAATCAAGCCACACACCAAGTTCGAATCTGAAGTGTACATTCTGTCCAAAGACGAAGGCGGCCGTCATACTCCGTTCTTCAAAGGCTACCGTCCACAGTTCTACTTCCGTACTACTGACGTGACCGGTACCATCGAACTGCCAGAAGGCGTAGAGATGGTAATGCCAGGCGACAACATCAAGATGGTTGTGACTCTGATCCACCCAATCGCGATGGACGACGGTCTGCGTTTCGCAATCCGTGAAGGCGGCCGTACCGTTGGCGCGGGCGTGGTTGCTAAAGTTCTCGGCTAATTGCTGATAACATTTGACGCAATGCGCAATAAAAGGGCATCATTTGATGCCCTTTTTGCACGCTTTCACGTCAGAACCTGGCTCATCAGTGATTATTTTTGTCATAATCATTGCTGAGACAGGCTCTGCAGAGAGCGTATAATTCGAAAAGCGAATTAGCATTTCGATTTGGTTTGCCTCGCGATCGCGGGGTGAAAATGTTTGTAGAATACTTCTGACAGGTTGGTTTATGAGTGCGAATACCGAAGCTCAAGGGAGCGGGCGCGGCCTGGAAGCGATGAAATGGGTAGTGGTAGCCGTTTTGCTGATCGTAGCGATTGTTGGCAACTACCTTTATCGTGACATTATGCTGCCGCTACGTGCGCTTGCAGTGGTAATTCTGATTGCTGCAGCGGGTGGTGTCGCGCTGTTGACGACGAAAGGCAAAGCGACTGTCGCTTTTGCTCGCGAAGCGCGTACCGAAGTCCGCAAGGTAATTTGGCCGACTCGCCAGGAAACATTGCACACCACGCTGATTGTAGCGGCGGTTACCGCTGTAATGTCACTGATCCTGTGGGGACTGGATGGTATTCTGGTTCGCCTGGTATCCTTTATCACTGGCCTGAGGTTCTGAGATGTCTGAAGCCCCTAAAAAGCGCTGGTACGTCGTTCAGGCGTTTTCCGGTTTTGAAGGCCGCGTAGCAACATCGCTGCGTGAGCATATCAAATTACACAACATGGAAGAGTTATTTGGCGAAGTTATGGTTCCGACCGAAGAAGTGGTCGAGATCCGTGGCGGCCAACGTCGCAAAAGCGAGCGTAAATTCTTCCCGGGTTACGTGCTGGTTCAGATGGTTATGAACGACGCGAGCTGGCACCTTGTGCGCAGCGTACCGCGTGTGATGGGCTTTATCGGCGGCACATCTGACCGTCCGGCGCCAATCAGCGACAAAGAAGTTGATGCGATTATGAACCGCCTGCAGCAGGTGGGTGATAAGCCGCGTCCGAAAACGCTGTTTGAACCGGGTGAAATGGTTCGTGTTAATGACGGTCCATTTGCTGACTTTAATGGTGTGGTTGAAGAAGTGGACTACGAGAAGTCCCGCCTGAAAGTCTCTGTTTCTATCTTTGGTCGTGCGACCCCGGTAGAACTGGACTTTGCCCAGGTCGAAAAAGCCTAAGCAGCGATCAAAAAAGCGACGATTTAATCGTTGCACAGGGCGCGAGATTGGAATACAATTTCGCGCCTTTTGTTTTTATGGGCAACGGCCCGTAAAACGAATTTTATTCACGGGGAGCCTCACTGAGGCGTTATTACCCAATCAGAGGATTTTAGAATGGCTAAGAAAGTACAAGCCTACGTCAAGCTGCAGGTTGCAGCTGGTATGGCGAACCCAAGTCCACCAGTTGGTCCAGCTCTGGGTCAGCAGGGTGTGAACATCATGGAATTCTGTAAAGCGTTCAACGCAAAAACTGAATCCCTGGAAAAAGGTCTGCCAATCCCAGTCGTAATCACTGTTTACGCTGACCGTTCTTTCACTTTCGTTACCAAAACCCCTCCAGCAGCAGTTCTGCTGAAGAAAGCGGCTGGTATCAAGTCTGGTTCTGGTAAACCGAACAAAGACAAAGTGGGTAAAATTTCCCGCGCTCAGCTGCAGGAAATCGCGCAGACCAAAGCTGCCGACATGACTGGTGCCGACATTGAAGCGATGACTCGCTCCATCGAAGGTACTGCACGTTCCATGGGCCTGGTAGTGGAGGACTAAGAAATGGCTAAACTGACCAAGCGCATGTCCGTGATCCGTGACAAAGTTGATGCGACCAAACAGTACGACATCAACGAAGCTATCGCTCTGCTGAAAGAACTGGCTACTGCTAAGTTCGTTGAAAGCGTTGACGTTGCTGTTAACCTGGGCATCGATGCTCGTAAATCTGATCAGAACGTTCGTGGTGCAACTGTACTGCCACACGGTACTGGCCGTTCCGTTCGCGTAGCTGTATTTACTCAGGGTGCAAACGCAGAAGCTGCTAAAGCTGCTGGCGCTGAACTGGTAGGTATGGAAGATCTGGCTGACCAGATCAAGAAAGGCGAAATGAACTTCGACGTTGTTATCGCATCTCCAGATGCAATGCGCGTTGTTGGCCAGCTGGGCCAGGTTCTGGGTCCACGCGGCCTGATGCCAAACCCGAAAGTGGGTACCGTTACTCCTAACGTTGCTGAAGCGGTTAAGAACGCTAAAGCAGGTCAGGTTCGTTATCGTAACGACAAAAACGGCATCATCCACACCACCATCGGTAAAGTGGACTTCGACGCTGACAAACTGAAAGAAAACCTGGAAGCTCTGCTGGTTGCGCTGAAAAAAGCAAAACCAACTCAGGCGAAAGGCGTGTACATCAAGAAAGTTAGCATCTCCACCACCATGGGTGCAGGTGTTGCAGTTGACCAGGCTGGCCTGAGCGCTGCTGCAAACTAATGCCTTTACGTGGGCGGTGATTTTGTCTACAATCTTACCCCCACGTTTGCTAACGAAAGTTAGCGGCTAAAAGATTTGTTCGTTGGAGCCTGGCCTATCCAGGCCTCCGTCGAAGACCGCAGGTGTTTCGTAAGAGACTTAATCCCCTGCGTAGACGGTGACAGAACGCTAAGATTATTTTTTGAATACTCTGGCTTGTTTCTGCTCACCGTATTTAGACGCTCTTCCCGTTGGGTCGAGTGAAGTGAGTTCCGGAACATGAGTTCCGGCAAACATCCAGGAGCAAAGCTAATGGCTTTAAATCTTCAAGACAAACAAGCGATTGTTGCTGAAGTCAGCGAAGTAGCCAAAGGCGCGCTGTCTGCAGTAGTTGCGGATTCCCGTGGCGTTACTGTAGATAAAATGACTGAACTGCGTAAAGCAGGTCGTGAAGCTGGCGTATACATGCGTGTTGTTCGTAACACCCTGCTGCGTCGCGTAGTTGAAGGTACTCCATTCGAGTGCCTGAAAGACACGTTTGTTGGTCCGACCCTGATTGCATACTCTATGGAACACCCGGGCGCTGCTGCTCGTCTGTTCAAAGAGTTCGCGAAAGCGAATGCAAAATTTGAGGTCAAAGCTGCAGCCTTTGAAGGTGAGTTGATCCCGGCATCGCAAATCGATCGCCTGGCAACCCTGCCGACCTACGAAGAAGCAATTGCACGCCTGATGGCAACCATGAAAGAAGCTTCGGCTGGCAAACTGGTTCGCACTCTGGCTGCTGTTCGCGATGCGAAAGAAGCTGCTTAATCGCAGTTGTCTTTATAAAGCATTTGCTTACGTATAAACTTATTCTGATTTTCAGGAACAATTTAAATGTCTATCACTAAAGATCAAATCATTGAAGCAGTTGCAGCTATGTCCGTAATGGACGTTGTAGAACTGATTTCTGCAATGGAAGAAAAATTCGGTGTTTCTGCTGCTGCCGCTGTAGCTGTGGCTGCTGGCCCAGCTGCTGACGCTGCTGAAGAAAAAACTGAATTCGACGTAATTCTGAAAGCTGCAGGCGCTAACAAAGTTGCTGTTATCAAAGCAGTACGTGGCGCAACTGGCCTGGGTCTGAAAGAAGCTAAAGACCTGGTAGAATCTGCTCCAGCTGCGCTGAAAGAAGGCGTGAGCAAAGACGACGCAGAAGCACTGAAAAAATCTCTGGAAGAAGCTGGCGCTGAAGTTGAAGTTAAATAAGCCAACTTTTCTGGTTGCAGCCTAAGTAATTAGGCTGATGGCTGGTGACTTTTTAGTCACCAGCCTTTTTGCGCTGTAAGGCATCAGTAGCATTTCACACTGTTTGACTGCTGGTTGTCCTGACAATGCTTGTTTCTATCGACGACTTAATATATTGCGACAGGGTGCTCGCTCTGTGTAAATCGCAACGAAATGGTTTAAGCGTGATAGCAACAGGTATTGCGGAAAGTATTCGATTTTCCGGTCCACAAAATGGTGTTGCACAAACTGTCCCTTCGTCGGACAGATGGGTCGACTTGTCAGCGAGCTGAGGAACCCTATGGTTTACTCCTATACCGAGAAAAAACGTATTCGTAAGGATTTTGGTAAACGTCCACAAGTTCTGGACATTCCATATCTCCTTTCTATCCAGCTTGACTCGTTCCAGAAGTTTATCGAGCAAGATCCTGAAGGGCAGTACGGTCTGGAAGCAGCCTTCCGTTCCGTGTTCCCGATTCAGAGCTACAGCGGTAATTCCGAGCTGCAGTACGTCAGCTATCGCCTTGGCGAGCCGGTGTTTGACGTTCAGGAATGTCAGATCCGTGGCGTGACCTATTCCGCACCGCTGCGCGTAAAACTGCGTCTGGTGATCTATGAGCGCGAAGCGCCAGAAGGCACCGTAAAAGACATTAAAGAACAAGAAGTCTACATGGGTGAAATTCCACTCATGACAGACAACGGTACTTTCGTCATCAACGGTACTGAGCGTGTTATCGTTTCCCAGCTGCATCGTAGCCCGGGCGTCTTCTTCGACAGCGATAAAGGTAAAACACACTCTTCCGGTAAAGTACTGTATAACGCGCGCATCATTCCTTACCGTGGTTCATGGCTGGACTTCGAGTTCGATCCAAAAGACAACCTGTTTGTCCGTATCGACCGTCGTCGTAAACTGCCTGCAACCATCATTCTGCGTGCGCTGCAATATACCACTGAGCAGATCCTGGACCTGTTCTTTGAGAAAGTGATCTTTGAAATCCGCGACAACAAGCTGCAGATGGAGCTGGTGCCGGAACGTCTGCGTGGTGAGACCGCGTCGTTCGACATCGAAGCCGACGGCAAAGTGTATGTGGAAAAAGGTCGCCGTATCACCGCGCGCCACATCCGCCAGCTGGAAAAAGATGATATCAAACACATCGAAGTTCCAGTTGAATACATTGCAGGAAAAGTAGCCGCGAAAGATTACGTTGATGAATCAACTGGCGAGCTGATCTGCCCGGCGAACATGGAGCTGAGCCTGGATCTGCTGGCTAAGCTGAGCCAGTCTGGCCACAAACGTATCGAAACGCTGTTCACCAACGATCTGGACCATGGTCCATACATCTCTGAGACTATCCGCGTCGACCCAACGACCGATCGTCTGAGTGCGCTGGTTGAAATCTACCGCATGATGCGTCCTGGTGAGCCACCAACTCGCGAAGCGGCTGAAAGCCTGTTCGAGAACCTGTTCTTCTCCGAAGACCGCTACGATCTGTCCGCGGTTGGACGTATGAAGTTCAACCGTTCTCTGCTGCGTGATGAGATCGAAGGTTCCGGTATCCTGAGCAAAGACGACATCATCGAAGTGATGAAGAAGCTCATCGATATCCGTAACGGTAAAGGCGAAGTGGATGATATCGACCACCTCGGCAACCGTCGTATCCGTTCCGTTGGCGAAATGGCGGAAAACCAGTTCCGCGTTGGCCTGGTACGTGTAGAGCGTGCGGTGAAAGAGCGTCTGTCTCTGGGCGATCTGGATACCCTGATGCCTCAGGATATGATCAACGCCAAGCCGATCTCTGCAGCAGTGAAAGAGTTCTTCGGTTCCAGCCAGCTGTCTCAGTTCATGGACCAGAACAACCCGCTGTCTGAGATCACGCACAAGCGTCGTATCTCTGCACTCGGCCCAGGCGGTCTGACCCGTGAACGCGCAGGCTTCGAAGTTCGAGACGTACACCCGACTCACTATGGTCGCGTATGTCCAATCGAAACGCCTGAAGGTCCAAACATCGGTCTGATCAACTCCCTGTCCGTGTACGCACAGACAAACGAATACGGTTTCCTCGAGACCCCGTATCGTAAAGTGACCGACGGTGTTGTAACCGACGAGATTCATTACCTGTCTGCTATCGAAGAAGGCAACTACGTTATCGCTCAGGCGAACTCCAACCTGGATGACGAAGGCCACTTTGTAGAAGATCTGGTTACCTGCCGTAGCAAAGGCGAATCCAGCTTGTTCAGCCGCGACCAGGTTGACTACATGGACGTATCCACCCAACAGGTGGTATCCGTCGGTGCGTCCCTGATCCCGTTCCTGGAACACGATGACGCCAACCGTGCATTGATGGGTGCAAACATGCAACGTCAGGCCGTTCCGACTCTGCGCGCTGATAAGCCGCTGGTTGGTACCGGTATGGAACGTGCTGTTGCCGTTGACTCCGGTGTTACTGCGGTTGCTAAACGTGGCGGTACTGTTCAGTACGTGGATGCCTCTCGTATCGTTATCAAAGTTAACGAAGACGAGATGTACCCGGGTGAAGCAGGTATCGACATTTATAACCTGACCAAATACACCCGTTCTAACCAGAACACCTGTATCAACCAGATGCCTTGCGTATCTCTGGGTGAGCCAGTTGAGCGCGGCGACGTGCTGGCAGACGGTCCGTCCACCGACCTCGGTGAACTGGCGCTCGGTCAGAACATGCGCGTAGCGTTCATGCCGTGGAACGGTTACAACTTCGAAGACTCCATCCTCGTCTCCGAGCGTGTGGTTCAGGAAGATCGTTTCACCACCATCCACATTCAGGAACTGGCATGTGTGTCCCGTGACACCAAGCTGGGGCCCGAAGAGATCACCGCTGACATCCCTAACGTGGGTGAAGCTGCGCTCTCCAAACTGGATGAATCCGGTATTGTTTACATCGGTGCGGAAGTGACCGGCGGTGACATTCTGGTTGGTAAGGTAACGCCGAAAGGTGAAACCCAGCTGACGCCAGAAGAGAAACTGCTGCGTGCAATCTTCGGTGAGAAAGCGTCTGACGTTAAAGACTCTTCTCTGCGCGTACCAAACGGTGTTTCCGGTACGGTTATCGACGTTCAGGTCTTCACTCGTGATGGCGTTGAAAAAGATAAGCGTGCGCTGGAAATCGAAGAGATGCAGCTCAAACAGGCTAAGAAAGACCTGTCTGAAGAACTGCAGATCCTCGAAGCAGGTCTGTTCAGCCGTATTTATGCGGTGCTGGTTGCCGGTGGCGTTGAAGCTGAGAAGCTCGACAAACTGCCACGCGATCGCTGGCTGGAACTGGGCCTGACCGACGAAGAGAAACAAAATCAGCTGGAACAACTGGCTGAGCAGTATGACGAACTGAAACACGAGTTCGAGAAAAAACTCGAAGCGAAACGCCGTAAAATCACTCAGGGCGACGATCTGGCACCAGGCGTGCTGAAGATTGTTAAGGTATATCTGGCTGTTAAACGTCAGATCCAGCCTGGTGATAAGATGGCAGGTCGTCACGGTAACAAGGGTGTTATCTCTAAGATCAACCCGATCGAAGATATGCCGCACGATGCTAACGGTACGCCGGTAGATATCGTACTGAACCCACTGGGCGTACCGTCTCGTATGAACATCGGTCAGATTCTGGAAACCCACCTGGGTATGGCTGCAAAAGGTATTGGCGACAAGATTAACGCCATGCTGAAACAGCAGCAGGAAGTCGCGAAACTGCGCGAATTCATCCAGCGTGCCTACGATCTGGGTACCGACGTGCGTCAGAAAGTCGACCTGAACACCTTCAGCGATGAAGAAGTGCTGCGTCTGGCAGAGAACCTGCGCAAAGGTATGCCAATTGCAACGCCGGTATTCGACGGTGCAAAAGAAGCTGAAATTAAAGAGCTGCTGCAACTGGGTGGTCTGCCAACGTCTGGTCAGATTACGCTGTTTGACGGCCGTACCGGTGAACAGTTCGAACGTCCGGTAACCGTAGGTTACATGTACATGCTGAAACTGAACCACCTGGTCGACGACAAAATGCACGCTCGTTCTACCGGTTCTTACAGCCTGGTTACTCAGCAGCCGCTGGGTGGTAAGGCACAGTTCGGTGGTCAGCGCTTCGGGGAGATGGAAGTGTGGGCGCTGGAAGCATACGGCGCGGCATACACCCTGCAGGAAATGCTCACCGTTAAGTCTGATGACGTGAACGGTCGTACCAAGATGTATAAAAACATCGTGGACGGCAACCATCAGATGGAACCGGGCATGCCAGAATCCTTCAACGTACTGTTGAAAGAGATTCGTTCGCTGGGTATCAACATCGAACTGGAAGACGAGTAATTCTCGCTCAAACAGGTCACTGGTGCCGGGTTAACCCCCGGCACCAGATTGTGCTAACTCCGACGGGAGCAAATCCGTGAAAGATTTATTAAAGTTTCTGAAAGCGCAGACTAAAACCGAAGAGTTTGATGCGATCAAAATTGCTCTGGCTTCGCCAGACATGATCCGTTCATGGTCGTTCGGTGAAGTTAAAAAGCCGGAAACCATCAACTACCGTACGTTCAAACCTGAGCGTGACGGCCTTTTCTGTGCGCGTATTTTCGGGCCAGTAAAAGATTACGAGTGCCTGTGCGGTAAGTACAAGCGCCTGAAACACCGTGGTGTGATCTGTGAGAAGTGCGGCGTTGAAGTGACCCAGACCAAAGTGCGCCGTGAGCGCATGGGCCACATCGAGCTGGCATCTCCAACCGCTCACATCTGGTTCCTGAAATCTCTGCCGTCCCGTATCGGTCTGCTGCTGGATATGCCGCTGCGCGATATCGAACGTGTTCTGTACTTCGAATCTTATGTGGTTATCGAAGGCGGGATGACGAATCTGGAACGTCACCAGATCCTGACTGAAGAGCAGTATCTGGACGCGCTGGAAGAGTTCGGTGACGAATTCGACGCGAAGATGGGTGCGGAAGCTATTCAGGCCCTGCTGAAGAGCATGGATCTGGAGCAAGAGTGCGAGCAGCTGCGTGAAGAGCTGAACGAAACCAACTCCGAAACCAAGCGTAAAAAGCTGACCAAGCGTATCAAACTGCTGGAAGCGTTCGTTCAGTCTGGTAACAAACCAGAGTGGATGATCCTGACCGTTCTGCCGGTTCTGCCGCCAGATCTGCGTCCACTGGTTCCGCTGGATGGTGGTCGTTTCGCGACTTCTGACCTGAACGATCTGTATCGTCGCGTCATTAACCGTAACAACCGTCTGAAACGTCTGCTGGATCTGGCTGCGCCAGATATCATCGTACGCAACGAAAAACGTATGCTGCAGGAAGCAGTAGATGCCCTGCTGGATAACGGTCGTCGCGGTCGTGCGATCACCGGTTCTAACAAACGTCCTCTGAAATCTTTGGCCGACATGATCAAAGGTAAACAGGGTCGTTTCCGTCAGAACCTGCTCGGTAAGCGTGTTGACTACTCCGGTCGTTCTGTAATCACCGTAGGTCCATACCTGCGTCTGCATCAGTGCGGTCTGCCTAAGAAAATGGCACTGGAGCTGTTCAAACCGTTCATCTACGGCAAGCTGGAGCTGCGTGGCCTGGCCACCACCATCAAAGCCGCTAAGAAAATGGTTGAGCGTGAAGAAGCTGTCGTTTGGGATATCCTGGACGAAGTTATCCGCGAACACCCGGTACTGCTGAACCGTGCACCAACCCTGCACCGTCTGGGTATCCAGGCATTTGAACCAGTACTGATCGAAGGTAAAGCTATCCAGCTGCACCCGCTGGTTTGTGCGGCATATAACGCCGACTTCGATGGTGACCAGATGGCTGTTCACGTACCGCTGACGCTGGAAGCCCAGTTGGAAGCGCGTGCGCTGATGATGTCTACCAACAACATCCTGTCTCCAGCGAACGGTGAACCTATTATCGTTCCTTCTCAGGACGTTGTATTGGGTCTGTACTACATGACCCGTGACTGTGTTAACGCCAAAGGCGAAGGCATGGTGCTGACTGGCCCGAAAGAAGCTGAGCGTATTTATCGCGCTGGCCTGGCCTCTCTGCATGCGCGCGTTAAAGTGCGTATCACCGAATACGAAAAAGATGAAAACGGCGAGTTCGTTGCGAAAACCAGCCTGAAAGACACGACCGTTGGCCGTGCCATTCTGTGGATGATCGTACCGAAGGGGCTGCCTTTCTCCATCGTCAACCAGGCGCTGGGCAAGAAAGCGATCTCCAAAATGCTGAACACCTGTTACCGCATTCTGGGTCTGAAGCCGACCGTAATCTTCGCTGACCAGACAATGTACACCGGCTTTGCTTATGCAGCGCGTTCAGGTGCATCTGTTGGTATTGATGACATGGTCATCCCAGAGAAGAAACACGAGATCATCTCTGAAGCGGAAGCCGAAGTTGCTGAGATCCAGGAGCAGTTCCAGTCTGGTCTGGTAACCGCGGGCGAACGCTATAACAAAGTTATCGATATCTGGGCTGCGGCGAACGATCGTGTATCCAAGGCGATGATGGATAACCTGCAGACCGAAACCGTGATTAACCGTGACGGCGTTGAAGAACAGCAGGTTTCCTTCAACAGCATCTACATGATGGCCGACTCCGGTGCGCGTGGTTCTGCTGCACAGATTCGTCAGCTGGCAGGTATGCGTGGTCTGATGGCGAAGCCAGATGGCTCCATCATCGAAACGCCAATCACCGCGAACTTCCGTGAAGGTCTGAACGTACTCCAGTACTTCATCTCTACTCACGGTGCTCGTAAAGGTCTGGCGGATACCGCACTGAAAACAGCGAACTCCGGTTATCTGACGCGTCGTCTGGTTGACGTTGCGCAGGATCTGGTTGTAACCGAAGACGATTGTGGCACCCTCGAAGGTATCACCATGACCCCGGTTATCGAGGGTGGTGATGTTAAAGAGCCACTGCGCGATCGCGTACTGGGTCGTGTAACCGCGGAAGACATTCTGAAGCCGGGTACTGCAGACATTCTGGTTCCACGCAATACGCTGCTGCACGAACAGTGGTGTGACCTGCTGGAAGCAAACTCTGTTGACTCAGTGAAAGTACGTTCCGTTGTATCCTGTGACACCGACTTTGGTGTATGTGCGCACTGCTATGGTCGTGACCTGGCGCGTGGCCACATCATCAACAAAGGTGAAGCAATCGGTGTTATCGCGGCACAGTCCATCGGTGAGCCGGGTACACAGCTGACGATGCGTACGTTCCACATCGGTGGTGCGGCATCTCGTGCGGCTGCTGAATCCAGCATCCAGGTGAAAAACAAAGGTAGCATCAAGCTCAGCAACGCGAAGTCTGTTGTTAACTCCGCAGGCAAACTGGTTGTGACCTCTCGTAACACCGAGCTGAAACTGATCGACGAATTCGGTCGTACCAAAGAGAGCTATAAAGTACCTTACGGTGCGGTTATGGCGAAAGGTGATGGTGAGCAGGTTGCCGGCGGTGAAACCGTTGCAAACTGGGATCCACACACCATGCCAGTTATCACCGAAGTAAGTGGTTTCATCCGCTTCACTGACATGATCGACGGCCAGACCATTACTCGTCAGACTGACGAGCTGACTGGTCTGTCTTCTCTGGTGGTTCTGGATTCCGCAGAGCGTACTACTGGCGGTAAAGATCTGCGTCCTGCACTGAAAATCGTTGATGCTCAGGGTAACGACGTTCTGATCCCGGGTACCGATATGCCTGCGCAGTACTTCCTGCCAGGTAAAGCGATTGTACAGCTGGAAGATGGCGTACAGATCAGCTCTGGTGACACCCTGGCGCGTATTCCTCAGGAATCCGGCGGTACCAAGGACATCACCGGTGGTCTGCCACGCGTTGCGGACCTGTTCGAAGCACGTCGTCCGAAAGAGCCGGCAATCCTGGCTGAAATCAGCGGTATCATCTCCTTCGGTAAAGAGACCAAAGGTAAACGCCGTCTGGTTATCACTCCAGTAGATGGCAGCGAGCCGTACGAAGAGATGATTCCTAAGTGGCGTCAGCTCAACGTGTTCGAAGGTGAACGTGTAGAACGTGGTGACGTGGTTTCCGACGGTCCAGAAGCGCCGCACGATATCCTGCGTCTGCGTGGTGTGCATGCTGTTACTCGTTACATCGTTAACGAAGTACAGGACGTATACCGTCTGCAGGGCGTTAAGATTAACGATAAACACATCGAAGTTATCGTTCGTCAGATGCTGCGTAAAGCAACCATCGAAAACGCAGGTAGCTCTGAGTTCCTGGAAGGCGAGCAGGTTGAATACTCTCGCGTTAAGATCGCTAACCGCGATCTGGAAGCGAACGGCAAAATCGGTGCGACCTTCGCACGCGATCTGCTGGGTATCACCAAAGCGTCTCTGGCAACCGAGTCCTTCATCTCTGCAGCATCGTTCCAGGAAACTACTCGTGTCCTGACCGAAGCGGCTGTTGCAGGTAAACGTGATGAACTGCGCGGTCTGAAAGAGAACGTTATCGTGGGTCGTCTGATCCCGGCTGGTACCGGCTATGCGTACCATCAGGATCGTATGCGTCGTCGTGCTGCGGGTGAACTGCCAGCTGCACCGCAGGTCACTGCTGAAGATGCATCCGCGAGCCTGGCAGAACTGCTGAACGCAGGTCTGGGTGGTTCCGATAACGAGTAATTGTTGATTCAGCTAATAAAAAACCCGCTTCGGCGGGTTTTTTTATATCTTTTTTTCAGTTAATCAGCGGTAGCCGACGGTACAGCTCTATCATATCGCCCGCCAGGTCCTGAATGACCATCGCGTTCATCAGGTGATCCTGAGAATGGACGGTGATCAGGTTAACCGGCAGCTTCCCGGTACCTTCATCAAGACCAATAAGCTGCGTCTGAATCGTGTGCGCATGCTTCACATATTCGCGCGACTCTTCCATCGCCTTTTCGGCTTCGGCAAAGTCACCTTTACGTGCCATCTGCAACGCCGTAAGGGCAGCACTGCGTGCCGCACCTGCGTTGACCAGCAGTTCCATGATTGTGGTTTCTAAGTCTTCCATTATGACTCCAGCAGTTTGAGCGCTTTTTCCAGTACAGCATCGCCTTTCATCATGCCGTAATCCATCATGTCGATCACCGCGACCTTTTTACCCAGTGGGTCGGCCTGTGCCTGTAGTTTAGCCTGCTCGTATTTAACCTGTGGCCCCAGTAATACGATGTCGGCCGTCGCGATGTTGTCTTTAAACTCCGCAACCGGAACGGCTTTAATGGTGACTTCAACCCCTTTTTTCTGTGCGGCATCTTTCATACGTTGAACCAGCATGCTGGTTGACATTCCCGCTGCACAGCATAAAACGATGTTCTTCATAATCAGCCTCGATCTACATGTGTTTATTGATAATTATCCCGTGCAGAACGCTTCAACAACCGCTTTACCGTGATTGTGTGTGAGGCATCACAAAGAAACCGACGATTTTCTGAAACCGGTTACAATTTTGCATTGGTGAGCAGCTTACCCGCCGAAACGGGCAGGCTGAAAGATGAGGATTAGCTGATGGACGTGCGGATAATGCGATTTTTTCCCTGCTGCTTCGCGCTGTAAAGTGCGTTATCAACACTACCCACAAATTGTTCCAGCGGTTCGTGGTGCCATTCTCCCAAGCCACCACTGAACGTTACCCGCAGGTTTTCTTCTCGCCAGGCGCGTTTTTCAACGGCGGTACGCCACGCCTCAAGTAATGAAAGTGCAGAAGCAATCTGCTCAGCCTGGAAGACTACCGCGAACTCTTCCCCTCCGTAACGGTAAACCGAGACGTGATGTGGCTGCATTATCTGGAGCCCTTCGCGGGCCACGTTGCGCAGGACGATGTCACCGGTTAAGTGGCCCAGCGTATCGTTAATCGACTTGAAGTTATCAATATCCACCAGCGCCATTGCAAAAGGCTGGTGTGCTTCCAGAAGCTCCGCCACATCGCTATCGAACGCGCGACGGTTTTTGCAGCCCGTCAGCGAATCGTGCGTTGCCTGGCGGACATACGCCATCTCACGCTCTTTATTGGACTGGATAGTGTGGCTCAGCATCGCTTCCAGACGCGGCGCTTCGCTGACGTCGCCGGTTTTGATGGCATTGATAATGTGCATCAGCACGGTACGCGATGCATGGCGCAGGTATAAACCAAAGAGGATGATGATGATGGCCGCCAGGGCAAACCCCCAGCCAACAATCGTCGTTTCGTGGCGAGTAATATCAGTGAGCGTCGCACCCGATACCCGGTAAATAACAAACCAGTCCGGGTTGGTAAACGAATAATAGTAATACCAGGCGTTGCTTTTCTTGTCGTAAAGATGCCCTTCGCCGCTGGTCATTTTGTCCATCAGCGCTTCGCTCACGTACTGCTTGAAGAGTGCACCGGTATCCGGGTGCAGCACCACAGCGCCGTCGCGTTCGACGATGAAGAACTCCCCCTGAACGGGTGCTACCATCTGGCGCAGAGTATAGCCCATTGACGTGAGATCGAGATGAAAAGCGAGCGTTCCCTTCAGCCTGCCTTCTGGTGAAATCACGGGCTTATAAAGAGTGACCGTGGGGTGACCCGTAAAGTAATCCATATAAGGGCGGGTATAGTGGCTGAAGATGCTGGCTTCCGCCTGGGCGACAAACCACGGTCGCGTCCGGGGATCGAAGGTTTTACTCGTCTCCGTGGGGAGCACTTCCGGTGCGCGGAGATAATGCCCCTGCGTGTCTGCCAGTGAAATGGATGAGACGGTCGGCATCAGGTTCTGCAAATGCATCATCATCTGCAGCCCCTGCGTCGGGTTAACGTTTAGCGTCTCGTTTAGCCTGTCGTCGCGCGCGAAGTACATTGCGGAGCGGCCAAGGATATAGTCATTTTCACGCAGGATGGATTCGGTGTAATTCACCGCCAGGTTATGCGTGAAATTGCTATTAATCTTGTGATAATCCTCAAGAAAATCCTTTCGTTGCGAAAGCGTCACCGCGACCGCGATCAGCACAAAACTGCACAGGATCCCCGCGAAGCTGAGCATAATTGGCCGGGTGAAAGAGAGTTTTTTGCTGTGAAGTGCCATGAGTTGTACATCGATCCTGATGGTGAATGCTTTTTGTCTGCCGATATCCTCTCAGCATAGTCGCTGTCCTGCGATTGGCTGTGAATTATACGATGTACGGTTTCAGACGAGATGATTTATATTAAGAATCACTAAGAAATTACTTATGAACATTCTGGATTCAGGCAGAGGCAGGGCGAAACGAGGAAGAAGCTTTTTCGCCCTGGCCAGCGTCCGTTGCTGGCCTTGAGACAATAAAAAACCGGACGATTGCTGACAATCATCCGGTTTTGCCTTTTCGTCGCGTCTCGACAATTTTTTAACGTGTTGCAGTGCGTTTCAACGCAATTGCGAGGCTCTTCCCAGCCAGCTGTCCCAGTCTTTCCAGACAGGCTGTAGACCCTGTTCAATCAGGGCGGCAGCGACGGCTTCCGGACGTCGCCCGTCATGTGGCGCAAACTGCTCCAGTTCCGGATGGTCGTCGGCGTAGCCGCCAGGCTGCGTTTTGGAAAATGCGCTAACGTTGTTGATCGCAAGTGGGATCACGCGATCGCGAAACGCCGGGGACTCGCGCGTTGAGAGAGACAACTCAACCTCCGGAGCAAGCAGGCGGAATGCACAGATGGTTTGCACCAGTTGACGCTCATCCATCAGAGAAGCCGGTTCAACCCCTCCCGTGCAAGGCCGCAGCCGGGGGAAGGAGATAGAGTAACGGCTCTGCCAGTAGCGTTGCTGGAGCCATAGCAGATGTTCTGCCACCATGTAGCAATCTACCCGCCAGCTATCCGATAGCCCGATCAGCGCCCCCAGACCGATTTTGTCGATCCCGGCGCGTCCCAGTCTGTCCGGTGTCTCCAGCCGGAAAAAGAAATCCTGTTTCTTTCCCTTGAGGTGGTGCCGGGCATATGTCGCCTCGTGGTAGGTTTCCTGATAAACCATGACCCCGTCCAGCCCGAGCGTTTTTAACTCCGCGTATTCCTCTTGCGACAGGGGCTGCACTTCCATTTGCAAAGAGGCAAACTGACGACGAATGGCGGGGAGGTGCTGACGAAAATAGTCCATCCCCACTTTCCCCTGATGTTCACCCGTGACCAGCAGAAGATGCTCAAAGCCCATTTCACGAATGGCCGCACACTCACGCGCAATTTCACTCTCATCGAGCGTTTTCCGCTTGATGCGGTTACTCATGGAGAAACCGCAATAGGTACAGTCATTGGCGCACAGGTTAGAGAGGTAAAGCGGGACGTAAAAACTCACCGTGTTGCCAAAGCGCTGGCGTGTCAGCCTCTGAGCACGCTGTGCCATCGGTTCAAGATAGGCGCTGGCTGCCGGGGAGAGCAGGGCCATCAAATCCTCACGGGTGAGGTGACGGGCGTTCAATGCTCGCTCCACGTCAGCAGCCGTCTTGCTGTTGATGCGCAGGGCAATGTCGTCCCAGTTAAGCTGCCGCCAGCGCTCGGTAAACGTGCTCATGAGATTGCCTCCAGAAAACCGGTCAACGGGCTGGTGGCCTGAGCCTGAAAACTGCGCGAGCCGGGGCCGGACTCCCTTGCCAGCACGCCGGCCTCTACAGCCATGCGGAACGCGCGCGCCATCATGACCGGGTCATCAGCTACCGCGATGGCCGTATTCACCAGCACAGCGTCTGCACCCATCTCCAGCGCCTGTGCAGCATGGCTGGGCACGCCAATGCCCGCATCCACAACGACTGGCACGGTGGCCTGCTCAATAATGATTTCAAGCATCGCACGGGTTTCCAGCCCCTGATTGGAGCCGATGGGGGCGCCCAGCGGCATGACGGCGGCACAGCCGACCTCTTCCAGACGCTTGCATAGTACGGGGTCGGCTCCGCAGTAAGGCAGAACGATAAACCCCTGCTGAACCAGTTTTTCGGCTGCTTTCAGCGTTTCGATAGGGTCAGGCAGCAGCCAGCGGGCATCCGGGTGAATTTCCAGCTTCAGCCAGCGGGTGCCGAGCGCTTCTCGCGCCAGTTGTGCGGCAAAAATCGCCTCCTCTGCCGTTTTCGCGCCGGACGTATTGGGCAGCAGCGTAACGCCTGCTTCCAGTAAAGGTGCCAGAATGGCATCGCTGTGGTGACGCAGGTCCACGCGCTTCATGGCCAGCGTCACCAACTGGCTGCCGCTTTCCCGGATGGCCTCCACCATCAGCTGTGGAGAGGCGAATTTTCCAGTTCCGGTAAACAGATGTGAATCAAAGACTTTATCGGCAATACGTAACATCTCAGCCCCCTGCGATAACCTGAAACAGCAGGATCTGATCACCTTCATTGACCTGCTGAAGCTCCCACTGCTCGCGCGGCAGGATCTGTTGATTGAGCGCCAGCGCTGTGCCTGGTTTAAGCTGACGTAATTTATCGAGCAAAACGGCAACGGTAAGCCCGTCGTCGCAGCTCATCGGCTCATCGTTAAACAGAATGCGCATCGTGGCCTCCGCATACCGGGCAGTGGCTGGCACGGTGAAGCGCCAGCTGTCGCCAGCCGCTGGAGCGGGCATCAAACAAGCGCAGCGTATTGCGTTCCGTCTCCATGCCGCTAAGCAGCTTGATAGCTTCCAGCGCCTGCATTGTGCCCATCACGCCGACCACCGGACCAAGAATGCCCGCCGTCCGGCAGTTGCGCGTTGACTCGGCATCATCCGGCCACAGGCAGCGATAGCAGCCCTGCGACCACGGCGGAGTCAGGACCATCATCTGCCCGCCGAAACCCACCGCGCTGGCGGTGATAAGCGGCGTATTATTTGCCACGCAGGCGGCGTTGATCGCCTGACGCGTCGCCATATTGTCGGTGCAGTCCAGCACCACGTCGGCCAGGGCAACTTCGCGTTGCAGGCTTTCACCGCTGAGCCGTTGCTGTAAGGCAATCAGTTCGATATCCGGGTTAAGCTGGTTCAGCCGCTGGCGGGTGATTTGCGCTTTAGGCTGGTTAATATCCTCGGTGGTAAAGAGAATTTGCCGTTGCAGGTTGCTGAGGTGAACGTCGTCGTCATCGGCCAGTACCAGCGTGCCGACGCCCGCCCCTGCCAGATAGAGCGCGGCAGGGGCTCCTAACCCGCCCAGACCCACAATCAGAACCCGGCTGGCGAGCAGCTTTTGCTGTCCGTCAATGGCGATATCCTCCAGCAGAAGCTGACGGCTGTAGCGCATAAAATCACGATCATTCATCGCCTGCTCCTGCCAGCTGTAACAGCTGCTCGGTAGCCGACTGCCAGTCTGCTGCCTGGGTAATGGCGCTGACGACGGCAATGCTGCCGACCCCGGTCTCCAGCACCGCCGGGGCACGTTCAAGGCTAATGCCGCCGATGGCAACGGTGGGATAATCGGCAAGGCGTTCAACGTGACTCGCCAGCTGCGCCAGACCTTGCGGTGCGGAGGGCATCTGCTTGGTTTGCGTCGGGAAGACGTGGCCGAGGGCGATGTAAGAAGGGCGGGCGGTCAGCGCGACGTCGATTTCCATATCGTCATGCGTTGATACCCCCAGACGCAGCCCTGCGTCGCGGATCGCATTGAGGTCGGTTGTCTCAAGGTCTTCCTGACCCAGATGTACGCCGTAAGCCTGATGTTTGATCGCCAGTCGCCAGTAGTCGTTGATAAACAGGCGAGCGTCATAGCGACGCCCCAGCGCGATGGCAGAAACCACATCCGTCTCTACCTCTTCATCGTGTTTATCTTTAATGCGTAGCTGGATTGTGCGAACGCCCGTCGCAAGCAGGCGCTCTATCCATTCCACGCTATCCACCACCGGATAGAGCCCTAAACGAAAGGGCACAGGTGGAAAATCGGGCTGGTACATTACGCCTCCTCTTTTTTGAGGTAGATTTCACCGCCTTTGGCGCGGAAGGTTTCTGACATATCCGCCATGCCCACTTCAATGGTTTGTGCGGCAGCGTAGTCACGTACCTCCTGGCTGATTTTCATCGAGCAGAATTTCGGCCCGCACATGGAGCAGAAGTGTGCCACTTTGCCTGATTCCTGCGGCAGTGTTTCGTCGTGATAGGCGCGAGCAGTGAATGGGTCGAGCGCCAGGTTGAACTGATCTTCCCAGCGGAATTCGAAGCGTGCTTTCGACATGGCGTTATCACGGATTTGCGCTCCCGGGTGGCCTTTCGCCAGATCGGCTGCGTGGGCGGCAATCTTGTAGGTGATCAGACCCTGTTTTACATCTTCTTTGTTTGGCAGGCCGAGGTGCTCTTTCGGCGTGACGTAGCAGAGCATGGCGCAGCCGAACCAGCCAATCATTGCCGCACCAATCCCGGAGGTGAAATGGTCATAGCCCGGCGCGATATCGGTGGTCAATGGCCCGAGGGTGTAGAACGGCGCTTCGTGGCAGTGCTCCAGCTCTTCGGTCATGTTGCGACGGATCATCTGCATTGGCACATGTCCCGGGCCTTCAATCATCACCTGTACGTCATATTCCCAGGCGATTTTGGTGAGTTCACCCAGCGTGTGCAGTTCGGCAAACTGCGCTTCGTCATTGGCATCGCGGATGGAGCCAGGACGCAGGCCGTCGCCCAGCGACAGAGAGACATCGTACGCGGCGCAGATTTCGCAAATCTCACGGAAGTGTTCGTAGAGGAAGTTTTCCTGATGATGGGACAGACACCACTTCGCCATGATCGAACCGCCGCGCGAGACGATGCCGGTCAGACGTTTCGCCGTCATCGGTACGTAGCGCAGCAGGACACCTGCGTGAATAGTGAAGTAGTCTACGCCCTGTTCAGCCTGTTCCAGTAACGTGTCGCGGAAGGCCTCCCAGGTAAGATCTTCGGCAATGCCGTTGACCTTCTCCAGCGCCTGATACACAGGCACCGTCCCGATTGGTACCGGGCTGTTACGTAGGATCCATTCGCGGGTTTCGTGAATATAACGGCCAGTGGAGAGGTCCATCACCGTGTCCGCACCCCAGCGCGTCGACCAGACCAGTTTTTCCACCTCTTCTTCGATAGACGAAGTAACGGCCGAGTTACCGATGTTAGCGTTGACCTTCACCAGGAAATTACGGCCAATAATCATTGGCTCAGATTCCGGGTGGTTGATGTTGGCAGGGATAATCGCGCGGCCAGCGGCGACTTCATCACGCACAAATTCCGGCGTAATGTTTTCCGGCAGGCGAGCGCCAAAAGATTCTCCCGGATGCTGGTGGCGCAGAATTTCGCTACGGATGCGCTCACGGCCCATGTTTTCGCGAATGGCGATGAACTCCATTTCGGGGGTGACGATCCCCTGACGCGCGTAGTGCAACTGGGTCACGCATTTGCCCGCTTTAGCGCGTTTCGGTGTCAGCAGGCCGGAGAAGCGCAGCTCGTCCAGACCGTCGTCGGCCAGGCGCTCTTTGGTATAGGCAGAACTTTGCTCGTTTAGCTCCTCGCTGTCCTGGCGGGCGTCGATCCACGGTTGACGCAGCTTAGCCAGGCCTTTCTGAACGTTGATGGCAATTTCAGGGTCACCGTAGGGACCGGAGGTGTCATACACCGGCACAGCTTCGTTGTCTTCATACTGTGGGTTATCTTTGCTGCCGCCGATAAGCGTTGGGCTAAGCTGAATTTCACGCATCGGCACGCGGATATCCGCCTGAGAGCCGGTGATGTAGATGCGTTTAGAGTTCGGGAAAGCGGTGCCTTCCAGGGTATCAATGAAGTGTTGGGCGTGTGCGCGCTGTTCGCGGCGGGTCAGTTTAGTAGTGGTAGACATAGCTCATTCCAAAAGTGAAGGACATGGCTTGTCAGACGACGGATGAAGCAAGAGAAGATCGCCCGCAGGCGATACAACAGCAGTGTGACTCTTGTTCCCTTCGCAGGTATTAGCCTGATCAGGTTCCGCGGATCCCGAATTAACGGTCTCAGCCCGCGTTTTTGCAAACGCTGGGCACTCCGACAAGAAAAATCCCCCTCGTGAGAGGGGCGAATGTTTGTAAATTACTCGTTAACGATTAAGAACTCAAGCAGGGCGCGCGATGTTATCTTCGTTGCTGGCACTGAGATTGCTATCCAGCACGAGGGCGATCAGCTTATCTTCCAGTGTGAATCGCTCTTCCAGCGCTTCGCCAAGGTCGGAAAGCGCCTGCTGAAACTCAAGATAGTTATCGTGATCGATCGCATTCTCAAGCGTGGAATCGTAGTAGTCCATAATCTGCTGGGTATTGGCTTCCAGCAGCGGATAGAGTTTGCTGGCCGCTAAATACGGCGTAGTCCCTTCCATTTCGCGGATAATGCGTTCATAAATATTGAAATGGCCGTCGGACAGGTAGTCGACCAGGCTCTGACAAAAATCATCCAGCGCTTTTTCATTCAGACGCATAAACGATTCTTTGCCAGGCTTAATACCGACCAGATTGTAATAAGCCACGAGTAGATGCTTGCGCACATGTAGCCAGCGATCCACCAGTTTGTTACTTCCTCTAACGCGCTCAGTCAGGCTTTCTAGCTGGTTTAACATGTTCGACTCCGCAAAGTTTAGAATTGAATCTGCTTATCCAAAATGTAACCACAATGCTAACAACATGTCAGTGAAGCGAAGGTAGTGCAATAGATATGGATCGTATTATTGAAAAATCAGATCTTGGTTGGTGGATCGTCAGTCACGAACAAAAATTATGGCTCCCCGTCGGGGAAATTCCCTATGGTGCGGCGGAAAAATTCGATCTTGTTGGTCAACCTGCACTGAGGATCGGTGAGTGGCAGGGCGATCCCGTGTGGATGGTCCAGCAGGCTCGACGTCAGGACATGGGATCGGTTCGTCAGGTGCTGGATCTGGATGTGGGGCTGTTCCAGCTGGCGGGCCGTGGTGTACAGCTGGCGGAGTTTTATCGTTCGCATAAATACTGCGGTTACTGCGGGCATACCATGCACCCGAGCAAAACCGAGTGGGCGATGCTCTGCAGCCACTGCCGTGAACGCTACTATCCGCAGATCGCGCCGTGCATTATCGTCGCTATCCGTCGCGAGGATTCCATCCTGCTGGCGCAGCATACCCGTCACCGCAACGGCATTCACACTGTGCTGGCCGGGTTTGTCGAAGTGGGCGAAACGCTGGAGCAGGCGGTGGCGCGCGAAGTGATGGAGGAGAGCGGGATTAAAGTGAAGAACCTGCGCTATGTTACCTCCCAGCCGTGGCCGTTCCCGCAGTCATTAATGACGGCATTTATGGCCGAATATGATAGCGGGGACATCGTCATCGACCAGAAAGAGTTACTGGAAGCGAACTGGTATCGGTATGACGATTTACCTCTGTTACCGCCGCCAGGTACGGTGGCGCGTCGGCTAATAGAAGATACTGTGGCAATGTGTCGGGCTGAGTATGAGTAGTGTTACACTGAGGCCATGACGCTTAAGGAACTGCAAAAATGACCGAACTGAAGAACGATCGTTATCTGCGTGCGCTGCTGCGCCAGCCCGTTGATGTCACCCCGGTGTGGATGATGCGCCAGGCGGGACGCTATCTGCCAGAGTACAAAGCCACGCGCGCGCAGGCAGGCGATTTTATGTCGCTGTGCAAAAACGCTGAGCTGGCCTGTGAAGTGACGCTCCAGCCGCTGCGCCGCTTCCCGCTGGATGCTGCGATCCTCTTCTCGGATATTCTGACCATCCCGGATGCGATGGGCCTTGGGCTCTATTTTGAAACCGGTGAAGGTCCACGTTTCACCTCCCCAATCAAAAGCAAAGCCGACGTCGACAAGCTGCCTGTTCCCGATCCTGAAGATGAACTGGGCTATGTGATGAATGCCGTGCGCACTATTCGCCGTGAGCTGAAAGGTGAAGTGCCGCTGATCGGTTTCTCTGGCAGTCCGTGGACGCTGGCGACTTACATGGTTGAAGGTGGCAGCAGCAAGGCTTTCACCGTGATTAAAAAGATGATGTACGCGGAGCCGCTGGCGTTGCATGCGCTGCTCGACAAGCTGGCGAAGAGCGTCACGCTCTACCTCAACGCGCAGATTAAAGCGGGCGCACAGTCGGTGATGATTTTCGACACCTGGGGCGGCGTACTTACCGGACGCGATTATCAGCAGTTTTCGCTCTATTACATGCACAAGATCGTTGATGGCCTGCTGCGTGAAAACGAAGGCCGCCGCGTGCCGGTGACCTTGTTCACTAAAGGCGGCGGTCAGTGGCTGGAGGCGATGGCTGCAACGGGATGTGACGCGCTGGGTCTCGACTGGACAACCGATATTGCCGATGCGCGCCGTCGCGTGGGTGACAAGGTGGCGCTGCAGGGCAATATGGATCCGTCCATGCTTTATGCACAGCCGGCTCGCATTGAAGAAGAGGTGGCAACTATTCTCGCCGGTTTCGGCCAGGGCGAAGGGCACGTCTTTAACCTCGGGCATGGTATTCATCAGGACGTGCCGCCAGAACACGCTGGCGCGTTTGTGGAGGCGGTACACCGACTCTCTGCGCAATACCACAAGTAAGGAATCTCTATGGATCTCGCGTCATTACGCGCCCAACAAATTGAACTGGCTTCATCCGTGATCCGCGAGGATCGTCTGGATAAGGATCCCCCGCAGTTTATCGGTGGAGCTGACGTCGGGTTTGAGCAGGGTGGGGACGTGACGCGAGCAGCGATGGTGGTACTGAAATATCCCTCGCTTGAGCTGGTGGAGTACAAAGTGGCGCGTATTGCCACCACTATGCCGTACATCCCGGGCTTTCTCTCCTTCCGCGAATACCCCGCGCTGCTGGCAGCGTGGGAGCAGCTCTCGCAAAAACCTGACCTGCTGTTTGTTGATGGACACGGTATCTCACACCCGCGCCGTTTAGGCGTGGCCAGCCACTTTGGCCTGCTGGTGGATGTTCCCACCATCGGCGTTGCTAAGAAACGCTTGTGTGGTGCGTTTGAACCGCTTTCTGCCAAGCCTGGCGCGCTGGCACCGCTCATTGATAAAGGTGAGCAACTGGCGTGGGTATGGCGCAGCAAAGCCCGTTGTAACCCGCTGTTTATTGCCACCGGACATCGGGTGAGCATGGATAGCGCTCTGGCGTGGGTGCAGCGCTGTATGAAGGGATACCGTTTGCCTGAGCCAACACGCTGGGCAGACGCGGTAGCTTCTTCACGCCCGGCTTTTGTTCGTTGGCAGGAAATTCAGCGATGATTCAGGTAAACTGCGCCTAATTTTCGATTCGAGAGATCATCATGTTACAAAACCCGATTCACCTGCGCCTTGAGAAGCTGGAAAGCTGGCAGCACGTCACCTTTATGGCTTGCCTGTGCGAGCGCATGTATCCCAACTATGCCGCGTTCTGCAAGCAGACGGGCTTTGGTGATGGTCATATTTATCGCCGAATTCTGGATCTGATCTGGGAAACGCTGACGGTGAAAGACGCGAAGGTGAATTTCGACTCTCAGCTCGAAAAGCTGGAAGAGGCGATTCCGGTCGCGGATGATTTTGACCTGTACGGTGTCTATCCGGCGATCGATGCTTGTGTGGCGTTAAGCGAGTTGATTCACTCCCGCCTGAGTGGTGAAACGCTGGAGCATGCTATCGAAGTCAGTAAGGCATCAATTACGACCGTTGCGATGCTGGAAATGACTCAGGAAGGTCGTGAAATGACCGACGAAGAGCTGCGTGCGAACCCGGCGGTAGAACAAGAATGGGACATTCAGTGGGAAATTTTCCGCCTGCTGGCAGAGTGTGAAGAACGCGATATCGAGCTGATAAAAGGGCTGCGCGCGGACTTACGTGAGGCCGGCGAGAGCAATATTGGTATAATTTTTAACCAATGAGACAATAAAACTTGAGATAACGCCCGTTTTGTCGCTCCTCGACTCTTCCCTTTCGCCCCTTGTCTGGTCTACATTTGGGGGGCGAAAAAAAGTGGCTATCGGTGCGTGTATGCAGGAGAGTGCTTTTTTGGCATTTTCGTCGCACTCGATGCTTAGCAAGCGATAAACACATTGAAAGGATAACTTATGAACAAGACTCAACTGATTGATGTAATTGCGGACAAGGCTGATCTGTCTAAAGTGCAGGCTAAAGCTGCTCTGGAATCTACCCTGGCTGCTATTACTGAGTCTCTGAAAGAAGGCGATGCTGTACAACTGGTTGGTTTCGGTACCTTCAAAGTGAACCACCGTGCTGAGCGCACTGGCCGCAACCCGCAGACCGGTAAAGAAATCAAAATCGCCGCAGCTAACGTGCCAGCATTCGTTTCTGGTAAAGCTCTGAAAGACGCTGTTAAGTAAGACGCGTGGCAGTGAACAGTTTTAACGAAGGGGCGGTAACGCCCCTTTTGTCTGTCTGGCGTGGTGCGCTCACGTTAGCGGGCGTGCTGTTGCTGTCAGCCTGTAGCCATGACTCCACTCTGCCACCGTTTACTGCCAGCGGCTACGCTGACAATCAGGGGGCGGTCAGGATCTGGCGCAAAGATTCCGGCGGTGAAGTGCATCTGCTTTCTGCTTTTAGCCCGTGGCATAACGGCAATACCTCGACCGCGGAGTATCGCTGGCAGGGCGATGACCTCACGCTGATCGAACTGAACGTCTACAGTAAAACCCCCGAACATGTGAAAGTGCGTTTTGATGACCATGGTGAGCTGAGCTTTATGCAGCGTGAAGTGAGTGGTCAAAAACAGCAGCTTTCCAGCGATCAAATTGCTCTCTATCGTTATCGTGCCGAACAGATCCGCCAGACCAGCGATGCGCTGCGTCAGGGGCGCGTTGTACTGCGCCAGGGGCGCTGGCACGCCGATGGGACGGTAACAACTTGCGAAGGGCAGACAGTGAAGCCTGAGCTTGAATCCTGGGCAACCGAACATATTGAACGTCGTCAGCGTCATTCATCTATGGAGGTGAGTGTGGCGTGGCTTGAAGCACCGGAAGGTTCTCAACTGCTGCTGGTGGCGAACGAAGACTTCTGCACCTGGCAGCCGACAGAAAAAAGTTTCTGACGTAAATCCCCTCTCCCTTGAGGGAGAGGAGTTGGGTGAGTGTAACAGACGCTTCCGTTACTCCCTTTGCTCACGCGCAATCGCGCGATAGCCGATATCCTGACGGCTAAAGCTACCGTTCCAGTGAATATCCGCCATCAGCGCATAGGCGCGCTTCTGTGCTTCTGCAACGCTATGACCCAATGCGGTCGCACACAGCACGCGGCCACCGTTGGTCAGTACGCGATCGTCGTCAGACAGTTTCGTACCCGCATGGAACACTTTACCGCCTTCGAGCTCTTCCAGCGGCAGACCGTGGATCTCATCTCCGGTGTTGTAATTGCCTGGATAGCCGCCAGCGGCAATCACCACGCCCAGAGACGCACGTTCGTCCCACTCGGAAGTTTTCTCATCCAGCTTACCTTCACAGGCTGCCAGGCACAGATCGACCAGATCGGATTTCATGCGCAGCATGATCGGCTGAGTTTCTGGATCGCCAAAGCGGCAGTTGAACTCGATGACCTTCGGGTTACCCTGTTTGTCGATCATCAGACCCGCATAGAGGAAACCGGTGTAAGTATTCCCTTCTGCTGCCATACCTTTTACGGTTGGCCAGATGATGCGATCCATCGTGCGCTGATGTACTTCGTCAGTCACGACCGGAGCGGGTGAGTAAGCGCCCATACCGCCGGTGTTCGGGCCGGTATCCGCATTGCCTACGCGTTTATGATCCTGGCTGGTAGCCATCGGTAGAACGTGCTCGCCGTCGACCATTACAATGAAGCTCGCCTCTTCACCATCGAGGAACTCTTCGATCACGATGCGATGGCCTGCGTCGCCGAATGCGTTACCTGCCAGCATGTCCTGCACCGCGGCCTCCGCTTCTTCGAGAGTCATCGCCACGATAACGCCTTTACCGGCAGCCAGGCCGTCGGCCTTAATGACAATCGGCGCGCCTTTTTCACGCAGATAAGCCAGGGCTGGCTCAACTTCCGTGAAGTTCTGATATTCCGCCGTCGGGATGTTGTGACGCGCGAGGAAATCTTTGGTGAAGGCTTTGGAGCCTTCGAGCTGTGCTGCACCTTCGGTTGGCCCGAAGATTTTAAGGCCGGCCGCGCGGAACGCATCCACCACGCCAATCACCAGCGGCGCTTCCGGGCCGACGATGGTCAGATCGATTTTCTCGTTCTGGGCAAAGCTCAGCAGTGCTGGAATATCGGTCACGCCGATAGCCACGTTCTGCAGCGCAGGCTCCAGCGCCGTACCGGCGTTGCCCGGTGCCACAAAGACGGTTTTCACCAGCGGAGACTGTGCCGCTTTCCACGCCAGAGCGTGCTCGCGTCCGCCATTACCAATCACTAATACTTTCATTTTCTACTCCGGGAATTAATGGCGGAAGTGGCGCATGTCGGTGAAGATCATCGCAATACCGTGTTCATCGGCAGCGGCAATCACTTCGTCATCACGAATGGAACCGCCAGGCTGGATCACACAGGTGATGCCTACTGCTGCGGCAGCATCGATACCGTCACGGAACGGGAAGAAGGCGTCAGACGCCATGGCGGAGCCTTTCACTTCCAGACCTTCATCACCTGCTTTAATCCCGGCAATTTTTGCAGAGTAGACACGGCTCATCTGGCCTGCACCTATCCCGATGGTCATGTTCTCTTTCGCGTAGACAATGGCGTTGGATTTCACGAATTTCGCCACTTTCCAGCAGAACAGCGCGTCACGCAGTTCCTGCTCGGTTGGTTGACGTTTGGTCACCACGCGCAGGTCGGCTTCTGTCACCATACCCAGGTCGCGGTCCTGAACCAGCAGACCGCCGTTCACGCGTTTGAAGTCCAGGCCTGGTACACGCTCAGCCCACTGGCCGCAAACCAGCACGCGCACGTTCTGTTTTGCAGAGGTGATTTTCAGCGCTTCTTCAGATGCGGATGGCGCGATGATCACTTCGACAAACTGACGGGAGATGATGGCCTGTGCCGTTTCAGCATCCAGCTCGCGGTTGAAGGCGATAATGCCGCCGAACGCCGAGGTCGGGTCGGTTTTATACGCACGATCGTAGGCGTCCAGAATAGAGGTGCTTACCGCCACGCCGCATGGGTTTGCGTGCTTCACGATAACGCAGGCTGGTTCGCTGAACTCTTTTACACATTCCAGCGCGGCATCGGTGTCGGCAATGTTGTTATAAGAGAGCGCTTTACCCTGAACCTGCTGTGCAGTCGCCACAGACGCTTCTTTGACTTCTTCTTCTATATAGAAAGCAGCCTGCTGGTGGCTGTTCTCACCGTAACGCATATCCTGCTTCTTAATGAAGTTCAGGTTCAGGGTACGTGGGAAGCGACCAGACGGCTCATTGCTTTCGCCATGGTAAGCCGGGACCAGGCTACCGAAGTAGTTGGCAATCATGCTGTCGTAAGCGGCGGTGTGTTCGAATGCTTTAATGGCGAGGTCGAAACGCGTATCCAGAGTCAGGGAGCCTTCGTTGGCATCCATCTCTTTAATAATGGCAGCGTAGTCGTTGCTCTTTACTACGATGGCGACATCTTTATGGTTCTTGGCCGCGGAGCGCACCATGGTTGGGCCACCAATATCAATATTCTCCACTGCATCTTCCAGAGAGCAGCCTTCGCGGGCAACGGTCTGGGCAAACGGGTAGAGGTTAACAACAACCATATCGATAGGTGCGATATCGTGTTGTTCCATAATACCGTCATCCTGGCCGCGACGACCAAGGATGCCGCCATGCACTTTCGGGTGCAGGGTTTTCACGCGTCCATCCATCATTTCCGGGAAACCGGTGTAATCGGACACTTCGGTTACCGGCAAGCCTTTATCTGCTAACAGGCGAGCAGTTCCGCCAGTAGAAAGCAGCTCTACACCACGTGCAGAAAGTGCCTGAGCGAATTCGACGATACCGGCTTTATCAGAAACACTGAGCAGAGCGCGGCGGATTGGACGACGTTGTTGCATGGTAAATCCCCTGGATTTCACGATTACAGAGAGCGTTAGATGAATTTTCCACAAAAAAACTCAGCTAACACCCCTAACGGGGCATCCTTGTCAGGCGCGAGCATTTTAACGAAAACGTTTGCGCAACGCTCGCGAATTTTCACTTTTTCGTAGCATTGTGGATAAGTCTGTGTGTAAAAAGGTATAAGGCGGGGTTTTGCTGTGGAATGCAGCAGTCAGTCATTTTTCTGCAATTTTTCTATTGCGGCCTGCGGAGAACTCCCTATAATGCGCCTCCATCGACACGGCGGATGTGAATCACTTCACAAACAAGCCGGTCGGTTGAAGAGAAAAAATCCTGAAATAACGGGTTGACTCTGAAAGAGGAAAGCGTAATATACGCCACCTCGCAACGGTGAGCTGAAAGCCGCGTTGCACTGCTCTTTAACAATTTATCAGACAATCTGTGTGGGCACTCAAAGTGACATGGATTCTTAACGTCCTCGGACGAAAAATGAATACCAAGTCTCAACGAGTGAACACGTAATTCATTACGAAGTTTAATTCATTGAGCATCAAACTTTTAAATTGAAGAGTTTGATCATGGCTCAGATTGAACGCTGGCGGCAGGCCTAACACATGCAAGTCGAGCGGTAGCACAGAGAGCTTGCTCTCGGGTGACGAGCGGCGGACGGGTGAGTAATGTCTGGGAAACTGCCTGATGGAGGGGGATAACTACTGGAAACGGTAGCTAATACCGCATAACGTCGCAAGACCAAAGAGGGGGACCTTCGGGCCTCTTGCCATCAGATGTGCCCAGATGGGATTAGCTAGTAGGTGGGGTAACGGCTCACCTAGGCGACGATCCCTAGCTGGTCTGAGAGGATGACCAGCCACACTGGAACTGAGACACGGTCCAGACTCCTACGGGAGGCAGCAGTGGGGAATATTGCACAATGGGCGCAAGCCTGATGCAGCCATGCCGCGTGTATGAAGAAGGCCTTCGGGTTGTAAAGTACTTTCAGCGGGGAGGAAGGTGCTGAGGTTAATAACCTCAGCAATTGACGTTACCCGCAGAAGAAGCACCGGCTAACTCCGTGCCAGCAGCCGCGGTAATACGGAGGGTGCAAGCGTTAATCGGAATTACTGGGCGTAAAGCGCACGCAGGCGGTCTGTCAAGTCGGATGTGAAATCCCCGGGCTCAACCTGGGAACTGCATTCGAAACTGGCAGGCTAGAGTCTTGTAGAGGGGGGTAGAATTCCAGGTGTAGCGGTGAAATGCGTAGAGATCTGGAGGAATACCGGTGGCGAAGGCGGCCCCCTGGACAAAGACTGACGCTCAGGTGCGAAAGCGTGGGGAGCAAACAGGATTAGATACCCTGGTAGTCCACGCCGTAAACGATGTCGACTTGGAGGTTGTGCCCTTGAGGCGTGGCTTCCGGAGCTAACGCGTTAAGTCGACCGCCTGGGGAGTACGGCCGCAAGGTTAAAACTCAAATGAATTGACGGGGGCCCGCACAAGCGGTGGAGCATGTGGTTTAATTCGATGCAACGCGAAGAACCTTACCTACTCTTGACATCCAGAGAACTTTCCAGAGATGGATTGGTGCCTTCGGGAACTCTGAGACAGGTGCTGCATGGCTGTCGTCAGCTCGTGTTGTGAAATGTTGGGTTAAGTCCCGCAACGAGCGCAACCCTTATCCTTTGTTGCCAGCGGTCCGGCCGGGAACTCAAAGGAGACTGCCAGTGATAAACTGGAGGAAGGTGGGGATGACGTCAAGTCATCATGGCCCTTACGAGTAGGGCTACACACGTGCTACAATGGCGCATACAAAGAGAAGCGACCTCGCGAGAGCAAGCGGACCTCATAAAGTGCGTCGTAGTCCGGATTGGAGTCTGCAACTCGACTCCATGAAGTCGGAATCGCTAGTAATCGTAGATCAGAATGCTACGGTGAATACGTTCCCGGGCCTTGTACACACCGCCCGTCACACCATGGGAGTGGGTTGCAAAAGAAGTAGGTAGCTTAACCTTCGGGAGGGCGCTTACCACTTTGTGATTCATGACTGGGGTGAAGTCGTAACAAGGTAACCGTAGGGGAACCTGCGGTTGGATCACCTCCTTACCTTAAAGAACCTGCCTTTGCAGTGCTCACACAGATTGTCTGATGAAAAGTAAATAGCAAGGCGTCTTGCGATTGAGACTTATACGTCCCCTTCGTCTAGAGGCCCAGGACACCGCCCTTTCACGGCGGTAACAGGGGTTCGAATCCCCTAGGGGACGCCACTTGCTGGTTCGTGAGTGAAAGTCACCTGCCGTCATATCTCAAAACTGACTTGCGAGTCATGTTTGAGATATTTGCTCTTTAAAAATCTGGATCAAGCTGAAAATTGAAACGACACACATGTTATGTGTGTTCGAGTCTCTCAAATTTTCGCAAGTCGATGGTGAATCGAAAGAAACATCTTCGGGTTGTGAGGTTAAGCGACTAAGCGTACACGGTGGATGCCCTGGCAGTCAGAGGCGATGAAGGACGTGCTAATCTGCGAAAAGCGCCGGCGAGGTGATATGAACCTTTGACCCGGCGATGTCCGAATGGGGAAACCCAGTGTGATTCGTCACACTATCGTTAACTGAATACATAGGTTAACGAGGCGAACCGGGGGAACTGAAACATCTAAGTACCCCGAGGAAAAGAAATCAACCGAGATTCCCCCAGTAGCGGCGAGCGAACGGGGAGCAGCCCAGAGTCTGAATCAGCTTGTGTGTTAGTGGAACGGTCTGGAAAGTCCGACGGTACAGGGTGATAGTCCCGTACACGAAAATGCACAGGTTGTGAACTCGAAGAGTAGGGCGGGACACGTGGTATCCTGTCTGAATATGGGGGGACCATCCTCCAAGGCTAAATACTCCTGACTGACCGATAGTGAACCAGTACCGTGAGGGAAAGGCGAAAAGAACCCCGGCGAGGGGAGTGAAAAAGAACCTGAAACCGTGTACGTACAAGCAGTGGGAGCACCTTCGTGGTGTGACTGCGTACCTTTTGTATAATGGGTCAGCGACTTATATTCTGTAGCAAGGTTAACCGTATAGGGGAGCCGAAGGGAAACCGAGTCTTAACTGGGCGTTAAGTTGCAGGGTATAGACCCGAAACCCGGTGATCTAGCCATGGGCAGGTTGAAGGTTGGGTAACACTAACTGGAGGACCGAACCGACTAATGTTGAAAAATTAGCGGATGACTTGTGGCTGGGGGTGAAAGGCCAATCAAACCGGGAGATAGCTGGTTCTCCCCGAAAGCTATTTAGGTAGCGCCTCGTGAACTCATCTTCGGGGGTAGAGCACTGTTTCGGCTAGGGGGCCATCCCGGCTTACCAACCCGATGCAAACTACGAATACCGAAGAATGTTATCACGGGAGACACACGGCGGGTGCTAACGTCCGTCGTGAAGAGGGAAACAACCCAGACCGCCAGCTAAGGTCCCAAAGTCATGGTTAAGTGGGAAACGATGTGGGAAGGCACAGACAGCCAGGATGTTGGCTTAGAAGCAGCCATCATTTAAAGAAAGCGTAATAGCTCACTGGTCGAGTCGGCCTGCGCGGAAGATGTAACGGGGCTAAACCATGCACCGAAGCTGCGGCAGCGACACTATGTGTTGTTGGGTAGGGGAGCGTTCTGTAAGCCGTTGAAGGTGTCCTGTGAGGGGTGCTGGAGGTATCAGAAGTGCGAATGCTGACATAAGTAACGATAATGCGGGTGAAAAGCCCGCACGCCGGAAGACCAAGGGTTCCTGTCCAACGTTAATCGGGGCAGGGTGAGTCGACCCCTAAGGCGAGGCCGAAAGGCGTAGTCGATGGGAAACAGGTTAATATTCCTGTACTTGGTGTTACTGCGAAGGGGGGACGGAGAAGGCTATGTTAGCCGGGCGACGGTTGTCCCGGTTTAAGCATGTAGGCGGAGGTTCCAGGTAAATCCGGTACCTTATTAACGCTGAGGTGTGATGACGAGGCACTACGGTGCTGAAGTAACAAATGCCCTGCTTCCAGGAAAAGCCTCTAAGCATCAGGTAACATCAAATCGTACCCCAAACCGACACAGGTGGTCAGGTAGAGAATACCAAGGCGCTTGAGAGAACTCGGGTGAAGGAACTAGGCAAAATGGTGCCGTAACTTCGGGAGAAGGCACGCTGATATGTAGGTGAAGCCCCTGCGGGTGGAGCTGAAATCAGTCGAAGATACCAGCTGGCTGCAACTGTTTATTAAAAACACAGCACTGTGCAAACACGAAAGTGGACGTATACGGTGTGACGCCTGCCCGGTGCCGGAAGGTTAATTGATGGGGTTAGCGGCAACGCGAAGCTCTTGATCGAAGCCCCGGTAAACGGCGGCCGTAACTATAACGGTCCTAAGGTAGCGAAATTCCTTGTCGGGTAAGTTCCGACCTGCACGAATGGCGTAATGATGGCCAGGCTGTCTCCACCCGAGACTCAGTGAAATTGAACTCGCTGTGAAGATGCAGTGTACCCGCGGCAAGACGGAAAGACCCCGTGAACCTTTACTATAGCTTGACACTGAACACTGGTCCTTGATGTGTAGGATAGGTGGGAGGCTTTGAAGCGTGGACGCCAGTCTGCGTGGAGCCGCCCTTGAAATACCACCCTTTAATGGCTGGTGTTCTAACGTAGACCCGTAATCCGGGTTGCGGACAGTGTCTGGTGGGTAGTTTGACTGGGGCGGTCTCCTCCCAAAGAGTAACGGAGGAGCACGAAGGTTAGCTAATCCTGGTCGGACATCAGGAGGTTAGTGCAATGGCATAAGCTAGCTTGACTGCGAGAGTGACGGCTCGAGCAGGTGCGAAAGCAGGTCATAGTGATCCGGTGGTTCTGAATGGAAGGGCCATCGCTCAACGGATAAAAGGTACTCCGGGGATAACAGGCTGATACCGCCCAAGAGTTCATATCGACGGCGGTGTTTGGCACCTCGATGTCGGCTCATCACATCCTGGGGCTGAAGTAGGTCCCAAGGGTATGGCTGTTCGCCATTTAAAGTGGTACGCGAGCTGGGTTTAGAACGTCGTGAGACAGTTCGGTCCCTATCTGCCGTGGGCGCTGGAGAATTGAGGGGGGCTGCTCCTAGTACGAGAGGACCGGAGTGGACGCATCACTGGTGTTCGGGTTGTCATGCCAATGGCATTGCCCGGTAGCTAAATGCGGAAGAGATAAGTGCTGAAAGCATCTAAGCACGAAACTTGCCCCGAGATGAGTTCTCCCTGACCCTTTAAGGGTCCTGAAGGAACGTTGAAGACTACGACGTTGATAGGTCGGGTGTGTAAGCGCAGCGATGCGTTGAGCTAACCGATACTAATGAACCGTGAGGCTTAACCTTACAACGCCGAAGCTGTTTCGGCGAAGAGAGACAGAAGATTTTCAGCTTTGATACAGATTAACAGAATTTGCCTGGCGGCTTTAGCGCGGTGGTCCCACCTGACCCCATGCCGAACTCAGAAGTGAAACGCCGTAGCGCCGATGGTAGTGTGGGGTCTCCCCATGTGAGAGTAGGGAACTGCCAGGCATCAAACAAGAAGAACCCCGTACCGTAAGGTGCGGGGTTTTTTGCTTTGGATCTTACACATTCCCTCCTTGAAACTTTCTCACCTTTCACTTGCAGACTCGACATTCAGATCATTTCTGGTTATCGTTAGCTGTCTGGATGTCTAAACGTTTATACGTATGCTGTGAGGATATAAGGTTATGCCGATTCGGGTGCAGGACGAGCTACCAGCCGTCAATTTCTTACGTGAAGAAAATGTCTTTGTCATGACGGCTTCACGCGCTACAGGTCAGGAAATTCGCCCGCTGAAGGTGCTTATTCTCAATCTGATGCCAAAAAAGATCGAAACAGAAAACCAGTTTCTTCGTCTGCTTTCGAACTCCCCGCTTCAGGTTGACATCCAGCTGCTACGAATTGATGCCCGTGAGTCGCGAAATACACCTTCTGAGCATCTGAACAATTTCTACTGTAACTTCGATGACATCCGCGATGAAAACTTCGATGGACTGATTGTAACGGGAGCACCACTGGGCCTGGTTGAATTCAATGATGTTGCCTACTGGCCGCAGATAAAACAGGTGCTGGAGTGGGCAAAAGATCACGTCACCTCCACGCTTTTTGTCTGTTGGGCGGTCCAGGCGGCACTGAATATCCTGTATGGCATTCCAAAGCAAACCCGCACTGAAAAGCTCTCTGGCGTATATGAACACCATATTCTGCATCCACACGCATTACTGACGCGCGGATTTGATGACACTTTCCTTGCCCCACACTCTCGCTATGCCGATTTCCCGGCACAACTGATCCGCGATTACACCGATCTGGAGATCCTGGCTGAAACGGAAGACGGTGATGCCTACCTGTTTGCCAGCAAAGATAAGCGTATTGCTTTTGTCACCGGGCATCCCGAGTATGACCCAAACACCCTCGCGGCTGAGTTTTTCCGTGACGTCGAAGCGGGTCTGAATCCGGATGTTCCGTACAACTATTTCCCGAAAAACGATCCGCAAAACAAACCGAGAGCAACCTGGCGCAGCCACGGGAATTTGCTGTTTACGAACTGGCTCAACTATTACGTCTACCAAATCACACCATACGATCTGCGTCACATGAATCCGACGCTGGAGTAATCTTCTGCACTAAACGATCCTAAAGCGTTTCAGCTATTCAGATCAGGCACCTTCGGGTGCCTTTTTTATTTCCGAAATGCCACTCACCACTCAATAAAACTTTAATTTCAATTAAATCAATAAATTGAATCTAAAATTAAATTAAAATGGAAATTGTTTTTGATTTTGGAAAAAATATAGATAGTCTTAATTCTGCTGAGCGAAAACTACACAACGATCTTTCGTTCGCATTGGGGATGTGAATTTGGATCTTTGATGAGGAGCAGAGTGATGACTCAACAGGCAACGACGGTCGATGAACTGGCCTTTACCCAGCCGTATGGCGAGCAAGAACAGCAAGTTTTGACGGCGGAAGCGGTAGAATTCCTGACTGAACTGGTAACGCGCTTTACGCCACAGCGTAATAAGCTGCTGGCAGCGCGCATTCATCAGCAGCAGGAAATTGACGATGGCAAGTTGCCTGGTTTTATTTCGGAAACCGCTTCCATTCGCCGTGGCGAGTGGAAAATCCGTGGCATTCCTGAAGATTTGCAGGATCGCCGGGTTGAGATCACGGGGCCGGTAGAGCGCAAAATGGTGATCAACGCCATGAACGCGAACGTTAAAGTCTTTATGGCTGATTTTGAAGATTCTCTGGCTCCGGACTGGCGTAAGGTCATTGAGGGGCAGATCAATCTGCGCGACGCCGTGAACGGCACCATCAGCTATACCAACGAAGCCGGCAAAATTTACCAGCTCAAACCGAATCCGGCGGTGCTGATATGCCGCGTACGCGGGCTGCACCTGCCTGAAAAACACGTCACCTGGCGTGGGGAAGCCATTCCGGGCAGCCTGTTTGATTTCGCGCTCTATTTCTTCCACAACCACAAAAACCTGCTGGCAAAAGGTAGCGGCCCTTACTTCTATCTGCCGAAAACCCAATCCTGGCAGGAAGCGGCCTGGTGGAGTGAGGTGTTTAGTTATGCGGAAGATCGATTCAACCTGCCGCGCGGCACCATCAAAGCCACGCTGCTGATTGAAACGCTGCCTGCCGTGTTCCAGATGAATGAAATTCTGCATGCCCTGCGCGATCACATTGTCGGCCTGAACTGCGGGCGCTGGGACTACATTTTCAGCTACATCAAGACCCTGAAGAATTATCCCGATCGCGTACTGCCGGATCGTCAGGTTGTCACCATGGATAAACCGTTCCTGAGCGCCTACTCGCGTCTGCTGATCAAAACCTGCCACAAGCGTGGTGCCTTTGCGATGGGCGGCATGGCCGCGTTTATTCCAAGCAAAGATGCGGAGCGTAATAGCCAGGTACTCAACAAGGTGAAAGCCGATAAAGAGCTTGAAGCACGCAATGGTCATGACGGGACGTGGATTGCACATCCGGGCCTGGCCGATACCGCGATGGAGGTATTCAACCGCGTGCTTGGCGACAATAAAAACCAGCTGTTTGTCACGCGTGAAGACGATGCGCCAACAGCCGAAGAGCAACTGCTGGCACCGTGTGCGGGTGAACGCACTGAAGAGGGCATGCGTGCCAATATTCGCGTCGCCGTGCAATACATCGAAGCGTGGATCTCCGGCAACGGCTGTGTGCCGATCTACGGCCTGATGGAAGATGCCGCGACGGCAGAGATCTCACGGACCTCCATCTGGCAGTGGATCCACCATCAAAAAACGCTCAGCAACGGTAAGCCGGTAACCAAATCCCTGTTCCGCCAGATGCTGGCTGAAGAGATGCGGGTGATCCAGGACGAGCTGGGCGAACACCGCTTCAGCAGCGGACGTTTTGACGACGCTGCGCGCCTGATGGAGCAAATCACCACATCAGATGACTTAATCGACTTCCTGACCCTGCCGGGCTACCGCTTCCTGGCGTAACTCACCACATAACAATATGGAGCATCTGCACATGAAAACCCGTACCCAACAAATCGAAGAATTAAAGAAAGAGTGGACACAACCTCGCTGGGAAGGCATCCGCCGTCCGTACAGCGCGGAGGAAGTGGTGAAATTACGCGGCTCGGTCAATCCGGAATGCACGCTGGCGCAAAATGGCGCGGCGAAAATGTGGAAGCTGCTGCACGGTGGTTCCAAAAAAGGTTACATCAACAGCCTTGGCGCGCTGACGGGCGGTCAGGCACTGCAGCAGGCAAAGGCGGGGATAGAAGCCATTTACCTGTCCGGCTGGCAGGTCGCGGCGGACGCTAACCTGGCCTCCAGCATGTACCCGGATCAGTCGCTCTATCCGGCTAACTCCGTACCGTCGGTCGTGGATCGGATCAACAACACCTTCCGCCGTGCGGATCAGATCCAGTGGGCGGCAGGCATTGAGCCAAACGATCCGCGCTTTATTGATTACTTCCTGCCGATAGTTGCGGATGCGGAAGCGGGTTTCGGTGGCGTGCTGAACGCCTTCGAGCTGATGAAATCGATGATTGAGGCCGGTGCAGCGGCCGTTCACTTCGAAGACCAGCTGGCGTCAGTGAAGAAATGCGGACATATGGGCGGCAAAGTGCTGGTCCCGACCCAGGAGGCGATTCAGAAACTGGTTGCGGCGCGTCTGGCTGCTGACGTGCTCGGCGTGCCGACATTGGTCATTGCCCGTACGGATGCGGATGCAGCTGACCTGATTACCTCAGATTGCGACCCGTACGACAGCGAGTTCATTACCGGTGAACGTACCAGCGAAGGGTTCTATCGTACCCATGCCGGTATTGAGCAGGCGATAAGCCGTGGTCTGGCGTACGCTCCTTATGCGGACCTGGTCTGGTGCGAAACCTCCACGCCGGATCTGGCTCTGGCAAAACGCTTTGCCGATGCCATTCATGCGAAGTACCCGGGCAAACTGCTGGCCTACAACTGCTCACCGTCCTTCAACTGGCAGAAAAAACTGGACGACAAGACAATCGCCAGCTTTCAGCAGCAGCTGTCCGACATGGGCTACAAATACCAGTTCATTACTTTGGCAGGCATCCACAGCATGTGGTTCAACATGTTCGACCTGGCGCACGCCTATGCGCAGGGTGAGGGCATGAAGCACTACGTTGAGAAGGTGCAGCAGCCGGAATTTGCCGCGGGTAAAGATGGCTACACCTTCGTGTCTCACCAGCAGGAGGTGGGAACTGGCTACTTTGATAATGTGACCACGATTATTCAGGGCGGCACCTCCTCCGTCACCGCCTTAACGGGCTCAACCGAAGAAGCACAGTTCTAATCTTTTCCCCCTCTCCCCCCTCGGGGAGAGGCTTGGGGGTGAGGGGGATATATGTCGCGTGGTCTGGAATTACTGATTGCCCAAACTATTCTGCAGGGCTTCGATGCCCAGTATGGCCGTTTTCTGGAAGTGACCTCCGGCGCGCAGCAGCGCTTCGAACATGCAGACTGGCATGCGGTTCAGCAGGCCATGAAGCAGCGTATCCATCTCTACGACCACCATGTGGGTCTGGTGGTGGAGCAGCTACGCTGTATCACCGACGGTAAAAGTCCAGACGCGGAATTTTTACTGCGCGTGAAAGAGCACTACACCCGTTTGTTACCCGATTACCCGCGCTTCGAGATTGCGGAGAGCTTCTTTAACTCCGTCTATTGTCGGTTATTTGACCACCGCTCATTATCTCCTGAGCGGTTATTTATTTTCAGCTCCCAGCCCGAGCGGCGTTTTCGTACTATTCCTCGTCCGCTGGCGAAAGATTTCTTTCCCGATCGCGGGTGGGAAAAGCTCCTGCACCGCGTGTTAACAGACTTGCCGCTGCGTTTACCCTGGGAGAATAAAACCCGGGATATCGGCTATATCCACGCGCATCTCACTGAAACCTTCGGCGAGGACGTTCTTGGGCACAGCCATTTGCAGGTCGCCAATGAACTGTTCTATCGCAATAAAGCCGCCTGGTTGGTGGGCAAACTGGTTACGCCGGCAGCCATCGTGCCGTTTCTGTTACCGATCCACCGCACCGACGACGGCGAACTGTTTGTCGATACCTGTCTGACCACCAGCGCCGAAGCCAGCATTGTGTTTGGCTTCGCCCGTTCCTACTTTATGGTCTACGCGCCGTTACCTGCCGCGCTCGTGGAATGGTTGCGCGAGATCCTGCCGGGCAAAACCACCGCCGAGCTGTATATGGCGATTGGCTGTCAGAAGCACGCCAAAACGGAAAGCTATCGGGAGTATTTGCGCTATGTCACCACGGCGGATGAACAGTTTATCGAAGCACCGGGCATTCGCGGTATGGTGATGCTGGTCTTCACCCTGCCGGGTTTTGACCGCGTCTTTAAGGTGATTAAAGATAAATTCGCGCCGCAGAAAGAGATGACGGCTGCACATGTCCGCGCCTGCTACCAGCTGGTTAAAGAGCACGACCGTGTTGGACGCATGGCCGATACCCAGGAATTCGAAAACTTTGTGCTGGATAAGCAGCAGATCGATCCAGCACTCATGGCGCTTTTAATGCAGGAAGTACCCGGCAAAATCACCGATATTGGTGACAAAATTGTGATTAGCCATCTCTACATTGAACGCCGTATGGTGCCCCTGAACATCTGGCTGGAGCAGTCCGAAGGTCAGGCGCTTCGCGATGCCATTGAAGAGTATGGCAATGCGATTCGCCAGCTTGCTGCCGCCAATATCTTCCCGGGGGATATGCTGTTTAAAAACTTCGGCGTCACCCGCCACGGACGCGTCGTGTTCTACGATTACGATGAAATTTGTTACATGACCGAGGTGAATTTCCGCGACATCCCGCAGCCCCGCTATCCGGAAGATGAACTCTCCGGTGAGCCGTGGTACAGCGTCTCGCCGGGCGATGTATTTCCTGAGGAGTTCCGCCACTGGCTGTGCGCTGACCCGCGAATTGGGCCATTATTCGCAGAGATGCACGACGATCTGTTCCACGCCAGCTACTGGCATGGATTGCAAACGCGAATTAAGAATGGGCATGTGGAAGATGTGTACGCCTATCGACGTAAGCAGCGGTTTTGCGTGCGGTTTAACGAATCCCACCATACGCCAGCGTAACCTCTTTCGCCGCCTTAATCACCAGCGCGCCCAGCTCAGTCACGCGATCATCCGTCATGCGTGAAATCGGCCCGGAGATGGAGATGGCGGCGAACGGCTCGCGGTGTTCGTCAAAGATACAGGCTGCAATGCAACGCAGGCCCAGAGCATGTTCCTCGTCATCAAACGAATAGCCGCGTTTGCGGGTCAGGGCCAGATCCTCTTTAAGATGCACCGGCGAAACCAGCGTCGCGTGGGTGTAGGCGTGCAACCCTTTACGGTGCAATAACCCCGTCACCTGCTCTTCGCTCAGTTGCGACAGAAACGCCTTCCCCGCCCCGGAGGCGTGCATAGGGAGCTTGCCGCCAATGGGTGCCGACATACGCATCAGCTGCGTACACTGCACCTGGTCGATGATGATCGCCTGATGGTCGCTCTGGTCGAGTACCGCCAGGTTTACCGTCTCGCCGGAATCTTCCATCAGCTTGCGCAGGATTGGGTGCACAATCGCCAGCAGATTACGGCTTTGCAGGAAGCTGCTGCCGACGATAAACGCATGCGCGCCTACAGCCCAGTGTCCCAGCTCACCGACCTGACGGACAAAGCCCAGCTGCTGCATGGTGGTCAGCAGTCGATGCGTTGTGGAGTTCGGCAGGCCAGCCTGCTGAGCCAGCTCCGTCAGGGCCACGCTATTGTGCGACTCGGCTATCCACTCCAGCAGCTTCAAACCGCGCGTGAGCGATTGAACCTGTCCGCCCTGTTGTGCGGCGGTGGTAGCAGCAGGTTTTCTGCCGCGTTTAGCGGGAACGGTCGCGACCATGACGATCTCCTTTTTCTGTATCGTGGAAATCATTTTCGTTTTATTTGGTGAATTTGCAACCGTTATCCTGACTGATCGGAGGAGTGATAGTGAACATGTCTCATGTTACTCCTGTGTGACTTTTCCACCCTGCGAGATTATGCCAGTATGGAATGCAGCCTTTTGGCCTTGTTGAGCGTTGTCGGGAGCAAGTGTGAGCAGCAAAGTAGAGCAACTGCGTGCGCAGTTAAAAGAACGAATTCTGGTGCTGGACGGCGGCATGGGCACCATGATCCAGGGCTATCGTCTGAGTGAAGACGATTTCCGCGGCGAGCGTTTTGCCGACTGGCCATGTGACCTGAAGGGTAATAACGACCTGCTGGTGCTCAGCAAGCCGTCGGTTATTAAAGATATCCACAACGCCTACTTTGAAGCGGGTGCGGATATCATTGAAACCAACACCTTTAACTCGACAACCATCGCCATGGCGGATTACCAGATGGAATCCCTGTCGGCGGAAATCAACTTTGAAGCTGCGAAGCTGGCGCGCGCCTGCGCCGACGAGTGGACGGCCCGCACGCCGGACAAGCCGCGCTACGTTGCCGGGGTGCTTGGCCCTACCAACCGCACCGCGTCGATTTCACCGGACGTGAACGACCCGGCGTTTCGTAATATCACCTTTGACCAGCTGGTTGCCGCCTACCGCGAATCGACCAAAGCGCTGGTGGAAGGGGGTTCCGATCTGATCCTGATTGAAACCGTATTCGATACCCTCAACGCCAAAGCCGCGATTTACGCGGTGAAAGAGGAGTTCGAGGCGCTGGGCGTTGACCTGCCGATCATGATTTCCGGCACCATTACTGACGCCTCCGGCCGTACCTTATCCGGCCAGACAACCGAAGCCTTTTATAACTCTCTGCGCCACGCTGAAGCGCTCTCCTTCGGCCTGAACTGCGCGCTGGGGCCAGATGAACTCCGCCAGTACGTACAGGAACTGTCGCGCATTGCGGAATGTTACGTCACCGCGCACCCGAACGCCGGTCTGCCGAACGCGTTTGGTGAATACGATCTCGATGCCAACACCATGGCGGCGCAAATCCGCGAGTGGGCCGAGTCTGGCTTCCTGAACATCGTCGGTGGCTGCTGCGGCACGACGCCTGAGCATATCGCGGCCATGAGCAATGCGGTGGCCGGGCTGCCGCCGCGAAAATTACCTGAGCTGCCTGTGGCCTGTCGACTCTCCGGCCTTGAGCCGTTGACCATCGGTGACGACAGCCTGTTTGTGAACGTGGGTGAGCGTACTAACGTCACCGGTTCAGCAAAGTTCAAACGTCTGATTAAAGAAGAGAAGTACAGCGAAGCGCTGGACGTCGCCCGCCAGCAGGTTGAGAGCGGTGCTCAAATTATTGATATCAACATGGATGAGGGGATGCTCGACGCCGAAGCGGCGATGGTGCGTTTCCTCAACCTGATTGCCGGTGAACCGGACATCGCCCGCGTGCCGATCATGATTGACTCCTCTAAGTGGGAAGTCATCGAGAAAGGGCTGAAATGCATTCAGGGTAAAGGCATCGTTAACTCCATCTCGATGAAAGAAGGCGTTGATATCTTTATCCATCACGCGAAGCTGGTACGCCGTTACGGCGCGGCCGTTGTGGTTATGGCCTTTGATGAAGTGGGCCAGGCAGACACCCGCGAGCGCAAAATTGAGATTTGCCGCCGTGCGTACAAAATTTTGACCGAAGAGGTAGGCTTCCCCCCGGAAGACATCATCTTTGACCCGAACATTTTCGCTGTGGCGACCGGGATTGAAGAGCACAACAACTACGCCCAGGACTTTATCGGCGCGTGTGAAGACATTAAGCGCGAGCTGCCGCATGCGCTGATCTCCGGCGGTGTATCGAACGTATCGTTCTCGTTCCGCGGTAACGATCCGGTGCGTGAAGCTATTCACGCCGTGTTCCTCTACTACGCCATCCGTAACGGGATGGATATGGGGATCGTTAACGCCGGACAGCTCGCGATTTACGACGACCTGCCGGCAGAACTGCGCGACGCGGTAGAAGACGTGATCCTGAACCGTCGTGACGATGCCACCGAGCGGATGCTGGATCTGGCGGAGAAATACCGTGGCAGTAAATCGGATGAAGCAGCCAACGTTCAGCAGGCCGAGTGGCGTTCCTGGGATGTGAAAAAGCGTCTGGAATATTCGCTGGTGAAAGGTATTACCGAGTTTATCGAACTGGATACCGAAGAAGCGCGTCTTCAGTCCGCACGTCCGATTGAAGTGATCGAAGGGCCACTGATGGACGGCATGAACGTGGTTGGCGATCTGTTCGGTGAGGGCAAAATGTTCCTGCCGCAGGTAGTGAAATCCGCCCGCGTGATGAAGCAGGCGGTGGCCTACCTTGAACCGTTTATCGAAGCCAGCAAAGAGAAAGGCTCCAGCAACGGGAAAATGGTGATCGCCACCGTGAAGGGCGATGTTCACGACATCGGCAAGAATATCGTCGGCGTGGTGCTGCAGTGTAATAACTACGAGATTATCGATCTTGGCGTGATGGTACCTGCGGACAAAATCCTCAAAACCGCACGTGAAGTGAATGCCGACCTGATTGGCCTCTCCGGGCTGATCACCCCGTCGCTTGATGAGATGGTCAACGTGGCGAAAGAGATGGAGCGTCAGGGCTTTACCATTCCGCTGCTGATTGGTGGGGCGACCACCTCAAAAGCGCACACGGCGGTGAAAATCGAGCAGAACTACAGTGGTCCAACGGTCTACGTGCAAAATGCCTCGCGAACGGTAGGCGTGGTGTCCGCGCTGCTCTCTGACACCCAGCGCGACGAGTTTGTTACGCGCACCCGCAAAGAGTACGAAACCGTCCGTATTCAGCACGGTCGCAAGAAACCGCGCACACCGCCTGTTACGTTGCAGGCGGCACGCGATAACGATCTGGCGTTTGACTGGCCGAGCTATACGCCACCTGTCGCGCATCGTCTGGGCGTGCAGGATGTGACTGCCAGCATCGAGACGCTGCGCAACTACATCGACTGGACGCCGTTCTTTATGACCTGGTCGCTGGCGGGCAAATATCCGCGCATCCTCGAAGACGAAGTAGTCGGTGAAGAAGCACAGCGCCTGTTTAAAGATGCGAACGAGATGCTCGACAAACTGAGTGTGGAGAAAACCCTCAACCCGCGTGGCGTGGTGGGGCTGTTTCCGGCGAACCGCGTGGGCGACGATGTTGAAATCTATCGCGATGAAACCCGCACTCACGTGCTGGCGGTGAGTCACCATCTGCGTCAGCAAACCGAGAAAGTGGGTTTCGCGAACTACTGCCTGGCCGATTTCGTTGCGCCGAAGCTTTCTGGTAAAGCCGATTACATCGGCGCATTTGCTGTAACCGGTGGTCTGGAAGAAGATGCCCTGGCGGATGCGTACGAAGCGCAGCACGATGATTACAACAAAATCATGGTCAAAGCGATTGCCGACCGTCTGGCGGAAGCCTTCGCCGAGTACCTGCACGAGCGCGTACGTAAGGTACTCTGGGGCTACGCGGCCAATGAGAACCTCAGCAACGAGGAACTGATCCGCGAAAACTATCAGGGGATTCGTCCGGCACCTGGCTACCCGGCCTGCCCGGAACACACCGAAAAGGGAACCATCTGGAAGCTGCTGGATGTTGAAGCGCATACAGGGATGAAACTCACCGAGTCGTTCGCCATGTGGCCAGGGGCGTCCGTTTCCGGCTGGTATTTCAGCCATCCTGACAGCAAGTACTTCGCCTTGGCGCAGCTGCAACGCGATCAAATCGAAGATTACGCCCTGCGCAAAGGTATGAGTGTCTCTGAAGTGGAGCGTTGGCTAGCGCCGAATTTAGGCTACGACGCGGACTGACGTCACTTTTCCTTACAACAAACAGGGCGCTCATTGGGCGCCCTGTCTCTTTATTACGTTTAAACCCTTATACTGAACCAAGGGAAAACGAATAACGATAAGGAGGAACATCTTCCGTGCTGATTCTGTTACATCTGCTCTCCGCAGTCGCACTTCTGGTATGGGGCACCCATATTGTCCGTACCGGCGTGATGCGCGTATTTGGTGCCCGTTTACGTACCGTTCTCAGCAGCAGCGTTGAGAAGAAACCGCTCGCCTTCTGTGCGGGTATTGGCGTGACGGCACTGGTTCAGAGCAGCAACGCCACGACGCTGCTTGTCACCTCGTTTGTGGCGCAGGATCTGGTGGCGCTGGCCCCGGCGCTGGTGATTGTACTGGGTGCTGATGTGGGTACCGCGTTGATGGCGCGTATCCTGACCTTTGATCTCTCCTGGCTGTCGCCGTTGCTGATTTTCATTGGCGTCATCTTCTTCCTTGGCCGCAAACAAACGCGGGCCGGACAGCTCGGACGCGTAGGGATTGGCCTGGGGCTTATCCTGCTGGCGCTGGAACTGATTGTGCAGGCGGTTACTCCCATTACCGAGGCTAATGGTGTTCAGGTCATCTTCGCTTCGCTGACCGGCGACATCATGCTGGACGCGCTGATCGGTGCAGTGTTTGCCATCGTCAGTTACTCGAGCCTGGCCGCAGTATTGCTGACGGCAACACTCACCGCTGCAGGGGTGATCTCCTTCCCGGTCGCGTTATGTCTGGTGATCGGGGCTAACCTTGGCTCCGGCCTGCTGGCGATGCTCAACAACAGCGCCGCCAATGCTGCCGCCCGCCGCGTAGCCCTCGGCAGCCTGCTGTTTAAGCTGGTGGGGAGCCTGATTATCCTGCCCTTTATCCATCCGCTGGCGAACCTGATGGATAACCTCCCGCTACCAAAAGCGGAGCTGGTGATCTATTTTCACGTTTTCTATAACCTGGTGCGCTGCCTGGCGATGGTACCTTTTGCTGAGCCGATGGCCCGTTTCTGTGAACGACTTATTCAGGATGAACCGGAGCTGGATGCGCGTCTGAAACCTAAGCATCTGGATACGTCTGCGCTGGACACCCCTGCACTGGCGCTGGCGAATGCTGCCCGTGAGACGCTGCGCATAGGCGATGCGATGGAAACCATGCTCGAAGGGCTGCAAAAGGTGATGCACGGCGAGCCGCGTGAAGAGAAAGAGCTGCGCAGACTGGCGGACGACATCAACGTGCTCTATACCGCCATCAAGCTCTATCTTGCGCGTATTCCGCAGGATGAACTGGCGGAGGAAGAGTCCCGCCGCTGGGCGGAAATTATCGAGATGTCGCTTAACCTGGAGCAGGCCTCGGATATCGTTGAGCGCATGGGTAGCGAGATTGCCGACAAATCCCTTGCCGCGCGTCGCGCATTTTCAGGTGAAGGCCTGAAGGAGCTGGAGGCGCTGCACGAACAGCTGGTCAGCAACCTCAAGCTGGCGATGTCGGTGTTCTTCTCCAGCGACGTGCCGAGTGCGCGCCGCCTGCGCCGCAACAAGCATCGTTTCCGTATTCTGAACCGCCGCTACTCGCACGCCCACGTTGAGCGTCTGCATCAGCAGAACGTGCAGAGTATCGAAACGAGTTCGCTGCACCTGGGGCTGCTGGGGGATATGAAACGTCTCAACTCGTTGTTCTGCGCGGTGGCGTACAGCGTGATGGAACAGCCGGATGAAGACGACGAGCGGGATGAATATTAATCTCTGAAAGCGCCTCGCAAAACCGTTTTGCGAGGCGTGACACCTTATAAAGCGCCATTTACTCTTCAGACCTTACATTTTTAAGGGAATAGAAAATGCTCGTTTATTACGCTACTCTTCGCCAATTCATGCGCATTCCGATGGGGGTTCTCATGCGCACTACTCAAGGCATTAAAAAATCAGTTAATGTGTCGTTAGCACCAGAAATTCTTGAAGAGGCGCGACGGCTTAAACTTAATCTATCCGCTGTACTCACGGCTGCGCTGCAGGAGCAGTTTCGTGCGCATCAGCGCGCCGAGTGGTTAGCAGAAAATAAAGCTTCTATTGAGGCCATTAACCAGTGGGTTGATGAAAACGGCTCTTTTAGTGACTTTCAGAGGTCGTTCTGATGAAGCAGTCCTGGTCGCCCCCGCAGTTGAGCTTAGCCACCTGGGAGGCATTCAACCGCCTGCGAAAGTGTGCCCTGTCGTTGAGATAGCGGGTAAGCCCTGCGTGGTCATGATGCACATGATGGCAGGCATATCGCCAAAAGAGTTAGGCGAGCGTGTCGCCGATCTTACGCAAAACCGGGCTTCATTGCGGGATGCACTCGATTTTTTGATCAACGGTTACTAACACTTTTTTGTCAGCCGCAAGGTAAGGTATATTTCGCCCTTCACAGGAGAAACTATGCTGCCAACTCAATCAACCCGATTAAACAAATACATTAGCGAGAGCGGGATCTGCTCACGTCGCGAGGCTGACCGTTACATTGAACAGGGTAACGTGTTCCTGAACGGCAAACGCGCCACCATTGGCGACCAGGTCGTCCCTGGCGATGTGGTTAAAGTGAATGGTCAGGTTATCGAACCCCGCGATGCCGAAGACCTGGTGTTTATCGCGTTGAATAAACCGGTTGGTATCGTCAGTACCACGGAAGATGGCGAGCGAGACAACATCGTTGATTTCGTTAATCACAGCAGCCGTGTCTTCCCGATTGGTCGACTGGATAAAGACTCCCAGGGGCTGATTTTTCTCACCAACCACGGCGATCTGGTGAACAAAATTCTGCGCGCCGGAAACGACCATGAGAAAGAGTACATCGTCACGGTGAATAAGCCTGTGACGGATGAGTTTATCCGTGGGATGGGGGCGGGCGTGCCAATTCTGGGCACCGTTACGAAGAAGTGTAAGGTGAAGAAAGAAGCACCGTTCGCGTTTCGTATTACGCTGGTCCAGGGTTTAAACCGCCAGATCCGCCGTATGTGTGAGCACTTCGGTTATGAAGTGACGAAGCTGGAACGCACGCGCATCATGAACGTCAGCCTGTCCGGTATCCCGCTGGGCGAGTGGCGCGACTTAACGGATGACGAGCTGATTGAACTGTTCAAGCTTATCGAGAACTCGTCGTCTGAAGCGAAGCCAAAAGCTAAAGCCAAACCGAAAACCCAGGCGATTAAGCGCCCGGTGGTGAAGGCGCCGCAGGCGGAAGAGAAAGGGCGAGGCAAGCCGGGCAACGGAAAGCGCTTTACCCAGCCGGGGCGTAAAAAGAAAGGGCGCTGATTAGCGCCTTCCACGGGTTGATGTAGTGGCGGACCAGGAGAAGGTCGCCTCTGCATCGGGTTTATAAGCCTGCTCTTTTTTCAGCTTGCGGGCTTTTTTCGCCGCGGCCTCACGCTGCGCCATCAGCTTATCGATGTACTCTTTTTTCACCTGATTGGTTTCGGCGTTCGTCAGCGTGCGGCCATGTGCGATACGGGCGCGGTCGAGAAGCGTTTTCAGTTCGCGCTGCTCAGCTTCCGTCATGTCTTTCTGGGTCAAACGTGGTGTAGCCATTGCTGAAGCCTCCTGATGGGGAGGCTTCAGTGTAAAGCAAGCCGCGTAAATTAACCCTGCTTCACTGCATCTTTTTTCGTTTGCTCATCAATCGGTTTGCCGGACCAGTAGCCCGCCAGTAGCGAGCCGGAGAGGTTATGCCAGACGGAGAACAGCGCGCCAGGTAGGGCCGCCAGTGGTGAGAAGTAAATCTTACCGAGTGCTGCCGCCAGACCGGAGTTCTGCATTCCCACCTCGATTGCCAGCGTGCGGCAGGTGGACTCGTCAAAGCCAAACAGCTTCCCGCCCCAGTAACCACCGAGTAATCCAATGGTGTTATGCAGCACTACCGCGACGATCACCACAAAGCCTACAGAAGCAATGTGTGAGGCGGAACCCGCGACCACGGCGCTGATGATCGCCAGAATGCAGACCATCGAGAACGCCGGCAGATACGGTTCAACCGTTTTCACCACGCGCGGGAAAAGATGGTGAATGACCAGCCCTAGCGCAATCGGGATCACCACGATTTGCAGGATGCTGAGCAGCATGCCCATGACGTCCACCTGAATATGTGCGTCCACATATAAGCGCGTTAACAGTGGGGTAGCAATCACGCCAACCAGCGTGGAAACGGAAGAGATAGTGACGGAGAGTGCCACATCGCCTTTCGCAAGGTAGATCATCACGTTGGATGCTGTACCGCTGGCCACGCTGCCCACCAGCACCATCCCGGCGGAGAGATCGGGCGGCATCTTAAAGGCCATCGCCAGAAGCCACGCGGCGAGCGGCATCACCAGGTAGTGCAGGAATATGCCTGCAGCGACGGGGGCCGGGCGCGACAGCACGCGTTTAAAATCGTCGATTTTCAGATGCACGCCCATACCGAGCATGATCAGCATCAGCAGGGTGGTGACCCATGGACCAATACCGGTGAACGAGGTGGGCGTGTAATACGCGACTACGGAGAGCAGCAGCGCCCATAACGGGAACAGCCGTGTGATGGCGGATAACATAGGTATTTCCTTGCGATTGTGTTGTGTTTAGTTATGAAAAAGCCGGGTCTGTGCCCGGCTTATCGTTATTGTTTATCGTGCTAACGAATTTTATTCAAACAAATTCTGATGAAGTTTCTGCACCACCTGCTCCGCCTGATCGGCAGGGACCAGGAAGCAGAGGTTATAGCTGGATGCACCGTAACAAATCATGCGGATGTTGAACGGGTCGAGTACGCCGAAGACCTCTTTCCCTACGCCGCAGGCACGCGACAGCTTGTTTCCGATGATGGCAACCAGCGCCAGATTTTCTTCTACTTCCACGCGGCACAGTTCAGAAAGCTCAATCAGCAGTGACTGCGTCAGCAGGGTGTCACCAGTGGAGGTGGAACCGGTGGTGTCCAGCGTCAGCGCGATGCTCACTTCGGAGGTGGTGATCAAGTCTACAGAGATGTTATGGCGCGCCAGAATGCCAAACACTTCCGCCAGGAAGCCACGGGAGTGCAGCATATTGTGGCTGTGCAGGGTGACCAGCGTCTGGCGACGGCGCAGGGCTAACGCGCGGAACAGTGGTGGATTTTCCGTTTTCTTGCAGACCAGCGTCCCGCCCGCTTTCGGATCTTTACTGGAGCCGACGAAGACCGGAATATCGCTACGTACGGCTGGCAAAAGGGTTGCCGGATGCAGCACTTTCGCACCGAAGGTGGCCATTTCAGCCGCTTCTTCAAAGGCGATCACATCAATACGTTTCGCCGCAGAAACAACGCGCGGGTCGGTGGTGTAAATGCCCGGAACGTCAGTCCAGATATCCACGCGCGTTGCATGCAGGGCTTCGCCCAACAGTGCGGCGGTGTAGTCGCTGCCGCCACGGCCAAGCGTGGTGGTACGGCCTTTAGATTCGCTGCCGATAAAGCCCTGGGTGATCACAATACCATCTGCCAGACGGGGAGCCAGCTGCTGGTTGGTCAGCTCCGCCAGCGCTTCAACGTCCGGCTCGGCGCGGCCAAAGCGATCGCTGGTACGCATCACTTTGCGCACGTCAAACCACTGCGCCTGAATGTTACGCTCGCGCATGATTTCCACAAACAGCAGGGTGGACATCAGCTCGCCGTGGCTGACCAGCTCGTCGGTCAGGGCGGTGGAGGTGGCCAGAGAAGCCGCTTCTGCCAGCGTGGTGATATTTTCCAGCAGGCGTTCCACTTCTTCGCGGATGACATTCGGGTTCTGCAGACGTTCAAGGATGTCGAACTGAATTTTGCGCAGTGCATCCAGCTTAACGAAACGCTCGGTCGCTTCCAGTCCTTCAGACAGAGAAACCAGCAGGTTCGTCACGCCAGCAGAGGCAGAAAGCACCACCAGGCGGGTATTCGGATCGGCTAGCACCACATCGGCGCTGCGGTTCATGGCATCGTAATCGGCCACACTGGTGCCGCCAAATTTGGCGACCACAAAACTCGTCATAACAACCTCGTGTCAGGGAATGAATAAAGCGACCTTGGCACAAGAATGAAACGAAAACAGGTGCAGGCGCAAAATACGGCCCTATAAATAAAATGCGGGGGAGGTCCTGTCAATGCCGGGATTATGCGGATTTTTCATGGGGGGGTACCCCTGAGAAACAGGACTTATAACAGGGCCATATTTTATGCTTCATTTTACCCGGTTTTGACCGACATTTCGCCGCCGCAGGAGCGCTCTCCAGCAGCTATACTTTTCGGGTCTTTTCACCTGCGTTTGATGCAGGCCAGGGCAATGGCATAAAAACCATCACAATTTTTATTTGCAGGCGCTACAATCGACCGCAGTCACAATTCTCAAATCAGAAGAGTATTGCTAATGAAAAACATCAACCCAACGCAGACCGCTGCCTGGCAGGCACTACAAAAACATTTTGATGAAATGAAAGACGTCACTATCGCGGAGCTGTTCGCGAAAGATGCCGATCGTTTCAACAAATTCTCCGCGACCTTTGATGACCTGATGCTGGTGGATTTCTCCAAAAACCGCATTACCGAAGAGACGCTGGCGAAACTGCAGGATCTGGCAAAAGAGACGCAGCTTGCTGACGCCATCAAATCCATGTTCTCCGGTGAGAAGATCAACCGCACCGAAGACCGTGCCGTGCTGCACGTGGCGCTGCGTAACCGTAGCAATACGCCAATCATCGTTGACGGCAAAGATGTAATGCCGGAAGTGAACGCGGTGCTGGAAAAGATGAAAGCCTTCTCCGAAGCGATCATCTCTGGTAGCTGGAAAGGCTACACCGGCAAAGCCATCACCGACGTGGTTAACATCGGTATCGGCGGTTCTGATCTCGGTCCATTCATGGTGACCGAAGCGCTGCGTCCATATAAAAACCACCTCAACATGCACTTTGTCTCTAACGTCGATGGTACCCACATCGCCGAAGTGCTAAAGAACGTGAACCCGGAAACCACTCTGTTCCTGGTCGCATCTAAAACCTTCACCACTCAGGAAACCATGACCAACGCCCACAGCGCGCGCGACTGGTTCCTGAAGACTGCAGGCGACAACAAGCACGTGGCGAAACACTTCGCGGCGCTGTCCACCAACGGCAAGGCAGTTGGCGAGTTCGGGATTGATACCGCGAACATGTTTGAGTTCTGGGACTGGGTGGGCGGCCGTTACTCTCTGTGGTCTGCAATCGGTCTGTCCATCATCCTGTCTGTCGGCTTCGACAACTTCGTTGAGCTGCTCTCAGGCGCACACGCGATGGATAAACACTTCTCCAGCACCGCACCAGAGAAAAACCTGCCTGTGCTGCTGGCGCTGATTGGTATCTGGTACAACAACTTCTTCGGCGCTGAAACCGAAGCGATCCTGCCATACGATCAGTACATGCACCGTTTCGCGGCCTACTTCCAGCAGGGTAACATGGAATCTAACGGTAAATACGTTGACCGTAACGGCAACGCCGTGGATTACCAGACCGGTCCAATCATCTGGGGTGAGCCGGGCACGAACGGTCAGCACGCGTTCTACCAGCTGATTCACCAGGGCACCAAAATGGTACCGTGCGATTTCATCGCCCCGGCTATCACCCATAACCCACTGTCCGACCACCATCCGAAGTTGCTGTCTAACTTCTTCGCCCAGACTGAAGCGCTGGCATTTGGTAAATCCCGCGAGGTGGTAGAGCAGGAATACCGTGACCAGGGTAAAGATCCGGCAACCCTGGATCACGTTGTGCCGTTCAAAGTGTTCGAAGGCAACCGTCCAACCAACTCCATCCTGCTGCGCGAAATCACGCCGTTCAGCCTGGGGGCGCTGATTGCCCTGTACGAGCACAAAATCTTCACGCAGGGCGCGATCCTGAACATCTTCACCTTTGACCAGTGGGGCGTTGAGCTGGGCAAACAGCTGGCAAACCGTATCCTGCCAGAGCTGGGTGACGATAAAGCGATTGCCAGCCATGACAGCTCGACAAATGGTTTGATTAACCGTTATAAAGCATGGCGTGCGTAATTAAAATGTCATGAAAAATGCCGGCGATATGCCGGCATTTTTTTATCGGATAATTCCTGATGTCTGTTATTTAACTCAAATTCTGGTTCTGAGTTTAATCCGAAAAAGACGCTTAACCCGTTAATTGCTGCGGTTTATTTTAAGAAAATACGCACTAAGTTGTTAATATGTATATATTATAACCTATTGATTTTAATTGGTTATATATTTATTTTATTTTTATTCTATTTCCATTTTAACCATTATTCCGAAAACCCTACCCCTATTTCCCCTTACGGCAATCCCACGGCAGTAGTTGTGTATACTCGATTCCGCCTGAAATTCTTATCGGGCAAATCTCCATTCATTCATTGAAGGGAAATTGTTATGAAAAAAGTACTGTATGGCATTTTTGCCATATCTGCGCTTGCGGCGACATCTGTCTATGCAGCTCCGGTTCAGGTCGGGGAAGCGGCAGGGTCGGCTGCGACGTCTGCGTCTGCGGGAAGTTCTACCGCAGCCAGCGTCAGCACCGTAAGTTCAGCCGTGGGTGTCGCGCTGGCGGCAACCGGTGGCGGTGATGGCTCCAATACCGGAACCACGACCACCACAACGACCAGCACCCGATAATTCCGGGTGTTTTAATCATAACCACACTTCGGTGTGGTTATTTCGCCCTTCGGAGAAGAGTCGTGAAGCGACCTGCAATCATCATGATTTGCCTGCTCTTGCAGGCGTGCTCAGCCACCACCAAAGGGCTGGGGAACTCACTGTGGGACAGCATGTTCGGCACACCGGGTGTACATCTGACCGATGATGAACTTCAGAACATGCCGTATGCCAGCCAGTACATGCAGTTAAACGATGGCCCGCAACTGTTTGTGGTGCTCGCTTTCGATGAAAACGGGCAGCAGAAATGGGTGACGCAGGATCAGGCCACCATCGTGACGCAGCATGGACGTCTCGTGAAAACCCTGTTGGGCGGAGACAACCTGCTTGAGGTGAACAATATCGCTGCTGACCCGCTTATCAAACCCAACCAGATCACCGACGGCGCAAGCTGGACGCGCACGATGGGCTGGACCGAGCATAAACAGGTGCGTTACGCCACCGCACGCTCCACCTTCCGTTGGGAGGGGACGGACAGTGTCAGCGTGGGAAGTGACACAACCCAGGTTCGCGTGCTCGATGAAGAAGTGATCACCGACCAGGCCACGTGGCATAACCGTTTCTGGGTCGACGATGACGGACAAATCCGTCAGTCCCTGCAGTATCTCGGAGCCGGATTCTTCCCGGTCAAAACTACGCTTATCAAGGCCGCGAAATCATGAAAACACTTATTCGCGTGGCGCTGATCGCCAGTTTTGCCGCGCCGCTTGCCTGGTCTGCCGGAACGGTGAAGGTCTATATCCCGGACAGCACGCAGCCCAAAACACTGACCAACGCCGGGCATCTGTTCGATCTCGTCGGCCAGCCCAGACTGGCGAACAGCTGGTGGCCTGGCGCGGTGATCGCTGAACGCCAGAAAACCGCTGAAGCGGAACAACAATACAAGGCGCTCCTCGCCAGGCTGACGGGATTAGCGGAGCAGGAAGAGGGTGACGATGCGGCGGCGATTAACAGCGTTCGCCAGCAGGTTCAGGCCCTGAAAATCACCGGTCGGCTGCCGGTGAACCTCGATCCGGATGACGTGCGCGTGTCGGAGAACGGTAACCCGGCTCTGGAAGGGGAATACACGCTCTGGCTGCCTGCACAACCCTCAACCATCACCGTCTTTGGTCTTATCAGCCACCCCGGGAAAAAGCCCTTTACACCCGGTCGTGACGTGGCGAGCTATCTCGACGAGCAGAGCCTGTTAAGCGGTGCGGATAACAGCTACGCCTGGGTGGTTTACCCTGACGGGCACACACAAAAAGCGCCAGTGGCCTACTGGAACAAACGCCATATCGAACCTATGCCTGGCAGCATCATTTTTGTCGGTTTTGCCGACCATTTCTGGACGAAGGGGTATGACGGACTTAACGCCGATATCCTTCGCTCCCTGATACAGCGGATTCCGGAATAATGAAAAGAACCTATCTCTACAGCATGCTGGCACTTTGTGTGAGTGCCGCCTGCCATGCAGAAACGTATCCGGCACCTATTGGCCCGTCCCAGTCAGACTTCGGTGGCGTCGGTTTACTGCAAACGCCCACCGCACGTATGGCGCGTGAGGGTGAGTTGAGCCTTAACTATCGCGATAACGATCAATACCGCTACTACTCCGCGTCGGTGCAACTGTTTCCGTGGCTTGAAACCACGCTGCGCTATACCGACGTGCGTACGAAACAGTACAGCAGCGTAGAGGCGTTCTCCGGCGATCAGACCTACAAAGATAAAGCCTTCGACCTCAAAGTACGTCTGTGGGAAGAGAGTTACTGGATGCCGCAGGTCTCCGTCGGCGCAAAAGATATCGGCGGTACCGGTCTGTTTGATGCGGAATACATCGTTGCCAGTAAAGCCTGGGGACCATTTGATTTCTCACTCGGTCTGGGCTGGGGTTATCTCGGTACCAGCGGCAACGTCAAAAACCCGTTTTGCTCCTACAGCGATAAATATTGCTACCGCGATAATAGTTACCAGAAAGCGGGTTCGATCAACGGCGACCAGATGTTCCACGGACCGGCGTCGCTGTTTGGTGGCGTCGAATACCAGACACCCTGGCAGCCGCTGCGCCTGAAGCTGGAGTATGAAGGGAATGACTACTCGCAGGATTTCGCTGGCAAGATTGAACAGAAGAGCAAGTTTAACGTCGGCGCCATTTATCGCGTCACCGATTGGGCCGACGTTAACCTCAGCTACGAGCGTGGCAATACCTTCATGTTTGGCTTCACGCTGCGCACTAACTTCAACGACATGCGCCCGCACTACAACGATAACGCACGGCCTGCATACCAGCCGGAGCCGCAGGACGCCATCCTGCAGCACTCGGTGGTGGCAAACCAGCTGACGTTGCTGAAATATAATGCGGGTCTGGCGGATCCGAAAATTCAGGTAAAAGGCGATACGCTGTACGTTACCGGCGAGCAGGTGAAATACCGCGACTCACGTGAAGGGATCGAGCGCGCCAACCGGATCGTCATGAACGATCTCCCGGATGGGATCCGCACGATCCGCGTGACGGAGAACCGTCTCAACCTGCCGCAGGTGACGACGGAAACGGACGTCGCCAGCCTCAAGCGCCATCTGGAAGGTGAACCGCTCGGGCATGAAACCGAGCTGGTGCAAAAACGCGTAGAGCCGATCGTGCCAGATACCACCGAGCAGGGCTGGTATATCGACAAGTCGCGCTTCGATTTCCATATCGATCCGGTGCTGAATCAGTCCGTCGGCGGGCCAGAGAACTTCTACATGTATCAGCTGGGCGCGATGGCGACAGCGGATCTGTGGCTCACCGACCACCTGCTGACCACCGGTAGCCTGTTTGGCAACATTGCTAACAACTACGACAAGTTCAACTACACCAATCCGCCAAATGACTCGACGCTGCCGCGCGTGCGCACCCGCGTGCGTGAGTACGTGCAGAATAATGTCTATGTGAACAACCTGCAGGCCAACTACTTCCAGTACTTCGGCAACGGCTTCTACGGCCAGGTGTACGGCGGATATCTGGAAACCATGTTTGGCGGCGCTGGGGCAGAAGTGCTTTATCGTCCTGTCGACAGCAACTGGGCGTTCGGGATTGATGCCAACTACGTCAAACAGCGTGACTGGCGCAGCGCCCAGGACATGATGAAGTTCACTGACTATAGCGTCAAAACCGGTCATCTGACCGCCTACTGGACGCCGTCGTTTGCCCCTGACGTGCTGGTGAAAGCCAGCGTCGGCCAGTACCTGGCGGGTGATAAGGGCGGCACACTCGATATATCCAAACACTTTGACAGCGGCGTCGTGGTGGGCGGTTATGCCACCATCACCAACGTCTCCCCGGACGAATACGGGGAAGGGGACTTCACCAAAGGCGTATACGTGTCGATTCCGCTGGATCTGTTCTCGTCAGGCCCAACTCGCAGCCGTGCGGCGATTGGCTGGACGCCGCTGACGCGCGACGGTGGCCAGCAGCTTGGGCGTAAGTTCCAGCTGTATGATATGACCAGCGATAAAAACATTAACTTCCGCTGATGCCTGACCAGCCCGGTGGTACTTCACCACCGGGCGATCGCACGAAATATAAACAAAAAATATAGATCTCCGTCACATTTTTGCGTTATACAGGAACCTCGCCCCGGAGAATGAGGTGCTGTATGACATCCCTGACTCGCCCGCGCGTTGAGTTTATCTCAACTATCCTCCAGACCGTGCTGAACCTCGGTCTGTTGAGCCTTGGACTGATACTGGTCGTCTTTTTGGGTAAAGAGACGGTGCATCTGGCGGATGTGCTGTTCGCCCCCGAGCAAACCAGCAAATATGCGCTGGTAGAAGGACTGGTGGTCTACTTTCTCTACTTTGAATTTATCGCCCTGATTGTGAAGTACTTTCAGTCCGGCTTTCACTTCCCGCTGCGTTATTTCGTCTACATTGGGATCACCGCGATAGTGCGGCTGATCATCGTCGATCATAAATCCCCGCTCGACGTGCTGATCTACTCGGCGGCGATCCTGCTGCTGGTAATCACCCTCTGGCTGTGTAACTCGAAGCGGCTGAAACGCGAATAAAAAAATGGCGGCCCGGAGGCCGCCTAATAACAGTCACAAGTTGGGTCAATACAATACGTCTAAAGTTGAGGGTTGCAGTGGCATAACAAAATGAAACTTAACCTTTCACACCGCCCGCCGTCAGGCCATTCACCAGCCAGCGCTGCGCCAGCAGGAATACCACGGTAATCGGGATGGCGGAGAGCACGGCCGCCGCGGCAAAGTCGCCCCACAGGTAGTTTTGCGGGTTGAGGTATTGCTGCATACCGACGGCCAGGGTGTAGCTATTCACATCACGCAGTAACAGAGAAGCGACGGGCACTTCGGTGATGGCGGCGATAAACGACAGGATAAACACCACCGCCAGGATAGGCACCGACAGCGGCAGCAGCACCAGACGGAACGCCTGCCACGGGGTTGCACCATCCAGTGCCGCAGCTTCTTCCAGCGAGCCGTCGATGGTTTCGAAATAGCCTTTGATGGTCCACACATGCAGTGCGATACCGCCAAGATAGGCGAAGATTACGCCACCGTGGGTGTTCAGGCCGATAAACGGCACGTACTGGCCCAGACGGTCAAACAAGGCATACAACGCGACCAGCGACAGTACCGCCGGGAACATCTGGAAAATCAGCATCCCTTTCAGCAGCGAGGCCTTGCCCGGGAACTTCATACGGGCAAAAGCGTACGCACACGTGGTGGAGAGCGTCACGATACCTATCGCGGTGATCCCGGCGATTTTCACCGAGTTCCACAGCCATAACAGCACCGGGAACGGCGGCGGTGTGACGCGACCATCTGCGTGTTCCACGCTGAAGCCCAGCGCGAGCTTCCAGTGCTCCCAGGAGATTTCATCCGGGATCAGGCTCCCGGTGGCGAAGTTACCCGAACGCAGGGAGATGGCGATGACCATCAGTAGCGGGAACATGATCGCCGCGATGAAAATCAGCAGGCCTAAATGCGTCGCCAGGAGGCGCAGTTTCTGAGATTTGGGTTGTACCATAGCCATGATCGATGCCCTCCTTAGTCAAATTTCATTCGTGTGGCTTTCAGGTTCACAATCGCCAGAGCGCCAACCAGCAGGAAGATCAGGGTGGCAATCGCCGCCGCCAGACCGAAGTCCTGACCACCGCCGCCTTCGAAAGCAATACGGTAGGTGTAGCTCACGAGCAGGTCGGTATAGCCCGCTGGCGTGGTGGTGCCAAGACGGTCAGGGCCGCCGTTGGTCAACAGTTGAATCAGCACAAAGTTGTTAAAGTTGAAGGCGAAGCTGGCAATCATCAGCGGCGTCAGCGGCTTAATGAGCAGTGGCAGCGTAATCTTAAAGAAGTTCTGGAACGGACCCGCTCCGTCCATCGCCGAGGCTTCGTACAGATCGTCCGGGATCGCCTTCAACAGCCCCATGCACAGGATCATCATGTACGGATAGCCCAGCCAGGTATTGACGATGATAATCATCGAACGGGCAGTCGTCGGGTCGCTGAACCAGGCCGGTTTGATACCAAACAGCGCGCTCAGCATCATGTTGATTTCACCGAAGCTCTGGTTAAACAGCCCTTTGAAAATCAGAATCGAAATAAACGACGGTACGGCATACGGCAGAATCAGCAGTACGCGATAAATCGCTTTGCCTTTCAGGGCTTCCCACTGCACGAGACAGGCCAGAACCATGCCCACAGCCACGGTCAGGATCACGGTCAGAACCGAGAAGACCACCGTCCAGACGAAGATGGCGAAGAACGGTTTCTGAATACCTTCGTCGGTAAACACGCGGGTAAAGTTGTCCCAGCCAATGGTGACGGTATAGCCAGGGCTGAGCTTGTCATCACCCCATTTGCCATCGGCTGTAATGGACTGATAGAAACCAATGGCGTTGTTCGGACGATATTTCACGCCGCTCTGGTTGTTGGTCAGCGTGCCGTCATCCGCCAGCGTGTAGAGTGGCTGCGTGCCGGAGAACTGGCGCAGTGAGCTCATGGTCACTTTGCTTTCGTCTGGCAGTACGGCGGTGAGCTGGGTCAGTGCCTGACGGTTTTGGGTAATGACGCGCAGGTTGGCACGTTCGCCTTCCGGCAGCGCTGCGGCCTCTTTTAAGGCCAGCTTCTGCTCGCCGCCAAATTTGAACGCGTCGGAAACATAGTATTTGCTGCTTGCTTCGTCAGTAAGCGCTAACTTCCACTCGTTCCCCGCAGGATACAGACCGAAATTAAAGGTCTTGCCTGCCTGATAGGAGCGATCCAGAAGCACCTGCGTTGCGCGTTCTTGCGCCAGCTGGTTGGTGCTGCTGTAGTTGGTGAACGCAATGGCAATAGTACAAATCAGCGGGAAGAGAACAAACAGCCCCATCCCGGCGACGCCTGGATAAACATAACGCCAGGCATAGGCTTTACGGTTGGCGAAAATATACAGGCCAGCAGAGCTTAAAATCAGCGTCATGATGGCAAACAGATATTCCCCTTGTACGTACATTAAAACAACAAGGTAACCCACCAGCAGACACAGCAGACCCATCACTGACCATTTCAGCGCGTCGCTTTGCCACCAGCGTTTCTTTTTAATGACATCCATGGGGTTCTTCCTCTACAACGGTGGAAACTTATCGTCAGGTGGCGCTGCGCTTACCTGACCTACGGATCGTGCCGTAGTCGTAGGGCGGGTAAGCGCATGCGCCACCCGCCGTTTTTCAGACTTACTTAGTAATACGACCCTGCGCATCTTTCAGCGCGGCATCAACAGTCTGACGACCGCTTGCCGCATTGATGACCGCAGTACGGGTGGCGTACCAGAACGCTGCCATTTGCGGGATGTTCGGCATAATTTCGCCTTTCTGAGCGTTATCCATGGTGGCCGCAATACGTGGGTCTTTTGCCAGATGATCCTGGAAGGATTTCAGCGCAACGGCACCCAGCGGTTTGTCCTTGTTCACTTCATCCAGACCCTGATCGGTCAGCAGGTAGTTTTCGAGGAACTCTTTCGCCAGCTCTTTGTTCGGGCTTGCTGCGTTGATACCTGCGCTCAGCACACCAACGAATGGTTTAGACGGCTTGCCTTTGAAGGTTGGCAGCAGCGTCACGCCGTAGTTGATTTTGCTCTTGTCGATGTTGGTCCAGGCCCACGGACCGTTGATGGTCATCGCGGTTTCGCCTTTGTTGAACGCCGCTTCCGCGATGGAGTAATCGGTATCCGCGTTCATATGTTTGTTCTTGATGAGGTCAACCAGGAAGGTCAGACCCGCTTTCGCGCCAGCGTTGTCCACGCCCACGTCTTTCACGTCATACTTGCCGTTTTCAAACTTGAACGCGTAACCGCCGTCCGCAGCAATCAGCGGCCAGGTGAAGTATGGTTCTTGCAGGTTGAACATCAGCGCGCTCTTACCTTTCGCTTTCAGCTCTTTATCCAGTTTCGGGATCTCTTCCCAGGTTTTCGGTGGGTTAGGTACCAGGTCTTTGTTGTAAATCAGAGAAAGGGCTTCAACCGCGATTGGGTAAGCGATCAGCTTGCCGTTATAGCGAACGGCGTCCCAGGTGAACGGGAACAGTTTGTCCTGGAAGGCTTTGTCCGGCGTGACTTCTGCCAGCAGACCCGACTGCGCGTAGCCACCGAAACGGTCATGCGCCCAGAAGATGATGTCCGGGCCGTCACCGGTTGCTGCAACCTGTGGGAATTTCTCTTCCAGCTTATCCGGGTGTTCTACGGTCACTTTGATACCGGTGTCTTTCTCGAATTTTTTACCCACTTCGGCCAGGCCGTTATAGCCCTTATCGCCGTTAATCCAGATTACCAGCTTACCTTCTTCAATTTTGGCGAGAGCCGGTGCGGAAATCATCATTGCTGCAAGGGCGGACAATGCGAAAACACGTGCGCCAGTCTTGATCTTCATATCTGCCATCCTTTTTTGGTGATGTGCTCGTGGATACAATGAGGTGGTTCAACGTGACTCAGTCTCCTTATTTGACATCCTCTTTCCATCCTCCCAACTCCTACGCCCCACCCCCGGTTTGTGTGATCTTCGTTGCATAAATTTAAGTTATGAGTGCTGGCGCACATAAAAACACACTGAATTTTGCAGGTGGCTTCACGAATTTCGCCTCAGCCCTCCAGCCGCGGTCGCAGAGCCTGCTCTCTCATCCTCCCGCCTCCTCCCCCATAAAAAAGCTGGGGGGTGGAGGATTCGGGAAAGTAATGGATACCCCATAGTGAACTTATCTTGAATGTTTCTGTCGGCGACAGGTTGTAACGAAGGGAGAAGGGCATGGCGAGCGTACAGCTGCGTAATGTAACGAAAGCCTGGGGTGACGTTGTGGTGTCGAAAGACATCAATCTGGACATCCACGAAGGTGAATTCGTGGTATTTGTCGGCCCATCAGGCTGCGGTAAATCTACTCTGCTGCGTATGATTGCCGGTCTTGAAACTATCACCAGTGGCGATTTGTTTATTGGTGACACCCGTATGAACGACATCCCACCTGCCGAACGTGGAGTAGGCATGGTGTTCCAGTCTTATGCGCTTTACCCCCATCTGTCCGTTGCCGAAAACATGTCCTTTGGCCTGAAACTGGCGGGTGCGAAGAAAGACGTGATTAACCAGCGCGTCACGCAGGTGGCGGAAGTGTTACAGCTGGCGCACCTGCTTGAGCGTAAACCAAAAGCGCTTTCCGGTGGTCAGCGTCAGCGTGTGGCGATTGGCCGTACGCTGGTGGCGGAACCGCGTGTGTTCCTGCTCGATGAACCCCTTTCCAACCTGGATGCCGCCCTGCGTGTCCAGATGCGTATTGAAATCTCCCGTCTGCACAAACGTCTTGGCCGCACGATGATTTACGTCACCCACGATCAGGTCGAAGCGATGACCCTCGCCGACAAAATCGTGGTGCTGGACGCCGGTCGCGTGGCGCAGGTGGGCAAACCACTCGAGCTTTATCACTACCCGGCAGACCGCTTTGTTGCGGGCTTCATTGGCTCGCCAAAGATGAACTTCCTGCCCGTCAAAGTGACGGCAACTGCGATCGAACAGGTACAGGTGGAGCTGCCAAACCGCCAGCAGGTCTGGCTGCCGGTCGACAGCGCCAACGTACAGGTCGGGGCAAACATGTCCCTCGGTATTCGTCCTGAGCACCTGCTGCCGAGCCACATCGCTGATGTGACGCTGGAAGGTGAAGTTCAGGTTGTCGAACAGCTTGGTCACGAAACACAGATTCATATCCAGATCCCCGCCATCCGTCAGAACCTGGTCTACCGCCAGAATGACGTGGTGTTGGTAGAAGAGGGTGCCACATTCGCTATCGGCTTGCCGCCAGAGCGTTGCCATCTGTTCCGTGAGGATGGCACTGCATGTCGTCGGTTGCACAAAGAGCCAGGCGTTTAAGCAATCCCAAAAGAAGACACGAAACCGACAGGTGAAGTGTTCAAAGAAAAGCAATGATCTCAGGAGATAGAATGATGATTACTCTGCGCAAACAAGTCCCTCTGGCAATCGCCATTGCGGCAGGCATCCTGTCTGCCCAGGCAGGCGCCGTGGACTTTAAAGGTTATGCTCGTTCCGGCATTGGCTGGACCGGGAGTGGCGGTGAGCAACAGTGTTTCCAGGCAACCGGTGCACAAAGTAAATACCGTCTCGGTAACGAATGTGAAACCTATGCGGAATTGAAACTGGGCCAGGAAGTGTGGAAAGAAGGCGATAAGAGCTTCTATTTCGACACCAACGTTGCGTATTCCGTCTCTCAGCAGAACGACTGGGAATCTACCAGCCCGGCCTTCCGTGAAGCTAACGTGCAGGGTAAAAACCTGATTGACGCACTGCCAGGTTCCACCATCTGGGCCGGTAAGCGCTTCTATCAGCGTCATGACGTTCACATGATCGACTTCTACTACTGGGATATTTCTGGTCCTGGTGCGGGTATCGAAAACATCGACCTGGGCTTCGGTAAGCTCTCTCTGGCTGCAACTCGTTCTTCTGAAGCGGGCGGCTCAGCGACCTTTGCCGATCGTGACGCGCTGGGTAACCGTATTTATGACAACCTGGTACCGAACGATGTCTTCGACGTCCGTTTAGCACAGATGCAGGTCAATGAAGGCGGTACGCTGGAGTTCGGTGTTGATTATGGTCACACCAATATTCCAGATGACTACTACCTGCAGCCTGGCGCATCTAAAGACGGTTGGATGTTCACCGCTGAACATACCCAGAGCATGCTGAAGGGCTTTAACAAGTTTGTGCTGCAGTACGCAACTGACTCTATGACCTCCAACGGCAAGGGCCGTCCGGAAGGTGGTAGCATCAACAACAACGGCGACATGTGGCGTGTTCTGGACCACGGTGCGATCTCTCTGGGCGACTCCTGGGATCTGATGTACGTAGGTATGTACCAGGACATCAACCTGGATAACAACAACGGCACCAAATGGTGGACCGTCGGTGTGCGTCCTATGTACAAATGGACGCCAATCATGAGCACCCTGTTAGAAGTGGGCTACGACAACGTTAAGTCTCAGAAAACCGACGACACCAACAGTCAGTACAAAATTACCCTGGCACAGCAATGGCAGGCTGGCGACAGCATCTGGTCCCGTCCGGCTATCCGTGTCTTCGCAACTTACGCGAAGTGGGATGAAAAATGGGGCTACGCGAACGGCGACTCCGGTGCAGGCTATGACTCTGGTATTGCGTACAGCGACACGTCCGCAAAAACCTTCAGCCGAGGCGACTCTGATGAGTGGACCTTCGGTGCCCAGATGGAAATCTGGTGGTAATTCGTTAGACCTGACGTAATGACCTAAAAGAGGGGCGCAAGCCCCTCTATCCTTAGGGTGCTGCGCGCTATTGCCTGGCCACCGCAGTGCTCACGCTATCAGAGGTAATAACAATGAAAATGAAGAAAAGTCTCGTCGCGCTGTGCCTCTCTGCGGGGCTGATGGCCTGTGTTCCGGCGGTCTCCTTTGCAGACGTGAATTTCGTACCACAAAATACCAGCGCTGCGCCGGCTATCCCGGCGGCGGCGCTCCAGCAACTGACCTGGACGCCAGTTGATCAATCCAAAACGCAGTCGACACAGCTTTCTACGGGCGGCCAGCAACTGAACGTGCCAGGGATCACCGGGCCGGTTGCCGCCTACAGCGTGCCGGCCAACATTGGTGAGCTAACCCTGACGCTGACCAGCGAAGTGAACAAGCAAACCAGCGTCTTCGCACCTAACGTACTGATTCTGGATCAGAACCTGACGCCATCTGCTTTCTTCCCAAGCGAATATTTTAGTTACCAGGAACCAGGCGTGATGAGCGCTGACCGTCTGGAAGGTAAAATGCGCCTGACGCCTGCCCTGGGCCAGCAGAAGATTTATGTTCTGGTTTTCACGACCGAAAAAGATCTGCAGCAGACCACTAAGCTTATCGATCCGGCAAAAGCCTATGCGAAAGGCACCGGCAACTCGGTTCCGGATATTCCGGATCCATTAGCGCGTCACGTCACCGACGGTTTGCTTAAGCTGAAAGTCTCAACAAACAATGCATCCAGCGTGCTGGTTGGCCCACTGTTTGGCTCTTCCGGTACTGGCCCTGTCACAGTAGGCAATACAGCCGCGCCTGTGTATGCCGCTCCAGCCGCCGCAGCCGCTGCCGCACCGGTAGCCGCCGCTGCACCCGCCCCATCGAAGAAAGCTGAACCGGTTCTGAACGACACCGAAGAGTACTTCAACAACGCCATTAAGCAGGCGGTGAAGCGCGGCGATGTCGATAAAGCGCTGAAACTGCTTGATGAAGCCGAACGTTTAGGTTCAACCACTGCCCGTTCCACCTTTATCAGCAGTGTAAAAGGCAAGGGGTAACCGTTTCCCCACAGTGCTGATTTGTTAGTAGTTTGGTGCGCCTGAGTGGGCGCACTTTTTTTGGTATTCTCCGGGCTGTTGCGCTCTTGTTGCGATAGTGATCGTTAAATAACGTTTGGCCGCCCTCAATCTGCTTTTCTGCGATACAATGCCATCACGTTATGTATCGGAGAGTCTGGCATGTCACACCCTGCGCTAACGCAACTGCGTGCGCTGCGCTATTTCGACCAAATACCTGCGCTTGATCCGCAGCAACTGGACTGGTTGCTGCTGGAAGATTCCATGACGAAACGTTTTGAGCAGCAGGGTAAAACGGTCACGGTGACCCTGATTCAGGAAGGGTTTGTCTCTGGCGATGAGATTGCTGCCGAGCTGCCGCTATTGCCGCAAGAGCCACGTTACTGGCTGCGTGAAATTTTACTCTGCGCTGATGGCGAGCCATGGCTTGCCGGGCGGACGGTGGTGCCCGAATCCACCCTTTCCGGGCCCGAGCTGGCGCTGCAACGGCTGGGGAAAACGCCTCTGGGGCGTTATCTTTTCACCTCGTCTGAGCTTACCCGAGATTTTATTGAGATTGGTCGTGATGCCGAACTGTGGGGGCGTCGTTCCCGCCTTCGCCTGAGCGGTAAACCGTTAATACTGACGGAGCTTTTTTTACCGGCATCGCCGTTGTACTAAGAGGAAGAAAAAATGGAGTGGAGCCTGACGCAGAATAAGCTGTTGGCCTATCACCGCTTAATGCGTACCGATAAACCGATTGGCGCGTTACTGTTGCTGTGGCCGACCTTATGGGCGCTGTGGGTCGCGACGCCGGGCGTGCCGCCGCTGTGGATCCTGGGCGTATTCGTTGCCGGCGTCTGGCTGATGCGCGCGGCAGGCTGTGTGGTCAATGACTATGCCGATCGTAAATTCGACGGGCACGTAAAACGTACTGCCGGTCGTCCGTTACCCAGCGGGCAAGTCACCGGGAAAGAAGCCCGCGTGCTGTTCATTGTTCTGGTGCTGCTCTCTTTCCTGCTGGTGTTAACCCTTAACACCATGACCATTCTGCTTTCCGTTGCGGCGCTGGCCCTGGCCTGGGTTTATCCGTTTATGAAACGCTATACCCATCTGCCTCAGGTGGTGCTGGGGGCGGCATTTGGCTGGTCGATTCCGATGGCATTTGCGGCTGTTAGTGAGTCCTTACCACTCAGCTGCTGGCTGATGTTCCTGGCGAATATTCTCTGGGCCGTGGCATATGACACGCAATACGCGATGGTAGACCGCGACGATGACCTGAAAATTGGCATCAAATCAACCGCTATCCTCTTTGGTCGTCAGGACAAGCTGATTATCGGTATCCTGCAGGTCGCGGTACTGGCACTGATGGTCGCGATTGGTCGCCTGAACGGGCTGAACTGGGAGTTTTACTGGTCCGTGCTGGTGGCGGGCTTGCTGTTTGCGTACCAGCAAAAGCTGATTGCGAAGCGCGAGCGTGAAGCCTGTTTTAAGGCGTTTATGAATAATAACTACGTCGGTCTGGTGCTATTTTTAGGCCTGGCGATGAGCTATTTCTTATAAAAAAGTCGGGTGGCGACTTCGCCTTACCCGACCTACGAGTTAGCAGAACATGTAGGCCCGGTAAGCGTTAGCGCCACCGGGCTTTTTTTACCGGCGACGTAGCAGCCGAAGCGCGTTCGCCGTCACCAGCACCGTTGCCCCGGTATCCGCCAGCACCGCCAGCCACAGCCCGGTCATGCCGAGCAGGGTGGTCACCAGGAATATCCCTTTCAGCCCGAGCGCAATACCGATGTTCTGGAGGATATTGGCACGCGTCGCTCGCGCAAGATCGATCATCTGCGCCAGCCCGGTCAGGCGGTTGTGGGTCAGCGCCGCGTCGGCCGTTTCCAGCGCCACGTCGGTACCGCTGCCCATCGCAATACCAATGGTGGACGCTTTCATCGCCGGGGCATCGTTAATCCCGTCACCAACCATCGCCAGCGGGGCATGAGCGTTCAACTCTGTGACTGCGCTGACCTTATCTGCAGGCAACAATCCGGCTTTAAATTCCAGCCCCAGTTCATCGGCAATTGCGGCTGCCGCACGAGGGTTATCGCCTGTAAGAATAACGCCCTGTACGCCCAGTTGATGTAGCGCCGCCACGGCTTCTTTTGCATCATCACGCAGGGTATCGCGCAATGCCAGCATTCCCCTCGCCACGCCGTCCTGCATGACGACTACGACCGTTTGCCCGGCCTGTTCTAACGCCTCAACCTCTGGAGTAGAAGACTTGCCAGCCGCGACAATCAGCACCTTTTTACCGTCGACGACGGCCTCAATGCCTGAGCCCATCAGTGCCCGCTGGGAAGTTGCCGCAGGGATGGTGAGTTCACGCGCCTTCGCTTCACGCACAATCGCCTGCGCCAGCGGGTGGGTTGAACCTTGCTCTACGGCAGCTGCCAATGTCAGCAGTTCGTTTTCACTGATTTCCTGCGGATAAACACCGGTCACCTGCGGCTTACCTACGGTCAGCGTACCGGTTTTATCGAAGGCAATGTGCTGAACCTGGCTTAGCTGTTCCAGGGCGGCTCCGCCTTTGATCAGCGCTCCGCGACGTGCCGCCGCCGCAAGCCCGGATGTGATGGCCGCCGGGGTGGAGATCACCAGCGCACACGGACAGCCAATCAACAACAGCGTCAGACCTTTATAAATCCAGCCTTCCCACGGTGCGCCGAAAAACAGGGGTGGAACGACAGTGACCAGCAGGGCAACCAGCATGATGGCGGGGGTGTAAATCCTGCTGAAGCGATCGATAAACCGCTCAACTGGCGAGCGACGCTCTTCGGCTTCCTCAATCAGCTTCAGAATACGGTCGATGGCGCTGTCACCGGGTTCGGAAAGCACCGTCAGTTGCACCAGACGATCAACACTGGTGGCACCCGCAGGCACTTTTTCACCGGTTGTACGTTCAACCGGAATCGATTCTCCGGTGAGGGCACTTTCGTCGAAGCTTGCTGTTGCGGTGAGCAACTCACCGTCTGCAGGCAGACGCCCGCCTGCGGCGACTTCAATCACATCGCCCGGGCGCAGCGTGTTGATGGCGACGGTTTCCCGGTTGTCGTTGATCACGCGTGTGGCGGTTTCAGGTTTCAGGGCCATTAGCGCGCTGACTCCTTTACGCGCGCGGCTGGCGGCCCAGCCCTCAAGACGTTCACCGATTAAGAACAGCAGCAGCACCATTGCCGCTTCTGCTGTCGCACCAATAAACAGCGCGCCAATAGCGGCCACGCTCATCAGCGTTTCGATGGCAAACCAGCTTCCGCTTTTCATCAGCCGCAATGCCTGACGGGCAATTGGGAACAGCCCAACCAGCGTGGTGGCGATGAATGCCAGATTGCCGAACGGATGGTTAATCTGTTCCAGTCCCCAGCTCAGGGCCATCATGATGATGAGGGTAATAAGCGGTAGATTTTCTCGCAGGGAAGAGGTTTTTTCTGCCGGTGCATTTTCGCTACGCAGACTGTAACCCGCCTGACTTACGGCAGCTTCAACCTGTTGGATAACGTCGTTATCCGCGCTGACCAGCAGCTTTTCAGTGGCAAACAGAACCTGTACATGACTCACGCCCGGCACCTGTTTTACCGCGTTTTCAACTTTACGGGCGCAGGCGGCGCAGTCCATACCGTTGACGACCCAGCTGTAGCGGTTGCCGTTTTCAGGGAGTATTTCGGTTTGTGTTTCGCACGCACCATCGCAGCAGCAGTCGTCCTTCGGCGGAACCGGACTGAGCTTAAATGCTGAGAATTGAGGGGCTTTTTTTGGTGTTTCTGGAGTCGACATGGCAGTCTCCGGCAATGATAATTTTCTCATTAACCGCAGCATACACTCTGGAGTCGACTCCAGAGTCAAGGCTTATTTAAATATACAGCGAGCGTACGATCAGGAAGTGTCCGGCAAAGTAGCAGGCGGCGGCAATCGCGTTATCCGCCCGGAAACGACGGCGATAGTGGCTGCCCAGCCACACGATATTCCCGAGTAACAACAGTGCTGCACCGAAGAACGCCGACATCGCCGGCGCCGTTGGACGGAAGAACCAGAGTTCGCCTGCCAGCCATACCATCACCAGCGTCATGGCGATAAAGGTGCAGACCGGCAAACGCATCTCTTCCAGACGCGACCAGATCACCGCGATAAGCAGTGCGCCAATCACCAGCAGTACCAGCGGCAGCGGCCAGAAGAATGAAAGCGTCATCTGGCTGGCAAAGTAGATGGTATAGAGCAGATGCGACAGGAAAAATGCCCCCACGGCATACAGCAGACGCTGACGTGGCAGCAGGGTTAAGGCATCGCCAATCAGGGAAGCACACAGCCCGGCGAGGACCAGATAGCTTATGGCGTTAAACATCGGCGCTTGCCAGGCCAGCAGCAGCAGGAGCAACAGCGTGACCGGTTTAAACAACCAGCGCTGCCAGGTGGGACCGCGGTACGACGCATCGACATAAAGCCATGCGGAAAAACAGACAGCGATAAATGACCAAAGCATATTAACTCCCTGTATCTGTTAAGGCTGAATAATCAGTTTCTGATCCAGTGTAGTGATGCGGACGGGCGTTTGGCAATGGCAGGGAAGGCAGGGTATCCTGAATTCCGCATAATCTGATGGGATTTTAGAATGAGCAAGATGCCGCTGTTTTTCATTATCGTGGTGGCGATTATCGTCATTGCCGCCTCGTTCCGTTTCGTACAGCAGCGCCGCGAAAAGGCGGATAACGATGCTGCACCGCTACTGCAAAAGCGCGTGGTAGTGACGAACAAACGCGAAAAACCGCTTAACGACCGCCGTTCACGCCAGCAGCAGGTGACGCCAGCAGGCACGACAATGCGCTATGAAGCGAGCTTTAAGCCGGAAACCGGCGGGCTCGAGATGACCTTCCGCCTGGAGGCGCAGCAGTACCATCAGTTGACGGTGGGGGAGAAAGGGACGCTGAGTTATAAAGGGTCCCGATTCGAAGGTTTTACGCCTGAATAATGCTCGATCGGTTCCCTCTCCCTGTGGGAGAGGGTGAGAGCATCAGGCCGCACCTTACTTCTTCACCTGCGCCTTAAATTTCTTCATCCACACCAGCAGTTCAAACACGCCGAAAATAAAGACGCGCAGCTGCTGCCAGCCGGTCATCTGCGGGCCATCTTTTGGCAGACCATTTTTCAGCATTACCATCTGCAGGGCGTGCATAAACGATGTGAAAACCAGCGCGACGTTAACAAAAATATTCATCGGTCGCGGGAACGGGTGCACCAGGTTGAGAATTAAAAACGCCCAGACGCCCAGCATCAACAAACGTCCCAGATTAATCAGTACCGGCATCGGATTCTCCTTGAGCCTGACGGTGATACAGACGATAAGCGACCTGACCTGCCACTTTTTCACGGTGCAGATCCCAGTGAGCGGGAACTGGCGGTAAACCGTTTTCCACTTCACTTTCCACGTAAATTAATGCGTCATCTGCCAGCCAGCCATTTTGCTCCAGCAGGGATAACGTCTCTTCCAGCAGCCCCTTACGGAACGGTGGGTCGACAAACACCACGTTATGTGGCGTACCTTTCTGCGCGAGGAAACTCAACGTGTTGGTGTTCACGACTTTAGCGTTGGTTGCCTTTAGCGTCGCCAGATTTTGCTGTAGCGTCTGCGACACGCCGCGTTCCATCTCCAGCAGCGTGGCGCTGGCGGCATAGCGTGACAGCGCTTCCAGTCCGAGTGCGCCGCTTCCGGCGAAACAGTCGAGACAGTGGGCGTCTACCATTGACGGGGCCAGCCAGTTAAACAGCGTCTCGCGTACGCGGTCGGTAGTAGGGCGTAAACCGGGGCTGTCCGGCACCGGTAGTTTCCGGCCTCGCCACTGACCGCCGATAATACGAATTTGACCGGCCGGGGCGCGGTTGGGTTTCTTCATCTCAGGAAAGCTCTGTTAACAATTGGCCTGCGATTGCGGGCGGTGATGTCAATTAAGTAAAGTGTTAGACTATTTCATCATTTTTTTAGCTTCCATGTATATAGCGCCGCGAGGAGTGTAGTCGCAGATGGCAAAACAAAAAAAACGTGGCTTCTTTTCCTGGCTGGGCTTCGGTGAAAAAGAGCAAGAAACAGAACAGAAAACCGAAGAGCAACATGCCGTTGAAGAGCAGTCGCAGCCTGAAACGCCTGTAGAAACCGCCGCGGTTGTCGAAGCGGAAGAGACGGCACACAGCAAAGAAGAGATTGAATCTTTCGCTGAAGAGGTGGTTGAGGTCACTGAACAGGTTCAGGAAAGCGAGAAGCCAGAACCGGTTGTCGCCGAAGAGATTCCCGAAGCGCCACAGGCCGTCATCGAACACGAAGAACTGCCGCTGCCGGAAGAGGTGAAAATCGAAGCCGTTTCTGCCGAAGAGTGGCAGGCCGAAGCGGAAACCGTTGAAATTGTTGAGGCGGTGGAAGAAGAAGCCGAAAACGAACCTGAACTAACCGACGAAGAGCTGGAAGCGCAGGCGCTGGCAGCAGAAGCGGCTGAAGAAGCGGTTATCGTGGTGCCAGTGGAAGAGCAGGCCGAAGAGGAGATCGTTCAGGAACAGGAAAAACCGACCAAAGAAGGTTTCTTCGCCCGCCTGAAACGCAGCCTGCTTAAAACAAAAGAAAACTTAGGTTCCGGATTTATCAGTCTTTTCCGCGGCAAGAAGATCGACGACGATCTGTTTGAAGAGCTGGAAGAGCAACTGCTGATCGCCGACGTCGGTGTGGAAACCACCCGTAAGATCATCACCAACCTGACCGAAGGGGCGAGCCGCAAACAGCTGCGCGACGCCGAAGCGCTGTATGGCCTTCTGAAAGACGAGATGGGTGAAATTCTCGCAAAAGTTGACGAACCGCTTAATATTGAAGGCAAAACGCCATTTGTTATTCTGATGGTTGGCGTGAACGGTGTGGGTAAAACCACCACCATCGGCAAGCTGGCGCGCCAGTTCGAACAGCAGGGTAAATCGGTGATGCTGGCGGCAGGTGATACCTTCCGTGCAGCAGCGGTTGAGCAGCTGCAGGTCTGGGGCCAGCGCAATAACATCCCGGTGATTGCCCAGCATACCGGCGCGGATTCCGCATCCGTTATCTTTGACGCCATCCAGGCGGCGAAGGCGCGCAACGTGGATGTACTGATTGCCGATACCGCAGGGCGTTTGCAGAACAAATCGCACCTGATGGAAGAGTTGAAGAAAATCGTCCGTGTGATGAAAAAACTGGACGAAGAAGCACCGCATGAAATTATGCTGACCATTGATGCCAGCACCGGACAGAATGCCATTAGTCAGGCAAAACTGTTCCATGAAGCGGTAGGACTGACGGGGATCACGCTGACCAAACTGGACGGCACCGCCAAAGGCGGGGTGATCTTCTCCGTGGCCGATCAGTTCGGCATTCCTATCCGTTACATCGGTGTGGGCGAGCGTATTGAAGATTTACGTCCGTTTAAGTCGGACGACTTTATTGAGGCACTATTTGCCCGAGAGGACTAACAATGATTCGCTTTGAACACGTCAGCAAGGCCTATCTCGGTGGGAGACAAGCGTTGCAGGGGGTGACATTCCACCTGCAACCGGGCGAGATGGCATTCCTGACCGGCCATTCCGGCGCGGGGAAAAGTACCCTGCTCAAGCTTATCTGTGGGATCGAACGGCCAAGTGCCGGGAAAATCTTTTTCGGCGGCCATGAGATAAGCCGCCTGAAAAATCGCGAAGTGCCGTTTCTGCGTCGGCAGATCGGCATGATTTTCCAGGACCACCACCTGCTGATGGATCGCACCGTTTTCGATAACGTGGCGATTCCGCTGATTATTGCCGGTGCCAGCTATGATGATATCCGCCGTCGCGTCTCTGCGGCGCTGGATAAGGTCGGGCTGCTGGACAAAGCGAAGAATTTCCCGATCCAGCTCTCCGGCGGTGAACAGCAGCGCGTGGGCATTGCCCGTGCGGTGGTGAACAAACCTGCGGTGCTGCTGGCGGATGAGCCGACCGGTAACCTGGACGACGCCCTGTCAGAAGGGATTTTGCGTCTGTTTGAGGAGTTCAACCGCGTAGGGGTGACGGTTTTGATGGCGACGCACGATATCGGGCTCATTTCCCGCCGTTCGTACCGCATGCTGACCCTGAGCGACGGTCATTTGCACGGAGGCCATGGTGAATAAGCGTGATGCAATAAACCAGATTCGACAGTTCGGGAACCGGTTTGATCGTTTCCGTAAGTCGCAGGGCGGTGGTGATGGCAATCGTAATGCGCCAAAGCGCCAGAAAGCCGCGCCAAAGCCTGCCTCCCGCAAAACCAACGTGTTTAACGAGCAGGTGCGTTATGCCTTCCACGGCGCGCTGCAGGACCTGAAAAGCAAACCGCTGGCGACGTTCCTGACGGTGATGGTGATTGCCATCTCCCTGACGCTGCCAAGCGTCTGCTATATGGTCTATAAAAACGTCAACCAGGCGGCCTCACAGTACTATCCGTCCCCGCAGATCACGGTCTATCTGGATAAAGCGCTCGACGATAACGCCGCAGCGCAGGTGGTCGGGCAAATTCAGGCCGAGCAGGGTGTGGAGAAGGTTAACTATCTCTCGCGTGAAGACGCGCTGGGCGAGTTCCGTAACTGGTCTGGTTTTGGTGGTGCGCTGGATATGCTCGAAGAGAACCCGCTGCCTGCCGTGGCGGTGGTGATCCCGAAGCTGGATTTCCAGGGGACCGATTCGCTTAACACCCTGCGCGATCGCATCACGCGCATTAAGGGCATTGATGAAGTGCGCATGGATGACAGCTGGTTTGCGCGTCTCTCTGCCCTGACCGGGCTGGTAGGCCGCGTGGCGGCGATGATTGGCGTGCTGATGGTGGCGGCGGTCTTCCTCGTCATCGGTAACAGCGTGCGCCTGAGCATCTTCGCCCGTCGCGATACCATCAACGTGCAGAAACTGATTGGTGCGACGGATGGTTTCATCCTGCGTCCGTTCCTCTATGGCGGCGCACTGCTCGGTTTTTCCGGCGCATTTCTTTCACTGATATTGTCAGAAATTTTGGTGATGCGTCTGTCGTCGGCAGTCACAGAAGTGGCGCAGGTTTTCGGAACGAAGTTTGATATCAGCGGTTTAGGGTTCGATGAGTGCCTGTTGCTGCTGCTGGTGTGTTCGATGATTGGGTGGGTGGCAGCCTGGCTGGCAACCGTTCAACATTTACGTCACTTTACTCCCGATTAATAAAAGCGTGATATAATCTTTCCCTGCACCGAGATGTTCGCTCTGCAGGGAAAGCGTCCCTGTTGTCTCTTCCCCTGTTATCATCTTCATGTCACATTTTGTGCGTAATTTATTCACCGTTGCACCTGGAACTTGTGGATAAAATCACTGTCTGATACAAGAGTGAATGCTAATCTCGTTGCTCAAACGCTTTGGCATGGTTGTTGCCTGATGGGGATAACCTGGACCAGAAGAAACATTGAGAGGAATGAATGACCAAAGAAATGCAAACTTTAGCTTTAGCCCCTGTTGGTAACCTGGAGTCTTACATCCGGGCTGCGAACACCTGGCCGATGTTAACGGCCGAGGAAGAAAAGGAGCTTGCTGAAAAGCTGCATTACCAGGGCGATCTGGAAGCAGCTAAGACGCTGATCCTGTCTCACCTGCGCTTTGTTGTTCACGTTGCTCGTAATTATGCGGGCTACGGCCTGCCGCAGGCGGACTTGATTCAGGAAGGTAACATCGGTCTGATGAAGGCTGTGCGTCGCTTCAACCCGGAAGTGGGTGTGCGACTGGTCTCCTTCGCCGTGCACTGGATCAAAGCAGAGATTCACGAATACGTTCTGCGTAACTGGCGTATTGTGAAAGTCGCCACGACAAAAGCGCAACGCAAACTGTTCTTTAACCTGCGTAAAACCAAGCAGCGTCTGGGCTGGTTCAATCAGGATGAAGTTGAAATGGTGGCGCGTGAGCTGGGCGTATCCAGCAAAGATGTGCGTGAGATGGAATCCCGTATGGCCGCGCAGGACATGACCTTTGATATGTCCTCCGACGACGACGCATCCGACAGCCAGCCGATGGCACCGGTACTGTATCTGCAGGATAAAACCTCTAACTTTGCTGACGGCATTGAAGAGGATAACTGGGAAGATCAGGCCGCGAACAAGCTGACCCATGCGATGGAAGGCCTCGACGAACGTAGCCAGGATATTATCCGCGCCCGCTGGCTGGACGAAGACAATAAGTCCACGCTGCAGGAACTGGCCGACCGCTACGGCGTTTCCGCTGAACGTGTTCGTCAGCTTGAGAAGAACGCCATGAAAAAACTTCGCGCCGCTATCGAAGCGTAAGATAAGCGAAGTACACCGAGAACCCTCGAATGCAAATTCGGGGGTTTTGTTTTTTTAGCGCCCGCTCTGGCGAATTCCTTCCCCCTGGCAAACACTTACTGATGCGCTAAGCAGGCGACTTTCTCAGGGGGACAGGGTGAAAAATAACGAACTGAACGACCGGCGTCTACAGGCGACGCCGCGCGGCATCGGCGTGATGTGTAATTTTTATGCCGATAAAGCTGAAAACGCCACGGTGTGGGACGTGGAGGGTAATGAGTACATCGACTTCGCTGCGGGGATCGCGGTACTGAATACCGGCCATCGCCACCCCAAAGTCATTGCCGCCATCGAAAAGCAACTCCATGCCTTTACCCACACGGCCTACCAGATTGTGCCGTACGAAGGCTACGTGGCGCTTGCCGAACGTCTCAACGAACGCGTGCCCATTGAGGGCCCGGCGAAAACGGCGTTCTTCTCCACGGGGGCCGAGGCTGTCGAAAACGCCGTAAAAATTGCCCGCGCGTATACCAGGCGTCCTGGCCTTATCACCTTCGGTGGTGCATTCCACGGCCGCACCTTTATGACGATGGCTTTAACGGGGAAAGTGGCACCCTACAAACTGGGTTTTGGCCCGTTTCCCGGATCGGTTTACCACGCGCAATATCCTAATGAACTGCACGGCGTCAGCACGGCGGAAGCGTTAAAAAGCCTGGAACGCATCTTTAAAGCGGATATCGCACCCGACCAGGTCGCGGCTATTATTCTCGAGCCGGTTCAGGGGGAAGGTGGTTTCAACATTGCGCCTGCTGATTTTATGCAGGCCCTGCGCGCCCTGTGCGATACCCACGGCATTTTGCTGATTGCCGACGAGGTGCAAAGCGGCTTCGCCCGTACCGGCAAGCTGTTTTCGATGGAACACCACTGCGTGAAGCCCGATCTGATCACTATGGCGAAAAGCCTGGCGGGCGGGATGCCGCTTTCAGCGGTGTCGGGTAGGGCTGAGGTGATGGATGCACCTGCGCCTGGTGGGTTGGGCGGAACCTACGCCGGTAACCCGCTGGCGATTGCGGCGGCGCATGCCGTGCTGGACGTGATTGATGAAGAGGATCTCTGCACGCGCTCGGCGCACCTTGGTCATCACCTGGTGGAAGTGCTGAGCAAAGCGAAGGAACATTGCCCGTATATCGCTGACATTCGCGCGCAAGGCTCGATGGTGGCGGTGGAGTTTAACGACCCGCAATCAGGGCTCCCGTCGCCGGAATTCACCCGTCAGGTACAAGAACGCGCGTTGCAGGAAGGGCTACTTCTTCTGAGCTGCGGCGTCTACGGCAACGTTATTCGTTTCCTGTATCCGCTGACTATCCCTGAAGTGCAGTTCCGTAAAGCGCTGGACATCATCTCCGCGTCGCTGACACGTTAAAGACATATGCCCGGCGGAAATCTCTGCCGGGCTTATCATATATTCATTTCAAATTAGCTATTCCAAAATCATAAAAATGGGGTATGTTTTAGCAGAGTATGCTGAAAAAGCGCGAGTGGCATACCTATAACTGAAATAAAGCGCTACACAACAACATCACAATAATCGTAATAACCATAATAATGGGGAATCTCAGGATGAACATGAAGGGTAAAGCGTTACTGGCAGGATGTATCGCGTTGGCATTTAGCACGATGGCACAGGCAGATATTAAAGTGGCTGTCGTAGGAGCGATGTCCGGTCCGGTAGCACAGTATGGTGACCAGGAATTTACTGGCGCAGAACAGGCGGTTGCAGACATTAATGCCAAGGGCGGTATTAAGGGCGAAAAACTGCAGATCGTAAAATATGATGATGCCTGTGACCCGAAACAAGCGGTCGCGGTCGCGAACAAAGTGGTGAACGACGGGATCAAATACGTCATCGGTCACCTGTGCTCTTCCTCTACTCAGCCAGCGTCTGACATCTACGAAGACGAAGGCATTCTGATGATCACCCCGGCAGCGACGGCACCAGAGCTGACCTCTCGCGGCTACAAGCTGACCCTGCGCACCACCGGCCTGGACTCTGACCAGGGCCCAACTGCGGCGAAATACATCGTTGAAAAAGTGAAGCCGAAGCGCATTGCCATCGTTCATGACAAGCAGCAGTACGGTGAAGGTCTGGCGCGTTCCGTGCAGGACAACCTCAAGAAAGCGAATGCCGACGTAGTGTTCTTTGACGGTATTACTGCCGGTGAGAAAGACTTCTCCACCCTGGTGGCGCGTCTGAAGAAAGAGAATATTGATTTCGTTTACTACGGTGGTTACCACCCGGAAATGGGCCAGATCCTGCGCCAGGCGCGTGCTGCAGGCCTGAAAACCCAGTTCATGGGCCCGGAAGGCGTGGCGAACGTCTCTCTGTCTAACATCGCGGGTGAATCCGCTGAAGGCCTGCTGGTGACCAAACCGAAGAACTACGACCAGGTTCCGGCGAACAAACCAATCGTAGATGCCATCAAGGCGAAGAAACAGGATCCAAGCGGTGCGTTCGTGTGGACCACCTACGCTGCGCTGCAGTCGCTGCAGGCGGGCCTGAACCAGTCAGCCGATCCGGCAGAGATTGCCACCTGGCTGAAAGCGAATACTGTTGAGACCGTGATGGGGCCACTCTCCTGGGATGAGAAGGGCGACCTGAAGGGCTTCGAGTTCGGCGTGTTTGACTGGCATGCTAACGGCACGGCGACAGACGCCAAATAATTTTCCCGTCGCCTTTCGCGCCGCAGGTGCGTTGGCTGCGTTATTCAACCCCGGTCACTTACTTATGTAAGCTCCCGGGGATTTCATAACTTGCCGCCTTCCTGCAACACGAAATTCTTGGGAAAAGCCGCAAAAAGGCAACGTAAGTTGCCTTTTTTAATGTTTTCTCCCTCTCCCTGTGGGAGAGGGGCGGGGTGAGGGCATCAGGCAGCACAGATCATCTCTGGCGCTTCTCCCACCCATTCTCCTGCGCCGTAAACCCTAACGCCTGCATAAATGCCGCCATCACGCCACGGTCTTCCACGCCCACGTCGGCCATCCACCAGGAGGTCACGCTCGGGTTTTCGCGGATCACTTCTTCAATCAAATACTGCCCTACACCACGACGACGGGTGACGTCACGCACGCGCAGTGAATCCAGCGCCCCTTCGGTGCCGCTCAGAGTCACGCGAACCGCAGCCAGTAAACGTTCATTAAATCGCGCAGCATAAATGCGGTGAGTCTCGTCGACGTGCAGTGACGAAGGGGAATATTCCGGCCAGATCTTGCCCAGGTCGATATGATCCTGGTCGCTAAAGGTCACCAGACGAACGATTGTCAGTTTCATTAGCTTGTTGTCCAAATCAAATTGAGTAGGGGCAGTGTACTCAATTTATTCACTCAGCGGCTTCCTCTTTTTATTCTCATTAACCAGGTGATTAGTTTTTTGGCAGCGCGATGGGCAGTTTGAAAACACATGGATCGAAAAATAAGCAGAATTTTAACCTGAATGGTAGTGATTTATTCGGCGCTTTGTACCGTTATTTTATGCTGCAAACTGCACTTTTATTTGTTTATCTCTGCCTGATTTCAGAATATTATCTTTGCTTAATAGCCTGAAAAATAGAGATTTTAGTCTGGTTTTTGACAAAAACCTGCGCTAAACCATTAAAGGCACTGGTAAAAATAGCGTTGTGCATTAAAAGTACAGAATGCTTTTTAACCAGAATAAAACAAAATATAAACACGACATCACGAATGGGGATTCAGAGATGAGAAGGAACGCGAAAACGTTACTCGCGGGGATGGTTGCATTGTCGATTTCGCATGCGGCCATGGCGGAAGAGATTAAAGTTGCTGTAGTCGGTGCGATGTCCGGTCCTGTTGCCCAGTGGGGGGATATGGAGTTCAACGGTGCGCGCCAGGCCATCAAAGACATCAACGCCAAAGGCGGTATCAAAGGCGACAAACTGGTCGGTGTGGAATACGACGATGCCTGCGATCCCAAACAGGCCGTTGCGGTCGCCAACAAAATCGTCAACGACGGTATTCAGTATGTGATCGGCCACCTGTGCTCATCCTCCACCCAGCCTGCGTCTGATATCTACGAAGACGAAGGCATTCTGATGATCACCCCAGGTGCGACCAACCCGGAGCTGACCCAACGCGGCTATCAGCACATTATGCGTACCGCGGGTCTGGACTCCTCTCAGGGCCCAACCGCCGCCAAATACATCCTCGACACCGTTAAGCCACAGCGCATTGCCATTATTCATGACAAACAGCAGTACGGTGAAGGCCTGGCGCGTTCCGTTCAGGACGGCCTGAAAAAAGGCGGCGCGAATGTCGTCTTCTTCGATGGAATTACCGCCGGTGAGAAAGACTTCTCCGCGCTGATCGCCCGTCTGCAAAAAGAGAATATTGATTTCGTTTATTACGGTGGCTACTACCCGGAAATGGGCCAGATGCTGCGCCAGGCGCGGTCAGTAGGGCTGAAAACCCAGTTTATGGGGCCGGAAGGCGTGGGTAACGCCTCCCTGTCAAACATCGCGGGTGATGCCGCCGAAGGCATGCTGGTTACGATGCCAAAACGCTATGACCAGGATCCGGCCAACAAGGCTATCGTTGATGCGCTCAAGGCGCAGAAGAAGGATCCGAGTGGTCCATACGTCTGGATCACCTACGCGGCTGTACAGTCTCTGGCAACCGCACTGGATCGCTCCGGCAGCAAAGAACCGCTGGATCTGGTGAAAGATTTAAAAGCACACGGGGCGAACACCGTGATTGGGCCGCTGAACTGGGATGAGAAAGGCGATCTGAAGGGATTTGAGTTTGGTGTCTTTAAGTGGCACGCCGACGGTTCATCCTCGGCCGCCAAATAATTATCCCACCGCCCGGACTGACGGGCGGGTATAAAAAGGTTTGCATATGTCCGAGCAGTTTCTCTATTTCCTGCAGCAGATGTTTAACGGCGTCACGCTGGGAAGCACCTACGCGCTGATCGCCATCGGCTATACGATGGTTTACGGTATTATCGGCATGATTAACTTCGCCCACGGCGAGGTGTACATGATCGGTAGTTATGTCTCCTTTATGATCATCGCCGCGCTGATGATGATGGGTATCGACAGCAGCTGGCTGCTGGTCGCTGCCGGGTTTGTCGGCGCGATCGTGATTGCCAGTGCCTACGGCTGGAGCATCGAACGCGTGGCCTACAGGCCGGTGCGCAGCTCCAAGCGCCTGATTGCCCTGATCTCCGCCATCGGTATGTCAATCTTCCTGCAAAACTACGTCAGCCTGACCGAAGGCTCGCGCGACGTGGCGCTGCCAAGCTTGTTTAATGGCCAGTGGGTTGTCGGGGCGAGTGATAACTTCTCTGCGTCTATTACCACCATGCAGTTGGTTATCTGGATCGTGACCTTCATTGCGATGCTGGCGCTGACCTTGTTCATTCGTTATTCCCGCATGGGGCGCGCCTGTCGTGCCTGCGCGGAAGACCTGAAGATGGCGAGCCTGCTTGGCATTAACACGGACCGTGTGATTGCACTTACCTTCGTGATTGGTGCGGCAATGGCTGCCGTCGCAGGTGTGCTGCTTGGTCAGTTCTACGGTGTGATTAACCCGTACATCGGCTTTATGGCCGGGATGAAAGCCTTCACCGCAGCGGTGCTGGGTGGTATCGGCAGCATTCCGGGCGCGATGATTGGCGGTCTTATCCTCGGCGTGGCGGAAGCGCTCTCCTCGGCGTATCTGAGTACGGAATATAAAGATGTGGTGTCGTTTGCCCTGCTGATTCTGGTTCTGCTGGTAATGCCTACCGGTATTCTGGGTCGTCCGGAGGTAGAGAAAGTATGAAACCGATGCATTTTGCAATGGCGCTGCTCTCTGCCGCCATGTTCTTCGTGCTGGCGGGCGTCTTTATGGGCGTTCAGTTAGAGCTGAACGGTACTAAGCTGGTGGTGGACACCGCAGCAGACATCCGCTGGCAGTGGGTGTTTATCGGCACTGCCGTGGTGTTCCTGTTCCAGCTGCTGCGTCCGCTGTTCCAGAAGACGCTGAAAGGCGTTTCTGGCCCGAAATTCGTGCTGCCTGCGATTGATGGTTCAACTGTTAAACAGAAGCTGTTCCTCGTCGCCCTGCTGGTGGCGGCGGTGGCGTGGCCGTTCGTGGTGTCGCGCGGGACGGTAGACATTGCCACTCTGACCATGATCTACGTGATCCTCGGTCTCGGTCTGAACGTGGTCGTGGGTTTGTCAGGCCTGCTGGTGCTGGGCTACGGCGGCTTCTACGCCATCGGCGCCTACACTTTTGCGCTGTTGAACCACTATTACGGCCTCGGCTTCTGGACGTGTCTGCCGCTGGCGGGGTTGGTTTCTGCGGCTGCGGGCTTCCTGCTGGGCTTCCCGGTGCTGCGCCTGCGCGGTGACTACCTGGCGATCGTGACCTTAGGCTTTGGTGAAATCGTCCGTATCCTGCTGCTCAACAACACCGAAGTGACCGGTGGCCCGAACGGTATCAGCCAGATCCCGAAACCGACCTTCTTTGGTCTGGAATTCAGCCGTACCGCTCGTGAAGGCGGCTGGGATACCTTCAGCAACTTCTTTGGCGTGAAATACGACCCGTCTGACCGTGTCATCTGGCTCTACCTGGTGGCGCTGCTGCTGGTGGTGATTACCCTGTTCGTGATCAACCGTCTGCTGCGCATGCCGCTGGGCCGCGCGTGGGAAGCACTGCGTGAAGATGAGATCGCCTGCCGCTCCCTGGGCCTGAACCCGACCCGCATCAAGCTGACCGCGTTCACCATCAGTGCCGCGTTTGCCGGTTTTGCCGGAACGCTGTTTGCCGCGCGCCAGGGCTTTGTCAGCCCGGAATCCTTCACTTTTGCCGAATCTGCCTTTGTGCTGGCGATTGTGGTGCTCGGCGGGATGGGTTCGCAGTTCGCCGTTATCCTGGCGGCCATCCTGCTGGTGGTCTCACGTGAGCTGATGCGCGACTTTAACGAATACAGCATGCTGATGCTGGGTGGTTTAATGGTGCTGATGATGATCTGGCGTCCGCAGGGCTTGCTGCCGATGACCCGTCCACAGCTGAAGCTGAAGAACGGGCAAGCGAAAGGAGAGCAGGCATGAGTCAGCCATTATTATCCGTTAACGGTCTGATGATGCGTTTTGGCGGCCTGCTGGCGGTCAACAACGTGAATCTGGATCTGCACAAGAAAGAGATTGTCTCCCTGATTGGCCCGAACGGCGCGGGGAAAACCACGGTCTTCAACTGTTTGACCGGTTTCTACAAGCCGACGGGCGGCACCATTATGCTGCGCGACCAGCACCTTGAAGGCCTGCCCGGGCAACAGATCGCCCGTATGGGCGTGGTGCGTACTTTCCAGCACGTGCGTCTGTTCCGCGAGATGACGGTCATTGAGAACCTGCTGGTGGCGCAACATCAGCAGCTGAAAACCGGGCTTTTCTCTGGCCTGCTGAAAACCCCGGCCTTCCGTCGCGCGCAGGATGAAGCGCTGGATCGCGCTGCCACCTGGCTCGACCGCATCGGTCTGTTGCAGCACGCTAACCGTCAGGCTAGCAACCTGGCTTACGGCGACCAACGCCGTCTGGAGATTGTGCGTTGCATGGTGACGCAGCCGGAAATCCTGATGCTCGACGAACCTGCTGCTGGCCTCAACCCGAAAGAGACCAAAGAGCTGGACGAGCTGATTGCCGAGCTGCGCGATCATCACGACACCACCATCCTGCTGATTGAGCACGATATGAAGCTGGTGATGGGCATTTCTGACCGTATCTACGTGGTAAACCAGGGCACGCCGCTGGCAAACGGCACGCCGGAAGAGATCCGCAACAATCCGGACGTGATCCGCGCCTATTTAGGCGAAGCATAATGGGGGCGAGCCATAAGATGGAAAAAGCGATGTTAACGTTCGACAAGGTCAATGCGCACTACGGCAAGATTCAGGCGCTGCACGATGTCAGCCTTCATATCAATCAGGGGGAAATCGTCACCCTGATTGGGGCCAACGGCGCGGGCAAAACCACACTGCTCGGCACCCTGTGCGGTGACCCGCGCGCGACCAGCGGGCGAATTGTGTTTGATGGCAAAGACATTACCGACTGGCAGACCGCCAGAATCATGCGTGAAGCCGTGGCGATTGTGCCGGAAGGGCGCCGCGTGTTTTCCCGCATGACGGTGGAAGAGAACCTGGCGATGGGCGGGTTTTTCGCCCACCGCGATGAATACCAGACCCGTATCAAGTGGGTGTATGAACTCTTCCCGCGCCTGTGGGAACGCCGTATTCAGCGTGCGGGTACTATGTCCGGTGGTGAACAGCAGATGCTGGCGATTGGCCGTGCGCTGATGAGCCAGCCGCGATTGTTGCTACTCGATGAACCGTCGCTGGGGCTTGCGCCAATCATCATCCAGCAGATTTTCGACACCATCGAACAGTTGCGTAAAGAGGGGATGACCATCTTCCTCGTCGAGCAGAATGCTAACCAGGCGCTGAAGCTTGCAGACCGTGGCTACGTGCTGGAGAACGGCCGCGTGGTGCTTTCTGATACCGGAGACGCGCTGCTCGCGAACGAGGCGGTGCGGAGCGCTTATTTAGGCGGCTGAGCCGTCTTCATCGCCCGGTGGCGCTTACGCTTACCGGGCCTACAGGATCGAGTAGGCCGGGTAAGGCGTAGCCGCCACCCGGCTTTTTTTCACCCCCAACCCCCTTCACACAACCATCATCCCCCTGACGCCTGGCTGTCACTTATCTGTAAACAAACAGTTATTTTTCTGTCATTCGAGCATGTCATGTTACCTCGCGAGCATAAAACGCGTGATATCGCGCATCCGGCACAATAAGAGAGATGACAATGACATCGTTACGACACACAGCTTTGGGTCTGGCAATTGGTCTGGCTTTTGCGACGAACGCAATGGCAGTCACCACCATTCCGTTCTGGCATTCCATGGAAGGGGAGTTGGGTAAAGAAGTTGACTCCCTGGCACAGCGTTTCAACGACACCCATCCGGATTACAAAATTGTGCCGGTGTATAAAGGTAACTACGAGCAGAGCCTGAGCGCAGGTATTGCTGCTTTCCGTACCGGCAACGCGCCTGCGCTGTTACAGGTTTATGAAGTGGGTACCGCCACCATGATGGCCTCTAAAGCCATCAAACCGGTGTACGAAGTCTTTAAAGACGCGGGTATCAACTTCGACGAATCCCAGTTCGTACCGACCGTTTCCGGTTACTACACCGATTCCAAAACTGGCCACCTGCTGTCCCAGCCGTTTAACAGCTCCACCCCTGTGCTGTACTACAACAAAGACGCCTTCAAAAAAGCCGGTTTAGATCCAGAGCAGCCGCCAAAAACCTGGCAGGATCTGGCGGAGTACACCGCGAAGCTGAAAGCGGCAGGGATGAAGTGTGGTTATGCGAGCGGCTGGCAGGGCTGGATCCAGATTGAAAACTTCAGCGCCTGGCATGGCCTGCCGGTGGCGACCAAAAACAACGGTTTCGACGGCACTGACGCGGTCCTGGAGTTCAATAAGCCAGAGCAGGTGAAACACATTGCGCTGCTGGAAGAACTCAACAAGAAGGGCGATTTCAGCTACTACGGCCGTAAAGACGAATCCACCGAGAAGTTCTACAACGGCGATTGCGCTATTACTACCGCTTCTTCCGGCTCGCTGGCAGACATCCGTCATTACGCCAAATTCAACTACGGCGTGGGCATGATGCCTTACGACGCTGACGTGAAAGGCGCACCGCAGAACGCCATCATCGGCGGGGCAAGCCTGTGGGTGATGCAGGGCAAAGACAAAGGGACCTACAAAGGCGTAGCCGAATTCCTCGACTTCCTGGCAAAACCAGAAAATGCCGCCGAATGGCACCAGAAAACCGGCTACCTGCCAATCACCAAAGCCGCCTATGACCTGACCCGCGAGCAGGGCTTCTACAGCAAGAACCCGGGCGCGGACATCGCGACGCGCCAGATGCTGAACAAGCCGCCGTTGCCGTTCACCAAAGGCCTGCGTCTGGGCAACATGCCGCAGATCCGCACCATCGTCGATGAAGAACTGGAAAGCGTGTGGACCGGGAAGAAAACGCCACAGCAGGCGCTGGACTCTGCGGTAGAGCGCGGAAATCAGCTACTGCGCCGCTTTGAGCAGTCGACCAAATCGTAAAAAAATGCCCGGTGGCGCTGCGCTTACCGGGCCTACGACGTGCCCCATGTAGGCCGGGTAAGGCGTAGCCGCCACCCGGCATTGTTCAGGAACCAAATCTCAATGTCATCATCCCGTCCGGTGTTCCGGTCCCGCTGGCTGCCCTATCTGCTGGTCGCGCCACAGCTGGTCATCACCGTTATCTTCTTTATCTGGCCTGCAGGCGAAGCGCTGTGGTACTCGGTGCAAAGCGTCGATCCGTTCGGGCTTTCCAGCCAGTTTGTTGGCCTGGACAACTTCACCGCGCTGTTCCATGACAGCTACTACCTGGACTCCTTCTGGACGACGATGAAATTCAGCGCGCTGGTGACCGTCAGCGGTCTGGTTGCCTCGCTATTTTTCGCCGCGCTGGTGGATTACGTGGTGCGCGGCAGCCGCCTGTATCAGACCCTGATGCTGCTGCCTTACGCCGTAGCGCCCGCCGTCGCTGCCGTGTTGTGGATCTTCCTGTTTAACCCCGGGCGCGGGCTGATTACCCACTTCCTGGCAGAATTCGGCTACGACTGGAACCACGCACAGAACAGCGGCCAGGCGATGTTCCTGGTGGTATTCGCCTCGGTGTGGAAGCAGATCAGCTACAACTTCCTGTTCTTCTTTGCCGCGCTGCAGTCCATTCCGCGCTCGCTGGTGGAAGCTGCGGCAATTGACGGCGCAGGGCCCATTCGTCGTTTCTTCAGGCTGTCGCTGCCGCTGATCGCCCCGGTGAGTTTCTTCCTGCTGGTGGTCAACCTCGTGTACGCCTTCTTCGATACCTTCCCGGTGATCGACGCAGCGACCGCAGGCGGCCCGGTGCAGGCGACAACGACGCTTATCTATAAGATCTACCGCGAAGGTTTTGCTGGCCTGGATCTCTCAGCCTCCGCAGCGCAATCCGTCGTGCTGATGTTCCTTGTCATCATCCTCACGGTGGTGCAGTTCCGTTATGTCGAAAGTAAGGTGCGCTACCAATGATTGAGAACCGTCGCGGGCTGACGATTTTCAGCCATACCATGCTGATTTTAGGGATTATTGTCATCCTGTTCCCGCTGTACGTGGCCTTTGTCGCCGCCACGCTGGACACCAAAGCGGTGTTTGATACGCCGATGACGCTGATCCCGGGCGGTCATCTTTTCGAGAATATGTCGACCATCTGGACGCAGGGCGTGGGCGTTAACAGCGCGCCGTTCTGGTTGATGATGCTCAACAGCTTCATCATGGCGTTCGGTATCACGGTGGGCAAAATTACGGTGTCGATGCTCTCGGCCTTTGCCATCGTCTGGTTCCGCTTTCCGCTGCGCAACCTGTTCTTCTGGATGATCTTCATCACCCTGATGTTGCCGGTGGAGGTGCGTATCTTCCCGACGGTGGAGGTCATCGCCAATCTTGGGATGCTCGACAGCTATGCGGGCTTAACCCTGCCGTTGATGGCCTCGGCGACCGCCACTTTCCTGTTCCGCCAGTTCTTTATGACCCTGCCGGACGAGCTGATTGAAGCCGCGCGTATCGACGGCGCTTCACCGATGCGCTTCTTCCGCGACATCGTGCTGCCGCTGTCGAAAACCAACCTCGCGGCGCTGTTTGTGATCACCTTTATTTACGGCTGGAACCAGTACCTGTGGCCGCTGCTGATTATTCAGGATGTCAACCTCGGCACTGCCGTGGCGGGCATCAAAGGCATGATCGCCACTGGTGAAGGCACCACCCTCTGGAACCAGGTGATGGCGGCGATGCTGCTCACCCTTATCCCCCCGGTCGTTATCGTTTTAGCCATGCAGCGTGCGTTTGTGCGTGGTTTAGTGGACAGTGAGAAATAAGATGGCAGGTTTAAAACTTCAGGCAGTGACTAAAAGCTGGGATGGCAAAACCCAGGTTATTCAGCCGTTAACGCTCGACGTGGCGGACGGCGAATTTATCGTGATGGTCGGGCCGTCCGGCTGCGGTAAATCAACCTTGTTGCGCATGGTGGCGGGGCTTGAGCGCGTGACCTCCGGGGATATCTGGATTGACCGTCAGCGCGTCACCGAAATGGAGCCGAAAGACAGAGGCATCGCGATGGTGTTCCAGAACTACGCGCTCTATCCGCACATGAGTGTGGAAGAGAACATGGCCTGGGGGCTGAAAATCCGCGGAATGGGCAAAGGGCATATTGAGGAGCGCGTGAGAGAAGCGGCCCGCATTCTGGAGCTGGATGGCCTGCTGAAGCGCCGACCGCGTGAGCTTTCCGGCGGTCAGCGTCAGCGTGTGGCGATGGGGCGCGCGATTGTGCGTGACCCAGCGGTGTTCCTGTTTGATGAACCGCTCTCCAACCTCGACGCCAAGCTGCGTGTGCAGATGCGCCTGGAGCTACAGCAGCTGCATCGCCGCCTGAAAACCACCTCTTTGTACGTGACCCACGATCAGGTCGAAGCGATGACGCTCGCCCAGCGCGTGATGGTGATGAACAAGGGGATAGCTGAGCAGATCGGCACCCCGGTTGAAGTGTATGAAAAACCGGCCACTCGCTTTGTGGCGAGCTTTATCGGCAGCCCGGCAATGAACCTTCTGGAAGGGCGTATCAGCAGCGCGGGAACTCATTTTGAGCTGGAAAGCGGGATGGCATTGCCGATCAACTGGTACTATCGTGGCTACGCCGGGCGTAAAATGACGCTCGGTATCCGCCCGGAGCATATTGGTTTAACCTCTCAGGCGGAAGGCGGCGTACCGCTGGTGATGGATACGCTGGAGATGCTGGGCGCTGATAACCTGGCGCACGGACGTTGGGGCGAGCAAAAAATGGTGGTGCGTCTGGCGCATCAGGAACGCCCTAAAGCAGGCAGCACGCTATGGCTGCATCTGCCGGAAAATCACCTGCACTTATTTGACGGTGAAACAGGACAACGAGTATGAGCAACTGGCCTTATCCCCATATTGTCGCCCACCGTGGCGGCGGTAAACTGGCGCCGGAAAACACCCTGGCGGCAATTGATGTTGGCGCGCGTTACGGCCACACGATGATCGAGTTCGACGCCAAGCTGTCGAAAGACGGCGAAATTTTCCTGCTGCATGACGATAACCTCGAACGCACCAGCAACGGCTGGGGTGTGGCGGGTGAATTGCCGTGGCGCGATCTGCTGAAAGTGGATGCCGGAAGCTGGTACAGCGGTGAATTCAAAGGCGAGCCGCTGCCGCTGCTGGCGGAAGTGGCGGACCGCTGCCGTCAGCACGGGATGATGGCCAATATTGAAATCAAACCGACAACCGGCACCGGGCCGCTAACGGGCAAGGTCATCGCGCTGGCAGCGCGTGAGTTGTGGGAAGGAATGACCGCGCCGTTGCTCTCCTCGTTTGAAATTGACGCCCTGGAGGCGGCGCAGGCGGCCGTGCCGGAACTGCCGCGCGGGCTATTGCTGGACGAGTGGCGCGAAGACTGGCGCGAGCTGACTACCCGTTTAGCGTGTGTCTCTATTCATCTCAACCACAGGCTGCTGGATGAGGCGCGGGTGAAGATGTTGAAAGCGGCGGGTCTGCATATTCTGGTTTATACGGTCAACAAGCCCCAGCGCGCGGCCGAGCTGCTGCGCTGGGGTGTGGACAGTGTCTGTACCGATGCGATTGACCTGATCGGCCCGGACTTTAGTTCTGCGGATTAAGCATACTGCCGTTCGACTGTTGCGGCAGCATATGCTGCTGTCCGCTGCTCTGCATTGTTCCGTTGCCTAACATGCCACCGTTATGGTTGGGCAGCGGCTGTTCCCGTACCTGACCCTGCTGCACGCGCTGAGTGTTGGCGTTCATCTGATTTTGCAGGCTCTGCTGTTGCATCTGGGTCTGCGTTTTCAACTGCTGGTTAAGCATCCCTTTTTGCTGCTGCTGTTGGCTCATCATCTCCGTCTGCATACGCTGCTGGCTCGGAATGACATAACCCTGCTGGTTCGGATTGTTCATGGTATTCAGTGGCTGTGCGAGCGCGGTAAACGGTAACAGCGCGGTAAGAATCAGTAAGCGTTTCATTGTCATTTCCTCCTTTTGAGGCCTCTCTTAAGTTTACCCTGATTTCACCATGACGATGATTTTTTAGGAGTTGTGAACCAGGCTTAAGCGGGGAATATGGATCCCTTCACCTGGAGAACAATAATGATGAAACCAACATTTTTACGCTGGGTAGCGATCGCCGCGCTAATGGCAGGCGGCACATTTAGCGTGGCGGCCAACCCGCCAGCGGCACCGCCAGTCTCTTACGGCGTAGAGGAAGATGTTTTCCATCCCGTGCGGGCGACACATGGCATGGTGGCTTCGGTGGATGCGCTGGCAACAAAAGTGGGCGTCGATATTCTCAAGCAGGGCGGTAACGCGGTGGATGCGGCTGTTGCCGTCGGGTACGCGCTGGCGGTGACGCATCCGCAGGCGGGTAACCTGGGGGGCGGGGGGTTTATGATGCTGCGCACCAAAGACGGGAAAACCACGGCTATCGACTTCCGTGAAATGGCTCCCGGCAAGGCTTCCCGCGATATGTTCCTTGACGATCAGGGCAATCCGGACAGCAAAAAATCGCTGACCTCGCATCTCGCGTCCGGCACGCCGGGCACCGTGGCGGGTTTCTCGCTGGCGCTGGAAAAATACGGCACTCTGCCGCTGAACAAAGTCGTGCAGCCTGCCATCAAGCTGGCGCGGGATGGCTTTATTGTGAATGACGCCCTGGCCGACGATCTCAAAACCTACGGTAGTGAAGTCATTCCGAACCATGAAAACAGCAAGGCGATCTTCTGGAAAGACGGTGAGCCGCTGAAGAAGGGCGATAAGCTGGTGCAGAAGAACCTTGCCAAAAGCCTGGAGCTGATTGCGGAGCACGGCCCGGACGCCTTCTACAAAGGCGCGATTGCAGACCAGATTGCTGAAGAGATGCAAAAGAACGGCGGGCTCATCACCAAAGCGGATCTGGCAGAATACAAGGCGGTGCAGCGTGCGCCGATCAGTGGAACCTATCGCGGCTACGAAGTCTTTTCCATGCCACCGCCGTCCTCTGGTGGCATTCACATCGTGCAGATCCTCAACATTCTTGAAAACTTCGATATGCACAAATTCGGCTTCGGCAGTGCCGATGCCATGCAGGTGATGGCCGAGGCGGAAAAGCATGCCTACGCTGACCGTTCGGAATATCTCGGCGATCCGGACTTCGTGAAGGTGCCGTGGCAGGCGCTGACCAATAAGGCTTATGCCAAATCGATTGCAGAACAGATCGACATCAACAAGGCTAAGCCGTCGAGTGAGATCCGCCCGGGCAAGCTGGCACCGTACGAAAGCAACCAGACCACCCATTTCTCGGTGGTGGATAAAGACGGTAACGCGGTGGCGGTGACCTATACGCTGAATACCACCTTCGGCACCGGGATTGTGGCGGGCAATAGCGGCATTCTGCTGAATAACGAGATGGATGATTTCTCTGCCAAACCGGGTGTGCCGAACGTCTACGGGCTGGTCGGTGGTGATGCGAATGCGGTGGGGCCGAAGAAGCGTCCATTGTCTTCCATGTCGCCTACCATCGTGGTGAAAGACGGTAAAATCTGGCTGGTGACCGGTAGCCCGGGCGGCAGCCGCATTATCACGACTGTGCTGCAAATGGTCGTGAACAGTATCGACTTTGGGATGAACGTTGCCGAAGCGACCAATGCCCCGCGTTTCCACCATCAGTGGCTGCCGGATGAGCTGCGTGTCGAGAAGGGCTTTAGCCCGGATACGATCAAACTGCTGGAGCAGCGCGGACAGAAGGTGGCGGTGAAAGAGGCGATGGGGAGCACCCAGAGCATTATGGTCGGGCCGGATGGCGCACTGTTTGGGGCATCGGACCCGCGTTCGGTGGATGATTTAACGGCGGGGTATTGATTGTTCCCCTCACCCTAACCCTCTGCTCATAGGGGAGAGGGCCGGGGTGAGGGCAACAAACTACTTCATTCTCGCCATATAATACGCATCGACATACTCACCGTTGCGCAGCCCGTAACGTTTGCCGGTGCCTTCAATTTCGAACCCGTGCTTCTTGTAGACCGCAATGGCCGGTTCGTTGTCGACAAACACCGTCAGCTCAATACGATCAACCCGCAGCCAGTTGTCGCACATATCAATCATGGTGCGAAGCAGCGCGCTGGCAACGCCGCGGTTGTGCCACTGCGCCCCTACACAAATACCGAAATCAGCGACGTGGCTGCGGCGTGGCCGCTGTGCGACATCAATCGTGAGATGCCCGACGACGATATCATCAATGCAGGCAACTAACTGCTTAATCCCAGGCTGATCGCTTAGCCGCATCTGCCACATTTCCATAGAAGGATGAGGGACTTGTAGCGTGTTGTGGTACACCTCCGGCTGGGCGTGAATCTGACGAATAGCGTCATAATCTTTCGGTTCAGCGTGGCGTATCACTATCTCACTCATTCCTTCGTCCTCTGTGGGTTAATGTCCTCTTTAACATCAGTGACTTTAAAATTTGAGTCAACCGCTATTTTTTGCAAAAAGTATTGGACAACTGCGAATGAGAATGATTATTATTGTCCTGCATTCAGGAAGACCGCTACGGGAACCTGAAAGCACGACATTGCTCACATTGCTTTCAGTATTACTTTAGCCAGCTTTTAGCTGGCTTTTTTTTGTTATGGTAGATCTCAGTAACCTTCCAAAAGGACTGAGCCATGACACTACATTGCGCATTTATTGGATTTGGTAAAAGTACGACCCGCTATCACCTTCCGTATGTCCTTCATCGTAAAGATTCCTGGCATGTGGCCCATATCTACCGCCGCCGCGCGAAGCCAGAGGAGCAGTCTCCGCAGTATTCCCACATCCATTTCACCAGCGATCTGGACGAAATCCTTAACGATCCGCAGGTGAAACTGGTCGTTGTCTGTACTCATGCTGACAGCCATTTTGACTACGCGAAACGCGCCCTGGAAGCAGGCAAAAACGTGCTGGTGGAAAAACCGTTTACGCCGACCATCGCCGAAGCGAAGGCGTTGTTCGCACTGGCGAAAAGCAAAGGGCTGACCGTTACGCCATATCAAAACCGTCGCTTTGACAGCTGTTTCCTGACGGCGAAAAAAGCGATTGAGAGCGGTAAGCTCGGTGACATCGTCGAGATTGAAAGTCATTTTGACTACTATCGCCCGGTGGCAGAAACCCAACCTGGTCTGCCGCAGGATGGCGCATTCTATGGGCTGGGTGTACACACCATGGATCAGGTCATCTCCCTGTTTGGTCGCCCGGACCACGTGGCATATGACATCCGCAGCTTGCGTAACAAAGCCAACCCGGACGACACGTTTGAAGCGCAGCTGTTCTACGGCGACCTGAAAGCCATTGTCAAAACCAGCCATCTGGTGAAAATCGACTATCCGAAATTTATCGTTCACGGTACGAAAGGCTCGTTTATCAAATACGGTATTGACCAGCAGGAGACCAGCCTGAAGGCCAATATCATGCCAGGTGAACCGGGCTTTGCGGCGGATGATTCGGTTGGCGTGCTGGAATATGTGAAGGCGGATGGCACGACGGCCAGAGAAGAGCTGAAGCCCGAGGTGGGTGATTATGGCCGCGTGTACGATGCACTGTTTGCGACTATCCATAGCGGCGCGGCGAATTACGTCAAGGAATCTGACGTTCTGACTAACCTTGAAATCCTTGAACGGGCCTTTGAACAGGCTTCTCCTGCCACGGTAACCCTCGCGAAATAAGCAAAAATGGCTCCTCTGCGCTTGTTCATAATTTTTGAACAGAGGAGTCAATTTTCACCCTCTATGATCCCAGGCCATTTGCGTCCACACTTACTCCATCGAAACGAACTGAGGGTGAAAACAATGATCTACTTACGCAAAGCAAACGAACGTGGTCACGCGAATCATGGCTGGCTGGACTCATGGCATTCATTCTCGTTTGCCGACTACTACGACCCGAACTTCATGGGCTTCTCCGCACTGCGCGTGATTAACGACGACGTGATTGATGCAGGACAGGGCTTCGGCACTCACCCGCACAAAGACATGGAAATTCTGACCTATGTGCTGGAAGGCGCGGTTGAACACCAGGACAGCATGGGCAACAAAGAGCAGGTTCCTGCGGGCGAATTCCAGATTATGAGCGCGGGTACCGGGGTGCGTCACTCTGAGTACAACCCGAGCAAAACGGAAAAACTGCACCTGTATCAAATCTGGATTATTCCAGAAGAAACCGGCATCACGCCACGCTATGAGCAGCGCCGCTTCGACGCCAAACAGGGTAAACAGCTGGTGCTGTCCCCGGATGCGCGAGAAGGCTCCCTGAAGGTATATCAGGATATGGAACTGTATCGCTGGGCGCTGGCGAAAGACGAACAGTCTGTTCATCAGATTGCTGCTAACCGCCGCATCTGGATCCAAGTGGTGAAAGGTGAAGTCACCATCAACGGTACTAAAGCAACAACGGCTGATGGCCTGGCCATCTGGGACGAGCAGGCGATCTCCGTACACGCTGACAGCGAGAGTGAAATTCTGCTGTTTGACCTGCCTCCGGTGTAATAAATCATAAATAAATGCCCAACCTTCCCTCTGACAGGGGAAGGTTGGGCTTTGTCCGTGATAAACTGAGCAAATCTCTCACTTCAAGATTTCTCAGGACGATGAAAAAGAAACGCCCCGTACTTCAGGATGTCGCTGACCGCGTTGGTGTGACCAAAATGACGGTCAGCCGCTTTTTACGTAACCCGGAGCAGGTTTCCGTGGCGCTGCGTGGCAAGATTGCCGCGGCTCTTGATGAACTGGGTTATATCCCTAACCGCGCACCCGATATTCTCTCCAATGCGACCAGTCGTGCGGTGGGCGTCCTGCTTCCCTCTTTAACCAACCAGGTTTTCGCCGAAGTGCTGCGCGGAATTGAAAGTGTGACCGATGCGTTTGGTTATCAGACCATGCTTGCGCACTATGGTTACAAGCCGGAGCTGGAAGAGGAACGTCTTGAGTCCATGCTTTCCTGGAACATCGACGGCCTGATCTTAACGGAACGTACCCACACGCCGCGCACGCTGAAGATGATCGAAGTGGCGGGCATTCCGGTGGTGGAGCTAATGGACAGCCAGTCCCCATGCCTCGATATCGCCGTGGGTTTTGATAACTTCGAAGCGGCACGTCAGATGACGGCGGCGATTATCGCGCGCGGTCATCGTCACATTGCCTATCTGGGAGCGCGTCTTGATGAACGTACTATCATCAAACAGAAGGGATACGAGCAGGCGATGCTCGACGCGAACTTAATCCCGTATAGCGTGATGGTGGAGCAGTCCTCTTCCTATACGTCGGGTATTGAGCTGATGCGTCAGGCGCGGCGTGAGTATCCGCAACTGGACGGTATTTTCTGTACCAACGATGACCTTGCTGTCGGTGCAGCGTTCGAATGTCAGCGTCTGGGACTTTCCATCCCGCGTGATATGGCGATTGCCGGTTTCCACGGCCACGATATCGGCCAGGTCATGGAGCCTCGTCTGGCGAGCGTTCTGACACCGCGTGAACGTATGGGGCGTATTGGCGCAGAACGCCTGCTGGCGCGCATTCGTGGCGAGACGGTTACCCCTAAAATGTTAGATTTAGGTTTCACCTTGTCACCGGGTGGATCTATTTGAGCTGACAAATTTGAGCTAGCTCACACTTATTCACTTCTCGCACGTTTGGATATTGCTTCTCTTTTGCCCCGGCAGGACAATGTTACCGATAACTGTTACCCGTAACAATTGACTGAGGGACACCCTTTGAGCACGACTAATCATGATCACCACGTCTACGTCCTGATGGGCGTTTCCGGTAGCGGGAAATCAGCCGTGGCCAGCGAAGTGGCGCATCAACTCCAGGCTGCGTTTCTTGATGGTGACTTCCTCCATCCGCGCAGCAATATCATGAAAATGGCCTCCGGCGAGCCGCTGAACGACGACGACCGCAAACCGTGGTTGCAGGCGCTGAATGACGCCGCGTTCGCGATGCAGCGCACCAACAAAGTTTCCCTTATCGTTTGCTCCGCGCTGAAGAAAACCTACCGTGACCTGCTGCGTGACGGCAACCCGAACCTCTCTTTCATCTACCTGAAAGGGGATTTTGAGGTGATTGAAAGCCGTCTGAAGGCGCGCAAAGGTCACTTCTTCAAGACTCAGATGCTGGTGACGCAGTTCGAAGCGCTGCAGGAACCGGGTGAAGATGAGAAAGATGTCTTAGTGGTTGATATCGATCAGTCACTGGAAGGTGTTGTTGCCAGCACCATCGAGGTCATTAATAAAAGGCAGTAAGTTTTGAGTACATTAACGCTTGTTTTGACAGCAGTGGGTTCCGTGTTGCTGCTGCTGTTTTTAGTGATGAAGGCGCGTATGCACGCTTTCGTTGCTTTGATGGTGGTTTCTATTGGTGCAGGTCTCTTTTCCGGGATGCCGCTCGACAAAATCGCAGCGACCATGGAAAAAGGGATGGGCGGTACGCTGGGCTTCCTGGCGATTGTCGTCGCGCTTGGGGCGATGTTTGGCAAGATTTTACATGAGACAGGCGCTGTTGATCAGATAGCCGTCAAGATGCTGAAATCCTTCGGACATAACCGTGCGCATTATGCGATTGGTCTGGCCGGTCTGATTTGTGCCCTGCCGCTGTTCTTTGAAGTGGCGGTTGTGTTGCTGATTAGCGTGGCGTTCTCTATGGCGCGCCACACCGGGACTAACCTCGTGAAGCTGGTTATCCCACTGTTTGCGGGCGTGGCAGCGGCAGCGGCGTTCCTGCTGCCCGGGCCAGCGCCGATGCTGCTGGCATCTCAGATGCACGCTGATTTCGGCTGGATGATCCTGATTGGTCTGTGTGCGGCGATCCCGGGGATGATTATTGCCGGTCCGCTGTGGGGCAACTTCATCAGCCGTTACGTTGAACTGCACATTCCGGATGACATCACCGAGCCGCACCTCGGCGAAGGTAAAATGCCATCCTTCGGCTTCAGTCTGTCACTGATCCTGCTCCCGCTGGTGCTCGTTGGGCTGAAAACCATTGCCGCGCGCTTTGTGCCGGTAGGTTCCAGCGCGTACGAATGGTTTGAGTTTATTGGCCATCCGTTCACGGCGATCCTGGTGGCGTGTCTGGTGGCGATTTATGGCCTGGCGATGCGCCAGGGGATGCCGAAAGACCGGGTCATGGAGATTTGCGGCGCAGCGCTGCAACCGGCTGGCATTATTCTGCTGGTGATCGGTGCGGGTGGGGTGTTCAAGCAGGTACTGGTGGATTCCGGCGTGGGTCCCGCTCTGGGTGAAGCGCTGACCGGAATGGGCTTGCCGATAGCCGTGACCTGCTTCGTGCTGGCGGCTGCGGTGCGTATCATTCAGGGTTCTGCGACCGTCGCGTGTTTAACCGCCGTGGGTCTGGTGATGCCGGTGATTGAACAGCTGCATTACTCCGGTGCGCAAATGGCTGCGCTGTCTATCTGTATTGCGGGCGGGTCTATCGTGGTTTCTCACGTGAATGACGCAGGCTTCTGGCTGTTCGGTAAATTTACCGGTGCCACCGAGGCGCAGACGCTGAAAACCTGGACGCTGATGGAAACCATCCTCGGTACGACAGGCGCAATTGTCGGGATGATTGCCTTTACGCTGCTGAGCTAAATGCGGTGATTTGCCAAGGCTAAAAATAAGGCCCGGTAGCGTTAGCGCTTACCGGGCCTTAATCATTCTGCGAATGACAGGCCGGGAAGAGTGAAAACTCCGCCCGGCTTTTTATTATCACTCGCCCTGCGTTGAACTCTCAATCGTCAGACGCACATCAGACGTAATCAGTTCAGCCAGCATCTGGTAGACCTTCAGCGTCTCTTCCGGTTCGGCATCGCCCGTATCACTGATAAAGCCTTCATCACGCAGCGTCAGAACCAGTGAACTGAAGACCGCTTTGTCGAAGAATTCAGGAGCGTTAATACCGTGCAGAACGGACAGGCGCTGTGCCAGCGTCCGGCTCTCTTTCTCCAGCGTTCCACGGTTGATAGACGGGTTCGCACTGAGCAACCAGAATGTAATGGCATAACGCTGCAGCGTTTCACGCGCACCGGCCGCCAGCAGTTGCAGGGTACGGGAACGTGACGGATTGATATGCAGCTCGTCGTTCACAACAGTGATCAGCCCCTGACGACGCAGTTCTTCCGTCAGTTTATCCAGCTCGCCAGCCAGTTCATCCTTGCTCCAGCGCAGGAACAGCTCCGCTTTCAGCATCGGGTAGAGCGTGTCAACGTGACGCAATAGCTCCTGGCGTGAAATACGACGATGCTGGGTGATGATTGCTGCCATGAGTGACGGCAGCATCAGCATATGGGCGATATTGTTGCGATAGTACGTCATCAGTACGGCCTGCTCGCGCGGCAGAATGATGATGTCGCCGATCGTGTCCTTTTCGACTTCGAACTTGTTCATCTGCAACGCGTGATCGATAAGCTCACTGGCGCTCGCAGAAGGTACCGTCGAGTCAACCGAGTACGGGACGTTGCGCATCATATCGAGATAACAATCGAGCTGCTCTGTCAGCTGTTCGCGAGTCAGTGAGCGCTGGCGAGACGCCAGAAGCGCCGTGCAACACAGGTTCATGGCGTTAGCCGCACCGGCGTTGTTAATACGCACCATCAGCTCATACGCGATGCCGTTGACCGTTGGCGTCAGCCAGGCCGGACGCACCGCTTCGATAGGATCGATGGACTCGCGCCACTCCGGAACGTGATGGTTCAGGTACGTCATCAGCGGCATCGGCTCGCCGAAGTTCACGTAGCCCTGACCGAGATTGCGCAGCTTGCTCAAGCCGCGCAGCATTTGCGGCAGGCTCTCTTTCTCTTTAGTCGCGCCACGCAGCTCTTTAGCGTAAGTCCCCACCTCCATCACATGCTCATAGCCGATGTAGATTGGCACCAGCGTGATTGGACGAGTTCCTCCGCGCAGCATGGCCTGAATGGTCATGGACAGCGTGCCGGTCTTCGGATCGAGCAGACGGCCGGTACGGGAGCGACCACCTTCCACAAAGTACTCAACGGAATATCCGCGGCTGAACAACTCACCCAGATACTCGCGGAACACCGTGGAGTAGAGCTTATTGCCCTTGAAGGTACGGCGAATAAAGAAGGCGCCCAGTCGACGGAAAATCGGGCCAGCTGGCCAGAAATTCAGGTTAATACCGGCCGCGATATGCGGCGGTACCAGCCCCTGGTGATAAAGCACATAGGAGAGAAGCAGGTAGTCCATGTGGCTGCGGTGGCAGGGGACATAGACAATTTCATGGCCATCATGCGCCAGTTGGCGTACACGCTCGGCGTTATGGACGTTGATGCCCTGATAGAGACGGTTCCAGGTAAAGCTGAGAATGCGATCGGACAGACGAATCATCTCGTAAGAGAAGTTCGCTGCAATCTCTTCCATCAGTGCAATGGCGTTCTGCTGGGCTTTCTCATGTGAAATCTTCTTGCTGCGCGCTTCGTCTTCGACGGCACGGGCAATCGCTTTGGAGGCCAACAGCTTGTTGAACAGATCCTGACGCGCCGGGAGACGCGGCCCAACGGCAGCGAGGCGCTGACGGGCGAAGTGCATTCGCGCTACGCGCGCCAGTTTTTGCGCGATGATCTTGTCGGTGCCATGCTCGTCCGCCATTCGACGCAGCGAAACGGAAGGGGAGAAACGCACAAAGCTGTCGCGTCCCAGCCAGGAGACTGCGAAGAACTTCTGGATGCCGTTAAGCATGCGCAGCGGTGGATTCTCTTCACCTTTTTCACGACCCGGGCGACGACCAAACATCACCGATACTGGCACCATCTGCACATCCAGATCAGGATTGCTGCGGTGCAGGTCGAGATAGTCATGGAACAGCTTGATGGACTCTTCTTTTGGCGTGTAATAGGTAAACACGCGCGGTCCACCGTGAATGAACACGTAGCGCGGCAGCAGAGTACCGTCAACTTCTAGCGGTTCAAGCGGGTCAGGTAAGTCATGCGCCAGGCACTGGGCGCGAAGCGTCAGTAAGTCTGCCTTCGAGTTATAAGGCAAAACGTACATAATGGGGCGCGACGTATCGAGCCCCAATTCCAGCGCGGGTTCTGCTGGGATAGACTTGCTTTTTACCAGGATGCTTAATGGTAAATTAAGTAATTTGTAGTAAATTCGTGGCCAGCCGGACATAAACGATGTAAAGCCTCTGGTTAATAATGCAATTGCGGCGCAAGGATAACAGAAAGCGCGCAAAATTTCTGTTGTTACCCGTCATACTTCAGGCGGCAGCGAAACGCGCTGCCACTATAGTTACTGACGCTATTTCCAATAAAAGGTTCTTTTAATGGCCAATAATACCACTGGGTTAACCCGAATCATCAAAGCCGCCGGCTATTCCTGGAAAGGTTTCCGTGCCGCGTGGATCAATGAAGCCGCCTTTCGCCAGGAGGGCGTCGCCGCTATCATCGCGGTGATTATCGCCTGCTTCCTTGATATTGATGCAATAACACGCGTTCTTCTGATCGGCTCCGTACTGTTGGTGATGATAGTGGAAATTCTCAATAGCGCTATTGAGGCCGTTGTTGACCGGATTGGTTCAGATTTCCACGAGCTCTCTGGCCGGGCAAAAGACATGGGTTCCGCTGCCGTGTTGCTGGCGATTATTACTGCGGTCATTACATGGGTCACGCTGCTTTGGTCACATTTCCGATGAGCCTCGAGGAATAATTAAGTCCCTGGTTTTTTGTGCAGTTTTTGGTTCCAAAATCGCCTTTGACTGTATATACTCACAGCATAACTGTATATACACCCAGGGGGCGGAATGAAAGCGTTAACGACCAGGCAGCAAGAGGTGTTTGATCTCATCCGGGATCATATCGGCCAGACGGGTATGCCACCCACGCGTGCGGAAATCGCTCAGCGTCTGGGCTTCCGTTCTCCGAATGCTGCCGAAGAACACCTGAAAGCGCTGGCGCGTAAGGGCGTGATTGAGATTGTTTCGGGCGCGTCACGCGGTATCCGCCTGCTGGTGGAAGAAGAGACGGGCATTCCGCTGGTGGGGCGTGTTGCTGCCGGTGAGCCTTTACTGGCACAGCAGCATATTGAAGGCCACTACCAGGTCGATCCGGGGATGTTTAAACCGAGCGCTGATTTCCTGCTGCGCGTAAGCGGCATGTCGATGAAAGACATCGGTATTCTTGACGGTGATCTGCTTGCGGTTCACAAAACGCAGGATGTGCGAAACGGCCAGGTTGTGGTCGCGCGTATTGATGACGAAGTGACCGTTAAGCGTCTGAAAAAACAGGGTAATACCGTACAGCTGCTGCCTGAAAACAGCGAATTCTCCCCGATTGTGGTGGATCTTCGCGAACAGAACTTCTCTATCGAAGGGCTGGCAGTAGGGGTGATTCGCAACGGCGAATGGCTGTAATCTCTTCCTGACAGGCTACGGCGTTGCTGTAGCCTGCTTCCTTTACCTCTCCCGGTATTTTTCATGTCACTGCTGACGGCATCAGATAAGGCATTGTGGCGTCTTGCACTGCCGATGATTTTCTCCAATATTACCGTGCCCTTGCTGGGTCTGGTCGATACTGCTGTTATTGGTCATCTGGATTCACCTGTTTATCTTGGCGGCGTGGCGATTGGCGCGACGGCAACCAGCTTCCTGTTTATGCTGCTGCTCTTTTTGCGCATGAGTACTACCGGGCTCACGGCACAGGCGTATGGTGCCAGAGATCCTCTGCGTCTGGCCCGCGCGCTGGTGCAGCCGCTCATTCTTGCGCTTGGTGCGGGAGTATTAATCGTTGTATTGCGCTCGCCCCTGATTGACCTCGCGCTTCACATCGTTGGCGGTAACGAGGCAGTGCTGGAGCAGGCGAGACGTTTCCTGGAAATTCGCTGGCTCAGTGCGCCGGCATCACTGGCTAACCTGGTTCTGCTGGGGTGGTTACTGGGCGTGCAGTATGCCCGCGCGCCCGTCATTTTGCTGGTGGTGGGAAACCTTCTCAACATTGTGCTTGATGTCTGGCTGGTAATGGGTCTGCATATGAACGTGCAGGGGGCTGCACTGGCGACGGCAATTGCCGAATACGGGACTTTTATCATCGGTCTGTGGATGGTCTGGCGCGTGCTGGCGATGCGCGGGATCTCTCTTGCGCTACTCAAAACCGCATGGCGCGGCAATATCCGTAAGCTGCTGGCACTCAACCGCGACATCATGCTGCGCTCACTTCTCCTTCAGCTCTGTTTTGGCGCGCTGACGGTTTTCGGGGCTCGGCTGGGGCCAGACATCGTCGCGGTCAATGCCGTATTGATGACGCTACTGACCTTTACCGCCTACGCGCTGGACGGTTTTGCCTATGCTGTGGAAGCACATTCCGGGCAGGCGTACGGTGCGCGCGAAAGCGGGCAGCTTCAGGATGTCTGGCGGGCAGCCTGTCGTCAGTCAGGGCTGGTGGCACTGGCATTTGCGCTGGTTTATGCCGTTTTTGGCGAGCAGATCATTGCATTACTCACCTCACTTCCCACACTGCGTGAACTGGCGAGCCACTATCTCATCTGGCAGGTGATCTTACCGGTGGTCGGTGTCTGGTGTTATCTGCTGGACGGCATGTTCATTGGGGCTACGCGCGGAGCCGAAATGCGTAACAGTATGGCGGTGGCAGCAGCAGGGTTTGGTCTGACGCTGCTGACGCTTCCCTGGCTTGGCAATCACGGTTTGTGGCTGGCGTTGGCCGTTTTCCTCTCGTTGCGGGGCCTGTCTCTGGCCTTTATCTGGCGCCGTCACTGGCGAAATAATACCTGGTTTCCTTCCCATCACGATATATCGTGACGGTTAAAGATTCCGAATATCAAAATAGCTGCAGAATCCTTAACTACAATTATTATCACGTCCAGCAGAAAAGAACGTAACGGACGTTACGACCCGACGCTTAACAAGAGGACACGATGATGAATAAAGACGAAATCAGCGGCAACTGGAAGCAGTTCAAAGGTAAAGCGAAAGAGCAGTGGGGGAAGCTGACAGATGACGATATGACCGTCATTGAAGGTAAACGCGATCAGCTTGTCGGTAAAATCCAGGAACGCTACGGCTACGCAAAAGACCAGGCGGAAAAGGAAGTCGGCGACTGGGAAAAACGCAACGACTACCGCTGGTAACCGGGTTATACCCGAAAGTACAAGGAAGTACACCCTGAGGGCGGCCATGAGCCGCCTTTTTCATTGCTAGCGAGGTTTTTTCTTCACAACGATTGTGTGGTCGTGCTGGCACTTATCGTGATGGCTGCATGATTCCACCTCGACACAGGCAGAACACAGCCCATGTGCTTCAATAACATTATGACGCAAGGCAAAGCCCATTTTGGCCGCCAGCGTATGCATAATGTCTTCAACACCTTCAGCCCCTTCTTCTTTTACCACGCCGCAGCGGTCGCAGATAAACATGGCTGATGTATGGGTTGGCTGGTCAAACAGGTGGCACAGCACATAGCTGTTTGTGGATTCAACCTTATGCACGAACCCTTGTTCCAGCAGAAAATCGAGCGCGCGATACACCGTAGGCGGTTTGGCCTGCGGCTCGCTTTCGCGGAGCAGGTCGAGCAGATCGTACGCGCTGATGGCTCCCTGTTGCAGGCTCATCAGGCGTAATACCTCAAGGCGCTGCGGAGTCAGGCGCACATTGCGTTGCGCGCAGAGCTTTTCGGCCTGCGCTAACAGCTCTTTTGTGGACTTATCCATTTAGCACCCCGGATGTTATAGGACGGAAAACCCTCACTTTATCATGTTCTGGTAAAAACACCGAGATCCGCCTGTCTGTGCTATACCTGACGCATTGCAAACCGGGAAACGAACAATGAAAAGACCTGACTGTATTCGACACTGGCGCGACGTGGAAGGCGCTGATAACTCAACCTATCCCGACAGCGACGAGCGTTTTTCCATCGGTGCGCCGCTGGCTCGCAAGCTCGGGCTGGGGCGTATTGGTATCCATCATGAGCGTTTACCCCCCGGACGTCGGACATCCTATCCTCATGCGGAAAGCGACGAAGAAGAGTTCATTTACGTGCTTGAAGGCTATCCTGAAGCCTGGATTAATGGCTATTTGTGGAAACTTGAACCCGGCGATAGCGTAGGGTTTCCCGCCGGAACCGGCGTCTGCCACACCTTTATCAACAACACGGACGAAGAGGTTCGACTCCTGGTAGTTGGCGAAGCCAACAAGAAGCACAACCGCATCTACTATCCGCTCAACCCAGTGTATGCCGCCACGCGAGAAGATCGCTGGGTCGATCACCCGCCCCAGTTTTTTGGGCCGCATGATGGAAAACCTGGGAAAAAATAATTTCCTCTTCTATAAATATTGAGGGCCGTCACAAATTACAACAGGTCTGGTTAGAATTTAACTTAAGGAAATAGCGGGTCTTTTTGTACTTATTCACAGCAATAGTTCGTACCTGTTTGGGTGATAACAGACAGGGGTTATTTCATAACAGACTATAAGACGAGCATACTGTGAAAAAACATTTTAAATTTTCGGTGGTTAGCATCGCCGTCTCCTTGTTTATGGCAAATCAGGCCGGAGCAGCCAATACCTGGACAGAAGCACGTAGCGATGCGATGGGGGGGACGGGGGTCGCGGCTGGGAGCTATGGCAGCGGGGTGTTAATCAACCCGGCGTTGCTTGCAAAGGCGAAACCTGACGATGGTATCACGGTGATCCTGCCATCTATCGGTGCGCAAATTTCAGACAAAGACAACCTGCGCGATAAGATTGATGACATCAGCGATGATGTCAGCGCCTATCGCAGTACCCTGGATAATATCAATCTTATCGATCTCCTTAATCCTTCCAGTGCTGCATCGCGGCAGGTCTCTGCCGCTGCAGGCGACCTTGCCGATCAACTGGATTCACTGAAAGGGAAAACCGCCAGCGGTAAAGCGGGAGGTGGGATCGCTGTAAGTATTCCTAATGACGTGCTCTCAGTGGCTTTCGTGGCCAAAGCCAATGCGCGTGCTCGCGTGAGTTCTTACATCGATCAGGGTGATATCGACAAATTGCGCGCGGTGGAAGCCGTTCCGGCGGCCGTATTTGGGGTTGACCCGAATGATTTGAAATCAAAGGGTTTTGGTCGTGCTGCAATCGTTTCAGACTATGGCGTTGCAGTGGCGCGTCAGTTTGATATCAGCGGTGTGCCTGTTTCCGTGGGTATCACTCCTAAGCTGCAACAGACCTGGCTCTACAACTACACGGTTTCGATCTACAACTTTGACAGTGGCGATATCAACAGCAGTCGCTATCGCAACGACGATACTGGGTTTAACGTTGATGCCGGTCTTGCTGCTGATTTCGGTGAAAACTGGACGGTGGGTTTGACCGGTAAAAACCTGTTCTCGCGTGATATCGACACCAAAGAGGTGGATGGCGTGCGCGATACTTACCAAATCAGCCCTGTCGTTACGGCGGGTGCGGCCTGGCATACCGATCTCCTGACGCTGACGGCGGATGGTGACCTGACCGAAACCAAAGGTTTTAAAAGCGAAGAGAACTCCCAATATGTTGGCGTGGGTGCGGAAGTGACGCCATTGAGCTGGCTGGCGGTTCGTGCAGGTTATCGTGCTGATGTGAAAGACAATGACAGCAATGTCTTTACCGCAGGTGTGGGGTTTGCACCGCTTAACACGGTTCATATCGACCTGATGGGTCTGTATGGTGAAGACGAAACCTGGGGCGCGGGGGCGCAACTGAGCATGACGTTCTAAAGTCCACCGGAGGCGCTGCGCCTCCGGCTTTTCTTTGTGCTATAGTAGCGCCCCTTTTCACCAGATGCTTAAAACTTCGCCATGTCGTCAGAATTACAGACTGCTTTCCCTGCACACCGTTTCTCCATTGCGCCAATGCTCGACTGGACGGACAGACACTGCCGCTACTTCCTGCGTCAGCTCTCCCGCCATACGCTGCTGTACACCGAAATGGTGACCACCGGTGCGATTATTCACGGTAAAGGAGACTATCTGGCTTACAGCGAAGAGGAGCACCCGGTTGCCCTGCAGCTTGGTGGTAGCGATCCGGCCGCGCTGGCGCAGTGTGCGAAGCTTGCAGAAGCGCGTGGCTACGACGAGATCAACCTCAACGTTGGCTGCCCGTCTGACCGCGTGCAAAACGGTATGTTTGGCGCGTGCCTGATGGGGAACGCACAGCTGGTGGCGGACTGCATTAAGGCGATGCGCGATGTCGTCTCCATTCCGGTCACGGTCAAAACCCGTATCGGCATTGACGACCAGGACAGCTACGAATTCCTGTGCGACTTTATCAATACGGTATCCGGGAAGGGTGAGTGCGAGATGTTTATCATCCACGCGCGAAAAGCCTGGCTCTCTGGCCTCAGCCCGAAAGAGAACCGTGAGATCCCGCCGCTGGACTACCCGCGCGTGTATCAGCTGAAGCGTGACTTCCCGCACCTGACGATGTCAATCAACGGTGGCATCAAGTCGCTGGAAGAGGCCAAAGCGCATCTGGAACATATGGATGGCGTGATGGTCGGGCGCGAGGCGTATCAGAACCCGGGCATTCTGGCGACGGTCGATCGCGAAATCTACGGTGTAGAAGGCGCAGATACCGATCCGGTTGCGGTGGTTCGTGCCATGTATCCGTACATCGAACGCGAGCTGAGCAACGGCACATATCTTGGCCATATCACCCGCCACATGCTTGGCCTTTTCCAGGGTATTCCGGGAGCGCGTCAGTGGCGACGTTACCTGAGCGAGAACGCGCATAAAGCCGGTGCCGACATCGAGGTGCTGGAACATGCGCTGAGACTGGTGGCTGATAAGCGATAAATTTCGCTAAAAGATGGTCAAATTCACCACGCCCTGCAAATCTTTGCGGGGCGTTTTGCTTTAAGAACAATGAGTTAGTTTTGGCATGCTTTTTGTAATGGTTACTGCATTACTCAGGAGCGTGTGGGAGAAAAACATGCTGGAACTACTTTTTGTGATTGGCTTTTTCGTCATGCTATTAGCCACAGGCGTTTCGCTGCTCGGCATTCTGGCCGCTATCGTTGTCGCCACGGTGGTGATGTTTATCGGCGGATTATTTGCCCTGACGATCAAGCTGTTGCCGTGGCTACTGCTGGCTATTGTGGTGGTGTGGGTGATACGGGCGATTAAAACGCCAAAAGTGTCCACTTATCAGCGCAATAACCGCTTTCGTTACTAAGGTATTGAGGGGTTCGTCACATACTTGTAACTTTTCTGGTGGCATTGCTTAGAACAGAATAGGATTTACTTATCGAATCTGTCACTATGACTGCCGCTAAAGAATTCATCGAGCTGTACCCTACATACAGCCGAACTAAAAAAAGAAATGGCTTCCTCAGGGAAGCCCAATTTCTTTTCTGGATTCAGGGAATTAACAGACTTGAACCCTCCGTCACCCTGCTCTCAAGTACCTCATGCGCGCGCTGTGCATCGGCAAGCGGATATTTCTGTGCATCTGTCACATCCACTTTAATCACCCCACTGGCGATCAGCGAGAACAGCTCGTTACTGGCTTCCTCAAGCTCTTCCCGGTTAGTGATGTAACCTTGCAGCGAAGGGCGAGTCACATACAGTGAGCCTTTCTGGTTCAGAATACCAAGGTTAACCCCGGTCACAGCGCCTGACGCATTCCCGAAACTCACCATTAGCCCGCGGCGCTGCAGGCAATCGAGAGACGCTTCCCAGGTGTCTTTCCCCACCGAGTCATACACCACCCGCACTTTTTTGCCGTTGGTGATTTCTTTCAGCCGCTCGACGATGTTCTCTTCACGATAGTTAATTACCTGCCAGGCTCCCGCCTGCAATGCGCGCTGCGCTTTTTGCGCGTTGCCCACGGTACCGATCAGTTTCGCCCCCAGCGCTTTTGCCCACTGACACGCGATCAGCCCCACACCACCCGCAGCAGCATGGAACAGGAACTGCTCGTCAGGTTTAATTTCGTAGGTTTTACGCAGCAGGTAATAGACCGTAAGCCCTTTCAGAAATGAGGCTGCAGCTTGCTCAAAGGAGATGGCGTTGGGCAGCAGGGCGGCTTTATCCGCCGGGACGTTGTGGACGGAACTGTATGCCCCCAGAGCAGATTGGGCGTACACCACGCGATCGCCCTCTTTAAGGTGCTTAACGGCGCGGCCAGTTTTGATAACCACTCCTGCCGCTTCGGTACCCAGGCCACTCGGCAGTGATGGAGGCGGGTAGAGGCCTCCGCGAATATAGGTATCAATGTAGTTGATACCTATGGCCTTGTTTTCAACCTGAACTTCGTTTTCGCCTGGTGCTACTGGGGTAAATTCCACCGCTTTCAGCACTTCTGGCCCACCGTGTTTCTGGAATTCAATGCGCGTTGCCATGCTCCCTCCGTAAGAAAAATATGGTAATCTTTCGGCCCACTCTTTATCTCGGTAACTCCATTCACTATGGCAGGAAACAAACCCTTCAACAAACAGACTGAACCTCGCGAACGTGATTACCAGGTCGCAGGCTTAAAAGTCCCGCCGCACTCGATTGAAGCGGAACAGTCGGTGTTGGGCGGTTTAATGCTGGATAACGAACGCTGGGACGACGTCGCTGAGCGCGTGGTGTCTGAGGATTTCTACACCCGACCGCATCGTCATATCTTTACCGAAATGGCGCGTCTGCAGGAGTCGGGTAGCCCGATTGACCTGATCACACTTGCGGAATCGCTGGAGCGACAGGGACAACTGGACAGCGTCGGTGGGTTTGCCTACCTGGCAGAGTTATCAAAAAACACGCCAAGTGCGGCGAATATCAGTGCATACGCCGATATCGTGCGTGAACGTGCTGTAGTTCGTGAGATGATCTCGGTGGCGAATGAGATCGCCGAGGCTGGTTTTGATCCGCAGGGTCGCACCAGTGAAGATCTGCTCGATCTCGCTGAATCCCGGGTCTTTAAAATCGCCGAAAGCCGCGCAAATAAAGATGAAGGCCCGAAAAACATTGCTGATGTGCTCGACGCCACCGTCGCCCGTATCGAACAACTGTTCCAGCAGCCACATGACGGTGTGACCGGTGTGAACACCGGTTATGACGATCTCAATAAGAAAACCGCTGGCCTGCAGCCGTCGGATCTGATTATCGTCGCGGCGCGTCCGTCGATGGGTAAAACGACATTTGCGATGAACCTCGTCGAAAATGCGGCGATGTTGCAGGATAAGCCGGTGCTGATTTTCAGTCTTGAGATGCCCTCCGAGCAGATTATGATGCGTTCCCTGGCGTCACTCTCGCGCGTGGATCAGACCCGCATTCGTACCGGTCAGCTGGATGACGAAGATTGGGCGCGGATCTCCGGCACCATGGGCATTCTGCTGGAAAAACGGAATATCTATATTGATGACTCCTCCGGCCTGACGCCGACGGAAGTCCGCTCCCGTGCGCGTCGTATCGCCCGTGAACACGGCGGTATCGGCCTTATCATGATCGACTACCTTCAGCTGATGCGCGTCCCGTCGCTCTCCGACAACCGTACGCTGGAAATTGCAGAGATTTCCCGCTCACTCAAGGCGTTAGCCAAAGAGCTGCACGTGCCCGTGGTGGCACTCTCACAGCTTAACCGCTCCCTGGAACAACGCGCCGACAAACGCCCGGTCAACTCCGACCTGCGTGAGTCTGGCTCCATCGAGCAGGATGCTGACTTAATCATGTTTATTTACCGTGATGAGGTTTATCACGAGAACAGCGACCTGAAAGGGATCGCCGAAATTATTATAGGTAAGCAACGTAACGGCCCAATCGGTACGGTACGTTTGACCTTTAACGGACAGTGGTCGCGTTTCGACAACTATGCCGGTCCTCAATATGATGATGAGTAATTTCTAAGGAATTCAAATGCAAGCGGCAACAGTAGTCATTAACCGCCGCGCTCTGCGACACAACCTGCAACGTCTGCGTGAACTGGCTCCCGCCAGTAAGCTCGTTGCAGTCGTGAAAGCGAACGCTTACGGACACGGTCTTCTTGAGACCGCGCGAACGCTCCCCGATGCCGACGCCTTTGGCGTCGCCCGTCTTGAAGAAGCCATCCGACTGCGTGCGGGTGGGATCACACAACCCATTTTGCTGCTGGAAGGCTTTTTCGAAGCCACTGATTTGCCTACTATTGCCGATCAGCACCTGCACACCGCCGTTCACAACGAAGAACAGCTGGCTGCGATGGAAACCGCCGAGTTAAGCGAGCCGGTAACCGTGTGGATGAAGCTCGATACGGGCATGCACCGACTGGGCGTCCGTCCGGAAAACGCACAAGCGTTTTATCAGCGTTTATGCCAGTGCAAAAATGTGCGCCAGCCAGTGAACATCGTCAGTCACTTTGCTCGTGCCGACGAGCCTGAATGTGGTGCGACCGAACAACAGCTCGATATCTTTAATACCTTCTGCGAAGGTAAGCCGGGAATGCGCTCTATTGCCGCGTCTGGCGGTATTTTGCTGTGGCCACAATCCCACTTCGACTGGGCGCGTCCGGGCATTATTCTTTACGGCGTATCGCCGCTGGAGAACAAACCCTGGGGACCGGATTTTGGCTTCCAGCCGGTGATGTCATTGGTGTCTAACCTGATTGCCGTGCGTGAGCACAAAGCGGGTGAACCCGTAGGCTACGGTGGAACCTGGATCAGCGAGCGTGATACCCGGTTGGGCGTTGTGGCGATGGGTTATGGTGACGGCTATCCACGTGCCGCACCGTCGGGTACGCCAGTGTTGGTCAATGGCCGTGAAGTGAAGATTGTTGGTCGCGTGGCGATGGACATGATTTGCGTCGATCTGGGGCCGGAAGCGCAGGAGAAAGCGGGTGACGCAGTGGTGATGTGGGGTGAAGGCTTGCCCGTTGAACGCATTGCTGAAATCACGAAAGTGAGTGCTTACGAACTTATTACACGCCTGACGTCGCGGGTGGCGATGAAGTACATAGATTAACTTATAGCTGGAGTGAGAGTGTTACTCTCACTCCACGTTTATTAACATCCCCTCGATCTTCTGCCATATCCGGTTTATTGTTGAAATCCCTGCCTCATCGAATTCCGGAGAATCATCGCGTGTTTCAGAAAGTTGACGCCTATGCCGGCGACCCCATTCTCTCCTTAATGGAGCGTTTCAAAGAAGATCCTCGCAGCGACAAAGTGAACCTCAGCATCGGTCTGTATTACAACGAGGATGGCATTATTCCTCAATTAAAAGCCGTTGCCGAAGCTGAAGCACGCCTTAACGCTGTACCACATGGCGCATCGCTTTATCTGCCGATGGAAGGGTTAAATACTTACCGTAACACTATCGCGCCGCTGCTGTTTGGTGCCAATCATCCGGTGCTCGCGCAAAAACGTGTCGCCACCATCCAGACGCTTGGCGGATCGGGTGCGCTAAAAGTCGGCGCAGACTTCCTGAAAAAATACTTCCCGGATTCCGGGGTGTGGGTCAGTGATCCTACGTGGGAAAACCACGTGGCTATCTTTGAAGGCGCAGGTTTTAAGGTCGCGACTTATCCATGGTTCGACAGCGAAACCAACGGTGTGCGTGTAGAGGCATTACTGGAAAAACTGCACACCTTGCCGGAGCGCAGTATTGTGCTGCTGCATCCATGTTGCCATAACCCGACCGGCGCGGACCTCACTAATGACCAGTGGGATGCAGTAATTGAGGTACTGAAAGCGCGTAATCTGATCCCGTTCCTCGACATTGCCTATCAGGGCTTTGGCGCAGGCATGGAAGAAGATGCTTACGCCATTCGCGCCGTTGCCAGCGCAGGTCTGCCGGCGCTGGTGAGTAACTCTTTCTCTAAAATCTTCTCTCTGTACGGCGAACGCGTCGGCGGTCTGTCCGTGGTGTGTGAAGATGCCGAAGCCGCCAGCCGCGTGCTGGGTCAGCTGAAGGCGACGGTGCGCCGCATTTACTCCAGCCCGCCAAACTTTGGTGCGCAGGTCGTCGCCACGGTTCTTGGTGATGCGCAACTGAAAGCATCCTGGCTTGCTGAAGTGGAATCAATGCGTACGCGCATTCTGGCGATGCGTCAGGAGCTGGTTAACGTCCTGAAAGAGGCCGTGCCGGGCCATAACTTCGACTATCTGCTCAAGCAGCGCGGGATGTTCAGCTATACCGGCCTGAGTGCCGCTCAGGTCGATCGTCTGCGCGAAGAGTTCGGCGTCTATCTGATTGCCAGCGGCCGTATGTGCGTGGCGGGGCTGAATGCCAGCAATGTTCAGCGCGTGGCGCAGGCCTTTGCCGCTGTAATGTAAGTAAGTGATCACATTCTCTGTTCTTTCAGAAGAGAGAATGTGATCTTTCTTCTTTTTCGCTGATCCATAAGCAAAAACTCCTTTCCTTCGCTTCCCGCTGGGGTTATGGTCGGATAGTTTTTTGACCATTCGCTCAAAATAAAACGATAACAAACTGAATATTCAGGGGAAAACATGCGCAAGATCACACTGGCGCTCAGCGCCGCCTGCTTATTGTTCTCGCTTAATAGCGCAGTCGTTGCGCGAGCTTCCGCACCGACGCCGCTTTACACCGGAACCACCGCCGCCATCCTTGCCGAGCAGGCGCCTGTTCACTGGGTCTCTGTGGCACAAATCGAAAATAGTCTGATGGGGCGTCCGCCAATGGCCGTGGGCTTCGATATTGACGATACCGTCCTGTTCTCAAGCCCGGGTTTCTGGCGCGGTAAGAAAACATATTCACCGGACAGCGAAGACTATCTGAAAAACCCGGAGTTCTGGGAAAAAATGAACAACGGCTGGGATGAGTTCAGTATCCCGAAAGAGATCGCCCGATCGCTTATTGCCATGCATGTTAAGCGCGGCGACAGCATTTACTTTGTTACCGGACGCAGCCAGACCAAAACGGAAACAGTATCTAAAACCTTGCAGGATGATTTTCTGATCCCTGCCGCCAACATGAATCCGGTCATTTTTGCGGGAGATAAACCCGGTCAGAACAGCAAAACGCAGTGGCTGGAGCAGAAAAATATCAAAGTGTTTTATGGCGATTCTGATAACGATATCACCGCTGCGCATGATGTAGGGGCAAGAGGGATCAGGGTGTTACGCGCCTCTAATTCGACCTATCGACCACTGCCGATGGCCGGGAAATTTGGTGAAGAGGTGATTGTTAATTCTGAATACTGAGGTATGCTGGTTTTTTGTACAAATCACGCCTGCCGGGTTTACCTTTTGTCGTCTTGCTGCACACTTAAAGAGGCAGGAACTCAGGCCGTGTCCAACCCATTTAGAGGGGAGCTAAGATGACAATTTCGGAGATACTCCAGTACTGCATGAGTAAGCCCGGCGCGGAACAAAGCGTCCACAGCGACTGGAAAGCCACGCAGATCAAAGTGGGTGACGTGCTGTTTGCGATGGTGAAAGAGGTTGAAGGCCGTCCGGCGGCTGCACTGAAAACCAGCCCGGAACTGGCTGATTTATTACGCCAGCAGCACCATGACGTCCGACCGAGCCAGCATCTCAACAAGGCTCACTGGAGCACTGTCTACCTCGACGGTTCTCTGCCGGGCTCGCAAATTTACTATCTGGTGGATGCATCGTACAAGCAGGCGGTTGAACTGCTGCCGGAAACGACCCGACAGCAGCTTTCCGTGTGACAATTACAGCAACGGTTTAAGGAAGCGTGCGGTGTGCGAGGCTTCGCACTCTGCAACGGTCTCTGGCGTACCGGAGACGAGGATTTCACCGCCACCGCTACCGCCTTCCGGGCCAAGATCGACAATCCAGTCCGCGGTTTTAATCACGTCCAGGTTGTGTTCAATGACCACAATGGTGTTGCCCTGGTCTCTGAGCTGATGCAGAACGTCCAGCAACTGCTGGATATCGGCAAAGTGCAGGCCGGTGGTTGGCTCATCCAGAATGTAGAGCGTCTGACCGGTGCCGCGTTTCGACAGCTCACGCGCCAGCTTCACGCGCTGCGCTTCACCACCCGAGAGCGTCGTTGCTGACTGTCCGAGACGGATATAGGTCAGCCCCACATCCATTAACGTTTGCAGCTTACGCGCCAGCGCCGGGACGGCATCGAAGAACTCGCGTGCTTCTTCAATGGTCATATCCAGCACTTCATGGATAGTCTTGCCTTTGTACTTAATTTCCAGCGTTTCGCGGTTATAGCGTTTGCCTTTGCACTGGTCGCACGGCACGTAGATATCCGGCAGGAAGTGCATCTCAACTTTGATCACTCCGTCGCCCTGGCACGCTTCACAGCGCCCACCACGCACGTTGAAGCTGAAACGTCCTGGTGTATAGCCGCGTGAACGAGATTCCGGTACGCCAGCAAAGAGTTCACGTACAGGCGTAAAGACGCCAGTATAGGTCGCCGGGTTAGAACGTGGGGTACGGCCAATCGGGCTCTGGTCGATGTCGATAACCTTGTCGAAATGCTCCAGGCCCTGAATATCGCGGTACGGTGCTGGCTCGGCAAGCGTTGCGCCGTTCAGTGCCGTCTGTGCAATCGGGAATAGCGTATCGTTGATAAGCGTTGATTTGCCGGAACCGGACACGCCAGTAATACAGGTAAACAGCCCGACAGGCAGCGTCAGGGTGACGTCTTTCAGGTTGTTGCCGCGTGCACCGGTCAGCTTCAGGACTTTTTCCGGGTTTGCTGCCACGCGCTGTTTCGGCACGTCGATCTTGCGCTTGCCGCTCATGTACTGGCCGGTCAACGATTCAGGTACCGCCATGATATCTTTCAGCGTCCCTTCCGCGACCACCTGGCCGCCATGCACGCCTGCGCCCGGGCCAATGTCGATAACGTGGTCAGCGGCGCGGATCGCGTCTTCGTCGTGCTCAACCACAATTACCGTGTTACCGAGGTTACGCAGGTGGATCAGCGTGCCGAGCAGACGTTCGTTATCACGCTGGTGCAGGCCGATAGACGGCTCATCCAGGACGTACATCACGCCGACTAAACCTGCGCCGATCTGGCTGGCAAGACGGATACGCTGGGCTTCACCGCCGGAGAGCGTTTCAGCGGAGCGTGAAAGCGTCAGGTAGTTCAGGCCGACGTTCACCAGGAATTTCAAACGATCTCCGATCTCTTTCAGCACTTTCTCGGCGATTTTCGCGCGCTGTCCGGAGAGCTTCAGGTTGTTGAAGAAGTCCATCGCGTGGCCGATGCTCATGTCTGAGATGGTCGGCAGCGCCGTATTTTCGACAAAGACGTGGCGCGCTTCGCGACGCAGACGCGTGCCGTCACAGGTGGCGCACGAGCGGTTGCTGATGAATTTCGCCAGTTCTTCGCGTACCGCGCTGGATTCGGTCTCTTTGTAGCGGCGCTCCATGTTGTGCAGCACACCTTCAAACGGATGGCGACGCACAGAGGTATCACCGCGATCGTTCATGTACTTGAACTCGATGTTCTCTTTGCCGGAACCGAACAGGATCACTTTGTGCACACTCGGGCTCAGGCTGGCCCACGGGGCTTCAACATCGAACTTATAGTGCTCTGCCAGCGATTTCAGCATCTGGAAGTAGTAGAAGTTACGCTTGTCCCAGCCGCGAATGGCACCGCCCGCCAGAGACAGCTCCGGGTTCTGGATCACTCGGTCCGGGTCGAAATACTGCTGAACGCCAAGGCCGTCACACGTCGGGCACGCGCCCGCCGGGTTATTAAAGGAGAACAGGCGCGGTTCCAGCTCGCGCATGCTGTAGCCGCAAATCGGGCAGGCAAAGTTAGCGGAGAAGAGCAGCTCTTCTGCTTTCGGATCGTCCATGTCGGAGACCACGGCCGTGCCGCCGGAGAGTTCCAGCGCCGTTTCAAAGGATTCCGCCAGACGCGTCGCGAGATCGTCACGTACTTTGAAGCGGTCAATCACCACTTCGATGGTGTGCTTTTTCTGCAGCTCCAGCTTGGGGGGATCTGACAGATCACACACTTCACCGTCGATACGGGCGCGGATATAACCCTGGCTTGCGAGGTTTTCCAGCGTTTTGGTGTGTTCGCCTTTACGCTCTTTAATGATGGGTGCCAGCAGCATCAGGCGTTTGCCTTCCGGCTGCGACAGCACGTTATCCACCATCTGGCTCACGGTCTGGGCCGCCAGCGGGACGTCGTGGTCCGGGCAGCGCGGCTCACCCACACGGGCATACAGCAGACGCAGGTAGTCGTGAATTTCGGTAATGGTACCGACCGTTGAACGCGGGTTGTGCGAGGTAGACTTCTGCTCAATAGAGATAGCAGGAGACAACCCTTCAATGTGGTCGACATCCGGTTTTTCCATCAACGACAGGAACTGACGCGCGTACGCAGAGAGTGATTCAACGTAACGACGCTGTCCTTCGGCATATAAAGTGTCGAAAGCCAGTGAGGATTTGCCAGACCCCGAAAGCCCAGTCACGACAATCAGCTTGTCGCGAGGGATTATGAGGTTGATATTCTTGAGATTGTGGGTGCGGGCGCCCCGAACTTCGATCTTATCCATTCACCTTTCCCGGTTGGAACACGGATTGCCTGGTTTGTTTGAAGGACAAACGGCTGTCAGAAACGGCTAATTATGACACAATTTAACCTGTTTGAATATACAGTATTGGAATGCATTTTCCGATTGGCTATGTAACAATGTAGCGTTCGCACGAGAACTCTGGAATCCATCTCGCAGCTATCAAAATGCAGCGTGGAAATGGTACACTCGCGCGTTTACACTATTAAGAAACGTATTCAGGAGACACGAACATGGCCAGCAGAGGCGTAAACAAGGTGATTCTCGTCGGTAATCTGGGCCAGGACCCGGAAGTACGCTACATGCCGAGTGGTGGCGCAGTTGCCAACATTACGCTGGCTACTTCCGAATCCTGGCGTGATAAAGCGACCGGTGAGATGAAAGAGCAGACTGAATGGCACCGCGTTGTGCTGTTTGGCAAACTGGCAGAAGTGGCCGGTGAATATCTGCGTAAAGGTTCTCAGGTGTATATCGAAGGCCAGCTGCGTACCCGCAAATGGACCGATCAGTCCGGCGCTGATAAATACACTACTGAAGTTGTGGTAAACGTTGGCGGCACCATGCAGATGCTGGGTGGCCGTCAGGGCGGTGGCGCACCAGCAGGTGGCGGCCAGCAGCAGGGCGGTTGGGGTCAGCCTCAGCAGCCGCAGGGTGGCAACCAGTTTAGCGGTGGCGCACAGTCCCGCCCGCAGCAGCAGTCTGCTCCTGCACCGTCTAACGAACCGCCAATGGATTTCGACGACGATATTCCGTTCTGATCCCCTGATATCCAAACAAAAAACCCAGACAATAGTCTGGGTTTTTTATTCCGTAAGGGATCAGGTAATCACCATCGGCCAGTCTGGTGGCGTGTGGCTCATCGCTTCAACCATCACCACTTTAATATTTTCCCAGACGGCAGCGATATCCAGCAGGGTGATGCCAAGCAGGCCCGTTGCAAACCAGCAGGCAGCACCCAGCCCAAGCAGGGTGCTGATGATAGCAAGGCCAGCGTAATCAGACTTACGAAACTGAATGTTCAGCGTACTGGCTAAAAACATCAATACCGCACTCAACAACGGCCAGCGTAAGAGAACCATGCTGGTAGTAATGGTTGCCATAAAACCCATCCTCTACAAAACAGACTCACTGAATGAAACAGTGTTTTTAATTACATAAGATATGTGAACTATATCACGTTTGATGATTTATTCGCCAGTGTCAGGATGATGAAAATTGAAGGATTCATAGCTGTATGAAATGGATAGGTATCAGATAGAAAATATATCTTTGCTGGCTAAGAAACCCTTTTCCCCTACTCTTCATAATGAATTCATCGAGATAGCAAAACCTCTGCAAGACGGCGCCTGTTGTACAACGTTTACAGCAATAAACCTATAGATTATGCTTGAGTGGACATATTAATTTACTCGCAGCTAACCTTTCAGGTTTTTGAATTTTATTATTATTTTTATTTCTTTGTCCGTTTTTAATTACACACAACAGTCGTTTCATTTCGTTGTGCTGATTTTCAGCCTCCAGCTCTGGCTGACCGGTTTTTGAACCTGAAGACAGTTGCGTCCGGTTTATCGCGTGATAATCGGCAAAAAGATGAAAAAAAAACGATGTGAGATTGTTAATGACAGCATGCAGGCTTTGCATGCGCTGGCTAAGTTGATGCCCCAGCTTCACACTCAGTGCTCACTGGCAGAAATGCTGGAGACGATCAATCGCTCGCTTGGGGCGAGCCTGGCCTGGGTAAGCGTTAATGATAATGACGGGCTGCACCGTGTCGTCTGCGCGGGTGAGGTGGCCTGCCACTCTTTTGAAGCCGCCGATTTTCTGGCAGGTACCCTGCTCCAGCGGCATCACCGATCATGGCGGGTGATCTACTGGAAAGAGAATATTGGCCGCGCCTTATTTCCTCCGCAGCACCCAGGCTATACGCAATTGCAAAGCGGGGTGTTATGCAAACTTTCAACCCATGACTGGCATTGCAGGGGATATTTTTTTTTAGCATTCGATGAGAAATTGTATTCTCTGCCGATCCTGAAAAATATCGTCGTGGTGCTGGTCGAAAAATTAAAAGACTATTTTGAGGAAATTATTGCCCGCGAGAAAACTGCACAGGAAATGCAGCGTGTCGTGACACAATATAAGACTCTGTTTGAACGGGCGCCGGTTTTAATGAACTCTTTCGACAAATTTAACCGCTGCGTATTGTGGAATGCCGAGTGCGAAAAAGTATTTGGCTGGACGATGGCGGAGATCGGGGCTCATGCCGATCCACTCTCGCTGTTTTATCCAGACCCTGAAGAGCGGCGTCGGGTAAGAGAGTCGGTAAATGTCTCTCCACTCAAGGACATGTATGAGTGGCATCCGCTACGTAAAGACGGTACGAAGTTGACCGTATTGTGGTCAAACATTCTGTTGCCAGACAACTCTATCCTGAATATTGGGCTCGACATTACCGAGCGGAAGAAAGCAGAACAGCAGCTGGAAGTGAAAGCCACTATCGACGATCTCACCGGCTGTTTTAACCGTTCGGCGATTTTGCAGCAGCTGGAACTCGCGCAATCCGCAAATGCCAGGCGGGAGCCTAACAGCCATTTTTCTGTTCTGATGTTTGACCTGGATTTTTTCAAACAAATCAATGATGAGTGGGGACACCAGGTAGGTGATGCGGCGCTTCTTCACTTTTGTGATTGTATCCGTGAGTTAGCCCCTTCAGATTCTGCATTAGGGCGCGTGGGAGGGGAGGAGTTTTTGCTTCTGCTGGCGCAAACTCATTGTCATGACGCGGCGCAACTGTCCGCCAGGCTGCATACCACGCTGAAAACCAAACCGCTGAGGGTTGGAGAGAAAAAACTGGAGCTGTCGTTTAGTGCAGGAGTCGTGGAGGTGTGCGGGGATCAGTTCGATACATCGGCATTGCTGACACGAGCGGATAAAGCATTATATGACGCCAAGCGTACGGGACGGGGAAAAACGGTAGTGGCAGCTGGCTATTTATAAATCAGCGAACAAAATACACCCGAAAAAATAGCATGAAATTTCATTAAGAAGTTGTGCTTTTTTCATGCTGTCCAAAGTTTGGCTTAATCAACGATCCTCTGTTGTGTTATCTTCGCACCATCCCTTACGGGATGGGTAAATATTTTCCTTAATTGAAACGGAACGAATACTTACAGTTTAGCTTACGGGAAAATATTATCGTCATAACGAAATTTAAGATTTTTAATACTAAAAGTCAGTTGCTAACTTCGCATGATTCATGCAACGTAATCACCTGTTTAGCAAAGCATCCGGCCTTCATTACTACAGGCGTACAACATGCAGGGATATAGGGCGGGAAATGAATCGTAGCGCGCGGCGCAAGATGCTCAGGGTGGTAGGGATCATCATGGTAGTTATGCTACCGGTGATGCTTGCGCTATGGTTTGCCCAGCTAAGAGCCGTATCGGAAACAAGTGCTCAGCTACGTACCTTTGCAGAACTGGCTTTAGACAAAACAGAACTGGTTATTCAACAGGTTGAACTGGCCCGGGACGAGGCGGTAAAATACCAGGGCGAACTTTGTACGCCGGGACATCGTCAATATATGCTGAACGTTGTTCGTGGCCGTCTGTTTGTCGCCGATTTAATTTATGCCGAAGGTCAGAATTTTCTTTGTTCGACCGTTTTTACACCGGAACACCCCTACTCAATTTCCGTCGCCAATTACACGCGTAAACCGGATGTCGCTATCTATTATTATCGCGATACCCCATTTTATACTGGCTATAAAATGACATATATGCAGCGTGGGAATTATGTGGTGGTGGTCAATCCGCTTTCGTACAGCGAAGTGATGTCAAACGATCATTCCCTTTCATGGGGAGTGTACGACACGATAACCAATGCATTCTTTTCCGTTAGCCAAAAAGCCAATGTTTCTTTATTAAATTCGATGATTCGGGATAAGGAATCGGTATTTCAAAAAGATAACCGTTTTTATACCGTCGTAAAATCGCCAAAAAGACCGATTGCGGCTATTGTGTCAACATCGAATAAACGCTTTTATGAAACGCTTTATCATCAGGCGACATTGACGCTGCCACTGGGGATGATCTGCAGCATTATTATTTTGCTGGTATGGTCGCGTACCCATCGTGAACTCAATTCCCCTGGGCGCTTGCTGCAACGGGCGCTGAACAAACGCCAGCTTTGCCTGCACTATCAGCCGATCATTGATATCAAGAACAATCAGTGTGTGGGGGCTGAGGCGTTGTTACGCTGGCCTGGTTTTAACGGACAGGTAATGAGCCCGGCAGAGTTTATTCCGCTGGCTGAAAAAGAGGGAATGAGCGAGCGGATAACGGATTATGTTGTTGAGGAGGTGTTCAGCGATCTGGGCCATTTTCTGGCCGCACATCCGCACCTCTATATCTCGATTAACCTGTCGGCCACGGATTTCCACTCCTCGCGGCTGATCGCCATGATTTCTGACAAGGCCCGCCACTATGACGTGCGTGCCCAGCAAATCAAGATTGAGGTGACGGAACGCGGGTTTATTGATGTGCCAAAAACCACACCGGTGATTCAGGCTTTCCGTCAGGCAGGTTATGAAGTCGCAATTGATGATTTCGGGACGGGTTACTCTAACCTGCATAACCTCTATTCGCTGAACGTTGATATCCTCAAAATCGACAAATCCTTTATCGACACCTTAACGACCAACAGCACCAGTCACTTGATCGCCGAGCATATTATTGAGATGGCACAAAGCCTGCGCCTGAAAACCATTGCGGAAGGGGTAGAGACGGCAGAGCAGGTCGGTTGGTTGTTGAAGCGCGGTGTTCAGTTCTGTCAGGGATGGCACTTCGCGAAAGCGATGCCGCCCCAGGAGTTTATGACCTGGCAGCAGCAACCTTTGCATTGATAGTGATTAATTCAACTGGTGGCGATAATCGCTCGGCGTACGGTCAAATTCGCGACGGAACACGCGGGAAAAGGTTTGTTGCGACACATAACCAAGATCCATCGCGATATCAAAAATGGGCCGCTGCGTTGAGCGTAGCGCCTGGGCTGCCAGCAGCAGTCTGCGCTGACGAATGTACTCACCCAACGTCTGATGCATAACCGTCCGGAACATCCTCTGTAAATACCATTTCGAATAGCCCGATTTTTTAGCGACCACATCAATGTTCAACGGTTGGTCGATATGTTCATCAATCCATTCAATAAGTGTCTGAATAATCTGCTGATGTGACATACGGTTGCCCCTCTGTAGATACAACTTTCCTGGTTGATTCGTCGTTTTCTCTGCGGGGGAGTATAATTCCTCAAGTTAACTTGAGGTAAAGAGGTTTTATGGAAAAGAGACTGCCGCGAATTAAAGCGCTGTTAACTCCAGGTGAAGTGGCAAAGCGAAGCGGTGTTGCAGTATCGGCGCTCCACTTCTATGAAAGCAAAGGGTTAATCAAGAGTATCCGTAACGGTGGAAACCAGCGCCGCTATACCCGCGACGTGCTTCGCTATGTGGCGATTATCAAAATTGCGCAGAGAATCGGAATTCCCCTGGCCACTATTGGCGAGGCATTTGGCGTGCTGCCGGAAGGTCACACGCTGAGCCCGAAAGAGTGGAAGGAGCTTTCGTCCCAGTGGCGTGAAGAGCTGGACAGGCGTATCCATACGCTGGTCGCGCTGCGTGACGAGCTGGATGGCTGCATTGGTTGCGGCTGTTTGTCCCGGAGCGATTGTCCGTTGCGTAACCCGGGCGACAGGCTGGGTGAACAGGGAACGGGGGCGCGGTTGCTGGAAGAGGATTAATAAAGAACTAAAGCGCCACATAAGGGCGCTTTAGTTTTTCCCGGTCTTTGTCTTTCTCTCTATCCCGCTGGTTCACGGGAGGGTTTCCCCCGACATCAGCACCCCTCATGTCGAGCTGGTTGGGGAGGTTCCGGATTGTGCTGACACTTTAATTCTATGCAAGCCCCGTCATTTCGCCAGCCACGTCGGTTGTTTTTTAGCCGAATTTTTTTCGCGGTGTTGTTCGATTTTCTATAGTTAAAAAGTATGAATAACAGGAGACAACCATGCTTACGGTACATCACCTTAACCAGTCGCGCTCACATCGTGTGATCTGGGCGCTGGAAGAACTCGCCCTGCCTTATGAGATCATTCACTACCAGCGCGAAAAGAACATGCTGGCTCCTGAGTCCCTCAAAAAAGTGCACCCGTTGGGCAAATCGCCGGTCGTCGAAGATAATGGCCTGATTCTGGCGGAGTCAGGCGCCATTCTGGAGTATTTGCAGGAAACGTACGATCCCGGCTCTCGGTTGAAACCCTTGGATCCCGCTCATAAGGTGCAATACCGCTTCTGGCTGCATTATGCCGAAGGGTCGCTGATGCCGCTGTTACTCATGAGGCTGGTGTTTAACAGCCTCGGTAAACCCCCTGTGCCGTTTGGTATCCGAACGCTGGGCAAAGCGCTGGGACAGGGAGTGCAAAAAGCCTATCTTAACCGCCAGCTGGAAACCCATGCGCGCTTTATTGAGTCGCATCTTGCTAAAAACAGCTGGTTTGCCGGGGATTCGCTCAGCATGGCCGACATCCAGATGAGTTTCCCGATTTTTGCCCTGCTGGCGCGCGGTGGCATCAATAATCTGCCGCATATTCAGGCATGGAAGAAAAAGGTTGAGAACAGCCCCGGGTGGAAAAGAACGCTGGAACAAGGTGGGCCGTTATCTATCCCGGGGGACGATTGAAATGTAAACAAATTGCGCATAAACGATAACGTTTGCGCATCCTCTGTTTATTTCTTCAGCGTCATAAGTGAATTTTAGCGAAAAACGACAAAGTTCAGTTGAAAAGGGCGGTGATTAGGCTAGATAATCGTTTGCCTTAATTTGACCACCCGTTTGTAAGCGCGGAGCTAAACGTTTGCTTTTTATGTGACGCCCTTTCGTCACCAACGCAACTCAAGGATTTGACGTTTAGCTGGCAGTGGCGTCTCCACCACGCTTACGGACTTTCTAAAAAACTCTCAGGGGATGTTTTCTATGTCTACGCCATCTGCGCGTACTGGCGGTTCACTTGACGCCATGTTTAAAATTTCGGCTCGCGGCAGCACCGTGCGCCAGGAAGTCGTTGCCGGTCTGACAACGTTCCTGGCGATGGTTTACTCCGTCATTGTTGTGCCGGGCATGCTGGGCAAAGCGGGCTTCCCGCCTGCAGCTGTCTTTGTTGCTACCTGCCTTGTGGCCGGTGTGGGCTCCATCGTGATGGGCCTGTGGGCGAACCTGCCGCTGGCAATTGGTTGCGCTATCTCTCTGACGGCGTTTACCGCATTCAGTCTGGTGCTGGGTCAACACATCAGCGTACCGGTTGCGTTGGGTGCCGTGTTCCTGATGGGTGTGCTGTTTACCGTTATTTCAGCGACCGGCATCCGTAGCTGGATTTTGCGCAACCTGCCGCACGGCGTAGCGCACGGTACGGGTATCGGTATCGGCCTGTTCCTGCTGCTGATTGCCGCCAACGGCGTCGGTCTGGTCATCAAGAACCCGCTGGACGGTCTGCCGGTTGCGCTCGGCCACTTCGCGAGCTTCCCGGTGATTATGTCTTTGATTGGCCTGGCGGTGATTATCGGTCTGGAAAAACTGAAAGTCCCGGGCGGTATTCTGCTGACCATTATCGGGGTTTCTATTGTCGGCCTGATTTTCGATCCTAACGTCCACTTCTCCGGGATTTTCGCCATGCCGTCGCTGAGCGATGACAAAGGCAACTCCCTGATTGGTAGCCTGGATATCGTCGGCGCGCTGAACCCGGTGATCCTGCCAAGCGTGCTGGCGCTGGTGATGACTGCCGTATTTGATGCAACCGGTACTATCCGCGCGGTAGCGGGACAAGCGAATCTGCTGGATAAAGACGGTCAGATTATTGATGGTGGAAAAGCGCTGACGACCGACTCCCTGAGCAGCGTCTTCTCTGGTCTGGTGGGTGCGGCGCCGGCTGCAGTATACATCGAGTCCGCAGCGGGTACGGCGGCAGGCGGTAAAACCGGCCTGACGGCGATCACCGTCGGCGTGCTGTTCCTGCTGATCCTGTTCCTTTCTCCGCTCTCTTATCTGGTTCCGGCGTATGCGACCGCACCAGCGCTGATGTACGTTGGTTTGCTGATGCTGAGCAACGTGGCAAAAATCGACTTTGCTGACTTTGTGGATGCGATGTCCGGCCTCATCACCGCAGTATTTATCGTACTGACCTGTAACATCGTGACCGGCATTATGATCGGTTTTGCATCGCTGGTGATTGGTCGTCTGGTCTCTGGCGAGTGGCGCAAACTGAACATCGGCACGGTGGTGATCGCCGTTGCGCTGGTGGCGTTCTACGCGGGCGGTTGGGCAATCTAAGTTGTCCTTTGATGCGAAAACGGGTGGCTCAGGCCGCCCGTTTTTATTTTCAGGACTCATCCTGTTGCCTTTTGCGTTACTCTGGGGAAGATAGAATAAAAGGCACGACGCCTTCCGGAGTACATAAGCAACACAGCAAACAGGGAACGCATGGAAATCTTCTTCACAATACTCATCATGACCCTTGTGGTCTCGCTATCTGGGGTAGTTACACGCGTACTGCCCTTTCAGGTCCCTCTTCCATTAATGCAAATTGCCATCGGCGCGCTGCTGGCGTGGCCGACGTTTGGCCTGCACGTGGAGTTCGATCCCGAACTGTTCCTCGTGCTGTTTATCCCACCACTGCTGTTTGCAGATGGGTGGAAAACCCCCACGCGCGAATTCCTTGAGCACGGGCGAGAGATTTTCGGTCTGGCGCTGGCGCTGGTGGTGGTCACCGTGGTTGGGATTGGTTTTCTGATTTACTGGGCGGTGCCGGGTATCCCGTTAATTCCCGCTTTTGCGCTGGCCGCCGTCCTGTCACCAACCGATGCTGTGGCACTTTCTGGCATTGTGGGTGAGGGCCGAATTCCGAAGAAAATTATGGGCATTCTACAGGGTGAGGCGCTGATGAATGACGCCTCCGGCCTGGTCGCCCTGAAGTTTGCGGTGGCGGTTGCGATGGGCACGATGGTCTTTACCGTCGGCGGTGCGACGCTGGAATTCTTCAAGGTGGCGATTGGCGGTATTCTCGCAGGCTTCGTGGTGAGCTGGCTGTACGGACGTTCGCTGCGATTCCTCAGCCGTTGGGGCGGCGATGAGCCCGCAACGCAAATCGTGCTGCTGTTCCTTCTGCCTTTTGCCTCTTATCTGATTGCCGAACATATCGGCGTGTCAGGCATTCTGGCGGCGGTGGCGGCAGGCATGACCATCACCCGTTCCGGCGTGATGCGTCGCGCACCGTTGGCTATGCGTCTGCGTGCGAACAGCACCTGGGCAATGCTGGAATTTGTCTTTAACGGCATGGTGTTCCTGCTCCTGGGCCTGCAATTGCCAGGCATTATGGAGTCCTCGCTGGTGGCGGCCGAGGCCGATCCGAACGTTGAAGTCTGGATGCTGTTTACCGATATCGTGCTGATCTACCTGGCGTTGATGCTGGTGCGTTTCGGTTGGCTGTGGACGATGAAAAAGTTCAGCGTGCGTTTCCTGACGAAAAAACCGATGGAGTTCGGCTCGTGGACCACGCGTGAACTGCTGATTGCCTCCTTCGCAGGGGTACGCGGGGCGATTACCCTCGCCGGTGTGCTCTCTATTCCATTGCTGCTACCGACGGGCGATGTCTTCCCGGCGCGCTATGAGCTGGTGTTCCTGGCGGCAGGTGTGATTCTGTTCTCGCTGTTTGTTGGCGTGGTGATGTTGCCTATTTTGCTGCAGCACATTGACGCCGGTGACTCGACCCAGCAGCACAAGGAAGAGCGCATTGCCCGTGCGGCGACTGCCGAAGTGGCGATTGTGGCAATCCAGAAAATGGAAGAACGTCTGGCTGCCGATGCAGAAGAGAACATCGACAATCAGCTGCTGACGGAAGTCAGTTCCCGCGTGATTGGTAACCTGCGTCGCCGTGCCGATGGGCGTAACGATGTGGAAAGTTCGCTGCAGGAGGAGAACCTCGAACGCCGGTTCCGTCTGGCGGCGCTGCGTTCAGAGCGTGCTGAATTGTACCATCTGCGCGCCACGCGCCAGATCAGTAACGAAACGCTGCAAAAGCTGCTGCACGATCTGGATCTGCTGGAAGCGCTGTTGATAGAGAATCAGTAACGCGCTTTTGCCCGGTGGCGCTACGCTTACCGGGCCTACGTGCTCGATCGGTTCCCTCTCCCTGTGGGAGAGGGTTAGGGTGAGGGGATCCAAAACCCCTCACAGCACTCCAGCCACGCCTGGGCGCTGTGCGACAAATACACCCCTTCGCGCCAGATCATCCCCAGCTGCCAGTGTAGGTTGCTCTCCAGCGGGATCCAGCGCAGCGTATTTTTATCCAGACGCTCGCAAATCGGTTGTGGCAGGATGGCAATCCCCACGCCTGCCTGCACCATCGCGGCCAGGAAATCCCACTGACCACTGCGAACCGCAATGCGCGGCTTCACGTTGTGTTGATTAAATAACGTCATCAACTGGCGGCTGAGCGCAAAGTCTTCGTTGTAAATCAGCAGCGGATGTTCGCCGAGAAGCTCGGGTTTCACCGAGTCTCTCTTCAGCCAGTCGCCGGAGCGGGGAACCAGTACGCACAGTGGATGGCTGAAGAGTGGCAGTGTCGCCAGGCCACTCTCTTCCTCAACGGGGAGGGCGGTCATCGCCACGTCCAGCTCGCCGTTGATAACCGCCTGCTGGACGGTTAACCCGCCAAACTCTGAAATCTTTAGCTCTACGCCGGGATAGCGCTGACGAAAAAGGCTAATCGGCCCGGCCATCATCATCCCTACCATCGGCGGAATGCCGAGACGAAGCACACCTTTCGTCATATGATTGATATCGTCCAGCTCCGCTTCCAGCTGGCGGAACTCCGCCAGGATTGCCAGCCCACGCTCAAAGACGACGCGCCCGGTATCGGTCAGTAACAGCTTGCGCCCGTCGCGGATCAGCAAAGTGCAGTTCAGTTCATCTTCGAGGTTTTTCAGCATCTTGCTGATTGTGGGTTGGGTAACAAACAACTTCTCCGCTGCGCGGGTAAAACTTTGCTGACGAACCACTTCGACAAAATAGCGCAGCGTTCTTATGTCCATGATTATTCCTCGAAACTATACCTTTGATGATTTTAATTCATTTCTGTCCATACCGTGCGCTCACTATACTGGCGCCTCGTCTCATTTTTGAGGAAACCCCCATGGCCATGGCGTTAAGCCGTGTTACGCCTGCCGTTGTGCAACGACTCCAGGTACCGGTTCAGGTACTGCTCTACGCGGGACTGTTTGTTTTTGCCGAATATCTTGTCGGCTGGTTGCATCTGCCGTTGCCAGCCAACCTGGTGGGGATGATGCTGATGCTTACGCTCATCCTTTGTCGCGTCATTCCCCTCAATTGGGTACGGGCTGGTGCGCGCTGGCTGCTGGCGGAGATGCTGCTGTTCTTTGTCCCTGCCGTGGTGGCGGTGGTGAACTATGCGCAACTGCTGATGGTGGATGGCTGGCGCATCTTTGCGGTCATCGCGCTGAGTACGCTGATGGTGCTGGGGGCGACCGCCTGGGTGGTGGATAAAGTGTATCGCTTTGAAATCAGCAGGCACAAACATGACTAACTTTCAGATAAGCGTCTTGTGCCTGATTGCGACGCTGGTGATCTACTTTGCTAACAAGCGGCTGTATCGCCGTTTTCACGCCCTGCCGCTGATGCCGCTGGTTTTCACGCCGATCCTGCTGGTGTTGATGCTGGTCTTCGGTCATATCTCCTGGCAGAACTACATTGGCGAATCCCACTGGCTACTGTGGCTGCTGGGGCCGGCGACTATCGCCTTTGCCGTCCCGGTGTATGACAACCTGGCGATTATCAAACGCCACTGGATGTCACTCAGTGCAGGCGTGATCACCGCCACGGTGGTGGCGGTCTGTAGCTCGGTCTGGCTGGCGCGGCTGTTTACGCTGCCCGATGAAATTCAGCGCAGCCTGGCGGTACGTTCGGTGACGACACCATTTGCGCTGGCCGCGGCCAAACCGCTTGGCGGACAGCCGGATCTGGTGGCGCTGTTTGTTGTTGTCACTGGCGTCTTCGGCATGGCGGTGGGCGATATGCTGTTTCTGCGGCTGTCTATTCGGGAAGGGATGGCGAAAGGCGCGGGCTTTGGCGCGGCGTCGCACGGTGCGGGCACGGCACGTTCCTATGAGTTGGGTCAGCAGGAGGGCGTGGTGGCGAGCCTGGTGATGATGCTCTCAGGTGTGGTTATGGTACTGATTGCGCCGCTGGTGGCGTGGGTGATGTTTTAAATTCCCCGGCCAGAGTGACCGGGGAGGAAAGGCTTAGTGCGCGCGACCCTGCTCAACGCCAAGACCGGTTTGCGAACGAATAAACTGGGCGCGGAATTTCTCGCGTTCCAGGTTACCCTCCGGCGAATTGTCGGTGGCCGAGAAGAACCAGATACCGATAAACGCCACGGCAATAGAGAACAGCGCCGGGTATTCATACGGGAAGATAGCTTTCTCGTGACCGAGTATCTGCACCCAAATGGTTGGGCCCAGAATCATCAGGATCACCGCCGTCAGCAGTCCCAGCCAACCACCAATCATCGCCCCACGGGTGGTCAGTTTTGACCAGTACATGGAGAGCAGGATGATAGGGAAATTGCAGCTTGCCGCGATCGAAAAGGCCAGCCCCACCATAAAGGCGATGTTCTGCTTCTCAAAGAGAATACCCAGCAGAATAGCGACCACACCCAGCACCAGCACGGTGATCTTGGAAACCTTCAGCTCATCACGTTCGCTCGCGCCTTTACGGAAGACGTTGGCGTAGAGGTCGTGTGACACTGCAGATGCACCTGCCAGCGTTAAGCCTGCAACCACCGCAAGAATGGTGGCGAAGGCCACGGCGGAGATAAAGCCGAGGAACAGATTACCGCCCACCGCGTCGGCCAGATGCACCGCCGCCATGTTGTTACCACCAATCAGCGCACCTGCCGCATCTTTAAACACCGGGTTTGCCCCCACCAGCATGATGGCACCAAAGCCGATGATAAAGGTCAGGATATAGAAGTAACCCATGAAACCGGTGGCGTAGAAAACGCTCTTACGTGCTTCGCGTGCATCGCTCACGGTGAAGAAACGCATCAGGATGTGCGGCAACCCTGCAGTACCGAACATCAGACCCAGACCGAGCGAAAGGGCTGAAATCGGGTCTTTCACCAGACCGCCCGGGCTCATGATGGCTTCACCTTTCGGGTGGACCGCCATCGCTTCGGTAAACAGGTTATTGAAGCTGAACCCAACGTGTTTCATCACCATGAAGGCCATAAAGCTGGCGCCGAACAGCAGCAGTACGGCTTTGATGATCTGCACCCAGGTCGTTGCCAGCATGCCGCCGAACAGGACGTACATCACCATCAGGACGCCAACCAGCACCACTGCGACGTGGTAGTTCAGGCCGAACAGGAGTTCGATCAACTTACCCGCGCCGACCATCTGCGCAATCAGGTACAGCGCAACCACCACCAGCGAGCCACAGGCTGAGAGGGTGCGAATCGGCCCCTGTTTCAGGCGATAAGATGCAACGTCTGCAAAGGTGTAGCGTCCCAGGTTACGCAGGCGTTCAGCGATCAGGAACAGAATGATTGGCCAGCCGACCAGGAAGCCGAGCGAGTAGATCAGGCCGTCATAGCCGGAGGTATACACCAGCGCGGAGATCCCGAGGAACGAGGCCGCAGACATAAAGTCGCCGGCAATTGCCAGCCCATTCTGGAAACCGGTAATGTTGCCGCCCGCTGTGTAGTAATCGTTACGGGAGCGCACGCGTTTCGACGCCCAGTACGTGATGTACAGCGTCAGCAGGACGAAAATCAGGAACATCACAATCGCCTGCCAGTTGGTTGGCTGGCGCTGTACCTCACCGGTAATGGCATCCGCCGCGTGGGCGGCAATGGGAAGTGTGGCGGCTAGCGCCGTCAGGACTCGCTTCATGATGCTTTTACCTCTTGCAGTACCGCTTTATTAAGACGATCGAATTCACCGTTCGCGCGCCAGACGTACACGCCTGTCAGCACAAATGAAATCACAATCACGCCAATGCCAATGGGGATCCCGCGCGTGACGCTGGTCCCCTCGTGTAGCGGGGTGCCGAGCCAGTGTGGGGCAAAGGCGATAAGCAGAATAAAGCCGACGTAGATAATCAGCATGATGATGGAAAGGAAGAAGGCAAACCGTTGCCGTTTATCGACGAGCTCCCTGTAGTGCGCACTATTCTCTATCTGCTGACAAATATCGTTATTCATCACAGAGTCTCCAGAAGTATTGGTAGGGGAGGTTTTATTGTTCCCTCTCCCTTGCGGGAGAGGGTTAGGGTGAGGGGGTTACGAAGGCATTGCGATGGCCTGCTTCTCTTCGAGCAGTTTGTCCACCACGCCAGGATCCGCGAGCGTTGAGGTATCACCGAGATTGCTGGTGTCCCCGGCCGCGATTTTGCGCAGAATACGGCGCATAATTTTGCCTGAACGGGTTTTCGGCAGCGAGTCGGTCCAGTGCAGAACATCCGGTGTGGCAAGCGGGCCAATCTCTTTACGTACCCAGTTGCGCACTTCGGCATACAGCTCTGGCGACGGCTCTTCACCGTGGTTCAGGGTGACATAGGCGTAAATCGCCTGGCCTTTGATGTTATGCGGGATACCTACCACGGCGGCTTCAGCAATCTTCGGATGAGACACCAGTGCAGATTCAATCTCGGCGGTGCCCAGACGGTGGCCGGAGACGTTCAGCACATCGTCCACGCGCCCGGTTATCCAGTAGTAACCATCTTCATCGCGACGCGCGCCATCGCCACTGAAATACATGTTTTTAAAGGTGGAGAAATAGGTCTGCTCGAAGCGTTCGTGATCGCCGAATAACGTGCGCGCCTGACCTGGCCAGGAGTCAGTGATCACCAGGTTGCCTTCGGTTGCCCCTTCAAGCGGATGACCTTCGTTATCCACCAGTGCAGGCTGTACACCGAAGAATGGGTTCGTTGCAGAACCCGCTTTCAGTTGGGTCGCACCCGGCATTGGGGTGATCATAAAGCCGCCGGTCTCGGTCTGCCACCAGGTGTCCATCACCGGGCATTTCTCGTTACCGATCTTCTTCCAGTACCACTCCCAGGCTTCCGGGTTGATAGGCTCACCCACAGAACCAAGAATACGCAGGGAAGAGCGGTCAGTACCTTCGATGGCTTTATCGCCTTCTGCCATCAGCGCACGGATCGCCGTTGGCGCAGTATAGAGAATGTTGACCTTGTGTTTGTCGACCACCTGACACATACGCGCTGGCGTCGGCCAGTTTGGTACACCTTCAAACATCAGCGTAGTGGCACCGCAGGCCAGTGGGCCGTACAACAGGTAGCTGTGTCCGGTGACCCAACCCACATCAGCAGTACACCAGTAAATGTCACCCGGGTGATAGTCGAAGACGTATTTGAAAGTGGTGGCCGCATAGACCAGATAGCCGCCAGTGGTGTGCAGCACACCTTTCGGCTTGCCGGTCGAACCGGAGGTGTAAAGGATGAACAGCGGATCTTCCGCATTCATCTCTTGCGGCTGATGCTGGTCGCTCGCTTTTTCAATCAAATCGCTCCACCACAGGTCGCGACCTTCTTTCCAGTCGATCTTACCGCCGGTACGCTTGAGCACCACAACGTTGCTGACGCTTTTCACGTTCGGGTTTTTCAACGCTTCGTCGACGTTTTTCTTCAGCGGAATACTGCGACCAGCGCGCACGCCTTCATCGGCGGTGATCACCAGTTTAGAATTTGAATCGACAATACGACCGGCAACCGCTTCTGGCGAGAAGCCGCCGAAGATGACGGAGTGGATCGCACCGATGCGCGCGCATGCCAGCATGGCAACCGCCGCTTCGGGTACCATCGGCATATAAATAGCCACGACATCGCCTTTTTTAATGCCCTTTTCCAGCAGGACGTTGGCGAAACGGCACACGTCGCGGTGCAGTTCTTTGTACGTAATGTGTTTGCTCTGTGAGGCATCATCGCCTTCCCAGATGATTGCCGTCTCGTTCCCGCGCTCGGCAAGGTGACGGTCAAGGCAGTTCGCCGCCAGGTTCAGCGTGCCATCTTCATACCATTTTATGGAGACGTTGCCTGGCGCAAAGGAGGTGTTTTTCACCTTCTGATAAGGTTTGATCCAGTCAAGGATATGACCCTGTTCACCCCAGAAGATGTCCGGGCTGTTGATAGATTGCTGATATTTCTCGTGGTACTGCTCCGGGGTGATCAGGCAACGGTCCGCAATGTTTGCGGGAATGTCATGTTTGTGTATTTGGCTCATGGCTTTTTTTCTCCTTGTAAGATGTTAATAATATGTCGCAAAAACGTTAATTGTAGGGGCTTTACAAGCTTTGTTTATTATTTGGGCGGCAGATCACGCATTGTTTGAATAGTATGAAAAATGAGCGAATGAAACTTTGAAGAAAAATAATTTAGCGAGCCGATTATTCACAAATTAACATAAAAAAGCGTTTTTATAACAAAAGGTTATTTATCGGGATTGTCACAAACTCGCGTCATAGCAACTTTTTGTAGTGAAACGCATCGTTCTTTAAGGCTTGCGCAACATACCGTGCAAATGATACTCATACGCCGCGTTAAAAAATCCCATAAACCAACGCAACACAATTCATACCCTTTCAGTATGGCTCCATATTCATGCAGTTTGAGTGATCAGGGAGCTTCATTGAGGAAGTCAGTTTCTATGAAAAACGTTAAAGTCAGCCTGGCCTGGCAAATTTTGCTAGCCCTTGTGCTGGGCATCTTGCTGGGCAGTTACCTCCATTATCACAGTGACAGTCGCGAATGGCTGATTGCGAACCTGCTCTCGCCAGCAGGTGATATCTTTATTCATCTGATCAAGATGATTGTGGTACCGATTGTGATTTCGACGCTGGTGGTCGGTATTGCGGGCGTCGGCGATGCGAAACAGTTAGGCCGTATCGGGGCGAAAACCATTATCTATTTCGAAGTGATCACGACGATTGCCATTATCCTGGGCATTACGATGGCGAATGTGTTCCAGCCAGGCTCCGGGATTGATATGTCGCAACTCGCGACGGTGGATATTTCGAAATACCAAAGCACAACTGCTGATGTGCAGAGCCATGCGCATGGCCTGATGGGCACAATCCTGTCGCTGGTTCCGACCAACATCGTGGCGTCTATGGCGAAGGGTGAGATGCTGCCTATCATCTTCTTCTCGGTGCTGTTTGGTCTGGGTCTCTCTTCCCTGCCTGCGACACACCGTGAACCATTGGTGACGGTGTTCCGCTCAATCTCTGAAACCATGTTCAAAGTGACTCACATGGTGATGCGCTATGCGCCGGTTGGGGTGTTTGCACTTATTGCTGTGACCGTAGCGAATTTCGGTTTCGCCTCCCTGTGGCCGCTGGCGAAGCTGGTGATTCTGGTGCACTTCGCCATCCTGTTCTTTGCGCTGGTGGTGCTGGGCATCGTGGCGCGTCTGTGCGGGCTGAGCATCTGGATCCTGATTCGTATCCTGAAAGATGAGCTGATTCTGGCCTACTCCACGGCAAGCTCTGAGAGCGTGCTGCCGCGTATTATTGAGAAGATGGAAGCCTACGGCGCACCGGCGTCGATCACCAGCTTCGTGGTGCCAACCGGCTACTCCTTTAACCTGGATGGCTCTACGCTGTATCAGAGTATTGCGGCGATCTTCATCGCTCAGCTGTACGGGATTGACCTGTCGCTGTGGCAGGAAATCGTGCTGGTGCTGACCCTGATGGTGACTTCAAAAGGTATCGCAGGCGTACCGGGCGTTTCGTTCGTGGTGCTGCTGGCAACGCTGGGTAGCGTCGGGATCCCGCTGGAAGGCCTGGCATTCATCGCCGGTGTTGACCGTATCCTCGACATGGCGCGTACGGCGCTGAATGTGGTGGGTAATGCGCTGGCGGTGCTGGTGATTGCCAAGTGGGAACACAAATTCGACCGTAAAAAAGCGCTGGCGTATGAACGCGAGGTGCTGGGTCGTTTTGATAAGACGGCTGACCAATAATGTAAAAAGCCGGGTGGCCTGCGCCACCCGGCAATGTTTACTCCCCGCTCAACGCGTCAAACTCTTCGCATCCCGTATCAAACCCTTCAGTACAACTCAGGTTCAACCAGTACAGCGCTTTCTGTTTATTGGGGATGATAAAGCCTTTCTCACCCTGTCTGAACAACATTCCAGCCCAGTACTCGGCGTAGCCCGTACGTGAAAGTGCTGAACTGCGTTTAAACCATGATGCCGCCTGAACATCGTCCTGAGCCACTTCTACACCGTTGGCATAAATCAAACCCAGCAGCAGTTGCGCATCTACCGCCGAGTCATTGTCGATATCTTCGGTTGCCGTTTGCAGCAGTTTGATGGCCTGTGGATAGTCGGTTTTGCCTGCCTGGGTATTGACCAGCACGCGTGCCAGCATGATCGCACCCCGTTTACTGCCCGCAATGTTCGCCTGCTGCGCCAGCGCTTTAGCCTGCGCGTAATCGCCCTGCGTAAACTGGATTTGTGACAGCAGCGCCATCGCATCAACGTCGCCCCCTTTTGCCGCTTTCTCTGCCCACAGCGCCGCCTGTTTGCTGTCGCCAGAGCTGAAGTACGTATCGGCAAGATAATACTGGGCGCGGGCATCACCCGCTTCAGCTTGCTTTTTATACTGGCTGCCAATCTCATCGGCACGGGCAAGCGACGTAAAAACTAACAACAACAGGAAAATGTGTTTCATGGATTCTTATCATCTTGGTACATGCCGCGCAGTATAATCGCGGTGACAGAAGAAAAAAATGGGTGCATTAAGACCTCAGCATCCGACAAGCCGGGCGGAACCGTCGCTCCGCCCGAAGAGGTTAGCCTGCGTTGCAGGCTAATTTCGCCGCCACCTCCTGATGTTCACTCTTTATTGTGAGTTCGCATAACTTACCGCGATTAATAAAGGTAAATATCACTATCGTCAGGCAAATAATAAAGACAATGCCTAACGCAGTTTTTAATGGCGTCATGCCTTTTACTCCTTGTGAAAACTAGAATAAGAGGCTACTCTCAACCTGTTGGGGGTTGAGGGGTAGCCTCGGGTTGTACTGACCCCAAAAAGTTGGACAGTTAAACACGAGGCACATAGGTCTGGGTTCGATATTCAATTGGACTCAGACCTTTTAATTTCAGGCTAATTCTTCTGCTGTTGTAGTAGTCAATATATTCCGTAACAGCATCCTTCAGTTCGCTTATATTACTGAACTCGTCAAGATAAAAACACTCCGACTTTAAGGTTCCAAAGAAACATTCCACGACTGCATTATCCAGACAATTGCCTTTTCTGGACATGCTCTGTGTAATGCCTTGTTCTTTAAGGATGTTTTGATACCTTCTCATACGATACTGCCATCCCTGGTCAGAGTGCAGAATAGGATGCTCGTGAGGCTTAAGCTTTTTGAATGCCTGATCGAGCATATTCTCGACCATGTTCATCACAGGTCTTTCCGACAGGCTGTAAGAAATAACTTCGTTGTTGAAGAGATCTATTACTGGAGACAAATACAGCTTTCGCCCATTGACTGCAAATTCAGTAACGTCGGTAACCCACTTCTCGTTTGGCCGTGTAGCCTTGAAATCCCTTTGGAGAACATTGGGGGCGGTTTGCCCTACCTCTCCTCTGTAGGAGCTGTATCGCTTGACCTTAATCGCTGCCTTAAGCGAGAGGGTTCCCATCAGGCGCTGAACGGCTTTATGGTTAATCCGTTCCCCGTCTCGATGGAGAGACAACGTTACCCTACGGTATCCGTAACGACCTTTATTCTCGTGATAAATCTCACCAATACGCTTTTTAACATCCGCATACTTATCAGGCTTGCTGAGAGCCTTTAGATGGTAATAAAACGTACTGCGCGGTATCTCCGCTGCCTTGAGAAGCTCATCAAGAGGGTAAAACTGCCTTAGCTCGTTGAGTACTTTCACTTTTTCGCGGGATGAGCTAAGGCTTTCAGCTTTTTTAGATACGTAAGCCGCATTTCAAGGAATCGAACTTGTCTTTCAAGATCCTCAATACGTCGGTCTTTCGACAGCTCCAATGCTAACGCCGCTTTTTCTGGATCAACTGACATTGTAATGTTTCTTTTGGTGCCGATCTTGAGTGCGCGTAAACCAGCTTCTCCGTGCTCCTCATAGACTTTCAGCCACTTGGCTACAGAACCACTACCAGCAAGCATAAAGTGAGCAGCAGCCTGATTGAGGGACATCTGCTGCTCGGTCACGGCTTTCACGACCTTAATGCGCAACTCTGGATCAGCACTAACGCCTTTAGGTTTGGGAATTAAACCTTTTTCTCCATGTTTTTCATAGAGGGCAACCCACGTCCTGACCTGTGTTCGAGGCACACCAAAACGTGCAGAGATGATCCTGTAACCATCATCAGTTGTGAAGTAGTGATTCACGACTTCAAGGCGCTTTTCGAAGGGGTATTTTGGCTTTGACATATCAGGGACTATTCCATTTCATCGTCCAACAAAATGGGTGCAGTACAGGTAAATGACGATTTCCCGGGGCTTTCCACTTTCTGTCCCTCAACAATGCTCAAGACAGAAAGTCTTAAGCACCCGCCGCACATCTTATCCCTCTGAATTAAAATGCAAAGATGTAATTCTTGTTTGCGTAAATTACATTATTTCTGCGAGCGGCTTTCCAGAATAATAATTGATATTTCGAATGCTTTAAGCGGAAATAAAAAGGGAGTGAATATCTCACTCCCTTTATTCACTGATGAATTAACAGCTTCAACCCATTGCGCTTTCGCGCAGTCGGGCTTTCAGCTTGTTATATTCGTCGATGACATACTGTTCCGCAGCGTGCTGATCCGCAATTGGCTCCACGTTGACGGCGCAGTATTTATACTCCGGCGTTTTAGTTATCGGGCTTAAGTTCTCCGTCACCAGCTCGTTACAGGCACCAATCCACCACTGGTAGGTCATATAGACCGCACCTTTGTTAGGACGGTCGCTGACCTGCGCACGAGTAATGATTCGGCCTTTACGAGAGTTCACCCACACCAGCGCTTCATCCTCAATACCGAGACGGTCAGCGTCGGCGGTGTTGATCTGCGCATAGCCTGGTTCATCCGCCAGTGCCGCCAGCGCGGCACAGTTGCCCGTCATGGAACGACAGGAGTAGTGGCCAACTTCACGCACGGTGGAAAGCACCATCGGATACTCATCGGTGAGTTTGTCGATAGGGGCGACCCAGTCACACGTGAAGAATTGTGCCAGTCCGTTCGGGGTGTCGAATTTCTCTTTGAAGAGATACGACGTGCCCTGATCAGCCTCTGACTCATCCCGGCACGGCCACTGGATATACCCCAGTTCACCCATTTTTTCGTAAGTGGCACCAAAGAAATCCGGGCACAGATGACGCAGCTCGTCCCAGATCTCCTGAGTGTTGTTGTAGTGCATTGGGTAGCCCATGCGTGTGGCGATTTCGCTGATGATCTGCCAGTCCGTTTTCAGATCCCACTTCGGCTCTACCGCTTTAAAGAAGCGCTGGAAGCCACGGTCTGCTGCCGTATAGACACCTTCATGCTCACCCCAGGACGTTGACGGTAGAATCACATCCGCCGCTGCCGCGGTTTTGGTCATAAAGATATCCTGGACAATCACCAGCTCCAGGTCCTCAAACCCTTTGCGCACCGCAGACAGCTCGGCGTCGGTCTGGAGCGGATCTTCGCCCATGATGTAGGCCGCACGCACTTCGCCGTGCGCCGCGCGGTGCGGCAGCTCGCTGATGCGATACCCGGTGTGTTCCGGCAGACTTTCCACCCCCCAGGCCTTCGCGAACTTGGCGCGGTTCTCCGGGAATTTCACGTACTGATAGCCCGGATAAGTATCCGGCAGTGCACCCATATCACACGCGCCCTGCACGTTATTCTGACCACGTACCGGGTTGACGCCAACGTGCGCCTTACCCAGATTCCCCGTCAGCATGGCGAGGCTGGTCAGAGAACGCACGGTTTCCACCCCCTGGTAGAACTGGGTCACGCCCATGCCCCACAGGATCGCGGCGGTTTTCGCCCCGGCATACATCCGTGCCGCCTGGCGGATCTCCTGCGCGCTAACGCCGGTTATCGCTTCTACCGACTCTGGCGTATAGCCTTCGACAATTTTCCGGTACTCGTCAAAGCCTTCCGTACGGGTGGCGACAAACGCCTGGTCGTACAGGTTCTCCTCAATAATGACGTGCCCCATTGCGTTCAACAGCGCGATGTTCGAACCGTTTTTCAATGCAATGTGCATATCGGCAATGCGCGCGGTTTCAATTTTGCGCGGATCGCAGACGATGATCTTCGCCCCATTCTGTTTGGCGCGAATAACATGGTTCGCGACGATAGGGTGAGAATCCGCAGGGTTATAGCCGAAAATAAACACGAGATCGGTATTATCTATCTCGTTGATCGCATTACTCATTGCGCCGTTACCGACCGACTGGTGCAGACCTGCAACCGATGGGCCGTGTCAGACGCGAGCGCAGCAGTCGACGTTATTGGTACCAATAACGGCGCGCGCGAATTTCTGCATTACATAGTTCGTTTCATTTCCCGTCCCACGTGAGGAACCGGTGGTCTGAATGGCATCAGGGCCGTATTTGGCCTTAATGGCACTCAGGCGTGAGGCGACGTAATCCAGCGCCTCATTCCAGGAGACGGCTTCCAGCTTGCCACCGCGCTCGCGGCGGATCATAGGGGTTTTCAGGCGCGGGGTGAGGATTTGAGTATCGTTAATAAAATCCCAGCCGTAGTAACCTTTCAGGCACAGCGTGCCCTGATTGGTTTTCCCCTGCGCGGCCTCCGCCCGGACGATTTTGCCGTTATCGACCACCAGGTGAATTTTGCAACCTGAGGCACAATAAGGGCAAACCGTGACGACTTTTTTCATCAGTCTGCTCCAGTTAATCGAATCTTTCGCACCCACTATGCAGCTTCTATGCCATGTTTTTTATATGGGTATACCCAGACTTTACGGCCCATTTGCAGTGAAAACCCTGACGAAAAGCAGCCAATCGTCAAAATTGACGTGTCGACAGGGCAGCGGATGTGACATGGGTTGAATTTTCGTGACTGAAAAAACTATTTGACTGGAGCCGACGGCAGAATGGTTCAGACTTAAAATAATCCCCTGACGGAAGCATGCGATGAAACCGGCGATTCTGGTGGTTGATGACGATATTGCAGTCTGCGAACTGCTTCAGGATGTGCTGAGTGAGCACGTCTTTAGTGTGCTGGTCTGCCATAACGGCCAGGATGCCCTGAACCGTGTTCATCAGGAGCCGAATATTGCCCTGGTTCTGCTGGATATGATGCTGCCGGATATCAACGGTCTGCAGGTTTTGCTGCAGCTGCAAAAGCAGCGTCCGGCGCTACCGGTGGTCATGTTAACCGGGCTGGGCAGTGAGTCAGACGTGGTGGTGGGGCTGGAGATGGGGGCCGACGATTATATTGGCAAGCCGTTTAACCCGCGTGTTGTGGTCGCCCGCGTTAAAGCCGTGCTGCGTCGAACGGGCGTGCTGGCCGCAGACGTTCCCGTGCCGAGTGTAGAGGGGATTACCTTTAACGGCTGGACGCTGGATACCGCGCGCTGTGAACTGAGCGATCCTAACCGTAACACCGTGCCCTTAACGCAGGGCGAGTACGGCTTGCTGCTGGCACTTACGCAAAATGCTCGCCGGGTACTGAGCCGTGATCAATTGCTTGAGTTGACCCACAGCGAAAGCGCCGAGGTCTTTGACCGCACTATTGATGTGTTAATCATGCGCCTGCGACGGAAAATCGAGGCCAATCCGCACCAGCCTGCACTCATTAAAACCATCCGTGGACTGGGCTACGTTTTTGCCACCGACGTCTCTCACAGCGAAAAAGCGGCCTAGGTATTCTCTTTAATAAACAGCTGCAACTCGGCCAGCGTTTTCGCGCCGTCAATCGCATTGGCGGCCAGCAGGCTTGCCCGCGCGCAGGCGTGTGCCAGATAAATACTGTCCGTTAGCGACAACGATTCATGGCAGCCGTATAAAAAGCCCGCACAAAAGGCATCTCCCGCGCCAACGCTGCCGATGATCTGTTCCTGTTCCAGCAACCATGACGGGATCCAGCGGCCTTGCTCACCCGGCGCTTCACCCCATGCGCCTTCCGGGCAGTGGATCACCACGCGCTGACGAACGCCAGATGCCAGCAGTTGAGAAGCGGCCTGGGCAATATGGGTAATGTGCAGTGCATCATGCTCGTCACGCATCTCCAGCCCGCTAAACTCTCCGGCTTCCAGCTCGTTAATCACCAGATAATCGAGATGGCGAAGGGCAGGGAGCACCAGTGGCTGGTAGCGCGGGTCGCCCTTGCGGGACACCAGATCGAGCGACGTTTCATACCCCTGCTCGCGCATTTGCGCCAGCAGCCGCGCGCTACGGGTGCCAAACTCGTCATCGGGCATATCCAGGCTGTCGAGCAACAGCAAATAACCGAGATGGAAGATCTTCATCGATCCGTCTAAACGATCGAAGGCGGGAAGATCCAGCAGACGGTTTGCCCCTGGCGAGTGGAAAAAGGTGCGCTGTCCGCTGGGATCGGTCATGACCTGCGACATGGAGGTCGGTGCAAAGGTGGTGCGCTGTACGCGCTGACGGTTGACGTGGTACTGGTCGAGCATTGCCAGAATGTAGTCCCCGTCGCTATCTTCACCAATCAGTCCCACGGCCTGCAGCGGCAGGCCAACGTGCATTTTCGCCAGCGTCAGAAGGACGTTGAGCGGCGCGCCGCCGGTGGAACGTTCGCTGTGGGTAATTTCTGCCAGCCAGCCGCGTTCTGGCCACTGCACGATCTGGTGGACGTGATCCACCAGCATATTGCCCGCAGCGATAATCCCTTTGCGTTCCATTATGCCTGCCCCGCGCTGCCAAAGATGCGCATCTGTTCTGCGACCGTATCGGAAATCGCCTCTTCTATACCCAGCAACAGTTCGGCAAACTCGTCATAAAGTGGCTGGCGTTTTGCCATACGCTGCTCAACGGCGGACAGAGCCGCTTGCGACATCCCGGTGTAGAAATTGATTTTATGAATGCCCAGTTCGATGGCGCGACGAAAATCGGCATCGCTAATCCCGGAGCCTCCGTGCAGCACCAGCGGCAGACCCGTCTGCTGGCGAATCGCATCCAGGCGTGGGAAGTCGAGTTTCGGCTCGCCTTTGTATTTGCCGTGCGCATTACCAATGGCGACGGCCAGGGCATCAATACCCGTCAGATCGACAAATTCACGTGCCAGTTGCGGATCAGTATAAAAGGCTTCATCCGCATGCCCATACAACGCGCCGCCTTCGTCACCGCCAACCGCGCCCAACTCAGCCTCCACCGACACACCCACCGCGTGGCACATCTTCACGACTTCCCGCGTCTGGCGAATGTTTTCCTCGTAACTCAACGTGGAACCATCGAACATCACCGAACTGAACCCTAAACGCAGGGCGCGCACCACTGCCTCGAAGTGCAGACCGTGGTCGAGGTTGAGGACCACGGGAATATCGTGGCGAGCGGCCTCGAACTTAACCGCTTCGACAAGCGAATCCAGCGACACATACTTAAAATGCACTTCGGCGATGTTGATGATAAACGGCGATCGTTCCTGCCTGGCGGCGGCAAATAACGCACGCAGGAAATGGGAGTCGAGTACGTTAAACGCACCCAGTGCGTAGCGGTGCTCTCTGGCGTGCTCAAGACCGTTGGCAAGAGAAATCAATGGCATCATTCACTCCTTAAATCCGAAACAGGCTGTACTCGTTGCACAACACCAGTACCGCCGGTTCGTCTTCTTCAATACTGTTGTAGCGCGCGATGGGCTGCAGAAAATGGTTATCGTGTTCGTCATCGTTCACGGATGACACTTCGCCCACCAGAACGTCGCCAAACCCGCGTTCGCCCCAGAAACTGTGGTACAGGCCGGGCGTGAGACAGATGCTTTCCCCTGGTGTGAGGCGCAACTGGCTACCGGGCGCGTGGGTCTGTCGACAGCCGTCGACGCTGACCGTCACATCGGTATTTTCGGTCTCTTCATGCCCTCCGGCATTCCACAACTCTATGATCAGATTTCCGCCGCCCCGGTTGATGATGTCTTCCCGCTTGCGCCAGTGGAAATGCATCGGCGTGACCTGGCCGTCTCGCACGTGCATGATTTTTTCTGCGTAGCATTTTTCATACGGTACCCCGTTGGGGGAGCCATTGCGCAGAGTAAACAGCGTCAGGCCCTGGGCGGCAAAATTGTTGCCACCGAATGCCGTCACGTCCCAGCCGAGCCTGAGGTCGAACACTTCCTGCCATGCGGCCTGGTCAAGCTGCTGCCATTTTGTTGGCGGAAAGCTGGCAAAAGGGGGGAGGTGCACATCGTGCATGGAGAAAAACTGCCGCGTGTGGCCGAGGATTTCGTTGATGTCGGAGCGTTTCATGGGGACTCCTTGAAAACAGTCCCCTCTCCCGGTGGGAGAGGGGAAAGGGTTACTTAACCGTCCATCCCTTATAGGTTCCGACATTCTTTTTATCGATCATCGTCACCGGGATCAGCACAGGCGCTTTCGGTGCAGGCTTGCCCTGTAATATGTCATAGCCGATCTCCACCGCTTTTGCCGCCATCACCTGCGGATCTTGCGCTGGGGTCGCCACAAACAGGGAGTTTTCCCGCTTCAGCGCTTCTTCACCGTCCGGGCTACCATCCACGCCAACGATAAAGAACTCGCTGCGTTGTGCCTGTTTGGCTGCCAGATCGGCACCGATCGCGGTGGGATCGTTAATCGCGAACACGCCGTCGATCTTCGGATTGGCGGCCAGTAAGGAGGTCATCACTTCCAGCCCACCCTCACGGCTGCCTTTGGCGTTCTGGTTATCTGAGAGCACCTTGATATCCGGATGTTTTTTGAATTCTGTCTGACAACCTTCCACGCGGTTCTGTACCGCTGACACCGGTGGCCCGTTGATGATCACCACATTGCCTTTACCTTTCAGGCGGTCGGTTATGTACTTACAGGCCATTTCGCCTGCCTGGGTGTTATCGGAGGTGATGGTGGCATCTGCCCCTTCCGCTGCCACGTCAACCGCGACCACCACGATCCCGGCGTCCTTCGCGCGTTTTACCGCCGGGCCGATACCTTTGGAGTCCGCCGCGTTAAGGATGATCATGTCCACTTTAGCGGCAATAAAGTTGTCGATCTGCGCCACCTGCTGACCCAGATCGTAACCGCTGGAGACCAGCGTGACTTTAACGTTATCCCCCGCCAGTTTGCGCGCTTCCAGCTCGGCACCTTTGGTGATCTGCACGAAGAACGGGTTAGCCAGGTCACCCACCGTCACACCGATGGACTTCAAATCTTTCGCCTGCGCAAACGGCGTTGCGGCAAGCAGTGCGCCAGCACAGAGCGCGGTCACTAACGGTTTCAAACGCATCTTTTCTTCCTCGCTTGTAGGGTATTGTTGTTATGCACTTTGATGGTGTCGGGTACGGTATTTGTCGATCAGCACCGCAATGATGATCACCGCCCCTTTGATCACCAGTTGCCAGAAGTAGGAGACGCCCATTAGCGTCATGCCGTTGTTGAGGGTGGCGATGATCAGCGCACCTACCAGCGTGCCGGTGATCGTGCCGATCCCGCCGACAAAGCTGGTACCACCGAGGATCACTGCTGCGATTGCATCCAGCTCGTAACCCATGCCCAGATTGCCGTTGGCGCTGTAAAGTCGCGATGCGCTCATGATCCCGCCGAGGCCAGAGAGCAGACCGCTCATGCCGTATACAAACAGCAGCACCATCCAGACTTTAATACCGGTCAGTCGTGCCGCCTGCATGTTGCCGCCGACCGCATAGATGTGAACCCCAAGCGTGGTGCGGCGCAGGATAAACCAGCACACCGCAATCACTGCCAGGGCGATCACCACCAGCCAGGGAATGGGGCCGAGATAGTTATTACCGATCCACTCAAAATTGATGTTTGAGTTAATGACCGTTGTGCCGTCGGCCAGAAGATAGGCCGCGCCGCGCAGCGCGGTATAGGTCCCGAGCGTGACGATAAAGGGCGGCAACCCGGCAAAGGCCACCAGCGCACCGTTGAACAGGCCCAGCACCATGCCGAGCATCAGCGCGGCCGGAATGGAGAGCATCGCAAATTCAGGGATAAGCGAGACCACCATCGCCGCTACCGCCGTGGTACCCAGAATCGAGCCTACGGAGAGGTCAATACCGCCGGTTAAGATGATGAATGTCATCCCTGCCGCCAGCACGATGTTGATTGAGGCCTGACGGGTAATGTTGAGCAGATTGCTCTCGGTGAAGAAGTTAGGGGCGATAAAACCAAATACCGCCACAATCAGGATTAAAATCGGCAAAATACCGACCGTTTGCATCAGATCGCTCATCAGCATTTTTTTGGCGGAGGCGGATTTCGCCACCTGCTGCGGATGGGTAGGAGTTGTCATGATTGCACCGCCTGATGATGAGTGTCGTTCACGCCGGTTGCCAGCGTCATAATGTTTTCCTGAGAGATGTCATGCCCGTGGAGTTCACCCGCAATGCTGCCTTCACGCATGACGTACACCCGGTCACTCATGCCCACCACTTCCGGCAGTTCGCTGGAGATCATCAAAATCGCCACGCCCTTGCGCGCCATCTGGTTCATGATGCGGTAGATCTCGCTTTTCGCGCCGACGTCCACGCCGCGTGTTGGTTCGTCCAGAATCAGAATGCGCGGGCCGATTGCTACCCAGCGGGAGATCAGCAGTTTTTGCTGGTTACCGCCTGATAGCCCACCTGCGCGCACCTGAGAATGGGGCACGCGGATGTTAAGCAGGGCGATGGCGTCATCGGAAATGGACTGTGCTTTTTTGCGGTTAAGCATGCCGAAGGTTGCGTCGCGCTCCAGCGTGGCCATGGTGATGTTCTCCTGCGCCGCCAGCTCCAGGAACAACCCCTGTTCCTTGCGGTTTTCAGTGAGAAAACCGATCCCGTTTTCAATTGCCGCACGCGGGGAGTGGATCACTACCGGCTCGCCATCAACTTCAATCATGCCGCCTGTGGCTTTGCGCGCGCCGAAGATCAGTTGCGCCAGCTCGGAGCGGCCAGCCCCCACCAGGCCTGCCAGACCGACAATCTCCCCTGAACGTACCTGCAGGCTGCAAGGCTGTACTTTTTTACCGTCGGTGAGGTGGTGAACGTTGAGACGCGGGCTGCCGAGTGGAATATCCCGTTCTTTGTTAAACAGATCGCTTAAGGGGCGACCGACCATCATCTTCACCAGCTCAGAGGCGTTCAGTTTGTCGCGGGTCAGGCTGCCGACGTACTGCCCGTCACGCAGAACGCTGACGCGGTCTGAAAGTTCGTACACTTCCGCCATCCGATGGCTGATATAGATGATGGCCATTCCTTCATCGCGCAGGCGCAAAATCAGCTCAAACAGGCGATGGGTTTCTCGTGAGGAGAGGGCCGCGGTGGGTTCATCCATCACCAGAATGCGGCTGTTGCGGTGCAGTGCGCGGGCTATTTCCACCTGCTGCTGCTCGGCAATGGTCAGCTTCATCACCAGGTCGGTGGCGTTAAAATGTGCGCCAAGGCGCTCAATCACTGCCTGCGCCTGGGCAGCCATCTCTTTACGCTGTACTAGCCCGCCCCGAGACAGCTCGCTGCCGAGGAAGATGTTTTCGGCAACGCTCAGATTGGGCGCCAGCTGCATCTCCTGATAAATCAGGGTAATGCCTGCGGCCAGCGCATCTTTTGGCCCCTTGATGTGAAACGGCTGACCGTCGATCAGGATCTCACCGCTGGTGGCGGTATAGGCTCCCGCGAGGATCTTCATCAGCGTGCTTTTTCCCGCGCCGTTTTCACCCATCAGCGCGTGGATCTCACCGGGGAAGACCGTCAAATCCACACCCTTGAGCGCGTGGAAATTGCCAAACGTCTTGGCAATGTGACGCATCTCTAATACCGGGGTTCTGCTCATGGCGGATCTCCTGTGAATGTCGATATCTGCACTTCATCACAGGTGCGTAAATGCAAAATGTCAGAAGCCGTTCATATTTGTCATAGTTATGAATAGCTAATGTCGATCACAGTTACGGAGCTAACATGTCATCACACCGCCCCCCGTTTTTTGCCAGCGCCCGTGGTCGCCTGCTGATTTTCAATCTGCTGGTGGTCGCCGTGACGCTCATGGTCAGCGGTGTGGCGGTGCTCGGCTTCCGTCACGCCAGCCAGATCCAGGAGCAGGTTCAACAGCAAACGCTGGATGACATGACCGGCAGTATGAATCTCGCACGGGATACCGCCAGCGTGGCAACGGCGGCGGTTAGGCTTTCGCAAGTCGTAGGGGCGCTGGAATATAAAGGCGAAGCTGACCGGTTGAAGCAGACGCAAATGGCACTGCGTCACTCGCTGGAACAGCTTGCTGATGCGCCACTGGCGCAGCAGGAGCCGGCGCTGGTGGCGCGAATTATTCAGAGAAGCAATGAATTACAGCAGAGCGTGACGGAGATGCTTGAACGCGGGCAGCGACGCCATCTGGAACGTAATGCGCTGCTGAGCTCGCTGTATCAGAGTCAGAGCTACTTACGGCATTTGCAGGATATCAATCGTCGTTACGACAGCAATGTCCCGGATGCACAGCAGCTAATGGAGATGGACAGGCTGATTATCGCCGCTATCGACACCCCCTCGCCGCGCGCCACGGTGCAGCAGCTGGATGCGGTGACGGCAACGCTGCCACGGAGTGCGGCGCAGCCGGTGGTGAATGGTGTCCTGCCCGATTTTAACGACGAACTGCGTAAGCTCGCGCCGCTGTCGAAGCAACTGGAAGAAAGCGATCTGGCGATAAGCTGGTATATGTTCCACATCAAGGCGCTGGTAGCGATCCTCAACAGTGATATTAATCAGTACGTCGAACAGGTGGCGCAAGCTTCCCGGCTTCGCACGGCCCAGAGCCATCACGAATTGCAATCTATCAGCGTATTTATCAGCATTTTCGCCGTGCTGGCGCTGATCATCACCGGATGCGCCTGCTGGTATATCTATCGCAATCTGGCCTCAAACCTGACGGCCATTTCCCGGGCGATGTCGCGTCTCGCCCATGGCGAACAGGATGTTTCTGTCCCTGCGCTGCAACGGCGTGATGAGCTGGGTGAGCTGGCGCGTGCGTTTAACGTTTTTGCCCGCAACACCGCCTCACTTGAGCACACCACGCGTCTGCTGAAAGAGAAAACCACGCAGATGGAGATCGACCGCATTGAGCGTCAGGGGCTGGAAGAGGCACTGCTGCACAGCCAGAAGATGAAAGCCGTTGGACAACTGACGGGTGGGCTGGCGCATGATTTTAATAACCTGCTGGCGGTGATCATCGGCAGTCTTGAGCTTACCGATCCGGAATCAAAAGATGCGCCGCGTATCACCCGGGCACTGAAGGCTGCCGAACGCGGTGCACTCCTCACTCAGCGCCTGCTGGCGTTTTCCCGTAAGCAATCCCTGACGCCGCACGCGGTCGAGATGAAACCGCTGCTGGAAAACCTCAGGGAACTCATGCTCCACTCCTTGCCTGCGACCCTGACGCTGGAGATTGAAGCGCAATCCCCCGCCTGGCCCGCATGGATAGACGTCAGCCAGCTGGAGAACGCCATCATCAATCTGGTGATGAATGCCCGAGATGCGATGGAAGGGCAAAGCGGGGTGATTAAGATCCGTACCTGGAATCAGCGCGTCACCCGTAGCGACGGGCGCAGGCAGGATATGGTGGCGCTGGAGGTGATTGACCGCGGCAGCGGTATGTCGCAGGAGGTGAAATCCAGGGTCTTTGAACCGTTCTTCACCACCAAGCAGACCGGAAGCGGGAGTGGGTTAGGTCTGTCGATGGTCTACGGCTTTGTCCGCCAGTCAGGTGGTCGCGTGGAGATTGAAAGCGCGCCGGGGCAGGGGACGACCGTTCGGCTTCACCTCCCGCGCTCGATGCTGCCCGTTATGTCTGAGGATGAAGTGCTCTCTGCCACCGCCGCCAGTGATAGCGAGCGGCTGGTGCTGGTGCTGGAAGATGAGGCGGATGTTCGTCAGACCCTGTGCGAGCAGCTGCACCAGCTTGGCTATCTGACGCTGGAGGCGGAGAACGGTGAGCAGGCGTTGAGAATGCTGGAAGTTTCACCAGATATTGGCATGCTTATCAGCGACTTAATGCTGCCAGGCAACCTGAGCGGTGCCGAAGTGATCGGCCATGTGCGCAGCCACTTCCCTCAGTTGCCGGTGTTGCTGATTAGCGGCCAGGATTTACGTCCGGCGCACAATCCACAGCTGCCGGACGTGGCGTTACTGCGCAAGCCATTTACGCGGGTGCAGCTGGCGCAGGCGCTGCGGAAGGTGATGGCAATTTGAGATTCCTCCGCTACCTCTCTCGTTTGCCGTTTATTACTGTAAAGCCAGCCCACCTGCGAGACTGGCCTTATGAAACGTTACTCAACTGCTCTGTTATTTGGTCTGCTGTCACTCACCAGCCAACTGGCTCACGCCGATATTGTTGATGATGCCATTGGCAATATTCAGCAGGCGATCAATGACGCCTATAACCCCAGCAGTAGCCGAAGCAGCGATGACGACGAACGTTATGACCGCAGCCGTCAGATCGACAGTCGACAGTACGACGACCGTCGTCGGCAGCTTGAAGACAGACGCCGCCGTTTAGACGAGCGTCAGCGTCAGTTGGATGACGATCGCCGTCGGTTAGAAGAGGATGAGCGCAGGTTAGAAGACGATTACGACCGAGGGTAAGTGCGGCCTGTTGCCCTCACCCTCTCCACGGGAGAAAGTGAAAAACTAATCCAGCGCCAACACCATGCCGTCATACCCCGCTTCAAACCCTTCCGGAAGCGGATTATTCATCATCCACACGTCAAACTGATGGCTGATGTGCGTCAGGATCACTTGCGGGCAGCCAATCGTCTCGTTTAATGCAATTACGGTATTTAAGTCGCAATGGTTTCGCGGCGTTTCATCGCGCGGTTCGTGGCTGCAGTCGATAATCATCGCCTGCGGCCGGTTGTTAAGCAGGAACTTCACCGTTTTTTCCGACAATCCGGCGGTATCCGATAGCCAGGCCACGCGGCTGTGTGCCGATTCCAGCAAATACCCGAAGGTCAGTTTCGAGTGGTTGAGCGGCAACGGTGTGACCCGCAGCCCTTGTAGCTCAAACATCACAAACGGTTCCACTGTATGGCTGAAGTCCAGGAGCCCCGGGTGCCTGAACAGGTCGTCACAGCCCACGTCGTCCGGCGGACCATAGACAGGAATGGTCGCCCCCACTCCCCAGCGCAGCGGGAATAACCCCTGAACGTGATCCATATGGTAATGGGTGAGCAAAAACTGCTGGAAGCTGCCTGCCGGCCAGTCGTCCATCAGGTGCGGAATACCGGCATCCAGCAAGGTTATGGCTTCATTGAATTTGACCACCGCGCTGCACGGACGACGGCGATAGCTATCCTGCAAACGCGCCCGGCGACACGCCGCGCAGTCGCAGCCAAATACCGGAACCAGCTGGGCACCGCCGGTGCCGGTTAACGTGATCGTCAGACTCATCGCATACCTCTACAGCGGTTTGGTGAATCGAAAATGACTCTGTGTGTAACCTTCACGGACATAAAAACGGTGGGCATCCACGCGTTTTACGCTGGTGGAAAGCTCGGTTAACTCCGCTCCCGCCTGACGTGCGACGTCTTCTGCCCAGGCCAGGAGTTGGCTCCCCACTTTGTGACCACGCGCCTGCGGCATCACCACCAGCTCCTGGATTTCGCCAATCCAGCGTGCGTGATGCAGGTGAAACTGCATATGTAGGCCAATCATGCCGACGATCTGCCCGTCCAGCTCGGCAAGCTGATAACGCATATTGTGGTCTTGCAGATTAGCAAGATAACCGGTGTGAAAGGCCATATGATCGAACTCAGCCTGTTTTAGCTCGCAGATAAGAGCGTAAACCATCGCCGCATCGTCGGCGGTGGCGGGGCGAAGCTGGCAGTCAGGCATGCTGTTTCTCCTTCTGACGGATCAGCGATAAAAAGGTATCGACAGACTGTAGCAAACTTCCGTCATTATTGAGGATATGACATTCCGACGGGGTATAACGCGCCGCGCGCTCAAGCCGCTGGTCTATCTCACGGGCTGATTCGCGCCCCCGGCTCTGCAACCGGCTGCGCAGGACATCGGGTGAAACCTGCAGACAGACCGGCAGCAGGGCGGCTTCATATCGGGCGCGCGCTTGTTGAAGGTGTGCACGCGAACCGTTGACCAGCACGTCGAAACCCGCGTGTAGCCACAGGTCTATCTCGATACCAACCCCGTAGTAATAACCGTTAGCGTGCCAGCTGAGCGCCAGCAGGTTTTGCCCAGCGCGGGTGAAAAACTCCTGCTCACTCAGGGCAATATGATTTTCACTTCCGGCATTCGCCGCGCGGGTAATATAGCGGTGTGCGACCAGCAGTTGCGGGTGTTCCCGCTGCCTTAACGCGGACAGCAGGCTGTCCTTACCGGAGCCGGACGGCCCCATTAGCCAGATTAGTCTTCCCATCAGAATACCCGTTTTCCCTGACGCCAGACGTGGTCGATATGGATATGCTCACCTTTACGGTGGGCCAGTACCAGATCCGCCCGTTTACCTTCGGCAATCTCTCCACGATCCTGAAGATTCAGCGCCGATGCCGGGTTTTTCGTCACCAGACGAATGGCCTGCGGCAGCGTGAATCTGTTGCCCTCGTCGTCCGCCACCCGGAATGCCGCATCCAGCAGGCTGGCGGGGTAGTAATCGGAGGAGAGGATATCGAGTAGATCAAGTGAGGCGAGCTTGCTTGCCGCCACGTTGCCGGAATGCGAGCCGCCGCGCACAATGTTCGGCGCGCCCATTAGCACGTTCATGCCGTGCTTACGGGAGGCTTCAGCTGCTTCAAATGTGGTGGGAAATTCGGCGATCACGCTACCAAGCTGATGAGATTCGAGTACATGTTCATGGGTGGCGTCATCATGGCTGGCCAGCGCGATGTTGCGGTCCCGGCACATCGCAGCAATGGAGAGGCGATTCGGCTGCGACCACTGTGCTGCCAGCGCCAGCTGCTCATCTTCGTAGCGGGCCATCTCAGCATCGGTGAGAGAGTACTTGCCCTGGTAGTATTCGCGATATTTCTCAATATTGGCGAACTGGCGCTGCCCTGGGGAGTGGTCCATCAGTGACACCAGCGAGACCGGCTCACGACCGACCAGCTTTTCAAACAGCGGCAGGGTGGTGTGATGCGGCAGTTCGCAGCGTAGATGCAGGCGGTGCTCGGCGCGGTTGAGACCACGTTTTTGCGTCTCTTCCACGGCGTTAATCATCTTCTCCAGATTTTCCAGACGATCGCCCCCGTCGCGCACGTCACCAATCGCTACCGCATCCAGTACGGTGGTGATGCCGCTGGCGACCATCAGCGCGTCGTGGCTGCTCATCGCCGAATGGGCGGGCCAGTCCACTTTCGGGCGCGGGGTGAAGAACTTATCCAGATTATCGGTATGCAGCTCGATCAGCCCCGGCAGCAGCCAGCCGCCTTCGCCGTCCATGGCTTCTGGGGAGCGACTCAGGGTTTCGGCGAACGCGCGGATCACCCCGTCCTGGATCTCAATGGAGCCGCCAACCACTTCATTTTCCAGCACCAGCTTGACGTTATTGATAATCATGCGTGGGTCCCCATTGGATGCAGTCTGTCTGCCACGCGCGAACGCACGGTTTCGTCGTGGAAGATCCCGACGATCGCCGCGCCGCGCGCTTTAGCCTGTTCGATCAGCTCCACCACCGCCGCGCTGTTTTTGCTGTCGAGCGAGGCGGTGGGTTCATCGAGCAGTAAAATCGGGTAATCGACGATAAACCCGCGCGCAATGTTCACGCGCTGTTGCTCGCCGCCGGAAAAGGTCGATGGCGCAAGGTGCCACAAGCGCTCAGGGACGTTCAGGCGCGTCAGCAGGCTGGCGGCTTTGGCGGCGCAAGTTTCGCGCGGCACACCGAGATCCAGCAGCGGCTGCATCACCACGTCCAGGGCGGAGATCCGCGGGATCACCCGCAGAAACTGGCTCACCCAGCCGATCGTTGAGCGGCGGACTTCCAGCACTTTCCGTGCGGGTGCCTGAACCAGATCGACCCACTCATCGCCGTGGCGGATGTGAATATGGCCTTCGTCCGGCAGATAGTTGGCATACAGGGAGCGCAGCAGGGTGGATTTTCCGCTGCCGGAATGGCCGTGCAGGACCACACATTCGCCCTTGCTGACCTCAAGTGAAGCATTTTGCAGCACCGGCAGGCGTACGCCGTTTTGCTGGTGGAGTACAAAGGTTTTACTGACATTTTCAACGTGAATCATTTTAGCCTCGCGATTCGTCTTGCCGGGTGGCGGCTACGCCTTACCCGGCCTACAAGGTGCGCGGTTCGTAGGCCGGGTAAGCGCAGCGCCACCCGGCAACAGCGCCCTCAGTTCTGCAATACCGACGACACCAGCAGCTGGGTGTACGGATGATGGGGATCGTCGAGTACCCGGTCGGTTAACCCACTTTCCACCACCTGACCTTGTTTCATTACCAGCAAACGGTCCGCCAGCAGGCGCGCCACCCCCAGATCGTGGGTCACAATCACCACCGCGAGGTTCAGCTCTACCACCAGGCCGCGCAGCAGATCGAGTAGTCTCGCCTGCACGGAGACGTCCAGCCCGCCGGTGGGTTCATCCATAAACACCAGCTTCGGATGGGTGACCAGGTTGCGGGCGATTTGCAGACGTTGCTGCATGCCGCCGGAAAATGTTGTCGGCAGGTCGTCGATACGCGAGGCAGGGATTTCAACTTCTTCCAGCCAGTGTTGCGCCGTGGCGCGGATATTGCCGTAATGGCGCGCGCCGGTTGCCATCAAGCGTTCGCCGATGTTGCCTCCCGCAGAGACCTGACGGCGCAGACCGTCCATCGGGTGCTGATGCACCACACCCCACTCGGTGCGCAGCAGGCGGCGGCGCTCGGCTTCACTCATGCCGTACAGGGATGCTCCTTCATACAAAATGTCGCCATTCTGCGGCGTCAGGCGCGCAGAGATGGATTTAAGCAGCGTCGTTTTGCCTGAGCCGGACTCCCCGACGATCCCCAGCACTTCCCCCGGCCACAGCTCAAACGAGACGTCGCTGAAGCCTTTGCCCGGCGCATAAAGGTGGGTCAGGTTGTTAACCGAAAGCAGCGGTTTCATAGGCTGTTCGCCTCGCTCCGTTGGCGGCAGTAATCGGTGTCGGAGCAGACAAACATCCGTTTGCCCGTGTCATCCAGCACCACTTCGTCCAGATAGCTGTGTTTCGAACCGCAAATGGCGCACGGCTCGTCCCACTCCTGCACCGTAAACGGGTGGTCATCGAAGTCGAGACTCTCCACACGGGTGTAGGGCGGCACGGCGTAGATGCGCTTTTCACGCCCGGCACCGAACAGTTGCAGCGCAGGCATCATGTCCATCTTCGGGTTATCGAATTTCGGGATTGGCGACGGGTCCATCACGTAGCGACCGTTCACCTTCACCGGGTAGGCATAGGTGGTGGCGATATGGCCGAAGCGGGCGATATCTTCATACAGCTTCACCTGCATGATGCCGTACTCTTCCAGGGCGTGCATGGTGCGGGTTTCGGTTTCACGCGGCTCAATAAAGCGCAGCGGCTCAGGGATAGGGACCTGAAAAATCAGGATTTGATCTTCGGTGAGTGGCGTTTCTGGAATGCGGTGACGGGTCTGGATCAGCGTGGCATCTTCGGTTTTTTCGGTGGTGTTAACACCCGTCACGCGCCTGAAGAAGTTACGAATCGACACGGCGTTGGTGGTGTCGTCCGCCCCCTGGTCGATGACCTTCAGTACATCCGCTTCCCCAATCACGCTGGCGGTAAGCTGAATACCGCCGGTGCCCCAGCCGTAGGGCATCGGCATTTCGCGGCCGCCGAACGGTACCTGATAGCCCGGGATTGCCACCGCTTTCAGGATAGCGCGGCGGATCATACGTTTGGTTTGCTCATCCAGATAAGCAAAATTGTAGCCGCTTAAGTTAGCCATTTTCGCGCTCCCGTTGCAGGCGTTTCAGTAGTTCCAGTTCGGCCTGGAAATCAACGTAGTGCGGCAGCTTGAGGTGCGAGACAAAGCCTGCGGCCTCAACGTTATCCGCGTGGGCCAGCACGAACTCTTCGTCCTGTGCCGGGCCGGAGATGTGTTCACCGTAGTCCGGGGCCTGCAGCGCGCGGTCGACCAGCGCCATTGCCATCGCTTTACGTTCACTCATACCGAACGCCAGCCCGTAACCCCGGGTAAAGTGTGGCGCTTCGTCTTCCGGAGCGACAAAGCCGTTGACCATTTCGCATTCCGTGAGCAGCAGTTCCCCGATGTTCACGGCAAAACCCAGCTCTTCAGGCACAATTTCAACGTCAATGAAGCCGCTACGAATTTCTGCTGCAAACGGGTGGTTACGCCCGTAACCGCGCTGTGTCGAGTAGGCCAGCGCCAGCAGATAACCTTCGTCGCCGCGCATCAACTGCTGAAGGCGCGACGAGCGTGAGCACGGATAAACCGGCGGTGTGCGGGTAATGTCGTCTGGCGTGCTGCCGGTGTCTTCTTCGGCTTTTGCCAGCCCCTGATGCGCCAGCAGGCTAAAGACGTGCGGGGAGGCATCTTGCTGCGGCTCGGCCGTGCTCAGGGAAGGCGTTTCACCGTTTGCCAGCAGCGTGAAATCCAGCAGGCGATGGGTGTAGTCGTAGGTGGGGCCGAGCAGTTGACCGCCAGGGATGTCTTTATAAACGGCCGAAATGCGGCGTTCCAGGCGCATCTCAGCGGTGTTAACGGGCTCACTCACCGCCAGTCTGGCAAGCGTGGTGCGATACGCGCGTAACAGAAAGATGGCTTCGACGTTGTCACCGCTGGCCTGTTTTAACGCCAGCGCCGCCAGCTCGCGGTCAGCGATGCCGCCTTCGGTCATGACACGGTCGACGGCGAGGTTTAACTGCTGCTCTATCTGGGCAACGCTCAGCTCAGGAAGCTGCTCATCACCCCGTCGTCTGTGCGCCTGCAGCGCATGGGCGGCGGCGATGGCTTTTTCGCCCCCTTTGACGGCAACGTACATCAGCATACCTCCACGTGAGTGGTTCGCGGTATTGCCAGCAGGCGTTCACCGCAGGTCAGGATCAGGTCGATACCCAGCGGAAACGGGTGGGGACGTTCGGTCAGCTCATGAATGATGCAATCCGGCAGCTGTGGCGCGACCATCCGTTCGTCAGCGATGCCAGCACCGGTCAGGCGCAGCATGCGACCGCCGCTCAGGCTGGAGACCTGCAAAATCAGCGTGGCGCTGGTTTCCGGAGCGACGGCACTGCCTTCGCTCAGGGCGTTGAGCTGTTCGTGGCTGATTTGCTCATCGGCCACGGCAAACACGGCTTGTCGGGGCTGTTCAATCAGCGGAGCGTTGGTGTGAAAACGCAGGTTCTGGCTGGCGATATCATTCGAAAGCGCGCCGGAGAGCCACACCGGAGTATCGTTGTCGGCTAGGGTCAGCAGTACGCTGGTGGTCGCCAGGTTTAGCGGCAGCCAGCCTTGTGAAAGCTGGTGCAGCGAGACAATCACGCCCGGCTCGCTCATGGCTTTCAGCAGGCGACGAAAACTCTGTTGGGCATCCTGGACAGCAAGGGTAAAAGCGGGTTGAAGCGTCATGCGTTATCTCCGCGAACGAGCGTAAAGAAGTCGACCCGGCTGGTGTTCACTTCGGCCTGACGTGCGGCAAGGCGTGCGGCGCGGTCGGCTTCCAGAGGGGCGATAAGGGTTTCCATTAACGTCTGGAAATAAGGTTGTTCCTGCAAAAGCGCGTCTATCACTGCGCAATGTTCGGCATGCTGTTTATCGCGACCGAGCACGTAGCCGTAGCCCAGCGTGCCGCTGTTCAGGCGGATCACGGCACGGGTAAGGGTGGCATCACCAGCGAAGAAGCGCTCACCGGTACCTCCCATGCGCGCCTGGATCTGTACCAGGCCGATTTCCGGCGGGCGAATAGTGTCGTAGTCCGGCGTCAGGCCGAGCGCGTTCATACGGCTGTGCAGCGCAGCAGGCTGACAGTGGGCCAGCACGCGCATCCAGCGTTGACGGGTGGCGGTATCGAAGTGCATTCAGTGCTCCATGGTGAATTCGATCATGTCGGCGCGGGTCAGACTGACGGAGTATTCCGTCGCGTCGACTTCACCGTCACGGTGGTTAAGGGTGCGCACGCAGAGCAGCGGGGCCATGTTGGGGATTTCCAGCACCTTGCTCTCTTTTGCCTGCGCGCGGCGGGCACTGATGCGCGTTTGGGTACGCCTGAGTGCAATACCGGTGGCATCACGCAGGAAGTCATGCAGTGAACCGCTGGTGAAATGTTGCAGCACAGGCCAGAGGCTCATGTCACTGAAGTAGTGATCTATCTGGCAAACGGCCACGCCATTGACCCGGCGCAGGGTGCGCAGATGGACGACGTTGTCGCCCTCCTGAATGCCCAGCGCATCGGCTACATGGCTCGACGCCGGGCGCAGCACGGAGAGCAGCTTTTCGCTGGTGGGGTGACTGCCCTGATCGAGCAGGTTCTGGCTAAAGCGCGCCTGCGCATTGAGCGGGTAGTCGAACGGGCGCATCAGTACCAGTACGCCAATCCCCTGACGGCGCTGGACCCAGCCGCGCTCGACCAGCTGGTCAATGGCGCGGCGCAGGGTGTGTCGGTTCACTTCGTAGCGATCGGCAAGCTGTTGTTCGGCGGGCAGGTAGTCTCCGCAACGGTAGTGCGTGCGCAGTTCCACTTCGAGCTTTGCCGCAATTTCTTGCCAGCGGGTAGGGTAGCTGGTCGGATGTCTGGATAAGTGCATATAAATCAAAGCCTCGTTTCTCAGATGAAGTGCTTACGCAAACGTTGAGAGAGGAAATCCAGCAGGCTCACCGTGATGATGATAAGCACCATCAGGGCGCAGGTTTGCTGGAACTGGAAACCGCGAATCGCTTCCCACAGGGTGACACCAATCCCGCCTGCGCCCACCATACCCACGACGGTGGCGGAACGGACGTTGGACTCGAAGCGGTACAGCGAGTAAGAGATCAGCAGCGGCATGACCTGGGGCAACACGCCGTAGAGAATTTCTTCGATTTTATTGGCCCCGGTTGCGCGGATACCTTCCACCGGGCCCGGTTCAATGGCTTCAACAGCTTCAGAGAGCAGTTTGGAGAGCACGCCGGTGGTATGAATGAACAGCGCCATTACCCCGGCAAACGGGCCAAGTCCAACAGCCACCACGAACAGCATGGCGAAGACCATTTCGTTAATAGCGCGGCAGGCGTCCATCAGGCGACGCACCGGCTGATAAACCCACCACGGTACGATGTTTTCGGCACTCATCAGGCCAAATGGAATGGAGAGAATGACGGCAAGGGCGGTACCCCAGACGGCGATTTGCAGGGTGATCGCCATTTCGCCGAGATAATCCTGCCACTGGCTGAAATCCGGCGGGAAGAAGTCGGCGGCGAAGGTCGCCATGTTGCCCGCGTCTTTGAAGAGCAGGAGCGGATCCATCTCCGCGCCCTTCCAGGAGATAACCAGCACCGCCAGCAGGATGGCCCAGCTTATCAGCGAGAACCAGCTGCGCTTCGGCGGCGGGAGGGTGATGGTTTGCATGTTGGCTCCTTTGGGTTTAGTCCCCTCTCCCTTGAGGGAGAGGGAGAAAAGCGTTACTGAACCGCTTTATTTACGCTGGTCATGGCGCCAAGTGCGGCGGTCAGACGGTCGAGATCGTCCAGTTGCGACTGAATCGCGGCGACTTTGCTGGTCTTCTCTTCGTCCTTCAGACCCTTGTTGTCCTTCACACCCTGCATCTCTTTAAACAGCGCCAGCTGGCGAATCGGCACCAGCTGCAGGTCGCTGGATGCGCGGAACGGCGCCCAGCCAAGTTTCGCCAGAACTGCCTTCTCTTCCGGCGTTTTGCCGTAGTTCATAAAGAAGTCGTAGACCTTGTCCTTGGTGCTCTCAGAGAGATTTTTGCGCCATACAATCGGGTCGCCCGGGATCAGCGGTGATTTCCAGATGACCTTCAGCTCTTTGAGTTTGTCCGGTGCGGAGGTCTTCAGCTTGTCGAGGTTTTCGGTGTTGTTGGTGGCAACATCCACCTGCTTGTTGGCCACGGCCAGGGCATTTGTTTCGTGGCTGGCGTTGACGGTGCGTTTGAAGTCACTGGCAGACGCGTTGTTTTTGGCGAAGACGTAGTAGCCAGGGACCAGGAAACCAGAGGTGGAATTCGGGTCGCCGTTACCAAAGGTCAGATCTTTGCGTTTGGCGAGCATGTCGTTGAGGTTATTGATTGGGCTGTCTTTATTAACGATCAACACGCTCCAGTAACCCGGGGAGCCATCTGCCGCAACGGTCTGGGCAAAGACCTGGCCGTTCGCGCGATCGACTGCTTCCATCGCAGAGAGGTTGCCGTACCAGGCGATGTCCACTTTGTTAAAGCGCATCCCCTGGATGATGCCGGCGTAATCCGGCGCGAAGAAGGCGTTCACCTTGATCCCCAGTTTGGTTTCCATATCTTTCAGGAACGGTTCCCACTGAGGTTTGAGATTCTGCTGTGATTCCGTCGAAATAATGCCGAAGTTCAGCGCTTTTTCCTGTTCTTCCGCGTACGCAGGGCTTAACAGGGTGCTGATGCTGAACATACTGGTAAAGGCCAGTGCGGCAACGGCTTTGTAGCTCATGTACTTTCCTCGGATCGGGTTGGGTTATGCAGCCTGCGCGTTCTCGTCGACGCGGTTAATGCTGCGGTAGAGATGGTCAAAACGGTCGTTATCAAACTGATGGCTTGCGCCATCAAAGAACACGTGCCCCTGACGCAGCGCGACAATGCGCTCGCAGTAGCGCAGGGCGTAATCCACCTGATGCAGCGTCACCACCACGGTGATGCCGTCGTTCTGGTTAATGTCTCTCAGGGTTTCCATCACGATGCGCGCGGATTCCGGGTCGAGCGAGGCAATCGGCTCATCGGCCAGGATCACTTTGGCTTTTTGCATCAGCGCACGGGCAATCGCCACGCGCTGCTGCTGACCACCGGACAGGGTGGAGACACGCTGGTGGGCGAAATGCGCCATGCCAACGCGAGTCAGCGCCTGCAACGCCTGTTGTTTCTGAGAAGGGGAAAACCAGCGCAGACAGGTGCGCCAGAACGGCGTGCTGCCGAGTGCGCCAATCAGGACGTTCTCCAGCACCGTCAGGCGGTTCACCAGGTTGAACTGCTGGAAGATATAGCCTGTTTGCGCGCGGGTTTTACGGATATCACTCGCCAGACGGCCCGCGCGCTGCACGGTGTTACCCAGCAGTTCGACGTGACTTTCCGGTGCTTTATCGCAGGTAATAAGGCCGCTCAGGTGGCGCAGAAGGGTGGACTTACCTGAACCAGATGGCCCCAGCAGTGCCACCATTTCGCCCTGCTGGACGGTCAGATCAACGGCATGCAGAGCCTTGTTATGATGAAAGGTCTTGCTCAGTTTCTCGACGCGGATGACAGTTTGCATATGCTGGGCCTCACGATAAATGTGGCCTCATGCTGGCGCATCAATATGACATTTGGGTTAAGTCTGGGTTGCGGGAATTTGAAGAGTTGAGCGGAGTTTGATGACAGGCGGAGGCAGACCGCCCACCGCCCGAAAATTAGTGCTGCTGCTTAACGACGTTAATCATCCACGGCACGCCGTATTTATCGATGACTTTACCGAAACCATGTGCCCAGAAGGTTTCCTGCCAGGCCATTTCGATATTCCCACCCACGGCGAGATTGTCGAACCAGCGTTTGCCTTCATTGACGTCCTGGGTGTCGAGAACCAGCGTGAAGCCTGCATACTGAGCGTTGCTGCCTGGCGGCATCCCGTCGCTCATCATGATATCGCTGCCCGCAATGCGGACGTTAGAATGAGCGATCGCCGAATCCGGGAATTGCATACCGGACGGACAGCCTTCTTCGCTGTTATCGCTTTTTGGCATTTCGCCGAAGGTGATTTTATAGAGGAGCTCAGCACCGACGGCTTGCTGATAGAAGGCGGTGGCCTCTGCGCAGTTACCGGCGAATGAGATGTAGGGACTTAACGGCATAATCTTTACCTCACGTAAGAAAAGCTCGTTAAGTGTAGTTCCTGAATGCCCGGTATGCGAAGCGCCACCGGGCAGGTCAATCAGTTCTTTTTCACGAATTCAGATTTCAGTTTCATCGGACCAAAGCCGTCAATTTTGCAGTCGATATTATGATCGCCTTCAACCAGACGAATATTCTTCACTTTGGTACCAATCTTCAGCATGGAAGAGCTGCCTTTCACTTTCAGATCTTTAATCACGGTGACGCTGTCGCCATCCGCCAGCAGATTGCCGTTCGCATCTTTTACGACAAGTGCATCAGCATCGTGTGATGGCTCGGCATCATTCCATTCATGGGCGCATTCCGGGCAGATAAACATGCCATTATCTTCATAGGTGTATTCAGAATTGCATTTTGGGCAGTGTGGGAGTTGCATATCGGTATCCTCAAAAAGTGTTAACGCGCTGGAAAGTGCCAGCTAAATGACGGCAGTGCGCCGAAAAAGGCGGCAAGTATAGCGCAAATCCACACGGTTGTCGGTGACATTGTTGATTAAAAAAATGCAAAAAGTGTATAGCGAGTGACATTTCCTGTCAGTCAGTTAAGCGATGCTTATGCCATTAACACGGTGGGAAGAAATGGCGTTAAATATATCGAATATTTTATTGCAGCAAATTGCTACGCTCCTTCATTTCGGATAAGGTGAAGCAACTCATTGTTATTTATCTCCGGACTTCCCCGCCATTCATATCTTATGGTGGTGACGCATTACCTCTCTTTTTAGGTGGGTAAATAACGATGATATATCCTGAAGCTTCTTAAAAATGGGCTACGCTTTTTTCTTTTGGCCGTCAGGCCAGGAGGAGAGCTTCACACGCCATGCAAGGATAGTGAATTATTTCTGATTAGCATCAATCAGTTATATTTCGGCGAACATGTTTTCCACACGTGATCATATAAGCCTGAACAACATAATAAAAACCAGTGGCTTAATAAAAGTAATAAATTTGCGTTAAGGAAAGGCTTTTATCATGCACACACAGACCATTTTTGAATTAAGCCAGGAAGCAGAGCGTTTGTTACAGCTTGCCCTGCAAAATCTCGATACGCTGAAATCAGTGCCGACGGCGATGCTGGAGAGCACCACGGCGGCGATTACGGGTGAAAAGAACAACGTCTTGCCTTTGCATTTTAGTGCGCGCGGTGTCGAAGCACAGCAGGCAATGTTGAATAATGAATTACGGAAAATAACGCGTCTGGAAATGGTTCTGGCTATTGTTGGTACCATGAAAGCGGGGAAATCGACCACTATTAATGCGATTGTGGGCACGGAAGTGTTGCCGAACCGCAATCGTCCGATGACAGCGCTACCGACATTGATCCGTCATACACCGGGTCAGAAGGAGCCTGTACTGCATTTCTCTCATGTCTCGCCGATTGATGATTTGATCCGACTGCTACAGAAAAAGCTCTGCGATAACGATCGTGGGAAACTGGCTCAGCGTCTGGAAATTGATAAAGATATGAATATGCTGCTGGAGCGAATTGAAAAAGGGGAAGCTTTTGAGAAGCATCACCTGGGCGCGCAGCCGATATTTCATTGTCTGAAAAGCCTCAATGACCTCGTCAGACTCTCCCTGGCGCTGGGTGTCGAATTTCCCTTCTCTGAGTACGCGGCTATCGAACACATTCCGGTGATCGAAGTAGAGTTCGTACATCTTGCGGGTCTGGATGCCCACCTCGGTCAGCTGACGCTGCTCGATACCCCAGGGCCTAATGAGGCCGGGCAACCGCATCTGCAAAAAATGCTTAGCGAGCAGTTGTCCCGTGCATCGGCAGTGCTGGCAGTGATGGATTACACCCAGCTTAAATCTATTTCTGATGAAGAGGTCCGCCAGGCTATTTCGGTCGCGGGAAAATCAGTGCCGTTGTATGCCCTGGTCAATAAATTCGATCAGAAAGATCGTAATAGCGACGATGAAGAACAGATCAGGGCGATGATCTCTGGCACGCTCATGAAAGGCAATATTTCGCCCGGGCAGATCTATCCTGTTTCATCAATGTGGGCGTATCTGGCGAACCGCGCCCGCTACGAGATGATTACCCACGGACAACTGCCGGATCACCAGGAGCAGCCCTGGGTTCAGGATTTTGCAGAAGCTGCCCTTGGGCGTCGTTGGCGTACAGCGGATTTGGATGATATCGACCATATTCGTCATGCCGCCGATCTGTTGTGGGAAGACTCGTTATTTGATCAACCGATACGCAAACTGATTTACGCCGCCTATGCCAATGCGTCGTTATTTGCGCTGCGTTCGGCGTCGCATAAGCTTCTAAACTACGCGCAAAATGCCCGGGAGTATCTCGATTTTCGTTATCAGGGGCTGACTGTGGCCTTTGAGGAACTCGAACTTAACATTACGCGAATTGAAGAGGATATGGCGCAGCTGCAGACGCGTCAGCAGGTGGTCAGCGATGAAGTGAAACATGAAGTCGAGGAGGCGCTGAATGCAACGGATGACTTTATGGCGTTGCAGAAAAGTGCGCTTCAGCAGGCGATTGGTCATGTTTTTAGCCGTCCCAATATTCTTGATTTGGCCGGGAATGATCCGCTGAATCTTCGTCGCGATGAACCGGAAGCGCTTAAACAGCTTACGCTGGAAGATGAGGGACAGGCGCAGATTGTGCTGAGTAAAATCCGTTCCTCCTGCGAGCTGGTCATGCTGGATGCGCAGACGAAGATCTGTCGGGAGTTGGCGTTACGTTTTGATCAGCTGGAGTCTACGCTTGCGCGTTCACTGAATGAAGCGATGCGGCCTATTGAAACGCGTATTAAAGAACATCTGAGCCATGCCGGTTTTCGCGCACGAATTAGCTTCCCGGCGTTTCAGGCTAACCAGCTTAACTTCAACACGCGGGCGCTGTTTAACGATGCAATTGCGCAGGATAACACTCCGGCAGGCCAATCATCTGGCGGGAGTAGCATGCGTGAAACGGTCTCTCGCTGGCTCAATAACCCCGGCTGGGGTTGGGATGATTACGTCGAAACGCGCACGCGTTATGTTATCGATATTGCACAGCTACATGACAAATTTAAGCAACATATTGAGCAGTTTTGTGAACAAATCCGTAAAGCTTTATCCGCGCAGGTCGATGTCTCTGTTACGGCAGGAATGGCAACGTTCTTTGCAGAATTTTCGTTATGCCTGACCGGGTTACAGGAAAGCTTGCGTGATAGCCTCGCAGTGCGTCAACAAAATGAGCATTCAACCCGAGCGCTCTGCCAGTTGTTGAAGCAAAGTATTACTACTGCGACGTGGATTCAGGAAGATACCCGACTGTTACGCGATGACATTCAAACTCTATTCGCGGCAGAGCAACCATGACAACACAACTACTGGACGGTCCCGGGAGAACGCTGGAGTGTATTAATCCAAAATTTATGGTCGATCTGGTGCAGGGTGTCGATGCGCCGCGTCATCCCCACCAGGGACCACAACAGCTGCAGTTTCGTGAGCGTTTGACTCAGGAGATCATGACGCATACCCGGCTACGGCCCTGGGCAATGGCTGGAATGCTCAATGAAAATGCGGCGTTACGCCTTGGGCTGGCAGAAAAACTGGCCGGTATGCTTGACCCCGGTCATCTCGCGCTGACGCTGATGGCCGATAAACTGATGGCGCTGCGTCAGCAGACTCACCCGCGGGCTCCGCAATCACCGGGCCTGATGCAGCAGTACGCTGAACTCTCCTCTCATTTTACCCAACGTGCAGCCTATAAAGAAAAGGCGCTGACCCAACGCGGATTAACGGTGCAGGCGGGTGAGCACAGTGAGCAAATTTTTACCCGCTGGCGAGCCGGGCTCTATGATGGCTGGTCTCTGGCCGGGCGCTGCTTTGTCGTCCTGGAAGAACTGCGCTGGGGGGCATTTGGCGACGCATGTCGCCTGGCCAATGAAGATGTGTCGGCAATGCTCAAGGATAACTTACGCAGCATGGCGGCGAACTATCTGGCGCAAGGCATCAATGCCTCTCCCTCTACCCGCCATTTTTATCACCAGTGGTTAACGACGCCTGCTTCTCCTGGATTGATCGATCATAAAGATATGCTGGGCTGGTTGGGTGACTGGTGCCAGGCGGATAAGCATCCTGTGAGCTGGTCAGTGACGCAAAACTGGCAAACCGTCGCGCTGGGTATGCCGAGGCTCTGTTCGGCAAAACGGTTGGTGGATGGGATGATGGAAGAGATTTTTGGGTGAATCCCTTACACATCTGCCCCCTTTCCCCACGGGGAAAAGGGGGGACAGATGTGATGTGTTAATGATTCATTTCTATTGGTTTCGGTTCAGGCTGGGACTCTTGCCTATTTCCGTAACGTTTTGCATACAGCGCCGTGATGATGGGCACCAGGATCGCGGTAACAATCACGCTGGCAGCAACCAGTGCCGTCGCTGACGCGGCCACCGGTTCGAAGGCCGGATTTATTTGGGCAATGATCACCGGGTTTGCTACCGCCGCACCTGCGGCTGAAGAGGCGGCGACACCCGCCGTTCCGTTTCCTCCTCCAATCACGCGGTCGGCAATAATCAGCGGAATACCGGTGATGATGATGACAGCCACGCCCAGCACAATACCCAGCAGGCCTGTATCGAGAATGACATTCAGATTGATGGTGTTACCCAACGCGAAACCAAAGAACGGGATCAGTACTGGAGTGGCTTTGCTAAAGAAGTCACGCAAGTCGTGATCCAGGTTACCCAGGGCGAAACCGATCAGGAATGGCAGGATCGCGCCGACAAAGTGGTGGGGTTCAAATGATGCCAGGCCAGCAGACCCCAGAATCAGCATCGTCATCAGCGGGCCGGATTCCAGAGACATCAGTACAAATGCCCCGGACTCTTCTTTCGTTCCATACTGGTTCATCAGGCTGGCATACAATCCACCGTTGGTCATATCCATCGCAGAGACAATTGCCAGAACTGATAAACCAGCGAAGAACCCGGTCTGAATTCCATTCTCCGGAATGAACATTGCACATATCATTGCCACAGCCCAGGCCACTGCTATTTTGGTTATCACCAGCGTACCGGATTTACGTAATACGGTACCCGTTGCCCGCAAATTAATGGATGCTCCAATACAAAAGAACCAGACTGCCAGAATGGGAACGGTGCCGGTTATCATTCCTTTTGTGAAACCACCAAAATAGGCTCCGGTATCAGGAGCCAGGGTATTCAGGATGGCACCCAGTACCAGCGGAACCAGCATCATGCCGCCAGGTATGCGTTCTATCGTGGCCTTAATCTTCATATATAACCCTCACATCTGATCCCGCGAAACGGGTGATAATCGCTAAAAATAATTCAATAAATTCAATCAATTGAATTTTTTTTTTCGTAAATTTATTTCGATGGCCATGCAGCAAAAAATAAACGTGTGTTCTCGTTTAGCCATGTTTGAAAACACATGTAACGTTGTATTTGAATTTATCATGCGATCAATGGAATGTTGATTCAACAAAAACAAAACAATGTTTTAGTTATCTTTGTCACATATTCAATGTAAATTTTCGTATGGGTTCTTGATGGGGGGGTTATGTAAATCTGATGTGAATTAATGCGGTTTGTTTTTCCGTTACAAAAGAAATAATGACGCGCGTGAGGATATTCTTGTAGGGGGAATGAGGAAGGTCTTATTGGCGCTAATTGACAAAAACTTAACTCAGTTGACCTTATGCGCAAATTAGTGTGAAGTTGATCACAAATATAAACGCTGGTAGGGTAAAAAGGTCATTAACTGCCCAGACAGGCGTCAACAGGTTCGGTTGTATCGACGTAAAACGTCAATGTAAGTAAACCTGCTACGCTTGAATAAGGCGATTCGCATGGAGCGGATCCCATGGTTCACAGAACGCAAACTGGACTGTGAAACAGACAGGGCCGAGTCTACGAGGATAGTTATGCTGAGAAGGAAAAAGATTAAACCCATCACACTTCGCGACGTCACCATCATTGATGACGCAAAATTGCGTAAAGCCATTACCGCAGCTTCGCTCGGTAATGCGATGGAGTGGTTCGATTTTGGTGTCTACGGCTTTGTGGCCTATGCGTTAGGTAAAGTGTTCTTCCCCGGGGCTGACCCCAGCCTGCAGATGATTGCCGCACTGGGTACGTTTTCCGTTCCCTTCCTGATTCGCCCGCTGGGCGGCCTGTTCTTCGGTATGCTCGGCGATAAATATGGTCGCCAGAAGATCCTTGCCATCACCATCGTCATTATGTCGATCAGTACGTTTTGTATCGGCCTGATCCCGTCGTATGCCACGATCGGGATCTGGGCGCCGATTCTGCTGCTGATATGTAAGATGGCCCAGGGCTTCTCCGTGGGTGGGGAGTATACCGGTGCCTCGATCTTCGTCGCAGAGTATTCCCCGGACCGTAAGCGTGGCTTTATGGGGAGTTGGCTGGACTTTGGCTCGATTGCCGGATTTGTCATGGGCGCGGGCGTAGTAGTACTGATTTCAACTGTGGTAGGGGAAGATAATTTCCTCGACTGGGGCTGGCGTATCCCGTTCTTCCTGGCCTTGCCGCTGGGGATCATTGGCCTGTACCTGCGTCATGCGCTTGAAGAGACCCCAGCATTCCAGCAGCACGTCGAAAAACTGGAACAGGGTGACCGTGAAGGGCTGCAGGAAGGTCCGAAGGTGTCGTTCAAAGAGATTGCCACTAAGCACTGGCGCAGCCTGCTGACCTGTATTGGTCTGGTTATTTCTACCAACGTCACCTACTACATGCTGTTGACTTACATGCCGAGCTATTTGTCGCATAACCTGCATTACTCGGAAGATCACGGTGTGCTGATTATTATCGCCATTATGGTCGGTATGCTGTTTGTGCAACCGATTATGGGTCTGTTAAGTGACCGCTTTGGCCGTCGACCGTTTATTATCCTGGGGAGTGTTGGTCTGTTTGCCCTGGCAATCCCGGCATTTATTCTGATTAACAGTAATGTACTGGGGCTGATTTTCGCGGGTCTGCTGATGCTGGCAGTGATCCTCAACTGCTTTATTGGGGTGATGGCCTCCACATTACCCGCGATGTTCCCGACACACATTCGTTATAGTGCGCTGGCCGCAGCTTTTAACATTTCGGTGCTGATTGCCGGTCTGACCCCGACCCTTGCCGCCTCGCTGGTGGAGAGTACGCAGAACCTGATGATGCCTGCTTATTACCTGATGGTGATTGCGGTGATTGGTTTGATTACCGGTATTGCTATGAAGGAGACGGCAAATCGTCCATTGAAAGGGGCGACGCCTGCCGCATCCGATATTCAGGAAGCGAAAGAGATCCTGCGTGAGCACTACGATAATGTAGAGCAGAAGATTGAGGATATTGACGCAGAGATTGAAGAACTGCAGAAAAAACGCTCCCGACTCGTGGATCAGCATCCACGCATCAACGAGTAATAAATGAAACCCGCCAACGGCGGGTTTTCTTTTATTAGCATCCGGCAGCGATGTAGTCGCCATTGGCGCTGATGGGGATCACTGTCAGGAACAGGATCGTCGCGAACAGGATAAGAACTATCCCTCCGGCTATTTTGACTACCGGTACCAGCCATTTTAGTGAGGAGCTTCCTCCAAACCAGGCCACGGTACGCTCACGGGCGTAACGTACTGCCAGTGAAAGTCCCATAATAGAGAGTGCCGTTCCCAGAGACATGGTCATTACTGCGGCCATCCCCCAGGTGACTATGCCCAGCGCGTTCGAGAACATCAGGATCATGATTGCCCCGCTACACGGGCGCGCGCCAATTGCCAGAATCACACCCAGGCGGGTTTTCCAGTCACCTTGTGTCAGATTCGCTCCCACACCATGGTGGCTACAGCCACAGTGTTCGTCATGCTGATGGAGGGGCTTGATGGTTGAAATAGTCATCCTGTGCGGACGCAGGCTCTTAAGCGACTGGTAAATGATAAATGCACCAAATGCGCCAATGAGTACTGCGCTTATCTTCTCAACATACCAGCGGCTGGTACTGATATCCCCTGACGCGAGGTTAAACCCGACTGCCAGAATAAAGACAAAAAGAATGGCGCTGACGCCTTGCATCAGGCTGCCAAGGAAAGGGACAACCCGGGCGGCCAGCTCGCTTTCCTTATTTGTAGTCAGGTAGGTCGTCACGATGAACTTTCCGTGTCCGGGGCCAATGGCGTGGAGAACGCCATAAAGGAAAGCCCCCGTTAATAGCCATAATCCGCCGCTGTACTGGTGGTTATTAAGCTGCAGCAAATACATCACCAGATAACGGTGCAGCGTAATTTGCGTGGCCAGGCACCACTGGATAAAGGCATTCCAGTGCGTATGCAGGGTAAAGCCGGCAAAGAGGATCGCCAGCAAAATCAGTCCTGCTGTGGGGATACGCCAGTCACGGGTGAGGCGTTGTGTGGTCATGAAGGTGGCCTGCGGAGGAGAATATTTGCCGCTAGTATAGTTGATCTTCCTCCTCGGTTCGCAGGATCACGCCAGGATCTATGAGCAATTGTGGATAACTCTGTGTGTAAAAAGGTATAAAGCGGGGTTTTGCTGGGGAATGCAGCAGTCAGTCATTTTTTTGCAACTTTTCGGTTGCGGCCTGCGGAGAACTCCCTATAATGCGCCTCCATCGACACGGCAGATGTGAATCACTTCACAAACAACCCGGTCGGTTGAAGAGAAAAAATCCTGAAATAACGGGTTGACTCTGAAAGAGGAAAGCGTAATATACGCCGCCTCGCAACGGTGAGCTGAAAGCCGCGTTGCAACTGCTCTTTAACAATTTATCAGACAATCTGTGTGGGCACTCAAAGTGACATGGATTCTTAACGTCCTCGGACGAAAAATGAATACCAAGTCTCAACGAGTGAACACGTAATTCATTACGAAGTTTAATTCATTGAGCATCAAACTTTTAAATTGAAGAGTTTGATCATGGCTCAGATTGAACGCTGGCGGCAGGCCTAACACATGCAAGTCGAGCGGTAGCACAGAGAGCTTGCTCTCGGGTGACGAGCGGCGGACGGGTGAGTAATGTCTGGGAAACTGCCTGATGGAGGGGGATAACTACTGGAAACGGTAGCTAATACCGCATAATGTCGCAAGACCAAAGAGGGGGACCTTCGGGCCTCTTGCCATCAGATGTGCCCAGATGGGATTAGCTAGTAGGTGGGGTAACGGCTCACCTAGGCGACGATCCCTAGCTGGTCTGAGAGGATGACCAGCCACACTGGAACTGAGACACGGTCCAGACTCCTACGGGAGGCAGCAGTGGGGAATATTGCACAATGGGCGCAAGCCTGATGCAGCCATGCCGCGTGTATGAAGAAGGCCTTCGGGTTGTAAAGTACTTTCAGCGGGGAGGAAGGTGCTGAGGTTAATAACCTCAGCAATTGACGTTACCCGCAGAAGAAGCACCGGCTAACTCCGTGCCAGCAGCCGCGGTAATACGGAGGGTGCAAGCGTTAATCGGAATTACTGGGCGTAAAGCGCACGCAGGCGGTCTGTCAAGTCGGATGTGAAATCCCCGGGCTCAACCTGGGAACTGCATTCGAAACTGGCAGGCTAGAGTCTTGTAGAGGGGGGTAGAATTCCAGGTGTAGCGGTGAAATGCGTAGAGATCTGGAGGAATACCGGTGGCGAAGGCGGCCCCCTGGACAAAGACTGACGCTCAGGTGCGAAAGCGTGGGGAGCAAACAGGATTAGATACCCTGGTAGTCCACGCCGTAAACGATGTCGACTTGGAGGTTGTGCCCTTGAGGCGTGGCTTCCGGAGCTAACGCGTTAAGTCGACCGCCTGGGGAGTACGGCCGCAAGGTTAAAACTCAAATGAATTGACGGGGGCCCGCACAAGCGGTGGAGCATGTGGTTTAATTCGATGCAACGCGAAGAACCTTACCTACTCTTGACATCCAGAGAACTTTCCAGAGATGGATTGGTGCCTTCGGGAACTCTGAGACAGGTGCTGCATGGCTGTCGTCAGCTCGTGTTGTGAAATGTTGGGTTAAGTCCCGCAACGAGCGCAACCCTTATCCTTTGTTGCCAGCGGTCCGGCCGGGAACTCAAAGGAGACTGCCAGTGATAAACTGGAGGAAGGTGGGGATGACGTCAAGTCATCATGGCCCTTACGAGTAGGGCTACACACGTGCTACAATGGCGCATACAAAGAGAAGCGACCTCGCGAGAGCAAGCGGACCTCATAAAGTGCGTCGTAGTCCGGATTGGAGTCTGCAACTCGACTCCATGAAGTCGGAATCGCTAGTAATCGTAGATCAGAATGCTACGGTGAATACGTTCCCGGGCCTTGTACACACCGCCCGTCACACCATGGGAGTGGGTTGCAAAAGAAGTAGGTAGCTTAACCTTCGGGAGGGCGCTTACCACTTTGTGATTCATGACTGGGGTGAAGTCGTAACAAGGTAACCGTAGGGGAACCTGCGGTTGGATCACCTCCTTACCTTAAAGAACCTGCCTTTGCAGTGCTCACACAGATTGTCTGATGAATGATAAATTTCAAAATGTACTGCGAAGTGCATTGTGAAATTTTGCTCTTTAAAAATCTGGATCAAGCTGAAAATTGAAACGACACACAGTTAATGTGTGTTCGAGTCTCTCAAATTTTCGCAAGTCGATGGTGAATCGAAAGAAACATCTTCGGGTTGTGAGGTTAAGCGACTAAGCGTACACGGTGGATGCCCTGGCAGTCAGAGGCGATGAAGGACGTGCTAATCTGCGAAAAGCGCCGGCGAGGTGATATGAACCTTTGACCCGGCGATGTCCGAATGGGGAAACCCAGTGTGATTCGTCACACTATCGTTAACTGAATACATAGGTTAACGAGGCGAACCGGGGGAACTGAAACATCTAAGTACCCCGAGGAAAAGAAATCAACCGAGATTCCCCCAGTAGCGGCGAGCGAACGGGGAGCAGCCCAGAGTCTGAATCAGCTTGTGTGTTAGTGGAACGGTCTGGAAAGTCCGACGGTACAGGGTGATAGTCCCGTACACGAAAATGCACAGGTTGTGAACTCGAAGAGTAGGGCGGGACACGTGGTATCCTGTCTGAATATGGGGGGACCATCCTCCAAGGCTAAATACTCCTGACTGACCGATAGTGAACCAGTACCGTGAGGGAAAGGCGAAAAGAACCCCGGCGAGGGGAGTGAAAAAGAACCTGAAACCGTGTACGTACAAGCAGTGGGAGCACCTTCGTGGTGTGACTGCGTACCTTTTGTATAATGGGTCAGCGACTTATATTCTGTAGCAAGGTTAACCGTATAGGGGAGCCGAAGGGAAACCGAGTCTTAACTGGGCGTTAAGTTGCAGGGTATAGACCCGAAACCCGGTGATCTAGCCATGGGCAGGTTGAAGGTTGGGTAACACTAACTGGAGGACCGAACCGACTAATGTTGAAAAATTAGCGGATGACTTGTGGCTGGGGGTGAAAGGCCAATCAAACCGGGAGATAGCTGGTTCTCCCCGAAAGCTATTTAGGTAGCGCCTCGTGAACTCATCTTCGGGGGTAGAGCACTGTTTCGGCTAGGGGGCCATCCCGGCTTACCAACCCGATGCAAACTACGAATACCGAAGAATGTTATCACGGGAGACACACGGCGGGTGCTAACGTCCGTCGTGAAGAGGGAAACAACCCAGACCGCCAGCTAAGGTCCCAAAGTCATGGTTAAGTGGGAAACGATGTGGGAAGGCACAGACAGCCAGGATGTTGGCTTAGAAGCAGCCATCATTTAAAGAAAGCGTAATAGCTCACTGGTCGAGTCGGCCTGCGCGGAAGATGTAACGGGGCTAAACCATGCACCGAAGCTGCGGCAGCGACACTATGTGTTGTTGGGTAGGGGAGCGTTCTGTAAGCCGTTGAAGGTGTCCTGTGAGGGGTGCTGGAGGTATCAGAAGTGCGAATGCTGACATAAGTAACGATAATGCGGGTGAAAAGCCCGCACGCCGGAAGACCAAGGGTTCCTGTCCAACGTTAATCGGGGCAGGGTGAGTCGACCCCTAAGGCGAGGCCGAAAGGCGTAGTCGATGGGAAACAGGTTAATATTCCTGTACTTGGTGTTACTGCGAAGGGGGGACGGAGAAGGCTATGTTAGCCGGGCGACGGTTGTCCCGGTTTAAGCATGTAGGCGGAGGTTCCAGGTAAATCCGGTACCTTATTAACGCTGAGGTGTGATGACGAGGCACTACGGTGCTGAAGTAACAAATGCCCTGCTTCCAGGAAAAGCCTCTAAGCATCAGGTAACATCAAATCGTACCCCAAACCGACACAGGTGGTCAGGTAGAGAATACCAAGGCGCTTGAGAGAACTCGGGTGAAGGAACTAGGCAAAATGGTGCCGTAACTTCGGGAGAAGGCACGCTGATATGTAGGTGAAGCCCCTGCGGGTGGAGCTGAAATCAGTCGAAGATACCAGCTGGCTGCAACTGTTTATTAAAAACACAGCACTGTGCAAACACGAAAGTGGACGTATACGGTGTGACGCCTGCCCGGTGCCGGAAGGTTAATTGATGGGGTTAGCGGCAACGCGAAGCTCTTGATCGAAGCCCCGGTAAACGGCGGCCGTAACTATAACGGTCCTAAGGTAGCGAAATTCCTTGTCGGGTAAGTTCCGACCTGCACGAATGGCGTAATGATGGCCAGGCTGTCTCCACCCGAGACTCAGTGAAATTGAACTCGCTGTGAAGATGCAGTGTACCCGCGGCAAGACGGAAAGACCCCGTGAACCTTTACTATAGCTTGACACTGAACACTGGTCCTTGATGTGTAGGATAGGTGGGAGGCTTTGAAGCGTGGACGCCAGTCTGCGTGGAGCCGCCCTTGAAATACCACCCTTTAATGGCTGGTGTTCTAACGTAGACCCGTAATCCGGGTTGCGGACAGTGTCTGGTGGGTAGTTTGACTGGGGCGGTCTCCTCCCAAAGAGTAACGGAGGAGCACGAAGGTTAGCTAATCCTGGTCGGACATCAGGAGGTTAGTGCAATGGCATAAGCTAGCTTGACTGCGAGAGTGACGGCTCGAGCAGGTGCGAAAGCAGGTCATAGTGATCCGGTGGTTCTGAATGGAAGGGCCATCGCTCAACGGATAAAAGGTACTCCGGGGATAACAGGCTGATACCGCCCAAGAGTTCATATCGACGGCGGTGTTTGGCACCTCGATGTCGGCTCATCACATCCTGGGGCTGAAGTAGGTCCCAAGGGTATGGCTGTTCGCCATTTAAAGTGGTACGCGAGCTGGGTTTAGAACGTCGTGAGACAGTTCGGTCCCTATCTGCCGTGGGCGCTGGAGAATTGAGGGGGGCTGCTCCTAGTACGAGAGGACCGGAGTGGACGCATCACTGGTGTTCGGGTTGTCATGCCAATGGCATTGCCCGGTAGCTAAATGCGGAAGAGATAAGTGCTGAAAGCATCTAAGCACGAAACTTGCCCCGAGATGAGTTCTCCCTGACCCTTTAAGGGTCCTGAAGGAACGTTGAAGACTACGACGTTGATAGGTCGGGTGTGTAAGCGCAGCGATGCGTTGAGCTAACCGATACTAATGAACCGTGAGGCTTAACCTTACAACGCCGAAGCTGTTTCGGCGAAGAGAGACAGAAGATTTTCAGCTTTGATACAGATTAACAGAATTTGCCTGGCGGCTTTAGCGCGGTGGTCCCACCTGACCCCATGCCGAACTCAGAAGTGAAACGCCGTAGCGCCGATGGTAGTGTGGGGTCTCCCCATGTGAGAGTAGGGAACTGCCAGGCATCAAACAAGAAAAACCCCGTACCGCAAGGTACGGGGTTTTTTGCTTTGTGCGTGAAAAATGTCAGGTAGTGACTTTGCCTTGCCTTCAGTAGCGCCCATAGAACATGGTAAGGCCAGCCACTTGGTTTCTTTGAAAGATGATTTAAGCGGTGGAAACAACATTTGAGGTTTGATAAACGCAGAAAAGCAAAAACCCAGCCATAGGCTGGGTTCTTTAAATAGTGGTGCCCGGACTCGGAATCGAACCAAGGACACGGGGATTTTCAATCCCCTGCTCTACCGACTGAGCTATCCGGGCAACGGAGCGCATTAAACCGCAATCAGGCCTTATCGTCAACCTTATTTCAGGAAAAGCTGTTCAACTGCTTAAGTTTGCGGCAATCTGACGGTTTACGCGCCGAATCAGCCCAATTTAGCCGATTCGTTTACGTCAATGCTCCGCCCATACGACATTGAGCAAAGCGCAGAATGTCTTCAGCCAGGCGATGTGCCGTATCGACATCAGCTTGGCTACGGTTTACCAGCATGCGGCTCAGACAACCCTCCAGCACGAGCTCCATCTGCTTAGCCACCATTGCCGGGTCATCCACTTCCAGTGTGGTCAGCAGTTCGTGGGTGAAGTCATGCGCCGCCCGTTTTTGCTGATCCGCCAACTGATGGATAGGATGGCCAGGGTCAGGATAGAACGTACAGGCTGCAATAAACAGGCAGCCCGGATAACGGTTGTTACTGACACATTCGGTCAGGGCGGTATAGCGCGCCAGCAGCTTTTGTTCCGCTGTCAGTTCTTCGTTCAGCATCAGTTGCCTGCGCCAGACATCAACCTGCTGGCTGAGATAGCGCAGAGCATCATAAAGCAGAGCCTCTTTATCCGGCCAGAAGCGCTTAAGCTCATCCAGAGGGTAATCGATACGGTCGGCTACCATCTCAAGCGTGGTGCTGGCGATCCCTTGAATCTCAAGTAATTGCAGGGCTTGTCCCAGTACGTCTTCACGTTGCACGGTTTTCTCCTCCGCTATTCCCAACGGTTTGTCCCGTCTAAAGTGTTGTTTACGGTTGGCGATCGCGCAAATGTGTGCTGAAAGCAGCCGCATCCATAAACCCGGTTACGCGCTGTTCCGGCTGCTCTTTCCCCTGTTCATTGAAGAACAAAATGGTTGGCAGACCGAGAACATTAAGTTGTTTCAGCAGGGCCTTGTCCTGTGCACTGTTGGCTGTAACGTTCACCTGGAGGAGAACAGTCTCTTTCAGGGCGCTTTGCACCTGTGGATCGCTAAAGGTGTATTTTTCGAACTCTTTACAGGCGACACACCAGTCAGCATAGAGATCGAGCATCACCGGTTTACCTTTTGCCTCTGCCAGGGCGCTGTTGAGTTCATCCACGTTTTTAATTTGGGTGAAGTTCAGATGCGCTTGTGTCTGACCCACCGGTGTGCCGAACGCCCAGTCCTGCAGAGGGCGTATGCTCACCAGCGCGGCAGCCAGCAGCAGGATTTGCACCAGGCGCATCCATGGCTGTTTCGCCCCCAGGCTGACGAGAAATGCCCAGGCAAAGAATGCTACGCCGAGCATCGCCCATAGGCGCAAGCCCCAGACGTCGCCAATGATACGCTCAAGGAGGAATACCGGCAGCGCGAGGATGACAAAGCCAAACGCGGTTTTCACCGTTTCCATCCACGGACCACTCTTAGGCAGCAGACGATTACCAAATACTGTTACCAGAATGAGCGGTAGACCCATCCCTAAAGCATAAAGGTACAACGTACCCCCGCCGAGCCACATATTGCCGCTCTGGGCGATGTAGAGCAGGATGGCGCTCAGTGGGGCCGTAGTACACGGGGAACAAATAAGACCGGCAATCGCCCCCATCGCAAACACGCCGCCTGCAGAGCCCCCCTGCTGACGGTTACTCATCAGCGTTAAGCGGGTTTGCAAAGCCGACGGTAACTGCAGAGTAAACAGGCCGAACATCGACAGTGCCAGCAGGATGAAGATCACCGACAAGCCAATAAGAACGTAAGGATGCTGCAGTGCTGCCTGGAACTGTAATCCGGCAGCGGCGACCACAAGGCCGAGCGCCGTATAGGTAAGCGCCATACCCTGCACGTAAATAAAGGCCAGAAGCAGCGCGCGGGCGGTGGAAAGGCGTTTCTTACCGCCCAGCACGATGCCAGAGATGAGCGGATACATCGGCAGCACGCAGGGGGTAAAAGCAATGCCAATGCCAATCAGTAAGGCCCACAGTGCGGAGAACGGAAGGTCAGCGGGAGCTTCACGCTTCTCGCCCGAAGGAAGAGGGGTAACCGTGGTTGACGCTTTCACTTCACTGAGTGGAACCACCTTCGTTTCAGGGGGATAACAAAAGCCCGCATCGGCACAGCCCTGATAAGTCACGGTCAGCGTGGCGCCTTTATCGGCCTGATTCACGATGACCGGGACGCTTAAGCGCTGGCGGTAGATTTCACTTTTGCCGTAAAACTCATCCTCATGCCACTCGCCTGGGGGCATCTGTAAAGCGCCCACGTTTGCCTGAGCTGGCGTGATGCTTACCTGCTTGCGGTAGAGGTAATACCCCTCTTTGACCTGCCAGTTGAGATTCAGGTCGTGCTGATTTTGCTGAAAATCGAAAATGAACGCCTGGTCGGCAGGGATAAAATTCGAACGGCCGGGTGCGTCAAACAACCCGGCAAATACTGACGTGCTGCACAGCAGCAGGATCAGCGTAAGGAAGCGTTGAGCCATGAGAGATAGTCGTTATCGCCGTGGACTACTGGCAACACCAGCAGCTCTGGGGTTTGGTAAGGATGATGAGATTTGAGGCAGTCCAGGAGTGCCTGCTGGTTCGCCTGATTCGTTTTTAACAGCATCTGGACTTCGTACTCCTGCTCCAGTTTACCTTCCCAGCAGTAAAGGGAGGTGGCTCCGGGGAGGAGCGTCACGCAGGCAGCCAGCTTTTCGGCCAGCACTTTGGCGGCGAGATCCTGGGCAGAGGCTTCATCAGGGGCGGTGCACAATACGACAACAGCATCAGGCGTGTTCACAAGTCGACCTCCTCATCACGAAAGTCTTCACTATATCACGCGAGGCGATTGGTCATTAATGAATCGGGCCGCAGAGCGGCCCGATTTTAACTATTTTTACAACAACGCATGGTTTACAGCACGATGCCGCCGATGATAAATCCGAGGATCACGCACAACGTAATGGCGACCACACCCGGGATCAGGAACGCATGGTTAAACACGTATTTACCGATACGGGTTGAGCCGGTGTCGTCCATCTCCACTGCGGCCAGCAGAGTTGGATAGGTTGGAAGAACAAACAGAGCAGAAACCGCCGCAAACGAAGCGATTGCCGTCAGTGGCGTTACGCCCAGCATCAGGGCCGCAGGCATCAGTGCTTTGGTGGTCGCCGCCTGAGAGTAAAGCAGGGTAGCGGCGAAGAACAGGACTACCGCCAACAGCCATGGGTAGTTGTGCAGCAGGTCACCCGCAACGGTCTGAATGTCGCTGATGTGTGCTTTCACGAAGGTATCACCGAGCCATGCAACGCCCAGTACGCAGACACAGGCGCTCATACCGGATTTAAAGGTGCTGGCGTTCAGCACTTCGCTGGTGTCAATTTTGCAGGTGATGCTAATCAGCGTAGCGATGGTCAACATGAACACCACAATCGCTTCGTTACGCGGCAGCACCGGGTTCTGGATCAAGCCCACCGTGTCACTGATGGCGGTCGCGTAGAACATGACTGCGACGATACCGATCAGGAACAGCAATACCGAGCGTTTTGCATGCGGTTTCAGTTTGAAGACCTGGCTACCACGCAGTTTCACTTCACCCTTAGCCAGACGTTCCTGATACACCGGATCGTCTTTCAGTTCGGCGCCAAGGAAGTTACACAGTACGGCAGTAATCATCACCGCAATCAGCGTCACCGGAATACAGATCGCCAGCAGCGTCAGGTAACTCACGCCCATCGGTTCAAGAATACCGGCGAAGAAGACTACGGCAGCGGAAATTGGCGACGCGGTGATTGCAATCTGCGACGCAACTACCGCAATGGAGAGCGGACGAGAAGGACGAATACCTTGCTCTTTCGCCACTTCGGTAATCACCGGCAACGTGGAGAATGCGGTGTGTCCGGTTCCCGCGAGAATGGTCATAAACCAGGTCACCAGTGGGGCAAGGAAGGTGATGTATTTTGGATGGCGGCGCAGCATACGCTCCGCCAGACTCACCAGGTAGTCCATACCGCCTGCCACCTGCATCGCTGCGATAGCGGCAATAACTGCCATGATGATTTCGATAACGTCAAAAGGTATTGCACCGGGTTTGATCTGAAAGATAAGGGTAAGAACGAGCACCCCGAGACCGCCGGCAAAACCGATGCCGATACCCCCGAGTCTTGCTCCCAAATAAATCGCCAACAAGACGATGACGAGTTCTGCTCCAAACATAAGGACCTGCCTTGCTTATTAACAAGTTGATATTGAATTGTTGTATTTTGGTAACGCTTATAAAGAAAAAAGGCACGTCACAAGTGACGTGCCTTAAGAAGCCTAGCCTGAACGGTTACTGTTCGCTTTCATCGGTATATCGTTTCGCTTTATATGCCGGGTGCATCAGGTTTTGGGCCGAGAAAATATCGTCCAGCTCGGCTTCGGTCAACAGTCCGCGTTCCAGCACCACTTCACGTACGCTCTTACCGGTTTCGGCGCAAATCTTACCGACGATGTCACCGTTGTGGTGGCCGATGAACGGGTTGAGGTAGGTGACGATCCCGATGGAGTTATAGACATAACCTTCACAGACTTCTTTATTCGCTGTGATGCCGTTAATGCATTTTTCCAGCAGGTTGTAGCAGGCGTTGGTCAGGATGTGGATGGATTCAAACATCGCCTGGCCAATCACTGGTTCCATCACGTTCAGCTGCAACTGACCCGCTTCAGAGGCCATGGTCACGGTCGTGTCGTTACCGATGACTTTGAAGCAGACCTGGTTCACCACTTCAGGCACAACCGGGTTCACTTTGGCTGGCATGATGGACGAACCCGCCTGCAGTTCTGGCAGGTTGATTTCGTTCAGACCCGCACGCGGACCAGAGGAGAGCAGGCGCAGGTCGTTACAGATTTTGGACAGTTTCACCGCCAGACGTTTCAGGGCGCTGTGTACCATCACGTAAGCGCCGCAGTCGGAGGTCGCTTCAATCAGGTCTTCTGCAGGGACAACCGGCAGGTTAGAGACTTCAGCCAGTTTCTGTACCGCCAGTTGCTGATAGCCATCTGGAGTGTTCAGACGTGTACCGATGGCGGTTGCGCCCAGGTTCACTTCAAGCAGCAACTCGGAGGTGCGCAGCAGGTTTTTCGTTTCTTCGTTGAGCAGCACGTTAAACGCGTGGAATTCCTGGCCGAGGGTCATTGGCACTGCGTCCTGTAATTGGGTACGACCCATTTTCAGGATATCCTGGAACTCAACCGCTTTACGCTGGAAGCCATCGCCCAACTGGTTAATCGCGTCCACCAGTTTCACTACAGAGGCATACACCGCGATACGGAAACCGGTAGGGTAGGCGTCGTTGGTCGACTGGCATTTATTAACGTGGTCGTTCGGGTTCAGGTACTGGTATTCACCTTTCTGGTGACCCATCAGCTCCAGGCCAATGTTTGCCAGTACTTCGTTGGTATTCATGTTGACAGAAGTGCCCGCGCCGCCCTGATAGACGTCAACCGGGAACTGGTCCATGCATTTGCCGTTGTTCAGCACTTCATCGCAGGCCGCGATAATCGCATTTGCCGCGCTTTTAGGAATGGTTTGCAGCTCTTTGTTGGCCAGTGCTGCGGCTTTTTTCACCATCACCATGCCACGGACAAATTCAGGGATGTCGCTGATTTTGCTGTTGCTGATGTAGAAGTTTTCAATCGCTCTCAGAGTGTGGACACCGTAGTAGGCATCCGCTGGAACTTCCCTGGTACCCAACAAGTCTTCTTCGATACGAATGTTGTTTAACATGTGAACCTTCTTTTCAAGCTGCCGATGGATTGTACTAAACACACAGTATTAGTGTGGTTTTGAATATTTTCTGACCGACGATTATTCCCTCAATCAGCCAGATGCTCGAGATCATATGCTGATGATAGCGAATTGCCGTAAGCTGGATCACTTATTATCGAGCCGATTCCATGATAATTATTAATCTGTGAAATGAGTCACCGCTTTAATATTTCCAAAAAAAATATCCGTGCAAACTGATTGAAATTTCGCTAACCGTCACCATCTCATACAAACGCGCGTCGCGAACACATTCAGACAGGGGCCCAACGGCACCTGCCACACAGGAGATGCCAGTGCGCTGGATACCGTTTATTGCTTTCTTTCTCTATGTTTACATTGAGATTTCCATTTTCATCCAGGTTGCCCATGTGCTGGGCGTCCTGCTGACGCTGATTCTGGTGATTTTCACCTCCGTCATCGGCATGTCGCTGGTGCGTAATCAGGGTTTCAAAAATTTCCTGATAATGCAGCAGAAGATGGCTGCTGGTGAAAGCCCGGCCGCGGAGATGATCAAAAGCGTGTCTCTGATTATTGCGGGTCTGCTGCTGATTCTGCCGGGGTTCTTCACCGACTTCCTCGGCCTTTTATTGCTTCTGCCACCGGTGCAAAAGCACCTGACCATGAAGCTGCTGCCGCATCTGCGCTTTAGCCGTATGCCGGGCGGTGGGTTCAGCACCGGCCCGGGTGATACGTTTGAAGGGGAGTATCAGCGTAAGGATGAACAGCACGACCGTTTAGACCATAAAGACGATCGGTAATTTTGTTGCCCGGTAGCTTCGCTTACCGGGCACTACAGGCACGCATCGCGCTTCGGTAAAAACACCCACAGCACCGTCAGCATGATAATGGCGTACAGACTCTTCCATCCCACCATCGCCAGTAGTAACAGGCAAAGCACGCCTCCGATGACCGCCAGTACTTTGTAGCGACCTTTCAGCAGCCGACAACCCGACAGCATGCACAGCAGATAGATCATAATGAAAATGCCGTTGGCGTAGACGATCAGCGCATCCAGATTGATATTCAGGGCGTAAATACACAGCGTGCTCAACACACAGCAGCCCAGTACGGCATTCAGGGCATTCAGCGGAAGCTGGCGTTTTGACAGACGCGCGAGCCGGCTTTCAGGCTTGTACAACGCTTGCGACCACACCAGGCGGGCAAAACTCTGAATGTAGATATTGAGGCTGGCAAAACAGGCGAGATAACCAATCACGCAGGCCACCCACAGGGCTTTCACCCCAAACAATTGCACCACAATGCCTGGTAGCGAGGCGGCAGCCGCTTTATCCGCCCCGAATGCGTTAAAGTGCAACACAAGCACGGTACACGCCCAATAGACCGTCCCCGCCAACAACAGACCAATCATCAGCGCGCGCGGGAAATCGCGTTCAGGTTGCGTAAACTCGGAAGCCAGATGGGCGAACGCTTCAAGTCCAACAAAGCACCAGAACATGACGGAAAGCGCAGCGAAAAGCTGCGAATGGTCGACATCCTTGAGTACCGGGAAGGGAATTTCCGCTACGGTGAGATTTCCTGCCCACCAGATAGCGACAATCAATGCGACGATAAGGATTGCGACCAGCGTTTGCAGATTGGCACTGGAACTGGCTCCGCGCGAACCGACCCACCAGACAATCGCCAGCGTACCCAGTTCGGCTAACAGCAACTGCTCGTTATGCCAACCAAACAGCGCCTGGCCAAAGCCGGTCGCAATATGAAGCGCCGCAGGCAGGCCAACCGGAATGACGGAGAGAAACAGCCAGCCGGTAACACGCTGCAGCCGCGGGCCAAAGGCCAGCCCGACAAAATGCGCCACGCCGCCTGCGCTGGGAAAATGCCGCCCCAGGATGGCAAACACAATGGCTATTGGGAAAACCAGCACAATCAGTACCGGCCACGCCCACAGGCTGTTATTTCCGGCAACCATCGCCGCCAGTGCGGGTACGGCAAACACGCCCGTCCCTAACAAGGAGGTTGAGAGCAGGCCAACGCCTTGCGCCAGCCCCAACTCCTGCTTGAGTCCACTCATTGACATCGCCCTGCCAGTACTAAAAGAGAGGCGATGGTAACACTTTCGCAATTTTTTTTTTCAACTCCCCCTTGAAGGGGGAAAAAGCTATCCCCATCTCTCAGGGCACTAGTCGGAAAACCGCATGCGGGCCGGCGTCATCCATAACTGATAATGACTTTCTCAAAGGAGAGCTATCAATGAGTATTCGTCCGTTACATGATCGTGTGATCGTCAAACGTAAAGAAGTTGAAACCAAGTCTGCTGGCGGTATCGTTCTGACCGGTTCTGCAGCAGCCAAATCAACGCGTGGCGAAATCATCGCTGTCGGTAAGGGCCGCATCCTGGAAAACGGAACTGTGCAGCCACTGGACGTTAAAGTTGGTGACATCGTAATTTTCAACGATGGCTACGGCGTGAAATCCGAGAAGATCGACAATGAAGAAGTGTTGATCATGTCCGAGAGCGACATTCTGGCAATTGTTGAAGCGTAATTTACGCACGAGAATTTGAGGAAATAAGAACATGGCAGCTAAAGACGTAAAATTCGGTAACGACGCTCGTGTAAAAATGCTCCGCGGCGTAAACGTACTGGCAGATGCAGTTAAAGTAACTCTGGGCCCGAAAGGCCGTAACGTAGTGCTGGATAAATCCTTCGGCGCGCCAACCATCACCAAAGATGGTGTTTCTGTAGCACGTGAAATCGAGCTGGAAGATAAGTTCGAAAACATGGGCGCGCAGATGGTGAAAGAAGTTGCCTCTAAAGCGAACGACGCTGCAGGCGACGGTACCACCACCGCGACCGTACTGGCGCAGGCTATCATCACCGAAGGTCTGAAAGCCGTTGCTGCGGGCATGAACCCAATGGATCTGAAACGTGGTATCGACAAAGCTGTCGCTGCTGCTGTTGAAGAACTGAAAACGCTGTCTGTACCATGCTCTGACTCTAAAGCGATTGCTCAGGTAGGTACCATCTCCGCTAACTCCGACGAAACCGTAGGTAAACTGATCGCGGAAGCGATGGACAAAGTCGGTAAAGAAGGCGTCATCACCGTTGAAGACGGTACCGGTCTGGAAGACGAACTGGACGTGGTTGAAGGTATGCAGTTCGACCGCGGTTACCTGTCCCCATACTTCATCAACAAGCCAGAGACTGGTGCTGTTGAACTGGAAAGCCCGTTCATCCTGCTGGCTGACAAGAAAATCTCCAACATCCGCGAAATGCTGCCAGTGCTGGAAGCCGTTGCGAAAGCAGGCAAACCGCTGGTTATCATCGCTGAAGACGTTGAAGGCGAAGCGCTGGCGACCCTGGTGGTTAACACCATGCGTGGTATCGTGAAAGTGGCTGCGGTGAAAGCACCTGGCTTCGGCGATCGCCGTAAAGCGATGCTTCAGGATATCGCTACTCTGACTGGCGGTACCGTTATCTCTGAAGAGATCGGTATGGAGCTGGAAAAAGCGACCCTGGAAGACCTCGGCCAGGCTAAACGTGTTGTGATCAACAAAGACACCACCACCATCATTGATGGCGTAGGTGAAGAAGCCGCTATTCAGGGCCGCGTTGGTCAGATCCGTAAGCAGATCGAAGAAGCCACCTCTGATTACGACCGTGAAAAACTGCAGGAGCGCGTAGCGAAACTGGCAGGCGGTGTTGCCGTAATCAAAGTGGGCGCAGCGACCGAAGTTGAAATGAAAGAGAAGAAAGCACGCGTTGACGATGCCCTGCACGCGACCCGTGCTGCGGTAGAAGAAGGCGTGGTTGCTGGTGGTGGTGTTGCGCTGGTGCGCGTTGCCGCTAAACTGGCTGGCCTGACTGCGCAGAACGAAGATCAGAACGTGGGTATCAAAGTTGCACTGCGTGCAATGGAAGCACCTCTGCGTCAGATCGTATCCAACGCCGGTGAAGAGCCATCTGTGGTTGCGAACAACGTGAAAGCGGGCGAAGGTAACTACGGTTACAACGCAGCGACTGAAGAATACGGCAACATGATCGACTTCGGTATCCTGGACCCAACTAAAGTGACCCGTTCTGCTCTGCAGTACGCGGCATCTGTTGCTGGCCTGATGATCACTACCGAGTGCATGGTGACCGACATGCCTAAAGGCGACGCACCTGACTTAGGTGCTGCTGGTATGGGCGGCATGGGCGGTATGGGCGGCATGATGTAATCGTGCGTTCTACGTCGTAGAATGTGAAAAACCCCCGGGCAGAAATGCTCGGGGGTTTTTCTTTTGGTCATCTTTTAGGTATAAGGTTTACACACGGACAACTACTGTCCAGCTTATTGAAAACGAGGAATAACATGCGCGTAAAAGTCTGTGCAGGGATCGTAGGAGCAGCATTGCTGCTGGCGGGTTGTAGCTCCAGCAATGAACTGTCGGCAGCGGGCCAGGGCGTTCGCTTTGTGGAAGATAAGCCTGGCAGTGAATGTCAGCTGTTAGGCACCGCAACCGGTGAGCAAAGCAACTGGATGTCAGGTCAGCATGGCGAGGAAGGTGGTTCTATGCGCGGTGCGGCGAATGCCCTGCGTAACCAGGCTGCGGCCATGGGTGGGAACGTGATTTACGGCGTAAGCAGCCCAACGCAGAGTATGCTGTCCAGCTTCGTGCCGACCGCCAGCCAGATGAATGGCCAGGTCTACAAGTGCCCGAACTGATTGCCTTTTTCCCTCTCCCGTTGGGAGAGGGTTAGGGTGAGGGGAATTAGTGTTGCCGCAACTGTAAATCCAGCGGCGTCTTACTCGGCTCACCGCCAATCTCACGTGCCAGTTTCGGCACCATATAGCCTGAAACCAGCGTTAACAGTTCGCGCATAATCTGCCGGGCTTCTTCATCCGTTACCATGAAATGTGCCGCACCCTGAACGCGATCCAGCACGTGCAGGTAATAGGGCATTACTCCGGCATCAAACAGGGCATTGCTCAGGTCAGCCAGCACGTGGGCGCTATCATTCACGCCACGCAGCAGCACGCTCTGGTTCAGCAGTGTCACCCCCGCTTTACGTAAACGCACCATTGCCGCACGAAACTCGCCGTCAATTTCATTGGCGTGGTTAATGTGGTTCACCAGCAGCACCTGCATTCTGGACTGCTCCAGGCGTGAAACCAGAGCGTCAGTGATACGTGCTGGAATGACAATCGGTAAACGACTGTGAATACGCAGACGCTTGATGTGCGGGATGGCTTCAAGCTGGTTTAGCAGCCAGTCCAGCTCATGATCTTTCGCCATCAGCGGGTCTCCACCGGAAAAAATAATCTCGTCCAGCTCCGGATGGGCGGCAATATAGTCCAGCGCGACCTGCCAGTTGCGTTTATTACCCTGATTTTCCGCATACGGGAAGTGCCGACGGAAGCAATAACGACAATTTACCGCGCAGCCACCTTTTACCAGCAGCAGGGCTCGGTTGAGATACTTATGCAGTAAACCTGGCACCACACTGTTCTGCTCTTCCAGAGGATCGGTGCTATAACCCGGCGCGGTGACAAATTCATTCTGCGAAGTAAGTGTTTGTTTTAAAAGTGGATCGTCGGGGTTGCCTTTCTCCATCCGTGCCACAAACGCACGGGGAACGCGCAGGGCGAAAAGGCGCTTTGCCTCGCGTCCTGCAAGCAACTCTGGGTGCTGATCGAGGTCTAAAAGACGCAGCAATTCATCAGGACTGGTGATTACATCGGCAAGTTGCGATAACCAATCTTCTCTGGACGGGGTGTTTAGGGTTACAATATGCGCCATTTTGTGGCTTAGCTACCAGTTAACAAATTTAGAGGGCCTTATGGCAACGTACTATAGCAACGATTTTCGTGCTGGTCTTAAAATCATGATGGACGGCGAACCGTACGCGGTTGAAGCCAGCGAATTCGTTAAACCAGGTAAAGGCCAGGCATTCGCACGCGTTAAGCTGCGCCGTCTGCTGACCGGTACCCGTGTTGAGAAAACCTTCAAGTCTACTGACTCCGCTGAAGGCGCTGATGTTGTTGATATGAACCTGACCTATCTGTACAACGACGGTGAGTTCTATCATTTCATGAACAACTCTACTTTCGAACAGCTGTCTGCTGATGAGAAAGCGGTAGGTGACAGCGCGAAATGGCTGCTGGATCAGGCCGAGTGCATCGTGACCCTGTGGAATGGCCAGCCTATCGCTGTGACCCCACCTAACTTCGTTGAGCTGGAAATCGTTGAAACCGATCCAGGTCTGAAAGGCGACACCGCAGGTACCGGTGGTAAGCCAGCCAAACTGTCTACCGGCGCAGTGGTTAAAGTTCCACTGTTCGTACAGACTGGCGAAGTGATCAAAGTGGATACCCGCTCCGGCGAATACGTATCCCGCGTGAAGTAATTTACGTGATGATTGAAGGCGCAGCGCCCGCTGCGCCTGATTTTTACAGGCAGGGATGATGAAACGTACCGTTAAAATTCTGCTTCTGTTAGCGCTTTCCAGCGCATTACTCTCCGGCTGTAACACCACGCGTGGAATGGGACAAGATATCCAGGATCTCGGTCATATCATTTCTCACGCCGCCAGCTAAGTTCGTCTAATTTTCCTAAAAAATGCTTCCTTTTCCGTCAGCCGACGGGATCTTGTCTATTCTTAAGTTGCTATACACAAAACAACTTTGGCTATAAAAGGAAGATATTATGGTTAAGAAGACAATTGCAGCGATCTTTTCAGTCCTGGTACTTTCTTCGGTGTTAACGGCCTGTAATACCACGCGTGGCGTCGGTCAGGATATTTCTGAAGGTGGTAGCGCAATCTCTGGTGCGGCAACAAAAGCCCAGCAGTAATTAACAAACGGTACGGGACCTGATGGGTTTCGTACCGTCAGCTTTCTGATTCCTGCAAGGATAAAAACGGTGAAAAACGCGTATCCATATGCAGTTTCATGCGGATATTTCGTTTATAGGTATAGACCGTTTTCCCGTTGATACTCAGGTGAGCGGCAATTTTCTGATTGCTCGCACCGTCCATCCACAATGTCAGCACTTTCTCTTCCTGCCGGGTCAGCAAGGGGGCCGCCGTCGTCGGCCTGTCAGCGCTTGCGCGCGAGACTAATGCGTCGTTGATAACCGTTGCGACTTCTTCGAGGCTGGCGTTTTTCAACAATGACGACCAAACCGGGAACTGCCCGAGCCAGTCCGTCATGCTGTTGTCTTCTCCCGATTGCAGCAAGATAAAAGGCAATTTTTCACTGGCGTTAAGTAGGGTAGAGAGCTGTTGGAAATGGTGAATATCCTGCCTGAAGCCGTACAGGTCAGCGATAACCAGATTGGGTTTCCATTGCAGAATGTGCTCTCTGGCAAGAAATAGATTATTCAGCCCGGTCACAACGTAGTGCCCAGGGAACAAACCGGAGTGATTGAGCCATGCTTCAAACCCTGCGCGGGTGAAGTGACAACGGTCAATCAATAGAATTTTGAACATATTTTATTCGCAGTCGGCTAGTGGTTTGGCTTCCTGCCATCAGAAAGCACATCATCATAGAGAAGTCAGATGAGTGGTAAATGCTTGAACTCCGCGCCATACTGCGGCTATTTCTTGCCTTAACGTGTTCAGCAGAAAGGGATTGAAAAAAAATCGCACGCTAAGCAAAATAAAGGGCGTAATCTTTGCCTTACGGGACGACCCGTAAGCGTATCTTTCACCGGGGACGGCCCCAACTTACCTGTAAGTTAAGGAGCCTGAAATGTCCTGGATCGTTCTTTTAATTGCCGGCCTGCTCGAAGTGGTATGGGCGATTGGTCTCAAGTACACCCACGGATTTACCCGTCTGACGCCCAGCGTCATTACCGTTACCGCGATGATAGTCAGTATCGTCCTGTTGTCGTGGGCGATGCGTTCTTTGCCTGTGGGAACGGCTTATGCTGTCTGGACAGGCATCGGCGCCGTAGGCGCTGCCATCACGGGCATTCTGCTGCTGGGAGAGTCAGCGAGCCTGGCACGTATCGCCAGCCTCGCTCTGATCGTGGCCGGTATCATTGGGTTGAAACTCAGCACGCATTAATGGGGTTGTTCTACCCAGATGAGTTTTGACACATCAAACCCCTGCCGGGTCGCAACATCCAGCATCTGCTGTTTCATCTCAGACGAGATGGTTGGCGTGCGGGAGAGTATCCACAGGTAGTTGCGATCCGGCCCGCAAACCAGCGCATGGCGGTACTCTTTGTCGAGTGCTATCACGTTGTAGCCGCCATAGAAGGGGCCAAAGAAGGAGACTTTGAGCGCGGCCCTCCGTGGATCGCCAGTGAAGTATGCTTTTCCTGTCGACTGCTGCCACATCTCCCGGTCGGGATTATAGCCCCTGTTGATCACCTGAATACCGCCATCATCCATCGGACTGTAATTCGCAGTGACTTTCTCTAAGCCCCGTTCAAACCGATGGTCCAGGCGGGCGATTTCATACCATGTTCCGAGGAAGCGTTGTGCATCGAAAGGCGTGACAACGGTAACGCCAGAAGGTGGGGTAGGGGAACTACAGGCAACCACTAAAAACGCGGCTGTCACCGCGGCGATAACAGGCAGAATGCGCATAGGAGTTTCCTTACTGTTTTTTTGTTAAGTGTAGATGACGGCAAGGAAAATGCGGGGTGTTTTGCCGGGTAAGCAGAGTCGCCACCCGGCAATGTTTTACTTCAGCGCGTCGAGGATACGATATGCCGCCTCAACTCTCGCCGGGTTCGGGTAGCTTTTATTCGCTAGCATCACAATGCCAAGCTGCTTTTCTGGAATAAACGCCACATAGCTACCAAACCCGCCAGTAGAGCCCGTTTTATGCACCCAGGACGCTTTTACCGGAGGGGCCGTGGGATTCACTTCTACCGCAGGCAACGGTGCCAGGGCAACCTTATTATCACTACCCTCGACCACGGTTTTGGCTTCTACCGGCCAGTTCAGCATCTCCCAGCCTAACCCTTGATACATGGCACCTACGCGCCAGTATCGGGATTGCGCAAGGGCGATACCTTGCTTCAGAGAGGTATCCTGCAGAGTATCGGGAGACATGTTCGCCATCACCCAGCTCGCCATATCTTTGACATTGGTTTTCACACCATAGGCTTCGGCATCCAGCATGCCCGGAGAAACGTGGACGGCTTTACCGTCACGGTATCCCCAGGCGTAATGCTCTCGTTCAGATTCCGGAACGTTAATCCACGTATGGTCCAGCTTGAGCGGCTTAAAGACCCGCGTCGTTATGGCCTGCTCATAGTTCATACCGGAAGGTTTAACCGCAAGGGCGCCAAAAAGACCAATACTGGCGTTCGCATAAAGACGCGTGGTTCCCGGCTTCCACTCTGGCTGCCAGTCCTGATAGAAGCGCAGCAGAGAGGCGTTATCGGTCACCTCATCCGGTACCTGTAATGGCAGACCACCCGCAGTATAGGTAGCCAGATCCAGCATGCGAATTCCCTGCCACTGCTTGCCTGTCAGCTCAGGCCAGTATTTTGTTACCGGATCGCTCAGCGAAATTTCACCGCGAGCAATGGCATCGCCACCCAGGACGCCGGTGAAGGTTTTACTTATAGAACCCAGCTCGAACAACGTTTGCGGGGTAACAGGTTTGTTCGCCGCGATATCGGCTTTGCCGAAGGTAAAGTAGTGCGGCTGACCCTGATAAATTACGGCGACCGCCATCCCCGGGATGGTCTGCGCTTTCATCAGAGGGGTAACGGTACGTTTCACCACATCAGCCAGCTGTTTTTCTGACATCGGTGCAGCAAAGACGGAGCAGGAGGTGCTGAGTAACAGGGCGCAGCAAAGGGATTTTTTCATCATCAGTTATCTTCCGTAATAGCAGGTCAAAGGAGTGTCCGGGCCCGTCAGACAGCTGTAGTCTGTGGGATTTGACTGTCGCTGACAAACGGTTAAATTTAGCATTAGCTGTTAATTTTTCTAACGGATGGGCCGATGACTCGCAGCTATCTCCCGCTTAATTCGCTTCGTGCTTTCGAAGCAGCCGCAAGGCATCTCAGTTTTACTCATGCCGCGATAGAGCTGAATGTTACCCATTCTGCTATCAGCCAGCATGTTAAGACGCTGGAACAGCATCTGAACTGCCAGCTTTTTGTCCGTGTTTCGCGCGGGCTGATGCTGACGACGGAAGGTGAGAATTTGCTGCCAGTGCTTAACGATTCGTTCGATCGTATCGCCGGAATGCTGGATCGCTTTGCCAGCCATCGTGCGCAGGAGAAACTCAAAATTGGTGTGGTAGGAACCTTCGCGACCGGTTTTTTATTCTCGCGGTTGTCTGATTTCCGCCGCTGCTCTCCGCATATCGATCTTCACCTTTCAACCCATAACAACCGCGTCGATCCGGCGGCTGAGGGGCTTGATTACACGATCCGCTACGGTGGCGGGGCGTGGCACGGGACCGAAGCGCAGTTCCTTTGTGATGCGCCGCTGGCTCCACTTTGTTCACCCGATATCGCCGCCGGGCTACATACTCCGGCCGACATTCTGAAATTTACCCTACTGCGCTCCTACCGGCGCGATGAGTGGTCGGCGTGGATGCAGGCGGCGGGGGAGCATCCCCCGTCACCCACACATCGGGTGATGGTGTTTGATTCGTCTGTCACCATGCTGGAAGCCGCGCAGGCCGGTGTGGGAATTGCGATCGCTCCGGTCGATATGTTTACGCATTTGCTCAACAGCGAGCGCATTGTACAGCCGTTTGCCACACAGATTGATCTGGGCAGTTACTGGTTAACAAGACTACAGTCGAAAGCCGAAACCCCGGCAATGCGTGAGTTTGCGCAGTGGCTGGTGGGCAAAATGCAGAAATAAAAAGGCCCGCCGGAGGGCGGGCCAGAAGGGTCAGATGGTGACCACGGCAATCAGCGTTACCACGGTCAGAATGGTTGCCAGGCCGTAGAACACCCATTTACCGCTCGGGACATGGATTTTCAGGTCATGCATCGCATGGTGAATACGGTGCAGGCCACACCACAGCGGCAGGACGATCATCAGGAAGATGAATACACGGCCGATAAAGCTACCCGCAAACGCCAGCACGCGTTCGTAGCTCAGTGCATCGCCCGGGAACAGCCCCAGCGGCAGCATAATGCCGACCAGCAGGATGATCACAGGTGCGATGATGGCACTCCACATGCCGCCAGCGCCAAACAGTCCCCAGAAGACCGGCTCGTCAGAACGTTTTGGATTTGGATTGATCACAGTAGTCTCCTTACCAGAACAGTGCGACAAACAGAATGACCACAGTGACCAGAATCGTCACTGCCCAGAGGCCTTTAATCACCGGCTCTGGCCCCATTTTCTCGCCTTTTACGATGATGTTCGCCGCTTTTGGCGCCAGCTCAAACCAGGTTTTGGTATGAAGCAGCGCGGCTGCGAGCACGATCAGGTTCAGGACCACAATGATCGGGTTTTGTAGAAAGCCAACAAAGCTTGCCCAGGTTTCCGGACCGTGCTTGAGGGCAAAAACACCGTACATCAGCTCAAGACTGAACCAGACCGCCGGCACCGCTGTGCCTTCACGCAGCATATAGAAGCGATAAAACGGCAGATTTTTCCACCAGGTGGACGGCACTGGCCGTACATAGGCTTTGCGTTTAGTCGTCATCATGCACTCCTTAGCGTGGTTTCAGGGTAGCGATAAGAAAGTCTTTCGAGCTTTCCACTTTACCCTGCTGAATAGCGGCGGCTGGGTCGACATGCTTCGGACAGACTTCGGAGCAGTAACCCACGAAAGTACAGCTCCAGACGCCGTTCTGGCTGTTAAGCTGCGCCATACGTTCTTTTTTACCGTGGTCGCGGCTGTCTTCGTTATAGCGGTGCGCCAGCGTAATGGCGGCCGGGCCGATGAATTCGGGATTTAGGCCAAACTGTGGACATGCGGCGTAACACAGGCCGCAGTTGATGCAGCCAGAGAACTGATGGTATTTCGCCATCTGGGCCGGGGTCTGGGTATTTGGACCCTGATCCGGCGTGCGCGGATTGCCGATGATGTAAGGCTTAATGGCTTCCAGACTTTCGATAAAGTGGGTCATATCGACCACCAGATCGCGCTCAATCGGGAAGTTGCCCAGCGCTTCAACCTTGATGCCCTTGGTGTAATCACGCAGGAAGGTTTTACAGGCCAGTTTCGGCACTTTGTTAACCATCATGCCGCAGGAGCCGCAGATGGCCATGCGGCAGGACCAGCGGTAGCTCAGGTCTGGTGCCAGGTTATCTTTGATATAGCCAAGCGCATCCAGCAGAGAGGTTTGCTCGTCATAGGGGACTTCATAGAAAGCGCTATGTGGTGCGGTGTCCACTTCCGGATTGTAGCGCACCACTTCAACTTTCAGTTTTTGCATCTCAGCCATTCGCCTTCTCCTTCTTCTCGGCGGCTTCTGCTTCTGCGCCGTACACGCGTTTAGCCGGTGGCAGCGTGGTGATTTTCACGTCACTGTAGTCCAGACGTGTGGTGCCATCTGCATCGCGCCAGGCGAGAGTGTGTTTCAGGAAATTGACGTCGTCACGTTCGGTACAGCCTTCATCAAGACGCTGATGCGCCCCGCGTGACTCTTTACGCGCCAGCGCAGAGTGCGCCATACATTCTGCCACGTTCAGGCCGTGACCCAGCTCGATGGTATAGAGCAGGTCGGTATTGAAGACGCTGGAGGTATCGGTAATGCGCACACGTTTGAAACGCTCCTGCAATTCCGCCAGCTTATCGACGGTTTTTTGCATCAGCTCAGGGGTACGGTAGATACCGCAGCCTTCTTCCATCGACAGGCCCATCTCGTCGCGGATCTTAGACCAGTTCTCGTTACCTTCCTGGTTCACCAGGTCTTTCAGGCGTTTTTCAACGTCAGTAACCTGAGCATCGAGCGCGGCACCGTTAGCTTCGCCCGCTGTAGCCGCGCGTTCCATTGCGCGCTCGCCCGCCATGCGACCAAAGACGACCAGCTCTGCCAGCGAGTTCGACCCCAGGCGGTTGGCGCCGTGCAGGCCCACAGAGGAGCATTCACCCACGGCGAACAGGCCTTTGATACGGGTTTCGCACTGCTGGTCGGTTTCGATCCCGCCCATGGTGTAGTGCGCGGTTGGACGCACCGGAATCGGCTCTTTCACCGGATCAACACCGACGTAGGCTTTTGCCAGTTCGCAGATGAACGGCAGGCGTTCCAGCAGCTTCTTCTCACCCAGGTGACGCAGGTCGAGATAGACCACATCACCGCGTGGTGTGGAGATGGTGTTGCCTTTGCGCCACTCGTGCCAGAAGGCCTGGGAGACTTTGTCGCGCGGACCGAGTTCCATGTATTTGTTTTTCGGCTCGCCAAGCGGAGTTTCCGGGCCCATGCCGTAATCCTGCAGATAGCGGTAGCCATTTTTGTTGACCAGAATACCGCCTTCACCACGGCAGCCTTCCGTCATCAGAATGCCGGAGCCCGGCAAGCCAGTCGGGTGATACTGTACGAACTCCATATCGCGCAGCGGCACACCGTGGCTGAGCGCCATGCCCATACCGTCACCGGTGACGATGCCGCCGTTGGTATTGTAGCGATACACGCGGCCCGCACCGCCCGTTGCCATCACCACCGCATTAGCGCGGATCTGGACGAGCGTGCCTTCCATCATGTTCATCGCCACCAGGCCGCGAGCCTGTCCGTCATCAACCAGAATGTCGAGGACGAAATGTTCATCAAAGCGCTGAATTTGTGGGAACTGAAGAGAGGTCTGGAACAGAGTGTGCAGCATGTGGAAGCCGGTCTTATCGGCGGCGAACCAGGTACGTTCGATTTTCATTCCACCGAAGCGGCGAACGTTGACGCTGCCGTCCGGACGGCGACTCCACGGACATCCCCACTGTTCAAGCTGGGTCATCTCCGTAGGACAATGGTGCACAAAGTAGTCAACCACATCCTGTTCGCAAAGCCAGTCGCCCCCTGCAACCGTGTCGTGGAAATGGTATTCAAAGCTGTCATGATCCTGCGCGACGGCGGCGGACCCTCCTTCAGCTGCAACCGTGTGGCTGCGCATTGGATAGACTTTTGAAATCAATGCGATTTTAGCGTTGGGATTAGCTTGTGCTGCAGCAATCGCAGCACGTAATCCAGCACCGCCAGCGCCAATTACGGCAAGATCGGCTTGAAAAGTTTGCACGACATTCCTCCAGATTTTTGTTATTTCGCAACGCGACAAACTAAAGGTAGTTCACCTGCCCAAAGGGACAATTGCGAAAGCGTTTCCACTGCTCCTTTATGGGTAAAACAGTATAACCGTGTAGATGTCAGGGAAATTTGACGTGTTCGATTTTTTTGCTGTTCTGTAGGGTGATTTATCATCGTGATTGATGAATTGCGTCACGTAATTACGCATCTAAATGAAATGCGCGTTTTTACTGCGCAAAATTTGTCTCTGTCCCCGCTAACGAGTAGACTTCGTGCCCTTGTCTGAAATCGGAGAATTACCCATGAGCGAAACGGCCACCTGGCAGCCGAGCGCATCCATCCCAAATCTGTTAAAACGCGCTGCAATTATGACGGCGATCCGCCGTTTCTTTGCCGACCGCGGAGTCCTGGAGGTGGAAACGCCGTGCATGAGTCAGGCAACGGTAACCGATATTCATCTGGTCCCGTTTGAAACCCGTTTTGTTGGCCCGGGGCACTCTCAGGGCATGAATTTGTATCTGATGACCAGCCCGGAATACCACATGAAACGCCTGCTGGCGGCGGGATGCGGTCCGGTGTATCAGCTGTGCAGAAGCTTCCGTAATGAAGAGATGGGGCGTCACCACAATCCGGAATTCACCATGCTGGAGTGGTATCGTCCGCACTATGATATGTACCGTCTGATGAATGAGGTGGATGACCTGCTGCAGCAGGTGCTGGATTGCTCAGAAGCGGAAACTCTCTCCTATCAGCAGGCTTTCCAGCGCTATCTGGAAATCGATCCATTGTCAGCGGACAAGACTCAATTGCGCGAAGTGGCGGCAAAACTGGATCTCAGCAATGTGGCAGATACTGAAGAAGATCGCGATACGCTTCTGCAGTTGCTGTTCACGTTTGGCGTTGAACCGCAGATTGGCAAAGACCGCCCGACGTTTGTCTATCACTTCCCGGCAAGCCAGGCGTCTCTGGCGCAGATCAGCACGGAAGATCATCGTGTGGCAGAGCGTTTTGAGGTCTATTACAAAGGCATCGAGCTGGCGAACGGTTTCCACGAATTGACGGACGCGCGTGAACAGCAACAGCGCTTCGAGCAGGATAACCGTAAGCGTGCCGCGCGCGGTCTGCCGCAGCAGCCTATTGATGTTAATCTGCTTGAGGCATTAAAAGCAGGTTTGCCGGATTGCTCCGGCGTGGCGCTGGGTGTTGACCGCCTGGTGATGCTGGCGCTGGGTGCAGAACAGTTGGGCGATGTGATTGCGTTTACGGTCGATCGTGCCTGAAAAAATGCCGGGTGGCGTTGCGCTTACCCGGCCTACGCCCCCTGTGGCAATATTCCTTTCCATTTCGCATAACAACATTAAAAACTGCCACATTCTCTATACACGGGTCTTTTTCTTAATTTGCTCCCTATAGGCACAATTTTTGTCTGGTCTTCTGCTACCATCCGCGCAGATTAATTTCCTTTGGATGGTTCTATGTCCCACTCACTCAAAAAGATGACCCTCACCGGGCTCATCCTGATGATTTTTACCTCCGTCTTTGGCTTCGCTAATAGTCCGTCGGCCTTTTACCTGATGGGTTACAGTGCGACGCCGTTCTATATCGTTTCAGCCCTGTTCTTCTTCATCCCATTCGCGCTGATGATGGCGGAAATGGGGTCGGCATACCGGAAAGAAGAGGGAGGGATCTACTCGTGGATGAATAACAGTATCGGCCCGCGCTACGCGTTTATTGGCACGTTTATGTGGTTCTCCTCTTACGTTGTCTGGATGGTCAGTACTGCGGCCAAAGTTTGGGTACCGTTCTCGACGTTTGTTTTCGGTAGCGATAAAACCCAGGTCTGGTCTCTGGCGGGCCTCAGTTCTACACAGGTGGTCGGGATTCTGGCTGTTTGCTGGATGGTAGTTGTGACGCTGGTCGCGTCTAAAGGCATCAATAAGATTGCCCGGATTACCGCCGTGGGCGGGATCGCAGTGATGTGTTTGAATCTGGTGCTGCTCCTGGTCAGTATCGCTATTCTGTGCCTGAACGGCGGTCACTTTGCGCAGGAGGTGAACTTTGTTGCTTCGCCTAACCCAAGTTATCAGTCCGGCCTTGCGATGCTCTCTTTTGTGGTATTCGCCATTTTCGCCTACGGTGGTATCGAGGCGGTAGGTGGTCTGGTCGACAAAACGGAGAACCCGGAAAAGAACTTCGCGAAAGGGATTATATTTGCCGCCATCGTCATTTCCATTGGCTATTCGCTGGCAATCTTCCTCTGGGGGGTCAGTACCAACTGGCAGCAGGTGTTGAGCAACAACACCACTAACCTTGGCAACATTACTTATGTGTTGATGAAAAGCCTGGGAATGACGCTGGGACAGGCGATGAGCCTGACGCCGGAAGCGGCGGTGACAATGGGCATCTGGTTTGCGCGCATTACCGGCCTGTCAATGTTCCTCGCCTATACCGGCGCGTTCTTTACGCTTATCTACTCGCCGTTGAAAGCGATAATCCAGGGCACGCCAAAAGCGCTGTGGCCAGCGCGTATGACGCAACTGAATACGGCGGGAATGCCTGCTAACGCGATGTGGATGCAATGCCTGTTGGTGTGCGTGTTCATTCTGCTGGTGTCGTTTGGCGGTGATACCGCGTCAGCGTTCTATAACAAGCTGACCCTGATGGCGAACGTGTCGATGACGCTGCCGTATCTGTTCCTGACGCTGGCGTTCCCGTTCTTCAAAGCGAAGCAGAGTCTTGAACGTCCGTTTGTGATTTTTAAAACCCGCACGTCAACGCTACTGGCGACGACTGTGGTCGTGCTGGTGGTGGCGTTCGCGAATATCTTCACTGTCATTCAGCCAGTGATTGAAGCGAATGACTGGAACAGCGCGATGTGGATGGTTGGCGGCCCGATCTTCTTCTCGCTGCTGGCGATGGGGATTTATGAGAATTACCGCCGACGCTCAGTGGCGTACGTCACGGAAGCGGTGTAGCGGTTAAAACGCCCCTCCCGAAAGAGAGGGGCGAAGATTTACAGGCTTCCCGCCGGGCGCTTACGTGCCGCCGACGTCAATGTTCTTCCCGATTTACGTCCGTCCAGACTTTCCAGACGCATCTGGAACGGTGGGAATGGCATATCAATACCATGCTCGCGGAAGCCAGCCAGAATCAGCTGGTGGATCTCGTGGCGCAGCGGCATACGGTGTCCCATTTCTGCAGCGTAAATACGCAGCTCGAAAATCTGAATCCCCTGCTGCAAATCGACCAGGAACACTTCCGGTGCCGGGTTATCGAGCACCAGCGTGCAGCGCTCGGCTGCGGTGTAGAGAATTTGTGTCACCTCTTCACTGTTGGCATCCGACGGTGCCGGTAGTGTCAGCACAACACGCGTGACCGAGTCTGACAGCGACCAGTTGATGAACTGTTCGGTGATGAATGCCTTGTTCGGCACGATGATCTCTTTACGGTCCCAGTCGCTGATCGTTGTGGCGCGGGTATTGATCTTCGTTACGCTACCGGTCAGATCGCGGATCGTCACCGTATCGCCTATACGAATCGGTTTTTCAAACAGGATGATCAGGCCGGAAACAAAGTTAGCGAAAATTTCCTGCATGCCAAAGCCAAGTCCAAATGTCAGCGCAGCGACCAGCCACTGTAATTTAGACCACTCAATGCCAATCATTGAGAAACCCACCATCCCGCCAAAGAGCAGGATCAGGTATTTAGTGATGGTGGTAATGGCGTAGCCCGTGCCGGGGGTTAAATCCAGGTGTTGCAGCAGAGCCAGCTCCAGCAGCGCCGGGAAGTTACGTACCAGTTGGGTAGTAATGATCAACACCAGAATGGCAATCAGTACTGAACCTAAGGTTATAGGCTCCAGACTTTCCACGCCCTGAACTGTAGATGTCACGTCCCAGAGAGAGATGTTCTCCAGGAAGCCAAACGCGGAGTGAATTTCCGACCACAGCACGATCACCGACAGGAGAGCAATCAGCATCAGGATGGAGCGTACCAGGCGCAGGGACTGGGTACTGATGGCATCCAGATCCAGTTCGACATCGTCCGCCTCCGTCGTCCCTTCCGTGCTGTTGACGTGGTTTGGCTCATCCTCACCCCGCGCACGCTGAGCGAGGATTTCTGCCCGGCGATGCTTGGCACGGTCGAAGGCCAGACGGCGGCGCTGAATCAACATCCAGCGACGGATGACGTGATACACCACCAGAAGCAGGAACCAGATCGCCACCGAGGTTTCCAGCCGCGCCAGCAGCGCCTTCGAGGTCGCCAGGTAACCCACCGCCGCTGCCAGCATCGCAATCAGCGGAGCGCTCAGCAGCAGGTTCCAGAGCAGGCGGTTGAACATGTTGTCGCCGCTACCGGATTTATCAAGATAGAGCGGTATACCGGCGCGTTTCAGGCTGAGCGTGACGATGGCCAGCGCCCCGCATATCAGCATAAAGCAGAGGCGACCCAGTGAGCCTGAGAACTCCCGGTCGTTAAGATTATCGAACATAATCAGCGCCATAATGAGTGGCACAATCAGTCCGATGCTCATCAGATAGTAACGCATGGCGCGTGCAACACGATTACGCGGCCAGCCAAAGTGGGCGATGAACAGGCCATTTGGCCGCGCGAATGTGGCACAAATCATCACGACCCACAGCAGTGGAACCGTCGCGGTGACGCCATCGCCTATCGCCACGGCGAGCGGATAGGGCCAGGCTTCCCGCAGGCCGTACCCCAGCGTCATCCACAATACCGGTAAAGGAGAGGCCACGAGAATCGACCAGAACACCGTGCGGAGCGTCAGCCAGAAGTGATCCTGGGTGACTTTCCCCACGCGCGAACTGGAACGCTCCAGAAAACGGGTGAAATGTCTGCGCGAGTAAATGCTAAAGCCCACCAGAATCAATGCGCCCAGCAGTGGGAAAATGGTCTCTTTGCTGGTGAGCATCATCACGCTGGCCTGTCCCAGCTGGCTGAAGGTGTCCAGTGAAATCAGGCGGCGCAGATCCTGAACAATCTCAATTGGCCACGAGAAGGTCATTGGACGCACGTCAGAGGTCCAGAAGAGGTAACGGTGCGTTGCCTCGTTTACCTCTTTCAGCGCATCTTCCAGCTGACTGTTTGACACCTTCAGCTTGGTAAGCTCGAGGATCAGCGTATCACCGCCCTGGAGCAGTGAGTTCAGGAGTTCACGCTGGGTGCGCAACTGGGCTTCAAGGATCCGGTTTTGCTCACTGCTCAGAGGTTGCCCGTCAGCCTGACGGATCTGGCGAATTTGCGGTTGTTTGTTGAGAAGATCTTCAAAGTGCAGTCGCTGAACGCGTAGCTGAGCCATCTCGGTATCCAACTGCTGCGGCTTCGGCATTTCCGGCAGGCGTGCAACCTGAGCTCGTAACGCCTCGCCCAGCAGGTTTGATGACCCAAGCCACTGCGACTGTTCGCGCAGAGTGTTGAGCGCCTGGCGGACCTGCAGGGTTTGGTTCGTCGCCTGCCGCTGTTGTGAAGCGACCAGGTCCATACGCTGTGCCTGCTGGTTCAGTGCCGCTGAAAGCTCACGGTTGATCTTGAACTGATCGACGATGCCGACGGGCAGGTTAGCGCTGTTTTCCGCCAGTAGCTCGGTACTTTCCAGCGCGCGTTCGGCCTCGCGCTGGCGCTGGCTATTCAGCTGGTTACGTAGCGCCTGGAGATAAGCATCAAGCTGTTCGCTCTGTTTTTGCGCCAGTTCTGAACGCATCCGCGATAGCTCCTGGCGGTTATTGGCGGAGAGCTGCGCCAGCTCCAGTTCATCGACCAGCGCTTTCAGGCGGGCAGACTCTGCCTGCAGCCCAAGGTTTTGTGCCTGGTTTTGCGGCGTGTTGCCGGTTTGTGTGCCGACACGGCGTTCAACCTCGTTGAGCTGACGGCGGGCATCGGTTTGCTGTTGCGGAAGCTGGCTGAGGGAGTCGGCAATTTCACGCGCTCGCTCCTGCTCCTGCTGAGCAAGGCGGCTCTTTTCCAGAAGCTGGCTGCTGACCTGCAGGATCTCCTGGTTCAGGGCGTCCGAGGTCATGCCTGCGGGCACGTCGCGCGGTTCGTCACGCAAATTATTGAGCTGCGCGCGCAGCGTCTGCGAGAGTTTGGGGAAGTTGTCGATAACCTGCTGATACTGCTGAGCGCGCTCAAGGGAGCCTTTCCGCTCCTCAAGCGCGTTCAGGGCAGACTGGAGCGACTCGACGGTCTCTGGCTGAGCGGGTTTGGCCGCTTTTGCCTGCTCCAGTTCCTGCGTTATCTGTTTGGCGTCGGGGGCTGTCGCTGCGTACGCCCCCATGCTGAGGCACCAGGCCATCAGTAGAACGATAATCGGGCGCACGTCAGCGATCCTTCTGTTGTTAGCCTTCGTCTTTTTTGTCGTCAACCAGCGGGCTGGCGTCGTGCTCGGCGTTAATCTCTTCCTGTGACAGCGGAGCAGATTCTGCATCTGGCGTCACGAAGGTTTCGGCAGAGACCGCCAGCGGCTGGCCCAGTTTGGTGACCGACAGGCTTTCGAGCTGTTCAGCCAGCTTCACTTTACCCGGCGCAAAAAGGTTGATCACGGTAGAGCCCAGCTTGAAGCGACCCATTTCCTGACCTTTCAGCAGGGCGACAGAGCCTTCCGCTTCACCGGCAGGCCAGGTCCAGCGCTTGATCACGCCTTCACGTGGCGGAGTGATGGTGCCTGCCCAGACGGTTTCGATGCTGCCGACGATGGTGGCACCCACCAGAATCTGCGCCATTGGGCCAAATTCAGTATCAAACAGGCAGATGACGCGTTCGTTACGGGCAAACAGGTTTGGTACGTTTTGCGCAGTCAGATGGTTCACGGAGAACAGATCGCCTGGAACGTAGATCATTTCACGCAGAATACCGTTGCACGGCATGTGCACGCGGTGGTAGTCGCGCGGTGACAGATACGTGGTGGCAAACGTACCGTTACGGAACAGGTCTGCCATCAGGTAGTTACCTGCCAATAAGGCCTCCAGGCTGTAGTTGTGGCCCTTCGCCTGCAGGATTTTGTCGTCTTCGATGTTGCCCAACTGGCTGATCACGCCGTCTGCCGGCATCACCAGCACGTTAGGATCGGTATCAACCGGACGAACCTCGTCGCGCAGTGGGCGCACGAAGAATTCGTTGAAGGTGCGATAGCTGGCGGTATCCGGCTTCTGCGCCTCTTTCATGTCGACCTTGTAATATTTTACGAAAAGGTCGATGACCAGTTTGGTCAGCCAGCCTGCTCGTTTGCTTGCGCCCCAGCCCGCCAGGCGAGTGAGCCACAGTTTTGGCAGAATGTATTGAAGCGAAAGTTTAAATGCGTTTAACAAGGTAGCCTCCAGGCCATTGTTTTGTCGTTCCTGATCCGGTGGCAGAGCACCGGAACCTGAAAAAAGGGGACGATTTTAGCGATGCTTAGCTTAGTTGTCAGTTATCAGAATCAGAAAAGTTTTTACGCGTTTTTACTTGATCCATGCTCTCAAGAATACGGTGGTAATTCTCGAAGCGAGTCTCCGCGATTTCACCATTCTCGACCGCTTCACGGATAGCGCAACCTGGGTCGTTATCGTGTTTACAGTCGCGGTATTTGCAAGCGCCTAAATAATCATGGAATTCGACAAATCCGTTGAAGATTTGTTCCGGCTCGAGATGCCATAAACCGAATTCGCGCACCCCCGGAGAGTCGATCACATCGCCGCCATGTGGGAAGTGATACAGGCGTGATGCGGTGGTCGTGTGCTGGCCCAGACCCGAGACATCAGACACATCGTTGGTGAGGATCTCCTGCTGGAGACCAAGCAGGTTATTCAGCAGGCTCGATTTACCCACGCCGGATTGACCCGCGAAGATGCTGATACGATCGGTGAGCGCCTCTTCCAGCGGTTTCAGGCCATCTTTGGTGTAGCTGGAGACCATCAGAACGCGGTATCCAATCTTGCGATAGATATCCATCTGTTCATTGACGAAAGCCATTCCTTCGTCATCCAGCAGATCGATTTTGTTCAGCACGATAATCGGTTCAACCTGCAGTGTTTCGCAGGCGACGAGGTATCGGTCGATAATATTGAGTGAAAGTTCAGGCAAAATCGCCGAGACGATAACGATTTGGTTAATGTTGGCGGCAATCGGTTTCACGCCGTCGTAGAAATCGGGACGGGTTAACACAGACGTGCGCTCATGGACCGCTTCAACGATACCTTTTACCGTAACACCTTCCGCCGCCTCTTTACCCGGACGCCAGACGACGCGGTCACCGGTCACCAGAGAACGAATGGTCCGGCGGATGTTGCAGCGGTGGATCTCACCATCGGCGGATTCCACGTCGGCATGCATACCGAAACGGCTGATGACTACACCTTCCGTTGGTTCGCCAAACAGGTTGTCGTCGTAATCGACCTTCTCCGAAGTGGTTTTAAGACGGCGCTGGTGATTGGCATTCACGCGGCGCTGCTGCCCTTTGGAGAGTTTATTTTTACTCAATCGCGCTGGCTCCTGGTCGCCCGTAAGGGGCAAAACCTCTATGATACACTCTAATTAATACTAGTTAACCTGCTACTGCCGGTTATGCGAGAAGGGTGGAAAATAACATGAGCGCGGATGAAAACAACCTGATTTGGATCGATCTTGAAATGACCGGGCTGGATCCCGAGCGCGATCGCATCATTGAGATTGCAACCCTGGTGACCGATGCCAACCTGAATATTCTGGCGGAAGGGCCGACGATTGCGGTTCATCAATCTGATGAACAGCTTGCATTGATGGATGACTGGAACGTGCGTACCCATACCGGCAGCGGTCTGGTGGATCGCGTGAAGGCCAGTACTCAGGGTGACCGTGAGGCGGAGCTGGCGACGCTTGAATTCCTGAAACAGTGGGTTCCGGCAGGCAAATCGCCAATCTGTGGTAATAGCATCGGCCAGGATCGCCGCTTTCTGTTTAAGTACATGCCGGAGCTCGAGTCTTACTTCCACTACCGCTATCTGGATGTGAGCACCCTGAAAGAGCTGGCTCGTCGCTGGAAACCTGAAATCCTGGATGGCTTTAAAAAACAGGGGACGCATCAGGCAATGGACGATATTCGTGAGTCTGTTGCGGAGCTGGCGTATTACCGCGAAAACTTCATTAAGCTGTGATTTTGAGATCCGGCGCCTTGCGTGGCCGGGTTTTTGCCGTTAAATTGTGCAGCTTGCCGATTAAATAAGCATTTGAACTGAATTTCGAAAAAATCGCTTTCAGGGGGGTTGCAGCTAAAAGGATTTCTCGTATAATGCGCCTCCCGTAACGACAGAGAATTACACGTTACGACAGCAACAAAAGCAGTACAGATTTGCGGGAATAGCTCAGTTGGTAGAGCACGACCTTGCCAAGGTCGGGGTCGCGAGTTCGAGTCTCGTTTCCCGCTCCAAAATTTGAAAGTGCTTTTAAAGCATGCACCACCCAAGCGGGAATAGCTCAGTTGGTAGAGCACGACCTTGCCAAGGTCGGGGTCGCGAGTTCGAGTCTCGTTTCCCGCTCCAAAATTTGAAAGTGCTTCCACAGCACGCACCACCCAAGCGGGAATAGCTCAGTTGGTAGAGCACGACCTTGCCAAGGTCGGGGTCGCGAGTTCGAGTCTCGTTTCCCGCTCCAAATTCTTCTTCATCTTTAAAATATCCACAGCGAAAAGAGTCGTTGGGGACGTTTTCTGTTGTCTCTGAAATACTCTTGTGAACAGAGTTATCCACAGAAACTACGTTTAATCGGAATCGGCTAAAAACTTAGCAGGGTGAATAGTATTCGTGTAATTATCTGTATTATATGAATAAAATTTGATTTCAAAATGTTATTGAGATCACTTGACCTCTTCTCCAGTCCCGATGCTGCTTGAGTTTGTATTTTTATACACAGGCTGTGAATATATTATGCGTCGCGCGTAAGCCCTTTCTCAATCACCCTCACCAGGCGTTGTTTCTTCGGTGATTGCACCTCGACTACGCAGGCATTTCGCTTCTCGATTTGCTGTGCAACCGCCCATTCTATGTGTTCATCGAGAAGTGGGTGCTCACCTCTGCGGCTTTCGAGCGCCTGAATATTGGCTTCATCCCAGGGCGCATTCCCCAGTGCAACGGCAACATTACGTAGCCAGCGCAAATGGCCAATGCGACGAATGGCAGACCCTTCTGTCACTTTCAGGAACCAGGCTTCGCTCCAGGCGAACAGCTCAACGAGTTGCGGTGCGTGCAGAGCTTTACGCGGACTGAAATCTTCTTCATCCGTGAGTTGTGAATAGCGGTTCCATGGGCAGATCAGCTGACAGTCATCGCAGCCGTAGATTCGGTTGCCGATAAGCGGCCGAAACTCCTCAGGGATCGCACCTTCCAGTTCGATAGTGAGGTAGGAGATGCAGCGGCGAGCATCAACAGTATAGGGTTCAACGATAGCGCCGGTGGGGCAGATGGTCATACAGGCCACGCAGCGGCCACAGCCTTCCTCTACCGGACCGTCTACCGGCAGCGGTAAATCAATCAGCAGTTCCCCGAGGAAGAAGAACGATCCGGCGTCGCGGCTAAGGATAAGTGAGTGCTTACCTGTCCAGCCAAGCCCGGCTTTTTCGGCGATCGGGCGCTCAAGAATAGGCGCAGAATCGACAAAGGGTCTAAAATTCAGCGAAACACAGTGCTGCTGAATAGTTTCCCCGAGTTTTTTTAAACGGTTACGCAGAAGCTTATGGTAATCACGTCCCAGGGCGTACCGGCTGACGTAACCCAGCGAGGGGTTTTTTAGCGTGCGCGCAAAAGCCGCGTTGGCGGGCAGGTAGTTCATGCGCACACTGATGACACGTAATGTGCCCGGCAAAAGCTCGTGCGGACGGGCGCGCATCATGCCATGACGCGCCATCCACTCCATTTCGCCGTGGTATTGTTTGTCCAGCCAGGCCTGTAGTTTCGGCTCGCTGGCGGAGAGGTCGGTATCGGTAATGCCTACCTTCTGGAAGCCAAGCTCAGCACCCCACTGTTTAATTTTTTGCGCTAACTGATTGAGATCGAGGGGCTGTGACATGACGGACCATACAGTGAAGAAAAACCCCGCAAGTATACCACATTCCATCTGGCATGCGGACGACCTCCGGCGCGCCGAAAAAGAGGCAGCAGACAGCCTCGGTATCACCCTATATGAACTCATGCAGCGCGCAGGCGAAGCCGCATTTAACGTTGCCCACAATGCATATCCGCAATCCAGACACTGGCTGGTTTTGTGCGGGCACGGCAATAACGGCGGTGACGGTTATGTCGTCGCCCGTCTTGCCGTTGCTGCGGGTATCCGCGTCACGTTGCTGGCGCTGGAGAGTGATAAACCGCTGCCGGAGGAGGCCAGCGCGGCCCGAGATGCCTGGCTGAATGCCGGCGGTGTGATTCATGCACCTGATATCCTCTGGCCGGAGGATATGGATCTGATTATTGATGGTCTGCTCGGGACCGGTCTACGCAGTGCGCCGCGTGAGAACATTACCGCGTTGATTACACATGCCAATTGCCATTCCGCGCCGGTGGTGGCGCTGGATATTCCCTCAGGCCTGATAGCACAAACTGGCGCGACGCCGGGGGCAGTGATTCAGGCGGCGCATACGGTAACATTCATCGCCCTGAAGCCGGGTTTACTGACCGGCAAAGCGCGGGGTGTGGTCGGCGTACTGCACCACAATGCGCTGGGTCTGGACAGCTGGTTAGCTGGTCAGGAAACGCACCTTTCGCGCATTGATGCTTCGCAGCTTGCAGAGTGGCTGCCCCCGAGACGTCCCACATCCCATAAAGGCGATCATGGCAAACTGGTGATTGTCGGGGGGGACTACGGTACGGCGGGGGCTATCCGCATGGCGGGTGAAGCGGCATTGCGAAGCGGTGCTGGTCTGGTGCGAGTCCTCACGCACATCGAGAATATTGCGCCGATCGTTACTGCCAGACCCGAGTTGATGGTGCATGAGCTTACGCTCCCGATGCTCGAGGAAAGCCTCGAGTGGGCAGATGTGGTCGTTATCGGCCCCGGGCTTGGGCAGCAGGCGTGGGGTAAACAGGCCCTGCAAAAGGTCGAGAATTTTCGTAAACCGATGCTGTGGGATGCTGACGCACTGAACCTTCTGGCAATCAACCCGGATAAGCGTCACAATCGCATTCTGACGCCACACCCCGGCGAAGCCGCGCGTCTGCTTAACTGCAGCGTGGCAGAAATTGAAAGCGATCGCTTACTTTCTGCTCAGCGTCTGGTAAAACGTTACGGAGGTGTTGCCGTTTTGAAAGGGGCAGGAACCGTCGTCGCCAGTGACGAGGCGCTGGGCATTATTGATGCCGGAAATGCGGGCATGGCGAGTGGCGGAATGGGTGATGTGCTTTCAGGCATCATTGGCGCATTGCTTGGACAGAAACTTCCCCTTTATGATGCAGCCTGTGCGGGCTGCGTGGCTCATGGTGCAGCGGCAGATCAACTGGCTGCACGTTACGGTACACGCGGTATGCTGGCCACCGATCTTTTTTGCACGCTGCGGCGTGTTGTTAACCCGGATGTGATTGACGTAGAAAATGACTAATCGAGCGATTCCTTTACCTGATGAACAAGCCACTTTAGATCTCGGCAAGCGCGTGGCGCAGGCCTGTCAGGGGGCAACCGTCATTTATCTGTATGGTGATTTAGGTGCGGGTAAAACCACCTTCAGCCGGGGCTTTTTACAGGCGTTAGGGCATAGGGGGAATGTGAAAAGCCCAACCTACACGCTGGTAGAACCGTACACCCTTGAAAATCTCATGGTGTACCACTTCGATTTATACCGCCTTGCGGATCCTGAGGAGCTGGAATTTATGGGGATCCGTGATTATTTTGCCAATGATGCCATTTGCCTGGTGGAGTGGCCGCAACAAGGTGCGGGTGTGTTGCCTGACCCGGATGTCGAAATTCACTTAGATTACCAGGCACAAGGGCGTGAGGCACGCATCAGTGCGGTTTCCTCATCAGGGTGTTCCTTACTGGCTCGTTTAGCCGGTTAAGCTTAGGGATAACGGGATGATTAATCGCGTTAAAAGTTGGTTATTGGCTGCCACCGTGCTGCTGTGCGCGCAGGCCGGGGCGGCTAACCTCTCAGATATTCAGGTATCGAACGGTGAAAGCCAGGCCCGGATCACATTCAGTTTTATGGGTGACCCTGAATACGCTTTTTCACAGCCAGACAGCCACAGCGTGGCGCTGGATATCAAACAAACCGGAGTGATTCAGGGATTACCACTGCAGTTCAGCGGTAACAATCTGGTGAAGAGCATTCGCTCAGGCACACCACAAGATAGCCAGTCATTGCGCCTGGTGGTTGATCTCACCGAAAAGGGCAAAACGAAGGCGGTCAAGCAACAAAACGGCGCGAACTATACGGTGGTTTTTACCATCAATGCTGATGTACCTCCACCACCGCCTCCGCCAGTGGTGGCAAAACGCGTCGAAGAACCAGTTTACACGCCGCGTCCTTCTGAACCTGCACGTAATCCGTTTAAATCGGACAGCGACCGCATTACCAGCGTCACCAGCAGTAATACCGTCACGCGTCCTGCGGCCAGCACACGGCACGCGGTTAGTGGTGATAAGGTGATTATCGCGATTGATGCAGGGCATGGTGGTCAGGATCCCGGCGCGATTGGTCCTGGTGGCACACGGGAGAAAAACGTCACGATTGCGGTAGCTCGTAAGCTGCGGACGTTGTTAAACGATGATCCGATGTTCAAAGGCGTTCTGACTCGCGACGGCGACTATTTTATCTCTGTAATGGGCCGCTCAGATGTGGCGCGTAAACAAAATGCCAACTTCCTGGTCTCCATTCATGCGGATGCAGCGCCAAACCGTAGCGCGACTGGCGCATCGGTATGGGTGCTTTCGAACCGCAGGGCGAACAGCGAAATGGCAAACTGGCTGGAAGAGCACGAGAAACAGTCTGAACTGTTAGGCGGTGCGGGTGATGTGCTGGCAAACAGCCAGTCAGATCCATATCTCAGCCAGGCAGTGCTGGATTTACAGTTCGGTCATTCCCAGCGCGTCGGTTATGATGTCGCCACTAACGTATTGAATCAGTTGCAGGGCATCGGAGCATTGCATAAGCGTCGTCCGGAGCATGCGAGCCTGGGGGTTCTGCGTTCGCCGGATATTCCATCCATTCTGGTGGAGACAGGCTTTATCAGCAATAACAGTGAAGAGCGTCTGCTGGGCAGCGACAGCTACCAGCAGCAACTTGCCGAAGCCATTTATAACGGTTTGCGTAAATATTTTGAGGCGCATCCTCTGCAGTCCGCGCCACAGGGCGGGGCAGCTCAGACGGCCAGTGCCGCGCAGCCTGGCGAGATAACTGCGACCAACTAAGGAGAATTCATGCCGATTCAGGTTCTACCGCCGCAGCTTGCGAACCAAATCGCCGCCGGTGAGGTGGTAGAACGCCCTGCGTCGGTGGTGAAGGAGCTGGTGGAAAACAGCCTCGATGCGGGCGCGACCCGCATTGATATTGATATTGAACGCGGTGGCGCGAAGCTAATCCGCATTCGTGATAACGGCTGTGGTATCAAAAAAGACGAGCTGGCGTTAGCGCTGGCTCGTCACGCTACCAGTAAAATTGCTTCTCTGGATGATCTGGAAGCCATCATAAGCCTCGGTTTTCGCGGTGAAGCGCTGGCCAGTATCAGCTCGGTTTCCCGTTTGACGCTGACCTCCCGCACGGCTGACCAGGCAGAAGCCTGGCAGGCCTATGCTGAAGGGCGCGATATGGATGTGACGGTCAAACCTGCGGCGCATCCTGTCGGTACGACGCTGGAAGTCCTGGATCTGTTCTACAACACTCCCGCCCGACGCAAGTTCATGCGTACCGAAAAAACCGAGTTCGTCCATATCGACGAAATCATCCGTCGTATCGCGCTGGCCCGTTTCGATGTCACCATTAACCTCAGTCATAATGGCAAAGTGATGCGCCAGTACAGAGCGGTGGCCGAAGGCGGGCAGAAAGAGCGTCGACTGGGAACTATTTGCGGGACACCGTTTCTGGAACAGGCGCTGGCCATTGAGTGGCAGCATGGCGATCTGGCTTTACGCGGCTGGGTGGCTGACCCAAACGCCAGCAGCGCGGCGTTCGCGGAGATCCAGTATTGCTACGTGAATGGCCGCATGATGCGGGACCGTCTCATTAATCACGCCATTCGTCAGGCCTGCGAAGATAAGCTCGGAGCCGACCAGCAACCTGCTTTTGTGCTTTATCTGGAGATCGACCCGCATCAGGTCGACGTGAACGTCCATCCAGCCAAGCATGAAGTAAGGTTCCACCAGTCACGACTGGTACACGATTTTATCTATCAGGGCGTGCTGAGCGTATTGCAACAGCAGGTTGAACCGGTGTTGCCACTGGAAAATGAAGAGCCTGCCCCACGTTCGTTCCCGGAAAACCGTGTTGCTGCGGGCCGGAACCATTTTGCGGAACCCGCTGCGGTACGTGAGCCGGAAGCGCCGCGTTTCTCCTCTGCAGGGAGCGCTCCGCGCCCAACGGGAGCAAACTACCCGAACGCCCAGCCTGGCTATCAAAAGCAGCAGGGGGCTTTGTATCGCAAACTGCTGGAAACCCCAGCCGTGGAGCGCAAAGAACACATCCCGGTAGCGTCGTCTTCCCTGGACGCTCATAGCCAGAGCTTTGGCCGGGTGTTGACGATTGTCGTACCGGATATGGCACTGCTTGAGCGTGACGGCAAATTGATGCTTCTGGCATTGCCGGTAGCCGAACGCTGGCTCAAACAGGTGCAGCTCACTCCGGGAGAAAATTCGGCCTGCGCGCAGCCGCTGCTGATCCCGGTTCGTCTGAAAATATCCGCTGAAGAAACAAGGGTATTGCAACGTGCAGAGGCCCAACTGGCGCAGATGGGCATTGAAATTGTGCTCGAACCACAACATGTGACAATTCGTGCAGTGCCTTTACCCTTACGCCAACAAAATTTACAAAACTTGATTCCTGAACTGATAGGCTACCTGGCGCAGCAAACATCGTTTGATGCCGCCAACACCGCGCAGTGGATCGCCCGTCATCTGGCAAGCGAACACACGCCGTGGAGTATGGCGCAGGCCATTAGCGTGCTGGCAGAGGTTGAACGTCTTTGTCCGCAACTGGTGAAATCGCCGCCAGGGGGTCTATTACAACCTGTTGATTTACAAACGGCGATGAACGCCCTGAAACATGATTGACGTAAGCAAGGCGAGCCTGCCTAAGGCGATTTTTTTGATGGGCCCAACGGCCTCCGGCAAAACGGCACTGGCCATTGAGTTGCGTAAAGTTTTGCCCGTAGAGTTGATTAGCGTTGATTCCGCCCTCATCTATCGGGGGATGGACATCGGCACGGCGAAGCCTGACGCAGAAGAGTTGCGTGCGGCACCGCACCGTTTGCTGGATATTCTCGACCCTGCTCAGGCTTACTCCGCAGCGGATTTCCGCCGGGATGCCTTAGCTGAGATGGCCGAGATAACAGCGGCGGGACGTATACCGCTATTGGTTGGCGGAACCATGCTCTATTTCAAGGCGTTGCTGGAGGGGCTATCACCACTGCCATCAGCGGATCCTGAGGTAAGAGCGAAAATTGAGCAGCAGGCGGCAGAGCAGGGCTGGGACGTTTTGCACAAGCAACTGGCAGAGATTGATCCGGTTGCTGCAGCACGGATCCATCCAAATGATCCGCAAAGGCTTTCCCGGGCACTGGAAGTTTTTTTCATTTCGGGTAAAACTTTAACGGAACTGACGCAAACGTCAGGAGAGGCTCTGCCGTATCAGGTGCATCAGTTCGCCATCGCCCCGGCGAGCCGTGAACTGCTCCATCAGCGAATTGAGCAGCGTTTTCATCAGATGTTAGCTTCAGATTTTGAAGCAGAAGTGCGGGCGCTATTTGCCCGTGGAGATTTGCATACGGATATGCCTTCCATTCGTTGTGTGGGATACCGCCAGATGTGGTCGTATCTTGAAGGTGAGATTTCATACGATGAAATGGTTTATCGAGGTGTTTGCGCCACGAGACAGTTAGCGAAGCGCCAGATCACCTGGTTGCGCGGTTGGGAGGGGGTTCACTGGTTAGACAGTGAAAAACCGCAACAGGCGTTAAACGAAGTGATTGAGGTTGTTGGTGATATCGCTCACTGAATGTGTACAATTGAGACGTATCGTGCGCAATTTTTCAGAATCGCAAGGTTCTAAGTACAAAACAAGCATATAAGGAAAAGATAGAATGGCTAAGGGGCAATCTTTACAAGATCCGTTCCTGAACGCATTGCGTCGGGAACGTGTTCCAGTTTCTATTTATTTGGTGAATGGTATTAAGCTGCAAGGTCAGATTGAGTCTTTCGATCAGTTCGTGATCCTGTTGAAAAACACGGTCAGTCAGATGGTCTACAAGCACGCGATTTCTACTGTTGTTCCGTCTCGTCCGGTATCTCATCACAGCAATAACGCTGGCGGCGGCACTGGCAGTAACTACCATCACGGTAGCAACGCGCAGGGTTCTTCAACGCCAGCGCAGGACAGCGACGAGACCGAATAAGGTCTCTGCTGTTATCCACACGGGGAGCCAGGGATCCTGCGTTCCCCGCTGATCTTTTTAGAGAGGTTTACGCTTGTTTGACCGTTATGATGCCGGTGAGCAGGCGGTGCTGGTACACATCTATTTTTCGCAAGACAAAGATATGGAAGACCTCCAGGAGTTTGAATCTCTGGTCTCTTCCGCCGGTGTCGAAGCAATGCAGGTGATTACCGGTAGCCGTAAAGCGCCGCACCCAAAGTATTTTGTTGGTGAAGGTAAAGCAGTTGAAATTGCGGATGCCGTAAAAGCAACTGGCGCTTCAGTTGTGTTGTTTGATCATGCGCTGTCTCCGGCCCAGGAACGTAACCTGGAAGCGCTTTGCGAATGCCGTGTTATCGATCGCACGGGTTTGATTTTAGATATTTTTGCTCAGCGTGCGCGTACCCATGAAGGTAAGTTGCAGGTTGAGCTGGCGCAGTTGCGCCATCTGGCAACGCGGCTTGTGCGTGGCTGGACCCACCTTGAGAGACAGAAAGGCGGGATTGGTTTACGCGGTCCGGGGGAAACCCAGCTCGAAACCGACCGTCGTTTGCTGCGTGGCCGTATTACCCAGATCCTCTCACGTCTGGAACGCGTTGAGAAACAGCGTGAGCAAGGTCGTCGTGCACGCTCAAAAGCCGACATCCCAACGGTGTCGCTGGTGGGGTATACCAACGCCGGTAAATCCACCCTGTTTAACCAGATTACTGAGGCCCAGGTTTATGCCGCAGACCAGTTGTTTGCGACCCTGGACCCAACGTTACGTCGTATTGACGTCGCCGATGTGGGTGAAACAGTGCTGGCGGATACCGTAGGGTTTATCCGTCATTTGCCTCACGACCTGGTGGCGGCGTTTAAAGCTACCCTGCAGGAGACGCGACAGGCGACCCTGCTGGTGCACGTGATTGACGCGGCGGATGTTCGTGTGCAGGAGAACATCGACGCGGTAAACGTGGTGCTCGAAGAGATCGACGCCCACGAGATCCCAACGCTGTTGGTGATGAACAAGATCGATATGCTGGAGGATTTCGAGCCGCGTATTGATCGAGATGAAGAGAACAAACCGATTCGGGTCTGGCTTTCTGCCCAGTCCGGTATTGGTGTGCCACTGCTTTTCCAGGCTTTGACAGAACGTCTTTCCGGTGAGGTAGCTCAGCACACGCTGCGATTGCCGCCACAGGAAGGCAGGCTGCGCAGCCGGTTTTATCAGCTTCAGGCGATAGAAAAAGAGTGGATGGAGGATGACGGCAGCGTGGGGATGCAGGTGCGTATGCCGATCGTTGACTGGCGTCGCCTCTGTAAACAAGAACCTGCGCTGGTCGACTATATCGTCTGATCAGAAAGGGGATGCCTGAATAATTCGCCCTTGCATAACAAATATGGAGCATATACATGGCGTGGAATCAGCCCGGTAACAACGGACAAGACCGCGACCCGTGGGGAAGCAGCAATAATCAAGGCGGCAACTCTGGGGGAAATGGCAACAAAGGTGGTCGCGAGCAGGGGCCGCCGGATCTGGATGATATCTTCCGCAAGCTGAGCAAAAAGCTTGGCGGCCTTGGCGGAGGTAAAGGTTCTGGCTCGGGTGGCAATTCTACCCAGGGGCCGCGCCCGCAAATGGGTGGCCGCGTGGTGGGCATTGTTGCCGCTGCGGCGGTGATCATCTGGGCTGCCACCGGGTTCTACACCATTAAAGAAGCGGAACGCGGTGTCGTCACCCGTTTCGGTAAGTTCAGTCATCTGGTGGAGCCAGGTCTTAACTGGAAACCGACCTTCATTGACGACGTTACCGCGGTAAACGTGGAATCCGTCCGTGAACTGGCGGCGTCTGGTGTGATGCTGACCTCTGATGAGAACGTGGTGCGCGTTGAGATGAACGTGCAGTACCGCGTAACCGATCCTGAACGTTATCTGTTTAGCGTGACCAGCGCCGATGACAGTCTGCGCCAGGCGACTGACAGCGCCCTGCGTGGTGTTATCGGTAAATACACCATGGATCGTATCCTGACCGAAGGTCGTACCGTTATTCGTAGCGATACCCAGCGCGAGCTGGAAGAGACCATTCGCCCGTACAACATGGGTATTACCCTGCTGGACGTCAACTTCCAGGCAGCTCGTCCGCCGGAAGAGGTGAAAGCGGCGTTTGATGACGCAATTGCTGCCCGTGAAAACGAACAGCAGTACATCCGTGAAGCGGAAGCGTACACCAACGAAGTGCAGCCACGTGCTAACGGCCAGGCGCAGCGTATTCTTGAAGAAGCTCGCGCATATAAAACCCAGACCATCCTGGAAGCACAGGGTGAAGTGGCGCGTTTCGCGAAAATTCTGCCGGAATATAAAGCGGCTCCGGAAATTACCCGTGAACGTCTCTATATCGAGACCATGGAAAAAGTGCTGAGCCACACGCGTAAAGTGCTGGTTAACGACAACAAAGGCGGAAACCTGATGGTACTGCCACTGGACCAGATGCTGAAAGGCGGTTCGGCTCCGGCGGCGAAAGCTGACACCAGCGGTTCTAATAACCTGCTGCGTCTGCCACCTGCGTCGTCCAGTAGCTCAAGCGCAACAACCACGCCTTCTTCGAACGATGGTGACATCATGGACCAACGCCGTGCTAACGCGCAGCGTAACGACTACCAGCGTCAGGGGGAATAAGGATGCGTAAGTCAGTTATTGCGATCATCATCATCGTACTGGTCGTGCTTTACACCTCTATTTTCGTTGTGAAAGAGGGTGAACGAGGGATCAAATTCCAGTTCAGCAGCGTCGTCCGTGATAGCGACAAGCGTCCGGTGATCTATGAGCCGGGCCTGCACTTCAAAGTGCCGTTCATTCAGTCGGTGAAAACGCTTGATGCCCGTATCCAGACCATGGATAACCAGGCTGACCGTTTCGTGACCAAAGAGAAGAAAGACCTGATCGTTGACTCTTACATCAAGTGGCGTATCAGTGATTTCAGCCGTTACTTCCTGGCGACAGGCGGCGGCGACGTTTCTCAGGCTGAAGTGCTGTTGAAACGTAAGTTCTCTGACCGTCTGCGTTCTGAGATTGGACGTCTGGATGTGAAAGATATCGTGACCGATTCCCGTGGTCGTCTGACGCTGGAAGTGCGTGATGCGCTGAACTCCGGTACCGCAGGCACCGAAGACGAAGTCTCAACACCGGCAGCGGATGATGCGATTGCTAAAGCGGCTGAACGCGTTCAGGCTGAAACCAACGGCAAAGTGCCGGTGATCAACCCGAACAGTATGGCGGCCCTGGGTATTGAAGTCGTTGACGTGCGTATTAAGCAGATCAACCTTCCTGTGGAAGTGTCCGAGGCGATCTACAACCGTATGCGCGCCGAGCGTGAAGCGGTCGCCCGTCGTCACCGTTCACAGGGTCAGGAAGAGGCTGAGAAGCTGCGCGCGGCAGCGGACTACGAAGTCACCAAGACACTGGCGGAATCTGAGCGTCAGGGACGTATTCTGCGCGGTGAAGGTGATGCAGAAGCCGCGAAGCTGTTTGCAGATGCCTTCAGCCAGGATCCGGACTTCTACGCCTTTATCCGTAGCCTGCGAGCTTACGAGAATAGCTTCCAGAGCAACCAGGATGTGATGGTCCTCAGCCCGGACAGCGATTTCTTCCGTTATATGAAGACGCCAACCAACGCGACGCGATAAACTCAGGCTCGTTTGAGTATTCAAACCACCGCTCTTCACGGAGCGGTGGTTTTCTTTTATAAGGAATAAAAATGAATTCAACCATTTGGCTCGCGCTGGCGCTGGTGTTAGTTCTGGAAGGTCTTGGCCCGATGCTTTATCCGCGCGCATGGCGTCGTATGATTGCGACGATGAGTCAGCTCCCTGATAATATTTTGCGTCGTTTTGGCGGCGGTCTTGTGGTTGCTGGCATCGTGATCTACTACATGTTGAAGAAAACGATTGGCTGATCAAAAAGTGGTCTGATTTGGCGTATTTTGAGGTCAAAAAGTGCTGTATATCTGAAAAAGCGATGGTAGAATCCATTTTTAAGCAAACGGTGATTTTGAAAAAAATGGGTAACAATGTCGTCGTACTGGGCACCCAATGGGGTGACGAAGGTAAAGGGAAGATTGTTGATCTTCTGACTGAACGGGCTAAATATGTTGTACGCTACCAGGGCGGTCACAACGCAGGCCATACTCTCGTAATCAACGGTGAAAAAACCGTCCTCCATCTTATTCCATCAGGCATTCTTCGTGATAACGTCACCAGCATCATCGGTAACGGCGTTGTGCTGTCTCCTGCTGCGCTGATGAAAGAGATGAAAGGTCTGGAAGACCGTGGTATCCCTGTTCGTGAGCGTCTGCTGCTCTCCGAAGCTTGCCCGCTGATCCTGGATTATCACGTGGCACTGGACGTTGCGCGTGAGAAAGCGCGTGGCGCGAAAGCGATCGGTACCACCGGCCGTGGTATCGGCCCGGCTTACGAAGACAAAGTAGCTCGTCGCGGTCTGCGCGTGGGCGACCTCTTCGACAAAGCAACCTTCGCTGAAAAACTGAAAGAAGTGATGGAATATCACAACTTCCAGCTGGTGAACTTCTACAAAGCTGACGCTGTTGACTACCAGAAAGTACTGGATGACGTCATGGCGATTGCTGACATTCTGACCGGTATGGTTGTTGATGTATCCGATCTGCTGGACCAGGCGCGCAAGCGTGGCGATTTCGTCATGTTTGAAGGTGCGCAGGGTACGCTGCTGGACATCGACCACGGTACCTATCCGTACGTAACCTCTTCTAACACCACCGCGGGTGGCGTGGCGACCGGCTCTGGCCTGGGCCCGCGTTATGTGGATTACGTTCTGGGTATCATCAAAGCTTACTCCACTCGCGTGGGTGCAGGTCCATTCCCGACCGAACTGTTTGATGAAACCGGCGAGTTCCTGTGCAAGCAGGGTAACGAGTTTGGCGCGACCACCGGTCGTCGTCGTCGTACCGGCTGGCTGGATGCGGTTGCAGTGCGTCGCGCAGTGCAGATCAACTCCCTGTCTGGCTTCTGCCTGACCAAGCTGGACGTACTGGACGGCCTGAAAGAAGTGAAAATCTGCGTAGGCTACCGTATGCCAGATGGCCGCGAAGTGACCACCACTCCGCTGGCGGCTGACGACTGGGAAGGCATCGAGCCAATCTACGAAACCATGCCGGGCTGGTCTGAGACCACTTTCGGTGTGAAAGAGCGTAGCGGCCTGCCACAGGCGGCGCTGGATTACATCAAGCGTATTGAAGAACTGACCGAAGTGCCGATCGATATTATTTCTACCGGCCCGGATCGTACTGAAACGATGATCCTGCGCGACCCGTTCGACGCATAATCTTCGTGACTGCTGGCCTGCGGGGGTGACCCGTAGGCCGGATAAGCGTAGCGCCATCCGGCGACCACTCCTCGATCTCTGCTTTTTCGCCCCGTCAGTCAAATAAATTAGCCGCTAACTATCTGGCTGGTTTATCATCATTAATGAATATCTCAGCGGTTTGTCCGCGATTTCCCTTTTTCCTGAGGTTGATGTGCAGTTAACAAGTTTCACCGATTACGGCTTACGCGCGCTGATCTACATGGCGTCGTTACCCGATGGGAAAATGACCAGTATCTCTGAAGTGACAGAGGTCTACGGCGTGTCTCGTAATCATATGGTCAAAATAATCAATCAACTTAGTCGTGCCGGATATGTTGCTGCCGTTCGCGGGAAGAATGGGGGGATCCGTCTCGGTAAACCGGCGCAGAGTATTCGTGTTGGCGATGTGGTACGTGAGCTGGAGCCATTGTCTCTGGTGAACTGCAGCAGCGAGTTCTGCCACATTACGCCCGCCTGCCGTCTGAAAAAGGCGCTTTCTAAGGCCGTGCAAAGTTTTCTCAAGGAACTGGATAACTACACGCTGGCCGATTTGGTTGAAGAGAATCAACCGCTTTATAAATTATTGCTGGTGGAATGAAGAAAATTTCCACCGGAGCTGACAACGGAGGAACCGACATGTCACAAGATCCATTCCAGGAACGCGAAGCCGAAAAATACGCGAACCCTATCCCCAGCCGCGAGTTCATCATTGAACACTTAACAAAACGCGAAAAACCCGCCAATCGTGAAGAACTTGCCGTTGAATTAAATATTGAAGGTGAAGAGCAAATTGAAGCCCTTCGCCGTCGCCTGCGCGCCATGGAGCGTGACGGGCAACTGGTCTTTACTCGCCGTCAGTGCTATGCGCTACCAGAACGCCTTGATCTGCTGAAAGGAACCGTCATTGGTCACCGCGACGGCTATGGCTTCCTGCGCGTGGAAGGCCGTAAAGACGATCTGTACCTTTCATCTGAACAGATGAAAATGTGTATCCACGGTGACCAGATCCTGGCCCAGCCGCTGGGCGCTGACCGTAAAGGTCGCCGCGAAGCTCGCGTGGTGCGCGTGCTGGTGCCAAAAACCAGCCAGATTGTTGGCCGCTACTTTACCGATGCGGGCGTCGGCTTTGTGGTACCGGACGACAGCCGTCTGAGTTTTGATATCCTGATCCCACCTGAAGAGGTTATGGGCGCGCGCATGGGCTTTGTGGTGGTGGTTGAGCTGACCCAGCGTCCTACCCGTCGCACTAAAGCGGTCGGGAAAATCGTGGAAGTATTGGGCGATAACATGGGCACCGGCATGGCTGTTGATATGGCGCTGCGTACCCATGAGATCCCTTACATCTGGCCGAAAGCGGTTGAAGAACAAATTGAAGGCCTTCGTGAAGAAGTACCTGAAGAGTCTAAAGCTGGCCGCGTGGACCTCCGCGATCTGCCACTGGTGACGATTGATGGCGAAGACGCCCGCGACTTCGATGATGCGGTGTACTGCGAGAAAAAACGGGGTGGCGGCTGGCGCCTGTGGGTTGCCATCGCGGATGTGAGCTACTATGTTCGCCCGCACACCCCGCTGGATAACGAAGCGCGCAACCGCGGTACCTCGGTTTACTTCCCGTCACAGGTTGTGCCGATGCTGCCGGAAGTGCTCTCTAACGGCCTGTGCTCCCTGAACCCGCAGGTTGATCGCCTCTGTATGGTTTGTGAGATGACCATCTCCACCAAAGGGCGCTTAACAGGTTACAAATTCTACGAAGCAGTCATGAGCTCACATGCGCGCCTGACCTATACCAAAGTCTGGCATATGCTGCAGGGCGACCAGGATCTGCGCGAACAATATGCGCCGCTGGTGAAGCACATTGAAGAGCTACATAACCTCTACAAAACGCTGGATCAGGCGCGTGAAGAGCGCGGCGGGATCTCCTTTGAGAGCGAGGAGGCGAAGTTTATCTTCAACGCGGAACGTCGCATTGAACGTATCGAACAGACCCAGCGTAACGACGCGCATAAGCTGATTGAAGAGTGTATGATCCTGGCGAACATCTCGGCGGCACGTTTTGTTGAGAAAGCCAAAGAACCTGCGCTGTTCCGTATTCACGATAAACCGTCGACGGAAGCCATCACCGCGTTCCGTTCAGTACTGGCTGAACTGGGTCTGGAGCTGCCTGGTGGTAACAAGCCAGAGCCGCGTGATTATGCCGAGCTGCTGGAATCCATTGGCGACCGTCCGGATGCAGAAATGCTGCAGACCATGCTGCTGCGCTCCATGAAGCAGGCGATTTACGATCCGGAAAACCGTGGGCACTTCGGTCTGGCGTTGCAGTCCTACGCGCACTTTACGTCGCCAATTCGTCGATACCCGGATCTTTCCCTGCACCGTGCAATCAAGTATTTGCTGGCGCAGGAGCAGGGCCATAAAGGGAACACGACTGAAACCGGAGGCTACCACTATTCAATGGAAGAGATGCTGCAACTGGGTCAGCATTGTTCCATGACCGAACGCCGCGCGGATGAAGCGACCCGTGAAGTCTCAGACTGGCTGAAGTGCGACTTTATGCTGGATCAGGTCGGTAACGTTTTCAAAGGTGTGATCGCCAGCGTGACCGGTTTTGGTTTCTTTGTTCGTCTCGATGAGCTGTTTATCGACGGTCTGGTGCATGTCTCCAGCCTGGATAACGACTACTACCGTTTTGACCAGGTCGGGCAGCGTCTCATTGGCGAATCTGGCGGTCAGACCTATCGTCTGGGCGATCGTGTGGAAGTGAAGGTCGAAGCGGTCAATATGGACGAACGCAAGATCGACTTCAGCCTGATCTCCAGCGAGCGTGGCCCGCGTAATGTGGGTAAAACGGCGCGTGAGAAGGCGAAAAAGGGTGGCAACGGTAATACCAGCGGCAAACGTCGTCAGGCGGGTAAGAAAGTGAACTTCGAGCCAGATAGCGCCTTCCGCGGCGAGAAGAAAAAGAAACCGAAGGCAGCGAAGAAAGAAGCTCGCTCCGCGAAAAAGCCTTCCGCTAAGACCCAAAAAATTGCCGCCGCTACCAAAGCGAAGCGCGCGGCGAAGAAAAAGCAGGCGGAGTAATTCCGCCCCTTACCCTGACCCTCTCCCCATCGGGGAGAGGGAAAAGTATCGTCATAATGAGAACCATCAATGAGTGAAATGATTTACGGCATCCACGCGGTGCAAGCCCTGCTGGAGCGCGCACCGGAGCGTTTTCAGGAAGTGTTCATTCTGAAAGGGCGTGAAGACAAGCGTCTGATGCCGCTGATCCACGCCCTGGAGGCACAGGGTGTGGTGATCCAACTGGCAAACCGCCAGTTCCTGGATGAGAAAAGTGACGGCGCGGTTCACCAGGGGATCATTGCCCGCGTGAAGCCGGGTCGTCAGTATCAGGAAAACGATCTGCCGGATCTGATTGCCGAGCTGGATAACCCATTCTTCCTGATCCTCGATGGCGTTACCGATCCGCACAACCTCGGTGCATGTCTGCGTAGTGCTGATGCTGCCGGTGTACACGCGGTCATCGTGCCAAAAGATCGCTCTGCACAGTTGAACGCCACGGCCAAAAAAGTGGCCTGCGGCGCGGCAGAGAACGTTCCGTTGATCCGTGTTACCAACCTGGCGCGCACCATGCGTCTGCTGCAGGAAGAGAATATCTGGATTGTCGGTACCGCCGGTGAAGCCGATCATACCCTCTATCAGAGCAAAATGACTGGCCGTCTGGCGCTGGTGATGGGAGCCGAAGGTGAAGGTATGCGTCGTCTGACGCGCGAGCACTGCGATGAGCTAATCAGCATTCCGATGGCGGGCAGCGTGTCGTCTCTGAACGTTTCTGTTGCGACGGGCATCTGCCTGTTTGAAGCGGTGCGTCAGCGGGGCTAGCCTTTCGTGCCCGGTAAGCACAACGCCACCGGGCATTAACCTCACTCCTCTAACGACCGCAAATGGTCATCCTTCCTGAGCGTCATCAGCGCCGCAATGCTCACCACTGCTGTCGTCATGACGTAGTACGCTGGAATATCCAGATTGCCCGTCTCTTTAATCAGCCCGGTAATAATCAACCCTGCGCAGCCTGAAAAAATAGCGTTCGACAGGGAGTAAGCCAACCCAAGCCCGGTATAGCGCACACGCGTCGGGAACATCTCAGAGAGCATCGCCGGGCCAGGCCCTGCCAGCATTCCCACCAGACCACCTGCAATCAATACCACCAGCGCTTTCACTGCCAGCGTACTGGATTCGGCCTGCAGGATTTTCAGGAGTGGCAGGGCGAGGATCAGCAGCAGCGTGGTGGCGATAACCATCACCGTGCGACGCCCGATCCGGTCGCTCAGGATCCCAGAGGGAATGATGGTGAGTGCAAAACCAATATTCGAAATCACCGCTATTAATAACGCCTGGTTAAAGCCGGTGTGCAGCGCTGACTGCAGGTAGGTTGGCATAATCACCAGATAGGTATACCCCGCCGCTGACCAGACCATCACCCTGCCAATCCCCATTATGATAGCTCTGAGGGTCGCAGCGGTATCCGCCCGAGCGGTGACCGGTTTGTCCTGCTGCTGCACAAAGCTGGGTGTCTCTTCCATGCTTACCCGAAGCCATAGTGCGACGACGCCCATGGGCAGCGCCAGGAAGAACGGAATGCGCCAGCCCCAGTCATGCAAAGCTTCAGGGGTGAGGAGGGCGGAGAGTAGCGCGACAATGCCTGCGCCTGCCAGCAATCCCAGCGCCACGGTGAAGGATTGCCACGCGCCGTACAGGCCGCGCTTGCCGCGCGGGGCAAACTCCGTCATCAGCGAGACCGCACCGCCGTACTCGCCGCCCGCGAACAGCCCCTGCAGGATGCGAAGCAGTGTAATAATGAGCGGTGCGGCAATCCCGATGCTGGCGTAGACCGGCACCACGCCGATAGCGGCGGTAGCGAGCGTCATCAATACCAGCACAATGATTAGCGTTGGCTTACGGCCAATCCTGTCGCCAATGCGGCCAAACACCACCGCGCCCAGGGGACGGAAAAAGAAAGCGATGGCAAACGAGGCGTAGGTCAGGATCAGGCTGGTTAGCCCCGCTTCCCCCTCAAGCTGGAAGAAGTTTTTCGCAATAACGGTCGCCAGAAAACCGTAGACCGCAAACTCATACCACTCGATAAAGTTACCAATGGAGCCTGCAATTAATGCTCGCTTGTGCGCATCCGGTTGCATAACGATCCTCACTGAAGGGGGTAAGAATAAATTATTCAACAAAAGAGAAGTGATGAAATAGTTTATTCTTATGTTCTGTGAGCTATTTCACGAATGATATCAGCAGGATCGCCACTGTGTGACTTCACTCCCATGCAGCGTGTATGCGTCTGTCCATACTTACCTTCATTGCCACCGAGCCACTGAAGGAGGGAGACAGCATGCACTGGCAGACCCATACCGTTTTTAATCAACCAGCTCCACTCTCAAACAGTAACCTTTTCCTCTCTGACTGCGCCCTGCGTGACGCAGTTTCCCGCGAGGGTGCCGAGTGGGATAGTGAGTTGCTCGCCAGCATCGGGCAGCAGTTAGGCACCGCTGAGTCACTGGAGCTGGGCAGGCTGGCGAACGTGAATCCACCTGAGCTATTACGCTATGATGCCACCGGGGAGCGGCTGGATGATGTCCGCTTTCATCCCGCATGGCACTTGCTGATGCAAGGACTCTGTGCCAACCGTGTACACAACCTGGCGTGGGAAGAGGAGGCGCGAAAGGGCTCTTTTGTCGCCAGAGCCGCACGGTTTGTTCTGCATGCGCAGGTCGAAGCCGGCACGCTTTGTCCCATAACCATGACTTTTGCTGCGACACCCTTGCTACAGCAGACGCTCCCTAAAATATTTCATGAATGGCTGACGCCGCTACTCAGCGATCGCTACGATCCTCATCTTGCTCCAGGATCGCAAAAGCGTGGTCTGCTGATCGGCATGGGGATGACGGAAAAGCAGGGCGGATCCGACGTTCTCAGCAACACCACCAAAGCAGAAAAATGCAGCGATGGTAGCTACCGGCTGGTGGGACACAAATGGTTTTTCTCGGTGCCTCAAAGCGATGCGCACATGGTGCTGGCCCAGGCGAAAGGCGGACTCTCCTGCTTTTTTGTTCCCCGTTTTTTGCCTGACGGACAACGGAATGCCGTGCGTCTGGAGCGGCTGAAAGACAAGCTCGGTAACCGATCCAACGCCAGCAGCGAGGTGGAGTTTCTTGATGCCTCCGGCTGGCTGCTTGGGGAAGAGGGCGAAGGCGTGCGGCAGATCCTGAGAATGGGCGGGCTGACGCGTTTTGACTGCGCACTAGGCAGCCACGGGCTGATGCGCCGGGCGTTATCTGTGGCGCTTTACCACGCCCATCAGCGGCAGACGTTCGGGAAAAACCTTATCGATCAACCCTTGATGCGCGATGTGCTGAGCCGTATGGCCCTGGTGCTGGAGGGGCAAACTGCACTGTTATTTCGTCTGGCGCGGGCGTGGGATAAACGCGCGGATCCGCAAGAAGCCGCCTGGGCTCGGTTGTTCACCCCTGCGGCGAAATTTAGCGTGTGCAAAGCCGGAATCCCCTTTGTGGCAGAAGCAATGGAAGTCCTCGGCGGTATGGGCTACTGCGAGGAGAGCGAACTGCCACGACTCTACCGCGAGATGCCGGTAAACAGCATCTGGGAAGGATCGGGCAATATTATGTGCCTGGATGTGTTGCGCGTACTGACTAAGCAGCCCGGTGTCTTCGACCTGCTGGCCGACGATTTTGCGCAGGTGAAAGGGCAGGACAGACACTTCGATCGTAGCTGGCGGCAACTACAGCAAAAACTGCGTAAACCTCAGGAGGCACAGGGGCGGGAGATCGCGCAGCAGCTTTTCTTACTGGGTGCCGGGAGCCAAATGCTGCGGCACGCATCGCCACCCGTGGCGCAGGCGTGGTGCCGCATGATGCTTGATACCCGCGGTGGGACGCTGATGAACGAGCAGGTGCAAAGTGACCTGCTGCTGCGTGCCACCGGCAGGGTTGGCTAGTTTTTCAGCTGAAACAAGCTCACCAGTTGGGTGAGGTGTGAACCTTTCTCACGCAGCGTTTGTGCCGTTTGTTCGCTGCGTGAGACGCGATCGGCGTTGATGTGTGATGCTTCGCCAATATGGGTCATAGCAAGATTAACCTGACCGATTCCTGCGGATTGCTCGCGTGACGCGTGGTTAATCTCCATGACCAGCTGGCTGATGTTATCAATATGAAGAATGATGGAGTCCATCGCCAGACGCGTCTGTTCGGACAGCGCGTGTCCTTCACTGACTTTCCTGAGCGTATCGCCAATCAGCTGTTCAATCTCCTTCACTGCGTTAGCGCTACGTCCAGCCAGAGCGCGAACTTCCTGCGCGACCACGGCAAAACCTTTTCCGTGTTCACCAGCACGAGCCGCCTCTACTGCCGCATTGAGCGCCAGGATATTGGTCTGGAAAGCGATTGACTCAATCACGCGCGTGATGTCTTCGATGCGTTTTGACGCTTCCCGGATGTCATCCATGGTGGCAACCGCATGGGTTACCGTCTCGCCACCCTGATGTACCGCGAGCGAGGTTTCACTTACCAACTGCTGTGTTTGCTCCATATTGGCCGCGTTTTGCTGTACGGTTGCGGCCAGTTGCTCCATGCTGGCGGAGGTCTCTTCCACGCTGCTGGCCTGTTTGTTGATCTGCTCTGAAATCTCGCCGGTATCGGAGGCCAGGGCGTTTGTCCCCATATGGATTTCACCTGCCGCTTCGCGAACCTGCAGAACCATTTTTTGCAGTCCGCCACCGATACCATTGATGGCATCAACCAACTGACCAACCTCATCCTGGCGCGTTACGGGAAGGCTGGAACGCAGATCGCCCGCAGCATACTGACGAGCCAGATGAATCACATTTCTCAGCGGTTGGGTAAGCATCCGACGAATAATCATCACAAAGAGGCCCGCGAAGAGTACAGACAACACCACACCAGCCAGCAGGAAACGGTCACGCAGAGTGGTCACGCTTGAGAGCAGTACGGATTTATCCACTTCGCCGACGATGGTCCAGTTCCAGCCTGGCAGCGGGGTATAGGCCATTTTCACCGTGCGGCCATCTTCAGTGATGCGTTCCAGTGCGCCGGGTTTGTCACTGAGCAGCTGCTGTTGTGTTGCACTGTCCCATTTCGGTAACTGACCCTCCTCGCTGGAATGGAACAGATACTGGCCGTGCGTTTTGCCGTTGCTGCGATCCAGCACAAAGAAGTGGCCGCTCTCACCCAGGCGGCGGTTGAGGATTTTCTCGCGCATGACGTTCCAGGAGCGGGTGATGTCCACGCCGACAAAGACGATCGCAATGATCTGTCCTTCGGCGTTTTTAACGGGCTGGTACTGGGTGATGTAACGCTTGCCAAACAGCAGCGCCAGTCCACGGTAGACTTCGCCTTTGCTTACGGCAGCGAAGGCCGGGCTGGAGACATCCAGAACAGTACCCATTGCACGCTCGCCATTCTCTTTGCGCAGGGAAGTGGCTACACGAATAAAATCGTTACCACTGCGTACAAACAGCGTCGAAATGGCTCCCGTACGATTCAGGAACTCGTCCGAAAGGGTGTTATTTTCATGCAGCCCGGTTTCTCCGCCTTTCAGAAGCGGAACGCTAAGCCCGTTTATCGTCTGGGGTTGGGAACGATCAATATTCAGAGGCTGCGGTAAAAAGGTGGAAAACAGGCGGGTATAACTCTCGACCTCTTCACTCAGGCTGGTGTTAAACATCTGCACCATATCGACCATGCCAGTGGACTGGTTATGCAGATCCTCGACCGCAAGCTCTTCAAGCTGCTGGCTGGCTTTTTGGCTGAGCAGAAAAGTGAAAAGCAAAAACAGTATGGCGACACTGACACCCGTAAGCAGTGACAGCTTCGTACCAAGTCCTGCACGGCGAAAAAAATTGATCATAAATTGCTCATCATTGAAAAGGTATGGTTCTTCAACGGCAGAGCGGGGATGACGTTTATCCCTTTAATGTAACAAAGTGTTATTTAATTGTTTTTAATATGTTTGTTGCGAGGGGAAAAATTTGCAAAAACGAAAAGCCACTAAAAGTAAGTGGCTTTTATTGGGAGGGGTTAAACATAAAGAATGGCCTGTACGCGCCAATGATCAACATGGTTATCTTCCTGCATCTGGATGATTCGATACCAGGAAGCGCCCTGCTCATCGGCCTTCAATGCAACTACACGTTCAACGTCTTGCGGGCTCCCTGAAATATTATTCACGGAGATCTGGCCTATTTCATTCAGACCCGTTACACAATCAGCACTGGCGAATTCTGCTGACTGTGCGGTTGTGCTCACAAGGCCAGCTGAGAGCAACAGAGAGGTCAAAGCAAGAGTTCGTTTCATCGTCAGCTCCATTTCACATATTTCCGGTATCCGCCGGGCAATCCTTCGCAAATAAACTCACTTCCATTGTCGCGGGCATGGAGTTTATTGTGGACAGGAAAATGTCTATGGACGCAAAGCAGTGTAAATGTCGTTCAAAGGAAGACCATTACTTATGGTACAAAATTGCCTGTGAGTACCACTGTCCCGTTATGATGGTTTCATCGATCATAATGATGACGTAATAATCTGCTTTGGCGGCGACGGCTTGTGCTTTTATTGCCTCTTCAGCGTCATCCGGAGAGCCGCGAACCAGCGCGGAGACCGTGCCCATTCGCTGTAATCCTTCCGTCTGATTACGACGAATCTCCTGCGGATGATCGGCGACCGGCGGAGCGGGCTGCGGCGTTCCCTGCAGTGCGTTACAGCCACTGAGCAGAGACACCAGCAATAAAGCAGCAAACCTGCGCATAACCATATCTCGTTTCCTGATAGCCATAGTGTAGTTGTCTGTGAATTTAGTTTTGGGGGAATGTTCCCGAAGTGTTATCTGGGACGTATATTTCGAATGAAAATGACGTGAAAGCGTAACCCAGTTCTCAACATTATGAATCATACATTCGGACAGGGTCGACAATGATTGAAATTGAAATACGCCATCTCGGCGGCCATGAAATTTTACACGCGATACCAGCGGGAAAACGTGATGTGCCGCTGCCTGTTATCGTTTTTTATCATGGATTTACGTCTTCTAAGCTGGTTTACAGTTATTTTGCGGTGGCGCTGGCTCAGGCCGGCTTTCGGGTGGTGATGTCGGATGCACCTGACCACGGCGCACGCTTTACGGGTAATGAACAGGCGCGGCTTGGACAGTTCTGGCACATTCTGCACGGCAGTCTGACCGAGTTTGCCGGGTTGCGTGATGCGCTCTATGAGGCAGGGCTGGTGGCTGATGATCGTCTGGCCGTGGCCGGGGCGTCAATGGGGGGCATGACGGCGCTGGGGATTATGACGCATCACCCAGAGGTGAAATCCGTCGCCTGCCTGATGGGCTCGGGCTATTTTACCTCACTGGCGAAGACGCTTTTTCCCCCTCAGGATTTAACGGAAATGACCGCGACGCTGGCAGAGTGGGAAGTGACCCGGGCATTGCCGCGTCTGGCCGATCGCCCGCTGCTGTTGTGGCACGGTGACGCGGATGACGTGGTCCCACCCGATGGAACCTTCCGTCTTCAACAGTCGTTGCAGCGCGAGGGACTGGATAGCAACCTGACCTGCCTGTGGGAAGCGGGCGTCCGCCACCGCATCACGCCCACGGCACTGGACGCCACGGTGGCATTCTTCCGCCAGCATTTTTAAACGCGCAGGACTTTGACGCCCTGATCCTCCAGTTTCTGGAGGATCTCTGGGTTGGCCCCTTTGCCGGTGATCACCATGTCGATCTGTTCGGCGCGGCTGAATAACATCCCTGCGCGCTCGCCCACTTTGCTGCTGTCGACCAGCACTACGAGCTTGCCTACAACGTTGAGCATGTTTTGCTCCGCCATCGCAGTCAACATATCGGTTTTATACAGGCCATCAGCGGTAAGGCCTTTACCGCTGGTAAACATCCAGTGACCGGCATAAAGACTGTTTTCGCTATCCTGTGGGCTGAGGGTGATGGACTGACTTTTATTGTACTGGCCACCCATAATAACGACGCTTTCATGTTCCTGATCGATAAGATAGTTGGCGAGCGGTAAGTAGTTGGTGATGATTTGCACCGGTTTTCCGCACATCTCCCGGCCCAGAAGAAACGCCGTGGAGCCACAGTTGATCACCACGCTTTCGCCGGGATTCACCAGCTGCGATGCGGCTCTGGCAATACGCACTTTTTCATCATGATTTTGTGCCTGATGAATGTTCATTGGCGTCCAGCGCGGGCGTTGTTGGCTGATCGCTTCTGCGCCGTTGCGGACTTTTTTCAGTTTCCCGCTCTCATCCAGCTTGTTGATATCCCGCCGTGCTGTCGCCGGGGAAATCCCTAAATGCTCGATGACTTTCTCGACGGTGATGAAACCTGTTTGCGCCAGGAGTTCCAGGAGAATTTGATGCCGTTGCGCTTCCGTCATGAGCTATTCCGATAAGAATTGATTTGAAAAGATGATATTTGAAATAGCATGAAATTACTAAAATAATTATGGAATCGCCAGACAGAAGTCTGGCGATTTGGCTTCACAATCAGAGGAAGGACTTGAACGGCAGGTCGGGTTCGATGGTGAAGCAATCATCAAAGCCACGCGGGTAGTGATACTCGAGATTGTCTTTGTCCAGTGGCCAGGTGAACTTGCCTCCAACCTGCCAGATGAATGGCTTGAAGCCATATTTCAGACGATCTTTTTTCATCTCCCACAGTACGCGGATTTCCTGTGGGTCGGCCTGGAAATTGGACCAGATATCATGGTGGAACGGGATCACCACTTTGGTGTTCAATGCTTCCGCCATGCGCAGCATATCAGCGCTGGTCATCTTGTCAGTGATGCCGCGTGGGTTCTCGCCGTAGGAGCCCAGCGCCACGTCAATCTGATGTTCATTACCGTGCTTCGCATAGTAGTTGGAGTAGTGAGAGTCACCGCTGTGGTACAGAGAGCCGCCAGGGGTTTTAAACAGATAGTTAACCGCGCGCTCGTCCATGCCATCTGGTAGTACCCCAGCGGCTTTCTGATCGGCAGGCAGAGTAATCAATGCGGTACGGTCAAAGGCATCAAGCGCGTGGATTTCAATGTCTTTAATTTTCACCACATCGCCCGGCTTCATGACAATGCAGCGCTCTTTCGGTACACCCCAGCCAATCCAGAGATCCACGCAGGTCTGCGGTCCGATAAACGGGACGTCATCGGCACAGTTTTGCATGACCGCTGCCGCTACATTTACGTCGATATGGTCGTTGTGATCGTGCGTTGAGAGAACAGCATCGATCTGCCGAATAGCAAATGGATCAAGCACAAAAGGTGTCGTACGCAGGTTTGGCTGCAGTTTTTCCACACCCGCCATACGCTGCATCTGATGGCCTTTTTTCATCAACGGGTTGCCGTGGCTCTGTTTGCCCGTACCGCACCAGAAATCGACGCAAATGTTCGCACCACCCTCTGATTTCAACCAGATACCGGTACAACCCAGCCACCACATTGCAAAGGTACCGGGAGCAACCCGTTCCTGCTCGATCTCTTCGTTCAGCCAGCTACCCCATTCCGGAAAGGTGCTCAGAATCCATGATTCGCGGGTGATGGTGTTTACTTTACTCATCGTTTGACTCCTGGTTTTAATCAAAAGTAATCACAATGTGATTTGTTGTGATTAATGCTGGCACCATTTGACGTACTTTGCAACGGTAAAAATGAGGGATTTTATCTGTTCGACTTCACGGATTATCCGCTTTTACCTTGTTAGACTATCTCTTATTAATGATTAATTGCATGAATTATAAAGATTAAATTATTTATCTCAGAGGGCGGTGAAAATCATTACTCACAGCATGGAAATAATTTGCGTGATACGTCACAAATAATCAAATTCAATCTTGTGGTGATTATTTGTGATTACTAGAGTGATGGCACCAACCACACAGGGATTGCCCCTCGTGTTCTCATTTCTGGAGAGAGTTATGGAGATCCTCTACAACGTCTTTACCGTGTTCTTTAATCAGGTAATGACTAACGCCCCGCTGCTGCTGGGTATCGTGACGTGCCTGGGCTATATCCTGCTGCGCAAGAGCGTCAGCGTTATTATTAAAGGCACGATTAAGACCATCATTGGTTTCATGCTGTTGCAGGCAGGGTCAGGCATTCTGACCAGCACGTTTAAGCCTGTCGTGGCCAAAATGTCGGAAGTGTATGGCATCAATGGTGCGATCTCTGACACATATGCATCAATGATGGCCACTATCGATCGCATGGGTGATGCCTATAGTTGGGTCGGTTATGCGGTGCTGCTCGCGCTGGCGCTGAACATTATTTATGTTCTTCTGCGCCGCATTACAGGCATTCGCACCATCATGCTGACGGGACACATCATGTTCCAGCAGGCGGGGCTCATTGCGGTTTCTCTCTATATTTTCGGCTACCCAATGTGGACCACGATTATCTGCACCGCAGTGCTGGTATCGCTCTACTGGGGTATCACCTCCAACATGATGTACAAGCCAACACAGGAAGTGACTGATGGTTGCGGTTTTTCAATCGGCCATCAGCAGCAGTTTGCCTCCTGGATTGCTTACAAAGTTGCACCGTACCTGGGTAAAAAAGAAGAGAGCGTTGAAGACCTCAAGCTGCCTGGCTGGCTGAATATCTTCCACGACAACATCGTTTCTACGGCGATTGTGATGACCCTTTTCTTCGGCGCCATTCTGCTCTCCTTCGGCATTGATGTAGTGCAGGCGATGGCAGGGAAAACCCACTGGACGGTCTATATCCTGCAGACCGGCTTCTCCTTCGCAGTGGCAATTTTCATCATCACTCAGGGCGTGCGTATGTTCGTTGCCGAGCTGTCTGAAGCCTTCAACGGGATTTCCCAGCGCCTGATTCCTGGCGCAGTACTTGCGATTGACTGTGCGGCTATCTACAGCTTCGCACCGAACGCGGTGGTCTGGGGCTTTATGTGGGGCACTATCGGCCAGCTGATTGCGGTGGGCATCCTGGTAGGCTGCGGCTCCTCAATCCTGATTATCCCTGGTTTTATCCCGATGTTCTTCTCCAACGCCACCATCGGCGTCTTTGCAAACCACTTTGGCGGCTGGCGCGCGGCGCTCAAGATCTGCCTGGTGATGGGCATGGTGGAAATTTTCGGTTGTGTGTGGGCGGTCAAGCTCACCGGCATGAGCGCCTGGATGGGCATGGCGGACTGGTCAATTCTGGCGCCACCAATGATGCAGGGCTTTGCATCCGTCGGACTGGTCTTTATGGCCGTCATCATTCTGATTGCTCTGGCTTATATGTTCTTCGCGGGCCGCGCTCTGCGCGCTGAAGAAGATGCGGAAAAACAAACAGCAGAAGTTTCTGCTCATTAAGGAGTTTCGATTATGACCGTACGTATCCTGGCTGTGTGTGGCAATGGGCAAGGTAGCTCCATGATCATGAAGATGAAAGTGGACCAGTTTTTAACCCAGTCAAACATCGATCACACGGTGAACAGCTGCGCAGTGGGTGAATACAAAAGTGAGCTGAACGGCGCGGACATCATCATCGCCTCTACCCACATCGCCGGCGAAATTAGTGTGTCAGGCAATAAATATGTCGTGGGTGTACGCAACATGCTTTCACCTGCGGATTTCGGACCAAAGCTGTTGGAAGTGATCAAAGAACATTTCCCACAAGATGTGAAGTAAGGACGCCACATGAAACTACGTGATTCTCTGGCAGAGAATAATTCCATTCTTTTACAGGCTGAGGCCAGCACCTGGCAGGAAGCGGTGAAGCTGAGCGTGGATTTACTGGTTAAAGCTGATGTTGTCGAGCCACGTTATTACCAGGCCATTCTGGATGGCGTTGCTCAGCACGGCCCTTACTTTGTCATTGCACCGGGCCTGGCCATGCCGCATGGCCGGCCGGAAGAGGGGGTGAAGAAAACCGGCTTTGCCCTGGTGACGCTGAAAACGCCGTTGGTGTTTAACCATGAAGATAACGACCCGGTAGACATTCTTATCACCATGGCCGCTGTTGATGCCAATACCCACCAGGAGGTGGGCATCATGCAGATCGTGAATCTGTTTGATGACGAGGCCAATTTCGACCGTTTACGTGCCTGCCGCACCGAGCAGGAAGTGCTGGATTTAATTGATATCGCCACTGCGGCGGCAGTTTAAGAGGAATTGAACATGTCATTACCAATGTTGCAGGTTGCGCTGGATAACCAGACGCTGTCCCACGCTTACGAAACGACCCGTCTGATTGCAGAAGAAGTGGACATCATCGAAGTTGGAACCATTTTGTGCGTGGGCGAAGGTGTCCGTGCCGTTCGCGACCTGAAGGCGCTCTATCCGCACAAAATCGTGCTGGCGGATGCCAAGATTGCGGACGCAGGCAAAATTCTCTCTCGTATGTGTTTTGAAGCCAACGCCGACTGGGTCACCGTGATCTGCTGTGCGGATATCAACACCGCCAAAGGCGCGCTGGACGTGGCAAAAGAGTTTAACGGCGACGTGCAGATTGAACTGACCGGCTTCTGGACCTGGGAGCAGGCGCAGGAGTGGCGCGACGCGGGCATTCAGCAGGTGGTTTACCACCGTAGCCGTGATGCACAGGCTGCAGGCGTGGCGTGGGGTGACGCAGATATCAGTGCGATTAAACGTCTGGCTGATATGGGCTTTAAAGTGACCGTTACGGGCGGCCTGGCGCTGGAAGATCTGCCGTTATTCAAGGGTATTCCAATTCACGTCTTCATTGCGGGTCGTAGCATCCGCGATGCTGCCTCCCCGGTAGAAGCGGCGCGTCAGTTCAAACGCTCCATCGCTCAGCTTTGGGGCTAAGGAGCGGGTATGTTGTCAAAACAAGTCCCGCTTGGCATCTATGAAAAGGCACTCCCCGCGGGGGAGTGCTGGCTGGCGCGGTTACGGTTGGCAAAAGAGCTGGGTTTCGATTTTGTCGAAATGTCAGTGGATGAGACAGACGATCGCCTCTCTCGCCTCGACTGGAGCCGTGAACAACGCCTGGCGCTGGTGGGCGCTATCGCTGAAACGGGCGTACGCGTCCCTTCCATGTGTCTCAGTGCCCATCGGCGGTTCCCGCTTGGGAGTGAAGATGATGCCGTGCGTGCTCAGGGTCTGGAGATCATGCGGAAAGCCATTCGCTTTGCTCAGGACGTCGGCATCAGGGTGATCCAACTGGCGGGTTATGACGTTTACTATCAGGAAGCCAACGATGAAACGCGCCGTCGTTTCCGTGACGGCCTGAAAGAGAGCGTCGAGATGGCAAGCCGCGCGCAGGTGACGCTGGCGATGGAGATCATGGATTATCCGTTAATGAACTCGATCAGCAAAGCGCTGGGCTACGCGCACTATCTGAATAATCCGTGGTTCCAGCTCTATCCTGATATTGGCAACTTGTCGGCATGGGATAATGACGTGCAGATGGAACTGCAGGCAGGTATAGGTCATATCGTGGCGGTTCACGTCAAAGATACGCGGCCTGGTGTGTTCAAAAATGTTCCGTTCGGCACCGGGGTGGTGGATTTCGAACGGTGCTTCCTGACGCTCAAGCAGACAGGGTATTGCGGGCCTTACCTGATTGAGATGTGGAGTGAAACGTCGGATGACCCGGCCGCGGAAGTGGCGAAAGCGCGCGACTGGGTGCGTGAGCGAATGGCGCGTGCGGGTATGCTGGAGGCTGAACATGCTTAAGCTCAAACAGCAGGTCTTTGAGGCCAATATGGATCTGCCGCGTTACGGCCTGGTGACCTTCACCTGGGGTAACGTCAGTGCTATCGATCGCGATCGTGGGGTGATCGCAATTAAGCCGAGCGGTGTGGCGTATGAAACCATGAAAGTGGACGATATGGTGCTCGTGGATCTCGAAGGAAATGTTGTCGATGGCAAATGGCGACCTTCTTCCGATACGGCCACTCACCTGGCGCTTTACCGGCGTTATCCTTCACTGGGTGGTGTTGTGCATACGCACTCAACGCATGCTACGGCCTGGGCACAGGCGGGTCTGGCAATACCCGCTCTGGGAACTACGCATGCAGATTACTTCTTTGGCGACATCCCCTGTACACGGGCACTTACGCAGGATGAAGTGGAAGGTGAGTACGAACTCAACACCGGTAAGGTGATTATTGAGACCTTGGGAGACAGTGAGCCGCTGCATACACCGGGCATTGTGGTGTACCAGCACGGTCCGTTCTCGTGGGGTAAAGATGCCCACGACGCTGTCCATAATGCGGTGGTCATGGAGGAGGTGGCACGAATGGCGTGGATTGCCCGCGACATTAACCCACAGCTTCAGGGCATTGATGATTACCTGATGGACAAGCACTTCAAGCGTAAGCACGGCCCAAACGCATATTACGGGCAAAAGTGAATAAGTGCTCTGGAATACCAAAAAACAGTTGTAACCGGTGGTATTTCAGAGCCATTCATAAAAAAAAGCCCCCGGGCTGGGGGCAAGTTAAACTATGGCTATGTTCTCGTTGTTGGGCTTCCTGGTGCTAGCGTTAAAACGTTATCTGTATATATCTGCACTGGCGTGCATGTTGCCGTTGCTACCGGGTTCACGCATCAGAATGACGTGATAGTATGTAGCACCCTGAGCATCGGTTTCTTTGTTAAGAGCCTGATCTGCTTCACTTTCAGTGGCGAAATTATGATTGATGTAGATTACGCCCAAGCTTTGCACATCATCCATGTTTCTGGCCTGTCGGCTGTCTATTTTGATGGCTGCCATCGCGTTTGCACTGAGCAAAAGCGCAGCCATTATGGCTAATACGATTTTTTTCATGATATGCGCTCCACGACTGCGTGCTGTGAGAGAGTGGTGTGATACTCCTTCTTTAATTCAGATGACCTCTGATTAAAGTGTAATCACTCATTCGGCGGGAAAGCGTGACCATTTCTGATGCTGTTGTTCAAAAAAACAACGCTTTCGGATGTGAATAATTTTAAATCATCCACTTAGACCAGCTTTGCGCTTTGTGCGAATTATTTGTGCAATCAGCTTGAGTTTCCAGGGGTGTACAAGTATTATGACGCGTCAATTTTTCAGCCGACCTTTAACACGTTCCTTGCCTCCCCGGGCCTCGGCTGACCCAGACAGGAGGCTGAATAATCCGTAAGGAGCAATTCGATGCGTCATTACGAAATCGTTTTTATGGTCCATCCTGACCAGAGCGAACAGGTTCCGGGTATGATCGAGCGCTACACTGGTGCAATCACTGCAGCAGCGGGCACGATCCACCGTCTGGAAGACTGGGGCCGCCGTCAGCTGGCTTACCCGATCAACAAACTGCACAAAGCTCACTACGTTCTGCTGAACGTTGAAGCGCCGCAGGAAGTGATCGATGAGCTGGAAACTAACTTCCGCTTCAACGATGCCGTTATCCGCAGCATGGTTATGCGTACTAAACACGCAGTTACCGAAGCATCTCCGATGGTTAAAGCGAAAGACGAGCGCCGCGAGCGTCGCGATGATTTCGCAAACGAAACCGCAGATGATTCTGATGCTGGGGATTCTGAAGAGTAATTTCTGATGACCAACCGTCTGGCGTTGTCCGGCATCGTATGCAGGGCTCCCCTTCGAAAGGTCAGTCCATCAGGAATTCCGCATTGCCAGTTCGTGCTTGAGCATCGTTCTGTGCAAGAGGAAGCCGGGTTTCACCGGCAGGCATGGTGCCAAATGCCCGTTATTATTAGCGGACACGAAAACCAGGCCATTACTCACAGTTTAACGGTCGGTAGTGCAGTAATCGTTCAGGGGTTCATCTCTTGCCACAAGGCAAAGAACGGTCTGAGCAAAATGGTTCTGCATGCCGAGCAGATTGATTTGATAGATTCTGGAGACTAGCCATATGGCACGTTATTTCCGTCGTCGCAAGTTCTGCCGTTTCACCGCGGAAGGCGTTCAAGAGATCGACTATAAAGATATCGCAACGCTGAAAAACTACATCACCGAAAGCGGTAAGATTGTCCCAAGCCGTATCACCGGTACTCGTGCAAAATACCAGCGTCAGCTGGCTCGCGCTATCAAACGCGCTCGCTACCTGTCCCTGCTGCCGTACACTGATCGTCATCAGTAATCGGGCACGGTCCATTAATACGACTTTAAGAGGATAAGGTAATGCAAGTTATTCTGCTTGATAAAGTAGCAAACCTGGGCAGCCTGGGTGATCAGGTAAACGTTAAAGCGGGCTACGCTCGTAACTTCCTGGTTCCACAGGGTAAAGCTGTTCCAGCTACCAAGAAAAACGTAGAGTTTTTCGAAGCACGTCGCGCTGAACTGGAAGCCAAACTGGCTGACGTTCTGGCGGCTGCTAACGCTCGCGCTGAGTCAATCAACGCACTGGGCACCGTTACCATCGCTTCCAAATCTGGCGACGAAGGTAAACTGTTCGGTTCCATCGGTACCCGCGATATCGCTGATGCAGTTTCTGCAGCAGGCGTTAAAGTGGCTAAGAGCGAAGTTCGTCTGCCGAACGGCGTTCTGCGTACCACTGGTGAGCACGAAGTTGACTTCCAGGTTCACAGCGAAGTGTTCGCTAAACTGGTTGTTAACGTTGTAGCTGAGTAATTTTTTACTCTGCTCACGTCGAGACGCCGGCCTTGTGCCGGCGTTTTGCTTTTTAAAGAACCGGGTTCTTAACGTGCCCTGATAAAACTGCCATCTGGCTGACGGGTAAACAGCACCTGCTGACCATTTCCCGTATCAATCGTTAGCCCGGTGACCACACCGCTGGCATTCTGACGAATCTGCACCATCTGACCATTTTGCAGGTTGCTGAGCGGCTTACCTGAACCCTCCACCTGCGCCATGGCATACACATCCGTTGGCGGCAGGTTATGGTCGCGGAACAGCTGCGCCAGGGTTTTGCCTGGTTCTACGCGATAAGAGCGCCACTGCTGCTGGATACCGGTGGGCTGCTGCGTCTGTGGCTCAGCAGCGGCCTGTTCCTGCGGCTGTTCATCCTGGACCGGTTCTGGCTCAACTGGCGCGACCTGACCCGGATCGTTAGACGGCGTGACCAGCTGCGTCTGCATGGGTTGTGCATCAGGCTGAGGCCGCGTCTGCGACTGAATGTCCAGCTGTGCATTGCGGGTGACGGGCGCGGTATTGACATCATCGCCGCCGGAAGGAAGCAGGAAGCCCACGATCACCATCAGCGCGCCGATGATGATCCCTCTGCGATGCAGAGGAGGCAGCGGGTCCATGATGCGAAAATTGTCCGGCGCCTGCCAGATTTTCGCCAGGGTAGGTTTCAGTTCAAATCGCCCGGGCATGGCTCTCCTCCTGCTCCGCGTATTTTTTATCCTGTGCTCCGAAGTATAGTTTGCTAACTGCCTGAACGACGTAGCAAACCCGACATCCGTGACATCAGTTCGGGATTAATCCTGGTTATCTCTATTGTTTCTGTTTCGTCGCGGTTTGTCACCTTAACTTCAGACAAAGTTTTACCCATAAGGGCATGGCTGATATGCTGCCCGCTACTTTAAATGTGATGGAAGGAAATCCCATGACCACCCCGACTTTTGACACTATCGAAGCGCAGGCAAGTTACGGTATCGGCTTGCAGGTAGGACAGCAGCTGAGCGAATCCGGCCTGGAAGGTCTGTTACCTGAAGCGCTGGTGGCGGGTATCGCTGATGCGCTGGAAGGCAAACAGCCTGCCGTTCCGGTTGATGTTGTGCACCGTGCGCTGCGTGAAATCCACGAACGTGCTGACGCTGTACGTCGCGCACGTTTCGAAGAGATGGCAGCAGAAGGTGTTAAATTCCTGGAAGAGAACCGCGAGCGTGAAGGTGTGAACAGCACGGAGTCAGGCCTGCAGTTCCGCGTGATCAACCAGGGCGATGGCGCAATCCCGGCTCGCACTGACCACGTTCGTGTGCATTACACCGGTAAACTGATCGACGGTACTGTGTTCGACAGTTCTGTTGCGCGTGGCGAACCGGCTGAATTCCCGGTGAATGGTGTTATCGCGGGCTGGATCGAAGCGTTGACCCTGATGCCAGTCGGATCCAAATGGGAACTGACTATTCCGCACAACCTGGCTTACGGCGAGCGTGGTGCTGGTGCATCCATCCCGCCATTCAGCACGCTGGTCTTTGAAGTCGAGCTGCTGGAAATTCTGTAATCGACTTTTCTTATTTCCTCTCCCCAGTTGGGGAGGGGAAAATAGTGTTAAAACCTATAGTTACGATGTAATCAATATTTTATCTTGCAAACGAAACTGTTGCGTGTATTTTTGTGAGCTGTTTCGCGCTGTATGAGTGATATGACACTCACTTTCAACATATTATTAACATAATATCTAAATCATAGTATTCATCCCGCCGATTCTTACCTAATATCGATAAGCCCTTACAAAGGGATCGTCATTTTTTGACGTATTTAAAGGCCAGAAGAGCCTTAACAACACAGACAGGCATAAACAGGAAAATATCACATGGTAGATCAGGTCAAAGTCGTCGCCGACGAAGAGGCGCCGTCTGAACAGTCGCTACGGCGCAATCTCACAAACCGTCATATTCAGCTCATTGCCATTGGAGGAGCCATTGGTACCGGGCTGTTTATGGGGTCAGGCAAAACTATCAGTCTTGCCGGGCCGTCGATCATATTCGTTTATATGATTATCGGTTTTATGCTTTTCTTCGTGATGCGTGCAATGGGTGAATTGCTGCTCTCGAATCTCGAATACAAATCCTTCAGCGACTTTGCTTCTGACCTCCTCGGGCCATGGGCGGGCTATTTCACTGGCTGGACCTACTGGTTCTGCTGGGTCGTCACCGGTATGGCGGATGTTGTAGCGATTACGGCTTACGCGCAGTTCTGGTTCCCCGGCCTTTCTGACTGGGTGGCTTCGCTGGCGGTCATTGTTCTGCTGCTGAGCCTTAACCTCGCCACCGTTAAAATGTTCGGTGAGATGGAATTCTGGTTCGCGATGATCAAAATCGTGGCCATCGTAGGGCTCATCGTGGTGGGGCTGGTGATGGTTCTCACGCACTTCCAGTCGCCAACGGGCGTTCAGGCCTCGTTTACTCATCTGTGGAATGATGGTGGTTGGTTCCCGAAAGGCATTAGCGGCTTCTTTGCGGGCTTCCAGATTGCGGTATTTGCTTTCGTGGGCATTGAACTGGTGGGGACCACGGCTGCAGAGACCAAAGATCCTGAGAAGTCTCTTCCGCGCGCCATTAACTCCATTCCGGTTCGTATCATCATGTTCTACGTCTTCGCGCTGGTCATCATTATGTCCGTGACGCCGTGGAGCTCTGTCGTGCCAACCAAGAGCCCGTTCGTTGAGCTGTTCGTCCTGGTGGGTCTGCCAGCGGCAGCGAGCCTGATTAACTTCGTGGTGCTGACCTCTGCGGCCTCTTCTGCCAACAGCGGCGTATTCTCCACCAGCCGTATGCTGTTTGGTCTGGCGCAGGAGGGCGTGGCGCCGAGCGCGTTTGCCAAGTTGTCTAAGCGTGCGGTACCGGCAAAAGGGCTGACCTTCTCCTGCATGTGCCTGCTGGGTGGTGTGGTGATGCTCTACGTGAACCCAAGCGTGATTGGCGCGTTCACCATGATTACCACGGTCTCTGCGATCCTGTTTATGTTCGTCTGGACCATCATCCTCTGTTCATACCTGGTGTACCGTAAGCAGCGTCCACACCTGCATGAAAAATCGATCTACAAGATGCCACTTGGCAAGTTGATGTGCTGGGTGTGCATGGCGTTCTTCGTCTTCGTGCTGGTTCTGCTGACGCTGGAAGACGATACCCGTCAGGCACTGATCGTCACGCCGCTGTGGTTTATTGCGCTGGGGCTGGGTTGGGTGTTTATCGGTAAGAAACGTATGGCGGGCGTGCGTTAAGCATGTTGCCGGGTGGCGCTAGCGCTTACCCGACCTACGTTCCAGGACGTTGTAGGCCCGGTAAGCGCTAGCGCCACCGGGCTTTTTTATTCCCCGGATAATGCACGTGGGAACAGAACGTTATTCTCAAGACTGATGTGTTCCATCAGGTCGTCGATCGTTTCGTTAATGCCGTTGTACATCGCTTTCCAGGTGGTACAGGCTTCTGGCGGCGGTGTAACGTTGCCGGTAGTGTGTTTGATCACTTCCAGCAGTTCACCTGCTTCATCGTGTTCGCTTTCCATCACGCTGATAGGCCCCATTGCCTGACTGCCCATTCCCTGTTTGATCATCGGGAAGAGGATCTGCTCTTCTTTCATCATGTGGCTGGAAAGTTCTTCGTGCAGCATAGTCAGGTATTTTGCCAGGCCGCGCGGTACGGAAGGTTTGTCGGCATGTACGCGCTCGACTTTGGTTGCCTGCAGGATCAGTTCCGGCAGCTGTTCACGGTGACGGTCATGGTATCGCACGATGATATGGTCGATGATTTCAGCGAGCGGGGCAGTTCGCCAGTCCTTGTCGACGGGCTGCTCGGCCAGCAGCGCCAGCTCTGCTTCAATCACCTCAACATCCAGCTCTTTGCGCGAGGCTGCACGCGCCAGGGTTTGCTTACCGCCACAGCAGTAATCCATGTCGTATTTACGAAACAGCGCAGAAGCGCGAGGGATGGAGAGCGCCAGCTCGCCGAGGGGTTGGTCGCGATAGGCCATAGCAGTTACCTCGTTATCAATAATATAAGATGCATATTAAATGCATCTTTAAGCAAGCGCTATAACCCTTTAGAGGGAAGGGGGAAAATGAGATTCGGATCACAAAAAATCGCTCTTATTAACTCCCTGAATGGACTTAAGAAAGTGGTTTAGAAAGTTTTTAAAGGCGTAGAAACAGTAAACAACCCGCCGCGCCTGCCGATATATCCACGTCAAACAAACCTGCATATAAAAGGCAACGCATGTTTAAACGTATAAAAGTTATTACCCTTCTGATTTCGGTGCTGCTTGTACTCGGCATTATGCAACTGATCTCCGCTGGTATCTTTATCAACGCGCTGAACAACGATAAAGACAACTTCACCGTGTCGCAGCTTTCCAGCAAGAATGTGGCGGAATTCACCGATGCGTGGATCAGTCTGAACCAGGCCCGCGTCACCCTGAACCGTGGGATGTTGCGCCTGCAAAGCAGCATGGCCTCTCAAATTAACGGTGGTCAGCTGAATGAGCTGGTGACGACGGCTAAAAATCTGCTGACTGAAGCACAGGTTCATTATGATAAATACAATGCCTTGCCGAATACTCCTGGTCTGGATGAGAACCTGACGAATCGCCTGGAGGGGCAGTACCGCAATTATTCTGCGACGCTGGCACAAATGAACGTGTTGCTGAGCCAGGGTAATCTGGAAGATATGTTCAAGCAGAATGCCGAGCAAAAACAAAACGCGATGCAGACGGTTTATCGTGAATGGCGTGAAGCGCAGGCCGCGCTCAGTGATAAAGGCATCAGGGATAATGAAAGCGACTACAAACGCATCCTGTGGATCCTTTCTGCTGTCATGCTGCTGGTCATTGTGGTCATTATCTCCAGCTGGATCGCCATGCGCCGCGTGCTGTTGCTGCCGCTGGAAGAGATTATCAGCCATATCCGCGCCATTGCGGCAGGCGATTTAACCCAGCCGGTTCAGGCTGACGGGAAGAACGAGATGGCGATCCTTGCGCACAACGTCCAGGAGATGCAAGCCTCACTGGCGAATACCGTGGGTGTCGTGCGTCAAGGCGCTGATACTATTTACACCGGGGCGGGTGAAATCTCTGCGGGCAGTAACGATCTCTCTTCCCGTACCGAGCAGCAGGCCGCTTCTCTGGAAGAAACGGCAGCCAGCATGGAACAGCTGACGGCAACCGTGAAACAGAACGCCGATAACGCGCGTCAGGCTTCTCGTCTGGCACTGGATGCTTCTTCAACCGCGAAGAAGGGCGGTCATGTGGTGGAAGGAGTGGTACGCACCATGGATGAAATTGCTACCAGTTCCAGCAAAATTGCGCAAATTACTAACGTGATCGACGGAATTGCCTTCCAGACGAATATTCTGGCGCTGAACGCGGCGGTGGAAGCTGCCCGTGCAGGCGAGCAGGGACGTGGTTTTGCGGTGGTAGCCGGTGAAGTGCGTACCCTGGCACAGCGCAGCGCCCAGGCCGCGAAAGAGATCAAAGCGCTGATCGATGATTCTGGCGAACGCGTGAACGCGGGCTCCCAGCTGGTTAACGAAGCCGGGGAGACGATGGCAGAGATCGTCAATGCAGTCACTCGCGTCACCGACATCATGGGCGAAATTGCCTCTGCGTCTGACGAACAGAGCCGTGGTATTGATCAGGTTGGCCAGGCCGTGGCAGAGATGGATCGCGTCACTCAGCAGAACGCCTCGTTGGTGGAGGAGTCTGCGGCAGCGGCAGCAGCGCTGGAAGATCAGGCAGCTCGCCTGAACGAAGCGGTGGCGGTATTTAAAATTATCCGCAACCAGACGGTCAAAGCGACTCCGGTGAAAACCTATGCACCAAAGGCGCAGCCCGTAGCGGCTGCGTCTGAGGCCAACTGGGAAACGTTCTAACTCTCCGACGCCGGAACAACCATCGGTTTTTCCGGCTTCGCTCTTACTGCCATCACCACCCCGATGACCAGCAGCGCGATCCCGCAGGCCGTGAATAACGGCGGCACGCTCTGGCGCATCAGGAAGGTGTAAAGCAGCCCGGCCAGGGTTTCGAAAACAATCAGCGGCCCTAAGATCACCGTCGGCAGCTTCTGGCTGGCAATATTCCAGCACAGCGCGCCCACCCATGAGCACAGCACCGCAATCGCAACCATCAGGCCAATAAACACCCACGGTCTTGGCCCGAAGGGCTGGGTGAAGTCTGGCTGTTGATGGCCTAACCAGATGCACGCCCCGGCATATCCCACCAGTGAGACGGGCAGCGTCACTAGCGCCTGCGCCGTTGCCCACATCATCGGATGCTTGTCCGGGTTCTCCCGCAGCCAGCGTGCATTTCGCAGGGCATACCATGCCCAGCACGCCACGGAAATGAACGCCAGCATAATGCCAGAACCGTACCGCCACAGGTCAACATTCACCTGCCCATGACGCAGCTCGGCAATATTGACGCATACCAGCCCCACGGCGGTGCATCCCAGCGCTGGCACCATTTTTGACCACGCCAGTTTGCCATCGCGCTGGCTATAGAGCAGGTTAGCAAAGACGGGGATAACGACCGGCAGCGTGCCGATAATCATGGTAGACACTGGCGCCCCGGTACGCTGAATGGCGCTCGCGAGGCAAACGTAATAGATAAGATTGCCCATCATGGTCAGCGCCAGCGCGGTACCCCAGTCCTGACGGCTGAGCTGACGCAATCGCGCGCGTCCCAGCCACGCCAGAGGCAGGGCAATCAGCCCCAGCGCCAGGTAACGTCCGGTCGACTGCAGTATTGCCGGATACTCGGGCACGATCAGCGGGCCGACAAAGATTAACCCCCACATCATCCCTGCCAGCAGGGCATACAACACACCACTAATCATTTTTCCATCCACAGGTATTTTCTCTGTACTCAGTGTAGGAGGGGCAAAGTGGCGCGTATTGTATGAGATTGCGCTTTAACGTCGGGTGACCTGCTTCTGGTAGCGCACGGGGGTAATGCCGTAGCGGCGGGTAAACGCGCGGGTTAAATGTGACTGATCGGTCAGCCCGGTTGCGGCGGCGACTTCGGCTGCAGGCATACCGTGCGTGAGGAACGCTTTGGCCCGCCACAGGCGGATGGCCATCAACATCTGATGCGGGGTAACGTGAAAATGGGCTTTGAACTGGCGCAGAAAATGGTACGGGCTCAGCGAGACAACGTTGGCCAGTTCATCCAGCGTCAGGGCCTGCATATAGTTATCGTGCAGATATTCGCGTACCCGTTCGAAGCGGTGTGCGCCTTCGCGGATCAGCGGCGCGTGATGGGCGAGCGGCTGGAAAGTGTCAATGAGATCCAACAAAAGCCCTTTTTGAGCCAGCGGGTCGTCCGTATGCCACAGACCATAGATGAGCCTGCCGATTTGCTGTGAGCGTAGCGGGTCATACCGGGTGACATCGCTAAACCACCAGTGACGAAGGCCGGTCACCTCTTCCAGCAGATCGGGGTCGATATAGACCATCCGGTAACGCCAGCCATCTTCGGTGGCGGACTCGCCGGTGTGGATCTCGTCCGGATTCATGGTGACGACGGATTTTTCAGACGCGAGGTGTTGGGTACCGCGATAGCGAAAGCGTTCCGCACCGGTCTCGATGGTGCCGATGCCAAAGGCTTCGTGGGTGTGAGGCTCAAAGGCGTATTCAGAAATATGCGCGTGATAAAGTTCAAGGCCCGGCAGTTCCGCCAGATGGCGAAAGCGCGCACTGTCTCTCTCATCAATAAACTGTTCCGGTACGCCTTGCACGTTGAACCTCCTCATGGGTCATCTCTCCATTATCAAAGATGACCCGAGGGGATGCCACAAAAAATAACCAGTTCGTAACAATTACAGAATTGCGTTGACGCTGTCTGCCAGCGAAGTGGTTGGGTGACCGATCAGTTTGCTCAGGGTATGGCTGTCATCGAACAGGCCGCCTTTGGATGCGCCCACGTCAGAGTCCGCCAGCATATCCGCCAGCCCGGCCGGAAGACCAACCCCCTTCAATGCGGCGGCAAAGTCCGCTTCACTCAGGTTCTGATACGCCACGTTTTTGCCGCTTTGCTTGCTGAGTTCTGCAGCCAGATCGCTCAGTGTCCAGCTATTGTCACCCGCCAGTTCGTAAACTTTGCCTGCATGACCTTCTTCAGCGATGACTTTTGCTGCCGCAGCAGCGTAATCCGCACGTGTGGCTGAGGCAATTTTGCCGTCACCCGCAGCCCCTATAAACACGCCGTGCTCCAGGGCTGGTGGTGCACTCGCCAGATAGTTTTCGGTATACCAGCCGTTGCGCAGCAGGGCATAAGGAATGCCGGAGGCCGCCAGCGCTTTTTCAGTGGCAACGTGTTCAACGTGCAGGCCGAGCGGTGATTTATCTGCATGCAGCAGGCTGGTGTAGGCGATGAATTTCACGCCCGCCGCTTTAGCGGCGTTAATCACATTCTGGTGCTGAGTGGCGCGCTGGCCGACTTCGCTGGAGGAGATCAGCAGGAGTTTATCCACGCCGTTCAGCGCCGTGGTAAACGCTGCCTGGTCAGTATAATCCGCCTGACGCACGACAATACCTTGCTGGCTGAGTGCCCCGGCTTTTGCCGGATTACGCACAATGGCCACAATCTGGTTGGCCGGAACGGATTTTAAAAGTTGTTCGATAACAAGATGGCCAAGCTGGCCGGTAGCACCGGTAATTGCGATCATGAGAGAACTCCTTCGTGTTTGTCTTGTGTTGTGGCACACTATCACTGACACTAACTTTTAGTAAGTACGTACAAAAAGGTAAGTATGAAAATGACGTCAACACTCAGTGAACTGTTACGAGACGGAAACCTGTTTGCCGAACAGTGCCCATCGCGCGAGGTGTTAAAGCATGTTACAAGCCGTTGGGGCGTGCTGATCCTGGTGGCGTTACGTGATGGCACGCATCGCTTTAGCGATCTGCGCCGCAAGATGGGCGGCGTGAGCGAGAAGATGCTGGCTCAGTCGCTTCAGGCGCTGGAGCAGGACGGGTTCGTTGATCGCGTTTCGTATCCTGTTGTGCCGCCGCACGTAGAGTATAGTCTGACGTCGTTAGGTATTGAGGTAAGTGAGAAAGTCGCCGCGCTGGCGGACTGGATTGAGGTGAATACGCCGAAGGTGATGGCGAATCGGGACGATCGGGCGGCCTGATGCCCTCACCCTCTCCCGGCCGGGAGAGGGAACAAACACTAATAACGGCAACGTGCTTTGCCGGTTTGTTTTTACCTGCTCAAATCCACCTGATAAATCGCGAACCCGATATCGTCCGTCGCTACCTTCTTCATCGGGTACTGCGCCTTATCCTTAATGAACGTTGCCGCCTTATCGGACGGTGATGTTTCAAAGCGGATGTCCAGCTTCGTATCGCTGTGAATCGGGGCCAGGCGCCAGTTGTTATCCACCGCCGGGTGAATTTCGCCTGCTTTTTTCGATTCTGCACTGATCCATGCGGCCAGTACTGAGCGGTTTTCATCCGGTGAGGCAAAGGCGATGTGGCTGTCGCCTGTTCCGGCAAACTTACCGCCATAGGCGCGATAGTTATTGGTTACGACCAGGAACGTGGCATTCGGATCAATGGCTTTGCCATTGAAGGTCAGGTTTTTGATGCGCTCCGCCTGCGGGTTAATGGCCTGACATTCGCCGTCATATTTTGCAGGTTGGGTGACATCAATCTGATAATTTACGCCGTCGATCACGTCGAAGTTATAGGTGCGGAATCCGTCCCAGTTAATCAACGATTGCGGTTTACTGCTGTGTGGATCAATCTGGTTGAACTGCCCGGCGGAACACTCCAGCCACTCTTTCACCTCTTTGCCCGTCGCTTTAACCACCACCAGGGTGTTCGGGTAGAGATAGAGGTCGGCGGCGTTACGGAAGGTCAGCTTGCCTTTTTCGACTTCAACATAGCTGGCTGGGTCGTTCTTACGCCCGCCCACTTTAAACGGTGCGGCGGCAGACAGCACCGGCAGTTTTGCCAGATCCGGATCGCCCTGAACGAAGTGCTCGGCGTAGGCTTTCTGCGCCATGTTGACGACCTGGACGGTCGGGTCGTCCTGCACCAGCGCCAGGAAGCTGTACATATTGTCAGCGGATTTACCGATCGGCTTACTGACGAATTCGCGCGTGGCGTCGTGATCGTGCTTCAGCACGTTGACCAGTTTTTTATCTTCAGCGGCCAGCGATTTTTTGGCGGCAGCATCATAAATGGGGCGCGCTTCGGCTTTCGACTGGGTAACCTTCCAGCTGCCGCTGTCATTATTCAGCACCAGATCGACGACGCCGAGGTGGTCACCCCACATCCCGGGCATAACCGACGGTACGCCGTTGAGCGTCCCTTTTTCGATGTCAGCCCCTTTGATGCTGGCAAAGTCTTTACCGGGGAAGACCGCGTGAGCGTGGCCGAAGAGGATCGCGTCGACACCCGGCACTTCACTCAGGTAGTAAACCGAGTTCTCCGCCATCGCCTGGTATGGATCGGCTGAAAGACCTGAGTGAGCAACAACGACCACTAAATCGGCCCCTTTCTCGCGCATCTCCGGCACGTAGTGGCGCGCGGTCTCGGTGATGTCATTAACGGTCACTTTACCGCTGAGGTTTGCCTTATCCCACGTCATGATTTGCGGCGGTACAAAGCCGATATAGCCGATTTTCAGCGTCTGTTTTTTACCGTCCTTGTCGACAACCTCGGTCTCCTTAATCAGGTAAGGGGTAAACAGTGGCTTTTGGGTCTTAACGTCGATGATATTGGCATTAACATACGGGAATTTGGCCCCTGCCAGTGCATCATGCAGGTATTTCAACCCGTAGTTAAATTCGTGGTTTCCCAGGTTGCCGACGGTATAGTCCAGCGTGTTCATCGCTTTATAAACAGGATGGATCTCGCCTTTTTTCAGTCCCTTTGCTGCCATGTAATCGCCAAGCGGACTCCCCTGAATGAGATCGCCATTGTCGACCAGTACGCTGTTTTTTACTTCTTCGCGGGCGGCGTTAATCAAACTGGCCGTGCGTACCAGTCCGAATTTTTCCGTAGGGGTATCTTTGTAGTAATCGAAGTCCATCATGTTGCTGTGCAGATCTGTCGTTTCCAGAATACGCAGATCGACTGTCGCTGCCTGCACGCTTGCTGCAATCAGCGTCGCCAGGAGCGTTGCGCTAAACTTAATCATCAGAGGAGTCCTTTTTTCGATCCAGGCCACAAAAGAGTATGTATCTATAGCTTGTTGCTTACAGAAATGTGAATCCTGACAGAAAAATGTGTGCTGAAACCGGAATTACTTCACAGATAGCGGAATTGTTCACATTACGATATAACTAAAACAAAGAGTTAACCTCACTGCGTTAACAAAGAGGTGGAGAATGTTAGATAAAATTTGTCAGCTCGCACGGGATGCGGGGGACGCCATCATGCAGGTGTATGACGGTGTAAAACCCATGGAGGTCGTCAGTAAAGCAGACGACTCTCCGGTCACGGCAGCAGATATCGCGGCGCATAAGGTGATCCTGCAAGGGTTGCAGGCCTTAACGCCGGAGATCCCTGTATTGTCAGAAGAGGCACCACAGAGCTGGGATGAACGTCAACACTGGCAACGTTACTGGCTTGTCGATCCGCTGGACGGAACTAAAGAGTTCATCAAGCGTAACGGTGAATTCACCGTCAATATCGCCCTGATTGAGAAGGGCAAAGCGGTGCTGGGTGTGGTCTATGCGCCGGTAATGAAAGTGATGTACAGCGCCGCAGAAGGGAAGGCCTGGAAGGAGGAGTGCGGTGTGCGTAAGCAGATTCAGGTTCGCGATGCGCGCCCGCCGCTGGTGGTGATTAGTCGCTCTCACAGCGACAGCGAATTGCAGGAGTATCTGCAACAGTTGGGTGAACACCAGACCACCTCAATTGGCTCATCGCTGAAATTCTGCCTGGTGGCGGAAGGTCATGCGCAACTGTACCCTCGCTTTGGGCCAACCAACGTTTGGGATACTGCCGCCGGACATGCCGTTGCTGCGGCAGCCGGGGCGCATGTCCATGACTGGCAGGGAAAGACGCTGGACTACACCCCGCGCGAATCCTTCCTCAACCCCGGCTTCCGCGTCACGATTTATTGAGCCAGTAGCTTGTGCAGCAGGGCAACCACCTGCTGCACCTCTTCCTGGGTTAACGCCCCGTCTTTCACCCACTGTACCCGGCCGTCTTTATCCAGCACGATAATGGCGGAGCTCTCTTCTTCCAGCTGCCAGGCCTGACGCGTCACGCCGTTACTGTCGACGATAAACTGCGACCACGGGTAGAGCTTTTTATTGCTCTCAAGGCTTGAACGCACAAACATACCGGAGCCAGGAATGGCGTCATCGGTATTCACAATCGTGGTGGTCTGATAGCGGTCATGGGGGAATTTTGCCGCCTTGATCGCTTCCACCAGGTTGGCATTTTTCTCTTTTGCGGATGTACGACCGGCAATATGTTGTACAACTCTCACTTTGCCTGCGAGCTGCGCGCTATTCCAGGGTTTGTAGCTAAACTTATCATTGTCGAGAATCAATTCTCCCCGGTCAGCAATACCGACTGGCGGTACACGTTGTCCTTTTTCAATGTTGTGAGCGCAAGCCCACAGGGGCAGCAGCAGGCAGGCTGCTGCAAGGATATTACGTAGGGTCATGGCGTTTCCTTATTGTTTGCAGGTGATCCGACCACTTGGTCTTACGCTTTTAATCATAAGTGCGATCAATGTGGTTTTCCCGCAATCCCGATGCCAGTTTGCGGGTGAACGCACATATCCATGAAAAAACGACGGCTTATACTGCCCTGAGTCACGGTTTGCAAAGATTATTCTGAATAATTGTAATCAAACGGTAAATAAACTTATGCATACTGGGTATCAAGGTTGTTCTGGTCTATAGTCAATGGGCATTAAAATTTGCGCTCAGGACAGTCGGGCCGATTGTGGCGCCGCAAGAGCGTATGATTCGCAGGAGATACAAGAATGAAAATTTTCCAACGCTACAACCCGCTTCAGGTGGCGAAGTACGTGAAGATCCTGTTCCGTGGACGGTTGTATATCAAGGATGTTGGCGCTTTTGAGTTTGATAAGGGCAAGATCCTCGTCCCAAAAGTGAAGGATAAGCAGCACTTGTCTGTGATGTCCGAAGTCAACCGTCAGGTTTTGCGTCTGCAAACTGAGATGGCTTAACCAGCGTGCTATGCAGTAGTTAAAAAAACGGCTCCCGATGGGAGCCGTTGATGTTTGTGGGGGCAGGAATTTTACGCTGACACCTTCTCTTCCACATCCGGCAGCTTCGGTACCAGCACGGTCGGTTTATTGTCGATACGCGTCACCAGCAGCTGGTCGATGCGGTAGTTATCAATATCCACCACCTCAAACTTGTAGCCAGAGAACTTCACGGAGTCGGTACGTTTCGGGATTTTGCGCAGCATAAACATCATAAAGCCGCCGATGGTCTCGTAGTTACCGGACTGAGGGAACTCGTCAATATCCAGCACGCGCATCACGTCTTCAATCGGTGTGCCGCCATCAATCAGCCATGAATTATCGTCACGCTGAACAATCTGCTCTTCCAGGCCCTGGCCAACCAGGTCACCCATCAGGGTAGTCATCACGTCGTTCAGGGTGATAATACCTACCACCAGCGCGTATTCGTTCATGATCACCGCGAAGTCTTCCCCGGCGGTTTTGAAACTTTCCAGCGCTTCTGAAAGGGTCAGGGTGTCTGGCACAATCAGGGTATTGCGGATTTGCACGCCGCTGGTGAGCACCAGGCTCTGGTTTGCCAGCACGCGGTTGAGCAGATCTTTGGAATCGACATAACCGATGATGTGGTCGATATCTTCATTACAGACGAGGAACTTGGAGTGAGGATGTTCCGCCACTTTGTTCTTCAGACTCTGCTCATCTTCATGTAAATCGAACCAGATAATGCTTTCACGACCCGTCATGGAAGACGGCACGGTGCGGGATTCCAGTTCAAACACGTTCTCGATCAGCTCGTGTTCCTGCTTACGCAGCACCCCGGCCAGCGCACCCGCTTCCACAACGGCGTAGATATCGTCGGAGGTGATGTCATCTTTGCGCACCATTGGCAGCTTAAAGATGCGGAAAATCACGTTCGCCAGACCGTTGAAGAACCATACCAGCGGGCGGAAAACAAACAGGCAGAAGCGCATCGGGTTGATGATACGCAAAGCCACAGCTTCTGGCGCAATCATACCGATGCGTTTCGGGGTCAGATCAGCGAAGAGGATGAACAGGCCTGTCACCAGCGAGAAGGAGAGAATAAAGCTCAACTGCTCGGCGAGTTCGGCAGACATGTACTGAATAAAGAGGCTATAAAACGCCGGCGAGAATGCTGCATCGCCCACGATACCACCCAGAATCGCGACCGCGTTCAGGCCAATCTGCACCACGGTGAAGAACGTACCGGGGTTTTCCTGCATCTTCAGAATGCGTGAGGCGTTGATGTTGCCTTCATCGGCAAGCAGTTTGAGTTTGATTTTACGGGACGCGGCCAGCGAGATCTCAGATATCGAGAAAAATGCACTGACGGCAATAAGACAAAGTATTACTAAAATACTGTTTAACATAGTTTATCCGGCTTCTCGCCAGATCCTCGGAAGGGAAGTTGATACCATTTGTGTGAAAACACGTAGAACGTCAGCTCGTAGCGTTGAGCTGATTATTTCAGCGGGTAGTATAGCGTAAAGGAGTGTAAACCTGCCAGAGGTCACGTTTTGGCAGAAAAAGTGATGATTTTCAAACCCGGCGAAATCCATTTCTGCCAGATTCAAGCGGCTATTCTGCTTGCGGCGGCAGGCAGACGCCAATGCCACCAATGCCACAGTAGCCGTACGGGTTTTTATGCAGATACTGCTGGTGATCGTCTTCGGCATAGTAGAACGGTTTCGCGGTGGTGATTTCCGTCGTCACCTCGCGCGTATCACCAGCGTCACGCATGGCTTTCTGGAAGCGCTCAAGGCTGGCGCGCGCGGCGGCATCCTGCTCCGGTGTGAGCGGATAAATGGCCGAACGATATTGTGTGCCGTGGTCGTTACCCTGACGCATGCCCTGCGCCGGGTCGTGGTTTTCCCAGAACACCTGCAGAAGCTGCTCGTAGCTAATCACCGCAGGGTCATACACCACACGAACGGCTTCCGCATGGCCGGTTTCGCCAGAGCATACTTCGCGGTAGGTTGGATTTGGCGTGTAACCGCCAGTATAACCGGCTGCCGTGCTGTAAACGCCGGGCAGTTGCCAGAACAGGCGTTCCACACCCCAGAAACAACCCATCGCAAACAGGGCGATTTCCATTCCATCAGGAACGTTGGTCATTGAATGGTTGTTTACGGCGTGTAAGGTCGCCACAGGCATAGGCGTGTTGCGTCCCGGTAATGCATCAGCTTGTGAAACAAGATGCGTTTTGTCGAATAAACTCACGATGGGGTCTCCCGGGGGCCGATGTTTCGGTTAAGGTTGTCACGAAGCGTTTAATTGAACACAATAAATGCGCTAAATGAGTCTAGATTTAATCATAAGAAATATTTGGGTGTTGCACCCATTTTCAACCCGCGATGTGGGTTTTTGGCTAACAGGCCGTATTTTGCCGCGGAGCGGCAGTGCATTTGCTTCCAGGGTGGAAACAGGGATATTCAGGAGAAAACGTGATAAAAATCCGCCAGTTATGTTTGGTCAGTTTGCTACTAACAAGCGGGATTGCCAGTGCGGCGAACGTTCGTTTGCAGGTTGAGGGGTTGTCCGGGGCGCTGGAAAAAAACGTGCGTGCGCAGTTGTCGACCATCCAGAGTGATGAGGTGACGCCGGACCGCCGTTTTCGCGCGCGCGTAGATGACGCGATCCGCGAAGGGCTAAAAGCGCTGGGTTATTACGAACCTACCATTGATTTTGACCTACGCCCGCCGCCAAAGAAGGGGCGCCAGGTGCTTATTGCCCGCGTCTCGCCGGGTGAGCCGGTACTGATTGGCGGCACAAACGTCATCCTGCGCGGTGGAGCGCGCACAGACCGGGATTATCTGGATCTGCTCAGTACGCGGCCGAAAATCGGCACGGTACTTAATCACGGTGATTACGACCATTTCAAAAAAGAGCTGACGAGCGTTTCCCTTCGTAAGGGCTACTTTGACAGCCAGTTCAACAAAAGTCAGCTTGGTATTGCGCTGGACAGACATCAGGCCTTCTGGGATATCGATTACGACAGTGGGGAGCGCTATCGTTTTGGCGATGTAACCTTTGAAGGATCGCAAATCCGTGAAGAATATCTGCAAAATCTCGTGCCCTTCAAAAAAGGGGATTACTACCAGTCGAGCGATCTGGCGGAACTGAACCGTCGCCTTTCAGCCACCGGATGGTTTAACTCCGTGGTTGTCGCACCGGAATTTGATAAGTCGCGCAAAACCAAAGTGTTGCCACTGCATGGCGTCGTCTCGCCACGGATCGAGAACACCATTGAGACCGGTGTGGGTTATTCGACGGATGTCGGTCCGCGCGTGAAGGCCACATGGAAAAAGCCGTGGATGAACTCGTACGGCCACAGCCTGACGACCAGCGCGAGTATCTCCGCCCCGGAACAGCAGCTCGATTTCAGCTATAAAATGCCCTTGCTGAAAAACCCGCTGGAGCAATATTACCTGGTTCAGGGGGGCTTTAAGCGCACCGACCTGAACGATACTAAGTCAGATTCGACCACCCTTGCCCTGTCACGCTACTGGGATCTCTCCAGCGGCTGGCAGCGTGCCATTAACCTGCGCTGGAGTCTGGACCACTTTACACAGGCCAACGTCACCAACACCACGATGTTGCTCTATCCGGGGGTGATGATCAGCCGTACCCGCTCACGCGGCGGCCTGATGCCTGACTGGGGCGATTCCCAGCGTTATTCCATTGATTACTCCAACACCATGTGGGGTTCCGATGTCGACTTCTCGGTGATTCAGGCACAAAACGTCTGGATCCGTACGTTGTATGACAAACACCGCTTTGTGATGCGCGGCAACCTCGGCTGGATTGAAACCGGTGACTTCGACAAAGTCCCGCCGGATCTGCGCTTCTTCGCTGGTGGCGACCGCAGCATTCGCGGTTATAAATACAAATCCATTGCGCCAAAAGATGACAGCGGCAAGCTGATCGGTGCGTCGAAACTGGCCACCGGCTCGCTGGAGTATCAGTACAACGTCAGCGGTAAATGGTGGGGGGCGATGTTTGTCGACAGCGGCGAAGCGGTGAGCGACATCCGCCGCAGCGATTTCAAAACCGGCGCGGGCGTGGGTGTGCGCTGGCAGTCACCCGTCGGGCCCATCAAGCTCGATTTCGCCGTACCTGTGGGCGACAAAGAAGAGCATGGTTTACAGTTTTACATCGGTCTGGGGCCTGAATTATGAGTTTATGGAAGAAGATAAGCCTCGGGGTGCTGATTTTTATCGTACTGCTGCTCGGTACGGTGGCGTTTCTGGTGGGAACGACGACCGGGCTGCACCTGCTGTTTAACGCCGCTAACCGCTGGGTGCCGGGACTTGAAATTGGTCAGGTGACGGGCGGCTGGCGCGATCTGCGTCTGAAGAACATTCGCTATGAGCAACCTGGTGTGGCCGTAAACGCCGGGGAGTTCCACCTTGCGGTGAAGCTGGGCTGTCTGCGGGACAGTAAGCTGTGCGTCAACGATATGTCGCTAAAAGATGTTAACGTGGCGATAGATTCAAAGAAAATGCCGAAGTCTGCGCCGGTCGAGGAAGAAGACAGCGGCCCGCTGAATCTCTCCACGCCGTATCCGATCGCGCTCTATCGGGTGGCGCTTGATAACGTCAATATCAAAATCGACGACACCACCGTATCCGTGATGGATTTCACCTCCGGCCTGCGCTGGCAGGAGAAAAACCTCACCCTGACGCCGACGTCCCTGCAGGGATTACTGATCGCGCTGCCGAAAGTGGCCGACGTGGCGCAGGAAGAGATCGTCGAGCCGAAGATCCAGAACCCGCAGCCGGAAGAGAAGCCGCTGGGTGAAACGCTGAAAGACCTCTTCTCGAAGCCTGTCCTGCCGGAAATGACCGATGTTCATCTGCCGCTGAATCTCAACATTGAAGAGTTCAAAGGCGAGCAGCTGCGCCTGACCGGCGATACCGATCTGACGGTCTATAACATGCTGCTTAAAGTCAGCAGTATTGACGGCAATATGAAGCTCGACGCGCTGGATATCGACACCAACCAGGGCTCGGTGAATGCCTCTGGCAACGCCCTGCTGCGCGACAACTGGCCGGTGGACATCACACTCAACAGCGCCCTGAATATTGACCCGCTGAAAGGCGAAAAAGTGAAGGTCAAAGTGGGCGGTGCGCTACGCGACAAACTGGACGTCGGTGTGAATCTCTCCGGCCCGGTAGATATGGTCCTGCGGGCGCAAACTCAACTGGCAGAAGCGGGTTTACCGCTCAATGTTGAAATGGTCAGTAAACAGCTTTACTGGCCGTTCACCGGCGAAAAACAGTTTCAGGCCGATGATCTGAAGCTGAAGCTGAGCGGCAAGATGACCGATTACACGCTCTCGTTCCGTACCGCGGTGAAGGGGCAGGGCGTGCCGCCCGCGAACATTACGCTGGATGCGAAGGGCAATGAACAGCAGGTTAATCTCGACAAACTGACCGTCGCGGCGCTGGAAGGCAAAACCGAGCTGACCGCACTGCTCGACTGGCAGCAGGCGATCAGCTGGCGCGGCGAGCTGAAGCTGACGGGTATTAACACCGCCAAAGAGGTGCCGGACTGGCCGTCAAAACTGGATGGTCTGATCAAAACCCGCGGCAGCCTGTACGGCGGCACGTGGCAGATGGACGTGCCGGAAATCAAACTCACCGGGAACGTGAAGCAGAACAAGGTTAACGTTGAGGGCTCGGTCAAAGGTAACAGCTACCTGCAGTGGACGATCCCGGGTCTGCACGTAGCGCTGGGCCGCAACACGGCGGATATCAAAGGCGAGCTGGGGGTGAAAGATCTCAATCTGGATGCCACTATCGACGCACCGAATCTGGATAATGCTCTGCCGGGCCTGGGTGGCACGGCGAAAGGGTTAGTGAAAGTGCGCGGGACGGTAGACGCCCCCCAACTTCTGGCGGATATCACCGCTAATAACCTGCGCTGGCAGGAGCTGACTGTCGCCCGCGTTCGCGTTGAAGGGGATGTGAAATCCACCGATCAGATCGGCGGTAACCTGAACCTGCGCGTGGAGCGCATTGCTCAGCCGGACGTGAACATTAATCTGGTGACGCTGGAAGCGAAAGGCAACGAAAAGCAGCACGACCTCCAGCTGCGTGTGCAGGGTGAGCCGGTCTCCGGGCAGCTTCACCTGACAGGAAGCTTTGATCGTAAAGAGGAACGCTGGAAAGGTCTGCTTGATAACACTCGCTTCAACACACCGGTCGGGCCGTTGGCGTTGTCACGCTCTATTGCGCTGGACTACCGTAACGCGGAACAAAAGATCAGCATCGGACCACACTGCTGGACCAACCCAAATGCTGAGCTGTGTATACCTCAGACCATTGATGCGGGCGCGGAAGGGCGCGCGCAGATCAACCTCAATCGCTTTGACCTGGCGATGCTGAAGCCGTTTATGCCAGATACCACGCAGGCCAGCGGCGTCTTTAGCGGGAAGGCCGATGTCGCCTGGGACACCACTAAAGAAGGGCTGCCACAGGGTAGCGTCACGCTTTCGGGTCGTAACGTGAAGGTGACGCAACAGGTGAATGATGCGCCGCTGCCGGTAGCCTTCGACACCCTGAACCTGAGTGCGGATCTACATAATAACCGTGCAGAGCTGGGATGGCTTATCCGTCTGACCAACAACGGTCAGTTTGATGGACAAGTGCAGATTTCCGATCCGCAAGGACGGCGTAATCTTGGCGGTAACGTCAACATCCGTAACTTCAACCTGGCGATGGTGAACCCGATTTTCGACCGCGGGGAAAAAGCGGCAGGCATGCTGAATGCCAATTTGCGTCTGGCTGGCAACGCGCAAAGCCCGCAGCTGTTTGGTCAGATGCGGCTCAGCGGTGTGGATATCGACGGTAACTTCATGCCATTTGATATGCAGCCTAGCCAAATCTCGATGAACTTCAACGGCATGAGTTCAACGATTAGCGGCTCGGTGTTGACTCAACAAGGGCAGATCAACCTGAGCGGCGACGCAGACTGGAGTCAGCTCAATAACTGGCGCGCCCGTATTGCCGCAAAAGGCAGCCGAGTGCGTATCACCGTACCGCCAATGGTTCGCCTGGATGTCTCACCTGATGTGGTCTTTGAAGCCACGCCAAGCCTCTTCACGCTCGACGGACGCGTCGATGTGCCATGGGCACGCATTGTGGTTCACGACGTGCCTGAAAGTGCGGTGGGTGTTTCAAGTGATGAAGTTATGCTCAATGAAAATCTGAAACCTGTCGAACAGAAGAGCGCTGGCATACCGATTAATAGTAACCTTATCGTGCACGTGGGGAATAACGTGCGGTTGGATGCGTTTGGGCTGAAGGCAAGGCTCACGGGTGATCTGAAGGTGGCGCAGGATAAACAAGGGCTTGGCCTGAACGGGCAGATTAATATTCCTGAAGGGCGCTTCCACGCCTATGGTCAGGATCTGATTGTCCGCAAAGGCGAGCTGCTGTTCTCTGGTCCACCGGATCAGCCCCTGTTGAACATCGAAGCGATTCGTAACCCGGAAGCAACGGAAAACAACGTTATTGCTGGTGTACGCGTCACCGGTTCCGCCGACGAACCGAAGGCGGAGATCTTCTCTGACCCGGCGATGCCGCAACAGGAGGCCCTCTCTTACCTGCTGCGTGGACAAGGCCTGGACAGCGGTCAGAGCGACAGTGCGGCGATGACCTCGATGTTAGTGGGTCTGGGGGTTGCACAAAGTGGGCAGGTTGTGGGTAAAATCGGCGAGACGTTCGGCGTAAGCAATCTGGCGCTGGACACCCAGGGCGTGGGTGACTCCTCGCAGGTGGTGGTCAGCGGCTATGTACTGCCGGGTCTGCAGGTAAAATATGGTGTGGGGATCTTTGACTCACTGGCAACACTCACGTTACGCTATCGCCTGATGCCTAAGCTATATCTGGAAGCAGTGTCCGGCGTAGACCAGGCACTTGATCTGCTCTATCAGTTTGAGTTTTAGCAATGCGAATATTTGTCTACGGCAGTTTACGAACCAAGCAAGGCAACAGTCACTGGATGACCAATGCCCTGCTGCTGGGGAATTACAATATCGAGAACTACCAGTTGTACAGCCTGGGCCACTATCCAGGCGCGGTTCCCGGCGAAGGAACAGTACAGGGTGAAGTCTATCGTATTGATAACGCGACACTTGCCGAACTTGATGCCTTGCGCACCAGGGGCGGTGAATACGCGCGCCAGTTGATCCAGACACCGTACGGAAGCGCGTGGATGTATGTCTACCAGCGTCCGGTTGAAGGGTTAACGCGGATTGTAAGCGGTAACTGGTTAGACAGAGACCAGTACTGAAAAAAAACAACGCCACCGAAAGGTGGCGTTGTTTTTTGTGGGCTAAATGGCTTCCCGACGCAGCTTGAATATCTGCACCGATTCCAGAAGCTGTTCCGCCTGGCGATGCATTGCCTGCGCCGCGGCGGAAGATTCTTGCGACAAGGTCGCATTTTGCTGTGTTGCCGTATCCATATGCGTGACGGCCACGTTGACCTGATCGATCCCGGTACTTTGTTCGTGGCTGGCATGAGAAATTGCCTCAATCAGTTCACTCACCTTACTGACGCTGTGCAGAATATCCGCCATCGCTGCGCCGGCTTGCTGCACCTGGCCATTCCCCTCGTCAATGCGGTTAACGGAGCGGTCGATCAGAACGCGGATATCTTTGGCGGCGGCGGCTGAACGTTGCGCCAGGGCGCGCACTTCTGCTGCAACGACGGCAAAACCGCGGCCTTCAGTTCCCGCGCGCGCCGCTTCAACAGCAGCGTTAAGTGCCAGGATATTGGTCTGGAAGGCGATACTGTCGATCATGCTGATGATGGAGTTGATCTCGCTGGAGAAATTATGAATTTCACTCATGGTGTGCATCGCACGTTCAACGGCCTCTTCGCCCTGGCGGGCTACCTGACGGGCATTACGGGCAAGATCGCTGGCAGTGCGTGAATGTTCTGCGTTGCTTTTCACGACCGATGTCAGCTCCTCCATGGATGCTGCGGTCTGTTCCAGTGCACTGGCCTGCGCTTCGTTGCGGGAAGAAAGCTCATGACTACCGCTGGCAATCTGCGCTGATGCGGTGGCGATGGTTTCGGTACCCTTACGTACTCCAGAGACAATACGCGTGAGGTTTTCATTCATCTCCTGCAGAGCGCGCATGAGCTCAGCCGTTTCATCTCGACCGGCCACGGTAAAGCGGGACTGCAAATCACCGGCGGCTACGGTACGCGCTATCGTGACGGCTTGTGCCAGCGGAAGAGTAATGCTGCGAATCAGCCACCAGGTAACTAGCATCCCGGCCGCCAGCGTGAGGGCCATTGCCAGCACCAGCATCCATTTTGTCTTCTGATACTGCTCCTGATTGCGGGCGATGGTCTGCTGGTGAATAGTCTCGGCATGCTGCAATGTACGGGCCACGACGTTGTCGATCATTTTTGTCGGCTCGCGGTCAATCCCTGTAACCTGCTTGTCCACGCGCTGGGCGCTGGTGGGATCTCCCACCTGGTAGGTAGCCAGTGCCGCCAGGTATTTCTGTTCGAGGCTGGCGTGGATGTCGCGCGTTGCCAGCACTTGTTGATTATCCATGCCAATTTTCGGCAGAAGCTCACTTAGCCGGGTCAGCAGTGTCTGCGTGTTCTGACTTTCTGCGACAAAGGCCTTTTTGTATTTATCGAATGCTTCTTGCCCCTGCGCGCCACGAATCAGGGTGTTTTTCCACTCCTGGACCTGGATCTTGAATTGCACCTGAGCATTGCGTGCAGTATCTATGCTGCTGGTAATGGTTTGTTCCATCGCCATAATCTGTTCGTTCTGCGCCTGGCTGTCGCTGTTGATCAACAGGCCACGCAGACCAATAAAAAGTGTTGCAAGCAGCAGAAGTGACGCCAAAAGGCCCAGTCGCTGCCCAATTGTGAGTGTGTTGAGTTTCATGATTTCCTGTTATATGAAAAAGCGATTGCGCTCATATCACGGGAGGTATCGACCGTCGGCAGGGAGACTTTAAGAAGAAAAGTGGGGATAAGGCAGGTAAAAAGCGATATCTAATTAATATTATGAGACAAAATCTCTTTATGACGTTTTTGTGACAGTTCAGAGAGACAAAAAAGCCCCGACTTGCGGGGCCTTAATATCAGCAGTAAGAATTACTTCTTAGCAGCGCGTTCGAAAGAGGCGATGATTTCTGCTTTCGCCGCTTCTGCGTTGTCCCAGCCGTCAACTTTAACCCACTTGCCTTTTTCGAGGTCTTTGTAGTGCTCGAAGAAGTGAGTGATCTGCGCTTTCAGCAGTTCTGGCAGGTCGTTCACATCTTTGATGTGATCGTATTCTTTGCTCAGCTTGGTGTGCGGTACCGCAACCAGCTTCGCATCTTCACCGGATTCGTCGGTCATTTTCAGCACGCCAACTGGACGGCAGCGAATGACGGAGCCTGGCTCCAGTGGGTATGGCGTTGGGACCAGTACGTCAACCGGGTCACCGTCCAGAGACAGGGTGTGGTTGATGTAACCGTAGTTGCACGGATAGAACATCGCGGTAGACATGAAACGGTCTACGAACAGGGCGCCGCTCTCTTTGTCCACTTCGTATTTGATAGGATCTGCGTTAGCCGGGATTTCGATTACTACGTAGATATCTTCTGGCAGTTCTTTACCCGCTGGGACGTTGAGTAAGCTCATGTCGGTGTCCTTTAAAATGGATGGTAAACAAGTGGCAGGTATTATAGCCAACTCGCGCTGAATGTCTTCGCCTGTTTTCGCCTTCTCTCACCGCTAACCCCACTTTTCAGACCGATTCCATGACAGAAAAATCCATAAACTCAGCTGCATTTTTCATGGCGAGATGAAAGCGATTACAAACTTGTGATTAACGTTTTATTCACTTTCCCGAAGTGTGATGTAACGCAATTCGTTACATATTTCATTGGCTATAGTCATTTCGCAGAACATCTTTTCACCAACAATAATCCCCCTACGAGGACGTTCATATGTGGAAGCGCTTACTCCTGGTCACAGCAGTTTCGGCAGCCATGTCGTCTATGGCGATGGCCGCCCCTTTAACCGTAGGTTTTTCGCAAGTCGGCTCTGAATCCGGCTGGCGAGCAGCAGAAACCAACGTTGCAAAAAGCGAGGCCCAGAAACGTGGTATCACCCTGAAAATTGCCGATGGTCAGCAAAAGCAGGAAAACCAGATCAAAGCCGTGCGTTCGTTTATCGCCCAGGGCGTTGATGCCATCTTTATTGCGCCTGTCGTCGCGACGGGCTGGGAACCTGTCCTGAAGGAAGCGAAAGACGCTGAGATCCCGGTTTTCCTGCTCGATCGTTCCATCGATGTCAAAGACAAATCGCTCTATATGACCACCGTCACCGCCAACAACATTCTTGAAGGACAGTTGATTGGTGACTGGCTGGTGAAACAGGTGGATGGCAAACCGTGTAACGTCGTTGAGTTGCAGGGCACCGTTGGCGCGAGCGTGGCCATCGACCGTAAGAAAGGGTTTGCTGAGGCTATCGCTAAAGCACCAAACATCAAGATTATCCGCTCTCAGTCCGGTGACTTCACGCGCAGTAAAGGCAAAGAGGTCATGGAGAGCTTTATCAAGGCTGAAAACAACGGCAAGAACATCTGCATGGTTTACGCCCACAACGATGACATGGTGATCGGTGCGATTCAGGCCATTAAAGAAGCGGGCCTGAAGCCGGGCAAAGATATCCTCACCGGCTCAATCGACGGCGTGCCAGACATCTACAAGGCGATGATGGACGGTGAAGCGAACGCCAGCGTGGAGCTCACGCCGAACATGGCGGGTCCGGCATTTGATGCGCTGGAGAAATTCAAGAAAGACGGCACGATGCCTGAAAAACTGACCATCACCAAATCCACACTCTACCTTCCTGACACAGCAAAAGAAGAGTTAGAGAAGAAGAAAAATATGGGTTACTGATCCAGTGTAATTGCCGGGTAGCGCTACGCTTACCCGGCCTACGATTTGTGCCGGAGGCGTAAATATGAACTCGGAACAACATCAGGAAATCCTCCGCACAGAGGGCTTGAGTAAATACTTTCCTGGCGTAAAAGCGCTGGATAACGTTGATTTCAGCCTGCGGCGCGGTGAGATTATGGCGCTGCTGGGTGAGAACGGAGCAGGGAAGTCGACGCTGATTAAAGCCCTGACCGGCGTCTATCATGCCGATCGCGGCACTATCTGGCTGGAAGGCAATGCCATTTCGCCAAAAAATACCGCTCACGCCCAGCAGCTTGGGATCGGGACGGTCTATCAGGAAGTGAACCTGCTGCCGAACATGTCGGTGGCGGATAATCTGTTTATTGGCCGTGAACCACGACGCTTTGGCCTGCTGCGCCGCAAGGAGATGGAGGCGCGGGCGACAAAGCTGATGGAATCCTACGGCTTTTCTCTTGACGTTCGCGAGCCGCTGAACCGCTTTTCCGTTGCCATGCAGCAGATCGTCGCGATTTGTCGCGCTATCGATCTCTCCGCAAAAGTACTGATCCTCGATGAGCCCACCGCCAGTCTCGATACCCAGGAAGTGGAAATGCTCTTTACCCTGATGCGCCAGCTGCGCGATCAGGGCGTGAGCCTGATCTTCGTGACTCATTTCCTCGATCAGGTGTATGAAGTGAGCGATCGCATTACGGTACTGCGTAACGGCAGTTTTGTCGGCTGTCGGGAAACCCGTGAATTACCACAGATTGAACTGGTCAAAATGATGCTCGGGCGCGAGCTGGAGACCAACGCGCTACAGCGTGCGGGCCGCACGCTGCTGAGTGAAAAACCCGTCGCGGCTTTCAGTGATTTCGGCAAAAAAGGGACTATTTCACCGTTTAACCTGGAGGTTCGTCCTGGCGAAATTGTCGGTCTGGCCGGATTGTTAGGCTCCGGACGAACAGAAACCGCCGAAGTCATCTTTGGAATTAAGCCAGCAGACAGTGGCACCGCATTAATCAAAGGCAAACCGCAAACGCTGCGATCGCCGCATCAGGCCTCGTGTCTGGGCGTTGGCTTCTGTCCGGAAGACAGAAAAACGGACGGTATTATTGCCGCCGCCTCGGTGCGGGAGAATATCATTCTGGCGTTACAGGCGCAGCGAGGCTGGCTGAGGCCAATCCCACGCAAAGAGCAAAACGCCATTGCGGAACGCTTTATCCGCCAGCTTGGCATTCGTACCCCGAGCGCAGAACAACCTATTGAATTCCTCTCAGGGGGTAACCAGCAGAAGGTCTTGTTGTCGCGCTGGCTGCTGACCAAACCCCAGTTCCTGATCCTCGATGAACCGACGCGCGGGATTGACGTCGGTGCGCATGCTGAAATCATCCGGCTTATTGAAACGTTGTGTGCGGACGGCCTGGCGCTGCTGGTCATATCGTCTGAGCTGGAGGAACTGGTGGGGTATGCCGATCGCGTTATCATCATGCGCGATCGTAAACAGGTGGCAGAGATCCCGCTGGATAAACTGTCCGTTCCGGCGATCATGAATGCCATCGCGGCGTAAGGAGTGAATTGTGATGTCTCGTTCGCTTTCGCAAACAGGGGAGTCAAAGCGCCGCTTCAACTGGCCAACCGGCACACCGCAAATCGCGGCACTGCTGGTGGTACTGTTGGTTGACAGCCTTGTCGCGCCGCATTTCTTCCAGATTATTGTCCAGGATGGCCGTCTGTTTGGCAGCCCGATTGATATTTTGAACCGTGCGGCGCCTGTGGCGCTGCTGGCGATTGGTATGACGCTGGTCATTGCCACTGGCGGGATTGACCTCTCCGTCGGCGCGGTGATGGCTATCGCCGGGGCTACGGCAGCCTCAATGACCGTGGCCGGGCACAGCCTGCCGGTGGTGCTGCTTGCCGCCTTAGGCACTGGCGTACTCGCCGGGCTGTGGAACGGTATTCTGGTGGCAGTCCTCAAGATCCAGCCGTTTGTCGCCACCCTGATTTTAATGGTCGCCGGGCGCGGTGTGGCGCAGCTGATCACATCCGGGCAGATCGTCACCTTTAACTCTCCGGGCCTGGCGTGGCTTGGCAGCGGAAAACTGCTGTTCTTCCCGACTCCGGTGATCATTGCCCTGGTGACGCTGGTGGTGTTCTGGCTCTTTACCCGCAAAACGGCACTGGGCATGTTCATTGAGGCCGTCGGGATCAACATTCGTGCCGCGCGCAACGCCGGGGTCAATACCCGGTTGATGGTGATGCTGACCTATGTGCTGAGCGGCATATGCGCCGCCATTGCCGGGACGATCGTTGCGGCAGATATTCGTGGGGCCGATGCCAACAACGCAGGACTCTGGCTGGAGCTGGATGCGATCCTGGCGGTGGTGATCGGCGGCGGATCGCTGATGGGCGGGCGTTTTAACCTGCTGCTCTCGGTGATTGGCGCGCTGATTATTCAGGGGATGAACACCGGGATCCTGCTTTCGGGGTTCCAGCCGGAACTCAACCAGGTGGTCAAAGCGGTGGTCGTGCTCTGTGTGCTGATCGTCCAGTCGCCGCGCTTTGTCAGCATCATTAAGGGGATCCGTGGCCATGATAAAACGTAATTTGCCGCTAATGATCACGCTTGGCGTGTTTGTGCTGGGTTATCTCTACTGTCTGACCCAGTTCCCGGGGTTTGCCTCCACGCGTGTGATTTGCAATATCCTGACCGATAACGCTTTTTTAGGCATTATCGCCGTCGGGATGACCTTTGTGATCCTTTCCGGTGGGATCGATCTCTCCGTTGGTTCGGTGATCGCATTCACCGGCGTGTTTCTTGCGAAGGCGATCGGTTTCTGGGGGATCTCACCGCTGGTGGCGTTTCCGCTGGTGCTGGTGATGGGGTGCGCGTTTGGTGCCTTTATGGGGCTCCTGATCGATGCGCTGAAAATCCCGGCTTTTATTATTACCCTCGCCGGGATGTTCTTCCTTCGCGGCGTGAGTTATCTGGTGTCGGAAGAATCTATTCCGATCAACCATCCGATTTACGATACGCTCTCTAGCCTGGCGTGGAAAATACCCGGCGGTGGTCGTTTGAGCGCGATGGGGTTACTGATGCTCGGCGTCGTGGTGATTGGTATTTTCCTTGCGCATCGCACCCGGTTTGGCAATCAGGTTTACGCCATTGGCGGAAACGCCACGTCGGCAAACCTGATGGGGATCTCCACCCGCAGTACAACTATTCGCATCTATATGCTCTCAACGGGTCTGGCGACGCTGGCGGGGATTGTCTTCTCGGTTTATACCCAGGCGGGTTATGCCCTGGCAGGCGTAGGGGTGGAACTGGATGCCATCGCCTCGGTGGTGATCGGTGGAACCCTGCTCAGTGGTGGCGTGGGGACGGTGCTGGGAACGCTGTTTGGCGTAGCAATCCAGGGCCTGATACAAACCTACATTAACTTTGACGGCACGCTCAGCTCCTGGTGGACCAAGATCGCCATCGGCATTTTGCTGTTTATTTTTATCGCCCTGCAACGTGGTCTGACGGTGCTCTGGGAGAATCGTCAAAGCTCGACGGTTACACGCGTAAACACATCAGTAACAGAGCGATAACACGCTGAATTTGCTTAAAGTCTAAACATTTTCCGGTAGCGGCCGATACTCTTTTTTTATGCCCAGAAATATCTCGCTACCGGAAATAATATCATGCTTAAAACGCTATCGATTCGTACCGGCTTGCTCTCTTTACTGGCCGTTATGACCCTTCTGCTGCTGATTGTCAGCGGTATTGGCATTTATGCCCTCACACAGAGTTCTTCTTCACTACAGCGCATCAACCACCTTCAGGGTGAGCAGATGGTGCAGCTTAATTCCGGCTATACGCTGATCCTCCGCGCCCGCAATGAAGCGGGTCAGGCCGTCCGAATGATGGAAATCGGCATGCTGGATGATGCGGCCAAATCGGTAAAAAATATCAATCAGGAAGTCACCCTGGCTCAGAAAACGCTGAAAGGCGTGATTGATGGCGGCGTGGCCGATGAGCAAGGCCAACAACTGCTTGATAAAGTGGCGGCCAGCCTCGCGACGTACAACCAGCAGGGGATTAACCCGATGCTGAAAGCGCTGAACGAACAGAGCGCGGACAGCTATTACGACCTACTGGAAAACAAGCTGATTCCGGTGGCCTCCCGGTTTGATAACGACATGCAGGCCTTCCAGAAATGGAGTGAAGCGCGCGGCAAAGCGGAAGTGAGTGCCGTGCAGTCCAGCAAAAATCGGGTTCTGATCCTGATCGTGGTGGCGGCTCTGCTGACGGCGGGCATTATTGTGCTGGCCTGGCTGGTACTGCGCCACATGTTGCTCAAACCGCTCTCGACCTCTATTGCTCAACTGGAGAATGTGGCAGCAGGCGATTTAACCCACACGCTGAATCCACCGGCAAGCCAGGAGTTTAATCGCCTGAATGCGGCAATCGAAGAGATGCGCCATTCGCTGATGAACTCGGTTCTGCGGGTACGTTATGCCAGCTCGCAAATTGATACCGGCAGCCGTGAGCTGACGGCGGGGAACAGGGATCTTGCTGAGCGTACGGAATCGACCGCCACGTCGCTGGAGCAGACCGCCGCCAGCATGGAACAGATCACCGCGACGGTGAAACTCAACGCCGATAATGCCGAGCAGGCTCACCAGCTGGCGAAATCGGTGTCAGACACGGCCGATCACGGCAGCGAAATGGTCTGCTACGTCATTGAAAAAATGCGTGATATCTCCGGCAGTTCGGCACGTATCGCGGACATTCTCAGTGTTATCGACGGTATTGCCTTCCAGACCAATATCCTCGCGTTGAACGCCTCCGTGGAAGCGGCGCGCGCGGGTGAGCAAGGACGCGGGTTTGCCGTCGTCGCGGGCGAAGTGCGAAACCTTGCCAGCCGCAGTGCCGATGCAGCGAAAGAGATCCGAGCGCTTATCAGTGATTCCCAGACCCACGTCAGCGAGGGCAGCGAACTGGCCCAGCAGGCTGGCGAAACCATGGATGAGATCGCAACCGAAGTGCTGCGCATGACGAAACTGATGCGCGAAATTGCGACTGCATCCCAGGAGCAGAGTCGCGGCATTGAGCAGGTGAATATTGCGGTGAATCAGATGGATGAGACTGCGCAGCAGAATGCGGCGCTGGTACAGCAATCCTCCGCCGCGACTCGCTCCCTTGAGGAGCAGTCGCGCCAGCTGATGGAAGCCATGTCATCATTCAAGCTGTCGGCTCAGACTGCAGCATAATATTATCCAGCCCCGGTGCATGATGTGCCGGGGTTTTATTCTTCCCTGAATTTACTTCAGCAATATTATCGTGAATATTACCCACTAACATTTCCAGTGCGCTGGTTAAGGCTAACGCATTTTCCGTCGGCTCAAGATATAAACCTTTGCGGAAAAATAGTGGCTCATCAAACAGTTGATTAAAGCGCTTCAACGCCAGACTGACCGCTGGACGGGACATCTCCAGGCGCAAAGAGGCTTTTGCCATGCTGCCGCAGCGGACAACTTCAATAAATACCGGGATAAGATTTAAATCAATGCCGGTATTAGCACGGGAATAATTTTTCATTGCGATTTTGCTCCACGAAATATTTGCCAAACTGTTATGGAAATAATGCAGGAGCAGTGATGAATATTAAAGCGTGTTTTTTATAAACACTTATACGGTTAAATATATAAATGACCAGGGGAGCCGGATGGGCTCCCCTGAGGAAAGGTATTACGCGTCCGGATACTCACGAATAAAACGTTCAACGTCTTCAACCATATGGTTGTTGCCGACGAAGAACGAACGGCGCTGGTGAAGGCTTTCTGGCACGATTTCCAGAATACGATCTTTACCGTCGCTCGCCTTGCCGCCAGCCTGTTCGGCCAGGAACGCCATCGGGTTGCATTCGTACAGCAGGCGCAGTTTCCCGTCCGGGTGGCTTGCAGTGCTTGGGTAGAGGTAGATACCGCCTTTCAGCAGGTTACGGTGGAAATCCGCGACCAGAGAGCCGATATAGCGGGAGGTGTAAGGGCGCTGAGTGGCTTTATCTTCTTCCTGGCAGAATTTGATGTACTTCTTCACGCCGTTCGGGAATCGGATGTAGTTTCCTTCGTTGATGGAGTAGGTGTTGCCCTTCTCCGGGAAGCGCATACGTTCCTGGCTCAGACAGAAAACGCCCAGTGAAGGATCGTACGTAAAGGCGTGAACCCCACACCCGGTGGTATACACCAGCATGGTGGAGGAGCCATACACGACGTAACCGGCAGCAACCTGATTAATGCCCGGCTGCAGGAAATCTTCTTCGGTCACCGGCGTGCCAACAGGCGTGACGCGGCGGTAGATGGAGAAAATGGTACCGACAGAAACGTTAACGTCGATGTTAGAGGAGCCGTCCAGCGGATCCATCAGAACAACGTATTTAGCGTGTTCACACCCGTCGAAAACAACAATTTCATCTTCTTCTTCGGAGGCGATACCCGCCACGATGTCGCGCGCGCGCAGTGCAGCTTTCAGTTTTTCATTTGCGAACAGATCGAGTTTCTGTTGAACCTCGCCCTGAACGTTCTCGGCACCGCTGGCACCCAGGATATCGACCAGACCGGCCTTATTGATATCACGATGGATGATCTTAGCGCCCAGCTTTATTGCCGACAGCAAAGCAGTGAGTTCACCCGTAGCATGAGAAAACTCGTGCTGCTTTTCGACAATAAATTCACCTAACGTTTTCATAACACTTTCCCTGCATCTTTGTGAGTAGAGCGATTGTATGTTCACTAAAACGACTAAAGCCCAACAATCTTAACAAATATTCAAATAGTAGCGCAGTGGTGAATCGCGCCAGCAGTATACGGATTTACCTGAAATGCATTTCACAGCCGCTAACATGTGAGTAAAATGTGCGCCACATTGAAGAGGGATAGTGACGTATGCGCATTCATATATTGGGGATTTGTGGCACTTTCATGGGCGGACTGGCAATGCTGGCGCGCTCGCTGGGCCATGAAGTGACAGGTTCGGACGCCAATGTGTATCCGCCAATGAGCACACTTCTGGAGAAACAGGGCATCTTTTTGATTCAGGGCTACGATGCCAGCCAGCTGGATCCTGAACCGGATCTGGTGATCATTGGTAACGCCATGACGCGTGGGAACCCGTGTGTTGAGGCGGTGCTGGAACGCAATATTCCGTTCATGTCCGGCCCACAATGGCTGCATGATTTCGTCCTGCGTGACCGCTGGGTGGTTGCTGTTGCCGGAACGCACGGCAAAACCACGACCGCCGGTATGGCGACCTGGATCCTTGAAGCCTGTGGCTACAAGCCGGGTTTCGTGATTGGCGGTGTGCCGGGTAATTTCGATGTTTCTGCGCGCCTGGGTGACAGCCCGTTCTTTGTGATCGAGGCCGACGAATATGACTGCGCGTTCTTCGACAAGCGTTCCAAGTTTGTTCACTACTGCCCGCGCACGCTGATCCTCAACAACCTTGAGTTCGACCATGCGGATATTTTTGACGATCTGAAAGCGATTCAGAAACAGTTCCACCACCTGGTGCGCATCGTTCCGGGCCAGGGACGCATCATCCTGCCGGAAAACGACATCAACCTGAAGCAGACCATGGCGATGGGCTGCTGGAGCGAACAGGAACTGGTGGGCGAGCAGGGCCACTGGCAGGCGAAAAAACTCAACGCCGATGCCTCCGAGTGGGAAGTCCTGCTCGACGGGGAAAAAGTGGGTGAGGTGAAGTGGGGTCTGGTGGGCGAGCACAACATGCACAACGGCCTGATGGCGATTGCTGCTGCACGCCATGTGGGTGTTCTGCCTGCGGATGCGGCCAATGCTCTGGGTTCGTTTATCAACGCCCGTCGTCGTCTGGAACTGCGTGGTGAAGCCAATGGCGTCACGGTGTATGACGATTTCGCACACCACCCAACGGCCATTCTGGCAACGCTTGCCGCCCTGCGTGGCAAGGTCGGCGGCACAGCCCGTATTCTGGCGGTGCTGGAGCCGCGCTCAAACACCATGAAAATGGGCATCTGCAAAGACGATCTCGCGCCGTCGTTAGGCCGCGCCGATGAAGTCTTCCTGCTGCAGCCGCAGCATATTCCGTGGCAGGTGGCGGAAGTGGCTGATGCCTGTATTCAGCCTGCACACTGGAGTGCGGATGTGGATGCGCTCGCGGATATGGTGGTGAAAGCCGCTCAGCCTGGCGACCACATTCTGGTGATGAGCAACGGCGGTTTTGGTGGCATCCACCAGAAGCTGCTTGATGGTCTGGCGAAGAAAGCCGAGGCCGCAGAGTAAAAAAGAGCCCGGTGGCGCTAGCGCTTACCGGGCCTGCATTCTTTTCTCCCTCGCCCCTATGGGGAGAGGGGATTACTCTTCGTTCTCTGACAGCTCGCGCAGATACTGGAAAATCAGGCGCGCAGACTTCGGCGGCTTATTCCCTTCTTTCTCTTTCTTCGCGTTGCGGATCAATGAACGCAACTGCTGGCGATCGGCGTCTGGCCACAGATTTAAGACTTCCGGTACCGCGTCATCACCCTGTTCAATCAGACGATCGCGGATCTGCTCCAGCTTATGGAACAGTGCAACCTGCTGGTTATGGCGGTTTTTCAGCTTGTCCAGCGCCTGGCGGATCGGATCAACGTCGCGCTGACGCAGCATTTTACCGATAAGCTGAAGCTGGCGACGACGGCCTTCTTTTTTGATTTTCTGTGCCAGTTCAATGGCATCACGCAGATCCTGGTCGAGCGGGATCTTATCCAGCGCGTTTTTACCCAGTTCTACCATTTCTGCGCCAAGCTGTTTTAACTCTTCGGCGTCACGTTTAATTTCACTTTTACTGACCCAGATGATCTCATCATCTTCGTCTTCGATGTCATCACCGGGAACGTCGTCGAGCCAGTCTTCGGGCTGCTTAGTCATGTCAGGCTCCTTAAAAAAAGAGGCTAATGTTACCAGTTAAGACGCGCACTGAAAAACGGTTCTCTGTTAGACTTCAGTTAACTCTCTCTTACAGTATGGCATTTGCGATGAAAGTAACCTCACAAGTTGAAGCGCAGCGTAAGATTCTGGAAGAAGCCGTCTCCACCGCGCTGACGCTCGCTTCAGGTAAATCAGATGGCGCCGAAGTGGCGGTCAGCAAAACCACCGGCATTAGCGTGAGCACCCGCTATGGCGAAGTGGAGAATGTAGAATTCAACAGTGATGGCGCGCTTGGCATCACGGTGTATCACCAGAATCGCAAAGGCAGCGCGTCATCGACCGATCTCAGCCCGGATGCGATTGCTCGTACGGTACAGGCGGCGCTGGATATCGCCCGTTATACCTCCCCGGATCCTTACGCAGGCGTGGCCGATAAAGATCTGCTGGCGTTTGACGCCCCGGATCTCGATCTTTTCCACCCGGCAGAAGTTACCCCGGATGAGGCGATCGAGCTGGCGGCGCGTGCCGAACAGGCTTCTTTGCAGGCGGATAAACGCATCACCAATACCGAAGGCGGCAGCTTCAACAGCCACTACGGCATCAAAGTGTTCGGCAACAGCCACGGCATGCTGCAGGGCTACTGCTCAACCCGTCATTCACTCTCCAGCTGCGTCATCGCCGAAGAGAATGGTGACATGGAGCGTGACTACGCCTACACCATTGGCCGTGCGCTCGGTGATTTGCAGTCTCCGGAGTGGGTGGGTAAAGAGTGTGCCGAACGCACGCTGTCACGCCTGTCACCGCGCAAACTCTCCACCATGAAAGCCCCGGTGATTTTTGCCAATGAAGTGGCGACCGGCCTGTTTGGTCACCTGGTCGGGGCAATTGCCGGTGGCTCTGTGTACCGTAAATCAACCTTCCTGCTCGACTCACTGGGCAAGCAGATCCTGCCGGAATGGCTGACCATCGAAGAACACCCGCATCTGCTGAAAGGACTGGCCTCCACACCGTTCGACAGCGAAGGCGTGCGCACGGAACGTCGCGACATCGTCAAAGACGGCGTGCTGACCCAGTGGCTGTTGACCAACTACTCCGCGCGCAAGCTGGGGCTGAAAAGCACCGGTCACGCGGGCGGTATCCATAACTGGCGTATCGCCGGACAGGGCCTCAACTTTGCGCAAATGCTCAAAGAGATGGGCACCGGTCTGGTGGTGACCGAACTGATGGGCCAGGGCGTAAGTGGTATTACCGGGGATTACTCTCGCGGTGCGGCGGGCTTCTGGGTGGAAAACGGCGAAATCCAGTATCCGGTAAGCGAAATTACCATCGCCGGAAACCTGAAAGATATGTGGCGCAATATTGTTACGGTCGGTAACGATATTGAAACACGTAGCAATATACAGTGTGGTTCTGTACTTCTGCCGGAAATGAAAATCGCCGGCCAGTAATACCCGTAAAGGCGTTTTAATAATAAAAAAGGAAGTGAGCAATGCGTAAACATCTGTTAGCGATCGTCGCGGCTTCAACGCTGGTTATTGGCTCTTCTGCGTTTGCTGCCGATCTTGAAGAAGACATGGGCACCCTCGGTCAAAACCTGAAGGTGGTGCAGAAAACCGACAATGCGGCGGAAATGAAAGACGCACTGACCAAAATGCGTGAAGCGGCGCTGGACGCCCAGAAAGCGACACCGCCGAAGCTGGAAAGCAAAGCGGCAGACAGCGCGGAAATGAAAGATTACCGCCACGGTTTTGATATCCTGGTCGGCCAGATTGACGGTGCGCTGAAGCTGGCGAACGAAGGTAAAGTGAAAGAGGCGAAGGCGGCGGCCGAGCAGTTCGTGACCACCCGCAATACCTACCACCAAAAATACCGCTAACAGAGACTGCATCTGACACAACAGCAAGGCGAGGGCGAAATGCCCTCGCTTTTTTTATGCGTCGTAATAAGTAAACCCTATCGCTGTCACATTTCTGCGACTCCCTTGCCAGATGTTTTCGTTTTCTTCCCTGCCGTTTTGCCAATGGATTGCGTGATATTCATCACGTAAATCCAGCGAATTGTCATTATTCACCGCATTTATGTGGCACAGATCACTGCTGCGGCTCGCCTTTCCACTTCGAAGTGGAAAACAACTCGCTACAAACATTTCCCACCCAACGTTAGTTTTATTCCAGAGCCATTAACGGGGTAAGACGAGTGATTAACGGAGCGGTAATGAACGACGTTGGGGATCAGGCGAAGCAAACAGAGCAGCTCGCTAACACCATGCTGCAGCAGGTTTATGACCTGCTGGCCCGGCACAACATCATCCCCAACGCAGTACAGGAACAGATGCTGACCTCCCACGTTCGCGCAATGGCGCACCGGTCGGTGACCGGCGAGCCGCTGCCGGAGGTTGAAGCGGAACTGTTTGACGAAATTTCACCGGATTCAATGCGGCTCGCCCGTGAAGTGGTCGCGCAGTTTGGCAATCTTCCTGATGAAGAAGCCTGGCTGCTCTCCGTTCACTTTGAAGTCGCAAAAGACAACCTTTAAGGAGCAATACATGGAACAGATTACAGTCGTGATTGGCGATCGCCTGGGTAAAGGTCAGAAAGTGGCTGCAGGTGTGGAAAAAGCCGGTGGACGCGCGGTTGTCGTACCGGGTATGGCGGCAGACATGAAGCTGGGCGACGTCATGAAAGCGGAAAACGCCACCTTCGGCATCTCCTTCTGCGGCAGCGGCGGCGCGGGTGCCATTACTGCACAAACCAAATATGGCTACAAGGCCAAATACGGTATGCGTTCAGTGGAAGAGGGCGTGACCGCTATCAACGAAGGCTGCAACGTGCTGGGCTTTGGCTTTATGGATAAAGAAGAGCTGGGCGAGCGTCTGGTACAGGCGTGGCAGAAGAAATACGGCGCATAAGCATGAAAGAACAATTCACGACCACGGTGAGAGTGAAGGGGAAAGGCGACGCCAAAGCGCGCGCCTTTGCCGATGCGCTCAACCACGTTCAGGCCGCGGTGATGAAAGCGTCACCGCATATCTTACTGCGTATTGAGCCACAGGATGTGCAGGTCGTTCAGGCGCAAGAAGCGGTGCGTAAAGAAGCGTTTCTGTTCTTCTTTTTGCGCCGGGAAAGACGGACCTACAGCGTGGAGCTGGATGTGACCGTCAACGTGACCGCCATCAATCTCGATCGGGTGGATTTCGTCACGCAACGCTGATTATTCATAAAAGGGCAGACTGATGTTCTTAATTATATTAATAAAATCGCTCATCATTGGCGGCCTGGTAGGCGTCGGTGTCGGAGCCGGGGCTGCACGCATGTTTCATGCGCCTACCACACAGGGTATGGGCGCGTTTCGTACGTTGGGAGAACTGAACTCCTGCGAAGGGGATCCGGCTTCTCACTTCTCCTTTGGGTTAGGCTTCTTCTTTAACGCCTGGGCCTCTTCCGTGGCCGCAGGTGCCTTCACACAGGACGTAGACCACCGCATCATCCCGAACTGGGGTGCTGCTGCACTGATGATCAAAAACCGCAACGTCGGCGAAACGCTGCATGATCCCCGCAAAATGGCGATTGCCTGCGGCATCATCGGCATGATTGTCGTCACCTTCCTTAACTTGACTGCCTCGTCTGTTCCGGCCGCACTGCAGGTCACCGCCGTGAAGGTACTGGTACCGGCGGCAAACCTGCTGGTGAATACCGTGATGCCGGTGATCTTCTGGCTGGCGGCCATCGACGCGGGCAAAAAGTCGGGCTTCTGGGCCACCATTTTCGGCGGCGCGGCGCAACTGATTATGGGGAACGCCGTACCGGGCCTGGTACTGGGGATCCTGATCGGTAAAGGCGTCGAAGAGAGCGGCTGGAACCACGTCACCAAAGTGATGATGGCGGCTATCGTCCTGCTCTTCGTGCTGAGCGGTTTCTTCCGCGGCTTCGACATGAAGATGATCGAATCCTTCCATCTGACCGTGCCGAACTGGCTCGATATGATCCACAACTCGCTCAGCGGTAAATAACAGGAGCCTCTAAATGGAACAGAATAAAGGTTTTTGGTATGCCGACTGGTCGTTCCCGATCTTCGTTGGCCTGCTCTCCTCCGGCGTGTTCGCCGGTACGCACATGTACTACCTCTACGGCATTGGCGCGTTCAACGAAGTGGCCTTCGTGGCGATGCTGAAAGCGGGGATTGATACCGGCGTGTACGGCGCGGTGGCGGCATTCGGTGCGAGCTTCCTGTTCGCCCGTATTATCGAAGGCTCGCTGGTCGGTATTCTCGATATCGGCGGGGCGATCCAGACCGGCGTGGGCCTCGGTGTCCCGGCGCTGCTGCTGGGCGCGGGCATCATGTTCCCGGTGACCAACTTTATTGCCGCGCTGATCACCGGCCTGGTGATTGGTCTGGCGATTGGCTACGTCATCATCCTGGCGCGCAAGTTCACCATCAACCAGAGCAACTCCACCTACGGAGCGGACGTGATGATGGGCGCGGGTAACGCCTCCGGTCGCTTCCTCGGGCCGTTGATTATTCTCAGCGCCATGACTGCCTCCATTCCTATCGGTGTCGGTTCACTGGTGGGCGCGCTGCTGTTCTACATCTGGCAGAAACCGATTACCGGTGGCGCCATCCTCGGCGCAATGATTTTGGGCTGGCTGTTCCCGGTCGCCCTTTAATACCCACGGGCGCTCCGGCGCCCGTCTTATCAGGAGATCCTCATGTTTGATTTACTCCTGCGCCGTGCGCGCCTTGCCGACGATACCCTGACCGATATCGCCATTCAGGACGGGAAAATCGCGGCGTTGGGCGAGATTACTGCCCTTGCCCGTAAAACGGTTGAGTTGAACGGCGATGTGTTCGTCAGCGCAGGCTGGATTGACTCCCACGTTCACTGTTACCCGAACTCCCCGATTTATCACGACGAACCAGACAGCGTAGGTATTGCTACTGGCGTCACCTCCGTGGTGGATGCAGGCAGTACCGGCGCGGATGACGTGGACGATTTTTACGAAATCACCCGCAAAGCCTCAACCGACGTCTTTGCCCTGCTGAACATCTCCCGCGTGGGGCTGATAGCCCAGAACGAACTGGCCAACATGGCGAATATTGATGCAGATGCCGTGAAGCAGGCGGTAAAACGCTATCCGGATTTTATCGTCGGCCTGAAAGCGCGTATGAGCAGCAGCGTGGTGGGTGAAAACGGCATTACGCCGCTGGAGTGCGCCAAAGAAATTCAGAAAGAGAACGGCGATCTGCCGCTGATGGTTCACATTGGCAACAACCCGCCGAACCTCGACGAAATTGCCGAACTGCTGAGTTCCGGCGACATCATTACCCACTGCTACAACGGCAAACCCAACCGCATTCTGACGCCGTCCGGCGAACTGCGAGCGTCCATTACGTCTGCGCTAAAACGCGGCGTGCGGCTGGACGTCGGCCACGGCACGGCGAGCTTTAGCTTTGAAGTGGCAAAACGCGCCATCGCAATGGGCATTCTGCCGCACACCATCAGCTCGGATATCTACTGCCGTAACCGCATTAATGGCCCGGTAGGGTCGCTGGCGAGCGTGATGTCGAAATTCCTCGCCATCGGCATGTCGCTGCCGCAGGTGATTGACTGCGTGACCGCGAACGCCGCCGACGGCCTGCGCCTGGCGCGTAAAGGCCGCATTCAGGCGGGTCTCGACGCTGACCTGACGTTGTTCACCATTAAGCGTCAGCCAACGGTATTAACCGATGCCGAAAACGACAGCCTGCAGGCTGAACACATTTTGGTGCCGCTTGCCGCGATTCGTGCGGGCAAGGGCTACATGACAGAACAAGGGAGCACGGAACATGCCTTCGATTTATGAGAAATACCACTTAAAGCAAGTCATCAACACCTCCGGCCGCATGACGGCGCTGGGTGTCTCCACGCCGCGCCCGGAAGTGGTGCAGGCGGCGATGGACGGCATGAACCACTATTTCGAGATGAAGGATCTGGTCAACAAAACCGGTGAATACATCGCGAAACTGCTGGAAGTAGAAGGCGCGACAGTGGTTTCCTGCGCGTCAGCAGGGATTGCCCAGTCCGTGGCGGCAGTGCTGGTAAAAGACAGCGACTGGCTGCTGGAAAACCTGCACGTTACCCCGATTGAGAACAACGAGATCGTGCTGCCGAAAGGCCACAACGTGAACTTTGGCGCGCCGGTAGGCACCATGGTCGCATTGGGCGGCGGCAAGCTGGTAGAAGCGGGATACGCCAATGAATGTTCAGCCGATCAGCTGGCGGCGGCAATCACCCCGCGCACGGCAGCGATCCTCTACATCAAATCTCACCACTGTGTGCAGAAAAGTATGCTCAGCGTAGAACAGGCGGCGGTTGTGGCACGTAAGCACGGCCTGCCGCTGATTGTCGATGCGGCGGCGGAAGAAGATTTGCACGTTTACTACCGTTCCGGTGCAGACCTGGTCATTTACAGCGGCGCGAAGGCGATTGAAGGGCCAACCAGTGGTCTGGTGATCGGCAAAACCCAGTACGTTGAATGGGTGAAACGCCAGACGGCGGGCATTGGCCGTGCGATGAAGGTCGGCAAAGAGGGCATTCTGGGCCTGACCTGCGCCATCGAACACTACCTCACGGCGACCAAAGAGAGCGGCGAAGAGATGGTGGCGAAGATGACGCCGTTTATCGAGGCGCTCAACACCCTGAACGGCGTGACGGCACGCGTGGTCTGGGACAGCGCCGGGCGCGATATCGCCCGCACCGAAATTAAGTTCGATGAAGCGACAACCGGCGTCGGCACCGGGGATTTGGTCTCGAAACTCAAGCAGGGTGACTACGCCATTTACTTCCGTGGCTACAAGGCCAACGAAGGGATTATCGAAGCGGACGTGCGCAGCGTGAATGCTGATCAGCTAAACATTGTTTACCGCCGCATAAGCGAAGTATTAGGACAGGAGAAAAACGCATGAAACTGACCCCCAACTTTTACCGTGATCGCGTCTGCCTGAACGTGCTGGCGGGCTCTAAAGCCAATGCCAGTGCCATTTACGAAGCGGCAGAAGGTCATGTGCTGGTGGGCGTGCTCTCCAAAAATTACCCGGATGTGGCAAGCGCCGTTGCTGATATGCGTGAATACGCTCAGCTTATTGATAACGCGCTGTCCGTTGGCCTGGGGGCGGGCGATCCGAACCAGTCGGCGATGGTGAGTGAAATTTCCCGCCAGGTGCAGCCGCAGCACGTAAACCAGGTCTTTACCGGCGTAGCAACCAGCCGCGCGCTGTTGGGACAAAACGACTCCGTGGTCAACGGTCTGGTTTCTCCAACCGGAACCGTCGGCATGGTGAAAATCTCTACCGGCCCGCTGAGCAGCGAGGCACCGGACGGTATCGTTCCGGTGGAAACGGCAATTGCTCTGCTGAAAGATTTTGGCGGTAGCTCCATTAAATATTTCCCGATGGGTGGCCTGAAATGCCGTGATGAGTACAAAGCGGTGGCGGAAGCCTGCGCGCGTCACGACTTCTGGCTGGAGCCAACCGGCGGTATCGATCTGGAAAATTACGAAGAGATCCTGCAGATCGCCCTGGACGCGGGCGTGAGCAAAATCATCCCGCATATCTACAGCTCGATTATCGACAAAGCCAGCGGCGATACGCGCCCGGAAGATGTGCGCACGTTGCTTGCGATGACGAAAAAGTTAGTTAAGTAGTCCCTCACCCTAACCCTCTCCCACCGGGAGAGGGGATAATGATCAGGAGCCACCATGCACACCCGTAACCTGCTTGTTGCTTCACTCTCTCTGCTTGCTACTTCCGCTGTTGCCCAGACTCATTACGCCTGGGTGGGAACCTATAATCCTAACGGTGAAGGGCTGTACCGTTTTACCGTCGATCCGCAAAGCGGTGCGCTTGCGGATAAAACGCTGGTCAGCACGTTGCCGAATGCTGCACAGCTTACCGTCTCGCATGATGGCAAAACGCTCTATCTGGCGAGTGAAGTAGAGCAGGGCGTGGTGCAGGCGCTGCGGGTGAATGACAACGGTGAGCTGAGTGAGCTCAATCAGGTGGCTTCCGGTGGCGCAGGGCCGGTTTACCTTTCGCTGACGCCGAATGGTCGCCATCTGCTGGTGGCAAACTACGTCAGCGGAACGATTGCCGTTCTGCCGGTCAAAGCCGATGGCAGCCTGGGTGATGCCACGGACAAACATCAGGATCAGGGCGAACCGGGAGCGGCGAAGCCGGAAGCCGCTGCGGAGGGCAGTTTCGCTATCAGCGATCATAACGGGCCTCATGCACACATGATCGCCGCCGATCCGAGCGGAAAATACGTGTTTTCAACCGATCTGGGGCTGGATCGCATCTATCAGTATCGCTTTGACGATCGAAGCGGAAAGCTGACGCCTAACGATCCACCGTTTATCAACGCCTCCTCGAAAGGGGCCGGGCCGCGCCACTTTGTCTTTACGCCAAAAGGCGATGCCCTGTGGTTGATTAACGAAGAGGCGTCTACGCTGACTCACTATACTGTGGATGCAAACGGCAGCCTGAAAGAGGGCAAAACGCTCTCCGCCCTGCCGAAAGGTTACAAAGGCACCAGTTTTGCTGCAGGTCTGGCGTTAAGTGCGGATGGTAAGCAACTGTATGTGGCTAACCGTTTGCATAACAGCATCGGGCACTTTACCGTAACAGCGGAAGGCACGCTGACGCATCAGGATGATGTCTGGACCCGTGGTGACTACCCGCGCACCCTGACGCTCGATAAACAGGGGCGTTGGCTGTACGTCATGAATCAACGCAGCGATAACATTACCCGTTTCCGCGTGGCGCAGGACGGCAAGCTCAGCTTTGAGCCAGACTATACGCCGGTCGGTAGCCCATCTCAGATGGTCATTTCACCCTAAGCCGTAAGAGGACAACGACGTGCGATTTCCGAATCAACGTTTAGCGCAACTTTTCGATCTGTTGCAAAACGAGACGCTGCCGCAGGATGAACTGGCGCAGCGGCTGTCGGTTTCCACGCGAACCGTCCGCGCTGATATCACGGCCCTGAACGCGCTGCTGGCGAGCCACGGCGCGCAGTTTATTCTGAGCCGGGGGAATGGTTATCAGCTTAAAATTGATGACGCCGAGCGTTATCAGCAATTGCAGGCCTCCCACCCGCGCGCGCTGCGTATTCCCCGAACCGGGATGGAGCGCGTGCATTATCTGGTGGTGCGTTTTCTTACCTCGGCATTTTCTCTCAAACTTGAGGATCTGGCTGACGAGTGGTTCGTCAGCCGCGCCACGCTGCAAAGCGACATGGCGGAAGTGCGCGAGTGGTTCCACCGTTATAATCTGACGCTGGAAACCCGACCGCGCCATGGTATGAAGCTGTTTGGCAGCGAGATGTCGACCCGTGCCTGTCTGACGGACTTGCTCTGGGAGCTGGCACAGCAGGACAGTCTGAACCCGTTGGTGACCGACGTGGCGCTCAATGCAGGTGTGGCAGAACAGATGGTGCCTGTACTGCACGATGCGCTAACACGCCACCATATCCGCCTGACCGACGAAGGTGAGTTGTTCCTTCGCCTGTACTGTGCGGTATCGGTACGTCGTATCAGCGAAGGCTATCCACTGCCGGAATTCCATGCCGAAGATGTGGAAGAGAACGTGCGTGACGCCGCGAAAGATATCGCAGTGTCCATTCAGCATCTGGCGGGCAAAACGCTTTCGCCGTCGGAAGAGAGCTGGCTTTGCGTACACATTGCCGCGCGGCAGATCCAGGAGATAGCACCCAGCGCGATCAACGCTGACGACGACGAAGCGCTGGTCAACTACATCCTGCGTTACATCAACACTCACTATAACTACAACCTGCTCAGTGACGAGCAGCTGCACGCGGATCTGCTCACACACATTAAAACCATGATCACCCGGGTGCGGTACCAAATCATGATCCCCAATCCGCTGCTGGAAAACATCAAGCAGCACTACCCGATGGCATGGGATATGACCCTCGCGGCGGTATCGAGCTGGGGCAAATACACACCGTATGTGATCAGCGAAAACGAGATTGGTTTTCTGGTATTACATATTGGCGTTGGGCTGGAGCGCCATTACAACATTGGCTACCAGCGACAGCCGCGCGTGCTGCTGGTGTGCGACGCCGGAAACGCCATGGTGCGTATGATTGAGGCGGTGCTGCAGCGCAAATACCCGCAGATTGAGGTGACGCGCACGCTCACCCTGCGCGAGTACGAGCTGGCGGAAATGATTAGCGAAGACTTTGTGATCGCCACCGCCCGCGTCAGCGAAAAGTCGAAACCGGTGGTGATGATCGCCCCATTCCCGACTGACTATCAGTTAGAACAGATCGGCAAGCTGGTGCTGGTGGACCGCACCCGCCCGTGGATGCTGGATAAATACTTCGATGCAGCCCATTTCCGCATTATCGACACGCCCGTTGATCAGCAAACGCTGTTCCGTGAACTGTGCGCGCAGCTTGAAGGCGAGGGGTTTGTCGGCGCGGAGTTCCTGGATTCCGTCGTCGAGCGTGAAGCCATCGTCAGCACCATGCTCGGCGATGGCATTGCGCTGCCGCACTCACTCGGCCTGCTGGCGCAGAAAACGGTAGTCTATACCGTGCTCGCCCCGCACGGCGTCCCGTGGGGCGACGAAACCGCACACGTCATCTTCCTGCTCGCCATCAGCAAAAGCGAGTACGAAGAGGCGATGGCGATATACGATATCTTCGTCACCTTCCTGCGTGAACGGGCGATGTCGCGGCTCTGTAGCTGCGGAGATTTTGCCGAGTTTAAGGCAGTGGCGATGGAGAGTTTGAGCCGGTTTTGAGAGGCGTTATCCAGAATTCGATGTAATGCGAATGTAATGCTAAACTGCATTACGCATTCGATTTTACTGGAGGCATAATGGCCACGCTGAACGTCCGTCTGGATGACAAACTCAAAAACGAGGCTTATGCCGTGCTGGAAAAACTCAATATCACCCCAACGGAAGCCGTGCGATTACTGTTTCAGTACGTCGCGGAGACGGGACGTATGCCGGTGAAAACGGTCACCATTAGCGACAATGAAGATGAACTGATACAGGCAGTCCGGGAGCGGCTGGCTTATCCGCAAAAGGGAATTAAGGTTAGTCTGGATGACTTATGAACTGGCATTTGATCCGAGGGCGTTAAAGGAATGGAGCAAGCTGGGGGAGACTGTAAAAGACCAGTTTAAGAAGAAACTAGCGGACGTATTGGTGAACCCAAGGGTCGAATTGGCCCGCCTGCATGGTCTACCGGATTGCTACAAAATAAAACTCAGATCCCAGGGTTATCGTTTGGTCTATCAGGTTCAGGAAAACGTTGTAACGGTATTTGTTATCGCTATCGGTAAGAGAGAGAAAGCAGCCGTTTATCATGATGCAAACAAACGGCTCTAACGATCACCGCAGATGATGCACAACCTGATTGCTGCTGCCGCGCCAGATCAGCGCCGGGTCTTTTAAATCCTGCACGAATTTGCCGTCGACCAGCACGTTAATCAGATCCACCACTTCCATTTGCTGCGCGTTCAGCTCATCCAGCTTGTAGCCTGTCCAGACCCAGATATCTTTTCCCGTACATTCGCGGCGAATGCGTTTAACCAGCTTCAGGATTTCCGGCACGTTTTGCGGGTGGAGCGGGTCGCCACCGGAAAGTGAAATCCCCTGACGTTTGATGCGCGTGTCGTTGAGATCGTTAATGATCCGGTCTTCCATCTCTGCGGTGAACGGCATACCGGAATTTAAACGCCAGGTGCTTTTGTTGTAGCAGCCGGGGCATTCGTGGACGCAGCCTGAGACGAACAGGGTGCAGCGGGTGCCGGGACCGTTGACGATGTCGACGGGATAATATTGATGATAATTCATAGCGTTAACCTTAGGCCCTCTCCCTCTGGGAGAGGGAGAGAACTCTGCACAGAACTTACCCGATCTGCCCATTCCCCAAATGCTTCACGCGGCGCTTCACCTCTTCCTGCTTGCCGGCGTTGAACGGACGCGCATCCGGGCTGCCGAGATAGCCGCACACGCGGCGGGTCACAGAGACGCGAGCCGCATCGTGATTGCCGCATTTCGGGCAGGTGAAGCCTTTGCTGGTGCACTCAAACTCACCGGTAAATCCGCATTCGTAACACTCGTCGATTGGCGTGTTGGTCCCGTAATACGGCACGTGCTGATAGCTGTAATCCCATACGTCTTCCAGCGCTTTCAGGTTATGCTGAATGTTTGGGTACTCGCCATAGCAGATGAAGCCGCCGCTGGCGATCGGCGGGTACGCCGCTTCAAAGTCGATTTTGTCGTACGGGTTCACCTTCTTCTCCACGTCGAGGTGGAAGCTGTTGGTGTAGTAACCTTTGTCGGTTACCCCTTCCACAATCCCGAACTCGGCGGTGTCCAGACGGCAGAAACGGTCGCAGAGGTTTTCGCTCGGCGTACTGTACAGGCTGAAGCCGTAGCCGGTTTCCTCTTTCCACTGATCAACGGCGTCGCGCAGGCGCTGAACGATGGCGATGCCTTTCTCACGCAGGGCTTCGCTGTCGTACATATGCGTGCCGCCAGCCAATGCGTTGATGGTCTCGTGAATACCGATATAGCCCAGCGAAATCGACGCACGACCATTTTTGAAGATCTCAGACACGTCATCGTCCGCTTTCAGACGCACGCCGCAGGCCCCTTCCATGTAGAGGATTGGCGCCACGCGGGCTTTGACCCCTTCCAGACGCGCAATGCGGGTCATCAACGCTTTGCGCGCCAGCTGCAGGCGCTCGTCCAGCAATTTCCAGAACTCGGCCTCATTGCCTTTGGCTTCCAGCGCGATGCGCGGCAGGTTCAGGCTGATGACGCCGAGGTTGTTGCGCCCGTCGTGGATCTGCTCGCCGTTTTCATCTTCGTAGACGCCGAGGAAGCTGCGGCAGCCCATAGGCGTTTTAAACGAACCGGTGACTTTAACGACCTGATCGTAGTTCAGGATGTCCGGATACATGCGCTTGCTCGCGCACTCCAGCGCCAGCTGTTTGATGTCGTAGTTCGGATCGCCAAACTTATGGTTCAGGCCGTCGCGGATGGCGAACACCAGTTTCGGGAACACGGCGGTTTTGCGGTTTTTGCCGAGGCCGGAAATACGGTTGCGCAGGATCGACTGCTGAATCAGGCGCGATTCCCAGCTGGTGCCCAGGCCAAAACCGAAGGTCACAAACGGCGTCTGGCCGTTGGCGGTGTGCAGCGTGTTCACCTCATATTCCAGCGACTGGAAGGCGTCGTAGCACTCTTTCTCGGTGCGGGAATGGGCGTAGCCGTCCGCGTCCGGGATCTGCCACTCTTCTGCCGTTTTACGGTGCTTGTTGAAGCTTGCCGTCACGAACGGAGCCAGCACTTCATCAATGCGGTTAATGGTGGTGCCGCCGTAAATGTGGCTGGCGACCTGGGCGATAATCTGTGCCGTGACCGCCGTGGCCGTGGAGATTGATTTTGGCGGTTCAATCTCGGCGTTACCCATTTTAAAACCGTGGGTCAGCATGCCTTTCAGGTCGATCAGCATGCAGTTGAACATCGGGAAGAATGGCGAGTAGTCGAGATCGTGATAGTGGATCTCACCGCGCTCGTGCGCCGACACCACGTCGCGCGGCAGCAGGTGCTGGCGGGCATAGTGTTTAGCGACGATACCGGCCAGCAGATCGCGCTGGGTCGGGATCACTTTACTGTCTTTGTTGGCGTTTTCATTCAGTAGGGCGGAGTTGGTCTGCTCTACCAGGCCACGGATCTCCTGGTTCAGACGGCCGCGCTTCTCACGCTCAACGTCACGATCGTGACGGTATTCAATGTAGGCACGGGCTAACTGCTTGTAAGGACCCGCCATCAGCTGGTTCTCAACCGCGGTCTGGATCTCGTTGATATCCACCTGGTTGCGTTCATTCATCTGGCTGCTAACGACTTCTGCGACGGTGGCGCAGTAATCTGCGTCATCGACTCCCGCTGCTTTAGCTGCACGCAGAATGGCTTCCTGGATGCGCTCTGATTTAAACGGCACTTTACAGCCATCACGTTTCATCACATGCGGTGTCATGATCACTCCATTTTAAAAACAGGTTATCCACAGAGGTGGAGAAGTATTCAGAGGCTGTATTGTCAGCCAGGTGAGTGACTTCCCTCGTTCCCGACATTTGTTATCCACAATTCCGGAGAGCTGAGTCGCCGTCTTGTTGTTGGAATAGTAGACGATAAATACAAGATGTTGGGTCGGCGTGCATTTTAAGTGCTACATATAGTGATTTGCATCAAACATGTTTGCGTTTTATTTGATTCAGAACAAAGTAAAAAGACGAGAGTACAAACGACGGGCGCTTCAGCGATTGTAAATACGGGCAGGAAAAACCTGATTAATTATTCAACAAAAACAGTAAAATAAGCCGGGCACGGTATTGTGCCCGGCGTCGCATTACGGTTGCAGCCACCAGACGGCTTCAAACGGACGTAGGCTGGTGGTTTGTGGCGCGGCATAGTTGCTCATTACTGGCTGCCATTCGCCACTGAGGGCGTCATTCTGCCATGTCTGGCTCTCGCAGCTGAGGTTCGCCACCACAATCAGCGTCTTTCCCTGCCACTGACGACGGTAGCACCACAGAGAAGGATGTTCTGGCAGGAGATCCTCATAATCCCCCCACGTCAGTACCGGCAGGGTTTTACGCAGGCTAATCAACGACTGATAGGTGTAAAACACCGAATCCGGGTCGTCCAGCGCGGCGCGGGCGTTTACCGTCTCGTAGTTGTCGCAAACGCCAATCCACGGCTCACCTTCGGTGAAGCCCGCATTGTGCGAAGCGTCCCACTGCATTGGCGTGCGGCCGTTATCGCGGGATTTACTCGCCAGAATCGCCAGTAATTCGTCCGGATCGCGCCCGCTGGCCCGCAGTTCGGCGAACATGTTCAGGCTTTCCACGTCACGGTAATCGGTGATGCGGCTGAAGTGCGGGTTGGTCATGCCAAGTTCTTCACCCTGATAGATATACGGCGTACCTTGCATGCCGTGCAGCACCATGCCGAGCATCTTCGCAGCCTGAACGCGGTATTCGCCTTCGTCACCAAAGCGCGACACGATGCGCGGCTGGTCGTGGTTACACCAGAACAGCGCGTTCCAGGCTTTGTTGTGCATGCCCTGCTGCCAGTGGCGGAAGAGGGTTTTTAGCGCGACAAAGTCCGGTTTCGCCTGCGTCCACTTTTCGCCGCCGGGATAATCCACCTTCAGGTGGTGGAAGTTAAAGGTCATCGACAATTCACTGCCATCAAGAGAGGCATACTGCTGGCAGTTTTCCAGCGAGGTCGAGGACATCTCACCCACCGTCATCAGATTGCGCGGCGTAAAGACGTCGCGGCTCATCTCCCGCAGATATTCATGAATGCGCGGCCCGTCGGTGTAGAAACGACGGCCATCACCCGTCTCGTCATTCGGGAAATCCTGATCTTTTGAGATCAGGTTAATCACGTCGAGACGTAAGCCGTCCACGCCGCGTTCGGCCCAGAATTCGCACACCTTTTTCAGCTCGGCGCGCACTTCAGGGTTTTCCCAGTTGAGATCCGCCTGCTCCGGAGCAAAGAGGTGCAGGTAGTACTGTTCGCTCTCGGCGTGCCAGCGCCAGGCGTTGCCGCCAAACTTGGAGCGCCAGTTGTTGGGAAGCTGCTCCGGCGTGCCGTCGCGCCAGATATAAAACTGGCGGTACGGACTCTCTTGATTCAGTGATTCGCGGAACCAGGCATGCTGCGTTGACGTATGGTTAAACACCATATCCAGCACGATGCGAATGCCGCGCTCATGCGCCCTGGCGACCAGTTCGTCAAAATCATCCAGTGTGCCAAAGGACGGGTCGATGGCGGTGTAATTCGCCACGTCGTAGCCGTTATCCACCTGCGGGGAGATATAAAACGGTGTCAGCCAGATGGCGTCGATACCGAGGGTTTTCAGGTAGTCCAGACGCTGCGTCACGCCGCGTAAATCACCGGTGCCGCTGCCAGTGGTGTCCTGGAAACTCTTTGGATAGATCTGATAGATGACGCCGTTCTGCCACCAGTGAGGAAGGGTATTCATAATGCGTTCCTGCAAATGCGAAGGGGCGCAACTGCGCCCCGAAAGATAAAGTTAAACAATCTGCAGCGAGCCCTGACGGAACTTACGCTGGTAAACCACGGTGGTGAGCGCCATTGGGACGATAATCGCGATGGCCATCGCCAGGGCAAACACCTGCCAGAAAGCGGGCTGGATGGAGAGAATGCCCGGCAGACCGCCAACACCGATACCGTTCGCCATTACGCCGTTCAGACCGCACACCAGCCCTGCCAGACCGGAACCGATCATCGCGCAGAGCATCGGGAAACGGTATTTCAGGTTGATACCGTACATCGCCGGCTCGGTCACGCCGAGGTAGGCGGAGATGGCAGCCGGAACGGAGATTTCACGCTCGTTATGTTTACGGCTGACCAGAATAATGCCGGTTACCGCAGACGCCTGTGCGATGTTAGACAGGGCGATAATCGGCCAGACCGGCGTACCGCCAAGGCTCTGAATCATCTGCATATCAATGGCCAGGGTGGTCTGGTGCACGCCGGTGATCACCAGCGGGGCGTACAGGAAGCCAAACAGCGCGGCACCAATCGGCGCGAAGCTGCCGGTCATCAGGTGACGAACCGCGAAGGCCACGCCGTCGCCGATCATGCGGCCAAACGGACCGATAAAGGCATGCGCCAGGAATACGGCAATAATCAGTGAGCAAACCGGAACCACCACCAGATAAAGGTAATCCGGGACGATGCGTTTTAAGCGAGTCTCAATAAAGCCCAACGCCAGACCTGCCAGCAACGCCGGAATGACCTGCGCCTGATAGCCCACTTTAGCGATGGTAAACAGACCAAAGTTCCACACTTCCGGCACCTGCTGACCAAGTAAGTAAGCGTTCATTAACTGTGGAGAGACCAGCGTGACGCCCAGCACGATACCGAGAATCGGCGTGCCGCCCATTTTGCGCACTGCGGACCAGCAGATCCCGACCGGCAGGTAGAAGAAGATCGCTTCGCCAATCAGCCACAGGAAGTCGTAAACGGTTTTCAGCGCCGGGTACATCTGCGCCAGGGTTTTGCCGTCGCTCATCGGCACATCACCGATGACGTTACGGAAGCCTAAAATTAAGCCCCCGCTGATCAGCGCTGGCAGCAGCGGGAAGAAGATTTCCGCGAAGTGGGAAATCAGCTGCTCGTGCCACTTCATGTTCTGGCGCGCGGCTTTCTTTGCCTGCTCTTTATCGGCAGAAGAGTGCCCGGTAGTCGCCAGCAGAGCCTGATAGTAATCGCCCACTTCGGTACCTATAACGACCTGGAACTGACCGGCGTTGGTGAAGCAGCCTTTAACCATTGAGAGTTCTTCAATGGCTTTCGGGTTGGCTTTGGCCGGATCGTTCAGCACGAAACGCAGGCGGGTAATGCAATGGCTGACGGTTGCGATGTTTTCGCGCCCGCCGACCAGGACGATCAGCCGATCGATATCTGCTTGTTTGACTTTACTCATCATGAAACCTCATGACAGATGGTTAGGGGTGTAATGACCTGAGCGCAAGCCTACTCCTTCATCGTAACGGCGAAAATGGGAACGTTCCCGAAATCGGGCGAAGATCACAATAAACCGTTGAGCGGGGGTTAAGAGAGGTGGGCAGGAATAACGATCTGGCGCGGCTCAGTTCGCCCGTTGATCTGCTCGATCAGCTGTGTGGCGGCCTGTCTGCCGGACTCGGCGTAGCCCGGGTCGACTGTAATAATTTCCGGGTGCAGAAACTTCATCAGCGGCGTGCTGCCGACGCTCGCGACCTGCAGATCGTCGATGCCCTGTTCCTGCAAATATTTGCTCGCACCCAGCGCCAGGGTATCCGTGGCACACACCAGCGCGGTGGTCTGCGGCGTCAGGACGCTGGCGACCTGCTCGTAGCCCTGCTTCATCCCCAGCCCCGGCAGGGAGGCCACGGCAGAGAGGTTGTGCTTTTTGCAAAATGCCAGGTAGGCTTCGTGGCGACGCTTGCCGGTAGTGACGTCCGCGTGCGGCACGCCGAGGAAACTAATGTGGCGATGACCTTTATCGAATAGTCGCTGCATCAGGGTGATAATCGCGCCTTCGTCGTCATAACAAACGGAGGCAAAACCGTTGGCATCGCGCGCCAACAGCACCAGCGAAGGTTGCCAGGGTTTCAGTATCTCTTCCTGAATGCCGGTAAAACCAAACAGCACCACGCCGTCAATGTTGCGTCGCTGAAGCATCCCCAGATGCTCTTCAACCAGTTGGGGAGAGAACTGGCTCTCCATCATGATCGGATCGTAGCCTTGTTCATAGAAGGCGGGCAGCATGGTCTGAACGGCGAGGTTTTCCGACAGCGAATCCAGACGCGAAACAATAATGGCCACCACCTTGTCACTCTGTCCCCGCATGGCACGCGCAGAGCGGGAAGGGGAAAAACCGTGCTGATTCATCACCGCTTCAACGCGCTCGCGAGTACGCTCGCTGACGCCACTTTCGTTGTTCAGCACGCGCGACACGGTGGATTTCCCCACGCCGCTTAAACGCGCGATGTCTTTAATCGTAAGGCGGTTCTGCATGCTGTATTCCCTGTAACAACAACAAAGTGGTTAATTGAGCCTAATGACTGAGCACAATTTCGCTATGGGCAAAGTCTGGTTTACGTTCGGTTTATTTGCAGGGGGGTATAATACCGCCCGAATCATCACAAAGGGTACGCTTAAATCCTTATACTGCGCGGCGACACCCTGTTTTTTACTTACCGGAGGCTTCATGGATCCCGATCCCACACCTCTCCTGAACGGGAGAAGACGTTCTTTCCGGTAAGCCAGCCTTTTGCTGTCTCACCGGCGTGAGGCAGCAACGTCATAAACGTTCCTGCTTGAAAAATTGAGTGCCTCTCAGGTACGGCCTTGCCACGCCTGAAGGAAATGCTGCGTCCGCGTTTGCGGATGTGGAGGAATGACTATGTTGAAAAATATTACCCGGCAACTACAGGCCCTGTTAAGCCGCCACCTGCCACATCGCCTGGTTCAGCGCGACCCGCTGCCCAATGCCAAAAACATGGCTGGCGCGGCGATCCCCGCTTCTCTGACCGAGCGCTGCCTGAATGTGGCAGCAATGGATGAAAACGAAGTCTGGCGCGCCTTTGGCGGACACCCGGAAGGGCTGAATGCGGCCGAAGTGGAAAAAATCCGCGCCTTGCATGGCGATAACCAGATCCCGGCGCAAAAACCGTCTCCGTGGTGGGTGCATCTGTGGCTCTGCTACCGCAACCCCTTCAACCTGCTGCTGACCGTGCTCGGCATCATCTCTTATGCCACGGAAGATCTGTTTGCCGCAGGCGTGATTGCCCTGATGGTGGGGATCTCCACGCTGCTGAACTTTATTCAGGAAGCCCGGTCCACCAAAGCGGCGGATGCCCTGAAGGCGATGGTCAGTAACACCGCGACAGTCTCGCGCGTGATTAACGAACTCGGCGAAAACGCCTGGGTGGAACTGCCCATCGACCAGCTGGTGCCGGGCGATCTGGTGAAGCTTGCCGCAGGGGATATGATCCCGGCGGATTTACGCATCATCCAGGCACGCGATCTGTTTGTCGCGCAGGCCTCCCTGACCGGGGAATCCCTGCCTGTGGAAAAGGTGGCGCGCAGCCGCGACCCGCAGCAGATGAACCCGCTCGAGTGCGATACCCTGTGCTTTATGGGAACCACGGTGGTGAGCGGCACCGCGCAGGCGATTGTCACCGCCACCGGGGGCAACACCTGGTTTGGTCAGCTTGCCGGGCGCGTCAGTGAGCAGGAGAGTGAACCCAATGCCTTCCAGAAAGGGATTGGTCGCGTCAGCATGCTGCTGATCCGCTTTATGATGGTGATGACGCCGATCGTACTGCTGATCAACGGCTATACCAAAGGCGACTGGTGGGAAGCGGCGCTGTTTGCGCTCTCCGTGGCCGTCGGCTTAACGCCGGAAATGCTGCCGATGATTGTGACCTCTACGCTGGCGCGTGGGGCGGTGAAGCTCTCTAAACAGAAAGTGATCGTTAAACACCTCGACGCCATTCAAAACTTTGGCGCGATGGACATTCTCTGCACCGATAAAACCGGCACCCTGACGCAGGACAAAATCGTGCTGGAGAACCACACCGATATCTCCGGTAAAACCAGCGAGCGTGTCCTGCACAGCGCGTGGCTGAACAGCCACTACCAGACCGGGCTGAAAAACCTGCTCGACGTCGCGGTGCTGGAAGGGGTGGATGAAGAGTCTGCCCGCACGCTCTCTGGCCGCTGGCAGAAGGTGGATGAGATCCCGTTCGACTTCGAGCGCCGCCGTATGTCGGTGGTGGTGAGCGAGCAGGCGGATGTCCATCAGCTGATCTGCAAAGGTGCGCTGCAGGAGATCCTGAATGTGTCAACGCAGGTGCGCTATAACGGTGACATCGTGCCGCTGGACGACACCATGCTGCGCCGCATCAAGCGCGTCACCGACAACCTGAACCGCCAGGGGCTGCGCGTGGTGGCGGTAGCGAGCAAGTTCCTGCCAGCCCGCGAGGGGGATTATCAGCGTATTGACGAATCCGATCTGATCCTCGAGGGCTACATCGCCTTCCTCGATCCGCCGAAAGAGACCACCGCACCGGCGCTGAAAGCGCTGAAGGCGAGCGGGATTACCGTGAAAATCCTCACCGGGGACAGCGAACTGGTGGCGGCGAAAGTGTGCCACGAAGTGGGGCTGGATGCGGGTGATGTGGTGGTGGGGAGCGATATTGAGCATCTCTCCGACGACGAACTGGCAAAACTGGCGCAGCACACCACGCTGTTTGCCCGCCTGACGCCGATGCACAAAGAACGTATTGTCACCCTGCTGCGTCGTGAAGGTCACGTGGTGGGCTTTATGGGCGATGGCATCAACGATGCACCCGCCCTGCGAGCAGCGGATATTGGCATCTCCGTGGATGGTGCGGTGGATATTGCCCGTGAAGCGGCCGACATCATTCTGCTGGAAAAGAGCCTGATGGTGCTGGAGGAAGGGGTTATCGAAGGGCGTCGTACTTTTGCGAATATGCTCAAGTACATCAAAATGACCGCCAGCTCCAACTTCGGAAACGTCTTCAGCGTTCTGGTGGCGAGTGCATTTTTGCCGTTCCTGCCAATGTTGCCGCTGCATCTGCTGATCCAGAACCTGATGTACGATGTGTCTCAGGTGGCGATCCCGTTTGATAACGTGGACGATGAACAGATCCAGAAGCCACAGCGCTGGAACCCGGCCGATCTGGGGCGCTTTATGCTGTTCTTTGGCCCGATCAGCTCCATCTTTGACATCCTGACCTTCTGCCTGATGTGGTTTGTGTTCCATGCCAACACGCCGGAACACCAGACGCTGTTCCAGTCTGGCTGGTTTGTGGTGGGGCTGCTGTCGCAGACGCTGATTGTGCATATGATCCGCACCCGCCGCATTCCGTTCATCCAGAGCCGTGCCGCGTGGCCGCTGATTGTGATGACGGGGATTGTGATGGCGCTTGGGATCGCGCTGCCGTTCTCGCCGCTGGCGAGCTACCTGCAGCTGCAGGCGCTGCCGCTGAGCTACTTCCCATGGCTGGTGGCGATCCTTGCGGGTTACATGGTACTGACGCAGATGGTGAAAGGATTCTACAGCCGTCGGTATGGATGGCAGTAACGGCAAGCCCGGTGGCGCTGCGCTTACCGGGCCTACGATCCGAACGTAGGCCGGGTAAGGCGAAGCCGCCACCCGGCAGCTGGCTTTCCTCTCAAATTCAACAACCTGTGATCTCCGTCGGCGCATTCGCTTGACGACAAATTGAGCGCATGTTAACAGAATGTTTTGCCTTTATTTGGCCCGTCAGATAAGGAACATTCATGTTACGGTACAGTCTCTTAACCGCCGGGCTGATGCTCGGCTTCTCTGCGTTTGCCGCCCCGGCAGGCGATCTCCCCCTGATGCCCTGGCCTGCAAAGGTCGAACGCCCGACAACCCAGGGCACGCTGGTGCTCAGCAACAACGTTTCCATTAGCGTCAGCGGGGACGATCTCGGTGACGCCGTCAACCGCCTTCGCCAGCGCATCGCTCTGCAAACGGGCTGGACGCTCCAGCCGCAGGCTGAAAAGCCGGAAAAACCGACCATCCGCATTGCCATCGCCAGAAAGGTCAAGCCCCAGCCGCTGCCGGATAGCGATGAAAGCTATAAGCTGACGGTGGATGCCAGCGGTGTCGATATCTCCGCCAACACCCGTTTCGGCGCATTGCGCGCCATGGAAACCCTGCTCCAGCTGATACAGAACGGCGCGGAAAACACCTCGCTGCCGTGGGTTGCCATTGAAGATTCGCCACGCTTCCCGTGGCGCGGGCTGCTGCTCGATTCGGCGCGTCACTTTATCCCGCTGGCGGATATCAAGCGCCAGATCGACGGTATGGCTGCCGCAAAACTTAACGTATTGCACTGGCATCTGACCGACGATCAGGGCTGGCGCTTCAGCTCGACGCGCTATCCAAAGCTCACTCAGCTTGCCAGCGACGGGCTGTTTTACACGCCTGAGCAGATGCGCGAGGTCGTTCGCTATGCGACCGAGCGCGGTATTCGCGTGGTGCCAGAGATCGACATGCCGGGCCACGCGTCGGCCATTGCCGTGGCTTACCCGGAACTGATGAGTGCGCCGGGGCCATACAAAATGGAGCGTAACTGGGGTGTGCTCAAGCCGGTACTGGATCCCACTAAAGACGCAACCTATGCCTTTGCTGATGCGATGGTCAGCGAACTGGCAGCGATCTTCCCCGATCCGTATCTGCATATCGGTGGTGATGAGGTGGATGACAGCCAGTGGAAAGCGAACCCGACCATTCAACAGTTTATGCGCGACCACAAACTGGCGGACAGCCACGCATTGCAGGCGTATTTCAACCGCAAGCTGGAGACGATCCTTGAAAAACATCACCGCCAGATGGTCGGCTGGGACGAGATCTACCACCCGGATCTGCCAAAAAGCATTCTGATCCAGTCCTGGCAGGGGCAGGACGCGCTGGGGCAGGTGGCACAAAGCGGCTACAAAGGTATTCTCTCGACAGGCTTCTATCTCGACCAGCCTCAGTCCACGGCCTATCACTATCGCAATGAAATCGTCCCACAGGGATTAAACGGTGTGGATGTGATTGCCGACACTGACAGCGTCCAGAGCTGGGCCTTCTCCATGCCGCGTCTGAAAGGTAAACCGGTAGAAGGGAGTTTCACCCTGGTGAAAGGGGAATCTGGCTGGCGCGGGTTTATTGATTTCGCCGGGAAATCCCGCCGCGCGGTGCAGGATATTGAATGGCGTGATGACAGCCAGGTGACGTTCACCGTCGATACCTGGATGGGCGAAACGCGGCCGGTTGTCTCCGTTGAAAACGATAAGCTGAGCGGCTATTTCCTCGTGGGGAATACGCGCTACCCGATTAGCGGCACGCGTCTGGACGACGTGCCGAAAGGCATTCCACCTGTCGTGCCGGACGTAGCGAATCAGGCCAACCTGCTCGGCGGTGAAGCCGCGCTGTGGGCGGAAAACGTGGTGGCGCCGGTGCTGGATATCCGCCTGTGGCCGCGTACTTTTGCAGTGGCGGAGCGGCTGTGGTCCGCGCAGGACGTCAACGATGTCGACAACATGTATACCCGTCTGCAGGCAATGGACAGCTGGTCGACGGTATCGGTCGGGTTGCAGCAGCATACCCAGCAGCAGGTGCAGTTCACGCGGCTGGCGAACAATGCCGACACCTTGCCGCTGCAAATCCTCGCCCAGGCGGTAGAGCCGGCACAGTATTACACGCGTCAGCATCTGAAGTTCCAGGCCGGAAACTATCATCAGTTTGAGCCGCTTAACCGGTTCGCCGATGCGCTGAACGCCGAAAGTTCCACCGTGCGCCAGATGAACAAATGGGCTGACCGTCTGGTCAGCGATGCAGAAGACACGGAAAGTGCTGACGCGCTGCGTCACGTCTTCAACCGCTGGCAGAGCAACACCAGCGATGCGCTGGCATTAAGCGAAAATAGCTACCAGCTGAAGGCGATAAAACCGGTTATCCAGGAGGTGGACAAGCTTGCCTCCATTGGTCTGAGGTTGACGGATCTGGTGGCCCGTCAGGGGACGCTGGATGATAAAGAGATCGCGTCGATTCAACGCGAGCTGGATAACGCGGCGAAAGTTCAGGATGAAGTGGTGATTGCGGCGGTTTATCCGCTGGAGACGCTGCTGCGCGCGACGCGCAATCAATAGCGGGCAACAAAAAAGGCAGCCAGGCTGCCTTTTTTATCGCAAAAGCGAATTAGCGACGAACGGCAATCGCTTCAATTTCGATTTTCACGTCTTTTGGCAGACGTGCAACTTCCACGCAGGAGCGCGCCGGGAATGTCGCGTTGTGCTCGGTGAAGAAGGCTTCGTAAGTGGCGTTAACGGTCGCGAAATCGTTAAGATCTTTCACGAAAACGGTGGTTTTCACGATATCGCCAACTTTCAGACCGGCAGATTCCACAATTGCCTGCACGTTCTCCAGCGACTGACGCGCCTGTGCCGCCACGTCTTCCGGCACAGCGCCGGTTTTCGGGTTCACCGGGATCTGGCCAGAGGTAATAATCATGCTACCCAGATCAACGCCCTGAACGTATGGGCCGATAGCCGCTGGTGCATTTTCCGTCGCGAGTACTTTGGTCATGATTTCTCCAGAATAACAGCTGATTAAATGTTCCCGGCCATTATAGGGAGGCCGGGATCCTTTACCAACCTCAATTAGTTGGCCAGCACCACATAATGAGAAAACTCTTTTTCGCAGTATTTGCATTTGAGTGCGATGTCATCAGCGCGTTTTTTCACTGCAAAACTGGAAGAAACCGGCTCAGCATGACTGATGCAGTTGCTGTTCGGACAGACCAGCACGCTTTCGATGCGCTCCGGCAGGCTCGGACGGGATTTGCCGACCACTTCATATTCGTCGATGCGGTTGACGGTGGCGTCCGGCGCGTACAGGGACAGCTGGTTCACCTGCTCATCGGTCAGGAAGGTGTTCTCAATCTTGATCAGATCCTTACGACCCATTTCGCCTGACGGCAGGTTCAGGCCGATGGTGATGCGCTGGTCGGTTTCGGTCAGTTTGAACAGCGTCAGCAGCTTAAAGCCTACCTGTGCAGGGATGTGGTCGATCACAGTGCCACGCTTGATGGCTTCAACCTGGAGTTTGTTATCGTGTGTCATTGTCGTTTCCCCTTACAGAGCCAATTCGCGATTCAGAACCAGTGCCAGTAACGCCTGGCGAGCGAAAATGCCGTTCCCGGCCTGCTGGAAGTACCAGGCGTGCGGCGTTTTATCCACGTCGGTGGTGATTTCATCAATACGCGGCAGCGGGTGCAGCACCTTCATGTTGTCGCGCGCGCCCTCAAGGTCGCTGGCGCGCAGCACGAACTGCGCCTTCACGTTGGCGTATTCGGACGGATCCAGACGCTCTTTCTGCACGCGGGTCATATACAGAATATCCACGTGGCTCATCACCTCTTCGATGCTCGCATGCAGGCTCCACTGAATGCCTTTCTCGTCCAGCATGTCGAGAATGTACTGCGGCATCGCCAGCGCGTCCGGGGCGATGAAGAAGAAACGGTTGCCGTTAAATTTCGCCAGCGCCTGGGTCAGCGAGTGGACGGTACGGCCATATTTCAGGTCACCGACCATCGCGATGTTCAGGTTTTCAAGCGTGCCCTGGGTTTCCTGAATGGTGAACAGATCCAGCAGGGTCTGCGTCGGGTGCTGGTTGGCACCGTCACCGGCGTTCAGCACCGGAATGCCACCGGAAAACTCGGTCGCCAGACGCGCCGCCCCTTCTTGCGGATGGCGCATGACAATCGCGTCTACGTAAGTACTGATAACTGAAATGGTATCCGCCAGCGTTTCGCCTTTTTTACCCAGCGACGTGTTGCTGCTGTCAGAGAAGCCGACCACGCTCGCGCCCAGGCGGTGCATGGACGTTTCAAAGGAGAGGCGCGTACGGGTAGAGGCTTCGAAGAAGCAGCTCGCAATCACCTTGTGCTTCAGCAGCTCCGGTTGCGGATTAGCTTTCAGTTTTGCCGCGGTTTCCAGAACCAGTTCCAGCTCTTCGCGGCTGAGGTCGTTTATGGAAATGATGTGTTTTTGATAAAGCGGATTCATGTTTATCTCCTGACGCCGGGCAAAAAAAAGCCCCTCAAATGAGGGGCTCTGGGAATAGGTTTAGCAACGGGAAGAAAAACGGCAGGCCAGCGTCTGATTTCAGACGCGGTAAGACGTTATGTCGTACACGCTTGACCATGCTTCCTCCCGGCAAATTGTCGGGCATTATACGCACCCCGATTTTCGGATCAAGCGATTTAATGCACGCTTTACTCAATGCAAACGGTTCTTTGTGAATATTAATTCGTTCTGAGTAAATAATTAATTTGCTTATGCACCAGCGCGGTACGCTTCACCACCCGGGGAGCGACCCAGACGATACTGCTGCCTGCCACCACGCCTAAAATTTCCGGTAACTGGTGGTAATCCAGAATACGCGCCACCGCGCGGCCATATCCGGCGACAGTATGAATGAGGATAAACTCGCTATTGTGCTCCACGCTCACCACCATTTCAGAAACGGTACGCGCGGCATCGGGGGCAGGGCGCAGTTGGGGATTCAACGAATAAATCTTTAGCCCTTTGGCATTTCGAATTTTTATGACGCCGAGCAATTTCAGCAGACGCGAAACGGTCGACTGGCTGATGCTGTCAAACCCTCTCTCCTGCAGGTCGCGGCGAATTTCTTCCTGTGAAAGATAGCTCTTTTCGGCGATCAGACGCTGGCACACCGTTAGCTGCAGTTGTTCTTTGGGAGAGTACGCTTCGTAATCCATCATGTTTCCCATATTAGTTCCTGAAATAACCGGTGGCACTGCACCGATCCGTAGGCCGGATAAGCGCAGCGCCATCCGGCAAATCACAACAAGGCACCCAGGCTTAGCGCCACCATAATCACCACCGTCAGGATCGCCAGCAGCGGCGCAACCCATTTCAGGTAGCGCACGTAAGGCACACGGGCGATAGCCAGCCCGCCCATCACCACTGCTGAGGTTGGCGTGACCAGGTTAACGATGCCGGAGGCCGACTGGTAAGCCGTAACTACCAGGTCGCGGTTGACGTTAGCGAAATCGGCTAGCGGTGCCATGATCGGCATCGTCAGTACGGCCAGGCCGGATGAAGAAGGCACAAGAAACGACAGAACAACTTCCAGCCAGTACATCACGTTAATAAACGCCACCGTGGACAACCCGCTGACCAGACCTTCCGCGCTGTGCAAAATGGTGTGGGTAATCATGCCCTTATCCATGATAACTACGATACCGCGCGCAATGCCGATAATCAGCGCGACACCCAGCAAATCTCGCGCACCGTTGATAAAGGTTGAGGTAAGCTCCTCTTCACTCATACGGGCGATAAGCCCCACGATGATGGCGCTGGCGAGAAACACCGCCGAGATCTCTGCCATCCACCACCCCAGCACCGCCACGCCGTAGATCATCACCGCGAAGGCGAGGGCGAAGATCACCAGAATGATTTTGCGCACCGGGGTAAATTCCAGCGACTGTTCACCCTTGTTGCCGAGGAAATGGGCGCGGTTCTCTTCCTGTTTGTCTGCGACGATAGAGAGAGACGGATCCTGACGAACTTTACGGGCGTAGCGCATCACCCATGCCACGCAGATGACCCAGCCGATGACCAGCAGCGCCACGCGCAGGGCAATACCGTGGGTGAAGGGGATCCCGGCGGCGTTGGCGGCGATCACCGTGGCAAACGGGTTAATGGTGGAACCGAGCGTGCCGATCCCCGCCCCGAGCAGCACGGTAGAGGCGGCAACCACCGGATCAAAACGGGCGGCCAGCATGACGGGCACCAGCAAGGTATAGAAAGGCAGTGACTCTTCGGCCATGCCGTAGATCGTGCCGCCTGCGGCAAACAACGCCATCAGGATCGGGATCATCCACTCTTCGCGTCCGCGCAGGCGGGTCGTCACACGTTCGATCCCGGCGTCAATCGCCCCGGTTTTGGTGACGATCCCGAGGAATCCCCCGATGATCAGGATAAACAGCGCCACGTCGATCGCCCCGGCCTGACCGGAAACGGGATCGTACAGCCCGGCGATGGGGGCCATCAGGACGGAAACCAGCCCCTGCGGGTGCGCCGCCACGTGCGCGTACGTTCCGGCAATCGGGACTTCTTTGCCAAGGGTTTCATTCATCGCCATCTGGTACTGACCGGCCGGAACAACCCAGCTCAGCGCCGCCACAACGGCAATCAGAAAAAAGAGAATGGTGTAAGCGGAGGGAAACTTGAACTTGCCCATGATGTTCTCCTGAACCCGGCGCACCCCGTGGTGCGCCGGGCGGTGATTAGTCGCCGAGTGTCGCCACCATGACCGCTTTAATGGTGTGCATGCGGTTTTCTGCTTCGTCAAAGACGATAGAGTTCGGTGATTCAAAGACCTCTTCCGTCACCTCAAGCCCTTTCAGGCCGTAAGCCATCTCAATTTCACGGCCCACTTTGGTGTGCTCGTTGTGGAACGCCGGCAGGCAGTGCATGAACTTGACGTTCGGGTTGCCAGTGGCTTTCATCACCTGAGCATTAATCTGGTAAGGCTTCATCAGGCTGACGCGCTCGGCCCATGCCTCTTTCGGTTCACCCATGGAGACCCACACGTCGGTGTAGAGGAAGTCAGTCCCCTGAACGCCTTCTTCCACGTCATCAGTGAGGGTGATGCGCGCGCCAGTCTCTTTGGCGATGGCGCGGCACTGTTCCACCAGCCCTGCTTCCGGCCAGAAAGATTTCGGTGCCACGAGGCGGATATCCATCCCCATCTTGGCTGCACCGACCATCAGGGAGTTGCCCATGTTGTTCCGCGCGTCGCCCAGATAGGCAAAGCTCAGCTCCGGCAGGGTTTTCCCTGGCGCATGCTCCAGCATGGTCATCAGGTCAGCGAGGATTTGGGTGGGGTGAAACTCATCAGTCAGACCGTTCCACACCGGTACGCCCGCGTACTCGCCCAACTCTTCAACGATGGCCTGGCCGTAGCCGCGATACTCAATGCCGTCGTACATGCGGCCCAGCACGCGGGCGGTGTCTTTCATCGACTCTTTATGGCCGATCTGCGATCCGCTTGGGCCGAGATAAGTGACCTGTGCGCCCTGGTCAAACGCGCCGACTTCAAAAGCGCAGCGGGTGCGGGTGGAGGTTTTTTCAAAGATCAGGGCGATGTTTTTCCCGACCAGGGTTTGCTTTTCACGTCCGGCTTTTTTGGCGGCCTTGAGTTCGATGGCAAGGTCGATCAGGTACTGGATTTCTGCCGGGGTATAGTCCAGCAGTTTCAGGAAGTTGCGGTTTTTCAGGTTGATGGTCATGGGTAAATCCTTTTTGAAATTTGAATTAGTTGCGAATCAACGTGCCTTTCTCGCCCGCGAGGATCTCCGCGCCGTCAGCCAGCGCGCCGATCCCGGCAATCCCGTTGCAGGTTTCAACAAACTCGCGGCAGGCGGCCACTTTTGGTCCCATCGATCCGGCGTCGAACTGCATGCCTCTGAGCAGTTCCGGTGTTACCTGTGCCAGCGGACGCTGGGTCGGTTTGCCCCAGTCGAGATACACCGCGTCGGCATCGGTCAGGATCAGCAGGGCATCGGCTTCGATCTGGCGCGCCAGCAGCGCGGCAGAGAGGTCTTTGTCGATCACCGCCTCAATGCCGTGATAGCCGTTGGCGTTTTCCACCACCGGAACCCCGCCGCCGCCGTTGCAGATCACCAGGTGATCGCGCTGGATAAGCGCCGTAATCGCGTCGCTCTCGACGATGCGTTTGGGTTGCGGGGAGGGAACGACGCGGCGGAAGTAGCTGCCGTCGGCCTTAAACACCCAGCCTTTTTCCGCGGCCAGCGTTTTCGCCTGAGCTTCGCTGTAAACCGGGCCGATATATTTGGTCGGGTTGCGGAACGCTGGGTCGGCGGCATCCACCTCTACCTGGGTGAGCAGCACGCTCACTTCGCGCTGAGGAAGATTGTTTTTCAGCGCCTGCTGGAGCATGTAGCCGATCATCCCCTGACTTTCGGCGCCGAGAACGTCCAGCGGGTAGGGCGTGACTTTGTCATAGGCGCTGTTCTGCAGCGCCAGCAGCCCGACCTGCGGGCCGTTGCCGTGCACCAGCACCACGCGCCACTGCTCCGTCAGCCCGGCGATGGTGCGGGCGGCCTGCTCGATGTTCTGGCGCTGGATCTCCGCTTCCAGCGGTTCGCCGCGTTTCAGTAACGCGTTACCGCCAAGCGCCACAACCAGAGTGGGTTTTCGTTCCATGATGACTCCTTTAAATTCCGTCACGTTCCAGTGGGCAGCTCATGCAGCGCGCGCCGCCGCGACCACGTCCGAGTTCGTCACCTGGGATCGGCAGCACGGTGATGCCCGCTTTGTCGTATTTCTCGTTGGTCCAGACGTTGCGCTCGTAGCCAATCACCACGCCCGGGCGGATGGTCAGAACGTTATTGGCGTCGTTCCACTGTTCACGTTCGGCCTCAAAGGCATCGCCGCCGGTGGTGATCAGGCGCACCTGGTTAATGCCGAGGGCTTTTTCGATGGCGTGGAGCAGGTCGGTTTCCTGAGTACGCAGCAGACCGCCGCGTCCGTCCGGGGTGAGCGTCCAGCACTGGGCATCTTTGCGCACCACTTCCGGGTAGACGGAGAAGGTGTCCACGTCGATGTGGGTCATCACGGTGTCGAGGTGCATGCAGGAGCGGTGTTTTGGCAATTCAACGGCGATCACGCGCTCGGCCTGGCGGTGTTTGAACAGGCTATTAGCAAGGAATTCCACACCCTGTGGCGTTGTGCGCTCTGACATGCCGATTAATACCGCGCCGCGTCCAATCACTAATACGTCACCACCTTCTAATGTCGCGTGATCGTAATTAATATTCTCGTCGCCGAAATATTTAATAAAATCACCGTCGGCAAACGCAGGATGCCAGCGATATATGGCCCGCAGGTTATTGGTTTCACGCTGGCGAGCCGGTTTAGCCATTGGGTTAATGGACACGCCGTTATAAATCCAGCAGGAAGTGTCGCGAGTAAATAAATGGTTAGGCAGCGGCTTCATAATAAAATCATTCGCCGTGTGGGTATCCACCACCATATTTTTAATGGCTGCCGGAATTTCACCGTAGGTTAATCCGCCGCTTAACCGGCGCGCCAGTTCACGGTGCGGCATATCCGCCAGCCAGCCGCGCACATCACCTGCAAAGGTTGGCCCGAGGCGGTAGTCAGAGATTTGGGTTTCGAGAAGCCAGGCTTTTGCTTCTGCAATATCAAGCGTTTGAGTAAGAAGGTCGGTCAACAGCAGGACTTCCACACCCTGCTCGCGCAGTGTGTTTGCGAAAATATCGTGCTCTTCACCCGCCCGTTCAACCGAGAGCACATCATCGAAGAGTAATTCCTGACAGTTCGACGGCGTTAAACGTTTCAGACTTAAATTTGGACGGTGCAGCATAACGCTACGCAATTGACCAATTTCAGAACCGACATAATGCTTTTCCATAATTATTCCTTTAACTGTTTTTCAGAATAAAAAGGGCATGCGCCATGTGATGTGATTATTTCCATGGCGGCTAAGCTCAATTGATTTCGAGGTTCATACTAGGCGGTTAAATAATCCGTATTGTGATATTGCTCACGTGAAACCGGATATTAAGCGGTTTGTTTTCATTTGCATGATTCGCATCAGATAATGATTAATTGGATATAATTGCCGGGTGAATAGCTAAGCAGGATGCGCTGGTGTTATTTGGAGTTGTTATTATTTTGTGGAATTTAATCATTTGAAATATTTTGTTATCCTGTTGATTTTAAAAGAATAAAAATTATGAGAGGAATGACTATGCAGTATTAGTAATTAACTATTTTCAACTTAAGGAAAATCAATAAATAATTATGGGATTTAATAGCAAATTATCAAAATGATAAAGTGTGAGCCCGGAGAGAGTTTTGTTGTTAACGCCATACGATCAGTGAGTTAGCTATAGGGCGAGACCACGAAGATCTGAGGTTATGCATAACGACTGCATAAATGCCTGAGAGGGCTTAACAGCAAATTAACACATTTCCCGATAAACATGCGCTGGCGCAAAACCTGTCGTGAAAGCGGTGGTATGGCAGTGAGAATTCTCGTATAAAAGATTAAAGTGAAACGATGTTTTATATTGAGGGTTTGTTTATGATTATCGGCAACATCCACCATCTGCAATCCTGGCTCCCTGACGAATTGCGCCAGGCCATTGAACACGTTAAAGTCCACGTCACCGACGCCACTCCGCTCGGCAAGCACGATATCGACGGCAACAACCTGTTTTATCTGGTCTCGGAAGACATGACCCAGCCGTTCGCCGAGCGCCGCGCCGAGTACCACGCGCGCTATCTGGATATTCAGATCGTGATGAAGGGGCAAGAAGGGATGACCTTCAGTACCCTGCCGCACGGTACACCGGACACAGACTGGCTGGCGGATAAAGACATCGCGTTTCTGCCGGAAGGTGAGCAGGAGAAAACGGTGGTGCTGAGCGAAGGGGATTTTGTGGTGTTCTGGCCGGGCGAAGTGCATAAACCGCTGTGCGCGGTGGGGGCACCTGCTAAGGTGCGTAAAGTCGTTGTGAAGATTCTGGTGGAGTAAGACCCTCACCCAGGGTTTTGTACGCCGGGTAAGCGCAGCGCCACCCGGCAAGAAGATCGTACCGAATCAGTATTATTGTCAGTACGTCGTTTGGCTCATTTCGTGGTAGCCAGATTTCTTGAAAAATCCGCATTTGAAACCGACTGTACCTTCCATAAGTTGTTTTCTTTAACCATGCAGTCTATGACTACGTGGTCCTGCTTTTTACCGAATGCAATGTATACGTTGACACAGACTGGATCGGTATCCCCAGCTATGGCTGTTACATTCTGCGGCCAGTCATCGCCGACGTATTGCGCTTTTAAAAATATATCTGCCTCGTAAAACTCTTCGTCTGCATAGCGAGGATCCTGCGCGTGACGGAGTTTTTTCATTGTTGATGCTGTGACATATTTATCTATTTCGTTTCCATCAGTGATCGGAAATGCATCTTTGTTGATTTGATTAACGTACCAGCTGTTAAATTTAACCGCACGCTCAATCGGGTCAGAATGGCCAGCCATCGCAGAGAAAGAAAATATGAAGAGAAGCGGTAAGATATTTTTCATATCAGTAGTGCCTGTAAAAGGTTATTTTTGGCTGTATCTTCCGATATGTCGGACCGGGATAAAGGCTGTTCTGTTTAAAGTCTGAATACCAGGTACCCGATCCGTCGTAGATACATACATGCCCGTTCTGATGCGCACCAGGTAATGCGTCAATGACTGCAACATCACCTTCAATAGGGGTGCCGTACACCTTACTGAATCCTGCCTTCTCAAGTGATCGCCAGAAGTTTTTTGCATCAGCGCCATCAATCTTCAATCCTCCGGCACGGATAGCAGCAGCAACGGCGCGAGCGCAGTAACCGGTACTTTTATGATGTGAGTGGCTGCGGGCATATGACACAGCTTCGTGCTTATTCCATGACATAAATAATCCTTATTAACGAAATGCAGCAATAAGGAAATATTACGCCTTTAATATACACTGTTTTGTAATTTATAATGAATTAATATTAACCATTATCTATCCAATAAATAATGGCTAATAAAATCATAAATACATTTTATGGTTGATATGTATCTGTGGGAAGTGTCAGGAAAATAAATTTTTATGCCAATAGACCGGAAATGATTATCTGCTGAAAATTAATTCAGCAGATAATCACCATTTCAATGTGGGAGAGAGGATCACTCCCCAAGCGTCGCCACCATCACCGCCTTAATCGTATGCATCCGGTTTTCTGCCTGGTCGAACACGATGCTCGCCGCCGACTCAAACACCTCGTCCGTCACTTCCATCCCGCCGTGCAGGTCGAACTCTTTCGCCATCTGCTTGCCGAGCGTAGTCTGGTCATCATGGAACGCCGGCAGACAGTGCAGGAACTTCACGTTCGGGTTGCCGGTCAGCGCCATCATCTGGCTGTTCACCTGATAGCTCCGCAGCAACGCAATACGCTCCGCCCACTTCTCTTTGGCTTCGCCCATCGACACCCATACGTCGGTGTAGATGAAGTCCGCGCCTTTTACGCCCGCCGCCACATCTTCCGTCAGGGTGATTTTCCCGCCGTTCTTCGCGGCGAGCGCGCTGCACTCCGCCACCAGGCTCTCTTCCGGCCAGCAGGCTTTCGGGGCCACCAGACGCAGATCCAACCCGGTCAGCGCTGCGGCTTCGAGCATCGAGTTGCCCATGTTGTTGCGCGCATCGCCTGCATAAACCAGCGTCATCTCGTTAAACGCTTTGCCCGGCAGGTGCTCCTGCATGGTCAGCAGGTCCGCCAGCAGCTGCGTTGGGTGGAACTCGTTGGTCAGCCCGTTCCACACCGGCACGCCCGCATACTGTGCCAGGGTTTCAACCACTTCCTGACCGTGACCACGATACTGAATGCCATCGTACATGCGGCCTAGCACGCGTGCGGTATCTTTAATTGATTCTTTATGCCCAATCTGGCTGCCGCTCGGCCCTAAATACGTGACGCGCGCGCCCTGGTCAAATGCGGCAACTTCGAAAGAGCATCGTGTACGGGTTGAGTCTTTTTCGAAGATGAGCGCGATGTTTTTACCGGTAAGTTTTTGTACTTCCTTGCCATTTTTTTTATCGGCTTTGAGTTGTGCGGCAAGAGTCAGCAGAGAAGTGAACTGTGCAGGGGTAAAGTCGAGCAATTTCAGAAAGTGTTTCTTGTACAAATCAGACATTTTATCCTCACATGGCGAACGCCACTTATTGAATTAAAATTCACTTTATATGTGTAATTATTCATTTGCAACCCCGTTTAACAAATCTTTCTCACAAAGGTGGAGGCAAACACGTCCGTGTGTGAAAATAGAAGTATCTGCCGCACTTTAAAGAGGATTGAGCCATGGCAAACCCGGAACACCTGGAAGAGCAACGCGAAGAGACGCGTCTGATTATTGAAGAGCTGCTGGAAGACGGTAGCGATCCGGACGCGCTGTACACCATCGAGCACCATTTCTCTGCGGATGATTTCGACGCGCTGGAAAAAATGGCGGTGGAAGCCTTCAAACTGGGTTACGAAGTGACCGAGCCGGAAGAGCTGGAAGTGGAAGAGGGCGACACCGTCATCTGCTGCGACATCCTGAGCGAAGGCGCGCTGAAGGCGGAGCTGATCGACGCGCAGGTAGAACAGCTGATGAACCTGGCCGAGAAGTTCGACGTGGAATACGACGGCTGGGGAACCTACTTCGAAGATCCAAACGGTGAAGACGGCGAAGAAGGCGACGACGAAGATTACATCGACGAAGACGACGACGGCGTGCGTCACTAATAGCGTTCAAGCGGCAGTGCATGCTGCCGCTTTCAAGGTTTAAACATGGATTACCCGCAGATACTCGCCCCCGTACTCAACTTCCTCCAGTGCCCGACCCCGCAAGCATGGATTGATCAAGCCCGCGACCCGGCGAACCTACCGCTGCTGCTCACCGACCACATGGTGTGCGAGCTCAAGGCCGCCCAGACCGCGCTGCTGCTGGTGCGTAAATACGTCGCCGACGAAAGCGGTGCAGACGCGCTGCTCGACTGGCTCAAACCCTACGAACAATTCACCTTCCGTGACGGCCCGGAGCCGGACTTCATCGCCCTGCACAAGCAGATTGGCAAAAGCGTGATGCCCAAAACCGACGACCCGTGGGGCCAGGCGCTCATCGACAGCATGGTGTTGCTGATCAAAGAGGAGCTGCACCACTTCTGGCAGGTGCGCGATGCGATGCTGGCCCGCGATATTCCGTACGTCAAAATTACCGCCAGCCGCTACGCCAAAGGAATGCTGAAAGAAGTACGCACTCACGAACCGCTGACGCTGATCGACAAGCTTATCTGCGGCGCGTACATCGAAGCCCGTTCCTGCGAACGCTTCGCCGCGCTGGCTCCGTTCCTCGACGATGATTTGCAGAAGTTCTATCTCTCGCTGCTGCGCTCGGAAGCGCGCCATTATCAGGACTACCTGACGTTGGCCCAGCAGGTGAGCGATAACGATATCTCACCGCGCATAAAGCTTTTTGGCGAAATTGAAGCCACACTTATCTCGACACCGGACAACGAGTTTCGCTTCCACAGTGGCGTGCCGGTGTAAACAGGCATAGCGAAAGGATAAGGATGCGAGATGAATAAAACGTGGACCCGTATTGTCATTGTCGTCATCGCGGCCGCCTCCGTGGCGTTCTGGGTGTATTTTGACAAACAGCGTATGCAGCGCACCCCTGAACAGCAGCTTGATACCACCCTCAACACGATGCCCGCCTGGCAGGTGATTAAAGAGCAGGAACCCGCGTTCCAGAAACGCATCCGCGAGCAGATCCTCACCATGCAGAAAGCGGGCGAGTCTGAACAGCACATTATCGACGTCATCCAGCCGCAGATTTTGACCCTGCAGATGTCACGCCTGCAGCATGCCCCGGACGCCAACGTGGTGGAATATATGAAGGTCAACATGGAGCAGACTGCCGCCATCCAGAAGGTGAGTGACGACGCCTGTTTCCGCTTCCTCTACCCGGCGGTGAAAGGCGGTGTCAACCCGATGCGCGTGCTGGACCAACAGATGATGGCCCGCCGTATGCAGGCTGACGCCGACATGATGCGCGCAGCCTACGGCAAAAACAGCCACACCGTGACCCCGGCCGAACGCGAAGCGGCTGTCGAGGATGTCCGACCCATTATGAAGGAACTTGCCGATAAGTACGGCGAGGACATCCAGCTGCTGCAGATGCCGGAGAACGCGGTGGGCAAAGAGAAGCTCTCCTGCGATATGGTGCAGGAGATGTGGGCGAAGGTGCTGGCGCTGCCGGAGCAGAAGGCGGCGAGAGTGATTCGGCTGGCGGTTTCGGAGCTGGATTGATGAAGGGCGCTGTTTTTTTGGGCACTTAGCGCGGGTTTAGCGCGTCGCCGCTTGCATGGCGGCGCGCGACAGGTATAATCCACAACGTTTCCGCATCCCCTTCAGTGCCGAAGTGGCGAAATCGGTAGACGCAGTTGATTCAAAATCAACCGTAGAAATACGTGCCGGTTCGAGTCCGGCCTTCGGCACCAAGTCACTAAATTCCTTACAATACAGCTAGTTAGACAATAAAATCTGTCTCTTTTGCCTGTAAGAAATGCTCTGTTATGTCCCTTGAAAAAGCCGCTGTGGTTGATAGTGGTAATTGGGATGTTAACTTATAGCGGCGTGTAGTTCCAAGCGTCAAACACGTACTGACTCAACTTGAAAGCTATGACGTAGCCACCGTCTCTAAACAATCCCATAAACTTTTAGTGAAGCGCATTTTAGCCCGATGCCCCCGTTCTGTCGCCGTCGCGAGACGCCGCAGGGGATAAACAGGTTTATGGTGGTCACGGTACTTGCAGACCATATGCAAGCTCTGCCAGCGGTTCGGCCTCGCTCCCCTTGGGTACATGGTCATCCTGATAAGCCTCACTAACTGACATAACTGTGATGTAGTCGCCAGAGGCTCCGCTTGTTGTCTTACCACCAACGGGGCTTTATGGATTCTATTGCGGTATGTTTGAAAGTGCGCGGGGGTTCATTCCCGCGCGTCCGGCGCTTTATGGTAAGTATTTAAGTATTTCTGCTGCCCAGTTTACACGGTGGATGACACGGGCATGGTGCAAGTTTCCGTCTAGTATTTCGGCTTTAGTTAGCTGGGATAACTGCTGCCAATTATTGTTAAGTATATAAGTTGCGTTATTACATTGTGAGCTTTCTAGTACGTAAATGTTTTGGCCTGTGAACCCAAATATCACGTAGCCTTGGAACCCAGCTTGCCCAACCGCTACGAAATCTGGTTTTTTACTATTGATAAGTTCAAGCCTGCCTTCAACAACAGCGGTATTGCCCTTTCCCCTGATCTTAATAGCTGAAAGGATTTTTGAACCAATAGTGCTCCAAGGCTGTTGACCCTGTGGCAGGAGGCTCCAGTTTAGTTTTATAGATTTACTTTTAACGATGGTATTAAGTTGGTCGTCAACAGTTTCGCACAACTCAAAAAGCTCTAAAAAAAGATTAATGCAGTGAGCCACTAACTCTTTGTTGTTAGCTGTCAAACTTAGCTTTGGAGAGATGATCAACTTCTCCCCTTGCAGATTCTCTACAATCTTTAACTCTATGCTTGGTGGAGGGGTGAGGATTCTCTTGTAGCGCTTATACTCAATTTCACGAGTGTCAGTAACTTCTTGAGTTGCGCCCCCTCCGACCCATTGCTTTCTAGTCCATGAAATTTGTCTGTATGCAGTTTCTTTAGGTGCTGTTTTGTCAGGTACTGATTTGCCATTAGCATTGAATCTGGTTATTGGCCCTAAAATTTTGGGGAGGACTTCTTCACCTAAAGCTCTTTGACTTGAGAAACCAATAGAGTCCGTTTGACCTGCCCCCAGGATTAGATACAACCTTCAGTTAGTAATGTCGGTTGGTTTTTCTTCATATTTCCTGTTTCGCCAGTCCGTTGCGAATTCAGCTGGTGTCTGGTAATCCAGCGATGAATGGGGACGGCACTCGTTATAATCCTGCCGCCAGTCATTAATCGTTTTCCGGGCATGAAGAATATCGCTGAACCAGTGTTCATTCAGACACTCATCGCGAAAGCGTCCGTTAAAACTCTCAATAAATCCGTTCTGCGTTGGCTTACCTGGCTGGATAAGCCGTAGTTCCACACCATGCTCAAAGGCCCATTGATCGAGCGCGCGGCAGGCAAATTCCGGGCCCTGATCGGTTCTTATTGTCGCCGGATAGCCCCTAAACAGCGCGATGCTGTCCAGAATACGCGTGACCTGAACGCCTGAAATACCGAAAGCAGCGGTGATTGTCAGACACTCCTTCGTGAAATCATCCACACAGGTCAGGCACTTGATCCTCCGACCGTTGGCCAGTGCGTCCATAACGAAATCCATCGACCATGTCAGGTTCGGCGCATCCGGGCGCAGAAGCGGAAACCGTTCGGTTGCCAGCCCTTTACGGCGTCGTCTGCGTTTTACGCTCAGTCCATTAAGGTGGTAAATACGGTATACCCGCTTGTGATTGACGTGAAGGCCCTCCCGACGCAGCAGCTGCCAGATGCGGCGGTAGCCAAAACGCCTGCGCTCCAGTGCCAGCTCAGTGATGCGCCCTGATAAATGCGCATCAGCTGCCGGACGCTGAGCCTCGTAGCGGCAGGTCGACAGGGACAAACCTGTAAGCCTGCAGGCACGACGTTGCGACAGACCGGTCGCATCACACATAAACTCAACGGCTTCCCGCTTCTGGTCTGTCGTCAGTACTTTCGCCCCAGAGCCACCTGAAGTGCCTCCTTATCCAGCATGGCTTCGGCAAGTAGCTTCTTGAGGCGGGCGTTCTCCTCTTCAAGAGATTTAAGCCGCTTCACCTCAGGAACTTCCATGCCACCAAACTTCTTGCGCCAGGTGTAGAAAGTGGCATCGGAAATGGCGTGCTTACGGCAGAGCTCACGGGCAGAAACTCCGGCTTCCGCTTCGCGAAGAATACTGATGATCTGTTCGTCGGAAAAACGCTTCTTCATGGGGATGTCCTCATGTGGCTTATGAAGACATTACTAACATCGGGGTGTATTAATCAACGGGGAGCAGGTCACGTTTTCCCCGCATCTGGCAAAGAATGTGCAATGTAGATATCTCGGCCATCAAAGTTAGGTATGTAATTATCAATATTTCGAATACGCTTTTTCTGAATAAGCATGGATCGTTCCTTTTGATTTTATCTTACTGTTTACATAACCAACCAAGCCGGGCACAATCGAGCCGTTAGAAACGATAGTGAGGCTAACAATCGTTATGAGTTTGCAGACTCATGGCGGTCATGCTTCATAGACCGGATTCACGCAGGTGACTCCGGTTTTTTTATGCCCATCATTTATACATGAGCACAACATATAGGGTGTGTTAATAAGATTACCCCCTACATGTTCAGCATTCTAGTTAGGATTCTTTGCAGTACAAGGGTTGATTTTGAGGTTAAATTGAGGTTGTCAAAGTGAATCGCCACGGATAATCTAGACACTTCCGAGCCGTTGATAATACTGGTTTTCATATTCTGTCGGTGACATCTGATCGCTAGAACCATGCCGACGCTTACTGTTATAAAACATTTCGATGTAATCAAAAATATCACTGCGGGCTTCTTCCCGCGTTCCGTAGATCTTTTTCTTTATCCGTTCGCGTTTCAACAACTGGAAAAAGCTTTCTGCGACCGCATTATCATGGCAGTTACCGCGACGGCTCATGCTGCCCTCCAGGCCGTGTGATTTCAGGAACGACTGCCACTCATGGCTTGTGTACTGACTGCCCTGATCCGAATGAACCAGCACCTGTTTTTGGGGATTACGCCGCCATACAGCCATCAGCAGTGCGTTCAGGACAATGTCCTTTGTCATCCGGGATTGCATGGACCAGCCGATAATTTTGCGTGAGAACAGATCAACAACCACAGCAAGATACAGCCAGCCTTCGTGGGTCCTGATATAGGTTATGTCGGTTACCCAACGCTCATCCGGAGCATCCGGATTGAACTGTCGCTGGAGCCTGTTGGGCGACACGATACTGGCCTCGCCTTTACGTGCCCGCGGGCTCTGGTATCCGACCTGAGCCTTTATCCCGACACGTTTCATCAGTCGCCAGACTCTGTTGACTCCGCACTGTTGCCCGCTGTCCCGCAGATCCAGATGGATCTTGCGATAACCATAGACGCATCCCGATTCCAGCCAGAACTGTTTAATCTGTCCTGTCAGTCTCAGGTCTGCCCGATGGCGTTGTGAATGCGGCTGCTGAAGCCAGGCGTAAAAGCCACTGGGATGAACATCCAGCACCCGACAGAGCAGGCGAACAGGCCAGCAACGGGCGTTGTCACGGATAAAGGCGTACCTCAGTCGGACAGTTTTGCGAAGTACGCCGCTGTAGATTCAATCTGTCAATGCAACACCCCTTTCAATTATCTCTTTCGGTGTTTTGAACTTCAGTGTCTTTCTCGGTCTGTTGTTTAGCTGAGCAGCAACCAGATCTAGTTCATGTTGAGTATATTGGGCAAGACATGTCTTTTTAGGAAAGTACTGCCGAATTAGCCCATTTGTGTTCTCATTTGTTCCCCGCTGCCAAGGACTCTGAGGATCGCAGAAGTAAACTTTAACGCCGGTGCTGACAGTAAATTCTAGATGTCTGGCCAGTTCCATTCCTCTGTCCCATGTCAGTGATTTTCTGAGTTCTGACGGTAAACTCAGGAATTTGTCGGTAAGAGCCTGATTTACTGAGACAGAATCTTTGCCCCTGAGTCTAAGGATGATCGTATAACGTGATTTTCGGTCTACAAGTGTGGCTATATGGGAGTTTTTTGTACCTGAGACTAAATCGCCCTCCCAATGCCCCAGAGAGCGTCTGTTATCGATATTTCGGGAACGTTCGTGAATTGGTGTTCCGTTCACTATGTTAATCGTACCTCTTTCGCCTTTGCGGGTATGACGCCTGCCATGGCGAAGGCTATGCGACCGTCGCAGATGCTGTATATTCAGGTGGTGTAGCGCTTCACGGCTACGAAAGTACAGCGTTTTATAAATTGTCTCAGGTGATATTCGCAGCGTTTTTTGACGTGGTTTTGTTCGCCTTAACCATCCTGATATTTGCTCTGGAGACCATTTCATCTCCAGCTTTTCCAGAACAAGCTTTCGCAATGGTAAATTTTGATCCAGTAAGCACGGTTTTGGCCTTTTCGCCATTCTGTTGGCTCGGTTATTAGCATCAACAGCTTTGTAATAGCGTCTGCCCCGATTACGCTGAACTTCACGTGAGATCGTCGAAGGACTGCGATTCAGCGCAGTAGCTATCGCACGAATGCTCATTTTGGCTGACAAACCAGCTCGTATCTCCTCGCGCTCAGACAGTGTCAGGTGAGCTACAGCCCGCTTACGCTCATGGGGTTTTATGCCGCCAGTATCCCTTAACATAGTGAAGATCGTTCCGGGTTTTGAACCCAGGATATTCGCTATTTCACTGAAGCCTGTTCCGTTCTTCCATAGTTCAAAAACAGAGGCTTTTTCCTCTGCTGTAAATGTTCGTCTCATTCAAAAAACCTCCGCAACCCCATGTTTTCACATAACTGTTGCGTTGACCAATTGAATCTACAGCGGCTTTTTTTAATATGTCCCGTTCGTCAGTAACCCGCTTCAGCTCTTTCTGGAGACGGCGGATCTCGGTCTGAGCATCTGACTGTTCTTTATGAGTGGAGGAATCCGGACCGTACTTCTTTATCCAGGCGTAAAGGCTGTGGGTGGTGATATCGAGACGTGTTGCCACGCTGGAAACAGAATAACCACGATCAACAACCTGTTTGACTGCTTCAGTTTTAAACTCTTCGGGATAACGCTTACCGCTCATGGGCACCTCTCTTTAAGCCATCTTAAATGACTCTGAGGTGTCTGTTAAACCCGTGGCGATTCAGTTTCGTCTAACGAGGGATCCTGAGTGATAATATCGATGTCTGGTTGAACGAGAGCGATACGATCGCTCGGGCTATCAACCTCATCAAATGGCTCAGGTGTTTCAAACCCCAGTACCTGGAATAACGCTGTGTGAGATTCTATAGGTAAATATTGTTCAACTACCTGTTTTGCCAGCGAATCAATCAAGGATTTCTGATTTTGTAACTGAGAAAAAGAGGTTACATCAAAACCACTGCGCACGTTGTTATCTAAGACCGTCTGCAGCCTCGGTTCCTCAGAGCTTTTAAGTAGAGCAAGGTCTGTTCCTTCCAGTGCCCAGAAGCCATCATGTTTTAACCGCCAGAACGGCATAAGAACTTCATAGTTGCTGCGTTTTGGCCCGTAGCGTTTTAGCAAATCTCGTAGTTGATCTTGTATTTCATCCTGAAACTGGAAAAGTCGCTCATGGCCTTTCTTGTACTGGGAAAGAACGTACAGAACAAGTAAGGGTTTATTCAACGCTGGTGCTTTTTTGTACTAGGCTGTTTTCATCCCGGCAATTTTTTGACTGAGAGATTTTGCGATGGTCATAGTTCAGTTACAGGAGCCAGTAGTTTTGCGATGATGCTCGCAAAATCCAGACCAATCAACCCGCAATCAACAAAAACATGACCTTACCGTACATAACTCTATTTCCTGAATCCCCCTCGCAAATTCCAAATTTACCCCACGCCAAACCGCTGTATTTATATTCAGCCCCGTATAATAAGCACCAGAAATTACGCCAATCGGCGAAAGGAAGTATCAAAGAAATTTAAACGAGGAATTCGCGATATGAAGGTGCTGCAACACCCCCATACCGCTAACCACAAACAACTGAAAAGGAGTTGAAAATGGCTGCGACGAATTTTAAGCCAGAGGTTACTGTTTGCAAAACAGAACCAGACGCTTTCACCGGCATGATTGAAAACCGCGAGCTGGTACGCAAAAACAGCGCCCGCCGTCTTCACGGAAACCAGACCAACGCGGCCCCCGTTCATCCCCGCGCAGAAACGCCGCAGAACAGTGCCGCTTGCTGCGAACTTTATTCCCGCATAGATATGAAATACCTTCTTCTGGGCGGCGAGTGGTTAACCCGAGCGGGCTTTATCGACGGCATGCCGGTAAAAATCCGCGCCATGAAAGACTGCATTGTGATTACGCCACAGCATACAAGAGAATTATGGGGATGCCTGGAGGGTATGAGCGTGGTGAATATAAATAAGCAGAAAGTCGCGCAGTGGTTAAAGACCTTCCCGGGTGCATTGAATGATACAGGTGATATTCCGGTGATTAAGCGTGGTAGTGGGCAGGCTGTTTAAACTTCAAGCCAGTATGCGCGGGCATGTGAGCACATGCCCGCACTACGCTAAAAGTAACTCAATCATGATGTATTTGTTCTTTCACTGCCTTAACCAGCACAGCATGGAGTTCACCAACGGTTAAAGCGCGTATCACAGGTTCCGGAATGCCACGTAGCCTGCGAATCAAACGGCAGATACCGAAGTAATCTATACCCTCGGTGCTAAAAAGAAACTCGTTTTCAGCAAGGGAAAAAGTTTTCTCGGTAATGACTCCAACTTACTGATAGTGTTTTATGTTCAGATAATGCCCGATGACCTTGTCATGCAGCTCCACCGATTTTGAGAACGACAGTGACTTCCGTCCCAGCCTTGCCAGATGTTGTCTCAGATTCAGGTTATGCCGCTCAATTCGCTGAGTGTAACGCTTGCTGATTACGTGCAGCTTTCCCTTCAGGCGGGATTCATACAGCGGCCAGCCATCCGTCATCCATACCACGACCTCAAAGGCCGACAGCAGGCTCAGAAGACGCTCCAGTGTGGCCAGAGTGCGTTCACCGAAGACGTGCGCCACAACCGTCCTCCGTATCCTGTCATACGCGTAAAACAGCCAGCGCTGACGTGATTTAGCACCGACGTAGCCCCACTGTTCGTCCATTTCCGCGCAGACGATGACGTCACTGCCCGGCTGTATGCGCGAGGTTACCGACTGCGGCCTGAGTTTTTTAAGTGACGTAAAATCGTGTTGAGGCCAACGCCCATAATGCGGGCGGTTGCCCGGCATCCAACACCATTCATGGCCATATCAATGATTTTCTGGTGCGTACCGGGTTGAGAAGCGGTGTAAGTGAACTGCAGTTGCCATGTTTTACGGCAGTGAGAGCAGAGATAGCGCTGATGTCCGGCAGTACTTTTACCGTTACGCACCACGCCTTCAGTAGCTGAGCAGGAGGGACAACTGATGGAGATGGAAGCCACGGGAGCACCTCAAAAACACCATCGTACACTAAATCAGTAAGTTGGCACCATTACCAGTTTTCTCATAGCCATCTTCTTCAGTGACAAGCGTAACGCCAAACGCTTCCTCGCAGTCTTCTATCAGGGCATCGCCATCCATGCCGCATATATCAAGGTCGGCTTCGATTAGGGTGTTCGCATCAATGTGCTTGCGATGATGTCCAGAGGACTGACGTACAATCTCAATGACCTGCGAAAGAGTGGGGTTCATTATGATGGATTCCTTGGGTAAAGAGATAACACAGAAATTTGTTAATAGACTGCGTTAATGCTTGGAGCTTATTATTGATGGAGCCCAAAAAAACAAAATAACCCATGCAAACATCCCAATAATTTTCATCGGCCAGGGTTCTAACACATCCAGACACACAATTGCACCAATAATTAATAGCGGACCTTCTACAATTTCAATTACCCCCTCTAAAACATTTAACCTATGAGGAAGTACACGATTTAGTAATGCCACAATAAGGTGTGCGCTACCTAGTATGATGGTTATTGCGATTGTGCGGTCCTCCCAGTTATCAAAACTAACAAAGGAAATGAGGCATGTAGCCAGTATATAGCCACAAAATAATATATTCAGAATATAAATAATAAACTTGCTCATAGCATTAGCCGCGACGTTTGAAATATAAAGAGTCTATAAATATAGTGCTCTCAACAGAATGACAAACGATATTGGCTAATAATGCATTTCAGAATTTATTGCGCCTTGCTTATTTTCGTAATAAACGAGTTAGCGGCTTCATGCCGGTGCCATACACTCCACCGCTAACTCTCTCTTAACTCACACTCTCAAAACACCGGCACCCCCAGCCCAACCTTCACCTCCCTCAACGTCTCCTGCGTCACCCCCTGCGCCCGTTCCGTCCCGCGCTTCAGCATCGCCATCAGCTCTCCCTTATCCTGCATATACATCGCCCTCCGCTCCCGCATCGGCGCAATCAGCTCCTGCAGGCACGCCTCCAGCTCGTTCTTGCAAACCCGGTCACCCAGCCCGCCCGCCTGATAGCGCGCCTTCATCGCCGCCACTTTCTCCTTGTCAGGATGAAACGCGTCGAGGTACGTAAACACCACGTTCCCCTCAATCTGCCCCGGGTCGCTCACCTTCAGGTGGTTCGGGTCGGTGTACATGGCGCTGACCGCACGGTGGATGGTCTCTTCGCTGGCCGAAAGGTGCAGCGTGTTGCCGAGCGATTTCGACATCTTGGCGCTGCCGTCGATGCCGGGCAGGCGGCTGGTGTCGCTCAGCATCGCCTTGCAGTGGCGCAGCACCGGGGCGGGCAGCAGGCTGTTCATCTTGTGCACAATCTCGTTGGTCTGCTCAATCATCGGCAGCTGGTCGTCGCCGACGGGCACGCACTCGGCCTTGAACGCGGTGATGTCCGCCGCCTGGCTGATGGGGTAGGCCATAAACCCGACCGGCAGCGAGCGGGCAAAGCCCTTCTGCGCAATCTCGTTTTTCACTGTCGGGTTACGCTCCACGCGGGCGACGGTGACGATGTTCATATACAGCATCGTCAGCTCGGCGAGGGCGGGCAGGGCGGACTGCAGGCAGATCGTGGTCAGGTTCGGGTCGATGCCGGCGGCGAGGTAGTCGGCCAGCACTTCGGGGATGTTGTCGCGGATCTTTTGCGGGTTGCTACCGTTGTCGGTCAGCCCCTGCAGGTCGGCAATCAGCACAAACTGGTTGTGCGTCTGCTGAAGCGCCACGCGCTGGCGCAGCGATCCGACGAAGTGTCCGAGGTGCAGCGGGCCGGTTGGGCGGTCGCCGGTGAGGATGGTTGGCGTGTTCATAAAGACTCCTTAATGTGCAATTGCCGAAAGGGGTCTTAGAAATGTGAAAGCCGCCTTTCGGCGGCTATCTGAAAATGGGGAAAACAACTCCGTGCCGCCTTTAAGAAGGCAGCCACCAGCGGTTTACGGTGAGCACGGCGTGGTTTATGTTCATCTCTGTACCGTACCACGTCCGGCGCGAAAAACAAAAGGGCACGTCATGCTGCAATCACTCAACCATCTGACCCTCGCGGTCAGCGACCTGCAAAAAAGCGTTACCTTCTGGCACGAGCTGCTGGGGCTTGCGCTGCACGCCCGCTGGAATACCGGGGCCTATCTCACCTGCGGCGATCTGTGGGTCTGCCTGTCGTACGACGAGGCGCGCCAGTACGTGCCGCCGCAGGAGAGCGACTACACCCACTACGCGTTTACCGTGTCGGAAGAGGATTTTGAACCGTTCTCGCAAAGGCTGGAGCAGACGGGCGTCACCGTCTGGAAGCAGAACAAAAGCGAGGGGGCGTCGTTCTATTTTCTCGACCCGGACGGGCATAAGCTGGAGCTGCACGTGGGCAGCCTCGCCGCGCGGCTGGCGGCGTGTCGCGAGAAGCCCTATGCGGGCATGGTGTTTACCTCAGACGAGGCTTGAGGCGCGCACCTTCAGCCTGCCCGCCAGCGTCACGTGCGTGGCGGCATCTTCCTGATTGCACAGGTACTCTACCGCCAGCCGTCCCAGCTCGCTGTAGGGCAGCTGGATACTGGTCAGCGGCGGGGTGAGCTGCTCGGAGATCTTCTGGTCGTCGTAGCCTGCCAGCAGCATGTCCTGCGGGATGCGCACGCCGTTCACCGCCAGCGCCTGATAGCAGCCAATCGCCAGCCAGTCGCTGGCGCAGAAGATGGCTTCCGGGCGCTCGGCCAGCTCCAGCAGCGAGGTTGTCGCGGTAAAGGACTCGCTGAACTGCCAGTTGGTCTGGCGCACCAGGTTGTCATCACACGCGAGTCCGGCCTGCTGTAGTGCCGCCTGGTAGCCCGCCAGACGCTGGCGGGAGGCTTCCATCCAGCTCTCCCCGGTGATGTGGGCGATGCGCGTGGCCCCGCAGGCGATGAGATGTTTCGTCACCTGGAAAGCGTTGGCGTAGTCGTCCGGGATAAACGACGGCAGCAGCGGCGAGCCGGGGTCTCGCTGGTTGAGCAGCACCAGCGGGATGCGGGTGCAGTCCTGGAACGCCGTCATGTCCACCAGTGTGGTGACCGGGGAGGCAAGAATAATCCCGATGCAGTTGCGCTTCTCCAGCTGGCGGATGATGTTCAGCGCCAGCTCGATGTCGTCTCCGTAGTCGTAGACGGTGAGCAGGGTCTCGTTGCGCCACGCCGCTTCCCGCGCCTGGCTGATGGCGTCAATAAACGGGTCGAAGCTCTGCATGGAGCTGACCAGCAGGGCGATCTCTTCCTGGTTGCGCGGGGCGTGAACGGCGGGGAGGCGGTCGTAGCCGAGCTCGGTGGCCACATTAATGACCCGCTGGCGGGTGTCGTCGCTAAGCTTGATGTTGCGGGACTGGTTGAGCACCAGCGATACCGTCGCCTGCGACACTCCTGCCGCCCGCGCAATATCGTTCATCGTCACTTTCGTTTTTCGCTTCATCCGTCCTCTCCCTTTCGCGACTTCGCATCATACCCTAACCGCACGCTTTAGCGCCGTCGATCACGTTTCTCATTCATCGAAGCGCGAACTTTGTGAGGGGCATCGCTTTTCTTCGTGCGAGAAATTGCGCATTTATCCCGCAACTAATATTTATTAGCTAAATATTATCAGTAAGAGGACGCGTAATGAAAGAGCAGTGGAGCAGGGAGCAGGCACAGGTGTGGTATGAACAAAAAGGCTGGCTGTGCGGGTTTAACTACCTGCCGTCGACGGCGGTGAACTGGACCGATATCTGGCAGGAAGAGACTTTCGATGCCGAAACCATCGACCGCGAGCTGGGTTGGGCGGCGGACGCGGGTTACAACACCCTGCGCATCAACCTGCCGTTTATCGTCTGGGAGCACGATCGCGACGGGCTGATGGCGCGCATCGACCGGTTTTTGACGATTGTCGACGGTCACGGCTTCAGCACCATGCTGACCCTGATGGACGATTGCGGCTTCTCCGGCGACGAGCCGTATCTCGGCCCGCAAAAGCCACCGGTGCCGGGCAAGCACAACAGCCAGGCAGCGGCGAGCCCGGGGCGCGACAAAGTGTGCGATCGCGACTGCTGGCCGCAGATTGAGCGCTATATCCGCGACGTTGTTCGCCAGTTTCGTGAAGACGGGCGCGTGCTGCTGTGGGATCTCTATAACGAGCCGGGCAACCGTGGCATTTTCGCGACGGGTACGCAGGAGGTGCAGTACGACGCGAAGCTGGAGACCTGTGCCCACGAGCTCATGAAACTGGCGTTCCAGTGGGTGCGTGAAGAAGACCCAACCCAGCCGCTCACGGTCTGCGCGTGGCGAGTCCCGCCGGAAGAGGAGGGTGAGACGTTCTTCCAGCATCCGCTGGACCAGACCGCGCTGGCGCTCTCGGACGTGGTGAGCTTCCACGCCTACACCAACACCGGGCGGATGACGGCGATTATTCAGCAGCTACAGGTGCTCGGGCGCCCGCTGTTCTGCACCGAATGGCTGGCGCGCCACGTGGGCAGCACCATCGAAGAGCAACTTCCGCTGATGTACATGGCGAAAGTCACGCCGTATCAGTGGGGGCTGGTGCGCGGTAAAACCCAGACGTGGCTGCCGTGGCCGGTGGTGATGAAGGAGTCCACGGACTACTGTCGCCTCTGGTTCCACGACGTGTTCGAGGAAAACGGTATTCCGTTCTCGCGCCGTGAAATCGCGCTGATGCAGAAGTTTCGTCAGATCGCCCCGAAAGCGCAGGGCTAATCATATTGACCCGGCGCCTGTCGCCGGGTAATCAGGTACGCACTATGGCAACGATAATGAAAATACCGTCTCGCGAGTTGTGGTCTTATTTTGGTTATGGTTTAGGTCAGTGTTTTAGCTTTGGTTTAGTGGGTTCGTTTATTAACTATTTTTACACCGACGTGCTGGGGATCTCGGCGCTGGCGGCGAGTACCATCTTCCTGATTGCCCGCGCGTGGGACGCGGTTCACGATCCGCTGTTTGCCAGCATTATGGACACCATTAACAGCCGGTTCGGCAAGTTTCGCCACTTTTTACTGATTGCACCGCTGCTGATCACCGGCGTCACGCTGCTGTCGTTCTATAAAATCGAAGCGGACATGACCACCAAAATCCTCTACGCCGGGGTGACCTACATCCTGTGGGGGACGCTGTACGCCATCTCCGATATCCCGTTCTGGTCGATGTCGTCGGTGATGACCAACGACTCCGCCCAGCGCACCCGCGCGGTAACGGCGGCGATGCTCGGGGTAAACGCCGGGATTGCCTGCGCCAACATCTTCTTCCCGAAGCTGGCGGCGTTTTTTTGCTCAGCACAGCAACGATAAAGGCTACTTTATGGCGGCGCTGGTGATGATGCTGGTGGGCCTGCCGCTGATGCTCAACGGCTTTATGCAGATCAAAGAGCGCGTGCCGCCAAGCCCGGAAAAGGTGACGATGCGTGATACCTTCCACAACCTGCGCCAGAACAAGCCGCTGTTTATCGTCCTGCTGTCGTTCTTCTTCTGCGTGTTCCATAACGTGGCGGGTGGTCTGTATATCTACTTCTTTATCAACAACCTGGGCGACGGTAGCCTACAAATGGCGATTGGCGTGATGGGGATAGTGGCGGCGGTGCTGTGCCTGGTCGCCCCGATGCTGACGCGCCGGATGCAGAAGCGGAAGCTGTTTATGATCCTCTGCGGGCTGGACGTGGCGGTGCGCGTGGTGATGTGGTTTGTCGGCTATCAGCAGGTGACGATGCTGTTCATTCTGCTCGGCCTGAGCACCCTGTTCGTGATGATGACCAACATCCTCACCTCGTCGATGATTGCCGACACCATCGAGTACGCGGAGTACCACACTAACAAGCGCTGCGCGGCGATCACCTTCTCGGGGCAGACCTTTACCGGCAAGATGTCGGTGGCGGTGGGGGGCGGGCTAATCGGCGTGTTCCTGACGATGATTGGCTACGTGCCGCAGGCGCAAATCCAGAGCGAAAGCGTGCTGTCTGGGCTGTTCTTCGGGATTTGTCTGCTGCCGGCGATAGGGTCGCTGATCCGAATGGGCTTTATGTCGCGCTTCACCTTTACCGAGGAGAAGCATGCGGAGATTTGTCGACTGCTGGCGGAGCGCAACGCGTCTGCGAAAGCGCCGGGTAGCGGCTGTGACTTACCCGGACTACAAAACCAACCCTTGTAGGTCAGATAAGCGAAGCCCAAAAGGCTTCGCTTTTAATCGTTTGCTCCGACCAGCTCAATCTGTGTTGCCGTTCGGAACCCGGTGCGGTAGCTGCAATCTTATAAACTCCCTCGCTGTCTGTCTCAGAGGACTTTGACCGGTAAAACAGGCTACACTCTGGTTTTGAGCGCGATAAGCTGAGGAAATAACAATGCACTACACACTGAAAGAAAGTGACAAGGATAAGGCTGAAGGGGCAAACGGCGCAGGCGCGCTGCAGCAAAAACTGCTGGAATCCCGTTCGATTGTCATCTCTGGTGAGATCAACCAGGAACTGGCGCAGAAAGTTATCACCCAGATGATCCTGCTGCAAAGCGTAAGTAACGATCCGATCAAACTGTACATCAACAGCCAGGGCGGCCACGTGGAAGCGGGTGATACCATCCACGACTTCATTAAATTCATCCGTCCGGACGTGCACGTCATTGGCACCGGCTGGGTCGCGAGCGCTGGGATCACCATCTTCCTGGCGGCGAAAAAAGAACACCGCTACTCGCTGCCAAATACCCGTTTCATGATCCACCAGCCGCTGGGCGGCGTACGTGGTCAGGCGACGGACATCGAAATCGAAGCGCGTGAGATCATCCGTATGCTGGATCGCGTGAACAAGCTGATTGCTGACGCCACCGGTCAGCCGCTGGAAAAAGTGAAAAAAGACACCGACCGTAACTTCTGGATGTCTCCGGCTGAAGCGCTGGATTACGGTATCGTGGGTAAACTGATTACTCATTATGACGAGCTGAAGCTCGATTAAGCGTTAAAATCGTGTATGTGTCGGGTAGTGGCTTCGCCTTACCCGACCTACGCGAGCTCGTTTGACCCATGACAAGTTCCCCCTCCACCGTCTCCCCTATAATCGCGCCTGTTTCCCCTCTCACTGGTGCTACCCATGGCGTATCAACTGAACCTGAACTGGCCGGAATTTCTCGAAAAATACTGGCAGAAAAAACCCGTTGTGCTGAAAAATGCCTTCCCGAATTTTGTTGACCCGATTACCCCGGACGAGCTGGCTGGCCTGGCGATGGAGCCTGAAGTCGATAGCCGTCTGGTGAGTCATTTCAACGGTAAATGGCAGGCCAGCAATGGTCCGTTCGAGCACTTTGATGGTCTGGGTGAAACCGGCTGGTCGCTGCTGGCACAGGCGGTGAACCACTGGCATATGCCTGCGGCGGAGCTGGTGCGTCCGTTCCGCGTATTGCCAGACTGGCGTCTGGACGACCTGATGATCTCCTTCTCTGTTCCGGGTGGTGGTGTAGGCCCGCATATCGATCAGTACGATGTATTTATCATTCAGGGGATGGGTAGCCGCCGCTGGCGCGTGGGGGACAAGCTGCCAATGCGTCAGTTCTGCCCGCATCCGGCGCTGCTGCATGTCGATCCATTCGAGCCGATCATCGACGAAGATCTGGCTCCGGGCGATATCCTCTATATTCCACCAGGATTCCCGCACGACGGCTTTACCCATGAAACCGCGCTGAACTACTCGGTTGGTTTCCGTGGGCCAAATGGCCGCGATCTGATCAGCAGTTTTGCCGATTACGCGCTGGAAAACGATCTGGGGGGAGAGCATTACAGCGATCCGGATCTGACCTGTCGCGAACACCCCGGCCGCGTGGAGCAGTATGAACTCGATCGTATTCGCCAGATGATGATCGATATGATCAGCAAACCTGACGATTTCACGAAATGGTTCGGCAGCTTTGTTTCTACGCCGCGTCACGAGCTGGATATTGCTGCTGCGGAACCGCCGTACTCAACAGAAGAGGTGCTCGATGCGCTGCAGGGTGGCGAAAGGTTATCTCGCCTGAGCGGGCTGCGCGTACTGAACATTAACGGCAGCTTCTTTATCAACAGTGAACTGCTGGAAACGGTAGATGCAAAGGCCGCAGATGCGCTGTGCCGCTACACCGAACTCGGTCATGCCGAGCTGGGCGATGCGCTGAAAAACCCGGCGTTTGTCGACGAGCTCACCGGGCTGATTAACCAGGGATACTGGTACTTCGACGAGTAGTGCGGTCTGTCGCCCGGTGGCGCTTCGCTTACCGGGCCTACGGGCGATAAGATGTAGGCCGGGTAAGGCGAAGCCGCCACCCGGCAAAAAACCGCACTACTCCTCCATCGCAATCACGATCGCCTCACCCATCTTCTTCAGTGCATCACGATTTTTTTTCGTCGGGGGCAGCGCCACGTTGATCCGCAGGCAGTTGCGATACTTCCCGGAGGCGGAAAACAGCGACCCGGCCGCCGCCTGGATCTTCAGCCGACACAGTTGTTTGCTGACGCACACCATATCCACTTTCTCTGGTAGCTCAACCCACAGCAGGAAACTTCCCTGCGGTCGCGTCACGCAAATCCCTGCCGGAAAATACTGCCGTACCCAGCAGGTGTAGGTTTCCATATTCTGCTGATAAATCTGACGCATACGGCGCACGTGGCGATGATAATGCCCGTCGCGAATAAATGCCGCCACCGCCATCTGGGTGCCGGGCACGTTAAAGCCACCTGCGGCGTATTTCATGTGCATCACCCGGTCATAATAGCGTCCCGGGACAATCCAGCCGACGCGCAGACCTGGCGCAACGGTTTTGGTAAATGAGCTACAGAGGATCACGCGACCATCAATATCCATCGAATGGATGGTGCGCGGACGCGGGTACTCCGCCGCCAGCTCGCCGTAGATATCATCTTCCACGATCACGATGTCGTGCCGCTGGGCCAGAGCCAGCACCTGCTTTTTACGCGTTTCGGGCATGATGAATCCCAGCGGGTTATTGCAGTTTGGCACCAGGATCACCGCTTTAATCGGCCACTGTTCCAGCGCCAGTTCTAACGCCTCAATGCTGATCCCGATTTCAGGATCGGTGGGAATTTCAATCGCCTTGATATCAAAGCCGCGCAGCATCTGCATGGTGCCGTGAAACGACGGCGACTCGACCGCCACGATATCACCCGGCTTGCAGACCGAGAGCAGGGCAATCGACAGCGCGCCGTGGCAGCCGTTGGTGATCACAATCTCATTCGCCGCTACGGTCGAGCCGCCATCCAGCATCAGGCGGGCGATCTGCTCGCGCAGCTCAAGACGGCCGTCGAGTACGTCATAGCTCAGCATCTCGCTCGGGTTATGCTGCGCAATACGGCTCATCTCGCGCCACAGAGGCTTCAGGCTCGGCTGGTTAATATCCGGTGAACCGCCACCGAAGGAGATCATCTCTTTGTCGGCGCGGGCATCCAGCAGCATCATCACCTCATCCCATTGTGTCACGTCCACGGGCCGCTGCACCGGGCGAGTCATGGCGGGAACGGGGGGCTGGGCTTTACGTTGTGAGACAAAATAGCCGGAACGCGGCTGGGGGGTGATCAGCTGGAGATTTTCGAGGATCTGATACGCCTGCTGTATGGTGCTGATACTCACGCCGTGCTCCTGGCTCAGCGCACGTACCGACGGTAAACGTTCTCCGCTGCGATACAGCCCTTGTTCAATGCGTTCTGCCAGAAGGTTGGCAAGATGTTGGTAGCGCGTCATGCTGTATCCTTTGTTTTCACCATACAGATTGTAAAACCAGTACAGATTGCCGCAAAAAACGGCATGCAGATACTGTTTTAGCGGATCTGTATGTTAAACAAAAGCTGTTTTTGAATCTGTATTGTGCATGCCGTTTTCCCTGATGATATCCCCACTGGCACAGCGAGGAGAGCATCATGGAATTCTATGAGAATCGTTCAAAACGTCCGTTTATTGCGTTTGTCTGGATCGCGAAAACGCTACGCAACTGGTACCGCATCAACCGTACCCGCCGCATTCTGAGTCAGATGAGCGACGAGCAGCTCAGGGATGTTGGGTTGTCGCGATATGATGTGTGATCCACGTCGCCGCCGGGTGGCGGCTGCGCCTTACCCGGCCTACTCGATCCCGTAGGCCCGGTAAGCGTAGCGCCACCGGGCGATTTTCAGCTCAACAGCGCAAGCGTCTGCCGTTTCGGTCTTTCCAGCAGCTCAATCGCCTCCTGATATGTCTGCACGTTGTTATACCCCATCACCAGCCCATAGCGTTTACCCGACCCGCGATACCATTCCGAAAGCGCATTCACCTGCAACTGTTGTTCCTGCCAGCAACGGGCGATTTCTCTGTCGCAACTGCCTTTCGTCAGAAAGGCCACGATATGCATCCCGCCATCGTTTTGCTCGGTGAAAAACAGATCGCCATACACCTCGCGCAGGGCGGCAATCATCCAGTCGCGGCGGGTCTGGTATAGCGCGCGCATCTTTTTCAGGTGACGGAAAAAATGGCCTTCGTTGAGAAACGCGGTGAGGATCTTTTGCGTCAGCACCGGCTGGCCGCTGGTGGTGATGTCAGCACAGTCGGTAAACGCCCCGACGGTGCTGGCGGGCATCACCACGTAACCCATGCGCAGTGACGGCATAATGGTTTTACTGAAGGTGCCCATAAAAATCACCCGGTCGTGCGGATCGAGGCTTTTCAGCGACGGCAGCACCTTACGGGTGTAGTGAAACTCCCCGTCGTAATCGTCTTCGATAATCCAAGCCGCGTTCTGGCTTGCCCAGTCGAGCAGCTGCTGCTTGCGCGGCAGGGAGAGCGTCACCGCCAGTGGGCTCTGGTGCGACGGGGTGACAATGACAAAACGCGCATCGCGATGGTGACGAAGTAGATAATCTGTATCGAGGCCGCAGCGATCGACCGGCACCGTGTGCAGGCGCGGGACGATCCGCTTGAGCAACTGCTGGCCCATAAAGTAGCCCGGATCTTCAAACACCACCTTGTCGCTGCGGCTGGCGAGGGTGTCGAGGATCAGGCGCAGGCTGCCGCTGTAGCCGCTGGTGATCAGCACCTGTTCGGCGCTGCAGGAGAGCCCGCGCGAGATGTTGAGGTAGCTGGCGATGGCCTGGCGCAGCGGATACCAGCCCGGAACGGGCGGGTTGAGCATCTCCTCCTGGCGCATGGCGCGCGTCGCCTGGCCTGCCAGCAGCAGCCATTTTTTATACGGGAAGCTGTCGAGCGCGGGGATGCCGGGTCGCAGAAAACCGGCCCGTTCGCGCTGGCTGATAAGCGATGCCGGAAGCGTGCCGGTGGGCTGTTCCGCAGGGGCATTTTTATCCGGTAACAGTAAATCCGGGTTGACCCGCGTGCCGCGTGCGCCCTGGCTCACCAGATACCCTTCGCCCGTCAGGATGGCATAGGCCGTTTCGACGGTTTTGCGCGCCACTTTCAGCTCTTCGGCCAGGACCCGTATAGCAGGCACTTTGTCGCCGGGCTTCAGCACGCCGCGCGTGATGTTGTCGCGATAGCGGGTATAGATCTCGTGATAGCCCGGCTTCATGTCCTACCTCATTTCACGTTTTTTGTATCTTTTTACTATGTCATGAACGGCGTAGATTTGCCTCATCGCATGACATATGCCGCACAAAAAAGAGGAAAGACAATGAGCACTCGCGTTAACCACCATAAAGCCACCCCCGCCCTCGCCAACGCGCTGTCTGCCCTGAGTATGGAGGTGGCGAAAACCTCCATCGACCCGGCGCTGAAGCACCTGATCGACATTCGCGTGTCGCAGCTGAACGGCTGTACCTTCTGCCTGGATATGCACTCGAAAGAGGCCAAAATTGCCGGCGAGCGCGAGCTGCGCCTGTACCATCTGGCGGCGTGGCGCGAGTCCCCGCTGTTCAGCGCTCGCGAAAAAGCCGCGCTGGCCTTCACCGAAGCGCTGACCCAGATTGGCGTGCATGGCGTGAGCGATGCGCTCTATCGCAGCGTGGCGGAGCACTTCTCGGACGTCGAGATTTCAGAGCTGAACTTTGCCATCGTGGCCATCAACGCCTGGAACCGTCTGGGGATCACCTCCCGCATGGCACCTGGCTCGCTGGACGCGGCCTACGGGCTGAATAAGGCTAACCTGGAATAATCCCGCGCTCGCGGATCATCGCCACCAGCGCCCGTAGTCCTGGCGGGACGTGGCGGTGGCCGGGGTAATACAGGCGCAGCCCGGCAAACGGCTGCGCCCAGTCGTTCAGGACGCTCACCAGTTCTCCACTCTCAAGCTCTTCCCGAATATACAGCTCCGGCAAAAATCCAACGCCTAATCCCGCTTTCACGGCGCGAATCGAAGCAAAAAGATCGGACGTCGCAAAGCGCGGTGGCACGGCAAGCGCGTACGTTTCCCCCCGACGCGCCAGCTCCCAACGGTAGATCCCGCCGTGGGCCATACGCATGCCGATCCCCTGGTGTTGCAGCAGATCGTCCGGCGTCTCGGGTATGCCGTGCTGGGCGAAATAGCCCGGCGTAGCGGTGACAAGCTGGCGGATCTCTCCGGTCAGCGGCACGGCGATCATGTCCTGAGGCACGGACTCTTCAAGGCGGATCCCCGCGTCATAGCCTTCAGCAACGATGTCGATCATCTTTGCTTCGCTTACTGTTTCCACGCGCATTTTCGGGTAGCGGATCATAAAGTCGATCAGCAACTGATCCAGGAATAGCGTGCCGATATTGTTTGGCACGTTCAGGCGCAGCGTTCCGGCGGGTTCCCCGGTATCGCTGTGGATCTCCTCGCTGGCGAGACGGATCTCCTGCAGGGCTGGGCCAATACGTGCCGCGTAGCGCTTTCCGGCGTCGGTGAGCGCTACGCTGCGGGTGGTGCGGTTAAAAAGGCGGATATCAAGGCGACTCTCCAGCCCGGCGATGGCATTGCTCACCGCCGTGGCGGACATCCCCAGCTCCTGCGCCGCGCCGCGAAAGCTACCGCGCCGCACGACGGCCATTACCACTTCCAGCTCTGTCAGACCTGAACGATGCATAGATTATCCTGAAAATCGAAACAACCCTTGCAGCATAGCGTGGATTATCGCAACGGAGAAGCCGTGCCAGACTGTCCTCACACAGCCTCAGGAGGGTTATATGCACACTATCGAACAGATCTTTATTAACGGCGAATTTGTTACCCCGCACGGCACCGAACGGTTTGATTTGTACAACCCGGCGACGGCGCAGGTCATAGGGCAGGTCCACCTGGCGGATGAGGTTGACGCCGGGCGCGCCATCGCGGCGGCGAAAGCGGCATTTCCGGCATGGTCGCAAACCTCAAAGCAGGAGCGCATCGCAGCGCTGAAGCGTATGCACGCGGCTGTGGTGGCCCGTCATGACGATTTGCTGGAAGCCGTCATCGAAGAGTACGGCGCGCCGGCCTCGCGCTCGGCGTGGATGGCCAGCTATCCGGCAGATGTTATTGCTCAGGCGATAGAGGCGCTGGAGGCGTTTGAATTCGTTACCTCCGCAGGCGCAGCAACGGTGCAGATGACCCCGCTGGGTGTAGCCGGGCTGATTACGCCGTGGAACAGCGACGCGGGCTTTATCTGCGGCAAGCTGGCAGTCGCGTTGGCAGCGGGCTGTACGGCAGTTATCAAGCCGAGCGAAATGAGCGCTCTGCAAACCCAGATTGTCACCGAAGCGCTGCGTGATGCCGCGCTGCCGCCGGGCGTGTTTAATATCGTCACCGGGCGCGGCGAGACGGTGGGTGACACCATCAGCCGCCATCCGGACGTGGCAAAAATTTCGTTCACCGGTTCGACGAATACCGGTAAGGCTATCCTGCGCAACGCGGCGGAAAGCTTTAAGCGCGTGACCCTGGAGTTAGGCGGTAAATCGCCGACGGTCCTGCTGGATGATGTGGATCTGGTTCAGGCGATCCCGCTTGTGATTCAGGCCGGGTTTATGAACAGCGGGCAGGCGTGTGTGGCCGGAACGCGCATTCTGGTGCCGCAGTCGCGTAAGTTGGAGATCGAAACCGCGCTGGCGCAGGCAGTGGCGGCGGTGAAATCCGGTGACCCGCGCGATAGCGAAACGGATGTCGGCCCGATGGTCAGCGAAAAGCAGTGGCAGCGGGTGCAGGGCTATATCCGCAAGGGCACAGAAGAGGGAGCACGCCTGCTGGCAGGCGGTGAAGGGCGACCGGAAGGCACGCAGGACGGCTGGTTTGTGCGCCCGACGCTGTTTGCGGACGTGAATAACCAGATGACGATTGCCCGCGACGAGATTTTTGGCCCGGTGCTGTGCGTGATCCCCTATCAGGACGAGGCGGAGGCTGTCGCCATTGCCAACGACACCGAGTATGGCCTGAGTGCGGTGGTACTGGGCGGTGATGTTGAGCGTGCGCGTCGCGTGGCGCAGCAGATTGTCTCCGGTCGCGTGCTGATAAACACGCTTGCTCATGAACCGAAAGCACCGTTCGGCGGGTTTAAGCACTCTGGCGTGGGGCGTGAGATGGGCGAGTGGGGGATTCGGGCGTTTATGGAGCCGAGGTCAATTCTGGGCTAAAACTTCGCTATTTACCGAAGCATTGTGCTTATCCATCCCGCATGCTCTCCTCAACATCACCACGGAGAGACCCTCATGATCGCAGTTATTTTCGAAGCCAAAGCCGCGCCAGCCCATCAGGCGCGCTATCTTCAGCTTGCCGCAGAGCTTAAGCCTTTGCTGGCCGACATCGACGGCTTTATTGATATCGAACGTTTTCAGAGCCTGACCACCGACGGCAAAATTCTGTCCCTTTCCTGGTGGCGTGACGAAGAGGCTATCCGTCACTGGAAGCAGAACGTTTTTCACCAGGCGGCGCAGGCCGAAGGACGGGCGTCAATTTTTGCGTACTACCGCATTCGGGTGGCGCAGATGGTGCGGGAGTATAGTTCCGAAACCGGAGGGCATGCCGATGTATGACCTTCACGTGATTTTCAGCGACGGGCCCGGCGAACTGGCGCGCTTTGGGCAGCTGTTAGGCCGCAACGGCGTGGGGCTGGAGGGCGGTGGCGTATTTGGTACCGATGCCCATTTTCTCGTTGAGGATGGAGAAAAAGCGCAACGTGTTCTGATGGCGGCAGGATTTACCGTGCAGGCGGTGCGCAAGCCGATTATCAGGAAACTCAGGCAGGAGCGGCCTGGCGAGTTAGGCGACATTGCGGCGGCGCTGGCGGCACGCGGTGTGTCTATTCTTACTCAGTATAGCGACCACGCAAATCACCTTATTCTGCTGACGGATGATGATAAGCTGGCCGCAGAGATCACCGAACCCTGGGCGACCCATGTTAAAAACGAGCTTACCGCCAGATAACAGTGCGGTGCTGGAACAGGCCATTGCAGCGGTGGCTGCGGCAATGGCCGATCCGTCGCGCGTGAAGATGCTCTGCGCGCTAATGGACGGACGCGCGTGGACGGCTACCGAACTGAGCACCGCGGCAGATGTTGCACCGTCGACTGCCAGCGGGCATCTCGCCCGGCTGCTTGAAGGGCAACTGATTACCTGCCTGTCGCAAGGGAGGCATCGCTATTATCGCCTTGCCGGGCACGACGTGGCGGCGCTGGTGGAGCAGATGATGGGGCTTTCGTGGAGCCGCATTACTCCACCGGAAACCACCGCGCCGAAAGCCATGCGGGAAGCCCGGACCTGCTACGACCATCTGGCGGGTACGGTGGCGGTGCAGATCTACGATTTCATGCAGGCTGAAGGCTGGCTGGAGGCTGACGGTTCAGCGCTGACCCTGTATGGCCGGGAGCAGTTCCTGACGCTCGGCATTTCGTTAAGCGCTCATCCGCGGCGGAAGGCCTGCTGCGCCTGTCTCGACTGGAGCGAGCGGCGGTTTCATCTTGGCGGAGAGGCGGGCGCGGCGCTGCTTACTCATTTGGAAAGTAAAGGCTGGATCCAGCGGGTGGCGGGGTATCGGGAGGTGGTGGTGACGGCTTCGGGGAAGAGCGCCATTACCAGACGTTTTAGTCATTAAATTCCGCTGCGGGCTGATGCCCTCACTCCGACCCTCTCCCTGTGGGAGAGGGATATATCGTTTCGCAATTCCTGCGCTTTTACCTCTCGTTTCTTGATACTTACCCTGATAACTATTATCGTGACCGCGTGTGATGAGAGGTTTCCCCATGAGTGAAGAAAATCTGTTTAGCCGCAGGCCGATGGGCATGCGGATGGCAATGATCGTGCGTCAGTGGCGTGCCGTCATTGACGATGCCATTCTCGATACCGGATTAACCCAGTCGAGCTGGACAGTAATGATGCAGCTTCATCAGCTTGGGGATAACGTCTCGGTGAGTGAACTGGCGGAGATGCAGGGGATTGAACTGCCGCCGCTGATGCGCACTCTGACACAGCTGGAAAAGCAGGGATACCTGCTGCGCTCCGTATCGCCTTATGACAAGCGCATCCGGCTTCTGACGCTGACGCCTGAGGGAAAAACCATATTAAAAAGGCTTACTCAGGTGATTGAGACATATCAGGCGCGTGTATCGCAAAACATCGCGCCGGAACATATCGACATTTTCAGCGCCACCCTGAATCAATTCGCCTGCAATTTGCGGACAATCCGCGAAGAAGATAACAAGATCGAAAAATAATGACGCCTGAACAAAAGTTTGCCCGCTGGGTAAGGGTGAGTATTGCCTCTTTCCTGCTGATGTTTGTCTACTTTATCGTCGCGGATATCTGGATCCCGCTGACGCCAGATTCCACCGTGATGCGCGTGGTGACGCCGGTTTCTCCGCGCGTCTCCGGCTACGTGGCGGCAGTTCACGTGCATAACAACAGCCAGGTGAAGAAAGGCGATCTGCTCTTTGAACTGGATGACACGCCGTTTCGCAATAAAGTGGAAGCGGCGCAAATCGCGCTGGAGCAGGCACGTCTTTCCAACGAACAGCTGGATGCGCAAATCGCCGCCGCGCAGGCCAACCTGAAAACCGCCGTGCTGACCGCGCGTAACGACAAAGTCACGTTTGATCGTTATCAGAAGTTGAGCACCCTGCAGAACGTTTCGCAGGCGGATCTGGATAAAGTCCGCACCACCTGGCAGAGCAGCGAACAGTCTGTCAGTTCGATTCAGGCCAATATCCAGAACCTGCGTATCCAGCGTGGCGAGCGGGACGAGCACCGCAACGTGACGCTGCAAAAATACCGTAACGCGCTGGATGAAGCGGAGCTTAACCTCGGCTGGACGAAGGTTTACGCCCAGGCGGACGGCACGGTCAGCAACCTGCAGTTGAGCCCCGGCTTCTACGCTTCTTCCGGTTCCGCCGCGCTGGCGCTGGTGAACAACCAGACCGATATCGTGGCCGACTTCCGTGAAAAAAGCCTGCGTCATACCCATCAGGGCACCGACGCGGCCGTGGTGTTTGACGCCTTTCCGGGGCACGTCTTTCGCGCCCACGTGACCAGCAGCGATGCGGGGATCCTTGCGGGCCAGGAGGCCGTTAACGGCCAACTGTCAGAGCCGGAAACCTCTAACCGCTGGGTACGTGATGCCCAGCGGATGCGCATTCACGTGACGCTGGATGAAACGCTGCCGAAGCATCTGCCAACCGGGGCTCGCGCGACCGTGCAGCTCTACAACAGTGAAGGCCCGTTTGCGCGCTTCTTCTCCGGGATGCAGATCCATCTGGTAAGCCTGCTGCACTATGTCTATTAATACGCTGGCGCGGGTATTTACCCCGCACGGTAATATCGTCTACACGGCAAACGATTTTCGTCAGACCCTGCGCATCGTTTTTGCCGGGATGATTGCCCTGAGCATCTCCAGCTTCTACAACACCAGCTACGGCGTGTTTTATGTGGTCTACCCGATCATGCTTCTGTCGCTGGTCCCGGTGTTTAACCGCCACGTGGCGAAGCAGTTTATCTTCAGCGCATCGCTAAACTGCGTTGAAATGGTGATTATCATCGGCTATCTGTCGCAATGGCCGCTTATTATGACGCTGGTGGTGTTTGCCCTGTACGTGATGCGTTTTCGCTTTATGAGCAAGGGGCCATTGTTCCTGTTCGGTTCGATGGGGGTGGTGTGTCAGAGCGTGATGCTCAACTTTATGAGTTACCCCACCACCAACTGGCACACGCTTTTGTTTTCCAACATCGAAGCGAGCATCATGGCGGTATGCCTGAGCGCGCTGATGAACTATCTCCTGCCGGATGTGGAGCCACGCAAGCCGCCACCGCTGATTGAGAAAGACGACGCCCGGGTGCGACACGAGTCGCTGCTCTCCGGCACCGTCGCGACGCTGATATTCGTGGTGTTTCAGATTAGCGATTTAAGCGATTCGCTCTCGGCGCTGATGGCGGGGATATTGATTCTGTTCCCGATGCACTATCGCGGCGCGGTGATGAGCTCCATCTGGCGCGTGGTCGGCGTAGTGCTGGGCTGTCTCTATATTCTTGTCGTCCAGCTTATCCTCTACGATCACAGCAGCCATATGCTGCTGATGATGCCACTTATTGGCCTCGGCCTGGCGTTTGGTGCGCGTCTGCATGTGATGGAGAAAGTGGGGGCCGGGGTGGGGTTTTCCAGTATTACCACCATCGGCATTATGTTCGGGCAGAACATGCACCCGGACACTGACCTGGTGTTCAGCGATCTCTATCGCATCACCTCCGTCACCTTTTCGCTGGTAGCAACGCTGACGATGGTCTTTCTCGTGCATCTGGTTTTGAATCGCTTCGAGGCGACGCGCTACGTTATCGCGCCGCCCAAAGAAGATTAGAAACTCAGTACGACGGGGAGTTGCGAGAGTAAAAACAGGATCAGGCCAATCGTCCCGCCCACCAGCGTGCCGTTGACGCGGATGAACTGCAGATCCTTGCCAATATTCAGTTCAATCTGGCGGGACATATCTTTGGCATCCCAGCTTTTCACCGTGTCGCTGATGTGCCGGGTCAGGAACGCGGCGAAATCCGGCGCCAGGCGATGCGCGGCCTGCTCCAGATGCTCGTTCAGCGACGCCCGCAGGCTGGCGTCGTTTGACAGCGTTTCGCCAAACCACAGCCCGGCGTTGGCGATGCGCTGCTTCACGCGCGAATCCTCACTTTGCATATCCGCTTTCAGCCACTGGCGCAGGTCGGCCCACATTTCCCCCAGATAGCGGTTAAACGCCTCATCGTTCTTCAGATAGTGCTTGATGTTGTCGGCTTTCGCCGCCATCTCCGGGTCATTTTTCAGGTTGTCGATAAGCTTCAACGTGGCGCGGTCGAACGCCTGGCGGATCTGGTGCGTGCGGTCGTGGCTGATATCGTCCAGCAGCGTATTTACCGCGTTCGATACCATCTCCGCACTCTGGTCACCTAGCCACTCGGTGGGAAGTACCATCGCCTTGCGCGGGTGCTCGGTCTTCAGCCAGTGGACAATCTGGTCGGCAATAAAGTCCCGCGTGCTTTCCCGCTGAATCAGGGTAATCAGGCGGTTGATGATGGCGTCCAGCAGCACCTGGTGGCGATTATTTCTGGTCATGCTTTCGAGGATCACGGCGCTGGTTTCGGTGAAATCCACTTTATCGATAGCCTTATGCACCGCGCGCTTGAGCAGACGCTGAATGCGTCCGTCGTCGGTGAGTTCGAGAAAACCGCTCATCACCTGCATCAGATGCAGCCCGACGCGCTGGGCGTTGTCTGGTTTACTGAACCAGGCACCGATCATCTGTGCGGGTTCATAGCGGCGGATCAACGCCACCAGCGACTGGGTATCAAGAAATTTTTCCTGCACGAACTGGCCTAGATTGTCGCCGATCCTGTCCTTATTGCGCGGGATAATTGCCGTATGGCGCGAGATGAAGGGAATGGGCACTCTGCGGAACAGCGCAACCACGGCAAACCAGTCTGCCAGCGCGCCGACCATCGCCGCCTCGGCAATGGCCTTCACGCCGCGCCCCCAGAAAGTCTGCGGCAGGAACAGGGTGGTGATAAACGCCGCAGAGGCCAGCAGTAGCAGCGACAGCGCCAACAGCTTGGCGCGTTTGAGTTCAGTAATTTTTTCCATGGGGTAAGGATAGAGTGAGACGGGAGGAAAGTGCAAAGCAGGGAGCGTTATGTCTTTCCCGCTTCTGGAATCTGCCTTCCGGAAGTAAACACATCTTTTGCATATTGGGTTTAATCCTTGTGCAATTTGTATATGCTTTTTTGTATATACAATCAGGGAAGAGTACACTATGCCAATGGAGTATGAGTGGGATAGCAATAAGGCGAAAAGTAACCTGCGAAAACATGGCATACGCTTTGAGGATGCGGTTATGGTTTTCGACGATCCTTATCATTTGTCTATTCAGGATCGCTATGAGAACGGTGAGTTTCGCTGGCAAACCATCGGCCTTGTGCAAGGCCTTCTTGTTATTCTGGTCGCACATACGGTACGTTTTGAAAGCGGAGGAGAAATCATCCGTATTATTAGCGCACGAAAAGCGGACCGCAAAGAGAGGAGCCGTTATGAGCATCGTTAAACATAAACGAGGTAGTGCGCCTGAGGTAAGCCCTCGTCGTGAGGCTGAGCTCAAAGCATTAGCTGAAAAACCAGAAGCAGAGATTGATTACAGCGATATCCCTGCTATGGACGATGAACAGTGGTCAGGGGCGGTGCGAGGGAAATTTTATCGACCACTCAAAACTCAGGCATCTGTACGCATTGACGCTGACGTGATGGAGTGGCTTAAACGGCCTGGAAAAGGTTACCAGACGCGGCTGAATGCTATTTTGCGTGAAGCGATGCTGCGCGATCAAAACAAAAAATAAATAGCGGGCAGCGTTGGGCTGCCCGCTCTCTCAGCGTGTATTTTCCACCAACCGCCACAACACCCACCCACCAAACCCCATCAGCACTACTCCTGCCGCGCGCTCAATCAACCACAGCGAACGGCTGAGCTTCTGTTGCACCGCCGATAGCCCCATCAGCGACACCAGCGCCAGATCCCACACCAGAACCACCATCACCATCCAGACGCCGCAGGTCGCCTGCTGAAGCAGCGTGACGTCCGGTCCCAGTAGCGCCGTCATCAGCGCCAGATAGAACAACGCATTCTTCGGATTAAGCAGCGCGGAACCGAGCCCCAAAAGAATCTGCTTACGCAGTGAAGGGAAGCGCTGGTGAGTTTCATTCAGCGCCAGTGCCTGCGGTCGGCTGCGCACCAGATGCGAGCCGATCCATAGCAGGTACAGCGCCCCGCAAAGCTCGATAAGCGTAAATAGCCACGTAAACTGGCGCAGCGCGCTCCAGCCGATAATGACCAGTAAGATATACAACCCGTTGCCCGTAGCGATGCCGACGCACAGCCCGGCGCTGCCGCGTAACCGATAGCGCGCCGAGTAGCCCACAAGCAGGAAGAAATCCGGGCCCGGGCTTAACAGGGCAACAAAATGCGCCAGCGCCAGGGCGAGAAAAGCCGAAGGGAAGAACAGTTCCATAGCGACCTCAGAATGCAAAACCGGGTACAGACTACGGAAACGCAGAACCTATTTATTGTCTGATATTGATCGGCCCGTGGCGTACTGGCGCGGCGTGGCGGCGGTATAGCTCACGAAGGTCTTGTGAAAATGGCTCTGGTCGGCAAACCCGCTCTGGTAGCCGACGTCGGCGATATTATCCCCGGCGCGCAGCCGCGCTTTGGCATACTCTACTCGGGAGATATTGAGGAAGCTCCCCGGCGTCAGGCCGGTATCCTGTCTGAAAGTGCGGATCAGCGTCTCCTTGCGCAGCGAGAATCGTTGGGCAAGTTCGTCTAGGGAAGGCGGGCTGGCGAGATCGGAAAGAAATGCCTCCTGAACCTGCTGGCTGGTTACGCGAAGCGCGTCTGCGTTATCCGCACAGTGCGGAAGGGCAGAAAGCAGCCTGTCGACGGATGCCGGAGACATCGTCTCCACAATATCAAGGTAGTACTTAAAGAGCGCAGGGTTGCGAATCACCTGAAGCGCCAGAGGAAGCCCGGTGTCGATATAGAGCATGTGGTAGCTGCGCGGCTTTCCGGCGACGGGGTTGCAGCTGTGCGGCATATAAGTTGGGATCACAATCAGGTCCCCGGGCTGGAGGATGTACTCTCTGTCATGGCACATGCAGCAGGTCTGGCCTTCTACTATCGCGCCAATGGAGATCTGAGGATGACAGTGACGTTTGTACGCCTGCGTACTCTGCCACGTGCTGCGCAGCTCAAGTCCTGAGGCGCGGTTAAACGTCTGGCGGATATGTCGGGTATTGGTCATGGGAACTCCTTCTGGAGGTTTTTTATACCACGTCAAACAACTGTCTGGCAGCGCTTCATTAAGAACCTTCCGGATATACCCAACTTTACGTCCATAGCCAGTCACGTTGACTACCCTTAATACCCTAAGCGGTAAAACAAGGAGATTCGACATGGCTTATCAGACAGTAAATCCTGCCACTAACCAGCTCATCAAAGAATACCCCTCTCATACCGACGCGGATATCGAAGCGGCACTGAAGGTGGCCGATGCGCTCTACCATTCAGAATGGGCGAAAGGCGACATCAGCCAGCGCCTGCCGGTACTGCATAAGCTTGCCGACCTGATCGACCAGCGCACCGAGGAGCTGGCTAAAATCGCCAGCCAGGAGATGGGTAAGCTCATCGAACAGAGCCGCGGTGAGGTGAAGCTGTGTGCGAAAATCGCCCGCTATTATGCTGATAACGCGAAACAATTCCTGGCCCCGGTGAAGTATGAGTCTGAACTCGGGGAAGCGTGGGTGGAGTATCACCCCATCGGCGTGCTGATGGCCGTCGAGCCGTGGAACTTCCCGTATTACCAGCTGATGCGCGTTCTGGCGCCGAACCTGGCGGCGGGTAACCCCGTGCTGGCAAAACATGCCAGCATCGTGCCGCACTGCGCCGAGGCGTTTGCCCATCTGGTGCGCGAAGCGGGGGCACCGGAAGGGGCGTGGACTAACCTGTTTATCTCGTCCGATCAGGTGGCGAACATCATCGCCGACGATCGCGTGCAGGGGGCCGCGCTGACCGGTTCCGAAAAAGCCGGTAGCGTCGTGGCTGCGCAGGCGGCGAAGCACATTAAGAAATCGACCCTTGAGCTAGGTGGTAACGACGTCTTCGTGGTGCTTGATGATGCGGACCTGGACAAAGCCGTGAAGATTGGCGTGAATGCGCGACTCAACAACGCCGGGCAGGTCTGCACCGCGGCGAAGCGTTTTATCCTGCACGAGAAAATTGCAGATGCCTTCCTCAGCAAATTCACCGAGGCGTTTAAGCAGGTGAAGATTGGCGATCCGCTGGACAAAAGCACCACGCTGGGGCCGCTGTCGTCTAAAGATGCCCTGGAAACGCTGACCAGACAGGTTAACGAAGCGGTGAAAAACGGTGCGACGCTGCACTATGGCGGCAAACCGGTGCCGCGAGACGGGAGTTTCTTCGAGCCGACGATCCTGACGACTATCTCGCGCGACAATCCGGCGTATTTCGAAGAGTTCTTCGGCCCGGTGGCGCAGATGTTCGTGGTGAAAAACGATGACGAGGCGGTTGCGTTGGCCAACGACTCCCACTACGGCCTGGGCGGGGCGGTATTCAGTCAGAATATCGAGCGCGCGAAGAAAATGGCGTCGGGGATTGAAACAGGGATGGTGTATATCAACTGGCTCACCGATACCGCGCCAGAGCTGCCGTTTGGCGGCGTGAAGCGCTCCGGCTACGGACGCGAGCTGTCGGATCTGGGGATCAAAGAGTTTGTGAACCAGAAGCTGGTAGTAGTGCGTAAGTAAGAGGTAATAAAAAACCTGCCAGACGGCAGGTTTTTTATCTGTGCGGAGCCTTAGAAGCTCACGCCGCCGCCCACATAGGCGCCGTCAATCAGCGTATGGCCAGGACGGCCGTCTTTGCCATCTACGCTCACGTGACGGTAACCCACTTTCAGGGTCACTGGCGTAATTGGCGTCCAGCTTACGCCACCATTGGCTTCAACGTAGTTTTTCACGCTGTTGTTCAGACCTTCTGGAGCGACATAACCTTCACCAAATACGTGAATGCTGTCGGTCAGGGCAACGTTAACGCCGCCACCAATCGGGAACGCCACGCCGTTATCGCCTTTTTTCGGGCCAAGGTAGATCGCCTTCGCGCCCGCATTCAGCATGACCGGGCCGACTTCCAGGTTGTAACCTGCACCCACTCCACCTGTCTGGGTGCCGTCGTCAGTGTTTTTAAGCCAGTTGCTTTCGGCATACAGGCCAGACGAGGATTTACCCATTTCCAGATTGAGGTTGGTAAAGTTTTTACCCTGCTCAATGCTGCCACCCATCGCCAGTGCGGAACCCGAGATAGCGGTCAGAGCAGAAAGAAGAAGGATATTCAGTTTTTTCATGTTTTATGCCTCGTCATCAAATTAATCTTACGGCACCTTAACAAGCGATGTTTATGACTGCAAATGTGGTTAGGATCAACTTTTTATACTGTAAATGTTAATTTTATTGCTCAAGTTGTTATGAAAGTGTTTTGTTTTAGGGGTGTCAACGCGTGATTTTCTGCTGTTTAAGAACAGTTTAATTTTTTGACTAAACATAAACTGAACGAGGCGGGGATAATCATTCGGAATGCATTAATGGCATTTCTAATAATTTCCAGAAATGTTTCAGGTGTCATACAAAACCACAAAAAATTACATTTCTGGCGCTGATTATACGTTCAACTGCTCGGCCCTGTTTCCTCGCAATGTCATTTTTCTGACACGTTGATTCTTTACGGTGTTGGCTTCACTCTATGGATGCTAACAATATGAAAAGAAAAATTATTCCTGTACTTATCGGTTGTGCGCTCTCTTTCTCTGGCCTGGCGGCGCAGCCCACGGCTGAACACTATGTCGTTAGCTTTCCCGAAGGCTCCCACGTGAGCTACAGCGGGGCGTTTGCGGATGCTTTCCCGCATGGACTTCCTGTCGGAATCGGTTCTGGCCTGTTGTTCACCGGCAAGCAGGGCGATGCGCTGACCTTCGTGACGGTTACCGATCGTGGTCCGAATGCGGACGCGCCAAAAATGGGTAAAAACGAAGCCAAAATTTTTGTTACGCCGGATTTCGCGCCGCTGCTGATGACCATCCGCGTCGAGAACGGCAAAGCAGAAGCAACGGACGCCCGTCCGCTGCATGACGATAAAGGCGAGATTAACGGGCTACCGCTGCAAAGCGGCGTGATTGGCTCCACCAATGAAGTGGCATTCAGCGACACGTTAAAGACGCTGAAGGGTGACAACCGCGGGCTGGACACGGAAGGCATCACGCCGGACGGCAAAGGCGGATACTGGCTGTGCGACGAGTATGGTCCGTTCCTGATAAACGTCGACAGTAGTGGGAAAATCCTGGCTATTCATGGGCCGCAGGCGGCGGAAGGGGAAAAATCCATCGCGGGCGGTCTTCCAAACATTATCAAATGGCGTCAACCGAACCGGGGCTTTGAAGGCCTGACCCGCATGCCTGACGGACGCATTATTGCCGCTGTGCAAAGCACGCTGGATATCGACGGTAAAAGTAAAAAACAGGCGCTGTTTACGCGTCTCGTCAGCTTCGACCCGGCGACCGGGAAAACCGCGATGTACGGCTATCCCATCGATAGCTCCGCCTACAGTAAAAACAGTGATGCCAAAATTGGCGACATTGTGGCGCTCGATGACCAGCACATCCTGCTGATTGAGCAGGGAAGCGATAAAAACGACGGGATGCGTAACCTGATCTACAAGGTGGATCTCAGCAAGGCGAGCGACCTTTCCGCCTTTGACAAGCCGGGCGAGTACCCGGAGTTTGATGATGAGAAGACCCTGGCGCAGCGCGGCATAACCCTTGCGGTGAAAACGCAGGTCGTTGATTTACGCGCCCTCGGCTGGCAGCAGGAGAAGGCCGAAGGGCTGGCGCTGATCGACAGCAAAACGCTGGCAGTGGCGAACGATAACGACTTTGGCGTAAAGGTGGCGATGCAAAACCCGGTCGAGGGCAAGAAGCTCAAGGATTATCGGGTGAACGCAGAAGGTAAGCTGACGCTGGATGATAAACCGGTGGAAACCACGCTCAGCGTGAAGCCGCTGAAGAAGCCGGACTCAGACAGCGAGCTGTGGATTGTGACGCTGCCGGAGGCGGTGAAATAAGTATCCCCACAAAATAATGCCTGCACAGACGGCCCCCTCTCCCTTGAGGGAGAGGGCTGGGGTGAGGGGGAACATACGACTCTGGTGGTCATTCCGTTCACTTTATGTTCATTGCTACTCTATAACAGCATGACCTGTGAACGTGCCAGGGCGGCTCAATCGCCGCCGCCCTGGCAACCCGGGCTCCCGGCGGTAAATCGCCGCTTCGCGGTACCCTCAGCTTATTCCTTCAGGCTATCGGGTCGGGCATGAGCCTGCATCCCTGCAGGCCACGCCCTCTCGGCGCATCCCTGCGCCTCGCCCCGGCCTTACGGAAACGCCTCGGCGATTTACAGCCGGACCAGGACATCGCTGTAATTTATTCATTTTCCTGATACAAAGCTCATCGCTTCAGGTTAATAAATTACTGGGCAGAGGGGATGCATAGCGTTTATTTCTGTAGTCCCGCAAATGCCGCCCGAATTTCCTCTTCCGGCAGCTGGATGCCAATAAACACCATCACGCTGCGTGGCGTTTCCTCACCCCACGGCCTGTCCCAGTCGGCGCTATATAAACGCTGTACACCCTGGAACAGCAGGCGGTTTGGTTCACCGTGTATCCACAGCATCCCTTTGTAGCGCAGCAGCTTGTCGGCAAACGACAGCAGCAGGTTCTCCATCACTCGCGAAACCTCGCCGATGTCCACCGGATAATCCAGCTCCACCACAATCGACGCCACGTCGTTTTGCTTATCTCCCATAAAGTGGAAGCGCGGCTTCGAGGTGACATTCTCTTCCAGCATAAAGCCATTGGTGTTGAACAGTTGAGACAGGTCGATATCCCCGTGCGTCACCGTGTAAATCGGGGCGCGGGAGTTGATGCGCGTCAGGCGCTCGCGCAGTTTTTCGCTCTCGCCCGCCACGTCGGTTTTGGTCAGCAGAATGCGGTCGGCATAACCCACCTGAGACTGAGCAATGGTGAACTGGTTCATCTGCTCGTCGGCATGGACGGCATCGACAAGCGCAATCACGCCGTCCAGCAGGTAGCGCTGGCAGAGGATCTCATGGGAGAAAAAGGTCTGAATAATTGGGCCGGGGTCAGCCATGCCGGTGCATTCAATCACCAGGCGGTCGAAATTGATGTCACCACGATCGCGGCTGTCTAGCAGGTCCAGCAGAGCGTCTTCCAGTTCGTTAGAGCGGGTGCAGCAGATGCAGCCGTTGGTCAGGGTTTTGATCTGCGTGGCGCGATCGCCGATCAGCTGATCGTCTACCGAAACTTCGCCAAACTCGTTTTCGATAACGGCGATTTTGAAGCCGTGCTGCTCGTTCAGAATATGGCGCAGCAGGGTGGTTTTACCTGCGCCGAGGAAACCGGTCAGCAGGGTGACGGCAATCGGGGTCATGGTGTCTCCTTTAGCAGCAGCGGACGCCGCCTTCTCCACTTCCGCCGTAGCGCGCTTCCTGACGCTCGCGGAAGAATTCGGTGTAGGTCATGTACGGCTTATCCGGATGGTTGGTCTTCATATGCTCAACGTAGTTGTCATAGTCCGGAATGCCAATCAGCATTTTCGCCGCCTGACCGAGGTATTTTTTTGCTTCGCCTAAGTTACCAAACATAACGTGTCCTGATAAGAACAAAGCCCCGCCGAAGCGGGGCTGGATATGACGTCATTAATGGTGTGAAGAGGTCTTCACGCCGCCTTCCGGCACCGGCACATACGGGGTTTCTTTATCCGTACGACCCTCGGCGTTACGCACTTTCAGCCAGGTTTTGATGCCGTAGAAGATGATGCTGTACACCACCACCAGGAACAGAATACTCAGACCCGCGTTGGTGTAGTTGTTCACCACGATATGGTTCATGTTGGCAATCTGCTGCGCAGTCAGGTCTGCGCCGCCTGCGGCAATCTTCTCTTTGTACTGGTTAGCCATAAAGAAGAAGCCTTCCAGCTGCGGGTTGGCACTGAACAGTTTCAGGCCAAGTGCCCAGGTGGTGCAGAGCAGCAGCCACAGCGCAGGGACCACGGTGACCCAGATGTATTTGGTGCGTTTCATCTTCACGAGGACAACGGTGCCGAGTACCAGAGCAACGGCTGCGAGCATCTGGTTAGAGATACCGAACAGCGGCCACAGGCTCTTCACGCCGCCCAGTGGGTCGACAACGCCCTGATACAGCAGGTAACCCCACAGGCCAACACAACCCGCCGTGCCCAGTACGCCCGCAACCAGAGAGTCGGTTTTCTTCAGGAATGGCACGAAGTTACCCAGCAGATCCTGCAGCATGAAGCGGCCAGCACGGGTACCGGCGTCCAGCGCGGTCAGGATGAACAGGGCTTCAAACAGAATACCGAAGTGGTACCAGAAGCCCATGTCCGCCCATGGCAGCACTTTGTGGAACACGTGCGCGATACCGACAGCCAGCGTTGGAGCACCACCTGCACGGTTCAGCACGGACGGTTCGCCGATGTCTTTCGCGGTCTGCATGATCTGCTCAGGCGAAATCACGAAGCCCCAGGAGCTGACGGTCGCTGCAGCATGTGCGCTTGCGTCTTTCAACTGCGCCATAATCAGCGCCGCGTTGTCACCACCCATCTCATGCAGGTTTGGCATGGTAATGCCCAGACCCGCCGGAGGCGTGTTCATCGCGAAGTAGAGACCCGGTTCGATAATGGACGCAGCAACCAGCGCCATGATCGCCACGAAGGATTCCATCAGCATGGCACCGTAACCGATCAGACGTGCGTCTTTCTCGTTCGCCAGCAGCTTAGGTGTGGTACCTGAAGAGATCAGCGCGTGGAAGCCTGATACAGCACCACACGCGATGGTGATGAACAGGAACGGGAACAGCGCGCCTTTCCACAGTGGGCCAGTACCGTCGATGTACTGCGTCACTGCTGGCATTTTCAGATCCGGGTTAATCACCAGGATACCGATCGCCAGACCGACGATCACGCCGATTTTCAGGAAGGTCGCCAGGTAGTCACGCGGAGCCAGAATCAGCCATACCGGCAGCAGAGCGGAGATAAACGCATAACCGATCAGCGCGAAGGTGATGGTAGTGTCCTTAAAGGTCAGCGCCGGGCCCCAGTACGGGTCGTGCGCAATCACGCCGCCGAAGTAGATGGAGGCCACCAGCAGCACGATACCAATCACCGACACTTCGCCCACGCGTCCAGGGCGCAGGAAGCGCATGTAGATACCCATGAACAGCGCAATCGGCACGGTAGAGCAGACGGTGAAGACACCCCACGGACTCTCAGCCAGGGCTTTCACCACGATCAGAGCAAGCACCGCGAGGATGATGATCATAATCAGGAAGCAGCCGAACAGGGCGATAGTCCCCGGCACGCGGCCCATCTCTTCTTTGACCATCTCACCCAGAGAGGCGCCGTTACGACGAGAAGAGATAAACAGCACCATAAAGTCCTGCACCGCACCCGCCAGCACGACACCGGCGAGCAGCCACAGGGTGCCCGGCAGGTAGCCCATCTGCGCGGCCAGTACCGGGCCGACCAGCGGGCCAGCGCCAGCGATAGCGGCAAAGTGGTGACCAAACAGCACGTAGCGGTTGGTTGGCACATAGTTCAGGCCGTCATTGTTTATGACCGCCGGAGTGGCACGCGTCGGGTCGAGCTTCATGACCTTCTGCGCGATGTACAAGCTGTAGTAGCGATAAGCAACAAGATAGACGGAAACCGACGCGACCACGATCCACAGGGCGCTTACGTGCTCGCCCCGGCGTAATGCGACAACCGCCAGACAAAAAGCGCCGAGGATCCCGAGTAAGGCCCAGGGCACGTGCTTCAGTAGTTTTTTAGTATCCATAATAGACCTGGTTTTTTATGTAAAGAAAAAAGGGTCAGGGTTCGTTGTGAGGAGGTGTTGATTAATGCTGGTGGGATCTTGCCAGAACGTCGCGTGTGTAAAGGAGGGTAAATGGATGAGTGGTTGAAAGTGCCAGGTAAGCGGTCAAAGGTGGCGGCGAGTGGTTCCGGTTCGCCGCCAGCGGTCAGAATTATGTGATTGAGATCACTTGGTTATGCGCGCTGCTCTCCATTGCCAGGTAGCTTTCCAGTGTTCGGATGAGTTTCTCCTTAAGCCAGCTCGGCTCCAGGATCTGAATGTCTGGCAGCCAGTAGAAAAGCAGCGGCAAGATCTGATTTTCGTGTGCCGCCTGACAGCGCAGCGTGACGCCGCCGTGTTGCTCCTCCAGCAACTCTTGCTCCGGCAGGAGATCGCGGCGCAGGAAGTAATGTGAAATATTATTTTTAATAAATATTTTCACTGCGAAAGTATCTTCCGACACCCAGGGGTCGAGGCTTTTTTCCAGCAGCTCGCGGGCATTCTCTTCAGGAGTGAAGGTGGTCGTATGAATATCAAGCCAGCTAATCTGACTCAATGAGAAGGATTTCAGTCTGCCATTCTCGGTGGCTTGTAAATACCATATATTTTTTTTGTTAATCAGTTTATAGGGATTAATCAGGCGGGTTTTACTCTTATAAACGATCTGGCAAACATTATGGTTCTTAATCGATTTCTCGATTTTCGCTAAATGACGACGAATATCGCGTTGTACCGTGTGTTCTGCTTCATTCCCAAGGATAAGAATATGGTTTTCGTCAACGCGTGTTTCAAGTTTCTGCCAGAATTCCGTATTTCTTTCAGGGAAAAAGCTATCAGCATTCAGGAAGTTAGCCAGTGAGTGATGTAATCCTTGTCCGCCGGGAGATTGTGAAGAATGGATCAGTCGATATAGCCCATTACCGGTATGTTCAACAATCGGAGAGAGTGCATTTAAATCCCGGTAGACGGTACGCTCGGTAATTTTAAATTTTTCCATTAGCGCACTGCGGTTTACCACACCGTTTAAATGTAGTTCAACCAGAATATCGACCAGACGTTCAGCCGAGCGGCTCCGCGTCGTTTTAGCCATAAGGTCATCCTGTATATTTGTGTATGCGCTGAATGATGCGGATGGCACTGACAACAGATGTCAGTATTCAGGCACAGAAAATTTCTCTTATGGTTATATAACGGCGTGATTTAGTGGAAACCTTAGGAATTTTTGTGGAAAGCGGCGCTGGCCGGAAAAAAAGACCAGCGCGATAGGGGTTATACTGCGGCTTCCGTCTCCATCATGACCGGGTGAAAACGGCGTTTGAAGTAGATCAGGCCATGTTCCGCGTCACTCAGAATGATATTTTTAATTTCAACGAGATAGACAAGATGCGTACCGATGGTTTGCACCTGGCTTATCTCGCCCTCAAGGCTGGCCAGCGCGCCTTTCAGCACCGGCTGTGCCAGCGCGCCGTTCTGCCAGCAGGAGAGCGCAAAGCGCTCCTCCATGGCCATACCGGTCATTCCGGCGAAGTGGCGAGCCATGATCTCCTGCTCGTGGTTCAGCACGTTAACGCACAGCCTGCCGTTGCCCTGAAATACCGGGTTCATGGCGCTATTGGCGTTGATGCATACCATCAGCGATGGTGGTGTGTCCGTTACCGAGCAGACGGCGGTGGCGGTGATCCCGCAGCGACCAGTTTCACCCTCGGTGGTGATAACATTCACTGCGGCCGACAGACTGGCCATCGCATCGCGAAAACGCAGACGTTGTTCTGATTGCATTGTCATCTCCCGCTGCGTTATTTCAGCAGCTTATCCAGCATGTTGATATCGCTGTTGTTGTGCAGGTGCGGCACCGTCCAGCCGTGTTGGTCGTACTCGGACATGCAGCGGTCGACCATTGCCATCATCTTGTCCATGTTGCCGGAGCTCTGCGCCTGACGCAGACACTGCAGGCGGATCTCATCCTGGCTACCGGAGTAGTTGATTTCGTACAGCTCGTGACGGCCGCCAAATTCGCTGCCGATGGCGTCCCACATCAGTTTTAAAATCTTGATGCGTTCGACGTGATCCATACCGTTGGAGCCGCGCACGTATTTCGCCAGATACTGGTCGATCTGCGGGTTGTTCAGATCCCGGGCACTGGACGGCAGGTAGATCAGACCGGACGTCACGTTACGTTCGATGATGTTCTTGATCTTCGCGTAGGCCATCGGTGCCATTACGCGGTAGGTTTGCAGCGCGGCGTGATCCGGCAGATACGCACCGTTGACCCACGGCGTGGCTTCAGAGCACATGGAGTCGCTCAGCGCCCAGAACATGTTGCGCCAGGCCACCACTTCGCCGAGATCTGCCTGCACGCCGCGGAACTCCAGGGTACCGGTACACTCCAGGGATTTCTTCAGCAGGGCAGTGATGAAGTCGAGCTTCACCGCCAGACGTACGCAGGCCTGCAGAGGGTACATACGGGCAAAGCCACCTTCCATTGTCCAGCGACGGCAACGGTCGAAATCGCGGTAGATCAGCACGTTTTCCCACGGGATCAGCACATTGTCCATCACCAGGATCGCGTCGTTCTCGTCGAAGCGGCTGGAGAGCGGGTAGTCGTACGGGGAGCCTGTTGCGCCTGCCACCATCTCGTAAGAGGCGCGGGAGATCAGCTTCACGCCTTCGGCATCCATCGGGGCGACGAACATCAGCGCGAAATCCGGGTTTTCGCCCATCACCTGCGCGGAGCCGAAGCCAATCATGTTGTAGTGAGTCAGCGCCGAGTTGGTGGCCACCACTTTCGCACCGCTGACGATAATTCCCGCGTCGGTCTCTTTCTCCAGCTTGATGTAGACATCTTTCACTTCATCGGCGGGTTTATGGCGATCGATCGGGGGGTTAACGATCGCGTGGTTGAAGTACAGGCCGGTTTCCTGAATGCGGGTGTACCAGTTGCGAGCGTTCTGTTCGAACTGACCGTAGAAGGCCGGGTTAGCGCCGAGCGCGCAACCAAATGCCGCTTTGTAATCCGGCGTGCGACCCATCCAGCCGTAGCTCAGGCGCGACCACTCGGCGATGGCATCACGCTGCTGGCGCAGGTCGTCGGCACTTTTCGCCACGCGGAAGAACTTATGGGTATAGCCGCCACTGCCCGTATCGGTACCCCAGCACAGCGTGTCCTGCATGTCCGGCTTGTGCAGGGCATCGTACATCTGCGCGATGGAGGCTGCCGCATTACGAAATGCCGGGTGGGTGGTGACGTCTTTGACGCGCTCGCCGTAGATATAAATCTCACGACCGTCCTGCAGGCTTTTTAAATACTCTTCGCCGGTTAAGGGACGTTTGGTATCAGCGCGGAAATCTTCTGGCTTCATAGGGACCTCGTATCGGAATAGAGTTGTTAAATTTATGTTTTGTTTTTGTTGTTTAATTGAAGCGTGATAGAGGGGCGGCGTGAAGGGACGATTGGGACAACAACAGGTACTTTTCGGGTGGGTGTGGGTTTTGTGATCTGTGCTGCTTTTCGGCGGGTGGCGCTGCGCTTACCCGCCCTACGGAGCGTTGCCCCATTACGACACCGGTACTTTCTGTGCCCGATAGCTGCTGGGTGAGCATCCCACTAAGCGATTAAAAAATCGGGCGAAATAGGCCGGATCTTTAAACCCCAGCTGCCAGGCAATCTCGTTCACCGCGCTGTCGGAAAAAAGCAGCAGCCGTTTGGCCTCGCGCAGTTGCCGGTCGAAGATCAGCCGTTTCGGTGGGCGGTTGGCGAAGCGGCGGCAGATATCAGTCAGGCGCGATTCGGTGAGATGCAGTTCGCAGGCGTAGTCCGGCACCGTCCAGTGCTGGTGGTAGTGGGTGTCGATCATCTGGTTAAAACGCTGGAACAGCTTCAGCTCGCCGCGGATCCCGCTGGCGGCGTGGTCGTCGAGCTTTGCGTTGCGCAGCAGCAAGGTGAACACCGCCTGGGCCAAAAGTACCAGCGTATGTTCGCGTCCGGGCAGCTGTTCCGTGGATTCGCGTTCGATCAGCCGCCAGTAGTGTTTCAGCGCTGCCAGCTCGTCCGGCTTGTCGGCGAGGGACAGGCAGATCCCCGGCAGGCCGAAGGTTTCACGCGTGCCGGGATAGAGCACCTCCAGCAGCGGCCAGATCAGATCTTCGCGTACCGTCAGGACATGCCCGTCGCTGTCGGATTCGGTGATAAAGGCGTGCGGCACCGACGGCGGCGTGAGCACAAACAGCGGTGCCTGCACCGAATAGCGATGATCGTCGAGCTGAAGCTCAATTTGCCCGGTATCAAGAAAGTGCATCTGAAAGAACTGGTCGTGGCGATGGGCCTGCATATCGCGGCCAAAAAAGGCCGCCATGCGCGCGAACGACTGGTAGTGCACATCGTCGGTGCCCAGACTTTCGTCGTACTCCTTGCTGATATCAATGTTGGCGATGGGGCTCTGGCACATGGCCGCTCCTCTGCTGATCCCGGTGCGTCATCGGGATGCGTGTTAATACCAGCGCTCCGACCACCAGCAGACCGGCGACAAACCACAGTCCTGAACTGAAGCTTCCTGTCGCATCACGCAGAATGCCGATCAGCAGCGGGCTGACGGCAGATCCCACGTTGCCGATGGCATTGATCACCGCCAGTGCCACCGCGCGGGATTGCAGGCTAATAACCTGATCCGGCGTGGTCCAGAATATCGCCATGGCGGTAAACGATCCGGTTGAGGCCATGATGATGCCAAGTAGTTGGATCAGACTGTGATCCGTCGCCGAGGCCAGCATCCATCCCGCCGCCGCGAACAGATACGGCAGGATGGTGTGCTTTTTTCGCTCTTTCAGCCTGTCGGAGCGGCGGCTCCACCAGATCATCCCGAGGATGGTACAAAACTGCGGGATCGCCGCCAGCAGGCCGATCACGATATTGCTGCTGTGGCTGTTAAAGCTTTGCAGGATCTGCGGCGTCCAGATGTTGATTGCACTCAGCGTGTTGGTCAGACAGAAGTAGGCCAGGGTGTAGAGCAGCACCGCAGGGGTCAATACTTCACGTAGCGTCGAGCGCGGCGTGGCGGAATGCGCAACGGCAAGCTCCTGCTCGCGGGCGATCATGGTTTTGAGCGCCTGCTTTTCGTCATCATCAAGCCAGGTGGCCTGATCCGGCGTGTCGTTAAGGAAGAACCAGGTCACCACGCCAAGCACCACGGACGGCAGGCCTTCCAGCAGGAACAGCCACTGCCAGCCTTTCAGGTTCCATAGCCCGTCCATCGCCAGAATGTACCCGGAGAGGATCGAGCCGAGCATCATGGTCACCGGCATGGCAATCATAAACAGCGCGTTGGCGCGGGCACGGTGATACGCCGGGAACCACCAGGTGAGATACACCAGGATCCCCGGCAGAAAACCGGCTTCGGCAATACCCACCAGCATACGCAGGACGTAGAGCGTCTGCGGGCTGGTGGCGAACATGGTGCAGGTCGAGGCAATGCCCCACACCACCATGATCCCGGCGATCCAGCGGCGTGCGCCGATCTTTGCCAGCATGATGTTGCTCGGGATCCCACACAGCACGTAAGTGACGTAAAACAGCGTTGCCGCCAGGCCAAACATGGTGGAGGTCAGGCCCAGATCTTTGCCCATCGTCAGCCCGGCAAAGCCAATGTTAATGCGGTCGAGAAACGAAAAGACAAACAGGATAAAGAGAAACACGATCAAGCGACGGAACAGTTTGTTAATGACGCGATGTTCAACAGCTTTATTATTTTGCAGGGTAGAGGTCGTCATGGTGCGCTCCAGATCTTACGTTTAGTAGACGGATTTATTGTTATTAACTGACGTAACCGGTTTTTCGATAAATCTTGCAGCCAGGGCTTCGGCGCTGCGGGCGAGCAGGGTGGTATCAACGCCGACGGCGACAAACAATGCACCGAGTTCGAGATAGCGTTTTGCCAGCGCTTCATTCGCCATCAGGATGCCGGGCGCTTTACCTGCGTCGCGTATCTGGGCAATGGCCTGTTCGATAGCGGCCTGTACGTCTGGGTGCTGCGGATTACCCGCAAAACCCATGTCGGCGCTGAGATCCGCCGGGCCGATAAACACCCCGTCGACCCCTTCCACGTCCAGGATCTGCGGCAGATTTTTTAGCGCCTCGCGGGTTTCGATTTGCACCAGTACGCACATGGCATCGTTCGCCTGTTGCAGGTAATCCGGGATACGGTTCCAGCGCGACGCACGGGCCAGCGCACTGCCCACACCGCGAATACCCGCAGGGGGATAACGGGTAGCGCTTACCGCCAGCCGGGCTTCATCGGCGTTTTGCACCATCGGTACCAGCAGGGTTTGCGCGCCCACGTCGAGCAGCTGTTTGATCTGCACTGGATCGTTCCACGACGGGCGCACGACCGGCTGGCTGGCGTAAGGCGCAATTGCCTGTAGCTGCGTTAAGACGGTTTGCACATTGTTTGGCGCGTGTTCACCGTCGATCAGCAGCCAGTCGAAGCCCGCGCCTGCCAGCAGTTCGGCGCTGTAGCTGCTGGTCAGCCCCAGCCATAACCCAATTTGCGGCGTTCCGGATTTCAGCGCCGCTTTGAATGCGTTTTGCATGGTTGTCTCCTAGACGAAGCGGCAACTGATGGAGCCCATGTTGCCGTAGTCGACATGGAAGGTATCGCCCTTGCTGGCAGCCACCGGGCGGGTAAACGAACCGCCGAGGATGATTTGCCCCGGTTCAAGCTGCACGTCGTACGGTGCCAGTTTGTTCGCCAGCCACGCCACGCCGTTCGCCGGATGGTTCAGCACGCCTGCTGCGACGCCGGTCTCTTCGATCACGCCGTTGCGATAGAGCAGGGCGGAGATCCAGCGCAGATCCAGCTCGTCGGGTTTAATCGGGCGCCCACCGAGGATCACCCCAGCGTTGGCGGCGTTGTCGGAGATGGTGTCGAACACTTTGCGCGGGCGTTGGGTGTCGGGATCGATGTTGTGGCAGCGGGCGTCGATCAGTTCCAGCGCCGGGATCACGTAATCCGTAGCGTTGTAGACGTCGAAGATCGTGCAGTTCGGGCCGCGCAGCGGTTTGGCCAGCACGAAGGCCAGCTCCACTTCGATGCGCGGCACGATAAAGCGATCGACAGGGATGTCGCTGCCGTCGTGGAAGAACATGTCGTCCAGCAGCGCGCCGTAATCCGGTTCGCTGATCTGCGAGCTGGCCTGCATCGCTTTGGAGGTCAGGCCGATCTTGTGGCCTTTCAGTACGCGGCCTTCGGCGATTTTCAGGCTGACCCATTCGCGCTGCACGGCGTAGGCGTCGTCGATGGTGATCGTCGGGTAGTCCAGCGAGATCTGGCGGATCTGCTCGCGGGATTGCTCCGCCTGGTGCAGACGATGGGCGATCAGGGAATGGGTGTGTTTATCGAGCATGGCGTATCCTTTGTGCGGCTGTTGCCGGGTGGCGCTTCGCTTACCCGGCCTACGTTCGAGCCGTTGTAGGCCCGGTAAGCGAAGCGCCACCGGGCGAAAAGATGTCTACTTAAACAACGCGTGCACGTTGTTTTGTTTGTAATTGAGCGTTGGGTGAAGCTCGTCGAGCTCAAACGACAGCGCCAGATAGCGAGCCGCCATCAGATCCGCGAAATGCGTTTTGATAAGCTCAAACAGCATCTCACCCACGGCCTCACGGCTCTCCAGGCTTCGCCCGGCACCGATTTTCAAGGTCATGTGTACAAAGGCGTAATCATGTTTGCCGTCGGCCATCTGCCAGGTATCCAGCCAGTGCGCGCGGCTGCGGATGCCCCCGAGCGGGAAAATGCCCGTGGCGGCCAGTGCCTCGTTCACTTTGGCGAACAGTCCCGGCAGATCGGCCTGCTCGCGGATATTGTCGGTACATTCAGCGATAAAATGCGGCATGGTGGCTCCTTAAGCGGGCAGTGGGAAAACAGCGTTGACCTGGCCGGTGCCGGAACTGGCAAACAGCTCGGTGAGAAACTCCACCTTGCCGTCGTAATTGTCCCAGCCGAGCATCCCCAGCAGCATCACCGTGTCGTGCATATTGCCTTCCCCATAGCAGTAGTCGGCGTACTCCGGCAGCATGCTGCAAAACTCTTTGAACTGGCCTTCGCGCCACAGCTTCACCACGCGCTCGTCCATCTGGCGGTCGAACTCGCGGGTGTAGCTGTTCATCCCTTCTTCCGCGCGCTGGTCGTCAATAAAGCGGTGCGACAGCGACCCGCTCGCCAGTACCGCGACCGTGCCGTTGTATTTCTCAATCGCGCTGACGATGGCTTCGCCGAGCCTGCGGCTGTCGGCGAAGTCGTGAACGGTGCAGAACGCTGAAATGGAGATCACTTTGAAGTGCTTGTCGCTGTTCATGTAGCGCATCGGCACCAGCGTGCCGTACTCCAGCTTCAGGCTCGGGATGTTGTGCGCTTTGGCGCGCACGCCAAGCTTCACCGCTTCGTCGGCGATAAGCTGGCCGAGCGCCGGGTTACCGTCGTAGTCGTAGGTCATGTCGCGGATAAAGTGCGGCAGCTCGTTGCTGGTGTAGATGCCGGAAAAATGGTCCGCACAGTTAATGTGGTACGCGCTGTTCACCAGCCAGTGGGTGTCGAAAACAATAATGGTATCGACGCCCAGCTCGCGGCAGCGCTTGCTGATCTCTTTGTGTCCGTCGATGGCCGACTGACGGCAGCCGTGGTTTTTCCCCGGCAGCTCAGAAAGGTACATCGACGGAACGTGGGTAATTTTTGCCGCTAACGCTAACTTGCCCATATCAGACTCCCCATTTTGGAATCGGATGGTCGCCCATAGAGATGCAGACGTTCTTCATCTCCGCAAACACTTCGAAGCTGTACTCGCCGCCCTCGCGGCCGGTGCCGGAGGCCTTCACGCCGCCAAACGGCTGACGCAGATCGCGCACGTTCTGAGTGTTCACAAACACCATGCCCGCTTCGATATTACGCGCCAGGCGCAGCACTTTGCTGACGTCCTGGGTCCAGATGTACGACGCCAGACCGTACTCCACGTCGTTAGCCAGACGCAGGCCTTCCGCTTCGTCTTTAAACGGCAGCAGGCACGCCACCGGCCCGAAGATCTCCTCCTGTGCCACGCGCATACGGTTATCGACGTCCGCGAGCACGGTTGGGCGCAGGAAGTTGCCGCCTCTCAGGTGCGCAGGCAGATCGGTCGGTTTATCCGGCCCGCCGGCCAGCAGGGCCGCGCCTTCTTCAATACCGAGACGGATGTAGCCGGAGACTTTCTCCCAGTGCTGCTGGCTGATCAGCGCGCCGACCTGCGTGTTCGGATCGGTCGGGTCGCCCACGCGCAGGCGGTTGGCGCGTTCCGCGAAGCGTTTGACGAATTCCGGGTAGATGCTCTGCTGAATGAAGATGCGCGAGCCGGCGGTGCAGCGCTCGCCGTTGATGGAGAAGATGGTGAACAGGGCGGCATCCAGTGCGCGTTCGATATCAGCATCTTCAAAAATCAGCACCGGTGATTTGCCGCCGAGCTCCATCGAGTACTTTTTCAGCCCGGCATTTTTCATGATGTTGCGCCCGGTGGCGGTACCGCCGGTGAAGGAGACGGCGCGCACATCGTGATGACGCACCAGCGCATCGCCTGCCGTCGCGCCATAGCCCTGCACCACGTTCAGCACGCCCGCCGGAATGCCGGCTTCCAGCGCCAGCTCGCCCAGACGGTCGGCCGTCAGCGGGGAAAGCTCAGACATCTTCAGCACCGCGGTATTGCCCAGCGCCAGACACGGCGCCACTTTCCAGGTGGCGGTCATAAACGGCACGTTCCACGGCGACACCAGCGCACACACGCCCACCGGCTGCACCAGGGTGTAGTTCAGCATCGTGTCATCGACCGGGTAGGTTTTGCCGTTCATCTGCTGGCACACCTCGGCGAAGAACTCGAAGTTGTGCGAGGCGCGCGGGATCAGCACGTTTTTGGTCTGATGGATAGGCAGGCCGGTGTCGGCGGTTTCCATTGCGGCTATTTCAGGTACGTTCTGGTCGATCAGATCGCCCAGGCGACGCATCAGGCGCGCGCGCTCTTTCATCGGCAGGTTGGCCCATTTCGGGAACGCCTCTTTGGCGGCCGCTACGGCCTGATTCACTTCGGCTTCGCCGCCGGAAGCGACTTCTGCCAGTACCTCGCCAGAGGCCGGGTTGGTAGTGTGGAAGTACTCACTTCCCGCCACGTTTTTACCGTTGATCCAATGGTTTATCTTTTTCATTTTGTCGTCTCCTCACTGACAATTCGGTTCACCAGGCGGCCCACGCCTTCTACTTCCACCACCACTTCGTCGCCAGGCACTACGTCGGAAAGCCCTTTCGGCGTGCCGGTGGCAATCATGTCGCCCGGTTGCAGGGTCATAAATTCGCTCAGGTATGCAATCAGGAACGGGATGCTGAAGATCAGGTCTGCCGTGGTGCCTTCCTGGCGTAATTCGCCGTTAACGAAGGTGCGCAGGGCCAGGTTGTGCGGGTCGGGAATGGCCGTTTTCGGCACCACGTTGGGGGAAATCGGCGTCAGCCCGTCGCGGCTTTTGACGCGCAGATTCGGGCGATAGTAGTTTTCGAGGTAGTCGCGGATGGCGTAGTCGTTGCACACCGTATAGCCCGCCACGTAGTCCATCGCGTCGGCTTCACTCACCTTGTGCGCGGTTTTGCCGATGACCACCACCAGCTCCGCCTCGTAGTGCATGTACTCAACGTTGTCCGGGCGTACCGACGTCTGGTTATCACCGTTAAAAGTGTTCGGGGCTTTGATAAACACCAGCGGCTCGGTGGGCGGTTTGAAGTCCAGTTCGCTGGCGTGGTCGGCGTAGTTCAACCCCAGGGCAAACAGCGTGGCATGCGGGTGCGGGCCGTGTGCGATGGCTACGTCGCGTTCATCCACCACCGGGTTTTCCAGCGGGGGAAAACCTTTCGCCAGAATGCGCACGCGATCGCCGGGCTGCAGGGGGACGCGGGAATGCGGAGTACCGAGCAGAATGGCATCACCGGGATTGAGGGTGGCGAATTCGCTCAGGGCGCTGAGCAGTTCGGCGGCATTGCGCTGCAAATCGGCCGTGTTCCAGTGGTCAGCTTCGCGGCCGTTGATCTCGGTGATGATGGTCAGGTTATCGACGTTATCAACGACGACAAGCTCACCCAGCGGACAAAAACCGTCACGGCATTTGGCCTTAATCGCCGGGCGGTAGAAACTCTCTTCCGGCAGGCTCACTTCATTGGCTAACGCATATCCCGCGATGTATGCCGCCGCGTCTTCCACGCGCACCTTGCTGGCGGTTTTGCCCACGACCAGTGCCACCGTCGCACCGCTTAACACGGTTTCCCCTTGTGGGAACGGAATGGGCTCGCCTGCGCGGATCACGGTGTTATGCGGTTTGATAAACCACACCGCCGTTTTTGGCGGCGTGGTGTAGGGGGCTTTTTCAAACGCGTCGCGCCAGGCATCACGCTGGCTTTGATGGTTCAATGCGACGGCAAAAACAGTACCTTTCATTGACTACTCCTCACCCTGAAAGTCCGGGTTGTGATTTCGTTAATATATTAATGATCTGGTTTTATGCTTTTGCTGTTCGTTTCGCAATCAGAAGTGAAAAATTTGTGATATGAATAACAATAAATTTACATATAGATAATTAAATATTTATTTATCATGTAGTTAATAAAATTGTGTTGTTTCTGTTAGACTTTTTGACGTAAAACGAGTTGTTTATAAAAACATCTTTTGTGTAATTGTTTACTTGTTAATGACTGGTGGGGAGAGGCTATGCATGATTCATTAACCATCGCGCTGTTGCAGGCGCGGGAAGCGGCGATGTCTTACTTCCGCCCGATTGTGAAGCGGCATAACCTGACCGAACAGCAGTGGCGGATTGTGCGCGTGCTGGCTGAACATCCGTCGATGGATTTCCACGACCTCGCGTTTCGGACCTGCATTTTGCGCCCGAGCCTGACGGGCATTCTGACGCGCATGGAGCGCGACGGGCTGGTGCTGCGCTTAAAGCCGGTGAACGACCAGCGCAAGCTGTACGTGTCGCTGACTAAAGAGGGTAACGCGCTGTACGAGCACGCCCAGGCGCAGGTGGAAGAGGCCTATCAGCAGATTGAAGCGGAATACACGCCGGAAAAAATGAAACAGCTAACGGCGCTACTGGAAGAGTTCATCGCGCTCGGCAATCGCCATATTGCCGAACGCGGGGAAGAGGAGTAACTCAGCCCTCCGGTTTTGCCAGGTGGATCAGCGTGTCGATACGCGCGGGAGAAAGCGGCTCGCGCGGTTGCGGCAGCGGCCAGCCGTACAGCCAGCGGGCGCTGGTGGCGCAGGTTTTCCCCTGACACGCGCCCATTCCGCAGCGCGAGGCGAGCTTCGCCGCCTGCCAGCTTTCGGCATGTTGCACATCGCCGCAGCGCACATCTTCGCAGCGGCAGAGCAGGGTGTCGGCAGTGATAACGTCTTTTAATGATTCCGGTAAGGTGAAGGTGGTATGAAGCGCCCGGGCAAAACGCTGCCAGCGTGCGCGGGTTGCGATGGCCTTTTCTGCTTTCCCGGGGTTATCCGCCGCGCTATAACCCGCAATCTCCCCTTCTGCCTGCGCCAGTTCGCTGCCGCCAAAACCGGTGCACTCACCCGCAGCATAGATATCCTGCACGCTGGTGCGTTGAGAAGCATCGACCCGGATAGCCTGATTTTCGGTTGTGCAGCCGAAGAGCAGACCGGGTTCAATATTGGGCACCAGCCCATAGCCGATAGCCAGCCTGTCGCACGCTATCTCACGGGTTTTTCCCCCGTGACGCACGGTGACAGACTGAAGGTGTCTCTCCCCCCGGGCGTGGATGACCTGGCTTGCCGGGTGATAGTGGGCCGGAAAAAGCTCGCCGAGCTGGAGCAGTTTTTCTGGCCAGCGCCAGAGCCCAGCCGCGAAACGGGCCAGCGCGCTCACCGGCGCCTGTTCGATGATGGCGACGATATTTCCGCCTGCGCGTTTCACCGTACCGGCGACCGCCAGCAGCAGTGGCCCGCTGCCGGCAATGACGACCCGCTCGCCGTTGAGCGGCAGGCCATGTTTAATCTGTGCCTGTAGCCCACCGGCTCCCGTTACGCCGGGAAGCGTCCAGCCAGGAAACGGCAGGGAGAGTTCCCGTGCGCCGCAGCATAAAATTAACCGCTGCCAGCGGATCTCGCCGCAACTGTCTGCGGTTTCAAAAACAACGCAATGCGATTCAGGGCGGGCAATCAACCGGGCGCCGTTCAGTAGCGTAATGCCCGGCTGTTCCGCCACTGCCTGCCGCAGGGGTAAGGCGCGCGGAGGCAGCGAAACCTGTGGACCATCACGCCAGATTTGCCCCCCAGGGCGCGGGTTGTCGTCAAGTACCATCACCGACTTTCCACAGCGTGCAGCGGCCAGTGCCGCCGACAGCCCGGCTGGCCCGGCACCGAGGACAAGGATCTCGCACTCAAACGTTCGCATGTTGGCTCCTTTCAATCACCATGTCGGGCTGGCATTCCGTCTGGCAGGCCAGCACCCGTCGTCCATTCACCGTGACGCGACACTCCTGGCAAACGCCCATGCCGCAGAAGGGGGCGCGCAGCTCACCGCTGACCGAACTTCGCGTCACGCCGCTACCCGTAAGTGCCAGCGCCGCTGCGATGCTGATGCCAGCAGGAACGTCGCAGGGTTTACCTTCAATAATCAGGTTCAGGGTCGTCATGCAATGGCCTCCTGTATTTGCAGCCGCGCGGGGAGCCAGGCATCCGGTGAAACGGGTGAGCGTTCGCCGAGGATCTGCGCGCAGAGCAGTTCGGCGGTTGCGGGGGCGGTGGTGACGCCCAGCCCTTCGTGCCCCAGTGCCAGCCAGATACCCGGCCGCGCAGGATGCGGGCCGATGAGTGGGTTGCCGTCTGCCGACGCGGCGCGAAAGCCGCTCCAGCAGCGAATGATATTGAGGTTATCCAGAGAGGGGAGAAAATGGCGCGCGCGTGCCAGCATGGCCGCCAGAAGCGGTAAATCCAGCTCGCGGTCGGTATTGTCGAACTGGCGGGAAGAGCCAATCAGCAGCTGCCCGGTGGGACGCGGTTGGACGTTAAACGCCACCGAGGTGCCACCCGCATGAGCGCTGGCACCGTATCCCAGCTCTACCAGCTGGTGGCTGAGCAACGGGGCGTAGCGATCGGTGATCGCCAGTTGGCCTTTTTTCGCCCGTAGCCAGTTTTCGCCAAGCAGCGCGTTGGCCCTCAGACCGCAGGCGATGACGATGGCGCGCGCGCGCAGGCGTTTGCCGCTGTGCAGGGTGACGTTGGGGGCATCGACTGCGAGGGCGCGGTCACGAAGATGCGTGACATCGGCATCATCAATTAACCAGCGAGCGACGTTCGGCGCGTAGACAATCCCGTCTCCGGGCACCCACAGCCCGCCGCTGAGCCGGGAGGTGAGCAGGGGTTCACGTGCGGCAAGCTGGTCGCGGGTCTGCATGTCGCTGGCGACCTGGTGTTGCGCCATCCGCCGTTGCTTTTCTTCTGCCAGTTCAAGCTCCTGCGGCGTTTCCGCCAGCCACAGCGTGCCGCATCCGCGCCAGGCGCAGCTTTCCGGCATCCGGGGCGTCAGTTCCCGCCAGCGTGCCAGAGACCAGGCTGAAAGGGTAAGCTCTGCGGGGTCGTCATCCATGCACACCAGATGTCCCATCCCTGCCGCCGTTGCGCCCGCGTTACCGTCGTCGATCAGCGTGACCCGCTGCCCGCGCTTTGCCAGTTGCCAGGCACAGGCGGCACCGACGATCCCGGCACCAATGACAATGACGTCGGTGTCGGTCACAACGTAATCCCCCAGCGGAACGGATCGTCAGGATTGAGGATCAACCGGTTATCGCCGCAGACCCATGCCTCACCACGGATCGTCGGGATGATCTTGTTGCCATGCTGCACGAAATGGGCGGTAAATTCGCTGCCGATGATGCTCGCTTGCCGCCAGGTTTCTCCCGGCCTGAGTTTGCCGTCTTCTGCCAGACAGGCCAGCTTGGCGCTGGTGCCGGTGCCGCAGGGTGAGCGATCCCAGGCTTTTCCCGGACAGAGCACAAAGCTGCGGCTGTCCGCGCGGTCATCCTCCGCGAAGAGTTCAATATGGTCGATGATACCGTCATGTTCACCGCGAATACCGGCACGTTCTAACCCTTCCCGGATCGCCCAGGCATACTCCGTTAACTGGGGGATCTTGTCCGGCGTCACTGCAAAAGGATGATCGTTGACGAGGAAGAACCAGTTTCCGCCCCAGGCGATATCGCCCGTGACCGTACCGTGAGCGGTTTCAACCTGCACCTGTTTGCGCCAGCGATACGCCGGGACGTTTTCTACCGAAACGCTGCCATCGTCGTGCAGCGTGGCGGTCACATCACCCACCGGGGTTTCAATCAGATGTTTGCCGGGCTGAATGCGGCCAAGCCAGGCCAGCGAGGCGACAAGCCCGATCGTCCCGTGACCGCACATGTTCAGAAAACCGCTGTTGTTGAAGAAGATGACCCCCGCCGTGGCCTTCGGCGATACCGGCACACACAGCAGAGCGCCGACCAGGACATCGTTGCCGCGCGGCTCAAGAATGATGGCTTTGCGCCAGTCGTCATAGTCGCGGGCGAAGCGGTCCCGGCGCTCGGCCATGTTTCCTGCGCCCAGATCCGGAAAACCGTCGATGACCAGGCGGGTCGGTTCGCCACCGGTGTGGGAGTCAATTACTCTCAGTTCGCTGTGCTGCGCTGTCATGGGATCTCCGGAAAGTTAACACCTTGTTGCTAAATGCTGGCGTAAGGCCGGGATTCCTGCTTGATCGCTTTCGTCACCAGAAATGACGAAATCAGCACAGTGACCGGTTTCACTCTTAAGTAAAATTCATATTTATTTCTTATTAATCATTCTGTTGGTGGTGTGGTAAACCAAAAAAGGTGACTGCGCCAGTGGATGAAAAGGGGTAAATCATAAACCTGTGGCAGGATCGCAAAACGCGGTAAGGGCGCTTGATGAGTTAACGAAAAGTTAATAAAGATCCAGCTCACCGATCGGGAGGAAGCGTTATGTCCTGTGTGATTGATAATGCGCTGGCACCCTCGCCAGCACTGGAAGTGACTGAACTGAGCCAGATTTGTGAAGGGCTGGCGCGCCAGCGTCCGGACAATATCCAGACCTTGCTTCATGCGATGGCGTTGATTGCGCCGCTGCTCAATGCCATTCCTAATGTGGTGTTTTTTGTCAAAGACGTGCAGGCGCGCTATCTGATGGTCAATATGACCCTGGCGCGTCGCTGTGGGTTTAAGACGGTGGCTTCGCTGCTGGGGAAAACCTCTGCCGATGTTTTCCCTTCCGCGCTGGGACAGGGCTATACCGAGCAGGATATGCGGGTGCTGCGCGAAGGGGTGACGCTGCGCGATCAGCTGGAGATGCATCTCTATAACGGCCGTGAGCGCGGCTGGTGTCTGACCCAGAAACTGGCGTTGCGGGATGCGCAGGGGCAGGTGATCGGCATGGCGGGCATTTCGCATGACCTACAGGAAGCGCAGGCGCGACACCCGGCGTGGCAGCGGCTGGCGATCGTCGACGATCATATCCGCAAGCATTACCACCGACCGATCGCCATGGAGGAGTTGACCGCGCTGAGCGGTATGTCGGTGGCGCAAATTGAACGCTACTGTAAGCGCATTTTTCACCTCACCCCGCGTCAGATGATCCACAAAGTCCGTCTGGAAAAAGCGACCGAGCTGCTGGCGGGCGATACGCCGATTACCGATATTGCCCTGCAATGTGGCTATACCGATCACAGCGCCTTTAGCCGCCAGTTCAAGGCCATGACCGGCTCTACGCCGCGTGATTTTCGCGTCACGCTGGCCGGGTAAGACAAACGCACTGTGCTAATTTCGTCATCAAAGAGGAGGAAAACCACCAAGCCGTCGGACGCCTGAAACGTCAATCTGTCAGTGAATATTCACCATTCATTCACTTTGACTTAACAAATTGACGACAAGGAACCGAACATGAGCAAGAAAGCCATTCACTGGAGCGGTGTATTCCCGGCAGTCAGCACCCAGTTTCGCAGCGATTACTCTCTCGACCTGGATGCCACCCATACGGTGATGAAAAACCTGGTCAAGGATGGTGTTTCCGGCCTGGTAGTGTGCGGCAGCGTGGGCGAGAACACCTCGCTGACCACGCAGGAAAAGCTGCAAATTATCGAAGTGGCGAAAGACGCGGCGGGTGGCCAGATCCCGGTTATCGCCGGTGTCGCAGAATTTACCACCGCCTTTGCGCAGAAGATGGCGAAAGAGGCCGAGCGTGTGGGCGTTGACGGTATTATGGTGATGCCTGCGCTGGTGTACTCTTCAAAACCGCATGAAACAGCGGCCCACTTCCGCAGCGTGGCAACCGCCACTGACCTGCCAATCATGGTGTACAACAACCCGCCAATCTACAAAAACGATGTGACGCCGGACATCCTGGCGACGCTCGCCGACTGCGACAACATCGTCTGCTTTAAAGACTCTTCCGGCGATACCCGCCGCTTTATCGACCTGCGTAATTCCGTTGGCGACCGCTTTGTGCTGTTCGCCGGGCTGGATGACGTGGTGGTCGAGAGCATCGCCGTGGGGGCGGAAGGCTGGATCTCGGGGATGTCGAACGCGTTCCCACGTGAAGGGGAGACGCTGTTCCGCCTGGCAAAACAGCAGCGCTATGAAGAAGCGATGGCGCTTTACCGCTGGTTCATGCCGCTGCTGCATCTGGATGCGCGTCCGGATCTGGTGCAGTGCATCAAGCTTTGCGAAGAGCTTCTCGGTCGCGGTAGCGCCATTACCCGTCCGCCGCGCCTGGCGCTGGAAGGGGAAACCCGTGCGGAAGTGGTGGCGATTGTCGAGAAGGCGCTGGCGACCCGACCACAGCTGCCTGACGTCGGCCTGTAAGTAAAGGAGTGACGATGACTTTATCTCTCTCTGTAACAGGCCAGCAGTTTATCGCCGGACGCCGCGTGGCAAGCGGTGAGGCAACGCTGCCGGGCCTGCGTGCCGCTGACGGTGAACCCACCGGATACCGTTTTTACCCGGCCTCCCGCGAGGAGGCCGCCGCTGCGGCACTGGCGGCTGAACAGGCGTTCCCTGTTTATTCGCAGACCTCGCCTGAGGCGCGCGCCCGCTTTCTCGAAACCCTCGCCGACGAGCTGGATTTACTCGGCGAGGACTTTTTTGCCATCGCGCATCAGGAGACGGCGCTGCCGCTGCCACGCCTGCAGGGAGAGCGGGCCCGGACCAGCAATCAGCTGCGCATGTTCGCTGGCGTGCTGCGTCGGGGTGATGCCTTCGGCGTGCGCATTGATACCGCACTCCCTGCGCGCCAGCCGTTGCCGCGCCCGGACCTGCGCCAGTATCTGACGGCGCTGGGCCCGGTGGCAGTATTCGGTGCCAGCAATTTTCCGCTGGCTTTCTCCACCGCAGGGGGCGATACCGCCTCTGCGCTGGCGGCGGGCTGCCCGGTGGTGGTGAAGGCTCATCCGGGGCATATGGCAACGGCAGAACTCACCGCTCAGGCTATTGTGCGTGCGGTGGAGAAAGTCGCCCTTCCTGCGGGCGTTTTTAACATGATTTTCGGCACCGACATTGGCGCAGAGCTGGTGCGTCACCCGGCGATCCAGGCGGTCGGGTTTACCGGTTCTTTACGCGGCGGTAAGGCGCTCTGGCAGCTTGCTCAGCAGCGTCCGCAGCCGATCCCGGTCTTTGCGGAGATGTCAGCCATTAACCCGCTGATTATCCTGCCGCAGGCGTTAGCCACCCGGGCAGAGGCGCTGGCGAAGGAACTGGTGGCCTCTTTTACCCTCGGCAGCGGGCAGTTTTGTACCAAGCCCGGGCTGATCCTGGCCTTGCGTGGCGAAGGCATGACCCGCTTCACGCAGGCGCTGAAGGAGGCGGTGGATCAGGCTCCGGCACAGACCATGCTCAATGCCCCGACCCTTGCCCACTACGAAGAAGGCGTCAGTGCGTTTGAGGCGCATCCCGCGATTCAGCGGCTGGCAGGCTCTGATGATTCTGTTAGCGGACGCGCGCAGGCTCGCCTGTATCAGGCCCCGGTTTCGCTGCTGCTGGCGCAGGAGCCTCTGTTGCAGCATGAGGTGTTTGGCCCGCTGGCGGTGCTGGTTGAGGTGGCTGACGAGGCTGAAATGCAGGCTGTTCTGCGTGCCATCCAGGGGCAGTTGACGGCAACGGTGCACGCCGAATCCGATGACGGCCCGCTGGCACAACGCCTGCTGCCAGCCCTGAGCGAAAAGGCCGGGCGCGTGCTGTTTAACGGATATCCGACCGGCGTGGAAGTGTGCGATGCGATGGTGCACGGCGGCCCGTGGCCTGCCACCACCGATTCACGCGGGACCTCCGTCGGAACCCGCTCCATCGAACGTTTTATGCGTCCGGTGTGCCTGCAGAATGTGCCCGCTGCACTGCTGCCGCCTGCTGTCCAGGATGCTAACCCTCTGAACCTGCTGCGCCTGATTAACGGGCAGTGGACCCGGGAAGCCATTTCCCCCTCTGTTGACTGAAGGGCATGACCATGACGATTCACTCTACGCATCAAACATCGTCCCGCGTTGTTGAGTCAGGGAAATTTAAAAAGCAGCTCACGTTAACCGACCTGACGTTTATTGGTCTTGGGGCTATCTTCGGCTCCGGCTGGCTGTTTGCCGCAAGCCATGTGGCCTCGATTGCCGGGCCTGCGGGCATTGCCTCGTGGGTTATCGGCGGGATTGCCGTGCTGCTGCTGGGGATTGTCTATTGTGAACTGGGGGCGGCGCTGCCGCGCGCCGGGGGGATCATCCGCTATCCGGTGTTTTCCCACGGCGAGCTGATGGGGTATCTGCTGGGCTTTATTACGCTGATTGCGTTTTCAAGCCTGATCTCCATTGAGATTGTTGCTGCACGCCAGTACGCGGCCGCCTGGTTCCCGATGCTAACGCAGCCAGGCTCAAGCGATCCGACCCTGCTGGGCTGGGTGGTGCAGTTTTTACTGCTCTGTTTCTTCTTTGGCCTGAACTACTACAGCGTAAAAACGTTCGCACGCTCCAACAACATCATCAGTATTCTGAAGTTTCTGGTGCCGCTGGCGGTTGTCGTCACCCTGTTTACCTTTTTCAAACCTGAAAACCTGCACGTTCAGGGGATTGCGCCGTTTGGTATGTCAGGCGTTGAGGCGGCGATCAGCGCCGGGGGGATTATTTTTGCCTACCTGGGGCTGACACCGATTATCTCTGTGGCGAGCGAAGTACAAAATCCGCAGCGGACCATCCCGGTTGCGCTGATTTTATCTGTGGTGCTGTCGACCATTATCTACGTGCTGTTGCAACTGGCGTTTCTTGGCAGTATTCCAACCGAAATGCTCGGCAGCGGCTGGGCGGAGATCAGCAAACAGTTCTCGCTGCCTTATCGCGATATCGCCATTACGCTCGGTATGGGCTGGCTGGCATTTATGGTGGTGTGCGATGCGATTGTCTCCCCGAGCGGCACCGGCAATATCTATATGAACGCGACGCCGCGCGTGATTTACGGCTGGGCGAAAGCGGGGACGTTCTTTAAGGCGTTTACCCACATTGATAAAGAGTCCGGCATTCCGCGCCCGGCGCTGTGGCTGACCTTCGCCATGTCTATCTTCTGGACGCTGCCGTTCCCGTCCTGGGAGCAGTTGATTAGCGTGGTGTCGGCGGCGCTGGTGTTGAGCTATGCCATTGCCCCGGTCACGGCGGCGGGGCTGCGCCGTAATGCGCCCGATCTGCCGCGCCCGTTCCGCGTGCGTGCCTTCGGGATTATCGGCCCGGTGTCGTTTGTGATTTCAGCCCTGATTGTCTTCTGGTCTGGCTGGGGGACGCTGTCATGGCTGCTGGGGTTGCAGATTGTGATGTTCGTGGTCTACGTGCTGTGCAAAGCAAAAGTGCCTGTCCACACTGTGAGTCTGGCACAGCAGGTGAAATCGTCCCTGTGGCTCATCGCTTTCTACGCGCTGATTATGCTGTTCTCGTGGCTGGGCAGTTTTGGCGGCACAGGGGTGATTGGTCATCCGTGGGATACGGTGGTGGTGGCGCTGATGTCGCTGGGCATTTACTACTGGGGCGAGCGAACCTGTCTGCCACAGGCTAACTTTACCGGAGACGAAGAAGAGTAGAGGAGTGGGTCATGGAGATGGTAAACCTCTCGTTAACAGAGGCTTATGCGCTGGCATTTAACGTGCTGCGCGGGAACGGATTCAGCGAGGCGCACGCCGCCGCGGTGGCGAAAAACGTCACCCACGGCGAGCGCGATGGCTGCGCCTCGCACGGTTTGTGGCGGTTGCTGGGTATTGTCGAAACGCTGCGTAAAGGGAAGGTGTCACCAGACGCAGAACCGGCGATCGCCGATACCGCACCCGCCATCGTGAAAGCGGACGCTGGTGGGGCATTTTCCCTGCTGGCGTTCGAACGTGCGCTGCCGCTGCTGATAGAAAAGGCGCGACACGGTGGTATCGCCGCGCTGGCGATTAACCGCTGCGTGCACTTTTCTGCCCTGTTTGCGGACGTTGAACCGCTGACGGAGGCCGGCCTGGTGGCGCTGGCGACCACGCCGAGCCATGCGTGGGTCGCCCCTGCGGGCGGCACGCAACCGCTGTTTGGCACGAACCCGATTGCTTTTGGCTGGCCACGCGGCGATAAGCCGCCGTTTATTTTTGATATGGCCACCAGTGCGGCGGCGCGGGGTGAAATCCAGCTGCATCAGCGCGCGGGTAAACCCGTGCCGGAAGGATGGGGGATCGATGCTCAGGGCAAACCGACGACCGATGCACAGGCTATTCTCGACGGCGCGATGTTGACCTTCGGTGGACATAAAGGCTCGGCGCTGGCGGCGATGGTGGAACTGCTTGCCGGTCCGCTGATCGGTGATATGACCAGCGCGGAATCGCTGGCGTGGGATGAGGGCGCAGGCGGCCTGCCTTACGGCGGTGAACTGATTCTGGCGCTCGACCCGACGCGTTTTTTGGGGAATGACGCCGCGGCCCATCTGGCCCGCGCCGAGACACTCTTCAGCGGGATGACGCAGCAGGGGGCCCGATTGCCGGGAGAGCGCCGTTATCATTCTCGTGAGCGTGCGAACCGCAATGGTCTGGAGATAACCCTCACACTTTTCAATGACATATCTGAGCTGCTGAAATCATCATCGTGATCGTCAACACAAGAGGAGGGAAATAGTCCCTCTTCTCAGTACGTTTTTCGTAAAGTTTTCCCTTTCCAGGCCGAAAATTCTGTTATCTGTCTGAAGGAAAGAGAAAACATGTTAAACCGTATCAAGATTGTCACCAGCCTAATGCTGGTTTTAGCGATATTTGGCCTTTTACAACTCACATCCGGTGGTCTTTTCTTTAATGCTCTGAAGAATGACAAAGAGAACTTCACCGTCCTGCAAACCATTCGCCAGCAACAATCCACGCTGAACGGCAGCTGGGTGGCGTTGCTGCAAACCCGTAATACCCTGAACCGTGCGGGCATCCGCTATATGATGGATCAGAGCAATATCGGCAGCGGCGCGACCGTTAACGATTTGATGCAAATTGCGTCTGCGTCTCTGAAACAGGCGGAAAAAAACTGGGGTGCGTACGAAGCCCTGCCGCGCGACTCGCGTCAAAGTGATGCAGACGCGATGGAAATCAAACGTAACTACGATATCTATCACGGTGCGCTGGCGGAGCTGATTCAGCTGCTGGGCGCAGGTAAAATCAACGCCTTCTTCGACCAGCCGACTCAGAGCTATCAGGACGGTTTTGAGAAGCAGTACGTAAACTACCTGCAGCAGAACGACAAGCTGTACAAGACCGCCGTTGAGGACAGCAACAGCTCTTACTCTCAGGCTATCTGGGTGTTGATTAGCGTATTGGTTGCCGTTCTGGTGGTGATTGTCGCCGTCTGGCTGGGTATCAAACAGGCGCTGATCTCTCCGTTGAACCGTCTCATCGACAGCATTCGCCATATCGCCAGCGGCGACCTGGTGAAGCGCATTGATGTGGAAGGCTCCAACGAGATGGGCGAACTGGCCGATTCACTGCGTCATATGCAGGGTGAGCTGGTGCGTACCGTTGGCGACGTGCGTAATGGCGCGAACGCCATTTACAGCGGTGCGAGCGAAATCGCGATGGGCAACAACGATCTCTCCTCCCGTACTGAGCAGCAGGCGGCTTCTCTGGAAGAGACCGCTGCCAGTATGGAACAGCTGACGGCGACCGTTAAGCAGAACGCCGAAAACGCCCGTCAGGCAAGCCATCTGGCGCTGAGTGCGTCTGAAACGGCGCAGAAAGGCGGTAAAGTGGTGGATAACGTGGTGCAAACCATGCGTGATATCGCCGGAAGTTCGCAGAAAATTGCCGACATTATTAGCGTAATTGACGGCATTGCTTTCCAGACCAACATTCTGGCACTGAACGCGGCGGTAGAAGCGGCGCGTGCGGGCGAGCAGGGCCGTGGCTTTGCGGTGGTGGCAGGTGAAGTTCGTAACCTGGCGCAGCGCAGCGCCCAGGCGGCACGTGAAATTAAGAGCCTGATTGAAGACTCTGTTGGCCGTGTGGAAGTGGGCTCTACCCTGGTAGAAAGCGCCGGTGAAACCATGGGCGAGATCGTTAATGCAGTCACTCGCGTTACCGACATTATGGGTGAAATCGCCTCTGCGTCAGACGAGCAGAGCCGCGGTATTGACCAGGTGGGTCTGGCTGTCGCAGAGATGGATCGTGTGACCCAGCAGAACGCCTCGCTGGTGGAAGAGTCTGCTGCGGCCGCGGCCGCGCTGGAAGAGCAGGCGAGCCGTCTGACTCAGGCTGTGGCGGTGTTCCGCATTCAGCAGGAGCAGATGAAAGCGCGCGAGTTCGCTGCGGCTAAAGCGGTTTCCACGCCGGTGATGGCGCGTAAAACCGCGACTGCCGATTCAGGCGATAACTGGGAAACGTTCTAATTAAGTGACAGGCGCATGGCACAGCGGGATTCATACGCTAAGCCATGCGCCGCTTCATCCTCTCTTTTCTGACGCAGTTCTGGCGTTAGCTCAGCAATTTGTTCAAATCCCAACCGCGCATAGAACGGCGCATTCCACGGGACGTCCCGGAACGTCGTTAACGTCAGCGACGTCAGCCCTAGCTTACGGGCATGGTCAGCCACACAGGCGATGAGCTGTCGGCCAATCCCTTTTCCCTGCCAGTCCAGATCAACCGAAAGCTCCACGATAAACAGCGATGAAGAGTGTGCTTCGGTGAGGATAAACCCCACGGGGCGGTCATTCGCCAGCGCCAGCCAGCTTTGCCCGCGTTCGGCATACTCAAGGTGCTGCTCAGTGGAAATGACCTCACCCTCGGCAAGCCAGGCGAGCTCCGGATAGCGTCGAAAACGTTCGCCCGCCGCGCGTTCAATGGCGGGCAGGGCGTAAACGTCGTCACAGCGAGTTGGCCGAACGGTTATGTTAAGGGGGACGGTCATTAGCCTGCATTACTCACAATTTTAATTTCGACCATACCTACCCCCAGCTGACGCGGTGAATGGCCGAGGATATTCCCGTCATTCGTGGACTGCGGGTCTGGCGGCACAATCACCAGGGTATTGCTGCGGGATGGATTCTCAAAATGAAGCGTGTGAGTGGTCACTTCGTTTCCAAGCGTTAGCGTCTGCTCTTGTTCGCCCACGCGCACGGGCACGGGCTTATTTGCATTAGAGCCATACGCCCTGGCCGTGATCACCAGGTCAAATTGTTCTGGCAGGGGATGGGTGTACTCAATTTTCACCTCGTTGCCCAACTGCGCATTTGACCAGCGTCCCCAGGACTCCGGACGTGAGATGCCGCTAAACTGTTTCACCTCTTCCGGCGCGCCGGCCACGTTAAAGATAAAGCTGTCCGCCTTGTAGCGAATATCGTTATCGACGATTTTCAGCATGTCGACGTTGTGCTGGTAGCGTGCGGTATCAATCACCGTGTCTTTAAACGCGGTTTTGCCTTTCCATTGGGCTTTATCCACATGCTGCACGGTTTGCTCCCCGCCAAGCTGGCCCTGAGAAACACACCAGTCGGTAGAAAGCGCCAACGGCTGAGACCAGAGTTGGCCCATTTTGTAACATTTGTCGACCCAGACGAAGTTATCGCGAGGGGCAAAGTCAGCCAGCTGGAAACGCAGCGGGGCGGAGTACTCACTTTCCGGCAGCGGTTCGACGCGATTGTCCGACACGCGCACCAGCAGCGGCAGGCGGAAGCTGCTGCCCGAGAAGGCAATCGTGTTTTTATTTTGATCGATGGTGAAATCTTTCATCTCTTTCGGGAAGTTCCACAGGCGGATGATGTCTGGCTTCCACGCGAGGATTTTTTCCTTCATGTTGAGGAAGACTTCAGACAGAGATTGCCCCGACAACGTGCTGCGGCCCAGACCAATAAAGTTGTCTCCGCCCAGAATGTCCAGCACGGTCGCGCCGTTATCCATTGAGTTACGTTTGGTGGCAATCACTTCCTGTTGCGGCTGGTCGCCGCGAAGTACGAAGAACAGATTGCTGCGATCCTGCTTGTTGAGTTGATCCCATGCGCTGTTTTTCATCGCCAGATGGTCAGACGAAACGACGATGACGGTATTTTTAAAATACGGTGAAGCTTTGATTTTCTCGACCAGTGCGGCGATATGCTCCTGGCTACAGGTGACGGCGCTGAAAGATTTGTTGTTTTTGCCGCCGACATCATAGCTTCTGCGTTTACAGGTACGTGAGACGAACCCGTCCGGGTGGTGCGTATCCACGGTCAGAGCAAAGAGGGAGAAGCGCTTACCCGAGCGGGAAAGTTCTTCGAATTTCTTCCAGGTTTCGTCCAGCACCGTATCGTCGTAGAAGCCCCAGTCGTTACGGTAGTTTGGATCGGCAACTGTCGTTTTTAACTCCTCTGAGCCATACAGGTGGTCAAAACCGTGGGACTTCAGGAACACATCTTTTCCGGCAAAGCGCAGGTTCGCCCCCTGGACAAAATAGTTTTCATAGCCGGAGTTTTTCAGAATATCGCCCAGGCAAACATTCTGCGGGAAGAATGTCGACATCGAGGCTGAGGCGTTCCCTTCAAAAGGTGCAAACAGCGGGATACCACACTGGGAGGCAACCATTCCGGCGATAGTGTAATCCGTGCCGGGCAGCTGCATGGTGTGGCTGAAATCAAGACCTTCGTTTTTCAACGCGCCCAGCTCTGGTGTCAGGTTCGGGAACGCGTCGTTATCAAAGTACGTGCGCTCCAGACTTTCGCCGTAGATATAGACCAGATTGAGTTTCGGGCTGGCGATCTTTTTCGACGGCTCTTTGTAGTAGGCCACGAAATCCGGATCGCCGTCGCGCGACTGGGACTTTACCAGCTCGGCGATCTGATGGAATGCGGGACTGGCGTCGACTGAGGCCAGTGCCAGGAAAAGCGCCAGCAGGCTGTAACCATGATGGTGCGGATGATGGCGACGTCGCCGCAGTACCCAGGCCAGTGCGCCAAAAACGACCACCAGTGCCACAACCAGGCCCAGCCCAGGAAGAATATACTTACCTACGCCCGCGCCCGTCAGGCTGTTCGTCAGGGTGTAGAGCACCGCATCGTTAATCCCGTCACCGGTAAAGTAATCGCTGGCGTATAAGGTAATGTTTAAAATAATAAAAATGCCGAGCACCACCAGCGTGGCGATAAACCACCAGGTGTGACGGCCAGCTTTCCAGGCGTAAACGCCGACAGAAGCCAGAAAAAGGATAAGAGACATGAATTCAGACAACAGCATATCCTCATGACGCCAGATGCTTCGCTGGCTAACTGTTTATTTTTAGGTACTACAATGTAATTGCGATGTCGTTTAGCTGCAATTCTAGTGTCATGAAAGTGTGCTGTTATTAGGATTTGGTTTAGAAAACCGTTTTTTTGAAGGTGCTCGCATCCTGACAAACGGACGCTGAGACGGTGGCAGGCAGGGAAAACGCTCATTTAGCGCCGCGTTGCAAGACTATCGCATTAAACGCGGCGTGTTGTGGCAGAAAATGGGATGGATCAGGAGATGAAATTAACGCCTTGTTTCAGCACCAGATCGCAGGCTTTGGTTTTCACCTGTTTGGCCAGAGAAGAGTTGCCGATGGTGCTCAGGTTAAGCTGCTGGCCGTTTTTCGCGTTAAGCAGACCCTGAATACCGTCCATGTAGTTGGTATCCGCTTTCTGCTCCTGGGTATCCAGACCCAGCTTGCCCAGCACCTGGTTTTTGACATTTTGCGCGTCGGTCACGGAGGCCAGCTTTTGCTTCGCGCAATATTCCAGAATGCCCGCCGCGTTGTTCATTGTACCCGCACTCAGGCTCTGGGAGCTGTTACCCAGCAGGCTGGTGAGAGAAGATGCGGACAGCCCGCCCTGAGTGCTGCTGCTCTCTTTGGTCAGTTCGTTTGCTGCGCTTGACAGAGAATCCTGCCAGGACGCCGCTTGCACTGCGCCGGTAACCAACAGGGTGCCTAACAGCGTGCTGATAATAATCTGTTTTTTCATCGTAAATTTCTCAAAAAGGTCCGTTTTGGGCCGGAAGTGATTCCAGTATATACCGCCTTCTCACCATAGATTCCTGGAACTATCTTAATACTCTTTTCCGGTGACGCGGCTACGGTAACTTTCCCAGTCGAAGATGACATACAGGCTGTTACCCAGCTTCATGCGATCCATAACGCGCTCACCCAGTAAGCGGGTCATCTCGTCGATATTGTGGTTTGTCAGCATACCGGTAGGTCGTTTGGACGAGGAACGGCGGTCGACAATCTGGTTAATGATCACCTTTTCATAACGGGATTCCGTCTGCACGCCAATCTCGTCGATGACCAGTAAATCGACGTTACTCAGGTCGTTCAGGAGTTGTTCTTCGCTGGTTTCGCGGTTGCTGAAGGTGTCTTTCATCGCGGACATGATATCGGCCACGGTGATGATGAGCACCGATTTTCCGCGCAGGAGCAGTTCGTTGCAGATAGCGGCGGCGAGGTGATTTTTTCCGGTGCCAGGTTTGCCGCTAAAGATGAAGCTGGCAATATTACCATCGAATTCATCCACATACTGACGGGCGGCGGCAAGCGCGTTCATCTGCCCGTTGGTCTCAACTTTATAATTATCAAATGAGCAGTTCTGATGCAGGGGACGAATACCTGAACGGTTAAAGGTGCGCTGCATTTTCATCGCCCGATTTTCACGGGCGAGCGCGGCGGCGCGGATCTCTCCTTGCTCTTTTTGCCACGCCAGCAGTTCTTCACCCGTGGTGAAAGCGGGCTTCACGTTGGCAGGCATCATTTTTTGCAGACGTTTCATCAGGTCGCCGACGTTCTTCATTTCGCACCTCGGAATCCGTTAGGGATCTGTTTATCCGGTTCTGAAAACGCGTTGATATCGCGTTTTGGCTGGCCATTATTGCTGGCGCGGGTGATTTGAAGATGGCGCGCGAGCTTTTGCTGCCACTGAATATGGGTGAAGACTTTACCTTCTGCCTGCCACCAGGCCGTAAACGCGGCCAGTTCTTCAGCGGTGGCGGGTTGTGTTAACGCAATACCCCACAGCGCGGCCTGCCGCTGAAAATCGGCATCAGGTTGCCAGCCCGCATAGAGAGCAAATTTTCCCATCGGAACGCTCATCGGGGCGTTAACCGGCTCATCAAAGAACTGGTTATCCAGCATGATATCGCTCGCCGGGCGTGATAATTGCGCTTCGATCTCCAGGAGCTGTGCCAGACGTTCCGGTGTGATGGCGTAAAATGCCGGTGCATTGTCGGCAAAAACCGCAACCGTGCCGCCTTCGGCGTGGGTCAACACACCGCGTGGGTCGCGCATAAAGGCATCAATGCCAGCAATGCTGGTGGTCAGAATTCTGGAGGACATAACGCTTACTCTACTGATGACTACGGGCGTGATATGAGCTTATGGTAGCACAGAGAGGATGAGGGGATGGAGGGGATTTCCCCGGTGGCGATGCGCTTATAGGGCTACAACCGTAGACCTGATAAGCGCAGCGCCATCAGGCATTTATCATGCGATGATATTCAGGGTCACGTCGATGTTGCCGCGGGTCGCGTTAGAGTACGGGCAAACGATGTGGGCGGCATCGACCAGCTTTTTGGCTTCCGCAGGATCCATGCCTTCAACATGGATGTTCAGTTTTGCTTCGATACCAAAGCCGGTTGGCAGCGGGCCAATACCCACTTCGCCTTCAATAAAGGCCTCTTTTGGCAGGGTAAATTTGTCGCGTGCGGCGACAAACTTCATCGCGCCCAGGAAGCAGGCAGAGTAACCGGCAGCAAACAGCTGCTCAGGGTTCGTCACTTCTCCCCCCATGCCACCCATCTCTTTTGGCACGCCCAGTTTCACGTCCAGGACACCATCAGAAGAGGTGGCACGACCGTCACGACCTCCGGTTGCTTTTGCTTTGGCGGTATAAACGACTTTTTCTAAAGACATGGCAGGTTCCTCATTTTATATTTAAGTTCGCTATTAAATAGCGTGCGATATATATGTTTAAATAAATACGCGTAAAGTATAGCCTTACGCGTGGTGTAACTGGTGTCGCAAAAGTTCAAGCTGCTGCTTCAGCGCCAGCATCGTGTCAGTATCACATTGCGCTGCGCAACCCACCGCATGGGGGATATTTAGTGCCTGCTGCTGCAGTGCACGTCCCTCGTCGCTCAGCGTGACGGCCACCTGACGTTCGTCTTTACGCGAGCGCTGGCGTTTTATCAGCCCGGCGCTTTCCAGACGTTTTAACAGCGGTGTCAGGGTGGCAGAGTCAAGGAACAGCCGCTCACCAATGTCCGACACCGTCATGTCGTCCTGCTCCCAGAGCACCAGCATCACCAGGTATTGCGGGTAAGTCAGGTTCAGCGGCGCCAGCAGTTGCCGGTACAGCTTGTTAAGCGCCAGATTTGCCGAGTAGAGAGCAAAGCAGAGCTGGTTATCCAGCAGGAGCGCAGCGGTGGTGTCGTTCGTTTTCGTGTTCATGGAATGAATATAGATAGTGCGCGATTTAATTGCAAGCAATTTTATGGGCAGGTATAGCGGAGTGCCACCTGAACGGCCATTTTGCGGTAGTGCTGGCGCTGAGCCTGTTCATCCGCCCCATCTTCAAACAGCAATGTGAAGGTGTAGCTGTTGGCGACGTAGTGAAAGCTGAAACTGCTTATCAGACGGTGGAGATCGCGGGCGTCAACTGTCTGGTTGAATAGCTGCTTTTCTTTACCCCGGTCCAGGATCGCTTCCAGCAGATCGAGCGCGCTACGGTTGACCTGGCGCAGATAGCTCGACTGCTGCATAAAGCGACCACGCTGCATGTTTTCCATGCAGATAATGCGGATGTAATCCGGGTGATCGGCATGATAGTCAAAGGTAGCTTCAACCAGGTTGACCAGCGCTTCTACCGGTGGCATTCCCGCCAGGCTCAGTGCTTTCTCACTGGCGCGGATTTGGGTGTAAACATGCTCCAGGACAAGAAGGTAGAGATTTTCTTTGTTCTTGAAATGGTAAACCACCATGCGCTTGGTCGTGCCTGCTTTCTCCGCAATTTGCTCCATGCGGGCACCGTTCAAACCATATTCGGCGAAAAGCGCGATCGCGCTCTGAAAAATTTTCTCTTTCAGGCTGGATTCTTCATTGTGTGCGGGGTGTTCGCTGCCTGGGTTAGCCACAATCTTTCCTTATTATCACCAAACGGACCAGGACGATTATCCCCATGGCAGCGAAATAACACAAATATCAAACGCGTGGGCGTTTGCGGTACAGCCACAGTCCCGGGATCGACAGCCCGATAGAGAGTGCACCGACAATGGAAGAGGCCTTAAGGAAGTTGCTCAGAAGGAGGATCATCTGTGGCTCGGTGTAGCCAAAATGGCTGATTTTTACTGCGGAAATCATTGCCGTGTAGGCAGATATGCCCGGGAACATCGGGATAACGGCGGCAACGGTGAACACTTTGGGATGCGCCAGATACCAGCGCGACCACTGAATGCCTATGCTACCGACCAGCATAGACGCCATAAATGTCGACCATTCGATGTTAAAACCTGCCGTCATCATGATCATCCGTGACCCATGACCAATCGCACCCAGCAGGGCACACCACGGGAGAGCACGTTGCGGAACATTAAAGACCATCGCAAAGCCAACGGCAGGAATGGCGGCCAGAAGCATGTCCTGTACCAGTGCCAGCAGAAAATCTATCACGCCCATCCGCGTAACCCCCAGAGAGTCATGGCCATGACGACGCCAATACAGGTCGCCAGCGTCAGCAGGCTGGCGATAGCCCAACGTGCCAGACCGGTATTGATGTGCCCTTTAAACATATCGGCGACAGCGTTAATCAACGGGAACCCCGGGACCAGCAGAAGCACACTGGCGGCCATGGCAACAGTGGGGGTGTTAACAAACTGCGGCAGGCGCAGCAGTAAACCAGACACCGTGGTGGCGACAAAAGCGGTAATACAGAAATTGATTTGTGGGTGCATTTGCCGGTGTGTCAGTAGCTGGCGGACATACATCGCGATGCTGCTGGCGAAAAATGTAATGATTGCGCCGTCCCAGCCGCCTTTATTGAGCTTACAAAAACAGGCGCACGACAGCCCAACCATGAGCACAACGAGCCAGCGTGGGTAACGCAATGGCTTTATTTGGTTGAATTTTTTTTCAATCTCATTGTGGTCGAGCAGCTTATGCTCAGCAAGAATGACGATATGTTGCACTTCGGTGACGACGTGCATGTTAATACCACGGTCGTGGTTTTTGCGGGTGGAGGTCAGGCATTGACCATCTTTGATCGTAGTCAGCACAATGGCGTTTGAAGAGATCGCGCTTTCAACGCTATCCATACCTAACGCCAGCCCCAGCCGTGTTGAGAGCTCCTCAACCAGCGCGCTTTCCGCTCCGTGCTGGAGCAGAAAAAGACCGCACTGAATACATAGCCGCGTGATAGCACGCTGCGTTGACCGATCTGCCTGCATGTATTGTCCTGAAGAGAAAATGGATGTTAGCGGTTTGGCCCGTGATGCTTACTTTTAACACAAAGTGCGGTACCCCTTGCTGTGGGTCAGATCAAGATTTAAGCAAACAGTTGCAACCTGTATTGTGAAAGGGTTTTCGCTTTAATTCATAACAATGGTGAATCATTAATGCGGTAACATAAAATATTTGTATTTAGTTATTCTAAATTTATATTGTCGATATTTTAATGAGTCCGTAATTAAATTTTCTTGCACTTTATGAGATATTATCTCTGTTTTAGGCATTTCTTAAATCAGAAACATATCTCATCTTCTGCTTGTATTAATCTGTTTTACACTCAGGGACGAAAATACTTATTACGTTGATGCGTATTAACGTTACTCATCAAATGAAAAATGGACACGGAGGGTCTATGTTGTCATTACATGGTAAACATTGCGTAGTCATAAGCCGGATACCCGTGATGCAAAAAGGGTTTGCAGGCGTTATGGCACGTCACTTCCCCGATTTTGAATTGACCTTTTGCCGCTCACTGCAGGAGCTAACGCTGCTTCAGTTACGCAGTGCAGATGTAATTATTACCGATATTTCAGGTGAATACAGAAACCCCCGGGGCTCGCTCGAAGAGTACTACAGCTTATTGAACCAATACCGTGAAATACACTGGATCTTCTTAGTCTCCCGACCGCTGTACCCGATAGCGGTTGAGTTGCTTATGCGACCAGAAAGCACGCTGCTTTCCGATATGGAACCCATCGACGGCGTGATTAATGCCATCCGGGCCGGGAGTGAGCGTGCTGAACGGATAAGCCAGACGTTATTAATACCAGAACCTCAGAGTGTTGAAGATGAACACGTTATTGCGCTCACGCACTCTGAACGCAAAGTATTACGTTTGTTAGGTAAGGGATGGGGGATTAATCAAATTGCCACCTTGCTCAAGAAGAGCAATAAAACGATAAGTGCGCAGAAAAACAGTGCGATGCGACGGCTGTCGTTGCGGTCTAACGCCGATATGTATGCCTGGATCAGTAGTACACAGGGAATGAGAGAGCTGAGTTTAATCTCAGCCTATGGAGAGTTCGAGGAATGGAAAAAACCGATTCAACAAGACACATCGCCATTATCGAAAATTGTTCAATGAGTGCTGTTGGGCTACAGCATCTTTTTGCTATGCCCACCCTTAACCATTATCAGTTGCACTTATTTAGTGGATTTGAGGGCTTTAAGAAGGCACTTCATCAGACCAATTTTTTTTCGCTGATCTATTCACTTTCCGATGCGCGAGAAGAGCGTCGTAATTGCCTGGCGCACGTGCGGGATCTCGCATTTACCCATAGCCATATTCAACGCATTATTCTGGCGTCTGATGAGATGGAAGCACGGTTAATTAGCCATCTATCACCTTCACGTCTTCACGGAGTGGTCAGTAAATCCTTAACACTTGAGCACTTGCAGAAGGAGCTCGTGGTGTTGTTGGGTGAAACGCTGCGCATCAATGACAATATGCTGAACCACTGGTATCGGAGTCAAAACAGGATGTTAAGCCCCACGGAGCGGGCCATTTTGCGTTATATGTCTTTCGGGTATTCCATTCCCGAAATCGCCGCACAGCTTGAACGCAATATTAAGACTATCCGGGCACATAAGTTTAATGCGATGGTGAAGTTGGGAGTGAGTTCTGACGTAGGGCTGCTTGATGCAGCGGATATTCTTACGCATCTCCCGGCACGAGAACCGCTTAATCCTGCACTCAGCAAACCCACATTTTTATAACCTGCCTTGTGCGCCAGATACTCTCTGGCGCATCAATCAGATGCATACATCAACCCATTTTGCAGATGTTAGCTCTGCCATCCTGTCAGGTGAAATACGTACGGCACTGTGGATCGCGCCAGCGGCAGGGAGTACTTCAGCGTACTGCTTTAAGGAAATATCACAGTAAACCGCAAGCGGGTTTTCCAGCCCGAACGGACAAACACCACCAACAGGATGACCTGTTATGGTCACTACTTCATCACTGCTGAGCATGCGTGCTTTTGCACCAAAGGTGTCTTTTAGCTTTTTGTTATCCAGGCGCGCATCGCCTTTCGCTACCACCAGAATCACCTCGTTTTTCACCTTCAATGACAGGGTTTTAGCAATTTGTCCCGGCTCAACGCGATGGGCGGCTGCAGCGAGTGCAACGGTAGCGGTACTCTGACTCAATTCAATAACGTCTATATCCGGAGCGTTGTCGGCAAAAAACTGCTGTACAGACTGCAAACTCATTGTTTCCTCCTGACAAATATCCTGCGTAATCTGTCATAAGAATTTATGCTCTGTAAATATCTCTTAAGTAACAAATACCCCATATAGCTGATTTCTGGATCATCTTCACAATCACAGAAACCGGTTACAGTAACCGGTTGCAGAGCGTGGTGCGTAGATTAATACTGAGTACGTAACGTTCCCTGTATCCAATAATAAGAGCAAATTATGAAACCATTTAGTCTGAGCAGTACCGCTGGTACACAAGCCAGCAAGGTTGTGAAGCTGATTTATGGAACAACGTGTGGCACGAATGTGCCCGTAACAAACGTCTGACAGGAGATCTGCCATGTCTGCCAACCATGCTGCGTTTAACCTGATATTCCGTTTTGTTGAAAATTACGTTAGCCCAATTGCCGGGCGCATCTCTTCCCAGCGTCATGTTATGGCTATTCGTGATGGGTTCATCTCCGCGATGCCATTTATGATTGTCGGCTCATTTTTGTTAGTGTTCGCTTACCCACCGTTTTCACCTGATACCACCTGGGGTTTTGCGCGCGCCTGGCTGGATATGGCGAAGCAATTTGAAGGCCAGATTCTGACGCCGTTTGATATGACGATGGGCATTATGTCCATTTATATCTGTGCGGCTATTGCCTATAACCTTGGCAAACACTATGTCAAATCGCATCAGTTAGACCCATTTATGTGTGCCATGCTGTCGCTGATGGCGTTTCTCCTGGTTGCAGCACCTAAAACCAAAGGCACACTTCCTGTGGACAGCCTGGGCGGGACGGGCATCTTTACCGCGATTCTGGTGGCTATTTACTGCGTTGAGATGATGCGTTTCCTTAAAGCGCATAACATTGGTATTCGCCTGCCAGACCAGGTTCCCCCGATGATCAAAAACTCTTTCGACCTGCTGATCCCGGTGCTGGTGGTGGTGTTGACGCTCTATCCGCTGAGCCTGATTATTCAGTCTCAGTTTGGCATGCTGATCCCGCAGGCGATTATGTCAGTCTTTAAGCCTTTGGTTTCTGCAGCGGACTCACTGCCTGCGATTCTGCTGGCGGTGTTGATTGGTCATCTGCTCTGGTTCGCCGGGATCCACGGAGCCGCCATTGTCTCCGGGATGTTACAGATGTTCTGGCTGACTAATCTGGGAGCTAACCAGACTGCGCTGGCAGCCAGTCAGCCTCTGCCGCATATTTTTATGGAAGCATTCTGGACGTTCTTTATCGTGATTGGCGGGTCGGGAGCCACAATGGGGCTGGTGATTTGCTATCTGCGCAGTCGTTCAGCACATTTACGCTCTATTGGACGCTTGAGCGTGGTACCAAGCTTCTTTAACATTAACGAACCTGTCATTTTCGGTACGCCGATTGTGATGAACCCAGTGTTCTTTATTCCGTTCCTGTTGGCACCCATGGTGAATGCCGTGCTGGCCTGGGCGGCGATGTCATTTGATCTGATTGGCCGTGTCATTTCAGTCGTGCCCTGGACAGCACCCGCTCCGATTGGCGCCGCATGGGCCCTTGGCTGGGATTTCCGCGCAGCCATTCTGGTCGTTGTTCTGGCCTGCGTATCAGCAATAATCTACTTCCCATTCTTCAAAGTCTACGAGAAGCAGCTGCTGGAGCAGGAAGCCGAGGAAGCGCAGCGTAACGCGGAAGAGGAAAATCAGCAGGTGGCTTAAAAGCGTTGTGCCGGGTGGCGGCTACGCCTTACCCGGCCTACGAGTTGAGGTTTTTGTAGGCCCGGTAAGCGAAGCGCCACCGGGCAATTCAGTGCACTATTTCAGCGTGCAATCCCCGCACTGCTTAACGTCCGGCAGGCGATAGCGCTGGCAGCAGGTGCGACGAACCAGAAGTCCGTCACGGAGAACTACGGAACGGAATAACGGGTTTTCACTGCCATCAGAAAGTTGTTTTGCAAAGAAACAGGACTGACGCAGGGCATCAACGATCTCATCACCAAGCAGAGGCTTCATTTCCGTTAAATACCAGTGGATTAAATACCCGGTATTATTCCAGATAAGTTTCCCGTTAATCTCACCCGTCTCTTCAAGGGCATTAACCACCGGAATCAGAGCCTGAGTGATAAGCTGCTCCATACGCGCCTGAGCAGAAAGTGGCTCTGCGGCCTGGTCTTCGTGGAGATTAATCCAGAAACAGGCTGCACGCCCGGTTTCGTGAAACTCGACATGGAAATTATCCGGCGAGAGCCTCAGCATGCTCTTTTGCGTTAACAGCGCCAGCATGAGGGGGGGCACCATCAGCCCGATATACCACTGCGCCCAGAGAGAGAGCAGGGGTTTATTTTCCCGCTTAAGGGTGGGTTGATGACGATAGATATGGTCGGAATAGGTGGCCAGCAATGATTGCAGTTGGGCTGGTTGCCGCCACTCAGCAAGCGTCATGGCGTGCTGCGGGTGCGCTTCATCAAGCCGGATAAAGTCCAGCAGATGAGCACGAGTTTTCGCAATCTTATCCCGTATGGCATCCGCAAGCGAAGCATTCCCGCTGGCGAGGGGGGCTCGCCAGAGGAGTGGTTCAGCAATGTGTGCGGTTTGAGTGGCCATAGTATGGATAGAAATCTAAATGATAATGATTGCCAATCCTAACTATTGCTCAAACCAATGGCAAGACTTTTGTCCTGGTTAAACGACCTCGCGCTTAAGCCGACTGAAGGCCTTCACTAAGCAGAATATTATTGCGTCCCATATGCTTGGCTTCGTAGAGAGCTTTGTCCGCTTTTTCCAGTGCGCCTTCCACGTCTTCATCCTCGAAAATAGCAATACCAATGCTGATGGTGACATTTGTCGCAACGCTTTCGTTGAACAGATGCGGGATTTTCAAATCGTAGACTTTCTGACGGATCCGCTCTGCCGTCTGGCGGGCATGTTCGAGTGAAATATTGGTCAGCAGCACCATAAACTCCTCCCCGCCAAAACGCGCCACAATATCGCGAGAACGCACGGCGTCGCGAATTGCCGCAGAGACACGTTTCAATGCCTGGTCGCCCATCATATGGCCGTAGTGGTCGTTATAGGCCTTGAAGTGGTCGATATCCATCAGCAGGACAAAGTGTTCGCCGTTCTCAACCGCTGGCAAGTTCTCCAGACGGCTTTGCAGGCCGCGACGATTATAGAGTCCGGTAAGGGGATCCATCATGCTGAGATCGGTGAGGGTTTCCCGTTCTTCCAGTAAGCGAGAGAGCAGCTCCTGAGCAAAGCGATCGTTACGTCTTTGCAAAATGTTATGAATAGCAATTGCCACCACAGGAAGTGCGAAAGAATAGGCTATTCTCAGCCATATATCGTGGTTACCTAACCACAGGCAGACAATAAAGGTGGGTAATGAGTGCAGTATGAATGCCACAATATTACTGGCAAATGCCAGCGTACCGATAAAAAGCACCGTTAATAGCGCTATTATCAAATACGTCATATGGTCGTGAGTAATTAGTGAAAATTTTGAGACAATTTGCCAGGCCCACAAAATACCGAAAATCCCTGAAATAACAGGAATATTGATCTTCCGTGTCCTCTTCTTCCAGTGCCAGGCGAGCAGGCCAGTGCTGATGGAGAAAATAGCAATCAGAGGGAAAGAGAACACGCGCACAGAATTAAGTGGATTTGTTACCGAGAACACGGCTGATGTTGCGTTCAGGAATAAAAATAAACGTAACGATAATTGATATTTTCTGTGAACCAAAGACCGCCAGGATTGTGATGTCATAGTAGTACGTTTTTATTAAAATTTAATTAAAACAAATAAATAGGTGTGGTGTCGCAATTAAAAAAGTAAAAAACTCAAAGAATAATTATCAGAAAATCTTTAGGTGTAATTAACAGGTGTGCAATTTATCACCTTAGGCAATTCCTGTCATTATGGGAAAGGTAAAGGTCGATGGTTTTTGATTCGCTATGCTGACAAATGACAATTTATTTCATATGATATTGGTTATCATTATCAATGTGAGAGGGCGAGTCATGTTGAACAGAGCGCTGGGAAGTGGTTGGGGTGTATTACTGCCGGGAGTGATTCTCGGCGGTTTGATGTTTGCCGATCTCTCCATCAATGTCTGGAAAGCCATCATTGTGTCAGGATTATTAGTCACGTCAGGAATGATATGGCATAAGCAGTTACGCCACTTTGTTCTACTGCCATCGTGCGTTGCACTGGTTAGTGGAATTCTGGTGATACTGATGAGTTTGAAATAACAGAAAAAAGAAGAATTTCAGAAGGGCTGTAAGATAATTGGTGCGAGGGGGGGGACTCGAACCCCCACATCCGTAAGGACACTAACACCTGAAGCTAGCGCGTCTACCAATTCCGCCACCTTCGCACAGTCATCTTACTATTTTTGATATCGCCTCGTTGGTGCGAGGGGGGGGACTCGAACCCCCACATCCTAAGGACACTAACACCTGAAGCTAGCGCGTCTACCAATTCCGCCACCTTCGCCCAGTGCGAGCAATATCAACGTGATTTATGGTGCGAGGGGGGGGACTCGAACCCCCACATCCGTAAGGACACTAACACCTGAAGCTAGCGCGTCTACCAATTCCGCCACCTTCGCATACCATCGATACTGTAAAAGTATCGTAACCACGGAGGCGCATTCTAGATGTTTTCAGCTTTACGTCAACAGAAAAGTGCGCGCGACACCTTGATTGCTGGAAAAATGGCCGATGGTGATGCCATGTGGAGCCGGATAGCGCTTGCGCTTCTCCGGCCTACAGGATTAGAGATTATTTTTTGGCCTGACGCGTCATCACGGTGCGGTAAACCTTAAAGCGACCGGTCTGAGCGATCACTTCATGGAAGCCGAAGGTTTCGTCCAGCACTTTCGGGTACGCCAGGAAGGCGTTAGCCACGATGCGCAGCTCTCCACCGCTGTTAAGGTGACGAACTGCGCCACGGATCAGCGTTTGCGCGGCTTCAAGGCTGGTCTCCATGCCATCATGGAACGGCGGGTTGGAGATAATCATGTCGAAACGACCCGTAATGTCGGAGAAGACGTTACTGGCAATCACTTCGCCTTCGATTCCGTTTGCGGCAAGCGTTGCGCGACTGGCTTCTACCGCTGGCGCGCTCACATCACACAGGGTTAAACGCACTTTTGGCGAATGGCTGGCAAGAACTGTTGAAAGTACCCCCGCGCCACAGCCCACGTCCAGCACTTTGCCTTTGGTGTGCGGCGTCAGGGTGGAGAGCAGCAGTTTGCTACCCGTATCCAGCGCGTCACGGCTGAACACGCCCGGCAGGGTTTTGATGGTCAGACCGTCAAGCTGGTACTCGTCCCAGTAAGCTTGTGCATCAAACGAAGTCTGTTTTTCCAGACGGCCATGGTACAGACCACAGCGGCGAGCGCTGTCGACTTTATTCAGCGGCGCGTAGCCTTCCAACATCTGTTCAGCGCTACGCACGCCGCTGCGGTTCTCACCCACCACAAAAATATCGCAGCCGACCGGCAGCAGGGAGAGCAGGTTCATCAGCTGGAACTGGGCTTCCGGTTTATTCTTCGGCCAGTAGTAAATCAGCGTATCGCAGTCGGCGATATCGCTCTGCTCCGCCACCAGGCTAAAGCGCGCGCGCTCGCCCATCTGGCGGCTCAGGACCTGCCAGTGGTGATAATATTGGGTGTGGGCACGGCTTTCAGCACATTCGAAACGTGCGGGCAGGTCATCCTGCATATCTCCGGCAAACAGAATACGGCTTTCTTCGAAATCATCACTGTGACGCAGCAAGACTTCACTTGCCGGGGTAAATGCAGACATGAATTGTTCCTCAATAAACTCAGGCGGGGATTATAGTAGGTAGATGGCGCACTTTCGACACATTTGCTATATTTGCGCGCCTGAGAGACAGGAGTTTTCCCTATGACATCCCGACGAGACTGGCAGTTGCAGCAACTGGGCATCACCCAGTGGGCTTTGCGTCGCCCGACGGCGTTGCAGGGCGAAATCGCCATCTCCATCCCGGCGCACGTTCGCCTGGTGATGGTGGCGGAAGAACTGCCTGCCCTGAACGAACCCCTGATCGGTGATGTCCTTCGCTGCCTGAAGCTGACGGCCGACCAGGTTTTACAGCTGACGCCAGAACGGGTCGCGATGCTTCCTCCTGATTGCCGCTGTAACAGCTGGCGTATCGGAGAGACAAACGAAATCCCCCTACAGGGGAGCCAGATCTGCTCGCCAGCGCTGGACGAACTGAAAGCCAACCAAAAAGCGCGTTGCGCGCTATGGCAACAAATCTGCGAATATGAACACGATTTCTTCCCTCACGACGCCTGACCTGACCACAGCGTTTGCGATTGAAACACGCGCCCACGCGTTTCCGTGGAGCGAAAAAACCTTCGCCAGCAATCAGGGCGAGCGGTATCTGAATTACCGCCTGGACGTTGACGGCACCATGGCCGCCTTCGCGATTACGCAGGTTGTTCTTGATGAAGCGACGCTGTTTAATATCGCGGTTGATCCTGCGTTTCAGCGTCGTGGGCTGGGAAGAGAACTGCTTGAGCACCTCATCCGTGAGCTCGAAACCCGTGACGTTTTCACCCTGTGGCTGGAAGTGCGCGCATCGAACGTCGCCGCCATCGCGCTCTATGAAAGCTTAGGCTTTAATGAGGCGACAATCCGCCGTAACTACTACCCCACCGCAGAGGGACGTGAAGACGCCATCATAATGGCTCTGCCGATTGGATAACGAAAATAAGGTTGTAACGATGAAATGGGACTGGATTTTCTTTGATGCCGACGAAACGCTGTTTACGTTCGACGCGTTCGGTGGTCTACAGCGGATGTTTCTCGACTATAGCGTAACCTTCACCGCTGAGGATTTTCAGGACTATCAGGCGGTGAATAAACCGCTGTGGGTGGATTACCAGAACGGTGCCATCACCGCGTTACAACTTCAGCATCAGCGTTTTGATGTCTGGGCGGAACGTTTAAAGGTGAGTCCGGGGACGCTGAACGATGCCTTCCTGAATGCGATGGCCGATATTTGTGCGCCACTGCCGGGCGCGGTTTCCCTGCTGAATGCGTTGAAAGGCAAGGTGAAACTGGGGATCATCACCAACGGTTTTACCGCCCTGCAGCAGATCCGCCTTGAGCGCACCGGCCTGCGCGATCATTTTGACGCGCTGGTGATCTCGGAAGAGGTCGGCGTGCCGAAACCGGATCCGCGTATTTTCGATTATGCGCTGGCGCAGGCCGGCAATCCTGACCGCGATCGCGTACTGATGGTGGGTGATACCGCAGAGTCAGATATTCTGGGTGGCATGAATTCCGGTCTGTCGACCGTCTGGCTTAATGCGCATGGCCGCGTGAAGCCTGAAGGTATCGAACCGACCTGGACCGTGACGTCGTTGAACGAACTGGAGCAACTCCTGTGTAAACAATGATTGCCTGCCCCCCATTGATGGGTAAAATAGCCGCATTTTTCGTATTCCATGATGCACGGCGTGCTGCCGCGCTTATATAAGAAGATTTGATTATGACGTTGTCTCCTTATCTGCAAGAGGTGGCCAAGCGCCGCACTTTTGCCATTATCTCGCACCCGGATGCCGGTAAAACGACCATCACCGAAAAGGTGCTGCTGTTCGGACAGGCGATTCAGACTGCCGGTACGGTTAAAGGCCGTGGTTCCAGCCAGCATGCGAAATCCGACTGGATGGAGATGGAAAAGCAGCGTGGTATTTCGATTACCACCTCCGTGATGCAGTTCCCGTATCACAACTGCCTGGTGAACCTGCTGGACACCCCGGGGCACGAAGACTTCTCCGAAGATACCTACCGTACGCTGACGGCGGTTGACTGCTGTCTGATGGTGATCGACGCCGCAAAAGGTGTAGAAGACAGGACCCGTAAGCTGATGGAAGTGACCCGTCTGCGCGATACGCCGATCCTCACCTTCATGAACAAACTCGACCGTGACATCCGCGATCCGATGGAGCTGATGGATGAAGTGGAAAACGAGCTGAAAATCGCCTGTGCACCAATCACCTGGCCAATCGGCTGTGGCAAGTTGTTCAAAGGTGTTTACCACCTTTATAAAGACGAAACTTACCTGTATCAGACCGGTAAAGGCCACACTATCCAGGAAGTGCGCATCGTGAAAGGTCTGGATAACCCGGATCTGGATACGGCGGTAGGTGAAGAGTTGGCCGCACAGCTGCGCGACGAGCTGGAGCTGGTGAAAGGCGCGTCTCATGAGTTCGACAAAGAGCTGTTCCTGAGCGGTGAAATCACGCCGGTATTCTTTGGTACCGCGCTGGGTAACTTCGGCGTTGACCACATGCTTGACGGTCTGGTGGAGTGGGCGCCGCAGCCGATGCCACGTAAAACCGACACCCGTGAAGTGGAAGCGCAGGAAGAGAAGTTCACCGGTTTCGTATTTAAAATTCAGGCCAACATGGACCCGAAACACCGCGACCGCGTGGCCTTTATGCGCGTAGTGTCCGGTAAATATGAAAAGGGCATGAAGCTGCGCCAGGTGCGTATCGGTAAAGACGTGGTGATCTCCGATGCGCTGACCTTTATGGCGGGCGACCGTTCGCACGTTGAAGAGGCGTACCCGGGCGACATCATCGGTCTCCACAACCATGGCACCATCCAGATCGGTGATACCTTCACCCAGGGCGAAATGATGAAGTTCACCGGTATCCCGAACTTCGCACCGGAGCTGTTCCGCCGTATTCGTCTGCGCGATCCGCTGAAGCAGAAACAGCTGCTGAAAGGCCTGGTACAGCTTTCCGAAGAGGGCGCGGTACAGGTGTTCCGCCCAATCGCAAACAACGATCTGATCGTTGGCGCGGTGGGTGTGTTGCAGTTTGACGTGGTGGTGGCTCGTCTTAAGAGCGAATACAACGTGGAAGCGATTTACGAATCGGTGAACGTGGCGACCGCGCGCTGGGTTGAGTGTTCTGACGTGAAGAAATTCGAAGAATTTAAGCGTAAGAACGAAATTCAGCTGGCGCTCGATGGTGGCGATAACCTGACGTACATCGCCCCAACCATGGTTAACCTGAACCTGACTCAGGAACGCTATCCTGATGTTCAGTTCCGCAAAACCCGCGAACACTAATCCCCTCTCAGAGCACGGCTGCCGCCGTGCTCTTCTTTAATTCCTGTCTTATTAATCCCTTGCGGAATGTTCTTAATTCAACGCAATTTCTCGCTATTCGCGCGTTTTTTACCCAATTCTGAAAGCGGCTCTGTGAGAGTGATCTATATTTAACTCAGTGTTTAACGCCGGGCGTGGATAAATTAACTGTTCAATGCATGACTTTAGGTTATCCATTTTGCCCGTGTGTTTATTCGCAATATATAAAACTACTAAGGAAGTATGTAGCCCGAATAACGGGTAAACACAGGAATAGATCGATGAATATGACAAGACTGAAGATTTCGAAAACTCTGCTGGCTGTAACCGTGGGTAGCGTTCTGGTGAGCGGTTCCGCTCTGGCGGAAAGCAGCACCATGGATAAAGCACAGTCCACGGCCGATACCGCAGGGCAAAAAATCGATAGCTCTATGAATAAAGTCGGCAATTTCATGGATGACAGCTCAATCACAGCAAAAGTGAAAGCCGCACTGGTGGATGATGAAGCCATTAAGAGCACCGATATTTCCGTTAAGACCGACAAGAAAGTGGTCACGCTGAGTGGCTTTGTTGAAAGCCAGGCTCAGGCCGAACAGGCGGTGAAAGTGGCGAAAGGCGTCGAAGGCGTTGCGTCCGTTAGCGATAAGCTGCACGTACGTGACAGCAAAAACGCGTCGGTGAAAGGTTATGCCGGTGATGCAGCCACCACTAGCGAAATCAAAGCTAAACTTTTAGCAGATGACATTGTGCCGTCCCGTAAGGTGAAAGTGGAAACCACCGATGGTGTGGTTCAGCTCTCCGGTACGGTAGATTCGCAGGCGCAAAGTGAACGTGCCGAGTCCATCGCCAAAGCGATTGATGGCGTGAAAAGCGTTAAAAACGATCTGAAAACGAAGTAAATCTGGACCATTCGCCCGTCTGGCTAAAACCAGCGGGCGAAAATAAGAACGACTCTGGAAAACGCCGGTGAGTGACCTGAGCGCTCACGTTTAGCGGCCGACATTAACTATGGTAAAGGAGAGGCTTATGTTTCGTTGGGGCATTATATTTCTGGTTATCGCGTTAATTGCCGCCGCATTGGGCTTTGGTGGACTGGCGGGTACTGCGGCATGGGCAGCAAAAGTTGTCTTTGTCGTCGGTATTATTCTGTTCCTGGTCAGCCTGTTTACCGGACGTCGACGTCCGTAGCAAACGCAATATTCCTTCAACAAAAAAAAGCCAGTCACTGCGACTGGCTTTTTCTTATTTGCGTTGCAGGTCGTGTGCGTTACTGTGTTGTTACAGAATAACCAGAACAGGAAGGCAGAGGTGGGGCAACGAATTCCCGTTACGCTCGGCAATATCGCGCCGCTAACGTTAAAGCCGTTTCGTGCAGGCCAGCTCGCGCTGGTCTGTGAGGGGGGCGGGCAGCGTGGCATTTTCACTGCGGGCGTGCTGGATGAATTTATGCGCGCGCAGTTCAACCCGTTTGACCTTTACTTCGGCACCTCAGCCGGGGCACAGAACCTGTCTGCCTATGTCTGTAACCAGCCTGGTTATGCGCGAAAAGTGATAATGCGCTATACCACGGCGAAAGAATTTTTTAATCCGGTACGCTTTGTGCGTGGCGGCAATCTGATCGATCTCGACTGGCTGCTGGAATCCACCTCCAGCCAGATGCCGCTGGCTATGGACACTGCAGCGCGCCTGTTTGATGGCGGGAAAGAATTCTGGATGTGTGCCAGCCGGGGAGATGATTATTCACCGGGGTATTTCTCTCCGCAGAAGGAAAACTGGCTGGATATCATTCGTGCCTCGAGTGCCATTCCCGGTTTTTATCGTACCGGTGCGCAGCTGGATGGCATCAGTTATCTGGATGGGGGGATCAGTGACGCAGTGCCAGTGCAGGAAGCTGCCCGGCGCGGAGCGAAAACTATTGTGGTGATCCGTACCGTACCGTCGCAAATGTACTACACCCCGCAGTGGTTTAAACGCATGGAACGCTGGTTAGGCGACAGCAGCCTGCAACCGCTGGTGAACATCGCTAAACAGCATGAAACCACCTACGGCGCGATGCAGCGTTTCATTGAAAAACCGCCGGGAAAACTGCGTATTTTTGAAATCTATCCACCTAAGCCGCTGGTCAGTATGGCGCTGGGCAGCCGCGTCCCGGCGTTGCGTGCAGATTATAAAACGGGCCGGCTGTGCGGCCGTTACTTCCTGGCGACAGTGGGGAAAATGCTGGCGGAGCAACCACCGCTACATCGGCATAAACGTATTATTATGCCGCCTGCGATTGTCGCTAACGATGCCCTGACGATGCCGCTGGTGGATATTCCGCAGGCGAATGACGCTCTATTGGATAACGAGGATCTGGCGTGACGCACTGCTTTGTCGATACCCACTGCCACTTTGATTTTCCGCCGTTTACGGGGGATGAAGAGCAAAGTATTGCGAAAGCTGCCGAAGCAGGCGTTCAGGCCATCATTGTGCCGTCAGTGGAAGCTGCTTACTTTTCCCGTGTGCTGGATCTTGCCACGCAGTATCCCGCGCTCTATGCCGCGCTCGGCCTCCATCCGATTGTCATTGAGCGACATCTTGATGAGCACATTGAGAGGCTTGATGAGGTACTGCAGACCGCAGGAGACAAACTTGTCGCCATCGGTGAGATCGGCCTCGATCTTTACCGTGAGGAGCCGCAGTTTGAGCGTCAGCAGACGATCCTTGATGCGCAGCTCAGGCTGGCCAAGCGTTACGATCTGCCCGTGATCCTCCACTCAAGACGCACGCACGATAAGCTGGCGATGCACCTGAAACGCATCGATCTACCACGGAGAGGTGTCGTACACGGTTTCTCCGGCAGCCTGCAGCAGGCGCAGCGTTTTACCGAACTGGGCTATAAAATTGGCGTGGGTGGCACCATCACTTATCCGCGTGCCAGTAAAACCCGGGACGTAATGGCACAGCTGCCGCTGTCGGCGCTTCTGCTGGAAACCGACGCGCCGGATATGCCGCTGAATGGTTTTCAGGGCCAGCCGAATCGCCCGGAACAGGCGGCGCGCGTGTTTGTCACGTTGTGCGAGCTGCGCGATGAGCCAGAAGAGGTGATTGCTGATGCCTTGCTTGAGAATACGCGTTCGGTATTTGGTATCACACTATAGATAAAGTGCCGGGCGGATCACGGTTATCTTCTGTTTTTCCAGCGCGAGCGCCAGCGGCTCAACGTCTTCCGGTGTAGCGCTACGCCATGACGCCGCTTCGCCATAAACCCCCTGCGCATGAAACGCGTTGATTCGCACCGGGACGTTTCCAAGCCCGTGGATAAATGTCGTCAGCGGTTTGATCTGTTCCAGATAATCGCACCGATCCGGGATGACCAGTAAGCGCAGTTCCGTCAAACGGTGACGATCCGCCAGCCAGCGAATGCTTTGTTTAATCTGTGGGTTTTCGCGTCCGGTCAGGAAACGGTGATGCTCATTTCCCCATGCCTTCAGATCCAGCATCGCGCCATCCAGCACCGGCAGGAGTTTCTGCCAGCCGGTTTCACTTAACAGGCCATTGCTGTCCACCAGGCAGCTTAGATGATTCAGCGTGGGATCCGTTTTGATCGCCGTGAAAAGCGCGATCAGAAAAGGAAGTTGCGTGGTAGCCTCACCGCCACTCACCGTAATACCCTCAATAAAGGGCGCAGTTCTGCGGATTTGCGCGAGGATCTCCTCTACGCTAAAGCGATGCGCCATGGGCGTTGCCTGCTGCTGGCACTGGCGGAGGCAGGTGTCGCACTGCTGGCAGTCACTCTCCTGCCACCAGACGCGCCCGGCATGAATGGTCAGCGCGTCGTGCGGACAGTGGGGCACGCAGTCACCGCAGTCGTTGCAGCGGCCGATCGTCCACGGGTTGTGGCAGGTTTTACAACGCAGGTTACATCCCTGCAGGAAAAGAGCCAGGCGGCTGCCCGGCCCGTCCACGCAGGAGAAAGGGATAACCTGACTAACTAAAGCGCATCTGCTGTTCATGGCTAATCACGCGCGGCTGACGTTCGAGGATGCGGGTGTTACGCGCGGCTTCTTCTCCAAGCCACGTGGTATTAGTACGCGATCCGGCTTCACGGTATTTTTCAAGATCTGACAAGCGCACCATATACCCGGTCACGCGTACCAGATCGTTACCGGCTACGTTCGCGGTGAATTCACGCATACCGGCTCTGAACGCACCAAGACATAGCTGAACCACCGCTTGCGGGTTGCGTTTTACCGTCTCATCCAGGGTCAAAATATCGCTGATCCCTGAGTGGTAGTATTTATGATGCGGCGCTACGGCCAGCAGATGGTTGATCGGATCCGGTTCATCCCCATAGGGCAGGCGCGCCCCCGGCGTGGTGCCGGAGTCAGAGCTGATCCCCGACTGCGCGTGCAGCATCGCGCGGTGCTTCCAGCCGTGTTTCACCGGCGTGTTTTCCACAAATGCCGCAAGCTGCCCGCTGATGCGGTAGCCCAGCGCGTTGGCCTGCTCGTCTTTACCGTAGCGCCCCGCAATACTTTCCTTTTCGCAAAGTATGTTCACCGCTTCTGCCAGACCGTACATCCCAAACATCGGCACAAACCGATCGGCATCAATCAGTCCCTCTTTTACCAGGAAGCTATTCTCAAAGAAGCCAGATTGCTCGTACAGGAAATCGCAGCGTGAATCGATGATAGCAATTTGCTGCCGGCAGTAATGCGGGAGCGTGCGGGTGAAGAAGTCTTCAATGGAAGTGCTGCGTTCAGCAATGGCTTTGAGGTTAAGGCGTACCAGGGTGCTGCCACCGCCCGCAAGCGGCAGGGAGTTGTAACAACTCACCACGCCGTAACGGCCTTTTGTGAAAATTTTATCATTTTCCGGGCCGTTAGAAATATGTGGTTTGCTGCACTCACAGATGTTTTTTGCCACCTCAAGCAGCAAATCGTCCGGGGTAATATCTGGATCGTAGATAAAGGTGAGGTTCGGCGCGACCTGCTTCAGCTCTGCATCGGCACGCAGAATAGCACGGGTGATGGGGCCGTCAGCAGGTCCGATGTTTGCGTGCATAAATGCATCCGGCAGCGTTCGGTCGAGATAGCGCCAGAAACGTTTTATTCGGCTATCAACCTCTTCTTGTGTTAGAATTATAACATACGGTTGCAGTAACACATCGAGATGGCCCAGATAGACAGGCATGGATGTTACGGATGGCACATGGTGGTAAATAATGGTGAGTAGTGAAAGAGCGTCATCCAGGTCTTTCGCGCCTTCCAGCTCCAGCCATTCTGAGCCGTTGGACAAAAATTTTGCGTAATCCGGCAGAACATAGCGGGGTTTGTAAGGCGCATGGCCTTCGAACATGTCGCAGATAAACCCCTCGTCCAGCGCGGCGCGCGCTGCCTGAGGGAGTTCCGGATAAGGCAGGTTGTTTTCCGCTTCCAGCGCCAGGAAATGACGTTTTTGTTCCGGGGTTAACACCGGGCTTGTCACAATGTGCTGGCAACGTTGTTGCAGGGCGTCGGGGCTGGAGTGGGACATGATCGCTTCCTTGTTTATTCTGCGGATGATGAACGGATTGTAGGAAGCACATCTGTTGGGGCTTTTGATCCGACAGGGGGTATTGCTGCTTTCGTCAGCAATTAGCACGATAAAGTTTGAAGAAGATCTCATTACAGCAATGCAAATTTGTACGTAGTTTTCATTAACTGTGATGAATGTCGAAGTGTGGATGCGGGTGAATGTTAGAATACTCACAGACCCGCAAGGTAAAATTTATACGGCACTGCCGTTGGAGAATGTTATGACCGATTTAACTGCAAGCAGCCTGCGCGCGTTGAAACTGATGGACCTGACCACCCTGAACGATGACGACACCAATGAAAAAGTCATCGCCCTGTGCCATCAGGCGAAAACGCCCGTCGGTAACACCGCTGCTATCTGTATCTACCCGCGCTTTATCCCGATTGCCCGTAAAACGCTGAAAGAGCAGGGCACGCCGGACGTGCGTATTGCAACCGTGACTAACTTCCCGCACGGCAACGACGATATCGAGATCGCGCTGGCAGAAACCCGCGCAGCTATTGCTTACGGTGCAGATGAAGTTGACGTGGTATTCCCATACCGTGCGTTGATTGCGGGCAACGAGCAGGTCGGTTTTGACCTGGTGAAAGCCTGTAAAGATGCGTGTGCTGCGGCAAACGTACTGCTGAAAGTGATCATCGAAACCGGTGAGCTGAAAGAAGAAGCCCTGATTCGTAAAGCATCTGAAATCTCCATCAAAGCGGGTGCTGATTTCATCAAAACCTCTACGGGTAAAGTGCCGGTTAACGCCACCCCGGAAAGCGCACGCATCATGATGGAAGTGATCCGCGATATGGGCGTGTCCAAAACGGTTGGTTTTAAACCTGCGGGCGGCGTACGTACCGCGGAAGATGCGCAACAGTTCCTGGCCATCGCGGATGAACTGTTCGGCGCTGAATGGGCAGATTCCCGTCACTATCGCTTTGGCGCATCCAGCCTGCTGGCCAGCCTGCTGAAAGCGCTGGGTCACGGCGATGGTAAGAGCGCAAGCAGCTACTAAGGTTTGAATTGCCGGGTGACGCGAAGCGATCCCGGCTTATTTCGGGAGGTTACCGTGTTTCTCGCACAAGAAATTATTCGTAAAAAACGTGATGGTCATGCATTAAGCGACGAAGAGATCCGCTTCTTTATCAACGGCATTCGTGATAACACCGTCTCTGAAGGGCAGATCGCTGCGCTGGCGATGACCATTTTCTTCCACGATATGTCGATGCCTGAGCGGGTCTCGCTGACGATGGCGATGCGAGATTCAGGAACCGTTCTGGACTGGAAGAGCCTGAACCTTAACGGCCCGATTGTGGACAAGCACTCCACAGGTGGCGTAGGTGATGTGACTTCCCTGATGCTCGGCCCAATGGTGGCGGCCTGTGGGGGTTACATCCCGATGATCTCCGGGCGCGGCCTCGGCCATACCGGTGGTACGCTCGACAAACTGGAAGCCATTCCGGGCTTCGATATCTTCCCGGATGACAACCGCTTCCGCGACATTATTAAAGACGTTGGTGTGGCGATTATCGGCCAGACCAGCTCTCTTGCTCCGGCAGATAAGCGTTTCTATGCCACCCGCGATATCACCGCGACCGTTGACTCCATCCCGCTGATCACCGCCTCTATTCTGGCGAAGAAACTGGCCGAAGGGCTGGACGCGCTGGTGATGGATGTAAAAGTAGGTAGCGGCGCGTTTATGCCAACCTATGAACTTTCTGCCCAGCTTGCTGAAGCGATCGTTGGCGTCTCCAACGGTGCCGGCGTGCGCACCACTGCACTGCTCACCGACATGAACCAGGTTCTGGCCTCCAGTGCAGGTAATGCGGTTGAAGTGCGTGAAGCCGTACAATTCCTGACCGGTGAATACCGCAACCCGCGTCTGTTCGACGTCACCATGGCACTGTGCGTTGAGATGTTAATCTCCGGCAAGCTTGCCAAAGATGATGCAGACGCGCGCGCGAAACTGCAGGCGGTGCTGGATAACGGCAAAGCGGCGGAGATCTTTGGTCGCATGGTGGCGGCGCAGAAAGGTCCAACCGATTTCGTGGAAAACTACGCGAAATACCTGCCAACGGCGACGCTCAGTAAAGCGGTTTATGCCGATAGCGAAGGCTTTGTCTCAGCCACGGATACCCGTGCACTCGGCATGGCGGTTGTCTCAATGGGCGGCGGTCGTCGCCAGGCATCGGACATGATTGATTACAGCGTCGGCTTTACCGATATGGCCCGACTGGGCGACAGCGTCGACGGACAACGTCCGCTGGCGGTGATCCACGCCAAAGATGAAGCCAGCTGGCAGGAAGCGGCGAAAGCGGTTAAAGCGGCCATTACACTCGACGATAAAGCACCGGAAAGCACACCAACGGTCTATCGTCGTATCACTGAATAGCGGTATACTGATCTGATCAATCATTTTTAAGCACTACGTACGGAGAACAATTATGAAACGTGCATTTATTATGGTGCTGGACTCATTCGGCATCGGCGCAACCGAAGATGCAGAACGTTTTGGTGACGTGGGTTCCGATACCATGGGTCACATCGCGGAAGCCTGTGCCAAAGGCGAAGCGGATAAAGGTCGTAAAGGCCCTCTGACTCTACCCAACCTGACCCGCCTGGGTCTGGTGAAAGCGCATGAAGGTTCTACCGGTAAAATTGCAGCAGGTATGGACGGCAACGCGGAAGTGGTGGGTGCCTACGCATGGGCTCACGAGCTTTCTTCCGGTAAAGACACCCCGTCTGGACACTGGGAAATCGCCGGTGTGCCGGTTCTGTTCGACTGGGGCTACTTCTCCGATCATCAGAACAGCTTCCCGCAGGAACTGCTGGACAAGCTGGTTAAGCGCGCAAACCTGCCGGGCTACCTCGGTAACTGCCACTCTTCCGGTACCGTGATCCTGGATGAGCTCGGTGAAGAGCACATGAAAACCGGCAAACCGATTTTCTATACCTCTGCTGACTCCGTGTTCCAGATTGCCTGCCACGAAGAAACCTACGGCCTGGATAAACTTTACGAGCTGTGCGAAATCGCCCGTGAAGAGCTGACCGAAGGCGGATACAACATTGGTCGCGTTATCGCACGTCCGTTTATCGGCGACAAAGCGGGTAACTTCCAGCGTACCGGTAACCGTCACGATCTGGCCGTTGAGCCACCGGCACCAACCGTGCTGCAGAAGCTGGTTGAAGAGAAAGACGGTCACGTGGTGTCCGTGGGTAAAATTGCGGATATCTACGCCAACTGCGGCATCACCAAGAAAGTGAAAGCCACCGGTCTGGACGCGCTGTTTGATGCCACCATCAAAGAGATGAAAGAGGCGGGTGACAAGACCATTGTTTTCACCAACTTCGTCGACTTCGACTCTTCCTGGGGCCACCGTCGTGATGTTGCCGGTTATGCAGCGGGCCTGGAGTTGTTCGACCGCCGCCTGCCGGAGCTGATGGAGCTGGTGGGTGAAGATGACATTCTGATCCTGACTGCGGACCACGGCTGTGACCCAACCTGGACCGGTACCGATCACACCCGTGAGCACATTCCTGTGCTGGTGTACGGCCCGAAAGTGAAACCAGGCTCCCTTGGTCACCGTGAAAGCTTCGCGGATATCGGCCAGACCCTGGCGAAATACTTTGGTACGTCCGACATGGAATATGGCAAGGCCATGTTCTGAATCATGTTGGGTGCGGTCTGATGCCCTCACCCAACCCTCTCCCACAGGGAGAGGGTGAAAAGAATAAACAATTTAAAAGGAACTGAAGATGGCAACTCCTCACATTAACGCAGAAATGGGTGATTTCGCTGACGTCGTATTGATGCCGGGTGACCCGCTGCGCGCGAAGCACATTGCAGAAACTTTCCTCGAAGACGTGCGTGAAGTGAACAACGTTCGCGGCATGCTGGGCTTCACCGGGACTTACAAAGGCCGCAAAATCTCCGTTATGGGCCACGGTATGGGTATCCCATCCTGCTCCATCTACACCAAAGAGCTGATCACCGATTTCGGCGTGAAGAAAATCATCCGTGTGGGCTCTTGCGGCGCTGTGCGCATGGACGTTCAACTGCGTGATGTGGTCATTGGTATGGGTGCCTGCACCGATTCCAAAGTCAACCGCATGCGTTTCAAAGATCATGACTTTGCTGCGATTGCAGACTTTGGCATGGTGCGTAACGCCGTTGACGCAGCAAAAGCGCTGGGCGTTGACGCTCGCGTAGGTAACCTCTTCTCTGCTGACCTGTTCTATGCGCCAGACGGCGGCGAGATGTTCGACGTGATGGAAAAATACGGCATCCTGGGCGTGGAAATGGAAGCTGCGGGCATCTACGGTGTGGCGGCTGAGTTTGGTGCGAAAGCGCTGACCATCTGCACCGTGTCTGACCACATCCGTACCCACGAGCAGACCACCGCTGCCGAGCGTCAGACCACCTTCAACGACATGATCAAAATCGCGCTGGAATCCGTTCTGCTGGGCGATAAAGAGTAATTCTGTCTCTTCCCTCCCTCTCCCGTTGGGAGAGGGTACCGGACCGCACCTAGCGCACGGCCTGTGCAATCCACGCTGACAGCTCCCGCAGCTCATTTTCCTGCTCCGGGAAATCCTCGATTAACACCTCGCATTCCTGTTGCAGCATATCCGCCCGATACAAACAGCCCTGTAAACGTGCCGCAAGTGCTTCCAGCGGTGCCGGATTCAGGCTATCGGTAAACACCTGCGTGCGGGTGATATGGCCTTTCTCCACGTCAAAATGCAGCTCCACGCCGCCCCAGGTAAAACGCTCATCCAGCAGGTGAGAAAATGCAGGAGCCTGACCGAAGTTCCACTCCCAGCTGCTCTGACGGGCAAACGTCTCGGCAAAGTTGGGCAGATCCGGGGTTTTGTCTGGGGAGATCACTTCTGCTTCCACGCGCTCGCCGTAATGTTCAAAGAAAGCGTCACGGATCGCATCGCAAATCTGCTCGTGAGTAATCCCCGGCAGCAGTTCCACCAGATTTGCCACGCGGCCGCGCACGGAGGTAATCCCTTTGGCCTGCAGCTTTTTCTTATCGGGATTCAGATAGTTCGCCAGACGGCTGAGATCGGCGTTCAGAAGAAGGGTACCGTGGTGGAACCCGCGATCCATCGTTTCGCGGTAAGCCGAACCCGAGACTTTCCGGTCGCCTTCAGCGGTTTTCACCACCAGGTCGTTACGCCCTGAAGCCTCTGCCGTCACGCCGAGCGAATTGAGGGCGTTCAGGACGATGGATGTTGAGATGGTTTTGTCGTACTCCGGTTTGCCCGCCATAAAGGTAAAGCAGGTATTGCCCAGATCGTGAAACACCGCGCCGCCGCCGCTGCTTCTGCGCGCCAGGCGGACGTTGTCCTCTTCCATACGCCGCGTATTGCACTCTTTCCACGGGTTTTGCGCACGACCGATGACCACCGTATCCGCGTTGCGCCAGAGAAATAGTACACGTTGGGTGGCGGGCATCTGGCGGAAGATGCACTCTTCTACCGCGAGATTAAACCAGGGATCGTAAGAGTCAGAGATAAGCAGGCGTAACGTCGTCATGGCAGAGTTCCTTTTCCGGGTCGTCCGCCTACTTTATCATTAATCTTTCTTCTCGCTCTCTTCCTCTTCGGGGATAGACTTGCTTGCGGTCAGCAGGAACGGCGACTGTTGCCAGCGGGTGCGTTTGCCCTGAAGCAGCGTGCGCGCCAGCACGACGCCAATTGCCAGAGAGAGCAGCAGCATCAGGCGGAGAATATTGGTGGTGTTATCCACCTGTTTAGCTTCGGTTGGCAGGGTGTGGGTGTCGAGCGTCATACGCAGATACCCCAGTGGGCCATTTTTGCCCTGGACAGGTTCGACAATCTGCTGGTTGAAATAGCCTCCGGCTTTTTTGCCGTCCAGCGCCAGCCTGTCGCGCACGTCGACATGTTCGCCTGCGCGGGCAATCAGGTCTCCTTGCTCGTCATAAACGCCCGCATCCAGAATACGACTGTTTTCAGTGAGTTGACGTAAGACCTGACCGATTCGTTTATCGTCCGGCGTCTCGGTACGCATATAGGGTGCGACGTTGAGTGTCACCTGACGCGCCAGCGTGCGGGCCAGCTCTTCAAACTGTGGGTTACGTTGCCGTTGATGATTCTGGCTAAACCACGACGCCCCCTGCATCAGCACCACGAGGAGTGCGAGACAGAAAAGGACAATCACGGCGCGATGAAGCCGGAATTTCAGTTTTGCGCGAGCCATATTCCACCTGCTGAAAATTTAGGGCTTAATGTTGCCAGAAGTGATGGTTACAAGGTAGCCTCATGCGTTATTTTCCCTCTGGAACCTTCCGGCGCGAACGAAATTACAGGAGCTTTAATGCCGAACATTACCTGGTGTGACCTGCCAACGGATGTCTCTTTATGGCCAGGATTGCCGCTCTCTCTTAGTGGCGATGAGGTGATGCCTCTGGATTACCACGCTGGCCGTAGCGGCTGGCTGCTGTACGGACGCGGCCTGGATAAGCAACGCCTTACCCAATATCAAACCAAACTGGGTGCCGCGATGGTCATTGTCGCCGCCTGGTGTGTCGAGGATTATCAGGTCATTCGTCTGGCAGGCTCCCTGACGCAACGTGCGACACGCCTGGCGCATGACGCCGGGCTGGATGTTGCCCCGCTGGGTAAAATTCCTCACCTGAAAACGCCGGGCCTGCTGGTGATGGATATGGACTCTACCGCCATTCAGATCGAGTGTATTGACGAGATTGCGAAACTGGCAGGCAGCGGCGATCTGGTGGCGGAAGTCACCGAGCGTGCGATGCGCGGAGAACTGGACTTCACCGCCAGCCTGAGACAGCGCGTGGCGACCCTGAAAGGGGCCGATGCCAACATTCTGCGTCAGGTACGCGACGTGCTGCCGCTGATGCCAGGGCTGACGCAGCTGGTACTGAAGCTGCAGTCGTTAGGCTGGAAAGTCGCGATCGCCTCCGGTGGCTTCACCTTCTTCGCGGATTATTTGCGGGAAAAACTGCATCTGACCACCGTTGTGGCCAACGAGCTGGAGATCATGGATGGCAAGCTGACCGGCCAGGTGATCGGCGATATCGTGGATGCTCAGTACAAAGCCAACACCCTGACCCGTCTGGCGGAAAAATATGAAATTCCGCACGTCCAGACTGTCGCCATCGGCGATGGCGCGAACGACCTGCCGATGATCAAAGCAGCCGGGCTTGGCATTGCCTATCATGCTAAGCCGAAAGTGAACGAAAAGACGGAAGTGACTATCCGTCATGCTGACCTGATGGGAGTGTTCTGCATTCTCTCTGGCAGCCTTAATCAGAAATAACGAGGTAAACCGTGGCGAAAGCTCCAAAACGCGCATTTGTCTGTAATGAATGTGGTGCGGATTATCCGCGCTGGCAGGGGCAATGCAGCGCCTGTCATGCCTGGAACACCATCACCGAAGTGCGTGGTGTGGCGGCTTCGCCGAGCGTGGCGCGCAACGAGCGCCTGAGCGGTTACGCCGGTAACGCGGGCGTGGCGAAGGTGCAAAAGCTCTCGGATATCAGCCTCGAAGAGCTGCCGCGCTTCTCCACCGGGTTCAAAGAGTTTGACCGCGTGCTCGGCGGCGGCGTGGTGCCGGGCAGCGCCATCCTGATCGGCGGTAACCCGGGCGCGGGTAAATCAACCCTGCTGCTGCAAACGCTCTGTAAGCTCGCCGAGCAGATGAAAACCCTGTACGTCACGGGGGAAGAGTCCCTGCAGCAGGTAGCAATGCGCGCGCACCGCCTTGGCCTGCCAACCGGCAATCTGAATATGCTTTCGGAAACCAGCATCGAGCAGATCTGCATGATTGCCGAAGAAGAGCAGCCGAAGCTGATGGTGATCGACTCCATCCAGGTGATGCACATGGCGGACATTCAGTCTTCGCCTGGCAGCGTTGCGCAGGTGCGCGAAACTGCTGCCTATCTGACGCGCTTTGCTAAAACGCGCGGCGTGGCGATTGTGATGGTCGGCCACGTCACCAAAGACGGCTCGCTGGCGGGGCCGAAGGTGCTCGAACACTGTATCGACTGCTCCGTGATGCTCGACGGCGACGCAGATTCCCGCTTCCGTACCCTGCGCAGCCATAAAAACCGCTTCGGGGCGGTGAACGAACTGGGCGTATTTGCCATGACCGAGCAGGGGCTACGCGAAGTTAGCAACCCGTCGGCCATCTTCCTGAGTCGCGGCGATGAAATCACCTCCGGCAGCTCGGTGATGGTGCTGTGGGAAGGGACGCGCCCGCTGCTCGTTGAAATTCAGGCGCTGGTGGACGTGTCGATGATGGGCAACCCACGGCGCGTGGCGGTCGGTCTGGAACAGAACCGCCTGGCGATCCTGCTGGCGGTGCTGCACCGTCACGGCGGGCTGCAGATGGCGGATCAGGACGTCTTCGTTAACGTGGTGGGCGGCGTTAAAGTCACTGAGACCAGTGCAGACCTCGCATTGCTGCTGGCGATGGTCTCCAGCCTGCGAGACAGGCCGCTGCCGCAGGATCTGGTGGTATTTGGTGAGGTCGGTCTGGCTGGAGAGATCCGTCCGGTGCCAAGCGGCCAGGAGCGTATCTCCGAGGCGGCAAAACACGGCTTCCGCCGGGCGATTGTACCTGCCGCTAACGTGCCGAAAAAAATCCCGGAAGGGATGCAGGTTTTTGGCGTTAAGAAACTCGCAGATGCGTTAAATGTCTTTGACGACTTATAATTACGTATTCGATTTTGCAGGAGGCACCGTAATTTATGTCATCATTTGACTACATTAAGACCGCAATCCGCCAGAAGGGCTGCACGTTACAGCAGGTGGCGGACGCCAGCGGAATGACCAAAGGCTACCTTAGCCAACTGCTGAACGCCAAAATCAAAAGTCCCAGCGCGCAAAAGCTGGAGGCGTTACATCGCTTTCTGGGGCTGGAATTCCCGCGTATGCAAAAGAACATCGGCGTGGTGTTCGGCAAGTTTTACCCGCTGCATACCGGGCACATCTATCTGATTCAGCGCGCCTGTAGCCAGGTTGACGAGCTGCACATCATCATGGGCTACGACGAAACCCGCGATCGCCAGCTGTTTGAAGACAGCGCCATGTCGCAGCAGCCGACCGTGCCGGACCGTCTGCGCTGGCTACTTCAGACCTTCAAATATCAGAAAAATATCCGCATCCATGCCTTTAATGAAGAGGGCATGGAGCCGTATCCGCACGGCTGGGACGTGTGGAGCAACGGCGTTAAAGCGTTCATGGAAGAGAAGGGAATCACCCCGAACTGGATCTACACCTCTGAAGAGTCAGACGCGCCGCAGTTCCGCGAGCATCTGGGTATTGAAACGGTGCTGATTGATCCGAAACGGACGTTTATGAACATCAGCGGGGCGCAAATCCGCGAAAACCCGTTCCGCTACTGGGATTACATCCCAACTGAAGTGAAACCGTTCTTTGTCCGCACCGTCGCCATTCTGGGCGGTGAGTCGAGCGGGAAATCAACGCTGGTTAACAAACTGGCGAATATCTTCAACACCACCAGCGCGTGGGAATATGGCCGCGATTATGTCTTCTCGCACCTCGGCGGCGACGAGATGGCGCTGCAGTATTCCGACTACGACAAAATCGCGCTCGGTCATGCCCAGTACATTGATTTCGCGGTGAAATACGCGAATAAAGTGGCATTCATTGATACTGATTTCGTCACCACTCAGGCGTTTTGTAAAAAATATGAAGGGCGTGAGCACCCGTTCGTGCAGGCGCTGATTGATGAATACCGCTTTGACCTGGTGATCCTGCTGGAAAACAACACCCCGTGGGTGGCTGACGGGATGCGCAGCCTCGGCAGCTCCGTGGACAGGCGGGAATTCCAGACCATGCTGGTGGATATGCTCAATGAGAACAACGTTGAGTTTGTGCATGTTGAAGAGTCAGATTACGACTCCCGTTTCCTGCGTTGCGTCGAGCTGGTGAAGGAGATGATGGGGGAGCAGGGGTAAGCGTTAACCGCCCTCTCCCTTTGGGAGAGGGCCAGGGTGAGGGAATCAGACCACTCAGAACTCAACCACCACTTTCCCGCGCATATGCCCGTCCAGCACTTTACGGTGCGCCTCGGTAATGCTTTCCACGCTCAGCCCGTGCAATGTTTCACTCAGCGAACTCTCTACCACACCGTTATCTACCAGTTTCGCCACCTCATTGAGGATCTCCCCCTGACGTGCCATATCGGCAGTCTGGTACATGCTGCGGGTGTACATAAATTCCCAGTGCAGGGCGGCAGATTTTGATTTCAGCTTATCCTGGTTCAGCGGATGCGCGTTCTCAACGATAGAGCAGATATGCCCCTGTGGTGCAATCAGCTCACTGACCGCATCCCAGTGGCCATCGGTGTCGTTGAGAATGAAAATGTAATCCACAAAGGTGATCCCCTGTTTTGCCAGTTCATCTTTCAGGTCGCGGTAGTTCACCACCGCATCAGCACCGCGATCGCGGCACCACTGGGCGGAATCCTCTCTTGACGCCGTCGCGATGATCTTCACCTTGCTGTTGTGCTTCGCAAACGGGATCGCCAGCGATCCTACGCCACCCGCACCGCCGATAATCAACAGCGTTTTATCCGCGTCGGCATTCTGAATGTTCAGCCGCTCGAATAATCCTTCCCAGGCTGTCAGGGCGGTCAGTGGCAATGCGGCTGCGGCGGCCCAACCGAGGTTGGCTGGTTTGTGCCCGACGATACGCGCATCGATCAACTGGTGGGTAGTGTTGCTGCCAGGGCGGGTGATATCCCCTGCATACCACACCGCATCGCCCGGTTTAAATCCGCTAACGCCAGCGCCAACGGATTTAACGATACCGCTGGCATCCCAGCCGAGAATACGCGGCTCCTGCAGACCGTTTCTGGCAATACTGGCATGCACTTTGGTATCGACCGGGTTGATGGAAACGGCCTTCACCTCGACCAGCAGGTCGTGCTCGCCGGGTTGCGGCATCGGTTGAGCAATCTCAATAAAGGCTGAAGGGTTCGATGGGTTAACGGCAATGGCTTTAACGGACATGGTGTGCTCCTCAATGGAATGCGTTTTGTTGAGGCTAGTCTATTAAGTGGACAGCTGCATGATAAGATGGACAATCGAGAACTCAGCGTTCGTACAGGGTGAACAATCATGTTTAAACAGCTGCAGGATATGGCGCTGTTTGCGCTGGTGGCAGAGATGGGAAGCTTTACTGCTGCAGCGCAGAAGGCCGAACTGCCGAAATCCAGCGTCAGCCAGCGCATTAGCCAGCTTGAGCAGCAGGTGGGGATCCGCTTGCTCAACCGTACCACGCGCAGACTGAACCTGACGTTTGCGGGCGAGCACTATCTGGTGCACTGCCGTGAGATGCTGGCAGCCAGTGAGCGTGCGGAGTACGCCATTCAGCGGCTGCGCGAAAACCCGAGTGGGCGGCTAAGGATCACCTGCCCGGCAGGGATTGGCGCGACGCTGCTGGCGCATATGAACGCCGAGTTCCAGTTGAGCTTTCCTGACGTGTCGCTGGATGTGTCGATCTCTGATGACGTGGTGGATCTGGTCGAGGCCGGATTTGACGTGGCGCTGCGTACCGGCAAGCCGCAGGACTCCTCCCTGATTGGCCGGATGATCGGGCACTGTCCGCGCTTTATGCTGGCCTCGCCCGAATATCTCGCGCGTCGGGAGCCGCTGACGCATCCCCGCCAGCTGGTGGAGCACCGCTGTATTACCCACAAAGCCTGGTCTGAATGGCTGCTGCGAAGCGAGAGTGAGGATTACCGCTATCTGCCGGATAACGCCCATATGACGGATAACCTGGTGTACGCGCGTGAGTGCGCGATTGCTGGCGCCGGCATTACGCTGCTGCCTGCTTTTCTGCTGGAAGATAAGGTGGAGAAGGGTGCGTTGGTAAAAGTGCTGCCTGAGTGGAATGTCGAGGGGAATGACCTGTGGCTGGCCTATCCGAGCCGCAAGCTGAATTCGCCTGCGCTGATGAGCTATATCGAGTTTGCGATGCAGTTCGATGAGGTGAAGCGGTATTACGTGGGCGGGTGATTTTGTGCGGCCTGATGCCCTCACCCTGTCCCTCTCCCACGGGGAGAGGGAACAAACATAAAAAAACGGCAACCGAGGTCGCCGTTTTGCTTTTATTTCGCAATACGCTTGTACTTAATACGCTTCGGCTCCAGCGCGTCTGCGCCCAGCGTGCGTTTCTTGTACTCTTCGTATTCGGTGAAGTTACCTTCGAAGAACTCCACTTTACCTTCATCCTGGTAGTCCAGAATGTGGGTCGCGATACGGTCAAGGAACCAACGGTCGTGCGAGATAACCATGGCACAGCCCGGGAACTCCAGCAGGGCGTTTTCCAGCGCGCGCAGGGTTTCGATGTCCAGGTCGTTTGTCGGTTCATCGAGCAGCAGAACGTTGCCGCCAACCTGCAACAGTTTTGCCAGATGCAGACGACCACGCTCACCACCGGACAGCTCGCCTACGCGTTTACCCTGGTCGGTGCCTTTGAAGTTAAAGCGGCCGACATAGGCGCGACTTGGCATCTCGGTGTTGCCGATACGCATGATATCCAGACCGCCGGACACTTCTTCCCACACGGTTTTGCTGTTATCCATCGCGTCACGGAACTGGTCAACGGAGGCCAGCTTCACGGTATCACCCAGGGTGATAGAACCGCTGTCAGGTTGTTCCTGGCCAGACATCATGCGGAACAGGGTGGATTTACCCGCGCCGTTCGGACCGATAATGCCCACGATGGCGCCTTTCGGTACGGAGAAGGTCAGGTCATCGATCAGCAGGCGGTCGCCGTAAGACTTACGCAGATTGCTGACTTCAACCACTTTATCCCCCAGACGTGCTCCAGGTGGAATAAACAGTTCGTTGGTTTCGTTACGTTTCTGGTATTCGGTGTTGTTCAGCTCTTCGAAGCGAGCCAGACGGGCTTTGCCCTTAGACTGACGGCCTTTCGCGCCTTGACGAACCCACTCCAGCTCTTTCTCAATAGACTTGCGACGCGCCGCTTCCTGAGAGGCTTCCTGCGCCAGACGCTGATCTTTCTGCTCCAGCCAGGAGGAGTAGTTACCTTCCCATGGAATACCTTCACCACGGTCCAGCTCCAGGATCCAGCCAGCAACGTTGTCGAGGAAGTAACGGTCGTGGGTAATCGCCACAACGGTGCCTTCGAAGTCGTGCAGGAAGCGCTCCAGCCACGCCACGGATTCTGCATCCAGGTGGTTGGTTGGTTCGTCGAGCAGCAGCATGTCTGGTTTTTCCAGCAGCAGGCGGCACAGCGCTACACGGCGGCGTTCACCACCGGACAGATTTGCGATTTTTGCATCCCAGTCCGGCAGACGCAGGGCGTCAGCGGCGCGCTCCAGCTGCACGTTCAGGTTATGACCGTCGTGCGCCTGGATAATTTCTTCAAACTTGCCTTGCTGAGCAGCCAGTTTATCGAAGTCAGCATCCGGCTCGGCATACTTGGCATACACTTCATCCAGACCTTTCAGGGCGTTAACCACTTCGGACACCGCTTCTTCAACGGATTCGCGGACGGTGTGTTCCGGGTTCAGCTGAGGTTCCTGCGGCAGGTAACCAATCTTGATGCCAGGCTGCGGACGGGCTTCACCTTCGATGTCTGTATCGATGCCGGCCATGATGCGCAGCAGGGTGGACTTACCGGCACCGTTGAGACCCAGAACACCGATTTTTGCGCCCGGGAAGAAGCTCAGCGAGATATTTTTAAGAATATGACGTTTCGGCGGGACAACTTTGCCGACACGATGCATGGTATAAACGAATTGAGCCACGTTGGACTTCGCCTCTTTTATCGTAATGAGAAGGAATTTCAGCCTCGAAGTGTAGCCTTTTTCACGACCTAATCCCAGCCAGGAACGTCGGGAGTGTTAAAACGCGCAAGAAAGGTAAAAAAGTGTCCATGACGTGGCGCGTTGCAGGATGCCTGGTTAGCATAAGTTGATTAGACTTTGACGTGGCAAGACGCTGCAATTGACGAAAAACAAAGAGGAAGAGCTTGTGGAAAAAGCCAAACAGGTGGTCTGGCGTCTGCTCGCTGCCAGCGTATGCGTAATGGCGGTAAGCCAGGCGGTGCATGCCGATTCACTGGATGAACAACGTAATCGCTACGCCCAGATCAAACAGGCGTGGGACAACAAGCAGATGGATACCGTGCAGGCGCTGATGCCGACACTGAAGGATTACCCTCTGTATCCGTATCTGGAGTATCGCCAGCTAACTGACGATCTCATGAATCAACCGACCGTCGCGGTGAATAATTTCATTCAGGCTAACCCAACCCTGCCTCCCGCGCGGACGCTACAGTCTCGTTTTGTGAATGAACTGGCTCGTCGTGAAGACTGGCGCGGGCTGTTAGCTTTCAGCCCTGAAAAGCCGACCACCACGGAAGCGCAGTGTAACTATTACTACGCAAAATGGGCCACGGGGCAGCAGGAAGAGGCGTGGAACGGTGCCAAAGATCTGTGGTTGACCGGTAAAAATCAGCCCAATGCCTGCGACTCTCTCTTTGGTGCCTGGCGCGCCTCTGGCAAGCAAGATCCACTGGCGTATCTGGAGCGTATTCGCCTGGCGATGAAAGCCGGAAACACGCGTCTGGTCACCGCGCTGGCGGGGCAGATGCCATCGGATTATCAAACCATTTCCACTGCGGTGATTGGGCTGGCCAACGATCCTAACTCTGTGCTGACCTTTGCCCGCAGCACAGGCGCGACCGATTTTACCCGCCAGATGGCAGCGGTAGCCTTTGCCAGCGTGGCGCGTGACGATGTGGAAAACGCGCGGCTGATGATCCCGCAGCTGGTGCAGGCGCAGCAACTTAACGAAGAGCAAACCCAGGAGTTGCGCGATATTGTGGCGTGGCGACTGATGGGCACGGATGTGACTGACGAACAGGCGCGCTGGCGAGACGATGCCATTATGCGTTCGAACTCCATGTCGCTGGTGGAACGTCGCGTGCGAATGGCGCTGGGCTCAGGCGATCGTCGTGGGCTCAATACCTGGCTTGCGCGCCTGCCGATGGAAGCGAAAGAGAAAGACGAATGGCGCTACTGGCAGGCCGATCTGCTGATGGAGCGAGGACGTGATGAGGAAGCGAAAGAGATCCTCCATACGCTGATGCAGCAGCGCGGATTCTACCCGATGGCGGCCGCGCAACGCCTGGGAGAAGAGTACACCTTCCGCATTGATAAAGCGCCAGCCAATGCGAACCCTGCATTGACGCAGGGGCCTGAAATGGCGCGCGTTCGCGAGCTAATGTACTGGAATATGGATAACACCGCGCGCAGCGAGTGGGCGAATCTGGTCACCAGCCGTAGTACTGACGAGAAAGCTCAGCTTGCCCGCTATGCGTTTGATAACCACTGGTGGGATCTGAGCGTGCAGGCCACGATCGCCGGTAAGCTGTGGGATCATCTCGAAGAGCGTTTCCCGCTGGCTTACAAAGATCTGTTCGATCGCTATACCAGCGGTAAAGATATCCCGCAAAGCTATGCGATGGCGATTGCCCGTCAGGAGAGTGCCTGGAACCCGAAAGTTCGTTCTCCGGTGGGTGCCAGCGGTCTGATGCAGATCATGCCGGGCACGGCAACGCACACGGTGAAGATGTTTAATATCCCGGGGTACAGCAGCCCGTCACAGCTTCTCGATCCGGATACCAACATCAATATCGGTACCAGCTACCTGCAGTATGTTTATCAGCAGTTCGGTAACAACCGTATCTTCTCGTCTGCGGCGTATAACGCGGGCCCTGGTCGCGTGCGCACCTGGCTTGGCAACAGCGCCGGACGTATCGATGCCGTGGCGTTTGTCGAGAGTATTCCGTTTTCGGAAACGCGTGGCTACGTGAAGAACGTGCTGGCGTATGACGCATACTATCGCTACTTCATGGGGCAGAAAGATACCCTGATGAGCGATGCCGAGTGGCAGAGACGTTACTGATCGGCGCGGGTTGTGTTATGCTGTACTCGCTAAAGAGTACAAGAGGCAGCATAACATGACCCAGCATTCCCCGTATTCCTCGGCAATGGCCGAACAACGTCATCAGGAGTGGCTTCGTTTTGTGGAGTTGCTCCGCCAGTCTTACGCTCAGGATTTGCATTTGCCCCTTATGCAGCTGATGCTCACGCCAGATGAGCGTGAAGCGCTGGGCACGCGCGTGCGGATTATTGAAGAGCTGTTGCGCGGCGAAATGAGCCAGCGTGAACTCAAAAATGAGCTCGGTGCGGGTATCGCAACGATTACCCGCGGATCGAACAGCCTGAAATCGGCACCGGTTGAGCTGCGTCAGTGGCTTGAGTCTGTGCTGTTGGGCGATCAGCGATAAATCGCGTTATGGAACGGGCTTAAGGCCAGGATCACCGCCTGGTGGTAAACGCCTGAACGCGTCAGTGCGCCTGCAGTAAAGACGCCAATAGCCCCTTCTTTACGGCCAATCTCATCAATGCCGGTGTACTGTGACATCACCGGCCCCAGCGCGTCACCCGCACGGACTTTTTCCAGAATGATCTCTGGCAGAGGGAGGGTCGCCGAGCGCGCTTCACCACGCTGTTCGCGGCTTTCAATAACCACCCAGCTAAAGGTTGCGCCTTCGTCGATACCCGCTTCAATCGCCACCCAGAAGTCAGCCTCAGGCACCGCAACTTTGGCATTTGCCACGCGATTTCGTGCGCCAGCCCGCGTTTCCTCGCTGCCAAACGGCTGTTCAGGAACACCACTCTCGACGCCGATGGCATCAATATGGCAGGATCCTTCGCCGAAGATCTCTTCAAATGCCCTTAGAATTGCCTGAATTTTGGCAGGATTAGTGGTAGCAGAGACAACATGGTGCATAATTAAGCTCGATTCGAAAAAAACTCATCGCAGTATAACGGAAAAAAAGCATGTTACAGGTATACCTTGTTCGCCACGGTGAAACGCAGTGGAACGCCGAGCGACGTATTCAAGGCCAGTCAGACAGTCCCCTCACTGAAAAGGGGGTACAGCAAGCGTGGCAGGTGGCGGAACGCGCCCGAACGCTGGGCATCACCCACGTTATCACCAGCGATCTCGGTCGCACACAGCAGACGGCGCGCATCATCGCGGACGCCTGCGGCTGTGACGTCATGCTTGAGCCACGCCTGCGCGAGCTGGATATGGGCGTGCTGGAAAAACGCCATATTGATACGCTGACGGAGAAGGAGGAGGGCTGGCGTCGTACGCTGGTTAACGGTACCGAAGATGGCCGTATCCCTGAAGGCGAATCCATGCAAGAGCTGAGCGTTCGTATGCATGCCGCACTGGCGGAATGCCTGAAGCTTCCGGCGGGAAGCCGTCCGCTGCTGGTGAGTCACGGGATTGCGTTGGGTTGCCTGGTGAGCACCATTCTGGGGTTACCGGCTTACGCTGAACGCCGTTTGCGTCTGCGCAACTGCTCCATTTCCCGGATTGATTACCAGGAAAGCGCATGGCTGGCGTCGGGCTGGGTGGTGGAAATGGCAGGGGACATTTCGCATCTCGATGCCCCTGCACTTGACGAACTGCAGCGTTAACGACGAATCGGAATTAAGAATTCCATACGCAGATTGATTGGGCCTTCTTCCGGTTTGGCATCCTGCGCCGGGTAGTAGCGCTCAATGTCCTGACCTTTACGGCGATTCAGATTCAGCATAGGCATGCAGGTTCCGTAAACGGTCAGGATAAACTCCTGAACGCCCGTTCCCAGCCCTTCATAGGCGAACATCACGTATTCGCCGCCTTCGAGCACGACAGGCTTCGAACCCTGAATATAGCCATTGGCCATCTCTGGGGTCAGCGCGGTGGTGTAGAACACCTCCTGCTCGTCGTCTTTTTCCTGACTTGGATGCGTTTCGTTGAGGCCATACAGAATCGGCGGGATCGCCGGGGCGTGGCTCAGGAAGTCGCGCCAGAACTGAACGCGCATCTGATGACGGAACTCAGAAATCTGCTCCAGAGAACAGGAGTAGCTCTGCGTCGTACCGATCAGATGGGTTTCAGGCAACGTGACAATTTCGTATTTTGGCATCGCGAACTCGCCCAGACGCAGCGGTGGACGCATACCAAACGAGCTCCAGTCAGGCGAGCGACGATAAAGCGCTGGCGTTAACGAGAACTGTTTTTTAAAGGCTCGGGTGAAGGTTTGCTGCGAATCGAAACGATATTGCAGGGCAATATCCAGAATCGGCCGTGCCGTAAGGCGCAATGCCACAGCAGACTTAGACAGACGACGCGCGCGAATATAGGCCCCGATAGCATGACCGGTGACATCCTTGAACATCCTTTGCAGATGCCACTTGGAATAGCCTGCTTTAGCCGCCACATTATCCAGTGACAAAGGCTGGTCGAGATGACCTTCCAGCCAGGTGAGCAGGTCGCGAATAATTCCAGCCTGATCCATATACTATCCTCATCCTTAAAACAGCAGGTGCCTGATAACAGGTTAGCGGATAATAGCATTTTTTGATGTTTTAGCATTCAGTGTTTTTTTTGCGCATTCATGCTTTTTGGAGCACATTGTGGGCAAATATATTCTAATCCTGTGATCTTGCTACATTTTTGTCTAAAGTGTTGAATAATCGCCCAGTGTAATTTTAAAGAATGGTAACAATATGAAATACAAGACTTTGATCTTCACCGCGTTGATGCTGATGGTCGGGCGCGTGGCGCAGGCAGAACAGATTGGTTCCGTCGATACCGTGTTCAAAATGTTTGGCCCGGACCACAAAATTGTGGTCGAGGCGTTTGACGATCCGGACGTGAAGAACGTCACCTGCTATGTCAGCCGGGCGAAAACCGGCGGTATCAAAGGTGGCCTGGGACTGGCGGAAGATACCTCCGATGCGGCAATCTCTTGCCAGCAGGTGGGTCCGGTTGAGTTAAGCGATAAAATTAAGAACGGTAAAGCGCAGGGCGACGTGGTGTTCCAGAAACGCACCTCGCTGGTGTTTAAAAAGCTGCAGGTAGTACGTTTCTATGATGCGAAACGCAACACCCTGGCTTACCTGGCCTATTCCGACAAAGTGGTGGAAGGCTCACCGAAAAATGCGATTAGCGCGGTGCCAATCATGCCGTGGCGTTAATTCAGGGACGAACCATGCAACTACCTGTGGTCTGGCTGGTTGAAGACGAAATCAGCATCGCTGACACACTTATCTACATGCTTCAGCAGGAAGGATTCGCGGTGAAGGCGTTTGAACGCGGTCTGCCCGTGCTGGAAGAGGCGCGGCGGCAGTTACCCGCGCTGGCAATTCTTGATGTCGGGTTGCCGGATATCAGCGGCTTTGAGCTGTGCCGTCAACTGCTGGCGCTGCATCCGGCGTTGCCGGTACTGTTTCTGACGGCGCGAAGCGACGAGGTGGATAAACTGCTCGGTCTGGAGATGGGGGCTGATGACTACGTCGCTAAACCTTTCTCACCGCGCGAAGTGTGTGCCCGGGTGCGGACAATTTTACGGCGGATGCAAAAATCAGCCGCGCCTTCGGATGTTGTGCGTATCGGCCAGTTTGAACTGAACGAACCTGCGGCACGAATCAGCTGGTGCGGTGAGGTGTTACCCCTCACGCGCTACGAGTTTTTGTTACTTAAAACATTGTTACAGGCTCCCGGACGTGTGTACTCCCGCCAGCAGCTAATGGACAAGGTGTGGGGTGAAGACGGGGACAGTTTCGATCGTACCGTGGACACCCATATCAAAACCCTGCGCGCCAAGCTGCGGGCGGTGAACGAGGAGCTTTCACCCATCAGCACCCATCGTGGTATGGGCTACAGCCTGGGGCTTCATTAATGCGCATTGGGATGCGGCTGCTGCTGGGGTACTTCCTGATCGTGGGTATCGCCGCGTGGTTTGTGCTGTCGATCTTTGTTCAGGAAGTGAAACCCGGCGTGCGCAGGGCAACTGAAGGGACGTTGATCGATACCGCGACCTTGCTCGCCGAAGTCGGGCGCGAGGATCTCCTTTCGGGCAATGCGCAGCAGGGCAAACTGGCGCAGGCCTTTTCACAACTTCATCAGCGGCCTTTCCGCGCCAATATCGGCGGCATTCATAAAGTGCGCAACGAATACCACGTCTACATGACCGATGCGCAGGGCAGAGTGGTGTTTGATTCCGCGAGTCTGGCTGTGGGGAAAGATTACTCCCGCTGGAACGATGTCTGGCTGACCCTTCGTGGCGAATACGGCGCGCGGAGCACCCAGAGCAATCCTGACGATCCAGAGAGCACGGTGATGTATGTTGCGGCTCCGGTTGTGGACAACGGTAAGATTATTGGCGTGCTGTCGGTCGGGAAACCCAACAGCGCGATGGCACCTGTTATCCATCGCAGCGAGCGACGGATCCTGTGGGCGGGTGGTGCATTGCTTGGCATTGCTTTGCTGATTGGCCTTGTTGTGGCGTGGTGGATCAATCGTTCTATCGGTACGTTGTCGCGCTACGCTGACGCGGTTACCACCGATTCCCCTCTGCCATTACCGAATCCCGGCAGCAGTGAACTGCGCAAGCTGGCGCAGGCGCTGGAGAATATGCGTATTCGCCTGGAAGGGAAAAATTACATTGAACACTATGTCCACTCGCTCACCCACGAGCTGAAAAGTCCGCTGGCCGCAATCCGGGGCGCGGCGGAAATTCTTGCTGAGCAGCCCTCACCGCAGGTCGCCAGGCGGTTTATCGACAACATCCTGGTGCAAAACGCGCGTATGCAATCGTTGGTCGAAAAGTTGCTTGCCCAGGCCCGGCTTGAAAATCGGGTGGAGATTGTCCCCACAAGCGTTGATGTCGATGCGCTGTTTGCGCGGCTAGCTGACGCCCGCTCGACGCTACTGACCGCTAAAAATATCACCCTGACCTGTAAAAGCACCGCGCTGTGTGTGGAAGGTGATGCGGAGCTGCTTGAACAGGCATTGGGTAATTTACTGGATAACGCCATCGACTTCACGCCGGAGGGCGGGGCTGTTCAGCTTGCAGCCCATGAAGGGGACAAGCAGATACACTTTACCGTCACCGACAGCGGCAGCGGGATCCCGGATTATGCCCTGACGCGAATTTTCGAACGTTTTTACTCTCTTCCTCGTGACAACGGATTGAAAAGCAGCGGCCTTGGGCTGGCCTTTGTACAGGAGGTGGCGCGTCTGCACCAGGGGGAGATCACATTGCGTAATCGTGATGAAGGTGGCGTGATGGCCACGCTGATACTTCACCGTCCCTTCACATAACTTCAAACTGGCCCCACATAGCCCGGTTACGCTCTCCTCATCACAAAGGAGACGTAATGATGAAATCCCCCCTGTTCTGGAAAGTAAGCACTCTGCTGGGGTGCATCCTGCTGTTGTTAGTCCCGCTTTTTATGGTCAGTAACCTGATTTCAGAGCGTGAAAACTACCGCAACGATGTTGAAAATACGCTTCGTCAGAGCACCAGCGGACCGCAAAAGCTGGTCGGTCCGATGATTGCGATTCCGATGACGGAGATCTTTTACAAGATAGAGGACGAGAAGAAGGTCGAATACAAGAAAAGCTATATGCATTTCATTCTGCCGGAATCTCTGGTTGTGGAAGGTAACCAGCGCGTGGAGTCCCGAAATATTGGCATCTACGACGGGCAAATCTGGAACGCTGACCTGAAGATAAAAGCACAGTTTAATACCGAAGAGCTAAAACAACTGAGAGGGGAAACGATAACAACAGGGCAACCGTTTATCGTAACGGGCGTTGGCGACGCGCGGGGCATTGGCACGGTCAGTATCTCTAAAATCAACGGTGCGACGCTAAGCGTGGAACCCGGTTCAGGCGTCTACGGGGCGCTTGCTGGGATCCACATCCCGCTGACCGACAAAGCGCTGGAAGCCAAAACGTTTGCGCTTGAGATGTCCCTCAGCCTGGCGGGAACGGGCAGTTTTGCGGTGGTACCGGTAGGGCGTAATAGCGAAATGACGCTCACCAGCAACTGGCCGCATCCGGGTTTTATGGGCGATTATCTCCCCGTTAAGCATCAGATAGGCGAGTCCGGTTTCCAGGCGAACTGGCAGAGCAGCTGGTTTGCAAATAACCTTGAGAGCTGGTTCTACGACAAGGAGTCGCCGGAGTGGGAGGCGCTCCCGGCCTTCAGCGTCACGGTAGCGACGCCAGCCGACCAGTATCAGCTGACTGACCGTGCGATCAAGTACGCTATTTTGCTGATTGCGCTGACGTTTATGGCCTTCTTTGTCTTCGAAACCTTAACCGGATTACGCCTTCACCCGATGCAGTATCTGCTGGTGGGGCTGTCGCTGGTCCTGTTCTATCTGGTGCTGCTGGCGCTGTCTGAACACGTCGGGTTTACGCCCGCCTGGGTTGTTGCAAGTCTGGTTGGCGCAGCGATGAACGGAATGTACCTGCAGGCCGTGCTGAAAAGCTGGAAGCGCAGCGGGCTGTTTGTGCTGGCGCTACTCGGGCTGGACGTGGTGATGTGGTTCCTGCTGCGTTCGGAGGACAGCGCGCTGCTGTTGGGGTCAGCGGTTCTCGCGCTGGCGCTGTTTGCGGTGATGTTCCTGACCCGTCATTTTGACTGGTACTCGCTCTCTCAGCCGAAGCGTCCTGAACCTCCCGCAGAGCCTGATAACGATACACTGCGAATCTGGAAATAAAAAAAACGGCGCAAAGCGCCGTTTTTTTATGTGTTGCGTGCGGGATTACTCCTGCAGATCGCCGCAGAAACGGTACCCTTCGCCGTGGATCGTGGCGATGATTTCCGGGGTATCCGGCGTAGATTCGAAATGTTTACGAATACGACGGATCGTTACGTCTACGGTACGGTCGTGCGGTTTCAGCTCACGGCCGGTCATTTTCTTCAGCAATTCTGCACGGGACTGAATTTTGCCCGGGTTTTCGCAGAAGTGCAGCATGGCGCGGAATTCACTGCGCGGCAGTTTATACTGCTCACCGTTCGGGCTAATCAGTGAACGGCTATTGATATCAAGTTCCCAGCCGTTGAATTTGTAGCTATCGACGCTACGACGCTCTTCGCTGACCGTACCCAGGTTCATGGTTCGGGAAAGCAGGTTGCGTGCACGAATGGTTAACTCGCGAGGGTTGAACGGCTTGGTGATGTAGTCATCAGCACCGATTTCCAGGCCAAGAATTTTATCAACTTCGTTGTCACGGCCTGTCAGGAACATCAACGCGACGTTCGCCTGTTCACGCAGTTCGCGCGCCAGAAGAAGACCGTTTTTGCCCGGAAGGTTAATATCCATGATCACCAGGTTGATATCATTTTCAGAAAGGATCTGATGCATCTCTGCGCCATCGGTCGCTTCAAAGACATCGTAGCCTTCTGCTTCGAAAATGCTCTTTAACGTGTTGCGTGTTACCAACTCGTCTTCAACGATAAGAATGTGCGGGGTCTGCATGTTTGCTACCTAAATTGCCAACTAAATCGAAACAGGAAGTACAAAAGTCCCTGACCTGCCTGATACATGTCGCAAATTAACATGACCGGCCTAACGTGACTAAAGTACGTAATTGCGTTCTTGATGCACTTTCCATCAACGTCAACAACATCATTAGCTTGGTCTTGGGTACTTTCCCTTTGGACCCGACAGTGTCAAAAACGGCTGTCATCCTAACCATTTTAACAGCAACATAACAGGCTAAGTGACACCAGACACCCAATAAAACTACGCTTCGTTGACATATATCAAGTTCAATTGTAGCACGTTAACAGTTTGATGAAATCATCGTAGCTGAATGCTAGCCTTTATCACAATTTTTCAATAAACCAACTAGTTGCGGACCTTGATTTATAAACGAAGTGAATCCAATCAGAATAGGGTATTCATGTCGCTATTATCATTATAAAACATAAGGATAATAGTCTTCTGTTAACATTCTAACTGATTGTTCAGACACAAAATAGTTTAGCGTTTTTAATTTGTTATGAAACGCTATTTCGGTGATTTGTGTTGCAATTTTGTAAATTCGCGCTGCGTAATATGTTGATGTGCATCACATTTTTACCCGCTAACTGATTAAAAAGAGAGCATAAATGCATCTGTCGATTGTACTGGTTGCCCCAGCCAGAGCCGAAAATATAGGCGCAGCGGCGCGTGCCATGAAGACCATGGGTTTTACCGATTTACGTATTGTGGACAGCACGGCCCATCTGGAGCCTGCCGCCCGGTGGGTGGCGCACGGGTCGGGATATATTCTAGATAATATAACCACTTACGACACACTAGCCGCCGCGTTGCACGACATTTCGTTTACCGTTGCGACCACCGCGCGCAGCCGTGCGAAATTCCACTACTACGCCACCCCTGCTGAACTGGTGCCCATGCTGAAAGAGAAAAGCCAGTGGCTGGAGAAAGCCGCGCTGGTGTTTGGCCGTGAAGATTCCGGGTTAACAAACGAAGAGCTGGAACTCGCTGACGTGCTCACGGGGGCACCGATGGTGGCCGATTATCCGTCCCTGAATTTAGGCCAGGCGGTCATGGTCTACTGCTATCAATTAGCTTCCCTAATGCAAATCCCTCAGCCACAGGCTGAAGGGGCAAACGAAAACCAGCTGGCCGCACTGCGCGCTCGTGTTGAGCAACTGTTATCTCAATTGGGGGTTGCTGACGATCAAAAAATGGCTGACTGGCTGCAGCAGCGTTTGGGGCGTCTTGAACAGCGGGACACCGCCATGCTGCACCGTTTGCTGCACGATATTGAAAAAAAATTGGCCGAGTAAAATACTGCCATAAGTTTTTACTATGGCGAATAAGTCTGTCTGGATGGGTTGCACTTGGGGGAATCGGATGAAAATAAATCTGCACGCAGCGGGACGTGAGAGTCTCCCGAAATGTGATCAAATTAAAAATCCATTGACTTAAGGTGCCCGATCCTTTAACCCTAAAAGAATACAGCACAGACAGATAATAATGACAGAGTACACAACATCCATGAAACGCATCAGCATCACCACCATTACCACAACCATCATCATTACCACAGGTAACGATGCGGGCTGACGCGTACAGGAAAAACAAAAAAAAGCCCGCACCTGAACAGTGCGGGCTTTTTTTTCGGCTAAAGGAAACGAGGTAGAACCATGCGAGTGTTGAAGTTCGGCGGTACATCAGTGGCAAATGCAGAACGTTTTCTGCGCGTTGCCGATATCCTGGAAAGCAACGCCAGGCAGGGGCAGGTTGCGACAGTGCTCTCTGCCCCGGCAAAAATCACGAACCATCTGGTGGCGATGATTGAAAAAACCATCGGTGGTCAGGATGCACTCCCGAACATCAGCGACGCAGAGCGTATCTTCGCTGACTTACTGCAAGGGCTGGCAGAGGCGCAGCCAGGCTTTCCGCACGCTCAACTGAAGTCCTTCGTTGAGCAGGAATTCGCGCAAATTAAACATGTTCTGCACGGCATCAGCCTTCTCGGCCAGTGTCCGGACAGCATCAACGCGGCACTGATCTGTCGAGGCGAAAAACTCTCTATCGCTATCATGGCGGGCGTGCTTGAAGCGCGCGGTCATCACGTGACTGTGATCGATCCGGTTGAAAAACTGCTGGCGGTGGGCCACTACCTCGAATCCACTGTTGATATTGCCGAATCAACTCGCCGCATCGCTGCAAGCAAAATTCCGTCTGACCACATGATCCTGATGGCAGGCTTCACCGCCGGTAACGAGAAGGGTGAGCTGGTGGTGCTGGGCCGTAACGGCTCCGACTATTCCGCCGCCGTGCTGGCCGCCTGTTTACGCGCGGACTGTTGTGAGATCTGGACTGACGTCGATGGTGTTTATACCTGCGACCCGCGCCAGGTACCGGACGCCAGGCTGTTGAAGTCGATGTCGTATCAGGAAGCGATGGAGCTTTCCTACTTCGGCGCTAAAGTCCTTCACCCGCGTACCATCTCCCCGATTGCCCAGTTCCAGATCCCTTGCCTGATTAAAAACACCGGTAACCCGCAGGCACCCGGTACGCTGATTGGCGCGAGTAACGATGAAGACGGCCTGCCGGTGAAAGGGATCTCTAACCTCAACAACATGGCGATGTTCAGCGTCTCAGGTCCGGGGATGAAAGGGATGGTCGGTATGGCGGCGCGCGTGTTTGCAGCCATGTCCCGCAACGGTATCTCCGTGGTGCTGATCACCCAGTCTTCTTCGGAATACAGCATCAGCTTCTGCGTGCCGCAGGCCGACTGCCTGCGTGCCCGCCGCGCGCTGGAGGAAGAGTTCTATCTTGAGCTGAAAGAAGAACTGCTGGAGCCGCTGTACATTCAGGAGCGTCTGGCGATCATCTCGGTGGTGGGCGATGGCATGCGCACGCTACGCGGTATCTCCGCCAAGTTCTTCGCTGCGCTGGCACGCGCCAATATCAATATCGTGGCGATTGCCCAGGGCTCGTCAGAGCGTTCAATCTCTGTTGTTGTGGACAACGATGACGCCACCACCGGCGTTCGCGTGGTTCACCAGATGCTGTTCAACACCGATCAGGTCATCGAACTGTTCCTGATTGGCGTGGGCGGCGTTGGCGGCGCGCTGCTGGAGCAGGTGAAGCGCCAGCAGGCGTGGCTGAAGAAGAAACATATTGATCTGCGCGTCTGCGGGATCGCCAACTCAAAAGCGTTGCTGACCAACGTGCATGGCCTGAATCTGGAAAACTGGCAGGCGGAAATGAACGAGGCGAAAGAGCCGTTTAATCTGGGACGCCTGATCCGACTGGTGAAAGAGTATCACCTGCTCAACCCGGTGATTGTCGACTGTACGTCGAACCAGGCGGTTGCCGATCAGTACGCTGACTTCCTGCGTGAAGGCTTCCACGTGGTGACGCCGAACAAAAAGGCCAACACCTCGTCGATGAACTACTACCACCAGTTGCGCCTGGCGGCGAGCAAATCGCGTCGCAAATTCCTGTATGACACCAACGTGGGTGCTGGTTTGCCGGTTATCGAGAACCTGCAAAACCTGCTGAACGCGGGGGATGAACTGCAGCGTTTCTCCGGTATCCTCTCCGGATCGCTGTCGTTTATTTTCGGCAAACTGGATGAAGGCATGAGCCTCTCAGAAGCGACCCGCGCTGCGCGTGAACTGGGCTATACCGAGCCGGATCCGCGTGACGATCTCTCCGGGATGGATGTGGCGCGTAAGCTGCTGATCCTGGCGCGTGAAACAGGTCGTGAGCTGGAGCTGTCCGATATCGTGATTGAACCGGTCCTGCCCGCAGAATTTGATAGCTCCGGTGATGTCGGTGCCTTTATGGCTAATTTGCCGCAGCTTGACGATGCGTTTGCCGCACGCGTTGCGAAAGCCCGTGATGAAGGTAAGGTATTGCGCTATGTTGGCAATATTGAAGAAGATGGTGTGTGCCGGGTGAAGATTGCCGAAGTGGATGGCAACGACCCGCTGTACAAAGTCAAAAACGGCGAAAACGCCCTTGCGTTTTACAGCCACTATTATCAGCCATTGCCGCTGGTGCTTCGCGGTTATGGCGCAGGGAACGATGTTACAGCGGCGGGTGTGTTTGCCGATCTGCTGCGTACCCTGTCATGGAAGTTAGGAGTTTAACATGGTCAAAGTTTATGCCCCGGCTTCCAGCGCCAATATGAGCGTCGGATTTGATGTGCTGGGTGCGGCGGTCACGCCGGTTGATGGTTCTCTGCTGGGCGATACGGTCACGGTTGAAGCGGCAAATAGCTTCAGCCTGAATAACGTGGGCCGCTTTGCCAGCAAACTGCCGTCGGACCCGCGCGAGAATATCGTCTATCAGTGCTGGGAGCGCTTCTGTCAGGAGATTGGCAAAAATGTGCCGGTCACCATGACGCTGGAAAAAAGTATGCCGATTGGCTCAGGGCTGGGCTCCAGCGCCTGCTCGGTGGTCGCTGCGCTGGTGGCCATGAATGAACACTGCGGCAAACCGCTCAACAATAACCGCCTGCTGGGGTTAATGGGCGAGCTGGAAGGGCGGATCTCTGGCAGCATTCATTATGACAACGTCGCGCCGTGCTTCCTTGGCGGCATGCAACTGATGATCGAAGAAAATGGCATCATCAGCCAGCAGGTGCCAGGGTTTGATGAGTGGCTGTGGGTGCTGGCCTATCCGGGTATTAAGGTTTCCACCGCTGAAGCGCGTGCGATCCTGCCTGCGCAGTATCGTCGCCAGGACTGTATCGCCCACGGACGTCATCTGGCCGGCTTTATTCACGCCTGCTATACCCGTCAGCCGCAGCTGGCGGCGAAATTGATGAAAGATGTTATTGCCGAGCCATACCGCACCAAACTGCTGCCTGGTTTTAACGAGGCGCGACAGGCATCTTTGGATATTGGCGCGCAGGCATGCGGCATCTCCGGCTCCGGCCCGACGCTGTTCGCCTTATGCGATAAACCAGACACTGCGCAACGCGTAGCGGACTGGCTCTCTAAACACTACCTGCAAAATCAGGAAGGCTTTGTTCATATTTGCCGTCTGGACACGGCTGGCGCACGAGTACTGGGATAACGAATGAAACTCTACAATCTTAAAGATCATAACGAGCAGGTCAGCTTCGCGCAGGCGGTGACTCAGGGACTGGGCAAAAATCAGGGGTTATTCTTCCCCCATGACCTGCCGGAATTTCAGCTGACCGAGATTGATGAACTGCTGAAGCTGGATTTTGTCACCCGCAGTACCAAAATTCTGTCTGCGTTTATCGGCGACGAAATCCCGCAGGATCTGCTGGAAGAACGCGTGCGGTCGGCGTTCGCTTTCCCGGCTCCGGTTCAGCAGGTGGAGCCTGACGTTGGCTGTCTGGAACTGTTCCACGGCCCGACTCTGGCGTTCAAAGATTTCGGTGGCCGCTTTATGGCTCAGATGCTGACCCACATCAGCGGCGACAAACCGGTAACCATCCTGACGGCTACCTCCGGTGATACCGGTGCGGCGGTTGCGCATGCGTTCTACGGCCTGAAAAACGTTCGTGTGGTGATCCTCTACCCGAAAGGCAAAATCAGCCCTCTGCAGGAAAAACTGTTCTGTACCCTCGGCGGCAACATTGAGACCGTGGCTATCGACGGTGATTTCGACGCCTGCCAGGCACTGGTCAAACAGGCCTTCGATGATGAAGAACTGAAGGCGGCGCTGGGTCTGAACTCGGCGAACTCCATCAACATCAGCCGTCTGCTGGCGCAGATTTGCTACTATTTCGAAGCGGTTGCACAGCTCCCGCAGGAAGCGCGTAATCAGCTTGTTGTCTCTGTGCCAAGCGGTAACTTTGGTGACCTGACGGCTGGCCTGCTGGCAAAATCCCTGGGTCTGCCGGTGAAACGCTTTATCGCTGCCACCAACGCTAACGACACCGTGCCGCGTTTCCTGAAAGACGGCAAATGGGCGCCGAATGCGACGAAGGCAACGCTCTCCAATGCGATGGATGTGTCGCAGCCGAATAACTGGCCGCGAGTGGAAGAACTGTTCCGCCGCAAAATCTGGCGTCTGGGCGATCTGGGTTATGCAGCGGTGACGGATGAAACCACCAAAGAGACCATGCGTGAGCTGAAAGCGGTGGGGTACACCTCTGAACCGCACGCCGCAATTGCTTACCGTGCTTTGCGCGATCAGCTTAATCCAGGTGAATATGGCCTGTTCCTGGGGACGGCGCATCCGGCAAAATTCAAAGAGAGCGTGGAAGAGATTCTGGGTGAAACGCTGCCGCTGCCGAAAGAGCTGGCCGAACGTGCCGACCTGCCGCTGCTGTCTCATGAACTACCTGCGGATTTTGCCGCGCTGCGTAAGTTGATGATGGCTCGAGCGTGATTTTTGTCGGGTGACGGCTACGCCTTACCCGACCTACAACGGCTCAGAACGTAGGCCGGGTAAGCGCAGCGTCACCCGGCAACAGCAGCACTGTACCGAGGCCGGGTAAGGCGACGGCGCCCCCCGGCTTTTTTATGGAGAAATTAAGGAGAAAAAAAGAAGGGAAAATGCAGAAATTCCCAATAAATGCGGTCACTTAGAGATTAGGATTGCAGAGAATAACAACCCCGGTTCCTCTCACGTAACCTCCTTACATCGGCCCACGTTGGGCAAGAAGAATAAGGAGTCACCTATGTCTACGTTGAAACCTGTCCTCATCGCACTTTCACTGATGCTGGTCGCTCCTATGGCGGTACAGGCATCTGAAATCACACTCGTGCCTGCGGTAAAACTGCAGATTGGTGACCAGGATAACCACGGACACTACTGGGATGGCGGTCGCTGGCGTGACCATGACTGGTGGAAGGCCCATTATGACTGGCGCGATAATCACTGGCGTCCTCATGACGAACATCACGATCGTGACGACCATCCAGACCACCGTCACGACGATCATCGTCCAGGTCCGGACTGGAAGCACCATTAATGCAAACCCCGCCAGCTGGCGGGGTTTTGTTTTACTGCTCGTGGCGCTTAAACACCAGTTCACTTTTCCCTGACGACGCTTCGTCAAAGAAATACCCTTCGCTGTTAAATCCTGTCAACTGCTCCGGCTTCGTCAGTCGGTTCTGAATGATGTAGCGGCTCATCAGACCACGCGCTTTTTTGGCGTAGAAACTGATCACTTTGAACTTACCGTTTTTCTCATCAAGGAAGACCGGCTTGATGATTTCCGCATCCAGTTTCTTTGGCTTTACGGACTTGTAGTATTCGTCAGAGGCCAGGTTAATCACCACGTTATCGCCCTGGGCATGTAGCGCTGCGTTTAACTTGTCGGTGATGATGTCACCCCAGAAATGGTACAGATCTTTGCCTTTTGCATTCTCTAATCGGATACCCATCTCAAGACGGTAAGGTTGCATCAAATCCAGCGGACGCAGAACGCCGTACAGGCCTGAGAGCATGCGCAGGTGCTGCTGGGCAAAATCGAAATCGGCTTCGCTGAACTCTTCCGCCTGCAGGCCGGTATACACATCACCTTTAAACGCCAGCAGCGCCTGGCGAGCGTTGGCTGGCGTGAAATCCGGGTGCCACTCGTGGAAGCGGGTGGCGTTAAGATCTGCGAGCTTATCGCTGATGCTCATCAGCGAGGCGATTTGTGGTGCAGAGAGTTTACGCGCTTCGCGGATCAGCTGTTGCGAATAGTCCAGCAGTTCAGGTTGCGTATAGCGCTCGGTGGCGAGCGGGCTCTGGTAGTCGAGCGTTTTTGCAGGTGAAATAAGAATCAGCATATCCAGTCCTTGCAGGAAATTTAGAGCGACTTTAGCAAAAAATCGCCCTGAATTGATCGATAGCTGTTATCGCCGGGGCAAATCATCCCATGTGCCGGGGGCCAGTTGCGCGTCAACTTCAGGATAGCGTGTGGGATCAAATACCGGTGGAACACCCAGTTTGCGTTGACGAAGATAGTCCCGGGCAATCAGGCTAACAATGGGGGAGAGCAGCAGGATCGCCGTAAGGTTGGTGATGGCCATCAGTGCCATGATGACGTCAGCCAGTTGCCAGACCAACGGCATGCTGAGCAGGGATCCTGCAATGACCATCAGTATCACTCCCAGGCGCAACGCACTGATTGCGGCGCGGGAGTCGAGTTTCAGGAAGATAAGGTTATTTTCGGCGTAAAGGTAATTCACCACAATTGAGCTGAAGGCGAACAATATCAGTATGATCGCGACAAAACCGGCCCCCCAGCTGCCAGTAAGGTTCACCAGAGCCTGCTGAAGAAGCTGTATCCCGGCGTTTCCCGACGAATGCGGTACGGGGCCTGCCAGTAGCAAAATCATGGCGCTGGCGGAGCAGATAATAATGGTATCGGTAAAGACGCCAATCATTTGCACAATGCCTTGTGCGGCAGGGTGTGGCGGCCAGGAAGAGGCGGCTGCCGCCGCGTTGGGGGTTGACCCCATACCCGCTTCATTGGAAAACATTCCTCGCTGAAAACCCGCCATCAGCGCCTGGCTGAAGGTGTAGCCCAGCGCACCTGATGCCGCCTCACGCCAGCCAAAAGCGCTTTTGAAGATAGTGGTAATGATTCCTGGAACCTGGTCGGCATGCAGTGCGGCGACAAACAGGCTCGCGCCAACCCAGAGCAGCGCCATCACGGGAACCATCCACTGCATCAGGCGGGCGATGCCTTTGAGACCAGCAGAAATGGTGAACAGAACGAAGAGGGATAAAACGATGCCTGTGATCCACTCCGGGCAGGCGAAGGCATAGCGCAGAGCATTGGCGACAGAATTAGCCTGAACCGTATTAAAAATAAGGCCATAAGCGAGCAGTAAAAAAAGCGAGAACAGAACGCCCATCCAGCGCATCCCTAACCCACGCGCCATATACCAGGCCGGACCGCCGCGAAACTGACCGTGTTTGTCCTTCTCCTTGTACAGCTGTGCGAGAGAGCATTCGGCAAACGAGGTGGCCATGCCAACGATCGCGGTGACCCACATCCAGAAGACGGCGCCAGGACCACCGGCACTGATGGCCAGCGCTACACCCGCCAGGTTACCGCTACCGACGCGTGCGGCGAGACTGGTACAAAGCGCCTGAAACGAGGTGAGTCCGCCTGGCTGCGGCGTAATGCTGTTTTTCAGACTTCTGCCAAACTTGCGTATATATCTAAACTGGATAAAACCACTGTGCAGTGTGAACCATATACCTGTCCCTAATAGCAGATATATCATTATCGAACCCCAGAGGATTTCGTTGATAAAGAAAAGGAAATCAGGCATTAACGTCCCTCTTGTTGATGCCAATATGAATATGTAAGCGCTACCACTGATTGAGCATGCTGTTACTTAGCAGCCTGTTAATATTCTGAGTTTATCATACTCTGTCTAAGCGCACTGTCTGCGGTTGCGCTACCTCTCACTCGTGTTATCATCTGGGCAGACCGGTTACATCCCCCTAACAAGTAAACCTGTCATTTTTCCGCTGCAGGCATGCTGTCGGTAGCGTGAATTATCCAGGGCACGTTAAAAGAGAAACACTATCATGACGGATAAATTGACCTCCCTTCGTCAGTTCACCACTGTCGTAGCTGACACCGGAGATATCGCGGCAATGAAGTTGTACCAGCCGCAGGATGCCACAACTAACCCTTCTCTGATCCTGAACGCTGCACAGATCCCTGAGTATCGCAAACTGATTGACGACGCTGTGACCTGGGCGAAAGCGCAGAGCAATGACCGCGCGCAGCAGATCGTTGATGCCACTGACAAACTGGCAGTGAACATCGGTCTGGAAATCCTGAAACTGGTTCCTGGCCGCATCTCTACCGAAGTGGATGCACGCCTCTCCTACGACACCGAAGCGTCAATCGCCAAAGCAAAACGCCTGATCAAAATGTACAACGATGCGGGTATCAGCAACGACCGCATCCTGATCAAACTGGCCTCTACCTGGCAGGGCATTCGCGCGGCTGAGCAGCTGGAAAAAGACGGCATCAACTGTAACCTGACTCTGCTGTTCTCCTTCGCGCAGGCGCGTGCATGTGCAGAAGCCGGTGTCTACCTGATTTCTCCGTTCGTAGGCCGTATTCTGGACTGGTACAAAGCCAACACCGATAAGAAAGAGTACGCACCTGCTGAAGATCCAGGCGTGGTTTCCGTTACTGAAATCTACGAATACTACAAACAGCACGGTTATGAGACTGTTGTTATGGGCGCAAGCTTCCGTAACGTCGGTGAAATCATCGAGCTGGCTGGCTGTGACCGCCTGACCATCGCCCCTGCACTGCTGAAAGAGCTGGCAGAAAGCGAAGGCGCGATCGAGCGTAAGCTGTCTTACACCGGTGAAGTGAAAGCGCGCCCAGAACGCATCACTGAATCCGAGTTCCTGTGGCAGCACAACCAGGATCCAATGGCAGTAGACAAACTGGCGGACGGTATCCGTAAGTTTGCTGTTGACCAGGGCAAACTGGAAAAAATGATCGGCGACCTGCTGTAATCATTTCTGCGTGACCGGGTTCCCGGTCACGCGACTTCTTTCGTACCCTGTCTGAATTTCCTCTCTGCGTGTATCATTCCCTTTAATCAGTACTTTTTAGATGGAATGGCTATGAATACCTTACGCATCGGCTTAGTGTCGATTTCTGACCGCGCCTCCAGCGGTGTTTACCAGGATAAAGGCATCCCGGCTCTGGAAGAGTGGCTGGGCAGCGCGCTGACTACCCCTTTTGAAATCCAGACCCGCCTGATCCCAGACGAACAGCCGATCATTGAGCAGACGCTGTGCGAGCTGGTGGATGAGATGAGCTGCCATCTGGTGTTGACCACGGGTGGAACCGGGCCTGCACGTCGCGATGTCACGCCAGATGCGACGCTGGCAGTCGCCGACCGTGAAATGCCGGGCTTCGGTGAGCAAATGCGCCAGATCAGCCTACACTTTGTTCCAACCGCCATCCTCTCTCGCCAGGTGGGCGTGATCCGCAAACAGGCGTTGATCCTGAACCTGCCGGGCCAGCCGAAGTCGATCAAAGAGACGCTGGAAGGGCTTAAATCCGACGATGGCAGCGTGATCGTACACGGGATCTTTGCAAGTGTACCGTATTGTATACAGCTGCTGGACGGTCCGTATGTGGAAACCGATGAGAAAGTCGTAGCAGCTTTTCGGCCTAAAAGCGCGCGCCGCGAGACAATATCCTGAAAATAATGATTATGTGACATTAGCTGAAGCGGCGATGGCGTGGTAAAGGTTTTACGGTATAGTAATTTTTTCTTTACGTTTGCTGTAAAAATAAATCCACAACACACGCATAATGGTTCGCTATGTCACATAACACCCGACCTCTGAATCGACAGGACTACAAAACCCTCACGCTCGCTGCTCTGGGAGGCGCGCTGGAGTTTTACGACTTCATCATCTTCGTCTTCTTCGCCGCCGTGGTGGGGGAGCTCTTCTTCCCGGCAGATATCCCGGAATGGCTGCGCCAGGTACAAACCTTCGGCATTTTTGCCGCAGGGTATCTGGCTCGTCCGTTGGGTGGCATTGTTATGGCGCACTTTGGCGATCTGGTTGGGCGTAAGAAGATGTTTACCCTCAGTATTTTGCTGATGGCTGTACCTACGCTTGCCATAGGCCTGCTGCCTACCTATGCCTCAATGGGCCTTGTTGCCCCGCTATTGCTGTTGCTTATGCGCGTTCTTCAGGGGGCCGCAATTGGCGGTGAAGTACCTGGCGCGTGGGTGTTTGTGGCGGAGCATGTTCCGGCGCGTCGCATTGGTATCGCCTGTGGAACCTTAACGGCGGGCCTGACCATCGGCATTCTGCTGGGCTCGGTCGTTGCAACTCTCGTGAATACCCATATGACGCAACAGGCCGTGCACGACTGGGGCTGGCGTCTTCCGTTCCTGCTGGGCGGGGCCTTTGGTCTGGTGGCGATGTACTTGCGCCGCTGGCTACAGGAGACGCCGATCTTCCTTGAGATGCAGCAGCGCAAGGCACTGGCGCAGGAGTTACCGGTGAAGGCGGTGGTGGTCCGTCACAGAAGTGCGGTGGTGGTGTCGATGCTGCTGACCTGGCTGCTGTCGGCGGGTATCGTCGTCGTGATCCTGATGTCGCCGGTCTGGCTGCAAAAACAGTACGGTTTCGCCCCAGCAGTCACCCTGCAGGCAAACAGTATTGCGACCATTATGCTCTGTTTTGGCTGTCTGGCGGCTGGCCTTGCTGTTGATCGTTTTGGCGCGAGCCGGACCTTTATCGTCGGCAGTCTGCTGCTGGCAGCATCAAGCTGGGCGTTCTACCATCTGGCGGGCAGCCACCCGGAGCAACTGTTCCTGCTGTACGGCGTAGTCGGGCTGTGCGTCGGTGTTGTGGGGGCGGTGCCGTATGTGATGGTGCGTGCGTTCCCGCCAGAGGTTCGTTTCACCGGTATCTCTTTCTCTTACAACGTGTCGTATGCCATTTTTGGTGGTCTGACACCGATTGCCGTCACCATGCTGATGGGGATATCGCCGATGGCTCCAGCCTGGTACGTTCTCGCGCTCTCGCTGATGGGGCTGGTGTTAGGGGTCTGGCTTCGCAAAGGGTGGGAGTGTCGTGCCCGCGAGGCAGGCACGACAGAGGGATCAGTGTTTTTCACCAATCGGTAGAATGGTGCGGTCAAACTGCTCGTTCAGCACTTCGCCCATTGCCAGGTAGATAGCGCTCGCGCCACATACCAGACCAATCCAGCCGGCAACGTGAACGATGCCTTCGTTATCCACCAGGTGACCGATCGCCAGCAGAGCGAACAGTACGGTCAGGCTCAGGAAGACGAACTGCAGCGCGCGGTTACCTTTCAGGGTGCCGAAGAACATGAACAGGGTGAAGACACCCCACAGACCCAGGTAAACGCCCAGGAAGTGGGCGTTTGCCGCATCTGCCAGACCCATTTTAGGCATCAGCAGAATGGCAACCAGGGTCAGCCAGAACGAGCCGTAAGAGGTGAAGGCGGTTAAGCCGAAGGTATTACCTTTCTTATATTCCAGCAGGCCCGCGAAAATTTGCGCGATGCCACCGTAAAAAATGCCCATCGCCAGGATGATGCCATCCATCGGGAACATCCCGATATTGTGCAGGTTCAGCAGGATAGTGGTCATGCCAAAACCCATCAGGCCCAGCGGAGCCGGATTAGCCAACTTAGTGTTGCCCATAAGTCCTCAAAAAAATCATCATTAATATGGTGAAATGGTGAATCCCGCGTCAATACTCCCTGACGGGGCGCGGCATCATAATGGGCGCAATCGATGGCGTCTATGATCTCATCAGGGTGAAATTAAAATTTTTTTTATCCTTCCCCCTTGATGGATGCTGTGGCGACCCCATCTTGTAGTCAACCGCAGTGTGTGGACCTGAAAAAAATCAAATCTGGGCAGTTGAAAAAGCACGTTCTGCCCTTATTACAGGTACACAACCACATGTTGACTGAATTTTTAGTGGAGACGTTTAGATGGGTAAAATTATTGGTATCGACCTGGGTACTACCAACTCTTGTGTAGCGATTATGGATGGCACTACTGCACGCGTGCTGGAGAACGCCGAGGGCGATCGCACCACGCCTTCTATCATTGCTTATACCCAGGATGGTGAAACTCTGGTTGGTCAGCCGGCTAAACGTCAGGCAGTGACAAACCCGCAAAACACCCTGTTTGCGATTAAACGCCTGATCGGTCGCCGCTTCCAGGACGAAGAAGTTCAGCGTGACGTTTCTATCATGCCTTACAAAATCATCGCAGCAGATAACGGCGATGCATGGCTTGATGTGAAAGGCACCAAAACTGCACCGCCGCAGATCTCTGCTGAAGTGCTGAAAAAAATGAAGAAAACCGCCGAAGATTACCTGGGTGAGCCGGTAACTGAAGCTGTTATCACCGTTCCTGCATACTTCAACGATGCTCAGCGTCAGGCAACCAAAGATGCTGGCCGTATCGCAGGTCTGGAAGTAAAACGTATCATCAACGAACCAACCGCGGCTGCACTGGCTTACGGTCTGGATAAAGAAGTTGGCAACCGCACTATCGCGGTTTACGACCTGGGTGGTGGTACCTTCGATATCTCTATTATCGAAATCGACGAAGTTGACGGCGAAAAAACCTTCGAAGTTCTGGCAACCAACGGTGATACCCACCTGGGTGGTGAAGACTTCGATACCCGTCTGATCAACTACCTCGTTGACGAGTTCAAGAAAGATCAGGGCATTGACCTGCGTAACGACCCGCTGGCCATGCAGCGCCTGAAAGAAGCCGCTGAGAAAGCGAAGATTGAACTGTCTTCCGCTCAGCAGACCGACGTGAACCTGCCGTACATCACTGCAGACGCGACCGGTCCTAAACACATGAACATCAAAGTGACCCGTGCGAAACTGGAAAGCCTGGTAGAAGACCTGGTGAACCGTTCCATTGAGCCACTGAAAGTTGCTCTGCAGGACGCTGGCCTGTCTGTATCTGATATCCAGGACGTTATCCTGGTGGGTGGTCAGACACGTATGCCAATGGTTCAGAAGAAAGTGGCTGAGTTCTTTGGTAAAGAGCCACGTAAAGACGTGAACCCGGACGAAGCTGTTGCTATCGGTGCAGCGGTTCAGGGTGGTGTACTGACTGGTGAAGTGAAAGACGTACTGCTGCTGGACGTTACCCCGCTGTCTCTGGGTATCGAAACCATGGGTGGTGTGATGACTGCGCTCATCAACAAAAACACCACCATCCCGACGAAACACAGCCAGGTGTTCTCTACCGCTGAAGACAACCAGTCTGCGGTAACCATCCATGTGATTCAGGGTGAGCGTAAACGTGCGGCGGATAACAAATCTCTGGGTCAGTTCAACCTGGACGGTATTAACCCGGCACCGCGCGGCATGCCACAGATCGAAGTCACCTTCGACATCGATGCTGACGGTATCCTGCACGTGTCTGCGAAAGACAAAAACAGCGGTAAAGAGCAGAAGATCACCATCAAGGCATCTTCTGGCCTGAACGAAGCTGAAATCGAGAAAATGGTTCGCGATGCAGAAGCTAACGCTGAGTCCGACCGTAAGTTCGAAGAGCTGGTTCAGACCCGTAACCAGGGTGACCATCTGCTGCACAGCACCCGTAAGCAGGTTGAAGAAGCAGGCGATAAACTGCCAGCGGAAGACAAAACTGCTATCGAGGCTGCACTGAGTGCGCTGGAAACTTCACTGAAAGGTGAAGATAAAGCGGACATCGAAGCGAAGATGCAGGAACTTGCACAGGCTTCCCAGAAGCTGATGGAAATCGCTCAGCAGCAGCACGCTCAACAGCAGGCAGGCGCTGACGCTTCCCAGAACAACGCGAAAGACGACGATGTTGTTGACGCTGAGTTCGAAGAAGTTAAAGACAAAAAATAATCGCCCTGATGCAGGGTAATTAATCGGCACGGGCGTAGGAGAACTCTCCACGCCCGTGCTCGCATGTTAAGGGGCTTAAAAAAAACAATGGCAAAGCAAGACTATTACGAGATTTTAGGCGTTCCGAAAACTGCGGAAGAGCGTGAAATCAAAAAGGCGTATAAGCGCCTGGCCATGAAATTCCACCCGGACCGTAACCAGGGTGACAAAGAGGCTGAAGCCAAATTTAAAGAGATCAAAGAAGCCTACGAAGTCCTGACCGATGCACAAAAACGTGCAGCCTATGACCAGTATGGTCACGCAGCCTTTGAACAGGGCGGCATGGGCGGCGGTGGATTCGGTGGCGGCGGCTTTGGCGGCGGTGCTGACTTCAGCGATATCTTTGGTGATGTATTCGGCGACATCTTCGGCGGTGGCCGTGGTCGTCAGCGCGCAACGCGCGGCGCGGACCTGCGCTACAACATGGAACTGACGCTGGAAGAGGCCGTTCGCGGTGTCACCAAAGAGATCCGTATCCCGACGCTGGAAGAATGTGACGTTTGCCACGGCAGTGGTGCAAAAGCGGGGACCCAACCGCAGACCTGTCCAACCTGTCACGGTTCAGGCCAGGTACAGATGCGACAGGGCTTCTTCGCGGTACAGCAGGCCTGTCCTCACTGTCACGGTCGCGGTACGCTGATTAAAGATCCGTGCACCAAATGCCACGGCCACGGTCGCGTTGAGAAAACCAAGACCCTGTCCGTTAAAATTCCGGCTGGCGTCGATACGGGCGACCGCATCCGTCTGGCGGGTGAAGGTGAAGCTGGGGAACACGGCGCACCGGCAGGCGATCTGTATGTTCAGGTGCAGGTTAAACAGCACGCCATCTTCGAGCGTGAAGGTAACAACCTGTATTGTGAAGTGCCGATCAACTTCGCGATGGCGGCACTCGGTGGTGAAATCGAAGTCCCGACGCTGGATGGTCGCGTCAATCTGAAGATCCCAGGTGAAACCCAGACCGGTAAGCTGTTCCGCATGCGCGGGAAAGGCGTTAAATCCGTTCGTGGCGGTGCTCAGGGCGACCTGCTGTGCCGCGTCGTCGTGGAAACGCCGGTTGGCCTGAACGACAAGCAGAAACAATTGCTGAAAGAGCTTCAGGAGAGCTTTGGCGGCCCGACGGGTGAGAAGAACAGCCCGCGTTCCAAAAGCTTCTTCGATGGCGTCAAAAAATTCTTCGATGATTTGACCCGCTAATTCGTTAGCTGGCCTTCATCTGCAAAAGCCTGGAAGCAATTCCGGGCTTTTTCTTTTTGTAAGGATAGTTCGGTAAAACTGAATCTATACTCAATATTAATCTGTTTTTGCCGAGCTATGTGGCTTGGTATTATGGTTTTATCGAGGTATTGTTGTAAAAGAGAGAGTTAAAGTGAAATTACTACACCGTTTCTTTAGCAGTGAAGCGTCCGGTGGCGTGATCCTGATTATTGCCGCTGCGGCTGCGATGGTGCTGGCTAACCTGGGGGTTACCCGCGATCTATACCACGCATTTCTGGAAACGCCCGTCGAGCTGAAGGTCGGGGCGCTGGAAATTAACAAGAACATGTTGCTGTGGATCAACGATGCACTGATGGCTGTGTTCTTCCTCCTGGTGGGGCTTGAAGTTAAACGCGAGCTGGTGCTGGGTTCACTTGCCAGCCGCCAGCGTGCAGCGTTTCCGGTAATTGCCGCCATCGGTGGGATGGTGGTTCCGGCGTTGCTCTTCCTGGCATTTACCTGGCAGGACCCCCTTGCGCGTCATGGCTGGGCGATCCCGGCGGCAACGGATATCGCGTTTGCGCTCGGGGTGCTGGCCTTGTTGGGAAGTCGTGTGCCGGTGGCACTGAAGATCTTCCTGATGGCGCTGGCAATTATTGATGATTTGGGCGCTATTGTGATTATCGCGCTGTTCTATACCAGCGAGCTGTCGATCCTGTCGCTGAGCGTGGCGGCTGGGGCAATTGCAGTGCTGGCGCTGCTGAACATTTTCAATGTGCGTCGCATCGGCATCTACATCCTCGTGGGGATGGTGCTGTGGACGGCAGTGCTGAAATCGGGCGTGCACGCCACGCTGGCAGGTGTGATCGTCGGCTTCTTCGTGCCGCTTAAGCCGCAGGACGGCAAGTCGCCAGCCAAACAGCTGGAACATGTGCTGCACCCGTGGGTAGCCTTTATGATCCTGCCACTGTTCGCATTTGCCAACGCGGGTGTTTCCCTGGGCGGTGTGACGCTTGACGGGCTGACGTCCGTGCTGCCTCTGGGCATTATTGCCGGGCTGTTTATCGGTAAGCCGCTGGGGATTAGCCTCTTCTGCTGGCTGGCGCTGAAGCTGAAGATGGCATCATTGCCACACGGCACCACGTTTAAGCAGATAATGGCCGTAGGTGTGCTGTGCGGAATCGGGTTTACGATGTCGATTTTTATCTCGACGCTGGCATTTGGTACGCATGCGCCGGAGCTTATCGTCTGGGCTAAACTGGGCATTCTTATCGGGTCATTGCTGGCCGCAGTGATCGGTTATACCTTGTTGAAGGTGAAGTTGTCCGGACAGGCCGTCCAGGCATAACGGAAAACCGGGAGGAGGGGAGCCTTCTCCCGACACACTATCAGGGAGCGAAAACGCAATGTCTCATTTGAATTACAACCATCTTTACTACTTCTGGCACGTCTACAAGCAGGGCTCGGTCGTGGGGGCCGCAGAGGCGCTCTACCTGACACCACAAACCATCACCGGGCAAATCAAGGCGCTGGAAGAACGACTGCAGGGCAAGCTGTTCAAGCGTAAGGGCCGTGGGATTGAGCCCAGCGAACTGGGCGAGCTGGTGTTCCGTTACGCAGACAAAATGTTTACCCTGAGCCAGGAGATGCTGGATATCGTTAACTACCGCAAAGAGTCTAACCTGCTCTTTGATGTCGGTGTGGCCGATGCGCTGTCAAAACGGCTGGTGAGCGGCGTGCTGGATGCGGCTGTGGTTGAAGATGAGCAAATCCACCTGCGCTGCTTTGAATCTACTCACGAGATGCTGCTGGAGCAGTTAAGCCAGCATAAGCTGGACATGATTATCTCGGATTGCCCAATCGACTCTACCCAGCAGGAAGGGCTGTTCTCAGTGAAAATTGGCGAATGCGGCGTCAGCTTCTGGTGCATTAACCCGCCGCCGGAAAAACCGTTCCCCGCGTGCCTTGAAGAGCGCCGCCTGCTGGTGCCGGGAAGGCGCTCAATGCTCGGGCGCAAGCTGCTGAACTGGTTTAACTCGCAGGGGCTAAAGGTAGAAATCCTCGGTGAGTTCGATGATGCGGCTCTGATGAAAGCCTTTGGCGAAGCCCACAATGCGATCTTCGTTGCGCCGACGCTGTACGCGCACGATCTCTATTCGGACGACAAGATTACGGAGATAGGCAGAGTGGATAACGTGATGGAGGAGTATCATGCCATATTTGCTGAAAGGATGATTCAGCACCCGGCGGTACAGCGAATCTGTAACCGCGACTACGCGGCGCTGTTTACGCCACCGGCAATCTGAAGGCATAAAAAAACCCGCGTTAAGCGGGTTCTTTAAACAAGCAACAACAAGTAGAGATTAAGCCAGTTTGTTGATCTGCGCGGTCAGGTTTGCTTTATGACGCGCTGCTTTGTTTTTGTGGATCAGACCTTTAGCAGCCTGACGATCCACGATTGGTTGCATTTCGTTAAATGCGTTCTGCGCTGCAGCTTTGTCGCCTGCTTCGATTGCTGCGTATACTTTCTTGATGAAAGTACGCATCATAGAGCGACGGCTTGCGTTGTGCTTACGAGCCTTTTCAGACTGAACGGCACGTTTCTTAGCTGATTTGATATTAGCCAAGTCCAACTCCCAAATATGATCTATGTGGACAATTCAAAGGCCGAGGAATATGCCCTCTTTGCCTTCTTTTGTCAATGGATTTGTGCAAATAAGCGCCGTTAATTAGCGACGCTACGTTACGTAGTGATGGCGCAGGATTCTACCAGCTTGTGTTCCCTGAATACAGCCTTTCGGTATAAAAATCGCAGTTCACGAGCAGATTTTTTCGCTGCGAAAGGTCAGCCTGATGAAATCATTACGGCTTTCTGTTTTGCGCGAACAATCGCCGGTTAACCTTAACCGCCGTACAAGGTATACTTTGGCGATTTTCACTGTTTTGAGCCAGACATGAAGCTGATACGCGGCATACATAATCTCAGCAGAGCACCGCACGGGTGCGTGCTGACCATTGGTAATTTCGACGGCGTGCATCGTGGTCATCAGGCGCTGTTGCAGGGATTGCGTAAAGAAGGGGAGGCCCGTGGCCTACCTGTCGTAGTGATGATTTTCGAACCGCAGCCGCTGGAGCTGTTCGCGGGCGATAAATCTCCCGCCCGTCTCACTCGCCTGCGCGAGAAGTTGCGCTACCTGGCAGAGTCCGGTGTGGACTACGTATTGTGTGTACGTTTCGATCGTCGCTTTGCCGCACTGACAGCACAAAGTTTCGTCAGTGACCTGCTGGTTGAGCGTCTTGGCGTGCAGTTTCTTGCTGTGGGGGATGATTTCCGCTTTGGCGCTGGTCGTCAGGGCGATTTCTTGCTATTACAGAAGGCTGGTCTGGAGTACGGTTTTGACGTCACGAGCGCGATGACCTTCTGTGAAGGTGGCATTCGCGTCAGCAGCACGGCGGTACGCCAGGCACTGGCAGATGATGAACTGGATACGGCAGAAACCCTGCTGGGACATCCGTTCACCATCTCAGGTCGCGTCGTTCATGGCGATGCGCTCGGCCGCACTATTGGTTTCCCGACGGCGAATATACCGCTGCGTCGTCAGGTTTCCCCGGTTAAAGGGGTCTATGCGGTGGAAGTGGCTGGACTGGGCGATAAGCCGTTTTACGGCGTCGCTAACATTGGCACGCGTCCAACTGTCGCGGGTGTGCGTCAACAGTTAGAAGTGCACCTGCTGGATGTTGTAATGGACCTTTATGGTCGCCATATAGATGTGATACTGCGTAAAAAAATACGCAACGAGCAGCGATTTGCTTCGCTGGATGAACTAAAAGCGCAGATTGCGCGAGATGAATTGACGGCCCGCGAGTTTTTTGGGCTTTGAACCCGGCTTAAATGCCTACGTGATAAATACGGAACCGAGAATCTGATGAGTGACTATAAATCAACCCTGAATTTGCCGGAAACAGGGTTCCCGATGCGCGGCGATCTCGCCAAGCGTGAACCGGGAATGCTGGCGCGTTGGACTGATGATGACCTGTACGGCATCATTCGTGCAGCCAAAAAAGGCAAAAAAACCTTCATTCTGCATGATGGCCCTCCATATGCGAATGGCAGCATTCATATTGGTCACTCTGTAAACAAGATTCTGAAAGACATTATCGTGAAGTCCAAAGGACTCGCGGGATATGACTCGCCTTACGTTCCGGGCTGGGACTGCCACGGTCTGCCAATCGAGCTGAAAGTTGAGCAAGAGTTTGGCAAGCCAGGTGAGAAGTTCACCGCCGCAGAGTTCCGCGCGAAATGCCGCGAATATGCAGCCACTCAGGTTGACGGTCAGCGTGCTGACTTTATCCGTCTGGGCGTGCTGGGTGACTGGTCACACCCATACCTGACCATGGACTTCAAAACTGAAGCCAACATCATCCGTGCGCTGGGCAAAATCATCGGTAACGGCCACCTGCACAAAGGCGCGAAGCCGGTGCACTGGTGCGTGGACTGCCGTTCTGCGCTGGCAGAAGCGGAAGTTGAGTATTACGACAAAACCTCTCCGTCTATCGACGTGGCGTTCCACGCGGTAGATCAGGATGCGGTGAAAGCTAAATTTGGCGTGTCGTCCGTTAACGGTCCGGTCTCTCTGGTTATCTGGACCACCACGCCGTGGACGCTGCCTGCAAACCGCGCGATCTCCCTGTCAGGTGAGTTCGAATACGCACTGGTGCAGATTGACGGTCAGGCGGTTATCCTGGCGAAAGACCTGGTTGAAAGCGTGCTGAAACGCGCGAATATCGCCGACTATACCGTGCTGGGCACCGTGAAAGGCGACGCGCTGGAGCTGATGCGCTTCAAACACCCGTTCCTGGACTTCGATGTTCCGGCGATCCTGGGCGACCACGTCACGCTGGACGCGGGTACCGGTGCGGTGCATACCGCCGGTGGTCACGGTCCTGACGACTACAACATCAGCCTGAAATACGGCCTGGAAATCGCCAACCCGGTTGGTCCGGACGGCTCATACCTGCCTGGCACCTACCCGGCGCTGGACGGTATCAACGTCTTTAAGGCGAACGACATCATCGTCGATATGCTGCGCACCAGCGGCGCGCTGCTGCACGTTGAAAAAATGCAGCACAGCTACCCATGCTGCTGGCGTCACAAGTCGCCGATCATCTTCCGTGCGACCCCACAGTGGTTCGTGAGCATGGATCAGAAAGGCCTGCGCGCGCAGTCTCTGAAAGAGATCAAAGGCGTGCAGTGGATCCCGGACTGGGGCCAGGCGCGTATCGAATCCATGGTCGCTAACCGCCCTGACTGGTGTATCTCCCGCCAGCGTACCTGGGGCGTGCCAATGTCTCTGTTCGTGCATAAAGAGACGCAGGAACTGCACCCGAACACCCTGGAACTGATGGAAGAAGTGGCGAAGCGCGTCGAAGTTGACGGCATTCAGGCGTGGTGGGATCTCGATTCCCGCGACATCCTGGGCGCTGACGCAGACAACTACGAGAAAGTGCCGGATACCCTGGACGTGTGGTTCGACTCCGGGTCTACCCACTCCTCAGTCGTTGACGTACGCCCGGAATTTGCCGGTCACGCTGCCGACATGTATCTGGAAGGTTCTGACCAACACCGTGGCTGGTTCATGTCATCTCTGATGATCTCTACCGCTATGAAAGGCAAAGCCCCTTACCGCCAGGTACTGACCCACGGTTTCACCGTGGATGGCCAGGGCCGTAAGATGTCCAAGTCTATCGGTAACACCGTTTCTCCGCAGGACGTGATGAATAAGCTGGGCGCAGACATTCTGCGTCTGTGGGTGGCTTCGACCGACTACACCGGCGAAATGGCGGTGTCTGATGAGATCCTGAAACGTGCTGCTGACAGCTATCGTCGTATCCGTAACACCGCGCGCTTCCTGCTGGCGAACCTGAACGGTTTTGATCCAGTGAAAGACATGGTGAAACCGGAAGAGATGGTGGTTCTGGATCGCTGGGCGGTAGGCTGTGCGAAAGCGGCACAGGAAGATATCCTGAAAGCCTATGAGTCTTACGACTTCCACGAAGTGGTGCAGCGCCTGATGCGCTTCTGCTCCATCGAGATGGGCTCGTTCTACCTCGACATCATCAAAGACCGCCAGTACACCGCGAAAGCGGACAGCGTGGCGCGTCGTAGCTGCCAGACCGCGCTGTTCCACATCGCAGAAGCGCTGGTGCGCTGGATGGCGCCGATCATGTCCTTCACCGCAGATGAAATCTGGGGCTACCTGCCAGGCGACCGTGAGAAGTATGTCTTCACCGGCGAGTGGTACGAAGGTCTGTTCGATCTCTCCAGCACCGAAGCGATGAACGATGCCTTCTGGGACGAGCTGCTGAAAGTGCGTGGCGAAGTGAACAAGGTTATCGAGCAGGCACGTGCGGATAAGAAAGTCGGTGGCTCTCTGGAAGCGACAGTGACTCTGTACGCAGAACCTGAGCTGGCGGCAAAACTGACGGCGCTGGGCGATGAATTGCGATTTGTCCTGTTGACCTCCGGTGCGAAAGTTGCAGATTATGCCGACGCTTCTGCTGATGCTCAGCAGAGCGAGCTGCTCAAAGGACTGAAAGTCGCGCTGAGCAAAGCCGAAGGTGAGAAATGCCCGCGCTGCTGGCACTACACCACTGATGTCGGCAAGGTGGCGGAACACGCAGATATCTGCGGACGCTGTGTAAGCAACGTCGCCGGAGACGGCGAAAAACGTAAGTTTGCCTGATGAGTAAAACTCTCTGTTCAACAGGACTGCGCTGGCTGTGGCTGGTTGTGGTGGTGCTGATTATTGATCTGGGCAGCAAGTTCCTGATCCTCCAGAATTTTGCTCTGGGGGAGACGGTTTCACTGTTCCCGTCGCTTAACCTGCACTATGCACGCAACTACGGTGCGGCGTTTAGTTTCCTTGCTGACAGCGGTGGCTGGCAGCGCTGGTTCTTTGCGGGTATCGCGATCGGTATCTGCGTGGTGCTGGCGGTGCTGATGTACCGTTCGAAGGCAACGCAAAAGCTGAATAACATTGCCTACGCACTGATCATTGGCGGCGCACTGGGCAACCTGTTTGACCGCCTGTGGCACGGCTTTGTGGTCGATATGATCGACTTCTACGTCGGCGACTGGCACTTCGCGACCTTTAACCTCGCCGATAGCGCAATTTGCATCGGTGCGGCGTTAATCGTGCTGGAAGGCTTCTTGCCTAACTCGGCCGCGAAAGAGCAGGCGTAACACACTCGCCCGGTGGTGTAGTGCCACCGGGCAAAACAAGCGAGCAATTTGCATGTCTAAATCCGTACAGAGCAACAGCGCGGTTCTCGTTCACTTCACGCTGAAACTGGATGATGGCTCTACCGCTGAATCCACCCGCAATAACGGCAAACCAGCCCTGTTTCGTCTTGGCGATACCTCCCTGTCTGAAGGTCTTGAACAACAGCTTCTCGGTTTGAAAGAGGGGGAGAAAAAGGCGTTTTCACTGGAGCCGGATGCCGCATTTGGCGTGCCAAGCCCGGATCTGATCCAGTATTTCTCGCGCCGCGAGTTTATGGATGCGGGCGAGCCGGAAATCGGGGCGATTATGCTCTTTACCGCTATGGATGGCAGCGAAATGCCTGGCGTGATCCGCGAAATCAACGGCGACTCCATCACCGTTGACTTCAACCATCCACTTGCCGGGCGCACCGTCCATTTTGATATTGAAGTGCTGGAGATTGACCCAGTACTGGAGGCCTGAAATGCAGATCCTGTTGGCTAACCCGCGCGGCTTCTGCGCCGGTGTAGACCGCGCTATCAGCATTGTTGAAAACGCGCTGGAGATCTACGGCGCGCCGATTTATGTGCGTCACGAAGTAGTGCATAACCGCTATGTGGTCGACAGCCTGCGCGAGCGCGGTGCCATCTTTATCGAGCAGATTAGCGAAGTGCCGGATGGTGCGATCCTGATTTTCTCCGCGCATGGCGTTTCTCAGGCAGTGCGTAACGAAGCGAAAAGCCGCGATTTGACGGTGTTTGATGCCACCTGTCCTTTAGTGACAAAGGTGCATATGGAAGTGGCGCGTGCCAGCCGTCGTGGTGAAGAGTCGATTCTGATTGGCCACGCGGGTCATCCGGAAGTTGAAGGCACCATGGGCCAGTACAGCAACCCGGAAGGGGGCATGTATCTGGTTGAGTCACCGGAAGATGTCCTGACGCTGAATGTGAAAAACGAAGCCCGTCTGTCGTTTATGACCCAGACGACGCTCTCCGTGGACGATACCTCTGACGTGATTGACGCCCTGCGTCAGCGTTTCCCGAAAATCGTCGGGCCGCGTAAAGATGACATCTGCTACGCGACCACTAATCGTCAGGAAGCGGTGCGTGCACTGGCTGAACAGGCGGATGTGGTGCTGGTTGTTGGCTCGAAGAACTCCTCTAACTCCAACCGCCTGGCCGAGCTTGCGCAGCGTATGGGGAAAATGGCTTTCCTGATTGATGATGCATCAGATATTCAGGAAGAGTGGGTTAAACACGCGGCCTGTGTCGGCGTGACGGCTGGGGCGTCTGCGCCCGATATTCTGGTACAGAACGTCATTTCCCGTCTGCAGGCGTTGGGCGGTGGCGAAGCGATACCGCTGGAAGGACGTGAAGAGAACATCGTTTTCGAAGTCCCTAAAGAACTGCGTATCGACGCCCGCGAAGTCGAATAGTCCTTTTTCTTATGAAAGGCCAGCACCTCCTGTGCTGGCCTTTTTTTTACCCGTTACTTTATCGTGACGACAAAATCATGTCTTTTACTGATATTTAAGTCGGTTTCACGTTAAATTCTAATTATTGGTGTTTTCAGTTGGCAGCCTCCGTGAAGGCTGGTTAATCTGAAAACGGTTTACATCATTTTAACGTAAGAGAATAACTATGCATGATGCACAGATCCGTGTCGCGATTGCGGGCGCGGGTGGACGTATGGGCCGCCAACTGATTCAGGCGGCACTACAGATGGATGGCGTGGCGCTGGGTGCGGCCCTGGAGCGTGAAGGTTCCTCACTTCTTGGTGCCGACGCAGGTGAGCTGGCGGGTGCAGGAAAGACGGGCGTTACCGTTCAGAGTAGCCTTGATGCGGTTAAAGATGACTTCGATGTATTCATCGACTTTACCCGCCCGGAAGGAACGCTGACGCATCTGGCGTTTTGCCGCCAGCACGGCAAAGGAATGGTCATCGGTACTACCGGTTTTGACGACGCAGGTAAGCAGGCTATTCAGGACGCATCAAAAGAAATTGCGATTGTCTTTGCTGCGAACTTTAGTGTGGGCGTAAACGTCATGCTCAAGCTGCTGGAGAAAGCGGCGAAGGTGATGGGTAACTATACCGACATTGAGATTGTTGAAGCGCACCACCGTTACAAAGTTGATGCACCATCAGGTACGGCGCTGGCAATGGGCGAAGCGATTGCTCATGCACTTGATAAAGATTTAAAAAACTGCGCGGTCTATACCCGCGAAGGTTACACCGGCGAACGCGTGCCGGGCACCATTGGCTTCGCAACCGTGCGGGCGGGTGACATCGTCGGCGAACATACCGCGATGTTCGCCGATATTGGCGAACGTGTTGAAATTACGCATAAAGCCTCCAGCCGTATGACATTTGCAAACGGTGCCGTACGTTCTGCCTTGTGGTTAAAAGACAAAGGAAATGGTCTTTTTGATATGCGAGATGTGCTGGATCTTAACAATTTGTAAGGTTTATTACCCATCGTGATGTGGTTATTGCAGTCGTAATTACTTGATTGCATAGGGCAATAATTTATTGCCCTTTTATTTTTCTCATTTCGAGCTTTATTTGCGATATTGCTTTCAAAAGTAAGCTTATCATCCTATTTTTTCGTTGCTGAAATGTAAATTTTGACCATCTGGTCTACTTTTTATTGCTCTCTAGCCAGATTTCTCATTAAACTTGTCGCGCAAGCGTTTTCCGTGGTGATTTACCTGATCTTTTTGTCGGTTAAGCAGCATTCGGTACGTCAGGCTTGCAAAAGAACAAACAAAATATCCGTTTTAAGTTGACTTTTACCCACCAAATCTCCAGAATGCCGCCGTTTGCCAAAAATCCGCTGGCAACACATTTGCATTGATTCATGACATGGTTATGAATTAATATGCAAATAAAGTGAGTGAATATTCTCTGGAGGGTGTTTTGATTAAGTCAGCGCTATTGGTTCTGGAAGACGGAACCCAGTTTATCGGTCGGGCCATAGGGGCAACAGGTTCGGCGGTTGGGGAAGTCGTTTTCAATACTTCAATGACCGGTTATCAAGAAATCCTCACTGATCCTTCCTATTCTCGCCAAATCGTTACTCTTACTTATCCTCATATTGGCAATGTCGGCACCAATGCGGCTGACGAAGAATCCTCTCAGGTACATGCGCAAGGTCTGGTCATTCGCGACCTGCCGCTGATTGCCAGCAACTTCCGCAACACCGAAGACCTCTCTTCTTACCTGAAGCGCCATAACATTGTGGCGATTGCCGATATTGATACGCGTAAGTTAACGCGTCTGCTGCGCGAGAAAGGTGCACAAAACGGCTGCATCATTGCAGGTGATAACCTGGATGCGGCCCTGGCGCTGGAAAAAGCGAAAGCCTTCCCGGGCCTGAACGGCATGGACCTGGCGAAAGAGGTGACTACCGCTGAAGCCTACAACTGGACGCAGGGCAGCTGGACGCTGGAAGGCGACCTGCCAGAAGCGAAAAAAGAGAGCGAGCTGCCATTCCACGTGGTGGCCTACGATTTCGGTGCCAAGCGCAATATCCTGCGCATGCTGGTTGACCGCGGTTGCCGTCTGACCGTTGTGCCTGCACAAACCTCTGCGGAAGAAGTCCTGAAGATGAACCCGGACGGTATCTTCCTCTCTAACGGCCCGGGTGACCCGGCTCCGTGCGATTACGCTATCAACGCCATTAAATCTTTCCTGGAAACCGATATCCCGGTCTTTGGCATCTGTCTCGGCCATCAGCTGCTGGCGCTGGCGAGCGGTGCGAACACCGTTAAGATGAAATTCGGTCACCACGGTGGTAACCACCCGGTGAAAGATATCGACAACAACACGGTGATGATCACCGCGCAGAACCACGGTTTTGCTGTCGATGAAGCCTCAATGCCGGCTAACCTGCGCGTGACGCATAAATCACTGTTCGATGGCACCCTGCAGGGTATCCACCGTACCGACAAGCCAGCGTTCAGCTTCCAGGGTCACCCTGAAGCCAGCCCGGGCCCGCACGATGCCGCACCGCTGTTCGATCACTTCATCGAACTTATCGAGCAATACCGTAAGACCGCTAAATAATCAGGAGCTGAGAAGACAATGCCAAAACGTACAGACATAAAAAGCATCCTGATCCTTGGCGCTGGCCCGATTGTTATCGGCCAGGCCTGTGAATTTGACTACTCCGGTGCGCAGGCGTGTAAAGCTCTGCGTGAAGAGGGCTACCGCGTCATTCTGGTGAACTCTAACCCGGCAACCATCATGACCGACCCGGAAATGGCTGATGCAACCTACATCGAGCCAATTCACTGGGAAGTAGTGCGCAAAATCATCGAAAAAGAGCGCCCGGATGCGGTACTGCCAACGATGGGCGGCCAGACGGCGCTGAACTGTGCGCTGGAGCTGGAGCGTCAGGGCGTGCTTGCCGAATTCGGCGTAACCATGATTGGTGCGACCGCCGACGCGATTGATAAAGCAGAAGACCGTCGTCGCTTCGACGTGGCGATGAAAAAAATCGGCCTCGACACCGCGCGTTCCGGTATTGCACACAACATGGAAGAAGCGCTGGCCGTCGCGGCTGACGTGGGTTATCCATGTATCATCCGTCCTTCCTTCACCATGGGCGGCACCGGTGGCGGTATCGCTTACAACCGCGAAGAGTTCGAAGAGATTTGCGAACGCGGTCTGGATCTCTCCCCAACCAAAGAGCTGCTGATTGATGAATCGCTGATTGGCTGGAAAGAGTACGAGATGGAAGTGGTGCGTGATAAAAACGACAACTGCATCATCGTCTGTTCCATCGAAAACTTCGATGCGATGGGGATCCACACCGGTGACTCCATCACCGTGGCACCTGCCCAGACCCTGACCGACAAAGAGTATCAAATCATGCGTAACGCCTCGATGGCGGTACTGCGTGAAATCGGCGTGGAAACCGGCGGTTCTAACGTACAGTTCTCGGTGAACCCGAAAACCGGACGCCTGATTGTTATCGAAATGAACCCGCGTGTATCCCGTTCCTCGGCGCTGGCCTCTAAAGCCACCGGCTTCCCGATTGCCAAAGTAGCAGCGAAACTGGCGGTGGGTTACACCCTCGACGAGCTGATGAACGACATCACCGGCGGCCGCACCCCTGCGTCCTTCGAACCGTCTATCGACTACGTTGTGACGAAAATACCTCGCTTCAACTTCGAGAAATTCGCTGGCGCGAACGACCGTCTGACTACCCAGATGAAATCTGTCGGCGAAGTGATGGCAATTGGCCGCACCCAGCAGGAATCCCTGCAGAAAGCGCTGCGTGGCCTGGAAGTAGGCGCGACCGGTTTTGACCCGAAAGTGAACCTGGACGACCCGGAAGCACTGACAAAAATTCGCCGCGAGCTGAAAGACGCGGGCGCAGAGCGTATCTGGTATATCGCCGATGCCTTCCGCGCAGGCCTGTCTGTGGACGGCGTCTTCAACCTGACCAACATTGACCGCTGGTTCCTGGTGCAGATTGAAGAGCTGGTGCGTCTGGAAGAGAAAGTGGCGGATCTGGGCATCAACGGTCTGGACGCTGACTTCCTGCGCGTGCTGAAGCGTAAAGGCTTCGCCGATGCGCGTCTGGCTAAGCTGGCAGGCGTGCGCGAAGCGGAAATCCGCAAGCTGCGTGACCAGTTCAACCTGCACCCTGTCTACAAGCGTGTGGACACCTGTGCGGCAGAATTCTCGACCGATACCGCGTACATGTACTCCACGTATGAAGATGAGTGCGAAGCGAACCCGTCAGTCGACCGCGACAAAATTATGGTACTGGGCGGTGGTCCAAACCGTATCGGCCAGGGCATTGAGTTCGATTACTGCTGCGTTCACGCCTCTCTGGCGCTGCGTGAAGACGGTTACGAAACCATTATGGTTAACTGTAACCCGGAAACCGTATCCACTGACTACGACACCTCTGACCGTCTGTACTTTGAGCCGGTAACACTGGAAGACGTGCTGGAAATCGTGCGTATCGAGAAGCCAAAAGGCGTTATCGTGCAGTACGGCGGCCAGACCCCGTTGAAGTTGGCGCGCGCGCTGGAAGCGGCTGGCGTACCGGTTATCGGTACCAGCCCGGATGCGATTGACCGTGCAGAAGACCGTGAGCGTTTCCAGCAGGCGGTTGACCGTCTGAAACTGAAACAGCCGGCAAACGCCACCGTAACTGCGATTGAACAGGCCGTTGAGAAGGCGAAAGAGATTGGCTACCCACTGGTGGTGCGTCCTTCTTACGTACTGGGCGGCCGGGCGATGGAAATCGTTTATGACGAAGCAGACCTGCGTCGCTACTTCCAGACTGCGGTAAGCGTCTCTAACGATGCGCCAGTGCTGCTCGACCGCTTCCTGGACGATGCAGTAGAAGTGGACGTTGACGCTATCTGCGACGGCGAAATGGTGCTGATTGGCGGCATCATGGAGCACATCGAGCAGGCGGGCGTTCACTCCGGTGACTCTGCCTGTTCTCTGCCTGCGTACACCCTGAGCCAGGAGATTCAGGACGTGATGCGCCAGCAGGTACAGAAGCTGGCCTTCGAGCTGCAGGTTCGTGGTCTGATGAACGTCCAGTTCGCCGTTAAAGACAACGAAGTGTACCTGATTGAAGTGAACCCGCGTGCGGCACGTACCGTACCGTTCGTCTCCAAAGCGACCGGTGTTCCACTAGCGAAAGTGGCGGCGCGCGTGATGGCAGGCCAGACGCTGGCTCAGCAGGGCGTAACTAAAGAGATCATCCCACCGTACTACTCGGTGAAGGAAGTGGTACTGCCGTTCAACAAATTCCCGGGCGTTGACCCACTGTTAGGGCCAGAAATGCGCTCCACCGGGGAAGTGATGGGCGTAGGCCGCACCTTCGCAGAAGCCTTTGCGAAAGCGCAGCTGGGCAGCAGCTCCACCATGAGAAAATCAGGCCGTGCGCTGCTCTCTGTTCGCGAAGGCGATAAAGAGCGCGTGGTTGACCTGGCTGCCAAGCTGTTGAAACAGGGCTTCGAGCTGGATGCGACCCACGGTACGGCGATTGTGCTGGGTGAAGCAGGTATCAATCCACGTCTGGTGAACAAGGTGCATGAAGGCCGTCCGCACATTCAGGACCGTATCAAGAATGGCGAATACACCTACATCATCAATACCACGGCGGGCCGTCAGGCGATTGAAGACTCCAAGCTGATTCGCCGCAGCGCGCTGCAGTACAAAGTGCACTACGACACCACCCTGAACGGCGGTTTCGCAACAGCCATGGCGCTGAACGCGGATGCCACCGAGAAGGTGATTTCGGTGCAGGAAATGCACGCGCAGATTAACAAGTAAGTAAAAAATGCCCGGCAGCACTCTGTTGCCGGGCATTATCCCCACCTTCAGAACCTTCTGGTTTTCCATCCACATTCAGTCAGTTAGCCTAAAATGGTTAGGTCGATAACGAAATCCAACTGAATGCAGGGGAAAACACCATGCAAAATAAATTACTGATCGCTTCCTTTCTGGCTGCCACGACAATGTTTACCGTTGCGGGCTGTTCGTCTAATCAGGCCGTAAAAACCACCGATGGCAAAACCATTGTCACCGACGGCAAACCGCAGGTGGATGACGATACCGGGCTGGTGTCGTATAAAAACGCCGAAACCGGTCAATCCGAGCAGATTAACCGTGACCAGGTAAAATCCATGGGCGAGCTGGATAACTAATTCAGAATTCTGCCGTTAGCCCGTCAATAATATTCACTATTAGCCTGCTGAATTACTGACTACACTCTTTTGTTAAAAGAAAGCAGTAACAACAGGCTAATCAATGATTCTGATAATTTATGCACATCCCTATCCGCAGCACTCGCATGCGAATAAGCGGATGCTTGAGCAGGTAAGGACGCTTGATAACGTAGAGATACGTTCCCTCTATCAACTTTATCCCGATTTTAATATCGACATCGCCGCTGAGCAGGAAGCGGTTTCGCGCGCTGATCTGATCATCTGGCAGCACCCTATGCAGTGGTACAGCACCCCTCCGCTTCTGAAACTGTGGATTGATAAAGTCTTCTCCCATGGCTGGGCATATGGCCATAACGGCCATGCACTGAAGGGCAAAAACCTGATGTGGGCGGTCACGACCGGCGGTGGGGAAAGCCACTTTGATATTGGTTCCTTCCCGGGTTTTGACGTCCTGGCACAGCCGCTGCAGGCCACCGCGCTCTATTGCGGGATGAACTGGCTTCCGCCTTTTGCGATGCACTGTACTTTTGTATGCGACGATGAAACGTTGCAGGCGCAGGCTCGTCATTATAAACAACGCTTACTTGAGTGGCAGGAGGCGCACCATGGATAGCCATACGCTGATACAGGCGCTGATTTACCTCGGCGCGGCGGCGCTGATTGTGCCCGTGGCAGTACGTCTGGGGCTGGGGTCTGTCCTCGGCTACCTGATTGCGGGTTGCGTCATTGGGCCGTGGGGCTTTCGTCTGGTCACGGATGCAGAGGCGATTCTCCATTTCGCTGAAATTGGCGTCGTGCTGATGTTATTTGTGATTGGCCTGGAGCTCGACCCGCAGCGTTTGTGGAAGCTTCGTGCCTCGGTATTTGGCGGTGGCGCGCTGCAAATGGTGGCCTGCGGCCTGCTGCTGGCTGGGTTCTGCATTCTGTTGGGAATGGACTGGAAAGTGGCTGAGCTTATCGGCATGACGCTGGCGCTCTCCTCGACGGCCATTGCTATGCAGGCCATGAACGAGCGAAATCTGACGGTCTCTCAGATGGGGCGCAGTGCGTTTTCGGTGCTGTTGTTCCAGGATATTGCTGCTATTCCGCTGGTGGCAATGATCCCGCTGCTGGCGGCAAGTGGTTCCTCTACGACGCTTGGCGCTTTCGCGCTGTCGGCATTGAAGGTGGTAGGGGCGCTGGCGCTGGTGGTCCTGCTTGGCCGTTACGTGACTCGTCCGCTGCTGCGGTTTGTTGCCCGCTCAGGACTGCGTGAAGTCTTCAGTGCGGTGGCACTGTTCCTGGTGTTCGGTTTTGGTCTGCTGCTGGAAGAGGCCGGTCTGTCGATGGCGATGGGAGCGTTCCTCGCAGGCGTTCTGCTGGCGAGTTCTGAATATCGTCACGCGCTGGAAAGCGATATAGAACCGTTTAAAGGGCTACTGCTGGGACTGTTTTTCATCGGTGTGGGGATGTCAGTCGACTTCGGCACGCTGGTGACACATCCGCTGCGGATCATCATCCTGCTGGTCGGTTTCCTGGTCATTAAAATGGCGATGTTGTGGTTGATTGCCCGTCCGCTGAAGGTGCCGGGCAAACAGCGTCGCTGGTTTGCCGTGCTGCTGGGGCAGGGAAGCGAATTTGCGTTTGTGGTCTTTGGCGCGGCGCAGATGGCAAACGTACTCGAGCCTGAGTGGGCGAAAGCGCTGACGCTTGCCGTGGCGCTGTCGATGGCGGCGACGCCTGTTCTGCTGGTGGTGCTGACGCGTCTGGAAAAATCGGGCAGCGAGCAGGAGCGGGAAGCTGATGAAATTGACGAAGAACAGCCGCGGGTGATCATCGCCGGATTCGGGCGCTATGGGCAGATCGTTGGTCGTTTACTGCTGTCGAGCGGGGTTAAAATGGTTATCCTCGATCACGATCCTGACCATGTCGATACCCTGCGTAAATTTGATATGAAAGTCTTTTACGGGGATGCGACCCGTGTTGATCTGCTGGAGTCTGCCGGGGCGGCAAAAGCCGAGGTGCTGATTAACGCCATCGACGATCCAGAGACCAGCATGCAGATGGTGGAACTGGTAAAAGAACATTTCCCGGAGCTGACCATTATCTCCCGTGCACGCGATGTGGATCATTATATCCGCTTGCGACAGGCGGGCGTCGACGCACCTGAGCGTGAGACGTTTGAAGGTGCGCTGAAATCTGGTCGTATGGCGCTGGAAAATCTGGGGCTTGGCGCGTATGAAGCGCGAGAGCGTGCAGACCTGTTCCGCCGCTTCAATACCGATATGGTAGAAGAGATGGCGGCGATGGCGGGTAGTACGGCCACTGAGCGTGCTGCAGTGTTTAAACGTACCAGTGCGATGCTGACAGAGATCATCAATGAAGATCGTAATCATCTGTCGCTGATCCAGCGTCATGGCTGGCAGGGCACGGAAGAGGGCAAGCACACGGGTAACCCGGAAGACGAACCAGAGAGTAAACCCTCAGTGTGAAGTGGTGTTGCCAGCAATAATAAAAAATTTCTGTTTCTTTACCCTGCCGCCAGTCGACGAAAGATTAAGCTTTCCGTATAGTGGCGGCAATTTTTTGCATCCGGGAAATTTTCAATGATCAGTCTGATTGCAGCGCTGGCGGTGGACCGTGTTATCGGTATGGAAAATGCCATGCCGTGGAACCTGCCTGCCGATCTCGCATGGTTTAAACGTACGACGTTAAACAAGCCGGTAGTGATGGGCCGCCTGACCTGGGAGTCGATTGGTCGTCCATTGCCGGGCCGTAAGAATATCGTTATCAGTAGCCAGCCTGGCACTGACGATCGCGTTGAATGGGTGAAATCCGTGGACGAGGCGATTGCCGCATGCGGTAACGCCGAAGAGATCATGGTGATTGGTGGCGGGCGCGTGTACGAGCAGTTCCTGCCAAAAGCGCAGAAGCTGTATCTGACGCACATTGATGCAGAAGTGGAAGGGGATACCCATTTCCCGGATTACGATCCGGATGAGTGGGAGTCTGTCTTCAGTGAGTTTCACGATGCGGATGCACAGAACTCCCACAGCTACTGCTTCGAGATTCTGGAACGTCGTTAAGTGATTTTCCCTCTCCCGTCCGGGAGAGGGAATAAACCTCAGGAGGCAACGGCCTCGTCTTCACCTAAGTCCAGCTGTCGGTTGGATGGCTGGACAAAGTAAGCTTTATCTTCCCAGCGCAAGCAGGTTAACTCTCCACCCCAGCAGCATCCGGTATCAAGACCGTAGATCCCTTCAGGCGTGCCTTTACCTTCCAGCGCAGCCCAGTGACCGAACACCACGCTGTATTCGTTTGTCACAGGCCCCGGAATGGCAAACCACGGTTTGAGCGGGGCGGGCGCACTTTCCGGTGTCTCTTTTGAATACATGTCCAGCTGCCCGTTCGGGAAACAAAAACGCATTCGGGTAAAAGCGTTGGTGATAAAGCGCAGGCGGGCCAGACCGCTGAGATCTTCGCTCCAGTGGTTCGGCATATCGCCGTACATGGCATCGAGGAAGAAAGGATATGAGTCGCTTGCCAGAACCGCTTCAACATCACGCGCGCAGGTTTTAGCCGTTTCAAGATCCCATTGCGGCGTGATCCCAGCATGGGCCATGACCAGCTTTTTCTCTTCGTCGACCTGCAGCAAGGGCTGCCGGCGTAGCCAGTTGATCAGATCGTCCGCGTCAGGCGCATCCAGTAATGGCGTGAGCCGGTCTTTGGGTTTGTTGCGACTGATCCCGGCGAAGACAGCCAGTAAATGCAGATCGTGATTGCCCAGCACCATGCGCACGTTGTCTCCCAGCGATTTGACGAAACGTAAAACATCAAGAGAGCCGGGGCCACGCGCAACTAAATCTCCCGTCAGCCAGAGTGTGTCCTGTCCGGGCGTAAAGTCGACCTGTTTTAATAATGCGATCAGTTCATCGTAGCAACCGTGAACGTCGCCAATCAGATATGTAGACATTAGATTAATGAATGAGTGTTGTAACGGCGAGACGGAACACAGGAATAGCAACGCGGAACACATTGCCATCAACGTCGACCATTTCGTAATGGCCTTGCATGGTACCCAGCGGCGTTTCAATCACCGCGCCGCTGGTGTACTGATACTCTTCGCCAGGATCGATATGTGGTTGTTCACCGACCACACCTTCACCCTGAACTTCGATTTCACGGCCATTACCGTTGGTGATAAGCCAGTAGCGCCCGCGCAGTTGCACAGGCATCCGCCCCAGATTGCGAATGGTCACGGTGTAAGCGAAGACATAGCGTTCTTCATCCGGTGAGGATTGAGATTCAACATAGACGCTTTGTACATGGACACAGACGCGGGGCGAATCAATCATGGCTTAACTCTCCTTCGGAGGCGCATTTTCACTGATGTAATTAGCCAGCTTGCAGTACTGCTCTACGGAGATGTTCTCTGCACGCATTGCCGGGTCGATACCCAACTCAGCCAGCACGTCAACCGTAAACAGATTACCCAGGCTATTACGGATTGTTTTACGGCGCTGGTTAAAGGCTTCCGTAGTGATACGGCTCAGTACGCGCAGATCCTTGACCGGGTACGGCATCGTTTTATGCGGCACCAGGCGCACAACCGCAGAGTCTACTTTCGGTGGCGGCGTAAAGGCAGATGGCGGAACTTCGAGGACCGGGATCACGTTGCAGAAATATTGCGCCATCACGCTTAAACGACCATACGCTTTACTGTTCGGCCCTGCAACCAGTCGGTTAACAACCTCTTTTTGCAACATGAAGTGCATATCAGCAATGGCATCAGTATAGCTAAAGAGATGGAACATTAGCGGTGTGGAGATGTTATACGGCAGGTTGCCGAATACGCGCAGAGGCTGTCCCATTTTTTCTGACAGTTCGCCAAAGTTCATGGTCATGGCATCCTGCTGATAGATGGTCAGCTTTGGCCCCAGGAACGGGTGCGTTTGCAGGCGTGCGGCCAGATCGCGGTCCAGTTCGATAACGGTCAGTTCGTCGAGGCGTTCACCTACAGGCTCGGTCAGTGCGGCAAGACCAGGGCCGATTTCGACCATAGCCTGACCTTTCTGCGGATTAATGGCAGAGACGATGCTGTCGATCACGAACTGATCGTTGAGGAAGTTTTGCCCGAAGCGTTTTCGGGCTAAGTGGCCCTGATGGACTCGATTAGTCATTGAGTATTAACAATCATTTTGATGGCGAGATTAAGCGCCGTAATAAAACTGCCGACATCCGCTTTCCCCAGGCCTGCCAGATCCAGCGCAGTACCGTGGTCAACGGACGTTCGAATAAAAGGTAAACCGAGGGTGATATTCACCCCGCGGCCAAAGCCCTGGTATTTTAGCACGGGCAGGCCCTGATCGTGGTACATCGCAAGTACGGCGTCGGCATTATCCAGGTATTTCGGTTGGAAAAGGGTATCAGCAGGCAGTGGCCCGCTTAAATTCATCCCTTTTGCACGCATTTCTTCAAGTACCGGAATAATGGTGTCGATCTCTTCGGTGCCCATGTGCCCACCTTCACCAGCGTGTGGATTCAGGCCGCAGACCAGAACGTGTGGCTGTTTGATGCCGAATTTGGTTTGCAGGTCATGATGCAGGATCCCGATGATCTCCCGCAGCAGTTCCGGAGTGATGGCATCAGGGATGGCCTTAATGGGCAGGTGGGTTGTCACCAGAGCAACGCGCATCTCCTCCGTCGCCAGCATCATCACCACTTTCGGACTGTGCGAGCGTTCTTCAAAGAACTCGGTATGGCCAGTAAACGGGATACCCGCTTCGTTGATGACGCCTTTGTGCACGGGGCCGGTGATAAGCGCGGCAAATTCACCTTTCAGACAACCGTCGCAGGCGCGTGCAAGGGTTTCAACGACATAGTGGCCGTTTTCCGTGCTGAGCTGGCCTGGGACAACAGGCGTACGAAGGGGAACAGAAAGCAGCGTGAGCGTACCGGCTTGTTGCGGTGCTGGCTGTTGGCCTTCAACGTAAGGGATAAGCGTTAAAGGCAGACCGAGCAGTGTTGCCCGGTCTTGTAACAGTGTTGCATCAGCGCAGACAACCAGTTCTACCGGCCAACTGCGCTGGGCGAGCTGGACAACGAGGTCAGGCCCAATCCCGGCGGGTTCGCCGGGAGTGATAACAACACGATGCTGTTTCATTAGTTACTCAGAATTTTCACGTAAGCACTGGCGCGTTGTTCCTGCATCCAGGTTGCCGCTTCTTCAGAGAACTTACGGTTAAACAGCATCCGGTAGGCTCTGTCTTTCTGCGCCGCGTCCGTTTTATCAACGTTACGGGTATCCATCAGCTCGATCAGATGCCAGCCAAACGAAGAGTGAACCGGAGCACTGATCTGGCCTTTGTTCAGCTTCATCAGTGCATCGCGGAACGCAGGATCATAAATATCCGCAGCCGCCCAGCCCAGATCGCCGCCCTGGTTAGCAGAGCCTGGATCCTGAGAAAACTCTTTTGCAGCATTTGCGAAGGATGTTTTACCGCTCTTAATATCAGCAGCAATTTGTTCCAGCTTCGCACGTGCCTGATCATCATTCATGATCGGAGAGACTTTCAGCAGGATATGGCGAGCATGGACTTCCGTAACGGAAATATTCTGGCTCTGCCCACGGAGATCGTTCACTTTCAGAATGTGGAAACCCACACCTGAACGGATTGGTCCGACGATATCGCCTTTCTTCGCTGTGCTCAGTGCCTGGGCAAAGATGGATGGCAGCTCCTGAATACGTCCCCAACCCATCTGGCCGCCTTTAAGCGCCTGTTGGTCTGCGGAGTAGGTGATCGCCAGCTTGCCAAAGTCACCGCCATTACGCGCTTGTTCGACAATAGAACGTGCCTGGCTTTCTGCTTCAGCAGCCTGATCGGAGGTTGGATTCTCTGGCAGTGGGATCAGAATGTGGCTCAGATTCAGCTCTGTGCTGGCATCATTCTGGTTACCGACCTGTTTTGCCAGCGCGTCCACTTCCTGAGGCAGGATCGTGACACGGCGACGCACTTCATTGTTACGCACTTCCGAAATCAGCATCTCTTTACGGATCTGGTTGCGGTAGGTGGCGTAGCTGATGCCGTCGTAGGCCAGACGGCTGCGCATCTGATCCATGCTCATGTTGTTCTGTTTCGCGATGTTAGCAATCGCCTGATCGAGCTGCTCGTCAGTGACCTTCACACCCATTTTTTGACCCATCTGCAGAACGATCTGATCCATGATCAGACGCTCCAGGATCTGGTGGCGCAACGTTGCATCATCCGGAAGTTGCTGGCCTGCTTCGCCCGAATTGAGCTTCACAGATTTCATCAGACCGTCAACGTCACTTTCAAGCACGACGCCGTTGTTAACCACAGCAGCGACCTTATCAACAACCTGGGGGGCCGCGAAGCTGGTATTCGCAACCATAGCGACACCGAGCAGCAGCGTTTTCCAGTTCTTCATACTTTTTCCATTTCAATTAACCGCAAAGCGGATTACGTTGCAAATCAAGCACATTACAAAGAGCTACGGTACGGCAGAATGTTGGAACGAAGCATTTTCTGCGTACCCAGACCGTAATTGGAACTCAAACCGCGTAACTCGAAGTTAAAGCCAATCACGTTATCGTATTCGCTTTGATTGTTTTTAGTATCCCAGCCGTTAAGTTTGCGTTCGTAACCGACGCGCAGCGCGTAACAGCAAGAGTTATATTGCAGACCCACCATCTGGTCAGCTGATTTACTGGTGTTGGTGTCAAAGTAGTAAGCCCCTACGATTGACCAGCGATCGGCGATTGGCCAACTTGCCGCGCCACCCACCTGCGAGATGCCGTCTTTATACTGTGCCCCAGTACCATAGTTTGGCAATGTGGCCTGAATATATTCCGGACTGGCGTAACGATAGGTCAACTGCACCATACGGTCTTCATCACGGCGATATTCAATGGCCGCAGTACTGTTGGCTATATTGTCCAGGCGAGTGTCATATTGCACTCCGCCACGCAGGCCCCAGCGCTCAGTCATACGCCAGTAAGTATCACCAGCCCAAACCAGTGAACCCGTTTTGTTGTCTTTCTCCCAGTTAATGTTGTCATCACCGGTTCGTGACTCGGTGAAATAGTAGATTTGACCAACAGAAACGTTAAAACGTTCAACGGCAGCATCATCATAAACACGCGATGTGACGCCGGTCGTTAACTGGTTCGCAGATGCAATGCGGTCAAGGCCACCGTAGGTACGGTCGCGGAACAGGCCGCTATAGTCAGATTGCAGTAAAGAGGAGTCGTAGTTATTGATGTTGCTCTGGTCGCGATAAGGCACGTACAGGTACTGCATACGTGGCTCAAGCGTCTGGGTATAGCCATCCGCCAGCAGGCCCATATTGCGTTCGAAGATTAGCTTACCGTCCATTTTGAACTGAGGAAGCGTACGGTTTACGGATTCCTCAAGATGGGCATTGTTGGTGGTATTGTAATCATCAATATTTTTCTGCTGATAGTGGGTCGCCATCAGCTTGGCTTCTGTGTTCAGACTTGCCCAGTCGTTCGACCATGGCAGGTTGATGGTCGGCTCCAGGTGAACACGCGTGGCTTCCGGCATATTGGCGTTTGTGTTTACAAAATGCACCGCCTGACCATAAATACGGGTATCGAATGGACCTACGTCATTCTGGTACCAGTTGACGTCCAGCTGTGGCTCAGCACCATAGGTACTTGCTGTTTGGCTGGAGAAGACCTGGAACTGCTTGCTTGTGACCGTTGCATCAAAGTTCTGCACCGCATAGCCAACGCTAAAGATCTGTGTGGCATAGCCATCGGTACTTGAACCGTATTTTGACGAGAAATCGTTGAAGTAGTTCGGGTCACTGACCTTGGTGTAGTTGACGTTGAAACGCCAGACCTGATCCATCACCCCGGAATGCTGCCAGAAATACATCCAGCGGTGCTTGTTACCTTCCGTTGGATGCTCGTCCTGGAAGACTTTATCCGACGGCAGATAATCCAGCTCCATCAGACCCGCACCCGCCTGGGTCAGATAACGGAACTCGTTTTCCCACATGATGTTGCCGCGCTTATGGATATAGTGCGGCGTGATCGTGGCGTCCATGTTGGGCGCAATGTTCCAGTAATACGGCAGGTAGAACTCAAAGTAGTTCGTGGTGCTGTATTTGGCATTAGGGATCAAGAAGCCGGAGCGACGTTTGTCACCCACGGGAAGTTGCAGGTAAGGGCTGTAGAACACAGGAACCGGACCCAGCTTGAAGCGCGCGTTCCAGATCTCGGCAACCTGTTCTTCACGGTCATGGATGACTTCGCTCCCGACCACGCTCCAGGTATTCGAACCTGGCAGACAGGAGGTAAAGGTACCATTTTCCAGAATGGTATAGCGGTTTTCACCGCGCTGTTTCATCAGGTCTGCGTCACCGCGCCCCTGGCGACCCACCATCTGGTAATCACCTTTCCAGACGTTAGTATCTTTAGTATTCAGGTTTGACCAGGCTTTCGGACCTTTCAGGATGACCTGATTGTCGTCATAGTGCACATTACCCAGCGCATCCACCGTTCGTACCGGCTCGGCCGCACCTTCCGGCTGCTTCTGGTGCAACTGCACTTCATCTGCCTGCAGGCGGCTGTTACCCTGGTTAATATCCACATTGCCCGTAAACGTGGCGTTGTCAGGATAGGTACCTTTGGAACTGTCGGCAGTAATGGTTACCGGTAAGTTATTTGTATCGCCACTCACCAGAGGACGATTATAACTTGGGACGCCAAGCATACACTGCGAGGCGAGATCGGCCGCCAGCCCCTGTTGACTGTACAGGGCTGTGCCAATCATTGTGGCCAGGAGGGTGGGGATACGTTTTTTCATACGTTGTATTTTATTGTTCCGTCATCAGTGGCTACGGCTTACAAACGCTCAGAGACTATCTTACTCATCAGCGCAGTACCAGCGTTAATCCTGCCGTTTGCGTGCCAGAGTGTTAGGCTCGCTATCGAATGACGAGTATGATAAAGCAAATTATAGGCGATGTCCTTCAATTGACCGTGGCTTAAACACTGTGATGATGGCGTTGCGTCGTCCAGGAATATGACTATCCGGGGAGTATATGCAGTATTGGGGTAAAATAATCGGCGTTGCGTTCGCCATCATCATGGGTGCTGGGTTCTGGGGAATTGTGCTTGGGCTTATTATCGGCCATATGTTTGATAAGGCGCGCAGCCGCAAAATGGCCTGGTTTGCCAACCAGCGCGAGCGCCAGTCCCTCTTTTTCTCAACCACCTTTGAGGTCATGGGGCACTTAACCAAATCCAAAGGACGCGTGACAGAAGCCGATATTCAGATTGCCAGCGTCTTTATGGATCGTATGAATCTGCATGGTGACTCCCGTCTGGAGGCGCAAAATGCGTTCCGCATCGGTAAATCGGATAACTATCCACTGCGCGACAAAATGCGTCAGTTCCGCAGCGTCTGCTTCGGACGTTTCGATTTAATTCGGATGTTTCTGGAGATTCAAATTCAGGCGGCATTCGCCGACGGCTCGCTTCATCCTAATGAACGTGATGTGTTATACGTCATTGCGGAGGAACTGGGGATTTCCCGTATGCAGTTCGACCAGTTCCTGCGGATGATGCAGGGCGGTGCGCAATTTGGCGGCGGCTATCACCAGCAGTCATCTGGCGGTGCCTGGCAGCAGGCGCAGCGTGGCCCGACGCTGGAGGATGCCTGCAATGTGCTTGGCGTAAAGCCCTCTGACGATCAGACCACGATTAAACGTGCCTATCGTAAGCTCATGAGCGAGCATCATCCGGACAAACTGGTCGCGAAAGGCCTGCCGCCAGAAATGATGGAGATGGCGAAGCAAAAAGCGCAGGAAATCCAGAAGGCGTACGAGCTCATTAAAGAGAAGAAAGGTTTCAAATAAAAAAAAGCCCGACGGTGTCGGGCTTTTTTTTAGAAGTCCACCGGGGCTTTAAACGTCATCGCGTTACCGAAGGCCGGGTGGGTGATGGTGAGCGTCTGCGCGTGCAGCTGCAGACGTGGAGCCATCGCCAGCGCTTCTGGCGGCGCGTAGAAGCGGTCGCCCAGAATCGGATGCCCCATAGCGAGCATATGTACGCGCAGCTGGTGAGAGCGTCCGGTAATCGGCTTTAACAATACGCGCGCGGTGTTATCCGGCGCGTATTCCAGCACTTCATACTCGGTTTGCGCCGCCTTGCCGGTTTCATAACACACCTTCTGCTTTGGCCGGTTCGGCCAGTCGCAAATCAGCGGTAAATCCACCAGCCCTTCCTCCTGCGCCGGGTGACCCCATACGCGCGCCACGTACTGTTTTTTCGGCTCGCGCTCGCGGAACTGGCGTTTAAGCTCCCGCTCCGCCGCTTTATTCAGAGCCACTACAATCACGCCGCTGGTTGCCATGTCCAGACGATGGACGGACTCGGCCTGCGGATAATCGCGCTGAATGCGCGTCATCACGCTGTCTTTGTGTTCATCCAGACGTCCCGGCACGGACAATAAGCCGCTTGGCTTGTTGACAACCATAATGTGCTCATCCTGATAAAGAATGACCAGCCAGGGATCCGTCGGTGGATTGTAGGGCTCCATTACCATTTCGCGCTCCGTTTACTGATGCGTCACAACGATGAGACGCAGGGCATCTAGGCGCCAGCTCGCCTGGTCCAGGCTTTCCAGCACCTGCTGGCGGTTGCTTTCAATCGCCGCCAGCTCGTCGTCACGGATGTTCGGGTTCACCGCTTTCAGCGCTTCCAGACGGGAAAGTTCAGCAGATAACTTCTCGTCCGCTTCACTGCGCGCGGCATCAATCAGCGCCCTGGCCGCTTTTTCAACCTGGGTTTCACCCAGTTGCAGAATGGCATGCACGTCCTGCTGAACTGCGTTGACCAGCTTGCTGCCCGTATGACGGTTTACCGCGCTTAGCTGACGGTTGAAGCTCTCGAACTCGACCTGTGCGGCCAGGTTGGTGCCGTTTTTGTCCAGCAGCAGACGCACTGGCGTCGGCGGCAGGAAGCGGGTGAGCTGCAGCTGTTTCGGCGCCTGGGCTTCCACAACGTAGATCAGCTCGACCAGCAGGGTACCGACCGGCAGCGCCTTGTTTTTCAACAGGGAGATGGTGCTGCTGCCGGTATCACCAGAGAGGATCAGATCCAGACCGTTGCGGATCAGCGGGTGCTCCCAGGTAATGAACTGGGCATCTTCGCGAGAGAGGGCCACATCGCGCTCGAAGGTGATGGTGCAGCCATCTTCCGGCAGGCCCGGGAAATCAGGGACCAGCATGTGATCTGACGGGGTCAGAACGATCATATTCTCACCGCGATCGTCCTGGTTGATCCCGACGATGTCGAACAGGTTCATGGAGAAGCTGATCAGGCTGGTGTCGTCATCCTGCTCTTCAATGCTTTCGGCCAGCGCCTGTGCCTTTTCACCACCGTTGGAGTGGATCTCCAGCAGACGGTCACGTCCTTGCTCCAGCTGAGTTTTCAGCGCGTCGTGCTTCTCGCGGCAGGATTTGATCAGCTCATCAAAACCGTCAGTTGTTTCTGGTGCTGCGAGGTAACCGATCAGGTCGCTATGAACCTGATCGTAAATGGTACGGCCTGTTGGGCAGGTATGCTCGAATGCATCCAGACCTTCATGGAACCAGCGCACCAGAACGGACTGAGCGGTTTTTTCCAGATACGGAACGTGGATCTGAATATCGTGCGCCTGACCGATACGATCCAGACGACCGATACGCTGCTCCAGCAGATCCGGGTTAAACGGCAGATCGAACATCACGAGATTGCTGGCGAACTGGAAGTTACGACCTTCAGAGCCGATCTCAGAACACAGCAGAACTTGTGCGCCGCTGTCTTCTTCACCAAACCAGGCTGCCGCACGGTCACGTTCAACAATAGACATGCCTTCGTGGAACACGGCTGCACGAATACCTTCACGCTCACGCAGAACCTGCTCCAGCTGCAGTGCAGTGGCAGCTTTCGCGCAGATCACCAGCACTTTCTGAGAACGGTGTGCGGTCAGGTAGCCCATCAGCCACTCTACGCGTGGGTCAAAGTTCCACCAGGTGCCGGTATCACCTTCGAATTCCTGGTAAATTTGTTCCGGGTAGAGCATGTCACGCGCACGTTCTTCGGCGGTTTTACGCGCCCCCATGATGCCGGACACTTTAATCGCCGTCTGGTACTGCGTTGGCAGTGGCAGTTTGATGGTGTGCAGTTCGCGTTTCGGGAAACCTTTCACGCCGTTACGGGTGTTACGGAACAGAACACGGCTGGTGCCGTGACGGTCCATCAGCATATCGATCAGTTCTTTACGTGCTGATTCCGCGTTGTCACCTTCGCTGTTGGCTGCCTGCAGCAGCGGTTCAATATCCTGCTCGCCAATCAGATCGCTCAGGGTATTGAGTTCGTCATTGGACAGACGCTTGCCCGCCAGTAAAAGGGCGACAGCGTCGGCAACCGGGCGGTAGTTTTTCTGCTCTTCAACAAACTGCTCAAAATCATGGAAACGGTTTGGATCGAGCAGGCGAAGACGTGCAAAGTGGCTTTCCAGCCCCAGCTGTTCCGGCGTTGCGGTCAGCAGCAGGACGCCAGGTACACGTTCGGCAAGCTGTTCGATCGCCATATATTCGCGGCTCGGCGCATCTTCGCTCCAGACCAGATGATGCGCTTCATCGACGACCATCAGATCCCATTCGGCATCGCACAGGTGTTCAAGACGCTGCTTGCTGCGGCGCACGAAGTCCAGCGAGCAAATCACCAGCTGTTCGGTTTCAAACGGGTTGTCCGCATCGTGCTGGGCTTCTGCGTAGCGTTCGTCGTCAAACAGCGAGAAGCGCAGGTTAAAGCGGCGCAGCATTTCGACCAGCCACTGGTGCTGCAGGGTTTCAGGAACCACAATCAGCACGCGCTCGGCTGCGCCAGAAAGCAGCTGTTGATGCAGGATCATACCGGCTTCAATAGTCTTACCCAGACCCACTTCGTCTGCCAGCAGTACGCGAGGTGCATGACGACGGCCGACGTCATGGGCGATATTCAACTGGTGAGGGATCAGGCTGGTGCGTTGACCACGCAGGCCGCTCCACGGCATACGGTACTGTTCACTCTGGAACTTACGGGCGCGATAGCGCAGAGAGAAACGATCCATGCGGTCGATTTGCCCGGCAAACAGGCGGTCCTGCGGCTTACTGAAAACCAGTTTGCTGTCGAGCAGCACTTCACGCAGGATGACATTGGTCTCGTCAGTGTCCAGGCGAGTGCCAATGTAGGCGAGCAGTCCATTCTCTTCTTTTACGTCTTCAACCTTGAGCTGCCAGCCGTCATGGCTGGTCACGGTGTCACCCGGATTAAACATCACGCGGGTCACAGGGGAGTCATTGCGAGCGTACAGGCGGTTTTCACCAGTGGCAGGGAAGAGGAGGGTAACCATGCGCGCATCGACGGCAACGACAGTTCCTAATCCGAGTTCGCTTTCTGTATCGCTGATCCAGCGTTGACCAAGTGTAAAAGGCATAGTTGTTCGGCTCTAATCTTTAATTGCAGGCAATAGTTCGACCCCGTCAAAAAAGACGGTCATCGAAAAATGGGTCCGGGAATGGAAAGGGCGCTATGGTACTGGATGGCAGCCATTTCGTCACGCGTCAAAATAGGCCAAGTTGCCCTGTCACTAGTGTAGCAAAATCATCGTCGATGAAGGGTAAAATTCCCTCTGCAACGGGCTGGAGCTGGCGCGTCAGGTAGTGATCGTAATCGAGTGGCGACTGTTGATAATCAACAGGTTCCGGGCCGCTGGTGGTCCAGACATATTTGATTGTCCCCCGGTTTTGATACTGCGGCGAGCGACCCCGTCGCACATTCTCTTCATCCGCCAGACGGGCGGCGCGCACGTGTGGCGGTACGTTGCGCTGGTATTCAGCCAGCGGGCGGCGCAGGCGTTTGCGATATACCAGTTGATCGTCCAGCTCACCGGCCATCAGGCTGGCAATGGTTTCGCGCACGTAATCCTGATAAGGCTCATTGCGAAAGACTCGCAGATAGAGCGTTTGCTGGAACTGTTGCGCCAGAGGAGTCCAGTCGGTGCGTACCGTCTCCAGCCCTTTAAAGACCATCCTCTGCGCGTCGCCTTCCTGAATCAGCCCGGCGTAGCGCTTCTTGCTACCCTGATCGGTACCGCGAATGGTGGGCATTAAAAAGCGGGCAAAATGGGTTTCATATTCCAGTTCTAACGCGCTGTTTAACCGCTCTTTTTGCAAATGCACCCGCCACCAGTCGTTTACGTAGGCAACCAGCGCTTTGCCGATTTGCGCGGCATCGTCTTCCGAATGTCCACCCTTAAGCCACACAAAGGTGGAGTCCGTGTCGCCGTAGATGACGTCATAGCCCCTGGATTCAATCAGCGCTTTGGTCTGTCGCATGATCTCGTGACCGCGCATGGTGATCGAGGAGGCCAGTCGTGGGTCGAAGAAACGGCAGGCGCTGGTACCCAGCACGCCATAAAAGGCATTCATGATGATTTTTAGCGCCTGTGAGAGCGGCTTATTGCCGTGGCGCTTGGCTTCGTCGCGACCGTGCCAGATGCTTCCGACGATCTCCGGCAGACAGTGTTTTTCGCGTGAGAAGCGAGCCCCGAGAAAGCCTTCGGTGCTGTGCTCATCATCCGGTTGGGCCATGCCCTCAACCAGCCCGACGGGATCGATCAGGAAGGTGCGGATTATCGACGGGTAGAGGCTTTTGTAGTCCAGCACCAGCACGGAGTCATACAACCCTGGCCGGGAATCCATGACATAACCGCCAGGGCTGGCCTGCGGTGGTACTTCTCCGAGATTCGGGGCGACATACCCCGCACGGTGCATGCGGGGGAAGTAGAGATGACTAAAGGCCGCCACGGAGCCGCCGTGTCGATCGGCTGCGAGACCGTTTACCGTCGCACGCTCCAGCAGGAACGGCATAATCTCGGTTTTGTGGAAAATCTGCGTGACCAGCTCGCAGTCTTTCAGGTTATAGGTGGCAAGCGCCGGTTTATCTTCGTTAAAGCGCCGGTCTATTTCATCCATTCTGTCCCAGGGGTTGTCGATAGATTTGCCTTCGCCAAGCAGCTCCTGCGCGACGGCTTCCAGAGAGAACGAAGAGAAGTTCCAGAAGGCGGATTTCAGTGCCTCAATGCCGTCGATAATCAGGCGGCCGTTAGCCTGGGCAAAGAATACGCCGTTTTTAAATCCATGTTCGCGCCATTCTATTTCCGTATTGCCACGTCCCAGCATCAGCGGAATTCGGTACCGCTCGGCGTGTTTTTGCAACACCCGCAGGTCAAACTGCACCACGTTCCAGCCAATCAGCACATCGGGGTCGTACTCGGCAAACCACTGATTCAGTTTTTCCAGCAGATGAGGACGGCTGTTGACATACTCCAGCCGGAAATCCAGCGCGGAGGCATCGCCATTCGGCGGTCCGAGCATATAGACAACCCGATCGCCGCAGCCTTCCAGACCAATGCAGTACAGTTCCCCGTGGCGGGTGGTTTCGATATCCAGCGACACCCATTTCAGCGGCGGGCGATAGTGCGGGTTGGGCTTCAGGCGTGCATCGACAATTCGGCCGTTTTGCTCGGTGCCATCGACCCAAACCGGTGCGGTAATAAACCGCTCCATCAGAAAACGCTCCGGCGGACGGATATCCGCTTCATAAAGCGTGACACCTGCTTCACGCAGCAGTTTTTCATAGCGCATTAATTGCCGGTGGGCGCGACAGTAAAGTCCGTAAACCGGCTGACGGTGAAAATCATTCAGTTCAAGCGGCGTGATGCGCCAGTTATTTTCGCCGCGCAGCAACTGCTTCGCTTTTTCGACGTGTGCCTCAGGAATAAAGGCCACGGATTCCTGTGGCGGCAGCGTAACATTCAGCGGGCCGTTGTCCGTTGCCAGCCAGAATGCAACCTCAGTACCTTGAGGGGTATCCCGCCAGTGTCGGGTCAGTAAAAAGCCTTCTTGCGCCTGCGCCACGCCGTTATCCCATAAAACAAAACCAGGCATGATTATAGCCTGGTTGAATAGTTTATGCTGGGTATATATACAGTTTATTGCCCGTAATAGGCTTTCGCACCGTGCTTGCGCAGATAATGTTTATCCAGCAGGGTTTGCTGCATATCCGGTAACTGCGGCGCCAGCTGGCGACAGAAGATCCCCATATAGGCAATTTCTTCGAGCACTATCGCGTTATGCACTGCATCTTCCGCGTTTTTCCCCCAGGCAAACGGGCCGTGGGAGTGCACCAGAACCCCCGGCATCTGAGCCGCGTCGATTCCCTGCTTTTCAAAGGTTTCGACAATCACGTTGCCGGTTTCCCACTCATATTCACCGTTGATCTCTGCATCGGTCATTAAACGGGTACAGGGAATGGTGCCGTAAAAGTAGTCCGCGTGCGTGGTGCCAGTGGCCGGGATGGACTGGCCAGCCTGCGCCCAGATGGTCGCATGGCGTGAATGGGTGTGGACAATGCCGCCGACCGTCGGGAATGACTGGTACAGCAGACGGTGAGTTGGCGTATCAGAGGAGGGCTTTTTCGTTCCTTCCACTACTTCGCCCGTGGCGATACTGACCACGACCATATCTTCCGCCGTCATTACGCTGTAATCGACGCCGGAAGGCTTGATCACAAACACGCCTTTTTCCCGATCAACGGCGCTAACGTTACCCCAGGTCAGGGTGACGAGATTGTGTTTCGGCAGCGCCAGGTTGGCTTCGAGTACCTGACGTTTGAGTTCTTCTAGCATGCAATCCTCCAGGAAAAGAGGCCCGCCCTGCGGCAGGCCAAAGATTCCCCTGTTAACGTTTTGAACCGTAATAGACTTCGTTCCAGCGCAGCGCGTCTTTGAAGGCTGGCAGGCGGGTATCGTTATCAATCACGGTCAGCTCGATATCGTGCAGTTCGGCAAACTGACGCATGTCATTGAGATCCAGTGCGTGGCTGAAGACCGTGTGGTGCGCTCCACCGGCCAGGATCCAGGCCTCTGACGCGGTTGGCAGGTCAGGCTGTGCTTTCCACAGGGCGTTGGCGACCGGCAGTTTAGGCAGGGAGTGCGGCGTTTCAACCGCGTCGACGCAGTTGACCAGCAGGCGGAAACGATCGCCCAGATCGATCAGGCTGGCGTTGATAGCCGGGCCAGTACGCGTGTTGAAGATCAGACGCGCCGGATCGGCTTTCCCGCCGATACCAAGGTATTGCACGTCGAGGATCGGTTTCTCTTCGACGGCGATAGAAGGACACACTTCCAGCATGTGCGAGCCGAGCACCAGGTCGTTGCCGTTCTCGAAGTGGTAGGTGTAATCCTCCATAAAGGAGGTGCCGCCCTGCAGACCGGTTGACATCACTTTCATGATGCGAAGCAGAGCGGCAGTTTTCCAGTCGCCTTCGCCCGCAAAGCCGTAGCCCTGCTGCATCAGACGTTGTACTGCCAGGCCTGGCAGCTGTTTCAGACCGTGGAGATCTTCAAACGTGGTGGTGAAAGCGTGGAAGCCGCCCTGTTCCAGGAAACGCTTCATGCCCAGCTCAATGCGCGCCGCGTCCAGCACGTTCTGGCGCTTGTCGCCGTGGATCTGCGCGGCGGCGGTCAGGCGGTAGCTGCTTTCGTACTCATCCACCAGCGCGCTCACGTCGCCATCGCTGATTTCATTCACCACCTGTACCAGGTCGCCCACGGCCCAGGTATTCACGGAGAAACCGAACTTGATCTGCGCGGCCACTTTGTCGCCGTCGGTCACAGCGACTTCACGCATGTTGTCGCCAAAACGCACCACTTTCAGGTGGCGGGTGTCCTGCTTAGAGACCGCCTGACGCATCCAGGAGCCGATACGTTTTTGTGCGTGCTGATCCTGCCAGTGGCCAGTCACGACGGCGTGCTGCTGACGCATACGCGCGCCGATGAAGCCAAACTCACGGCCGCCGTGCGCGGTCTGGTTCAGGTTCATAAAGTCCATATCGATGCTGTCCCACGGCAGGGAGGCGTTGAACTGGGTATGGAACTGAAGTAAAGGTTTATTTAGGATGGACAGGCCATTGATCCACATTTTGGCGGGCGAGAAGGTATGCAGCCACACCACCATCCCGGCGCATTTATCGTCGTAGTTGGCGTCCCGGCAAATGTGAGTGATTTCGTCCGGCGTTGTGCCCAGCGGTTTCAGCACCAGTTTGCACGGCAGTTTAGCTTCTGCATTCAGCGCGTTAACGACATGCTCCGCGTGTTTTGTCACCTGCTGCAGCGCTTCCGGTCCGTACAGATGCTGGCTGCCAATCACAAACCACACTTCATAATTATTAAAAATGGTCATCGTCGTGTCCTTAATGGGTCAGGGTTGCCGTAGTGTCCGCGGTGCTTTTGGCCGGGGCGGCGACAGGGAGATAGTGGAGTTCGGCGCTTTTTGTCCATTGCTGGTAGCGCTGATAAAGCTGCTCAAAGCGCTGCGCCTGCGAGGCGCGCGGCTGCAGGGTGTTTTCGACGGCGCTCGCCATATGCTGCTGAGCCGTCGGAATATCCGCGTGAACACCCGCGGCGACGGCGGCGAAAATTGCCGCGCCCAGCGCGCAGCACTGATCGGAGGCCACAATCTGCAGCGGACGGTTCAGCACGTCGCAGCAGGCCTGCATGATCACCGGGTTTTTACGGGCGATACCGCCCAGCGCCATCACGTTGTTCACGTCGATGCCTTGTTCGGTGAAGCACTCCATAATGGCGCGTGCACCAAACGCGGTGGCGGCAATCAAACCGCCAAACAGCGCAGGTGCGTCGGTTGCCAGGTTAAGATCGGTAATCACCCCTTTCAGGCGCTGGTTAGCAAACGGCGTACGGCGGCCGTTGAACCAGTCCAGAACCACCGGGAGATGATCGAGAGACGGATTTTTTGCCCAGGCGTCAGTGAGCTGTGGCAGGAGCTGCTTTTTGCTCTCGGCGATCTGGGTTTTCAGTTCAGGATGCGCCGCCGCCAGCTGGTCCAGCGGCCAGCCGAGCACGCGGCCAAACCAGGCGTAGATATCACCAAACGCAGACTGACCGGCTTCAAGGCCGATAAAGTCTGGCACCACGCTACCGTCAACCTGGCCGCAGATACCTTTTACCACGCGGTTGCCAACGGTGGATTTATCGGCCGTCAGAATGTCGCAGGTCGAGGTGCCGATCACTTTCACCAGCGTATTGGGTTGTGCACCTGCGCCGACTGCGCCCATATGGCAGTCAAACGCGCCGCCGGAGATGGCCACATTCTGCGGAAGCCCAAGACGCTTCGCCCACTCTTCGCAGAGCGTGCCGACAGGGATATCAGCGGTGAAGGTGTCGGTAAACAGCGGATATGTCAGGCTCTTGTTGATGATCGGGTCGAGTTCATCGAAGAACGCAGCCGGAGGCAGGCCGCTCCAGCTTTCGTGCCACAGGGATTTATGCCCGGCGCTGCAGCGACCACGACGGATATCCTGCGGGCGGGTGGTGCCGGAGAGCAGAGCGGGAACCCAGTCGCACAGTTCAATCCAGGAGACGGCCGCCTGGGCAACCGATGCGTCTGCACGGGTAACGTGCAGGATCTTGGCCCAGAACCATTCGCTGGAGTAAATCCCGCCGATATAGCGCGAGTAGTCTGTTTTACCCGTTTGATGGCACAGGCGGGTGATGGCTTCGGCCTCTTCCACGGCGGTATGGTCTTTCCACAGCACGAACATGGCGTTCGGGTTGTCGGCAAACTCAGGGCGCAGCGCCAGCACGCGGCCTTCCGCATCCACAGGGGCTGGGGTAGAACCGGTGCTGTCGACGCCAATCCCGACAATCTCTGCCCGCTGAGCATCAGTCAGTTCAGCGAGGACGGTTTTGATTGCCGCTTCCATTGACTCGATGTAGTCACGCGGGTGGTGACGGAACTGGTTATTTGGCGCATCGCAGTAGCGCCCCTCTTGCCAGCGCGGGTACCACTCAACGCTGGTTGCTATCTCCTGGCCGGACGTGCAGTCCACTGCCAGCGCGCGAACCGAGTCGCTGCCAAAATCGAGGCCAATCGCAATTGCCATGGTGTTGCTCCATCAAAAAAACAGGTATGGAAGAACATTAGAGACTGGGGGCGAAAATCGTCAGGCAGGATCCGCTAATCTTATGGACTAAATTGCTGTTGCGATAGAAAGTGTGACGCCGTGCAAATATTCAATGTGGACATTTCTGCCGCACTTATAGACACTTTTGTTACTGCTTATTTGCCTGACCTGGCGGATAAATCAGTGGGAAAGGCTGAAACATGGCGGACGTAAAAGAGGCGTGATGCTTTTTGGATCTTTTCGCGGGCCATTTTTAACCTGCTTTTTACGATATGGACAATTGGTTTCCTTCAGGACCCTTGGGAGAACTGAATCTATGGCCGAAACGCAAAACGATCCTTTGCTGCCGGGATACTCGTTTAACGCGCACCTTGTGGCGGGACTGACCCCTATCGAGGCTGAGGGATACCTCGACTTTTATGTTGACCGCCCGCTCGGGATGAAAGGGTATATCCTCAACCTGACCGTGCGCGGGGAGGGGATCATCAAGAACGGTGACCAGCAGTTTGTCTGCCGCCCCGGCGATATCCTGTTGTTCCCGCCGGGGGAGATCCACCACTACGGGCGTCACCCGGATGCAAAAGAGTGGTATCACCAGTGGGTCTACTTCCGTCCGCGCGCCTACTGGCAGGAGTGGCTTTCGTGGCCTGCGATTTTTGCGCATACCGGTTTTTATCGACCGGATGATCTCCATCTTGCTCAGTTTCGCGAGCTTTTTGCGCAGATCATTGAGGCGGGGCAGGCGGGAGGACGTTATGCCGAACTGCTGGCGATTAACCTGCTTGAACAACTGCTGCTGCGGCGTATGGAGGCCATTAACGAATCGCTTAACCCTCCGCTGGATAACCGCGTGCGCGACGCCTGCCAGTACATCAGTGACCATCTGGCAGATAGTCAGTTTGATATCGCCAGCGTCGCTCAGCACGTCTGTCTGTCTCCGTCGCGGCTGTCGCATCTCTTTCGCCAGCAGCTTGGCGTCAGCGTGCTAAGCTGGCGTGAGGACCAGCGTATCAGTCAGGCGAAGCTGTTACTCAGCACCACCCGGATGCCGATTGCCACCGTGGGGCGTAACGTGGGCTTTGAGGATCAACTTTATTTCTCTCGTGTTTTCAAAAAATGCACGGGTGCCAGCCCCAGTGAATTCCGCGCGGGTTGTGAATAAACGGTAAAAAAAGATAAACAAACAGGTGAACTGTGGAAGCAACCTGTAAACTATTCAGACAATTGATGCCTTGACGCGGTGCGGGGCGCTAAGCAGAATCGCTGATTCGTTTTCTGACCGGAATAGTTATGCAGGCTTTGCTGGAACACTTTATTACCCAGTCCGTTATGTACTCGCTCATCGCCGTTGCGCTGGTGGCGTTTCTGGAATCGCTGGCGCTGGTCGGGTTAATTCTGCCCGGCACCGTGATGATGGCCGGGCTTGGCGCGCTGATTGGCAGCGGCGAGGTCAACTTCTGGCAGGCGTGGCTGGCCGGGATTATCGGCTGCCTGCTGGGCGACTGGATCTCCTTCTGGCTGGGCTGGCGCTTTAAGAAGCCGTTGCACCGCTGGTCGTTTATGAAAAAGAACAAAGCCCTGCTGGATAAAACCGAACATGCGCTGCACCAACACAGCATGTTCACCATCCTGGTCGGCCGCTTTGTCGGGCCGACGCGTCCGCTGGTGCCCATGGTCGCCGGGATGCTGGATCTTCCGGTCACAAAATTTGTTGTGCCGAATATTATCGGCTGTGTCTTCTGGCCGCCGTTTTACTTCCTGCCGGGGATCCTCGCGGGGGCGGCTATTGATATTCCTGATGGTATGCAAAGCGGTGAGTTTAAGTGGCTATTGCTGGCGACCGCTCTGCTGCTGTGGATCGCCGCATGGCTGTGCTGGCGGCTGTGGCACAGCGCGAAAGCGAATATTGATCGTCTGACGCGCTACCTGCCTCGCTCGCGCCTTTTGTGGCTTGCGCCGTTGACGCTCGGCATAGCCGTAGTGGCGCTGGTGGCGTTGATCCGCCACCCGCTGATGCCGGTGTATGGCGAGATTTTATTGAAGGTCGTCAGCCGTTAACCAATACCCAGAAGCTGTGATGCGCTCGCTTTCCCACTTACCAGTGCTTCCGTTTCGCCATCCCATAAAATGCGACCCTCCGCGATCACCACCGATCGCGGAGCAATCCTCGCGGCATCCTCAATGCTGTGCGATACCATCAACATGGTGAGCTTCTGACGCTGGCAGACCTCCTGTACCAGAGCCAGCATCTCCTGGCGCAGCGCCGGGTCGAGTGCAGAGAAGGGCTCGTCCAGCAACAGAACAGGCTGCTCGCGTACCAGACAACGCGCCAGCGCGACACGCTGGCGCTGACCGCCGGAAAGCTCCCCTGGCAGACGGTCGATAAACCCGGTGATCCCCATCTGCCCGGCAATAAGCTCCAGCTTCTGGCGCTGGGTATCGTTCAGTTTTAACCCCGGATCCATCCCCAGGGCGATGTTCTGCCGTACGGTAAGATGGGTGAAAAGATTATTTTCCTGAAACAGCATCGACACCGGACGCCGGGCGGGTGGCGTGCGGGTATGATCGTGGTTTTCAATCATTATTGACCCGCTTGCCGGTTGCAGAAACCCGGCTATCAGATTGAGCAACGTGCTTTTTCCTGCTCCACTTGGGCCCAGAACCGCAATCATCTCTCCCTGGCGGGCAGAAAGCGTGAAGCGCATTGGCAGGTGCTGGTAGAGCCAGGTTACATCAATCAGTTTTAACATCACGCCCCGGAAGTTTTTCGATAACGGTAAATAAGGCAAAGCAGAGTAGCAGCAGCAAGAGTGCCGTGACGGCGCCATCCTGGCTACGGTAGGAGCCGATCTGCTGGTACAGCCAATATGGCAGCGTGCGGAAATCTTCATTGCCGAAGAGCGCGACCACGCCAAAATCACCGATTGAGAGCACGCAGGCGAAAGCCAGCGCCTGTGCCAGCGGGCGTTTTAGTGCCCGCAGTTCGACCACTCTCAGCCGTTGCCAGCCCTGAATGCCAAGTGACTGACACAGCAGAGCGTAGCGGCTATTAACGTCGCGCATCGGGTTTTCCAGTACCTTCAGAGCATAAGGGATCGCCATCAGGGCATTGGTAAATATCACAATGCCGTCGGCACTTTCCGGCAGACCCACGGTACTGTTGAAAAGTAAAAAGAATCCCGTCGCCAGTACAATGCCTGGCATGGCCAGGATCAGCATACCCGTTAGCTCCAGCGCCTGTCCGGCTTTACGGGCATGGCAGGCATAAAGCTCGCGACTGCTCCACAGCAGCATCATGGTCAGTATGACGCACAGCAACCCGGCGGCCAGCGCAATGCGCAGTGAAGTCCAGGTCGCTTGCCAGAGCACAGACTGCTGCAACACGGACAGGAGATTGAGGTTCAGGCCATCGACGATAACGGCCATCAGCGGCGGCAGCATCAGCAGCAGCGCCAGCGTAATAAGCGAAATATCGGTGATACGGCTACGCAGGCTATCCTGGGGATCGCGCCAGCCTGTTATCTGGTTACTGCCCGGCGGAATGGCTTTACTCAGACGCTGGCTCAGCAGCACCAGTACAAGACAGCACACCATCTGAACTATCGCCAGCAGCGCAGCCCGACCAGGATCGTAGTCGTAACTCAGCGCCTGATAGATTGCCAGCTCAATGGTTGTTGCCTGCGGTCCGCCCCCCAGTGAAAGCACGGTAGCAAAGCTGGCAAAGCAGAGCATGAAGATCAGCGCGGCAACTGGCGGGATTTGGCGGCGCAGCCACGGCCACTCAACAAAGCGGAAGAAAGACCAGCCGCGCATGCCCAGCTGTGCCGCAAGCTGGCGTTGCTCTCCGGGGATATTTTCCAGCGCCTGTAAAAAGAGCCGTGTCGCCATCGGCATATTGAAAAAGACGTGCGCCAGCAGGATGCCCTGAAGCCCGTATGGCGAGAAATGCCACTCCAGACCGAGCAGGCCGAACAGTGAAGCCAGCCAGCCCTGACGACCATAAACGCTCAGAATGCCAAACACGGCTACCAGCACGGGCAGGATCAGCGTCATGGCGCACAGGCGCAGCAGCGCCTGCCTGCCGGGGAAACGCCTGCGATAAAGCGCACGAGCAAGGAAAATGGCGGGGATCACCGACAGCAGGGCAGAGAGAAACGCCTGCCAGAAAGAAAAGCGGATAACGTGCCAGAGATAGCTGTCGTGCCAGAGGGAGAGCAGGTCACTCTCTGGCGCGTTCAACCACAATGCAAGAAAAGCGCCCAGGCTGACCGCCACCATCAGCATGGCGGCGAGCAGCCCAGGAATTAACCAGCCGGGAATTAGCGGCTGACGGCGCGTTGCCATTCACTTACCCATGCTGCACGCTGCGAAGCGACCTGGTGCGGCGTAAACTCCAGAGAAGTTTGCGGTTTGGTCAGCTGCTCGAAACCTGCTGGCAGCGCTACGTTGGTCACGGGATACATCCAGTTACCCGCCGGAATGGCATTCTGGAATGCCGGTGAAACCATAAATTTCAGGAACTTCTCGGCAAGTTCTGGCTGTTTGCTGGCCGCGGTACGCGCAGCCACTTCCACCTGCAGGTAATGACCTTCAGCGAAATTGGCCGCGGCATAGTTGTCTTTCTTCTCGGCGATAATGTGGTAGGCCGGGGAGGTGGTGTAACTCAGTACCAGGTCGCTTTCACCTTTCAGGAACAGGCCGTAGGCTTCACTCCAGCCTTTAGTCACGGTGACGGTTTTGGCGGCCAGTTTCTGCCATGCTTCCGGCGCTTTATCCCCATAGACTTTCTGCATCCACAGCAGCAGACCCAGACCCGGAGTGCTGGTGCGAGGGTCTTCATAAATGACGCGCCATTTCTGATCGCCTTCCACCAGCTCTTTCAGGCTTTTCGGCGGGTTCTTCAGCTTGTTTTTGTCGTAAACAAAGGCAAAGTAGCCGTAGTCGAACGGAACGAAAGTGTCATTTTTCCAGCCGCCCGGAACGTTGACGGCATCTGCAGCTACGCCACTTTTGGCAAACAGTTTGGTCTGCGAGGCGGCCTCCAGCAGGTTGTTATCCAGCCCCAGCACCACATCGGCTTTACTGTTTTTCCCTTCCATACGCAGGCGGTTGAGCAGTGAGACGCCATCTTCCAGCGCCACGAATTTCAATTCACAGTTACAGTCCGCTTCAAAGGCTTTTTTCACCACCGGGCCTGGGCCCCAGTCAGCAGAGAAGGAGTCGTAGGTGTAGACCGTCAGAACGGGCTTCGCAATAGCAGGCAGCGCGAACAGCGCCAGCAGGGGGAGAACTTTTTTTAACACTTTGCACCTCAGGGTTGAGTGGCAAAGGATTTTGAGCAACAGCCTCAAATCCCTTCGCCGGCGTTATCCGGATCAGGTTCGACGGGTATTATCTCAGCGCACATCAGTGATGCAGCACCCCGTTGAGAACGGCGCTATTGTAATGATTTGGTGAATATTGCGAAAGCGTTATGGCTCCGGCGGGGCAAACCAGGCGGATTTAAAATCAAACCAGCCTAAGGTGTTCATCCGCAGGCCGCGCATACTGCGCTGACCCTGAATCATCAGCCAGTGATGGATCAGCGGCACAATCGCCTGCTGCGCGAGCAGTTGCTGACACCACGAGGCCAGGTTCATCTCACCTGCTCGCCACCGGGCGGCATCCTGCTGCCAGTCGCGTTCGATGCAGTGCTGGATCAGCGGCACTTCATACAGGTGAGAGAACAGCGAGAAATCGAGCGGTAGGGTGAAGTTGGCGCTGTTCAGCCAGATATCACTGACGATATCTCCGCGGTGCCATTCATCATAATCGACCTCCTGAATGTCGAGATGAACGCCTTCAGCAGCCAGCAGTTTGCTCATGATCCGGGCGATAAAGCGGTGTTCCACATGATCACGGTAATAGGTCAACGTGATCGACTCCAGCCCGGCAGGCTTTTCACCGTGAACCGGTCGGGCGTGATGCCAGCGAGGGAGCAGGCCGTATGCCGGGAACCAGTATGTCTGGTATTGTTCTTCTGCCTGATAGATAAGGTTAGCCGGAGAGAGAACGTGGCTAACCCACCTGCGCACCTCGCGACTGGCGCCACGATGGCTGCGAGCGTCAAACAGCAGGTAATAGCAGCCTTCTTCAAGACGGCTTTCAACCGCTTTTTCCCCCTCGGTTGGCCCTTCCAGCGTTAAGCCGCAGCTCAACTCTTCGCTGATGTCAGGCAGAACCCAGACGTTGACTTCATCGATCAGCGCGCGATAGCCAAAGTAGTCGTCAAAGGCGCGAATTTTAAGCTGGTTGCTGGTATTGCGCGTCACTGCGTAAGGGCCTGTCCCTACGGGCTGGCTGGCAAAATGAGGCAGAGATGCCCATTCGCGCGGCAGGATCATCGACGGAACATAGCCCATTAGCCACGGCAACCACTGGTCTGGCTCGGACAGTTCGATGTCAACGGTCCATGCTGTCGGGGAGTGGATCCGCGAGACATGGGCATACAGAGGAAGTGTGCGCGCGCGCTGAAGAGAATCAATGACGTCGCTCATCTCCAGCTCGCGGCCGTGGTGAAAGTGGATGCCAGGGCGTAAAAAAAAGCGCCAGTGAAGCGGGGAAAGTTGCTGCCAGTGGTGCGCAATATCTGCTTCCAGTTCCCCATTTTCCTCATTTATGCGCGTCAGGCCGCTGAAGATTTGTCGGGCCATATGGGTTTCAGAGCGACGCAACGCCGTGCCGGGTAACAGATTTTTCATTGGCCGATAGTAGAGCACCCGCAGGATGTGTCGGCCCTGACGAAAACTGCGCCCGAGATGTGAAACCAGCATCTGGCGTACGGCCGCTTTGTCGCCGACCAGCTGCACCAGCTGATCGATGCGATCCTGCTCCAGCAAATCTTCTGCACGCTGCTGCTGTAGCGCTAACCCGGTATAGAGAAAGGTCAGACGCGAGCGTTTGCCGCGACCCGCTTCTGCTTCCCAGCTCAACCAGCCTTGCTGTTGCATGGTGTTAAGCAGGGTACGCATATGACGGCGAGAACAGCTGAGCAGGTCAGCCAGCTCGTTCAGCGTGGTCTCCTTCGATTGCCCCTCACAGCACTGCCAGAGGCGGATAAATTGTTGTTGCAGTCGACCGGAAGGCATAAAAGAGGAACTCCTGACAAATAATCAGCAATTTATTAATCCCTATATTAAGCCAATAATAGTTCCCGATGAAGTGAGGAGGTAAATTATGAAGAGGTCTACCGCACGTCAGTTTTATCAGCACTATTTTTCAGCGACAAAAGGAACGTCCTGGCTGGCCCGCCAGTGTGCAGAGCAACGGCTGAAAATTCTGGAAGACCTGATGCAGTGGGACGTTACGAAAGCGACCTCTTCTCGCTGACTCGCCTCGATCATGTGTGACTGAGTATTGGTGCTTATCACCCGCCAGCAAAATGTTTTTGCTGGCTTTTTTCGTTTATTCTTTCACCCAATTTCGATTCGCTTTCACAAGGATTTTCGCATGCTCTGGTTGATGACAATGGGGCGACGCCTGAATGGCGTCTACGCCGCTTTTATGCTGGTGTCCTTTATGATGGGCGTTGCGGGGGCGCTACAGGCGCCGACGCTGAGTCTGTTTCTCAGCCGGGAGGTAGGGGCGCAGCCGTTCTGGGTTGGCCTGTTTTATACCGTCAACGCCATTGCCGGGATTCTGGTCAGCCTGGGGCTGGCAAAACGATCGGACAGCCATGGCGATCGCCGTAAACTGATCCTCTTTTGCTGCGCGATGGCCGTTGGCAATGCGTTACTCTTTGCCTTTAATCGTCATTATCTGACGCTTATCACCTGCGGCGTGCTGCTGGCGTCACTGGCCAATACCGCCATGCCGCAGCTGTTCGCACTGGCGCGTGAGTATGCCGACAATTCCGCGCGGGAAGTGGTGATGTTCAGTTCGGTGATGCGTGCTCAGCTTTCCCTGGCGTGGGTTATTGGCCCGCCTCTGGCCTTCATGCTGGCATTGAATTACGGCTTTACCGCCATGTTCTCCATTGCGGCAGGCATTTTTGCAATAAGCCTTGTGTTGATTGCTTTCGCGCTGCCGTCTGTGGCGCGCGTCGAGCAGACAACGGACAAACCCATTACTCAGGTGAGCGGCTGGCAGGACAAAAATGTCCGCATGCTATTTATCGCCTCCACGCTGATGTGGACCTGCAACACGATGTATATCATCGACATGCCGCTGTGGATCAGCAGCTCCCTGGGGCTGCCGGATAAGCTCGCGGGGATCTTAATGGGAACCGCGGCCGGGTTGGAAATTCCGGCGATGATTCTGGCCGGGTATTACGTGAAGCGTTTTGGTAAACGCAGGATGATGGTCATTGCGGTGGCTGCCGGGGTGATGTTCTACGTGGGGCTGATCTTCTTCCACTCGCGGGAAGCGCTGCTGGCGCTACAGCTATTTAACGCTGTGTTTATTGGGATTGTTGCCGGAATAGGCATGCTCTGGTTCCAGGATTTAATGCCTGGCCGTGCGGGCTCGGCGACCACGCTTTTTACCAACAGTATTTCCACCGGGGTGATTCTGGCGGGGGTGATTCAGGGGGCGCTGTCGCAAAGCTATGGACATGCGTCGGTCTACTGGATGATTGCGGCGATTTCGTTGGTTACGCTTGGGCTGACCTGCCGCGTAAAAGACGTGTGATCGGATGAATGAGCGGAGCCCGGGTCTCCGGGCTCCGCAAACCTTTCTATTCCGAATACTGATATTTACGCTGTGCGCGTAAAGTCAGGTACATATGCACGAGACCCATAAATCCGTGTGCCCAGAAGTAGGTCTCAATAAAGACCGTCAGGAATTTATGCAAATCTAAGACGGATTCCGTGACGGATGAAACCGGTCCGAGCGTGGCGTTCAGCACGAACCATACCGCTCCGCAGAGTGCAACGCCGAGCAGAGCCAGTACACCTAAGCCTTGCACTGTTGCCGCCATACCGCCAGCGTGAGCATCAGGAAGCTGACGTTGCAAGAGAGTGCGAATATCATCAACGATTCCGCTGAAGTCCAGTGCCAGCCACGCGAAGTAATACTTAAATCCGCGCTGGGTTAACATCCATGCCATCATGGCAATACCGCAAAAAATTAAACCAAAGCCTGAAATAACATGAACCCAGGTGACAATCGCGTTCAGACCCGATTCACCAAGTGCTTCGCTTTCAGTAAAGTTGGAATTAATAATCTGGGCCAGCACCAGTACTGCAACAAGAATGTGCAGTATGCGAAGAAAAGGGGTTTCTTTATGGGGAAGCGTATCGCGTATTGTTGGATTCATCGCTTTTTACCTCAATGATGAGAGAGCTGATGCGATGGAGTGTGACGCAGATTAATTAACGAAACCTTAACGATAAATAAAATGCATCACACCGTAATCATCCACACTATTTTAGTGTGCCGGATCAATATGCGTCATAACATTAAGCACATTAAATTTTTGCATCACGTTGTTTCTGGCCTTCACGGCAATTTCATGTCCTTCTTTTACGCTTAATTCTCCGTCGACTTCAAGATGAACATCGACAAGGGCTAAGTCGCCCATCTTGCGGGTTTTTAAGTCATGGATCCCGGCGACACCTTCGGTTTCGAGCAAACACGTTTTGATGTCGCGCTCAAGGTCAGGTTCAAGCGAACGATCCATCAGGTCGTGCAGCGCGTCAGCAGAGAATTTGTATCCCATATGAGCGATGAACATCCCGACAATCAGGGCTGCAACCAGGTCCATAGAGTGAAAGCCCATTAAATTCCCGGCTATACCAATGGCGACAACCACGGATGAAGCCGCGTCAGAACGGGCATGCCAGGCATTAGCTATCAGTAGTGAGGACTGGATGCGTTTTCCCGTTGCAAGCATGTATCTGAACAGACTTTCCTTAATCACTAAAGCCAGTATCGCTACCCATAGCGCGGCTCCTTTCACTGTCTGGTGCGTCTCAGGGTTGAGCAGTTTATTGCCCGCCGACCAGAGCATTCCAATGCCCACAAGCAGCAAAATAGCACCAATAATGAGCTTTGCTCCGTTTTCGAAGCGAAGGTGACCATAATGATGATCGATATCTGAGGCTTTCTGGCTTTTCTTGTTCGCAATCAGAACGACAAAATCAGAAGATAAATCGGAAAGAGAATGAATCCCATCAGCAATTAGCCCTTGCGAGCCGGAAAATAGTCCTGCAACGATTTGAAAACCAGTAAGTAATATATTTATTACCACGCTAACCAATGTGCATTTATGTATTTCTTGAGAACGGAGGTGAGACTCATTGCTATTTTGATTTTCCATTTATATTTCCGCTGTAAGCCAACTTTTAGATTATCTTGCGCAGGCATTATTAAATTGACATTAAATATAATGTCATTAGCGGATATTTTTTCGAAAACGGCGTGTCAGGAGTGGTGGGTAAGGGAATAAAGCGAGGCCTGCAGAATAAACTGCAGGCCAGAGGTTTACTTCATAAACGCAGGCTGTTTGTGTTCGTAAGTTGCAATTGCCGCTTCGTGCTGGAGTGTTAAACCAATGCTGTCGAGACCGTTCAGCATGCAGTGACGACGGAACGCATCAATGCTGAAGCTATAGGTCTTATCACCGGCTTTCACGACTTCTGCTTCCAGATCCACCTCAAACGAAATACCTGGATTTGCCTGAACCAGAGCGAATAACTCGTCGACCTGCTCGTCCTTCAGTGTGACCGGCAAAAGCTGGTTGTTGAAACTGTTGCCGTAAAAGATATCCGCGAAACTTGGGGCGATAACCACTTTAAACCCGTAGTCGGTCAGAGCCCACGGAGCGTGCTCACGTGATGATCCGCAGCCAAAGTTTTCCCGCGCCAGCAGGATCGATGCGCCTTTATATTCCGGGAAGTTCAGAACGAATTCCGGGTTAGGGACTTCGCCTTTGTCATCCAGGAAACGCCAGTCGTTAAACAGATGGGCGCCAAATCCAGTGCGGGTGACCTTCTGCAAAAACTGCTTAGGAATGATCGCGTCGGTATCGACGTTAGCGGCGTCCAGAGGGACAACCAGGCCCGTATGTTGGGTAAATTTCTCTGCCATGATTGTCTCCTTATTTCAGGCTGCGAATGTCGGCGAAATGGCCGGTGACTGCCGCAGCGGCGGCCATTGCCGGGCTGACCAGATGGGTACGCCCACCGCGGCCCTGACGGCCTTCAAAGTTACGGTTGCTGGTGGAGGCGCAGCGCTCGCCTGGATTCAGGCGGTCATTGTTCATGGCCAGACACATGGAGCAACCCGGCAGGCGCCACTCGAAACCTGCTTCGATAAAGATCTTATCCAGACCTTCGGCTTCGGCCTGGGCTTTTACCGGGCCGGATCCCGGAACTACCAGTGCCTGTACGCCAGGTGCCACTTTACGACCTTTGGCAATCTCGGCGGCAGCGCGCAAGTCTTCGATACGGGAGTTGGTGCAGGAGCCAATAAATACTTTATCAATGGTTACGTCGGTCAATGGAACGCCAGGTTTCAGCCCCATGTAAGCCAGCGCTTTTTCCGCACTGGCGCGCTCGACCGGATCTGCGAAAGAGGCCGGATCGGGAATGGCGTCGTTGACAGAAATCACCTGGCCCGGGTTGGTTCCCCAGGTCACCTGAGGCGCAATCTCCTCTGCCTGCAGCGTGACAACTGTATCAAAGGTTGCCCCATCGTCAGTTTTCAGGGTTTTCCAGTACGCGACGGCTTCGTCAAAATTATCTCCTTTCGGGGCATGCAGACGACCCTTCACATAGCTGAAGGTGGTTTCGTCTGGCGCAACCAGACCGGCTTTGGCACCCATCTCAATGGCCATGTTGCACAGGGTCATACGGCCTTCCATACTCAACGCCTGGATGGCCTCGCCGCAGAATTCCACTACGTGACCGGTGCCGCCTGCACTGCCGGTTTTGCCAATAATCGCCAGCACGATGTCTTTTGCCGTGATACCCGGAGCGGCTTTACCCTTCACTTCAATCTTCATGGTTTTGGCACGACCCTGCTTCAGGGTCTGCGTGGCCAGCACGTGTTCAACTTCAGAGGTACCAATACCGAAGGCCAGTGCGCCGAACGCGCCGTGGGTCGCGGTATGGGAGTCACCGCAGACGATGGTCATCCCCGGCAGGGTAATCCCTTGCTCAGGGCCCATTACGTGGACGATGCCCTGGTACGGGTGGTTCAGATCGTACAGTTCAACGCCAAACTCGTTGCAGTTCTTAATCAATTCCTGCATCTGGATACGTGCCATCTCACCTGACGCGTTGATGTCTTTGGTCTGGGTGGAGACGTTGTGATCCATGGTCGCGAAGGTTTTACCCGGCTGACGCACCGGGCGCTTGTGCGCGCGCAGTCCGTCGAATGCCTGAGGAGAGGTCACTTCGTGCACCAGGTGACGGTCGATGTACAGCAGCGGGGTTTCGTTTGGTGCTTCGTAAACAACGTGCGCATCAAACAACTTTTCATATAAGGTCTTTGCCATGATTACACCCCTTCAGCGACATAGCGGGCAATGATGTCGCCCATTTCATCGGTACTGACTGCCGCCGTGCCGCGTGCTAAATCACCGGTACGGACGCCTTCTTCTAACGCCCGGTTAATGGCGTTTTCAATTGCGGTTGCTGCATCGCCTGCATCCAGGCTGTAACGCAGCAGCAGAGCCAGGGAGAGGATCTGCGCAATCGGGTTAGCAATGTTTTTGCCTGCAATATCCGGTGCGGAACCGCCCGCCGGTTCGTACAGACCAAAACCTTCTTCATTCAGGCTTGCGGATGGCAGCATGCCCATGGAGCCGGTGATCATTGCGCATTCGTCAGAGAGGATATCGCCGAACAGGTTGGAGCACAGCAGCACGTCAAACTGGGACGGATCTTTAATGAGCTGCATGGTCGCGTTGTCGATGTACATATGAGACAGCGCGACGTCCGGGTACTGCTTAGCGACTTCGCCGACGATCTCACGCCACAGAATGGATGACTGCAGCACGTTCGCTTTATCAATGGAGGTCACTTTATGGCGGCGTTTGCGCGCAGACTCAAAAGCGATGTGGGCGATACGTTCGATTTCAAAACGGTGATACACCTCGGTATCAAACGCTTTTTCATGCTGGCCACTGCCTTCGCGGCCTTTTGGCTGACCAAAATAGATGCCGCCGGTCAGTTCACGCACGCACAGAATGTCGAAACCGTTAGCTGCGATATCGGCACGAAGCGGGCAGAACTCTTCCAGACCCTGATACAGCTTCGCCGGACGCAGGTTGCTGAACAGCTTGAAATGCTTACGCAGCGGCAGCAGTGCGCCACGTTCTGGCTGTTCTGCCGGTGGCAGGTGTTCCCATTTTGGACCACCGACTGAACCAAACAGCACGGCATCGGCATTTTCGCAGCCTTCGACGGTCGCTTTTGGCAACGGCGTCCCGTGATTATCAATCGCAATGCCGCCTACATCGTAGTGGCTGGTGGTGATTTTCATCGCAAAACGCGAACGAACGGCTTCCAGTACTTTCAGCGCCTGTGCCATCACTTCCGGGCCAATACCGTCACCCGGCAACACAGCAATATGGTAATTCTTCGACATTACACGGTTTCCTTTTTGTTCTCTTTATTCTGAGCTTTGCGTTGCAACTCTTTTTCGACTTCAGCGGCGCGCCAGATGTTGTTCAGAACATGCACCATCGCTTTCGCGGAGGATTCAACAATATCGGTTGCCAGACCTACACCATGGAAACGGCGGCCATTGTGAGTGACAACAATGTCGACCTGGCCCAGCGCATCTTTGCCATGACCTTTTGCCGTCAGGTCATATTTCACCAGCTCAACGTCGTATTCGGTAACGCGATTGATCGCCTGATAGATGGCATCGACAGGACCATTGCCGTTCGCGGCTTCCGCTTTAATTTCATCACCACAGGCCAGTTTGACCGAGGCGGTTGCGATATCGCTGGAGCCTGACTGCACGTTGAAGTAATCCAGACGGAAGTGCTCTGGTTCTTCCTGCTGCTTGTTAATAAAGGCCAGCGCTTCCAGGTCATAGTCGAACACCTGACCTTTTTTGTCGGCCAGTTTCAGGAATGCGTCGTACAACTGATCCATGTTGTAATCGCTGTCCTGATAACCCATCTCTTCCATACGGTGTTTTACTGCGGCACGACCGGAACGCGAAGTCAGGTTCAACTGCACCTGGTTCAGACCGATCGATTCCGGAGTCATGATTTCGTAGTTTTCACGGTTCTTCAGGACGCCATCCTGGTGAATACCGGAGGAGTGCGCGAAGGCGCCAGTACCAACAATCGCTTTGTTGGCCGGAATAGGCATGTTGCAAATCTGGCTGACGGTCTGGCTGGTGCGCCAGATTTCGTTGTGATTGATGCGGGTGTGCACGTTCATAATGTCTTTGCGCACTTTAATCGCCATAATCACTTCTTCCAGCGAACAGTTGCCCGCACGTTCACCGATACCGTTCATCGCGCCTTCAACCTGACGCGCGCCGGCGTGTACCGCGGCTATAGCATTGCCAACGGCCAGACCCAAATCATCATGGGTATGAACAGAGATAATAGCTTTATCAATATTCGGTACGCGCTCATACAGGCCAGTGATGATGTTGGAGAACTCAAAAGGCATGGTGTAACCGACGGTGTCCGGGATGTTGATGGTTTTGGCACCGGCGTTGATTGCGGCTTCAACCACACGCGCCAGGTCTTCAATCGGCGTACGGCCTGCATCCTCACAGGAGAATTCAACGTCATCGGTGTAGTTGCGTGCGCGCTTCACCATGTACACCGCGCGTTCAATCACTTCATCCAGGGTGCTGCGCAATTTGGTTGCGATATGCATCGGTGAAGTAGCAATAAAGGTATGAATGCGGAAGGCTTCGGCAACTTTCAGTGACTCAGCCGCGACGTCGATATCTTTCTCTATGCAGCGCGCCAGACCACATACGCGGCTGTTTTTAATGGTACGCGCAATGGTCTGGACGGATTCGAAATCACCCGGAGACGAGACAGGGAAACCCACCTCCATCACGTCGACGCCCATACGTTCGAGAGCCAACGCGATCTGCAGTTTCTCTTTTACACTCAGGCTTGCCTGCAACGCCTGTTCACCGTCACGTAATGTGGTATCGAAAATAATGACTTGCTGGCTCATGGGTTAGGTCCTTGTCAGTCTTAGGGCGCCTTGCTACGAGCATAAAAAAACCCGCGCAGTGGCGCGGGTTTTTAGTCTTACTGGTGACGATTCAACGCTGAATTTCGCCCGCCAGTCTACCGCGCACAGTGGATGCGTTTAGTAGTAGTAGACCGGTGAAACGAATGGTGCGAATCATGAATCGTGCTCCGTTAAATTCAATATGCTTTTAGTGGTACTGGATACGGCCTTTCATGTCAACCCCTGACGATAAAAACGGACCTGAAGGGCGTAACAGGCAAGATGCCTGCATTAGCTAATTGTGCTGGATTTTACTTTCATGACCAGACTAATTGTCTAATTTTGGACTTGAAAAACAGATTGCAGAAACAAATAAATATAATTGGTATAAATTGAGTAAAACACGTCGCAGTGAATGCATTATGCTTAAATTATTTTAATATCATTAAGTTATGGGTTTGGTGAATGTTTTTGATGCCGTTGAAATGCCAATGGAGATAACAGGTTGTTAACCAACTGTAGATGAATGGCGTTAACAGTTTAATAATACTTAAGTCATCATTAACTTTATGGTGATTGTATATTGGTTTGGTTTATGGTTTCATTCCTGGCATAAAGTTAAGTGTATCATTTTTGCGATCTTTTGTTTTTTTAGTCTTTGCATCATCTTTATATATTCCGAATTTTAAATAATTCTCTTTTGCTAATCGTATTTGCATGATAAATCATATTTTCCGGGATTATTATCGTACCTTGGCAAAGGGAGTGTAGCGTGACAGTGGAGTCTGAAGTGCCAGAAAATAATATTAAACAACCTCAAACTTCTGATGGGATTAAACCGCAATTACGCACGGTGGATCTTAATCTTCTGACGGTGTTTGATGCTGTCATGCAGGAACAGAATATTACCCGCGCGGCACAAGCGCTGGGGATGTCACAACCTGCCGTGAGTAATGCCGTTGCCAGACTTAAGGTCATGTTTAACGACGAATTATTTGTTCGTTATGGGCGCGGGATCCAACCCACGGCGCGCGCATTCCAGTTATTCGGTTCTATCCGGCAGGCATTACAGCTGGTTCAAAATGAGCTGCCGGGGTCCGGCTTTGAACCCTTAAGCAGTGAGCGAGTATTCCATCTTTGTGTCTGTAGCCCATTAGATAATTATTTAACCTCGATTATTTATAATAAGGTTGAAGAAATTGCGCCGAATATCAACCTTGTTTTTAAGTCATCCTTAAATCAAAACACAGAACATCAGTTACGCTATCAGGAGACGGAATTTGTTCTGGGATATGAAGAATTCCGTCGACCTGAATTCTCCTGCGTGCCGCTGTTTAAGGATGAAATGGTTTTAGTTGCCAGTAAAAAACACCCACGGCTGAATTCTCCTCTACGAGAAAGTGATGTTTATAGTGAACAGCACGCCGTTGTAACACTCGACAGATATGCTTCCTTTAGTCTGCCGTGGTATGACTCCGTTGATAAACAGGCCAGCGTGGCTTATCAGGGGATGGCAATGGTTAGCGTATTAAACGTTGTCTCACAGACTCAGCTGGTCGCTATTGCGCCGCGTTGGCTGGCAGAAGAGTTTTCCGACCCGTTAAATCTGCAAATATTGCCACTGCCGCTCAAGCTGAATAGCCGTACCTGTTATCTTTCCTGGCATGAAGCTGCGGGGCGTGACAAAGGACATCAGTGGATGGAAGAGTTGCTTATTAGCATTTGCCGCCGGTAAACGCATCAGGGTAAATTGCATCGATATATGTGATTTATCCTGACTTCATTTTGATTATTGATATTTTATTCTGTTGTGATTTTTTTTGGCTGCTATCAGGCTCGCAAAAATAGATGAATTACTAAATCATCGCGCTTTTTAGCGATGATTTATCATCGCATCCTCTAATGCCAGATGAATTGACCACATCGCCTCCCAATGTCTGTTTTTTCTGCTTTAAGTACCTCTTCTCTCTGCCGGTTTGCTAATTGCCTGCCTCATAACGAGCGGTTAAGGTAAGGATCACTCTGCAAAATATAAGATTGGTTCATCCCAATAGTAAGACGGTGCGGAAATGAATTCGGCAGTCCGTCTATAACAAAATGCCTGGAGGCAAAGCATGGAGATGTTGTCTGGCGCGGAAATGGTCGTGCGATCGCTTATCGATCAGGGCGTGAAGCAAGTGTTCGGCTACCCTGGCGGCGCAGTCCTTGATATTTATGATGCGCTGCATACGGTAGGTGGCATTGACCATGTTCTGGTACGCCACGAGCAGGCGGCAGTACACATGGCTGACGGCCTGGCACGTGCGACGGGTGAAGTGGGCGTGGTCTTAGTCACGTCAGGTCCTGGTGCAACTAACGCCATCACCGGTATTGCAACGGCGTATATGGACTCTATCCCGCTGGTGATCCTCTCCGGGCAGGTGGCGACCTCACTGATCGGCTACGATGCGTTTCAGGAGTGCGACATGGTGGGGATTTCGCGTCCCGTTGTGAAGCACAGCTTCCTGGTAAAGCAAACCGAAGAAATTCCTGGCATCCTGAAAAAGGCCTTCTGGCTAGCGGCAAGCGGGCGTCCGGGACCGGTGGTGGTCGATCTGCCTAAAGATATTCTGAACCCTGCAAACAAGCTGCCTTATGTCTGGCCAGAATCGGTCAGCATGCGCTCTTATAACCCAACAACGCAGGGGCATAAAGGTCAGATCAAGCGAGCGTTGCAAACGCTTCTGGCGGCCAAAAAACCGGTGGTTTATGTCGGCGGAGGGGCGATCAATTCTGCCTGCGAAGTACAGCTTCGTGAACTGATTGAAAAGCTTAACCTTCCTGTTGCGTCGTCGCTGATGGGGCTCGGGGCATTCCCGGCCACCCACCCTCAGGCGCTGGGAATGCTGGGTATGCACGGTACCTATGAAGCCAACATGACTATGCATCATTCTGACGTGATCTTTGCGGTCGGGGTGCGCTTTGACGATCGTACTACCAACAATCTGGCGAAGTATTGTCCGAACGCTACCGTGCTGCATATTGATATCGATCCGACGTCAATTTCAAAAACGGTGTCGGCGGATGTGCCGATCGTCGGTGATGCTCGTCAGGTTCTGGAGCAAATGCTGGATCTGCTGGCCCAGGAGAACGCTACCCAGCCGCTGGATGAGATCCGTGACTGGTGGCAGCAGATTGATCGGTGGCGTGCGCGCCAGTGTCTGAAATATGACACGCAAAGCGAAAACATTAAGCCGCAGGCGGTTATCGAAGCGGTGTGGCGACTGACGAAAGGTGAGGCTTACGTGACCTCAGACGTGGGGCAGCACCAGATGTTTGCCGCCCTGTATTACCCGTTTGATAAACCGCGACACTGGATCAACTCGGGCGGCTTAGGAACGATGGGCTTTGGTCTACCTGCGGCGCTGGGCGTGAAGCTGGCACTGCCGAATGAAACCGTCGTCTGCGTAACCGGGGACGGCAGTATCCAGATGAACATTCAGGAGTTGTCTACCGCGCTGCAGTATGAACTGCCGGTTCTCGTGCTGAACCTGAATAACGGCTACCTGGGTATGGTGAAGCAGTGGCAGGATATGATCTACTCTGGTCGCCACTCTCAGTCGTACATGAAGTCACTGCCGGATTTTGTTCGTCTTGCTGAAGCTTACGGTCACGTTGGCATACGGGTGACAGATCCAGCTGAGCTGGAAACGAAGCTCGCTGAAGCGCTTGAACACGTTAAAAACAACCGCCTCGTCTTTATGGATGTGATTGTTGATGGGACCGAGCACGTTTATCCAATGCATATTCGCGGTGGTGGTATGGATGAAATGTGGTTAAGCAAAACGGAGAGAACCTGATATGCGCCGGATATTATCTGTGTTACTGGAAAACGAGTCTGGCGCACTGTCGCGCGTCATTGGGCTATTTGCGCAGCGCGGCTATAACATTGAAAGCCTGACCGTTGCACCGACGGACGATCCGACGCTGTCGCGGATGACCATTCAAACCGTCGGCGATGCCAAAGTGCTTGAGCAAATTGAGAAGCAACTGCATAAGCTGGTTGATGTACTGCGCGTGAGCGAGCTGGGGCAGGGGGCCTATGTTGAGCGTGAGGTCATGCTGGTGAAAATCCAGGCCACCGGCTACGGACGTGAGGAGGTCAAACGCAGTGCGGATATCTTCCGTGGGCAGATTATCGACGTCACGCCTTCCCTCTATACGGTTCAACTGGTCGGTACAAGTGACAAGCTGGATGCTTTCCTGGCGTCCGTGCGGGATGTAGCAAAAATTGTTGAGGTCGCGAGATCGGGCGTTGTTGGCCTGTCACGCGGCGAGAAAATCATGCGTTAGTTGTCAAAAAGGTTCGCCTCTTTCAGCCCGGTCACCAAAGCCGGGCTTTTTTTTGCGTAATCAGCCGACAACGCAGATAAAAGCGGTTGCCGCGAAGGCTTTTCTGCGTTTAGATGTTAAAAGATTTAACCATAACCTTGACAGGGCCATGGACTCTTTTCTTTTTTTAAGGGGCAATTGTGAAACTGGATGAAATCGCCCGGCTAGCCGGCGTGTCACGAACAACGGCCAGCTATGTGATTAACGGTAAAGCAAAGCAGTACCGTGTCAGCGATAAGACCGTTGAAAAAGTTATGGCGGTGGTTCGTGAACATAACTACCATCCGAATGCTGTCGCAGCCGGTTTGCGTGCCGGGCGCACCCGCTCTATTGGTCTGGTGATCCCGGATCTGGAAAACACCAGCTACACCCGTATCGCTAACTATCTTGAACGTCAGGCTCGCCAGCGTGGTTATCAATTGTTGATTGCCTGCTCGGAAGACCAGCCCGACAACGAGATGCGCTGCATTGAGCACCTGCTCCAGCGTCAGGTGGATGCCATCATCGTTTCGACCTCTTTGCCACCAGAGCATCCGTTTTATCAGCGCTGGGCTAACGATTCGTTCCCGATTGTTGCGCTGGATCGCGCCCTGGATCGCGAACACTTCACCAGTGTTGTGGGAGCCGATCAGGATGATGCGGAAATGCTGGCTGCAGAGCTAAGAACCTTTCCGGCTGAAACCGTGCTTTATCTTGGCGCGCTGCCGGAGCTGTCTGTGAGCTTCCTCCGTGAACAGGGATTCAGGACCGCCTGGAAAGACGATCCGCGTGAGGTTCACTATCTCTATGCTAACAGCTATGAACGTGAAGCAGCCGCGCAGCTGTTCGAGAAATGGCTGGAGACGCACCCGATGCCTCAGGCATTGTTCACCACCTCGTTTGCTCTTCTGCAAGGTGTAATGGATGTGACCTTACGTCGGGAAGGTAAGCTGCCATCAGACCTGGCCATTGCCACTTTCGGTGATAACGAACTGCTCGATTTCCTCCAGTGCCCGGTGCTGGCGGTGGCGCAACGTCATCGTGATGTGGCTGAACGTGTACTGGAGATTGTGCTGGCGAGCCTGGATGAGCCGCGGAAACCGAAGCCGGGCCTGACTCGTATCAAACGTAATCTCTACCATCGCGGAATTTTAAGCCGCAACAAATGAAATGACTGGGGCGGCGAAATCTGCCCCATTTTGTTGTAATAATTCGCAGAGATAATTCCCTGACAGAAATTAGGATAATTCCTTAGGAATCATAATCGGCTATTTCTCTTAATTCATTTTGACTTTTAAAATGAGCGTCAAAGAACTTTTAAGCGGGTTTAAGCACCTATTTTTGTATTGTTTTGTTACAAAGCCTATTCGGTCGATGAATATTCAGACGTTTTTCCTTCTCCTGTGTCCGCTTGCATGCCAGCCGCCGTGCTTATCGAGCGCGGTGATGAATCTGGCGCTGTTATCCCCTGAGAATCTGTCATAAAATGCTGCCCGCGTCGCAAACTGACACTTTATATTTATCTGCGATGATATTGAGTGAGTCTTAACGCTCGTGTGCATATTCGGTTTTTTTCTTACAAATATTCATAACGTTAATTTTGCCTCGCCAGTTGTGCAGTTATTAACCAGGACTGTTTAACTCTGTAAATAGAGGGCATTTGAGTCCTTACAGGGAGAGTCCTGGCTTGACAAGCTTTTCCCTCGCTCCGTAAACTCCTTTAGGTGGGAATTTGTGGGTTAAAGTGGTGAGGAGGGGTGAGACTGGCATGTTCCGTGGAGCTACGTTAGTCAATCTCGACAGCAAAGGGCGTTTATCGGTACCAACCCGATACCGCGACCAGCTGATTGAGAACGCTGCGGGTCAAATGGTTTGCACCATTGACATTAACTCCCCCTGCCTGCTGCTTTACCCCTTGCCTGAATGGGAAATTATTGAGCAAAAGCTGTCGCGACTGTCGAGCATGAACCCACAGGAACGCCGCGTGCAGCGGTTGTTATTGGGACATGCGAGTGAGTGTCAGATGGATAACGCAGGGCGATTACTGATTGCACCTGTGTTGCGGCAACATGCCGGTCTGACCAAAGAAGTGATGCTGGTCGGGCAGTTCAACAAGTTTGAACTGTGGGACGAAACGACCTGGTATCAACAGGTCAAGGAAGATATCGACGCTGAGCAGTCTGATTCTGCAACATTATCGGAACGGCTGCAGGACTTGTCTCTATAAATATGATGGAAAATTATAAACATACAACGGTGTTACTGGACGAGGCCGTTAACGGCCTGAATATTCGTCCGGATGGCATCTACATTGATGGCACTTTTGGTCGCGGTGGCCATTCGCGTTTGATCCTCTCCCAACTTGGAGCGGAAGGACGTCTGCTGGCAATCGATCGCGATCCGCAGGCGATTGCCGTGGCGCAAACCATCGATGACCCACGCTTTTCCATCGTGCATGGACCTTTCTCTGCGCTCGCGGAATATGTTGCTGAGCGCGGCCTGACGGGCAAGATCGACGGGATTCTTCTCGATCTTGGCGTCTCTTCACCACAGCTTGATGACGCTGAACGTGGCTTTTCCTTTATGCGTGATGGTCCGCTGGACATGCGTATGGACCCGACTCGTGGCCAATCTGCCGCTGAGTGGTTACAGACTGCTGACGAAGCCGATATTGCATGGGTAATCAAAACCTTCGGCGAGGAGCGCTTTGGCAAACGTATTGCGCGCGCCATTGTTGAACGCAACCGCATTGAGCCAATGACCCGCACTAAAGAGCTGGCCGAGGTGATCGCTGCGGCGACACCGGTGAAGGATAAACACAAACATCCCGCGACCCGTACCTTCCAGGCGGTTCGCATCTGGGTAAACAGTGAACTGGAGGAAATAGAGCTGGCGCTAAAAAGCTCGCTCGACGTGCTGGCCCCGGGTGGGCGGTTATCCATCATCAGCTTCCATTCGCTGGAAGACCGTATTGTGAAACGCTTTATGCGTGAACAAAGCCGCGGTCCACAAGTCCCAGCGGGGCTGCCGATGACGGAAGAACAACTCAGGAAGCTGGGTGGCCGTCAGTTGCGAGCATTAGGCAAGTTGATGCCGGGCGAAGAAGAGGTGGCAGAGAATCCACGTGCCCGTAGTTCAGTGCTGCGTGTTGCAGAGAGGACGAACGCATGATCAGCAGAGTGACAGAGACCCTAAGCAAAGTTAAGGATTCGTTAGGAAGCAACGAGCGCCATGCCTTGCCTGGCGTGATCGGCGACGATCTTTTGCGGTTTGGGAAGCTGCCACTCTGCTTGTTCATTTGCATCATTGTGACGGCAGTAACGGTGGTCACCACAGCCCACCACACTCGTTTATTAACTGCGCAGCGCGAGCAGATGGTACTGGAACGCGATGCGCTGGATATTGAATGGCGAAATCTGATCCTTGAAGAAAACGCGCTCGGCGATCACAGCCGGGTTGAACGGATCGCAACGGAAAAGCTGCAACTGCAGCATGTTGATCCTTCCCAGGAAAATATCGTAGTACAAAAATAAGGGAAAACGCGACGCATGAAAGCAGCGGCAAAAACGCTAAAACCAAAACGTCAGGAAGAACAGGCCAACTTTGTCAGTTGGCGTTTTGCGTTGCTTTGCGGCTGCATTTTACTGGCACTGGGTTTTCTGCTGGGACGCGTGGCATGGTTACAAATCGTCGCGCCTGACATGCTGGTACGTCAGGGCGATATGCGCTCTCTGCGTGTCCAGGAGGTCTCGACCTCCCGCGGGATGATCACTGACCGCTCAGGCCGTCCGTTGGCGGTGAGTGTGCCGGTCAAAGCGATCTGGGCTGACCCGAAAGAGCTGCACGATGCCGGGGGGATCACCCTCGATAACCGCTGGAAAGCGCTCTCCGATGCTCTGAAAATGCCGCTGGACCAGCTTGCCTCCCGCGTCAACGCTAACCCGAAAGGGCGTTTTATCTATCTGGCGCGTCAGGTGAACCCTGACATGGCTGACTACATTCGCAAACTGAAACTGCCGGGCATTCATCTTCGTGAGGAATCCCGTCGTTATTACCCTTCCGGCGAAGTAACTGCTCACCTCATTGGCTTCACTAACGTCGATAGCCAGGGGATTGAGGGTGTTGAAAAAAGTTTCGATAAGTGGCTCACCGGCCAGCCGGGCGAGCGAATCGTGCGTAAAGACCGCTATGGTCGCGTGATCGAAGATATCTCGTCCACGGACAGCCAGGCGGCACACAACCTGGCGCTGAGTATTGATGAGCGCTTGCAGGCGCTGGTCTACCGCGAGCTGAACAATGCCGTTGCTTTCAACAAAGCGGAGTCAGGTAGCGCCGTGCTGGTGGATGTCAGCACGGGCGAAGTGCTGGCGATGGCCAACAGTCCATCCTACAACCCGAACAACTTTACCGGCACCGCAAAAGACGCGATGCGTAACCGGGCGATCACCGACGTGTTCGAGCCGGGCTCGACGGTGAAACCGATGGTGGTGATGACGGCGCTGCAGCGAGGCATCGTCAATGAAAACACGGTTCTGAACACGATCCCTTACCGTATTAACGGCCACGAGATTAAAGACGTGGCACGCTACAGCGAATTAACCCTGACCGGGGTGTTACAGAAGTCGAGTAACGTCGGTGTTTCAAAGCTGGCGTTAGCGATGCCGTCCTCAGCGTTAGTAGAGACTTACTCACGTTTTGGACTGGGAAAGGCGACCAATTTGGGGTTGGTCGGAGAACGCAGTGGCTTATATCCTCAAAAACAACGGTGGTCTGACATAGAGAGGGCCACCTTCTCTTTCGGCTACGGGCTAATGGTAACCCCGTTACAGTTAGCGCGAGTCTACGCAACGATTGGCAGCTACGGCGTTTATCGTCCGCTGTCGATTACCAAAGTTGATCCACCGGTTCCTGGAGAGAGAATCTTCCCGGAATCTATCGTTCGTACCGTTGTGCATATGATGGAAAGCGTGGCACTGCCTGGTGGCGGTGGCGTAAAAGCGGCGATCAAAGGCTATCGTATCGCGATTAAAACCGGTACGGCGAAAAAAGTGGGGCCAGACGGCCGCTATATCAACAAATACATTGCCTATACCGCAGGCGTTGCGCCTGCAAGCAATCCGCGTTTTGCGCTGGTGGTCGTCATTAACGATCCGCAGGCGGGTAAATACTACGGCGGCGCCGTCTCCGCGCCTGTGTTCGGGGCTATTATGGGCGGCGTATTGCGCACCATGAATATCGAACCGGATGCGCTGGCGACGGGCGAAAAAAGTGAATTTGTAATTAATCAAGGCGAGGGTACAGGTGGCAGATCGTAATTTGCGCGACCTTCTCGCTCCGTGGGTGCCAAATGCACCGGAGCGAGCACTGCGAGAAATGGTACTGGACAGCCGCGTGGCTGCATCTGGCGATCTTTTTGTGGCGGTGGTCGGTCATCAGGCGGACGGGCGTCGTTATATCCCGCAGGCGATTGCGCAAGGTGTTGCTGCCATTATTGCTGAGGCCAAAGATGAGGCAACCGACGGTGAGATCCGTGAGATGCACGGGGTGCCGGTTATCTATCTCAGCCAGTTAAATGAGCGTCTTTCCGCGCTGGCGGGGCGTTTCTACCACGAACCTTCCGACCAATTACGTCTGGTTGGCGTGACGGGAACAAACGGAAAAACCACCACCACACAACTCATGGCGCAATGGGCGCAACTGTTGGGTGAAACCGGTGCGGTGATGGGGACCGTAGGCAATGGCCTGCTGGGCAAAGTGAGCCCGACGGAAAATACCACCGGATCAGCGGTTGATGTACAGCATGTCCTTGCTGGTCTGGCAGAGCAGGGGGCAACCTTTGCTGCAATGGAAGTTTCTTCGCATGGACTGGTACAGCACCGTGTGGCGGCGTTGAAATTTGCAGCCTCTGTGTTCACTAACCTGAGCCGCGATCACCTCGATTATCATGGTGATATGGAGCATTACGAAGCCGCAAAATGGCTGCTCTACTCCACGCATCATTGTGGTCAAGCCATCATCAACGCCGACGACGAAGTAGGTCGTCGCTGGCTGGCGAAGCTGCCGGATGCGGTTGCGGTGTCAATGGAAGATCATATTAACCCCAACTGCCATGGTCGCTGGTTGAAGGCCGTTAAGGTGAACTACCACGATAGCGGTGCCACCATCCGCTTTACCTCTTCCTGGGGTGAAGGGGAAATTGAAAGCCGCCTGATGGGGGCGTTTAACGTCAGCAACCTGCTGCTGGCCCTGGCAACATTACTGGCGCTGGGCTATCCGATGGCTGAACTGCTGAAAACTGCCGAACGTCTGCAGCCGGTTTGTGGCCGCATGGAAGTGTTTAGCGCGCCAGGTAAACCGACCGTGGTCGTTGATTATGCCCACACGCCGGATGCGCTGGAAAAAGCGCTGGAAGCGGCGCGCCTGCACTGTGCCGGTAAACTCTGGTGCGTGTTTGGCTGCGGCGGCGATCGCGACAAAGGCAAACGTCCGTTGATGGGTGCCATTGCTGAGCAATTCGCGGATATTCCTGTCGTAACTGATGACAACCCGCGTACCGAAGAGCCGCGTGCCATTATCAACGATATTCTGGCAGGTATGCTGGACGCAGGTCGTGCGCGTGTTGTTGAAGGTCGTGCCGAAGCGGTAACGAACACCATCATGCAGGCGCAGGAAAATGACGTGGTGCTGCTGGCCGGTAAAGGCCATGAAGATTATCAGATTGTTGGCAATCGTCGTCTGGACTACTCGGACCGCGTAACGGCAGCACGTCTGCTGGGAGTGGTGGCATGATTAGCATCACGTTAAGTCAGGCTGCTGCGGTACTGCACGGCGAATTGCTGGGTCAGGATCTGACCATTGACGCCGTGACGACCGACACCCGCAAAGTCACTGCAGGTTGTCTGTTTGTGGCGCTAAAAGGTGAGCGTTTTGACGCGCATGATTTTGCACAGCAGGCCAAAGAAAATGGCGCTGGTGCGCTGCTGGTTAGCCGTAAACTGGCTGTCGATCTGCCGCAGATTGTGGTGAAGGATACGCGTCTCGCTTTTGGCGAGCTGGCGGCATGGGTGCGACAGCAAGTCCCTACTCGCGTCGTGGCCCTGACCGGGTCCTCTGGCAAAACGTCTGTGAAAGAAATGACCGCAGCCATTCTGAGTCAGTGCGGAAATACGCTTTATACCGCAGGCAACCTCAATAATGACGTCGGCGTGCCGATGACATTACTTCGCCTGACCAAAGAGCACGAATTTGCTGTTATCGAGCTGGGGGCAAACCACCAGGGTGAAATTGCCTGGACCGTGAGTTTGACTCGCCCGGAAGCGGCGCTGGTGAATAACCTGGCGGCTGCGCATCTGGAAGGCTTTGGCTCGCTGGAAGGTGTGGCGAAAGCGAAAGGTGAGATCTATACCGGCCTGCCTGTTGACGGCATTGCCATTATGAATGCCGACAACAATGACTGGCTGAACTGGCAGAGCATTATTGGCTCGCGTAAAACCTGGCGCTTTTCGCCGAATGCGGCCAACAGTGATTTTACCGCAACCAATATTCATGTGACGTCGCATGGCACGGAATTCACGCTCACTACCCCAACCGGGGGCGTCGATGTTCTGCTGCCACTGCCGGGTCGCCATAATATCGCCAATGCACTTGCGGCGGCGGCATTGTCGACAGCGGTAGGTGCTTCGCATGAAGCGATTAAAACCGGGCTGGCAAATTTAAAAGCCGTACCGGGACGCTTGTTCCCTATCCAGCTTGCTGACAACAAACTGCTGCTGGATGACTCCTACAACGCGAACGTCGGTTCGATGACGGCTGCGGTGCAGGTGCTGTCTGAGATGCCGGGCTACCGCATCATGGTAGTGGGTGATATGGCTGAGCTGGGCGACGAAAGCGAAGCCTGCCACACTCAGGTCGGTGAAGCGGCGAAAGCGGCGGGACTGGACTGCGTATTGAGCGCAGGAAAACTGAGCCAGGCGATTAGCCAGGCCAGCGGCGTTGGCGAGCATTTTGCCGATAAAGCTGCGTTGATTAAACGCCTCAACGCGTTGATTGCAGAAAAACAAATTGTGACAGTACTTGTGAAAGGTTCACGTAGTGCCGCCATGGAAGAGGTTGTGCACGCATTACAGGAGAACGGGACATGTTAGTTTGGCTGGCCGAGCATTTGGTCAAATATTACTCAGGCTTTAACGTCTTTTCCTATCTGACGTTTCGCGCCATTGTCAGCCTGCTGACTGCGCTGTTCATCTCATTGTGGATGGGCCCGCGCATGATTGCCCGTCTGCAAAAACTCTCTTTTGGCCAGGTCGTGCGTAACGATGGTCCGGAGTCGCACTTCAGCAAACGTGGTACCCCTACCATGGGTGGGATCATGATCCTGACCGCCATTGTGGTGTCAGTATTGCTGTGGGCGTACCCGTCCAACCCATATGTCTGGTGTGTACTGACCGTCCTGGTTGGCTACGGCATTATTGGCTTTGTCGATGACTACCGCAAAGTGGTGCGTAAAGACACCAAGGGCCTGATCGCCCGCTGGAAGTACTTCTGGATGTCGGTGATTGCGCTGGGCGTGGCCTTTGCGCTGTACCTGGCTGGAAAAGACACACCGGCCACCGAGCTGGTGGTACCGTTCTTTAAAGACGTGATGCCGCAACTTGGGTTGTTCTACATCCTGCTGGCGTATTTCGTCATTGTTGGTACCGGTAATGCCGTCAACCTGACCGATGGACTGGATGGTCTGGCGATTATGCCAACCGTCTTCGTGGCCGCGGGTTTTGCGCTGGTAGCGTGGGCGACCGGTAACATGAACTTTGCCAACTATTTGCACATTCCTTATCTGCGACACGCGGGTGAGCTGGTAATCGTCTGTACGGCGATTGTCGGTGCGGGACTGGGCTTCCTGTGGTTCAACACCTACCCGGCGCAGGTCTTTATGGGTGATGTCGGTTCCCTGGCTTTGGGCGGTGCGCTCGGCATCATTGCCGTTCTGCTGCGTCAGGAGTTCCTGCTGGTGATCATGGGTGGTGTGTTTGTGGTTGAAACCCTGTCGGTGATTTTGCAGGTCGGTTCCTTCAAGCTGCGTGGTCAGCGCATCTTCCGTATGGCACCGATCCACCACCACTATGAACTGAAAGGCTGGCCAGAACCGCGCGTCATTGTGCGCTTCTGGATTATTTCGCTGATGCTGGTGCTGATTGGCCTGGCAACGCTGAAGGTACGTTAATCATGGCAGATTACCAGGGCAAAAAAGTCGTTATCATCGGGTTGGGCCTTACCGGCCTTTCCTGCGTGGACTTTTTCCTCGCACGCGGCGTGACGCCACGGGTGATGGATACGCGTGTCTCCCCGCCGGGTCTGGACAAGCTGCCGGAACAGGTTGAACGCCACCTTGGTGGTCTGAATGATGACTGGTTGCTGGCAGCCGATCTGATTGTCGCCAGCCCGGGTATGGCGCTGGCGCATCCGTCACTGAGCGCTGCTGCTGATGCGGGCGTTGAGATTGTCGGCGATATCGAACTGTTCTGCCGCGAAGCACAGGCACCGGTTATTGCCATTACCGGTTCTAACGGCAAAAGCACCGTAACCACGCTGGTGGGTGAGATGGCGAAAGCTGCAGGCATGAACGTAGGGGTAGGCGGTAATATCGGCCTGCCAGCGCTGATGCTGCTGGACAAAGGCTGTGAACTATATGTCCTCGAGCTTTCCAGCTTCCAGCTGGAAACGACCTCCAGCCTGCACGCTGCCGCTGCGACGATCCTTAATGTGACCGAAGATCATATGGACAGATATCCATTTGGTCTGCAGCAGTACCGTGCTGCCAAGCTGCGCGTGTATGAAAATGCCAAAGTTTGTGTGGTCAATGCGGATGACGCGCTGACCATGCCAGTGCGTGGGGCGGATGAACGCTGCATTAGCTTCGGTATTACCATGGGTGATTACCACCTGAACCGTCAGCAAGGGGAAACCTGGCTGCGGGTAAAAGGTGAGAAAGTGCTGAACGTCAAAGAGATGAAACTCTCCGGTCAGCATAACTATACCAATGCCCTGGCAGCACTGGCGCTGGCGGATGCGGTGGGTTTACCGCGTTCTTCCAGCCTGAAAGCGTTGACCACGTTTTCCGGTCTGGCGCATCGTTTCCAACTGGCGCTGGAGCATAACGGCGTTCGCTGGATTAACGACTCCAAAGCTACCAATGTGGGCAGCACTGAGGCTGCGCTGAACGGCCTGCACGTTGACGGCACGCTGCATCTGCTGTTGGGCGGCGACGGTAAGTCAGCCGATTTCTCCTCCCTGAAGCAGTATCTTACTGGCGATAACATTCGTCTCTACTGCTTTGGTCGTGACGGCAGTGAACTGGCTGAACTGCGCCCTGAGGTAGCCGAGCAAACCGAAACCATGGAACAGGCTATGCGTCTGATTGCCCCACGTGTGAAGCCTGGCGATATGGTACTGCTCTCTCCGGCGTGCGCCAGTCTCGACCAATTCAAGAATTTCGAACAGCGTGGTGATGTCTTTACCCGCCTGGCGAAGGAGTTAGGCTGATGCGTTTATCTCTCCCTCGCCTGAGAATGCCGCGCCTGCCAGGATTTGGGATCCTGGTGTGGTTGTTTGCGGCACTGAAAGGCTGGGTGATGGGCTCTCGTCAAAAAGATAACGACAGCCTGATCATGTACGATCGCACGCTGTTCTGGCTCACGCTGGGGCTGGCAGCGGTCGGTTTTATTATGGTGACATCGGCCTCAATGCCTGTTGGACAGCGTCTGGCGAACGATCCTTTCCTGTTTGCCAAGCGTGATGGTCTGTACATCATCCTGGCATTCTGCCTGGCGTTGGTGACTTTACGTCTGCCGATGGAGTTCTGGCAGCGGCACAGTACGGCAATGCTGATTGCTTCGATCATCATGCTGCTGATCGTTCTGGTGGTGGGGAGCTCCGTAAACGGGGCATCGCGCTGGATTGCCTTTGGCCCGCTGCGTATTCAGCCTGCGGAATTTACCAAACTCTCCCTGTTCTGCTACCTGGCTAACTACCTGGTGCGTAAAGTGGATGAAGTGCGTAACAATCTGCGCGGCTTCTTAAAGCCGATGGGCGTGATTCTGGTGCTGGCGGTATTACTGCTGGCGCAGCCTGACCTCGGTACCGTTGTCGTTCTGTTCGTTACCACCCTGGCGATGCTGTTCCTGGCGGGTGCGAAGCTGTGGCAGTTCATCGCTATCATCGGGATGGGGATTTCGGCGGTTGTGCTGCTGATCCTCGCCGAGCCTTACCGTATCCGCCGTGTGACATCCTTCTGGAACCCGTGGGAAGACCCGTTCGGCAGCGGTTATCAGCTGACTCAGTCGTTGATGGCCTTTGGACGTGGTGAGGTCTGGGGGCAAGGCCTGGGCAATTCCGTTCAAAAGCTGGAGTATTTACCGGAAGCGCATACTGACTTCATCTTCTCCATTATTGCGGAAGAACTGGGTTATATCGGTGTGGTATTAGCGCTATTAATGGTATTCTTCGTCGCTTTCCGCGCCATGTCTATTGGCCGAAAAGCGCTGGAAATCGATCACCGTTTCTCAGGTTTCTTAGCCTGCTCAATTGGTATCTGGTTTAGTTTCCAGGCATTGGTTAACGTCGGGGCCGCAGCAGGTATGCTGCCGACCAAAGGCCTGACGTTGCCGTTGATCAGTTATGGTGGTTCGAGTCTGTTGATCATGTCGACAGCCATCATGTTTTTGTTACGCATAGATTATGAGACGCGTCTGGAGAAAGCCCAGGCGTTTACACGAGGTTCACGATGAATCAACCGAAGCGGTTAATGGTGATGGCAGGCGGTACCGGAGGACATGTGTTCCCGGGGCTGGCGGTTGCGCACCATTTAATGGATCAGGGCTGGCAGGTTCGCTGGCTTGGAACCGCAGACCGCATGGAAGCCGATCTGGTGCCGAAGCACGGGATCGAGATCGACTTTATTCGTATTTCCGGCCTGCGTGGCAAAGGTATCAAGGCGCTACTCCTGGCGCCGGTGCGGATTTTTAACGCCTGGCGTCAGGCGCGCACCATCATGAAGCGCTTTAAGCCGGATGTGGTACTGGGCATGGGCGGTTATGTGTCTGGTCCTGGCGGGCTGGCTGCATGGTCGTTAGGTATCCCTGTCGTATTGCATGAGCAGAACGGAATTGCCGGCCTGACTAACAAATGGCTGGCGAAAATTGCCACCAAAGTCATGCAGGCGTTTCCCGGCGCGTTCCCGAAAGCGGACGTCGTGGGTAACCCGGTTCGTGTGGATGTGCTGGCACTGCCGCTGCCGGATGCTCGCCTGACGGGCCGTGAAGGGCCGGTTCGTGTGCTGGTCGTCGGCGGTTCTCAGGGCGCGCGCATCTTAAACCAGACGATGCCGCAGGTTGCTGCAAAACTGGGGGATGCCGTTACCATCTGGCACCAGAGCGGAAAAGGTGCTCAGCAGACCGTTGAGCAGGCTTACGCCGAAGCGGGGCAGTCGCAGCATAACGTTACGGAGTTTATTGATGACATGGCAGCAGCATACGCCTGGGCCGATGTCGTCGTTTGTCGCTCAGGCGCGCTGACGGTGAGCGAGATCGCCGCCGCCGGTTTACCCGCGCTGTTTGTGCCGTTCCAGCACAAAGACAGACAGCAGTACTGGAATGCGCTGCCGCTTGAGAAAGCGGGTGCCGCAAAAATATTTGAGCAGCCACAATTTACCGCCGATGCGGTCGCCACCACCCTGGCGGGCTGGAACAGAGACGTATTACTGGAGATGGCAGAACGCGCGCGCGCGACCGCTATTCCTGATGCGACGGAACGGGTGGCAAAAGAAGTGAGCCTGGCTGCCCAGGCTTAACCCTCGCAGCGCGTGTTGCGCTGCACGAATTTTTAAGTAGTCGATGGCGTTTAGAGAATGAATACACAACAACTGGCAAAACTGCGTTCAATCGTGCCCGAGATGCGTCGCGTCCGGCACATTCACTTTGTTGGCATCGGTGGTGCTGGCATGGGCGGTATTGCCGAAGTGTTAGCTAACGAAGGTTATCAGATCAGCGGGTCTGACCTCGCGCCAAACCCTGTTACGCAGCAACTGGCGTCGCTTGGGGCGACTATCTATTTCAACCATCGCCCGGAAAACGTGCGCGATGCGAGCGTGGTGGTGGTATCGAGCGCCATCTCCTCTGACAACCCGGAAATTGTTGCCGCCCATGAAGCGCGCATTCCGGTGATCCGCCGTGCAGAAATGCTGGCGGAACTGATGCGTTTCCGCCACGGTATCGCCATTGCCGGTACCCACGGTAAAACCACGACCACGGCGATGGTCTCCAGTATTTATGCGGAAGCGGGTCTCGACCCGACGTTCGTCAATGGTGGTCTGGTCAAAGCCGCAGGCGTACATGCGCGTCTGGGACACAGTCGTTATTTGATTGCGGAAGCAGATGAGAGCGACGCGTCGTTCCTGCACCTGCAGCCGATGGTGGCGATTGTCACTAACATCGAAGCTGACCATATGGATACCTACCAGGGTGACTTCGAGAACTTAAAACAGACTTTCATCAACTTCCTGCATAACCTGCCGTTCTATGGACGCGCGGTGATGTGCGTGGACGATCCCGTGATCCGCGAGCTGCTGCCGCGTGTCGGGCGTCAAATCACCACTTATGGTTTCAGCGAAGATGCTGATGTCCGTGTGGAAGAATACAAACAGATTGGTGCGCAGGGGCATTTCACCCTCGCGCGTCAGGACAAAGAACTGCTGCACGTGACGCTGAATGCGCCAGGCCGTCATAACGCCCTGAATGCGGCAGCGGCCGTTGCTGTTGCAACGGAAGAAGGTATTGATGACGAGGCGATTCTGAGGGCGCTGGAGAGCTTCCAGGGGACTGGCCGTCGTTTCGACTTCCTCGGTGAATTCCCGCTGGACGCCGTGAATGGTAAAGCCGGTACCGCGATGCTGGTGGACGACTACGGCCACCATCCGACCGAAGTGGACGCGACTATCAAAGCCGCGCGCGCTGGCTGGCCTGACAAGAATCTGGTCATGATCTTCCAGCCGCACCGCTTCACGCGTACCCGCGATCTGTATGACGACTTCGCCAGCGTGCTTTCACAGGTCGATACCCTGTTAATGCTGGATGTTTATTCTGCAGGCGAAACCGCGATTCCAGGTGCTGACAGCCGTTCATTATGTCGCACCATTCGTGGCCGCGGGAAAGTGGACCCTATTCTGGTTTCTGACCCGGCGCAGGTGGCAGAAATTCTGGCACCGGTACTGACAGGTAACGATTTAATTCTGATTCAGGGTGCCGGAAATATCGGCAAAATCGCCCGTACCTTAGCCGAAATCAAACTGAAGCCGCAAACCCAGGAGGATGAGCATCATGGCTGATAAGATTGCTGTCCTGTCTGGTGGTACCTCCGCAGAGCGCGAGGTTTCCCTGAATTCCGGTGCGGCGGTGCTGGCGGGTCTGCGTGAAGGTGGCGTCAATGCCCATCCGGTCGATCCGAAAGAGACGGATGTGACGCAACTGAAAGCGATGGGTTTCGATAAGGTCTTTATCGCGCTGCACGGTCGTGGTGGCGAAGACGGTACCCTGCAAGGGTTGCTGGATTTAATCGGCATGCCGTACACCGGCAGCGGCGTGATGGCTTCCGCGATCTCTATGGATAAACTGCGCAGCAAATTGCTGTGGCAGGGGGCAGGCTTGCCTGTCGCGCCATGGGTTGCACTGACGCGTCGCGAATTTGAATTGGGCCTGTCGGATAGCGTTAATACACGCATTGCTGATCTGGGCTTACCGGTTATTGTTAAGCCGAGTCGGGAAGGTTCAAGTGTTGGGATGTCCAAAGTTGATAAAGCTGAAGATTTATCAGCCGCTTTAGAACTGGCATTTCAACATGATGAAGAAGTTCTGATTGAGAAATGGCTCAGCGGACCGGAATTTACCGTTGCGATGCTTGGCGAAGAAATTTTACCGTCAATTCGTATCCAACCCGCTGGAGTCTTCTATGATTATGAGGCGAAGTATCTCTCTGATGAGACGCAATATTTCTGCCCAAGTGGTCTTGAAGCAGAACGTGAAGCAGATTTACAGTCCCTGGTGCTTAAAGCCTGGAATGTTCTAGGATGCCGCGGCTGGGGACGCATTGATGTCATGCTCGACAGTGATGGCCAATTTTACCTGCTGGAAGCCAATACTTCGCCAGGCATGACCAGCCACAGCCTTGTGCCGATGGCTGCGCGTCAGGCGGGAATGAGTTTCTCACAGTTAGTCGTACGTATTCTGGACCAGGCGGGCTGATATGTCTCAGGCTGCATTGAACACACGCAACCGCGATGACGAAGAAGAATACACTTCTTCACGCCGGAGTAATGGAACGCGTCTTGCAGGGATTATTTTCCTGCTCGGGGTGCTGTGCACCGTGTTTATCAGCGGCTGGATGGTCCTGGGCTGGATGGAAGACGCACAACGGTTACCGCTTTCTAAGCTGGTGGTCACCGGTGAACGTCACTACACGCGAAACGATGATATTCGCCAGTCAATTCTGGCGCTGGGATCGCCTGGCACCTTTATGACTCAGGACGTCAATATTATCCAGAGCCAGATTGAACGTCTGCCGTGGATAAAACAGGCGAGTGTAAGAAAGCAATGGCCTGATGAATTGAAGATTCATCTGGTTGAATATGTGCCCATTGCGCGTTGGAATGATCAGCACATGGTTGACGTAGACGGAAATTCCTTCAGCGTCCCGACCGATCGTGTCAACAAGCAAAATCTACCGATGTTGTATGGCCCTGAAGGTAGCGAAAATGAAGTGTTACAGGGTTTTCGCGAAATGGGACAGGTGCTGGCGAAAGACAGGTTCACGTTAAAAGATGCTGCCATGACGGCACGCCGCTCCTGGCAGTTGACGTTAACGAACGGCATAAAGCTTAACCTGGGTCGCGGCGACACAATGAAGCGTCTGGCGCGTTTTGTAGAACTTTACCCGGTTTTACAGCAGCAGGCACAGACTGACGGCAAACGGATAAGCTACGTTGATTTGCGCTATGACTCAGGCGCAGCAGTCGGTTGGGTACCGGCTCCGGTCGAGGAACCTAATCAGCAGCAGAATCAGGCACAGGTACAGGCAGAACAACAATGATCAAGGCGACGGACAGAAAACTGGTAGTTGGACTGGAGATTGGCACCGCGAAGGTTGCCGCTTTAGTAGGGGAAGTTCTGCCCGACGGTATGGTCAATATCATTGGCGTGGGCAGTTGCCCGTCCCGTGGTATGGATAAAGGTGGGGTAAACGATCTTGAATCGGTGGTGAAATGCGTACAGCGCGCCATCGATCAGGCTGAATTGATGGCAGATTGCCAGATTTCTTCTGTCTATCTGGCCCTTTCTGGTAAGCATATTAGCTGCCAGAACGAAATCGGTATGGTACCGATTTCTGAAGAAGAAGTAACACAGGAAGACGTTGAAAACGTTGTGCATACGGCGAAATCCGTGCGTGTCCGCGATGAGCATCGCGTACTGCATGTGATCCCGCAGGAATATGCCATCGACTACCAGGAGGGTATCAAGAACCCGGTAGGTCTTTCTGGCGTGCGTATGCAGGCAAAAGTGCACCTGATCACATGTCACAACGATATGGCGAAGAACATTGTAAAAGCTGTTGAACGTTGTGGCCTGAAAGTTGACCAACTTATTTTCGCCGGTCTGGCGGCAAGTTATTCCGTGCTGACCGAAGATGAACGTGAACTGGGCGTCTGTGTGGTCGATATTGGTGGTGGTACAATGGACATGGCCGTATATACCGGCGGTGCTCTGCGCCACACCAAAGTGATCCCTTACGCAGGGAATGTTGTGACCAGCGATATTGCTTACGCTTTTGGTACGCCACCGAGCGATGCAGAAGCGATTAAAGTGCGCCATGGTTGTGCGCTGGGGTCTATCGTTGGGAAAGATGAGAGCGTTGAAGTGCCAAGCGTAGGTGGTCGTCCACCGCGCAGTCTGCAACGCCAGACGCTGGCAGAGGTGATCGAGCCGCGCTATACCGAGCTGCTCAATCTCGTCAACGAAGAGATTTTACAGTTACAGGAACAGCTTCGTCAGCAGGGTGTTAAGCATCATCTCGCGGCGGGGATTGTATTAACCGGCGGTGCAGCGCAAATTGAAGGTCTTGCAGCCTGTGCTCAGCGCGTGTTCCATACGCAGGTGCGTATTGGTGCGCCACTGAATATCACCGGTTTAACGGATTATGCTCAGGAGCCTTATTATTCAACGGCTGTGGGCCTGCTTCACTATGGGAAAGAATCTCATCTCAGTGGCGAAGCAGAAGTGGAAAAACGCGTCTCAGTGGGGTCGTGGGTCAAACGACTGAACAACTGGTTGCGAAAAGAGTTTTAATTTTTTTAAGAGACCGGAGAGAATTAGCGGTCTCGGGCGACAGGCACAACGGAGAGAGAAATTATGTTTGAACCTATGGAACTGACCAACGACGCGGTGATTAAAGTCATCGGCGTCGGTGGCGGCGGCGGTAACGCCGTAGAGCATATGGTGCGCGAGCGCATTGAAGGCGTTGAATTCTTTGCGGTTAACACCGATGCGCAGGCACTGCGTAAAACGGCTGTTGGCCAGACTATCCAGATCGGCGGTGGTATCACCAAAGGGCTGGGCGCTGGGGCTAACCCGGAAGTCGGTCGCAATGCGGCTGAAGAAGATCGTGAAGCCCTGCGTGCTGCACTGGAAGGTGCGGACATGGTCTTCATCGCAGCAGGCATGGGCGGCGGTACCGGTACTGGTGCTGCACCTGTTGTGGCTGAAGTTGCGAAAGATTTAGGTATCCTGACCGTTGCTGTTGTGACTAAGCCTTTCAACTTTGAAGGCAAGAAGCGCATGGCCTTTGCGGAGCAGGGTATCACCGAGTTGTCCAAACATGTGGACTCTCTGATCACCATCCCGAACGACAAGCTGTTGAAAGTTCTGGGTCGCGGTATCTCCCTGCTGGACGCCTTTGGCGCAGCAAACGACGTGCTGAAAGGCGCGGTTCAGGGTATCGCCGAACTGATCACCCGTCCTGGCCTGATGAACGTTGACTTTGCAGACGTTCGCACCGTGATGTCCGAAATGGGCTACGCGATGATGGGCTCTGGCGTGGCGAGCGGTGAAGACCGTGCAGAAGAAGCGGCTGAAATGGCTATCTCTTCTCCACTGCTGGAAGATATCGACTTGTCTGGTGCGCGCGGCGTGCTGGTCAACATTACCGCTGGCTTTGACCTGCGTCTGGATGAGTTCGAAACCGTGGGTAACACCATTCGTGCGTTCGCCTCTGACAATGCGACCGTGGTAATCGGTACTTCCCTTGATCCAGAAATGAACGACGAACTCCGCGTGACTGTGGTTGCCACCGGTATCGGTATGGACAAGCGTCCTGAAATCACGCTGGTGACTAACAAACAGACTCAGCAACCGGTAATGGACCGTTACCAGCAGCACGGTATGTCTCCTTTGACTCAGGAGCAGAAGCCGGCCGCGAAAGTGGTTAATGACCCAACACCGCAAACTGCGAAAGAACCAGATTATCTGGATATCCCGGCATTCCTGCGTAAGCAAGCTGACTAAGAATTGGCTGGAATTTGGGGATTTGCGCTCTTTGTGCTAAACTGGCCCACCGTTAGTGATATACACTCTCGGTTGGATAGTTAATTTGGCGAGATTATACGATGATCAAACAAAGGACACTTAAACGTATCGTTCAGGCGACTGGCGTCGGTTTACATACCGGCAAAAAAGTCACACTGACGTTACGCCCTGCGCCGGCCAATACCGGGGTCATCTATCGTCGCACCGACTTGAATCCACCGGTAGATTTTCCGGCCGATGCCAAATCTGTGCGTGATACTATGCTCTGTACTTGTCTGGTGAATGAGCATGACGTGCGGATTTCTACCGTAGAGCACCTGAACGCCGCCCTGGCGGGTCTGGGTATCGACAACATTATTGTTGAAGTTGATGCGCCAGAAATCCCGATTATGGATGGTAGTGCTGCTCCGTTCGTTTATCTGTTGCTGGATGCTGGCATCGAAGAACTGAACTGCGCGAAGAAATTTGTTCGCATCAAAGAGACCGTTCGTGTCGAAGATGGCGACAAGTGGGCTGAATTCAAACCGTACAATGGTTTCTCGTTGGACTTTACCATCGACTTTAACCATCCGGCGATTGATTCCAGCACCCAACGCTATGCGATGAACTTCTCTGCTGATGCATTCATGCGCCAGATCAGCCGTGCCCGTACATTTGGCTTCATGCGTGATATCGAATATCTGCAGTCCCGCGGCCTGTGCCTGGGCGGCAGCTTCGATTGTGCCATCGTTGTTGACGATTATCGCGTACTGAACGAAGACGGCCTGCGTTTCGAAGATGAATTCGTTCGTCACAAAATGCTGGACGCTATTGGCGACCTGTTCATGTGTGGTCACAACATCATTGGTGCATTTACCGCGTTCAAATCCGGTCATGCACTGAACAACAAACTGTTGCAGGCCGTCCTGGCAAAACAGGAAGCCTGGGAATATGTGACCTTCGAAGACGAAGCAGAGCTGCCTCTGGCGTTTAAAGCACCAAGCACGGTTCTGGCGTAACGGTACAAGCCGTTTCGTAAAAAATCGACTGGTTAACCTGGTACTCTCTCCGACCAGGGGAACCAGTCGTTTTTATTTATACCTATCTTCATTTTTGCCCTCAGTCCCTCAACCCGTTGCCATACGTTGAAAATCTGTGCGTTAGCTGCATTCTTGACCGTTTTTCCCCGCAGTAGTATGTCATTCCTGCTGCTGTGTATTGGCTTTAGTGGTAATATCTGGGCGCTTAAAAGAATAACTGACTTCAGCTTGTAAAGGCTGACTTATGTGGTGGAGCAAGTGAGCGGAATACTGACGCGCTGGCGACAATTTGGCAGACGTTACTTCTGGCCGCATCTCTTATTAGGGATGGTCGCGGCGAGTCTCGGCTTGCCTGCGCTCAGTAACAGTGCTGAAGCAGCGACACCGCCGAAAACCTCCACAACCAAACACGATCTCAATACGCGGGTTAATTTTACGAACCTCGCGTGGCTTGAAGCCAGTCGCCGCCCGAATTTCTCAGTAGATTACTGGCACCAGCACGCCATTCGCACGGTTATCCGCCATTTGTCATTTGCGATGGCACCGCAGGCAATGCCTGTTGCTGAAACGGCGCGGCCGGAGCAGGCTCAGCATCTTGCCCTGCTCGATACGCTCAATGCGCTGCTCACTCAGGATAGCCAGCCACCGGTCATGGTGCGTCAAACGGCGCGATTCGCGTTCGTTCCTCCTGCCTCATTCTCCGTTTCAACATGGATTAGCCAGGTTCACGGTATTCGCGCCGGGCCTCAACGCCTCAGTTAAATTAACTTTTTCAATACCTTAATTTATCTGCCCACGATGGGGCGTTTGAGAATTTATTATGCTAATCAAATTATTAACCAAAGTTTTCGGTAGTCGTAACGATCGTACCCTGCGCCGTATGCGCAAAGCCGTCGCAGTCATCAATGGCATGGAACCGGCGATGGAGAAGCTCTCTGATGACGAGCTGAAAGCCAAAACGGCGGAATTCCGTGCGCGTCTGGAAAAAGGTGAAACCTTAGAAAGCCTGATCCCGGAAGCTTTCGCCGTGGTCCGTGAAGCGAGCAAGCGTGTGTTCGGCATGCGCCACTTCGATGTTCAGCTGCTGGGTGGTATGGTGCTCAACGAACGCTGCATCGCGGAAATGCGTACCGGTGAAGGTAAAACCCTGACCGCAACGCTGCCGGCATACCTGAACGCGCTGACCGGTAAAGGCGTTCACGTCGTCACCGTCAACGACTATCTGGCACAGCGTGACGCCGAAAACAACCGTCCACTGTTCGAATTCCTCGGTATGACTGTCGGCATCAACATGTCTGGTCTGCCTGCGCCAGCCAAGCGTGAAGCGTATAACGCGGATATTACCTACGGTACCAACAACGAATACGGCTTCGATTACCTGCGTGACAACATGGCGTTCAGCCCGGAAGAGCGCGTACAGCGTAAGCTGCACTATGCGCTGGTGGATGAGGTGGACTCCATCCTGATCGATGAAGCGCGTACTCCGCTGATTATCTCCGGCCCGGCTGAAGACAGCTCTGAAATGTACCGTAAAGTCGACAAAATCATTCCACACCTGCTGCGTCAGGAGAAAGAAGACTCCGATACCTTCCAGGGTGAAGGCCACTTCTCCGTTGATGAAAAAGCGCGCCAGGTGAACCTGACCGAGCGTGGTCTGGTGAAAATTGAAGAACTGCTGGTCGCTGAAGGCATCATGGAAGAGGGAGAGTCTCTGTACTCTCCGAGCAACATCATGCTGATGCACCACGTGACCGCAGCCCTGCGTGCCCATGCCCTGTTTACCCGCGACGTCGACTACATCGTAAAAGACGGCGAAGTGATCATCGTCGATGAACACACCGGCCGTACCATGCAGGGGCGTCGCTGGTCTGATGGCCTGCACCAGGCTGTGGAAGCCAAAGAAGGTGTGGATATTCAGAATGAAAACCAGACGCTGGCGTCTATCACCTTCCAGAACTACTTCCGTCTGTACGAGAAGCTGGCGGGCATGACCGGTACTGCCGATACCGAAGCGTTTGAATTCAGCTCGATCTATAAGCTGGATACCGTGGTGGTGCCAACCAACCGTCCAATGATCCGTAAGGATATGCCGGACCTGGTGTACATGACCGAAGCGGAAAAAATTCAGGCGATCATCGAAGATATTCGCGATCGTACTGCGAATGGTCAGCCGGTTCTGGTAGGGACCATCTCCATCGAGAAATCCGAAGTGGTTTCTCACGAGCTGACTAAAGCGGGTATCAAACACAACGTTCTGAACGCTAAATTCCACGCCAAAGAAGCAGATATCGTTGCGCAGGCAGGTTATCCGGCTGCCGTGACCATTGCCACCAACATGGCGGGCCGTGGTACCGATATTATGCTGGGCGGTAGCTGGCAGGCTGAAGTGGCTGAACTGGAAAACCCAACGCCAGAACAGATTGCGCAGATCAAAGCCGACTGGCAGGTTCGTCATGACGCGGTTCTGGCATCCGGTGGTTTGCACATTATCGGTACCGAGCGTCACGAATCTCGTCGTATTGATAACCAGCTGCGTGGTCGTGCGGGTCGTCAGGGTGACGCCGGTTCTTCCCGCTTCTACCTGTCTATGGAAGATGCGCTGATGCGTATTTTCGCCTCAGACCGTGTATCCGGCATGATGCGTAAGCTGGGCATGAAACCAGGCGAAGCCATTGAGCACCCGTGGGTGACCAAAGCGATTGCAAACGCGCAGCGTAAAGTAGAAAGCCGCAACTTCGATATTCGTAAGCAACTGCTGGAATATGATGATGTGGCTAACGATCAGCGTCGTGCGATCTACACCCAGCGTAACGAACTGCTGGACGTGTCTGACGTGAGCGAAACCATTAACAGCATTCGCGAAGACGTATTCAAAGCGACTATCGACGCGCATATTCCACCGCAGTCTCTGGAAGAGATGTGGGATATCGAAGGTCTCCAGGAACGTCTGAAAAACGACTTTGACCTCGATCTGCCAATCAAAGAGTGGCTGGACAAAGAGCCTGAGCTGCATGAAGAGACGCTGCGCGAACGTATCTACGAAACTGCGCTGGATGTCTACAAGCGTAAGGAAGAAGTCGTTGGTGCTGAGATGATGCGTCACTTCGAAAAAGGTGTGATGCTGCAGACCCTGGACTCACTGTGGAAAGAGCACCTGGCGGCGATGGACTACCTGCGTCAGGGTATCCACCTGCGTGGCTATGCACAGAAAGATCCGAAGCAGGAATATAAGCGTGAATCCTTCTCGATGTTTGCGTCGATGCTGGAGTCACTGAAATATGAAGTGATCAGCACCCTGAGCAAGGTTCAGGTGCGTATGCCGGAAGAAGTGGAAGCGATGGAGCAGCAGCGTCGCGAAGAAGCTGAGCGTCTGGCACAGATGCAACAGTTGAGCCACCAGACTGATGACAGTGAAGCCGCAGCGGCGATCGCAGCGCAGACAGGCGATCGTAAAGTGGGCCGTAACGATCCGTGCCCATGTGGTTCCGGTAAAAAATACAAGGCGTGCCACGGCCGTCTGAACTAAGTTCATGAAAAAGCAAAAAGGCGCAGACATCTGCGCCTTTTTTATGGAAGTGACACTATGAAAATACTGCAAATTGCCGTCGGGATTATTCGCAACCCGCAAAACCAAATCTTCATTACCCAGCGCGCGGCTGACGCCCATATGGCGAACAAATGGGAGTTTCCGGGGGGGAAAATCGAATCAGGTGAAACGCCGGAAGAGGCGCTGGTTCGCGAACTGCAGGAAGAGGTGGGGATTACTCCACTTGGCGCAACGCTGTTTGATAAGCTCGAATACCAGTTTCCGGACAGGCACATCACGCTGTGGTTCTGGCTGGTAGAAAGCTGGGAAGGTGAACCCTGGGGGAAAGAGGGACAACCGGGTAATTGGGTTGAACTTCAGGTAAGTGATGCCGAAAAATTCCCACCGGCTAATGAGCCTGTGATCCGCCGATTAGTGGCAAACAGGTAGGCCTGCTAAGCGAAGCGCCAGCAGGCTTTATACGTTACTGCTGGTTCTCGCTCCAGTCATCGCTATCCGTGAGATCGCCTTCACTCGGAATGCGTTTCTCCTCCGCTGCCCATTCTCCCAGATCAATCAACTGACAGCGTTTACAGCAGAATGGGCGGAATGGGCTCATTTCGCCCCAGACAACGGTTTTGCCACAGGTCGGGCAGTTTACGGTGGTTACGTCAGACATCGGTACTCCTCAACAACAGGCCAGTTCAAAATCGAGACGTTCTGGCACGGTGCCATTTTCACTGTCGAGTGGCATAAAGCGAATGGCGAAACGACTTTTATGTCCGGAAATTTGTGGGTAAAGCTGTTCGCCAAGCGATAAGTTCAGGCGCAGAAGATCGGCGTCATCACCGTTATCCTGGTAGAAACCGTTCAGGCTGGTTTGCTTACGGAATGGGGCTGAGTTACGGATCAGATCGAGGATAAGCGACAGCGTCTGATGCATCGGCTCCAGACTCGCCAGCCAGCTATTCACCTGCGCGTCACGTTGAGCTTGCGGCATATGCAGCCACATATGTAGCGTCGGGAGATCGAAACTACAGCAACCGCCAGGGATACTCAGACGCTGGCGTACCAGGCCAATCAGGCGGTCTTCACGCAAAAATTGTCCAACACGTGGCGCGGCCATCAGAAGGGTGCTGCTGGCTTTCAACTGCTGGCGGAGATCGTCGATACGGCTTTGATCGACACCGGGGACCTCAGTCCAGGCCTGCAATTTACGTTGTTGGCGCTCCAGCTCTTTGAGCAATTCTGTGCGGACATCTCCGCGTTCAATCACATCCAGTAGATCGCCCACGTTACGGAAGAAGTGTAACGCCGTGGCATGATCGTTGACAGGGAGATGCTGTGAAAGCTGTTGAATGAGAAATTCGATACGTAACCAGGTACGCATTTTTTCGTTGAGCGGATGCTCAAAAAGGATGTGAGTCGACATTATGGTTTTTCCTGTGCAACGGTCTGCGCGGCAAACGTCAGATACTGCGCGTGCAGACGGGCAACATCCGATGCAATGGCATCTGGTGCGCCGTTATTATCAATAACATCATCCGCCACGGCAAGGCGCTGATCGCGCGTGGCCTGAGCGGCAAGAATTTGTTCAGCATGTTCACGCGAGACGCGGTCGCGCATCATGGTGCGCTGGATTTGCGTTTCGGGAGAGACATCAATCACCAGCACCCGGTCGGCTTTTTTCTGCAACTGATTTTCCACCAGTAACGGAACTACCCACAATACATAGGGTGAGCTGGCTGCGGCAATCTGACGCTGGGTTTCCTGGTGGATAATGGGGTGGAGCAAGGCATTAAGCCAGACTTTTTCCGCAGAATCAGAAAAAATGCATTCGCGAAGCTGACGGCGATTCAGAGTGCCATCGGCATTGATGATTGCCTGACCAAAATGTTCTGCGATGGCCTTTAGCGCGGGTGTATTAGGCTCTACCACCTGGCGGGCAATGATATCGGCATCAATAATCGTGATACCCAGACGAGAGAAAGCGTCCGCAACGGTACTTTTGCCACTACCGATGCCGCCGGTTAATGCAACGATATACCCCATTAAATCAAATCCTGGGAATTATTCATTATTAAAATCAGTTGATTAAAACTCTTAGGTGCCCCAGCAACTGTTTAGCCCCGTTTACCGGCTTTTTACCAGGTAAATTTATAGGATTGTAGCGTAAAAAAAGAGAATTTCGCAGTCTTGCGGAGCAGGTATTAGTGCGTATGATAACGTCACTGGAGTTGTGCTTTTAACATATTTGCCTCTAACCCCAGGAATCCGCACATGCGTATTGAAGAAGATCTGAAGTTAGGTTTCAAAGACGTTCTTATCCGCCCTAAACGCTCTACACTGAAAAGTCGCTCAGACGTTGAACTTGAACGTCAATTCACCTTTAAACATTCCGGTCAGACCTGGTCTGGTGTGCCAATCATTGCTGCCAACATGGACACTGTGGGCACATTTGAAATGGCAACGGCGCTGGCAAAATTTGATGTCCTCACCGCTGTGCATAAGCACTACTCTCCTGAAGAGTGGAATGCATTTGTTGCGTCAGCTTCAGACGATGTGGTTAAGCATGTCATGGTTTCTACCGGTACATCCGATGCGGATTTTGAGAAGACCAAACAGATCCTGAATGCGAATCCAGCACTAAACTTCGTCTGTATTGATGTGGCGAACGGCTATTCCGAGCACTTCGTGCAGTTTGTCAGCAAGGCTCGCGAAGCCTGGCCGACCAAAACCATCATCGCGGGTAACGTGGTGACCGGCGAAATGTGTGAAGAGCTGATCCTTTCCGGTGCCGACATTGTGAAAGTAGGCATTGGCCCGGGTTCCGTATGCACCACGCGCGTTAAAACCGGTGTCGGTTATCCGCAGCTTTCCGCCGTGATTGAGTGCGCTGATGCTGCGCATGGTCTGGGCGGCCAAATCATCAGCGACGGCGGTTGCACCATGCCGGGTGATGTTGCGAAGGCCTTTGGCGGCGGCGCAGACTTCGTGATGCTCGGCGGTATGCTGGCAGGTCACGAAGAGAGTGGTGGCACTGTTGTTGAAGAGAATGGCGAGAAATTTATGCTGTTCTACGGGATGAGCTCTGAATCTGCGATGACCCGTCACGTCGGTGGCGTAGCAAAATACCGCGCGGCTGAAGGCAAAACCGTGAAGCTGCCACTGCGTGGCCCGGTCGAAAATACTGCGCGCGATATCCTTGGCGGCTTACGCTCAGCCTGCACCTATGTTGGGGCATCCCGTCTGAAAGAGCTGACGAAACGTACTACGTTTATCCGCGTTCAGGAGCAGGAAAACCGCGTGTTCAACAGTCTGTAATAGCTTCAGCTGGCGCATGCCCGTGCGCCAGCATTATCCTGCACTCATCGCATCCCCCAGATGGAAAATAGGCAGGTACATTGCCACCACCAGTGTGCCGATGATGACTCCCGTCACAATCAGAAGCAAAGGCTCCAGAAGTGCCGCCAGGTTATCTGCCTGCTGGAAGGTTTGCTCCGTGTGATGGTGGGCAAGGTTCTTCAGCATGACGTCCAACGCACCTGACATTTCACCGGTTCGTAAAAGCTGAATACACAGCGGGGTAAAGATTGCCGTCTTCTGGAAGGATGACCAGATGGGGAGACCTTTTTCAATGTCCTCCCGAACGCAGCGGAGTATCCCCCGCCAGTAACAACTTTCAACGGTTTCCTCCGCGCTCTCCAGCCCCTGTAAAAAGGGAATACCCGCCTGTTGTGTAAGCGACAGCACGGTAAAGATCTGTCCCAGTTTTTGGCCTTTTGCCAGTGCGCCCATGACGGGAGTATGCAGCAAGATACGTTGCCAGCGAGGGGCATTTCGCAGAATCCAGGCGGCAGCCACAGGTACAAGCAGTCCCGAGAACAGTGCGAGGGAATATGACTGCATAAAGGCGGCCATCCCCATGACAATCTGTGTCAGTTTCGGGAGCGGGGTATTAAACGTCCTGTAGATAGCGGCAAATTCAGGTAAGACCAGAGTGACCATCGCCAGCACGACGATTACAGCCAGCATCAGGATTATCACCGGATAGCGCAGTGCCTTTTTCACTTTTGCACTGAGCTGCTGCTGAGACTTTTGTTGCTGTGCTAGCTGGCGGCAGCACTCCTCCAGTTTTCCTGTTAGCTCACCGGTTTTCACCATCGAGACATGCAATGGGCTAAAGACCGCAGGCCATCGCTTTAGTGCCTCAGAAAAAGGGCATCCTTCACCAAGTTCATCGGCAATGCTTTGCAGGAGTGCCTGCCAGGGCTTTAATGGATGCTGGTCCGCCAGCATTTGCAGACTATGGGACAATGTCAGCCCAGCCTGCAGAAGAGTCGCGAGCTGGCGAAACATCTCGTAGCAGTGATGTGGCCGCCAGCGGTATTTCTGTGAGCATCGGGTCACTGACAGCGGATGCAACTCGTTACGCATCAGTCTGGTGAAAGCCGCATTACGGTCTGTCGCCCAGAGTGTTCCATTCCGGGGCTCTCCTTCAATGGAAAGCGCTCGCCAGCGCCAGAGTTGATTAGCAACCATCGGGCATTCCCAGAACGCGCAGCAACTCTTCGAGCGTGGTCAGCCCCTGTTCAACCGCGATACAGCCGTGTTCGAACAGGGAAAGCATTCCTGCCTGTCGGGCACTTGCTTCTATCACTTCGGTTCCTGCGCCGCTGGCAATGGCCTGCCGCAGGAAACTATCGATCGCAAGAACTTCAAAAATGGCCACGCGGCCATAGAAACCGTGATAGCAACGATCGCAACCTGTGGGTTGTCAGCGTGGAAGCGGTCTGCACCAGACTGAGCGAGGTAATTCAGCGTTTTCGCTGGCTTCCCGGCGACAATGTGGGCACAGACGACGAACCAGGCGTTGAGCTATCACCATCGAGAGTGCGGAAGATATCATCCAGCGCGCCACGCCCATCTGCTCCAGGCGAGTCAGGGCTTCTGTTGTTGAGTTAGTGTGCAGCGTCGATAACACCAGATGCCCGGTCTGGGCGGCATTAATGGCAATCTCAGCCGTTTCACCATCACGAATTTCGCCGACCATAATGATGTCTGGATCCTGACGTAGCAGCGCTCTCAGCACGCTCTGAAATGTTAAGCCCGCGCGGGGATTAATCTGCGTCTGGTTTAATCCCGCAAGGGGGATCTCAATGGGATCCTCCACGCTACAGATGTTAACATCCGGCGTGTTACGGGCCTGCAACGCACTGTAAAGCGTCACCGTTTTGCCGCTGCCTGTGGGACCCGTGACCAGAATCAGCCCCTGTGGCTGATGAAGAGCGTCGTTAAAGCAGGTCAGTTGTTCAGTACTCATACCAAGTGCTTTCGGCTCAAGAGCCTGCTGAACCTGATGCAACAGGCGCAGCACAATTTTCTCGCCACCGCTGCAGGGAAGCGTGGCGATTCGAAATGAGATCGGCTCATTTGCCAGCTCAATCGTAAACTGACCGTCCTGCGGTAAACGGCGCTCGGCAATATCCAGGTTACTTAACACTTTTAAACGCGCGCTGAACTGGGTTGCCAGTGCTGCAGAAAGCGGAGGTTGCGGGCACAGTACGCCGTCAATACGTAAGCGGATCTGACATGCGTGCTCCATCGGTTCTATATGAATGTCTGATGCGCGTTGGTTTATCGCCTGTTGCAGCGTGTGGTTGAGGATATCTACTGCTGAATGTGAAGGAGAAACGACAGGCAGATGTGATTGTGACGTTAACTGCCGGTGTTTTTCCATACGCTCAGTGCTCCAGCATTCGATATCAATCCGTTTTTGGGTCGCGAAACGCAGGGCTTCCATTAACTCACTGCCAGGGTTTCCCACGACGGCGATGCTAATCATGTCACTATCGCTGGTTAGCAGCAGAGCGTGATGGCGCAGACAGAGTGCCAGGAGTTGATCCGTATTCATTCTCTGCTCCTCAGTTAGTGTCGAAGCGGAAAACATCTTCACAAGCTTGTTTAAGCGTACTGTCAGCACTGATGTTGCAGTCACGCATCCAGCCCGTCATGCCGTTGCCGTCGTTCCACTGTGGCGTCATGACCACCTCCAGCCCGTTGAGACTCTCCTGTCCCGTTAAGATCACAATCCCTTTCGCCACGCTCATTCCTGAGACGTAACGCGTTGTGGTAGGGGAAGGGATACCGTTACTGCCCGCGTCACAACGTTCCAACCCACCATGATCCAGTGCGCAAAGCTCAATGGCGGTGCGGTAGGGAACGAAGGTTTGCAGCATATCGGTCAGCGCGGCTTTTCGCAGGTAATTCTGGTATGCGGGTACGCCGATGGCGCTCAGAATGGCAATAATGCCAATGACCACCATCAGCTCAATGAGTGTAAATCCCTGTTGTCTGTCCATGTCTGCTCCTTATGTTGAATGGCGCTACTCTGACAGCGCAAAAGGGCAGGTACGAGGCACAAAAAAGGGAACGGGAAGGGGGCTTCAGAGAATTCATTCGGTGTTGCAGGGAAGGACAACGGATTTGCGAGCGGAGCTGAAATTCCCCTCTCCAGGCGGAGAGGGGAGAAGACACTATTTAAAGCGCATCGAGAGGTCGAGGGCACGCACGTGTTTGGTCAGCGCCCCGACGGAGATGTAATCAACACCGGTCTCGGCGAATTCACGGATAGTATCGAACGTCACATTGCCGGATACCTCAAGCTGAGCCTGTCCGTTAGTCAGTTTTACTGCCTCACGCATCTGCTCGGTTTCGAAGTTATCGAGCATGATGATATCGGCTCCGGCTTTTATCGCCTGCACAAGTTCTTCCAGGTTTTCGACTTCCACTTCGACAGGGACATCCGGGTGCAGCCAGAAGGCTTTTTCAACCGCCTGACGCACCGAACCCGAGGCAATAATATGGTTCTCTTTAATCAGGAACGCGTCTGACAACCCCAGCCGATGGTTTGCGCCGCCGCCACAGAGCACCGCGTATTTCAGCGCCGTACGCAGGCCCGGCAGTGTTTTGCGGGTATCCAGTAACTGCGTACGGGTGCCGACAAGCAGGTCAACGTAGCGGCGTACTTCACTTGCCACCCCGGATAAGGTCTGGACGAAGTTAAGCGCGGTTCGTTCACCGGTGAGCAAAACGCGTGAAGGACCATTCAGCTCAAACAGCGGCTGGTTTGCCGTAATCGCATCGCCGTCTTCAACATGCCAGGTGATCTGCACATCATCCCCCGCCAGTTGGGTAAAGACCTCTTCAACCCAGCGCTTGCCGCAAAAAACGCCATCTTCACGAGTGATAATGACCGCGTGCGAACGTGCTTCTTTTGGCAATAATTGGGCAGTAATATCCTTTTCGGCATTGATGTCACCGCCCAGATCTTCTTTCAAAGCATGGGCAACGCTTGCCGGAATATCCATATTAATACGTTCCAGAAGCGCTTCACGTCGGTGGTCGGGGTTGTAGCGGCGAGGCGGCATGATAAAACTCCAAATTGGTAACGAATCATAATATTGAAACATGCTACTCTGAACCGAGTAACAGCACCATACATAAGGAGTTCCAGCATGTTGTTAGAAAACGGATGGCTGGTGGATGCGCGGCATGTGCCCTCGCCGCACCACGACTGCCGCCCGGAGGATGAAAAGCCCACACTGCTGGTTGTTCATAATATTAGTCTCCCGCCGGGTGAGTTTGGCGGTCCGTGGATCGATGCATTATTCACAGGAACGATAGATCCTGATGCCCATCCTTTCTTTGCTGAGATTGCACATCTGCGCGTGTCGGCTCATTGTCTGATTCGTCGCGATGGTGAAGTCGTTCAGTATGTTCCCTTTGATAAACGCGCCTGGCATGCCGGGGTGTCGATGTACCAGGGGCGCGAACGATGCAACGATTTTTCTATAGGAATCGAGCTGGAAGGCACTGATACCGTGCCCTATACCGATTCACAGTATCAACAGCTCGTGGCTGTCACCAAAACGCTTATTGGACTCTACCCGGCCATCGCCGAAAATATCACGGGACACAGTGATATCGCTCCGGCGAGAAAAACCGATCCCGGCCCGGCCTTTGACTGGTCCCGGTTTCGCGCCATGCTTACTGCGCCGTCAGAATAAGGAGATAACATGACGTTGTTTACCATGCTGCTGGTCATCATCGCCGAACGCCTGTTCAAACTCGGCGAGCACTGGCATCTGGATCACCGGCTGGAGGTGCTTTTCCGCCGGATTAAGCACTTTTCCATGCTGCGCACGCTGCTGATGCTGGCAGGGGTAATGGTGATTACGTTTCTGCTGCTGCGCTCGCTGCACGGACTCTTTTTCAACGTGCCGCTACTTGTTGTGTGGATCCTGCTGGGTGTGTTGTGCATTGGCGCGGGGAAGGTACGTTTGCATTATCACGCTTATCTTAAAGCGGCATCTCGTGATGATGCCCATGCACGTAGTGCGATGGCGAGCGAACTGACCATGATCCATGGGGTGCCACCGGATTGCGATGAACGTGAGTTTTTACGTGAGCTGCAAAACGCGCTTCTGTGGATTAACTTTCGTTACTACCTGGCACCGCTGTTCTGGTTTGTGGTGGGGGGCCCGTGGGGACCGGTATTGCTGATGGGTTATGCTTTTCTTCGTGCCTGGCAGACCTGGCTTGCCCGCTATCTGACGCCGCATGAGCGCTTGCAGTCTGGGATTGATGCCATTTTGCATGTGCTTGACTGGCTCCCGGTGCGGTTCGTGGGTGTGGTGTATGCGTTGATTGGTCACGGTGAAAAAGCGTTGCCTGCGTGGTTCGCTTCTCTTGCCGATCGCCATACGTCGCAGTACCAGGTGTTAACGCGTCTGGCTCAGTTCTCTCTGGCGCGCGAGCCGCATACCGATAAGATTGAAACGCCAAAAGCCGCAGTGTCGATGGCGAAGAAAACGTCATTTGTGGTGGTGGTGGTCGTGGCGCTGCTGACCATTTACGGCACGCTGGTGTAGGCCAGCGCGCCATAAACACTAAAGCGTATCCGCAGGCGGGATGCCGAAATCAGGCATCCCGTTTTCTTTCCAGCGGACAAGCTTCAGGCGGGTATGACGGTTCGGATCGTAAAGCGGATCGCCTTCAATTTCGGTGTAGTTACGTGCGTGATACACCAGCACATCTTCCCCATCCGGCGTCTGCGTAAAGCTGTTGTGCCCTGGGCCATACTGGCGATTTTCATCGCTGGTGGTGAATACCGGGCGAGGAGATTTCTGCCAGTTCGCCGGGTTTTGCGGATCGGCGGTCATATCGATCCACAATAGACCCATGCAGTAGTTCTCATCGGTCGCGCTGGCGGAATAGCTGATGAAGAGTTTGTCGCCGTGAAACAGTACTGCCGGGCCTTCGTTAACCCAAAATCCACGGCACTCCCAGTCATACTCCGGCTTGCTGAGCATCACCGCCTCGCCTTTTAGCGTCCACGGATTTTCCATTTCACACAGATAGAGGTTGGAGTTACCGGAGATATCCGGGGCTTTTTGCGCCCACAGATACCAGCGTTTCCCCTGGTGCACAAAAGTGGTGGCATCCAGCGCAAAGGTGTCAAATGGCGTGATGACCTGACCTTTCTCCTCCCACGTGCCCGCGAGCGGATCGCGGTCAGTACATTCCAGCACAAACATGCGGTGCTGGAACATGCCGAGCCTGTCGAGCGCCTGAGTGTGTGCCGCTGCAAAGTAGATGTACCACTTACCGTCAATATGATGCAGCTCCGGCGCCCATATTAACTCGCTCATAGGGCCGGTGTCGGGTTTACGCCACACCACTACTTCGTCGGCGCTGCGCAGCCCTTCCAGCGAATCTGCGCGGCGGATTGCCAGCCTGTCATACTGCGGCACGGAGGCAATAAAATAGTATTGCCCCGCGTGGTACAAAATGTACGGATCGGCGCGTTGCTCAATAAACGGGTTTGGCCAGGTTTGCATTCGGCGTTCCTTATTTTGTCTCAGCGGCTTTGAGTTCCGGATAATCGTTCAGCTCGCGATAGTTGTTACGACGCTTTTGCAGATCGGACTGGATCTGCTTCATGGTTTCACGGTCCACTTTCAGCAGACGCACCACTCCCGCGGTAATCAGATATCCAACGCCCGGAATCACCGTGAACAGCAGCACAATACCGTTGATGGCGTCCGCGCTCTGCGCTTTCGCACCGGCATCGTAACCGTACCAGGAGAGCAGGAAGCCCACCATTGCACCGGCAACCGCCAGCCCCAGCTTGAGGAAGAAGATGTTGCCGGAGAAACTGATACCCGTGATGCGTTTTCCGGTTTTCCACTCGCCATAGTCATCGACATCAGCCATCAGCGACCAGTGCAGCGGCGACGGGATTTGATGCAGGATATTCAGCAGGAAGTAGAGCACAACGATGGTGACGGTGGCTTTCGGGTCGAAGAAATAGAATGCACAGGAGAAAATTGCCAGCGCGATGTTGGTCCAGAAGAACACCTTCAGCTTACACCAGCGGTCAGTTAATACTTTCGCCAGCATACTGCCGAGCATCATGCCGACCACCCCGAGGCTGATAAACAGCGTGGCGAAGTGGGTGCTCTGGCCCATAACCCAGGTGACGTAATACATGGTCGCCGCCATGCGGATAAAACCCGGACAGACGTTGCACAGGGTTAACAGCAGAATGCGCACCCATTGATCGTTCTTCCACACGTCTTTCAGGTCGTTTTTCAATTCGTCATGCGTCTGTACCGCCGGTCGCACACGCTCGCGGACGGTGGCGAAGCAGAACAGGAACATACAGGTACCAATCAGCGCCAGTACGGTCATCGCCATCTGGTAACCTTTGGCTTTGTTATCCCCACCAAACCAGTCGGCCATCGGCAGCAAGGTGAGTGACAGCAGCAGCGTCGCAATACCGACCATCACGAAGCGATAAGACTGACAGGCGACGCGCTCTTTAGGGTCGTTAGTAATCACGCCACCCAGCGAGCAGTACGGAATGTTGATGGCGGTGTAGGTCAGCGACAGCAGGAAGTAGGTGACAAAGGCATAGATAACTTTGCTGTTATAGCTCCACTCTGGCGTGGTGAACATCAGGATACTGAACAGTGCATAGGGGACGGCGATCCACAGCAGCCATGGACGAAACCGCCCATATTTACTGCGGGTACGGTCAGCGATAGCACCCATAATAGGATCTGTTACGGCATCAATGACACGAACAGACAACAGCAATACGCCGACCAGCGCAGGTGCCAGACCAAAAATATCCGTATAGAAATAGTTAACAAACAACATGATGGCGCCGAAGATGATGTTGCATCCTGCGTCTCCCATCCCATAGCCGATCTTTTCTTTTACTGACAGTTTGCTGTTATCCATTAACTGCTCTCCAGATTGCGGTATGGAGAGAATTATTTGCTGGCAAAGGAATTTTTGCGTTGCAGTATCGCGTCGGTGATATGGATAAAATTGCTGTTGGCGGGAATTTGTGAGGAAGGTAACAACACTCTGCACATCGGAAAAGGCGTGCAGAGTGGAAGGGCAGATTAGTGTGCTTTCACCGCGTTGCCGTTTTTCTGTTTAACCAGATAACCCACGCCGAGGATCGCTATCCAGACCGGGATCAGGTACACGGAAATCGCCATTCCCGGGGTGATCAGCATGATGACCAGCACTGCGGCCATGAACAGCAGACACACCCAGTTACCCAACGGATAAAGCAGAGCCGGGAAACGCGTAGTCACACCTTGCTGCTGTTTGGCGCGGCGGAACTTGATGTGCGCCAGGCTGATCATCGCCCAGTTGATAACCAGAGCCGAAACCACCAGTGCCATCAGCAGTCCGAAGGCGGATTCCGGGGCCAGATAGTTAATCAGTACACACAGCGCCGTCACAATGGCCGATACGATAATGGTGTTTACCGGCACACCACGTTTGTCGACGTTGAGCAGGGCTTTCGGGGCGTTACCTTGCTGAGCCAGACCAAACAGCATACGGCTGTTGCAGTATACGCAGCTGTTGTAAACGGACAGCGCTGCAGTCAGCACCACGATGTTCAGGGCGTTTGCCACGAAGGTATCGCCCAGCTCGTGGAAGATCAGCACAAACGGGCTGGTATCCGCGGTCACGCGCGTCCACGGCAGCAGGGAGAGCAGCACAGCCAGTGAACCCACATAGAAGATCAGAATACGGTAGATAACCTGGTTAGTGGCTTTCGGGATGCTCTGCTCCGGGTTGTCGGCTTCAGCTGCGGTGATGCCCACCAGCTCCAGCCCCCCGAAGGAGAACATGATGATTGCCATCATCATTACCAGGCCGCTCATGCCGTGTGGCAGGAATCCGCCCTGTTCCCACAGGTTACGTACGGTCGCCTGCGGGCCACCGTTACCGCTGAACAGCAGCCAGCCACCGAAGATGATCATGGCCACAACGGCGATAACTTTGATGATGGCGAACCAGAACTCCATCTCGCCGAACACTTTGACGTTGGTCAGGTTGATGGCGTTAATGATGACGAAGAAGGCCGCAGCAGAGGCCCAGGTTGGGATCTCCGGGTACCAGAACTGAATGTACTTACCGACAGCGGTAAGTTCAGCCATGGCAACGAGTACGTACAGCACCCAGTAATTCCAGCCAGAGGCGAAGCCCGCGAAGCTCCCCCAGTACTTATAGGCAAAGTGACTGAAAGAACCGGCAACGGGTTCTTCAACGACCATTTCACCTAACTGACGCATGATCAGAAAAGCAATAAAACCTGCGATAGCGTAACCCAAAATAATGCCAGGGCCGGCAGACTGGATAACGGATGCGCTTCCCAGAAACAGGCCGGTACCGATAGCACCACCCAAAGCGATGAGCTGAATGTGGCGGTTTTTCAGGCCGCGCTTTAGCTGATCGCCGTGCTGTTGAGCTTCCATTTGAAACCTCGTGTGTGGTTGTTATGTTCACGCTGGGCGTGTGTAATTATGAATGTCCGTTTTCTGTATTTATTTCTTTACGGTTAATGATACCGAAAAAATCGTAGATGACTTCCGTAATCGCCAGAATAGTGGTAAGTGCCTGCGAATGCACCTGCTTTATGACGTACGGATGACGAGTTGAATAAAAAGAAAGCATTTGTAAATCGCTCCGCTCACCCTTCGTATCCCAACCTATAGAATAGAAATGCGCCATAAGTGGGCGAAATTTCATTATTTGCTTTGTTGAATCGCTTCAGATTGCAAAAAACCTCGTTTCATTATGGTTAAAACTCCCTCTTTAGTAGTAATCAACTCATTTGTGCAAAGTTACATTTCTGAAACGTTATTTCTGTAAGGTTGTTAAAATGTGCAGGGTTTACTGATTTCAATCAAAACCAATATGGACAGAAGGTGAATACTTTGTTACTTTAGCGATACGAAATAGAAATTGGTAAGACCAATTGACTCCGGGCAAAAAGGCGTAAGACAGGGAATATGGCCTACAGCAAAATTCGCCAACCAAAACTATCTGATGTGATTGAGCAGCAGCTGGAGTTTTTAATCCTCGAAGGGACTCTGCGCCCGGGTGAGAAACTTCCGCCAGAACGCGAGCTGGCAAAACAGTTCGACGTTTCGCGTCCCTCTCTGCGTGAGGCGATTCAACGTCTCGAAGCAAAGGGCTTGCTGCTTCGTCGCCAGGGCGGCGGAACCTTTGTGCAAAACAGCCTGTGGCAGAGCTTCAGCGATCCGCTGGTAGAACTTCTCTCTGACCACCCAGAATCCCAGTTTGACCTGCTTGAGACCCGTCACGCGCTTGAAGGTATTGCGGCCTATTACGCCGCTCTTCGCAGCACTGATGAAGATCGCGTGCGTATCCGCGAACTGCATCAGGCCATTGAACGGGCACAGCAGTCCGGCGATTTAGACGCCGAGTCCAGCGCCGTCGTCCAGTATCAAATTGCCGTCACCGAAGCGGCCCACAATGTGGTGCTCCTCCATCTGCTACGCTGCATGGAGCCCATGCTGGCCCAGAACGTTCGTCAGAATTTTGAATTGTTGTATGCCCGTCGGGACATGCTCCCACTGGTAAGCAACCATCGCACCCGAGTATTCGAGGCGATAATGGCCGGGGAACCGGAGCAGGCGCGCGAAGCGTCGCACCGACATCTGGCTTTCATTGAGGAAATCTTGCTGGACCGCAGCCGTGAACAATCGCGTCGCGAACGTTCATTACGCCGCATACAGCAACGAAAGGATTAAGCGCCAGGTACTTTTAGAGCGCGGCAACTAAACGCAGAACCTGTCTTATTGTGTTCTTGCCCAAGAGCACAATGGGACAGGTTCCAGACAAATCAACGTATTAGATAGATAAGGAATACCCCCATGTCAGAACGTCTCCAAAATGACGTGGATCCGATCGAAACTCGCGACTGGCTACAGGCGATCGAATCGGTCATCCGTGAAGAAGGTGTTGAGCGCGCTCAGTATCTGATTGATCAGCTGCTTTCTGAAGCCCGCAAAGGCGGTGTGAAGGTTGCTTCAGGTGCAGGGGCTAGCAACTACGTAAACACGATTGCCGTCGAAGACGAACCGGAATACCCGGGCAATCTGGATCTGGAACGTCGTATCCGTTCTGCAATTCGCTGGAACGCCATCATGACCGTTCTGCGCGCATCCAAGAAAGACCTGGAACTGGGTGGCCACATGGCGTCCTTCCAGTCTTCTGCAACCGTTTACGAAGTGTGCTTCAACCACTTCTTCCGTGCAGCGAACGAGAAAGACGGCGGCGATCTGGTGTACTTCCAGGGCCACATCTCTCCGGGCATCTATGCACGTGCATTCCTGGAAGGTCGTCTGACTGAAGAGCAGATGAACAACTTCCGTCAGGAAGTTCACGGTAAAGGTCTGTCTTCTTATCCGCACCCTAAACTGATGCCAACCTTCTGGCAGTTCCCGACCGTTTCTATGGGGCTGGGCCCAATCGGTGCGATCTACCAGGCTAAGTTCCTGAAATATCTGGAACACCGTGGTCTGAAAGACACCTCTGAGCAGACCGTATACGCCTTCCTGGGCGACGGTGAAATGGATGAGCCAGAATCTAAAGGTGCGATCACCATCGCGACCCGTGAGAAGCTGGACAACCTGTGCTTCATCATCAACTGTAACCTGCAGCGTCTGGATGGTCCGGTCACCGGTAACGGTAAGATCATCAACGAACTGGAAGGCATCTTCGCCGGTGCTGGCTGGAACGTGATTAAAGTCATGTGGGGCGGTCGTTGGGATGAGCTGCTGCGTAAAGACACCAGCGGTAAACTGATCCAGCTGATGAACGAAACCGTTGACGGTGACTACCAGACCTTCAAATCCAAAGACGGTGCCTACGTTCGTGAGCACTTCTTCGGTAAATATCCTGAAACCGCAGCACTGGTTGCAGACTGGACTGACGAGCAGATCTGGGCCCTGAACCGTGGTGGTCACGATCCGAAGAAAGTCTACGCTGCACTGAAAAAAGCGCAGGAAACCAAAGGTAAAGCGACTGTAATCCTGGCCCACACCATCAAAGGTTACGGCATGGGTGATACCGCAGAAGGTAAAAACATCGCTCACCAGGTTAAGAAAATGAACATGGACGGCGTGCGTTATATCCGCGACCGTTTCAACGTTCCAGTGACCGATGAGCAGGTAGAAAACCTGTCTTACATCACCTTCCCGGAAGGCTCTGAAGAGCACAAGTACCTGCACGAACGTCGTCAGGCGCTGAAAGGCTACCTGCCAGCTCGTCAGCCTAACTTCACCGAGAAACTGGAACTGCCAGCGCTGGAAGACTTCTCTCAGCTGCTGGAAGAGCAGAACAAAGAAATCTCTACCACCATCGCTTTCGTTCGTGCCCTGAACGTGATGCTGAAGAACAAATCGATCAAAGATCGTCTGGTTCCAATCATCGCCGACGAAGCGCGTACTTTCGGTATGGAAGGTCTGTTCCGTCAGATCGGTATCTACAGCCCGAACGGCCAGCAGTACACCCCGCAGGACCGTGAGCAGGTTGCATACTACAAAGAAGACGAGAAAGGTCAGATCCTGCAGGAAGGTATCAACGAACTGGGTGCTGGCGCATCCTGGCTGGCTGCTGCGACCTCTTACAGCACCAACAACCTGCCAATGATCCCGTTCTACATCTACTACTCCATGTTCGGGTTCCAGCGTATCGGTGACCTGTGCTGGCAGGCTGGCGACCAACAGGCTCGCGGCTTCCTGGTAGGCGGTACTTCCGGTCGTACGACCCTGAACGGTGAAGGTCTGCAGCACGAAGATGGTCACAGCCACATTCAGTCTCTGACTATCCCTAACTGTATCTCTTACGACCCGTCTTACGCGTACGAAGTGGCAGTCATCATGCATGACGGTCTGCAGCGCATGTACGGTGAAGCACAAGAGAACGTTTACTACTACATCACCACCCTGAACGAAAACTACCACATGCCGGCAATGCCAGCAGGTGCCGAGGAAGGTATCCGTAAAGGTATCTACAAACTCGAAACCCTCGAAGGTAGCAAAGGTAAAGTTCAGCTGCTGGGCTCCGGTTCTATCCTGCGTCACGTACGTGAAGCAGCACAGATCCTGGCGAAAGACTACGGTGTCGGTTCCGATGTGTACTCTGTGACCTCCTTCACTGAACTGGCGCGTGATGGCCAGGATTGTGAGCGCTGGAACATGCTGCACCCAATGGAAACCCCGCGCGTTCCGTACATCGCTCAGGTGATGAACGACGCGCCAGCGGTGGCGTCTACTGACTATATGAAACTGTTCGCTGAGCAGGTTCGTACTTACGTACCAGCTGATGATTATCGCGTACTGGGTACTGACGGCTTCGGTCGTTCTGACAGCCGCGAAAACCTGCGTCACCACTTCGAAGTTGATGCTTCTTACGTGGTTGTAGCAGCACTGGGCGAACTGGCTAAACGTGGCGAAATCGATAAGAAAGTGGTTGCGGAAGCAATTACCAAATTCAACATCGATGCAGAAAAAGTTAACCCGCGTCTGGCGTAAGAGGTAAAAGAATAATGGCTATCGAAATCAATGTACCGGACATCGGGGCTGATGAAGTTGAAATCACCGAGATCCTGGTCAAAGTAGGCGACAAAGTTGAAGCTGAACAGTCGCTGATCACCGTAGAAGGCGACAAAGCCTCTATGGAAGTCCCGTCTCCTCAGGCTGGCATCGTTAAAGAGATCAAAGTCTCTGTTGGCGATAAAACCGAGACTGGCAAACTGATCATGATTTTCGATTCCGCCGACGGTGCAGCAACTGCTGCACCTGCGCAGGAAGAGAAGAAAGCCGCTCCGGCCGCCGCTGCTCCAGCAGCTGCCGCGAGCGCGAAAGAAGTTAACGTGCCTGACATCGGCGGTGACGAAGTTGAAGTCACTGAGATCCTGGTGAAAGTGGGCGATACCGTTGCGGCTGAGCAGTCACTGATCACCGTAGAAGGCGACAAAGCCTCTATGGAAGTGCCAGCGCCGTTCGCGGGTACCGTTAAAGAGATCAAGATCAACACCGGTGACAAAGTGTCTACTGGCTCTCTGATCATGATCTTCGAAGTGGCGGGTGCTGCACCTGCTGCTGCGCCTGCACAGGCAGCTGCTCCGGCGGCCGCGGCTCCAGCGGTTGCTGGTGGCGCGAAAGACGTTAATGTACCAGACATCGGCGGTGACGAAGTTGAAGTGACCGAAGTGATGGTTAAAGTGGGCGACAAAGTTGCCGCTGAACAGTCACTGATCACCGTTGAAGGCGACAAGGCTTCCATGGAAGTCCCTGCGCCATTCGCGGGTACCGTTAAAGAGATCAAAATCAGCACTGGCGACAAAGTGTCTACCGGCTCTCTGATCATGGTCTTCGAAGTAGAAGGCGCTGCGCCTGCTGCTGCTCCGGCGGCCGCGGCTGCTCCAGCACCAACTGCTGCACCGGCTCAGGCTGCTAAACCAGCTGCTGCCCCTGCTGCAAAAGCGGAAGGCAAATCTGAGTTCGCTGAAAACGACGCTTACGTCCACGCGACTCCGCTGATTCGTCGCCTGGCGCGCGAATTCGGTGTTAACCTGGCGAAAGTGAAAGGGACTGGCCGTAAAGGTCGTATCCTGCGCGAAGACGTTCAGACTTACGTGAAAGACGCGGTGAAACGCGCTGAAGCTGCACCAGCTGCAGCGGTAGGCGGCGGCATCCCGGGCATGCTGCCATGGCCGAAAGTGGACTTCAGCAAGTTCGGCGAAATCGAAGAAGTGGAACTGGGCCGTATCCAGAAAATCTCTGGTGCTAACCTGAGCCGTAACTGGGTGATGATCCCGCACGTTACGCACTTCGACAAAACCGATATCACCGATCTGGAAGCGTTCCGTAAACAGCAGAACGCCGAAGCTGAGAAGCGTAAACTGGACGTGAAATTCACCCCAGTGGTCTTCATCATGAAAGCCGTTGCCGCTGCTCTTGAGCAGATGCCACGCTTCAACAGCTCCCTGTCCGAAGATGGCCAGAAGCTGACGCTGAAGAAATACATCAACATCGGTGTTGCGGTTGATACGCCAAATGGTCTGGTTGTTCCGGTCTTCAAAGACGTGAACAAGAAGAGCATCACTGAGCTGTCCCGTGAACTGACCGTGATTTCCAAAAAAGCGCGTGATGGTAAGCTGACTGCAGGCGAAATGCAGGGCGGTTGCTTCACTATCTCCAGCATCGGTGGCCTGGGTACAACCCACTTCGCACCGATTGTGAACGCGCCTGAAGTTGCGATCCTTGGTGTGTCCAAGTCCGCGATGGAGCCGGTGTGGAATGGCAAAGAGTTCGTACCGCGTCTGATGATGCCAATCTCTCTGTCCTTCGACCACCGCGTGATCGACGGTGCTGATGGTGCGCGTTTCATCACCATCATCAACAACACCCTGAGCGACATTCGCCGCCTGGTGATGTAATCGAAAAGCCGGCCTGACGGCCGGCTTTTTTCTGGTAATCTCATGGTGTTTGTGAGGTTATTGGCGAAAGCGATAATTCGTGAGCCGTTTGTTGTTTCAAAATTGTTAACAATTTTGTAAACTGCGGGCGGATAGAACGACCCGGTGGACGACGGGTATAAATTAAGAGGTCATGATGAGCACAGAAATCAAAACTCAGGTCGTAGTACTTGGGGCAGGCCCGGCAGGTTACTCCGCAGCATTCCGCGCCGCGGATTTAGGTCTGGAAACCGTCATCGTAGAACGTTACAGCACCCTCGGTGGTGTTTGTCTGAACGTCGGCTGTATCCCTTCTAAAGCGCTGCTGCACGTAGCCAAAGTTATCGAAGAAGCCAAAGCGCTGGCAGAACACGGTATCGTCTTCGGCGAGCCGAAAACCGATATCGACAAAATTCGTACCTGGAAAGAGAAAGTTATCACTCAGCTGACCGGCGGTCTGGCAGGTATGGCCAAAGGCCGTAAAGTGAAAGTGGTAAACGGTCTGGGTAAATTCACCGGTGCGAACACCCTGGAAGTGGAAGGCGAAAACGGTAAAACCGTGATTAACTTCGACAACGCGATCATCGCGGCAGGCTCTCGCCCAATCGAACTGCCATTCATTCCACACGAAGATCCTCGTGTTTGGGATTCCACCGATGCGCTGGAACTGAAAACCGTTCCAAAACGCCTGCTGGTTATGGGTGGCGGTATCATCGGTCTGGAAATGGGTACCGTGTACCATGCGCTGGGTTCAGATATTGACGTGGTTGAAATGTTCGACCAGGTTATCCCGGCTGCTGACAAAGACATCGTTAAAGTCTTCACCAAACGCATCAGCAAGAAATTCAACCTGATGCTGGAAACCAAAGTCACTGCCGTTGAAGCGAAAGAAGACGGTATTTACGTTTCCATGGAAGGCAAAAAAGCCCCATCCGAACCACAGCGTTACGACGCCGTGCTGGTGGCTATCGGCCGTGTGCCGAACGGTAAAAACCTCGACGCGGGCAAAGCTGGCGTGGAAGTGGACGACCGTGGCTTCATCCGCGTTGACAAACAGCTGCGCACCAACGTGCCGCACATCTTTGCTATCGGCGATATCGTCGGTCAGCCAATGCTGGCACACAAAGGTGTTCATGAAGGTCACGTTGCCGCTGAAGTTATCGCCGGCATGAAACACTACTTCGATCCGAAAGTGATCCCATCCATCGCGTACACCGAGCCAGAAGTTGCATGGGTTGGTCTGACTGAGAAAGAAGCGAAAGAGAAAGGCATCAGCTACGAAACCGCCACCTTCCCGTGGGCTGCTTCTGGCCGTGCTATTGCTTCCGACTGCGCAGACGGTATGACCAAACTGATCTTCGACAAAGAGACTCACCGCGTTATCGGTGGTGCGATTGTCGGTACCAACGGCGGTGAGCTGCTGGGTGAAATCGGTCTGGCTATCGAAATGGGTTGTGACGCTGAAGACATCGCGCTGACTATCCACGCTCACCCAACTCTGCACGAGTCTGTGGGCCTGGCGGCAGAAGTGTTTGAAGGCAGCATCACCGACCTGCCAAACGCGAAAGCGAAGAAGAAATAAGTTTCTTCACGATTGCTAAACGCCTCTTCGGAGGCGTTTTTTTTGTCTAAAGCCTACCCATTATGGTAGGTATCTTATTGATATTTCCGCTAAAAAATTTCTCTCATCTGCCGATACCTTTTTCACCATTGTGTAGCTACTGGCCGCACGGTTTAGGGGTTCTGGACTTTTGATTACACGAAAAAAGGAAATAACATGTCTTTGAAGAAAGTTGCGGTGATTGGCTTAGTGGCAGCAGCGATGACGCTGACCGGGTGTGGTGCGATGACCACTGCGGTGAAAAAACGTAATCTGGAAGTGAAAACTCAGATGAGCGAAACCATCTGGCTGGAGCCATCTAACGAAAAAACAGTCTACATTCAGGTTAAAAACACCTCTGATAAAGACATGAGCAACCTGCAGACGCTGCTGGCAAACGATCTGAGTGCCAAGGGATACAAGGTCACCAGCTCTCCTGACAGCGCATACTATTGGGTGCAGGCTAACGTTCTGAAAGCAGACAAAATGGACCTGCGAGAATCTCAGGGCTATCTGAAAACCGGCTATGAAGGTGCCGCTGTTGGTGCTGCGCTGGGTGCCGGTATTACGGCCTACAACAGCAACTCTTCTGGTGCGGCGTTGGGTGTGGGTCTGGCGGCAGGTCTGATCGGTATGGCGGCGGATGCGATGGTAGAAGATGTGAACTATACCATGGTGACCGACCTGCAGATCTCTGAGCGTAGCAAAGCAAAAGTCACCACCGATAACATCGCGGCACTGCGCCAGGGCACATCGGGCGTGAAACTGCAGACCAGTTCCGAGCAGGGCGATCGTGCTAAGTATCAGACACGTGTCGTGTCTAATGCTAATAAAGTGAACCTGAAATTCGAAGAAGCGAAACCGGTTCTGGAAGCGCAACTGGCAAAATCGGTCGCAAATATTCTGTAAGTTAAAAAGCCGGGCGGCGACTTCGCCTTACCCGGCCTACAGGCCTCGCTGGAGAAGAGCTACCGCACATTCAGGGCTCGACGGGCTGCCAGGTTTTATCAGGAGCATATGAGGCCAGCGCCCGCGCCTTATGCTCCGAATCGCTGCCGAGATCCGACTGAAACACCTTGTCGTCCTGATTTATCAAAAAGCTCATTACGCCCGTCTGGCCGTAGCTGACCGGCCAGGCAACCATTGCGAAACCGTGGTTATCCGGCAAAATTCTGAAGCGATAGCCGTGATACCCAGTACCCGGTTCTTTTGGACTGAAGGCCGGGCCGAGCGGGCTGGGCGTTTCACCGGGTGATGCAGGCCAGTACAAACCGTCCTTTTTCCCTGTGGTGCTGACGATCTTCTGGGCATACTTCTGGTTCATCGCATAATAGCTCTGCTGTGCATCCACGTAAGCATGTAATGCTTCAATCGCTGCGAGCTCGTTACGCCCAATTTCGCGGGTCAGGATCTCCTCAGCACCTTCTTTGATATCAAATTGCCAGCCGGAATTGGTCTTGATGACCGGAATAGGGAGCTGCCAGTCAGTCTCTCCGACAACAAGATGCGCCGTATTACCTTCAACAACGGTGTTATGACGGACTTTCCAGTCGCGCAGGAAGCGATCGACGGCATCAGGATCAACCCCTTCAGGGGGCAGGAAATCGCGCCAGTTCTCTCCAAGCAGGTTATTCATTGCACTTTCATTCTGATCACGAATGGCATTTGCCAGTGCGTCGGTCGCCTGGTCAGGCGTGCTAAAAGATTGTTGCGCCATCGCCGAGGCCGAAAGCATGAACAACACCATTCCACTGAGTAGTTTACTTTTCATGTCGGCTCCCTTAACGATGTCGAATTTCACGGCGTTCAGCGCGTCCGCCAGCTGCCTGGTGCGGTTGTTGTTGACGAGCGATCTGTCGGCTTTGCGCCCCTCGCTGCTGCTGTGCCTGCCAGTTGGCGGAGCGGCTGTCGTTGCCACTCAGAGCATTAGCCCGGGGCTGACTGATTCGCTGCTGGGTTGTGCGTTGCTGCGCAGGTTGCGAAACCCGTTTTTCATTTCTTTGCGCTGTGGTCTGACGATTATCACGCTGCTGTGTAGTCGTCCGCTTTGTCGTCTGCGGTTTGGTGTCATAGCCACGGTAGTTGTTGCGCTGGGAAATCTGCTTCAGTTGCTCATTTGAGGCCTTGCGCTGGACATCTTTGGTTCCCGGACGTGCCGTTTGAGGGAAGGTTTTACCCGTTGATTTCTCCATCTGGCTGAGGGCGGCCTGACGCTGGCTATCGCGATTAACCGGTTTTTGCTGCGTTGAACTTAACCCTGCGGCCGCGTTGGTGGAGTGGAAGCGGTTGTTGAGCTGGCTCGTCGGATAGGGTACGCCTTCCCGATAAGCCGGGTTGTGCTGCCAGGTGCGGTTGGCATCCGTCAGGCGCTGCCCGCTGATTTTATTGAAGTTCTCAACGTTGATATTGATGTTGTTATCACCGTTGCGGTTATAGCCGCCGTGATTATCCCAGTCGTCATGGTGATGATCCCAGTCATCGTCATCATCCCAGTCGATGCTGCTGAAGATGGCATAGGTTGTCGCGACGCCCAGGCTGAAGCCTAAACCGTTAACGAAGCTGTTGCCAAACTGCTCCCCGGGTGAAGGCGGGAGATAGGTGGGGGGATAAGCGGTGTTTGGCCAGGTTCCGTAAACCGTATTAGGGTTGTAGGTGGGAACGTACACGACTTGTGGATCGGCAGATTCAATTTTGATCACCGTTGGAGCCGGTGCGGACGTTGTGTTTGTCGTGGTTGACTCGCTGGTGCTCGTTTTAGACGGCGCCGCTTTTGTCACCGTGGTGACCGTTTGTTGAGGTGTCGACTGTAAGGCTCCGGTCTTCTGAGCCAGCACGCGCAGGCGTTGAACGGAATCCATCACATCTTTGGGTTGCGCGAGGAACGCATCGCCCAGATTTTGTACCCACGGTGGGTTCTCTCCCATCAGTGACATCAACTGAGGAAAGGCGACCAGCGATTTTACGCTGGGATCCCAGGGTTGGCTGGCAACGGCCTGAATAGCGGCATCACCTTCCATTTTAGGGTTGTCTTTCGACCACTGTGCAGCCTGGATGACGTTGGCCGGGTAGGTTGATGCCATCAAAATTTGCGACAGCAACGCGTCCGGGTAGAGCGCGATAGGGGCAACCCACTGATCGATTTGCGCGGCAGAGTATGTTGGTGTCGCGGCAGGAGCCGATTGGGGAGCAGGGGGGGCTACCGGTGCAACGGGTTGCTGTACGACGGGAGCCGGGGCTACAGGCTCCGTTGCACGGCTTTTGACGAACATGACGCCAGAGGCAGCAAGCAGCCCGGTACTGCAAAGAAGAACAAGCAGATGTGGCTTAAAAGACAACTTCATAAAATGACTCCAACGAGACAAGCGCTGTGCCGTGAGGCGTTACGGTTGGCGTGAGTATTATTCACCCGTCTTTTACTGTTTTGACTTTTCTTGGGAAACCATCCGGGGTATCCGGATAAAGAGTGTGAGCATTTATTACACAATTATATGTGATGCTGGAAAAATCGCTGGGATTTCAGAAGGCCGCTCTTGTGAGCGGCCAGCAGTAAACCAATCACAACGATCAGCGCAGTGATTCGCATCTTCATTGCGTGCGTTCCTGTAAAGGCTACGCGGGTTCATTCTCCACCGGGAAAGGCAGAACCAGGCAAGTTGGGATTGCCGCAAATCTTCCTGCCCGGTGTGCTACCATCGCAAGGCAACAAAAAAACCGCTGTGAGGCGGTTTTTTTGTACCTTCAAATCATCTCCTCTCCCTGCTACACCATGCTTAACGATTCAGCAAATTTTTTAATGTTGCTTTTTTGTAAACGGATTAACACTGTGCAGAAATCCTGCTATGCTGCCCGACGCGGTATCGGGCATTTACCCTACAAACTGCTGTCTCACAGGAGCGTGAAGAGAACGCCCGCCGCATATGACAATGAGAGCGAGGAGAACCGTCGTGCTAGAAGAATACCGTAAGCACGTAGCAGAACGTGCCGCCGAGGGAATTGTACCCAAACCTTTAGATGCAACCCAAATGGCCGCGCTCGTCGAGCTGCTGAAGAACCCGCCTAAGGGCGAAGAAGAATTCCTGTTAGATCTGTTGATCAACCGCGTACCGCCTGGCGTAGATGAAGCTGCCTACGTAAAAGCCGGATTCCTTGCTGCTATCGCCAAAGGCGAAGCCACCTCCCCACTGGTTACTCCTGAAAAAGCCATTGAACTGCTCGGCACTATGCAGGGCGGCTACAACATTCATCCGCTGATTGACGCGCTGGATAACGACAAGCTGGCTCCGATTGCCGCTAAAGCGCTCTCCTCAACGCTGCTGATGTTCGATAACTTCTACGATGTGGAAGAAAAAGCGAAAGCGGGCAATGTCTATGCGAAGCAGGTGATGCAATCCTGGGCTGATGCCGAATGGTTCCTGAACCGTCCTGCTCTGGCTGAAAAAATTACCGTTACCGTCTTTAAAGTGACCGGCGAAACCAACACCGATGACCTCTCTCCGGCGCCGGATGCGTGGTCTCGTCCTGATATTCCTCTGCATGCCCTGGCGATGTTGAAAAACGCCCGCGAAGGCATTGAGCCGGATCAGCCAGGCAGCGTCGGCCCGATCAAACAGATCGAAGCTCTGCAGAAAAAAGGTTTCCCGCTGGCCTACGTGGGTGACGTTGTGGGTACCGGTTCTTCCCGTAAGTCTGCAACCAACTCCGTGCTGTGGTTCATGGGCGACGACATTCCACACGTGCCGAATAAGCGCGGTGGCGGTCTGTGCCTCGGCGGAAAAATTGCTCCAATCTTCTTCAACACCATGGAAGATGCGGGCGCACTGCCGATCGAAGTGGATGTTTCTAACCTGAACATGGGCGACGTGATTGACGTTTATCCGTTCAAAGGCGAAGTACGTAACCACGAAACCAACGAACTGCTGGCAAGCTTCGAGCTGAAAACCGATGTGCTGATCGACGAAGTGCGTGCAGGTGGCCGTATTCCTCTGATTATTGGCCGTGGCCTGACAACCAAAGCGCGTGAAGCGCTGGGTCTGCCACACAGCGATGTATTCCGTCACGCGAAAGACGTTGCGGAAAGCAATCGCGGTTACTCACTGGCGCAGAAAATGGTTGGTCGTGCATGCGGCGTCGCCGGTATCCGTCCTGGTGCATACTGCGAGCCGAAGATGACCTCTGTGGGCTCCCAGGATACCACTGGCCCAATGACCCGTGACGAACTGAAAGACCTGGCGTGCCTGGGCTTCTCTTCCGATCTGGTGATGCAGTCCTTCTGCCACACTGCGGCGTATCCGAAGCCGGTTGATGTGACGACACACCACACGCTGCCTGACTTCATCATGAACCGTGGCGGGGTTTCCCTGCGTCCGGGTGATGGTGTTATCCACTCCTGGCTGAACCGTATGCTGCTGCCAGATACCGTGGGTACCGGCGGTGACTCTCATACCCGTTTCCCGATTGGTATCTCCTTCCCGGCGGGTTCTGGTCTGGTGGCGTTTGCTGCGGCAACTGGCGTGATGCCGCTGGATATGCCGGAATCTGTTCTGGTGCGCTTCAAAGGCAAAATGCAGCCGGGTATCACCCTGCGTGACCTGGTTCACGCGATCCCGCTGTATGCGATTAAACAGGGCCTGCTGACCGTTGAGAAGAAAGGGAAGAAAAACATCTTCTCTGGTCGTATCCTGGAAATTGAAGGTCTGCCAGATCTGAAAGTTGAGCAGGCGTTCGAACTGACCGATGCCTCCGCTGAACGTTCTGCTGCGGGCTGTACCATCAAGCTGAACAAAGAGCCGATTATTGAGTATCTGAACTCTAACATCGTGCTGCTGAAGTGGATGATTGCAGAAGGCTACGGCGACCGTCGTACGCTGGAGCGTCGTATCCAGGGCATGGAAAAATGGCTGGCCGATCCGCAGCTGCTGGAAGCTGATGCTGACGCAGACTACGCGGCAGTGATCGACATCGATCTGGCGGATATCAAAGAGCCAATTCTGTGTGCACCGAACGATCCGGACGATGCGCGTCTGCTCTCTGATGTTCAGGGCGAGAAGATCGATGAAGTGTTCATCGGTTCTTGTATGACCAACATCGGTCACTTCCGCGCGGCAGGTAAACTGCTGGATACCCATAAAGGCCAGTTGCCAACCCGTCTGTGGGTGGCACCGCCAACCCGTATGGACGCGGCTCAGCTGACGGAAGAGGGCTACTACAGCGTATTTGGTAAGAGCGGGGCGCGTATTGAAATCCCTGGCTGTTCCCTGTGTATGGGTAACCAGGCGCGCGTAGCTGACGGTGCGACGGTAGTGTCTACCTCTACCCGTAACTTCCCTAACCGTTTAGGTACTGGTGCGAACGTCTATCTGGCCTCTGCGGAACTGGCGGCGGTTGCGGCGCTTATTGGCAAACTGCCAACGCCGGAAGAGTACCAGACCTTTGTCGCTCAGGTTGATAAGACGGCGGTGGATACCTATCGCTATCTGAACTTCGATCAGTTGTCTCAGTACACTGAGAAAGCTGACGGCGTTATCTTCCAGACGGCAGTATAAACAGCAAAACCGTCTCCACGAGACGGTTTTTAGTGTTTGCACCCTCTCCCGTGGGAGAGGGACGGGGTGAGGGCATCAGGCCGCAGGGTCTCGCTCTCACCTTTTTATTTTCATTCCTCCCACCTCCCACGCTTTTTTTCTTCCTCTCTGCTGCGATAATTACCCTAATGGCTTTGCAGAGGAAAATACTATGGATTACGAATTTCTGCGCGACATCACCGGAGTGGTGAAAGTGCGTATGTCGATGGGCCACGAAGCCGTTGGACACTGGTTTAACGAAGAGGTGAAAGAGAATCTCGCACTTCTTGATGAAGTTGAACAGGCGGCGAATACGGTGAAAGGCAGTGAACGCTCCTGGCAACGTGCCGGACACGAATACACGCTGTGGATGGACGGTGAAGAGGTGATGGTGCGAGCCAACCAGCTTGAATTCTCGGGTGACGAGATGGAAGAGGGGATGAGCTACTACGATGAAGAAAGTCTGTCGCTGTGCGGCGTTGAAGACTTCCTGAAGGTGGTGAATGCATACCGCGAGTTTATGAAACAGAGATAATTTCCCGAAGCATCCTTGCTCCGGGCAACACTTACACGGCCGGAATATTGCGGCCGTAGTAGATTTCGCGCATCTCTTTCCAGAGCAGGTCAGTGATGGCCTTACGCTCTTCTTCGCTCAGATCTTCCGGCTTCGTGTGGAACATGTAGTGCTTAAGGTCGAATTCCTTCAGTAACATCTTGGTATGGAAGATGTTCTCCTGATATACGTTCACGTCCATCATGTCGTACAGCGCCTTCATATCCTCAGACATAAAGTTCTGAATCGAGTTGATCTCGTGGTCAATGAAGTGCTTCATGCCGTTGATATCACGGGTGAAACCGCGCACGCGGTAATCAATGGTGACGATGTCGGATTCCAACTGGTGGATTAAATAGTTCAGCGCGTTCAGCGGGGAGATCACGCCGCAGGTCGACACTTCTATATCGGCGCGGAACGTACACAGCCCACCTTCCGGATGGCTCTCCGGATAGGTATGAACGCAGATATGGCTTTTATCAAGGTGAGCAACAACCACTTCCGGCAGCGGGCCCGGATGTTCGGTTTTGTCGATAAGCTTAGGATCGACGGGTTCTTCGCTCACCAGAATGGTTACGCTGGCACCCTGAGGTTCATAATCCTGTCTGGCGATATTCAGGATGTTTGCCCCGATAATCGAGCAGGTTTCTGACAGGATCTCGGTCAGACGGTTGGCGTTGTAGAGTTCATCGATATAGGCGATGTAACCATCGCGTTCTTCCGCTGTTTTGGCATAGCAGATATCGTAAATACAAAAACTCAGGCTTTTGGTCAGGTTGTTAAAGCCATGTAGTTTAAGCTTTTTCAATTAGCTCACCCCCTTAGTGGATAAGGCGTCCTGAAGATACTGTGGCAGCGCAAACGCTGCGGTATGAACAGCAGGATTGTAATATCGGCACTGAAGACCAGCCTGATGGAAACGGGCCTGGATAATTTCGGTGGAGAGATGGCGCAGCACGTCGTTATCCGTCGCCCAGGCAAAGGTCATGATCCCGCCGTAGTAGGTCGGAATGGCGGCCTGGTAGAAGCTGACGTCGCCAAAGTAGGTGCTCAGTTTGCGATGGCTATCGAGAGCTTCATCCTGCTGCAGGAAGCAGACGCCATTTTGCGCGACAAAGATCCCACCAGGATTCAGGCAGCGCTTGCAGCCTTCGTAGAAGGAGGAAGTAAACAGCGACCCGCCTGGGCCGATGGGGTCGGTACAGTCCGAGATAATGACATCAAAGGTCTGCGTGGTCTGATTAACGAAGTTAACCCCGTCGTCAATCACCAGATTAAAACGCGGATCGTCATAGCTACCAGCATTGTGGTTGGGCAGGTACTGACGGCAGAAAGAGACCACGCCCGCATCGATCTCCACCATGGTGATGGTTTCAATAGAGCGATGGCGGGAAACTTCACGCAGCATAGCCCCGTCGCCACCGCCGATAATCAGGACATGCTTCGCATGCCCGTGCGCCAGCAGCGGGACGTGGGTCATCATTTCATGATAGATAAACTCATCTCGCTCGGTCGTTTGCACGACGCCGTCCAGCGCCATGACGCGGCCAAAGGCGGCATTCTCGAAGATGATCAGATCCTGGTGATCGGTTTTCTCATGATAGAGCACGTTATCAACGGCAAAGTACTGACCAAACTGGTCATGCAGTGTTTCATGCCACAACGTGTGGTCGGCCATACGCAGACTCCTCCTTTGTTAACATCCGTTACATTCACAAAAAGTGAGCGAAACATGATAGCTAACTCTCACCGTGGTTGCACGGCTACAGGCTCAACAAGGGAGTCGGGAAGCTTATTTCACGTAGGCGAGCAGGCTGAGTGAATCGCGAGCCAGCGCTTTGCATTTTTTGGCAGTAGGGATACCAATACCGCTCAGGTCACGGTAGCTGTCTTCACCAAGAGATTTCATGTCGAAGCTGTCGTAATTGCTGAGGTCCCATTGGTTCTGCTGAGCAAAAAAGACCAGCGCGCGGCGAATTTGCCCGTTGGGTAAATTCTGGTAGCCACAATCATTTTTCAGGAATACAAAAACCGCCGTCAGATCGGCCATATCTTCCGCTTCATTTTCACTTAGCGCATAGCTGTTCGCACACATTGCCATCAGGCTGGTGAACAAAATTGTCCTGAAAAACGTCTTCATTGCTTCTACCACTTCTTCACGGAAAAATAACGTTAGCATACTTGGTGCCAGTGCGACGATCTTTATTATTACTGCTTTACTTGACCTTCCGGTAAGGGGAGGGTTTATGCTCAAAAGATCGCCGGCTGGAAATAAGGAAATGAACATGCAACGTCGTGATTTTTTAAAATATTCCGTTGCGCTGGGGGTTGCCAGCGCATTACCACTGTGGAGCCGCACGGTTTTCGCGGCTGACAGACCTGCCTTACCCATCCCGGACTTACTGACTGCTGACGCTCGTAGTCGTATCCAGCTTGTTGTTCAGTCCGGTAAAACGGCCTTCGGTGGACACAACGCTACTACGTGGGGTTATAACGGCAATCTGCTTGGTCCAGCGCTTCAGCTACGTAAAGGGAAAGCCGTCACCGTTGATATTCACAACACGCTGGCAGAAGAGACGACGCTGCACTGGCACGGGCTGGAGGTGCCGGGCGAGGTCGACGGCGGTCCGCAAGGGATTATTAAAGCGGGCGGTACGCGCAGCGTTACCTTTACTCCTGACCAGCGCGCCGCGACCTGCTGGTTCCACCCCCATCAGCACGGCAAAACGGGCCATCAGGTGGCAATGGGGTTGGCGGGCCTGGTGCTGATTGAAGATGACGAAAGCCGCCTGCTGCGTCTGCCTAAACAGTGGGGGATCGACGATGTACCGGTGATTGTCCAGGACAAAAAATTCACCGCAGACGGTCAGATTGATTATCAACTGGATGTGATGACCGCGGCGGTAGGCTGGTTTGGTGATACTCTGCTGACCAACGGCGCCATTTATCCGCAGCACGCCGCGCCGAAGGGCTGGCTGCGTTTACGTCTGCTTAACGGGTGCAATGCACGCTCCCTGAACTTTGCTACCAGTGATAATCGTCCTCTGTACGTGGTCGCCAGCGACGGCGGATTGCTACCTGAACCGGTGAAAGTGAGCGAGCTCCCAATGCTGATGGGGGAACGTTTTGAAGTGCTGGTGGATATCAGCGACGGCAAAGTGTTTGACCTGGTCACGTTGCCGGTCAGCCAGATGGGTATGGCGCTTGCGCCCTTTGACAAGCCGCACCCGGTGTTGCGGATCCAGCCACTGCAGGTTACAGCATCGGGCACGCTGCAGGATACGCTGACGTCGCTCCCGGCGTTACCTTCCCTTGAAGGTTTAACCCAACGCAAGCTGCAGCTTTCCATGAACCCGATGCTCGATATGATGGGTATGCAGGCGCTGATGGCGAAATATGGCGATCGGGCGATGGCGGGGATGCACCACGGGCAGATGATGGGGCATATGAATATGGACCACGGCAAAATGGGCGGCATGGGCAACATGAATCATGGTGACCATGGTTTTGACTTCCACAACGCCAACATGATCAACGGCCAGGCGTTCGACATGAACACGCCAATGTTTGCTGCCACAAAAGGGCAGTTTGAGCGTTGGGTGATTTCTGGCGAAGGCGACATGATGCTGCATCCGTTCCATATCCACGGTACCCAGTTCCGCATTCTTTCAGAGAACGGCAAAGCGCCTGATGTGCATCGCGCGGGCTGGAAAGATACCGTCAGGGTTGAAGGAGGGGTCAGCGAGGTGCTGGTGAAATTTGACCATGCCGCGCCGAAAGAGTTTGCCTATATGGCGCACTGTCATCTGCTGGAGCATGAAGATACGGGGATGATGTTGGGGTTCACCGTTTAGATTAGTGCGGCCTGATGCCCTCACCCTGACCCTCTCCCAACGGGAGAGGGAATAAACACAAAAACGGCAACCGAAGTTGCCGTTTTGCATATTACCGTAGGCCGGGTAAGGCGTAGCCGCCACCGGGCCTTTTTAGTTACTTACTTTCATCAGGCAGTGCATACGCGACAATATAGTCGCCCATCTTCGTGCCAAACGAACCGTGACCACCCGCAGAGATGACAACGTACTGCTTGCCATTCACTTCATAGGTCATCGGCGTTGCCTGCCCACCGGCTGGCAGACGGCCTTGCCACAGTTTCTCGCCGTTGGTCATGTTGTACGCGCGCAGGTAGTTATCTGCGGTCGCCGCGATGAACAGGACGTTACCGGCGGTGGAGATTGGGCCACCCAGCATCGGCATACCCATATTGAACGGCACCGGAACTGGCATCGGGAACGGCATGCTGTCCTGTGGCGTACCAATACGTTTTTTCCACACAATCTGGTTAGTTTTCAGGTCCAGACCGGAGATATAACCCCAGGCAGGCTGTTTACACGGCAGACCAAACGGAGACAGGAACGGGTTCAGCGTCACGCCAAACGGCACGCCATACTGCGGCTGAATGCCGGATTCGGTCCCTGTGCCTTTCGCGTCTTTCGGTGGCTCCATTGGGTTACCTGGGCCACGTGGGATCAGACGGGAAACGAACGGCAGCGCCATCGGGTTGGCAATCGCCACCTGACGGTTCGGGTCAACGGAGATCCCGCCCCATTCGAACATCCCCAGGTTACCCGGGAAGACCAGCGTGCCCTGCTCAGAAGGCGGGGTGAAGATACCTTCGTAGCGCAACTGGTGGAACATCACGCGGCACACCAGCTGGTCAAACATGGTGGCACCCCACATGTCTGCACCGCTCAGATCTTTCTTCGGACGGAAGCTCAGGTCAGAGAATGGCTGCGTCTTGCTGACGTAATCGCCTTTTGCCGCACCCTGCGGCACTGGTTTTTCTGGCGCAGGCACAACCAGTTTACCGTTGCTGCGATCCAGTACGAAGATGTTGCCGGTTTTCGCCGGAGCGTAAATCACCGGAACGGTTTTACCGTTAACGGTAATGTCCGCCAGTGTCGGCTGGGATGGCATGTCCATATCCCACAGATCGTGGTGAACGGTCTGGTAGCTCCAGGCCAGCTTACCGGTGGTCGCATTCAGCGCCACGATAGCGCTCGCGTAGCGTTCCTGCTCCGGCGTGCGGTTACCACCCCAGATATCGGGTGTGGTTACACCCATTGGCAGGTAGACCAGGTCCAGCTTCGCGTCATACGCCGCTGGCGCCCAGGAGTTTGGCGAGTTAAAGGTAAAGGTGTGTTCATCTGACGGGATCGCATTGGGATCTTTCGCGCCCGGGTCGAAGGCCCACAGCAGTTTACCGGTGTTCACGTCGAAACCACGGATGACGCCGGAGGTTTCACGCGTGGAGAAGTTATCCGTTACCGAACCAGCAATCACGATGGTTTTATCGGTGATGATCGGTGGAGAGGTTGGCTCATACAGACCCGGCGTGGTGTCCGGCATATTGGTCTGCAGATTAAGGATACCTTTGTTGGCAAAGGTTTCGCACAGCTTGCCCGTTTCGGCGTTGATGGCGAACAGGCGGCCATCGTTCACCGGCAGCATAATGCGGCGAGGACAGTCGGCAATGACTTCCGGGCTGGCATTATCGGCACGCGCTTCGTGGTAAGAGACGCCACGGCAGGTGACATGCTGGAACGACGGGTTGGAATTGAGCTGTGGGTCGAAGTGCCATTTCTCTTTACCCGTGGCCGCATCAAGCGCGAACAGACGCTGGTGCGCCGTACACAGATAAAGCATATCGCCCACTTTAATTGGCGTCACTTCGTTGGTCAGTTCGCCCGGATCGTTTGGCATCTTCAGATCGCCAGTACGGAATACCCAGGCTTCTTTCAGGTTTTTAACGTTATCCGCGTTGATCTGCTTCAGCGGGGAGTAGCGTTGACCTTCCTGATTACGACCATACGCAGGCCAGTCACCGTCCGCCACCTGCGAGATAGCCGCAGCAGGCGTGGATTCCGCGTTTAGCGTACCGTTGATCTCCTGCGGGTCGTTAAAACCGGCCCAGGTCAGGATGCCACCGCTGATTAACAGGGCTACCACCAGCGCTGCAACGGCACCACTGGAAGGCACAATCAGGCGACGCCAGACGAAGGGCAGGATCAGCCAGATACCAAAGAACACGAGGATGTCGCTACGTGGCGTCAGTGCCCAGAAGTCGAACCCGACTTCCCAGACGCCCCAGATCATGGTGGCGAGGAGTAATGCAGCATACAGCCACAGCGCGGATTGTTTTCTACGCAATAGCAGGATGGTTACACCAACCATAACCAAACCTGCAATTGGGTAGTACCAGGAGCCGCCAAGCGCGACCAGCCAGACGCCACCGATTAACAAATACAGCGCGCAGAAAGCTGCGAAGGCCGCTGTTAATGTCACCAGTAGACGCGGCTGTTGAGATTTTGTTTCAGCCATAGAAAAGTACTCGTCAGTTTTGTTAATTATTTGCTAGCAATTAATTATAGGCATTAACAAATGTGATCGGAATCACAATATTTGCTTTTTACAACTCATACGCCAGGGTTATCCATTTGCTGATATAATGGCTGGCTTGCGTATCGATGCCGGAGATTAATTCATCCGCATTGAGAGATTTTCATTAAAATCATATGGTTAGTAATATGAAACATACTGTTGAAGTGATGATCCCGGAAGCCGAGATCAAAGCGCGTATCGCCGAACTGGGTCGTCAAATCACCGAACATTACAAGGACAGCGGCAGCGAAATGGTGCTGGTCGGTCTGTTGCGTGGCTCTTTCATGTTCATGGCAGACCTGTGCCGTGAAGTGCATGTGCCACATGAGGTCGATTTTATGACCGCCTCCAGCTATGGCAGCGGCATGTCCACAACCCGTGATGTGAAAATCCTGAAAGATCTGGATGAAGATATTCGTGGCAAAGATGTGTTGATCGTTGAGGACATCATCGACTCCGGCAACACGCTGTCTAAAGTGCGCGAGATCCTGAGCCTGCGTGAACCGAAATCCCTGGCTATCTGCACATTGCTGGATAAGCCTGACCGCCGTGAAGTACAGGTTCCGGTGGAGTTCGTGGGTTTCTCGATTCCTGACGAATTCGTCGTCGGTTACGGCATTGACTACGCGCAGCGCTATCGTCATCTGCCGTATGTGGGGAAAGTGGTATTGCTGGACGAGTAATGGTGGGCTGATGCCCTCACCACGGCCCTCTCCCTGTGGGAGAGGGAGAAAATTCCCGGCTTTATTTATGGTTTACATGCTTAAGCTGAAGGTTGGCAATTCCCGAACGGTAACGCTGTTCCAGCGTTTCGCGGTTTGTTGCAGTCACTTCCAGATTGCGCAGCAGGCCATCGTGAATACCGTACGCCCAGCCGTGGACAGAGACCTTCTGCCCGCGCTTCCACGCCGATTGCATAATCGTTGAGTGGCCCAGGTTATAGACCTGCTCCATCACGTTGAGTTCGCAAAGGGTGTCCATGCGACGCTCTTGCGGCATTTCGCCGAGCAGTGAGCTATGTTTGAACCAGATATCGCGGATGTGCAGCAGCCAGTTATCAATGAGCCCCAGTTCCGTGTTTTCAACCGCCGCCTGTACGCCGCCGCAGCCATAGTGACCGCAAATAATGATGTGCTCGACTTCCAGAACGTCAACGGCATACTGAACCACAGAAAGACAGTTGAGGTCGGTATGGATCACCAGGTTGGCGACATTACGGTGAACAAACAGTTCACCGGGCTCGAGGCCGGTCAGGCGTTCGGCCGGGACGCGGCTGTCGGAACACCCAATCCACAGAAAGCGTGGGTTCTGGGCTTGCGCCAGTTTTCCAAAAAATCCGGGGTCTTCCTCCACCAGCATTTTTGACCATAGTGCATTGTTGCTGATGAGTGTATCTATGTTGTTCATGGAGGTTAGCGACCTGTAACCGAGTTATTGCGTTGCGCTACTATAGGGTAACCCGACTTTTAATGAAACCACACAACGTGTGTAAGAACTGAAGGTAAGTTAAATTCATGGCTATTGCACTGGAGCTTGAGCAGCTTAAAAAAACCTATCCAGGTGGCGTTCAGGCGCTACGCGGGATAGATCTAAAAGTAGAGGCCGGTGATTTTTACGCGCTTCTGGGACCGAACGGCGCGGGGAAATCCACCACGATCGGTATTATCAGCTCGCTGGTTAATAAAACGTCCGGTCGGGTCAGCGTCTTTGGTTATGACCTGCAAAAAGACGTGGTGAACGCCAAGCGCCAGCTGGGGCTGGTTCCGCAGGAGTTCAACTTTAACCCCTTTGAAACCGTACAACAGATTGTAGTGAACCAGGCAGGTTACTACGGCGTTGAGCGCAAAGAGGCGCTTGAGCGCAGCGAAAAGTATCTAAAACAGCTCGATTTGTGGGAAAAGCGTAACGAACGTGCGCGGATGTTATCCGGTGGGATGAAGCGCCGTTTGATGATTGCGCGTGCGCTGATGCATGAACCAAAACTGCTGATCCTCGATGAGCCCACCGCTGGTGTGGACATCGAACTTCGCCGCTCAATGTGGGGGTTCCTGAAAGATCTTAACGACAAAGGCACCACCATTATTCTGACAACCCATTACCTCGAAGAAGCCGAAATGCTCTGCCGCAACATCGGTATCATTCAGAATGGCGAGCTGGTGGAAAACACCTCGATGAAAGACCTGCTCTCCAAGCTGAAATCAGAAACCTTTATCCTCGACCTGGCGGCGAAAAGCCCGCTGCCAAAACTGGAAGGGTATCAGTATCGTCTGGTGGATACCTCGACGCTGGAAGTGGAAGTGCTGCGTGAGCAGGGGATTAACAGCGTGTTCTCTCAGCTAAGCGCACAGGGTGTTCAGGTCTTAAGTATGCGTAACAAAGCGAACCGACTGGAAGAGCTGTTTGTCTCTCTGGTGCAGGATAAACAAGGAGACAAGGCATGACGCATCTTTACTGGGTCGCGCTGAAAAGTATTTGGGCGAAAGAGATTAACCGCTTTATGCGCATCTGGGTGCAAACCCTGGTGCCGCCGGTGATCACCATGACGCTCTATTTCATCATCTTCGGCAACCTGATTGGCTCCCGGATTGGTGAGATGCACGGTTTTACCTATATGCAGTTTATCGTGCCGGGTCTGATCATGATGGCGGTGATCACCAACGCCTATGCCAACGTGGCGTCGTCATTCTTTAGCGCCAAGTTCCAGCGTAATATTGAAGAGCTGCTGGTCGCGCCTGTGCCAACGCACGTCATTATCGCCGGTTATGTCGGTGGTGGCGTGGCGCGTGGCCTCTGTGTGGGGATTCTGGTCACGGCGATCTCGCTGTTCTTTGTGCCGTTCCAGGTGCATTCCTGGCTGTTTGTCGCGCTGACGTTATTGCTGACGGCAATCCTCTTCTCGCTGGCTGGCCTGCTGAACGCAGTCTTCGCCAAAACATTCGACGACATCAGCCTGATCCCGACCTTTGTGCTGACGCCACTGACTTATCTGGGTGGGGTGTTCTACTCCCTCACGCTGCTGCCTCCGTTCTGGCAGGCACTGTCGCACCTGAACCCGATTGTGTACATGATCAGCGGCTTCCGCTTTGGCTTCCTTGGCATTACCGATGTGCCGCTGTTTACCACGGTGGCGGTGCTGGTGGTGTTTATCCTCTTCTTCTATCTGCTGTGCTGGTATCTGATCCAGCGCGGGCGCGGTCTGCGCAGCTAACCGTCTGCCCGGCGACATTCTGGTTGCCGGGTATTTTTCTTTGACAGTTATCACCGAAAGCGAACCTTCACTCCGCTAAACTACTTGCCTGCTAAGGAGAGGTTTATGCTGGGATGGGTGATTACCTGCCATGATGAGCAGGCGCAGAATATGCTGGATAAGCTTGAAGCCAGATTTGGCCCACTGGTGCAATGCCGGGCGGTAAATTACTGGCGTGGATTGAGCACCAACATGCTCAGCCGCATGATGTGCGATGCCCTGCATGAAACCGACACCGGTGATGGCGTGATTTTTTTGACCGATAAATCGGGCGCGGCGCCTTACCGCGCAGCCGCATTGCTGAGCCATAAGCATGATTGCTGTGAGGTGATCTCGGGCATCAGCCTTCCATTACTGAAAATGATGTATCCGCAGCGTGAAACGTTAACCAGTGCCGGATTCCGTGACGCTATTGTTGTGCAGGGCGCACCGGAAGTCAGCAGCTTGTGGCATCAGCAGCAAAAAAATCCTCCTTTCGTCCTGCTTCATGACCTGTATAAGAATTAAACGTTGGTATTGATGTCGCTTTTGCTACAATGGCATAAGTATTTCCGCTTCGAATAAGACCCTCATGTTCACGCGTATTGTTTTCCTGTTATTGATGTTCGTGTCTGGCATTTCTTCTGCCAGTTTACTCAGTCAGCAAAGCCTGCCTGCTCAATATATGCAAACCACCGAAGATGCGGCTATCTGGGCGCAGGTGGGGAACAGCGTCATTAATGTTGGCAATGTGCGCGCGGGGCAAATCCTGGCCGTCGTACCTGCGGCGGCGGATTACTACGAATTTCGCTTCGGTTTTGGCACGGGTTTTATCGACAAGGGGCACCTTGAACCGGTTCAGGGGAAACAGCGCGTTGAGGACAGCCTTGGCGATCTGAATAAACCGCTGAGCAATCAGAACCTCATTACCTGGAAAGACACGCCGATCTATAACGCACCCTCCAGCGGTAGCGCACCGTTCGGGACGTTAAGCGCCAATCTTCGCTACCCTATACTGAACAAGCTTAAGGACCGTCTGAACCAGACCTGGTTCCAGATCCGCATCGGCAACCGTCTGGCATGGGTCAGCAGCCTGGATGCGCAGGAAGACAACGGTATTCCTGTTATTACCTACCACCATATTTTGCGTGATGAAGAGAACACTCGTTTTCGTCATACCTCCACAACCACCAGCGTGCGGGCCTTTAACAACCAGATGACCTGGCTTCGCGACCAGGGCTACACCACCCTGACCATGTACCAGCTGGAAGGGTACGTGCGGAATAAGATGAACCTGCCTGCGAAGGCGGTAGTGATCACCTTCGATGACGGACTGAAGTCCGTGAATCGTTACGCTTACCCAATTCTGAAAGAGTATGGTTTTAAGGCGACGGCGTTTATTATTTCCTCACGCATCAAGCGGCATCCGCAAAAATGGGCACCAAAATTCCTGCAGTTTATGAGCGTGTCGGAGCTGGAGCAGATGCATGACGTGTTCGACTATCAGTCTCACACGCATTTTCTGCACCGCGTTGACGTCAACCATCAGCCCATTTTACTGAGCCGCAGCTACCACAATATTTTGTTTGATTTTAAGCGCTCACGACGGGACCTGGCGCAGTTTAACCCGCACGTGCTTTACCTCTCATATCCGTTTGGTGGCTACGACGAGAAAGCGATAAAAGCGGCGAACGATGCAGGGTTCCACCTGGCAGTGACGACGGTAAGGGGAAAGGTGAAACCGGGAGATAATCCGTTCTTACTGAAACGCCTGTACATCTTAAGAACGGATTCGCTGGAGACGATGTCGCGGCTGATCAGTAATCAGCCGCAGGGATAATGCACTTATTCGTAAGTAATACTGAAGGTGGCCGCCGTCTGGAAATCGCCCGAGTTTACCGCACTACCATCCGGTACAACTTGCGCGGAATAGTTGTAGCTGGTGTTAGCCCCCCAACTATCACGAATATCGCTAACGCTGACTGAACCATCAGGCATCATCTGCATGTTATGATCGGTATTCATGATCTTCACGGCGACGCCTGATGCACTACCGGCACTTTTAGCGAGTAGACCCGTAACCGAAGATGGATACCCGCTAATCATTTTGACGGTCAGTTTTGTCGCGTAACAACTCTGCGTACTAAAGCTAAAAGGCACCGCTTGTGTACTGTTTTTCTTAATATCACTGACAAAATAGTCGCCCAGGTTGACGTTGTTCGAACCATTCTGCAACTGTATTGAGCAGGTCAAGTCGGGAATGCGAAAGTTCAGCGTGCTGTCCGTCATCGCAAAAGTAATGACGGGTTGTCCTGAAGGTCCAATCCTGAACTGACCAATGGTTCCTGCTAAAGAGTGACCCGTTGAAATGCCTTTTTCAGGTTTAAAATCAGGGGTCCTGAAATAGTCTATACGTAATGACCAGTTAGAATCAGCTCCTTCCCAGGTAAATCCCCCCTGGGAAGGGAATACATTTTCGTTACCCCCTCCGGCAGGATATTTTAGCGCCAGGTTATCGTGACCCGAGCCACAGCCACTCGCAGTGTAGCATTGTAACGTCACATCATAGACAATGCCTGGTACGCTTGTTTTAAAAAGTGCCTGACCATTAGGCCCCGTATATTTTGTATCAAGCAGACTGCTGTCAGTGATCACATGGACAGAGTTATCCCAGGGGGATGCACTTTTACATCCAATAGGATTACTACCCCGGAAGGGAATAGTATAATCGTACGACCCGTTTGCATCTTCTACGAAGTCAATATGACCATCAATGATACCCATGTTTAGATTCGGTGTAACAGGATCGTTTGTAACCGTGTAGATACCTTCGGCACTGGAGTTAATATAACAACTCTGATCCGCCAGTGCCGGCTTTATTATAATCAGCGATAGTAACCCTACTAGCGAGAATATTATTTTCTTCATTACATTTCCTTGTAATTTATTCATACATGACGCTAACCAGAACATTGCTGGTAATTCTGCCAGCGGTAATCGCCCCTGTGTTCTGATAACGGGCATAGAAATCGTAATCCGTCAGATAAGCAAAGTTTTTTTGCTGCGAGGTGACATCGTAAACCACATCAGAACTGCCATCCTGTTTTAAAACATTCTGATGGAACGCGTCTGAAAAGATGACAAGACCGACATTTTTGGCTCCGTCACTTTCCTGCTCTTTATCATTAGCAAATACCTGTTTATTCCCCACAGCCAGAGAACCTGATTGCGGTGCAAAGCTAAAATGTAATTTGCTTGCTGCGCCACTGGCTTTATCATCACAATCAGTCACTTGTACAGAGAACCGCGTTCCGCCTGCATCCTGGGCTGCATTGTATTTATTACTGCCATCGGTATTGAAAAACCAGCTGCGGGCAACCACCGGCAACTGAACCTGGCCGCCGTTCGAGACGCTAATTTTACAGGTATTGGCAACAATATTGGCCCTGATATTAACGTCCATCCATGCCCCATCCGCATGGGATGAGGCAGGGATCAGCAAACCTGAAATAACGGCCAGCAGCAGCCTGTATTTTTTTATAAATAACGGTGTATTTCGCATCGTCAAGCTACCGCCTGTTCTTTATGACTTATTGATAGGTGACCAGAAACGTGACAGGCGAAGTAACCGACCCTGTAGTGACATCAGCAACGGTCTTACCGTCAGCGACCACAACGCGCGAACTCAAATTATAGGTCGCTGTGCCAGACGAAATAGTCACGGTTTCGGTTTGTGGTGATTTACAGCTCAGTTGTGTTCCTGTCGCTGAATCCCCATTCCACAGTTCAAATGCCGTATTGTTATTTGCACCAAAATTCAGGCTGGAGGCAGAGGAACAACTGCCACCTGCGCCAGTGGTTGCTCTGATGGCTGCTGAAGACACACCAGCACAACCGGTGAAGGCAATTTTGAATGCCTCTTCACGGGTTTTATTGGCCAGATCGGATTTGAAGACATCACCGAAATTTATTTGAGATACTGGTGAGCCAGAAGCATTCTGCACCTGAGCGCTACAGGTCCCCGCTTCAATGGTGGTGTTGAAGGTTGCTGAAACACTGCTCGTCCCGGTAATGGTCGCAGACGCGGTTGCGGATACTAATCCCAGAACAGAGAGGGCAAAGATCGTAGGTTTAAATTCCATTATAGTTTCTCCGTTTTCTGTCTGGTTATTCGTAATAGAAGTTAAAAGTAGCGACGGCTCTAAACGTACCTGTCGTTACACTGCCTGCCTGGGTTTCTACCAGTTTGGCGGTTAAAGGTACTTCTTTTGCCGTGATTTCACCCGGGGTCCAGACAATACGTTTGCTGTCATCTGTCGAGTTGATCTCAAAAGGCGTTGTCGGTGCTGAACTACGCGCAATAGACACCCCGACATAACTGGCTCCACCAGACGTCTCACTGTTAGCAATGGCCGTCTTCACTGTTGATGCTGAACCGCTTACGGTTGTTTTCAGTGAAGAGAGACTGGATGGACACTCTGTCAGCACCAGTTTGAAATCGGTTGTCGCTGTACCTGCCGCAATCGTGTCAATACGGGTTTTCCCGCTGGTTCCAAGCGTAATGGTGTTGTTTTTACCATCGCCTGTTCCGCCACTGATGGCCATATCACAGGTGGTTTCCCGGATGTTGGCCGTGAAGGTAACGTCGAGGTTATCCGCGGCCTGGGCATAACCGCTGGTGACGGACAAAAGCGTTGCTGCATAAATGCAGCGAACGAAATGATTCAAAGTGAACTTCATGAGTAAAAACTCCCTGTTATAAATGAATTACATCCGGCACAGTTGATGGGTTAGAAGAGTGGTCAAACCCGCCTTCTGTGCATTGGGTTGAATCTGATATTGAACGTTACAGGCGCTTTGTTGCCCGTTACCCCAGACAACCCTGAGCGTGCCTTTATCTTCAATACCGCGAACATAGGCTTGCCCGGCCTGACCCACACTGCCAACGATCTCGCCCTTCTCGTTCAGCACGTCGGCGCCGAGAGGGATGAAGCCGTTATCAGAACGCTGGAGCTCAAGTACTGCCGAACGACCTTCGTTGGTTTCGAAATTCACCAGCACCACCGCACCGCTACGCGGTACGGCAACCGTACTGGTATTTTTCACTTCAACGTCGGCACTCATGGTGCTGGTGTCGAGGCCGATACGGTTTTCGCGGTAGGCGGAAAGATAAGGCATGATGGCGTAGCCGGAATTGCCGATCTCACCGTCACCGTTATTCAGACGTGCCCCTTTTGCTCCACTGGCTTTAATCAGTGCCAGCGAGTCGGTATCACTGATGCTGCCTGGTGCCAGCGTTATCCCGCCGGAATGCAGCAGCATCCCGCCGCTATAACTGGCAGAATATTGTTGCTGGTTGTCATCGCTCGCTGAGGCAGAAAGGCTTAGCGGACCATAAGGGCTGTTATAGCTGCCATAGCCGCTGATCTGATTGAGCGTATTATCATCCGTTCGGTTATTACTGGTCGTCACGCTGTAGTTGAAACGGTTGTCCTCGGTATTGCCGTTCGCAGTGGTATTGAGGCTCGTGCTTCCGTTGAAATCAGAGTTCAGACCCACGTTAACGCTGTTGAAACCAGCAGGGTGTTTACCCGTACCAAACAACGCATCGAACGGCAGGCTGACGTTGAGGTAAACGCTGTCTTCCTGTTCACCAAATTCATCATAAGTACGCTGCAAGGAGACGCTGTAACTGCCATAGGTAAAGGCGTTGCTATAACCCACGGTATAGTTAGAGCTTGAACGGCTGCCATCCCAGTAATCCTGCCAGCTACCGTTGACGTACATCGAACCATAATCCACTTTGCCAGTGCGTAGCGGCTGGCTGATGTTGACCTGAATTTGGTTTTTCATACGCTGGAAGGTGCTATACACATCCTCGCTGTTACTGCCGGGTTTCAGTTCCTGATCGCGATACTTCACGCGATCGGCCAGTGAGGCCGCATCGTGCAAGCTGAGGTAGTCCTCTGTGGAGAAGCGGTAGGCTGCCACGTTTAATGACGTATCCGTTGCCGAGAGCATCTTACTGAAGGAGAGTCGATAACTCTGGCCTGTCAGCGTACGAAGCCCGTCGATATCTGCGCTGGAGTGGGTAACATCCAGTGCAAATGCACCGATCTCAGTGTTCATGGCAAGACCTGCGAGGCCCGCGTAAAAACCGGTGTCCATATATTGCAGGCCGGTATACCCGGTGAAGGTATTGTTCAGCCCGTAATAGAGGGTGGCATAAGCCACTTTTGGTGAGTCATGCAATGAATCGTCATGCAACTCGCCGGCACCAACATCCCAACGTGCGAAGCCCGGACGTAACATTTGAGTCACGGATGAATACGGGACCGAGAAAGAGCGCTTGCTGCCATCGGCTTCCTCGATAGTCACCAGCAAGTCGTTGCCGTAGCCTGTGGTGCTGAGATCGGAAATCTCAAATGCACCCGGTGGCACGGTTGTTTCATAAATCTTGTTCCCGCTTTGTGTTACAAAAACACGGGCGTTGCTGTTAGCAACACCGCGGATGACAGGCGCATAGCTGGAAAGCCCGTTCGGCAGCATACGATCGTCATTATAAAGACGTAAACCGCGCAGGCCGATCGAGTCAAATGCGTCACCACGCGTGTAAGAGTCGCCAATCAACATCTGAGCTTTAAGCGGCGTGATATCTCTCTGCAGATAAATATCCTGGTTTGAGTAATCACTGCCGTTTTTTTCATTCCAGTTCAGACTCCCGCGTGAACGGAAACGCCACGGGCCTAAATTGGCACCGTAACGTAAGCCTGCATAGGCGCTGTCACTGTTGCTGCCCGTACCTTCACTGTGCCAGGCGTTGAGGTCGTAGGACGCCATTGCGACAGGAATACCTTCTTCCCAGAGTGAAGGGTCGACATATCCCTGAGGAAGTTTAAGCACGTACAGCTGGGGAACAGTTAGATCCAGTTCTTGAGTTGACGAGTTAAAGTTGACCGTCGCACCAGGGAACGCTTTCGTGATATCAAAACACGTTGCCGCATCGCCCGAATCCGCTTTTTCGAGCGATTCAGTATTAATACCGACCTGTCTCAGCGTTGTTAATGTCATACACGGCGTAGCACGGGGTGTGCCGTTATCTTTAAACTCGACTTCGGTAGTTATTTTTGCTTTGCCATTAACATTTATTTTGGTCTGATATTTTCCCGGTAAAATAGGGTTGCCTTGCGAAAAACGACCCACGTCGATTTTATTACCCGTGTTAAATAAAAACTGGTCGTTAAACTCGACATCATCCGCTGCGGAATTGACAGTGGATTGAATATCATCCGCGATAGCATTCAGAGGTATTGCCGCACTAATAGAAAGGCACAGAAATGAACGTCGAAAAAACATTATTATCCCGATCCGTGTGTTGCCGATAACGTGTTCGGCATAGCCATGTAATATGATTATTATTAGTTAAGCGCTGCTTCTTGTTCTTGCATTCCACCAAAGTCATTAATAGATGCATAATTAACTTTGCCGTTGCTAATGCCAGTCAGCCCTTTCACTTTCATTGTTTCGCTGGAGAACGGTTTCACAGAACTACTCTCCACTTCATATTTTTTGCCATTAACGGTCAGAGAAGCAGAGGCAATGGAAACGTTGTATGCAGAATCATTCTTCGCAACCAGCACAACATCGTTAGCAACTTTTTTCTGCGACCAGATCAGGTGCTTTGCAGATTCATCGGGTGAACCTTTGAGTCCTGTTGGGCGGAAAAAGAGTTTGATACGCGTGCGGAAAGCCAGTTGCAGCATATTCTGATCGCCATTGTTTTTGGCTTTGGGGGGTACTTCCAGCACGTTAAACCAGAACAGTGATTCACGGTCTTTGGGTAATGACTGGCCGAGTGAGGTAATGCGGATAGACTGGCCTTTTTGCGCTTCTACGCGAGTTACCGGCGGTGTAATGACAAACGGTAATTTAAGCTCCTGAGGGTCGGTCGTGTCGCGGCCATCATCCAGCCATGACTGAACGAGTAAAGGGTGTGAGCCTCTGTTTTCCAGATTCACCACAACATCTTTTGCTTTTTCAGGATAAATAATACGGGTTCCGGAGATAACAATATCAGCGTGGGCATGACATGCCATTATGCTGGTCAGCACAAAAGAGAGTGCTTTCATTCCTTTGATCATTTTTGCATTAAGCTGTCGCATATCCACTCCAGGATAATTGAGATAAACAAGCGCCCACGGCTAAGCGGGCGCATTATTAAATAAATAATCGACGATTATTCGTAGCTCATGGTGAAGTAAGCGTTAGCAGAGACTTTACCCGCAGTGACTGGGTTAGTGTCTTTCACCCATGCAGAACCTGGAACGTAAGCCACACGGTAGTACAGTTTGCCGGAGCCATTGGTCACTGGTGCAACCTGCGTGTTATTGTCAGGCTGACCAACCATAATACGATCGGTATTGCTGGTGGAGTTGTTATACATCGCCAGGCTTACGTTGGTTGCTGAACCTGCAACGTTAGAGTCTGGATCAACGGTACCGTTAGCCACGGAACCCATGTTTTTAGACATGAAGTTTGCGGAAGCTTTAGATACAGTTCCTGGGCAGTTTGTCAGAAGCAGTTCGAAGTTTTTCGCGCCAACACCTTTATCGATAGTGGTGCTTTCAACGTCGGATTTTTTAACGACTGGCAGTGCGATAGTGATGTTGTTAGTACCTTCACCATTGTTGGTGGTAATAGTACAGGTGGTATCGGTAACTGCGCCGTCAAATGTGATCAGGCCAAGATCGGTAGCAGCGAAAGATGAAGAGGAACCCAGTGCCAGAACTACGGTAGCAGCTGCCATGCTAATTTTTTTCAGTGACATAACAATATCCATGTAAAAGATTAAAAAGCCAAACATTGTTTTTGGCGGACGGATAATAGAGTGCACACTAAAAAAAGTAATTTTAAATTTACTTAAAATGGGCTTTAGCTATTCTGTTTTTTCAAATAAACCAGTTGGTTAATAGTGATATTGTGAAAAGATTAAATAAAATCTTAAAAAAATGGAAAGGACTGGCGGAGTATTTCTTTTTGAAGAATAATATTTCTTGGTGATAATTATATCTGCCGGCCCGAATTATTTATCTGGCGATATAATTCGGGCCTTTTTATCAGGCAACCTGAACAGGAATTGCCTTTGCGGTGCGTTTCATGTCGTTGTCGCCTTCGAAGTAGGCCACTTTCGGCTGCCAGCGGCGCGCTTCTTCGTCGGACATCATGACGAAGCTGGCGATGATTACGATGTCACCCACGTCAGCGCAGTGTGCTGCCGCGCCGTTGACGGAGATAATTTTTGAGCCGCGCTCGGCGGCAATCGCGTAGGTAGAGAAGCGTTTGCCGTTGTTCACGTTCCAGATATCAATCGCTTCATTTTCAAGGATGCCAGCTGCGTCCAGAAAATCCTGGTCGATTGCGCAGGAGCCTTCATAGTGCAGGTCGGCCTGGGTGACTTTCACTCGGTGAAGCTTACCTTGCAGCATTTTGCGAATCATTACGTTTACCTTTAATCGTCCGGGTAGAGAAAACTACGCCAGCTCAACCACTTTATTGTCAATAAGGCGGGCCTGGCCGAGCCATGCCGCCACCAGGATCACCGCACGTTTGCTGGTCTCTGCAAGCTCCAGCAGCGTATCGGCATCGCGAATTTGAACGTCGTCAGCGCGGAAACCTTTTTCGTTCAGCGCTTGTTCGGCCAGGGCGATAATCTCTTCTGCACTTAATTCTTTAGCCAGAAGTTGCTCAGCCATGGTATTCATGACCTTGCTTAAGCCCGGCGCGATTTTGCGCTGATCGGCCGTCAGATAGCCGTTACGGGAGCTGAGCGCCAGCCCGTCTTTGGCACGCACAATCGGCACGCCGACGATCTCGATATCGTAACCCATATCGGCAACCATCTTGCGGATCAATGCCAGTTGCTGGAAATCCTTCTCGCCGAAGCAGGCAACGTCTGGCTGCACCAGATTGAACAGTTTGCTGACGATGGTGGACACACCGCGGAAATGACCCGGACGGCTCGCGCCTTCCAGCATGGTGGAAATGCCCGGAACGTCAACGTAAGTTGCTTCGTCGGTACCCTGAGGGTAGACATCGGCGGGAGCTGGGGAGAAAACAATATCCGCATGGCGTTTTTTGAGCTTCTCGCAATCTTCCTGCAGGGTGCGCGGGTAGCGTGCCAGGTCGTCGGCGCGGTCAAACTGCATTGGGTTAACGAAGATACTGACCACCACGATGTCTGCCCGGGCTCTCGCCTCATCGACCAGCTTCATATGGCCGTCATGCAGGTTGCCCATGGTCGGGACCAGTGCGATGCGTTTACCTTCCTGACGTGCACGACGGATGTGCTGGCGCAGCAGCGGCAGGGTTTCAATGATTAGCACAACGAGACTCCTTAATGGAAACTGTGTTCTTCGCCCGGGTAAACGCCGGACTCAACCTCGGCAATATACTGCCTGACCGCAGCGCGCATGTCGCCCGCTTCCGTGAGGAAATTTTTGGCAAATTTCGGGATATGTCCGCCAGTAATGCCAAAAGCGTCGTGCATCACCAGGATCTGGCCATCCGTCACGTTACCTGCGCCAATACCAATCACCGGAATCGACAGCGCGTCGGTGATGCGTTTTGCCAGCTCAACCGGAACGCACTCCAGCACCAGCAGTTGTGCGCCTGCGGCTTCCAGGGCGAGGGCATCATCGAACAGCGTTTGTGCGGCATCGCCACGGCCCTGCACTTTATAACCGCCAAAGATGTTCACGGATTGCGGCGTCAGGCCCAAATGACCGCACACCGGCACGGCGCGCTCGGTGAGCATTTTCACCGTATCAACGAGCCAGGCGCCACCTTCGATTTTGACCATGTTGGCCCCGGCACGCATCACGACTGCTGCATTTTCAAAGGCTTGCTCTGGCGTGGCGTAGGCCATAAACGGCAGGTCGGAAAGTAGCAGGCAGGCTGGCGCACCACGGCGCACGGCACGGGTATGGTAAGCAATATCCTCAACCGTAACCGGCAGGGTGGAATCATGTCCTTGTACCGTCATCCCTAACGAATCTCCGACCAACATGACGTTGATACCCTCTTCGGCAAAGAGTTTGGCGAAGCTGTAGTCATACGCGGTGATGGTGGCGAAGCGTTTTTTTTCCTGTTTGCATTTCTGCAGTAAGGAGATGGTGGTTGGTTTCATACTGTTTCCTGATAGCCCAAAAGCGAATCTTTGCGCATTTTAACAGTAACATTCGGGGGAACAATGATTTTAGCTAACCGATTAACGGCAAATATTTCAGGGTTAATCGGTAAGATGCAGGATTACCAGCGAGCGGGTCTTTCCGCCTTGAGAGTGTCCAGAATAGCCTTCAGCGAGATACCATCCGGAAAGGTGAGATCGGGGGCGACTTCAAACAGCGGCCAGAGCATAAAACCCCGGTTTTTCATGTCGTAGTGCGGAACGGTGAGGCGGTCGGTGTTTATGACCTCATGACCAAACAACATAATATCGAGATCGAGAGTGCGTGGCCCCCAGCGTTCGGCTTTGCGTACGCGACCCTGTTGCAGTTCGATGCGCTGAGTATTATCCAGCAGCGTTTCGGCATCCAGAGTGGTCTCCAGCACAACGGCGGCATTGAGATAATCTGGCTGATCCTGCGGGCCCAACGGTGGGGTACGGTAAAACGAAGAGACGGCCACGATCCGGCTTTGCGGAATTTCGCCCAACGCCTGTACGGCAGCGTTAACCTGCTCCAGCGGAGAGGCTAAATTGCTGCCGATGGCGATATACGCGAGGGTCATGAAGCACCTTCACGACGCGGCGCACGTTTGCGCGGACGACGATGACGGCGACGTGGTTCCGGCTCTTCATCCAGCCCGGTGAGCATATCTTTCTGTTCAGGCGGGGCGGAAACCTGGAACTCGGCCCACCACTGCGCCAGACGCTGTAGCTCCTGATTCCTTTCAATTTCAGCCCGCAGTGACAGCAGATCGAATGCCGCGCGGAACTTAGGATGTTCCATCAACTTCCAGGCACGTTTGCCCTGACGACGGGACATACGCAACTGAAGCTGCCAGATATCACGCACCAGCGTGGTAATACGTTTCGGGATCGCCAGCGTACGGCACCCTTCGTCCAGCACGTCGTTCGCGGCCAGTGCGAAGGCATCGTAATAGGCGAGACCGCTCTCCTGAGTGATTCTTTGAGCCGTTTCCAGCAGTGGATACCAGAACATCGCCGCAAACAGAAACGCCGGATTCACGCGCATATCGTTGCGAATACGGGTATCGGTATTTTTCAGCACCTGCGCAATCATGCGCTCCATCGGGCTGTCACCGCTTTCGGTGAAGTAGCGGGTAATGGTCGGGAACAGCGGCTGGAACAGGTTGTATTCGCGCAGCAGATTATAAGTTTCAAAGCCGTGGCCGGCCTGCAGCAGTTTCAGGGCTTCCTCAAACAGACGGGCAGGGGGCACGTCGTTGATCAGCGTCGCCAGACGGGGAATAGGCTCTGCCGTTTCCGGGCTGATGCGCATATTCAGCTTGGCGGCGAAACGCACGGCGCGCAGCATACGCACGGGATCTTCACGATAGCGCGTTTCCGGCGTGCCAATCAGACGAATCAGACCTTCTTTCAGGTCCTGCATACCGCCGACGTAATCACGCACGGTGAAATCCGCCACGCTGTAGTAAAGGCTATTGATCGTGAAGTCACGACGCTGGGCATCTTCCTCGATAGAACCGAAGATATTATCGCGCAGCAGCATACCGTTCTGGCCGCGCTGCGACGTGGTGCGATCCGATGCGCCCGCTTCATGGTGGCCGCGGAAGGTCGCCACTTCGATGATCTCCGGTCCAAACATCACGTGAGCCAGACGGAAACGGCGGCCAACAAGACGGCAGTTACGGAATAATTTACGCACCTGCTCAGGCGTGGCGCTGGTCGTCACGTCGAAATCTTTTGGCTTTTTGCCCAGCAGTAAATCACGCACTCCACCGCCCACGAGATAGGCCTCGTAGCCCGCTTTATTCAGACGATAGAGCACCTTGAGGGCATTTTCACTGATATCTTTGCGGGAAATATTGTGCTGCTCACGCGGAATAACCGACATGTGTGGCTGTGCAATGGCATCATTCGCCATGCTCTCTTCGCGGCTTAGCACTTTACGGCAAAAATTAGCGACTCGGGTAAAAATGGTACACCTCGTAGTGTGTTTTGTTATGAAAAAAGCGGCTAATCATAGCTCAGCGCAACGCATTTGAGAATGCTGGATTTTTTGCACCGCCGTGAGCGTCCAGTGGGCGATCGCCATTTTCAGCAGTTCGTCAATACGCAGATCCTGCCATTCGTTGGTTACATTCTGGTTGAGAAATCGCAGCGCGTCGATCAAAACCGGGCGTGGATCGCCGTGTGGCAGGGCTGGCGCATGGTTTTGCTTCGACAGCTTACAGCCATGTTCATTGACTGCCAGCGGCAGATGAATGTAATCCGGCGCTTTCCAGCCAAACTGGTGATAGAGCGATATTTGCCGCACGGTAGGTTCAACAAGATCTGCGCCACGAACGATTTCCGTGACGCCCTGGAAATGGTCATCCACGACAACGGCCAGGTTGTAGGCGAACAGACCGTCACGGCGGTGGATAATAAAATCTTCACATGCCAGACGTTCATCGGCATGGATCTTGCCGGAAAGTAAATCGTTAAAGTGCGTCACCGGGGAGCGCTGCTTGATGCGCACGGCGGCATTTTCCGGGGGAAGATTAAGCGTACGACAATGACCGTCATAAACCCCTCCCACGCTCTGGATGCGTGCGCGGGTACAGGTGCAGTTATAGGAAAGCCCCTGAGCGCGAAGCCAGGCCAGACGTTCCCGATACGCGTCGTGACGTTTTGATTGCCAGAGAACGTCGTCGTCCCAGTGAAGACCGTAATGTTCCAGCTGACGCAGAATGGTGTCTGCTGCACCGGGAACTTCACGCGGAGGGTCAATATCTTCAATGCGAACAAGCCATTTGCCCTGGCTGGCACGAGCCTGCAGGTAGCTGCCGAGCGCGGCAATTAATGAGCCGAAGTGTAATTCACCGGAAGGAGATGGCGCGAAGCGCCCAATATAGTGTGATTCAGACATATCAACAGTAACAAGGCGGGAGTGACTCCCGCCTTTGGAGTGTATAAACAGCGCTGGTATTAACCGGCCATCTGTTTTTCGCGGATTTCAGCCAGTGTTTTACAGTCGATGCACAGGTCGGCGGTTGGACGCGCTTCCAGGCGACGAATACCGATTTCAACACCACAGGATTCGCAGTAGCCAAAATCTTCGTCTTCGACTTTTTTCAGCGTTTTCTCGATCTTTTTGATCAGTTTGCGTTCGCGGTCACGGTTACGCAGTTCGAGACTGAACTCTTCTTCCTGAGCGGCACGGTCGACCGGATCCGGGAAGTTAGCAGCTTCATCCTGCATATGAGTAACGGTGCGATCGACTTCATCCCTGAGTTGATTACGCCATGCTTCAAGAATACGCTTGAAGTGCGACAGCTGGGCTTCGTTCATATACTCTTCGCCCGGTTTCTCTTGATACGGCTCCACCCCAGCGATGGCGAGAATACTCAGGGACGATGTTTTACGGTTTTGCCCTTCTTGCATGTTGCTTCTCCTTAACACGCACTATCGATCCCCGTGTCGGGGGAAAAATCAGGTCGCTATAAATAGCAGATGCTTTTCCGGATGGCAATTATCTAAACGTAACACTTGACAAGCCTGTGAGGAAAAGCGTATTTGCGCACGCGGCCAGAACACTTAATCATCAATCGTCTAATCCCTTATAAGACAATGGGAAGAGAGGATCTCAGAGTCATATTATCGGCAGAAAGTTCCGCTTTATAAGCCAAAACCTCTACCCCCTGCTTTTGTGCCTCATTCAACAATTGCGCGTATTTAGGATCAATATGGCGGGCAGGAGAGAATCGTTCAATGGCTGAATGCAACACCGCAAACAGCAATACGGCGCGTTTGCCCGCCGCCGCAACACACATTAGCTCTCGCAGATGCTTCTGCCCGCGTAGCGTTACCGCATCCGGGAAGTAGCCATTTTCCTGTTCCGCTAACGTCACTGATTTTACTTCAATATAGCACTCAGGCCTGTCTTGCGCCTGTAACATGAAGTCAATTCTGCTGCCTTCATCGCCATATTTCACTTCGCTTTTATGCGTGTCATAACCCACCAGTTCGGGAAGGGCATTATTCATTAGCGCTTCTTTAACCAGCTGATTGGCGCGCAGGGTGTTAACACAAATAAATGCCCCGCTTTGTGTTTCGGTCATTTCCCAGGTATGGGCATATTTGCGTTTCATATTCTCTGATGTGGAATACCAGACCCGGTCACCCGGTGTCGCACACCCCGTCATAGCACCGGTATTGGGGCAGTGCAGGGTGAGCTGTGTTCCTTCAGGCGTGACTACGTCTGCGAGGAAGCGTTTGTAGCGTTGAATCAGCGTGGCGTGCTGCAGGGGAGGGCTAAACTTCATCAGGCGTCCTTAACGGTATTGCCCAGCGTCCAGCGCTGTAGCGGCGTGTAGCGGGTGCGTCCTTGTGCAAAGACGGATTCATAAAGTGCGAATTCATTAACCGGAAAGGCCCAGTGAAAACCTGGTGGTGGGATGGCAACGGCCTGACCTGCATCGCGCAGCAACGTGATATGCGGATGAAACGGTTGCGGGCTCTGGTAACAGCCGCTGCGTGCCGCCTGGGCGCGCAGCATATTCGCAAGCTGTAATATCCCACGAGGCGGCTGGCGTGTACCCAGCCAGACCACCCGCGAGCGCAACCACTGCCCGGCATCATCAAGGTGTAGCGTAAATCCCGGTTGAGAGATCCGTCCGGCCATTGATGCCAGGGCCTGCTGTTTATCGGCGCTCACATTACCCAGAAAGGCCAGCGTGAGGTGCAGGTTAGCCGCGGCAACAGGGCGACCCGCTTCCGGCGGGAAGTGCTCAGCGCGCCAGCGAACAATTTGCCGCTGTATTGGGGCGGGTAATTCAATAGCAAAAAACAGCCGTTTCGACTCAGACATACGGGGGACTCGGTAATGATATGCGCCGATGCTACAATGTACGCCGACTAATGTTAACCCTCTGGAGCTGTTAGTGTCCTCATTGCCGGTCGCCGTCGTCCTTCCCGAGCTTCTCGCTGCCTTACAACATGCCCCGCAGGTTTTGCTGAACGCCCCGACAGGGGCCGGTAAATCCACCTGGCTGCCACTGCAGATCCTGAAAGACGGGAATATCAGCGGGAAAATTATCCTGCTGGAGCCGCGCAGGCTGGCCGCGCGCAACGTGGCACAACGCCTGGCGGAATTGCTTAACGAAAAACCGGGCGAGACGGTGGGCTACCGTATGCGCGCTGAAACCTGTATCGGCCCAACCACGCGGCTTGAAGTGGTGACCGAGGGAATACTCACCCGCATGCTGCAAAACGATCCTGAACTGACCGGCGTCGGGCTGGTGATTCTGGATGAATTCCACGAACGCAGCCTGCAGGCGGATCTGGCTCTCGCACTATTGCTGGATGTTCAGCAGGGGCTGCGTGACGACCTTCGGCTGCTCATTATGTCGGCGACGCTGGATAACGAACGGCTGCAGCAGACGCTGCCTGATGCACCAGTGATAGCCTCGCAAGGGCGAGCGTTTCCCGTAGAGCGCCGTTATCAACCGCTACCTGCCCATCAGCGTTTTGATGAAGCGGTCGCCATCGCCACCGCAGAACTGTTGCGTCAGGAACCCGGTTCGCTGCTGCTTTTTTTACCCGGTGTGGGCGAAATCCAGCGCGTGCAGGAGCACCTGGCCTCCCGTGTCAGTAGCGATGTCCTGTTGTGTCCGCTTTATGGTGCGTTGTCGCTGACCGACCAGCGTAAAGCGATTCTCCCCGCGCCTGCGGGGCAGCGCAAAGTGGTGCTGGCAACCAATATTGCGGAAACCAGTTTGACCATCGAAGGTATTCGCCTGGTGGTGGATAGCGCGCAGGAGAGAGTGGCAAGCTTTGACCCGCGTACCGGGCTGACGAAACTCCTGACGCATCGTATAAGCCAGGCGTCGATGTTACAGCGCGCAGGCCGTGCAGGACGTCTTGAGGCGGGTATCTGCCTGCATTTGACCAGTGCAGAGCAGGCTGAACGCGCGGCACAACAAAGCCCCCCGGAAATTTTACAAAGTGATTTATCAGGTCTGGTGATGGATCTGCTGCAATGGGGCTGTCCGGATCCGGGACAACTGACCTGGCTTAATCCGCCTCCTGTCGTAAACCTCACCGCAGCACGTACACTGCTGGCCCAGCTTGGCGCGCTTGAAGGCGAGCGTCTGACGACACGCGGCCAGAAAATGGCTGCGCTGGGCAACGATCCGCGTCTGGCCGCAATGCTGGTTGCCGCGCAAGGGGAAGATGAAATTGCCACGGCGGCGAAACTGGCCGCTATTCTTGAGGAGCCGCCGCGTGGTGGCAGCAGCGATCTGGCGCAGGCATTTTCACGCAATCAGGGGAACTGGCAGCAACGGGCGCAGCAGCTCAGCAGACGGCTAAACAGCCGTGGTGGCTCGCCAGACAGCGATATTATCGCACAGTTGCTGGCACAAGCATTTCCGGACCGAATTGCGCGCCGACGCGGGCTGGACGGTCGCTATCAGTTGGCAAATGGCATGGGCGCGATGCTGGACAGCGACGATGCTCTGACGCGCCATGAGTGGCTGATCGCACCGCTCCTGTTGCAGGGCAGCCAGTCGCCGGATGCGCGGATATTACAGGCGATAGCTGTCGATATTGAGGCCCTGACGCGTGCCTGTCCGCAACTGCTTCAGCAATCCGATACTGTCGAATGGGATGACACTCAGGGCACCCTGAAGGCGTTTCGGCGTAGCCAGATTGGCAAATTGACCCTTGGCACGAAGCCGCTGGCGAAGCCGTCAGAAGAAGAGATGCATCAGGCGATGCTGAACGGCATTCGGGAAAAAGGGTTGAACGTACTGAACTGGACGCCCGAGGCGGAGCAATACCGAATTCGTCTGCACTGTGCCGCGCGCTGGCTGCCAGAATATGCCTGGCCTGCGGTGGATGATGAGACGCTGCTTGCCTCGCTGGAGAGCTGGCTGCTGCCGCAAATGCGCGGTGTACACTCGCTGCGGGCACTAAAAGCCCTTGATGTTAAGGTCGCGTTACAGAATTTACTGGACTGGTCATTACGTCAACGTCTGGATAGTGAACTGCCAGGGCATTACACTGTGCCGACCGGAAGCCGGATTGCCATTCGTTATCACGAGGATAATCCTCCGGCGCTGGCGGTACGCATGCAGGAGATGTTTGGTGAGGCGACCACGCCATCCATCGCTGAAGGACGCGTGCCGGTGGTGCTTGAACTGTTGTCGCCTGCTCATCGTCCGCTACAAATCACCCGCGATCTGGGGGCGTTCTGGGCGGGCAGCTACCGGGAAGTGCAAAAAGAGATGAAGGGTCGATATCCCAAACACGTTTGGCCGGACGATCCGGCCAATACCGCGCCGACACGGCGTACGAAGAAATATTCTTAATTGAGAGATTTCTTCTTTCACGGTGATGTGGAAGAAAAGAGAATCGGGCCTTTGCGCCTGAAAGTTGCGGAGAAAAAGCATGGCGGGGAATGACCGCGAGCCAATAGGACGTAAGGGAAAACCAACGCGTCCGGCGAAAGAAAAGGTAAGCCGTCGTCGCCTCAGAGATGAGGACTATGACGATGACTATGAAGACGATTATGAGGATGAAGAACCGATGCCGCGTAAAGGGAAAGGCAAAGGGCGTAAGCCTCGGGGTAAACGCGGCTGGTTCTGGCTGCTGCTGAAGCTGTTCATTATTTTTGTTGTGCTGATGGCGATTTACGGCGTCTATCTGGATCAGAAGATCCGCAGCCGTATCGACGGTAAAGTCTGGCAATTGCCTGCGGCAGTATATGGCCGCATGGTGAACCTTGAGCCAGATATGTCCATCAGTAAGAACGAGATGGTGAAACTGCTGGAAGCCACCCAGTATCGTCAGGTGTCGAAGATGACGCGCCCGGGTGAATTCACCGTGCAGGCGAAGAGCATCGAGATGATCCGCCGTCCGTTTGATTTCCCGGACAGCAAAGAGGGACAGGTGCGGGCGCGTCTGACCTTTGACGGCGATCGTCTGGATACCATCGAGAACATGGATAACAACCGCCAGTTCGGTTTCTTCCGTCTTGATCCTCGCCTGATCACCATGCTTTCGTCAGCAAACGGTGAACAGCGTCTGTTTGTGGCCCGTAACGGTTTCCCGGATCTGCTGGTGGATACGCTGCTGGCAACCGAAGACCGTCACTTCTACGAGCACGATGGCATCAGCCTTTACTCCATAGGGCGTGCGGTGCTGGCGAACCTGACAGCAGGGCGCACGGTGCAGGGGGCGAGTACGCTCACCCAGCAGCTGGTGAAGAACCTGTTCCTCTCCAGCGAACGTTCTTACTGGCGTAAAGCCAACGAAGCGTACATGGCCGTGCTGATGGACGCGCGTTACAGCAAGGATCGTATCCTTGAGCTGTACATGAACGAAGTGTACCTCGGTCAAAGCGGTGATAACGAAATCCGTGGTTTCCCGCTGGCGAGTCTGTACTACTTTGGCCGTCCGGTTGAAGAGCTGAGCCTTGACCAGCAGGCGCTGCTGGTCGGCATGGTGAAAGGGGCGTCAATTTATAACCCGTGGCGTAACCCAAAACTGGCGCTTGAGCGTCGTAACCTGGTGCTGCGTTTGCTGCAGCAACAGCAGGTGATCGATCAGGAGTTGTACGAGATGCTGAGCGCTCGTCCACTCGGCGTTCAGCCGCGCGGTGGCGTGATTTCGCCTCAGCCTGCGTTTATGCAGCTGGTGCGTCAGGAGCTGCAAAGTAAGCTCGGTGATAAGGTTAAAGATCTCTCCGGCGTGAAGATCTTCACTACCTTTGACTCCGTGGCGCAGGATGCCGCGGAAAAAGCGGCAGTGGAAGGCATTCCGGCGCTGAAGAAACAGCGCAAGCTCTCCGATCTTGAAACCGCGATGGTGGTGGTTGACCGTAACACCGGTGAAGTGCGCGCGATGGTGGGCGGGGCTGAGCCACAGTTTGCAGGTTACAACCGCGCCATGCAGGCGCGTCGTTCGATCGGCTCTCTGGCAAAACCAGCGACCTATCTCACTGCGCTGAGTCAGCCAAACCAGTACCGCCTGAATACCTGGATTGCGGATGCGCCAATTTCCCTGCGTCAGCCTAATGGCCAGGTATGGTCACCGCAGAACGATGATAAACAGTTCAGCGGCCAGGTGATGCTGGTGGATGCGTTAACCCGCTCCATGAACGTACCGACGGTTAATCTGGGCATGTCACTGGGCCTGCCAGCGATTGTTGATACCTGGCAGAAACTGGGTATTTCGAAAGATCAGCTAAATCCGGTACCGGCGATGATTCTGGGTGCGCTTAACCTGACGCCAATCGAAGTCGCACAGGCGTTCCAGACCATTGCCAGCGGGGGGAACCGCGCACAGCTGTCTGCGCTGCGTTCAGTAATAGCTGAAGATGGTTCCGTGCTGTATCAGAGCTTCCCGCAGGCTGAACGTGCGGTGCCTGCTCAGGCCGCCTATATGACGCTGTGGACGATGCAACAGGTTGTGCAGCGTGGTACCGGGCGTCAACTGGGAGCGAAGTATCCGGGTCTGCATCTGGCGGGTAAAACCGGGACCACCAACAACAACGTCGATACCTGGTTTGCCGGTATTGATGGCCGTGAAGTGGTGATCACCTGGGTCGGTCGCGACAACAACCAGCCGACCAAACTGTACGGCGCAAGCGGCGCGATGTCGATTTACCAGCGTTATCTGGCGAATCAGTCCCCGGTGCCGCTGAATCTGGTCGCGCCGGAAGACATTGTTGATATGGGCGTGGATGGTTCCGGTAACTTTGTCTGCGGCGGCGGGATGCGTACCTTGCCGGTCTGGACGACCAACCCGGACGCGCTGTGTCAGCAAAGTCAGCCAGAACAACCATCGGGCAATCCGTTTGATTCGTCTTCTCAGCCACAGCAGCCGCAGCAGCAACAGCCGCAGCAGCAGAATGAGAAGAAAGACAGCGACGGTGTCGCCGGCTGGATTAAGGATATGTTCGGCGGTAACTAGCCTTTTAAAGCCCTCTTCCCTGGAAGGGGGCTTTTTTTACCCGTAGACCTCATTTCGTTAACCCTCGCTTTAACTCTGATTAACCCTTCGTTTTCTCTTGATGATTTCTTAAACCCTTAATTCTCATAGGGCCGCTTACTGCTTGCTATGCAACCAGCGTTTCGCATATTATTCTGGCGCTCATAATAATAATTCTCGTTTACGTTATCATTCACTTTCACATCAGAGATTCAACATGGCGCTTTCCAATACTGCTCAGCCAATGAACACGTCGCTGCGTAAACTCGCGGTCGTCGTCGCCACAGCGGTTGCCGGCATGTCGACTTATGCACATGCTGCCGAAACCCCGAAAAAAGAAGAAACTATTACGGTAACCGCAGCACCTGCGGCACAGGAAAGTGCCTGGGGACCCGCTGCGACTATCGCTGCACGGCAATCCGCGACCGGAACGAAAACGGACACCCCGATTCAAAAGGTCCCACAGTCCATTTCGGTCGTGACTGCTGAAGAGATGGCATTGCATCAGCCACGCTCTGTTAAAGAAGCGCTGAGTTATACCCCAGGTGTCGCTGTCGGCACGCGTGGTGCGTCCAATACCTATGACTACCTGCTCATTCGCGGTTTCGCGGCCGATGGTCAGAGCCAGAATAACTACCTCGACGGTATGAAGATGCAGGGCAACTTCTATAACGACGCGGTGATTGACCCTTATATGCTGGAACGCGCTGAAATCATGCGTGGTCCGGTTTCTGTTCTGTACGGAAAAAGCAGCCCTGGTGGCTTGCTGAATATGGTGAGTAAGCGCCCAACCACTGAGCCGCTGAAAGAGATCCAGTTCAAAGTGGGTACTGACAGCCTATTCCAGACTGGCTTTGACTTTAGCGATGCGATCGACGACGACGGCGTTTACTCCTACCGTTTAACCGGCGTGGCGCGTTCTAACAATGCCCAGCAGGAGCGTGCGGAAGAACAGCGTTATGCTATCGCGCCATCGTTCTCCTGGCGTCCGGATGATAAAACCACCTTCACGTTCCTCTCCTATTTCCAGAACGAGCCTGAAACGGGCTACTACGGCTGGCTGCCAAAAGAGGGAACGGTTGATCCGCTGCCAAACGGCGATCGTCTGCCGACTGACTTCAACGAAGGCGCGAAGAACAACACCTATTCCCGTAACCAGAAAATGGTGGGGTATAGCTTCGATCACGCATTCAACGATACCTTTACCGTGCGTCAGAACCTGCGTTTTGCCGAGAATAAAACTTCGCAAAACAGCGTTTACGGCTATGGCGTCTGTACCGATCCTGCAAATAGCGGCAACAAACAGTGTGCAGCGTTAGCCCCGGCAGACAAAGGCCATTACCTGGCGCGTAAATACGTTGTCGATCATGAAAAACTGCAGAACTTCACCGTTGATACTCAACTGCAGAGCAAATTCTCTACCGGTGAGGTGGACCACATTCTGCTGACCGGCGTTGACTTTATGCGTATGCGTAATGACATCAACTCCTGGTTTGGTTATGACGATTCTGTACCGCTGCTGGATCTCTACCATCCGGTGAACAGCGATTTTGATTTCGGCTCAAAAGATCCTGCAACTTCCGGCCCTTATCAAATTCTCAACCGCCAGAAACAGACAGGACTGTACGTTCAGGATCAGGCGCAGTGGGATAAAGTGCTGGTAACCCTTGGTGGCCGTTATGACTGGGCCGATCAAGAGTCTTATAACCGTGTAACGAACACGACAGCCAAACGTGATGACACGCAGTTCACCTGGCGCGGTGGTGTTAACTATCTGTTCGACAATGGCGTAACACCTTACTTCAGCTATAGCGAATCCTTTGAACCTGCTTCCCAGACTGGTGCGAGTGGCAACATCTTTGCTCCGTCTAAAGGTAAGCAATACGAAGCGGGTGTGAAATACGTGCCGAACGATCGTCCGATCGTGATTACCGGTGCGGTATACCAGCTGACGAAAACCAACAACCTGATGGCTGACCCAGCGGGCTCATTCTTCTCCGTTGAAGGCGGTGAGATCCGTTCCCGTGGCGTAGAGCTGGAAGCGAAAGCGGCATTGTCTGCGAGCGTTAACGTTGTCGGTTCTTACACCTATACCGATGCGGAATACACCACGGACACCAACTACAAAGGCAACACGCCAGCGCAGGTGCCGAAACACATGGCCTCCGTATGGGGGGATTACACCATGTTTGATGGCCCGCTGTCTGGCCTGACGTTGGGTACTGGCGTTCGTTATACCGGTTCCAGCTTTGGCGATCCGGCGAACTCCTTCAAAGTGGGCAGCTATACCGTGGTTGATGCACTTGTCAGATACGACCTGGCGCGTGTAGGGATGGCCGGCTCAAACGTCGCGCTTCACGTGAACAACCTGTTCGATCGTGAATATGTTGCCAGCTGCTTCAACACCTACGGTTGCTTCTGGGGTGCTGAACGTCAGGTTGTAGCCACTGCGACCTTCCGCTTCTAATCTCTCTTTGGGCACGGTTCGCCGTGCCCTTTTTATTTAAGTTGGCTGACATGCAGGATAATAAAACACAATCTGACACCACTTTTACGCTCAACAATCTCTCCTTTCGCGTACCCGGGCGCACCTTGCTGCATCCGCTCTCTTTGACATTCCCTGCCGGTAAAGTCACTGGCCTGATTGGTCACAACGGTTCCGGTAAATCGACTTTGCTTAAGATGCTGGGCCGCCATCAGCCGCCTTCGGAAGGCGATATTCTGCTGGATGACCAACCGCTGGAGAGCTGGAGCAGTAAAGCCTTTGCCCGCAAAGTCGCGTATTTGCCGCAGCAGCTGCCGCAGGCGGAGGGGATGACGGTGCGTGAACTGGTAGCGATTGGACGTTATCCGTGGCACGGGGCGCTTGGGCGTTTCGGTGTCGCCGACAGAGAAAAAGTGGAAGAGGCGATTTCGCTGGTGGGATTAAAACCACTGGCACACCGTCTGGTTGATAGCCTGTCCGGGGGCGAACGTCAGCGCGCGTGGATTGCGATGCTGGTGGCTCAGGACAGCCGTTGCCTGCTGCTGGATGAACCCACTTCTGCGCTGGATATTGCCCATCAGGTTGACGTTCTGGCGCTGGTGCATCGCTTAAGCCAGCAGCGTGGGTTGACGGTGATTGCTGTCCTGCACGATATCAACATGGCCGCGCGTTATTGTGACTACCTCGTCGCGCTGCGTGGCGGGGAAATGATTGCGCAGGGCACACCATCCGAACTGATGCGCAGCGAAACGCTGGAACACATTTACGGAATTCCAATGGGTATTCTGCCTCACCCGGCCGGGGCATCACCGGTGAGCTTTGTATTCTGATGCTGGATTCAATGCAAATGAGCCGCCGTCGCCTGCTGACGGCAATGGCGCTATCACCGTTGTTATTAAAAATGAATACGGCGCATGCCGCTGCCGTCGATCCGCACCGTATCGTGTCTCTTGAGTGGCTGCCAGTCGAGCTGATGATGGCGCTCGGCGTCACGCCTTATGGCGTGGCGGACATTCCCAACTATAACCTCTGGGTGAACGAGCCGAAGCTGCCGGACTCGGTGATCGACGTCGGCCTGCGGACTGAGCCAAACCTTGAACTGCTCACTCAGATGAAGCCGTCATTCCTGTTCTGGTCTGCGGGGTACGGTCCGTCAGAAGAGACAATGGCGCGTATTGCGCCCGGTCGAGGTTTCTCCTTCAGTGACGGTAAAAAACCGCTGACCATGGCGAGACACTCTATTAACGAGATGGCGCATATCCTCGACCGTGAGGCGGAGGCTAAAAAGCATCTCGACGAATTCGACGCCCTGATTGATTCCCTGAAGCCGCGCTTTGCCCATCGGGGCGATCGCCCGCTGTTGATGATGACGTTACTGGATGCCCGCCATATGCTGGTCTTTGGCAAAAACTGTCTGTTCCAGGACGTGCTCGACAGTGTTGGTATTCGCAATGCCTGGGAAGGTGAGATGAACTTCTGGGGCAGTACGACCGTAGGTATTGACCGCCTGGCGGCATTTCGTGATGTCGACGTGCTGTGTTTCGACCACGGCAACGAACGTGGCATGCAAACGCTGATGGCCACTCCCCTCTGGCAGGCGATGCCGTTCGTGCGTGAGCAGCGTTTCCAGCGCGTGCCAGCGGTATGGTTCTACGGCGCGACGCTGTCGGCCATGCATTTTGCCCGCGTGCTGGATAATGCGCTGGGAGGTAAAGCATGAGTACGCGTATTGCACGCTTCCCGGCACTGCTGTTGTCCTTACTCTTCCTTGCCGCGCTGGTTTTAACCTGGTTCAACCTGTCGACGGCATTGCCGCGCGGGGAGTGGGGCACCGCGCTGACAGCCCCGGATATCAACAACATTCAGCAGATGGTGTTCCACTACAGCCTGCTACCGCGTCTGGCGATCTCGCTGCTGGTCGGGGCCGGGTTAGGCCTGGTGGGCGTTTTGTTCCAGCAGGTACTGCGTAACCCTCTGGCAGAGCCGACGACGCTGGGCGTTGCAACAGGCGCGCAGCTTGGGATCACCATTACCACGCTGTGGGCGCTGCCCGGCGCGTTAACCACGCAGTTTGCGGCTCTCGCGGGGGCATGTGTGGTGGGGGCGCTGGTCTTTGGCGTGGCCTGGGGTAAACGCCTGTCCCCCGTGACGCTAATCCTGGCCGGGCTGGTGGTCAGTCTCTATTGTGGCGCGATTAATCAACTGCTGGTGCTGTTCCATCACGATCAGCTGCAAAGCATGTTCCTGTGGAGTACCGGAACCCTTACCCAGACTGACTGGAGTGGTGTTGAGCGTCTGTGGCCGCAGCTAATTGGCGGTGTACTGCTGACCCTGCTGCTCCTGCGTCCGTTAACGTTAATGGGGCTGGATGATGGTGTGGCGCGTAACCTGGGGCTGGCGCTGTCGCTGGCTCGTCTGGCGGCGCTGACGCTGGCAATTGTATTGAGCGCTTTGCTGGTAAACGCCGTTGGCATCATCGGGTTTATTGGCCTCTTTGCACCACTGCTGGCAAAAATGCTCGGCGCACGGCGTCTTCTGGCGCGCCTGATGCTTGCCCCACTGATTGGCGCGCTGATCCTCTGGCTTTCCGATCAGATCATTCTCTGGCTGGCGCAAGTCTGGAGGGAAGTGTCGACGGGATCGGTGACCGCGCTCATTGGTGCGCCGCTGCTGCTTTGGCTGCTCCCGCGTCTGCGCAGTATTAGCGCACCGGCGATGGATGTCGGCGATAAGGTTCATGCTGAACGTCAGTCAGTACTGTGGTTTAGCCTTACCGGTCTGGCGGTGCTGATTATTGCCTCGTTTGCCGCATTGGCTTTTGGGCGTGATGCGGTGGGCTGGCACTGGGCGATGGGCGATTTATTCCATGAACTGCTGCAGTGGCGCTGGCCGCGGGTGCTTTCCGCGTTAATTGCCGGGGTCATGTTGGCCGTCGTGGGCTGTATTATCCAGCGCCTGACCGGCAATCCGATGGCCAGCCCGGAAGTGCTGGGGATTAGCTCTGGCGCGGCGTTCGGCGTGGTGCTGATGTTGTTCCTCGTGCCGGGAAATGCATTCGGCTGGTTGATGCCTGCGGGGAGTATTGGTGCGGCGGTGACGCTGTTAATCATCCTGATTGCTTCTGGTCGCGGTGGTTTTTCCCCGCACCGAATGCTGCTGGCCGGGATGGCGCTCAGTACGGCATTTACCATGTTGCTGATGCTGCTTCAGGCGAGTGGCGATCCGCGTATGGCGAAGATACTGACCTGGATTTCCGGCTCAACGTACAGTGCTACCGGCAGCCAGGTTGTTCATACCGGGATCGTGATGATCGTGTTACTGGCGGTAGTGCCGCTGTGTCGTCGCTGGATGACCATCCTGCCGCTGGGTGGCGAAACCGCACGTGCGGTCGGGTTAGCGCTAACGCCAACGCGCGTGGCGCTACTTCTGCTGGCTGCGTGTCTGACAGCGACGGCCACCATGACGATAGGACCGCTAAGCTTTGTGGGGTTGATGGCTCCGCATATCGCCAGAATGATGGGTTTTCGCCGGACCATGCCGCATATTGTGATGTCGGCGCTAACGGGCGGGATAATGCTGGTGTTTGCGGACTGGTGCGGAAGAATGGTGCTGTTTCCCTATCAGGTCCCGGCAGGTCTGCTGTCGACCTTTATTGGCGCGCCGTACTTTATTTATCTGTTGAGAAAGCAGAGCAGGTAGACCGGGTAAGCGTTAGCGCCACCCGGCAATGCCCTTAGAGCTTCGCGAACACCTTACGCGCCGCGTCGATGGTGTTATTGATATCGTCTTCGCTGTGCGCCACGGACATAAAGCCCGCTTCGAACGCTGACGGAGCCAGGTACACCCCTTCTTCCAGCATCAGGTGGAAGAAGCGCTTGAAGCGTTCGACGTCACATTTCACCACATCCTGATAGCAGGTGACGGTTTTCGCATCGGTGAAGAAAATTCCGAACATCCCTCCCACATGGTTCACCACCAGCGGGATACCCGCTTCTTCGGCGGCTTCCAGCAGACCGTTTGCCAGCTGAGTGGTGAGGTCAGTCAGGGTCTCATGAATACCTGGCTGAGCCACCTCGGTCAGGCAGGCGAAGCCCGCAGCCATCGCGATCGGGTTACCGGAGAGCGTTCCCGCCTGGTAAACCGGGCCTGTTGGTGCCAGGGCTTCCATCACATCCTTACGGCCACCGAATGCACCGACTGGCATACCGCCGCCGATGATTTTGCCGAGGCAGGTCAGATCAGGCTCAACGCCATAATAGGACTGGGCACCCGCCAGCGCTACGCGGAAGCCGGTCATCACTTCGTCAATGATCAGCAGCGCGCCGAATTCATCACACAGTGCGCGCAGGCCCGGCAGGAAATCAGGCTGCGGTGGGATGCAGTTCATGTTGCCCGCAACGGGCTCAACGATAATGCAGGCGATCTCCTGTGGATATTGCTCGAACGCTGCGCGAACGGTATCCAGATCGTTATAGGTACAGGTTAGCGTGTGCTTTGCGAAATCAGCCGGTACACCCGGAGAGTTTGGCTGGCCGAGGGTCAGCGCGCCGGAGCCCGCTTTCACCAGCAGGCAGTCCGCGTGGCCGTGGTAGCAGCCTTCAAACTTGATGATTTTGTCGCGGCCAGTAAAACCACGCGCCAGACGGATGGCGCTCATGGTGGCTTCGGTACCGGAGTTCACCATGCGCACCATATCCATGGTGGGCACCAGTTCAGTCACCAGCTCCGCCATTTTCACTTCCATCTCGGTTGGCGCGCCGAAGCTCAGACCACGCTGAGCCGCTTCAATCACCGCGTTACGAATAGCAGGGTGGTTATGCCCCAGTACCATCGGTCCCCAGGAACCGACATAATCAATGTAGGCTTTGCCATCGACATCATACAGATACGCGCCGTCAGCACGTTCGATAAACAGCGGCGTGCCGCCAACGCCGGTAAAGGCGCGTACAGGTGAGTTCACGCCACCCGGAATAAGCTCGCGGGCTGCACTGTAGAGGTTTTCAGACTTGCTCATGGCGTCGTTCCTGGTTCGTATAAAATGATTAAGCACACTATTCTAAGTGATCCGCGGAAGGTAATGAAATTTTTGCCTCTTTCATTCCTAAACAATTGTTAAGTATTTTTCACGGGATGACATGGCGCACTCTGGTAGAATCCCTGGGGCTATTTGTATGACGATAAGAAACGGTAATGAAAGCAGACATCCCCACATTTGAAGAACAACAGTTCAGACGCATACAGCACCGTATTAGCATTCGGCGTTTGCTCAATCGCGATAAAACCCCGCTGGCTATTCTGCTGGCTGCTGCCGTGGTCGGTACAGTCGCCGGGCTGGTGGGTGTACTATTTGAAAAAGCGGTCAATGCGGTACTGAACTGGCGAGTTGGCACCGTAGCCGGTTTCGCCGATAGTCGGTGGCTGGTTTGGGTATGGGCGTTCGGACTGTCGGCGCTGTTTGCCATGGTGGGTTACTTTCTGGTGCGCAAATTTGCTCCTGAAGCTGGCGGCTCAGGGATCCCGGAAATTGAAGGTGCGCTGGAAGAGTTACGCCCGGTGCGCTGGTGGCGCGTCATCCCGGTAAAATTTATCGGGGGTATGGGAACGCTCGGGGCGGGCATGGTTCTGGGGCGAGAAGGGCCAACCGTACAACTGGGCGGGAACGTCGGCCGCATGGTGGGCGATCTGTTTCGGATGCGTAGCGCCGAAGCGCGCCATACGCTGTTGGCAACCGGCGCGGCGGCGGGGCTTTCGGCAGCGTTTAACGCGCCGCTGGCGGGGATCCTGTTTATCATCGAAGAGATGCGCGCGCAGTTTCGCTACAACCTGATTTCGATTAAAGCGGTGTTTACTGGCGTCATTATGTCGAGCATCGTTTTTCGCATCTTCAATGGCGAGGGCGCGGTCATTGAGGTAGGTAAACTGACCAACGCGCCGGTTAATACCCTGTGGCTTTACCTGATCCTCGGCATGATTTTCGGCGTGGTTGGCCCGCTGTTTAACACATTTATCCTCCGTGCTCAGGATATGTTCCAGCGCATTCACGGCGGAAATACCACCAAATGGGTGCTGATGGGCGGCCTGCTGGGTGGAATGTGTGGTGTACTCGGGTTTATTGAACCCAATGCCGCCGGCGGCGGCTTCGGGCTGATTCCCATCGCGGCGGCAGGGAATTTCAGCGTGGGTCTGCTGCTGTTTATGTTTATTTCTAGAGTCATCACGACGGTGCTGTGCTTCTCGTCCGGCGCACCCGGCGGGATTTTCGCGCCAATGCTGGCACTGGGCACGCTGCTGGGGACCGCGTTTGGAATGGCGGCTGAAGTGGGTTTCCCGGCTTATCATCTGGATGCCGGGACGTTTGCGGTGGCCGGAATGGGTGCGCTGCTGGCCGCATCCCTGCGCGCGCCGTTGACCGGCATCGTGCTGGTGCTGGAAATGACGGATAATTACCAGCTCATTTTGCCAATGATCATTACCTGCCTCGGCGCGACACTATTAGCCCAATTCCTGGGTGGAAAACCGCTATACTCCACCATCCTGGCGCGTACCCTGGCAAAACAAGAGGCTGAACGGGCGGCCACGCAGAATACTTGAATGAAATACCAGGGTATTAGATAATGACATAAAGAATTGGGTGAATTTTGCCCAATAGCAGTATTCATGGGAGCATAAGATGAGTGATGACGTAGCGCTGCCGCTGGAATTTACCGAAGCAGCAGCCAACAAAGTGAAAACCCTGATTGCCGATGAAGACAATCCGGATCTGAAACTGCGTGTCTATATTACCGGTGGCGGCTGCAGCGGCTTCCAGTATGGTTTTACCTTTGACGACCAGGTTAACGATGGCGATATGACGATCGAGAAGCAGGGCGTTGCGCTGGTGGTTGACCCGATGAGCCTGCAATATCTGGTAGGCGGTTCGGTGGATTACACTGAAGGTCTGGAAGGTTCACGTTTTGTTGTGACCAACCCGAATGCAACCAGCACCTGCGGATGTGGTTCGTCGTTCAGCATCTGATGACCAAAAACGGTAACCTGACGGTTACCGTTTTGCTTTTATCTTCCATTATCATCCAGCGCAAACGTCGGCAGCTTCAGATGCCAGCGTATCGCCGCTAAACGTATTCCCAACGTCACCACCATGCCCAGCATGGCAGCGTTTTCCAGCGGAACAGCAAAGGTGTAGTACGCCGTGGCGTGAACAATTCCGCCAATAATGCAGGCCGTAGCATAGATCTCGGTACGCAGAATCATCGGCACTTCACGCGCCAGAATATCGCGAATGATCCCGCCGCCGACGCCGGTTAAGACCCCCATGCAGATTGCCACCATCGGGCCTGTTCCCGCATTGAAGGCTTTATTGACCCCAATACCCACAAACACGGCCAGGCCGACGGCGTCCAGCACCGGAAGTATCCATTTTGGTAATCTGCGGGGCTGGCGCACCAGGACGATGGTTAACAGGCAGGTAACCATCGCCACCACCAGGTCGGTGGGATCTTTTACCCAAAACACGGGGCCATTCGCCAGCGCCATATCGCGGATAGTCCCGCCGCCAACGGCGGTCACAACGCCCAGTACCAGCACGCCAAACGGATCCATGCGTAGTTTCCCGGCCAGCAGGACACCGGAGATAGCAAAAACGGCTGTGCCAAGAATATCCAGCCAATAGACGAGCATCGTTAAATCCTCGAACAGGGTCTTATGTTAGTGACTCTCTGCCAGCGCGGCACAGAGCTGTTTTGCGGCGAGGATAATACGCGGGCTGGCGCGTTCAAACCAGTCACTGTTGAGTGGGATCACCGGAATTTTTAGCTGGTTTCGCCAGAATTGTTCAATTTTAGGAATCTCGCTCGCATTTCCGACCACGACAATCGCCTGTGGCTGGCGTGCCAGTACCTGTTCTCGGCTGACCTGAGGCCACGGTACCCGGCTGGCAGCAAAGATATTTTCACCGCCGCAAACTTCCAGCACCTGATTCTGAATTGAGCCTTTACCGGTGGTGAACAGCGGCTGGCTACCAAACTGCAGGAAGATGCGCTTTTTAACTGGAGTGTCGTATCGCGATTTTAGCGCGGCATAGTCGCTGAGCATCTGTTTCGCCGCGCTCTCGGCTTTTTTGGGCGTTGGGCTATAAGGGGCGAGAGAGCGTAGCGCCTGAGCGACTTGTTCAATGCTCACGGCATCAATCCACATGACGTTGATCCCAAGCGAGGTGAGCTGGTTGACCTGCCGCTCGGCATTACCGCCACGCCACGCCAGCACCAGATCCGGTTTAAGTGCGACGATGCGCTCAAGGTTCATTCCCTGCCAGGTCGCAACCTGTTCAATACCTGCCGCTTGCGGGGGGTAATCTGAAAAGCTACTTACGCCAACGGGCGTGATCCCGGCGGCAAATGCCAGTTCGGTGTTGGCGGGAGAGAGTGTAATCACGCGCGGCACAGCATAGAGCCATACCGGCGTAAGCAGAAGCAGGGCGGCCAGCGCCCTGACGGTATGTTTAGCCACGTGCCAGTTTCTGCACCAGGCGTTCCACCATCACGGTGGACTGTTTTGCCGCAACGGTCAGGAACTCGTCGAAGCTGATGTGAGACTGCTGATCTGCCACGTCAGAGATGGCGCGAACCACCACGAACGGTACGTTGAAGTTATGGCAAACGTGAGCGATCGCGGTCGCTTCCATCTCAACGGCCACCGCCTGAGGGAAGTTATGGCGGATTTTTGCCAGGCCAACAGAACCATTGATGAAGGCATCACCGCTCACAATCAGACCACGCACAGCGTTGAGGTTCAGCTCGGCAATGCAGGTTTCTGCCGCCGCAATCAGTTTATCGTCAGCTTTAAACCCTGCCGGGCAACCCGGGAGCTGGCCGTACTCATAGCCGAATGCGGTGACGTCAGCATCGTGGTAACGTGCTTCGTCGGAGACGACGATATCACCTACTTTCAGCGACGGTGCCAGACCGCCCGCAGAGCCGGTATTAACGATCACGTCTGGCTTGCAGCGCTCAAGCAACAGGGTTGCACCCAGTGCAGCAGCCACTTTACCGATGCCTGATTTCAGCAGAGCCACGTCAACACCGTTCAGTTGGCCGGTGTAGATCTCACAACCCCCCAGAGAGAGCGTCTGACGGTTCTCAATTTTGTCACGCAGCAGCGTAACTTCTTCTTCCATTGCACCAATAATGCCGATTTTCATAGATTTACTCGCGATGTGCCTTGTTAAGATGCATAGTCTATCATGGGCTTTAGTGGAAGCGCATTTCTCACGCGGGGGAGCACATGGCGCAGATCGATTTTCGCACCAAAATTAACTGGCACCGACGTTTCCGTTCGCCGCAGGGCGACAAGACCGAACATGAGATCCTGCGTATCTTCGAAAGCGATCGCGGGCGGATCATTAACTCGCCCGCCATCCGTCGTCTGCAGCAAAAGACTCAGGTATTTCCGCTTGAACGTAACGCTGCAGTGCGCACTCGCTTAACCCACTCAATGGAAGTGCAGCAGGTTGGCCGTTACATTGCCAAAGAGATTTTGAGCCGTCTCAAAGAGCAACGTTTGCTGGAAACCTATGGGCTGGACGAACTGACAGGCCCCTTTGAGAGCATCGTTGAGATGGCCTGCCTGATGCATGACATCGGCAACCCGCCGTTTGGTCACTTTGGTGAAGCGGCAATCAATGACTGGTTTAAACAACGACTTTACCCTTCGGATGCGGTAAGCCAGCCGCTTAGTGATGACCGCTGCATCGTACGCGATTTACGCCTGCGCGAAGGCGAAGAGGGGCTGAACGATCTGCGTCGCAAAGTGCGCCAGGATCTGTGTCACTTCGAAGGTAATGCGCAGGGGATCAGACTGGTCCATTCCCTGATGCGTATGAACCTGACCTGGGCACAGGTCGGCTGTATCCTGAAATATACGCGTCCTGCCTGGTGGATGGGAGAGACGCCCGCATCCCACAGCTATTTGATGAAAAAGCCGGGCTATTACCTTTCTGAAGAAGCCTATATTGAACGGCTACGTAAAGAACTTTCATTGACGCCAAACGGCCGTTTTCCATTAACCTGGATTATGGAAGCCGCAGACGATATTTCCTATTGTGTTGCCGACCTTGAAGATGCCGTTGAGAAAAGAATATTCAGCGTCGAGGAGCTTTATCAGCATCTTTATACTGCCTGGGGAAAGCATGAAAAAGGGTCGTTGTTTGCTCAGGTTGTCGAAAATGCCTGGGAGAAATCGCGCTCAAATACATTAAGCCGCAGCACGGAAGATCAGTTCTTTATGTATTTACGGGTCAATACACTAAATAAACTGGTGCCGTATGCCGCGTCGCGTTTTATTGATAATTTGCCGCTGATTTTCAGCGGGGAATTCAATCACGCGCTGCTGGAAGATGACAGCAGTTTCAGTCAACTCCTTGAGCTTTATAAGCATGTGGCAATGCGGCATGTATTCAGCCATCCGGATGTCGAACAGTTAGAGCTACAGGGATACCGGGTGATCAGTGGGTTACTGGAAATTTACTCTCCATTGCTTCAGTTATCGGTCGATGAGTTCAGTGAACTGGTGGAAAAAGAACGCGTGCGTGGAATACCCATCGAATCCCGCCTTTATCAGAAACTCTCAACCCGTCATCGGCTGGCGTATGTTGAAGCGGTCGGTAAGCTGGATCGCCATTCTCCCCAATGGCCAGTGATGGAATATTATTATCGCTGTCGTCTTATCCAGGACTATATCAGCGGTATGACAGATTTGTATGCCTGGGATGAATACCGCAAGCTCATGGCTGTGGAATAAACGCTGAGTTTTGTAAAGACGGCCAATAAATTTTTACCTTTTCCATAAACTTATCGCCGGAACTAAGCGGTATAAAACGAATCTGAGTTACACAGCAATTATGCGTTACCTGTAAATCGAGATTGAGAAACATGAAAAAAACCACATTAGCAATGAGTGCACTGGCTCTGAGTTTAGGTTTAGCGCTGTCTCCTCTGACGGCTACGGCAGCCGAGACCGCGTCGTCGTCAGCAACCGCGCAGCAGATGCCAAGCCTGGCACCGATGCTCGAAAAAGTGATGCCATCGGTGGTGAGTATTAACGTTGAGGGCAGCACGACCGTCAACACGCCGCGTATGCCGCGTAACTTCCAGCAGTTCTTTGGTGACAACTCACCATTCTGCCAGGACGGTTCGCCATTCCAGAGTTCTCCGTTCTGTCAGGGCGGTGGCGCTGGGGATGACAGCCAGGGCGGCGGCCAGCAGCAGAAATTCATGGCGCTTGGTTCTGGGGTGATTATTGATGCGGCGAAAGGCTACGTGGTGACGAACAACCACGTTGTTGATAACGCCAGCACCATTAAAGTTCAGCTGAGCGACGGCCGTAAATTCGATGCAAAAGTCGTGGGTAAAGATCCGCGCTCTGATATCGCGCTGATCCAGATTCAGGATCCGAAAAACCTGACGGCGATTAAAATTGCCGACTCCGACGCGCTGCGCGTGGGTGACTACACTGTGGCGATCGGTAACCCGTTCGGTTTGGGTGAAACCGTCACCTCGGGTATCGTCTCCGCTCTTGGTCGCAGCGGTCTGAATGCGGAAAACTACGAAAACTTCATCCAGACGGATGCGGCGATCAACCGCGGTAATTCCGGCGGTGCGCTGGTTAACCTGAACGGTGAACTGATCGGGATCAACACCGCGATCCTGGCCCCGGACGGTGGCAACATCGGCATCGGCTTTGCTATTCCAAGTAACATGGTGAAAAACCTGACCGCGCAGATGGTGCAGTACGGCCAGGTGAAACGCGGTGAGCTCGGTATCCTCGGTACGGAACTGAACTCCGAACTGGCTAAGGCGATGAAAGTTGACGCTCAGCGTGGGGCATTCGTCAGCCAGGTGATGCCGAACTCCTCTGCGGCAAAAGCGGGTATTAAAGCGGGGGATGTGATCACCTCTCTGAACGGTAAACCGATCAGCAGCTTTGCCGCCCTGCGTGCGGAAGTGGGCTCTATGCCGATTGGCAGCAAAGTGACCCTTGGCCTGCTGCGTGACGGTAAGCCGGTTAATGTGAGCCTGGAACTGCAGCAGAGCAGCCAGAATCAGGTGGATTCCAGCACCATCTTCAGCGGTATTGAAGGTGCCGAGATGAGCAATAAAGGTGCGGATAAAGGTGTGGTGGTGAACAACGTGAAAGCGAATTCACCGGCTGCACGTATCGGCCTGAAAAAAGGTGATGTCATCATGGGTGCCAACCAGCAGCCGGTGAAAAACATTGCTGAACTGCGCAAAATTCTCGACAGCAAGCCTTCCGTGCTGGCGCTGAATATCCAGCGTGGGGATACCTCTCTCTACCTGCTGATGCAGTAATCCTCTAAAGCCCCTGTACGCAGGGGCTTTCTCGTTTCTGTGACTCTTACCACAACTCCATATATCTTCCTCTCTCTTTGTGCATTCGCACAATGCAGCCGCCGCTGAACTTCCCTATGCTTGAGCTCTGCTCAGAGGAGGGTTACATGGCTGGCTGGCACCTTGATACCAAAATGGCGCAGGATATTGTGGCGCGCACCATGCGAATCATTGATACCAATATCAACGTAATGGATGCTCGTGGGCGCATTATTGGTAGCGGCGATCGTGAGCGTATTGGTGAATTGCACGAAGGTGCGTTGCTGGTGCTCTCCCAGGGGCGGGTCGTGGATATCGACGACGCGGTAGCGAAACACCTGCACGGCGTCCGTCAGGGCATTAATTTGCCGCTGCGCCTTGAAGGCGAGATTGTGGGAGTAATAGGCCTGACCGGCGAGCCGGAGTCCCTGCGTAAATACGGCGAGCTGGTCTGCATGACGGCAGAGATGATGCTGGAACAGTCGCGCCTGATGCACCTGCTCGCCCAGGACAGCCGCCTGCGTGAAGAGCTGGTGATGAATCTGGTCCAGGCGGAAGAACATACGCCGGCACTGAGCGAATGGGCGCAGCGTCTGGGGATTGATCTGAACCAGCCGCGTGTGGTGGCAGTGATTGAGGTCGATAGCGGCCAGCTTGGGGTCGACAGTGCGATGGTTGAGCTGCAGCAGCTACAAAATGCGCTGGCGACGCCGGAGCGCGATAACCTGGTGGCAATCGTATCTCTGACGGAAATGGTGGTACTCAAACCGGCGCTCAATGCTTTCGGCCGCTGGGATGCGGACGATCATCGTCGTCGCGTGGAGCTGCTGATCTCCCGGATGAAGGAAAATGGTCAACTGCGTTTTCGCGTTGCGCTGGGCAATTACTTTACCGGACCGGGCAGCATTGCCCGCTCCTGGCGTACTGCACGCACCACCATGATGGTGGGCAAGCAGCGGATGCCGGAAAGCCGCAGTTATTTTTATCAGGATCTGATGCTGCCGGTGCTGCTCGACAGCCTGCGCGGGGGCTGGCAGGCTAATGAGCTGGCACGGCCATTAGCGCGCCTGAAGGCCATGGACAACAATGGCTTACTGCGCCGGACGCTACAGGCGTGGTTTCGTCATAACGTGCAGCCGCTGGCGACCTCGAAAGCGCTGTTTATTCACCGCAATACGCTGGAATACCGGCTTAACCGGATTTCGGAGCTGACGGGGCTGGATTTGGGGAGTTTTGACGACAGACTGCTGCTGTATGTGGCGCTGCAACTGGACGAACAGCGATGATGTAATTTTGCCCGGCATGCGGAGCGCCACCGGGCAATAAAACGGCTTATTTATTCCGCGTTAATTTCTCAAGATCCGCTTCAATCTCGCTGATCTTATTCGTCACAACGCTTTCAAGGTGACGCAAATCGTCGAGGATCTTACGCTTGAGATCGACTTCAGTGCGGTCGCGCTGGCAGATCTGATCGAGTTCATCGATCACGTAGCGCAGGTTAGGGCTGATTTCCTGAACTTCTTTGTACCCTTGTCCTACACCGTCAGCGACGACGGTTTTACGCTGGCGTGGATATTTAAACTTCACGCTCTTGGCGAAAAACTCTCCTTTGTCCTTGTGAAAATAGATTTTCAGAATATCGTTATTGGCTTCCTGACGGAGGCTGTAACGATCAATTTCATCAGGATTGGTAATGCCCAGACTTTTCAGATTATCGTACATAGCGGTACCCTTGATCTCAACATAACCTTTGAATAATTAACGAAAAAATCTATTTTCGCCACCCTCAGATATAAAAAAAGCGGGGTTGCCCCCGCTTTTTGTTATACCCGATTAATCGATGGTGCGCAGCAGTTCGTTGATGCCAACTTTGCCACGAGTTTTCGCATCGACTTTCTTCACGATAACCGCACAGTACAGGCTGTATTTGCCATCTTTTGACGGCAGGTTGCCGGAAACCACCACGGAGCCCGCCGGAACGCGACCGTAATGCACTTCACCGGTTTCACGGTCGTAGATACGGGTGCTCTGGCCGATGTAAACGCCCATGGAGATCACAGAGCCTTCTTCCACGATCACACCTTCAACCACTTCTGAGCGCGCGCCGATGAAGCAGTTGTCTTCGATGATGGTCGGGTTAGCCTGCAGTGGCTCCAGGACGCCACCGATACCGACGCCGCCGGACAGGTGAACGTTCTTACCGATCTGCGCGCAGGAGCCAACGGTAGCCCAGGTATCCACCATGGTACCTTCGTCAACATAGGCACCGATGTTCACATAGGATGGCATCAGCACGGTGTTGCGCGCGATGAAAGCACCCTGACGAACTGCCGCTGGTGGAACCACGCGGAAACCTTCTTTCTGGAAACGCGCTTCGTCATAGTCAGCGAATTTCATTGGCACTTTATCGAAGTAGCGGCTTTCTGCTCCGTCGATAACCTGGTTATCGTTGATACGGAAAGAGAGCAGCACGGCTTTCTTCAGCCATTGATGAGTGACCCACTGACCGTCGATTTTTTCTGCCACACGCAATGCGCCGGAATCCAGCAGGGAAATAACCTGGTTTACCGCTTCACGGGTCACGGTATCCACATTGGCCGGGGTGATCTCGGCGCGACGCTCAAAAGCGGACTCAATAACGTTCTGTAACTGCTGCATTGTTTACTCTTTCCATTTCACTAAAAAACACGTTACCCTTTATCGTTTGGATTGAGGGCTGCTGTCAACCGTTGTTGCACTTCAAGTTGCAGGTCATTATTAAGGGCACGCCGGTCTGCGGTGGCGATTATAAATAAATCTTCTACTCGCTCGCCAATGGTTGTAATTCTGGCCCCGTGAAGCGAAATTCCCAGATCGGCAAAAACCTGGCCGACACGGGCGAGCAGCCCTGGCTGGTCGAGCGCGATCAGCTCCAGGAACGATTTACGGTCGGTGTGGGTCGGCAGGAAATTGACCTCGGTATCGACGGTAAAGTGGCGTAATTTCGCAGGCTGACGACGCGGCTGCGGAGGTTGCCAGCTGCGCTGGGTGATGGCCTGTTCCAGACCGAAGCGTATTCCTTCGTGCCTGTCCGACGACAGCGGGCTGCCGTCCGGTTCCAGCACAATGAAGGTATCCATCGCCATGCCGTCGCGGGTGGTAAAAATCTGCGCGTCGTGAACGCTCAGATTACGCCTGTCCAGTTCGGCGCAGACGGCGGCAAACAGATAAGGTCGGTCCGGGCTCCAGATGAAAATCTCCGTGCCACCGCGCGTGGCTTGCGGGCTGAGGAGGATCATCGGCTGCGACAAATCATGTTGCAGCAGATGCCGCGCATGCCAGGCAAGCTGATTTGGGCTGTGGCGAACAAAATAGTTAGCACGACAGCGCGCCCAGATCTGATGCAGTGCTTCTTCATCAATGTTATCCATCCGCAGCAGAGCCAGTGCCTGCAACTGGTGGTGGCGCACACGCTCGCGCATGTCCGGGGTATTTTGCATCCCGCGGCGCAGCTGTTTTTCGGTGGCAAAGTACAGCTCGCGAAGCAGGCTTTGCTTCCAGCTGTTCCACAACGTCTCGTTGGTGGCACAAATATCAGCCACCGTCAGGCAGACCAGATAACGCAGACGGTTTTCCGTTTGCACCTCTTCCGCGAACTGCTTGATCACTTCAGGATCCTGAATATCTCGACGCTGCGCGGTGACCGACATCAGCAGGTGATGGCGTACCAGCCAGGCGACCAGCTGTGTTTCACGTGAGTTCAGACCGTGCAGTTCAGCAAATTTGAGCACGTCCTGGGCACCCAGCACCGAATGGTCACCGCCGCGACCTTTGGCAATATCGTGGAACAGGGCAGCAATCAGGATCAATTCCGGATGAGTAAGGCGCGGCCACAATTCCACGCACAGCGGATGGCGAGATCGCGTCTCTTCGCTGGCAAAGCTCTCCAGCTTGAGCATCACGCGGATTGTGTGTTCATCTACCGTGTAGGCGTGGAACAGATCAAACTGCATCTGCCCGACAATGTGTGACCACTGCGGCATATAGGCCCACAGCACGCTGTGGCGGTGCATCGGCAGCAAGCCGCGGCTGACGGCCCCCGGGTGGCGGAGCATGCTCAGGAACAGCGAACGCGCTTCCGGGATATAGCACAGCGGCTGCGTCAAATGGCGGCGCGCATGGCGCAGATGGCGCAGAGTGGTGGAGTAGATCCCGGTGATCGCGCTGTTACGCACCATGGTGTAAAACATGCGCAGGATCGCTTCCGGTTCGCGGATAAATAACGTTTCGTCGCGCAGGTCGATAAGGGTGCCGCGCAGCTGGAACTCGTCGTCGATAGGGCGGGGCTTTTCATCTGCCGTCAGGGCCAGAATTGCCTCATCGAATAGCTGCAACAGCATCTGGTTCAGTTCGGTAACGCGGCGGGTGACTCGGAAGAAATCCTTCATCATGTGTTCAACCGGCTCGTTGCCTTCGCCCTGGTAATTCAGACGTTGAGCTACGCTGAGCTGACGGTCAAACAGCAAGCGGTTATCGTAGCGATTAAGCTCCAGATGCAGGGCAAAGCGAATGCGCCACAGCAGGTGCAGACACTCATTTAATTCGTTACGCTCGGCTTCAGTTAAAAAGCCAAAGCCCACCATCTCATCCAGCGAGGTCGCGCCGAAGTGGCGACGGGCCACCCACTGCAGGGTGTGGATGTCGCGCAGACCGCCGGGGCTGCTTTTGATATCAGGCTCCAGATTATAGCTGGTGCCGTGGTAGCGCTGGTGGCGCTGGTTTTGTTCCTCAACCTTCGCGGCGAAGAACTTTTCTGACGGCCAGAAACCGTCACTGAAAATATGTTTTTGTAGCTCCAGGAACAGCGCCACGTCGCCTATCAGCAGGCGGGTTTCAATCAGGTTGGTGGCGACGGTCAGGTCAGATAACCCTTCCAGCAGGCACTCTTCAAGAGTGCGTACGCTGTGGCCGACTTCCAGCTTCACATCCCAGAGCAGGGTCAGTAGTTCGCCAATTTTTTGAGCCTGTTCGTCCGGCAGTTTTTTGCGACTTAAGATCAGTAAATCAATGTCGGAAAGCGGATGCAGCTCACCGCGGCCATAGCCCCCAACGGCAACCAGTGCAACGTCGCTGATTTGCCCAAAACCGTAATCGATCCACAGGCGCTGCAGCAGCTGGTCGATAAATTCGGTGCGCGCTTCAATGAGCTGCTCGGCGGATACGCCTGCGTCGAACGCACTACCCAGCCAGCGATGGAAAACATCCATATGGGATTTAATATGCGCGCAGGTCAGCTCGTGCGACGGCCATACGCCCGGGTTATCGGGCTGATCGGGGAGGGTGGGAAGTGCTGTGTTAGCATACTGTTCGGGTAAAAGATTACTCATCGTGCGCCACCCATAAGAAAAAGCTATAGCCATTAAAAAAGCCGGCATTTGCCGGCTTTTTTATCATTCATCGTGCGTCAGTATCGCCGGGATAGTGTCATCCTTGCGCAACGTCATAATTTCGCAGCCGTTGTCTGTTACCACAATAGTATGCTCGTACTGCGCAGACAAGCTTCTGTCTTTGGTTTTCACCGTCCAGCCATCTTTCATGGTGCGGATGCGGTAGTCACCGGCGTTGACCATCGGCTCGATGGTGAAGGTCATGCCTTTTTGCAGCACTACGCCGCCATCATCTGCATCATAGTGCAGAACCTGCGGTTCTTCGTGGAACACACGGCCAATGCCGTGACCGCAGTATTCGCGAACGACGGAGAACCCTTCCGCTTCCACGAACTTCTGAATCGCGGCACCAATGGTACGCAGGCGAATACCCGGTTTAACCATTTTCAGCGCCAGGTAGAGGCTCTCTTGCGTCACTTTACACAGACGCTCGCCCAAAATGGTTGGCTTGCCAACGATGAACATCTTAGAGGTGTCACCGTGGTAGTCATCTTTAATGACCGTCACGTCGATGTTGACGATGTCGCCATCTTTGAGCAGTTTTTCGTTGTCCGGAATACCGTGGCAAACCACTTCATTAATAGAAATGCAGACGGATTTCGGGAAACCGTGGTAGCCGAGGCACGCAGATACCGCGTGCTGCTCGTTCACAATATAGTCGTTACAGATGCGGTCCAGTTCACCGGTGCTGACGCCCGGCTTCACGAACGGCTCGATCATTTCCAGCACTTCCGCGGCCAGACGACCGGCGACGCGCATCTTTTCAATTTCTTCAGGTGTCTTAATAGAGATAGCCATGTAATCTGTCCATCGGTGTCGATTTTTTTCGACAATACTAGTCTAAGTGTCGCCAATGGTATCAGTCAGGCACACCTCGTGCCAAATTGAGAATCATTAACAGCACACTCCGCCAACAACTGTTGGTTTCTGGTCGTGTTTTGTGGTATAAAGCGCGCCGGACTTCCGATCCATCTCAGATACACAAGCTGGACGGAAGCGACAAATCTCACTTTGTGTAACAACACACACGTATCGGCACATATTCCGGGGTGCCCTTCGGGGTCGGTAATATGGGATACGTGGAGGCATAACCCCAACTTTCAATATAGAGGTTTTAAACATGGCAACTGTTTCCATGCGCGACATGCTCAAGGCTGGTGTTCACTTTGGTCACCAGACCCGTTACTGGAACCCGAAAATGAAGCCTTTCATCTTCGGCGCACGTAACAAAGTTCACATCATCAACCTTGAGAAAACTGTACCAATGTTCAACGAAGCCCTGGCTGAGCTGAACAAGATCTCTTCCCGTAAAGGTAAGATTCTGTTCGTTGGTACTAAGCGCGCTGCAAGCGAAGCTGTGAAAGATGCTGCTAACAGCTGCGACCAGTTCTTCGTGAACCATCGCTGGTTGGGCGGCATGCTGACTAACTGGAAAACTGTTCGTCAGTCAATCAAACGCCTGAAAGATCTGGAAACCCAGTCTCAGGACGGTACTTTCGACAAGCTGACTAAGAAAGAAGCGCTGATGCGCACTCGTGAGCTGGACAAGCTGGAAAACAGCCTGGGCGGTATCAAAGATATGGGCGGCCTGCCAGACGCGCTGTTCGTAATCGATGCAGACCACGAGCACATCGCAATCAAAGAAGCTAACAACCTGGGTATCCCGGTATTCGCTATCGTTGATACCAACTCCGATCCGGACGGTGTTGACTTCGTTATCCCGGGTAACGACGACGCAATCCGTGCTGTTAGCCTGTACCTGAGCGCTGTAGCTGCTACCGTTCGTGAAGGCCGTTCCCAGGATCTGGCTTCTCAGGCGGAAGAAAGCTTCGTAGAAGCTGAATAATAAGGTTTCACCCCTTATTAGTACCGTGTATGAATAGGGGCCCATTATCGGCCCCTTTTTTCAATTTACACTGTTTGGCCGCAGGCCGGGCAGTTCACATCTCCCGAGGATTTAAGAATGGCTGAAATTACCGCATCCCTGGTAAAAGAGCTGCGCGAGCGTACTGGCGCAGGCATGATGGATTGCAAAAAAGCGCTGACTGAAGCGAACGGCGACATCGAGCTGGCAATCGAAAACATGCGTAAATCCGGTGCGATCAAAGCAGCTAAAAAAGCAGGCAACGTTGCTGCTGACGGCGTGATCATCACTAAAATCGACGGCACCTACGGCATCATTCTGGAAGTTAACTGCCAGACTGACTTCGTTGCTAAAGATGGTGGTTTCCAGGCATTTGCTAACAAAGTTCTGGACGCTGCAGTTGCTGGCAAAATCACTGACGTTGAAGTTCTGAAAGCACAGTTCGAAGAAGAACGTGTTGCGCTGGTTGCTAAAATCGGTGAGAACATCAACATCCGTCGTGTTGCTTCTCTGGAAGGTGACGTTCTGGGCTCTTACCAGCACGGTGCGCGTATCGGCGTTCTGGTTGCTGCTAAAGGTGCTGACGAAGAGCTGGTTAAACAGCTGGCTATGCACATCGCTGCAAGCAAACCAGAATTCGTTAAGCCAGAAGACGTGTCTGCTGAAGTGGTAGAGAAAGAGTACCAGGTTCAGCTGGACATCGCGATGCAGTCTGGTAAACCAAAAGAAATCGCAGAGAAAATGGTTGAAGGCCGCATGAAGAAATTCACCGGCGAAGTTTCTCTGACTGGCCAGCCATTCGTAATGGATCCAAGCAAGTCTGTTGCTCAGCTGCTGAAAGAGCACAACGCTGACGTAACTGGCTTCATCCGCTTCGAAGTGGGCGAAGGCATCGAGAAAGTTGAGACTGACTTCGCAGCAGAAGTTGCTGCAATGTCCAAGCAGTCTTAATGATTGAAAAGGAGCCGCCTGAGGGCGGCTTCTTTTTGTCACCCGTCACAGGAAATCAGACAGGCTCCAGTATCGCTGTGCTGATTTGCGGCATATCATGTCGCCAGAATTAACCCCCATCTTAATCGTTGACAGTCTCAGGAAAGAAACATGGCTACCAATGCAAAACCCGTGTACAAACGCATTCTGCTTAAGCTGAGTGGCGAAGCGCTGCAGGGATCGGAAGGCTTCGGTATTGACGCAAGCATCCTTGATCGCATGGCACAGGAAATCAAAGAACTGGTCGAACTGGGTATCCAGGTTGGCGTGGTCATTGGCGGTGGCAACCTTTTCCGTGGTGCTGGTCTGGCGAAAGCGGGGATGAACCGCGTTGTGGGCGACCACATGGGTATGCTGGCAACCGTCATGAATGGCCTGGCAATGCGTGATGCACTGCATCGCGCCTATGTGAATGCCCGCCTGATGTCTGCGATTCCACTGAATGGCGTATGCGATAATTACAGCTGGGCAGAAGCGATTAGCCTGCTGCGCAACAACCGCGTGGTGATCCTCTCCGCCGGTACGGGTAACCCGTTCTTTACAACCGATTCCGCTGCCTGCCTGCGCGGTATCGAGATCGAAGCCGATGTGGTACTGAAAGCGACCAAAGTAGACGGCGTGTTTACTGCCGACCCGGCAAAAGATCCTTCTGCCACCATGTACGATCAGCTGAGCTACAGCGAAGTGCTGGATAAAGAGCTGAAAGTGATGGATCTTGCCGCCTTCACGCTGGCTCGCGACCACAAACTGCCGATCCGTGTCTTCAACATGAACAAGCCAGGCGCACTGCGTCGCGTGGTCATGGGTGAAAAAGAAGGCACTTTGATCACGGAATAATTTCCGTTGACGCTAAATACAGGTAAGATTCCGCTTTATTTTGTAGTGGTATCTTACCCGGGCGCGCCTTTGGCGTTGTCATGAATTAAACGCGACTATACTTAGCACACCTGTAGCGCTGTGCTGGCGGATAGTCTGCCTGAGACAAGTTTTCAAGGATTCGTAACGTGATTAACGACATCAGAAAAGATGCTGAAGTACGCATGGAAAAATGCGTAGAAGCGTTCAAAACCCAAATCAGCAAAATCCGTACTGGCCGTGCTTCCCCAAGCCTGCTGGATGGCATCATCGTAGAATACTACGGTACGCCAACCCCTCTGCGTCAGCTGGCAAGCGTGACGGTTGAAGATACCCGTACGCTGAAAATCAACGTATTCGATCGTTCTATGGGCCCGGCCGTTGAGAAAGCGATCATGGCGTCTGACCTCGGTCTGAACCCAAGCTCTGCGGGCGCTGATATCCGCGTTCCACTTCCTCCGCTGACGGAAGAGCGTCGTAAAGACCTGATCAAAGTCGTTCGTGGCGAAGCTGAGCAGGGTCGCGTTTCCGTTCGTAACGTACGTCGCGACGCGAACGATAAAGTCAAAGCGCTGCTGAAAGAAAAAGAGATCAGTGAAGATGACGATCGTCGTTCACAGGACGATGTTCAGAAAATGACTGATGCTGCCATCAAGAAAATTGATGCGGCGCTGGCAGATAAAGAAGCGGAACTGATGCAGTTCTGATTTCTGTCGTACACTGATAAACGCCGTTCAGAGGGACTTCGGGTCTTGCTGGCGGCGTTTTGCTTTTATCTGGTCTAACTTTTTTCGGGCATCTCATGAAGCATTTAACACTCCTCGGCTCAACCGGCTCTATCGGTTGCAGTACTCTCGACGTCGTTCGCCATAATCCTGAACTTTACACCGTGACAGCGCTGGTGGCCGGTAAGAATGTGCAGCGAATGGTCGAGCAGTGCCTGGAGTTTTCACCCCGCTATGCGGTGATGGATGACGAAGAGAGTGCGCGTCTGCTGAAAGTGCAACTGCGTGAAAAGGGCTGTCGAACTGAGGTTCTGAGTGGACAACAGGCAGCTTGTGAGATGGCTGCGCTGGATGAGGTTGACCAGGTTATGGCGGCCATCGTCGGGGCGGCTGGGCTGTTGCCAACACTTGCCGCAATTGATGCCGGTAAGGATGTTCTGCTAGCCAATAAAGAGTCTCTGGTTACCTGTGGACGCCTGTTTATGGATGCGGTGAAGCAGCGCGGGGCGCGTCTTTTACCGGTCGATAGCGAGCACAACGCGATTTTTCAGAGTTTACCGCAACCTTTTCAACAGAACCTGGGGTACGCTGACCTTGAGCAGAATGGTGTGGTGTCTATTCTGCTTACCGGGTCTGGTGGCCCGTTCCGCGAAACGCCACTGTCTGAACTGAGCGCAATGACGCCGGATCAGGCGTGCCGTCATCCGAACTGGTCAATGGGGCGTAAAATCTCCGTTGATTCTGCCACCATGATGAATAAAGGTCTGGAATACATTGAAGCGCGCTGGCTGTTTAATGCGTCAGCGAAACAGATGGAAGTACTGATCCACCCGCAATCGGTGATTCACTCGATGGTGCGCTATCAGGATGGCAGTGTGCTGGCACAGTTGGGCGAGCCGGATATGCGTACGCCAATTGCCCATTCCATGGCGTGGCCAAATCGAGTGAAATCTGGCGTGAAGCCGCTTGATTTCTGCAAGTTAAGTTCTCTGACATTTAGCGAACCAGATTACGATCGCTATCCGTGTCTGAAGCTTGCGATGCATGCCTTTGACCAGGGGCAGGCGGCGACGACGGCACTGAATGCAGCTAATGAAATTACCGTTGAAGCATTTTTGAATCAGCAGATCCGTTTTACCGATATTGCAGCGTTGAATTTATCGGTACTGGAAATGATGGATTTGCGTGAACCACAAAGTGTGGACGAGGTGCTGGCGGTAGATACAGCGGCTCGTGATATTGCGCGTAAACAAGTGACACGTCCCGCAAGCTGGTGATAAAGCAAGCACTAGTCGTCGTGCTATTTGTTAGCGTTGGGCTTCAGTGATATAGTCTGCGCCACCTGATCGCAGGTATTTGACTTAATGTGGTCAGGTAAGCCGTGGTTTGACACGGCTTTTTTATGTATAGGCTTCAGTATTCCTGAGTACCGTTAAATCCTTTTCAGGGACAAAAAACGCGTTATGTTGTCTGCGAATCAACCAATAAGCGAAAACTTGCCAGCTCATGGCTGTCGTCATGTAGCAATCATTATGGATGGCAACGGCCGCTGGGCGAAAAGACAAGGCAAGATACGAGCCTTTGGGCATAAAGCTGGGGCGAAATCTGTTCGCCGCGCCGTTTCTTTTGCCGCCAATAACGGCATTGATGCGTTAACGCTCTATGCTTTTAGCAGTGAAAACTGGAATCGACCTCCGCAGGAAGTGACCGCGTTGATGGAATTGTTTGTGTGGGCGCTCGACAGCGAAGTAAAAAGCCTGCACCGCCACAACGTCCGCCTGCGTATCATTGGCGATACCAGTCGTTTTAACTCACGTTTGCAGGAACGGATTCGTAAAGCAGAAGCGCTGACTGAGAATAATACGGGTCTGACGCTCAATATTGCGGCGAATTACGGCGGACGCTGGGATATTATCCAGGGCGTTCGGCATCTTGCCGAACAGGTTCAGGAAGGGCTGTTGAGACCCGACCAAATTGATGAAGAGGCGCTGAACAAGCAAATCTGCATGAATGAACAGGCACCTGTGGATTTGGTAATTAGGACAGGGGGGGAACATCGCATAAGTAACTTTTTGATATGGCAAATTGCCTATGCCGAACTTTACTTTACGGATGTTCTTTGGCCCGATTTTGATGAACAAGACTTTGAAGGTGCGCTGCATGCCTTTGCCAATCGAGAGCGTCGTTTCGGCGGCACCGAGCCTGGTGGCGACAAAGCCTGATGGGGGTAGCTTTTGCTGAAGTATCGCCTGATTTCCGCTTTTGTATTAATACCCATTGTCATTGCGGCGCTGTTTTTACTGCCCCCAGTGGGATTCGCTATTGTTACGCTGGTGGTCTGTATGCTCGCCGCGTGGGAATGGGGACAGTTTAGCGGCTTTACCTCACGCAGTCAGCGAGTATGGCTTGCGGTACTCTGTGGCTTTATCCTGGCCATAATGCTGTTTACGTTGCCTGAATATCATCATGATATTCATCAACCGCTGGTTGCTGGTTCCCTGTGGGTATCGCTGGCCTGGTGGGTTGCTGCTCTGCTGCTGGTGCTTTTCTACCCCGGCTCTGCGGCAATCTGGCGTAATTCAAAAGTGCTGCGGCTTATTTTTGGTTTGCTCACGATTGTTCCATTTTTCTGGGGTATGGTCGCACTGCGTGCCTGGCACTATGACGAAAACCACTACAGCGGCGCGATCTGGCTGCTTTATGTGATGATTCTCGTTTGGGGGGCTGACTCCGGGGCCTATATGTTTGGTAAACTGTTTGGCAAACATAAACTGGCTCCGAAGGTTTCCCCGGGTAAAACCTGGCAAGGCTTCATCGGTGGCTTGTTTACGGCAGCGATTATCTCCTGGGGCTACGGCGTCTGGGCGAATCTGGAAGTGGCACCGTCAATACTGCTGGTGTGCTCGATTTTTGCTGCGCTTGCCTCAGTGCTCGGTGATTTAACCGAGAGTATGTTTAAGCGTGAAGCAGGGATTAAGGACAGCGGACACCTGATTCCAGGGCATGGCGGTATACTGGATCGCATTGATAGCCTGACAGCGGCTGTTCCGGTATTTGCTTGCTTGCTTTTACTGGTATTTGGGACGATTTAACGGAAGGTTTTATGCTGAGCATTCTCTGGAATCTGGCGGCGTTCATTGTTGCACTGGGTGTACTGATTACCGTGCATGAATTTGGCCATTTCTGGGTTGCTCGCCGTTGTGGTGTGCGGGTAGAGCGATTTTCCATCGGTTTCGGTAAATCACTCTGGACGCGCACCGACCGTCACGGTACGGAATTTGTCATCGCCCTTATCCCGCTGGGCGGCTACGTTAAAATGCTCGACGAGCGCGTTGAGCCTGTCGCACCTGAATTACGACACAGCGCATTCAACAACAAAACGGTTGGACAACGCGCCGCCATCATCGCTGCCGGACCGGTAGCCAACTTCATCTTTGCTATTTTCGCTTACTGGCTGGTGTTTATCATTGGCGTCCCCGGCGTGCGCCCTGTGGTAGGTGAAATTGCCCCCAATTCCATCGCGGCGAGTGCGCAAATTACGTCAGGGATGGAACTTAAAGCGATTGATGGCATCGAAACCCCTGATTGGGATGCCGTGCGACTGCAACTGGTAGCCAAAATTGGTGATCAGCAGACAACCATCAGCGTATCACCGTTTGGTTCCGACACGCGTCAGGACAAAGTGCTCGATTTACGTCACTGGCGTTTCGAGCCAGACAAAGAAGATCCCGTCGCTGCACTGGGCATTCGTCCACGTGGCGCTCAGATTGAGCCGGTGTTAGCCGAAGTACAGGCAAATTCGGCGGCGAGCAAAGCGGGTTTGCAAGCGGGCGACAGGATCGTTAAAGTCGATGGTCAACCATTAACAGAGTGGATGACCTTTGTTACTCTGGTGCGCGATAATCCGGGAACGTCCCTCGCACTGGAAGTTGAGAGGAAAGGTAGTCCGCTTTCGCTGACGCTGATCCCGGATACGAAGTCGGTCGGCAAAAAGGCAGAAGGGTTTGCAGGCGTTGTGCCAAAAGTGATCCCGCTGCCAGATGAGTACAAGACAATACGCCAGTATGGGCCGTTCAGCGCCATCCTTGAAGCCACGGATAAAACATGGCAACTGATGAAGCTGACGGTCAACATGTTGGGGAAATTGATAACCGGTGATGTGAAACTGAACAACCTCAGTGGGCCAATTTCGATTGCTCAGGGGGCTGGGATGTCAGCGGAATTCGGGGTGATTTACTATCTCATGTTCCTCGCGCTGATTAGCGTGAACCTTGGGATAATCAACCTGTTCCCGCTTCCCGTTTTAGACGGGGGTCATCTGCTGTTTTTAGCGATTGAAAAGCTAAAAGGCGGACCGGTATCCGAGCGAGTTCAAGACTTTAGTTATCGCATTGGCTCGATTTTGCTGGTGCTGTTAATGGGGCTTGCACTTTTCAATGATTTCTCTCGGTTGTAAGAGAGTGTTAGGAAGAACGCATAATAACGATGGCGATGAAAAAGTTGCTCATAGCGTCGCTGCTGTTTAGCAGCGCCACCGTATACGGTGCTGACGGGTTCGTAGTGAAAGACATTCATTTCGAAGGCCTCCAGCGTGTCGCCGTTGGTGCGGCCCTCCTCAGTATGCCTGTACGCCCCGGCGATACGGTCAATGATGATGATATCAGTAACACCATCCGTGCTCTGTTTGCCACCGGCAACTTCGAGGATGTCCGCGTCCTGCGCGATGGTGATACGCTGCTGGTACAGGTAAAAGAACGTCCAACGATTGCCAGTATCACTTTCTCCGGTAACAAGTCGGTGAAAGATGACATGCTCAAGCAAAACCTTGAAGCATCGGGTGTTCGTGTGGGCGAGTCTCTGGACCGCACAACCCTTTCAGACATTGAGAAAGGTCTGGAAGACTTCTACTACAGCGTGGGTAAATACAGTGCCAGCGTGAAAGCAGTGGTAACACCTCTGCCACGTAACCGTGTTGACCTGAAGTTGGTCTTCCAGGAAGGTGTTTCTGCGAAGATCCAACAGATCAACATTGTCGGCAACCACGCGTTTAGCACCGACGAACTGATCTCGACCTTCCAACTGCGCGATGAAGTGCCGTGGTGGAACGTGGTGGGCGATCGTAAATACCAGAAACAGAAACTGGCGGGCGACCTTGAGACCCTGCGCAGCTACTATCTGGATCGTGGTTATGCCCGTTTCAACATTGACTCGACCCAGGTCAGTCTGACGCCGGACAAGAAAGGGATCTACATTACGATTAACATCACTGAAGGCGATCAGTATAAGCTTTCTGGTGTTGAAGTAAGTGGCAACCTGGCGGGGCATTCTGCTGAGATCGAATCGCTGACCAAAATTCAGCCAGGCGATCTGTACAGTGGTTCTAAAGTGACCAAAATGGAAGACAGCATTAAGAAGCTGCTCGGCCGCTATGGTTATGCCTATCCTCGCGTACAAACACAGCCGGAAATTAACGACGCGGATAAAACCGTTAAGCTGCACGTGAATGTTGATGCGGGTAACCGTTTCTACGTGCGTAAGATCCGCTTCGTTGGTAACGACACCTCTAAAGATTCCGTTCTGCGCCGCGAAATGCGTCAGATGGAAGGCGCATGGTTGGGTAGCGATCTCGTTGACCAGGGGAAAGAGCGTCTGAACCGTCTGGGTTATTTTGAAACCGTAGATACGGATACCCAGCGCGTACCAGGCAGTCCGGATCAGGTTGATGTCGTCTATAAAGTGAAAGAGCGTAACACCGGCAGCTTCAACTTCGGTGTGGGTTACGGTACTGAAAGCGGCGTGAGCTTCCAGGTCGGGGTACAGCAGGATAACTGGCTGGGTACGGGTTACTCTGTTGGTATCAATGGTACTAAAAACGACTACCAGACCTATTCTGAGTTCTCTGTCACTAACCCATACTTCACCGTAGACGGTGTGAGTCTGGGCGGTCGTATCTTCTATAACGACTTTAAAGCTGACGACGCGGACCTGTCCTCTTACACCAACAAGAGTTACGGTGTAGACGGTACGCTTGGTTTCCCGGTTAACGAATACAACACGCTGCGTGCGGGCTTAGGTTACGTGCATAACGACCTGTCCAACATGCAACCGCAGGTAGCGATGTGGCGTTACCTGGACTCTATCGGTCAGTCAACCAGTAAAAATGGTCATGACAACGGCTTTGCAGCAGATGACTTCACCTTTAACTACGGCTGGACCTATAACCGTCTTGACCGCGGTTACTTCCCGACGGAAGGTTCTCGTGTCAACCTGAACGGTAAAGTTACCGTACCGGGTTCCGATAACGAGTTCTATAAGGTCACGCTGGATACCGCGTCTTACTTCCCAATTGATGACGACCACAAGTGGGTGGTTCTGGGTCGTACCCGTTGGGGCTATGGTGATGGTCTGGGTGGCAAGGAACTGCCATTCTATGAAAACTTCTATGCCGGTGGTTCCAGCACCGTTCGTGGCTTCCAGTCCAACAACATTGGTCCGAAAGCGGTCTACTACGGCGGAAACGACAAAGATAACTGTGATAAGTCTTCGACTTCCGACGTTTGTAGCTCCAATGATGCTGTGGGCGGTAACGCCATGGCCGTTGCCAGCCTGGAGTTCATCACACCAACGCCGTTTATCAGTGATAAATATGCGAACTCAGTCCGTACGTCCTTCTTCTGGGATGCCGGTACTGTGTGGGATACCAACTGGCAGAATACTGCCCAGATGCGAGCGGAAGGTATTCCTGACTACAGCGATCCGAGCAATATTCGCATGTCTGCCGGTATCGCATTACAATGGATGTCACCGCTGGGGCCGTTGGTCTTCTCTTACGCCCAGCCGTTTAAGAAATATGATGGAGATAAGTCGGAGCAATTCCAGTTTAACATTGGTAAAACCTGGTAATAATCCGCTGCAAAGGAATGCGTTGGCAGTGTAGCGCTGACAACTGGCGATCGGTAACACGGTCGCCTTGCCACGCAAAGAACGGTACCTTCTGGTGCCAATGGGATGGTAAGGAGTTAATTGTGAAAAAGTGGTTATTAGCTGCAGGTCTCGGTTTAGCGATGGCAACTTCTGCTCAGGCAGCAGACAAAATTGCAATCGTCAACATGGGTAATTTGTTCCAGCAGGTTGCACAGAAAACTGGCGTTTCTGCGACTCTGGAAAACGAATTCAAAGGCCGTGCAAGCGAACTGCAGGGTATGGAAAACGATCTTCAGTCCAAAATGCAGCGTCTGCAGCGTGATGGTTCTACCATGAAAGCAAGCGATCGCAGCAAGCTGGAAAAAGACGTAATGGCTCAGCGCCAGGCGTTCTCTCAGAAAGCGCAGGCTTTCGAGCAGGATCGTCAGCGTCGTTCTAACGAAGAACGTGGCAAGCTGGTGACTCGCATTCAGACTGCTGTTAAAGCAGTGGCTGCCGATCAGAGCATCGATCTGGTTGTTGATGCGAACGCCGTCGCTTTCAACAGCAAAGATGTTAAAGACATCACCGCTGATGTTCTGAAACAGGTTAAATAAGTAATGCCTTCAATTCGACTGGCTGATTTAGCTCAGCAGTTGGATGCAGAATTACACGGTGATGGCGATATCGTCATCACCGCTGTTGCGTCCATGCAATCTGCTAAAGCTGGCACGATTACCTTCATGGTAAGCCCTAAGTACCGTGAACAACTGGCTCAATGCCAGGCGTCAGCTGTTGTTCTGACGCAGGACGATCTTCCGTTTGCCACTAGCGCTGCACTGGTAGTGAAAAATCCCTACCTGACGTATGCACGCATGGCTCAAATTCTTGATACCACGCCGCAGCCGGCCCAGAACATTGCTGCCAGTGCAGCGATTGATCCGACGGCTCAGTTGGGTAACAACGTAGCGGTTGGTGCGAATGCCGTTATCGAGTCTGGCGTAGTGTTGGGCGATAACGTCGTTATCGGACCGGGTTGCTTCGTTGGGAAAAATACGAAAATCGGCGCCGGGACCCGTTTATGGGCCAATGTGTCCATTTACCATGAAGTTGAAATTGGCGAAAATTGCCTCGTCCAGTCCAGTACAGTGATTGGTTCGGATGGCTTTGGTTACGCTAACGATCGTGGTAATTGGGTTAAAATCCCACAGCTTGGTCGCGTGATCATTGGCGATCGTGTGGAGATCGGGGCCTGTACCACTATTGACCGTGGCGCGCTTGACGACACGATCATTGGCAATGGTGTTATCATTGATAACCAGTGCCAGATTGCGCATAACGTTGTGATTGGCGACAATACCGCGGTAGCGGGGGGCGTCATCATGGCTGGCAGCCTGAAAATTGGCCGTTACTGCATGATTGGCGGCGCGAGCGTGATTAATGGCCATATGGAAATATGCGACAAAGTCACAGTGACGGGAATGGGCATGGTAATGCGCCCTATCACTGAACCTGGCGTCTATTCCTCCGGCATCCCGCTGCAACCCAACAAGGTATGGCGTAAAACAGCAGCTCTGGTGATGAACATTGATGATATGAGCAAGCGTCTCAAGTCTCTTGAGCGCAAGATCGATCAACAAGACTAAACGTCATCCGTTTAACGCTATTTTTCCCGGCCTGTCGGCTTTCTAATAAACCGGCAGGCCGTGTTATTATTGTTATCAGTACATTTTGACAGGAAGAGTATTTTGACTACTGACACTCATACTCTGCATATTGAAGAGATTTTAGAACTTCTGCCGCACCGCTACCCGTTTCTGCTGGTAGACCGTGTGCTGGATTTTGAAGAAGGTCGTTTTCTGCGCGCAGTGAAAAATGTTTCCGTGAACGAGCCGTTCTTCCAGGGGCACTTCCCTGGTAAGCCTATCTTCCCGGGTGTGTTGATTCTGGAAGCGATGGCTCAGGCTACCGGTATTCTGGCGTTTAAAAGCGTTGGCAAACTGGAGCCTGGTGAGTTGTATTACTTCGCGGGTATTGATGAAGCGCGCTTTAAGCGCCCTGTCGTGCCTGGTGATCAGATGATCATGGAAGTCACTTTTGAAAAAACGCGTCGTGGCCTGACTCGCTTCAAAGGCGTAGCGCTGGTTGACGGCAAAGTTGTTTGCGAAGCGACGATGATGTGTGCTCGTAGCCGGGAGTCCTGATACGTGATTGATAAATCCGCCTTTATTCATCCTACCGCGATTGTGGAAACCGGTGCCATCATTGGCGCTAACGTCCACATTGGCCCGTTTTGTATTGTTGGACCCCATGTCGAAATTGGTGAGGGTACAGTACTGAAATCTCACGTTGTCGTGAATGGTCACACGACCATTGGCTGCAATAACGAGATCTATCAGTTCGCCTCCATCGGCGAAGTTAACCAGGATCTTAAATATGCTGGTGAGTCGACCCGTCTGGAAATTGGCGATCGTAACCGTATTCGCGAAAGCGTCACCATTCATCGTGGAACAGTACAGGGTGGTGGGTTGACGAAGGTGGGCAGCGATAACCTGTTTATGGTTAATGCGCATATCGCGCACGACTGTACCGTGGGTGACCGCTGTATTCTTGCCAACAACGCAACGCTGGCAGGACACGTATCGGTTGATGACTTCGCAATTATTGGCGGCATGACCGCAGTCCATCAGTTCTGCATTATTGGTGCACACGTGATGGTCGGCGGATGCTCCGGTGTGGCGCAGGACGTCCCACCGTATGTGATTGCGCAGGGCAACCATGCCACGCCGTTTGGCGTGAACATCGAAGGCCTCAAGCGTCGTGGCTTTAGCCGCGAAGCGATTACTGCCATCCGCAACGCGTACAAACTGCTGTACCGTAGCGGCAAAACGCTGGAAGAGGCGAAGCCGGAAATTGCCGAGCTGGCGAATAAGTACCCGGAGGTGAACGCGTTCATGGAATTCTTTGACCGTTCAACAAGGGGTCTGATTCGTTAATGGTCGACAGTCGTCCGCTTACGATAGCCCTGGTCGCCGGAGAAACCTCCGGCGATATTCTTGGTGCAGGTCTTATCCGTGCGCTTAAGGCGCGTGTACCCAATGCACGATTTGTTGGCGTTGCTGGCCCGCTGATGCAGGCCGAAGGCTGTGAAGCCTGGTATGAAATGGAAGAGCTGGCTGTGATGGGCATCGTTGAGGTGCTGGGGCGGCTACGCCGTTTACTGCATATTCGTGCCGATCTTACTCGCCGCTTTACCGAACTGAAACCCGATGTGTTTGTCGGTATCGATGCACCTGATTTCAACATTACCCTCGAAGGGAATTTGAAAAAGCAGGGCATAAAAACCATTCATTACGTCAGTCCGTCCGTCTGGGCGTGGCGACAGAAACGCGTTTTCAAAATCGGACGGTCCACCAACCTGGTGCTGGCTTTCCTGCCTTTCGAAAAAGCGTTTTACGACAGATTTAATGTTCCGTGCCGTTTTATCGGTCATACCATGGCGGATGCGATGCCATTGGATCCGGATAAAAACGCGGCGCGCGACGTGCTCGGCATCCCGCACGATGCGCACTGTCTGGCATTGCTGCCAGGCAGCCGTGGCGCAGAAGTTGAGATGCTGAGCGCCGATTTCCTCAAAACAGCGCAAATTCTTCGCCAGACCTATCCCGACCTTGAAGTGGTTGTTCCGCTGGTGAATGCCAAACGCCGCGAGCAGTTTGAGCGCATCAAAGCGGAAGTCGCCCCGGATCTTCACGTTCGTCTTCTGGACGGGAAAGGGCGGGAAGCGATGTACGCGAGCGATGCCGCGCTGCTGGCCTCCGGCACGGCGGCGCTGGAATGTATGCTGGCGAAATGCCCGATGGTGGTCGGCTATCGCATGAAGCCGTTCACCTTCTGGCTGGCAAAACGTCTGGTGAAAACGGATTATGTCTCCCTGCCAAACCTGCTTGCCGGGCGCGAGCTGGTGAAAGAGCTGTTGCAGGATGAGTGCCAACCGCAGGCGCTTGCCGATGCTCTGCTGCCGCTGCTTGCCGACGGCAAGACCAGCCACCAGATGCATGATACGTTCCGTGAACTGCATCAGCAGATCCGCTGTAATGCCGATGAGCAAGCGGCTGATGCGGTGCTGGAGTTAGCAAAATGATGGAATTTGTTTATCCTCACACCCATCTTGTGGCAGGTGTGGATGAAGTGGGGCGTGGTCCGTTAGTCGGGGCAGTAGTTACCGCAGCGGTGATCCTCGATCCGACCCGCCCGATTATTGGGCTGAACGACTCTAAAAAATTGTCCGAAAAGCGTCGACTGGCGCTGTTTAGTGAGATTCAGGAGAAGGCGCTGGCCTGGAGCCTGGGGCGCGCTGAACCGCATGAAATCGACGAGCTGAATATTTTGCATGCCACGATGCTGGCGATGCAGCGTGCGGTGGCGGGTCTGAAAATACCCCCGGAATACGTCCTGATTGACGGTAACCGCTGTCCGTCATTGCCTATGCCTTCGATGGCCGTGGTCAAAGGCGATAGTCGCGTTGCTGAAATCAGTGCCGCTTCTATTATTGCCAAAGTGACACGCGATGCCGAAATGGCCGCGCTGGATCTCACTTACCCTCAGTATGGTTTCGCCCAGCACAAGGGGTATCCAACAGCTTTCCATCTGGAAAAGCTGGCTGAACATGGCGCAACCGAACATCACCGGCGCAGCTTTGGCCCGGTGAAACGCGCGCTGGGACTGGTGTCCTGAATCAATACGCAAGCAATTAAGTAACGCGGAATCTGAAGATGGCTGAACCACGTTTCGTACACCTGCGGGTGCATAGTGACTACTCCATGATCGATGGGCTGGCGAAGACCGGACCGCTGGTTAAAAAGGCGGCCTCTCTTGGCATGCCTGCACTGGCGATCACCGATTTTACCAACCTGTGTGGCCTGGTGAAGTTCTACGGAACGGCGCATGGCGCGGGGATGAAGCCTATCGTCGGTGCAGATTTTCATGTGCAGAGCGATCTCATCGGCGATGAAATGACGCAAATCTCCGTGTTAGCGATGAACAACACGGGATATCAAAACCTCACACTGCTTATCTCAAAAGCCTATCAACGCGGCTATGGCGCGCTGGGGCCGTGGATCGATCGCGACTGGCTGGCTGAGCTAAATGAAGGGCTGCTGCTGATCTCTGGCGGCCGTATGGGTGATGTCGGTAAATGCCTGCTGCGTGGCAACAGTGCATTGGTGGAACAGTGCGTCTCGTTTTATGAAGAGTACTTCCCGGATCGCTATTATCTGGAGTTGATTCGTACTGGCCGCCCTGACGAAGAGAATTATCTGCACGCTGCTGTCGCGTTGGCTGAAGAGCGTGGCTTGCCCGTGGTGGCAACGAATGACGTGCGTTTCCTGGAGTCTGGTGATTTTGACGCGCACGAAATACGCGTCGCTATCCACGATGGCTTCACCCTCGACGATCCAAAGCGTCCACGTAATTACTCTTCGCAGCAATATATGCGCAGCGAAGAGGAAATGTGCGAACTCTTCTCCGATATTCCGGAAGCGCTGGAAAATAGCGTCGAGATAGCAAAACGCTGCAACGTTACCGTGCGCCTCGGAGAATACTTCCTTCCGCAGTTCCCGACGGGAGATATGACCACGGAAGATTTCCTGGTCGTGAAATCCAAAGAGGGTCTGGAAGAGCGTCTGGAATTCCTGTTCCCGGATGAAGAAGAACGCAAAAAACGTCGTCCTGAATATGACGAACGCCTGGATATAGAACTCCAGGTGATCAACCAGATGGGCTTCCCGGGCTACTTCCTGATCGTTATGGAGTTTATCCAGTGGTCGAAGGATAACGGCGTGCCGGTAGGTCCGGGACGTGGTTCCGGTGCGGGTTCACTGGTTGCTTACGCGCTCAAAATTACCGACCTCGATCCGCTGGAATTCGACCTGCTGTTCGAACGTTTCCTTAACCCGGAACGTGTCTCCATGCCCGACTTCGACGTCGACTTCTGCATGGAGAAACGTGACCAGGTTATCGAACACGTGGCGGATATGTACGGTCGTGATGCGGTATCGCAGATTATTACTTTCGGTACGATGGCGGCAAAAGCGGTTATCCGCGACGTAGGCCGCGTGCTGGGACATCCGTACGGCTTTGTTGATCGTATCTCGAAACTGGTCCCGCCCGATCCGGGCATGACGCTGGCGAAAGCGTTCGAAGCCGAGCCGCAACTGCCGGAAATTTACGAAGCTGACGAAGAAGTCAAAGCGCTGATCGACATGGCGCGTAAGCTGGAAGGGGTCACGCGTAACGCCGGGAAACATGCGGGTGGGGTGGTTATCGCTCCAACCAAAATTACCGATTTTGCGCCGCTTTACTGTGATGAAGCAGGTCAGCATCCGGTTACCCAGTTTGACAAGAACGATGTGGAATACGCCGGGCTGGTGAAGTTCGACTTCCTCGGTCTGCGTACTCTGACCATCATCAACTGGGCGCTGGAGATGATCAACGCCCGCCGTGAGAAGAACAGCGAGCCGCCGCTGGATATTGCCGCTATCCCGCTGGATGACAAGAAAAGTTTCGACATGCTGCAGCGCTCGGAGACCACCGCGGTCTTCCAGCTTGAATCCCGCGGCATGAAAGACCTGATTAAACGTCTGCAACCTGACTGTTTCGAAGATATGATCGCACTGGTGGCGCTGTTCCGTCCGGGACCCCTCCAGTCAGGGATGGTAGATAACTTTATCGACCGCAAGCACGGGCGCGAAGAGATTTCCTACCCGGACGTTCAGTGGCAGCATGAAAGCCTGAAACCAGTACTGGAACCGACCTACGGCATCATTCTGTACCAGGAACAGGTTATGCAGATTGCCCAGGTGCTCTCTGGTTATACCCTTGGCGGTGCGGACATGCTGCGTCGTGCGATGGGTAAGAAAAAGCCGGAAGAGATGGCCAAGCAGCGTGGCACCTTCGAAGAAGGGGCGAAAAAGAACGGCGTTGACGGCGAACTGGCGATGAAAATTTTCGACCTGGTGGAGAAATTCGCCGGGTACGGATTTAACAAATCTCACTCTGCCGCCTATGCTTTGGTTTCGTACCAGACGCTGTGGCTGAAAGCGCACTATCCGGCTGAGTTTATGGCGGCGGTTATGACCGCCGATATGGACAACACCGAGAAGGTGGTTGGTCTGGTGGATGAGTGCTGGCGTATGGGGCTGAAGATCCTGCCGCCGGATATCAACTCTGGCTTGTACCATTTCCACGTTAACGAACACGGAGAAATCGTTTACGGGATCGGTGCGATCAAAGGTGTGGGTGAAGGCCCGATCGAAGCGATCATCGAAGCCCGTAACAACGGTGGTTATTTCCGTGAGCTGTTCGATCTTTGCGCCCGTACGGATACCAAAAAACTGAACCGCCGCGTGCTGGAAAAACTGATCATGTCTGGCGCGTTCGACAGGCTCGGGCCGCACCGCGCCGCGCTGATGAACTCGCTCGGCGATGCGCTGAAAGCAGCCGATCAACATGCGAAAGCGGAAGCCATTGGCCAGGCGGATATGTTCGGTGTGCTGGCAGAAGAGCCAGAGCAGATCGAGCAGTCATACGCCAGCTGCCTGCCGTGGCCAGAACAGGTGGTACTGGATGGTGAGCGTGAAACGTTAGGTTTGTACCTGACGGGGCACCCGATCAACCAGTACATCAAAGAAATTGAGCGCTATGTCGGAGGCTACAGGCTGAAAGACATGCATCCGACAGAACGTGGTAAAATCACCACGGCTGCGGGGCTCGTGATTGCTGCAAGGGTAATGGTCACCAAGCGCGGCAATCGTATCGGCATCTGTACGCTGGATGACCGTTCCGGGCGTCTGGAGGTGATGTTGTTCACCGACGCGCTGGATAAATACCAGCAATTGCTGGAAAAAGACCGCATACTTATCGTCAGCGGACAGGTCAGCTTTGATGACTTCAGCGGGGGGCTTAAAATGACCGCCCGCGAAGTGATGGACATTGACGAAGCCCGGGAAAAATATGCTCGCGGGCTTGCTATCTCGCTGACGGACAGGCAAATTGATGACCAGCTTTTAAACCGACTCCGTCAGTCTCTGGAACCCCACCGCTCGGGGACAATTCCAGTACATCTCTACTATCAGAGGGCGGATGCACGTGCGCGGTTGCGCTTTGGTGCAACGTGGCGTGTCTCTCCGAGCGATCGTTTACTTAACGATCTCCGTGGCCTCATTGGTTCGGAGCAGGTGGAACTGGAGTTTGACTAATACAGGAATACTATGAGTCTGAATTTCCTTGATTTCGAACAGCCGATTGCTGAGCTGGAAGCGAAAATCGATTCTCTGACAGCGGTAAGCCGTCAGGATGAAAAACTGGATATTAACATCGACGAAGAAGTGCATCGTCTGCGCGAAAAAAGCGTAGAACTGACGCGCAAAATCTTTGCCGATCTCGGCGCATGGCAGATTGCCCAGCTGGCGCGTCACCCACAGCGTCCGTACACCCTGGATTATGTCCGCCTGGCGTTTGATGAATTTGACGAACTGGCCGGCGATCGCGCATACGCTGACGATAAAGCCATCGTCGGTGGTATTGCTCGTCTGGATGGACGCCCGGTGATGATCATTGGTCATCAGAAAGGTCGTGAAACCAAAGAGAAAATCCGTCGTAACTTTGGTATGCCTGCACCAGAAGGCTACCGTAAAGCTCTGCGTTTGATGGAGATGGCTGAGCGTTTCAACATGCCAATCATCACCTTTATCGACACGCCAGGCGCATACCCGGGTGTGGGCGCGGAAGAACGTGGCCAGTCTGAAGCTATCGCACGCAACCTGCGTGAGATGTCTCGCCTGAGCGTGCCGGTCATTTGTACCGTTATCGGTGAAGGTGGTTCCGGTGGTGCGCTGGCGATTGGCGTTGGCGATAAAGTTAACATGCTGCAATACAGCACCTATTCCGTTATCTCTCCGGAAGGCTGTGCGTCCATTCTGTGGAAAAGCGCCGACAAAGCGCCGCTGGCCGCAGAGGCGATGGGCATTATTGCTCCACGTCTGAAAGAGCTGAAGCTGATCGATACCGTTATCCCGGAACCTCTGGGTGGCGCGCATCGCAAGCCTGAAGTGATGGCGGCTTCCCTGAAAGCACAGCTGCTGGCAGACCTGGCAGACCTCGACGTGCTGAGTAAAGAAGATTTGCTGAACCGTCGTTATCAGCGTCTGATGACCTACGGTTACGCATAAGCTTCACAATTGTCTGAAAAGCCGCACAATGTTGCGGCTTTTTTTATACCTGCCGTTTACCTTAACTATGCTTAGCTAATATTTTTCAAGGAGGTAAACCGTGAACATTATTGCCATTATGGGGCCGCACGGCGTCTTTTATAAAGACGAGCCCATCAAGGAGCTGGAACAAACCCTGCAGTCGCGCGGGTACCAGCTGATCTGGCCACACAATAGCGCCGATCTGCTGAAATTTATTGAGCACAACCCGCGTATCTGCGGGGTAATCTTCGACTGGGATGAGTACGACCTCGAGCTGTGCAGCGATATCAACAAGCTGAACGAATATCTCCCGCTGTACGCGTTTATCAATACCCACTCGACGATGGATGTCAGCGCCCATGATATGCGTATGGCGCTGTGGTTCTTTGAATATTCGCTTGGCGTCGCGGACGATATTGCGACCCGTATTCAGCAGTACACGCGTGAATATCTCGATAACATCACGCCACCGTTTACCCGTGCGTTGTTTACCTATGTGAAAGAAGGTAAATATACCTTCTGTACGCCCGGACATATGGCGGGAACGGCGTATCAAAAAAGTCCGGTGGGCTGTCTGTTCTATGATTTCTTTGGTGGCAATACGCTAAAAGCGGACGTGTCGATTTCGGTCACTGAGCTGGGATCTCTGCTCGACCATACAGGCCCGCATCTGGAAGCTGAAGAGTATATTGCCCGCACGTTCGGCGCTGAGCAAAGCTATATGGTGACCAATGGCACCTCGACCTCGAACAAAATTGTCGGGATGTACGCCGCCCCCGCTGGTAGCACCTTGCTGATTGACCGGAACTGTCATAAATCGCTGGCGCACTTGCTGATGATGAGCGACGTCGTACCGCTCTGGATGTCACCCACACGCAACGCGCTCGGTATCCTCGGCGGTATTCCACGCCGGGAGTTTGCGCATGAAGCCATTGAAACAAAGGTTGGGACTGTTCCAGGCGCAAGCTGGCCTGTCCATGCGGTGATTACCAATTCCACCTATGACGGTTTGCTGTACAACACCAACTGGATCAAACAGACGCTGGACGTACCCTCGATCCACTTTGATTCCGCGTGGGTACCCTACACCAATTTCCACCCGATTTACGCGGGTAAAAGCGGCATGAGCGGTGAACGCGTGCCGGGTAAAGTGTTTTTTGAAACGCAGTCGACGCACAAAATGCTGGCCGCCTTTTCCCAGGCTTCGCTTATTCACATCAAAGGCGAGTACGACGAAGAGACGTTTAACGAAGCTTTTATGATGCACACCACGACCTCGCCGAGCTATCCGCTGGTTGCCTCCATTGAAACGGCAGCGGCAATGCTGCGCGGTAATCCTGGTAAGCGTTTGATTAACCGCTCGGTTGAACGAGCACTGCATTTTCGTAAAGAAGTTCAGCGACTTAAAGATGAAGCTGACGGCTGGTTCTTCGATATCTGGCAACCGGAAGAGATTGATGAAGCAGCATGCTGGCCCGTCTCACCCGGTGAAAACTGGCATGGTTTCCGCGAAGCTGATCGCGACCATATGTTCCTCGACCCGGTAAAAGTCACGATCCTGACGCCGGGCATGGATGAGCAGGGTAAGATGAGCGACGAAGGGATCCCCGCCGCGCTGGTGGCGAAATTTCTTGATGAACGGGGTGTGGTGGTTGAAAAAACGGGTCCTTATAACCTGCTGTTCCTGTTCAGTATTGGTATTGATAAAACCCGGGCGATGGGGCTATTGCGCGGGCTGATGGAGTTTAAGCGCGCTTATGATCTCAACTTGCGGGTGAAAAACATGCTGCCGGATCTTTATGCTGAGGATCCTGACTTCTATCGCAATATGCGTATTCAGGATCTCGCTCAGGGGATCCATCGGCTTATTCGGCAGCACGATCTGCCGCGTCTGATGCTGCAGGCGTTCGATGTTTTGCCAGAAATGAAGCTTACCCCACACAAAGCATGGCAGCGGCAGGTGAAAGGGGAGGTCGAAACCGTTGAGCTGGAAAATCTTGTCGGGCGCGTATCGGCCAACATGATCCTGCCTTACCCGCCGGGTGTACCGCTCCTGATGCCGGGAGAGATGATTACCGAGGAAAGCCGGGCCGTGCTCGATTTTCTGTTGATGCTTTGCTCGGTAGGGCGTCACTATCCAGGATTTGAGACGGATATCCACGGTGCGAAGCGCGATGAGAACGGCGTTTACTGGGTGCGAGTCCTAAAATAAAGATGGCCACTTGCCAGGTGCGGGTTTTCGGTTGTAACGTTCAGGGATCATAAAAAGGAGAAGCTATGCTGGGTTTAAAAGCTGTTCATCATATTGCGATCATTGCGACCGATTACGCGAAAAGTAAGGCCTTCTACTGCGATATCCTGGGCTTTACGCTGTTGAGCGAGGCCTATCGTGAGGAACGTGATTCCTGGAAGGGGGATCTCGCGTTAAACGGGCAATATGTGATTGAAATGTTCTCCTTTCCCTTCCCACCTGCACGCCCGTCACGCCCGGAAGCCTGTGGTCTGCGCCATCTTGCTTTTAGCGTTGATGACCTGGACTGCGCAGTAAAACATCTGGAAGCGCACGGTGTGGCGTGCGAAGCGATACGCGTCGATCCGTTCACCGACAAGCGTTTCACCTTTTTCAGCGACCCGGACGGCCTGCCGCTGGAGCTTTATCAGCAGTAATGATTTTCCTGTGTGATAATGCCCGCTCAGTTCGGGCATTTTTTATGTGTAATTTCCTATGACCTTACCCGCTATCGCACAAGCCGTTTCACCGTACCGCCAGCTGCTGGTGGGGTTTAGCGGTGGCCTGGATTCTACCGTTCTGCTTCATCGTTTGAAGCTCTGGCGCGATCGGGAGCCTGACGTTCAGCTTCGGGCGGTACATATCCACCACGGATTGAGTTCTCATGCCGATGCCTGGGTGGCGCACTGTGAGGCGCAGTGTGCCGCGTGGGCGATCCCGTTCATTGCTGAGCGCGTCACGCTTCAGGACGAAGGGCTGGGGATTGAGGCACAAGCACGTAAAGCGCGTTATGCCGCTTTTGCCAGCGTAATACAGCCAGGCGAAGCGCTGGTTACGGCTCAGCATCTGGATGACCAGTGCGAAACCTTTTTGCTGGCGCTAAAACGGGGCAGCGGGCCGGCGGGGCTTTCTGCCATGCCCGAACGTGCTGAATTTTCCGGGACGACATTACTTCGTCCGCTGTTGGGTGAGACACGTGCGTCGCTGGAAGCCTGGGCACGGGAATATCAGCTGAACTGGATTGAAGATGAGAGCAATCAGGATGACAGCTACGACCGTAATTTTCTGCGTCTGCATGTCCTCCCGCTTTTGAGCGAGCGCTGGCCGCATTTTGCTGACGCGACAGCAAGAAGCGCCATGCTGTGCGCCGAACAGGAAGCATTGCTGGATGAGTTGTTGAGTGAAGAGCTGGCTGAACTGATCTCTGAAGACGGAGCGCTGGCGATCGCGCCGCTGGAAGCGATGAGCCCGGTGCGTCGGGCGGCACTGCTACGACGCTGGCTGGCCACTCATCGCGCCGCGATGCCATCGCGGGCAATGCTGACCCGTATCTGGGACGAAGTTGCTCAGTCGCGTGAGGATGCGTCCCCGTGCGTACATATGAATGGTTTTGATGTAAGGCGCTATAAAGGGAAGCTCTGGTGGATAAAATCTACCCCCTCTTTTAGCGATGTCGTACTCAACTGGTCGTCACCCGAATTACCGCTGATATTGCCCTGTGATGCAGGACGAGTCTCTCTGGTACCGTCTGGCCATGTGCGCCTACCGGAGCCTGGTGAACAGATCTCCGTGCGCTTTAAGGCTGGCGGCATGCTGCATATCGTCGGGCGAAACGGGGGGCGGAAGCTGAAGAAAATATGGCAGGAGTGTAACGTGCCACCGTGGCTGCGCGATACCACACCACTCCTTTTCTACGGCGAAACGCTGATTGCTGCTGCAGGGGTTTTCATCACGGAAGAGGGATGGGCAGAAGAGGGTGTTAGTTTTGCATGGCAGAAAGCGTAACGGGCAGTTTGACTGCCCGTTAGTATGATTAGGACTCGCTCACCACAACGGTGCCGATTTGTGGGTGGCTGAAGCTGGCTATTTTGTCCAGACGCAACTCACGCGTCGCACCGGCATCTTCCACGATCAGATATTCCACATTCTTACGCGAAACCAGATCGCTGGCTTTCGCCTTCAACACTTCGCCATCTTTTAGCTCCAGCGTCAGTATTAAATGATGCTGGCAGGCGAGTTCGAGGTTGTCATAGTCATCACAATTGATGGGTTGATAAGTATCATTCATCGACATAATCGCTCACCAGTAAATTCGCCGCAGCATACGCTGCTTTCTCCCTGACCGACTCTGAAAGGCTCTCATCAGAGGCCACTTCATTAAGCACTTTCAATACACAGCCCAACGCGTCCGGGACATACCCCAGATCCCCGCTGGCGATTTCCGCATACCGTTTGCGAATTAACTCACAATAATTATTCACATCCCCTCCCGCCAGCGCACTGACTTACTGTGAGATATCATTAAGCCTACGAAGATAAACTCGGTTTAGCAAGGTGACTATACCATACTCATTTAAGCAATATCAGAGCCTTGATAGTGGTGTATTTATCACCCAGTAACAGCCTTTTGCCGCTGTTTTCGCTACAATGTGCGCCTGATTAGAATGGAGTTCTCTCATGGCGCTGAAAGCGACAATTTATAAAGCAGTGGTCAATGTGGCCGATCTTGATCGCAACCAGTTCCTGGATGCGTCGCTTACTCTGGCACGCCACCCCTCAGAAACTCAGGAACGCATGATGCTGCGCCTGCTGGCGTGGATTAAGTATGCTGACGAGCGACTGCAATTTACCCGAGGCTTAAGCGCAGAGGACGAGCCAGAAGCCTGGCTGCGCAACGATCATCTGGGTATCGATCTGTGGATTGAACTTGGCCTGCCGGATGAACGTCGTATTAAAAAGGCCTGCACTCAGTCTGCTGAAGTCGCGTTATTTGCGTATAATCAGCGTGCTGCGGAGATCTGGTGGCAGCAAAATAAGAGCAAATGCAGGCAGTTTGCCAATCTTACCGTCTGGTATCTGGATGATGAGCAACTGGCGCAGTTGAGTGCCTTTGCCAGCCGGACCATGATCCTGCAGGCGACGATTCAGGATGGCGCAATCTGGCTCTCTGATTCTCAGAATAATCTGGAAATTCATTTGACGGCGTGGCAACCCGCCTCATGATCGTCTTATCCCGAAACGTCAGCATTCCTGACAATGAGCTGGAGATCACCGCCATTCGTGCTCAGGGGGCAGGGGGACAGCACGTCAATAAGGCTTCTACGGCTATCCACTTGCGTTTTGACATTCGGGCCTCAAGCCTGCCAGAGTATTATAAAGAAAGCCTGCTTGCTGCCAGCCATCACCTGATCACCGGCGATGGCGTGATGGTGATCAAAGCTCAGGAATACCGCAGCCAGGAGCTCAACCGGGAAGCGGCCATCGCCAGGCTAGTGGCGGTAATCAAAGAATTAACAGCGGTACAAAAGAGCCGCCGGGCAACGCGGCCTACTCGCGCATCGAAAGAGCGTCGGCTGTCGTCGAAGGCCCAAAAATCCACAGTGAAAGCACTACGCGGTAAAGTTCGTCGCCCGACAGAGTGACGAAAGGGAACACAATTTTCAGAAGGAATTCATTGTGAAAAAAGCATTATTATCAGCGCTGGCAGTGAGTACGTTGTTTGCGCTTTTCGGGTGTAACAACCGTTCTGAAACGCAGGTTTTGCAGCCCGCGCAGAATGAAGAGTTAAAGCCCATGCAGCAGAGTTGGCGCGGCGTATTGCCTTGCGCAGACTGTGAGGGTATTGAAACGTCTCTGTTCCTGCAAAAAGACGGTACCTGGGTCATGAATCAGCGGTATCAGGGCGCGAAAGAACCGTCTTCTTTTGCGACTTACGGGACATGGGCGCGTACGGCTGAGAAGTTGGTCCTGACGGATACCACAGGTGAGAAAACCTATTTCCGCGCTAAAGGCGAGGGGATGGAGATGCTCGACCGCGAAGGTAATCCGATTGAGTCCCAGTTCAACTACACGCTGGCACCGGTAAAGGCGGCCCTGCCTGCCACGCCGATGGCAATGCGGGGCATGTATTTCTATATGGCTGATGCGGCGATCTTTACCGACTGTGCAACCGGCAGGAAAGTCAGCGTGGCGAACAATGCACAGCTTGAGCGTGATTACGCTGTTGCACGCGGTAATGACAGTAAGCCGGTATTGCTGACGGTCGACGGTCACTTTACGCTGGAGCCAAACCCGGATAGCGGAGAGATGGTGAAAACGCTGGTGGCAGATAAAGACGCGAAGTTTGTCGCGGGTAAAGACTGCAACAGCAAGTAAGCCGACATAGCCCCATTAAAAAACCCCGCCGGAGCGGGGTTTTTTGTTTCTTAACCTTTAATGGCTTTCACCAGGTAATCAAGAATGTCGCCGGTCTTGATCATCTGTTTCTCGCCGTTACGACGGTATTTGTATTCAATTTCGTCGCTGTCGAGGTTACGGTCGCCGATGACGATGGTATGTGGGATACCGATCAGTTCCATATCAGCAAACATCACACCTGGACGCTCTTTACGGTCATCCATCAGCACTTCGATACCCTGAGCGCGCAGCTCAGCGTACAGCTTCTCAGCCAGTTCCTGCACGCGGTAAGACTTGTGCATGTTCATTGGCAGAATCGCGACCTGGAACGGTGCAATGTTGTCCGGCCAGACGATACCACGCTCGTCATAGTTCTGCTCAATCGCTGCGGCCACAACACGTGTTACCCCAATACCGTAGCAACCCATGGTCAGGATCTGGTTACGACCATCTTCGCCCTGAACGGCAGCGTTCATCGCACGAGAGTATTTATCACCCAACTGGAAGATGTGACCGACTTCGATACCGCGTTTGATCATCAGCGTACCCTGGCCGTCCGGGCTTGGGTCGCCAGCAACGACGTTACGGATGTCAGCCACTTCAGGTGTCGCCACATCGCGATCCCAGTTGATGCCGAAGTAATGTTTACCGTCGATGTTGGCACCTGCAGAGAAGTCGCTCATTGCCGCTACCGTACGGTCAATAACAACAGGCACAGGCATGTTTACCGGACCCAGAGAGCCTGGACCAGCATTGACCACAGCGCGGATTTCAGCTTCCGTCGCGAACGTCAGCGGGCTGGCAACCTGCGGCAGCTTCTCTGCTTTCACTTCGTTAAGCTCGTGATCGCCACGCACCAGCAGTGCAACCAGCGGGTAAGTGCTGCCTTCGGTGGATTTCACCAGCAGCGTTTTCACTGTCTTTTCGATTGGCAGATTGAACTGCTCAACCAGCTCGGCAATGGTTTTTGCGTTTGGCGTATCAACCAGCGTCATCTCTTGTGTTGCAGCTGCACGTGGCTCTTTTGGTGCCAGCGCTTCTGCAAATTCGATGTTTGCCGCGTAATCTGAGGAGTCAGAGAAGATCACATCGTCTTCACCGCTCTGCGCCAGTACCTGGAACTCATGGGATGCGCTACCACCGATGGAGCCGGTATCAGCCTGCACAGCACGGAAATCCAGGCCCATACGGGAGAAGATTTTGCTGTAAGCCTCGTACATTTTGTCGTAGGTCTCTTGCAGAGATTCCTGAGAGGTATGGAAAGAGTAGGCATCTTTCATCAGGAATTCGCGAGAGCGCATGACGCCGAAACGTGGGCGAACTTCGTCACGGAATTTGGTCTGGATCTGGAAGAAGTTCAGCGGCAGCTGTTTGTAAGAGCTCAGCTCATTACGAATCAGGTCGGTAATGACTTCTTCATGCGTTGGGCCGAGGACAAACGGACGATCGCCTCGATCGGCAATACGCAGCAGTTCCGGACCGTACTGCTCCCAGCGACCACTCTCCTGCCACAGCTCAGAGGGCTGAACAACCGGCATTAACACCTCGATAGCACCGGCGTTGTTCATCTCTTCACGCACGATGTTTTCGACTTTTTTCAGGACGCGCACGCCGGTCGGCAGCCAGGTGTATAACCCGGAGGCCAGCTTGCGGATCATCCCGGCGCGCAGCATCAGCTGATGGCTGATCACTTCGGCGTCGGCAGGCGTCTCCTTCAGAGTGGAGAGCAGATATTGGCTAGTACGCATGTTGTTACGGTTCCGTTTCGACTAGTGAGACAGGCTGAAAGGTCAACCTGACACAAAAAAAGTGGTTTAGTTTACCAGTGTGGCAAAGATGCCAAAAGAGAGGAGATTAAAATTACCTGGGTTCCAGGGCAAACACTTCAAAACCTGCCTGTGTGACGCGCCAGCGAACGTTAAAATCCAGCAGCCAGACAGCGTAGGTTTTCCCGGCTTCCTCTTCTTTGCGATAAGCGGGACGGGGGTCCTGCGCCAGAACTTCGGTGATGAAATTCTGCAAACGAGGATAGTGTTTCTCCAGTTGACTCAGCTGAGTTACTATCTCAGGCGTAAAATATACAGGCATGTCCGCCTGGGGGGCATCCTGAGCATAACTTGCGCGCGCGTCCGGGAGAGCTTCGGCGAAAGGCAAATAGGGTTTGATGTCGATAACCGGTGTGCCATCCACAAGATCAAGACTGCCTAACTCGAGTATCACCTGATCCTTCTGGCAACGTATACCCTTCAGTTCGACCAGCGACATTCCAACCGGGTTTGGACGGAAGGTCGAACGCGTCGCAAACACCCCCATTCTCGCATTTCCACCAAGCCGGGGTGGGCGTACGGTTGGACGCCAGCCACCTTCCATCGTCTGGTGAAACACAAATACCACCCATAAATGGCTGAAAGCGTCGAGTCCGCGTACCGCATCGGCCTGATTGTAAGGTGCAATCAGGTGAAGTTCACCGCTTCCGCTGGTGACAAGACCGGGCTGGCGAGGTACGGCGAACTTCTCTTTATAGGGCGAGCGGATAACGCCTATTTGCTCGAACTGAAATGCACTCATTTCGCCGTAATATTCAGCGCAGAACCGATGCATACTGCCTGACGGTAGCAGCCCGGTGTACCGCTGGTCACTTCGCAGCTGTGCAGCAGAACAGCGTTAGCTTTCATTTTTGCGGCATTGATCTGCATGCGTTTACGCGCTGTCGGGATATTCGGTGGAGAGTCCTGGTTGGTCGCCTGGCAGGACTCACCGCTCACTTCACCCAGTTCACGGAACGGTTTACCGACGAGCTCATCAGCCTTAGTGATAATGCGAACCGGTGCAGGACGAACCACTTTCGGTTTCGCAGGCTCTGTTTTTGGCGGGGTTGCCGTGCTTTGAACAGGTTCAACGGGAGATCTGCTTAGCATAGAACAGCCGCTCAACATGAGTGCTAAAAGACAGATCGGTAAAGCACGCATAATAGTTCCTCAATGGATAATCAAAACGTCAGATATTGAATCAGTTGACTGCACAAATGACAAGACGGGCATAAGCCCGTCCTGATGATATTACACTGAGGTGAGATTACCAGCCTTTAACAGCGCCACCGTTAAACACTTTGTTCGCTTCCTGGTAAACTTCATCAGACTGATAGGCCTGAACGAACTTCTTCACGTTTTCCGCGTCTTTATTGTCTTCGCGAGTCACGATCAGGTTAACGTACGGGGAGTCTTTATCTTCAACGAAGATACCGTCTTTGGCTGGCGTCAGGCCAATCTGGCTGGCGTAAGTGGTGTTGATAACGGCCAGGGCAATCTGCGCATCGTCAAGAGAACGTGGCAGCTGTGGTGCTTCCAGCTCAACAATTTTCAGATTTTTCGGGTTTTCAGTGACATCCAGAACGGTTGGCAGCAGGCCAACACCGTCTTTCAGTTTGATCAGACCCACTTTCTGCAACAGCAGGAGAGAGCGTCCAAGGTTGGTTGGGTCGTTAGGCACGGCAACCTGAGAACCTGGCTGCAGTTCGTCCAAAGATTTAATTTTCTTGGAGTAACCCGCAATTGGGTAAACGAAGGTGTTACCCACACCAACCAGTTTATATCCACGATCTTTGATCTGCTGATCCAGGTACGGTTTATGCTGGAAGGCGTTAGCATCGATATCGCCTTTGCTCAGCGCTTCGTTCGGCAGAACGTAATCGTTGAAGGTCACCAGCTCAACGTCCAGACCATATTTCTCTTTTGCGACTTTCTGAGCGACTTCAGCAACCTGTTGTTCTGCACCCACGATAACGCCCACTTTAATGTGGTTTGGATCTTTTTCGTCCTGACCGCAACCCACCAGTGCCAGAGAGCCGATTAGCGCGCCTACTGCTGCAAAGGTCTTTAATTTAAACGCCATGTTTTATCCTTAACTCGTAGAGTTTGTTTTGTGTGTAACGTTATTTGTGCGTAACAGCCCGGACGATGCGATCGCCAGAGAACTGGATTAAGTAAACCAACACAACCAGCAATACCAGAACGGTATTCATCACGGTAGCGTTATATCCAATATAGCCGTACTGGTAACCAATTTGGCCTAAACCGCCAGCGCCAACTGCACCCCCCATCGCGGAATAACCCACCAGGGTGATAAGCGTAATGGTAGCCGCGTTGACCAGCCCTGGCAGTGCTTCCGGCAGCAGCACCTTGCGTACGATCTGCATCGGTGTGGCACCCATTGCGCGGGAGGCTTCAATCAAACCTGTCGGGATCTCCAGCAGGGCGTTTTCAACCATACGCGCGATAAACGGCGCAGCGCCGACAGTCAGGGGAACGATGGCAGCCTGCAGACCGATAGAGGTACCGACAATCACGCGGGTGAATGGAATCATCCATACCAGCAGAATAATGAACGGGATAGAACGGAAGATATTCACCAGCGCAGAAAGCGTGCGGTATAGTTTCGCGTTCTCAATGATTTGCCCCGGACGTGTCACATACAGCAGCACGCCGACCGGGAGACCAATCACAAACCCAAAGAAGCCAGATACAAAGGTCATTGCCAGCGTTTCCCAAACGCCGCGAACCAGCAGCCACATCATCGGCTCAGACATAACCCAGTACCTCTACTTTTACGTGGTGTTCTTGCAGCCAGGCAATCGCGGCCTGGGTTTCTTCTTGTGTGCCGTGCATTTCTGTCAGCATGATGCCGAACTTCACGCCACCGGCGTAATCCATCTGCGCGCTGATGATATTGTTGTTCACGTTAAAGCGACGCGCGGTTTCGGAAAGCAGGGGAGCATCGACAGATTGGCCCGTGAACTCCATGCGCAGCATCGGGACGCTGTCTGCAGTAGGTTCAGTTTTCAAACGCTCCAGATAATCTTCCGGGATATCCAGATGCAGCGTGGACTGAATGAACTGCTGTGCCAGCGGTGTCTTCGGATGAGAGAACACTTCACTTACCGTATCCTGCTCAATCAGTTCGCCGTTGCTGATCACTGCGACGCAGTCACAGATGCGTTTCACCACGTCCATTTCATGCGTAATAAGGAGAATTGTCAGGCCCAGACGACGGTTAATGTCTTTCAGTAGTTCCAGAATTGAACGTGTAGTGGCGGGATCCAATGCGCTGGTGGCTTCATCACACAGCAGTACTTTTGGATTACTGGCCAGCGCGCGGGCAATGGCCACACGCTGTTTTTGCCCACCGGACAGATTGGCCGGGTAGCTATCATGTTTGTCTCCCAGACCCACGAGGTCGAGCAGTTCGATGACGCGACGCTTCACTTCTTCTTTTGGCGTGTTATCCAGCTCAAGCGGCAGGGCGACGTTGCCGAAAACGGTGCGGGAGGCCAGCAGGTTAAAGTGCTGGAAGATCATTCCAATCTGACGACGCGCTTTGGTGAGTTCTTTCTCTGAGAGGGCGGTAAGTTCCTGGCCGCCAACTTCTACGCTGCCCTGGGTTGGGCGCTCAAGCAGGTTAACACAACGAATCAGCGTGCTTTTACCTGCACCCGATGCGCCAATGACGCCATAAATTTGACCAGCAGGGACATGCAGGCTGACGTTGTTCAGCGCCTGAATGGTTCGGTTCCCCTGCTGGAACACTTTGGTGATATTGGAAAGTTTAATCATTAGATTATTTTTATCGTATGTAAGTTAGCCGTGGCATTTTCTTCTGCCATATACGGGTGATGACCGTAAACAAAACGGATGTTAAGGCATCCAGACGTCTAAATCAATCCAACTCTGTACGATGAGCACTTTATTGCGCTGCGATTCATGAGATACTAGCCGGACATGCCTTTTTCAGGAGCAAACCGGTGGCAAAATCAGTACCCGCAATTTTTCTCGATCGTGATGGCACTATTAATGTGGATCACGGTTATGTCCATGAGATTGATGAGTTCGAGTTTATCGAAGGCGTAATAGATGCAATGCGTCAGCTGAAAGAGATGGGCTATGCATTGGTGGTTGTCACCAACCAGTCTGGTATTGCTCGCGGTAAATTTACCGAAGCGCAGTTCGAAACGCTGACAGAATGGATGGACTGGTCGCTGGCCGATCGCGGTGTTGATCTCGACGGTATCTATTATTGTCCGCATCATCCGCAAGGAACAGTCGAAGAGTATCGCCAGACCTGCGACTGCCGTAAGCCTCATCCAGGCATGTTTATCTCTGCGCAGGAATTTTTGCACATTGATATGGCTGCTTCTTATATGGTGGGCGATAAACTTGAAGACATGCAGGCGGCAACCGCAGCTGGTGTAGGCACCAAAATATTAGTACGCACCGGTAAGCCGGTGACGCCAGAAGCAGAGAATGCAGCGGATTGGGTGATTAATAGTCTGGCTGAACTGCCAAAAGAGATCAAAAAGCACCAAAAATAACCTTTTTGGTGAAAAGGTGAGCGGTTGAAATAAAAATGCATTTTTCCGCTTGTCATTCCTCGGCGGCCCCCTATAATGCGCCTCCATCGACACGGCGGATGTGAATCACTTCACAAACAACCCGGTCGGTTGAAGAGAAAAAATCCTGAAATAACGGGTTGACTCTGAAAGAGGAAGGCGTAATATACGCCACCTCGCAACGGTGAGCTGAAAGCCGCGTTGCAACTGCTCTTTAACAATTTATCAGACAATCTGTGTGGGCACTCAAAGTGACATGGATTCTTAACGTCCTCGGACGAAAAATGAATACCAAGTCTCAACGAGTGAACACGTAATTCATTACGAAGTTTAATTCATTGAGCATCAAACTTTTAAATTGAAGAGTTTGATCATGGCTCAGATTGAACGCTGGCGGCAGGCCTAACACATGCAAGTCGAGCGGTAGCACAGAGAGCTTGCTCTCGGGTGACGAGCGGCGGACGGGTGAGTAATGTCTGGGAAACTGCCTGATGGAGGGGGATAACTACTGGAAACGGTAGCTAATACCGCATAACGTCGCAAGACCAAAGAGGGGGACCTTCGGGCCTCTTGCCATCAGATGTGCCCAGATGGGATTAGCTAGTAGGTGGGGTAACGGCTCACCTAGGCGACGATCCCTAGCTGGTCTGAGAGGATGACCAGCCACACTGGAACTGAGACACGGTCCAGACTCCTACGGGAGGCAGCAGTGGGGAATATTGCACAATGGGCGCAAGCCTGATGCAGCCATGCCGCGTGTATGAAGAAGGCCTTCGGGTTGTAAAGTACTTTCAGCGGGGAGGAAGGTGCTGAGGTTAATAACCTCAGCAATTGACGTTACCCGCAGAAGAAGCACCGGCTAACTCCGTGCCAGCAGCCGCGGTAATACGGAGGGTGCAAGCGTTAATCGGAATTACTGGGCGTAAAGCGCACGCAGGCGGTCTGTCAAGTCGGATGTGAAATCCCCGGGCTCAACCTGGGAACTGCATTCGAAACTGGCAGGCTAGAGTCTTGTAGAGGGGGGTAGAATTCCAGGTGTAGCGGTGAAATGCGTAGAGATCTGGAGGAATACCGGTGGCGAAGGCGGCCCCCTGGACAAAGACTGACGCTCAGGTGCGAAAGCGTGGGGAGCAAACAGGATTAGATACCCTGGTAGTCCACGCCGTAAACGATGTCGACTTGGAGGTTGTGCCCTTGAGGCGTGGCTTCCGGAGCTAACGCGTTAAGTCGACCGCCTGGGGAGTACGGCCGCAAGGTTAAAACTCAAATGAATTGACGGGGGCCCGCACAAGCGGTGGAGCATGTGGTTTAATTCGATGCAACGCGAAGAACCTTACCTACTCTTGACATCCAGAGAACTTTCCAGAGATGGATTGGTGCCTTCGGGAACTCTGAGACAGGTGCTGCATGGCTGTCGTCAGCTCGTGTTGTGAAATGTTGGGTTAAGTCCCGCAACGAGCGCAACCCTTATCCTTTGTTGCCAGCGGTCCGGCCGGGAACTCAAAGGAGACTGCCAGTGATAAACTGGAGGAAGGTGGGGATGACGTCAAGTCATCATGGCCCTTACGAGTAGGGCTACACACGTGCTACAATGGCGCATACAAAGAGAAGCGACCTCGCGAGAGCAAGCGGACCTCATAAAGTGCGTCGTAGTCCGGATTGGAGTCTGCAACTCGACTCCATGAAGTCGGAATCGCTAGTAATCGTAGATCAGAATGCTACGGTGAATACGTTCCCGGGCCTTGTACACACCGCCCGTCACACCATGGGAGTGGGTTGCAAAAGAAGTAGGTAGCTTAACCTTCGGGAGGGCGCTTACCACTTTGTGATTCATGACTGGGGTGAAGTCGTAACAAGGTAACCGTAGGGGAACCTGCGGTTGGATCACCTCCTTACCTTAAAGAACCTGCCTTTGCAGTGCTCACACAGATTGTCTGATGAAAAACAGCAGTAAAAATCTCTGCAGGCTTGTAGCTCAGGTGGTTAGAGCGCACCCCTGATAAGGGTGAGGTCGGTGGTTCAAGTCCACTCAGGCCTACCAAACTCCTTTTAAAGGATGAGCGGTACAGAGATTGCAAACGATGGGGCTATAGCTCAGCTGGGAGAGCGCCTGCTTTGCACGCAGGAGGTCTGCGGTTCGATCCCGCATAGCTCCACCATCCTTTACTGCGAACCCAAGAAAACTTCAGAGTGAACCTGAAAAGGTGCACTGCGAAGTTTTGCTCTTTAAAAATCTGGATCAAGCTGAAAATTGAAACGACACACATGTTATGTGTGTTCGAGTCTCTCAAATTTTCGCAAATCGATGATGAATCGAAAGAAACATCTTCGGGTTGTGAGGTTAAGCGACTAAGCGTACACGGTGGATGCCCTGGCAGTCAGAGGCGATGAAGGACGTGCTAATCTGCGAAAAGCGCCGGCGAGGTGATATGAACCTTTGACCCGGCGATGTCCGAATGGGGAAACCCAGTGTGATTCGTCACACTATCGTTAACTGAATACATAGGTTAACGAGGCGAACCGGGGGAACTGAAACATCTAAGTACCCCGAGGAAAAGAAATCAACCGAGATTCCCCCAGTAGCGGCGAGCGAACGGGGAGCAGCCCAGAGTCTGAATCAGCTTGTGTGTTAGTGGAACGGTCTGGAAAGTCCGACGGTACAGGGTGATAGTCCCGTACACGAAAATGCACAGGTTGTGAACTCGAAGAGTAGGGCGGGACACGTGGTATCCTGTCTGAATATGGGGGGACCATCCTCCAAGGCTAAATACTCCTGACTGACCGATAGTGAACCAGTACCGTGAGGGAAAGGCGAAAAGAACCCCGGCGAGGGGAGTGAAAAAGAACCTGAAACCGTGTACGTACAAGCAGTGGGAGCACCTTCGTGGTGTGACTGCGTACCTTTTGTATAATGGGTCAGCGACTTATATTCTGTAGCAAGGTTAACCGTATAGGGGAGCCGAAGGGAAACCGAGTCTTAACTGGGCGTTAAGTTGCAGGGTATAGACCCGAAACCCGGTGATCTAGCCATGGGCAGGTTGAAGGTTGGGTAACACTAACTGGAGGACCGAACCGACTAATGTTGAAAAATTAGCGGATGACTTGTGGCTGGGGGTGAAAGGCCAATCAAACCGGGAGATAGCTGGTTCTCCCCGAAAGCTATTTAGGTAGCGCCTCGTGAACTCATCTTCGGGGGTAGAGCACTGTTTCGGCTAGGGGGCCATCCCGGCTTACCAACCCGATGCAAACTACGAATACCGAAGAATGTTATCACGGGAGACACACGGCGGGTGCTAACGTCCGTCGTGAAGAGGGAAACAACCCAGACCGCCAGCTAAGGTCCCAAAGTCATGGTTAAGTGGGAAACGATGTGGGAAGGCACAGACAGCCAGGATGTTGGCTTAGAAGCAGCCATCATTTAAAGAAAGCGTAATAGCTCACTGGTCGAGTCGGCCTGCGCGGAAGATGTAACGGGGCTAAACCATGCACCGAAGCTGCGGCAGCGACACTATGTGTTGTTGGGTAGGGGAGCGTTCTGTAAGCCGTTGAAGGTGTCCTGTGAGGGGTGCTGGAGGTATCAGAAGTGCGAATGCTGACATAAGTAACGATAATGCGGGTGAAAAGCCCGCACGCCGGAAGACCAAGGGTTCCTGTCCAACGTTAATCGGGGCAGGGTGAGTCGACCCCTAAGGCGAGGCCGAAAGGCGTAGTCGATGGGAAACAGGTTAATATTCCTGTACTTGGTGTTACTGCGAAGGGGGGACGGAGAAGGCTATGTTAGCCGGGCGACGGTTGTCCCGGTTTAAGCATGTAGGCGGAGGTTCCAGGTAAATCCGGTACCTTATTAACGCTGAGGTGTGATGACGAGGCACTACGGTGCTGAAGTAACAAATGCCCTGCTTCCAGGAAAAGCCTCTAAGCATCAGGTAACATCAAATCGTACCCCAAACCGACACAGGTGGTCAGGTAGAGAATACCAAGGCGCTTGAGAGAACTCGGGTGAAGGAACTAGGCAAAATGGTGCCGTAACTTCGGGAGAAGGCACGCTGATATGTAGGTGAAGCCCCTGCGGGTGGAGCTGAAATCAGTCGAAGATACCAGCTGGCTGCAACTGTTTATTAAAAACACAGCACTGTGCAAACACGAAAGTGGACGTATACGGTGTGACGCCTGCCCGGTGCCGGAAGGTTAATTGATGGGGTTAGCGGCAACGCGAAGCTCTTGATCGAAGCCCCGGTAAACGGCGGCCGTAACTATAACGGTCCTAAGGTAGCGAAATTCCTTGTCGGGTAAGTTCCGACCTGCACGAATGGCGTAATGATGGCCAGGCTGTCTCCACCCGAGACTCAGTGAAATTGAACTCGCTGTGAAGATGCAGTGTACCCGCGGCAAGACGGAAAGACCCCGTGAACCTTTACTATAGCTTGACACTGAACACTGGTCCTTGATGTGTAGGATAGGTGGGAGGCTTTGAAGCGTGGACGCCAGTCTGCGTGGAGCCGCCCTTGAAATACCACCCTTTAATGGCTGGTGTTCTAACGTAGACCCGTAATCCGGGTTGCGGACAGTGTCTGGTGGGTAGTTTGACTGGGGCGGTCTCCTCCCAAAGAGTAACGGAGGAGCACGAAGGTTAGCTAATCCTGGTCGGACATCAGGAGGTTAGTGCAATGGCATAAGCTAGCTTGACTGCGAGAGTGACGGCTCGAGCAGGTGCGAAAGCAGGTCATAGTGATCCGGTGGTTCTGAATGGAAGGGCCATCGCTCAACGGATAAAAGGTACTCCGGGGATAACAGGCTGATACCGCCCAAGAGTTCATATCGACGGCGGTGTTTGGCACCTCGATGTCGGCTCATCACATCCTGGGGCTGAAGTAGGTCCCAAGGGTATGGCTGTTCGCCATTTAAAGTGGTACGCGAGCTGGGTTTAGAACGTCGTGAGACAGTTCGGTCCCTATCTGCCGTGGGCGCTGGAGAATTGAGGGGGGCTGCTCCTAGTACGAGAGGACCGGAGTGGACGCATCACTGGTGTTCGGGTTGTCATGCCAATGGCACTGCCCGGTAGCTAAATGCGGAAGAGATAAGTGCTGAAAGCATCTAAGCACGAAACTTGCCCCGAGATGAGTTCTCCCTGACCCTTTAAGGGTCCTGAAGGAACGTTGAAGACTACGACGTTGATAGGTCGGGTGTGTAAGCGCAGCGATGCGTTGAGCTAACCGATACTAATGAACCGTGAGGCTTAACCTTACAACGCCGAAGCTGTTTCGGCGAAGAGAGACAGAAGATTTTCAGCTTTGATACAGATTAACAGAATTTGCCTGGCGGCTTTAGCGCGGTGGTCCCACCTGACCCCATGCCGAACTCAGAAGTGAAACGCCGTAGCGCCGATGGTAGTGTGGGGTCTCCCCATGTGAGAGTAGGGAACTGCCAGGCATCAAATTAAGTAGTAAGCCGGTGCATAAATCCGGTGGTTACAGCAGTCTTCGGTGGAGCGGTAGTTCAGTCGGTTAGAATACCTGCCTGTCACGCAGGGGGTCGCGGGTTCGAGTCCCGTCCGTTCCGCCACTTATTAAAAGCCCTGAGTTAACGCTCAGGGCTTTTTCTTATCTGTCGTATAATTATTGCTTAATTAGCAAAAATCCTCTGCTTTTTACGCTCTTTTTCTGAATAACGACAATAGCGATAATCTTCCTCAGTTAACGAAAACTATGATTAACGAGGAATTACATGACTATCCCTGCATTTGGTCTGGGCACTTTCCGCCTGAAAGACGACGTTGTTATCGCATCAGTTAAAACCGCACTCGAACTGGGCTATCGTGCAGTTGATACGGCACAGATCTATGAAAACGAAGCTGCCGTTGGACAAGCGCTCGAAGAGAGTGGTGTCCCGCGCAATGAACTGTTTATCACCACTAAAATCTGGATTGAGAATCTCAGCAAGGACAAACTGATCCCCAGCCTGAAAGAGAGTCTGAAAAAACTGCGTACTGATTACGTCGATCTGACTCTGATCCACTGGCCTTCACCGAATGATGCTGTTTCAGTGGAAGAATTCATGCAGGCATTGCTGGAGGCGAAAAAACAGGGCTTAACCCGTGAAATTGGTATTTCTAACTTCACTATTCCGCTGATGGAAAAAGCAATTGCGGCCGTTGGTGCAGAAAATATTGCGACTAACCAGATTGAACTGTCACCTTACCTGCAAAACCGCAAAGTTGTTGACTGGGCAAAACAGCATGGCATTCATATTACGTCTTATATGACGCTGGCTTATGGCAAAGCATTGAAAGATGAAGTGATTGCACGCATCGCAGCAAAACATAATGTGACTGCAGCTCAGGTCATCCTGGCGTGGGCAATGGGTGAAGGTTATGCCGTGATCCCATCTTCAACTAAACGTGAAAACCTGGCCAGCAACCTGTTAGCACAGGATCTCCAGCTTGACGACGAAGACAAAAAAGCGATCGCCGCACTGGATTGCAACGATCGCCTGGTCAGCCCGGAAGGGTTAGCCCCTCACTGGGATTAAGTTTGACCCCACCTTTTGTATCCTGAAACCCTCATACAGCTCCTTCGGGAGCTGTTTTTATATGCTCGCTCAGGAAGTCAATAAAGGCACGAATACGCGTGCTTACCGCTCTGTCACTGTAATACACCGCACTAAACGGCATTTCGACCGGCAGACGTTTATCTGCCATCAGTTCCACCAGTTCGCCACGCGCAATCTCTTTATCAATCATGTAGTCAGACAGACAGGCGATCCCGTTACCTTCAAGGCATAATTGCTTCAGCGTCTCCCCGCTGTTAGACGACAACCCGCAGGTGATCTCATGTAACTGACCGTCAGGGCAGGCGACAGGCCAGGTGTTCAGCGACACAGGTTCCGTAAAGCCCAGGCACAGATGCTGCTTTAACTCTTCAACCGTCTCAGGTTTTCCATGCTCTGCAATATACTGCGGTGAGGCGATAATTTTGCGGTAGCTCGCAAACAGTGGGCGGGCGCGCAGGCTTGAATCTGTCAGGGTTCCTGCCCGGATGGCCACATCCACTTTCCGTTCGATAAGATTGATAAACGTCTCTGAGGAGACCAGAGAGAGCGTCATCTCCGGATAGCGTTCGCGGAAAGGTTTGATCAGCGGCATCAGAAAGTGAAGCACAACCGGCGTGGCCGCATCAATGCGCAGTAATCCACGTGGTGTGCTGCGGGTTTCCATAATCTCCGTCTCTGCAGCGGCCATTTCTTGCAGGATGGACTGCACACGGCGGAAATAGCGCTCTCCTTCTTCCGTCAGGCTGAGCTGCCGCGTCGTACGGTTGAGCAGACTGACTCCAAGCTTCATCTCCAGCTTTTTCACCGAGCGACTGATGGCCGAGTTAGCCTGCCCTAACTGTTCAGCCGCACGGCTAAAACTGCCGCTTTCGACGACGGCGACAAAGATTGTCAGCTCTTCCGACGTTGCTTTCATTGTTGCACCACCTGCAAAATTCAATTGATATTTTGACCATTTTTGTTATTTAAGCACTGGCGCATACTGCCTGTCATCTTAATCCTGAAGAGACGGAGTATTTTATGCCACTGGCGCTACTTGCCCTCACGATCAGTGCCTTTGCAATTGGCACGACCGAATTTGTTATCGTAGGACTGGTTCCTACCATCGCCGACCAGCTTGCGATTTCGCTGCCATCTGCCGGGCTGCTGGTATCTATTTATGCACTGGGTGTTGCTGTCGGTGCGCCTGTATTGACGGCACTCACCGGTCGATTCCCTCGCAAGCAACTGTTGGTGGCACTAATGGTGTTGTTCACAGCGGGTAACGTTCTGGCCTGGCAATCCCCGGATTACACCACACTGGTGATTGCCCGCCTGCTGACCGGCCTTGCTCATGGTGTCTTTTTCTCAATTGGTTCTACCATTGCCACAAGTCTGGTACCCAAAGAGAAAGCGGCATCAGCCATTGCGATTATGTTTGGTGGACTGACTGTCGCGCTTGTTACAGGCGTACCGCTGGGGACATTTATCGGCCAACACTTCGGCTGGCGTGAAACCTTCCTGGCGGTTTCTTTACTGGGTGTGATTGCTCTGGTAGCCAGTTTTCTGTTGGTGCCATCGAATATACCTGGTCGTGCGAGCGCCAGCCTGCGCGACCAGCTAAAGGTTCTGACGCATCCGCGCCTGTTGATCATTTATGCCGTGACCGCACTGGGCTATGGTGGTGTATTCACTGCTTTTACTTTCCTGGCACCGATGATGCAGGATCTCGCAGGCTTCTCCCCGAATGCGGTGAGCTGGATTTTGCTGGGCTACGGCATCTCCGTCGCAATAGGTAATATCTGGGGCGGCAAACTAGCAGACAAACATGGTGCGGTTCCCGCTCTCAAATTCATCTTTGCAGCATTGGTTGTTTTGCTGCTGGTGTTCCAGTTCACAGCATCAATGCAATACGCCGCACTGGCCACTGTCCTGGTCATGGGGATCTTTGCCTTCGGTAACGTGCCGGGCCTTCAGGTTTATGTGGTACAGAAAGCAGAACTGTATACGCCCAACGCGGTGGATGTGGCATCCGGCCTGAACATTGCCGCTTTTAATATCGGCATTGCTATTGGCTCCATTGTGGGTGGGCAGACGGTTGAACATTTTGGACTGGCGCAAACGCCATGGATTGGTGCTGCGATCGTGCTTGTAGCCTTCCTGTTGATTGGTCTGAGTGGACGCCTTGATAGACCAACTCGGGTAGCACTGGGGTAACATCAGTAAGTGCTTGCTTACAAAACTGGAAAGCGGTTTCTCAGAAATTGCGTTGAAAGTGTAACCTAAAGTCCCTATAACATTAGAACCAGTCCGTTTTCAGGGCTGGTTCATGTTACAGAGGCTGTTTCCAAAAGTGCGAAAAAATACCTATGCCATGCGTTATGTTGCCGGAATGCCAGCGGAGAGGATCTTGCCTCCGGGGTCGTTTGCGAGCATAAGCCAGGCATTACCTGCCGGCACACCGTTAAGCAGCGATGAGAAAATCCGTGTACTGGTGTGGAATATCTTTAAGCAGCAGCGTGCGGAATGGTTATCGGTACTTAAGAATTTTGGAAAAGATGCCCATCTGGTTCTGCTCCAGGAGGCGCAAACCACCCCTGAGCTGGTGCGGTTTGCCACCACGAACTATCTTGCCGCCGATCAGGTTCCCGCGTTTGTCCTGCCGCAACATCCCTCAGGTGTGATGACACTCTCTTCAGCGCATCCGGTCTATTGCTGTCCTCTGCGCGAACGTGAGCCTATCCTGCGTCTGGCGAAATCGGCGCTGGTCACGGTCTACCCGTTGCCGGACACCCGAATGTTGATGGTCGTGAATATCCATGCGGTAAACTTCAGCCTGGGCGTGGATGTCTACAGTAAGCAGTTACTTCCAATTGGCGATCAGATTGCCCATCACAGCGGCCCCATCATTATGGCAGGCGATTTCAATGCCTGGAGCCGTCCGCGCATGAATGCCCTGTATCGCTTTGCGCGCGAGATGTCGCTGCGTGAAGTTCGTTTTAGCGATGACCAACGCAAGAAAGCCTTTGGTCGTCCTCTCGATTTTGTCTTCTATCGCGGTTTGAGCGTGCATGACGCCTCCGTTCTGGTGACGCGCGCCTCCGATCACAATCCTCTACTAGTGGAATTCAGTCCCGGCAAACCTGATAAATAATGGTGTGTCAGGTCTGCCGTGGGGCAGGCCTGTTCGGGTGCTGCCCTTTATTTTTTACCAACAAAGGACAGTACGATGACAACAACACACTCCCATCATGACAACGTAGAAAAACAGTTTGGCTCTCAGGCAAATGCGTATCTGAGCAGCGCCGTACATGCTTCCGGCCGCGATCTGGTGCGTCTCGGTGAACGTCTGGCTGCGTTCCCGCAGGCACACGTACTGGATTTAGGCTGCGGGGCAGGGCATGCCAGCTTTACGGCTGCACAACAGGTCGCGCACGTTACTGCGTATGACTTATCCAGCCAGATGCTGGCGGTGGTTGCCGAGGCGGCGAAAGCGAAGGGGCTGGAAAACATTGATACGCGCCAGGGCTATGCCGAATCTTTACCTTTTGAAGATGTTTCGTTTGAGGTGGTTATCAGCCGTTATTCCGCACATCACTGGCATGATGTTGGCCAGGCATTACGTGAAGTAAAACGTGTCCTGAAGCCGGGTGGTGTTCTTATCATTATGGATGTGATGTCTCCGGGACACCCGGTGCGCAATATCTGGCTGCAGACGGTGGAAGCACTGCGCGATACCTCGCATGTGCAAAACTACTCCAGTGGAGAGTGGTTATCGCTCATTACCGAGGCGGGATTGATTTCGCGCTCATTAATAACCGATCGCTTACCGCTGGAATTCAGCTCATGGATCGCCCGTATGCGCACTCCGGAGGCATTAAGTCACGCTATTCGGTTGTATCAGCAGAGTGCGTCCGCAGAGGTGAAGGCTTACTTTGAATTACAGGAGGATGGTTCGTTTACCAGCGATACCATCATGACTGAAGCGCAAAAAGCGGGATAAACAAAAAAGGCACCGAGGGGAATCGGTGCCTTTTTATCTTTCCATCGTGTTCTCAGGAGTCTGGCGTGGCGCTGTTCTTCACAAACAGCGTCAACTGGTCGCCTGGTTTCAGATTGTCAGTATCATTATTCCAGCGCATCACATCTTTGATGTTCACGCCGTGGCGTTTTGCGATACTGGACAGTGAATCGCCTTTACGCACGCGATAGGTGATGCTATCGCTGTTGCTGGCGAGACGCTGTGCACTGCTACCTGCACCCACCGTCAGAGTTTGACCCACTTTAAGGCCTGAACTGCGCAGGTTATTCCACTGCTGCAGATCGCTTGCTGTCACGCCAAGACGTGATGCAATACCCGAAAGCGTATCACCTGAACGAACCTTATAACTGCGGCTGTTGACTGATGAAGCGTCCGCGATCAGCGTTGACTGAACGGCTGCAATTTCACCAGAAGCTAAAGACTCACGTAACTGTTCAGCATGTTTCTGCGGAACCATTACGTACTGCGGGCCACTTGCCCCCAGCGTTGAGCCTTTAACGCCAGCATTAAAGGTTTTCAATTTACTTACCGACATACCCGTCATATCTGCAACCTGTTGAATATCAACTGGATTGCTGAGGCGAACGCGCGCCAGTGCACGACTTTCGTCTGGTGTTGGCAGTTGTACACCGTAACGCTTGCTGTTCTTGAGAATATCGCTCAATGCCAGCATCTTCGGTACGTAAATCTTTGTTTCCTGTGGCAGTGAGAGCGACCAAAAATCGGTGGATTTACCCCGTGCTTTATTCGCTTTCATTGCCTTCAGTACACGACCTTCGCCGCTATTGTACGCTGCGACCGTTAACAGCCAGTCGCCATCAAACATCTTGTTAAGACGTTGCATCATGTCGAGAGCGGCTGTCGTTGAAGCGACAACATCACGACGCGCATCATAGCTGCGAGTCTGTTTCAGACCATAGTTTCGCCCGGTGCTCGGAATGATCTGCCAAATGCCTGCGGCATTGGCGCCAGACGTTGCGTGTGGGTCAAAAGCGCTCTCCACTATGGGTAGGAGTACCAGCTCCATAGGCATGTTACGTTTCTTCACCTGCCCGGCTATCCAGTACATATACGGCTCTGCCCGTAACGTTACATCGTGGAGATAGCTCTTATTTCTTAAGTACTTCTGTTTCTGTTCGCGAATCCGGCTGTTTTCCGGAATTCCCATCTTTAGCTCGTCGCCAATAGAGGTCCACAAGTCTTGATCCTGCGCGAATGATGTTCCATCGTCCATCCATCGCGCCGAACTTGTAAACTTCCCTGCTTCCCCTTGACCAGCTGCAGAAAGGCTCTGTGCGTGCTGTTGTACGTTGCTGCCGTTCTGCGACTGGCAACCTACAAGCAGGACAGAGGCGAGTAATATCGCTTTTGCCTTCATGTGTGTGTCAATAGTTGCTTAAAAGACGAGCGATGATAACGGCGAAATTTTGAAAAGGCAACCCGCAATTATCTGAAGTTATCTTTCTTTGACCTTAACCATGCAAAACGCTGCTCTGGTTGTTGCAAATTTGTTTCTTGGTTAATTTTGTTAATTAAATCAATATCATCTGTTCGTAAAAATAAATTAATCTTGCGCTCATTTTTCAGAATTACGGGGAGTGTGTTTTGGTTTTTTGCACGTAACTCCTTCACTTTGTGATAATAATCCTGGATCGCGCGATCCTCGGGTAAGAGGTTAACGGAAAACTTCATATTTCCTAATGTATATTCATGTGCGCAACAAATAAGCGTGTCATCGGGTAGGGCATTAATTTTCTGTAAGGACTGATACATCTGGGTTGCTGTGCCTTCGAAAAGTCTTCCACAGCCTCCAGAGAACAGTGTGTCGCCACAAAAAAGATAAGGTTTGCTGTAGAAACACAGATGTCCCAAAGTGTGACCTGGTGTGGCAAATACGGAAAATTCCCACTGGTGTATGAGGATCTTTTCGCCTTCCTGGACTATCCGGGTTGTTCCCTTATCTTGTGTCTCTGCCGGTCCGTAAACCACCAGATGGGGAAAATGGGCCCGCAGCTCGGGAACGCCGCCAGTGTGATCGTGATGATGATGCGTCAAGAGAATGGCTTCTGGCTGCCAGTCATTCTCTTTTATTGCACGTAATACAGGGGCGGCTTCTCCGGGATCAACAATGACGCATCGACGATCATCGTCAACCAAAACCCAGATGTAATTGTCCTCAAAAGCAGGAATACTGATAAGATTCATACATTACCTCTAATAACGTGGCAGGTGTTTTGATGAAACCGGCAAGGATACCTCAGACTGTCGCAGCACCGGAGCGTTGGGCGGAATTGCCCTGGGGTGAATACTATCGCGAGGCCTTAGAGCAACAACTGAAGCCCTGGCTTGCGAAAATGTATGGCTTTCACCTGCTTAAGATTGGCAATCTCAGCGCGGAAATCAATACCGAAAGCTGCGCTATCTCACATCAGGTCAATGTCTCGCTCGGCGGATCGCCGGTTCAGGTGAAAGCAGACCCATTGCATCTGCCATTTGCGGAAAAGTCCGTTGATGCGTGTTTGCTTGCCCATACACTGCCCTGGTGTAGCGATCCCCATCGCTTGCTGCGTGAAGCCGACCGTGTTCTGATTGATGATGGCTGGCTGGTACTCAGCGGGTTTAATCCTCTGAGTTTGATGGGCCTGCGCAAGCTGGTACCCGTGTTACGCAGAACTCCACCTTATAACAGCCGGATGTTCACGATGATGCGCCAGCTCGACTGGCTTTCACTGCTAAACTTTGAGGTGCTCTGCTACGGCGGTTTTCAGGTGCTCCCCTGGGCGCGGCAGGGAGGTGTACTGTTGAGCACGCATTTGCCCGCTTTAGGCTGCATGCAGTTCATCGTTGCACGTAAGCGCACTATCCCTCTTACGCTTAATCCAATGAAGCAGAGCAAAACGAAAACGCATATCCGTCAAACTGTTGGTGCAACGCGGCAATACAAAAAAACCGATTAAACGTCGGGCTGATAGCCCGCATCTTCATGTGCGGGATTGGATGCCGCAGCACGCGCCAGTTCGTCGCAGCGTTCGTTTTCCGGGTGACCGGCGTGGCCTTTAACCCATTCCCATTTAATCTCGTGCTGGCCCAGCGCCGCATCAAGACGTTTCCAGAGATCGACGTTCTTGACCGGCTTCTTATCAGCGGTCTTCCAGCCGCGTTTTTTCCAGTTATGGATCCACTGGGTTATCCCCTGACGTACGTACTGGCTATCGGTGCTTAACACCACGTCACAATGCTCTTTTAACGCCTCCAGTGCCACTATGGCCGCCATCAATTCCATTCGGTTGTTGGTGGTCAGAAAATAGCCTTCGCTAAAAGTTTTTTCGTGCTGGCGATAGCGCATAATCGCGCCATAGCCGCCAGGCCCTGGGTTGCCGAGACAAGATCCATCGGTGAAAATTTCTACCTGTTTACGCATCTCTGGTAGACTTCCTGTAATTGAAACGTTCAGTTAAACGATAAGTCTGACATAAATGACCGCTATGAGCACTGCAATTACTCGCCAGATTGTCCTCGATACCGAAACCACCGGTATGAACCAGATCGGCGCGCACTACGAAGGGCACAAGATTATCGAGATCGGTGCCGTTGAAGTGGTGAACCGTCGTCTTACGGGGAACAACTTCCACGTCTACCTCAAACCCGATCGGCTGGTAGATCCCGAAGCGTTCGGCGTTCACGGTATTGCCGATGAGTTCTTGCTGGATAAGCCGACTTTTGCGGATGTCGCTGACGAGTTCCTGGAATACATCAGGGGCGCGGAACTTGTCATCCATAACGCCTCGTTCGATATCGGCTTTATGGATTATGAATTCAGCAAGCTTAATCGTGATATCCCGAAGACAAACACCTTCTGTAAGGTAACAGACAGCCTGGCGCTGGCGAGGAAAATGTTCCCCGGCAAGCGTAACAGCCTTGATGCGCTCTGTTCCCGCTACGAAATAGACAATACCAAGCGAACGCTGCACGGGGCATTACTCGATGCCCAGATCCTGGCCGATGTCTATCTGACGATGACCGGTGGACAGACGTCAATGAAGTTCAGCATGGAAAATGAATCTCAGCAGACGCAGGGCGAGGCGGGAATTCAGCGTGTTGTCCGCCAGGCAAGTCGGTTGCGGGTTGTTTTAGCCAGTGATGAAGAGCTTCTTAATCACGAATCCCGACTCGATCTGGTGCTGAAGAAAGGTGGAAGTTGTATGTGGCGCGCCTGAAAAGCGCCGGAATGCTTGTAAAAACATCGTTTGGGCGATTTTTGCAGCAAACGATTCAAAACGTGAGAAAAAGCGTTGACGAGATCAGAGGCACACCGTAATATGCGCCTCGTTCCCCAAACGGGAACAGTGGAGCGGTAGTTCAGTCGGTTAGAATACCTGCCTGTCACGCAGGGGGTCGCGGGTTCGAGTCCCGTCCGTTCCGCCACTATTCAGAAGGCCTGAATCAGAAATGATTCAGGCCTTCGTCGTTTCCACTTTCCGAATTACCCTTCCTTCTGTTATTAACAAAAAGTTAATTTTAGCGGTGCAATTAATTAACATATGCACAACATTAGTGCGTTATTTGCACTGATACTGTGCATTTAGCCTCCCGTCGTCTCTTCTGGCGCCTGTCGGAATGTGTCACTTTGTAAATATAAATCACGAAAAATCATCCTCTTATCACTCGCTTTCCAAAAAACACCTGAACCAATTGAATATTGGTTTGGTTATTGCTTAATCATTAGCACGATAAGCTTCATTTCATATCAATAACTTATCGTTAATAAAAATAAAGTAATGATGAAAGCGAGCGAACCAATATGGAAAAACCGTCACGGTTTCTGGCAAATTCCAGCACCGCGCTTGAACAACTGCGCGGGTTAATCAACCAGCACGAGTCAACACCAGGCACTCCGCTGCCCACAGAACGTGAGCTATCGGAAACTCTCGGCGTAGGACGACGTGAAGTGCGTCGTGCGCTGGATGTGCTGGAAGAAGAGGGGCGCATCTGGCGTAAACAGGGCAAAGGGACTTTTATCGGTCCGGCTGCCCCGGTTGAACCGCTGGCCCTTCAGGGATTGGTTCAGCAAACCAACCTTCTGGAAGTGATGGAAGCTCGTCTGCAGCTCGAACCCGGCTTAGCCCGGCTTGCGGCACTGCGTGCCACCAGGGAAAACCTCGCGCTGATGCAGCGCATGCTGGAACGCATTGATAAGGTCAGCCCGGATGACCGCGATCTCAACGAACTGTGGGACAGCGCCTTTCACCGGGCGATTGCGGAAGCTGCGGGTAATCGCCTGATGCTCGGCCTGTTTGATGCCATTGATGCCGTCAGACGTGAACCGGGCTGGCAGCATCTGCGCGAATTAGCCCGCACCCCCGAACGCGTCGATAGCTACAACGACCACCATCACAAGATCATGTCTGCGATTATCCATCGCCAGCCTAATGAGGCCGCGGCCGCCATGCGCGAACACCTGCTCAGCCTGCAAACCGCCCTGATCCATGCTATCCACCTTGAGGACGACTTCACGCTATGACGACGATTCCGTTTAAGGACACTGCGCCTGTACTGAACCTGCATAATCTCAACGTTAAATTCGCAGGCTCGCCTGTGAGCGTCCTTGATGGTATTTCACTGATAATTAAAGCGGGCGAAACGCTGGCGCTGGTGGGAGAGTCTGGATGCGGAAAAAGTATCACCTCACTGGCGTTAATGGGGTTACTGCCCGCCAGCGCGCAGATCGTCAGCGGGGAGATGCAGTTTCGCCGTCACAACCTCCGCAAGCTTTCGCCTCGGGAATACACTGACCTGCGTGGCAGCGAACTGGCGATGATTTTCCAGGAGCCGATGACCTCGCTCAATCCGGCGTTTACGCTGGGGGACCAGCTTAGCGAAGCGGTCATGCGACACCAGAGTGTCTCGCGCGCAGAGGCGATGAATGTCGCGCTGCAGATCCTCGAGAAGGTACAGATCCCGGCGGCAGAGATGCGCCTGAAAGCATATCCCCACCAGCTTTCCGGCGGAATGCGCCAGCGCGTGATGATTGCGATGGCGCTGATTAACCACCCGAAACTGCTGATTGCCGATGAACCGACCACAGCCCTTGACGTGACGATCCAGGCGCAAATTCTCACCTTGCTGAACACCCTCAAAGAAGAGACCGGCACGGCGGTCCTGATGATCACTCACGATTTAGGTGTTGTGGCAGAAGTCGCCCAGCAGGTGGCGGTGATGTATGCCGGTCAGGTGGTAGAGCAGGGGAGCGTTGAGGCCATCTTTGCCGATCCGCAGCATCCGTACACTATCGGCCTGATGGGGTCGATTCCTTCTCTTGGGGCACGTAAGGGGCAGCTCTCCACCATTCCAGGCTCGGTGCCACTGCCAGAATTTATGCCGAAAGGCTGCCGTTTCGCTACCCGTTGCCCGTTTGCGCAGTCACGCTGCCATGATGAAAAACCTTCGCTCAATACGCTCGGCGCGGGTCATCAGGTTGCCTGCTTCCGCGTGCCGCTGGAGCAACACATTGCCCTGGGAGACATTGCATGACTACGCCCATTCTTGAAGCCCGTGACTTGAGCAAGCTCTTCCCCGGCCCGAAAAAACTGTTTACCCCGGCGAAGTTTGTCACGGCAGTCGATCGCGTTTCACTTTCCGTTATGCCGGGGGAAACGCTGGCGATTGTGGGTGAGTCTGGTTCCGGTAAATCTACACTCGGTCGTCTGCTGCTGCGTTTGCTGGCCGCCAGTGAAGGGCGTGTGTTTTACCAGGGGGAGGAGATCACGCATGCCTCGGGTGCTCGTCTGAATCAGCTCCGGCGCGAGCTGCAGATTATCTTTCAGGATCCCTTCGCCTCGCTGAACCCGCGCATGACGGTGGAGCAGATCGTCGGTGAACCGCTGTGGCTGCACCAGAACATGAAGAAAGCGGACCGTCAGTACCGCGTCGCGGAGCTTCTTAAAACCGTAGGTTTGCCTGCCGCCTGGGCTGGGCGCTATCCGCACGAGTTTTCCGGCGGGCAGCGCCAGCGTATCGGCATTGCGCGCGCGCTGGCCTCGGGACCGAAGCTGCTGCTGGGTGATGAGCCGGTATCCGCGCTGGATGTGTCCGTTCAGGCGCAGGTAGTGAACCTGCTCGAAAGCCTGAAGCACCAGCTGGGGCTGACGATGGTGATTGTCGCCCACGGCCTGGCCGTTATCCGCCACATGAGCGACCGCGTGGCGGTGATGTATCTTGGGCAAATCGTCGAGCTTGCGACTGTTGAAGAAATTTTTGATGCGCCGCTACACCCCTATACCCAGGCACTTATCGCCTCTGCGCCGCAGATGCAGCCAGGCGTTGAACGTGACGCGCCGCTGCTGCAGGGGGACTTACCGAACCCGTCCAGCCCACCATCTGGTTGCCGGTTCCACACCCGTTGCCCGTACGTCACCGACGAATGCCGCCAGGTGGAACCGATAAATCAGGTACTGGACGGTGGACGTCAGGTGGCCTGCCATCGCTGGCAGGACATTAATCGCGATCGCAGCGTTATCCAGATTGCTCCGCCATCTACTGCCTTTCTGCGCCGCCGCGCGCTGTTTGAACACGCGGCATCTCACTCCTCCCTTCCTTCAAGGAACTCATGATAATGACAATGCGTAATTCTCTTTTGACCGTACTGGGAAGTGTCATGTTGCTCGGCGCGGCGCTGCCCGCCCATTCTGAAAGCGTGCTGCGAATTGGTCTGGGCGCTGACCCGGACATGCTCGACCCGCATCTGGCGCGCACCTACTATGGCCGCTTCGTGTTTGCCTCCCTGTGCGACAGGCTGGTGGACGTGGATGAAAACCTGAAGGTTATCCCCGGTCTGGCGAAAGACTGGGCGTGGAGCGACGACGGTAAAACTCTAACCCTGAATTTGCGTGAGGGCGTCACCTTCCACGACGGTGAGAAATTCGATGCTGCCGCCGCAAAATACAACCTCGACCGTGCCCTGACCTTAAAAGGCTCCCTGCGTAAAAGCGAGATTTCCTCCGTGGAGTCCGTTGAAGTCACTGGCCCGATGCAGATTGCCCTGCACCTGAAAACGCCGGACGCCGCGCTGCTGATGCAACTCACCGACCGCGCGGGCGCGATGATGGCACCCGAAGCGGCAAAAAAACCGGATTTTGCCGCGCATCCCGTCTGTTCCGGTCCGTATAAATTCGACAGCCGCGTGTCGCAGGACCGCATCGTCCTGACGCGTTTCGACAACTACTGGAACAAAGACGCCTACCACTTCGACAAAATTATCTATCTGCCGATCCCGGATGCCTCCGTGCGCCTCGCGAACCTGCGCGCGGGCGATCTCGACTTGACTGAAGGCATCGCCGCCAGCGACGTGAAGACTGTGGAAGCTGACAGCAAGCTGGCGCTGGCGAAGGTCACCGGTCTGGGTTATCAGGGCATTACCTTCAACATTAATAACGGGAAGGTGCCAGCGAACGATCCGTTCAAGGACGCCCGCGTGCGCGAGGCGTTTTCTCAGGCAATTGACCGCGATGCGCTAAATCAGGTGGTCTTTGAAGGGCTGTATTCGCCAGCCAACCAGGCGTTTTCAACGGTGAGCCCGTATCACGTCAACCTGCCGGTACCACCGCGCGATGTCGACAAAGCCAAAGCGCTGCTGAAAGCGGCAGGCGTCGCCACGCCGCTGACCGTCAACCTGCTGGTGCCGAACAACCCAACATCGCAGCAGGTCGGTCAGGTGCTGCAGGCGATGGTCGCTGAGGCGGGCTTTAACCTGAACCTGCAGATGACTGAATTCGCCACGCTGCTGGATCGCCAGCAGAACGGTGACTATCAGTTGAGCTTCTCCGGCTGGTCCGGTCGTCCCGATCCGGATGGCAGCATCTTTGGCTTCATTAACAGCAAAGGCACTTTAAACGACGGCCGTTACAGTAATGCTCAGGTAGATGAATGGTTGACTCAGGCGCGTCAGAGCACCGATCAGGCCGCACGCCAGCCGTTGTACGAGAAAGTGGTGAAGCAACTGCAAACCGATATGCCGATTGCCTACCTCTACTTCGAGCCGCGCATTTTTGGCCTGAACAAAAGCGTGCAGGGCTTTAAGCCGTACCCGGACGGCATCGTGCGTCTGGCCGGTTTGACGCTGGCGAAATAAACGTCCTGAGGAGAACCCATGCTGGAACTGATTTGCAAACGTCTGCTGCTGGCTATACCAACCCTGCTGCTGGTGAGCATGATGGTCTTCGGGCTACAAAAGCTGCTGCCCGGCGACCCGTTGATTGCCATGGCCGGCGAGGAGCGCGATCCGGCAGTCATCGCCCAGCTGCGTGCGGAGCTGAACCTCGATGCGCCAATCCCCGTGCAGTATTTTAACTGGCTGACGCGTGCGCTGCAGGGCGATCTGGGCGTCTCCTTACGCACGCACGAGCCGGTGACGCAGCTGATTGCCAGCAAGTTGCCGGTGACGCTGGAGTTGTCGCTACTGGCGATGATTATCGCGCTGGTGTTTGGCATCAGCATGGGGATCCTTGCGGCGGTGAACAAAAACAGCTGGGTCGATCATGGGGCGAACTTTGTGGCGATCTCGGGGATCTCAATACCGCACTTCTGGCTGGGGATCCTGCTGATTCTGGTCTTCTCGGTAAACCTGCAGTGGCTACCCGCGTCTGGCTACGTACCGTTCAGTGAAGATCCGCTCCAGAACCTGCGCACGCTGCTGCTGCCCGCGTCCGTGCTCGGAACCGGCCTGGCGGCGACGCTGATGCGCCACACCCGCGCCTCGATGATTGCGGTCCTGAAAGCAGATTACATCCGTACCGCGCGGGCTAAGGGGCTGCTGCCTAAGGCGGTGATCCTGAAGCACGCGTTTCGCAACGCGCTGGTGCCGGTAATTACCCTCACCACGCTGCTGTTCGGCGAGCTGCTGGGCGGCGCGGTGCTGACCGAGCAGGTCTTCACCATTCCGGGCTTCGGCAAGATGATCGTCGACTCGGTATTTAACCGTGACTACGCGGTGGTGCAGGGTGTGGTGCTGATCGTGGCGATTGGCTTCCTGATGCTCAACCTGCTGGCCGACGTGCTCTACGTTCTTATCAACCCGAAAATGCGAGGTTAACCGTGGCGGAACTGACGACTCAAACCGTTGTGCCTGCACTGCCGCGCGCGCAGAACCGGGTGCTGAAGAAATTCCTCGCGAACAAAAGCGCAGTAATTGGCGCGGTGGTGGTGGGCTTCTTTGTGTTGCTCGCGCTGCTGGCGCCGTGGATTGCGCCGTTTGATCCGGTCAAAGCCAACTTCCTGGCGGTGCGCAAAGCACCGTCGGCGATGTACTGGTTCGGCACCGACGAGCTGGGGCGCGACATTTTATCCCGCATTATCTGGGGAGCACGCACCTCGCTGATGGCAGGCTGTATGTCGGTGGTGATTGCCGTTGTCATCGGCGTTCCGCTGGGGCTGGTGGCGGGTTACTTCCAGAAGATGTGGGATGGGGTGATCTCGCGCGTTATCGAAGCGCTACTGGCCTGTCCGTTCCTGATCATGGCGATCGCGCTGGGGGCGTTTTTGGGCCCGAGCCTGACCAACGCCATGATCGCCATCGGTCTTTCGGCGATGCCGATCTTCGCCCGCCTGACGCGCGGGCAGGTGATCGCCATCCGCAACGAAGAGTACATCGACGGTGCGCGGGCGATTGGCCTGCCGGACCGCTGGATCATCATCAAATACATCCTGCCGAATGTAATGTCACCGATCCTGGTGCAGGCCACGCTGGCGATTGCCTCGGCGATTATCGCCGAAGCCAGCCTGTCGTTTTTGGGGCTGGGACAGCAGCCGCCAAATCCGTCCTGGGGCTCGATGCTCAATACCGCGAAAGGTTTCCTGGAGCAGGCTCCGTGGATGTCCGTTTTCCCCGGCGTGGCGATTTTCCTTGCCGTGCAGGGCTTTAATTTACTCGGCGACGGGCTGCGCGATGCGCTCGATCCGCGCCACGACTAAGGAGTCATGATGACCAAAGCGCTTGATTTCACATCCGGTTATGATTCACGACGCCCACCGATGATGGGGCATAATGCCGTTGCTACCTCGCAGCCGCTGGCGGCACAGGCGGGGATGCGCATGTTACAACTGGGCGGTAATGCCGTCGACGCGGCCGTTGCTACGGCGATGGCGCTGACGGTAGTCGAGCCCACAGGGAATGGTATTGGTAGCGATGCCTTTGCCATTGTCTGGGATGGGGAAAAGCTCCACGGCCTTAATGCATCGGGTCGCTCACCTGCCAGCTGGCATGCCGATCTGTTTGCTGGCAAAACCGCGGTGCCGGAAATTGGCTGGGACGCAGTGACCGTGCCGGGCGCGGTATCCGGCTGGGTCGCACTGGCGGAACGCTTTGGCACGCTGCCGCTGACTACCCTGGCACAGCCTGCGATTGATTACGCGCGCAACGGTTTCCCTGTCTCGCCGCTGATTGGTCATCTGTGGCAACGGGGCTACAACAAGCTGAAAGACCAGCCGGGCTTTAGTGCGTGTTTTGCCCCTGAGGGACGCGCCCCGCGCATTGGCGCAATATTCCGTAACCCGGCGCAGGCAAACTCGCTGGAGCTGATTGCCAAAACCAACGGCGAAGCGTTTTATCGCGGCGAGCTGGCGCAGAAAATTGCCGCCTTTGCCAAAGAACATGGCGCACATCTTACCGCCGACGATCTGGCAAACCATCGTGTAGACTGGGTTGAACTGTTGTCACGTGATTTTGCGGGCGGTTCGGTGCAGGAGTTGCCGCCAAACGGGCAGGGGATCGCCACGCTGATTGCGCTCGGCATTCTGGAGCAGTGCGGTATCGAAAAACACCACCCGGATTCCGTTCAGGCGCTGCACTTGTCAATTGAAGCAATGAAACTGGCGCTGGCCGATCTTGATCGCTACGTGGCGGATGAAGAGCACATGGAATTCGCTGCCAAAGCGCTGCTGAGCGATAGCTATCTGAAATCGCGTGCAGCGCTTATCGATCAGAGTAACGCCTCTGATTTCGTCTATGGTTCGCCGACGCAAAGCGGGACGGTCTACATCAGCACAGCGGATGCCAACGGCATGATGGTTTCGTTTATTCAGTCTAACTATATGGGCTTTGGCTCCGGGATTGTGGTGCCTGACACGGGGATCAGCCTGCAAAATCGCGGCTGTGGTTTTTCGCTGGATCCGAATCACCCGAACGCGCTGGCGGGCGGCAAGCGTCCGTTCCACACCATCATTCCTGGCTTTGCGATGGACGGTAAGGGAAAACCGCTGATGTCATTCGGCGTGATGGGCGGACCAATGCAGGCGCAGGGGCACATGCAGATGGCGCTGCGCATTATGCTGCACGGACAAAACCCGCAGGCAGCTATCGACGCGCCGCGCTGGCGCGTGGTGCAGGGGAGAGAGGTGATCGTTGAGTCGACGTTCGATCGCAACACGATTGCGGCGCTACGCGAACGCGGGCATCAGATCGTGGTAGAAGATCCGCTTCAGGATTACAACTTTGGCGGTGCGCAGGTGATTTACCGTCTGCCGGAAGGGCATTACGTTGCCGCGACGGAAAGCCGCAAAGACGGGCAGGCGTTGGTGAGTTAATTAACGCCCGGTGGCGCTGCGCTTACCGGGCCTACGCTGTGCTTTTTGTAGGCCGGGGACGGCGTAGCCGCCACCCGGCTTTTTTCACCCAATACTAAATGGATCCGCATCCTGCCACGCCGGAAACTTCTCGCGATACTCCTGCAGCGCCGTCAATGACAGTTCGGCATCAATACGCGTTGCCTGATGCGGCTCGGCAGTCGCAATAATTTCGCCCTGTGGATTCACCACCCGGCTGTCGCCGCGATAGTGATGCCCGTTGCCGTCAGTGCCTACCCGGTTACAGCCCACCACGTAGGCCTGGTTCTCAATCGCGCGCGCCACAAGCAGCGACTGCCAGTGCAGAGAACGCGGCGCAGGCCAGTTGGCGACATACAGCGCCAGGTCGTAATCGTTGCGGTTGCGTGACCACACCGGGAAGCGCAGGTCATAGCAGACCAGCGGCAGAATACGCCAGCCGCGCCATTCGAACACCACGCGCTCATTTCCGGCTTCATAGTGATGATGTTCATCCGCCATACGGAACAGGTGGCGTTTGTCGTAAAAATGCACTTTCCCTTCTGGTTCAACCAGCAGGAAGCGGTTCACCGGCCCGCGCTCGGTTTGCAGGGCGGCGCTGCCCGCGATCAGCGCGTTGGTCTGCTGCGCTTTGGCATGCATCCAGGCGACCACCTCTTCCTGCGGCATCGACTGTTTAGCCGCTTCCATCGCGAAGCCGGTGGTGAACATCTCCGGCAGGACAATCACATCACGCCCGGTAATACCTTCCAGTTGACGATCAAAGTGACGCAGGTTGGCGGGGCCATCCATCCACACTAACGGTTGCTGCAAAATCGAAATCTTCAGACCAGGCACAATTCAGACTCCTCAAACGACCACTTTTTGACACTGTAGCACGACATAACGAGAAAATGTGGCAATAAAAAACCCCGCGCATGGCGGGGTTTGTGCAAGCGAAACGCCTTATGCAGCTTCAGATTTGCGGTGTTTCTCCGGTAGCTTTACCGGCTGCGTCGCCAGCTCATCCGGTTCGAAATCATCCACGTTGATACTGCGCAGACGGCTCTCTTCAGCTTTCACCAGGATTGCAGCTTCATCCTTATCGATGATACCGCCCGCCAGGGCCTGTTTTGCCAGTTCGTCCAGACGGGTAAACGGCAGGTTTTTGCCCAGCTGTTTGCAGATCTTCTGATGAATCGGATCGGCAGCCATCACGTCCAGCAGCGCCTCTTCCAGCAGACCCACCGGGTTATGCGGGGTTGGAGCCAGATACTGACCACGACCGATACGTGAACGGGTTGCGCTCGGAACCTGCAGGATCTTCGCTACTTTGTGATCCAGCTTGTCGGATGGAGCCTGGTGATGACGACCGGTCGGGAAGATCACCACGCGCAGGGCTCCGGCCACAAAACGGTTCGGGAAGTTCGCCAGCAGATCGTCAATGGCCTGTTCTGCCTGATACATCGCATCCTGTACGCCCCAGTGGACCAGCGGCAGATCCGCTTCCAGACGACCTTCATCGTCGTAGCGTTTCAGGACCGCAGAGGCCAGGAACACCTGACTCAGCACATCTCCCAGACGTGCAGAGATACGTTCGCGACGCTTCAGGCTACCGCCCAGCACTGCCATAGAAACGTCAGACAGCAGAGCCAGGTTGGCGCTCAGACGGTTCAACTGTTGATAGTAACGTTTCGTCGCATCACCGGTTGGCGTAGCGCTGGTACGGCCATTCGTCAGACCGAGCCAGAAGCTGCGCATCTTATTGCTACCCACATGACCAATATGTTTGAACAGCAGCTTATCGAAGGCATCTACGTCGTTGTTCTGCGCAGCGGCCATCTCTTCCAGCACGTATGGATGGCAGCGAATGGCGCCCTGACCGAAGATCATCATGCTGCGGGTCAGAATATTCGCCCCTTCAACGGTGATTGCGATAGGCGCGCCCTGATAACCACGGGCGAGGAAGTTACCTTCGCCGAGCATAATGCCTTTACCGCCCGCGATATCCATCGCGTCAATGATCGACTGCTGCGCACGGTGAGTACAGTGGTACTTCACGATTGCGGACAGTACAGCTGGTTTCTCGCCCAGCATAATGCCGTAGGTAATCAGGGAGGCGGCAGCATCCATCACATAGGCGTTACCCGCGATACGTGCCAGCGGTTCTTCAATACCTTCCATCTTGCCGATGGAGATTTTGAACTGACGGCGGATGTGAGCGTACGCACCAATCCCCATCGCCACAGATTTCAGACCACCAGTGGAGTTTGACGGCAGGGTAATACCGCGACCTACAGACAGACATTCCACCAGCATGCGCCAGCCCTGACCGGCCATTTTCGGGCCACCGATGATGTAATCAATCGGTACAAAGATATCCTGGCCACGCGTTGGACCGTTCTGGAACGGCACGTTCAGCGGGAAGTGACGACGACCAATTTCAACGCCTGGGGTAGAAGTTGGGATCAGCGCACAGGTAATGCCCAGATCTTCTTCTCCACCCAGCAGTTTCTGCGGGTCAGAGAGTTTAAACGCCAGGCCGAGCACGGTGGCGATAGGTGCCAGCGTGATGTAGCGCTTGTTCCAGGTCAGGCGCATCCCGAGCACCTGCTCACCCTGCCATTCACCCATGCAAACCACGCCGGTATCCGGGATCGCACCCGCATCGGAGCCCGCTTCCGGGCTGGTCAGCGCGAAGCAAGGGATTTCCAGACCGCGTGCCAGGCGCGGCAGGTAGTGATCTTTCTGCTCTTCCGTACCGTAATGTTGCAGCAGTTCGCCCGGGCCTAAGGAGTTAGGTACGCCGACAGTGATGGCCAGGATCCCAGAGACGCCAGCCAGTTTTTGCAGGACACGGGCCTGAGCGTAAGCGGAGAATTCCAGACCACCGTACTCTTTCTTGATGATCATCGCGAAGAAGCGATGTTCTTTCAGGTACGCCCACAGTTCTGGCGGCAGATCGGCCATTTCATGGGTGATGGCGAAATCATTTGCCATACGGCACGCTTCTTCCACAGGGCCGTCAATAAAGGCCTGTTCTTCAGCAGTCAGACGTGGCTGTGGGTAGTTATGCAGCTTTTTCCAGTCCGGGTTACCCTGGAACAGGTCGCCTTCCCACCAGGTGGTGCCCGCATCAATCGCTTCTTTTTCAGTACGCGACATTGGCGGCATCACTTTGCGGAAACCTTTGAACACCGGGGCAGAAATCATGGATTTACGCATCGGGGCAAAGTTAAACGGCAGAAGAATGATAGCGAGTGGGACTAAAAGCCAGATATTCCAGAGACCTGCGACGCCAAGCGCAGCCGTCCAGGCCAGAAGAATCAGGCTGCTCAGGAATAAACTTACACGGTGATAGAACAACACACCGAGCAGAACAACGGTTGCGAGAATGCTCAAAATCATCATAAAGAAAAGCTCCCTTGCTTGTAGGAGGTCTGACCACTTGTGATGATATGGTTGTAGTTGATGTGAATTTTTTTAGCAATGTGTTTACAAAATAATTACAACCTGGTTCACATTGTTCGTGTTTTAGCCGGCACAAAAAATCAAAACGCCGGGCGATTCGTATGGCTTTAGCTTCTCGCTTTTCCCGCTATCCGGTACACTCCACTGTGTTATTTCATCAATACTGAAGGATTATCCTCATGTACCAGGATCTTATTCGTAACGAACTGAACGAAGCGGCGGAAACGCTGGCTAACTTTCTGAAAGATGATGCCAATATTCACGCTATTCAGCGCGCGGCGGTCCTGCTGGCCGACAGTTTCAAAGCCGGGGGCAAAGTGCTCTCTTGCGGTAACGGCGGTTCCCACTGCGACGCTATGCACTTCGCAGAAGAGTTGACCGGGCGTTATCGCGAAAACCGTCCGGGTTACCCGGCGATTGCGATCTCTGATGTGAGCCATATCTCCTGCGTGAGCAACGATTTTGGTTACGACTACGTCTTCTCCCGCTATGTTGAAGCGGTCGGACGTGAAGGCGACGTGCTGCTGGGTATCTCTACCTCTGGTAACTCCGGTAACGTGATCAAAGCGATTGCTGCCGCGCGCGAAAAAGGGATGAAAGTCATCACCCTGACCGGTAAAGATGGCGGTAAAATGGCGGGTACGGCGGATATTGAAATTCGCGTTCCGCACTTCGGTTATGCTGACCGCATTCAGGAAATTCACATCAAAGTGATCCATATCCTGATCCAGCTGATCGAAAAAGAGATGGTTAAGTAAGACTTCGCTGGGGGCTGAATTGCCCCCGCTGTTGTGGAGGTGATGTATGTGCGAATTGCTCGGGATGAGCGCCAATGTGCCAACCGATATCTGCTTTAGTTTCACCGGGCTGGTTCAGCGTGGTGGAGGAACCGGGCCGCATAAAGACGGCTGGGGCATCACTTTCTACGAAGGCAAAGGGTGTCGCACGTTCAAAGATCCACAACCCAGCTTTAACTCACCGATCGCTAAACTGGTGCAGGACTATCCCATTAAATCCTGTTCGGTGATTGCCCACATCCGCCAGGCAAACCGTGGCGAAGTGGCGCTGGAAAATACCCATCCGTTTACCCGTGAACTGTGGGGCCGTAACTGGACCTATGCACACAATGGGCAACTCACGGGTTATAAATCACTGGAGACGGGCAATTTCCGCCCGGTTGGCGAAACCGACAGTGAAAAAGCCTTCTGCTGGTTACTGCACAAGCTGACGGAGCGCTATCCCCGCACGCCTGGTAACATGGCCGCCGTGTTTAAATACATCGCGACGCTGGCGTCGGAGCTACGCGAAAAAGGCGTGTTTAACATGCTGCTCTCTGACGGGCGCTATGTGATGGCGTTCTGCTCGACAAATCTGTTCTGGATCACCCGTCGTGCACCGTTTGGCGTTGCGACCTTGCTCGATCAGGATGTGGAGATTGATTTTCAGAAGGAGACCACACCGAACGATGTGGTCACTGTCATTGCAACGCAACCGCTGACGGGCAACGAAACCTGGCAAAAGATTATGCCAGGCGAGTGGGTGCTATTTTGTCTCGGGGACCGTGTAATTTGACGCCAGTTGTGGATGGACGACTTCGTGGCTCAGCGGTTTGCTGACCACGTAACGGCCATCTACGATAGAGACCACTGGTGGCTTGTGGGTCTGCTCAAAGTAGTCGTAACCAGGTTTCAGCTGTTTCCAGAAATCCGCGTAGTAAGAGTACTTGTGGCGTGCCATGTTGGCATCGGTCATGCGGAACGGATAGATGCTGACCTGAACGTTAGGTTGCCCAAAGACCAGCGCGCCCGTCACGAACTGGAAAATCTCATCAATGCCGGAATCGGTCATCGCATAACAGCCGATAGACACGCAGGCACCGTGGATCATCAGGTATTTACCTTCATAACCGTGAGCACGGTCATAGGCATTCGGGAAGCCGATGTTAATGGCTTTATAGAAGCGGCTGTCAGGTTTGAGCTGGTTACGCTGAACGCTGTAAAACCCTTCCGGACTTTTGAAATCGCCCTGACGCTGTTTTGGCCCCAGCCCGCCGGAGTAGTTACAAATTTTGTAGCTATCAAGCAGCTGATAAGTCTCGCCCATTTTTACAAACAGATCGAGAGTGCGCTCTTCCTTGAAGATCTGAATATAAACCGGCGATCCCATTAACTGCTGTTTATATTCTTTGCTGATCGGCGTCGTTGAGCTATTACTGCTGAGCAGCCCGGCAAACGACATGCACGGAATCAGAAGCATCGCAATGAACAATGCGATTTTACGCATACTACTAGTTCCTTGATAAAACCATGACCAACTTGCCAGGACGGCAAAAGAGACCCGAAATCAGATTATTCTGTTAGGAGCGCTCACATTAGCACCGCCAGAGATTTTCGCAAGAGCCGGGCGGTGAGTTTACAAATTAGTTTTACTTTATAAACCATCACAATCGCGTTTGCGCCAGGAACTTTGCGCAATAGCTCGCAATTTGGCGCCCCCGACGGCGGATTACCTGCCCGTCAGAAGGTGAAAATGGTACACTCCGCGTCCACTGGATTGTTGTTTATGGAAACCTGCTAACCACATGTTTAAAATAAAAAAAGGACTTAATTTGCCGATTGCAGGCGTGCCTGAGCAGCTCGTCTCGTCAGGCGCAAGTGTCCGTCATGTTGCCATTTTAGGTGATGATTATCTGGGAATGCGTCCTTCTATGCTGGTGCAGGAGGGCGATCGCGTGATTAAAGGGCAGGCGCTCTTTGAGGACAAAAAAAATCCCGGCGTCATGTTCACGGCACCCGCAAGCGGCACTGTTGTCGCGATCAACCGCGGCGAACGCCGCGTTCTGCAGTCGGTGGTTATCCGTATTGAAGGCGATGAGCAGTGTGAATTTGCGCATTATGACGCCGCAGACCTCGCATCGCTGAGCCGTGACGCGGTTCAGGCTCAGCTTCTGGCGTCTGGTTTATGGACCGCGCTTCGCACGCGTCCTTTTAGCAAATCACCTGTTCCGGGTACGGAACCGGCCGCTATTTTTGTTACGGCAATCGACACCAACCCGCTCAGCGCAGACCCGCAACCGGTTATTCTGTCTCAGCGAAAAGCCTTTGATGCCGGGCTGACTATTTTAACCCGCCTGACCTCAGGAAAGGTCCACGTCTGTCAGGCTGGTGGCGGTAAGCTCGGTGGGCACCCGCAGGGGCAGGTGACATTTAATGAGTTTGCAGGCCCTCATCCCGCAGGTCTGGTCGGGACGCATATTCACTTTCTTGAACCCGTGAGCCTGACGAAACAGGTCTGGCACCTGAATTATCAGGATGTTATTGCCATAGGTACGCTGTTTACCACGGGTGAACTCAGGGCTGAACGGGTAATCGCCATCGGCGGGCCGCAAGCGGCCAACCCGCGTCTGGTGAAAACGCTGCTGGGCGCTGACATTAATGAACTGCTGGTGGGTGAAATAAAAGAGGGCGAAAACCGCCTGATCTCCGGCTCGGTTCTCAGCGGACGCCATGCCGTGAATGCGCACGCTTATCTGGGGCGTTTCCATTTGCAGGTCAGCATTGTGCAGGAAGGGCGCGAGAAAGAGCTGTTTGGCTGGGTTCTGCCCGGTGCGGAAAAATACTCCGTCACCCGGACCACGCTGGGCCATTTCCTGCGCCATAAACTCTTTAACTTCTCGACCAGCACGCATGGCGGAGAGCGCGCGATGGTACCCATTGGCAACTACGAGCGCGTCATGCCGCTGGATATTCTGCCGACCATGCTGCTGCGCGATCTGCTCGCCGGCGATACCGACAGCGCTCAGGCATTGGGTTGCCTGGAGCTGGACGAAGAAGATCTGGCGCTTTGTACCTATGTTTGTCCGGGAAAATACGAATACGGACCCGTATTGCGCGAGGTGTTAACCCGCATTGAGCAGGAAGGATAACCGATGGGCTTAAAACACCTCTTTGAAAAAATTGAGCCGCACTTTACCGAAGGGAAGCTCAAAAAGTATTACCCGCTGTATGAAGCGACGACCACCATTTTTTACACGCCAGGCCTGGTGACGAAAGGCGCGGCACACGTTCGCGATGCCATCGATCTGAAGCGAATGATGATTCTGGTGTGGTTTGCGGTCTTCCCGGCCATGTTCTGGGGCATGTACAACGTGGGGCTGCAGACCATTCCTGCACTGCATCATCTGTACGATGCTCAGCAGCTGGCGCAGGTGCTCCAGTCTGACTGGCACTACCGTCTGGCGCAGTCATTGGGCGTGAGCTTTGCGTCAGACGCGGGCTGGGTCAGCATGATGACGCTGGGGGCGGTGTTCTTCCTGCCGATCTACATCACGGTATTTATCGTGGGTGGCTTCTGGGAAGTGCTGTTTGCCATCATCCGTAAACATGAGATCAACGAAGGCTTCTTCGTTACTTCCATTCTTTTTGCCCTGATTGTTCCGCCAACATTACCGCTCTGGCAGGCTGCGCTGGGGATTAGCTTTGGTGTGGTGATTGCGAAAGAGATCTTCGGCGGGACCGGGCGTAACTTCCTCAACCCAGCGCTGGCGGGACGTGCGTTCCTGTTCTTTGCCTATCCTGCACAAATATCAGGCGATCTGGTATGGACAGCGGCGGATGGTTTCTCCGGTGCGACACCTCTTTCTCAGTGGGCGGCACACGGGGGCGAAACGCTGGTTAACAACGCGACAGGCCAGCCTGTTACCTGGTTTGATGCCTTTATTGGCAACATACCGGGCTCCATTGGGGAAGTCTCTACGCTGATGATTTTGCTGGGTGGTGCGATCATTCTTTTCGGTCGCGTGGCCTCCTGGCGGATTGTTGCCGGTGTGATGATCGGCATGGTGCTGACCGCCACGATGTTCAATGTGATCGGTTCGACTACCAATCCGATGTTCTCCATGCCGTGGTACTGGCATCTGGTGTTGGGGGGCTTCGCATTCGGCATGATGTTTATGGCGACCGATCCCGTCTCTGCCTCGTTTACTGATAAAGGTAAATGGAGCTATGGCGTGCTCATTGGTGCGATGTGTGTCCTGATTCGTGTGGTCAACCCGGCGTATCCGGAAGGGATGATGTTGGCCATTCTGTTTGCCAACCTGTTTGCGCCACTTTTCGATTATCTGGTGGTGCGTGCCAATATTCAGCGGAGGAAGGCGCGTGGCTGAAGTTAAAAATAACGACAGCATCAGCAAAACGCTGCTGGTGGTGCTGGTGCTCTGCCTTGTCTGTTCCATTGTGGTGGCCGGTTCTGCCGTGGGGTTAAAGCCGCGACAGCAGGAGCAGCGCGCGCTGGATAAACAGCGCAATATCCTGGCTGTTGCCGGGCTGATGCAGGAAGGTATGAATGCCGACGATGTCTCTGCAGTCTTTGCTGAGCGCATTACCGCGCGTCTGGTGGATTTAAAAACCGGGCAACTGCTGGATAAAGATCCGGCGAAATACAACCAGTCGCTGGCATTAAAAGACCCGCAGATGAGCCTGACGCTGGACGCCTCACAGGATCCGGCTGGCATCAAGCGTCGCAGTAATCTTGCCGAAATCTATCTCGTGCGCGATGAACAAAAACGGGTGCAGGAAGTGGTAGTGCCTATCTACGGCAACGGTCTGTGGTCGATGATGTACGCCTTTGTGGCGCTTGATACGGATGGTCGCACTGTGAAAGGCATTACGTACTATGACCAGGGCGAAACGCCGGGGCTCGGCGGTGAAGTGGAGAACCCTAACTGGCGGGCACAGTTTGTCGGCAAGAAAGTGCTCGACGATAACGGTCTGCCTGCGCTGAAGGTAATGAAAGGGGCTGCTCGTCCCGGTGACGACTACGCCGTCGACGGGCTTTCCGGTGCCACGCTCACCTCAAAAGGCGTGCAGCACAGTTTTGATTTCTGGATGGGCGAGCTGGGCTTTGGTCCTTTCCTGAAAAACGTACGTGAAGGAGCGCTGAACAATGGCTGATACCGGTGAACTGAAAGAAGTCAAAAAGGTGCTCATTGGCCCGTTGCTCGCCAATAACCCAATCACGCTGCAGGTACTGGGTGTCTGTTCAGCTCTGGCGGTGACGACCAAGCTGGAAACAGCGGTAGTGATGACGTTGGCAGTCACGCTGGTTACCGCGTTTTCCAGCATGTTTATCTCCATGCTCCGTCACCACATTCCCAACAGCGTGAGGATCATTGTGCAGATGGCGATCATCGCCTCGCTTGTGATCGTGGTCGATCAGCTATTGCGCGCCTTCGCCTATGAAACCTCCAAACAGCTGTCGGTGTTTGTTGGTCTGATTATCACCAACTGTATCGTGATGGGGCGTGCGGAAGCCTACGCCATGAAAATGCCGCCGCTGGCGAGCTTTATGGACGGCATCGGCAACGGCCTTGGCTACGGTGTGATCCTGCTGACCGTGGGGTTCCTGCGAGAGCTGATTGGCAGCGGTAAGCTGTTTGGCATCACGGTGCTGGACACGGTGCAGAACGGCGGCTGGTATCTGCCGAATGGACTGTTCCTGCTGGCCCCCAGCGCATTTTTCATTATCGGTTTGCTGATCTGGCTGATTCGTACTTTGAGACCAGAACAGCAGGAAAAGGAGTAACCGACAATGGCTCATTACCTGAGTTTATTTGTGCGTGCGGTGTTTGTTGAAAACATGGCGCTCGCGTTCTTCCTCGGCATGTGTACGTTCCTTGCCGTGTCCAAGAAGGTCTCGACTGCATTTGGCCTGGGCGTAGCGGTTACCGTGGTGCTCGGCTTATCGGTGCCGATCAACAACCTGGTATACAACTTTGTACTGCGGGACGGCGCGCTGGTGGAAGGCGTTGATCTCAGCTTCCTGAACTTCATCACCTTTATCGGTGTGATTGCGGCGCTGGTGCAAATCCTTGAGATGATCCTCGATAAGTATTTCCCGTCGCTATACAACGCGCTGGGGATCTTCCTGCCGTTGATCGCGGTGAACTGCGCCATCTTCGGCGGCGTCTCGTTTATGGTTCAGCGTGATTACAACTTCAGTGAATCCGTGGTGTACGGTTTCGGTTCTGGCATTGGCTGGATGCTGGCGATTGTCACCATGGCGGGGATCCGCGAAAAAATGAAATATGCCAACGTGCCTGCAGGCCTGCGTGGCTTAGGGATCACCTTTATCACCACCGGGCTGATGGCGCTGGGCTTTATGTCCTTCTCCGGTGTGCAGCTATAAGGGCTAACTGATGGAAATTATGCTTGGCGTAGCGATGTTCACGCTGATTGTACTGGTGTTGTCAGGGCTTATTCTGGTGGCACGTGCGAAGCTGGTGAATTCCGGCGACGTGGTGATTGATATTAACGACGAGCCGCAGAACCAGATCCGTACGCCCGCCGGAGATAAACTGTTGAATACGCTCTCCGGCAACGGGATCTTTGTCTCTTCGGCCTGTGGCGGCGGTGGTTCCTGTGGACAGTGCCGCGTTACGGTGAAAGAGGGTGGAGGAGATATCCTGCCAACCGAACTGGCGCATATCACAAAGCGTGAGGCAAAAGAGGGCTGTCGTCTGGCCTGCCAGGTCGCCGTACGTCAGAACATGAAAATAGAGTTGCCGGAAGAGATCTTTGGCGTTAAAAAATGGGAATGTGAAGTTATCTCTAATGATAACAAAGCCACGTTTATCAAAGAGTTGAAGCTGCGGGTGCCGGAAGGGGAAGATGTTCCGTTCCGCGCCGGAGGATACATTCAGATTGAGTGCCCGAAACACGCTGTGGCGTATGCTGACTTCGACGTGCCGGATGAGTACCGCGCCGACTGGGACAAATTCAATCTCTTCCGCTTTGTATCGGAGGTAAAAGAGCCAACGCTACGCGCCTACTCGATGGCTAACTACCCGGAAGAGAAGGGCATCATCATGCTCAATGTGCGTATCGCCACGCCGCCACCGAATGTGCCGGATGCACCGCCGGGTGTCATGTCTTCGTACATCTGGTCTCTCAAGCCTGGTGACAAAGTGACGATCTCCGGTCCGTTCGGTGAGTTCTTTGCCAAAGATACCGACGCGGAAATGGTGTTTATCGGCGGCGGTGCCGGCATGGCCCCGATGCGCTCGCACATCTTTGATCAGCTCAAACGACTGGGTAGCCAGCGTAAAATCAGCTTCTGGTACGGGGCCCGTTCGCTGCGTGAGATGTTCTACGACGATGAGTTCGAACAGCTGGCGCGTGAAAACCCGAACTTTACCTTCCACGTGGCGCTTTCCGATCCGCAGCCGGAAGATAACTGGACGGGCTATACGGGGTTCATCCACAACGTGCTGTATGAAAACTACCTCAAACAGCATCCTGCGCCGGAAGACTGCGAGTTTTATATGTGTGGCCCGCCAGTAATGAACGCCGCAGTCATTAAGATGCTGAAAGATCTTGGCGTGGAAGATGAGAGCATCATGCTTGATGACTTTGGAGGCTGATGATGCTGACGTTTCTGGCAACCTTTGCGGTTTTTGTGCTTGTCATCTTCGGCATGTCGTTAGGCTGGATCGTTAAGCGGAAAAGCCTTCAGGGCAGCTGCGGCGGCATCTCTTCCATTGGGATGAAGAAGGTGTGCGATTGCCCGGAACCGTGCGATGCCCGTAAAAAACGCATGGCGCGCGAGCAGCAGCGCATCATTTAATCTGGTAGGTCGGGTAAGGCGAAACCGCCACCCGACAATTCTCACGCACACTTCTCAACCCTCATTTATTTACTGTATACTTATCCAGTAATGAGTGAGGGCTTACTATGCGCAAAATAATCCATGTTGATATGGACTGCTTTTTTGCCGCAGTGGAGATGCGTGACAACCCGGCGCTGCGGGATATTCCCATCGCCATTGGCGGCAGCCGCGTTCAGCGTGGTGTTATCAGCACCGCCAACTACCCTGCGCGTAAATTTGGCGTGCGCAGCGCCATGCCTACCGCAATGGCCCTGAAGCTTTGCCCTCATCTCACTCTTTTACCCGGTCGCTTTGACGCTTACAAAGAGGCCTCAATTCATATTCGGGAAATCTTCTCCCGCTACACCTCTCGGATAGAACCGCTGTCGCTGGACGAAGCCTATCTTGATGTGACCGACAGCGTACACTGCCAGGGCTCAGCAACCCTGATGGCACAGGAAATCCGCCAGACCATCTTCAAAGAGTTAAATCTGACCGCGTCGGCAGGAGTCGCTCCGGTGAAATTTCTGGCCAAGATCGCCTCCGATTTAAATAAGCCCAACGGTCAGTACGTCATCACGCCGGAAGAGGTGCCTGCGTTCTTAAAAACGCTGCCACTTGGCAAAATCCCTGGTGTGGGAAAAGTATCTGCTGCAAAGCTGGAAAGTATGGGATTACGGACCTGTGAAGATGTGCAGCGAAGCGATCTGGCAATGTTGCTTAAGCGTTTTGGAAAATTTGGGCGCGTACTGTGGGAACGCAGCCAGGGGATTGACGATCGTGATGTGAACAGCGAACGGCTACGGAAATCCGTTGGGGTTGAGCGAACGCTGATTGAAGACATTCATGACTGGTCTGAATGCGAAACCATCATTACGGAACAGCTCTATCCTGAGCTGGAGCGACGCTTGCTCAAGGTGAAACCGGATCTGCTCATTGCCCGTCAGGGTATCAAATTAAAATTCAACGATTTCCAGCAGACCACGCAGGAACATGTCTGGCCGCGTCTGAATAAAGAGGATCTCATTGCGACGGCGAAAAAGGCATGGGAAGAACGAAGAGGAGGGCGAGGGGTGAGGCTGGTGGGATTGCACGTCACGCTGCTGGACCCGCAGTTAGAGCGGCAGCTGGTTTTGGGATTGTAAAAAAGCCCGGAAGTACTAACCGGGCCTACGTTTTTCACCCTCTCCCTTTTGGTGAGGGCTGGGGGAGGGAGTTACTTAACAGGAATCGCTTTCAGCAGCTCAGTCAGCAGCGTCCAGTAATGACCCACGCTTTCGATATGAACCTGCTCATCCGGAGAGTGTGGCCCGGTAATAGTTGGCCCGATAGAGACCATGTCCATATTCGGATACGGTTTCTTGAACAGACCACATTCCAGACCCGCGTGGATCACCTGAATGTTCGGTGTGCTGTTGAACAAACGCTGGTAGGTTTCACGGACCAGTGCCATCACCGGAGAACTTGCATCCGGCTGCCAGCCAGGGTAACTGCCTTTAGCAGATGTTTTCGCACCGGCCAGCGTGCCCAGAGATTCCAGCATGCTCACCACGTACTCTTTGCCTGTGTCGATAAGTGAACGGATCAGGCAGATGATCTCTGCGCTGTCGTCACTCATGGTCACCACGCCCACGTTCAGAGAGGTTTCAACCACGCCTTTGGCCACGTCAGAGTTGCGGATCACGCCGTTTGGCGTCGCGTTCAGCAACTGAACGAAGGTGTCGCGGGACTGCGCGGTCAGCGCGGCTTTATCCGTGGAGACGGGTTCCAGCACCACGGTCAGATTTTTCTCTTTCGCCGACAATTCGTTTTTCAGGATATCCAGATACACGCTGGAGAGTTTTTTCAACTCGTCCGCTTTTGCCGCTGGTACGGCCACGGTGGTGAATGCTTCACGTGGGATCGCGTTACGCAGGGTACCGCCGTTGAAGTCTACCAGACGTAGATCCAGCTCAGCCGCATGGCCAGCCAGGAAGCGTGCCAGCAGTTTGTTGGCGTTGCCGAGACCCAGATGAATATCACCGCCGGAGTGACCGCCTTTTAGCCCTTTCAGCGTCAGCTTGAAGGTCTGGAAGCCAGCAGGAATCGCTTCGCGTGACAGCGGCAGGGTAGAGATGAAATCAATTCCGCCCGCGCAGCCCATGTAGATCTCGCCTTCTTCTTCTGAGTCGGTGTTGATCAGAATATCTGCCTGCAGCCAGTTAGCCTGCAGACCGAATGCACCGTCCATACCCGCTTCTTCGGTCATGGTCAGCAGCACTTCCAGTGGACCATGTTCAACGCTATCGTCCGCCAGCACGGCCAGTGCAGAGGCCATACCTATGCCGTTATCCGCACCCAGCGTGGTGCCGCGTGCTTTCACCCAGTCGCCGTCGATGTACGGTTGAATCGGGTCTTTGGTGAAGTCGTGAACGGTGTCGTTGTTCTTCTGTGGCACCATGTCCAGGTGCGCCTGCAGTACAACCGGTTTGCGGTTTTCCATGCCAGCAGTTGCTGGTTTGCGGATCAGAATGTTACCAACCTGGTCACGTTCAGCATGCAGGCCTTTTTCCTTCGCCCAACCCATAATGTGTTCGGCAAGCTGTTCTTCATGGTAGGAAGGGTGTGGAATGGAACAGATTTTGGCAAAAATATCCCACAGTGGCTGCGGAGATAATTGAGACAGTTCAGACACGATAAGTCTCCTTGTCGATGCACTGCAAACAGGGTTGCAGGTCACAGGGTTAGCAGGTTAATAGTTACCACAAGTCAGACTTGCGAGATGAAACCGAGAATACCACTTTCTCCGCTGGCTGGTAGCATAAAGCATGTAAAAACTCGGGCTCAGGGCGCTAAACACTGGTTTTTAGTGCGTCAGATCTCTATAATCTCGCGCAACCTATTTCCCCCTCGAACACTTTTTAAGCCGTATAAAAACAGGCTGGGACACTTCACATGAGCGAAAAATACGTCGTCACCTGGGACATGTTGCAGATTCACGCCCGCAAACTGGCTGCGCGTCTGATGCCTTCCGAACAGTGGAAAGGCATTATTGCCGTTAGCCGCGGCGGTCTGGTACCGGGGGCGCTGCTGGCTCGTGAGCTGGGTATTCGTCATGTCGATACCGTCTGCATCTCCAGCTATGACCATGACAACCAGCGTGAGCTGAAAGTGCTGAAACGCGCGGAAGGTGACGGTGAAGGTTTCATCGTTATTGATGACCTGGTGGATACCGGTGGTACCGCTGTGGCCATTCGCGAAATGTATCCAAAAGCCCACTTCGTCACTATTTTCGCCAAGCCTGCAGGCCGCCCTCTGGTTGACGATTATGTGATTGATATTCCCCAGGACACCTGGATTGAACAGCCGTGGGATATGGGCGTGGTCTTTGTACCACCTATCTCTGGTCGTTAATTCCGAACCGTCATTATTTTAACGCCCGGTGATACCGGGCGTTGTTTTTTTTAGTCTGGCGCGCGTTACAATAGTCTCTATATGACGATTCATGGAGGCAACGTAATGACGCAGGCGAATCTCACCGAGACTCTCTTCAAACCCCGTTTCAAACACCCCGAAACGTCGACGCTGGTGCGCCGCTTTAATCCGGGGACCATGCCTGCCATCCAGTCTGCATTAGACGGTAAAAACGTGCCCCACTGGTATCGCATGATTAACCGCCTGATGTGGATCTGGCGGGGTATAGACCCCCGTGAAATTCTCGACGTGCAGGCTCGGATCGTCATGAGTGACGCCGAGCGCACCGACAGCGAACTCTACGATACCGTCGTGGGATACCGCGGTGGTAACTGGATCTACGAGTGGTCTAAACAGGCGATGCTCTGGCAGCAAAAAGCCAGCCAAGAAGAGGACGCCACGATCAGCGGCAAGCACTGGCTGCATGCTGCAAACCTCTATGGCATTGCCGCGTATCCGCATTTAAAAGGGGATGAACTGGCTGAGCAGGCTCAGGCGCTGGCGAATCGTGCCTATGAAGAGGCTGCTCAACGCTTGCCGGGGCGGATGCGCGAACTGGAGTTTACCATTCCTGGCGGGGCGTCCGTTACCGGATTCCTGCATATGCCTGAAGGGGAAGGTCCGTTCCCGACCGTCCTTATGTGTGGCGGGCTGGATTCACTACAGATCGACTATTACAGCCTTTATGAGCGTTACTTCGCACCAAAAGGGATCGCGATGCTAACGCTTGATATGCCGTCAATTGGCTTCTCATCCAAGTGGAAACTGACTCAGGATTCCAGTTTACTGCACCAGCATGCGCTAAAAGCGCTGGAGAATATTCCCTGGGTAGATCACACCCGTGTTGCCGCATTTGGTTTCCGTTTCGGGGCGAACGTCGCGGTGCGTCTGGCTTACATTGAATCATCCCGCCTGAAAGCCGTCGCCTGTCTTGGCCCGGTCGTTCACGCGTTGCTAAGCGATCCCGAACGTCAGGGCAGCGTACCCGAAATGTATCTGGATGTGCTGGCCAGCCGTCTTGGCATGCATGATGCATCAGACGAAGCGCTACGCGTTGAACTCAATCGTTACTCGTTAAAAATGCAAGGTCTGCTGGGACGTCGGTGTCCAACACCGATGCTATCAGGTTTCTGGAAAAACGATCCGTTTAGTCCGGAAGAAGAGTCCCGCTTAATCACTTCGTCATCTGCGGATGGTAAATTGCTTGAGGTGCCGTTCAGCCCCGTTTATCAGAATTTTGACAAAGCCTTGAAAGAGATCACGCGCTGGATCGCTCAGAGATTGTGTTAATAGATTGCTAAATTTTGCTGGTTTGGTAAAACAGTGGCTTCACAAAAGGAGATCGCAATGACGTTACCGAGTGGACACCCGAAAAGTAGACTGATTAAGAAATTTATGGCTCTTGGCCCGTATATTCGAGAAGAGCAGTGTGAAGAGAATCGCTTTTTTTTCGACTGTCTGGCTGTATGCGTCAACGTGAAGCCTGCACCCGAAAAACGTGAATTCTGGGGCTGGTGGATGGAAATGGAAGCAGAGGAAAAACGCTTTACATATAGCTACCAGTTTGGCCTGTTTAATAAAGACGGCAAATGGCAGGCCACCTCCATTAAAGATCAGGAAGTCATTGACCGCCTGGAATATACCCTGAAAGAGTTCCAGGACAAGGCAAACGCACTGCTGGCTACTTTGGATCTCAAGTTCGAGCCAGCGGATGACTTCTCCAGCGAAGCGGTGAAGCTGACTGCCTGATGGCTTTCTCCCTCTTCCTGTGTGAGAGGGCATCAGACTGCATTAATCTCGACCAAAAAAAACCGGCATCAAGCCGGTTTTTTTATTTCTCATAATCAGAACTGGTAAGTCATCCCCAGGGCAACGATGTCATCGCTGCTCACGCCCAGTTTATTTTTGTCATCAATCTGGTTGATTTTATAATCAACAAACGCAGACATATTTTTGTTGAAGTAATAGGTTGCGCCAACATCAATGTATTTCACCAGATCTTCGTCACCAATACCCTCGATATCTTTGCCCTTAGACTGGACATAACCCAGGGACGGACGCAGACCAAAGTCGAACTGATATTGTGCGACAACTTCAAAGTTCTGAGCTTTATTCGCAAAACCACCAGAAATTGGCGTCATATTGCGAGTTTCTGAATACATTGCTGCCAGATAAATATCGTTAGCATCATATTTCAGACCGGTTGCCCACGCTTCTGCTTTGTCGCCCTGGCCGCGAGTCAGCAGGTTCTGAGCATTGGTACGGTCAGAGTTGGTGTAGGCGCCGCTGATGGCGAAATCGCTGCCACCGAAGTCATACGTCAGAGAAGTACCAAAGCCGTCACCGTTCTGCTTCTTGGCGTCACGGTTTTCGTTTTTACCCTGGTATTGCAGCGTCATATCCAGACCGTCAATCGCACCGAAGAAGTCGGTGTTACGGTACGTGGCAAGGCCGGTGGCACGCTTGGTCATGAAGTTGTCGGTCTGCGCGGAAGAGTCACCGCCGAACTCAGGGAACATATCGGTCCATGCTTCGACGTCGTACAGTGCACCCAGGTTACGACCATAATCCAGGGAACCGAAGTTTTTCAGTTTCAGACCGGCGAAGGCCAGACGTGTTTTCTGTGAGGAATCACTTTCTGCTTTGTTACCCGCAAATTCAGATTCCCAGCGGCCATAGCCTGTCAGCTGATCGTTGATCTGCGTTTCGCCTTTAAAACCGAAACGCACGTAAGTCTGGTCACCATCTTTGGTGGCATCATCACTGATGTAGTGCATGGCTTTAACTTTGCCGTACACGTCCAGTTTATTACCATCTTTATTATAAACTTCAGCTGCGTGAACAGATGCAGAAGCCACGACGCCCATAACCACTAATGCCAGAGTGCTCTTTTTCATTTTCGATCCTGTCTTATAAACGCGCTAAAAAATTCGCTGGACGATAAGCTCATGCTTAAGTCCCGTGAAAAAACAGGAAGGGTTTTATCGTTCTGGAGTGAAACTTTTATGACAAACTAAGAATAATTTTAAAAAACTGTGATTTATTATTTCAGTAATAAAATTGTCAAACTTTGCCGCTACGCTTCCTGATCCCGAGCAATAAAGTGTTTCGTGATGTGCTATGGCAGTTGGCAACGGGGCTGACTCCTGTTAAAACGTTCGTTTGACATTACTTTCCCTTATCGTTGAACGGCAGAGAATCATGAGTGACAGCCAGACGCTGGTGGTAAAACTCGGTACCAGTGTTTTAACAGGCGGATCGCGCCGCCTAAATCGCGCCCACATTGTTGAGCTTGTACGTCAGTGCGCTCAGTTACATGCCGCAGGGCATCGTATTGTGATTGTAACCTCCGGGGCGATTGCCGCCGGGCGTGAACACCTTGGCTACCCCGAACTCCCCGCGACGATCGCCTCCAAACAGCTGCTGGCCGCCGTGGGACAAAGCCGACTGATTCAACTCTGGGAACAGCTGTTCTCTATCTACGGTATCCACGTCGGGCAGATGCTGCTGACGCGTGCGGATATGGAAGATAGGGAGCGTTTCCTGAACGCCCGCGATACCCTGCGTGCGTTGCTGGACAATAATATTGTTCCCGTCATTAACGAAAACGATGCCGTTGCCACCGCTGAAATCAAAGTGGGTGACAACGACAACCTCTCAGCGCTGGCCGCGATTCTGGCCGGTGCCGATAAATTACTGCTCCTGACCGATCAGCAGGGTCTGTTTACTGCCGACCCGCGCTCTAACCCTGAAGCCGAACTGATTACCGATGTACACGGCATTGACGATGCGCTTCGCGCCATCGCGGGCGACAGCGTGTCTGGCCTGGGAACCGGCGGCATGGGTACCAAGCTGCAGGCCGCTGATGTAGCGTGCCGCGCCGGTATCGACACCATTATTGCGGCGGGCAGCCGTCCTGGCGTCATTGGCGACGTGATGGAAGGCATCTCCGTCGGTACTCGTTTCCACGCGCAGGAATCCCCGCTGGAAAACCGTAAACGCTGGATATTTGGTGCGCCTCCTGCTGGCGAACTCGTCGTTGATGAAGGGGCGACTGCCGCGATTCTGGAACGAGGGAGTTCATTACTTCCTAAAGGAATTAAAAGCGTGACAGGCAACTTCTCCCGTGGTGAAGTGATCCGCATCCGTAACCTCGAAGGTCGCGACATTGCCCACGGCGTAAGCCGCTATAACAGCGATGCCTTACGCCGCATTGCGGGTCACCACTCGCAGCAGATCGACGCCATCCTCGGCTATGAGTATGGCCCGGTTGCCGTGCATCGTGATGACATGATTATTCGTTAAGGAGCCAGAACATGCTGGAACAAATGGGCGCAGCTGCGAAAGCCGCCTCTTACAAACTGGCGCTCCTTTCCAGCCGCGAGAAAAATCGCGTGCTGGAAAAAATCGCTGATTATCTGGAATCGCAATCCGCTGAGATTTTGCGAGCTAATGAACAGGATCTGGCTGAGGCACGTGTAAACGGTCTGAGCGAGGCCATGCTTGACCGCCTGGCGCTGACGCCGGCGCGTCTGAAAGGTATCGCTGATGATGTCCGTCAGGTTTGCAATCTCGCCGACCCGGTTGGGCAGGTGATTGACGGTGGCCTTCTCGACAGCGGTTTACGTCTTGAGCGTCGCCGTGTGCCGCTTGGCGTAATCGGCGTGATTTATGAAGCTCGCCCAAACGTCACCGTTGATGTCGCCTCCCTGTGTTTGAAGACCGGCAACGCCGCCATTCTGCGCGGCGGAAAAGAGACCTGGCGTACCAATGCTGCGACGGTAAACGTTATTCAGCAGGCGTTGGAAGAGTGTGGTTTACCGGCGGGTGCCGTCCAGGCTATCGAGAGCCCGGACCGCGCGCTGGTGAACGAAATGCTGCGCATGGATAAATACATCGACATGCTGATCCCACGTGGGGGGGCGGGTTTGCACAAGCTCTGCCGCGAGCAGTCGACCATTCCAGTAATTACCGGTGGTATTGGCGTGTGCCATATCGTCGTTGACGACAGTGCTGAGATTGAGCCGGCGCTGAAGATTATCGTCAATGCGAAAACCCAGCGTCCAAGCACCTGTAACACCGTGGAAACGCTGCTGGTGCATCAGGGTATTGCAGATTCTTTCCTGCCAGCACTGAGCAAACAGATGGCGCAAAGCGGCGTGACGCTGCACGCTGATGCCGGCGCTCTGGCGCTGTTGAAAGATGGCCCGGCGACTGCGGTTCCAGTAAAAGCGGAGCAGTATGACGATGAATTCCTGTCTCTGGATCTGAATGTGAAGATTGTTGCCGATCTCGACGACGCGATTGCGCACATTCGTGAACACGGTACGCAGCATTCTGACGCGATCCTGACGCGCACCTTGCGCAATGCCGATCGCTTCGTGAACGAAGTGGATTCCTCTGCGGTATATGTTAATGCCTCGACGCGCTTCACTGATGGCGGTCAGTTTGGACTGGGCGCAGAGGTGGCTGTCAGCACGCAGAAATTGCACGCGCGCGGCCCGATGGGCCTTGAAGCACTGACCACTTACAAGTGGATCGGCTTTGGTGACGATACGATTCGTGCGTAAATAATCACGGGTGATGCAAAAATAGCCGTTTGATTCAAAAGGGCATTGACGCATCACCCGGATAGATCTAACCTTTTGCCCCGTGGTTACACTCGTAACCGGCCTCTCAGGGCCGATATAGCTCAGTTGGTAGAGCAGCGCATTCGTAATGCGAAGGTCGTAGGTTCGACTCCTATTATCGGCACCACTAACCACGCGGGTTCACGCGATATTCACCAGTTCAGCAAAAGCGCCTTGTGCCATATTTGTGCCATTCCCCGCCAGGAATGAGTCGATTTGCATGGCATGCTGCGTCAGGTGATTCGGTGCCAGATGGGCATAACGCTGTACCATCTCGATGCTTTCCCACCCGCCCATTTCCTGTAGCGCACTGAGTGGCACGCCGGACTGTACAAGCCAGCTCGCCCAGGTGTGCCGCAGGTCATGGAAACGGAAATTTTCTATTCCCGCCCGCCTTAACGCTGCGCGCCATGCCGTGTTAGCATCAGACCGCATTTTGCGCACCGCCTTTGTTCTCGTTCCATCCGGGCGAACGGATGATTCAGTGTGAACAAAGACCCACCGGTTATGTTTCCCCAGCTGCTCCCGCAGCACCTTACAGGCCGATTCGTTCAGGGCGACCCCAATCGCCCTTCCTGCTTTCGCGTCCTCGGGATGAATCCATGCGACCTTCCTCTGCATATCAATTTGCGACCACTCCAGATCTGTGATGTTCGACCTGCGCAGCCCCGTCGCCAGTGCAAAAATAACAACTGGTTTCATATGCTCGGGCAGCTCCCGGATCAGGTTCGCCGCTTCCTCTTTGGTTAGCCAGCGAATACGCTTATTTTTCGGCACCGGGCATTTGATGTTCGGCGCTTTGGCTATCCATCGCCATTCGTTGGCCGCGCATCGTAACAGCGCCCGGATGAAAGCAAGGTGCGTTGCCTTCGTCGCCAGCGACGCTGGTTTATCCTTAAATTCAGGAACCGGCTTACCTCTTCGCAGCAGGCTGTCCCGCTTAGCCTCCCAGTTCATTCGATGTTTGCGATTAACCATCGAACTCACCGCCGACAAGATCCTGTCTTCCGTGATTGCTGACAGGTCCATTCCTTTGAAGTGCATCCTCCAGAATCCGATCCGGCTTTTGTCATCGTCCAGGCTTTTCTTGTGCTGCTTTTCGTTAAGCCAGCGAACGCATGCTTCATCGAACGTTCGCGGCTTAAACTCCCCCATCTTATCAACTCGCCATGCTTCAGCTTTCAGCTGATCATAGAGTTCCTGCGCTTGCCTTTTGTCCGTTGTCCCAAGAGACCGTCTAATTCGACTTCCACTAGGCGTAACGAAGTCGCAGTGCCACGTACCGGCACGTTGTTTGATTGACATGCTTTATCCTCCTGCACATCAACCGCATTCACGGGTTGATTGTGGATCGGGTTCTTCACTGCCGCAATACAGTCTGTTTTGCAGATCAGGTATGGGCTTTTTTTCTTATGTGGATTTTTTCGGGTAGCAGCCAGGCGACCGGACTTTATCCACTGGGCAATCGTGCCTTTATCCACTTTTAGGAAGGCGGCGGCCTCATCTCTGGTAAATACTTCTTCGTCCATCGATGTTCTCCAGTGACCCCAGCCGGGGCCGTCATTGTTATTCAGTGTGCCTGTGCTGGCAGGTTTCGAAGTTTACGAACGCCGATCATTGCTGTGGCGACATAGCTGGTGGCCCGGTTGACGACTTCGACGGTGACCTTCATGCCATCCACCTCAACGGTGTAATTTGTCTGGTGTTTCTGCCTGCCGTAATCGCCATATTTTGCGTGGTGCGCCGCCAGCGCAACATCGCAAGCGCGGCGACCAATAGGTGATTGCTTACTGCGATTAATCAGCTTCATCATCACTGCACTCCCAAAGTGGCTACAACATCACTCGCTGTTTCTCGGGTGCTGCCTTTGCTGGATATAGCCCGGCGAGCACTTACGCGGTGCAGAGTGAAGCCGTGCTGTTCGTAAAGTTCGATTACGCGCGGTGCGGTAGAATTGCTGATTACCACTTTTGCCCCCCGCTGGTGGGCTGCCACACAGCTTTCCGCAAGCTCTACCTGGCTATCCCATGAGAACCCACCAGCCGCGTAGTTAGTGAAACCAGCGGTGCCGGGCAGCGGTTCATAAGGCGGATCGCAGTAAATGACGTCACCATCCCCAGCCAATGCGAGCGTGCGCCTGAAACCTGCATTCATGAATACGCATGAGTGAGCCTTCCGCTTAAATGCCTTGATCTCTTCTTCCGGGAAATATGGCGCTTTATATTTCCCAAAGCCGACGTTAAAAAAACCGTCCAGGTTGTAACGGATCAGGCCGTTGAAGCAGTGCCGATTGAGGTAAAGGAATGCTGCTGCGCGCTCGACCGCATCCAGCTGCTGCGCGTTGAATGCTTCACGAATTACCGTGTAGTTTTCGGCATCATTCAGATGCCTGAATGCCTTCATTGCCTCATAGATCACCGAGTCGGGGACCACCGCCAGCATCTGATACAGGTTAATCAGGTCAGCGTTGACGTCAGCCAGAAGGAAGCGTTCGTGCTTGTCTGAGTTAAGGAACACCGAGCCGCCACCCACAAAAGGCTCAATAAGGCGTTCACCTGCGGGGATAAGGCGATCCAGCTCCGGCAGCAGCGAATATTTACCGCCAGCCCATTTAAGGAACGGGCGCTGCCAGCTACGTGGCGCTGTTTCTGCCTCTTGAGTCGACATCTCAGCACAATCACTCATGCCGCCACCTGCTTATCGTTAAGTTCTTCAGCCAGTCGTTGCGCCTTCAGTGGGTTGGTAACGACATCACCCCACGGCAGCAACCATCCGTTTTTCTCTTTGAGCCAGGGAAGGCGCACCGCGCCAACCCTGATTTCGTCCTGTGCGTGTGTCATAGCGCATAGATAGAGTGAGAAGGGAACGGAAGACCGATCGGCGCAAATGGGATATCGTCGTCAAAGTCTACCGGTGGCTGACCGCTGTTCTGCTGCAAGCGAGACTGTGGTGTGCCGCCAGTCTGATTTGCATAAGGGTTACCGCCATGTAGGGTATTGCGCTGACCAGAGAACTGCGCGCCACCGTGCATACGTTCGTCCTTGTCCTTCATCGACAGTTCAAGCGCGGCGATCGCTTCTGCTGGGGCGTTCTCAGCGTGTTCGGCGTAGGTCTTACGCGTTCCCGGCTGGAAAACGTGGCGTACTTCGAACTTGTAGCCGTCGCCGCCATCGTTTTTGGTGTACAGCACCTTCTGGAGGAACAAACCAACCTTTTTTCCAACCAGTGCCGGGCAGTGCCATTCGATGCCGTTTTGACCCTGTACCTGCTGAGGTTGCGCCTGTTTGACCTGGGCTACCCACATCAGCGCTGATACCAGCCCCATGCCGAAAGTCTGCTGGCCGTCTTTACCGAGGAAGTTAATGCGCAGGTAATTTGCTTTTGCCCCGTTCGAGTCCAGGCTCAGTTCGAGCGCCTGGGACTGGCTGCCATCTTTCCCGAAGGTGTACACCGCAGAAACGATTTCGCCCTCGTAAGCGCCGGTTTCGCTGATCCCGCCTGTTGCGCCAGCTTTCTTCGCCATCTCAGCCGTTTCGTTGTTCCACATAAAAGTCATTGGTTGGTTCATCGTTAAATCCTCAAAGTTACAATTCGGTCATAAATTCGGTGATAGCCACGTCTACGGCGTGGAGGTCGTTGTCCATTTCCGTCTGATCAGGGAACAGGTCAGGCGGTGCTTTGGCGGTGTCGTTGTCATCGCCTTTGATGAGAAAAACGTGTTTGCCGTCCTTCTTGATGGCGCGCAGCACGATGGAGAAATAGCCCTCTGGCGTCAGCTTTTCGTTGAGCATCTTCCCGGTGGTCTTCATGCGGATCTTTCCCTCGGTCTCTTCGGTATGAGCCAGGAAATAGACGCGGAAGTCGTCCGGCAACTCGGTGGCCGCCATGATGATTCGCCAGATGTGATCTGCCATTTCGGTGAACTTGGCATAGCCGGTCTGGTACGCGCGGTTCATGTTTTCGTGCTGCATGACCACCTGGAAATCGTCGATGATCAGGACGCGGCGCGTTTTCGACTGCACCATGCGATAGATGGTGTCCAGCACCGTTTCCCAGTTATCCGATCGAAGAACGTTACCGCGCTGCTTGCTTCCGTCGGGCAGCAGCTTGCCGTGAAGTTTCCAGCCCGCAGACTTGAACGGCAGCATTTTGGGGATGCACTGGAGCAGCATCACATCGTCCGGATTGAAGTTGCGCAGGCTGTAGGACTTGCCTGCGCCAGAGTCACCGAGGATCAGCACTGGAGTACCCATCATTTACCCCCGTTCAGCCAGTGTTCAGCCGTAAACAGCACGTCTTCGTCGTCGCTGTTGGCAACGAGCCAGCGCAGGTAACCCGGTTCTGTTTTTGCCAGCTCTGCGAACGGGACGCCTTTATGCTTACCGAAGCGGAGTGCGTGCAGCAGGGAAGGGTTATTAGAGATGGCCCGCATTTCGCCCATCGTCCATTTCGCCAGGCGGCCCATATAAAGCAGCAATTCGGCGGTGACGTAGCAGTCATACAGCGCGCGGTGAGCGTAAAGCCCTTCAGGTACTTCCGGTTTCAGCCCGAGGCTGTAACGCAGGTACTGGTTGCTGTGGCTCTTGTGATCCGGCAGGAGCGAACGCGCCAGCTTAGCGGTACAGATCCACGGGGCGTTCATTGCAGGAAGTTTGGCTTTATCGAACTTTGCGTTGTGGGCGACATATGCGTCAGCGCCCATATAGCGGCCAATTACTTCACTGAGCAGCGGCGCGCCTTCCACCATATCTTCGGTGATATGGTGAATAGCCATGGCCTCAAAACCGATCGCCACGCCTGGCTTAACGAGGTCGCTCATTGGGTTGCAGATCACCCCGTCGACGATATCGACGCTGGCAATTTCCACCACGGTTTCCGGGCCGCCTTCCAGCCCAGTCGTTTCGGTATCAATGACACGCAACATTGTTAATCCCCTGTGTTCTGTAATCACAAACTGCATCGAAGTGCGCGAGCTGGTGGGCGATGGCCTCAAGGTCAGCTGGCGATAAGTGGTACATCAGGCACAGCAACGCGATAAGGTTCATGGCTTGCTGTTGGTTTTCGGATCGCATCGCTTTTTCTCCTGTTCTGGAAGCCCGGCACCGTGGAGGCTGCCGGAATCAATTCAGTCTTTCGGATTGAGCTTTTCTGTCAGTTCAGCCACACGATCACGCCCGGCCTTTTTGTATGCTTCGGCTGCGTTGCCGTCATACTTGTCATCTACTGCCTGTTCGAACTGCTCGATGGAGCCGAAGAAGCAACCCGCAGCGATCCGAAACTCTTTTCCGGTCCACACAGCGAAGATGGTACGGCTGTAGTAACCGCAGTTTTCACGGTAAGAAACGTTCGTGATCTTCTCCGGGCGCAGGTAGAGCGAGCCGTCCACGGTCAGATTGTCCGGCAGAGCGGTGATGCTGGTGCCGCGCAGGTCGAGCCAGCCGCCCACGGTCAGATTGTCCGGCAAGGCGTCGACGCCGCTAACATCTTCCAGATCCAGATTGTGGGTGACGGTGATATTCCCGTTATCGGAAACAGTGTGCTGAATATCGTTTTTAACGAGGTGCTTAATTAAGTCGAACATTGCTGATCCTTAAATTTTGGGTGTAACAATCCTGTCGCTTTAATAGCCGACCGTTCGGTTAAATTCGGTTTTGCTGGTGGTTTTAGCCCTGCGCTTCGCCGCAGAACGGGCAGAAACTCATTTTCACGTTGGTTTCCAGGCGGTTCAGGTTTTTAGCCATTTCGCCGTTTTTCTTTTTGGCCCGGTACGCCAGTTTGTATTTCAGCATCACAAACAGTTTGCCTTCGGAAAGAGAAAGAACCTGATTATCCCAGCCGGTATCAAAAGTGCTTTCGCTTACTTCAGCACCTTCCGGAACCTTCTCTTTCAGTCGCGCTTCGATCTGAGCACCGACCTCATTAATGCAGTTGCACATCCCTTATCCCTCAAAATTTCGCGTCATAACCTGCTGGCGTTTCGTCAGCGTGAATGATGCCTTCGACTGGATAGCAGTTAGTGACGCCCATTTGCTCACTCGCTGCCGCTTCACATTGCTGCTGATTGTCGAAAATACCGACGACAGCATCCTGGTAATCACCGTTCGTCATGGTGATGGTCAGCACTAATGCGTACAGGGCTCCCATCAGTGAGTCCCCGCAGGCACAAGATTTGGTTCGATGGTGCGTGAGGCATAAGGGCGGCGAATGTGGCGCAGATTGCCCTGCGGCTCGTGCCAGTAGGTGCCGTCGCGGTAGTCGTAGGAAACCTGCCATGCTGCGCCGGTGCGACTGTTGCGCATGACGACTGCACGACCGTTGTTTGGTACTGCGTGGTTAATTTTCATCTCATCCCCTTGCCGTCTTCCCGGCTGCCAGAACTTTTACCCGGGCATTCGCGTTTGAATGCGTTGTTTGGATGAGTGGATAATAGCTTTGGGTATTTTAACTGTAAATAGCTAAAGATATAATTTATTGCATTCGGTTGTTATTTTTATGATAACTAAAGAAATTTATTTTAAATAACTTGCGTGATATGATTAAAAAATCAGCTAATGGAGGGGGTTATGGAATTCGATGAAGAACGCGCAGGCATGATTTCGAGCGCCATTGGTTTGGCTGTGGTGAACTTGATTACTTATGGCGTCCCTATCAACAAAGAAAATCTTGTCGAACAACTCGAACGAACGAGGCGAGAGACTGGGAATGTGATTGGAAAGGGCGTTAACAGGGATGCGGCTGAGATAGTAAGAAAGGGGGTTTAAAACCCGGCCTTTTGGCCGGATTAACAAATGGGCTCATTTAGCCATGTTTTCGATAAGTCTGAGGCATGCTACCAATCACCTTACCGAAGATAAAAACTCGGTTCATTTCATCGCGCTCTATTGGTTCCCAGGCTGGGTAGATCTTGTTGTCAGAAATGACAATAAGCTTATCTTTCATTTTCTGGAGCCGCTTAACATGCGCTGTTTCGTCATAGAGAAATGCGTAAATACCATCGCCATCAAAACTGCGAATGCTGATATCAACAAACAGCAGATCACCAGGCTCGATTGTCCCTGACATACTGTCACCGCTGACATTTATTATTCGTATCTGTTCTGCTTTCCTGCCGTTAAACATTCTCTTGGCATCGTCTGGCGAGTACTCAACCGAACGTAATACCTCAACGAACTCATTGTTAATCACTCCAGGCCCCGCGCTAACAGAAACGTCAAGAACCTCCAGCCGATAGCTAGATGAGTTAGATTTTGCTTCACGTTCTGCGGGCAATTGTCCATCGTAGCGCATAGGTTCAACCCCATCGGCAAGCCATTCGGGGCGGACCCCTAGTGCTTTTGAAATCTCATATAACTTTCTGGTGTTTTGCGTTCTACCTGTAGCTAATTTCCATACGCTGGGTTGAGACATGCCCACAGCCTCCCCGAGGGAAGCCTGACTGTGCCCTGCATCTTTCATGGCTCGATTGAGCCTGTCCGCGAAAGTCTCTTTTTTCATATTCATAAAATTATAGCCACGGCTATTGTTAGTCAAATAGCTAAAGGTATTTACAGTTTGAATAGCTTTGGCTATTATCATCTCACTAACCAATTCTGGAGTTATTTATGGTTAACAAAGCAATCAGCTCTGCAATCGGAATTGTGGGCAGCCAGCAAAAGTTAGCTGAGGCATGTGGTGTTCGTCAGCCCACTGTTTGGGCATGGCTACATGGAAAGAAAAAAGCCTCAGCAAGCAATGCAATCCGCATTGAGAGAGCCACTAACGGGGAGGTTCAGGCCTACGAAATTCGCCCTGATCTTCCTGATTTATTCCCTCACCCTAATCACGCTAATTAACCGTGTTAGCTCAACTCATAGAGGAATTATCACCAATGGAGAACGCAATCGCACGAAAGTTAGACCCGCCAGTTATCAATCCGGTTGAGATAGAAAGCGTCCTGCTCAACCGGCTTGCATCAGTGGGCCAGAAGTCTTACGCCGAGCATATGGGCATCAGCGAGTCGACAGCCAGCAGGCGTAAAGCCGAAGGGCATTTCAGCACCATGGCGAAAGAACTGGCATTCCTTGGGATTCAGGCTGCGCCACCGGAAGCGGTGCTGGTATCGCGTGAATATCTGGCCTCAGTCGAAACGCTCGCCGATATCGGGCTGAAAGCCGAACGAGCCAGGCCGGGGCCGCTGGGGTGGGATTAAGCCATGAACCATATCGAATTCATAGAAAAGCATGTGCGTGAAGAACTGCTAAAGCTCGGTTTCTCTCTGGGAGTGGCTCAGGGGGGGCATTCCAGGCTATCGACATGTACAAGCGCATGAGCCAGGCAAGCAGAAAGGGGAAGATTTTTGATGATGTTTTGCGGCACGCAAAGCTGTGGGCGGAGAAGCAGCAGTTACCCGCTGACCGCTTTGAGAAGCGAAAAGTTAAACGGAACGCCCAGCCGGGCCTGTTCTGAAAAGGCGAAAGCCGCAGTGCGTGAACACATGCGGCTCTCAGGTGCAACAAACGTGAGTAAATTGCGAGGTCAATTCTAATGCCAAAGCGCAAAAAGTACCAGGAAAATGAGGAGCGACGCCTTCAGGATTCCCCTGATGGGCTGGTGGTTGCCGCGTCAAAAAACAGGGCGTTCGCCGAACGTCTGGTGGGCGTGATCCGTCTGGCTCTGGCTTCATCGGGAGTGAAAAATGGGCGTCGTTAAGTTAGCAGACTACCTGCCTCAGCGTGAGGTATTGGAGAGTAAAGTGGCAAGTCTTGATGACGGGTACATGCGTATTGCTACCAGCATCGGGAAGCTTAAGCCAAAACTGAAACTTGCAGGCCGAGAACATCAGGTTCTGGATGCCGTTATCTACTGCACCTTTGGCTGGAATAAGTCAGAGGACAAGGTAACAAATACATATCTGGCTGATGTGACTGGCCTGGATGATTCGGATGTAGCGGCTGCCCTGAATGTTCTGGCAGAACGCCGGATTATTAATCTGCGTAAAGTGGGTGGGTTCAAGCTGGTAAGCGTTAACGTAAGCATTGATAAATGGGTTCTCAATAAGACACCAAAAAAATCACCCAAAAGGTTGGGCGGAACTACCCAAAACGTTGGGCGAAAAGAGGTTTTGAATTGGGCGAAATCACCCGACACCCTAAACAGTCTTACCAAAGACAATATAAATACCCCCCAACCCCCAGAGGGGGAGTGTGTCGGGCAGGAAGAAAAACCTGTCACAAAGAAAACTCAGATCGACTACCAGGCGGTGCTGTCTGCATACAACACCACCCTGGGAGACCGCCTTCCCCAGGCAGAGGCACTAAACGACAAACGTCGCCGTGCTATCAAACGCCTGCTGACCGAACTGAAAGAGCCAACCGTCGAGGCGGTGGAGAATTACTTCGCCGCTTTCGCTGAGCGAGCACCAAAGTTTTACTTCGGTGAGAACGACAGAGGCTGGCGCGCCAGTTTCGATTATCTGTTGCGCTCTGACACCCTGCTGAAAACCAGGGAGAAAGCGCTATGACCGACATGAACATGATCCCGCAGAACATCGAAGCCGAACAAAGTGTGCTGGGCGGCATGATGCTGGATAGCGGTAGCGATCGCTGCCAGACCGCCATGTCGATGCTCAAACCAGAATCGTTCTACATCCGCCCCCACCAGGTGATTTTCGCCGAGATGCGGGAGCTGGCAGCCAACCAGAAGCCTATCGACCTGATCACCCTGATTGAGTCGCTGGAATCTAAAGGGCTTGGCGAGCAGGCTGGTGGCTTCGCTTACATGGCCGAGATATCCAAAAACACTCCCAGCGCGGCGAACATCGTTCACTACGCCATGCTGGTGCGCGAGAAAGCCATGGAGCGTTACGGCATTGACAAGCTGAACAGCGCCACCGAGCTGCTGTATTCCCGCAACGGGATGACCACCAGCCAGAAGTTTGACGCTATTCAGACCCTGTTCACTGATATCGCTGACTACGCGAAAACCGGTAACCGCCGGGGGCTCCGCGAGTTTTCGGAAGTGATGGGCGACTGGGTGGACGAGGTGGAAGCGCGCTGGAGCGACTCAGACGCAACGCGTGGACTGTCGACGGGGATTGGCTCGCTGGATGACCTGCTGCAACCGAAAGGACTGGTTAAAGGCGCTCTGATGGTGATCGGCGCACGTCCGAAGATGGGTAAAACCACGCTGTATAGCCAGCTGGCCGTCAACTGTGCCGAAGTTGAGCAGCTCCCCGCGCTGATGTTTAGCCTCGAAATGCCGGATAAGCAGATTGTGGAGCGCATGATCGGGCAGGTCAGTCGCGTGAATACCGACGTGTTTTATGGCGATCGGTACGACGACGCGCAGGTGGCAATGGCTTTTGCCGCTGGTGGACGTCTGGCCCAGACCGGAAACCTTTACGTCGACGACACGCCCGGGATCACGCTGGCGCACATCGTCGCAGAGTCACGCCGCATTAAACGCGAACGCGGCGCTGTCGGCATGGTGCTGGTGGACTACCTGACCCTGATGACCGCAGACAAGGCTGACCGTAACGATCTGGCCTACGGGATTATCACGAAGGGGCTGAAGAACCTGGCGAAGGAACTGAACTGCATCGTGGTGCTGCTTACCCAGCTGAACCGCGATCTGGAGAAGCGTACCAACAAACGTCCTATGCCGAGTGACTCCCGCGATACCGGGCAGATTGAGCAGGATTGCGATTACTGGATCGGCATTTACCGCGAAGGCGCATACGACGAAAACGCAGATCAGGCGGCTACCGAATTGCTGTTGCGCCTGAACCGCCACGGCCCGACTGGCGTTGTTTATTGTGACCAGCGTAACGGTGCGATCTACGACTGTGACCAGGCTGCTGCTGAGCAGAAACGCCGCGCGAATGATGCCAGGCCCAACAAAAAGAGGGAATTTTGATGAAAATTTACATTGCTGGGCCAATGACCGGCATCCCGAAATATAACCGCCCTGCGTTCCATTTTGAGGCTATGCGCCTGGCTTCGGAAGGCCATGTGGTGTTAAACCCCGCGACGCTTCCCGATGGCCTGAGCCAGCCAGAGTACATGGATATTTGTCTCGCAATGCTCCGCTGCGCTGACGGTATTTTCCTGCTGTCCGGCTGGCAGAACTCCGCAGGCGCAAAAGCGGAACACGCTCTGGCTCAAAAGCTGGATCTGGAAATCATTCATCAGGAGAACGCGGCATGACCAACAAAACCAAAGAACTCGTAGCTGCCGGGCATGCGCTGGCGAAAGATCTGCATTGCGCTGAGTCTGCCGCGCTGGTGCGCGAACTGGCGACACAGCTGGATGTGCAACTATCTCGCAGTAATGCGCTGGCTGCGGAGAATGCGGGGCTGAAGGCTGCGTTTGACAAGCCTCAAGCCTATCTATCCTGGCACGCTATCCCGCCAACTTGGGAAGACCCTCTCCCGTGCGGTGAGTATCTTGATGTTCACGATGATGCTGGCCACAAGAATTCCGACGGTACTGATTGCTGGCCGGTATATGCCAAGCCAGAAATCAACACCCCGGCCACCGACGCTTTCCTGGCCGAAGTGCGGGAAAGTGCTATTCCAGATGAAGCCACTGAGCGTGATTTATTCGAAGAATGGGTAATGGAGAAGATATTCATCTCTAAGACCACGCTAGAAGGTTTGCGCACTGATGATGGCTACCGAAATTCGACTCTATCAGGCCGTGATTACAACGGAATGTGGTCGCAGTGGAAAGCAATTCGCGCCGCCCAGCTTCACCAGGAGACAGCCCAATGACCATCAACAAACAGGCGCTGCGTGAAATCGCAGCGGCAGCAGTTGGCGCACATGAGCGCCTTAGTGTTATGCCGCCTGATGACATTTTCGATATCTCACTGGCAGAAGGAACTCAGCTTGATGCAGATATCACTGCCTTGAACGCGCTGAACTCCGCAGCAAACCCCACTACCGTGCTGGCGCTGCTGGATGAGCTGGAAGCCAAAGACAAGAGGATTGCTGAGCTGGAGGCACGTGAAATCAATCTGCCGCCATATTCGTTCTTCGACTTCAAGCAAGGCTCTCCGTTCAAAAGTGGTGCTTATTGCCATATTGATTCTGTAAACCAAGAGCTATCCAAGCATGGCATCAAGATGACCGCCGCAGCCGGAAAAGGAGAGTGAGCATGAAAAATTATCTCAGCAATTTAGCCAGCATGCTTCAGGGCATTGCAGGTGTAATTTCAGACGGTGAAAAGGTGCGGAAAGAGTGCCCTGCGCACTTAAAGTCAGCATTGCTAGAAGCCTCTCACGCGCTGGATGGTCAATCGGTCAGGGTCAATTATCCGCCTAATGGCAAGCCTGAAATTGTTAATGCCCGCGGACACCATCGACCGCTTACCTTGCGGGAAAGAGTGGCAATTCGCTTACTTGGCGGAAGAACGGAGATTCGCCCATGAGCACTATTACCAAAGAACGCGCACAACAAATTTTCCTCGGCAACGGTCCTGAGCCAACTGCATCAGAAGAAAGGGAGCTGGCGCGTATCGCGCTGGCATCGCTCGAAGCGGAGGCTGTTGGTACGTTCAAGAAAGGTCCGTGTGGGTACCACCCATCTTTTCATGAAGATGCCGTTCCGCTATACACTGCCCCGCCAGCGCCAGCAAATGCCGAACCCGTAGCCTGGCTGTGGTCACACAGGAAACATCCAAGCGAAGTATCTCTCGTTAGGCCTGAAGATGATGAGAGAGCTGAAGGAGTTCACTGGTCTGGGTGGAGTTGTCAGGCGCTTTATGCCGCGCCGCCAGCGCCGATATCTGTGCCTGAGTGTTTCAAGCGCCTTCTCCACCATGCTTACGGCATGACAATGGGGCATGACTGGAACAAAGGAACTATGGCTGGACATCACCGCGCCAAGCTGTGTCAGGCTGTTGATGAGTGCCGGGCAGCCATGCTTCAGGGTGCAGATGGTACCCTCACCAATGAAGGTACCATACCAGTCACGCAATTTAAGCCGGTAGCAGACCTGTACGGCTTAACCTCACCAACTGGCGGCGAAACATCATTCACTTTCGACGCTGTTGAAGCTCGCGATTTCATTGATGGCGGTTGGTTATGTCAGGAGTACGTGGAGCTTGAACGCTTTCAGGAAGCGATAACCAACCATACCGAGGATAAGCTCGCTATGGTTGACCATTCCGGTGACTCCAACAATATGGTTGAACCTGTAACGACGGCTTGCAAGTTGCCAGATGATTTCGACTTCGATCGCTTTAACGATGTAGTTTGGCTGGAGGCTGTAGCAAGCAATCCTCACATGCATTCGCCAACAACATCGACCATCGCTATGGTGGCGCTGGAGCTGAACAGGAAGTTAGCTGATGGCAACTCTCCGGTGATTCCGGATGGTTGGGTGATGGTGCCGGTTGAGCCTACAGAAGACATGATCGTTTACGGCTTCGAGTCCGAACCGGATGAGGACTTCAGCGATCCGGCTGCATGGGAGGAGTACCAGGCTATGAGTGGGTGCCGACAGGCGGCGCATCGGGCTAAATTATGTTGGGCAGCGATGATTGCTGCTGCGCCGAAACTGGAGGTGGAGTGATGGACACTTTCGCGAAATACACGATTATTGACTGGATTGTTCTCTTCCAGGTAGTGCTCATCTGGTTTTTTATGGCTTACAAGGCTGGGCAATGGATTTTCGGCGTAGCACTTCGTAAAGGCTGGCGGTGGTGGAATCGTAAGGATGAGAAATTGCTGGCTTTGGATTCCTTTTACGAGGCGTTTAACCTTGGGGATATCCAGCCGGGGAATGCCATTGTGGTCACCACTGAAAGCGGTATGACTATTCGCATCCACAAGCCAAAGGGGCCGGATAATGGCTAAAACCGCCGCCGAACGCAAAGCCGCCCAGCGTGCCCGGCAAGCTGCTGCTGGTGGGCGTAAATTTGAGCTCATACTTGATACGCAGGAACTGGAGATGCTGGAGCGCAATTGTGCATCACGCCGCCCGGGGCGAGCGCCGTATGAAATGAGCGAGTACGTCGCGATGCTGATCCGCCAGGATGATGCCCGGGTGCGCGGACGCATCAAAGCCATCAGTGCGAACCGTTGCGGGAAATGTGGCGATGCGCTGCCGGTTGAGTCGTGTCCTTGCGACGGTGATTCGCAATGCTGGGTTACGCGCGGCTGGCATGAAACCAAATTAGCGGTGTGACATGTCACAATGTAATCAATGACATACAAGCCTCTTCGGAGGCTTTTTTTGTCGGCGTTAAATTGCTTTTGCCACAATGCCCAGCCATAATATCCCTGCCAGCCTGAACAACTGACACCCGGACATTCGCGCCACGGAGAACACCATGGCGCAGCACCACCAGCTTAAACACAATCGCCTGACGTTATCCGACGTCAGCGATTTGTCGTATCTGTCGCTTAACCTCTTCGGGGGTGACGCGTGAGCCAACAATTCCACCTCGTTAACGAAAGCGTTAAGCAGAACGCTATCAACTACATTCGTCAGTTGCCGGTCGACAGCAAGCGCCCGCTGATTCTCGACGTGAAAGAGTCGACGCGTACCGCTATTCAAAACCGCAAGATGTGGCCGCTCCTGAAAGACCTTTCCGACCAGGTTCTCTGGTTCGGCAACAAATACGATTCCGACGACTGGAAAGACCTCATCACCGCGCTGGTGGCGAAGACCAAAAAGCAGGAACAGAGAATGGCTCCCGGCCTCGATGGCGGCGTCGTGATGTTCGGCCAGCGCACCAGCAAAATGACCATTCCCCAGATGGTCGAAGTCATCGAGACGATTTACTGGTTCGGCATCCAGCAGGGCGTCACCTTCAGCGAAAAATCCCGCAATGAAATCGAGTGGGCGAAGCGTTGGGGGGAGAGCAATGCGAAATAACTCCAATCAGCGAACCTACCGCAGCAAAAAATGGCTCGCCGCTGTCGGGCAGATCGAACAGTGCGTGTTATGCGGTTCATGGGGGACACAGGTTGCGCACCGTAACGAAGGCAAAGGCATGGGCCTTAAAGCCGATGATTGCGCCACGGCGGCGATCTGCGTTTGCTGCCACGACAGCATCGACAACGGGAGCAAGCTATCGCGCGACGAACGTCGCCAGCTTATGGACCGCGCCATCGTTTTGACCGTTATCCAGATCGCCCGCCTTGGGCTGGTGGTGCCAGCATGAAAATTTACGATATCACCCCAATCGGTAAGCCTCGAATGACCCGCGCCGACAAATGGAAAAAGCGACCAGCGGTCATGCGTTACCGCGCATTTTGCGATGAAGCTCGCCTGCGCAAAATTAACCTGCGCCGAGTCCGGCGCGCACGTCACCTTCGTTATGCCAATGCCCCCGAGCTGGAGCAAAAAGAAGCGAGAACAATTCAACGGCAAGCCGCACCAGTCAAAACCAGACTGCGACAACATGCTTAAAGCGTTGATGGATGCGCTATTTGATGATGATTCCAGCGTCTGGGATTGTCGCATCACGAAGCTATGGGGCGAGAAAGGTCAGATCATCATCCGGGAGAGCTCACAGTGACACGCAACGAAATCAACACCTACCAGAAGAGTTCCATCGAACGTGCGACGTTTCCAACTGCGCAATATCTGGAGTTTATCCGGCAACAACTGATTGTTGCGACCGCTGATATGAGTGGGGCGACAAAAGGGCAATTAATGGCCTGGCGGGAGAACGCCCAGTTTGATACCGACACATTCAAGAGAAAGAAACCCCGAATAATGGATGAGGTAACAGGGAAAATGATCACCTTGGATAACCCGCCAATACCCGGTAAGCAATCCCGCGCCAAGGGATCATCAATTGCATTAGTGAGCCCAGTTGAGTTTTCAACGGCATCATGGCGGCGGGCTATGCTGGCACTCGACGACCACCAGAAAGCATGGCTGCTGTGGAACTACAGCGAAAATATCCGCTTTGAGTACCAGGTGGCTATAACCCAGTGGGCGTGGGCAGAGTTCCGTGAGCAGCTCGGCGAGAAGAAGGTGGCGGGCAAGACACTGGAGCGCCTGAAGAAGCTGATATGGCTGGCGGCGCAGGACGTCAAAGCAGAGCTGGCTGGGCGTGAGACGTACGAATATCAGGCGCTCGCAGAACTGGCGGGCGTAGCGAAATCGACTTGGACGGAAACGTATTTGCCTCACTGGCTGGCGATGCGTAACAGCTTTAAGCGGCTCGATAGCGGTGCTCTTATCTCCGTAACGCGATCACGTTCACAACAAAAGGCGACAAATTTAGATGTAAGTCTTGCAAAACCGAACTGAAACGCATATATTTCATGTAAATCTGATATTGTCGCCATAGCTTCGTAGGTCGACAAAGAATTAAGAGCCTCGCCATCGCGCGGGGCTTTTTTATTTGCGGTACGCCGCACACAGAACCCACTGCCTGGGACCCTTCGGCCGACGAGCCGGCATTGCCTTACCCCCATATTGCCCGCCTGTCGCGGGCTTTTTTATTTCAGGATCCGGGAACCATCCTCGACATGCCTTCTTGTTAAATCGTCCCGAGGGCCTGACCCCTTTTAAACACACAGCCCCCGCTTTTAAGCCGGAGGTTAGAGACTATGAAAATGCATAACGATCCCCACTCCTGGACGGAGTTTATCGAACTACTCCACAGTTGGTGGCGTGGAGAAACGCCGATGGGTGCCGTATTGCTATCGGTTGTTATGGCTGCTATGCGAATCGCTTACGGCGGTGGCGGCTGGAAGAAAATGCTCCTTGAGGGGGCAATCTGTGGAGCCCTGACCCTTACAGCTGTGTCAGCTCTTGATTACTTCAACCTTCCGCAGTCCCTGTCGATTGCTATCGGTGGCGCGCTCGGGTTTGTTGGCGTAGAGCAGGTTAAAGTTATGGCTTCCCGGGTGTTTAATTCTCGCTTTGGAGGCGGAGATGCAAACCAGTGATAAAGGCATTTCCCTGATCAAACAGTTCGAAGGTTGCAAGCTCACCGCCTACCAGGACAGCGTCGGAGTGTGGACGATCGGATACGGATGGACTCAGCCTGTCGACGGTAAACCAATCCGCGCCGGGATGACGATTAAGCAGGAAACGGCAGAGCGTCTGCTGAAGACTGGACTGGTCAGCTACGAAAGCGATGTGTCCCGCCTGGTCAAAGTGGGTCTGACTCAAGGGCAGTTCGATGCTCTGGTGTCGTTCACGTATAACCTTGGTGCTCGCTCCCTGTCGACATCGACACTGCTGCGAAAACTCAACTCCGGTGATTACGCTGGCGCTGCCGATGAGTTCCTGCGCTGGAATAAAGCTGGTGGCAAAGTCCTGAACGGGCTGACCCGTCGCCGGGAGGCAGAGCGGGCTCTGTTCCTGTCATGATTGGCGCGCTGGTTAAGCGTTACTGGCTGCAGCTGCTGGTGGTGGCGTTAATCGGTGTGCTGGCGTTCTTCGTGAACCACTACCGCAACAACGCCATCGCCTACAAAGACCAGCGCGATAAAGAAACGGTCAGGGCAGACAAATCAGAGGCGATCACCAACAACGTGATCACCACGATGAACCTCATTCGTGACATCTCACAGGCTACCCAGAATGCTAAGAACGAACTGGCCCAGAAAGGCGAAACGCGCATTGTCTACATCAGGCAGGCGCTTGAAGGAGATCCGTGCGCTAACCAGCTTGTTCCTTCTGCCGCTGCTGACAGCTTGCGGGAATACGCAGACAGTTTACGTTCCATCCCCAGTGGTGCCGATAAGCGCTGACCTGACTGCAGAAACGCCGATCCCAGGAATGGCGGTTCCGTTCACGTGGCAGGCAAGTCTGGAGTTAAACGCTCAGCTCTATACGGCGCTAGGGCAGTGCAATCTGGATAAGGCGGCAATCAGGAAAATCGAATCATCACGAGCCTCGCAATAGCGGGGCTTTTTTATGTCCGCAGTAAACCGCGCATTCTCGTGCGCATATCAACCAAGAGCCTTTCGGGGTAGAGCTTGAGATAGGGCAGTGGTAACGCTGACCGCTCTTGGGCTGCCCGTATCTACGAGAACAGGCTCAACCACCAAAAGGTATCAGCGAAATGAAATCATTAACCCTCTTCAATCAACCAATCCGTGTCGGGGAAGACGGCATGATCTGCCTCACCGATATGTGGAAAGCCAGTGGCAAAAGTGATGCTGAGTCGCCGTACCACTATCTGCGAAACAAGCAGACAAAAGAGTTCCTGGCCGAGCTGGAGAAAAACCACGAATCTGTGGTTTTCACTGCACGCGGCGTACATGGCGGAACCTATGGCGGGAAGTTTGTTGCTTACGATTATGCGGCCTGGTTAAACCCAGGGTTCAAGTACGCAGCTTATAAAATCCTCGATGACTACTTCACCGGAGAGCTTCAGCATCGCAACAGCTTAAGTGCGCAGCTCAACATGAAGTGTCATGAGTTTGACCAGAAGAAGGACATGGCGAGATTCTGCAGGCAAGGCCTCGCTGCATGGCGCTATACAAAGTTTGTATTGGTCGCTGAGATTAACACCCTGGCTAACCAATTGCAGATTAAGATCCCCGGGCTGCCGGGATGAGTAATCGCGTCATCGAATGCGCCTCCAGAGCGGGGCGCGACTTCTCAGAGTTCATGAAAGGCGAGAAGGGCATGATGGAAGCGCTGGCCTCGGTTGATCAGTTTGGCGAGCAACTCCGTCTCAACGGCTGCGTCAATCATCACTTTGTCAGTTACATGATGAGGAACTCGATCATGCAGGCATTCATGGACATGGCAAACGCCGAGAAGAAAGAAGAGCGCCGCCGTAAAAGAGCGGAAGCAAAAACGAAGTAGCCATTACAGAAGCCCTTCACTGAGGGGCTTCGATAATGGATCACTGGAATTATTCATGAACAGACCACACCCACCAGCGCATTTTACGATGCCACCTGACCCGAAGCCGTACATCAGCATAATGCCCGCCAGTGACGTTGGCGAGTGGCTGAATCAGCACATCCTGAGCGATGAGGGTGACCTCTACAACCCTGACCACCAGCATTTGCTTGAAGCGGATCTGTGCTTTCTCTGGGCGTCGAACGCTTTCGAGAAGAAAGGGCGTTCCGTGCTGGGGCAGGCGGAAGAAGTGGCAATGCGGGCTGGAGGCTGGCAGAAAGCGCGGATGGAACAGCAAATGTATGAATGGTTCGGCAGGGTGCCGCAGTTCATCATCACGCTGGCCGCCGATTACTGTTCGGAATGTTCTGATCTGGAGTTCTGCGCGCTGATAGAGCACGAGCTTTACCACATCTGCCAGGCGACAAATGAATTTGGTGCGCCGAAGTTCACGCAGGAAGGGCAGCCAAAGCTGAAGCTGCGCGGCCATGACGTGGAAGAGTTTGTGGGCGTGGTTCGCCGTTACGGTGCGAGCCGGGACGTGCAGGAAATGATTGATGCGGCGAATCAGCCAGCGGAGGTTGCTCATCTCGATATTGCCAGAGCGTGCGGGACGTGCATGCTGCGACTGGCTTAAATACTGGACTGTATAAGACGAATGGTGATTTATGGCTGCATTAAAACCTGATGTGAAAGCCTTCATCATTCAGTCGCTTGCGTGCTATGACACGCCATCGCAGGTGGTCGAGGCTGTCCAAAAAGAATTCGGGATCAAGATCACCCGCCAGCAGGCTGAATCTCACGACCCCACGAAGGCCAGCGGTAAGACGCTTGCCAAAAAGTGGATCGAGATGTTCCACGCGACGCGCGAACGATTCCTGACCGAAACCAGCGACATTCCGATCGCGAACAAATCCTATCGCCTCCGCGTGCTTGACCGCATGGCAACCAAAACCGAGGGGATGAAAAACTTCTCCCTGACGGCGCAGCTTATTGAACAGGCCGCGAAAGAGGTTGGCGACGCTTACACCAATAAGCTGAAGGTTGAGAGCACTGGCAAGGATGGCGGCCCGATCAAGACCGAGACGACCAACCTCACCGCAGATCAGGCCGCAGAGATTTACCGCAAGATGATGGGGTGATCATGCCTCTCCCGTTTGAATTCGATTTCAGAAACCCTGATTACCAGATGGTTTTTGAATGGCGGATGGAACGCTTACAGCGCATTCGCCAGAACCCTGAAATGCTGCCAGCGCTAAAGCAGTTTTACCGCACCAACCCGGCACAGTTCATCATCGACTGGGGTATGACGACTGACCCGCGTAACATCGATTATGGCCTGCCGGTCACCATCCCTTTTCTGCTGTTCCCGAAACAGGAAGAGTGGATTCACTGGATCATGGAGCGGCGCGAACGGCTGGAGAACGGCATCACCGAAAAGAGCCGCGAAATGGGGCTCAGCTGGACGGCTATCGGGCTGGCTTGCTCGCTCTGCCTCTTCAACAAAGAAATGGTCATCGGCTTCGGCTCCCGTAAAGAGGAATATGTCGACAGCACCGGTGACCCGAAGGCGCTGTTCTGGAAGGCGCGCAAGTTCGTGGAAACGCTGCCCGTCGAGTTTCGCGGTTCATGGGACGAGAAGAAGCACGCGCCGTACATGCGCGTTGAGTTTCCCGATACTGGTGCGGTCATCAAAGGCGAAGCTGGCGACAATATCGGACGTGGTGACCGTACCACGCTCTACCTGGTGGATGAGGCTGCATTCCTCCAGCGGCCCCTGCTGATTGATGCGGCGCTGTCGCAAACCACCCGCTGCCGTATCGACCTGAGTTCGGTTAACGGCATGGCGAACCCGTTCGCGCAGAAGCGTCACGGCGGGAAGATACCGGTATTCACATTCCACTGGCGAAATGACCCGCGCAAGGATGAAGAGTGGTATCGCAGGGAATGCGAGAAAATCGACAATCCGGTGGTGGTGGCGCAGGAACTTGACCTGAACTACAGCGCATCTGCGGAAGGCGTCCTGATCCCGTCCGACTGGGTACAGGCTGCCGTCGACGCGCATATCAAGCTGGGCATCCAGCCAACGGGCAAACGCCTGGGCGCGATGGACGTCGCCGACGAAGGCCGGGACAAAAACGCCTTTTCGACCCGTCACGGCTTCCTCCTGGAGAACGTGCGGGAATGGTCCGGCGTGGGCAGCGACATTTACCAGTCCGTTGAGAAGGTCTTCGGCTTCTGCGAACAGGACAACCTCGAAGAGTTTCGCTTCGACGAGGACGGTCTGGGCGCTGGCGTTCGCGGCGATGCGCGCGCCATCAACGAACTGCGCAACGCTGCGCGCCGACCGTCAATACTCGCCACACCGTTTCGCGGTAGCGGCGCAGTGTTTGATCCGGACGATGAAGCGGTGCGCGGCGACAACGGACAGGCCGCCCGCCTGAATAAGGACTTCTTCGCTAACGCCAAGGCCCAGAGCTGGTGGCGGTTACGCAAGCTTTTCCAGAACACCTATCGCGCCGTGGTTGAAAAGATGGCTTACAACCCGGACGAAATCATCTCAATCAGCGGCACTATGGCGAACAAAGACAAACTCATCATCGAGCTGTCGCAGCCGACCTACTCCATTAACGGCGTGGGGAAAATCGTTGTTGATAAACAGCCTGACGGCACCAAGTCGCCGAACCTCGCCGACTCGGTGATGATCAGCTACGCGCCAATGAATTCAGCCCTGAACATCTGGGAGCTGCTAGGGAGACAGGCCTGATGGCACGAAACAAACAAGCCTCTCAGCGAACGGCGCAGGCCACCGCTGATGGTTATGAGAACTTTGTCGCCCGCGTGGGGATGCAGACGCCTAACCAGCACTCAGCATCGACCTACCGGGCGAACTTCACCAGCCGCAACCGCATGCTGGTGGAATGGTCCTATCGTTCGTCCTGGATCATCGGCGAAGCGGTCGACGCTATACCGGACGATATGACCAGGAAAGGTATTCGCATCACCTCGGAGATTGACGCGAAAGACCGTGGCACCCTCGAAGCGCAGCTGGACGAGTTGCAGATCTGGGATGCTCTGAACGACGTGCTGAAATGGTCGCGTCTCTACGGCGGCGCGGTTGGCTTCATCATGATTGAGGGGCAGGCACCAATGACCCCGTTGCGGCTCGAAACCATTGGAGAAGGCAAGTTTAAGGGCATTCTCCCGCTCGACCGCTGGATGATTAACCCGGTGCTGACCCGCCGCATTAAAGATATGGGGCCGGATCTCGGCAAACCTGAGTTTTACGACGTGGTGACCACTGCAACGGGCATCCCGGCGTGGCGCATCCATCACAGCCGCCTGATTCGCTTCGACGGGGTGACGCTGCCATTCCAGCAGAAGATGACCGAAAACGAATGGGGAATGTCGGTTGTAGAGCGTATCTGGGATCGGCTTACTGCGTTTGACAGCGCCACTGTCGGCGCGGCACAGCTGGTCTACAAAGCTCATCTGCGCACCTACAGCGTGGAGAAGCTGCGCGAGCTTATCGCGCTTGGTGGCCCGGCGTTCGAGGCGCTGCTGAAGAACATCGACCTGATCCGCAAGTTCCAGAGTAATGAAGGCATGACGCTCATGGACTCGCGGGATAAGTTCGAAACCCACCAGTACAGCTTCAGTGGTCTGGATGACATTCTTTCGCAGTTCGCTGAGCAGATCAGCGGTGCCGTTGGTATCCCGCTGGTACGCCTGTTCGGTCAATCCCCGAAAGGCTTCTCTACTGGTGATGCAGACCTCGCCAACTATTACGACCGGGTGAGCTCATTGCAGGAGCGCCGTTTACGGCTGCCGATGCGCCGGATACTTGACATTATGCACCGCTCGGAACTCGGTAAGCCTCTGCCGGACGATTTCACGTTTGAGTTTAACCCGCTATGGCAAATGTCTGACGTTGACCGCTCAACGGTGGCCGTAAACACCACCAACGCGATCAGCACCGCGCTGGGCGACGGATTGATGACGCGTAAGGCGGCAATGACCGACCTGCGCGAAAACTCTGACGTCACCGGCATCGGGGCATCTATTACCGACGAGGATATCGAGAATGCCGAAGACGAAGCGCCGCCAGGCATCGGCGAACTTGGCGACAAACCGCCAGAGTCGCCAGGCGGAGATCCGATATCGAACGAGCCTACGGCAGATAGCGCGGGCGGTCGGGGATATCGTAAATGGGCGCTACGATGGTTCAAACGATAGCGTCACCGAAATAATGGATGCGCTGGAGCGCTACAGCGAAATCATCACCCCCTGGGCGACGAAGGTTGCTGAGAACTTTACCGCCGACATTGCGCGCCAGAATGAAAAGCAGTGGCGTCAGCACAGCCGGAACATCAGCGCAGAGCTGCGCAACATGGTTGACCGCGCCCCGGTAGGCCAGGTGATGAAATCCATCGTCGCCGAGCAAATTAAGTACATCAAGTCACTGCCTCTTGAGGCCGCCGATCGGGTGTATGACATTCAGAACAAGGCCATCGAGGCCGTTGTGTCTGGTGGCCGCGCTGAACCATTCGCGAAAGAGATAGCAGCGTCCGGTGACGTGTCACGCTCACGAGCGAACCTTATCGCCCGTACCGAGCTTGGACGTGCAACCGGCGCGCTGGATCAGGCGCGTGCGCTATCAATTGGTTCGAATGGTTATATCTGGCGTACAGCCGAAGATGGCGATGTCCGGCACTCTCATCGTGAGATGGAGGGCAAGTTTGTCGAATGGGGCCGACCTCCAACGCTTGACGGCATGACCGGTCATGCTGGCGAGCTCCCGAACTGCCGCTGTTATAAAGAGATCGTCTTCCCCAACCCTCATTCTTATCTCGCCTGAATCGCAGGTAAACCATGAAATATTTTTTCAATACCCGGCTGGGGGAAACCCGCTATCAGCTGGCTGACGGCTCTCTGTTGTGCAAAGACGTGCCGATAGGTCGAACGGGTAAGCAGCTCTACGGTGCTGCCGATCTGCCAAACCTCAAACCCGACAAGCTCGGTGAGATAGTCGTAACGCGCTCTCCTGAGCAGGTATTCCATCCGGCCACGCTCGCCTCATTCGAAGGGATGAGCATCACGATCCTGCACCCTGAAGATGAAAACGGGAATGTGCGGCTGGTGAACCCAGAGAACTGGAAAGAGCTTGCGGTCGGGCATCTTCAGAACGTGCGGCGCGGGACTGGTGACCAGTCTGATTTGATGCTGGCTGACCTTATCGTCAAAGACGAAAGCGCCATTCAGCTGATCGAAGATGGTCTGCGCGAAGTGTCGTGCGGCTATGACGCGGAGTACGAGCAGACCGAGCCTGGTAAAGCCGAGCAGGTCGATATTACCGGAAACCATGTGGCTCTTGTCCCCAAAGGCAGAGCCGGAAATCGTTGTGCAATTGGAGACAGAGACACAATGGCAAATCAAAAGAAAAGCTGGTGGACCCGCATGCGCACGGCCATCAAAACAGGTGACGCGGACACCATGAACGAACTGCTGGACTCTGCGCCAGCGGCGGTAACGGGCGATGAAGGGGAACTGCCGAGCGGCGTTAACCTCAACATTAACCTTTCACCGCAACAACCATTGCCGGACAAAAAGCCGGAAATGGGCGGAGAGCCAACCGGCGACGGCGAGGACGATATCAAAACCTTGCTCAAAGCCCTGCTGGCTAAGCTGGAAGGTACGGCAACGGGCGATAACGGCGATAAGCCTGACGGCAAAGATAACAAAGACCCTACCGGCGACGGCGAGGACGATGAAGAGGAAACCACGATTACCGGTGACTCCGCTTATCGTGCCGAGGTTATCGTCCCGGGTATCGATCTGAGCCGTAAGGTGAAACCGACCGCGTTCAAACGTGATGTGCTGGCCGCCGCTGACAAAACACTGGTTCGCCAGGTTGTCGGTGATGCTGATATCCGCAAATTGCCAAAGCAATCAGTCGATATGGCGTTTAACGCCGTGTCTGAGATTGCCAAAGGGCGAAACACCCGCAGCACCACGGGCGATGCACAACGTCCAAATATGGGCATGACCAGCATCGCTTCCCTGAACAAACAAAACGCCGACTTCTGGTCTAACCGCAAAGGATAATCCAATGACTGCATATCTGTACCGGATGCCTGTTGGCATTGCCGGGGCTATCTCTCGCCCGCAGGACTTAACCGTCGAGCCGGTGATCCTTAAATCCGCTAACGCCTTCGCTGCCTATGGTCTGGCTGGCAAATACGACGCTGACGGCTTTTTCGTGCCGCTGGCGGACGGTGACACCGCCGACAAGGTGAAGGGTATCTACGTTCGTCCGTATCCGACTACGTCCCAGCCGGACATGGTTCGCCAGGTGGGGACGGAAAAGAACTTCCCGGGCGACGCCATGAAGCGTGGCTACATGACCGTTAACCTCGGATCTGGCGTCGATGCCAGTACCATCAAAAAAGGCGCGCCTGTCTACGTGGTTGTTTCGCTCGATTCGACCATTGACGTGCCGCTGGGCGGCTTTATGTCCACGTCCGTCAGTGGCAAAAACGTGGCGCTGACCAACGCCGAATTCACAGGGGCCGGTGACGCTAACGGCAATGTAGAAATCTCCTGGAAGATTTAAGGAACAGACGAATGATTACTTTTGATCAGGCAACCGTTGATGGCTCTGGTGCCTTTCTCATCGGGGAGCTGGAGCGACTCGACCAGACGCTGAACCTGCCGCTGGTGGGTTACACCTGGACACGAGATATCCAGCTGCGTGAAGACGTCTCTATCGCAGATGACATTTCCAGCTGGACTAACACCAGCTTTGGCGCTGCGGGCACTGGCGCAAACCCGAACGGCAAAAACTGGGTAGGCAAAGACTCCACTGCTATTGCTGGCGTGAACGTTGATATCGGCAAAGATGGCAATCCGCTGAACCTCTGGGGTATGGAACTGGGCTGGACCGTTGTAGAGCTGGCAGCAGCTCAGCAGGTAGGCCGCCCGATTGATACCCAGAAGTACGACGGTATGCAGCTCAAATGGCAGATGGACAACGACGAGCAGGTTTACATCGGTGATGACGCGCTCGGCCTGAAAGGTCTGGCAAACCTCGTCGGTGTGACGCTAAACAACGCGCCGAAGACCTGGGCGAACTCCACCAACGACGAGATCCTCGATAGCGTGAACAGCATTCTTTCGAATGCCTGGGCAGCATCCGGTTACTCCGTCGTGCCTTCTGATCTGCGCATTCCACCAGAGCAGTATTCACTGCTGGCGAGCCGTAAGGTTTCCGAAGCGGGTAACCAGTCACTGCTGACCTATCTCGCCGTGAACACTATCGCTTTCCACCAGAATGGCGTTCCGCTGGAAATCAAAGCGGTCAAATGGCTGAAAGCGCGCGGGGTTGGCGGTAAAGACCGTATGGTCGCTTACACCAACGATAAGAAATATGTGCGTTATCCGCTGGTGCCGTTGCAGAGCGTGCCTGTCCAGTATCGCGGTCTGTACCAGATTGCGACCTACTACGGCAAGCTCGGTGCGGTTGAGCCTGTGTACAAAGAAACCCTGTCCTATGTGGACGGTATCTGATAACCAGAACGGCCCCGAAAGGGGCCAGAAGGAAACTGAAAATGGCGAAAGAAAAGCTGGTTACCATCCATGTTCACACCCCGTTTACGCTGACGCTCGGCGATCAGTCAAAACAGGAGTTTGGCCGGGGACGGCATAACGTACCGGAAGAGGTCGCGTCGCACTGGTTCACTCAGGCGCACTCTGAGCTTTCCGATAGCGTGGTCAGCGGCACCGATGATCTGCAACCCATTATCGACAGCCTGCAAGTGCAGATTGCCGATAAAGATAAGCAGATTGTCGATAAAGATCAGCTGATTGCCGATCTGAAAGAAGCACTGCTCAAGCTGCAAGAGCAGAACGACAGCCTGCAAGTGCAGATTGCTGCCGCCCAGACTGGCGGTGATGGGGCGAAAGATGCCAAAGAATCAAAGTCTACCAACGGTAAGTGATTTTCGCCGCGACTTCCCGCAGTTTGCTGACCCTGCCAAATATCCCGAAGCGCAAATCCAGTTTCGTCTGAATCTGGCTGATGTGCTGCTTAGCGAAAACATCACCGGCAAAAAGTTGTTTCCGTACTTTGCCGAGTTATTCGTGGCGCACTACATGACGCTCTGGGCAGCAGATAGCCGGGCAATGCTCGTCGGCGGCCCAGGTGGTTCAACCAATGGTGTTCAGTCCTCCAAGTCCGTTGACAAGGTAAGCGTCAGCTATGACACCAGCGCGACGCTAAACCCAGATGCAGGCTTCTGGAATAACACACGATATGGCGCTGAATTTTATCAGCTGATCACGATGTTCGGTGCGGGCGGTCGCCAGCTATGAGTTTCAAAAGCGGTGTAACAACGAGGGTGGATAACGCTCAGGCCATCCTTGATGCGCTCAGGTTGCTAACCAAAAAGGATGTGCTGGTCGGTATTCCTGAAGAAGACAGCGAGCGTGAGGATGTTCCATTTGGTAATGCCGGGATCGGTTACGTCAACGAATACGGATCACCAGCGCAAAACATACCCCCACGCCCGCACCTGATCCCCGGCGTTAAATCCGTAGAGGAACAGACGGTGCCGCAGCTCAAAGCAGCGGCGCAGGCTGCGCTTGATGGTAATGCGGCGGGTGCGGAAAGAGCGCTCAACCGCGCCGGAACGCTGGCCGCTAATGGCGTCAGGCGTTACATGACCATTACCGGCTTTACACCGCTTGCTGATAGCACCGTAGAGGTCCGCGCACGTAGAGGGCGCAAAGGGGCAAAAGCGGAACTTGCGCGGCGCGCTGCTGGTGAGTCTCCTGGAACCGATATGGTGAAACCGCTAATCGACACCGGGCAATATCGCAGAGATATTACCCATGTTGTGAGGGATAAAGATGCCGACTCTTGATGTAACAGACGTGCTTTTTGACCCCGATTTTTGCGACTTCAACCTGTGGGTAACGCGTCGCGCGCAAACGGTGGACGAGGACGGGATCGGCAGCGACAGCGAAGTTAAAACGCAGTTTGCCGGGGTTGTTACTGTTGACCGCTCCCTAGAAAACCGCCGCATGCAGGCCGGGCAGGTTATCAGCGGCGCGATTCTCATCGTGACAACTGAGCGGCTGACGCAGGGGCAGACTGGCCGTGATGCCGATATCGTGACGTATCAGAACCGTGATTATCGCGTGACATTCGTCGACCCGTATACGGCTTACGGTGCTGGCTTCGTCCAGGCTCATTGTGAATTACTGCCGTTTGATGGGGGAACTCCCGTTGAGCAATAACACCAGCACAGAGCGCGGCTGGCTGACACCCACCAGCGGCGATCCGGATTATGACGAAGCGCTCGACAGGCTGTTAAGCCAGTGGATGCGCAACGTTTCCGGCTTGCCTGCTGGGATGGTTCGCCCGCGCTGGCAGAAAGATCAGCCGCCACTGCTACCCGTTGAAACGAACTGGTGCGCGTTTGGCATCATCGAATGGCCCATTGATAACAGCCCCGCATTCACTCAACAGACCGATACCGGAACACAGCTCTGGCGGCATGAGGATTTTGTCGCTATGGCGTCGTTCTACGGCCCAGGGGGGATGCAAATTGCTTCGCGATTCCGTGACGGAGTATCGGTTGAGCAAAACAACGCCGAGCTGAACCAGTCGGATCTCTCGCTCGTTGACTATGGCGATATTGTCCCTTTCCCCGAGCTTATTAACCAACAGTGGGTGCGCCGTTACGACATGAAAGTGCGGCTGCGCCGGAAAGTGGTTCGAGAGTACAACATCCTGGCGCTGCAAGATGCGCCCGTTTCATTCTTCGGAGAGTAAATTATGCCGCAGGGATTACCTGTATCTAACGTCGTGAATGTCGACGTGATCATTGGGCCGCGTGCGGCTACTGGTCGAAACTTTGGTTCACTGCTCATTCTCGGGAGCTCGACGGTTATCCCGGTTTCTGAGCGTATTCGCCTCTACTCATCCCCTGAAGATATCGGCTCTGATTTCGGCGTGGATAGCCCGGAATATGAAGCCGCGACTGTGTATTTCTCACAGTCACCGAAACCTCAGCAGGTGTATGTCGGTCGCTGGGCTAAAACGCTGGTATCGGCTGAAAGTGGTTCGACGGAAACGCTGCTGCAGGCCGTGAACGCTGTACTGAATTACACGAGCTGGTACGGTCTGGGCGTAGCCGATGATGAAGAGATCGACGATGCCGACTGGCTGAGCGTGGCCGCCGCGATCGAAGCTTCCAGCCTCAGTCGTATTCTGGCAATTACCACTCAAGACCCGGAAGCGATTAAAACGACATCAACAACCGATCTCGCCTATAAGCTGAAGGCGGCAAAATACGCTCGCACGTTTGTGCAGTATTCCACCAGCAGCAAGTACGCCGCGCTTTCTGCGTTTGGCCGGGCGTTTACGGTGAATTTCAACGGCAGTAACACGACCATTACCCTGAAATTCAAGCAGGAGCCGGGTATCACTTACGAGACACTGGATCTCAGCCAGGCTAAGGCGCTGGATACCAAAAACTGTAACGTCTACGTGTATTACGAAAACGATACGGCAATTCTGCAGCAGGGCGTCATGTCCAGCGGCGATTTCTTCGATGAGCGCCACGGGCTCGACTGGCTGCAGAACTACGTTCAGACCAACCTGTATAACCTGCTCTACACCAGCACAACCAAAGTCCCACAGACTGATGCGGGTGTTACACGCCTCCTTTCTAACGTTGAGAAATCAATGGATCAGTCTGTCAAGAACGGGCTGGTGGCTGCTGGCGTATGGAACGGTGGCCCGATTGGGCAGCTGGATTCCGGCGACACGCTGACCAAAGGCTATTACGTCTACGCGCAGCCGATTTCCGAGCAGGCGCAGGCAGACCGTGAAGCACGTAAGGCACCGGTTATTCAGGTCGCCTGTAAGCTGGCGGGTGCGGTTCATTTCGCTGATGTTCAGATCAACGTCGTTCGCTAAGGAGAACATGAATGGCTACTTATTCTTTTATGGACGTCACGGCGTCCCTCTCCGGCCCGACCGGCGAGATTGATCTGGGCTACGGTTCCGCCAGTTCAGAGGAGGGGATCACCGTTGCAATGGGCGGCCCCAAAAATACCATGACCATCGGCGCTGACGGCGAAGTGATGCACAGCCTGCACGCGGATAAAAGCGGCACGGTAACCGTCAACCTGCTGAAGACCTCGCCGACAAACAAAAAGCTGTCGCTGGCGTACAACGCGCAGAGTCAGTCCTCAGGTACCTGGGGAAACAACGTCATTGTGATCCGAAACAAGGTGAGCGGAGACATCATCACGGCGCGCAGCGTGGCGTTCCAGAAACAGCCGGATAACGCCAACGCTAAAGCCGGTAATACGATGCCCTGGGTGTTTGACTGCGGCAAAATCGACCAGGTTCTCGGAGAGTTTTAACAGATGGAATGCTCAATCAAAGGCCACGATTACCGCGTGGCAAAACTCAGCGTTTTTGACCAACTGAAAGTGACCCGCAAACTGCTGCCGGTGCTGGCGGGCATGATGTCAGATTTCGGGAGCATTCGCTCCCTTCTGCCTGCTGATGGCAAAATCGACACCGTGAAATTCGATCAGCTGAAACCGGTGTTTGAAACCCTGCTCCCGCGTATCGCTGAGGAACTGTCTTCCCTGACCGAAGAAGACACCAACGCGATTATTCATCCGTGCCTGGCCGTGGTATCACGCAAGCACATGGACGGATGGACGCCGGTATTCAACAGCGGTCAGCTGATGTTCGATGACATCGACCTGCTGACCATGCTGCAGCTGGTGGCGCGGGTGGTCGCCGATTCACTGGGAAATTTTTTGCCCGTGAGCCTTACCAGTGCGACGCCGGGCCAGCCTCAGGGTTAACCCTCAACAGCCTGCCTGACGGGCTGTCTTATCTCCTTGACCCGGTTGACGCCGGGTTAATCCCTTATTACGCGCTGAAGGATGGATCAGTCGATCTGTGCGATATCGCGCTGATGAATGACCACCTGGCCGTTAAGGCAGACAACCAGCGCCGTATTGAGAAATGGAGAGAGGATAATGAACGCTGAGACTATTAAAGATTTCCTCGTCTCGCTCGGATTCGATATCGATGAAGCGGGCGCGTCAAAGTTCGACTCTGTTCTCGCCGGTACGACCGCAAACACCATCAAAATGGGGCTGGCCGTCGAAGGTGCCGCGCTTACCGTGGTGGCCTTCACGGCTAAGATCGCCTCGGGGCTGGATAATCTCTACTGGGCGTCACAGCGCACCGGCGCGACGGTTCAGGGGATTCAGTCTATTGGCTATGCGGTTTCGCAGGTAGGCGGCAGCGTTGACGCGGCGCGAACCTCTCTGGAAAGCCTCTCCCGGTTTGTTCGTAACAATCCCGGCGCGGAAGGTTTCCTGAATCGCCTGGGCGTACAGACCCGTGACGCCAGCGGCAACATGCGCGACATGGCCGCTATCTTTACGGGTGTCGGCCAGAAGCTCAGCAGCATGCCGTATTACCGGGCTAACCAGTATGCGCAGATGCTGGGCATTGACGAAAATACCCTGATGGCGATGCGTCGGGGTGTGGGCGGTTTCTCCGGGCAGTACAGCGCAATGGCGAAAGCTATCGGCTTCAATGCTGACGAGGCGGCCAGAAGCTCCAATAAATTCATGACCTCCCTGCGCGAGTTCGGCGCGATGGCAGGCATGGCCCGTGACAAAATCGGCTCTAATCTTGCTGGTGGTCTGGCGGGTTCGCTGGACACGCTGCGCCGACACATCCTGGATAACTTCCCGCGCATCGAGCAGACCCTGACGAAAGCCATAAAAGGCATTCTGGCGCTCGGGGACATTATCGGGCGGCTGTTCTTCAGGCTTATTGAGGGGACATCCAGCCTTATCACCTGGTGGCAATCGCTGGATAAGCAAACCCGGGAGCTGATCTCGCTGTTTGGCGCGCTGACGATTGCGCTGCGCATTCTGAACAGTACGTTCTGGATGTCGCCGATTGGCCTGATTACCGCGCTTGCGGCGGGAATTGCCCTTCTGTGGGAGGACTATCAGACCTGGAAGGAAGGCGGGGACAGCCTGATTGACTGGGGCAAGTGGAAGCCGGAAGTCGACGCCGCGCTGAAGATGGTTCGTGACCTTAAAACGTCCGTTAACGAACTGGCGAAAGCGCTGGCGAAACTGCTCAATATTGACCCCAAATCATGGTCCCTGAAGTGGGATTTCAGCAACTTTATCGACCAGATGGGCGAGTTCAGCAAAATGCTGAATATGATCGCCGACCTGCTCAACGCCATTAAAGATGGCCGCTGGGCTGATGCCGCCAGCATCGGCAAACAGATGCTTAATCAGGGCAGCGAAAATCCGTCCGCGATGCCGATGGTAACAGACAGCGCCAACGGTACCGCCGACTGGATTAAAGAGCACTGGGGATTCGATCCTCGCAGCGTGGGCCGAACGGTGCGCGGCTGGTTTGGTGACGATGAGCCAGATCAACTCAGCCAGTCAGTTAAGCGGCCACAGCCAACCAAAGCGGGCTCTGAGCTGCTGGGATGGATGCAGCCGATGCTTACCAACCTTGAACAGCTCTACCGGCTTCCGGAGGGGTTACTGCGCAGCGTGGCCATAACGGAATCGGGCGGTAATCAGTTCGCCGTTTCAGGCGCTGGCGCTAAAGGCCTGTTTCAGTTTATGGACGGCACGGCGCGTGACATGGGGCTGCGCGGAAACGATGTTTTCGACCCGGAGAAGGCCGCGCAGGCAGCCGCAAAGTATCTTTCACAGCTGCTGCAGGCTAACGGTGGTGACCTGAGCAAGGCGCTGGCCTCATACAACTGGGGGATCGGGAACGTGCAGAAGCACGGTATGGCCCTCATGCCTCAGGAAACCCGCAACTACATTCCGAAGGTGTTAAGCAACATGCCCGCGCCCGGGGCTCAGGTACAGCAACAGAACACTTATCACATTTACGGTGGTGGTGACCCGCGTTCTGTCGGTACCGAGGTCGAGCGTCGACAGCAGTCGGCAAACGCCCAGGTTATGCGCGGTAATCAAACGAAGGTGGGCTAATGGATATTCTCTCTACGCTCTTTCAGCAGCAGAGCCGAAAAATAGGGATGGTTGTCCCCAGCGTGGTTGTTTCTGAGAAGCATACCGACACGCTGGAGATAACAGAGCACCCTGTCGAGGTCGGGGCCGCCATCGCCGACCATGCCTACAAAAAACCGTCTGAAGTGGTGATGGAGGTCGGTTTCGCTGGTGGCGGATCGTTGCTGGATTTTGCCAGTAACCTGACGGCTACCAGCCTGCTTGGTCTAAGTCCCCAGCAGACGTATCAGGAGATACTCGACCTGCAGGCGAGCCGTATTCCTTTCGATGTAGTGACTGGCAAACGGCTGTACAGCAACATGCTGATCCGCGCGCTGGAAGTGACGACAGACAAGACAACCGAAAACGTCCTGTCTGCCGTTCTCACCCTGAGGGAGGTTCTTATCTCGCAGACGCAGCAGATCACCGTCGCGGATAAAACCAACATGAAGGACGGGGCCAGCACGTCGGCGGTACTGAATACCGGCAACAAAACCACAAAGCCGCCAAATACCTCGCTGCTGAAAAGCATCACGGGTAACGCGGCGTCATTACTGGGGCTCGGCTAATGGCAATTCAGGAAATCCCGCTGACAGCGGATAACCAGCAATTCAGCATCATCCTGGCGGGGACCACCTGGCGGATTAGTATCACCTGGCGCGATCTGTACTGGATTATGGACCTACAGAACGACAGAGGGGAGCCGGTAATCTCCGGTATTCCTCTCGTCACCGGCGCTGACCTGCTGGCGCAGTACGCCTATATGGGCCTCGGCTTTAAGCTGGTGGTGGTTTGTGACGACAGCACACAGGATTATCCGACGAAAACCGACCTGGGCGGCCGCAGTCATTTACTGGTATCAACGGAGTAAACATGTCACAGAACTGGATGAGACATTTCGAGCTGCAGCTCCTGGACGAGAACGGGCAGGGGATTGAGCTCAGCGATTTTAAAGTGACCTTTACGATCGACTGGTTCAACATCAGCAGCGCGTCACGGGTGGGGACGTTCAAAATTTACAACCTGTCTGCAGATACCTCCAACCGTATAACCGGCAAAGAGTTTTCGAAAGTTCGGCTGATTGCCGGTTACGACGGTATCGCGCCGGAGGTGTCGGCAAGCGACGTCGGGACCGTGCGCGAAGTCGACGCGGCGGACGTGGGCCAGAGTGATGGCCGGAACTACGGTCTGATTTTCAGCGGCGAAATTCGCTACTCGGTCACAGGAAAAGACAGTCCCATCGATTCCTACGTCCTGATTCAGGCTGCTGATACGGATCTGGCTTTTGCCACCAGTATAACCTCGCAGACGCTGGCAGCCGGTTACACGGTCGCAGACGTGAACCGCGCGCTGATGAAAGACTTCGAGGCCAAAGGCGCGACCGAAGGTCTGACGCCTGAAATGCCTGCTACCGTCTTCCCCCGGGGCCGGGTGCTGTTCGGCATGACACGGCATCTTATGGATAACGTTGCCGGACAATGTGGCGCAACATGGCAATTCGTGGACGGCCAGCGGCAGATGGTGGCCAATAACGAGTATGTTCACGACGCGATTGTGCTCAACAGCGCTACCGGGCTTATCGGTATGCCACAGCAGACCATCGGCGACGGGGTAAACGTCCGCGCGCTGATTAACCCGAACATCCGGGTTAACGGGCTCATTCAGCTGGATCAGGCTTCCGTGTATCGCACCGCGCTGTCGAACAACGATATCGCTATGGCCGGTGGGCAGATCACCGACCAGAACACGGACGGAAATATCACGCTCAGCGGCACCACGGCGCAGCCTGCCAGCATCGCAACGGATGGCGTTTATATTGTGCGCGGGATTATGTACACTGGCGACACAAGGGGCCAGGCGTGGTACATGGATATGATGTGCTTTGCTCGAGATGCTAGTGATATTCCTAGCCAGTCAGCGATGAATCGAGGTGCATAATAGTGAGCAGACTTGCGATAACTACAATCGTATTTTCTCTTTTTTTAACTTCATGTAGTTGGGATCCTAATGGTGCAAAAGCCCAGGAAAAATGGCTAGCCCAAAAAAATGAAGAAAAACAAGCGTACGATAAGCAAGTTGAGGAGGGCCAGAAAAGCAGGCTTCAAACACAGCGCGAAGAAAATTCTCAATTTGAAGTTTCACACCCAGAGGTTATCGTTGCTGGTGTTGGGGACGAGCTTACAAGTCAAGGAGCAGAGTCTTTGCGAGATGCGTACAACAGCATTCCATTCGTAACTCGTTATCCGGGGACTACGGACCCTAATAAAGTTTATACCTATGTCGGTGACTACAAATTAAATTTGCAACTGGTTAACTCATCTGTGCTTTCTCAGATCTCAGATTGCAAACGAATTTCAGCGTATGCCGATGTTGATATTAATCGTACTTGCTTCAATCAAATTGGAAATGATTTGAGTTTGTTTGCATCTGTAATTAAAGACAAAAATATTACCGGAATTGCAAAAAAAGCAGCTCTACGAGATTCAACTTACGGAACCAAAATTGATTTTGGTCATGCAGCGCGTTTAGCAAAAATGCATGCCACTTTATGCCAAAAGCAGGGCGGTAAAGGATTTGTCGAAATGTCGACTGTGGCTGTGCCTTGCGGTTCTTCAGGCGATGTACTTAACTCTCGAAGCGCCGGTAAGATGGGGCTTATAAACTGAAAAAAACCAAATTAGTCACATAAAACCCGCCACCCGGTGGGTTTTTTGCTTTCTGGAGCCTACAAAATGGCAGTATCTGACCAGACCCGCAGCGGTGACCTTGCCGAAACATTCAAATCGGAGCGGGAAACCACAAAGAACCAGATCCGTGTCGCTTTGCCTGGCATCGTTCAGTCATTCGATCCTGACGCGGTTACGGCGGTTGTGCAGCCTGCTATCCGTTCGGTTGAAACTGATAACGACGGGAACCGCATTACCAAAAATTACCCGCTGCTGGTGGATGTGCCGGTGTTATTTCCGCGCGGCGGCGGCTGCACGCTGACGTTCCCGGTTAAAGCCGGTGATGAATGTCTGGTGATTTTCGCCGATCGCTGCATCGATTTCTGGTGGCAGAACGGCGGGGTGCAGGAGCCTGTTGACGATCGGGTGCATGATTTATCGGATGCGTTCTGTATCGTTGGACCGCAGTCACAGGCGCAGAAAATCAGCGGAATCAGCACGGGGGCCGCTCAGCTGCGCAGCGACGACGGAAGCACGTTCTTTGAGCTCAACCCCACTACGCAGAAAATTAAAATCGTAGCGCCTGGCGGTCTGGATGTACTTACCCCGCAGGCCGACTTCTCGGCGAAAGTTACCATTCACGGGCTCCTGTCCTGGCTGGGTGGAATGGTGGGCTCTGTTGCTTCTGGCGTTGCATCCAAAATCACCGGCGCGGTCGAGTTTATCGGTACCGTTAAAGCTAACGGCAAGTCAATTGATGATACGCACACTCACGGCGGCGTGCAGCACGGCACCAGCAACACAGACGGGGTGAACTGATGCGATACAGACGTGAAGACGCCGAGGGGGATTACACCTTTGGCAGCGGCGATGATACCTGGCTGATTAACTCACCTGAGGCCGTGGCACAGGCCGTGAAAACGCGGTTCGAATTGTGGTACGGGCAATGGTTCCTCGACACCACCGAGGGGACTCCGTGGATTCAGTCCGTACTCGGTAAGCAGAAGCCGGAAACCTACAACCTGGCGATCCGTAAGCGCATCCTCGAAACGCGGGGCGTTAAATCCATTCTCTCTTTCAATACGACAGTGAATACTACGACGCGCCGCGTCCAGTTCTTCGCTGAAATCGACACCATCTACGGAACAACGACAGTAACCAGCGAGGCATAAATGGCCCTCAATTTGGACACACTCGGCTTATCGGCAACGGTAACCGCTGAGGGGATCAGTGCGCCTGATTACCAGACGATACTCGATACCCTGACGAGCTATTTCCAGCAGATTTATGGCAGTGACGCTTATCTGGAGCCAGACAGCAAAGACGGCCAGATGGTGGCTATATATGCTCTGGCTATTCACGATGCCAACAATACTGCTATAGCGGTCTATAACTCCTTTTCTCCGTCAACTGGTATCGGTCGCGCACTTTCAAGCAACGTAAAAATCAACGGCATTGCCAGGAAGGGAGCCACCAACTCAACTTCAGATCTTGTTCTGGAAGGTGAACCCGGAACGCTCATCACTGCAGGCATGGTGCGAGATGAAAACAGGAAATTATGGGCTCTACCAACAAACATCAATATTCCGCCATCGGAGACCGTGACCGTAACCGCCACGTGTACGACACCCGGTGCCGTTGCTGCGCTGGCTGGTACCATCAGGAACATTGCAACCCCCACCCGAGGCTGGCGAACGGCCACCAACCCGGCAGCGGCCACGCTCGGGCAACCAGGGGAAAACGATCCGCAGTTACGTGACAGGCAGTCAAGAAGCACAGCATTACCTTCCAAGACGACCATTGACGGTATGGACGGTTCTTTGCTGGATATTTCCGGTGTAACACGGGGACGTATTTACGAGAACGACACGGACACCACTGACAGCAATGGTCTGCCGCAACACTCGATATGTGCAGTGGTGGAAGGCGGCGACGCTACTGAAATAGCCACTGTTCTGTCTAAGAAGAAGGACCAGGGGACTTTCACCTTTGGCACTACCGCCGTCGACATAACCGGAAAGTACGGTGAACCGAAAACAATCAGGTTCAGCAGACCAACAATCGTCAACATATTTGTTGATATTGAACTGACCACTTACCCGGGCTATACGTCGCAGATTGCTGATCAGATGAAGGTGGAGATTGCAAAGTACATCAACAGTCTTGGTATTGGCGAGAATGTACTCATCAGCCGGATTTATTCACCTGCCAACCTCGGGGTAATGAGTGGAGGGGCCAGCCGTTATTACGATATCACCTCACTGAAAATTGGTAAGGCGGCCGCCGGGGTAAGTGCGGCGAACGTGGACATTCTGTTTAACGAAGCCGCTGCTGGGGACGTTGCCAACATTAAGGTGACACCGGTATGAGCAAATACACGGAAAGAATAACGAATTACCACGCTACTAAGCCTCTTTTTGAACAACACGTTGACCTGATAACCCGGCCATTAACCGACATCGTAAAATCACAGGAAAGCTTTATAGCTGCGTTTGACCTCGATCGGGCCGTGGGTGTGCAGCTCGACGTCGTTGGGGAATGGGTGGGGCGTGGCAGAACAGTGAGCGTACCTATCGCGGACGTCTATTTCTCCTGGGACACTGAAGGGCTTGGATGGGATCAAGGTAGCTGGCAAGGGCCATTCGACCCTGATACGGGTTTCACCCGTCTGAGTGACGATACGTACCGTGTGGTACTGAAAGCGCAAATCGCGATTAACACCTGGGATGGCACGATCGGCCATCTTGAGGACATTCTCGAAACCATCTTTGCCGGTTCCGGGATAGAAATGCAGATCATCGACAACCAGGACATGAGCATCACGATAAATGCTATCGCCATTAATGGAATAGCAAACACATCGGCTGAGCTTATTTCCGTTATCAAAGCAGGCGAGCTGAATATCAAAGCCGGTGGCGTGAGAGTTAAAAACCTCAATGTCATTGATCCCGCTCGTCCTCTGTTCGGTTTTGACACACAGAGTATCGCTATCGCCGGTTATGACGCCGGATACTGGAGCTAATAAATGGCAAAAAACGAGTTTAAACCCTTCTCCATAGCTGGCGGGGCTAACGTTATTTCACAGGCTGACTATGAGGTTCTGGCAGCCCTTTCAACCGGTTTTACCGCAGGAGTTGCAAAAGCTAGCGAAATTAACAAAGTCCTGCGACAGGCATCTTTCGTTGCGGCCGCACTCGCTCAGTTTATCAGTGACAAAACCAATAGTGATGTACTGGACGATGGTAGTCTGTCTGGGTTTGAAACGAAACTGATTGCAGCCCTTAATGCGCTTTCACAGCCGCTGGATGCCACGCTTACAGCGCTCGCCGGGTTGCAAACTAGTCCGAATAAAGTCCCCTATTTTACGGACGCGGATATTGCAGCACTGACAGACCTGACTTTGGTGGGGAGAAATATCATAGGGAAGGGATCTGTCAGCGAGGTAGTACAATATCTTGGATTACAGAATGCTCTGGTGAAGGGTTCTTATGGGTTAGGGTCACGAGATAGCCAGAGCGCGGCCAGCAAAGAGCATGTTGGTAGTTTTTTCTACGAGCCATTTCAGCCTGGCACCCTTTATCCTGATAGTGTTGTTGCCATCGAATCCGCAGGCCCCACATCTCAGGAGTGGGGGCAGTTTGCGGTTTCCTATGGTGCTGCTATTCGTGTTTTTGCTGCTCATAAATCATATTCAGGTCAGCCTGAAACGACGGAGCTTTATCATGACAAAAGGAAACCAACCTCCAGCGATGTTGGTGCATACCCTTTAACTGGTGGCATTCTTAACGGCAATTTGTCCGCTACGGGTAGTGTGACATCTGGGGCAGGGAAAGATATTTCATCAGCTCAGGATTTATGGGCGGGAAGAGATATTTATGCTCAAAGAAATTTAAGCGTGACCTCCATTGCGTCAGTCGGTTCTGATTTGACTGTTGGTGGCAGCGTTGGTGTTACGGGAAACGTCGATGCTGGTGGCTTTGTTCGCTCTGGTGCGGGTAAGGATGTGGTATCGCAAAATGATATCTGGGCTTCTCGCTATATTTATGAGAACGGTCAGCGCCTTTATGGTCCAAACAACCCGCCACCTAATAAATTTAGCAAATCATTAAATACTATCTCATGGGAAAAAAACCTTGAGACTGGTGTAATTAGGCAGTGGGGCTTTGTTGATGTAGGGGATAATGCTTATGTTACAGTTAATCTTCCTATCGCGTTTCCTTCCTCTTTCTTATCACTAACGGTAACCCCTAGAGTTCCCGGGGCTGTCTCTGGTACAGATGTTGTATCTGCATTTGGCCAAATTCAAACCAATAGAACGTTTGGTGCAGGTGTTAGTGCTAACTTTACCCCCGGCTGGTCAGGTGTTTATTTTGAAGCAATAGGAGTTTAATATGACGATTTATAATAAAGAAGCAAAACTATATTCCATTAGTGGTTATAATAATTATGCATGGTCAGCATCAAAAAATGTGTTCTATCTTATTGCTGACTTAGTTGCATATATCCGAGCGGGTAACTGGCCAGATGATGCTGTAGAGGTATCAGACGATGTTTTTAACGAGTTCGCTTCCTTCCAGAATGGAAATGGAATGATCAGAGGTGTCGGTAGTGATGGTCTTCCTGCATGGGTAGCGCCACCTGAACCATCAAAGGAGATGTTGATTAGAAATGCTGAGGTCAATCGTGACACGCTTACCGCAAAAGCCAGTCTGGAAATTGAAATTCTGACGGATGCAGAGTCTGATGGATCGATTACTGATGGGGAAAAAGACATGCTGGCAAAATGGAAAACTTATCGTCTCGCACTTCGTCGACTTGATTTAACAACGGCCCCGGACATCGACTGGCCTGAACAACCATAGACATCTCAAATAGAAGCGGGATAACCCGCTTCTTTAATGGTGGATCAGCTGGTTATAGGCTTTTCCAGCATTGCATCCACTTTTTTCTTGTGAAGGAAAGGACGCTCGATATAACGGTAAGATAGTATGGCTAAAATCGTGGTTATGAGTGCGCATGCGGCCATGCTTACATAGAGGTTTAAATTAGTATTGTTAATCATTATTTGCTGAACTGGAAATGCATAAATATAAACGCCATAAGATATATCAAACCTACCATTAATGATTCGGTCTTTAAAAGAAAGGCCTAAGACAATAATTATTGTTGTGACGCAAAGTGGAATGATTGTTGATACCTGAGGTTCTCCAATCTTTGCAAATATGAATGCAATGGCGATTCCTAACATCCATTTTTTGTATTTCATCCATGCGTTAGATGTCATGTAAAGAAGTGCGCCAAATGAGAAAGGTATAGAGAAAAATGCTAACCATTTAAAAGGAATGCTATAATAAGTGGCGCTGTCAGGATAAAAGCTAAAAAATATACTGGAGATAATTCCGGTCACCAATAGGAGCGCAGGGGTTACCCAGCTAAATGATATTGAAAGAGCAAAGCCTATAATTATATAACAAGCAAACTCAATAGGAAGTGTCCACAGACTACCATCAATCTCCCTGGGGAAAATGTAACTTGTAAAAACACCATCTACAGAATCTCTTATAAAAAGAATATTCCTCAGTGTATGCATTAATGGTTTAGACGAAATTAAATATTCTACCTGGTTAGAAGTGTTGAAAACAACCGCAATCAAGAAGTAAAGAACGAAAGAACAAAAAATCAACCCTGGAAATATTCGTAAGCATCTTTTTTTCATAAACTCCATAAAGTTTTCGGAGGATTGAAAACTTTTAGGCATTAAATATCCAGAAAGACAAAAGAAAATTGCTACAGCGAGCGCACCATAGGTGTTCCATCTGGCGAAAATAGGCTCATCAAATCCGGATAATCGAAAGTGATGAGAGACAAGCACTGTATAAGCTGCAATGTGACGTATGATATCAAAGCAATTATCTCTTCGTGTCATTTAATTTTTCCGTATTCATTCATATTTATTCCTAACCTGTCAGAAATCATACTGCATGCCCTGCATTTTCTCTTGTGCCTGTGCCAATTATACTTAGATTAATGCTAACTGAGCAGCCTTGCTGTATGCAAGAGCGGGGTTGGCTGCCAAGTATTCATCGCGAGAAATCGAAGGGAGTATTACCCGAGTAATACTTAAAGTCCAACCTGGCGAACTGTCGGGAACTCGGAAACCAGCCACATATCGGCCTCTTCAAACATCTCCTCCAGCATGCGGTTCAGCTTTTCCCGATCGCTTTTGCTGGCATCACTATTTAAGGCGTTAGCCTGCATCGGCTTCACCTTCACTTCGGCATCAGGGAAAATCTGGTGTACCCGTTTCGTCAACTCGGACAAGATAATTTCTCTGGCTCTTGCCAGCCCTTCAACGTTACGTTTGTCATAAACCAGTTCGACGATCATGTCTCACCTCATTGTACTGTTTGAATGTACAGTGTTAAAGGCGTAAAACCCTTTTCGGTCAAGGGGGGCTTACATCAAAAGCATGTGCCATTTTTGTGACACATATGGTAAGGCTACATTCATCACCATGCATCATGTGCCGTTAAGTTATCTTTTGTGAATGCGGCAATGTGTATGTAAAACAGTTAGTTAAATGTGATTCTACTAATTCGTAATGCGAAGGTCGTAGGTTCGACTCCTATTATCGGCACCATAAAAATCAAGTAGTTACCTGAAAAATCCCAAATCTCTTTCTTGCTTAAAAAAAACATGTAAGTGCTGGTGTAAGTGAATTAGGTCAATGGTGGTCAACAGTTTTAACTGCAAACAACAATGACACTATTGCTAAAGCCATAGCTATCGTTTTGCGTTATAGCCAGTTATCACACTGGCTATACTCTCAGTATGGCGATGAAGTCATGTAAACAGGAGCGGAGTAGACGGAACCTCGAACTAGGTAGGTCGCAGGACTCTGAAAGCTGTAGATAGTCCCTTTAACCGATAAATAGATCGCATTATTTTCGACCTTCTTCAATGCGTCTTTGTCCGTGGTGATCATGAAAGGCTCGTTATCATTCTTCAGACCCGCCATAAACGCTTTATCGTCTTTGGTTGCATCGCACAGATAGAAACGGTAGGAAAAGCCTGTGGTGGCTCCTGCACTCGCTTCCGTGATGTAGAGGTTAGCTAGGTTACTTATTTTCACCTTCTTGATAACCTTTTGCTCAAGTGGCGAGAAGTGCAGTACCTTGTAAACCCCAAAGGCGACAATAGCCAACAGGATCAGAAGTAGATACCGCTTCTTAAAAACCCGTGCGTTTTGCATAGTCGATACCCGCTCTTATCCAATACTGGTCGTTAGGATCATCACCGTAAGGCGCTGAGCCATACCAATCGCCAAAAGCTGGATCGGTTGTTCCTGCGCGACTTTGTGCCCATCCTGCGCCCCTAAGTAATACTTCGTCAGGAATCCCCGCAGCGTGACCAACAGCACCGTAATGGAAGTTTCCAAAACTCTCGAACTGTCTCCCGCGCTGTTTGTAATCCCACGGGCCATGCCCTCTTACCTGCTGATAGAACCAAGCATATGTAAGGGCTGACGGGCCACGGTGAAAGCGAGCCATCATCATGTTATTGACGATATTCACACCAGGTGGGGTGAAAGAGGACACATCAAACGGCGGATGAGGTGATGCCGCTAATGTTGGATACCTCACGCTTGCGCTCTCTCATTCCATGCATCGGTAAACTGTACGTTGCCATCACAGTATTTCCAGGTGATTTTTTCATAACGAAGTTCTACACACTCAAGGTGGTTATGCTTCTCTTTGGCGGGATCTTTGGTGTCATGCATCACAGGTGAAACGCCGACAACTTTCACACCCTCAAGCTGGATATTGAAGTATTCCGCTTCCTGACCTGCATCGTTGATTTTGTACCATTTGAACTCCGCAGATTTGAGCGTTTGACCAGTGGCAACGGCTTTATAGAGGTAAGGGGAGGAGCTATCAAATTCTTTTTGGACAAGCACGGCTGAGTGTTTGCGGGTTCCAGTGATCTTTCCTGTCATTCCGTCAGTTGGAATACTTAGATTATGAGAAAACCCGGTGATCTCAATGCTGCCGTCGCGATCTTGGACATCTACAGACCCCTTAATGTCTGCGCCGCCGTCATCTTTAAGCCACAGATAAGCTGGTATAGCCATTTTCTTTTTTCCTCATGTTGTTATATAAACCATGAGGAAAATGTACCTATTTAGCAGGAAGGGCAGTAAATGATCAAATGTAACAAAGTTATTAATGTAAGCGACGCTTAACTTTAGTTAAGAATAGCTGGCTTCAGAAATACCGGCTTCACGGCAGACATCCTTAACGGTACGTCCGGCTTCGACGGACTTCAGAACGGCAATGATCTGGTGTTCGGTGAATCGGGCTTTACGCATGGCAATCTCCTCCGGGGACATAATCAGTATGTCGGAAGATCTCTACAAGTGAATGGTACGTTTTGCAGGGATACTTACATGAACTGTTTCTCACCGAATAAGTTCCTAAGTGCATTTGCCGGATAAAGCCATCCGGCAAACTGCCTGATAGCGCTGCGCTTATCAGACCTGAAAGTCAAAGTGGTAAGCGCAGCCGCCTTCAGCGATTAAAACTGATTAAACATTGTCTGGATCTGTTTCGGATCTTTAGTCTGCGTCAGCGCCAGTTGCAGCAGTACGCGTGCCTTCTGTGGGTTCAGGGAACCAGAGGCAACGAAACCGTATTTCGCATCATCGATTTCAGCATCCTGCGTGGTTGAACCCGTCGGTACGCGGGAAGAACGTACTACAACAGTCCCTTTATGCGCTGCCGTTGCCAGCGTATCGAAGACCGTTTTGTACAGGTTGCCGTTACCCACACCCGCGCTCACAATCCCATCATAACCGGCATCCACCAGCGCTTTTGCCGGCAGATCTGAAGCATTCGCGTAGTTATAGACGATACCGACCTTCGGCAGTTCATTCAGCTTAGAAACGTCGAACGGCGTAGAGGTGGTGTGCTTACGCGCAGGCGTACGCTGGTAGTCGATTTTACCGTTATGAATGTAGCCCAGTGGTCCGTAGTTTACGGATTTGAAGGTCGCCACATCGGTGGTGTTGGTTTTGGTCACGTCGCGCCCGTCAAGCACGGTGTCATTCATCACCACCAGCACGCCACGGCTGGCAGAGGCTTTATCCGCCGCGGTCACCACCGCGTTATAGAGGTTGAACGGACCGTCTGCGCTCATCCCGGTAGACGGACGCATTGCGCCAACCAGCACCACTGGCTTATTGCACTTCACGGTTAGATCGAGGAAGTAAGCGGTCTCTTCCATGGTGTCTGTACCGTGGGTAATCACGAAGCCGTCGGTGCTGTCACACTCGTTATTGATCTTTTTCGCCAGGGTTAACCAGACGTCGTCGTTCATATCCTGCGAACCGATATTGACGACCTGCTCACCCTTAACGTTAGCGATATCCTTAAGTTGAGGAACGGCTTTGACCAGATTCTCTACGCCAACTTTGCCCGCCGTATAGTTAGATTTAGTTGCGGAGTCACCGCCACCGGCAATCGTCCCGCCGGTCGCTAAAATGGTGATGTTCGGTAAGGCGAGCGCTGCACCGCTGAAACCCATAACCAGTGCTGTCAGCGCCGTTTTCCTGAAAAACTCCATGTTATTTCTCCAGTTACGTGAATTTATCGTATTATCCCAACCTCATAGTTGAATAATGTGATTTCATCCAGTTAACCAGACAAATGTATTTTTTAGATTGTTAAATTTAGAGGTGGATGTCGCTTCCACCTGAACCACCAGCAAAATCGCCGTTGCTACGTTTCTGAAAAACCTGCCACAACCACTCTGAAAGGGTTACCAGCTTCCCAGCAGCACTTTTCAGCAATACCCGTTTATTCCTCAACCCATCAACCAATACGACGTTCATCAAACCAAGCCACACTGAATTTGGCCACCTGAGCAGAGGTGATGGACTGACTCCGCATCGGTATTACCCATTTTGGTAGCTGATGGGACTCTCCTGCTGTGAGATAATGCGTACGCAAACGGTTTCGTACCGTTTTCGACACATATATCTTGATGGCATTGATGCCTGGTTTTTTCATTCTGGACGCCACCGTTCCCTGACGAGGCGTCTTTTTTTCCGTTACTAAAGCGTTAACGGATTATGAAAAAGTGCTGTGTAAAGCAGGAGAAAATGCTAGATGTGATTTAGCCGTTTTTGATTTTTCGGTCGACTTGAGATTGAGGTTTTCCAAACAGGTATCCCTGCACGAGATCGCAGCCAAGTGCCTGAAGACGTTCAAGCTGCGCTTCGGTTTCAACACCTTCTGCGATGACACTCATATTGAGGCTCTTCGCCATACCGGTTATCAATTTGACGATATTAAGCGCATCATCCTGTGTGGAAATAGGATTCACAAAGGATTTGTCTATTTTAATTTTATCAAAATTCAATTCACTCAGTCTTGAGAGCGACGAATATCCCGTTCCGAAATCATCGATGGAAATTTTTACACCCAGAGATCTGAGCTTTTTGAGGATAGTGATTGGCATATTGCTGTCACTGAAAAGAGAAGATTCCGTCACCTCCAGTTCGAGTCGGTTAGCCGGTAGTCCTGTCTCTTTAAGGATGGATTGCACCATCGTCGTAAATGATTTATTACCCAATTGAATTGGTGAGACGTTAACGGAGATCCTTGCCGGAATCGCCCATAGCGCTGCTTCCCGGCAGGCAAGCTCAAGCACAATTTTCCCGATCTGATTGATCATCCCGGTTTTTTCAGCGACAGAAATAAAGTAATCAGGTGACAGTATCCCCTTCACAGGGTGTATCCAGCGAATAAGCGCTTCATATCCGTAAATTTGATTGCTGAATGAATCGACAATAGGTTGGTAATATACAACGAACTCATGGTTATCGAGTGCTAGTGCCATGTCATGTTCAAGGGTTCTACTTTCCTGTAATCTTTGCATCATCCACTGACGGAAGACTTTTATCTGCTGTGAACCTGCTTTTTTGGCTTCATAGAGCGCCAGATCCGCAAATTTATAGAGATAATCAGAGCGTCGTTCATTGTCTGATAAAACGATACCTACACAGGTAGCAATTTTTATAAGTTGATTATTAATCGTATAGGGCTGACTAATCTCATCGCTGATTTCTCTGGCTCGCGAAAGTGCCGCTGTTTCGGTCAAACCGCTGGACAGAAGTGCAAATTCATCACCGCCCAGGCGGTAAAATGTCTCTGAATCGCAACTCATTGAAGTCAGACGGCGGGATACCTGACGTAACAGTAAATCGCCGGTATCATGGCCATAGGTATCGTTGACCTCTTTAAACCGGTCTAAATCAAATAACATCACCGTGACAGGGATGTGGTTCTTATCTGCCTGAAGATTAATTTTGTTGAGATCGTCCCAGAAGTAAAGGCGGTTTTTCATCCCCGTCAGGGAATCATGGTAGACATCATATTCCAGCTTCGCATTCTGAATCTGCAGTGTTTCTTTTGACAACTGGAGCTCTTCAGCAAGGCTTTTAACCTGCATATGTGCTTTGAGAATATTTTTGTTCTGATAAATCATTAAAAAGCCCAGGATAAAGCTTAATATCACCAGGAGTAATGAAAGAGCAGAGTAAATATAATAAAGGATCTGTATTTTCTTGTTAGATTCATTAACCGTGTTAATGTCTTTCGTTAGTGCCGTTGCAGAAAGCTGGCTCAGCGGAGCATCAAGCATATGCATATTTTTCAGGTATGCCTGTAACTCCGGATGGCTCATTTTCTCAAGATGATCGTCCAGATAGTTCAGTATTTGCTCTAAGCGTGAAGCGAGCTCCTGGTGCGCTTTATCGCTGTCAATATAGCGACCTAAATCTCCCCCTTTCATTAAATCGCCCTGACTCAGCATAATTTCAAGGCGCATGCGGACCTGGTCTATCGTAACGTCATCGGTATCGGTTGCGTATAGACCAAGCCATGATTCAAAACGGTAATACTCAGATACCAGTTGGGCCACTGACCAGGACTCAGTGTATTGAGTCAGTTTTTGCAACTCTTGCTGTCGATCATAAACAAGGTATGCAATATATCCTGTCGTGATAAAAAGAGAAAAAATGATACCAACCAGTATCCTGTTCATTATGTTCTCCTGAACGACTACTCAATCTTCATTTTGCTAACCTGCCATGCTGATCGTGAGTAATAAATCTGATTATTCAACTCAGGAAGACTGTCATAGGGGTATACAATGAATGATGGGCCTTTATCGCGGATGCGCATATATTCGCCATTAACCTTTAGGGCAAGTATGGCGTTGTATTTTTTGAAGTCACTGAGAGGGATGACGGTAGAGTAATCATTGAGCGCGATAACATTAATGTTTGATCCCTTCGCACCCACATAATCCATGAGTTTGCTCATTGGAACACCCTCAAACTTAGTGCGGCCATTATACCAGGGGGATGTTGTCTCAAAACTCACCATACCCAGTTTTTCAAGGCTGGCGAGATCAAACACTGCTTTCCCATTATCATTGGTATTTTCTATATTACCGTAAATCGTTAAAATGGGTTTACCGACTGGTTTTGGCAGGTCGCCAGCCCAGGTCAAACTCGGTGCCAGACAGCATAACAGCAGTAGGATTAATCGCATTTTGGCCTCCACTTTTTTACCAGAAGTATAAGAATTATAATTTAGTTATCATACTAGTTTATATATTTTGTTGAGACGCTACTGTTTTTATACATTTTTTGCGTGTAAATCAAGTGAAATCAATGAGTTGTGTTTATGAGGTGACAGGGTGTTTTCTGCATAAAAAACGGTTAAGTTGTTGAGATAAACCAATGTTACTTGAATAAACTCCCCCGCGTTTAAAAAATGATCGCTTTAATTGATTGATATTTTCTCACACTACTGATTTTACCCGACCCGGTAACGTAGAAAAACACAACATAATGGGTGGCGAAGCCGTACGTTTATCCAGCTGGGCGAGAACGTGTAAGCCACGTTGTTGCAGGCGGGAAAAATTCATACCGGAAAACCTGTTTAATCAGCCCGCCTCCAGCATCCCAAAACTCACAATCCTTGACCGACCCAACTCTTTCGCCCTGTATAGGGCCACATCCGCGGCGCGCAGCAGGTTGTCACTCTGGGCATGCTGGGGATAGCTGGCAATACCAATCGAGACATCCACCGGCCCAATTTCTGTAAGCCCGTAGCGAAGCGACAGCTCATGCACGCCGTTGTAAATCTTCTGTGCGCAGGTGTGAGCCTCTTCTTCACCAGCACCGGAGAGCAGAACCAGAAACTCTTCACCCCCATAGCGGAACGCCAGTCCGTTGTCATGTGCCGCCCGCTGAACAATCGACGCCACGCTTTTGATCACCTGATCGCCCGCTTCATGGCCGAAGCGGTCATTGATGCTCTTGAAGTGATCGATGTCGATCATCATGCAGCTTAACGGTTCACCGTTACGCATCGCCTGCGTCATTTGGGTTTGCAGGGTATCTTCCAGATGATGACGATTACGCAAACCGGTAAGCGGGTCAAAAAGGGCTTTTTCCAGCAATGCGTCGCGTAGTCGCTGGTTGGCGAGCGCCAGACCGAGTGCTTCGGCCATCAGTTCCAGATACGCGCGGGAAGGGGCATTATCCGCAGTGATATTCTGGAAGGAGAGCAAACCAATCGCCTCGCCCTGGGCGATAAGCGGCACGCACAGTGAACTATTCGACTGTGACTCCGGCAGGTGGTAACAGGCGATATCTGGCTCACCATTTACCGGCGGGTGGCTCTGCCCGCGACGCACGGCCCAGCACTCATCCGGATGGAACGTCGTCTTTTCCCCGATCGGTGAAAGCCATTGTGCGACACAGCGCATCTGCCACGGATCGCGGTCAAGCACGTAGAGTTGGCCCGCTATCCCCGGTGCGATATTCGGTGCAAACAGCTCCGCCACGTTAATCACATCGTTAAAGTTCTCGCACCCTTGTAGTCGCTGGGTCATGCGCGCCAGCAGTTCGCGGATGGCCCAGTCGGCATCGCGCTCTTTTTCCAGACGTTGTCGCGCCAGGCCGTTTTCACGGAAGATGCGGATGGCTTGTGCCATATCACCGATCTCATCAATCTGGTTGAAGTTCGGCGTTTCAACCGCGTAATCCTGCGAGGCCAGGCGGTGTACCACATCACTCAGACGTACGACGGGGCGCAGCACGCGGCGTTTCAAGATAAAGCCGAGAACAAACAAGAACAGCAGGGCGGTCAGACCAACCATCATCTCAGAGGCCGTACGCAGCGCTTTCGATTTTTTGGTCGCATCCTGAACGGAGGCGATGACGCGTTTGTCGAGGATCTGACGAAAATGATCGATTTGGTTCTGCGCGCGCTCCAGCTCCTGCTCATACGGGGCGCCATAGAGCAGGGCCACGGCCTGAGCGTCTTCTCCTCGTTTCAGGCTGGAAAGCGCGGTTTGCTGCTCATCCTGCAGCTCATCAATAATTTTTAACCCTTCACGCAGCAGAGACAGCTCATCATCTGATGCACCATTGTCCCGCAGTTTTTCCAGCCGGAATTCAATGTTCTTCAGATAGCCCTCTGACTGCTGGTATTCCCTGTAGGTTTGCGGATCTTTTTTTATGACGTACAGGCGTGCCAAATCGGACTGCGCCCAGGCGTCGGTCTCCACATCTTCGGTAAGCTCATCAAAACGCTGGCGTTGTTCTACAGCATGACGTTCTGCGGTGTCGGCATTGGACGCCATCAGCATGATGATGCCTGAGGCGATGGTCAGGCAGACCGTGGCACCATAGGCCCAGTTGGTTATTGTCGCGATTCGCACCTGGTGATCCTTTTACGACATGAATAGGAGGGCGTTTTTTCAAATTATAGAAAACGTCTGATTTAAGGCGAAAAAAAAAGGCGGCACAGCGCCGCCTGGTGTGGTCTTTATCGTCACATCCTCACAAATCTGGAGGGTTTTTTCCTTCTTCGATGAAATCGGCGTCCAGTTCTTCGGCGTTACCTTCGTGATCGCGTCCGGAGAAGAGGTTCCAGCAGGCAATAAACAGCGCGGCGATCAGCGGGCCAATTACAAAGCCATTAATGCCGTACAGCTCCATGCCGCCAAGAGTGGAGATCAAAATCAGATAGTCCGGCATTTTGGTGTCTTTTCCCACCAGCAGCGGGCGCAAGATATTGTCCACCAGCCCAACGACGATCACGAAGAAGCCCACAATAAATAGCCCCTGCCAGATCTGATGCGTGGCGAACAGGAAGATGGCGGCAGGCACCCAGACAATCGCCGAGCCGATGGCGGGCACCAGCGAGAGGAACGCCATCAGCGCGCCCCAGAGCACGCTGCCGTCAATACCCGCAATAGCAAACGCAATCCCGCCGAGGATGCCCTGAACCACCGCCACCGCCGCTGTTCCTTTTACCGTGGCACGCGACACGCCGACGAATTTGGCGAACAGGTGCTGCTTGGCGAAATCCGACAGAGGGAGGGAGTCGAGGATCTGGCGCACCAGATACGGGCCGTCTTTCAGCAGGAAGAACAGCAGATAAAGCATGATGCCGAAGCTAATCGCAAAGCCAAACGTCCCTTTGCCAATCAGAAACGCGCTGCCGGCCAGATACTGTCCACCCTGCAGGGCGACATCCGAGAGTTTTTTCTGAATCTGTGCCGCGTTGTTCAGGTTGTGATCCGCCAGGAAACCGCTGGCCCAGTCTGGCAGGTGGTTGAAGATACTTGCCACTACCTCCGGGAATTGCGTGTTGTTCTCCTGTAGCTTGGTGTAAACCACGTTCAGCTCAATGGCGAGTGAGGAGAGGATCACCATCAACGGGATAAACACTATCAGGCAGATGATGCCGATGGTCAGCAGCGAGGCCAACCCGTTGCGATCCCCTAGCGCGGCGCGCAATCTGTTTTTTACCGGGTTAAAAATGACCGTCAGGATCGCGGCCCACAGTATCGCGGAGAAGTAGGGCGACAGCACATCGAAGAAGGCCCAGGTGACAAGGGCAAGAATAAAAATAAAGAAACCTTTGGTCAGTCCGTTAAAGCGCATCAGTCAGTCCTGGTTACTAAGAAACAGTGTCGACTATAGAACTGATTGTGAGAATTACCAACCTTACGCCGGGTGGCGGGCAGTGTTACGGTATGAATCCGCTCTTCACGGATACCACTTTCGACTGACCGAAGATCGCCTCTTCCCGCACCATGCTGTAAGTATCTGCTTGCGGAGGTGCTTATGGCCTGGCGTCCGATTCTTTATGTGATCCTCACCACCCACCCCAGACTCAGCTCGCGGCGCGCCCGTTTGCGTCTGGTCATCTAGCTTTTTATTAACAATCGCGGTATAACACACCTTCTTTGGATGTTTAGATGTCCATACGTATAGAAGGTAATATGCAAACACAACAAGAAAATGGGCAGCTTAAGCGCACCATGAAAACACGCCACCTGATAATGCTCTCGCTGGGTGGCGTGATTGGGACAGGGTTATTCTTCAATACTGGCTACATCATTTCCACGACCGGTGCAGCAGGCACGCTGCTGGCGTACCTGATAGGCGCGCTGGTGGTCTGGCTGGTGATGCAGTGTCTGGGCGAGCTCTCCGTGGCGATGCCGGAAACCGGCGCGTTTCACGTCTACGCCGCACGCTATCTGGGTCCGGCGACGGGTTATACCGTGGCATGGCTCTACTGGCTGACCTGGACGGTGGCGCTCGGGTCGAGCTTTACTGCCGCTGGGTTCTGCATGCAGTACTGGTTCCCGCAGGTGCCCGTCTGGGCCTGGTGTGTCGTGTTCTGCGCGGTGATTTTTGGCCTGAACGTCATCTCCACGCGCTTCTTCGCCGAGGGCGAGTTCTGGTTCTCGCTGGTCAAAGTGATCACCATCATCGCCTTTATTATTCTTGGCGGTGCGGCAATCTTTGGTTTTATCCCGATGCAGGATGGTTCGCCTGCGCCAGGCTTAACCAATATTACGGCTGAAGGCTGGTTCCCGCACGGTGGCCTGCCGATCCTGATGACCATGGTGGCGGTGAACTTTGCTTTCTCCGGCACAGAGCTTATCGGTATTGCAGCCGGAGAGACGGAAAATCCGCACAAGGTGATTCCGGTCGCTATCCGTACCACTATCGCACGCCTGATTATCTTCTTTATCGGTACCGTATTTGTACTGGCGGCGCTGATCCCTATGCAGCAGGCGGGAGTGGAAAAGAGTCCGTTCGTGCTGGTGTTTGAGAAGGTCGGCATTCCTTATGCGGCAGATATCTTTAACTTTGTGATTTTGACGGCGATCCTCTCGGCGGCCAACTCCGGGCTGTATGCTTCGGGCCGCATGCTGTGGTCGCTCTCGAACGAGAAAACGCTGCCGCGCTGTTTTGCTCGCGTTAATAAGAACGGCGTACCGCTGACGGCGCTATCCGTTTCTATGCTTGGCGGCGTGCTGGCGCTGTTCTCAAGCGTGGTGGCACCGGACACGGTGTTTGTGGCGCTGTCGGCGATTTCTGGCTTTGCGGTGGTGGCGGTGTGGATCAGCATCTGCGCGTCGCACTTCGTTTTCCGTCGTCGTCATTTACAGTCCGGCCAGCCTCTCTCGGCTTTGCAGTACCGCGCGCCATGGTATCCGCTGGTTCCCGTGCTCGGATTTATCCTCTGTGTGGTGGCCTGTGTTGGGCTGTGGTTTGACCCAAGCCAGCGCATTGCCCTTTATTGCGGGCTTCCGTTTGTTGCCCTGTGTTATGGTGCCTACTACCTGACCCGAAATATGACATCGCAGGAGCCTGAACATGTCGCAGAATAATCCGCTTACCGCCATCCTCGAAAAACAGCCATTTGTGGTGCTGGATGGCGCGATGGCAACGGAGCTGGAAGCTCGTGGTTGTAATCTTGCAGACAGCCTCTGGTCTGCCAAAGTGCTGGTCGAAAACCCGGATCTTATCCGTGAAGTTCACCTCGACTACTACCGGGCAGGCGCGCAGGTGGCGATCACCGCCAGCTATCAGGCTACGCCTGCGGGCTTTGCAGCGCGCGGTCTGGACGAGGCGCAATCTCGGGCGTTAATTGGCAAAAGCGTGGAACTGGCGCGTAAGGCGCGTGAAGCGTATCTGGCTGAAAACCCACATGCGGGTACGCTGCTGGTGGCCGGTTCCGTTGGGCCGTATGGTGCGTATCTGGCGGACGGCTCTGAGTATCGTGGCGACTATGTACGCAGCGAAGAAGAGTTCACCACCTTCCACCGTCCACGCGTAGAAGCGCTACTGGATGCGGGAGCGGATCTGTTGGCCTGCGAAACGCTGCCGTCTTTTGGGGAAATCAAAGCGCTGGCGGCACTCCTGGCCGAGTATCCCCGCGCCCGGGCGTGGTTCTCCTTTACCCTGCGGGACAGCGAACACCTGAGCGACGGTACGCCGCTGCGGGAAGTGATTGCGGAGCTGGGGCATTATCCGCATATTGTCGCGCTGGGCATCAACTGCATCGCGCTGGAAAACACCACCGCGGCTCTGAAACACCTGCAGAGTCTGACCTCGCTGCCGTTGGTGGTTTACCCGAACTCGGGCGAGCATTATGACGCGGTAACCAAAACCTGGCACCACCACGGTGAAGCGTGCGAGACGCTGGCAGGGTATTTGCCGCAGTGGCTGGACGCAGGGGCCAAATTAATCGGTGGATGCTGTCGGACCACGCCGAAAGATATTGCTGAGCTGAACGCGCAGCGCTGATGCCCTCACCCTGACCCTCTCCCATTGGGAGAGGGAAAAAGCTACACCGCACAAAATCAACTATCCTTTCCCGCTTTTTATCTAAAAACGAATCGTTATGAGCGATTCATTTTTATTCCTTTATCAAAATTCCCGCGCCGGAAATACTGCCCTCATAACAACAAGGGGAGCAGGCACTATGGCAATTTCATCGCGAATCACACTTCTCGGCGCACTGGCGCTGTGGGCATTTCAGGCGCAGGCGGTAGACGTCACCGTCGCGTATCAAACCTCTGCGGAACCGGCGAAAGTCGCGCAGGCGGACAACACCTTTGCCAAAGAGAGCGGCGCGAAGGTTGACTGGCGCAAGTTCGACAGCGGGGCGTCCGTCGTGCGTGCGTTAGCCTCCGGCGATGTGCAGATCGGCAATATCGGATCCAGCCCGCTGGCGGTTGCGGCCAGCCAGCAGGTGCCGATTGAGGTGTTCCTGCTCGCCTCGCAGCTCGGTAACTCTGAAGCGCTGGTGGTGAAGAAAAACATCACCAAACCGGAAGATCTGATCGGTAAACGCATCGCCGTGCCGTTTATCTCCACCACCCACTACAGCCTGCTGGCGGCGTTGAAACACTGGGGCATCAAACCGGGTCAGGTACAAATCATCAACCTGCAGCCGCCGGCAATTATCGCGGCCTGGCAGCGCGGCGATATTGACGGCGCATACGTCTGGGCACCGGCTGTCAACGAACTGGAAAAAGACGGTACCGTGCTGACCGACTCGGAAAAAGTGGGCCAGTGGGGCGCGCCAACCCTCGACGTGTGGGTCGTGCGTAAAGACTTTGCCGAGAAACACCCTGAGGTGGTGAAAGCCTTCGCCAAAAGCGCGATTGACGCCCAGCAGCCCTATATCAGCAACCCGGATGAATGGCTGAAGCAGCCCGCCAACCTGGAGAAACTCTCCCGCCTGAGCGGCGTGCCGGAAGCGGACGTACCGGGGCTGGTGAAAGGCAATACCTATCTCACCCCCGCGCAGCAGGTGCAGCAGCTGACCGGGCCGGTGAACAAAGCGATTGTGGATACCGCCACCTTCCTGAAAGAGCAGGGCAAAGTGCCTGCGGTGGCCGCTGATTACAGCCAGTACGTGACCGATCGTTTTGTGAAATAAGGAGTCCGCCATGCTGAATATTACAAATCTGTATGCCGATTACGCTGGTAAGCCCGCGCTGGAGGACATCAACCTGACGCTGGACAGCGGAGAACTGCTGGTGGTGCTGGGCCCGTCCGGGTGGGGAAAAACCACGCTGCTGAATCTGATCGCCGGGTTTGTCCCTTATCAGCATGGCACCATTCAACTGGAAGGCAAAAAGGTGGAAGGCCCGGGCGCCGAGCGCGGCGTGGTCTTCCAGAACGAAGGATTACTTCCCTGGCGCAACGTGCAGGAAAACGTGGCGTTTGGGCTACAGCTTGCGGGCATCAGTCGCGAACAGCGGCTGGAAACGGCACGGACGATGCTGAAAAAAGTGGGGCTGGAAGGGGCGGAAAAACGCTTTATCTGGCAGCTTTCCGGCGGTCAGCGGCAGCGCGTAGGTATTGCCCGCGCGCTGGCAGCGAATTCACAGCTATTGCTGCTGGACGAGCCGTTCGGGGCGCTCGACGCCTTCACCCGCGAGCAGATGCAAACCCTGCTGCTGCGCCTGTGGTATGAAACCGGCAAACAGGTGCTGCTGATCACGCATGATATTGAAGAGGCGGTATTTATGGCCACCGAACTGGTGTTGTTATCGCCAGGGCCTGGGCGCGTACTGGAACGCCTGCCGCTTGAGTTTGCCCGCCGCTACGTCACAGGAGAACCCGTGCGCAGCATCAAATCCGATCCGCTGTTTATCGAACAGCGTGAATACGTCTTAAGCCGCGTGTTTGAACAACGGGAGGCGTTCTCATGAGCATCGTCTTCAGTGAAAAAACGCGCCGCACGCGTATGGTGCTGCGCTGGCCTTTCTCGCACCAAATCACACTGAGCGTCGGCACGCTGCTGGCATTACTGGCGGTGTGGTGGCTGGTGGCTGCCCAGCAGTGGATTAGCCCACTGTTTCTGCCACCGCCGGGACAGGTTCTGGCCAAACTTATTTCCATCGCCGGGCCGCAGGGCTTTATGGATGCCACGCTGTGGCAGCACTTAGGCGCAAGCCTGGCCCGTATTCTGGTGGCGCTGCTGGCGGCGGTCATCATTGGTATTCCGGTGGGAATTGCGATGGGGTTGAGCCCGACTGTTCGCGGCATTCTCGACCCGTTGATTGAGCTTTACCGCCCGGTGCCGCCGCTGGCGTACCTGCCGCTGATGGTGATCTGGTTTGGTATTGGTGAAACGTCAAAAATTCTGCTGATTTATCTGGCGATTTTTGCCCCGGTCGCCATGTCGGCGCTGGCGGGAGTGAAGAGCGCCCAGCAGGTGCGGATCCGCGCGGCGCAGTCGCTGGGAGCAAGCCGCACGCAGGTGCTGTTGTTCGTGATTTTACCCGGCGCGCTGCCGGAGATTTTAACCGGACTGCGCATCGGCCTCGGCGTGGGCTGGTCCACGCTGGTGGCGGCAGAGCTGATTGCAGCCACGCGCGGTCTTGGATTTATGGTGCAGTCTGCCGGAGAGTTTCTGGCGACTGACGTGGTACTGGCAGGAATTGCGGTGATCGCCGTGATTGCCTTTGGATTAGAACTGGGGCTGCGCGCGTTACAGCGCCGCCTGACGCCCTGGCATGGAGAAATACAATGAGTGAACGTCTGACCATTACCCCGCTGGGGCCGTACATTGGCGCGCAGGTGTCGGGGCTGGATGTGACCCGCCCGCTGAGCGATAACCAGTTCGAGCAGTTGTACCACGCAGTACTGCGCCATCAGGTGGTGTTCCTGCGCGAACAGGCGATAACCCCGCAGCAGCAGCGCGCCCTGGCGCTGCGTTTTGGTGACCTGCATATCCACCCCGTCTATCCGCATGCGGAAGGCGTGGAGGAGATTATCGTTCTGGATACCCACAACGATAATCCACCGGATAACGACAACTGGCACACTGATGTGACCTTTATCGAGACGCCGCCTGCCGGGGCGATCCTGGCGGCGAAGCTGTTACCGGAAACCGGCGGCGATACGCTGTGGGCTAGCGGCATAGCGGCCTTTGAAGCGTTGTCCGCGCCGTTCCGGACGCTGCTGAGCGGCTTGCGGGCGGAGCATGACTTCAAAAAATCGTTCCAGGGTACAAGTACCGTAAGAGCGAAGAAGAACATCAGCGCTGGCAGGAAGCGGTTGCAAAGCATCCACCGTTGCTACATCCGGTCGTGCGTACTCACCCGGTAACGGGCAAGCAGGCGCTGTTCGTCAACGAAGGGTTCACCACGCGCATTGTGGACGTGACGGAAAAAGAGAGCGAGGCGTTGTTGAGTTTCCTGTTTGCGCATATCACTAAACCGGAATTTCAGGTGCGCTGGCGCTGGCAGGAGAACGATCTGGCGATCTGGGATAACCGCGTGACTCAGCATTACGCCAATGCGGATTACCTGCCGCAGCGCCGGATTATGCAGCGGGCAACGATTTTGGGCGATAAGCCGTTTTACCGTCCTTAACCCGTCGCTCCCGTAGGCCGGGCAAGCGCAGCGCCACCCGGCGAAAACGGTGCACAATTGCCGGGTGGCGGCTACGCCTTACCCGGCCTACAAAATACCGCACATTTAAAGGTGCGCCTCAATATACCGCTGATAGCGGTTCGCCTTCAGGTAACACAAATCCACCAGCACCAGTCCGTCGACGCAGTCGTTAAATGCCGGGTCGCTGCCAAAATCAATAAACTGCACGCCGCCGGGTTCGCAAAGCTCGGAATACTGTTTGTAGAGCGGGGGAATGCCGCAACCGAGGTTTCCGAGCAGCGATTTAAGCTTCGTCAGGTCATCCACATAATCCACGCCGCTAAACTGTGCCAGAACATCCGGCAGCGATGCCGGATACGGCTGACGTGAGGCGGCTAATGGATGTGTCGCCGGGAACCAGAGACGGTAAAATGCCACCAGCAAATCCCGTGCGGCAGGCGGTAAGCCGCCGGAAATGGAGACCGGGCCAAACAGGTAGCGATAGTGCGGATAACGTGCAAGGTACGCCCCAATGCCGGACCACAAATAATCCAGACCACGACGTCCCCAGTAGCGTGGCTGAATGAAGCTGCGCCCCAGTTCAATACCGTGCTCCAGCACATCCTGCATTTTGTCGTCGTAGTGGAACAAGCTATAGCTGTACAACCCTTCCAGACCGCGACGCTCAACCTGTCTGGCGGTAGGCATAAAGCGATACGCGCCGACGATCTCCAGATCCTCATCATCCCACAGGATCAGATGCAGATAATCATCATCATAACGGTCGGTGTCCCGGCGTTTGCCGCTCCCTTCTTCCACCGCGCGAAAGGCAATTTCGCGCAGGCGGCCCAGCTCGCGCAACAGCGGGGCATCTTCCTGACCGTTACGTTGCCAAAGATAGATGGTTTTACCGTCGCTGGTATTGCCCAGACATTCGGCCTGCGCCAGCGCGCGTTTCAGGGTGGCCCGGTCTTCCGGGCGGGCGATAGCGCACTGGGTTTTAAAGACGCCAGGCACTCCCTTGCCAAGACGCATCACGTGCTGACGACATTGCTCGGCCATCTCACGTGACGAAAGGGTGGCGCTATGCCAGTGATGCCAGGCGATCTGCTGGCCGATTTTAATCGGCAGCTGGCTATGGCGGCGGCGGAACATCTGCTGCATCAGCAACAGCATCGACAGCGTCGGGGAGACCAGCGTGCTGGCATAAAAGAGCAGGCTGTTATGTGCCTGAATATGCACCGGCAGCAGCGGGGCGCGCAGCTTGCTGGCGAGTTTGATGAAGCCAGAGTGCCATTTTTTATCGCGAATGCCTTTGCGCGTGGGCCGCGAAACTTCTCCCGCCGGGAAGAAAATCAGCACGCCAGCGTTTTGCAGATGCTGTTCCATCTGGACCAGGGACGTTTTCGCCGTCCTGCCACCCATATTGTCCACTGGAATAAACAGCGAACTGAGGGGCTCAAGGTGGGTCAGCATCCGGTTGGTCACGACTTTGACATCGCGTCGTACCCTGGAGACGGCGTACAACAGCGCCAGCCCGTCAAGCGTACCCGTCGGGTGGTTGGCAATAATGACCAGCGGGCCATGTTCGGGGATTTGTTCGAGATCGCGGGCGGAAACGGTGCAGAGAATATCAAGGTGCTCCAGAACTTGCTCCACCATATCCAGACCTTTCAGGTGGCGGTGTGCTGCGGCAAATTGCTGGAATTCGTCTTCGTAAAACAGTCTTTTTAACAGACTTTTTTGCCAGGGGGCTGGCCTCGCCTGAGGCCAAAGATCGTCGAGAACGCTATCGAGGCTAAACATGATTACTCCTCCTGCCGTCTTGCGAAGACAGTAGAAGGAGCAGATGTCGGTTGTATTGCAGTTTGGTGAAGATTAGCGGAGGATTTTTTTCTCGGCCAGATCCAGCGTGAAGTAGCTGAAGATCAGATCCGCGCCTGCGCGTTTGATCGCGCCGAGGCTTTCGAGAACCACTTTCTCTTCATCAATCGCACCTGCCAGGGCGGCGAATTTGATCATCGCGTACTCACCGCTTACCTGATAAGCGCCCAGTGGCAGCTCGGTACGCTCGCGAATGTCGCGCAGGATATCGAGATAAGCACCGGCCGGTTTCACCATCAGACAATCTGCGCCCTGGGCTTCATCAAGCAGGGATTCACGAATCGCTTCCCGGCGGTTCAGCGGGTTCATCTGATAGGTTTTACGGTCGCCTTTCAGCGCCGTACCCGCTGCTTCACGGAACGGGCCGTAGAACGAGGAGGCAAATTTGGTGGAGTAGGACATGATGGCAGTGTCAGTAAAACCTGCAGCATCCAGGGCCTGACGAATCGCCTGAACCTGTCCGTCCATCGCGGCGGATGGCGCGATGAAATCCGCACCGGCAGCGGCAGCGACGACCGCTTGTTTGCCGAGATTAAGCAGGGTGGCATCGTTGTCCACGCCGTGATCGCACAGCACACCGCAGTGGCCATGAGAGGTGTATTCGCAGAAACACGTGTCAGACATCACCACCATTTCCGGCACTGTCTCTTTGCAGATGCGGGACATACGAGCGACCAGGCCATCTTCTTTCCACGCGTCGCTGCCGGTGGCATCGGTATGGTGGGAGATGCCAAAGGTCATTACCGAGCGGATCCCGGCGTTGGCGATGCGTTCGATCTCACGCGCCAGATATTTTTCCGGAATGCGCATCACGCCAGGCATGGCTTCGATGGCCTTATAGTCATCAATCTCTTCTTCGACAAAAATCGGCAACACCAGATCGTTTAAGGTCAGTGTTGTCTCTTCAAACATAGCGCGCAGTGCAGGTGACTTGCGCAGGCGGCGGGGGCGTGCAATTAAATCGGTCATGGTATGCCTGATGTTTGTGGAACAAAGAGGGCTAGTGTACATCAAAGTGAAGACGGGTGTTTTACTAAAGTGGGCATTTTGTTTTTTGCGATATTCTCTAATGAAATATTTGTGCTGCTTCTATATTAATGGTTATGCATGTTTGAAAGTGATTTATTATTTTTGATTATATATTTCGCATCTGCTGGTAAGTATTTTAACGTTATGTTTTTATAATATTTATCTATTGTGACCCTATTCTTTTCATGTATCTTAAGGTCAATTGTCTGGATACGGACTTAATGGAAACATTCATTGAACCTTTTCGAATTGAAAATGCATAATTCCCTCCGCAATAAATATTGCCAAATGATTGATGGACAAACTTGCTTACGTCCCTGAGGAGGGATGACCCAATGCAAACATGGAAAAAGAAACTGGTTGTATCTCAACTTGCATTAGCCTGCACCCTGGCTATCGCTTCTCAGGCCAATGCGAAAGATATTTCCGGTACGACATATAATACTTTTGGATATGATAATACAGCTTCCACTCCCTGGTATTATGGTTATACGGACTGGAATGACTCTGACGTTGCTCACGACGGTGATATTTATCCGGTGATGAATAAATCCACCGTGAATGGTGTTATTTCCACATATTATCTGGATGAGGGTGTTAATGGTCGGGCGAATGCATTGAGCATTTCCAATAGCACCATTAATGGCATGATCACCTCTCAATGTATGACCGCTTCGTGTTCTGATGGCCTGGATACCGACGGTACGATCCATTCGCAGTACGATCGTTTTAGCCTGACCGTCGACAATTCCACTATTAACGACACTTACGAGCACTATGCGTATGACGTTGTTAACGGGGAAAATACGGAAACACATTATCTTGATACTTATGGTCTGGGCAATGCGATTACCCTGGATGTGGAATCGGATATTGTTATCCAGAATAATTCTCACGTTGCCGGTATTACCCTGACGCAGGGTTATCAGGAGCGGGATAATACCCCGTACGACGGCGTTGAAGGCGTGGCTAACAGCAGCAAGGTGTTTACTGACACGCTTGTGGTGAAAGATTCTGTACTGACTTCTGGCGCGTATAGCGATCTGGGTACCAGCGGGTTCTATGGTCAAACCGCGAAGCCGAGCGACTATGGTGAAACCAATGCGACAGCAGCAGATGATGCGGCGCTGATTGTGTCAGCCAGCGAATCTGACAACGCGATGCAGACCTCTGCCACGTTCGATCATTCCACCATCACTGGCGATATTTTATTCTCCAGTACCTTCGACAACAACTTCTACCCGAATGGCGATCCGGCAACCGATACCACCGAGGATGGCATCTATAACCCCACGACTAACGGCTGGGACGGTACCGATAAGCTGGATGTGACTCTCACTAACGGCAGCAAATGGGTGGGCGCGGCACAGTCCAGCGTCGAGGCTATCGGCACGGCTCAAATGTACGGCCTGGGCTATAGCAACGTAGACTGGAGCACGCTGTCCCCCAACAGCATTTGGCCGGACTCCACCTATGACAGCAACGGACACGTTGCGGGAGAATCGGTTTATCAGAGCGGTCTTTTCAACGTTACGCTGGATAACGGTTCTGAGTGGGATACCCGCAAGCTTTCTAACATCGACATGCTGACGGTAAACAACCAGTCGCAGGTCAATGTTGAAAACTCAGGCCTGTTGGCTGATTCCATTACGCTGACCAATACATCCTCGCTGAATATCGGCGATAGCGGTGGTGTGGCCACTGACCATCTGTATCTGGACAGCAATAGCCGCGCGGCACTGACGGAAGAAACGGCCGATCTCTATGCCAACACCATCACCGTGGATAACGGCGCAGAGCTGGCGTTGGGGCTGGGTCAGGTTGATACGCACAATATGGTGCTGAGCGATGGTGGTGTGCTGAACGTTGCCAGCCGTGACTACGTGCTGAATAGCGATCTGAACAACGCGCGCTATATCACCAACGATAAGCACAATGCCGATTATGACTACGGCGTTGTGGCGATTAACTCTGACGGCCATCTGGCGGTGAACGGTGACGTTGCGGGCAACTACAAAGTACGCATCGACGAGGCCACCGGTGCCGGTTCCGTAGCCGATTACAAAAACAAAGAGATCGTTCGCGTCTATGACAATAACGCGGATACCGCAGCCAGCTTTACTGCCGCAAACAAAGCCGATTTAGGTGCTTACACCTATCAGGCGCAGCAGCAGGGTGACACCGTTGTCCTCCAGCAGAAAGCGCTGACCGACTACGCGAATATGGCGCTGAGCATCCCTTCTGCCAATACCAACATCTGGAACCTGCAGCAGGATACCGTCGGAACGCGTCTGACCAACAGCCGTCACGGGCTGGCGGATAACGGCGGGGCGTGGGTGAGCTACTTCGGTGGCAACTTCGACGGTGACAATGGTGTAATCCGCTACGATCAGGACGTGAGCGGTATTATGGTGGGTCTGGATACCCAGATAGACGGTAATAACGCGAAATGGATCGTCGGCGGAGCGGCAGGTTTTGCGAAGGGAGATATCAGCGATCGTAGCGGTCAGGTCGATCAGGACAGCCAGACGGCGATGATCTACGCGTCGGCGAAGTTCATGAACGATCTGTTCCTCGACAGTTCCCTGAGCTATACCCGCTTCAACAGCGATCTCTCTGCTAACATGAGCAACGGTCAGTATGTTGACGGTAACGCCACCAATGACGCAGTGGGTTTTGGGCTGAAACTGGGCTATGACTGGAAGCCAAACCTCTCCGGCTACGTTACGCCATACGCAGCGGTGTCTGGCCTCTTCCAGTCCAGTGATGACTATCGTCTCAGCAATGACATGCGCATGGATGGGCAATCTTACGATAGCCTGCGTTATGAACTCGGTGTCGATGCCGGTTACACCTTCAACTACGGCGGCGATCAGGCTCTGACCCCTTACTTCAAACTGGCCTACGTGTATGATGATGCCGATAACAATGCTGATATTAACGGCGACAGCATTGATAACGGCGTGAAAGGCTCAGCTGTGCGGGTAGGGCTGGGCACCCAGTTCAGCTTCACGAAAAACTTCAGTGCTTACACTGATGCCACTTATCTGGGCGGCGGCGACGTTGACCAGAACTGGGGGGCAAATCTGGGTGTGAAATATACCTGGTAATGAATAAGGCGGGGGGATATCCCCCGCTTTTTATATACAGAAATAAAAATAATATTGAACCGACAAATACGGATGCCTTGAGGTCTGCATGAACGTTAATGCGAAACCACTTTCTGAATTACGCCGGCTCGAACAGTACTTGAAATCAGCCAGTACCTCTTTTAAATGTGCCCCACAGCAATTAATTACCTCCGGCAAGTGTAGTGAGTCCCGGACGATCGTAGTACAGACCGGTATCATCGAAATCTATCGACATTCGGATGAACTGCTTGTGGGCATCGCGACAGCGCCCTTTATTTTTGGTTTGTCCGCCGTGATGATTAATTCCTGTCAGGAATATAAGGTGATAGCCAAAGCATCCTGCACGGGTTTTTATTTGCCCACTGAAACTACCCGCCAACTGCTGCAACAGAATTCCCTGTGGCAAGACGCTTTCGGTTGGTTATCCTGGATAAATTACATTCTTGGAAAACGCGATATGCAGCTGGTGGGAAATAACTCCTATCACCAGATCCGCGCCATGCTGCTGAATATGGCGGAATGGGATGAAGCGTTGCGTTCAAAAATTGGTGTGATGAATCATATTCAACAAAGTACGCGTATTTCACGCTCGGTTGTTGCAGAGGTTCTCGCAGCCCTACGGCAAGGAAACTATATCAGTATGAGCCGGGGCAAACTGGTTAGTATCAACCGTTTGCCCACGGAATATTAATATCAGTTGGACGCGGTAAGCACCTGAGCTTTATTGGCGCTCAGTTCAGCAACTAAATTATTAAGGCCGTCACTCATATTGACGAAACGCGTATGCGGAGAGCGGGTAACCACCACAAATGCGCCTACGTTTGACTGCGGGATCATCGCCATATACGTAATAAATCCACCGCCGCCGCCGGTTTTCTGAATAATACCAGGACGGCCATTTTTCGGTGCCAGATAGACCCAGCCAAGGCCGAGCGCATCGGCTTTACCCGGCACGTCCATCCCAATAACGCGGTGCAGTTGGGTACGCTGATAAATCAGGGTCTGCATACGATCGGCCTGGCTGCTGCGCGAGTAGAAATCCGATGAAAGGAACTGCTGCATCCAGCGCATCATATCGCCAGGCGTGGAGTAAACCCCGCCGCTGCCCACGGCCGCCAGCGTGTTATTACAGGGGCTAGCGCCTTTCTCTGCCACCATCAGGCGACGGCACTGGTCCGGGGACGGGGTAAAGGTGGTGTCTTTCATGCCCAGCGGGCGGGTTATCTGTTCTTCAAACAGCTGCGTGTAGGGTTTACCAGACGCCGTAGAAAGGGCGTCTGCCAGCAGGTCAAACGCCAGGTTTGAATACGAGGCCTGCGAACCCGGAGCCGCCTTCAGCGTGGCAGTGCTCAGATAGTTCCAGCGCTGGTCGCGCGTTGGCCAGACAAATACGTCACGATGCGCTGCCCCGCCTGGCTGCTCACGCGGCAGGGCGCTGGTATGGGTGGCAAGGTTCACAAGCCGGATTGGTGTGCCCTGGTAGGTCGGAACGCGCGCGCCAGGCGGAGCGTATTTGCTGAGCGGGTCGTCGAGCTTAACCACGCCCTGGTCGAGCAGTTTCACCAGCATTTCACTCGTCATCAGCTTGGTTAAGGATGCGATGCGGATAACGGAATCCAGCTGCGGGTGAACGTTATTTCCTGGGCGCGTCTCGCCAAAGCTGCGGAACACGCGCTGGTTGCCGTCGATCACGACCATCGCCATCCCGGTCGCGCCGCTGCCGTAATAGATAAGGTTCGCGTAGCGATCGGCAATATCTGAAGCCAGAACGGGCGCCGTCAGCGGTTGGGCTGCCTGGGCGGTAGAAAAGCTCACCGCACACAGCGCGGCAAAAGAGAGCAGACAACGTTTCAACGAAAAGCATCCATGAAGTGAATGAGGAAAGTAATGGGTATTTATACTACTAATCGGAACCGTGCAATGCCCCGAATTGCATAACGATAGCGAGAAAAACGTAACCATGGGTAAATATGAACAATTTACTTGCAAGCCATCTCCCATTTTGTGACATCGGGCTTATGATAGGCACCTGTATCACTCAATCTTACGGAGAACGGTATGTCTGAAAAGCGTGTGGTTATGGTTGTCGATATGCAGAACGGCGTATTTGAAACGCCTCGTCATCAGCGTGAAAAGTGTGTCTCTCTGATCAACCAGCTTACGCAGGCAGCCGACAAGGTGATTTTTATCCAGCATACCGAGGCCGGAGGGCTGGAAGAGGGAAGTGATGGGTTTGCATTGCTGCCTGAACTGCACCAGCCTGCTGATGCGCTCTATGTTACCAAGACGGCCTGCGATGCGTTTTATAACACGCCGCTTGAGGCGCTATTACGCGAGCAGGGTATTCAAGAGTTTGTCATCTGTGGTTGTGCCACGGATTACTGTGTCGATGCCACGATCAAGAACGGCGTCAGCCGGGGTTATCACATCACCGTGGCGGAAGATGCCCATACTACCGCCAATCGCCCGGCGGCAGATGCGCAGATCCTGATTAACCACCACAACGACGTCTGGCGTAACTTCATCGCGCCGGCGAATCCTCTCGCAGTGAAACGCACCGAAACAATTCTCGAAAACTGGAAAGCGAACTAATAATTAACCCTCGGGTCTGACCTTTTTGCCTGAGCCTTGAGACGGGCTCAGGCATGATTTTCGTGTGGTGATGTGTTGAACACAGCAAAAGCCATAACAACAAGAAGGAAGCATTATGTTTAAGTCTTTTTTCCCAAAGCCGGGGCCATTTTTCCTGTCGGCATTTATTTGGGCACTGATCGCCGTTATTTTCTGGCAGGCGGGCGGCGGTACCTGGCTGACGCGCATCACGGGTGCGACGGGCGATGTACCGATTAGCGCGGCGCGCTTCTGGTCGCTGAGTTTTATAGTATTTTATGCCTACTACACGTTATGTGTGGGGCTGTTTGCACTCTTCTGGTTCAAGTATTCTCCGCATCGTTGGCAGTTTTGGTCGATTTTGGGATCTGCACTGATCATTTTCGTTACCTGGTTCATGGTGGAAGTGAGCGTTGCAATTAATGCATGGTATGCACCCTTCTACGATTTGATCCAAAAAGCACTAAGCGCCCCGAATAAGGTTCCGATTGGTGAACTCTATGCCAGTCTCGTTAGTTTTACCGGCATTGCCATGATTGCAGTAACAGTGGCAGTGCTGAACAATTTCTTCGTTAGCCATTACGTTTTCCGTTGGCGTACTGCTATGAACGAGTATTACATGGCAAATTGGCAACGACTGCGGCACATTGAAGGCGCTGCACAGCGTGTACAGGAAGACACCATGCGTTTTGCCTCAACGCTGGAGGACATGGGGGTCAGCTTGCTTAATGCTGTGATGAAACTTATCGCTTTTTTACCGATTCTGATTGCACTTTCACCCCATGTACCTGAACTTCCAGTTGTTGGTCATATACCCTATGGTTTGGTTATTGCGGCACTGGTCTGGTCTCTTATGGGAACTGGGCTTCTTGCTGTGGTGGGGATCAAATTGCCGGGGTTACAATTTAAAAATCAGCGCGTGGAAGCGGCTTATCGCAAAGAACTTGTTTACGGTGAGGATGACCCATCACGAGCTGCGCCACCAACGGTAAAAGAGTTATTTCAGAACGTCCGTTTTAACTACTTTAAGCTCTACTTCCACTACATGTATTTCAACATAGCTCGTATTTTATATCTTCAGGCCGATACTGTTTTTGGAATAGTCCTGTTGTTCCCGTCAATTGTTGCAGGGACAATTACCCTGGGACTGATGACCCAAATTACCAACGTGTTTGATCAGGTTAGAAGTTCATTCCAGTACCTGATCAACTCCTGGACCACGCTGGTGGAGCTGATGTCTATTTACAAACGTCTGCGCAGCTTTGAACGTGAGCTGGACGATCGTGACCTGCAGGAAGTGACCAATACTTTTAGCTAATACAGGGAGTTGCTATGTCTTTTGCCGTACCGCGTGCGTTACCGTTGTCCTTACTGACTGCTCTCGTCCTGGTCGGATGCGCCGAAAAAGGGGCTGCTCCGCTCAAGAAGGGCGAAAAGCCGGTTGATGTGGCAAGCGTTGTACGGCAGAAAATGCCCGCCAGCGTGAAGGATCGCAATGCGTGGGCAGACGCGCTGGCAAAAACCTTTGAAAGCCAAAAGATCGCGCCGACCGAGGAGAATATTTGCTCGGTGCTGGCGGTGGCGCAGCAGGAATCAATGTACCAGTCAGACCCGGTGGTGCCGGGTCTGAACAACATTGCCTGGAAAGAGATCGACCGCCGCGCGGAATCCATGCATATCCCGGTCTTTCTTGTTCATACCGCACTTAAAATCACCTCGCCAAACGGAAAAAGCTACAGCGAACGGCTGGATACGGTGAAAACTGAAAAACAGCTCAGCGCCATCTTTGATGATTTCATCAGTATGGTCCCGATGGGGCAGAAGCTGTTTGGCTCACTGAACCCGGTACACACCGGTGGCCCGATGCAGGTGAGCATCGCGTTCGCGGAGAAGCATACCGACGGCTACCCGTGGAAAATCGACGGTACGGTGCGCCAGGAGGTCTTCTCCCTGCGCGGTGGGCTGTGGTTCGGCACGTATCATCTGCTGAACTATCCGGCGAACTACAATGAGCCGCTGTACCGTTTTGCCGATTTTAACGCGGGCTGGTATGCCAGCCGTAATGCGGCATTTCAGAGTGCGGTCAGCCGCGCAAGCGGCGTCAAGCTGGCGCTGGACGGCGATCTCATCGCTTACGGCAGCAGCGAGGCGGGCAGCACCGAGCTGGCGGTACGGAAATTATCGACAGCGCTTGGCCTGAGCAACAGCGATATTCGCCGTCAGCTTGAGAAAGGTGACAGCCTGGCCTTTGAGAAAACGGATCTGTACAAGAAAGTCTTTGCTCTTGCCGAGCAGAAGAGCGGGAAAACGTTACCGAGAGCTATTCTGCCGGGTATTCAACTGGAAAGCCCGAAGATCACGCGTAACCTGACAACCGCATGGTTCGCAAAGCGGGTGGACGATCGTCGGGCGCGTTGTATGGGGCTTTAACGGCGGCGGCGAACACGCAAAACTAACGCCACGACGCCTAAAATCATACAACCGGCGAGGAAGGGAACAAGGCCAAACAGGGTGCTGACACCAAACCCAATCTCAACTCGCGGGCGTCCGTTATCCTGTACCTGCATCAGGTGTTCATATACCCCTGGTGCATGAACCAGCATATTGAGCAGCTGGGAACCGGCCCAGAAGCAGAACAGAACAAACAGGGCATAAGCAATATTACCTGCCGTGGAGGTTTTTGGTTTGCCGCCAAAAATCGGTTTCGACAATGTAAAATCAGCCATGATGACCTCCCGAAATATCACTCTGTTCAATATGCTTCTTACAGGGGGAGTTTGACAGGTCATCGCATTTGTCAATATCAGAATCGTGGTAATTTACCCTCAGGAATTCTCCTGGATTGTCGATTTCTGCAGCACATCACAATTTCATCCCTTAAGTGAAATTGCGTCGCGTTTCAGAATTTCCGTATCCGCCACAGACCTGGCCGTAAAACTGTGAGAGGATGTCTTTTTTTTCCTGCCGGAGTTGTTATGAAGCTCACGTCCAAACTACGCCGTGACTGGCACTACTACGCCTTTGCTATCGGGCTGATCTTTATTCTTAACGGCGTCGTGGGGCTGCTGGGATTTGAAGCAAAAGGATGGCAAACCTATGCCGTCGGGCTGGTGACCTGGGTGATCAGTTTCTGGCTGGCAGGATTGATTATCCGCCGTCGTCCTGAAGAAACGACAGCGGATGAGACGGAGACGGCGAAGAGCGCCGATTAACCGTTTACGGAGCTTTTAAGGGCGCTGTCGGCGGCATGACGCTCCAGCGCCAGCTCGATCAGGCGAGTGATAAGTTCAGAGTAGCTAAGTCCGCTCGCCTGCCACAGTTTCGGATACATGCTGATATTCGTGAAACCCGGCAGCGTGTTGATTTCATTGATGACCACCTCGTTTTCCGGCGTCAGGAATACATCCACACGCGCCATACCGCTGCAGCCGAGTGTCTGATAGGCGTTAATGGCGATCGCCCGGATCTTATCGTTGATTGCGGGATCGATATTGGCAGGCACGACAACCTGAGCACCTTTGTCATCAATGTATTTGGTGTCGTAGGAGTAGAAGTCGCTGTTTAAGACCACTTCACCGCAGGTGCTCGCCTGTGGAAAATCATTGCCCAGCACGGCGCACTCAATTTCACGGCCTTTAATACCCTGCTCAACCACCACTTTATGGTCGAATTCAAACGCCAGACGGACAGCCTGTGTGAACTCTGCTTCGCTGGTGACTTTGCTGACGCCTACGGAGGAGCCCTGATTTGCCGGTTTCACAAACAGCGGCAGACCCAGCTCTCCGCTAATTTGCGCGAAGCTGTGTTTGTCGCGGTTGGCGCGAGTGAGCGTCACGAAAGGCGCTATATTCAGCCCGGCATCACGCAGCAGGCGTTTGGTGACGTCTTTGTCCATGCACGCGGCAGAGCCGAGGACGTCCGAGCCGACGAACGGCAGGTTGGCCATGCGCAACATTCCCTGCAGGGAACCATCTTCACCCAGAGTACCGTGAACGATGGGGAACACGACATCAATCTGAGCGAGAGACTGTGCATTGCCAGCGTCGATGAGTTGCCCCTTCACGACGCCGGGCACAGTGGCGACGCTAATTTCCGAAGGATTAAGGGCGATATGTGCTGGATCGTTGGCATTAAGCAGATACTGACTAGCATCGTTAACATGCCACTGGCCCTGTTTATCAATACCCAGCAGCACCACCTCGAAACGGCTTTTATCAATCGCATCAACGATATTTTTGGCCGATTGCAATGAAACCTCGTGCTCTGCTGATTTTCCCCCAAAGACAATACCTACGCGCTGCTTTGCCATCTCACTCTCTTCCAGTATGACGAAAAGCCAATAACATACCACGATGCCCTGCGGGTTTCGCGGCCTTCCGCCATAATGTTTTGGGGAATGTTGATGGGGAAGTGGGAGAGGGAAAACTCTTCTGAAGCATAAAATCCCGCCTGGAAATGGATGATTTGTGACTTATTTCACAAATATGATGACTGGGAAGATAAAACACCAAAGTCATCAAGGCCGCATCTCTGGTGCGACGTCACTATGCGTAACTTGCTAATCTGTAGGCGAATTCGCCTAAAAATGAAGACTGTTTCTTTATGGAATCATGGAAAGTTAATCTTATCTCGGTCTGGTTCGGTTGCTTCTTTACCGGGCTCGCCATCAGCCAGATCCTGCCGTTCCTGCCGCTGTATGTGTCACAGTTGGGTGTGACCTCGCACGAGGCGCTCTCCATGTGGTCTGGTCTGACGTTCAGCGTCACGTTTCTGGTCTCCGCGATTGTGTCACCAATGTGGGGCAGCCTGGCGGATCGGAAAGGCCGAAAGCTGATGCTGCTGCGCGCCTCGCTCGGGATGGCGATTGCCATTCTGCTGCAGGCCTTCGCCACCAACGTCTGGCAACTGTTTTTCCTGCGGGCGGTGATGGGGCTGACTTCCGGGTATATTCCGAATGCCATGGCGCTGGTCGCCTCGCAGGTGCCGCGAGAACGTAGCGGCTGGGCGCTGAGTACGCTTTCCACCGCACAGATTAGCGGCGTAATTGGCGGCCCGCTGCTGGGGGGCTTTCTGGCGGACCACGTCGGGCTGCGCGCCGTATTTATCATTACCGCGATCCTGCTGGTGGTCAGTTTTCTGGTCACGCTTTTTCTTATCAAAGAGGGCGGTCGTCCCGTTATCAGCAAATCTGAACGTCTGAGTGGCAAGGCTGTCTTCGCCTCTCTGCCTTACCCTGGGCTCATGATCAGCCTGTTTGTTACTACTATGGTGATCCAGCTCTGTAACGGTTCGGTCGGGCCGATTCTGGCGTTGTTTATTAAGTCGATGGAGCCAGACAGCAATAATATCGCCTTTCTCAGCGGCATGATCGCCGCCGTGCCAGGCGTATCGGCACTGATTTCTGCACCACGGTTGGGAAAACTGGGTGATAGGATCGGTACGGCGCGAATTCTGATGGCTACGCTGATTTTTGCCGTGGTGCTCTTTTTCGCGATGTCGTTTGTGACCTCTCCGCTTCAGCTTGGCGTGCTGCGATTTTTGCTCGGCTTTGCCGATGGCGCAATGCTGCCTGCGGTACAGACCTTGCTGGTCAAATATTCCAGCGACCAGGTGACAGGGCGTATTTTTGGATATAACCAGTCGTTTATGTATTTGGGTAATGTTGCCGGTCCGCTTATTGGCGCCTCTGTTTCCGCGATGGCCGGTTTTCGTTGGGTATTTGCCGCGACGGCGATTGTTGTTTTGATCAACATTATCCAGCTGGCTATTGCTCTGCGGCGCCGCAGGCACATGGCGGAGGTAAAATCGGCAAGATAATGCTTCTGTTGATGTATTGTATATTCTTATGATTGCCGCATTTTTCTATCACCCAATGCGGCATTTTTTATAGAAAAACGTTTCGCTGATAATTCCGAAACCCTATTTTTTTCGATGTCGTAACTTTTGCATAAGATAATACCTTTCTCCGCTTTGCATATTTCCCTCTTGATGTTAGTTTCAGGGGAAATCACATAAGGAAATAACACGATGAAAAATCTCATTGCTGAGTTGCTGGTCAAGCTTGCACAAAAGGAAGAGGAGTCAAAAGAACTGGTCGCCCAGGTCGAAGCTCTGGAAATTGTTGTCACCGCACTATTACGACAGATGGCTAAATCTGACCAACAGGCATTAATAGAGAGCGTCGAAGGTGCGCTGGATAAGGCAAAACCCGATACTCAGGTTCCGGTTGAGGATGCAGAGTTGCTCCAGCAATACGTAAAGAAGCTCTTGAGGCATCCTCGCAGCTAAACCGTCGCCGGACATAACGACGTGTCATAGAATTGTCATGCAGGATGCCTATAGTCGCTCTGTTTTTATTTTTATGTATTTGTACATGGAGAAAATAAATTGAAACAGAGCGCACTTTTCATCGCATTACTTCCCCTGTTTATTACCCCTGCTATTTATGCTGATACGTCCAATACTCACGTGCTGGATAATCGCGCAGCAAAAGGGGATATCACTCAGCCAGGCGGCGCACGCCGTTTATCTGAAGATCAAACAGCCGCTATTCGCGCTTCGCTGAATGAGAAACCGGCGAAAAATATCATTCTGCTTATTGGCGATGGAATGGGTGATTCCGAAATAACAGCGGCGCGAAATTATGCCGAGGGGGCAGGCGGATTTTTTAAAGGTTTCGACGCATTGCCGCTGACCGGACAATATACCCATTACTCACTGGATAAAAAAACCGGTAAACCGGATTACGTAACGGATTCGGCTGCCTCTGCTACGGCGTGGTCTACGGGGGTAAAAACCTATAATGGCGCGCTGGGTGTCGATATTCACGAAAAAGATCATCAAACCATTCTGGAAATGGCAAAAGCGGCGGGGCTGGCCACCGGCAACGTTTCTACCGCTGAACTTCAGGACGCGACGCCGGCGGCGCTGGTATCGCATGTGACTTCACGTAAGTGCTACGGCCCGTCGGTGACCAGTGAAAAATGCCCAACCAACGCCCTGGAAAAAGGGGGCAAAGGCTCGATTACTGAACAACTGCTGAATGCACGCGCTGACGTCACGCTGGGCGGTGGGGCGAAAACCTTTGCAGAAACCGCGACGGCTGGCGAATGGCAGGGTAAAACGCTGCGTGAGCAGGCACAGACTCGTGGCTATCAACTGGTGAGCGATGCAAGCGCTCTGGCAGCAATCACTGAGGCGAATCAAGACAAACCGCTGCTGGGACTGTTCTCTGATGGCAATATGCCTGTGCGCTGGGAAGGTCCAAAAGCCTCTTATCACGGCAATATTGATAAGCCTGCCGTGACCTGTACTCCTAACCCGAAACGCACTGACAGCGTGCCGACGCTGGCGGCAATGACCGATAAAGCGATCTCTCTGCTGAGCAAGAGCGAAAAAGGGTTCTTCCTGCAGGTGGAAGGCGCGTCGATCGACAAGCAAGATCATGCGGCGAATCCGTGTGGCCAGATTGGCGAAACCGTCGACCTGGACGAAGCGGTGCAGAAGGCACTCGAATTCGCGAAGAAAGACGGAAACACCCTTGTGGTGGTCACCGCGGACCATGCGCACGCCAGCCAGATCATCCCGGCAGATACCAAAGCGCCAGGCCTGACGCAGGCGCTGAACACGAAAGATGGTGCTGTAATGGTGCTGAGCTATGGCAACTCTGAAGAAGAGTCCATGGAGCACACGGGCACCCAGCTGCGTATTGCCGCCTACGGACCGCATGCGGCAAATGTGGTCGGACTGACCGATCAAACCGATCTGTTCTACACCATGAAAGCGGCACTAGGCCTTAAATGATAAAAGCCCGGCGGAATTTGTCTCTGCCGGGTGACTTTTTTCCTGTCACGGACCAGACTTACAGGGAATGTTTACAAAAGGATGGTGCAATGAAAACAACATTACTGGTTACTCTGCTCTCTGGCCTGTTCCTGATTTCATCGGCGAACGCGGAAGAGAAAACATTAACGCCTCAACAACAACGCATGACCACCTGTAACCAACAGGCCACGTCCCAGAGTCTGAAGGGGGATGCCCGTAAGACCTACATGAGCGACTGCCTTAAAAATGGCGCATCTAAACCTGCTGAAAAAAGCCTGACGCCACAGCAGCAGAAAATGCGCGACTGTAATGCGAAGGCCACTGAGCAGTCTCTGAAAGGTGACGATCGCAGTAAATTTATGAGCACCTGCCTGAAGAAAAAAGCGTAGTTCTAACGGGTGAGTGGCTCTGGCGACTCACCCGAAATTTCATACTTTCCTCGCACCCCCCCTCTCTATAATTTGGGAAAATGTTTCAGAATATTCCCAAAAATGATGAATGATGAATCCTATTACGACAAAAAATGCATTCGCGAAGAGTTGGATTTAACCCTTTCTCTGGATGCCCCTCACCGTGCTGGCATTCAGTTTGCCCGGCGAGTTCGGCTGGCGCGCGCTGTCGGGCTGGCGGCGATGTTTTTCCCTGTCGCTGGGATACTGGTTACCCATTTTTTACCCGGTGGCTGGTGGCTTTTACTGGTGGGATGGGCGTTCATCTGGCCTCATTTCGCCTGGCAGTTATCCTGTCGGGCTTCATCACCTCATCAGCAGGAAATTTTCAATCTCAAAATGGATGCCATTATCGCCGGGCTCTGGATTGGCGTGATGGGGATAAATGCGTTACCCACAACCGCGCTGGTGATGATGGTAGGGATGAATATGATGGGCTCCGGCGGCTGTCGACTCTTCATTCCGGGGATCATATTGACCCTGCTTTCCGCACTGCTGACGCTGCCCCCGGTCGGGAGAGTGGTGGTCTTTAATCCTGATCCGGTGGAGTGGGGCTTAACGCTTCCTGTGTTTGTGCTTTATCCCATGCTGTTTGCCTGGCTAAGCCATCGCACTGCCGTCAGGCTGGCTGAACATAAGCGGCGGCTGGAAATGATGAGTACACGCGATGGAATGACAGGGGTCTTTAATCGTCGACACTGGGAAATGCTGCTGCGAAACGAATTTGAGCAGTGCCGACGTCATAATGGTACGGCAACAATATTGCTGATTGATATCGACCACTTTAAAAACATCAACGATACCTGGGGGCATGATGTGGGCGATGAGGCGATCATTGCGATTACGCGTCAGTTGCAGATTTCGGTACGTTCAGGCGATGCAATAGGCCGTTTTGGTGGAGATGAATTTGCGGTGATTATGTCGCGGACAGCCGCTGACAGCGCAATCGCCGTTATGTCCCGGGTTCATGAACGGCTGGAAAAACTGTCATTACCTTGCGCGCCTGAAGAAACCCTGCGTATAAGCGTAGGTATCGCCACCTGGGGGCCACAGTTTGGGCACTATCGGGAGTGGCTCAAGGCGGCTGATGTGGCGCTGTACAAGGCAAAAAATGCCGGGCGTGGCCGCACTGAAGTGGCTGCCTGACACCCGGCTGAGACGATCAGGATTTACTCAGTTTCTCTGATTTTTCCATGCATTTTGCCACCGCTTCGATGACGGCAGCACGGAATCCGCGTTCTTCCAGTACCCGCACCGCTTCGATGGTGGTACCACCAGGGGAGCAAACCATATCTTTCAGCTCACCAGGATGTTTACCGGTTTCCAGCACCATTTTGGCAGAACCCATAACTGCCTGTGCTGCGAATTTATACGCCTGCGCACGCGGCATACCGCCCAGTACTGCGGCGTCGGCCATCGCTTCTAAGAACATGAAGACATACGCAGGGGCTGAACCGCTCACGCCGACAACCGGATGGATCATGGATTCGGCAATCACTTCCGCTTCACCGAAGCAGCGGAAAATGTTCAGGACATCAGCCACGTCTTCTGTGGTCACCAGTGCGTTTGGCGTGACGGAAGTCATGCCAGCGTTAACCAGTGAGGGGGTATTAGGCATCGCCCGGACGATTTTACGGTCATGACCCAGCGCGCGCGCCAGTTGATCCAGCGTGACGCCCGCAGCAATGGAGACGACCAGCGTCTCTTTATTCAGGCTGGAGGTGATGTCGCTCAGCACTTTGATCATGATGTTCGGCTTGACGGCGCCAAAGACGATATCGGCGACCTGGGCGACTTCCTGAGCGCTTTCGGCGGCGTTGATCCCGTATTGATCGCGCAACGCGGCGACTTTATCAGGTGACGGGGTATAAACCCAAATCTGACCCGGCAGCACCTGCCCGCTGGCGATCAGGCCGCCCAGGATGGCTTTGCCCATGTTACCGCAGCCGATAAACCCGATTTTCTTATCCATCACGACTCTCCGTCATTATGCGTTGTTTTCTCTGATTGATAGCTTAACAACGAAATGCAGGCGACAATAGTCGGCAGAGTCATTAAGGGGAGACAATATGGCGATTTGGGTTGATGCGGACGCGTGTCCGAATGTGATTAAAGAAATTTTGTTCCGTGCCGCCGAGCGTGTTCAGATGCCGCTAACGCTGGTGGCGAACCAGAATATTCGCGTCCCTCCTTCCAGATTCATTCGCGCGTTGCGGGTTCCGGCCGGGTTTGACGTGGCGGATAACGAAATTGTCCGTCTGTGTAGCGCGGAAGATCTGGTGATCACGGCGGATATCCCTCTGGCTGCTGAAGTGCTGGAGAAAGGGGCTGCGGCGCTGAACCCTCGGGGGGAGCGTTATTCACCTGCGACCATTCGGGAAAAACTCACTATGCGTGACTTTATGGATACGCTCCGCGCCAGCGGTGTGCAGACGGGTGGGCCAGACAGCTTATCCCAGCGCGATCGTCAGCAGTTTGCCGCAGAGCTGGATAAATGGTTGCTGGAAGTGAAGCGTCGCACCGCGTAATGATAACCATTGTCAATTTGTGGTACAGTATGGCCTCCTCAGGGTTGTCATCCCGTACCGCTTTGCAGTAAAGTAATCGAAACATCTTCTGCAATTATTTCTTTACACTCTTCGGCCATCCGGCATCAAGGGGAACACCTGGTTATGACCCAACCCATCTTTTTAGTTGGCCCCCGCGGCTGTGGGAAAACCACCGTTGGCCTGGAACTGGCACGCGCGTGCGATCGTCAGTTTGTGGATACTGACCACTGGTTGCAAACAGAGGCCGGAAGAACGATCGCGGACATTGTCGAACAGGAAGGATGGGACAGCTTCCGCGCACGTGAAACGGCAGCGCTGAAAGCGGTAACCACACCTTCTGCGGTTATCGCGACAGGAGGGGGCATTGTTCTGGCTGAATGTAATCGCCACTTTATGCGCGAAAAAGGGATTGTGATCTATCTCAGTGCACCTGTTTCTGCTCTGGTAGGGCGTCTGGAAGCCTTTCCGGAAGAGGGGCAACGTCCTGCACTGACCTCCAGACCGCTTAGCGAAGAGGTGAGAGAAGTGCTGGCTGAACGTGATGCGCTATACCGTGAAGCAGCCCACCACGTGGTGGATGCTTCTGCGGCTCCTGAAGATGTGGTTACCCAGATTATTACTGCTCTACGTTTGGCTTGTGCCAGCTAACCGGCGTCTATACTTATAGCTCAGACATATAAAAAAGGATGAGCTATGCCGACCAGACCTCCCTATCCGCGTGAAGCGCGCATTATTACCGTTGAAAAAGGCCATACGGGTCATACTGTTACCTGGTATCAACTGCGTGCCGATCACCCTAAACCAGACTCGCTGATCAGTGAACACGAGACTGAACAGGAAGCGCTGGATGCGAAACGGCGCTACGAAGATCCTGATATAACCTGACCGTTTTCCTAAACGCTCCAGGATCGTGCCTGAATCACACTTTTTACTCATCGAGAAAGTTAAGCAGGAGTTAATATTTAGTTATTACAAGTAACTCCGATATTGACGGTCGATCTTTACATTTCGATGTGAAGATCACCTGCTACGCTTGGTGCTGTTTTGTTGAAAAAATGAACTGTGCAGCGTAGTGAGCCTGTACCTGTGTGCACGATGTTGTAGTAATGGAAGGCGATAAAGATGAAGGCGACGTTGGCGATCCTCACCATTGGTGTGGTCCCTGTAAGCGAAGTGTTACCGCTCTTAACCGAGCATGTCTCTGAACAACAGATAACGCATCTTAGCCTGCTGGGGAAGATGAGTCGGGAAGAGGTCATGGAGGACTACGCTGTCGAGGCGGGGGAGGATCCCCTGGCGACGTTATTAAGTGACGGTAAACTGGCGCATGTTTCGCGTCAGAAAATCGAGCGCTCGCTGCAAGGGGTGATAGAAGTGCTCGATAATCAAGGTTATGACGTTATTTTGCTGATGAGTACCGCACCCATTAAAGGTCTCACGGCGCGTAATGCGATTCTGCTGGAGCCGATGCGCATCATCCCGCCGCTGGTGGCCTCAATTGTTGATGGTCATCAGGTGGGGGTCATCGTCCCGATTGAAGAGTTGATGGACAACCAGGAGGCAAAGTGGCACGTGCTTGAAAAAGTGCCCTTATATGCGCTGGCAAATCCTTTCTGGGATAGCGATGCCGCACTGATTGAGGCCGGACGTGAGTTGCTGGAGAGAGGGGCGGATGTGTTGATCCTGGACTGTCTTGGCTTCCACCAGCATCATCGCGATTTACTGCAGAAGGCGCTGGATGTGCCGGTGCTGTTATCCAATGTTCTGATGGCTCGCCTGGCTTCAGAGCTTCTGACGTAATGATTTTGCGTGACAGGTGATGAGCATGGCCCCTATAGTGAATTTTTATCTAAAAATATAAGGGCCAGTTCATGCTTCAAAGTAACGAATACTTTTCCGGTAAAGTGAAATCCATTGGTTTTACCAGCAGCAGCACTGGCCGCGCCAGTGTCGGTGTCATGGCCGAAGGGGAATACACTTTTGGTACGGCCGAAGCGGAAGAGATGACGGTCGTTAGCGGTGCGCTCAACGTCCTACTGCCGGGTGAAACGGAATGGAAAGTTTACGCAGCCGGGCAAGTTTTCAACGTTCCTGGCCACAGCGAGTTCCATCTGCAGGTTGCTGAACCGACCTCTTATCTGTGCCGCTATCTGAAATAAAAAATAAGCCGGGTGGCGCTAACGCTTACCCGGCCTACGCTTTGCCTGTTATCTTTGCGCTTCGCCGCCGAGACCTTCCACCAGATTCTGAATCAACGCGGCCAGTTCCCCGGTCATCAGGATGAAGTCCGCGTCAAAACGCTGGGCGTAATCTTCCCGGTCGATGTCTTCATTCTGATCGCGCAGTTCATCGCAGAACTTCAGACGTTTCACGGAACCGTCATCGCACATCATAAACTGAATCCGCTGCTGCCAGTCGAGCGCCAGTTTGGTCACCACTTTGCCCGCTTCGATGTGTACGGCAATCTCGTCGCTCACCAGATCCTGTTTCTTCGCGCGGATCACGCCGCCATCTTCCAGCAGGGCTTTCAGCTCGGCCTCATCGAGGATCTGGAAACCTTGCGCGGCAGCACCGCTGCGTACCCACTCGGTCAGGGTCAGCTCGATTGGCGTTTCCAGCGCCAACGGTACGACCGGCAGAGAGCCGATGCTTTTGCGCAGCAGAGCCAGCGTATCTTCTGCTTTTTTGGCGCTGGCGCAGTCCACCATAATCAGCCCGTTAACGGTATCGATCCACATCATGGTCTGGCTGAAGCGGCTAAAGGCGCGCGGCAGCAGAGAGTGCAGAACTTCGTCTTTCAGCGAATCTTTTTCGGTTTTCTTCAGCTTGCGACCCTGTTCGGCTTCCAGCTTGAAGATCTTCGCTTCGAGCGCCTGTTTAACCACCGGCGTTGGCAGAATTTTCTCTTCTTTACGGGCGCAGACGATGATTTGACCCGTGCTGCTGGCGTGGGTCAGTGCATCGCTTTGTGAACCCATTGGCGGAACCCAACCGGTTTTTGCCATATCCTGGCTACCGCAAGGGGAAAAGGTGTAAGCGGCTAACTGTTTTTCCATCTCTTCTGCACGCAGCGAAACGTCGCGGCTGAGACGGTAAACCATCAAATTTTTGAACCACAGCATGATAATTTCCACGGCCTTGTCGTTAAATCAGCGGGCATGATAACGAATTGTCGCATCGCTTGCATTGCTAATCGGGAAGCGTGCTTCTACTCTGTTGATAATCAAAATAATGAGGAGAGTCTTGTGCGTATTGGGATTGATTTGGGCGGCACCAAAACAGAAGTCATCGCACTGAGCGAGCAGGGGGAACAGCTGTTCCGCCACCGTCTGCCTACGCCGCGCGATGATTATCACCAGACTATCGAGACGATCGCGAGACTGGTTGAAATGGCAGAGCAGGCGACAGGACAAACCGGCTCCGTCGGAATGGGGATCCCGGGGTCGATCTCGCCTTATACCGGGGTGGTTAAAAATGCCAACTCGACGTGGCTAAACGGTCAGCCTTTTGATAAAGATTTGAGCGCGCGTCTGAAACGCGAAGTGCGTCTGGCCAACGACGCTAACTGTCTGGCGGTTTCAGAAGCGATTGACGGCGCGGCTGCCGGTGCCCATACCGTTTTTGCCGTCATCATCGGTACCGGCTGCGGAGCAGGCGTGGCCTTAGGCGGGCGTGCCCATATCGGGGGTAACGGTACGGCGGGCGAGTGGGGACACAACCCACTGCCGTGGATGGATGAAGATGAGCTTAAATATCGCGCTGAAGTACCGTGCTATTGCGGCAAGCAAGGTTGTATTGAGACGTTTATCTCCGGTACCGGTTTTGCGACCGATTACCACCGTCTGAGTGGTCAGCCGCTCAAAGGGAGCGAGATCATGCGTCTGGTCGAAGAACAGGATTCGGTAGCTGAACTGGCGCTCCGCCGCTACGAAATGCGCCTGGCGAAATCGCTGGCGCACGTGGTGAATATTCTCGACCCGGACGTGATTGTGCTCGGCGGCGGCATGAGCAACGTCGACCGCCTGTACAGCACGGTCCCGAATCTGGTGAAACAGTGGGTGTTTGGCGGCGAGTGTGAAACCCCGATCCGCAAAGCGCTGCACGGTGATTCCAGCGGCGTGCGCGGCGCGGCATGGTTGTGGCCGGAATAAAAGCAAAGAGTGTTTATTCCCTCTCCCTGTGGGAGAGGGTCAGGGTGAGGGCACCAGACCGCACCGCCCCCCATTCACTCCACCGCATACTCTTTATCCAGCCTGCTGTATCCCAGCCCGTTGATCTTTTTCACTTTAATCTGCACCGGAATACGCTCTTTCATCGCCTCGACGTGGCTGATGACACCGATAGTTTTCCCGGTGGCGTTCAGCGCGTCGAGGGCATCCAGCGCGGTATCCAGCGTTTCGCTGTCGAGCGTGCCGAACCCTTCATCCAGGAACAGCGAGTCGATCCGCGTTTTGTGACTCACCAGATCGGAAAGTGCCAGCGCCAGCGCCAGGCTGACCAGGAAACTTTCGCCACCAGAGAGCGTACGGGTGTCGCGCACGGCATCCGCCTGCCAGGTATCGACCACTTCCAGCTCCAGAGCATCGCTGGCTTTGCGCTGGAGCAGATAACGCCCGTGCAGGCGGTTAAGTTGCTGGTTAGCAAGCCAGACAAGATTATCCAGCGTCAGCCCCTGGGCGAACTTGCGGAACTTGTCGCCGGTACTGGAGCCGATAAGCGCATTCAGGTACCCCCAGTCGTCTGCCAGACGGCTGGCCTCTTCAATTTGCTGCATTAAAGCCAGTTGGTGCAGGCGGTTATCGCTATCCTGCTTAAGCTGCTGGCGGATCTCTCCCTGCCGCGTGGTGTTCTCACGAAGCTGCTGCGTCAGTTGCTGGAGCTGGATCTGCAGGCCTGGTGCATCGGCGTCGAGCCCTTCTGGCCGCAGCGCCTGGTGCGCCTGCAACTGTTGGTTTGCCTGTCCGGACAAGGCGGCTGCCTGCTGTATCTGGTTTTCCAGCGATTGCTTCAGATGATTGAGGTGTTGGAGCATGTTCTCATCCAGCAGAGCGGCAAGGAACGCATCTTGATCGGCAAAACAGCTTGCCGACAGGGCCTGGGTGAATTGCACCTGCGATTGCTGCAGGCGCTCACGCTCCAGCGTTTCCTGCTGCCGGTGTGCCGCCAGTTGGCTCTGCAGAGACACGCATTCGTCGTGGATTGCGCGCCAGTTGTCAGGAATGGCGGGTTCGGTCTCTTCACTGTTGGTGACCGGAAGTGCGTCAAGCAGTGGCTTCAGGGCGTTTATACGTTCCTGAATCGCACCCTGCTGTGTCTGTTTTTCCTGCCACTGTGCGAACTCCGTTTCACGGGTGTTCAGCCAGGCGGCCTCTGTACCTTCTTCAGGTACGCTGAGTGAAAGTGCGGCCAGGGCGCTTTCCAGCCCCTGACGCGTTGTCGCCAGTTGCTGCTGGTACTGGCGTTCCTGCTCTTCCATTTCGTTGAGCTGGTTTTGCAGCGTCAGACGCTGGCTGAGCTGATAAAGCTGGCGTTCATAGTGCTCCTGTTCGCTCATCCAGATGGCAATATCTTCCTGAATATTCAGCGAAATATTTAATGCCGCGCAAACCTCCTGCCACTCTTTAGTGAGCGCTTGCTCTTCCTGAGAGAGTGTCTGCGCTTCGCCTGTCTCGCGCTGGATCTGTTGAGTCAGGGCATTAACCTGGCCCAGAACCAGCAGCCCTTCCTCTTTTAGCGAGGCGACCTCTTTTTCCAGGGCATCACGGCGGCGCTGATTATCAGTGAGTTCAAGCGCTTGATATTTCTCCACGGCGGGATGTTCGCTGGAGCCGCACAGTGGACAGGGTTTGCCTGCCTCAAGCTGAGAACGATAGCTTTCCAGATCTTTAATCGTCGCTTCACGTTCACACAGGGCTTTCAGGTCCAGATAGTGCTGGTTTTTCTCTTTGTATTGCAGGCGACGTAGCGTCAATGTTTCATTGAGTTTTACCTGCTCAGCCAGGGCCTTCTGCATGCTTTCACCGTTCTGGTGCAGGCGTTTTTGTAGCGGCTGATAGCGGGCATGGAGCGAGGTCAGACGTTGACGCATCGTTCGTGACTGCGCCTGTTGTTCCATCGCTACTGCAACCTCATCCACCGTCAGCGTCAGGGTTGTTTCCGGCAGGGCGGCCCGTTTATGGCGTAATTCAGTGAGGCGGGCGGTCAGGGCAGTAAGCTGATTTTTATCACGGCCAAGCTGAGCGAAGTGCGCTCGCCAGCCTGCCATTTCCTGTCCCCATAAGCGGAATCGATCATGTTCTGCCTGCCACTGCGTCAATACCGTTAATTCAGTCTGCAACTGCTCATGGGTATGAATGGCGGTATTACGGATACGCGAGCGCAGCGCGGTTTTATCTTGTAAGCGAGTATTTACTTCGATAATTCGCTGCTGGGTTTGAGCCAGACGCGAGGCTTGCTCTTGCTGGTGTTCCCAAAGCGGTCGAAGCTGAGCGGCGGGTTGAGCAAGCTGGAGCTTTGCCAGGCCAGGCGCGGCGTCGGTCAGCGCCTGCTGTGCCTGCTGTTGTAACACGCTTACGCGCTGTTGCTCGCGAAGAAGCTCATCATGGCGTGTAAGCCACTGATAATCTTTCTGCTGGCGCTGTTGCTGTGCCAGCAGTGTTTTCTCTTCGTCAGTAAGTGCCTGCAAACTCTGCTGTAACTGCTGCTGTTGCTCTTCGCTCAACAGCACCACACCCGCTGCCTGTGCCTCGCGCATTTCAAGTACGTTTCGGGCGGCTTTGTGTTTCTCAAATATCCTGGCGGAAATCTGGCCATAGATCTCGGTTCCGGTCAGTTCTTCCAGCAGCTCTGCGCGATCGCTCGGCTTGGCATTGAGGAAAGCGGCAAACTGCCCCTGAGAGAGCAGCATTGAACGGGTAAATCGGTCATAGTCCAGCCCGGTGAGCGCGGCGGTTTGCTCCAGTTTATCTGTCACTTTGTCGGCGAGAATCTTGCCATCTTCGCAGCGAGCCAGTTCCACACGCGGTGCCTGCAGGTTCCCGTCTGGCTGATTACGCGCCCGGTTCTGGCTCCAGAAGGCGCGGTAGGCGGTACCTTTTACTTCAAACTCAACCTCGGCCAGACACTCGGCGGTATCACGCGTCATCAGATCGTTTTGCGCCTGAGACACTTTTTGCAGACGCGGCGTTTCGTGATAGAGCGCCAGACAGATGGCGTCGAGCAGGGTGGTCTTGCCTGCACCGGTCGCACCGGTAATGGCAAACAGCCCGTTGCTGGCAAAGGGCTCAGCGGTAAAGTCAATTTTCCACTCGCCCTTGAGTGAGTTGAGGTTTTTCAGACGCAGGCTCAGGATTTTCATGCGTTCTCTTCCTCGTTATTCAGCGCGTGGAGCGTATGGGCGAACAGCTCGTTCAGCCGGGCGCGTTTTGCATCGTCCATCTCTTCCTGGGCCAGTCGGCGTTCAAAAACCTCTTCGACTTTAAGTTCACTCAGCGTTTCGCGCTGAGCACTCAGCAGGATTTTTTCGCGCTGCTCGCGACTACGGCGTACCAGTAAAACCTCGACAGGAAGATCTTCCGTCAGCGCCTGAATTTTTCGCTGCATATCATGCAGATAGTCGTCTGTCGTGATTTCGATATCCAGCCAGACGGGGGGATTAAGCGCAGTGCCACGCCACTGTTCAAGCTGGGAGGTGATGGCATCAAGGTCACCCTTCAGCACCGCCAGCGGCTGGGTAACAGGGACTTCCAGCGTTTCGACGGCGCTGAGTTTACCTCCGTTAAAACTCACCAGATGCACAGATTTGGCTTTACCTGTCTCATCAAAACTCAGCGAAATGGGCGAGCCACAATAGCGAATGTGTTCGCAGCCACCAATGATCTGTGCGCGGTGAATATGCCCAAGCGCAATGTAGTCGGCAGGCGGGAAATTTTGCGCCGGGAACGCATCCAGCGTACCAATATAGATGTCACGTACGGCGTCACTTTTACTGGCTCCGACGGTGGTGAGATGCCCGGTTGCAATCACCGGAATAAGCTGTTCGCCGCGCAAGGTACAGGCATCGGTATATTGTTGGTGATAATAGTCAGTGATGCTCTGCAACAGATGCTGCTGTTTTTCTCCGCCGGACATCCCGGCCTGGCTCTGCACGATATCGCGTGGGCGCAGGAAGGGAACCGGGCACAGCACCGCCCCCGGTGTACCGTCACGTTTTTTCAGGATCTGCGGCGCATGCCCGGCACTGGCCACCACGGTAGTGTTCAGGAAGGCCAGGATGTCGCGGGATTCATTCAGCGTGGCGACGGAGTCGTGATTACCGGCGACAATCACCAGATGGCAGCCTGTTTGCTGCAGATTTACCACGAAGCGGTTGTACAGCTCACGCGCATAGCTTGGCGGCGAGCCGGTGTCGAAAATGTCACCCGCGACAATAATCGCATCCACTTCGCGCGATCGAGCCGTATCCAGCAGCCAGTTCAGGAACGCTTCATGCTCAGCTGCCCTGCTTTTGCTGTAAAAGTTTTGACCCAGATGCCAGTCCGAAGTGTGAAGTATGCGCATAGGAGATCCGTGGCGAAAAAAGATGTTGGCGATTATAAACATTCAGGGGCAGAAAATAACCGCTGTAATAAAACAACAGTTTGCCATTTATAGTGGTAAGGTTTTTCATAAATCTGTCATAAATCTGACGCATAATGACGCCGCATTACAAACTTGTAACTTAAATAAGATAAGACAGGGCAAAGTATGGCGAGACGTATTCTGGTCGTAGAAGATGAAGCTCCAATTCGTGAAATGGTGTGCTTCGTGCTCGAACAAAATGGCTTCCAGCCGGTTGAAGCGGAAGATTATGACAGCGCGGTGAACCAGTTGAATGAGCCCTGGCCCGATCTGATTCTGCTCGACTGGATGTTGCCTGGCGGCTCTGGACTGCAGTTTATCAAACACATTAAACGTGAAGCGATGACCCGCGATATCCCCGTTGTCATGCTGACGGCACGTGGTGAAGAAGAGGATCGCGTGCGTGGGCTTGAAACGGGTGCCGATGATTACATTACCAAGCCGTTCTCCCCGAAAGAGCTGGTTGCTCGTATCAAAGCCGTAATGCGCCGCATTTCACCGATGGCAGTGGAAGAGGTGATTGAGATGCAGGGGCTGAGCCTTGACCCGACCTCACACCGCGTCATGACGGGCGAAAACCCACTCGACATGGGGCCTACCGAATTTAAACTTCTGCACTTCTTTATGACTCACCCGGAACGCGTTTACAGCCGCGAACAGTTGCTGAATAACGTCTGGGGAACTAACGTGTATGTCGAAGACCGGACGGTTGACGTCCATATCCGCCGCCTGCGAAAAGCGCTGGAACTGAGCGGCCACGATCGCATGGTGCAGACGGTCCGCGGCACGGGTTATCGTTTTTCTACCCGTTTCTGAACAATGACAGGAGTGTGACGCGTGCTGGAACGTCTGTCATGGAAAAGGCTCGTCTTTGAACTGATCTTATGTTGTATTCCGGCCTTCATTCTGGGGGCCTTTCTTGGACATCTGCCGTGGTTTCTGCTGGCCTCGGTCACCGGGCTGCTGATCTGGCATTTCTGGAACCTGTTACGCCTCTCCTGGTGGCTATGGGTTGACCGAAGTATGACACCGCCGCCGGGAAGCGGCAGTTGGGAACCGCTGCTTTACGGTTTGCATCAGATGCAGATGCGTAATAAAAAGCGCCGCCGCGAACTGGGAAGCCTGATCAAGCGTTTTCGCAGCGGGGCGGAGTCGCTACCGGATGCGGTCATTCTGACGACCGAAGAAGGGACAATCTTCTGGTGTAATGGTCTTGCGCAACAGTTGCTGGGGTTGCGCTGGCCGGATGATAATGGCCAGAATATCCTCAACCTTCTGCGTTATCCTGAGTTTGCGCAGTATCTAAAAAAGCGTGATTTTACCGGTCCGCATAATCTGAAACTCAATAATGGTCGCCATCTGGAAATCCGCGTGATGCCCTACAGCGATCGGCAGTGGCTGATGGTGGCGCGCGATGTCACCCAGATGCACCAGCTGGAAGGCGCGCGACGCAACTTCTTCGCGAACGTGAGCCACGAATTACGCACCCCGTTGACCGTACTGCAGGGGTACCTGGAGATGATGCAGGAGCAAACGCTTGAAGGTGCGCCACGTGAAAAAGCGCTGCACACCATGCGCGAGCAAACGCACCGTATGGAAGGTCTGGTGAAACAGCTGTTGACGCTCTCAAAGATTGAAGCGGCGCCAACGCTTGCGCTGAATGACACCATTGATGTCCCCATGATGCTGCGGGTGGTGGAGCGTGAAGCACAGACGCTAAGCCATAAAAAGCACCACCTGACTTTTGAGGTCGACAATACGCTGAAGGTTCTGGGCAGTGAAGATGAGTTGCGCAGCGCCATTTCCAACCTGGTGTATAACGCGGTGAATCATACGCCGGAAGGGACGGAGATCGTGGTGCGCTGGCAACATACCCCTACGGGCGCTGAATTTAGCGTCGAGGATAATGGTCCGGGGATTGCTCCGGAGCACATCCCGCGTCTGACCGAACGTTTCTATCGCGTGGATAAGGCGCGATCGCGACAGACAGGGGGAAGCGGTCTGGGGCTGGCGATTGTAAAACATGCCGTCAATCACCATGAAAGCCGCCTCGATATTCAGAGTACCCTGGGTAAGGGAACCCGCTTTAGTTTCGTGATCCCGGAACGATTAATTGCCAAAAAGATCGCCTGATAACGGGTGTGTCATTTTACCTTTCCACGGGTCAGCGTTTGCTGGCCCGTTTGCTTTGCAGTCAAACGAAACGCGAATGAATTTTATACGGCTGACTGTTTTTTGTTCGCATGATTAGCCATGGGTTTTTCTGATAATTAGCGTATTATGCTGGTGTGTTTTTTCATGGTGGCATATTGTTCTGGTTTTGCGATCCCACCTTGCCTTTAAACGTTATAAGCGTTTAAATTGCGCCCCAGATACTGTCAGACCGACTGTATTTGCGTGGTAAATCGAAAAACTATTCTTCTCCACGCCAGGACGGGAGCATTTCCCGCTGAAATTGAGCAATTTTTCGGCTGTATCTTCCCACCAGGGAAATCGAAAAGCTCAATGTTTTCAACACCACATCCACAGGCAGTAAGGTTTTATGACCCATCACTTAAAATCGCGTGACATCATCGCGCTGGGCTTTATGACATTTGCGCTGTTCGTTGGCGCAGGCAACATCATTTTCCCTCCAATGGTTGGTTTACAGGCGGGTGAACACGTCTGGACTGCCGCATTTGGTTTCCTGATTACTGCTGTGGGTTTACCGGTACTGACCGTTATCGCCCTGGCGAAAGTGGGTGGCGGTGTTGATAGCCTCAGCACCCCGATCGGCAAAGTGGCGGGTGTTCTGCTGGCAACCGTCTGCTATCTGGCCGTGGGCCCACTGTTTGCGACCCCGCGCACGGCGACCGTTTCCTTCGAAGTGGGCATTGCTCCTCTGACCGGTGACGGCGCGATGCCGCTGTTTATCTACAGCCTGATCTACTTCGCGATTGTGATTCTGGTTTCTCTCTATCCGGGCAAGCTGCTGGATACCGTCGGTAACTTCCTGGCTCCGCTGAAAATTGTGGCGTTGATTGTGCTGGCGGTTGCGGCGATTGTCTGGCCGGCAGGTCCGATTAGCGACGCCATGGATGCCTACAAAAATGCCGCATTCTCCAACGGCTTTGTGAACGGCTACCTGACGATGGATACGCTGGGCGCAATGGTGTTTGGTATCGTCATCGTTAACGCCGCGCGTTCCCGTGGTGTGACCGAAGCACGTCTGCTGACCCGCTACACCATCTGGGCTGGCCTGATGGCCGGTGTGGGCCTGACGCTGCTCTATCTGGCGCTGTTCCGTCTGGGTTCCGATAGCGCCATGCTGGTTGATCAAAACGCGAATGGCGCGGCTATTCTGCATGCTTATGTTCAGCACACCTTCGGCGGTGCGGGCAGTATGCTGCTGGCAGCGCTCATCTTCCTGGCATGTCTGGTGACCGCCGTTGGCCTGACCTGTGCCTGTGCTGAGTTCTTTGCGCAGTATCTGCCGCTCTCTTACCGCACTCTGGTGTTTATTCTCGGCATTTTCTCCATGGCGGTGTCCAACCTCGGTCTGAGCCACCTGATTCAGGTCTCTATTCCGGTGCTGACGGCTATCTACCCGCCGTGTATCGTGCTGGTGGTACTGAGCTTTACTCGCCCGTGGTGGAATAACTCCTCACGAATTATTGCGCCAGCCATGTTTATCAGCCTGATTTTTGGTATCCTTGACGGGATTAAAGCATCAGCTTTCGCAGAAATTTTGCCAGCCTGGACACAGCGTCTGCCGCTGTCCGAACAAGGCCTGGCCTGGCTGATGCCTACCGTTGTTGCATTGGTTCTGGCGGTTATCTGGGATCGTGCTGCAGGGCGTCAGGTCGCATCGAACGCCCATTAATCAACGGCAACAAACTGTTTAACCACGGGGCTTAAGGCCCCGTGGTTTTTTGTTTTTTTCGTGTTGAATGGCAAGATTTAAATGGAAAGCACTAACAAACTTAAACGTGGACTCAGCACGCGCCACATCCGCTTTATGGCGCTGGGCTCCGCTATCGGTACCGGTCTTTTTTATGGCTCGGCAGATGCCATTAAAATGGCCGGTCCAAGCGTTCTGTTGGCCTACATAATCGGCGGTGTGGCGGCCTATATCATCATGCGTGCCCTCGGGGAGATGTCGGTTCACAATCCGTCAGCCAGTTCGTTCTCCCGTTACGCGCAGGAAAACTTAGGTCCGCTGGCCGGGTTTATTACCGGCTGGACCTATTGCTTTGAAATCCTGATTGTGGCGATTGCCGATGTGACCGCGTTTGGTATCTATATGGGGGTCTGGTTCCCGGCGGTACCGCACTGGATTTGGGTGCTGAGCGTGGTGCTGATCATCTGCGCGGTTAACCTGATGAGCGTGAAAGTCTTCGGTGAACTGGAGTTCTGGTTCTCTTTCTTTAAGGTCGCCACCATCATCATCATGATTGTCGCCGGTTTTGGGATCATCATCTGGGGGATTGGTAACGGCGGTCAGCCGACCGGTATCCATAACCTCTGGAGCAACGGCGGTTTCTTCAGTAATGGCTGGCTCGGCATGGTGATGTCGCTCCAGATGGTGATGTTTGCCTACGGCGGTATTGAGATTATCGGTATCACTGCCGGGGAAGCGAAAGACCCGGAGAAGTCGATTCCGCGCGCCATCAACTCGGTGCCGATGCGTATTCTGGTGTTCTATGTGGGTACGCTGTTCGTGATCATGTCCATCTACCCTTGGAACCAGGTGGGCACTAACGGTAGCCCGTTTGTACTGACCTTCCAGCATATGGGCATTGCGTTTGCTGCCAGTATTCTGAACTTTGTGGTGCTGACAGCGTCGCTTTCCGCGATCAACAGTGACGTCTTTGGCGTGGGGCGTATGCTGCACGGCATGGCGGAGCAGGGCAGTGCGCCAAAGATATTTGCCAAAACTTCACGCCGCGGTACGCCGTGGGTCACCGTGGTGGTGATGACCGTCGCACTGCTGTTCTCGGTTTACCTGAATTACATCATGCCGGAAAACGTCTTCCTGGTGATTGCATCGCTGGCGACCTTCGCGACGGTGTGGGTGTGGATTATGATCCTGCTGTCACAGATTGCATTCCGCCGTCGTCTGTCTCCGGATGGGGTGAAAGCACTGAAGTTCAAAGTGCCGGGCGGTGTGGCAACGACCGTGGTTGGCCTGCTCTTCCTGGTCTTTATCATCGCCCTGATTGGCTACCACCCGGATACCCGTATTTCCTTATACGTCGGCTTCGCGTGGATCGTCCTGCTACTGGTTGGCTGGATGTTTAAATGCCGCCGTGACCGTCAGCTGGCGGAAGCACAGTAATGTTAATGCCCGACGATGTCGGGCATTTTTTCTCCTCCCCCATCCTCCTCCCCCAATAAACCGCATCATGATGAGCTAACCTTAACCACCCTGTGGCAAGGTGACGTCAATTTCATCAAAGGGGATTCGTGATGTTAAACGCCTGGCACCTTCCGGTTGCCCCATTTGTTAAGCAAAACAAAGACAACCTTGTGATTACGCTCTGGCTGACGGGGGAAAATCAGCCTGAACGCGTAACGCTCCGCGCCGAAATTGATAACGAAGAGACCGCGCTGAAAATGCACAAACAGCGTAGCCAGCCGCAGCCGGGGATCACGGCCTGGCGGGCAAATATCGACTTGCGCAGCGGGCAGTCACGCCGGCGCTACAGTTTCAAACTGCTGTGGAACAACCGTCAGCTGTGGTTTACCCCGCAGGGGTTTAGCCGTTTCCCTCCGGCCCGTCTTGAGCAGTTTGCCGTTGATTACCCGGATAACGGACCGCAATGGGTTAACGATCAGGTCTTTTACCAGATTTTCCCGGATCGCTTTGCCCGCAGTGAAAAACGCACTGCTGACCAGGATAAGATCTATCACCACCATGCCGCAGGCCATGACATTATCCTGAAAGCGTGGGATGAACCACTGACCGCGCAGGCGGGCGGTTCGACGTTCTACGGCGGCGATCTCGACGGTATCAGCGAAAAGTTGCCGTACCTGAAAAAGCTCGGCGTGACGGCGCTGTATCTCAACCCGGTGTTTAAAGCTCCGAGCGTACACAAATACGATACCGAAGATTATCGCCACGTTGACGCGCAGTTTGGCGGCGACGAAGCGTTATTGCGCCTGCGGCAGAACACCAGAAATGAAGGTATGCGCCTGATTCTGGACGGTGTGTTTAACCACAGCGGAGATTCACACGCGTGGTTTGACCGTCATAATCAGTCGATGAGCGGAGCATGCCATAACCCGGATTCACCGCAGAGAAGCTGGTATAGCTTTAATGAGGAGGGACGTGCGCTGGACTGGCTGGGTTATCCGAGCCTGCCAAAGCTGGATTTCCAGTCACCTTCTCTGATCGATGAAATCTACGGCGGTGAAGACAGCATTGTGCGCCACTGGCTGAAAGCACCGTGGAATATGGATGGCTGGCGCCTGGATGTGGTGCACATGCTGGGCGAAGCGGGCGGGGCGCGGAACAATATTCAACACGTCGCGGGTATTACCCGCTCTGCAAAAGTGGCTCAGCCAGAGGCATTTGTATTTGGCGAACATTTTGGCGATGCGCGCCAGTGGCTGCAGGCCGATGCGGAAGATGCGGCGATGAACTATCGTGGCTTTACCTTCCCGCTGTGGGGATTCCTCGCGAATACCGATATCTCCTACGATCCGAATCACATTGATGCCGAAACTTGTATGGCGTGGATGGATAACTACCGCGCCGGTCTGTCGCATCAGCAGCAACTGAGAATGTTTAATCAGCTGGATAGCCACGATACGGCGCGCTTTAAATCCCTGCTTGGCAAGGATGTGGCGCGTCTGCCGCTGGCCGTCACCTGGCTCTTCACATGGCCAGGCGTACCCTGTATTTACTACGGTGATGAAGTAGGGTTGGACGGTAACAATGATCCCTTCTGCCGCAAAACCTTCCCGTGGCAGCCAGCGAAACAGGACAAGGTGCTGTTCAGCCTTTATCAGCGGTTGGCGAAGTTACGTAAACAGCACCAGGCATTACGCTATGGCGGATGCCAGGTGCTGTACGCCCACGACAACGTGGTGGTGTTTGTCCGTGTTTATAACCAGCAGCGCGTGCTGGTGGCGATTAACCGGGGTGAGGCCTGTGAAGTGGTGCTGGATGACTCCCCATTGCTGCACGTGAAGGCGTGGCAATGTAAGGAGGGTAAAGGGACTCTTCAGGAAGGCATACTCTCATTACCTGCAATTTCTGCTTCCATCTGGTTCGGTAATTAATCTCTGTCTGCAACCGGTACGGTGTACGGGTTGCAGAATATTTCCCTGTGTTGTTCGGTTTTATTCAACAGAGGGGACAAATATCTTTACTATTCGCTCAGTCAATTCTCGCTATACTCAATTTGCTTTATCAGTCAGGGCCCTTTCTCATATAGCACACCGAATGTTTACTTTTAACCCATTGTTTAAAAGGTACTTTTATGTCTATTCGTGAACTGATTGACCCATCCAATTCCGCACTGATTTTTATCGATCACCAACCGCAAATGTCCTTTGGTGTCGCTAATATTGACCGTCAATTGCTGAAGAATAATACGGTAGCACTGGCGAAAGCCGGCAAAATTTTTGATGTTCCTGTTATCTACACGTCGGTCGAAACGAAAAGCTTCAGCGGCTATATCTGGCCAGAATTGCTGGCGGTTCATCCGGATGTCAAACCCATTGAACGTACCTCGATGAACTCCTGGGAAGACGATGCGTTTGTTGCGGCAGTTAAAGCAACGGGCCGTAAGAAACTTATCATCTCAGCCCTGTGGACCGAGGTTTGCCTGACTTTCCCGGCGCTGATGGCGCTCGACGAAGGCTTCGAAGTGTACGTGGTAACCGATACGTCCGGCGGTACATCCGTTGATGCGCACGAACGAGCGATTGACCGTATGGTTCAGGCCGGGGCCGTACCGGTGACCTGGCAGCAGGTGTTGCTTGAGTACCAGCGCGACTGGTCCCGCAAAGGCACTTACGACGCGGTAATGGACCTGGTTCGCGAGCACAGCGGGGCTTATGGCATGGGCGTTGATTATGCCTACACCCTCGTTCATGGCGCGCCAGAACGTAAAGCGTAAACCTTTCAGGGCGGGGTTCTCCCGCCCATCAATGACCAGGGAGCTTTTATGGCGCAAACATCACATGTGACGCTGGTGATTACTCACACGTTACTTCCGGGACAGGCTGAGCACTACGAACAGTGGCTTGGCAGGATCATGCCCATCGCGGCGGAATTTCCCGGCCATCTGGGCGCGAACGTGATCCGCCCGTCCGAAGGGCAAAACCTGTGGACGGTGATTATCCGCTTCGACACCCTCGAACACCTCTATGAGTGGACTCAGTCTGATACCCGCAATGCGCTGGTGAAAGAGATTGAACCGCTGCTGGCGGAAGGCGACAAAACCGAAGTGCGTACGGAACCTGCGTTCTGGTTTACGCCACCGGAGACACACGTACGTAAGCCAAAACAGTGGAAACAGTTTCTGATCACGCTCCTGGTGATCTTTCCCAGCACCAATCTGGTACCACAAGTGACTGGCGCGCTGCTTCCTGGCCTGAAAGGCTCATTGCTGCTGCATTTGATTAACGATGCCTGTGTGGTCGCGCTGGTGGTCTGGCTGTGGATGCCCATCGTGACCCGTCTGTTTGCCGGATGGCTAAAAAAAGCCTGATTCGGCCGAAAGGAGTACGTTATGTCTCAAACTGCCACACTGATCTTAACTAAGGGTAAGATCCATACACTCGATCGTGAGAATCCGCTTACCGAGGCGGTAGCGATCGCCAACGGCAAGATCCTTGCTACGGGTAATCACGATCGCATCATGAGTTATGCGACGCAGGGAACGCAGATCGTCGATTTACAGGGAAGCACGGTAATCCCCGGCCTGAACGATTCTCACCTGCACCTGATCCGCGGCGGGCTTAATTACAACCTGGAGCTGCGCTGGGAAGGTGTTCCTTCACTGGCGGATGCGTTGCGCATGCTTAAAGTTCAGGCCGACCGCACGCCGTCACCACAGTGGGTGCGTGTTGTCGGCGGCTGGAGCGAGTTTCAGTTTGCTGAACGTCGAATGCCGACCATCGAAGAACTCAATGAGGCGGCGCCGGACACCCCGGTATTTGTGCTGCATCTCTACGATCGCGCGTTGCTCAACCGTGCAGCCTTGAAAGCTGTCGGGTATACCAAAGAGACCCCGAACCCGCCGGGCGGCGAGATTGTGCGCGACAACAACGGTAACCCGACCGGGATGCTGATCGCCAAACCCAATGCAATGATCCTCTACGCCACACTGGCGAAAGGGCCGAAACTGCCGATTGAGCAGCAGGTGAACTCTACGCGCCAGTTTATGCGCGAGCTGAACCGCCTGGGATTGACCAGCGCAATTGATGCAGGGGGCGGTTTCCAGAACTACCCGGAAGATTACGAGGTAATTGCTGAGCTGCACGCCAAAGCGCAGATGACTGTGCGCATTGCTTACAACCTCTTTACCCAGCGCCCAAAACAGGAACTGGACGATTTTGAGCGCTGGACAGATATGCTCAAGCCGGGTCAGGGAACGGATTTCTATCGCGCGAACGGAGCCGGTGAGATGCTGGTCTTCTCGGCGGCGGATTTCGAGGATTTCCTTCAGCCGCGTCCGGATCTGCCGGAAGGAATGGAAGACGAACTGGAGCGTGTGGTGCGTCATCTGGTGGAAAACCGCTGGCCGTTCCGCTTGCACGCGACTTACGACGAATCCATCAGTCGCATGCTGGATGTGTTCGAGAAAGTGAACCGCGATATCCCGTTCAACGGGCTGCACTGGTTCTTCGACCATGCCGAAACCATTACCGAGCGCAATATCGAACGCGTTAAGGCGTTGGGCGGTGGGATTGCGGTCCAGCACCGCATGGCATTCCAGGGCGAGTACTTTGTCGACCGCTATGGCAAAGAGGCGGTGAAGCATACGCCGCCGGTAGCGAAAATGCTGGAACTGGAGGTGCCGGTTGGGTTAGGTACGGACGCGACCCGCGTGGCGAGCTATAACCCGTGGACTGCGCTCTACTGGCTGGTATCCGGGCGTACCGTGGGTGGGCTTGCGATGTATGAAGACAATAACCGTCTGCCGCGTGACGTAGCTCTTGAGCTGTGGACGGCAGGCAGTGCGTGGTTTTCCAGCGAGCAGGGTAAAAAAGGTCGCCTGGTAGAAGGGCAACTGGCGGACCTGGTGGTGCTGTCGAAAGACTACTTCAGCGTGCCGGAAGAGGAGATCAAAGGTATTGAATCGGTACTGACCGTGGTGGATGGCAAGGTGGTGTATGCCGCCGGACATTTCAGCCCACTGTCGCCACCGCCAATTCCGGTTGTGCCAGAGTGGTCGCCAGTGGTGAAGGTACCCGGACATTATCGCTCCGCACCGCCAGCCGCCAGTAAAGTGGGCGCGGTGGTACAGATGCACCAGTGCATCGGGAGTTGTGGCGTGCATGGGCATGCGCACGGTATCGCGCGCCAGTCGGATATACCTGTCTCCGATGAACAGGCATTCTGGGGCGTGTTAGGGTGTTCGTGCTTCGCGTTCTAAAACAAAAGGCCCGCATAAGCGGGCCTTTTTCGTAAACCGTGCCGATTACAGGCTGGATACGTTCTCAGACAGGTATTTCGCTACGCCGTCTGGAGAGGCAGCCATACCTTCTTTACCTTTTTCCCACTGAGCCGGGCATACTTCACCGTGCTCTTCGTGGAACTGCAGCGCGTCAACCATACGCAGCATTTCGTCGATGTTACGACCCAGCGGCAGATCGTTCACAACCTGGTGACGCACGATGCCGTTTGCGTCGATCAGGAAAGAACCACGCAGTGCAACGCCAGCGTCCGGATGTTCGATACCGTAAGCCTGCTGGATTTCGCGTTTGATGTCCGCAACCATTGCGTATTTCACCGCACCGATGCCGCCTTTGTCGACAGGGGTGTTACGCCATGCGTTGTGTACAAATTCAGAGTCGAAGGAGACGCCAACAACTTCTACGCCACGCTTCTGGAATTCTTCGTAACGTTTGTCGAACGCGATCAGCTCAGATGGGCAAACGAAAGTGAAGTCCATTGGCCAGAAGAACAGAACGGTCGCTTTACCGTTGGTGTGCTGTTTGAAGTTGAAGTTTTCAACGATTTCACCGTTGCCCAGAACTGCTGCAGCTGTAAAATCCGGAGCCGGACGAGTTACCAGAACCATATGATTCTCCTGTAGATACTAAGGTTATTTGGAACGCAACGCGAGCCAGTATAGAGAGTGTTCCAGGATAAGACAAAGAGGTGGTGACAATCGTTCCGCCAGCTTTTACCTATCAATGCGAATTCTGTCAGAGCTGTTTGCTTTTCGCCTGCGCCATCATGCGCGGATAGAATTGCCAGAATCGGGTCTCCAGCGCATCGTAATGTTCATCCAGGTCATACCAGGAGTCGCGTAGTGCATCCAGGCGCGGTCGGCGACTGGCCATCCCATTTAACACATTCTGAATGAAATCCATCTCGCGATAGCGCTCCAGCCAGCGTTCTGACCACAGGTAGTTATTCAGATTCACAAAGCGCGGCGGCGAGTCGGGCAAAATGATTGACACCTGCTGGTGGGCATAGCGCACAAAATCCGTTAATGGCAACTCCGGCGAGAGTTGTGCCCAGTGGCGCGACAGGAAATGATCCCACATCACATCAAGCGTGATCGGCGCTACCCGGCGCGTTTCGGGGCGAAACCACGCTTTGGCTTCCGTCACTTCCGGCAAGTTATCTGTCAGCACGTCGATACGGCGATGCATAAAAATACCGTCAACGATCTCAGGGGAATAGTTCTCAGCGGGGTTACCGCGTACGAAATCGGCCAGCAAATTACCGGAAAGGGAGCTGTCAGCGAGGTGTGCGAGATGCAGGTGAGCGAGAAAATTCATGCGTTTTATTTGTCCGGGGGTGGCTAGTTGTTGCAGCAAAAGGGTGTGAGCACTAGACTATGCCGCCTGTTTTTAAGTCACGAGTATACGTCATGCGCGTCGCCGATTTCTCCTTTGAACTACCTGAATCCCTGATTGCTCACTATCCAATGCCTGAGCGCAGTAGCTGTCGTTTGCTGTCACTGGATGGGCCAACGGGCGAGCTGACGCACGGTACTTTCACCGATTTGCTCGACAAGCTCAACCCTGGCGATCTGCTGGTCTTTAACAATACCCGCGTGATCCCGGCGCGCCTGTTCGGCCGTAAAGCCAGCGGCGGCAAGATTGAAGTGCTGGTCGAACGTATGCTCGATGATAAACGTATTCTGGCACATATTCGCGCCTCTAAAGCACCCAAGCCGGGTGCAGAACTGCTGCTCGGTGATGACGAGAGCATCAAAGCGACCATGACCGCGCGCCACGACGCGCTGTTCGAGGTGGAATTCGATGACGAGCGTACTGTGCTCGACATTCTGAATGCTATCGGCCACATGCCGTTGCCGCCGTACATTGAGCGTCCGGACGAAGAGGCCGACCGCGAGCTGTACCAGACTGTCTATAGCCAGAAACCTGGCGCAGTCGCCGCGCCGACCGCGGGTCTGCACTTTGATGAACCGCTGCTGGAAAAACTGCGTGCAAAAGGCGTTGAGATGGCGTTCGTGACGCTGCACGTTGGCGCGGGTACCTTCCAGCCGGTGCGCGTGGACAGCATCGAAGATCACATCATGCACTCCGAGTATGCCGAAGTACCGCAGGACGTGGTGGATGCTGTTCTGGCGGCGAAAGGCAGAGGGAGCCGCGTGATTGCCGTCGGCACTACCTCTGTGCGTTCGCTTGAGAGCGCCGCACAGGCCGCGAAGAACGATCTTATCGAACCGTTCTTTGGCGATACGCAGATCTTCATCTACCCAGGTTATCAGTACAAAGTCATTGATGCGCTGGTGACCAACTTCCATCTGCCTGAATCCACGCTGATTATGCTGGTGTCCGCGTTTGCGGGTTATCAGCATACGATGAATGCCTACAAGTCTGCGGTAGAACAAAAATATCGCTTTTTTAGCTACGGGGACGCGATGTTTATCACGTACAATCCGCAGGCTTTGAATGAGCGTGTCGGGGAATAAGTCCGCGGCACCGTTTTACAACGTTGGACTGTTTTTCTGACGTCGGAGAAAAAATGAAATTTGAACTCGATACCACCGATGGCCGCGCGCGTCGCGGTCGCCTGGTGTTTGATCGCGGAGTGGTGGAAACCCCCGCGTTTATGCCTGTGGGCACCTACGGCACCGTAAAAGGAATGACGCCGGAAGAAGTGGAAGCCACTGGCGCACAGATTATCCTCGGCAACACCTTCCACCTGTGGCTGCGTCCGGGTCAGGAGATCATGAAGCTCCACGGTGACCTGCACGACTTCATGCAGTGGAAAGGCCCAATCCTGACCGACTCCGGCGGTTTCCAGGTCTTCAGCCTGGGTGATATTCGCAAGATCACCGAGCAGGGCGTACACTTCCGTAACCCGATCAACGGCGATCCTATTTTCCTCGATCCAGAAAAATCGATGGAGATTCAGTACGATCTCGGTTCTGACATCGTCATGATCTTCGACGAATGTACACCGTATCCGGCCGACTGGGATTACGCTAAACGCTCTATGGAGATGTCTTTGCGTTGGGCGAAGCGTAGCCGCGACCGTTTTGACTCCCTGGAGAACAAAAATGCGCTGTTCGGCATTATTCAGGGCAGTGTTTACGAAGATTTACGTGATATCTCCGTTAAAGGTCTGGTAGAGATAGGTTTTGATGGCTACGCTGTCGGCGGTTTGGCTGTGGGTGAGCCGAAGGCAGACATGCATCGCATTCTGGAACATGTCTGCCCGCAAATCCCGGCAGATAAACCCCGTTACCTGATGGGTGTGGGTAAACCAGAAGATCTGGTTGAAGGTGTACGTCGCGGCATTGATATGTTCGACTGCGTGATGCCAACCCGTAACGCGCGTAATGGTCATCTGTTTGTTACCGATGGCGTGGTGAAAATCCGTAACGCGAAGCATAAGAGTGACACCAGTCCGCTCGATGCCGAGTGCGATTGCTATACCTGTCGCAATTATTCTCGCGCGTATCTGCATCATCTCGATCGTTGCAATGAGATTTTGGGTGCGCGTCTCAATACCATTCATAACCTTCGCTATTATCAGCGCTTAATGGCTGGTTTACGCAAGGCTATCGAAGAGGGTAAATTAGAGAGCTTCGTGACCGATTTCTACCAACGTCAGGGTCGAACCGTTCCACCTTTGAACGTTGATTAATTTTAATAATGAGGGAATTTGAATGAGCTTTTTTATTTCTGATGCGGTAGCGGCAACAGGTGCTCCGGCGCAGGGCAGCCCGATGTCTCTGATTCTGATGCTGGTTGTGTTCGGTCTGATCTTCTACTTCATGATCCTGCGCCCACAGCAAAAGCGTACCAAAGAGCACAAAAAGCTGATGGACTCCATCGCGAAAGGCGATGAAGTGCTGACCAACGGTGGTCTGGTTGGTCGCGTAACCAAAGTGGCTGAAAGCGGCTACATTGCTATCGCGCTGAACGACACCACTGAAGTGGTTATCAAACGTGACTTCGTAGCTGCCGTTCTGCCGAAAGGCACTATGAAGGCGCTGTAATCCCAACTTTTCCCAAAGGGAACTGCCGTGTTAAACCGTTATCCTTTGTGGAAGTACATCATGCTGGTCGTCGTGATTCTCGTCGGCCTGCTGTACGCGCTTCCCAACCTGTATGGTGAGGATCCGGCTGTTCAAATCACTGGCGCGCGCGGTGTCGCCGCCAGTGAGCAAACGCTGATCCAGGTCCAGAAAACGTTACAAGAAGAAAAAATTACCGCTAAGTCTGTGGCTCTGGAAGAGGGTGCAATTCTTGCTCGCTTCGACACCACCGACACGCAGCTCCGCGCCCGTGAAGCGCTGATGGGCGTGCTGGGTGATAAATATGTCGTGGCGCTTAACCTTGCTCCTGCAACCCCTCGTTGGCTGGCTGCACTGAACGCAGAGCCAATGAAACTCGGTCTTGACCTGCGTGGTGGCGTTCACTTCCTGATGGAAGTGGATATGGATACCGCGCTGGGCAAACTGCAGGAACAGAATATCGACAGCCTGCGTAGCGATCTGCGTGAAAAAGGCATCGCGTACACTACCGTACGTAAAGAAGATAACTACGGTATGAGCATCACGTTCCGCGACAGCGCGGCGCGCGATCAGGCTGTAACTTATCTGTCTCAGCGTCACCGCGATCTGGTGATCACCTCTTCAGGCAGCAACCAGCTGCGCGCGGTGATGACCGATGCGCGTCTGAGTGAAGCGCGTGAATACGCCGTTCAGCAGAACATCAACATTCTGCGTAACCGTGTAAACCAACTGGGTGTGGCTGAGCCTCTGGTACAGCGCCAGGGTGCTGACCGTATCGTGGTCGAACTGCCAGGTATCCAGGATACCGCACGTGCGAAAGAGATTCTGGGTGCGACCGCAACGCTGGAATTCCGTCTGGTTAACTCCAACGTTGATCAGTCCGCTGCCGCCGCAGGCCGTATTCCGGGTGACTCCGAAGTGAAACAGACCCGCGAAGGTCAGCCTGTTGTGCTGTACAAACGCGTGATCCTGACCGGTGACCACATCACTGACTCCACTTCCAGCCAGGACGAATACAACCAGCCGCAGGTTAACATCTCGCTGGATAGCGCGGGTGGTAACATCATGTCTAACTTCACCAAGGACAACATCGGTAAACCGATGGCGACCCTGTTCGTGGAGTACAAAGACAGCGGTAAGAAAGATGCCAATGGCCGTGCAGTGCTGGTGAAAGAGGAAGAGGTGATTAACATCGCCAATATCCAGTCTCGTCTGGGTAACAGCTTCCGTATTACCGGTATCAGCAACCCGAACGAAGCGCGTCAGCTCTCTCTGCTGCTGCGTGCCGGTGCGCTGATTGCACCAATTCAGATTGTTGAAGAACGTACCATTGGTCCTACTCTGGGTATGCAAAACATCCAGCAGGGTCTGGAAGCGTGTCTGGCCGGTCTGGTGGTCTCTATCCTGTTCATGATCTTCTTCTATAAGAAGTTTGGTCTTATTGCGACGTCCGCGCTGCTGGCTAACCTGGTGCTGATCATCGGCATCATGTCCCTGCTGCCGGGTGCGACGCTGACCATGCCGGGTATTGCGGGTATCGTTCTGACCCTTGCGGTGGCGGTCGACGCCAACGTACTGATCAACGAACGTATCAAAGAAGAGTTGAGCAACGGTCGCTCTGTGCAGCAGGCGATTGAAGAAGGCTATAAAGGCGCGTTCAGCTCCATCTTCGATGCGAACGTAACAACACTGATTAAGGTTCTTATCCTGTATGCAGTGGGTACTGGCGCGATCAAAGGCTTTGCGATTACTACCGGTATCGGTGTTGCAACGTCGATGTTTACCGCTATTGTCGGCACCCGTGCCATCGTGAACCTGCTGTACGGCGGCAAGCGCGTCAAAAAGCTGTCTATCTGAGGAGTGCGTTGTGGCACAGGAATATACTGTTGAACAATTAAACCACGGCCGTAAAGTCTGGGACTTTATGCGCTGGGACTACTGGGCCTTCGGCATTTCAGGTTTTCTGCTGATTCTGTCCATCGTTATTATGGGTGTGAAAGGCTTTAACTGGGGTCTTGATTTTACCGGCGGTACGGTAATTGAAATTTCCCTGGAAAAACCGATTGATATGGACCAGATGCGCGAATCGCTGCAGAAAGCGGGCTTTGAAGAGCCGCTGCTGCAAAACTTCGGCAGCAGCCGCGATATCATGGTGCGTATGCCGCCAGTGCATGATGCCAACGGCAGCCAGGAGCTGGGTAGCAAGGTTGTTAGCGTGATTAACGAAACAACCAGCCAGAATGCGACGGTTAAGCGTATTGAGTTTGTCGGCCCAAGCGTGGGTGCAGACCTTGCCCAAACCGGTGCAATGGCGCTGATGGTGGCGCTGATCTCCATCCTGATTTACGTTGGTTTCCGCTTCGAGTGGCGACTGGCGGCAGGTGTGGTTATCGCGCTGGCGCACGACGTGGTGATCACCATGGGCGTACTGTCTTTGTTCCACATTGAGATTGACCTGACGATCGTGGCATCGCTGATGTCCGTTATCGGTTACTCACTGAACGACAGTATCGTGGTATCTGACCGTATTCGTGAAAACTTCCGTAAGATCCGTCGCGGTACGCCGTACGAAATCTTTAACGTGTCGTTGACCCAGACGCTGCACCGTACCTTGATCACATCCGGTACAACCTTGATGGTTATCCTGATGCTGTATCTCTTCGGTGGTCCGGTGCTGGAAGGCTTCTCGCTGACCATGCTTATCGGTGTGACTATCGGTACGGCGTCTTCTATTTACGTCGCATCCGCACTGGCACTGAAACTCGGCATGAAGCGCGAGCACTTGCTCCAGCAGAAAGTCGAGAAAGAAGGGGCGGATCAGCCGTCAATTCTGCCGTAAGACGTTTATCGCGTTATCGAAATCCCGGTCTGATGACCGGGATTTTTTTTATCTGCTCCTGACAAACACTCCTGACAGTATGCTGTCAGGAGCCCTGTCGTAGACTCTTTTCGAACCCAAACAAACAGTCAGGAGGATGTATGAAAAGTGTAATTAACTGGTTTGAAATCCCGGTCACGGATATGGATCGCGCGATTACTTTTTATGAGCCAGTGATGCAGGTTTCGTTAAAACGCGAGAAAATGGACTGCGCTGAGCTGGCCGTTTTCCCGCATGAGGATCCGGGTACCGGCGGAGCGCTGGCAAAATTTGAGGGCATTGTGCCGTCTCACGAAGGCGCTATTATTTACCTGCATACTGGCAATCTGCCGGCCACGCTCGATCGTATCGTTACCGCAGGCGGTGAGTGTGTATTCGGCCCACTGGAATTACCTCGTGGCATTGGCACTATCGCATTGTTTACCGACAGTGAAGGTAATCGCGTCGGTCTCCATCAACCAGCCTGAGAGTTAACGAAAATATGACCCGACGCGCTGACCGTTTGTTTCAGATTGTGCAGATCCTGCGGGGCAGGCGTCTGACAACGGCAGCGCATCTGGCGGACAGGCTTGGCGTGTCTGAGCGGACGGTCTACCGCGATATCCGCGACTTGTCACTTTCCGGCGTGCCGGTGGAGGGCGAGGCGGGAAGCGGCTATCGGCTGATGTCGGGTTTTGATTTACCGCCGCTGATGCTGACAAACAAGGAGTCAGAGGCGCTGATGGTGGCGATTCGCCTGCTCAAAACCTGGGGAGGAGAATCGCTGTCGCGCGAACTGGAGTCGGCTCAGGAGAAGGTGTTAGCGATTCTGCCTGAGGAGAGTCGTCGAAAGGCGGAGCAGACGCGGATCTACGCCCCTGATTTTTGCATGCAAAGCCACTCCCGTAGCGATTTTGACATGATTCATCAGGCAATTTCCGCCCAGCGCGTGCTGGCGCTGCATTACCGTGATGAAGCCGGACAGCTCTCACAGCGTGAGGTTCAGCCGTTGGGATTGTTCTTCTGGGGGGAGCGCTGGCTGCTGGCGGCCTGGTGTGAACGGCGCGATGACTACCGCTGTTTCCGGCTCGACAGGTGTCTTAACATTGTGCAGACGGAGCGGCGGTTTAGCGAGAGTGCAGACAGGTCTCTGGCGGATTTTTTGCGGAAGGTTAAGCAGTAAAAAGCCAGCTCGTGAGCTGGCTTTTTGTCCGGCGGCTACCACAAGATTAGAAGTTGTAACCCACAACCAGGTAACCACCCCAACCGGTAGAACGAACGCTGAAGTCACCCTTACCGAAGTTCAGGCTGGCATCGTCGTTCCACTGGCCACCGTTGTGCCAGTAACGAGCAACAACAGAGTAGTGCCAGTGATCGTAGTTCAGAGCCAGGATGTGGCTGGAAGCGATAGAGTTGCTGGTACGAGCATGCTTCCCGTTGTTGTCATAGAAGTTATCGTCACCCAGATCTGAACCCCAGTCAAAGTTAGTGAAACCGATGTAGCTCAGATTACCGCCCCACAGCTGCGTCAGCGGTACAAAGTATTTCACTTTGAAACGGTATCCATCCCACTCGTTTTCGTTGGACGCACCGTAGTTCTGCCACTGGTATTTCGCGTAAATGTTCATGGACAGGCTCATCGGCAGACCCGTGTCGATGTCGGTACCCAGACCCATATACCAGGTGCTTTGTTCCTGAGAATCGTTGCGACCCATGTCATAGATGTAGTTGTTCGCGATGTACCACTCTTTGAACGGACCGAAGCTCAGATCGGTGCCGGTCAGTTTGTCGATGGAGAAGCGCGGTTCGATTTCCATGAACAGCGGGGAACCGTTGTTCCAGATACCTTTCGCATCGGTATTACCACCGAAGAACACCGGCAGATCCACGTAACCGTAGAAATCAAACCAGTCTTTCTTGGCGAATGCTTCGTACTCCAGGTAGGTATCGTTGCGGATCTGTGGTCCGAAACGGGTGTGGTAGCTGCCGACCACGTTAACGCTCTGGTGCCACCAGTCGGAGAGATATTGTGGTTTATCGTTTTCCGCTGCGTTAACAGTGAAAGAGGAGGAAAGTGCCAGCACGGTGCCGGCTGCAAGTAATGTTTTTTTCATAATCATGCCACTGATTGAAATTCCCTTCCGGGAGTGAAAAATGCGCGAATTGCGTTTCTAAATATTTCGTGTTTCTGCGGTGCCTATTATAGGAATCCCTGCTCACAAAAATATGTGTTGTTTCACATATCTCTCACACACGTAATCGATTGCGTTCACGTTTGCGTACTTTAAACGGCCGGGATTGTAGCGACAATCATTAATGTTGCCAATCCATACGAAATGTAAATGTTAGCGGAGTGACATTGCACTCCGCTGAAGGTGGGGCTACTGCACGGCGGGCTGGATATCGTGGATGCGGATAAAACCTAACTGGTCTGGCGTGAGTCCACTCAGCTGAAGCGGGATATCAACATCGCTGGGCGCCAGTATACTCGCGGGGGCGGTGAATAATTGGTTCTTTACATTCACTTCCTGGTAGCTCTCGGTTGTGCCCTGGATCTGGCCCCACTCGACGGTGCCACTGAAGGCTGGAAGGGGATCGTTGGATTCACCCTGGATGCGTAATGTTGCGCGAGTACCATCTGCATTCGCCGCAACGTTCACCAGTGACATTTTCAGCGTGCCAATCTGGCTGTTGAGTCGCGCAGGCGTATTGGCACCAGGCAGCAGATACACCCCGCTGCTGGATTTTGCGTTCAGCGCGTTTTGTTGGGTGATCTTCACCGTTTCTTTATTCAGCTTATCCATTGCCGTATTGAGCGTATTGACGCTTTGTTTCATCTGGCGAACTTCGGTTTGCTGTGCACAGGCGCTAAGGGTGAAGAGGCTCCCCACCAGCAAAATCTTCAGGTAACGTCTTGTCATTGCGTTTATTTCCTTGAAATAACGGATCCTCATTATGGTAGCCAGCATCCACCTGTCAGACATAGATCCTTTGTCTCAAAAAGCTCTTCCTTTGTTGTCAGGCCAGATCAGGGTAAAATGAAATAAGTTAACCAGATAACAGGGATACCGTATGCATTGCCCATTCTGCTCCGCTGTGGATACCAAAGTCATCGACTCTCGTCTTGTAGGCGAAGGGTCTTCCGTGCGCCGTCGTCGGCAGTGTCTGGTATGTAATGAACGTTTTACGACCTTTGAGGTTGCAGAGCTGGTTATGCCGCGCGTGGTAAAAAGTAACGACGTGCGAGAGCCGTTTAACGAAGAGAAGTTGCGCAGCGGAATGCTGAAGGCTCTGGAAAAACGTCCCGTCAGCGCGGACGACGTTGAAATGGCGTTAAACCACATTAAATCTTATCTTCGTGGTCTGGGTGAGCGTGAAGTGCCAAGCAAGATGATTGGCAACCTGGTGATGGAGCAGTTGAAAAAGCTCGATAAGGTCGCCTATATCCGCTTCGCTTCGGTCTACCGCAGTTTCGAAGATATCAAAGAGTTTGGCGAAGAGATCGCCCGCTTACAGGATTAAGCTCATGCAGGATGAGATTTACATGGCGCGAGCCATGAAGCTGGCGCAGCGCGGGCGTTTTACCACCCATCCCAACCCGAATGTCGGGTGCGTTATCGTCAAAGATGGCGAGATTGTGGGCGAAGGTTTTCACTATCGCGCGGGCGAGCCGCATGCTGAGGTGCACGCGTTGCGCATGGCTGGTGAGAAGGCGCGCGGTGCTACGGCCTACGTCACGCTGGAGCCCTGCAGCCATCACGGCCGTACGCCACCGTGCTGTGAAGCACTGATTGCGGCGGGTGTTTCACGCGTCGTCGCGTCAATGCAGGACCCGAACCCGCAGGTCGCCGGCCGCGGTTTGTATCGTCTGCAGCAGGAAGGGATTGACGTCAGCCATGGGCTGATGATGCAAGACGCGGAAGCGATCAATAAAGGCTTCCTCAAGCGCATGCGCACCGGGTTCCCGTATATCCAACTTAAGCTGGGTGCCTCTCTGGACGGTCGCACGGCAATGGCGAACGGTGAGAGCCAGTGGATCACCTCTCCGCAGGCAAGGCGCGATGTGCAACGTCTGCGTGCGCAAAGCCATGCTATCCTCACCAGCAGTGAAACCGTTCTGGCTGACGATCCCGCCATGACCGTGCGCTGGAACGAACTGAATGCCGATACCCAGGCGCTTTACCCCCAGGAGAACCTGCGTCAGCCGCTGCGTATTGTCATAGATAGCCAGAACCGCGTCACACCTGAACACCGCATTGTGCAGCAGCCCGGTGAAACCTGGATTGCGCGCACTAAAGAAGTTTCACGTGACTGGCCGGAAGGCGTGCGCAGCATCATGGTGCCGGAGCATAACGGGCATCTGGATCTCGTGGTGTTAATGATGTTACTTGGCAAACAACAGGTAAACAGCATCTGGGTAGAAGCGGGGCCAACGCTCGCCGGTGCGCTCTTACAGGCTGGGCTGGTGGATGAGCTGATTGTTTACGTTGCGCCTAAACTGTTGGGTAGCGACGCGCGTGGCCTGTTTGTGCTGCCCGGCCTTGAAAAACTGGCCGATGCACCACAACTCAAATTTAGCGAGATTCGTCCGGTGGGTCCGGATGTCTGCCTCCATTTAACGACAGCGTAATTGCTCCTGAAATAGGGAAGCAGTACGCAAAGTATTATGATAAAATCCGCCCCCCTGCGGGGCCAAATGAACCCGTAAAGGAAGAGTATGAACATTATTGAAGCTGCTGTAGCTACCCCGGACGCTCGCGTCGCCATCACCATTGCGCGTTTCAACAACTTCATCAACGACAGCCTGCTGGAAGGTGCCATTGACGCCCTGAAACGTATCGGCCAGGTTAAAGATGACAACATTACCGTTGTTTGGGTTCCAGGTGCTTACGAACTGCCACTGGCAGCAGGCGCGCTGGCAAAAACCGGTAAATACGACGCGGTGATTGCTCTGGGTACCGTTATTCGTGGCGGCACTGCGCACTTCGAATACGTTGCGGGCGGTGCAAGCAATGGTCTGGCACACGTTGCGCAGGATGCTGAAATTCCTGTCGCGTTTGGCGTGCTGACCACCGAAAGTATTGAACAAGCCATCGAACGTGCTGGCACTAAGGCCGGTAACAAAGGTGCAGAAGCTGCACTGACCGCGCTTGAAATGATCAATGTATTGAAAGCCATCAAGGCCTGATTTTTTTGTAAGGGGAATTCCGTGAAACCTGCTGCTCGTCGCCGCGCCCGTGAATGTGCCGTCCAGGCACTTTACTCCTGGCAGTTGTCCCAGAACGACATCGCTGATGTTGAATACCAGTTCCTGTCAGAACAGGACGTAAAAGACGTCGATGTTCTGTACTTCCGTGAACTGCTGTCGGGAGTGGCGACTAATAGCGCGTATCTCGATGGTCTGATGAAGCCCTACCTGTCCCGTCTGCTCGAAGAGCTGGGTCAGGTTGAAAAAGCAGTGTTGCGCATTGCGCTGTTTGAGCTGTCTAAACGTGATGATGTGCCGTATAAAGTGGCCATCAACGAAGCGATCGAACTGGCGAAAACCTTCGGCGCTGAAGACAGCCACAAGTTTGTAAACGGCGTACTTGATAAAGCAGCACCTGCGATCCGTCCCCACAAAAAGTGATCCGCAAACCGGAGTTCTGCATTGCCTGATGGGCAGTGCGGCTCCGGTTTTTTCTTTTATTTGCTGAGGCATAACGTATGGCATGCGGCGAATTCTCCCTGATTGCCCGTTATTTCGACCGTGTCAGAACCTCTCGTCTTGATGTTGAAACCGGCATTGGCGATGACTGCGCACTTCTCAATATTCCCGAAAAACAGACGCTGGCAATCAGCACCGACACCTTAGTGTGCGGACGTCATTTTTTACCGGATATCGATCCTGCCGATCTGGCGTATAAAGCGCTGGCCGTCAACGTGAGCGATCTGGCGGCAATGGGCGCCGATCCCGCGTGGCTGACGCTGGCTCTGACGCTGCCAGAGGTAGATGAAGTCTGGCTTGAAGCCTTTAGCGATGCGTTGTTTGAGCAGCTCAACTATTACGATATGCAGTTGATTGGCGGTGATACCACTGCCGGGCCGCTGTCGATGACGCTGGCAATCCACGGCTATGTGCCGCTCGGTCGCGCGCTGAAACGATCGGGTGCAAAACCCGGTGACTGGATCTACGTGACCGGTACGCCGGGTGACAGTGCCGCAGGGCTGGCGATCCTCCAGGACCGCTTAACCGTGAAGGATGCTGACGACGCGGCATATCTGGTGAAACGCCATTTGCGGCCAACACCGCGTATTCTGCACGGTCAGGCGCTGCGCGAGCGGGCAAGTTCGGCTATCGATCTCTCTGACGGACTGATCTCAGATCTCGGTCATATTCTGAAGGCCAGCGGCGCGGGTGCGCGTGTTGACCTGGATCTCTTCCCGCTGTCAGAGCCACTGCTTCGCCATGTGGATCCTGAGCAGGCGCTGCGCTGGGCGCTCTCCGGTGGAGAAGATTACGAGCTGTGCTTCACGGTGCCTGAGCTCAACCGTGGAACGCTGGACGTGGCGTTAGCGCATCTCGGCGCGAAATTTACCTGCATCGGGCAGATCATGCCGGAGAGCGAAGGGCTGAAGTTTGTGAGAGACGGTACGCCCATTACGCTGGACTGGAAAGGATACGATCACTTCGCGTAAGTTTGCTTTTTTCCCTTCTCCCACCGGGCTGAGGGATCCCCACAAAATAATACCAGCACGGACGACCCCCCTCTCCCTTGAGGGAGAGGGCTGGGGTGAGGGGGAGCATACGGCTCTGGTGGTCATTCCGTTCACTTTATGTTCATTGCTACTCTGTAACAGCATGACGTGTGAACGTGCCAGGGCGGCTCAATCGCCGCCACCCTGGCGACCCGGGCTCCCGGCGGTAAATCGCCGCTTCGCGGTACCCTCAGCTTATTCCTTCAGGCTATCGGGTCGGGCATGAGCCTGCATCCCTGCAGGCCACGCCCTCTCGGCGCATCCCTGCGCCTCGCCCCGGCCTTACGGAAACGCTTCGGCGATTTACAGCCGGACCAGACATCGCTGTAAGCCATTAATTTTCCGGAAGCAATATTCATCGCTTCCGGTTAAAAAAAATTACTGGGGATTCCTCACCCCACCGGGAGAGGGTCAGGGTGAGGGCTTACTTAAACCCCACCACCGGATGCTGTTGATATGGCGTCTCCAGCTCGGCAATCTGCTCCGGCGTCAGCGTGATGTCCACCGCATTCAGCAGTTCATCAAGCTGTTCTTCCCGCGATGTTCCAATAATCGGTGCCGTAACCCCGCGTTTACCCAGCAGCCACGCCAGCGCCACCTGGGCCCGGGTTGCACCGGTTTCGTCAGCAATCCCGGCTAAACGTTCTGCAATCAACGCATCGCTGGCCTCTGTTCCTTCATACAGATTTTTTCCCACTTCATCCGATACCAGGCGGGCCGTGGATTCCCCCCACGGACGGGTCAGACGACCGCGCGCCAGCGGGCTCCACGGGATCACCGCCACGCCCTCCTGATGGCACAGCGGCAGCATCTCACGTTCTTCTTCGCGATAGATCAGATTGTAGTGATCCTGCATGGTGACGAAGCGCGCCCAGCCATGCTGTGCCTGGAGATCGAGCGCCTGTGCAAACTGCGACGCGTGCATTGATGAGGCGCCGATGTAGCGCGCTTTACCCGCTTTCACCACGTCGTTGAGTGCTTCAAGCGTCTCCTCGATCGGCGTGTTGTAATCCCAGCGGTGAATTTGCAGCAGATCGACATAATCCATGTTCAGGCGTCTGAGACTGTCATCAATAGAACGCAGGATCTGCGTGCGAGAAAGGCCCTGAGCCAGATCGCCAACCGGATAATACACCTTGGTGGCGACCACAATTTCATCACGACGGGCAAAATCGCGCAGGGCACGGCCGACAATCTCCTCGCTGCTGCCGTCGGAGTAGCTGTTGGCGGTGTCAAAGAAGTTAATACCACCTTCGATGGCGCGTTTGATGATAGGGCGGCTACTCTCTTCCGGCAGCGTCCAGGCATGATTACCCCGGTCAGGCTCGCCAAAGGTCATGCACCCCAGGCAAAGTCGGGAAACCTTAAGGTCTGTTTTTCCTAATGTTGTGTATTGCATGGTTCCACTCCTGCTGTTTTAAACAATACGTTTAAGCATAGCAGGAGCAGAACAGGGGGAGGGATCAGCCCAGCCAGGAGCGGATTTTTGCTTCGATACCTGCGGCATCCAGGCCAATCGCCGTGCGGGCTTCGTCCTGAGTACCTTGCGGAATGAAGTGATCCGGCAGACCGAGGTTCAGCACCGGAACGGCTTTACGATTCGCCATCAGCACCTCGTTCACGCCGCTGCCCGCGCCGCCCATGATGGCATTTTCTTCCAGCGTCACCAGCACGTCATGGGTTTCTGCCATGTTCAGGATCAGGGATTCATCGAGCGGTTTCACAAAGCGCATATCCACCAGAGTGGCATTCAGCGTTTCAGCCACTTTCGCTGCCTCTGGCATCAATGTGCCGAAGTTCAGGATCGCCACTTTCTCACCGCGACGCTTCACCAGACCTTTACCTATCGCCAGCTTCTCCAGCGGTTGCAGCTCAACGCCTACCGCATTACCGCGTGGGTAGCGAACCGCGCTTGGGCCGTCCTGATAGTGGTAGCCGGTAAACAGCATCTGACGACATTCGTTCTCGTCGGATGGCGTCATGATGACCATATCCGGGATACAGCGCAGGAACGACAGGTCAAAAGCCCCCTGGTGTGTCTGTCCGTCCGCACCGACGATGCCCGCACGATCGATAGCAAACAGCACAGGCAGCTTCTGAATGGCAACGTCATGGATCACCTGATCGTAAGCGCGCTGCAGGAAGGTGGAGTAGATCGCGACAACCGGTTTGTAGCCGCCAATCGCCAGGCCCGCTGCAAACGTCACCGCGTGCTGCTCGGCAATGGCAACGTCAAAATACTGGTCAGGGTATTTTCTGGAGAACTCCACCATGCCGGAGCCTTCACGCATGGCCGGGGTGATCGCCATCAGCTTGTTGTCTTTTGCCGCGGTTTCGCACAGCCAGTCGCCGAAGATTTTTGAATAGCTCGGCATGCCGCCGCTGCTTTTTGGCAGACAGCCGCTGGACGGGTCGAATTTCGGTACCGCGTGGAAGGTGATCGGATCTTTTTCCGCTGGCTCGTAGCCACGCCCTTTTTTGGTCATGATGTGCAGGAACTGCGGGCCTTTAAGATCCCGCATGTTCTTGAGTGTTGACACCAGCCCCAGCACGTCGTGTCCGTCAACCGGGCCAATATAGTTAAAGCCCAGCTCTTCAAACAGGGTACCCGGTACAACCATGCCTTTGATGTGTTCTTCGGTACGCTTGAGCAGTTCTTTGATCGGCGGTACGCCGGAGAAGACTTTTTTCCCGCCTTCACGCAGCGAGGAGTAAAGCTTACCCGAGAGCAACTGCGCCAGATGGTTGTTCAGCGCGCCGACGTTCTCAGAAATCGACATTTCGTTATCGTTAAGAATAACCAGCATGTCCGGCTTGATATCACCCGCGTGGTTCATGGCCTCAAAGGCCATACCGGCAGTGATGGCCCCGTCGCCAATTACGCAGACGGTGCGGCGCTGCTTGTTCTCTTTTTCGGCAGCGACGGCAATCCCGATACCCGCGGAAATTGAAGTGGAGGAGTGGCCGACGCTCAGCACGTCATACTCGCTTTCACCGCGCCACGGGAACGGATGCAGGCCGCCTTTCTGACGAATGGTGCCAATTTTATCGCGACGCCCGGTCAGAATTTTGTGCGGATAGGCCTGGTGACCCACGTCCCAGATGAGCTGATCGAACGGCGTGTTATAGACATAGTGTAGCGCCACGGTCAGCTCAACCGTGCCAAGCCCGGAGGCGAAATGGCCGCTGGAGCGGCTTACGCTGTCGAGCAGGTAACGACGCAGCTCGTCGCACAGCTTCGGCAGGCTCTCTTTCGGCAACAGACGTAACTCCTGGGTGGAGTCAACTAACGCCAGTGTCGGGTATTTGGCAATATCAAAACTCATCAAAGGCTCATCGAGATAGTGTGTTTATTTATCACGCTGGATTATATAGTCCGCTAGCGCTTCCAGTGCCGAAGTATCCAGTGATTGCGCGGCCAGTTGATTCAGCGACTGGCGGGCATCCTCTATCAGATCCCGGGCTTTACGTTGGGCTTGCTCAAGACCCAGCAGGGCGGGGTAGGTACTTTTGCCAAGCTGCTGGTCCGCACCCTGACGTTTACCCAATGTTGCAGTATCGCCCACCACATCCAGAATGTCATCCTGAACCTGGAATGCCAGACCGATACTTTCTGCGTATCTGTCCAGAATCGGCAGGGCTTTGCGCCCTTGCTCACCCGCGCTCAGCGCGCCCAGGCGAACGGCGGAACGAATCAATGCCCCGGTTTTATGGCGATGAATACGCTCCAGCTGTTCCAGATTAACCTGACGTCCTTCGGCGTCCAGATCCAGTGCCTGCCCCCCGCACATACCGGCCACGCCGCTGGCCATGGCCAGTTCGGAGATCATTGCCAGGCGGTCGCGATCGGCCACTTCAGCCATCGGTGCATCGCTCAGAATCGAAAATGCCAGCGTTTGCAGGGCATCTCCCGCCAGAATGGCATTTGCTTCGCCAAACTTGATATGGCAGGTAGGCTGACCCCGACGTAAGTCGTCATCGTCCATTGCCGGTAAATCATCGTGGATCAGTGAGTAGGCATGGATACACTCAACGGCAGCTGCCGGGGCGTCCAGCGTGTTTTCGCTGATACCAAACATATTGCCTGTGGCATAGACCAGGAATGGGCGCAGGCGCTTTCCTCCCAAGAGTGCGCCATAGTGCATGGCTTCAACCAGTGGAGTGTTCTGAAAAGGCTGTGGCTCGATAAAACGGCGCAGCGCATCGTTGGCACGCGCGACGCATGCCTGAAGCTCGTTGGCAAAATCCATTTACTCGGCGTCCGGTGTAAAAGGCGTGGTTTTAGCATCTTCGCTATCGGACAGCAGGATCTGCACACGCTGTTCGGCCTGCTGCAGTTTGACCTGCCCCTGACGTGCCAGTTGCACGCCACGCTCGAATTCGTTGAGTGCCTCTTCCAGCGGGAGATCGCCGCTCTCAAGACGGGTAACGATTTGCTCCAGTTCACTCAGCGCAGTTTCGAAACTGGCCGGTGCGTCGTTCTTCTTCGGCATAGTGAATTGACTCTTATATTCTCAGCCCCGACATGGTAACGGACTCAGGGCAATTATCAAATAACGCGCAATGTGCACAGGAGCGGCGCGATGGTGGTATACTTGCGCGCCTGGAAGCAGCCTTCGGTTATAGGGGCTGCTGTATTTTTCCATTACAAGCCTTATAAGCTTGCCTAAGAAACATTGCCGCCATGAAGTTTATCATTAAATTGTTCCCTGAAATCACCATCAAAAGCCAATCTGTGCGTTTGCGCTTTATTAAAATTCTCACCGGGAACATTCGTAACGTATTAAAGCACTACGACGAAACCCTTGCCGTGGTGCGCCACTGGGACCACGTTGAAGTCCGCGCGAAAGACGAAAACAAGCGTCAGGATATCCGCGACGCGCTGACCCGTATTCCGGGCATCCACCATATTCTGGAAGTGGAAGATGTTCCTTTCACCTCCCTGCATGACATCTTCGAAAAAGCGCTGGTGCAGTACCGCGACCAGATTGAAGGCAAAACCTTCTGCGTGCGCGTGAAGCGTCGCGGCAAGCACGAATTCAGCTCCATTGAAGTGGAACGTTACGTTGGCGGCGGTCTGAACCAGCACGTCGAGTCTGCGCGCGTGCGTCTGACCAACCCGGACGTAACCGTTAACCTGGAGATCGAAAACGATCGTCTGCTGCTGGTGAAAGGTCGTTACGAAGGTATTGGCGGTTTCCCAATCGGTACTCAGGAAGATGTGCTGTCTCTGATCTCGGGTGGCTTCGATTCCGGCGTCTCCAGCTATATGCTGATGCGTCGCGGCTGCCGCGTGCACTACTGCTTCTTCAACCTGGGCGGCGCGGCGCATGAAATCGGCGTTCGTCAGGTTGCGCATTATCTGTGGAACCGCTTCGGCAGCTCTCACCGGGTGCGTTTCGTCGCGATTAACTTCGAACCTGTGGTCGGCGAAATCCTTGAGAAAGTCGACGACGGTCAGATGGGCGTGGTGCTGAAGCGTATGATGGTGCGTGCAGCATCCAAAGTGGCTGAGCGCTACGGCGTGCAGGCGCTGGTTACCGGTGAAGCGCTTGGCCAGGTCTCCAGCCAGACGCTGACCAACTTGCGTCTGATCGACAACGTGTCAGATACGCTGATCCTGCGTCCGCTAATCTCCCACGATAAAGAGCACATCATCGATCTGGCGCGCGAAATCGGTACTGAAGATTTTGCCCGTACCATGCCGGAATACTGCGGCGTGATCTCAAAAAGCCCGACCGTCAAAGCGGTGAAGGCGAAGATCGAAGCGGAAGAAGAGAACTTCGATTTTAGCATCCTGGAAAAAGTGGTGGCGGAAGCGTCCAACATTGATATCCGCGAGATTGCCCAGCAGACCGAACAGGAAGTGGTAGAAGTTGAAACCGTGAGCGGTTTCGGCGCTAACGATGCAATTCTGGATATTCGCTCCATTGATGAGCAGGATGACAAGCCGCTGCAGGTTGAAGGCGTCGAAGTGGTTTCTCTGCCGTTCTACAAGCTGAGCACCAAATTTGGCGACCTCGACCAGAGCAAAACCTATCTGCTGTGGTGTGAGCGTGGGGTGATGAGCCGTCTGCAGGCGCTGTATCTGCTCGAGCAGGGCTTTGCGAATGTGAAGGTGTATCGCCCGTAGTTTCTCGCCCGGTGGCGCTTCGCTTACCGGGCCTACGGTACCGTGTATTTGTAGGCCGGGTAAGGCGTAGCCGCCACCCGGCTTTTTTATGCACTACTCTTCATAGTAGTTATAAATCCCCGCCGGTATCACCAGCGATGACGCTACTTCGTACGCCTTCTCACGCCCGACCAGCAGGTCAATAATCTTTAAGCCAAAATCAATCGCGGTACCGGGCCCCTGGCTGGTCAGCAGGTTGACGCGCGGGTCCCAGACGACGCGTTTATCCACCCAGTGCTCTTCCGGGATCGTATCCTTAAGCCCCGGGAAGCCGGTCATATTGCCGATGGGGAAAATATCGTGCGGAATCAGAACCGTTCCGGCGGCGGCACAGATTGCCGCGACGATGCGACCGGATAAATGAAACTGGCGCACGGTTTCGACCAGCAGCGGGCTGTCGCGAAAACACTCTGCGCCCTTCAGGCCACCAGGCAGGACGATGATGTCGTATTCCCCATCGGCCACCTGCACCAGCGGGGCATCCGCGAGGATTTTTACCCCGCGTGAGCAGGTGATTGCCAGATTACCGTCGCTGGCGACGCTGGCGGTTGTCACCTTAATACCGCCGCGCACCATCAAATCAATGGTGGTGACCGCTTCTGTCTCTTCGCTACCAGGAGCGAGGCAGACCAGTGCCGACGCGCTCATATTCACTCTCCTTACGTTTAACCAGGTCATACAGACGGGCGTTTTCCGGCACCGCAATACCGTGTGCGCGGGCGCGTTTTAGCAGATAGCCGGTAATGTAGTCGATTTCAGTGTGGCGTAATGCCCGAACATCCTGCAACATCGAGGAGATATTTTCTGCAGTACTATCAATAACCTGTTCGACATAATAGCGTAAATCCTCTGCCGAGGTATGCAAGCCTTCCCGCTCAATGACCTCCGCGACTTCCGCACATAGGACGGCGACGTCTTGCGGATGGTTTTTTAGCTCGCCGTTAGGGCAATCCCACAGCGCCGTGAGCGGGTTAATGACGCAGTTTACGGCCAGTTTGCGCCACAGCTGAGGACGGATATTGTTATGCCAGGCCACGTCCGGCAATACCTTCTGCAGTACGTCTGCCAGATAACTGAAGTCGCCATCCTGTGCCCTGGCAGGGCCGATATGCGTCACCCCACTGGCGACATGTACGATGATATTGCCGTCGCGACGTGCAGCGTGCGTGGTCGTCGCCATCAGCAGCGGCTGCGGGATGCTTTTGAGCTCATCAAGCGTCCCCATGCCGTTATGCAGCAGCAGAACAGGGGATGTGGGGGGGAGCTGAGCGGCCAGTGCTTTTACGGCGTCTGAAACCTGCCATGCCTTGAGCGTCACCAGTAAAAGGTCACTTTGCGCCAGGAAGTCAGGATCGTTCGCAGTAAGAGATTCGTTAAAGATGCTTCCGTCTTCACCAATCAGGTTTACACTGCAATAGGGCTGGGGCACGCGCAGCCAGCCCTGAACCTCATGTCCGTGCTTGCACAGCGCGGTCAGCCACAGCTGACCAAGCGCTCCGCATCCGAGCACTGTAATTTTCATTGTTCCTCCTCACCTGCAACTGCGCCAGGTGTTACAGCTTAATTATACAGCTAAGCTTCTGTTGAGTTATGCCTCGTAGCGGGTATTATGCAACGCAACAAAAGTGAAGGGAGAAGAAAAGATGCCATCTTTCGATATTGTTTCCGAAGTTGATATCCAGGAAGTTCGCAACGGCGTAGAGAACGCAACCCGCGAAGTTGAGTCACGTTTCGATTTTCGTGGCGTTGAGGCAACGTTTGAGCTGAACGATGCAAATAAGACCATTAAGGTGCTGAGCGAGTCTGATTTCCAGGTAAATCAGCTGCTCGACATTCTGCGTGCCAAGCTGTTAAAGCGCGGCATTGAAGGAACATCTCTGGATGTGCCGGAAGAGTTTGTGCACAGCGGTAAAAACTGGTTTGTCGAAGCCAAACTGAAGCAGGGCATTGAGAGCGCGGTGCAGAAGAAGATCGTTAAGCTCATCAAAGACAGCAAGCTGAAGGTGCAGGCGCAGATCCAGGGCGAAGAAATTCGTGTAACGGGCAAATCCCGTGATGATTTGCAGTCCGTAATGGCGCTGGTGCGTGGCGGCGATCTGGGGCAACCGTTCCAGTTTAAAAACTTCCGCGATTAAGACGAAAATGCCCGGTCAGACCGGGCATTTTTTCAGGCTTTGAGCGCCTGCTCGACTTCAAAGCGGTTAGTTACCTTACTGTCTATTTTGACATAGGCACTGCGCTCTTCCGGGGCGATCAGCACTTCACTTACCCCCTCTGTGGTTTCAAGACGCTGTTTGAGTGCGTCGTTGATCTCAACATCATCAGGGATTTCTACTCGCAGACTGCTGACGTAGCGCGGTTCTTTCATGGTGCTGGCAACCAACAGCCAGACAGTGGCCAGCAGCGCGCCCGCAAGGAACACGGTTTGTGAGTCAAACAGACCATCCACCCAGCCGCCAAGCGAACCGCCAATTGCCACGCCGATAAACTGGCTGGTGGAGTAAATACCCATCGCCGTGCCTTTGTAACCCGCAGGCGATTCTTTACTGATAAGCGACGGCAGCAACGCTTCCATCAGGTTAAACGCCAGGAAGAAGAGTTGCACACCCGCTACCAGTTCCCAGAAGTGCGGGCCGGAGCCCCAGAGTACAATCTCGGCAATCAGCAGTACCGCCACGCAGCCCACGAAAACGCGCTTCATTTTGCGCTTCACTTCGGCGTAGATGATAAACGGTACGACGGAGACAAACGAAATCAGCATCGTGACCAGATAGATTTTCCAGTGCTCAGCGGCCGGGAAGCCCGCCGCGGCAAGCTGGCCTGGCAGGGCGACAAAGGTCGACATCAGCAGGATATGCAGGCACATAATGCCAAAATTGAGCTTGAGCAGGCGAGGCTCGACAATCACTTTGCTGAAGCAGCCTTTTACCATTCCAGATTCACGGTTGAGAACGTGGTTTTTGCTGTCTGGCACCACCCATAGTGTTAAGGCGATACCGATTGTCGCCAGCACGGCAATCATCCAGAACAGGGCGTGCAGGCCGAGTGCATGGGTAATAATGGGGCCGAGCACCATCGCAATCGCAAAGGTGACGCCAAAGCTTACGCCGATAAACGCCATGGCCTTGGTGCGGTTTTGCTCGCGAGTTAAATCTGACAACAGTGCCATCACCGCAGCAGCTATCGCACCGGAACCCTGCAAGGCCCGGCCAAGAATAATGCCCCATATGGAGTGGGAGAGGGCGGCAATGACGCTCCCGAGAACAAAAATAAGCAGACCACCGACAATCAGCGGTTTTCGTCCAACCCGATCAGAGAGCAGCCCAAACGGGATCTGGAATACCGCCTGCGCCAGACCGTAGATTCCGATTGCAAGTCCAATCAGCGCCTCGCTGGCTCCCTGCAGCGCCATACCGTATGTGGTCAGAACAGGCAGGACCATAAACATGCCAAGCATCCGTAGCGAGAAGACAGTCCCTAAGCCCCAGGTCGCGCGTAGCTCGCCTGGCGTCATTTTATAATCGTTCATTACCACCTCAGTTCAAAAGCAGGCCATAGTGTAGTGCGGGGAAGGGGCGGGGTAAATAAAGGGTTATTTAACAAATATTACATGCGTTATTAATAGATTCAGTGAATAAAAAGGGGTGCCGAAGCACCCCTTTATTCACCTGTTGTGGCTTACCAGACGTAAGTCAGCAGGTTGTGTGATTCAGGCACCATGAAGTCTACGGACATCATCACGGACAGCGAGGTGATGGCCACAATCGAGAACACAAACAGTTTGCGCGCCCAGACTTTGTCATCTTCCACTTTGTAACCGCGCAGCGCCATACCGAGCCACCAGACGCTCACTGCGGCCGCTACTGCCAGATATTTGTATCCAGCGTATCCGCCCAGAGAGAGCATCAGCGTCGCCACGGCAAAGGCGATGATGTACAGCGTGATGTGGTTCTTGGCAACGGAAATGCCTTTCACGACCGGCAGAACTGGGATGTTCGCTGCCTGATAATCCTTAAAGCGGAAAATCGCGATGGCATAGGAGTGCGGCATCTGCCACAGGCTAAAGATAGCCAGCAGGATAGCTGCACCGCTGTCGAACTCGTTCGTGACCGCGCAGTAGCCAATCACCGGCGGCGCAGCGCCGGAGAGAGAACCAATCAGCGTGCCGTAGACGGAGTGGCGTTTCATATACAGGCTGTAGACGCCCACATATACCACGAACCCCATCACCCCCAGCCAGCAGGCCAGTGGGTTAGCACCAAACCACAGCAGCATAAAGCCAGCAATACCCAGCAAGGTGGCGTACACCAGCGAGACGGAAGGGGCGATCAGGCCTTTCACCAGCACCCGATTTTTGGTCCTTTCCATCTTCTTGTCGATATCCATGTCGATGTAGTTGTTAAATACACAACCGGACGCAACAACCAGTGACACACCGACCAGCGTGTAGATAAAGAGGGTGTAATCAATGCTGCCTTTAGAGGCCAGCAGGAACCCTCCGATCACGGAGATCAGGTTGCCAAAGATGATGCCTGGTTTCGTTACTTGCAGGTATTGCTTAAACATACTCGCCGCTCTTAGTGAACCATCATGTTGTAGTTGAGGTTCCACATAATCCAGATGGAACCGACTACCAGGATAGCGATGATAATCACGGTAAAGACGAAGGCCGTCATGTTCCAGCCTTCATCGGACTTGGTGTTCATGTGCAGGAAGCAAACCAGATGCACCAGAATCTGAACCACTGCGGTAACCAGGACGGTGCCCAGAATCGCCGCGTGAGAAGCAGAACCGCTCATCACCATCCAGAACGGGATCACCGTCAGGATGATCGACAGGATGAAACCTGTCATGTAGGTTTTTACGCTACCGTGGGAAGCGCCATGATCGGTTGAATGACTCATTACATCGCCCCCATCAGATAGACAACAGAGAACACACAGATCCATACCACGTCCAGGAAGTGCCAGAACAGGCTCAGGCACATAATACGGGTACGGTTAGTGCTGGTCAGGCCGCGACGGGATACCTGGAACATCAGTACCGCCATCCAGATCAGACCTGAGGTTACGTGCAGACCGTGAGTACCGACCAGCGCGAAGAACGCGGACAGGAAGCCACTACGATCAGGCCCGAAGCCTTCCATAATCAGGTGATGGAATTCATAGATTTCCATCCCGATAAATCCAGCACCAAACAACCAGGTCAACGCCAGCCAGGAGACAACCTGGCTCTTGTTGTTTTTATACATGGCGATAGCCGCCATGCCGTAGGTAATAGAGCTGAATAACAGCAGTGCGGTTTCAACCAGAACGAACGGCAGTTCAAAGATGTCCTTGCCAGTCGGGCCTCCCGCTGTGCCGTTCACGAGAACGGCATAGGTCGCGAACAGACAGCAGAACAGAATGCAGTCGCTCATCAGGTAGATCCAGAAACCGAAGACTTTGGTCGGTCCTGTATCGTGGTGCGCATGTTCATGCGCGTGGGCAGTTGAGTGCGCCAGAGTATCAGTTGCCATTTTTCAGCCCCGCTTTAGAAATCTCGTCGAAATGCTGGTTTTCCAGTTTTTCGACTTCACGGACTGGTACGTAGTAGTCCACGTCCTCGTCAAAGCTCTTCACAATCCAGCTAATGATGACGCCAGCGAAGCTCGCAATCGCCAACCACCAGATGTGCCAGATCATTGCGAAACCAAACACCGTTGCGAAAGCGGCAATCACAATGCCCGCGCCGCTGTTTTTCGGCATATGGATCTCTTCGTAATGAGCAGGTTGCTTGTACGCTTCACCTTTTTCTTTCATTTCCCAGAATGCGTCACGTTCGTGAACGTGTGGCACGATGGCAAAATTATAGAACGGAGGTGGAGAAGAGGTCGCCCACTCCAGCGTACGGCCACCCCATGGGTCACCGGTCAGGTCACGGTTCTGATCGCGGTCGCGAATAGAAACGTAGAACTGAATCAGCTGGCATGCGATACCCAGTGCAATCAGCGCCGCACCACAGGCTGCAACAACCAGCATTGGGTGGAACTGAGGGTCAATCTGCTGGCTCAGGCGACGGGTCATACCCATGAAGCCCAGCACATACAGCGGCATGAACGCTACGAAGAAGCCGATGATCCACAGCCAGAACGCACGTTTGCCCCAGGTCTCGTTCAGCGTGAAGCCGAACGCTTTTGGCCACCAGTAAGTGACGCCAGCGAAGCAACCGAAGACCACACCACCGATAATAACGTTATGGAAGTGCGCAATCAGGAACAGGCTGTTGTGCAGTACGAAGTCAGCACCCGGTACCGCCAGCAGTACGCCGGTCATCCCACCCACGGAGAAGGTCACGATGAAGCCGATGGTCCACAGCATTGCTGAGTGGAACACGATGCGGCCCTGATACATGGTGAACAGCCAGTTGAAGATCTTCACCCCGGTCGGGATGGCGATAATCATGGTGGTGATACCGAAGAAGGCGTTTACGTTCGCGCCTGCACCCATGGTGAAGAAGTGGTGCAGCCAAACGATGAACGACAGCACGGTAATACACACGGTTGCCCACACCAGAGAGGTGTAACCAAACAGGCGCTTACGTGAGAAGGTCGCTGCGATTTCGGAGAACACACCGAAGACAGGCAGAACCAGAATGTACACTTCCGGGTGACCCCAGGCCCAAATCAGGTTGATGTACATCATCATGTTGCCACCCATATCGTTGGTAAAGAAATGGGTGCCCAGGTAGCGGTCCAGGGTCAGCAGCGCGACGGTGACGGTCAGAATTGGGAAGGAGGCAATAATCAGGATGTTGGCGCACAGAGATGCCCAGGTAAATACTGGCATCTTGAACATCGTCATGCCAGGGGCACGCATCTTGATAATGGTCACGAAGAAGTTAATACCGGTCAGGGTTGTACCGATACCGGAGAGCTGAATCGCCCAAATCCAGTAGTCGACACCTACGCCAGGACTGTATTCAATTCCCGAAAGCGGTGGATAAGCCAGCCAGCCGGTCTGAGCAAACTCGCCCACGCCCAGTGACAGGTTAACCAGGATTACGCCAACAACCGTGAACCAGAAGCTCAGGTTGTTCAGGAACGGGAATGCAACGTCGCGCGCGCCGATTTGCAGCGGAACGACAACGTTCATCAGACCGATAACCAGCGGCATCGCCACGAAGAAGATCATGATAACGCCGTGGGCGGTAAAGATCTGATCGTAGTGGTGAGGTGGCAGGAAGCCCGCTTCACCCGCAGAGGCAAGCACCTGCTGGCTACGCATCATGATCGCATCCGCAAAGCCACGAATTAACATGACGATACCGACGATGCAGTACATGATACCGAGTTTTTTGTGGTCAACCGAAGTCAGCCACTCATTCCACAGGTAGCTCCACTTACCGAAGTAAGTGATTAAGGCCAGTAAAGCCGCACCACCAATGATAATTGCAGCCACCGTAACCACGATAATGGGTTCATGGTATGGCACTGCATCCAGTGTCAATTTTCCGAACATTTTCTTCCTCGGCCCCTTAGTGAGCGGTTTCCGCGTGGCTCATGTCCATGCCTTCCATACCTTCATGCGCGCTGTGCTCGCCTTCTGGCTGGGACATGTTCATGCTCTTACCGTGATCCATAAATTTGCCAATAACGTCTTTGAACAAATCAGGTTTCACGTTAGAGAAGTACTCCACCTTGTTGTATTCGCTAGGTGCAGCCACTTTATCGAACGCCGCCATGTCAGACATGGTGTTTTGAGACTGTTTCGCTTTTTCAACCCACTGGTCGAAAGCGGCACGGTCTGGCGTCGCAATAGCTTTGAACTTCATACCTGAGAAGCCCGGACCGCTATAGCTGGCGGAGATACCATCATAGGTGCCTGCTTCATTGGCAATCAGGTGCAGGTTAGTCTGCATACCGGCCATCGCGTAAATCTGGCTGCCCAGACGCGGGATGAAGAAGGAGTTCATTACGGAGTTGGAGGTCACTTTGAACTGAACCGGAGTGTTCGCCGGGAAGGCGATTTCATTCACGGTAGCAATGCCCTGTTCCGGATAGATGAAGAACCATTTCCAGTCCATGGAGACCACTTCGATGGTAATCGGTTTTTCATCATGAACCAGCGGTTTGCTAGGTTCGAGGGAGTGAGTGGTTTTCCAGGTCAGCACGGCAAGGAACAGGATGATCAGAATAGGCACTGTCCAGACCACAGCTTCCACTTTATTGGAGTGTGACCAGTTAGGACTATACTTCGCATCTTTATTGCTCGCACGATACTTCCAGGCGAAACCAACAGCCATCAAAACGGCAGGAATAACCACAATCAACATCAGGCCAAAAGCCGTCAATATCAGTGAACGTTGTTCCAGTCCAATCTGCCCTTTGGGGTCTAGTAGTGCAGAATCGCAGCCACTGAGTAATACAGTGCCCGCGAATAATGACAACCATCCCAAACTTTTATTGTATTTCCCGAGTCTCATTTAACGACCTCAATTCCACGGAGTCTGGTGGCGTTTAAAGTGTGCGGGCATTTTACGGGAAGGTTACATTACTGTAAACATCATTAGGACTGTGTCAGGAGGGTGTTACCGGGTTCTGCCGCACGTGTCACAAGTGTTGCAAATTATGTCGGTTTTTATGACCGAAGCCGCATGGCAAGGGCTTTATAACGAAAGGACCCCCAAGCATACCCTAAAAGGGGCAATTGGTATAACCATTGTTGAAAATAAACAAAAAATTAACAATTAATTATCAATAAAGAGACATATAAAAAACGAAAAATCAAACTATCTGATGCTGAATCGGTTAATGAAAAATAGTGTTTTGGAACAGGCTCCAATAATTTCCAAATTTTATCCCGCACAAAACAACAATTATTTTTTCAGCGGTTGGCGGCTATTTCACCGTTATAATTTCGTTTAGTGATTACAACGGGAAATAACCTTTCGCATTTCTCTTCAGGTCATCTGCGTTTTACGCAGAGCCATGAAATCGAGCAGACCCCCGATCAGGATCCCGGCGACAGCCAGTAGGGCTCCGGCATCCAGCAGAAGGGTTACAAGGGGAAGTGCCATAGAGGTGCTGGCATTAATAATGAGCACCACAAGCCAGAGCACCAGCGCGAAGCAACCCGCCATTAACAGACGTAACGCGAAACGGTAAGCGCGGTGATATTCAGTGCGCGGCATAAAGTGTTCCGTCCGTTGGGTGTATTCCAGCGTCTGGCGACAGACCAGCAACAATAAAATACCCGGCACGGCAGCCACCACGGAGAAGAGATAAAACGTTGGCCAACCGTGGGCTTCTACAAACCAGCCGGCAATTGGCCCAACGTACACGCGGCCAACGGCAGAGAGCGCCGAGAGCAGTGCGAACTGCGTGGCGGAAAATGACTTGTTGCACAGGGTCATCAGCAGGGCGACAAATGCCGCGGTCCCCATACCGCCGCAGAGATTTTCAAAGAACACCGCTGAGGCCATGCTGATCATATGTTTGTCGGTAATTGACAACAGCCAGTAGCCTGCGTTGGATGCGCCTTGCAGGATGCCAAAGATCAGTAGCGCGCGGAACAGCGTCAGGCGTTGCATCAACACACCGCCATAAAGTGCCCCGACAATGGTCGCAAACAGCCCCAGCGTTTTATTCACCACGCCCACTTCACCCGCATCAAAACCCACACCACGAATGAGGAAGGTGGTGGTCAGGCTCATCGCAAAGGCATCGCCCAACTTATAAAGGACGATAAGCAACAGGATCAGCCAGGCGTTGTTGCGGCCAAAGAAATCGCGTAATGGTTCGGCGACGGCCTGTTCCAGAGAGCGGGGGACCGGGATGACATCACTCGGTTCGGGGGCGAACAGGGTGGCAATAATACACGGGATCAGCAGGGCGGCCATCAGCCAGTACATGCCTTGCCAACCAAGGTAGCGGTCGGCCAGCCACAATGCCAGCCCACCGGAAACCAGCATGCCAAGGCGATAGCCCAGCACGCTGATGGCCGCACCAGCTCCACGTTCTTCAGCAGGCAACACGTCCGTCTTCCAGGCATCAAACACAATATCCTGGGACGCGGAACAGAAGGCGATCACCACCGCAAGGGCGGCCATCCAGCGAAGTTGAGTTGACGGTTCCAGGAAGCCCATGGTGGCAATGGCCAGCAGCAGCAGCACCTGCGTCATAACCAGCCAGCCGCGACGGCGGCCGAGAAACGGTGGGGTGTAGCGATCCATCACCGGCGACCACAGGAACTTAAAGACATAAGCCTGGCCGACGAGTGAGAAGAAGCCAATAGTTTTGAGATCGATATTCTCGACGGTCATCCATGCCTGCAAGGTGCCTGAAGTGAGCGCGAGAGGTAAACCGGAGGCAAAGCCAAGGATCAGCAGAATCGCTGATTTCGGTTGCTGGAAAATGCGTAAGTAATGACTGGACATGTTCTTAAAAACTGACCCGGCTAAAAACCGGGTCAGTCAGCAGGATTAACGCGCGTTCTGCTTGATGAAGTCGTGAATGCTGGTGTCCTGCGCCATGTCGGAAATGGTATCCGTCAGCACGCTGTTAACCGCATCAGCAATATTTTTATTCGATGCCTGGAACGCGCCTTCTACAGAGTAGCTCGCGCGATAGTTCTTGGTCATCTTGTTGCCATTCTTCGCGGTGGCAATGATGGCGATATCCGCTTTGGTGGCGATGTTGTAGCGAACGTTACCCTGAGAAACATCAGCATAAAGGTTGTTCACGATGATCTGCAGATCTACCGCACCGCTTGGGCCAACCATATAGCCACGAGAAGTCATCTGTTTTTCCAGCACTTCCTGCAGCAGGAAGCGCAGGTCGCGGGATGCAGTCAGCGTTACCTGCTGGTTATCGCGGGTCACTTTTGCCAGCGCTTGATCCTGACGCTGATCGGCACCGTTAATACTCACGGTAACACCCATCAGGCTTGGGTCCTGCTGAGGCAGGGTAATTTTTGGTGAGACATCAATGGTGGTAGGCGGAGTCGCACAGCCTGCCAGCATAAAAAGGGCTACCAACGGAAAGAAGAGTTTTTTTAACATTTTCAGGTTCTCAACGAATCGTAAGCATATAGAGAGAAAAATTGCCGCCATCATAACATCGCCAACGGTCAGGGGAAGTGGTCAACGCATGTAAATTCATCGCCTTGTCTGAAAACTGACCTTTGCACCCTTTTTCACCTCGTGTGAATGACAAAAGGTATGAGCCACACAGTTAACTTCATTCGTTTGAATGAGAAAATCAGACGAAAGCTAAATATTTGTTGTCAAGGTGTAATGGAAACGGTAAAAGCGGCTAACATTTAAAGGGATGGGTGACATCCTGGCGTTGTCGGAGGAGTAATTTCATGATGATACGTGAGCAGATAGAAGATAAATTAAGGGCAGCGTTCAACCCTGTGTTCCTCGAAGTCGTCGACGAAAGCTATCGTCATAACGTGCCGGCAGGTTCTGAAAGCCACTTTAAAGTGGTTCTGGTTAGCGATCGCTTCACGGGAGAACGTTTCCTGAACCGACACCGCTTGATCTACAGCACCTTGACGGAAGAACTCTCCACAACCGTACATGCGCTGGCATTGCATACCTACACCATTAAGGAATGGGAAGGTTTGCAGGATACGGTTTTCGCATCGCCGCCTTGTCGCGGTGCTGGCACCATCGCCTGATAAATCGGATTTGCAACGGCTGGAGTTTTTCCAGTATGTTGCTTAAAGATTTCCTCAAAACGGCCTCCGGGCCGTTTTGTTTTGTCTGAGTTTTGAGCGGATGGTGCGATTTTAAGGCTAAAAATAGCCTTAAAGTGTGAAAAAAGCCGCAGCAACATGCCCCAACCGTTCTCGACTCACCTAAGTGATGCCGCTATAATGCCGCGTCTTATTGAATGTCTTCGGGATGATTCTGGCGACAGGGAATGTGAATCTGCACTAAGAGAGCATCCCGGTATAACAGACAGATTCAGAGTTGACCGAGCACTGTGATTTTTTTGAGGTAACAAGATGCAAGTTTCAGTTGAAACCACTCAAGGCCTTGGCCGCCGTGTAACGATTACTATCGCTGCTGACAGCATCGAAACTGCTGTGAAAAGCGAGCTGGTCAACGTAGCAAAAAAAGTACGTATTGACGGCTTCCGTAAGGGCAAAGTACCAATGAATGTTGTTGCTCAGCGTTATGGCGCTTCCGTGCGTCAGGATGTGCTGGGTGAACTGATGAGCCGTAACTTTATTGATGCGATCATCAAAGAAAAAATCAATCCGGCCGGCGCGCCAAACTACGTTCCAGGCGAATACAAACTGGGCGAAGACTTCACCTACTCCGTAGAGTTCGAAGTGTATCCGGAAGTTGAGCTGAAGGGTCTGGAATCAATCGAAGTTGAAAAACCGATTGTGTCCGTGACTGACGAAGATGTTGACGGCATGCTGGACACCCTGCGTAAGCAGCAGGCGAACTGGAAAGAGAAAGAAGGCGCTGTTGACGCGGAAGACCGTGTGACCATCGACTTCACCGGTTCTGTAGACGGCGAAGAGTTCGAAGGCGGTAAAGCGTCTGATTTCGTACTGGCAATGGGTCAGGGTCGTATGATCCCAGGCTTCGAAGACGGTATCAAAGGCCACAAAGCTGGCGAAGAGTTCACTATTGATGTGACCTTCCCTGAAGAGTACCACGCTGAAAACCTGAAAGGTAAAGCGGCCAAGTTCGTTATCAATCTGAAGAAAGTTGAAGAGCGCGAACTGCCAGAACTGACTGAAGAATTCATCAAACGTTTCGGCGTGGAAGATGGTTCTGTAGCGGGTCTGCGTACAGAAGTGCGTAAAAACATGGAGCGCGAGCTGAACGGCGCTGTGCGTAACCGTGTGAAATCTCAGGCGATCGAAGGTCTGGTGAAAGCGAACGACATCGACGTTCCAGCTGCCCTGATCGACAGCGAAATCGACGTGCTGCGCCGTCAGGCTGCACAGCGTTTCGGTGGCAACCAGCAGCAAGCAATGGAACTGCCGCGTGAGCTGTTCGAAGAGCAAGCTAAACGCCGCGTTGTTGTTGGCCTGCTGTTGGGCGAAGTGATTCGTACCCACGAGCTGAAAGCTGACGAAGAGCGTGTGAAAGGCCTGATCGAAGAGATGGCGTCTGCATACGAAGATCCATCAGAAGTTATCGAGTTCTACGGTAAAAACAAAGAGCTGATGGACAACATGCGCAATGTCGCACTGGAAGAGCAGGCTGTTGAAGCGGTACTGGCGAAAGCTAAAGTGTCCGAAAAAGCGACCTCTTTCAACGAACTGATGAACCAGCAGGCGTAATTTCGCCCCAAAGGTTTAAAGTTTGAACAGAAAACCCGTTGCCTTGTGGCAGCGGGTTTTTTTTATCACACCAATAGCCCAGGAAGAGTGCTAAAACGCCCTTTCAGTGTTAGCGTAACAACAAAAGGTTGTTATGCTTGAAATAGGGCACAGTGAACCCCATAAGTGTGTAATCACGATGAATGAGACTGGCTGATAATCCGTCCGTAAGGTTACAATCAGTACAGCAGGTGTTTTCAATTTTGATCCAGGAGACGGAAATGTCATACAGTGGCGAACGAGATAACTTTGCACCCCATATGGCGCTGGTGCCAATGGTTATTGAACAGACCTCACGTGGTGAGCGTTCTTTTGATATCTATTCCCGTCTGCTCAAGGAACGCGTTATCTTTCTGACCGGTCAGGTGGAAGACCACATGGCTAACCTGATCGTGGCGCAGATGCTGTTTCTGGAAGCGGAAAACCCGGAAAAAGACATTTACCTGTACATTAACTCCCCGGGTGGCGTGATTACGGCAGGTATGTCCATTTATGACACCATGCAATTCATCAAGCCTGATGTAAGCACTATCTGTATGGGTCAGGCTGCATCTATGGGCGCGTTCCTGTTAACAGCAGGGGCTAAAGGCAAGCGTTTCTGCTTACCTAATTCCCGCGTGATGATTCACCAGCCGCTGGGTGGTTACCAGGGGCAGGCGACGGATATTGAAATCCACGCCCGTGAAATTCTGAAAGTAAAAGCGCGCATGAATGAACTCATGGCGCAGCATACAGGTCAATCGCTTGAGCAGATCGAGCGCGATACCGAGCGCGATCGCTTCCTCTCTGCTTCAGAGGCAGTTGAGTACGGCTTAGTCGACTCCGTATTGACCCATCGTAATTGATGCCCGCGACGCAAGTGTGCCGCTATACTAAAGTAGGGCGGCACTCTGCCTGAGAGCAGCTTGCGTCTTAGAATGGCATTTGCGTCGTCATGTGCGGCACAAAGAACTTAAAAAGAGGTTTGGACTCATGACAGATAAACGCAAAGATGGTTCGGGCAAACTGCTGTACTGCTCTTTTTGCGGCAAAAGCCAGCATGAAGTGCGTAAACTGATTGCCGGGCCGTCCGTGTATATCTGCGACGAATGTGTCGATTTATGTAACGACATCATTCGCGAAGAGATTAAAGAAGTTGCGCCACACCGTGAACGTAGCGCGCTGCCAACTCCGCATGAAATTCGTCATCACCTTGACGACTATGTCATCGGTCAGGAGCAGGCTAAGAAAGTGCTGGCGGTAGCGGTATATAACCACTACAAACGTCTGCGTAACGGTGATACCAGCAATGGCGTAGAACTGGGTAAAAGTAACATTTTGCTGATCGGCCCAACCGGTTCAGGTAAAACGCTGCTGGCTGAAACTCTGGCGCGTCTGCTGGATGTTCCGTTCACCATGGCGGATGCCACCACTCTGACCGAAGCGGGTTATGTGGGTGAAGATGTAGAAAACATCATCCAGAAACTGCTGCAGAAGTGCGATTACGACGTACAGAAAGCCCAGCGCGGGATTGTTTACATCGATGAGATCGACAAGATTTCTCGTAAATCCGACAACCCGTCGATCACCCGTGATGTGTCGGGTGAAGGCGTACAGCAGGCACTGCTGAAGCTGATCGAAGGGACTGTTGCCGCTGTTCCGCCACAGGGAGGTCGTAAACATCCGCAGCAGGAGTTCCTGCAGGTTGATACCTCCAAGATCCTGTTCATCTGTGGTGGTGCGTTTGCGGGTCTGGATAAAGTTATCTCCCACCGTGTTGAAACCGGCTCCGGCATTGGTTTTGGCGCGACGGTGAAATCGACGTCAGAAAAACCGAACGAAGGCGAACTGCTATCTCAGGTTGAACCAGAAGATCTGATCAAATTCGGTCTGATTCCTGAATTCATTGGTCGTCTGCCGGTTGTGGCCACACTCAATGAGCTGAGTGAAGAGGCGCTGATCCAGATCCTGAAAGAGCCGAAAAATGCGCTGACTAAACAGTATCAGGCGCTTTTCAATCTGGAAGGTGTTGATCTGGAGTTCCGTGACGAAGCGCTGGATGCGATTGCTAAAAAAGCGATGATTCGTAAAACCGGTGCGCGTGGTCTGCGTTCTATCGTAGAAGCGGCGCTGCTGGATACCATGTACGATCTGCCATCGATGGAAGATGTCGAAAAAGTGGTTATCGACGAGTCTGTCATTAGCGGTCAAACCAAACCGCTGCTGATTTATGGTAAACCGGAAGCGCAGCAAGCATCTGGCGAATAATTCACCAAATCATACAAGCAGTTAATCAAAAAGGGGGGATTTTATCTCCCCTTTACTTTTTCCGTATTCATGGCGTTGAATGTGTGGGAAACATCCCCATATACTGGATACATGTTAATGGTTGTGTGAAGTACTGTTACATGACCAGCTTACCTGGCGGACACTAAACTAAGAGAGAGCTCTATGAATCCTGAGCGTTCTGAACGCATTGAAATCCCCGTATTGCCGTTGCGCGATGTGGTGGTTTATCCGCACATGGTCATACCCTTATTTGTAGGGCGGGAAAAATCTATCCGTTGCCTCGAATCCGCCATGGATCATGATAAAAAAATCATGCTGGTGGCGCAGAAGGAAGCATCAACGGATGAGCCGGGTGTAAACGATCTTTTCACCGTCGGGACCGTGGCCTCTATTTTGCAGATGCTGAAGCTGCCTGACGGCACCGTCAAGGTGCTGGTTGAAGGCCTGCAGCGTGCGCGTATTACCACTCTGTCTGACAATGGCGAACATTTCTCTGCGAAGGCAGAGTACCTTGATTCGCCTCAGCTTGATGAACGCGAGCAGGAAGTGCTTGTACGCACCGCGATCAGCCAGTTTGAAGGCTATATCAAGCTGAACAAGAAAATCCCACCAGAAGTGCTGACGTCGCTGAACAGCATCGACGATCCTGCCCGTCTGGCGGACACCATCGCTGCACATATGCCGCTGAAGCTGGCTGACAAACAGTCCGTGCTGGAAATGTCCGACGTTAACGAGCGTCTGGAATATCTGATGGCGATGATGGAGTCTGAAATCGATCTGCTGCAGGTTGAGAAGCGTATTCGCAACCGCGTGAAAAAGCAGATGGAGAAATCTCAGCGTGAGTACTATCTGAATGAGCAAATGAAAGCTATTCAGAAAGAACTGGGCGAGATGGACGATGCGCCGGACGAAAACGAAGCGTTGAAGCGCAAGATCGACGCGGCGAAGATGCCAAAAGAGGCAAAAGAGAAAGCGGAAGCGGAATTGCAGAAGCTGAAAATGATGTCTCCAATGTCGGCTGAAGCGACCGTTGTACGCGGCTACATTGAGTGGATGGTGCAGGTTCCGTGGAACGCCCGCAGCAAGGTCAAAAAAGACCTGCGTCAGGCCCAGGAAATCCTCGATACCGACCACTACGGCCTGGAACGCGTGAAAGATCGTATTCTTGAGTACCTCGCGGTACAAAGCCGTGTAAACAAAATCAAAGGCCCAATTCTGTGCCTGGTAGGACCTCCTGGTGTGGGTAAAACCTCTCTGGGTCAGTCCATCGCCAAGGCGACCGGGCGTAAGTACATCCGTATGGCGCTGGGTGGTGTACGCGATGAAGCGGAAATCCGCGGTCACCGTCGTACCTACATCGGTTCTATGCCGGGTAAACTGATCCAGAAGATGGCGAAAGTGGGCGTTAAAAACCCGCTGTTCCTGCTCGATGAGATCGACAAAATGTCATCGGACATGCGCGGCGATCCTGCGTCTGCGCTGCTGGAAGTGCTTGATCCAGAACAGAACGTGGCGTTCAGCGATCACTACCTGGAAGTGGACTACGACCTGAGCGATGTGATGTTCGTGGCGACCTCCAACTCCATGAACATTCCGGCCCCGCTGCTGGATCGTATGGAAGTGATCCGTCTCTCCGGCTATACCGAAGATGAGAAGCTGAACATCGCTAAGCAGCACCTGCTGCCGAAACAGATTGAGCGTAACGCGCTGAAAGCCAACGAGCTGACCGTAGAGGACAGCGCGATTATTGGCATCATCCGCTACTACACCCGTGAAGCGGGCGTGCGTAGTCTTGAGCGTGAAATCTCTAAACTGTGCCGTAAAGCGGTCAAACAGCTGCTGCTGGATAAGAGCCTGAAACACATTGTGATTAACGGCGACAATCTGCATGCCTATCTCGGTGTTCAGCGCTTCGACTATGGTCGCGCGGACAACGAAAACCGCGTGGGTCAGGTGACGGGTCTGGCATGGACGGAAGTGGGTGGCGATCTGCTGACCATCGAAACCGCCTGTGTACCGGGTAAAGGCAAGCTGACCTACACCGGCTCTCTGGGCGAAGTGATGCAGGAATCCATTCAGGCTGCATTGACCGTGGTACGTGCGCGCGCGGAAAAACTGGGTATCAACCCGGATTTCTACGAAAAACGCGACATCCACGTGCACGTTCCTGAAGGCGCGACGCCGAAAGATGGCCCAAGCGCGGGTATTGCCATGTGTACCGCTCTGGTTTCCTGCCTGACGGGGAACCCGGTGCGTGCCGATGTGGCGATGACGGGGGAAATTACCCTGCGTGGACAGGTGCTGCCAATCGGTGGATTAAAAGAAAAACTGCTGGCTGCACATCGTGGTGGGATCAAAACGGTATTGATTCCTTACGAGAATAAACGCGATCTGGAAGAGATTCCGGACAACGTAATTGCCGATCTGCAGATCCATCCGGTTAAACGCATTGAGGAAGTTCTTAGTCTCGCACTGCAGAATGAACCCTCCGGAATGCAGGTTGTAACCGCAAAATAGTGACCTCGCGCAAAGAGCGTCAATAAAAACAAGGCTGGTAAGTCATTTCGCACTTGCCAGCCTTTTTTTGTATAGCTAATTTAGATTGCTGATTAGGTCAGCCATCAACAACGGGTGTTGTAAGGTCATGGCAGGCCTGATATAACTGCTGCGCGGTCGCGTTGTGAAGGATTCAGGCGCGATATAAATTATAAAGAGAGGAAGAGAACAGTGAATAAATCTCAACTGATTGACAAAATTGCTGCTGGTGCTGATATTTCTAAGGCTGCAGCTGGACGTGCGTTAGATGCATTAATTGCTTCTGTTACTGAATCTCTGCAGGCTGGGGACGACGTTGCACTGGTAGGCTTCGGTACTTTTGCTGTTAAAGAGCGTGCTGCCCGTACTGGCCGCAACCCTCAGACCGGTAAAGAGATCACCATTGCTGCTGCTAAAGTGCCGGGTTTCCGTGCAGGTAAAGCGCTGAAAGACGCAGTAAACTGATTGCTTTCCCGATTCAGGGAAGCTGAATAGTACAAGGGCGCATCATTTGATGTGCCTTTTTTGTTTGTCCAGACCTGATTTGTGCGAGTTTATGCGAGTTGTGGGCTGACAATCGCCCCGTTTTCTTGTCACAATACGCCTTCACGCGCGACGGGCAGGATTTTCCGTCAGCGTCAGGTAACCAGTCACCTACAGCGGAGTGTTGTTACACCATGATGGACAGCTTACGCACGGCTGCTAACAGTCTCGTGCTCAAGATTATTTTCGGTATCATTATCGTGTCGTTCATATTGACCGGCGTGAGCAGTTACCTTATTGGCGGTGGCGCAAACTATGCCGCAAAAGTGAATGGCCAGGAAATCAGCCGTGGTCAGTTCGAGAATGCTTTTGCCGGTGAACGTAACCGTATGCAGCAACAGCTGGGCGACCAATTCTCTGAACTGGCGGCGAACGAAGGGTATATGAAAACCCTGCGCCAACAGACACTGAACCGTCTTATCGACGAAGCGCTGCTGGATCAGTATGCAAAAAAACTGGGTCTGGGCATCAGTGATGAGCAGGTGAAAAAAGCCATCTTCTCTACACAAGCCTTCCAGTCTAACGGCAAATTCGACAACGCACGTTACAACAGCATCGTCAACCAGATGGGGATGACGGCCGATCAGTACGCTCAGGCGCTGCGTAACCAGCTAACCACCCAGCAGCTCATCAATGCCGTCGTGGGTACCGATTTCATGCTCAAAGGTGAAACGGATGAACTGGCAGCATTAGTGTCGCAGCAGCGCGTTGTACGTGAAGCGACCATTGATGTGAATGCCCTGGCCGCGAAACAGCAGGTGAGCGACGCTGACGTTAATGCCTGGTACGAGCAGAATAAGAATTCCTTTATTTCTCCGGAGCAGTTCCGTGTGAGCTACATCAAGCTGGATGCTGCAGCGTTGCAGGAAACTGCGTCAGATGCGGAAATCCAGTCTTACTACGATCAACATCAGGATCAGTTCACTCAGCCGCAGCGTAACCGCTACAGCGTGATCCAGACCAAAACGGAAGCAGATGCTAAGGCTGTTCTGGACGAACTGAGCAAAGGTGCTGATTTCGCCACCGTCGCGAAAGCGAAATCCACCGATATTATCTCCGCGAAAAACGGCGGTGATATGGGCTGGCTGGAAGATGCAACGACCCCTGATGAGTTGAAAAATGCCGGTCTGAAAGACAAAGGCCAGCTTTCTGGCGTAATCAAGTCTTCCGTTGGTTTCCTGGTCGTGCGTCTGGACGATATTATCCCTGCGAAAACCAAACCACTGACTGAGGTTCGCGATGATATCGCGGCGAAAGTGAAGCAAGAGAAAGCGCTGGATGCCTACTACGCGCTGCAGCAGAAAGTGAGCGATGCCGCCAGCAACGACAACGAGTCTCTGGCTGGTGCAGAGCAGGCGGCTGGTGTGAAAGCGGTTGAGACGGGCTGGTTTGGACGTGACAACCTGCCGGAAGAGCTGAACTTCAAACCGGTTTCTGATGCCATCTTCAACGGTGGTCTGGTGGGCGAGAATGGCACCCCTGGCAGTAACTCTGACATCATTACCGTTGACGGCGATCGTGCATTTGTTCTGCGTGTCAGCGAGCACAAACCAGAAGCGATTAAACCGCTGACGGAAGTGAAGGATCAGATTGTCGCCCAGGTTAAGCACAACAAAGCTGAACAACAGGCGAAACTGGATGCGGAGAAGATTCTGGTTGATCTGAAAGCGGGCAAACAGGACGCGCTGAAAGCCGCTGGCCTGAGCTTCGGTGAGGCGAAAACGTTGAGCCGTACCGGTCAGGATCCAATCAGCCAGGCTGCGTTTGGTCTCTCCCTGCCAGCAAAAGACAAACCGAGCTTCGGTACCACAACGGATATGCAGGGCAATGTGGTTCTGCTGGCGCTGGATGAAGTGAAAGCCGGCACGATGCCAGAAGCGCAGAAGAAAGCGATGGTTCAGGGGATTACCCAGAACAACGCCCAGATTGCTTTCGAGGCGATGATGAGCAACCTGCGTAAAGAAGCCAAGATTAAGCTGGGCGATGTGATGACTCAGCAGCAATAATTACGTAACTGCTCGCAGATTTTCGTAACGCTCTGCAAAAACTAAAGGCCGCTTTCGCGGCCTTTTCCATTTCTGTTATCTGTCGTTTGTGCCTGTTTTCCGGGGCGGCTATCGTGGTGTGGCTGTCAACAAACAAGGAGATAACAGCATGAAATGTGGAATCAAAGTACTGCTCATTACACTGGCTATTGCCACCACCGGGATGAGCGCTGGCGCGCTGGCTGCAAAAGCACAGGTCGTACAAAGTCAGGCAGAGACACCAGCACAAACGAATGCTCCCGCCAAAACAACAGGGAGTAACAAAGCGGCTGACAATGATGGCTCGCGAGTCAGCATCAATTCAGCATCAGCAGAGGATATCGCTCGCGTGATGAATGGGGTAGGGCTGAAAAAGGCGCAGGCCATTGTCAGCTACCGCGAAGAGTATGGCCCCTTTAAAACGGTCGACGACCTGAAGCAGGTCCCGGGGATGGGTAGCTCACTGGTTGAGCGCAATCTCTCACACCTGACGTTGTAAATAAGCAATTTCTTGCACTGCTGCAAAAATTTGCCAGGATAATGAGGTCATACCAGTTGTGACCTCTAATCCTATAACAACACTAAAGGCTATTGCGCTATGCAGACAAAAATCAAAGTTCGCGGTTTCCATCTTGATGTATACCAGCATGTCAATAACGCCCGCTATCTTGAGTTTCTTGAGGAGGCTCGCTGGGACGGTCTGGAAAACAGCGAAAGTTTTCAATGGCTGACTGCGCATAACATCGCGTTCGTGGTCGTCAATATTAATATTAACTACCGCCGTCCTGCCGTACTGGGGGATGTGCTGACTGTCACCAGCCAGGTACAGCAGCTAAATGGGAAGAGTGGCGTGTTAAGTCAGGTAGTGACGCTGGATCCCGAAGGACAGGTGGTGGCTGATGCTCTCATTACCTTTGTCTGTATTGATCTTAAAACCCAGAAAGCGCTGCCGCTGGAAGGAGAGTTGCGTGAAAAGCTGGAGCAGATGATCGTGTAGGGTTTTTTTCCAGTTCACCTGTGCTGTCGACGCTCATTCGTCGACAGCACGGTAACTCTATTTCAGACCGGTTTTTTTCTGCATCGCGGCCATTACGCTGGCCTTATCGGCCAGGTAGTGATTAAGCCCGTTGGCACGCAGGTTACAAGCGGCGCACTGACCGCAACCGTCGCCTTTGATACCGTTATAGCAGGTGAGGGTTTCACTGCGAACCAGGTCCAGTTTGCCCCAGTAGTCCGCCAGTGCCCAGGTCTCTGCTTTATTCAGCCACATCAGTGGTGTTTCAAAGCGCGTCTCTTTCGCCATCCCAAGATTGACCGCGTGGTTTAGTGCCTTCACGAACTCGTCGCGGCAGTCCGGGTAGCCAGAGAAGTCGGTCTCACATACGCCGGTGATCACCGCTTCGGCTTGCACCTGGTAAGCATAAATCGCCGTCAGGGTCAGAAAAAGAATATTACGGCCAGGAACAAAGGTATTTGGGATACCGCTGGCGTCAGGTACATAGTCAGGTACAGGAATACTGTCGCGTGTGAGGCTACTGACGGCGAGTTCATTTAACAGCGTAACGTCCAGCACCTTGTGCGCGCGTGCGCCCAGTTTCAGAGCCAGTTCACGCGCAACGTCGATTTCAGCGCGATGGCGTTGACCGTAATCGAAAGTGACACAGTGAACTTCATCATACTGATGAAGGGCCTGAACCAGGCAGGTAGTAGAATCTTGTCCTCCGCTGAACACGACGACGGCACGTTTCATAAATCATCTCGATAGTTACGATAAAACGTTATGTTACCGCCTGACCACGACGGCGACCAGCTTCTTCACGATTTGGGGGCGGGCAGCCAGGCTTCGGTAAAATCAAACCAGCCGCGAGTGTTGAGCCGAATACCGTTGACCCCTGGCGGGGCGCTGATCTGGTATTGATAGTTGAACAGTGGCGTTAGTACAGCTTTTTCCATGAGCTGTGAGAAAATGGCTTTGAGCCCGGCATGTCTGGCCTGTTCGTCGGTCTGGGTCTGTACGGCGTCCAGAGTGGCCTGCAGATGGGCAAACTGCGGCGCGTTCAGCAGGTGTGCCCATAAGACGTCACAGCGCAGCCATTGTTCAAGCGTATATTCCGGCGCTTCGCCAATCAGTCTGTCCCCCATCATGATGTCAGCATCAGCAAGATTTTGGCATCCGTCCCAGGTTTTCGCATCGTAAAAGATGACCGTAAGCTCACAGCCCTGTTGCGCAAGATACAGTTTTAGTTGGCTTGCCATCGTATGTAACTCGACGGGCAAATGGTAAGCCAGTGTTAATTTTTCCGGCAGAGGTACATTCGTTAAATCAGGCCACTGCGGGATCGCCCAGCCGGGAAGTAACTCCTCTGTCGGGGTAATCAACCCTTCATCCAGTGGAAGCGTATGCAGAAGCGTTGAGAGATGGATGATATTGATGAGCCGCCGAGCCTGCATTTCACTCAGGCGCGGGCTTTGCTTCAGGGTGAGATAACAAAAACCCAGACTGGTGCTGTTAGTGACCAGACGCAGGCGCTCCAGTTCATCCGGCTCGCCAATGGCGATCTGCACCGGATGGCGACAGCTGGTACCTAACCCATAGTCAAACAGCGACGGTGTTATCCAGTATTCGATAGCTTTAAGCAATGGATGGCTGAGATGGTACTGTTCGTGGCTTTCAAGACGCACCAGGTCGGGGTCGTACACGCTGAGTCTGAAGGGGCCGCTACCCGTCATCGGCTGGTCGGGATGCGCAAGCCGGCTACAGTAGGTTGCCAACCGGTGCGCCAGCCAGAAGTCCGGTTGATGCAGGATAAAGGTCAGGCACTGGGGATGGGTGACTTCAATACGTAAGACGCTCTGGAACAACTTACGCAAGGAAGGCAGGGCAAGCAGTGCCATCAGGCTTTGTTGAAGCTGCATGGTTTCGACCTTATCACCGTTATGCCAGTGTAGCGTGGAGCGAATATAAAAATGCCAGCGCAAACCGTCCTCTGACACTTCCCAGTGATGGGCAAGATCGCCAGTTGGTTCACTGCTGTCGCCGTGAAAGCGTGTTAACCCGGAAAAAACCTGTCCTGCCAGGTGCTGTTCTGCCCGGCCGGGTAAAAAACCCGGATGAAGGGGATCCAGTGAGCGGTAATAGGGAATGCGCAGCGTCGGCGTATCGTTTTGCCATTGCCCGCCTAAGAACGGATGCAGCAATGAACGTAACTCTTGTGGCGCAAGCTGGGCCAGCTCAAGCGCATTGTGCTGCTGTCCATGCTTCAGAGCCTCTTCCATCATCGCATTGCGCAGCGACTCCGGGGTGACATGGAACGTCAGTTCACCGCGCTTTCCGCGACCAGACTGTGCACGCCAGGTAAGCCATCCCGCGTCATGAGCCTGACGCAGCAGCGTTCGAACATGTCTTTCACTACAGAAACAGCGGGTGGCCAGTTCGCTGATGGTGACGTGTTGTGTCGCGCCAGCGGAAGGCTGCCACAAACGGTGATACTGGTTGAGTCGGTTGAGCTGGCGCATGAGAAACCCGGAACAATATTTGTCATCTATTCACTATTACTTCCGTATATCTCACGTAATACTGAAGCACAAGTTAACCGCATCACACTTCAGGAGTAATCATGGCTCGGCTCGCTGCATTTGATATGGACGGTACGCTGTTAATGCCGGATCACCGTTTAGGGGAGAAAACCCTGAATACGCTGAAGCGCCTGCACGAGCGTGATGTCACTCTGACGTTTGCCACCGGTCGCCATGTGCTGGAGATGCGCCATTTACTGGGGGCGTTTTCCCTGGACGCTTTTCTGATCACGGGCAACGGGACGCGCATTCATTCCGTGGAAGGGGACGTTCTGCACCGTCAGGATCTTAACCCGGAAGTGGCGGATATCGTGCTACACAGTACCTGGGATACGCAGGCCAGCCTCCATGTTTTTAACGATAACGGCTGGTTTACCGGGCGTGAAATACCGGAGCTGTTGCATGCACATGTCTACAGCGGTTTTAAATATCAGCTTATCGATCTGCGTCGGATCCCTGCCCATGCGGTGACCAAAATCTGTTTTTGTGGCGATCATGACGATCTCTGTCGCTTGCGCATTCAGTTAAATGAGGCTCTGGGAGACAAGGCGCACCTGACCTTCTCGGCGGTGGATTGCCTGGAAGTGCTCCCCGTTGGCTGTAACAAAGGTTCTGCCCTGGCGGTACTGAGTGACCACCTGGGCTTCACACTGCAGGATTGTATGGCGTTTGGCGATGCCATGAATGACCGCGAGATGCTGGGCAGCGTGGGTCGCGGTTTGATAATGGGGAATGCGATGCCGCAGCTAATTGCAGAACTTCCTCATCTGCCTGTTATCGGGCATTGCGGTAACGAAGCGGTGTCCCATTTTTTGACGCATTGGCTGGACAACAACAACCTCCCATATTCCCCCGAATAGTGAGACCCTTCCAGCAAGCCAGACTTCGGTCTGGCTTTTTTTATTTCACCAGCTGTGCAATTTGCGCTTTCCAGGGCTCAATATCGCCGATATTTGCCTGCACCCATTGCGCATTGTAATAGGTCTCAAGGTAGCGCTCGCCGCTGTCGCAGAGCAGGGTGACGATGGATCCTGTTCGACCCTCTTCACGCATGCGTACCGCTAGCTGCAGGGCTCCCCACATATTGGTCCCGGTAGAAGCGCCGACTTTGCGGCCAAGCTGGGTCTCCAGCCAGTGCGCGGTGGCGACACTTGCGGCATCCGGCACGCGCAACATCTCATCCACCACATCCGGGATGAACGACGGTTCCACGCGTGGGCGGCCAATCCCTTCAATTTTACTGCCCACCGGGCTGCGCAGGCCGATATCGCGGTTCTGCCAGTAGTCGAGGAACACGGAGTTTTGCGGATCAACCACCATTAGTTGGGTGTCGTAGCCCTGGCAGCGGATATAACGCCCGATGGTGGCGGAGGTGCCGCCCGTCCCGGCGCTCATCACAATGTATGAGGGAATGGGATGCGGCTCGTGGGACATCTGACGGAAAATACTGTCGGCGATATTGTTATTACCGCGCCAGTCGGTGGCTCGTTCCGCAAAGGTGAACTGATCCATGTAGTGGCCGTTCAGCTCGTGTGCCAGCATTTCAGATGCCGCATAGATTTCACAGGCGCTTTCCACAAAGTGGCAGCGTCCGCCGTAGAATTCGATCTGTTCAATTTTACGTTTCGCCGTGCAGGAAGGCATCACGGCGATGAAGGGTAAACCCAGCAGGCGGGCAAAATAGGCTTCAGACACCGCCGTTGAACCGGATGAGGATTCAATGATGGTGGTACCTTCTTTAATCCAGCCGTTACATAAACCGTATAAAAACAGTGAACGCGCCAGGCGATGCTTCAGGCTACCGGTAGGATGGGTGCTTTCATCTTTCAGATAGAGCTGAATACCGTCAAATCCCGGCAGGGAAAATCGAATCAGGTGCGTATCCGCCGAGCGCTGATAGTCGGCATTGATTTCGCTGATGGCATGTTTAACCCAGGAGCTATTCATCGTAGTTATCCGTTTGTCATTTTGTGCCCAGCATAGCGAAAAGCACAGAAAAAATTGTTGCTATCTGGCCTTTAAAATAGAATGGAGGGAGAAAAATTTTCTCTGTGAGGTGGGTATGCTAGATAAAATTGACCGCAAGCTCCTTTCATTGCTGCAAAGTGACTGTACCCTCTCTTTGCAGGCGCTGGCAGATGCCGTTAATCTGACCACCACACCGTGCTGGAAGCGCCTCAAGAAGCTTGAAGATGACGGCATTCTTCTGGGACGCGTCGCGTTATTAGATCCCGAAAAACTGGGGCTTGGGTTAACGGCATTTGTGCTGATTAAAACCCAGCATCACAGCAGCGAGTGGTATTGCCGTTTTGTCACTCAGGTTTCTGACATGCCTGAGGTGCTCGGTTTCTGGCGTATGGCCGGAGAGTACGATTACCTGATGCGCGTTCAGGTAGCTGACATGAAGCGCTATGACGATTTTTACAAACGACTGGTGAACAGCGTGCCGGGCTTGTCGGACGTCACCTCGAGCTTCGCCATGGAACAGATTAAATACACCACAGCACTACCTATTGAATAACTTCGTAAAATACCTTCAGGAACAAACCGCGTGCGATTATTTGCCCAATTAAGCTGGTACTTTCGTCGGGAGTGGCAACGCTACCTCGGTGCAGTAGCCCTGCTTATTATCATTGCCATTCTGCAGCTGATCCCGCCGAAGGTGGTGGGCTACGTCGTGGATGGCGTCACCGAACAGCATTACACCACCGCACGGGTGTTGATGTGGGTTGGCACGCTGGTGCTGACGGCCGTCATTGTCTATCTGCTGCGCTACGTCTGGCGCGTGCTCCTTTTTGGCGCTTCCTATCAGCTGGCCGTTGAGCTGCGTGAAGATTTTTACCGCCAGCTGAGCCGACAACACCCAGAGTTTTATCTGCGACATCGCACCGGGGATCTCATCGCACGCGCGACAAACGACGTCGATCGCGTGGTGTTCGCCGCAGGAGAAGGGGTGTTAACGCTGGTGGATTCTCTGGTCATGGGGTGCGCAGTCCTGATTGTGATGTCGACCCAGATCAGCTGGCAGCTCACCCTGCTGGCATTGTTGCCGATGCCGCTGATGGCACTGGCGATCAACCGTTTTGGTGAGCAACTGCATGAGCGCTTTAAGCTGGCGCAGGCGGCGTTCTCTTCACTGAACGACCGTACGCAGGAGAGTATGACCAGCATCCGTATGATTAAAGCCTTTGGTCTGGAGGACCGGCAATCAGCACTGTTTGCCGCCGATGCCGCTGACACGGGGGCGAAGAACATGCGCGTCGCGCGAATTGATGCGCGTTTTGACCCGACAATCTATGTCGCGATCGGTATGGCAAACCTGCTGGCTATTGGTGGGGGGAGCTGGATGGTGGTACAGGGCTCGTTAACCCTGGGACAATTGACCAGCTTTGCGATGTACCTGGGGCTGATGATTTGGCCGATGCTGGCATTGGCCTGGATGTTTAACATCGTGGAGCGCGGCAGCGCCGCCTACAGCCGTATTCGCGCCATGCTGGCCGAAGCACCGGTGGTGAATGACGGCAACGAAGCCGTACCGGAAGGGCGCGGTGTCATAAATGTTGACGTCCGTAAGTTTGTTTATCCGCAAACGGAACATCCGGTACTGGAGAACGTTAGTTTTACGCTCAAGCCTGGTCAGATGTTGGGCATTTGTGGCCCAACAGGTTCTGGCAAAAGTACCGTGCTCTCATTGATTCAGCGCCACTTTGACGTCACGCAGGGCGATATTCGCTTCCATGATATTCCCCTGACGCAACTGCTGCTGGACGACTGGCGAGGTCGTCTGGCGGTCGTCAGCCAGACGCCGTTTTTATTTTCGGACACGGTAGCAAACAATATCGCCCTCGGACGCCCGTCGGCGACGCAGGAAGAGATTGAGCATGTGGCGCGTTTAGCCAGCGTACATGATGATATTTTGCGTCTGCCGCAGGGCTACGAAACGGAAGTCGGGGAACGTGGCGTCATGTTGTCCGGAGGACAAAAGCAGCGAATCTCAATTGCCCGCGCGCTGCTTCTCAATGCCGAAATCCTGATTCTTGATGATGCGCTTTCCGCTGTGGATGGGCGTACCGAGCACCAGATCCTGCATAACCTGCGCCAGTGGGGCGACGGACGTACGGTGATTATCAGTGCCCACCGTTTGTCGGCGTTGGCGGAAGCCAGCGAAATTTTAGTGTTGCAGCATGGGCACATTGCCCAGCGCGGGCAGCATGAAAAACTGGCTGAGCAATCGGGCTGGTATCGCGACATGTATCGTTATCAACAGCTTGAAGCGGCGCTGGATTATGCCCCGGAGCAGGATACGGAGGCCGCTAATGCGTAAATTTGGCTCGATGTGGCCGACGCTAAAACGTCTGCTGGCCTACGGTTCACCGTGGCGAAAACCGCTGTCTGTTGCCGTGCTGTTGCTCTGGATTGCGGCGATTGCTGAAGTCAGCGGTCCACTGCTTATTAGCTATTTCATCGACAATATGGTTGCCAAAAGCTACCTGCCTCTGGGGCTGGTGGCGGGCCTGGGTGTGGCTTACGTTGGCTTACAGCTGACGGCGGCGGGGCTTCATTATGCCCAGTCGTTGCTGTTTAACCGTGCAGCCGTGGGGGTCGTGCAGCAGTTGCGTACTGATGTCATGGACGCTGCGCTGCGCCAGCCGCTCAGTGAGTTTGATACCCAGCCGGTCGGGCAGGTGATATCGCGCGTGACCAACGATACGGAGGTGATCCGCGATCTGTACGTCACCGTGGTGGCAACCGTCCTGCGCAGCGCGGCGCTGATTGGTGCGATGCTGGTGGCGATGTTCAGCCTCGACTGGCGTATGGCATTGGTGGCGATCACCATCTTCCCGGCGGTGTTGATTGTGATGATTATCTATCAACGTTACAGCACTCCCATTGTGCGTCGGGTGCGAGCCTATCTGGCCGATATTAATGATGGCTTCAATGAAGTGATCAACGGCATGAGCGTCATCCAGCAGTTCCGCCAGCAGGCACGTTTTGGCGAGCGGATGGGCGAAGCCAGTCGTTCACACTATATGGCGCGTATGCAGACGCTGCGGCTGGACGGTTTCCTGTTGCGCCCGCTGTTGAGCCTCTTCTCCGCGCTGGTGCTCTGTGGTCTGCTCATGCTGTTTGGCCTGACCACTCACGGAACTATTGAGGTTGGGGTCCTGTATGCTTTTATCAGCTACCTTGGCCGCCTTAACGAACCGTTGATTGAGCTTACGACACAGCAGTCGATGCTCCAGCAGGCCGTCGTGGCAGGGGAGCGAGTGTTCGAGTTGATGGACAGACCGCGTCAGACCTACGGCAACGATGACCGCGCGCTGCAAAGCGGGGCCATTGCCTTTGATAACGTCTCGTTTGCTTATCGCGAAGACCGGCTGGTATTGCAGGACATCACGCTGGATGTCCCGTCGCGGGGCTTTGTTGCGCTGGTGGGGCATACCGGCAGCGGTAAGAGTACGCTCGCAAGCCTGTTGATGGGTTACTACCCGCTAAGCCAAGGTGAAATTCGCCTCGACGGACGCCCGCTCGCGTCTCTCAACCATAATGTGTTACGTAAAGGCGTTGCAATGGTGCAGCAGGATCCGGTCGTGATGGCGGATACCTTCTACGCCAACGTGACGCTGGGTCGGGACTATACCCATGAACAGGTCTGGGATGTGCTGGAGAAAGTGCAGCTGGCAGAGCTGGCTCGTGGGTTCAGCGACGGGATCAATACGAAGCTGGGTGAGCAGGGGAACAATCTCTCTGTTGGGCAAAAACAGCTTCTGGCGCTGGCGCGGGTACTGATTGAAACGCCGCAAATTTTGATTCTGGACGAAGCAACGGCCAGTATTGATTCCGGTACCGAACAAGCTATCCAGCAGGCACTTGCCGCCGTGCGTGACCATACGACGCTGGTGGTAATTGCCCACCGCCTTTCCACGATTGTTGATGCGGATACTATTCTGGTGCTGCACCGTGGACAAGCCGTTGAGCGCGGTACACACCGGGAGTTGCTGGAAGCAAAAGGGCGCTACTGGCAGATGTACCAGTTGCAACTGGCAGGCGAAGAGCTGGCTGCCAGCGTGCGCGAGGAAGAGTCACTGAGCGCCTGACGCACCAAAATGAGGCGGCGCACTAACAGTCATTCCTGTTGGTGCAAAACTGAAACGCACCGTGCACCGGCATGGTGCGTTTTTTTTCACCCGTTTGTTGATCAAGGCCGCGTAACGCTCCTTGCACCGCGATTCACCCTGTTTTTCATTTCTGGCACACCCCTTGCAATATCCTCTGCGTTAGCTGCGGCCATTACCGAATTCTGACTGGAGGGGATCTATGAAGCTGGTTACGGTTGTAATCAAACCATTCAAACTCGAAGACGTGCGTGAAGCGTTGTCTTCAATGGGTATTCAGGGACTGACTGTCACCGAAGTGAAAGGCTTTGGTCGTCAGAAAGGTCATGCCGAGCTTTATCGCGGGGCGGAATACAGCGTTAACTTCCTGCCAAAAGTAAAAATTGATGTCGCGATTGCTGATGACCAGCTTGATGAAGTCATCGATGTGATCAGCAAAGCGGCCTACACCGGCAAAATTGGCGACGGCAAAATTTTCGTTGCCGAACTGCAGCGCGTCATTCGCATCCGTACCGGCGAATCTGACGAAGCGGCACTGTAAGTAACTCCTGGCACACAGTGATAGGGATCGAGAAAATGAAGATAGCAACACTTAAAACGGGTCTGGGTTCGCTGGCACTGCTGCCGGGCCTGGCGCTGGCTGCTGCTCCTGCGGTGGCAGACAAAGCCGATAACGCCTTTATGATGATCAGCACCGCGCTGGTGCTGTTCATGTCTATTCCGGGCATCGCGCTGTTTTACGGCGGCCTGATCCGTGGCAAAAACGTTCTCTCCATGCTGACGCAGGTTGCCGTGACGTTTGCACTGGTCTGCGTGCTATGGGTGGTTTACGGTTACTCGCTGGCCTTCGGCACGGGCAACGCCTTCTTTGGCAACTTCGACTGGGTGATGCTGAAAAATATTGAGCTGACCGCGCTGATGGGCAGCTTCTACCAGTACATCCATGTTGCTTTCCAGGGCTCGTTCGCCTGTATTACTGTCGGGCTGATTGTGGGCGCGCTGGCTGAACGTATTCGCTTCTCTGCTGTGCTGATTTTTGTCGTGGTCTGGCTGACGCTCTCCTATGTGCCAATTGCACACATGGTCTGGGGCGGTGGTCTGCTGGCAACGCACGGTGCGCTGGACTTCGCGGGCGGTACCGTTGTACACATCAACGCCGCGGTAGCGGGTCTGGTAGGGGCCTACCTGATTGGCAAACGTGTTGGCTTCGGTAAAGAGGCGTTCAAACCGCACAACCTGCCGATGGTCTTTACGGGTACTGCGATCCTCTACTTTGGCTGGTTCGGCTTCAACGCCGGTTCGGCAAGTGCCGCGAACGAAATTGCTGCACTGGCTTTCGTGAACACTGTAGTGGCAACGGCGGGTGCAATCCTCTCCTGGGTGTTTGGTGAGTGGGCGGTGCGCGGTAAACCTTCCCTGCTGGGTGCCTGTTCAGGGGCGATTGCCGGTCTGGTTGGCATCACGCCAGCGTGTGGTTATGTAGGTGTAGGCGGTGCGCTGCTGGTCGGCCTGGTGTCCGGTCTGGCGGGTCTGTGGGGCGTGACTGCACTGAAACGTATTCTGCGCGTTGATGACCCTTGCGATGTGTTTGGTGTACACGGCGTGTGCGGCATCATCGGTTGTATCATGACAGGTATCTTCGCCGCGAAATCTCTCGGTGGCGTGGGTTATGCAGAAGGCGTCACCATGGCTCATCAGCTGCTGGTACAGCTGGAAAGTATTGCTATCACCGTTGTGTGGTCTGCTGTAGTGGCCTTCATTGGCTATAAACTGGCGGACATGACGGTCGGTCTGCGCGTACCGGAAGAGCAGGAACGCGAAGGTCTGGACGTCAACAGTCACGGCGAGAATGCGTATAACGCATAATAAACAGCAAAACGGCAACTTCGGTTGCCGTTTTTAATGGTTGTTCCCTCAGCCTCTATTACGCATCACCCCTTCCTGTACCGTCGAGGCCACCAGCACGCCATCCTGGGTATAAAACTCCCCACGTACAAACCCGCGTGCGCTTGATGCCGACGTACTTTCCACACTGTAGAGCAACCACTCATTCATGTTGAAAGGACGGTGGAACCACATGGAGTGATCAATCGTCGCAACCTGCATCCCTTTTTCCAGGAACCCGACGCCGTGCGGCTGCAGCGCCACCGGCAGGAAGTTGAAATCAGACGCATAACCCAGCAAATACTGATGAACGCGGAAGTCTTCTGGCACATTACCGTTAGCCCGGATCCAGACCTGGCGCGTCGGCTCGGCGGTGTGACCTTTCATCGGGTTATGGAACTCGACGGGACGGATCTCAAGCGGCTTGTCACAGAGGAACTTCTCTTTGACCTGCGGTGGAAGCAGATGCGCCAGCGCGCGGGCGATGTCGGTTTCAGATTTCAGCTCGTCGGGTACCGGGGCCGGAGGCATCGCCTTCTGGTGCTCATATCCGGTTTCAGGTGCCTGGAAAGAGGCGGTCATGTAAAAGATTGGCTTACCGTTCTGAATGGCTGCTACGCGGCGCGCGCTGAAACTGTTGCCATCTCGCAAGACTTCGACGTCATAAACAATCGGTTTTGCGCTATCGCCGGGGCGTAAGAAGTAGCTGTGGAATGAATGCACCAGACGGTCTGCCGGGACAGTCTCCTTTGCAGCGTACAGCGCTTGTCCAACGACTTGCCCGCCGAAGACCTGGCGTAAGCCCAAATCTTCGCTCTGTCCGCGAAAGAGTCCTTCCTCAATTTTTTCCAGATTCAGTAATGTCAGCAGATTGTTCAGTGCCTGACTCATAGTTGTCCTCAATAAACGCCGTAGCGAAAGATAGGCAGAGTATAACGCAGAAATGAAAGTGGTCCGATGGGTAGAATAATCTGAATATCGGGACGATCTCAGGCATTAATCAGTGATCTGTGCCACACTTGAATACGTTATGTGATTGAAACGACATCGGATGGGATCGATCCCGCTGGTGCATTGATGATAAGGAGACTTCAATGAAACTCGTGCCCATGCTAAGTGGTGTAGCTATTGCGGTGGCGTTGTCCGCCTGTGCCGGTAAGAGCGCCCAGGTGCCAGTGCCAGCAGCAGACCCAAACGGGATTAATACCCTTTCTCAGCAATCCATTCAGCAGCCTAACGTTTCCGGTACCATCTGGATTAAACAGAAAGTGGCCTTACCGCCGGATGCGGTATTAACGGTAACCCTGTCTGATGCTTCTCTGGCAGACGCGCCGTCGAAAGTGCTGGCGCAGCGTGCCGTCCGTACTGAAGGTAAGCAAGCACCGTTTAGCTTCGTGTTGCCGTACAACCCATCAGACGTGCAGCCTAATGCCCGTATCCTGCTGAGCGCAGCGGTAACCATTAACGGTAAGCTGGTCTTTATCACCGATACGGTCCAGGAAGCGATTAACAACGGTGGGACCAAAGTTGACCTGAACCTGGTGCCGGTGCAGCAGACCGAAGTCCCGGTTGCTCCGCAGACCAATCAGCCTTCCCTGCCAACCCCACCGACGCAGATGTAATTTCTGCATTGCCCCTCTCCTTCGGGAGAGGGGTCAATATACCCAGCGATACTTCTGTAAATCGATCTGCCCGGACCCCGACACCTGCACACCTTCTGAGAGTAATGCCTGACGTTGACGCTGGAGATCCGGACCCGTCAGCGAGATGACACCATGACGGTTCACCACCCGGTGCCAGGGCAGGGTACTCCCTTCCGGTAGTCTTTTCAAGACACCGCCCACCTGCCGCGCTGCACGCGGGGAACCCGCCAGACGCGCGACATCACCATAGGTGGTAACATAGCCTTCCGGAACAGAGGCCACGATTTGCCATACACGCTGTGGAAATGAGTCGTGTTCGTCCATACGTTCACCTGCGGGATTTACTGGACAGCCATGTTAAACGAAGATCGTCAGGATTGCTGCGCCAGTTTGCGCAAGAAACCAGCATCCGGTTCCTGGCAGCTTGCAATTGGGCGTTAGCACAGGGATAATGCGCCAGCGCGTTGGTTATCAACGCTCTCAATGGGGGCTCTGTTGGTTCTCCCGCAACGCTACTCTGTTCACCAGGTCAGGTCCGGAAGGAAGCAGCCAGGGCAGACGACGTGTGTGCCGGGATGTAGCTGGCAGGGCCCCCACCACTAATGGATAAGTACTTGATTATTAATGATAACAGTACTGACAGCCTCCTCCCAAAGCTCGAGTGGTACAAAAGTTGTGTATCACCTTAGGGCTGCACAATGTCTCTCATGCTCTCCCGACACGGGATTTGGTACTACCGAAAAGTTAATCTCATGCCATGCGGTAAACGCCGCGAGTATCGTCGTTCGTTAGGTACACGTTCAAAAACGGAAGCTCTAAAGCGTGTTGAACGTTTTGCAGATCGTCAATGGACGGTGGTTGATACTCCCGTAGTAGCCTCACCATTACAAGTTTTTGCACCAGCTTCTCTTGGCTTTGATGAATTAAAATATCAATCTGAACAGTACGTTACTTTCAAAAGTAAAGAAGTTGGGGAAAGAGAAACAGCATCAATACGACGCTGCTTGAACAGTTACTTCAAGTTTACCAACCAACCTGCAAGCAAAAGCCAGGCAGCAGCGTTTATTGCTGGGCTTGATCTATCAATTCCGACAAAGAATAAGTACGTTAAGAAAATTGGTAGCTTTTTCCGGTGGTTAAGTAATCGAGTGGATTTCGAGGTAAAGAACCCATTTGATGGTTTAATGCAGAAGGATAAGGAGTCTGCTGCCAGCAAACGCGGAAGTTACAGTGTTAGCCAGCTAAAGCGACTAATTTCTTCCCTGGAGTCATTGCCTGAGTGGAAACGATGGATCATTCTGTTAGGTCGTTTTACTGGGATGAGAGCTAATGAAATTTGTCAGCTATATCATTGTGACATAAAGAAAATCGATGAAATCTGGTGTGCAGTGGTTGATGATAGTCAAGAAGGGCAAACAGTCAAAACAGATAACAGTAAACGAAGTATTCCCTTGCACCAGGAGCTGATTTCTAACGGTTTTCTTGAGTATGTAGAGAATGCAAAAGGTCGTTTGTTCCCGCAACTGACATATTATAAAGGTTCATTCAGCCATTACTTCACTCGCTGGTTCAGCAGTTTCCGGAAGAGGATTTCTGTGCCTGAATTTCACTCACTCAGGCATTACGTTGCAACAGCGTTCAAAACGGCTGGTGTCGCAGAACAATTTGCGGGAGCATTTCTAGGGCATGCAAACAGTTCAATTACGTATAATCGCTATGGTAAATCTATTAGATTGTCAGAGCTTTATGCGTTATTGGTGCATCTTTAGTTTTGCTTCCGTGGTCGGTACTAGGATTCCTGGCTGGCAAAGTGACGTTCCGGTGGCTTGAGGTTCGATGTAAGGCAGTGTTCACGGGCTGAGGGGGAGACTGATACGGGGCACTAGATACTCAGGATGATGGTCTGGGGCCAGTACTGCATCGTGTTCTAGGGTATCATGAGCCTACTACAGCCATGTTTAAAATTCGTTTACTATGTAGTTCTTTTTGTTTCGTGTTCACTAAAAAACTGCCCATGACTAGCCCATTAAGAGTAGATGTTGATGCATGATATCCAAGCCAAGTTATCGTCAAATTTAATAGGTAGGCTACTGGGTAAAGACTGCATTTGTGTCCAGAATGACTTCCTGATCGCATTAAAGAATGATATTTCGATCGCATCAGATTCATTTCGTGAATGCAAAGGTTTTGCAACTTTGCAAAATGGTATCTTTGGTCAGGTCTTGGTCCTCAGTATTGGCAATAAGTCCGTAAAATATCGATTTCTCCAAAAGAGCGGCTCAGCAGAATTTCTGAAAGTCCTCAATGCATCCATTGCCGAATTCATCAACGACTATCTTTCTAAAACCTTCAATGAATTCGAAGCCTATGTGATTCGTGAGTACCCAAGAGACACCCGCATGGGCAGCATTTCACTGCTTTGCCAGAGTTTGAGTGAGTATTACCACGCACAAGCTGATGTATGGGATATGTGTCTAAAATCAGAGTCCATACAAAAAGTTAAGCAAATTGTCGGCTACCACCCAGTACAGGCGGAAGTTCTACGTGAATATCACGAGAATTTCCAGCTTGAAAAACGGATGTCATTCTTCGATCGGGTTGAATCAAACCCATTGACTCACGAACAACGTTTGGGTGTCTTGCGGTCTAATGATATGAACATGGTTTTGGCAGCAGCAGGCACGGGTAAAACATCCGTTATGGTTGCTAAGGCTCTTGATCTTATTGACCGTGGCTTGGCAAACCCTTCAGAAATACTAGTGCTGGCCTATAACCGTACGGCAGCCGAAGAGCTCAGAGAACGCCTTGTTGACAAAGCAGAATCAGGTCGTATCAAGTTAGAATCATTCCCACAAATATCGACATTTCATGCATTAGGCAGGTGGCTTCTACGTAATACCGGAGTACCAACCTACTTGAGTGAATTTACTCAAGACGAAATGAAATTCAAGCAGTGGGTTACTTCGTGGTTAGAAAAACACCTCGAATCAAATAGTACTAACTTACTGAACTTCATAAGCCTTTTCCCTCAACCTGTAAACCCTTTTGGCTTCAATACTCAAGCTGAATATGAAAGGTATGTTCGAGATAATGAGTTCAGAACCTTAAACGGTGAGAAAGTTAAAAGTTATCAGGAGCTTCTGATAGCTAATTTTTTGTACATGAATGGGGTTGCTTATACCTACGAAGCTCCTTATGTGAGTAAAAGACGTATCAATATTGGCTTCGACTATCGCCCTGATTTTTATATTCAAGACACAAATATTTACATTGAGCACTTCGGTATAGATCGTCAGGGGAAGACTCGGGCAGACATTGATGCAGCGAAATACAATGAAGCTATTCGTAACAAGCGTGTACTTCATGCTGAATATGGGACATCCCTTATTGAAACGTTCCATTATGAATGGATTGAAGAGAATCTGACTTCCAGCCTGAAAATTAAACTGGAGAAGCAAGGTATCATATGTAAGCCCATAAAATCAGAAGATGTGTTGAAAAAACTTCGCGAGGAAGGGCGTATAGCCGACTGGAGTGACCTATTGAAAAAGGCACTTCAAGCAATTCGAGTTGAGCGGTTGACGGAAGAGTTAATAGTGAACAGGCTTGAGAGGGCTGGTATAAGCCAACCTAAAAATGCCGCAACATTATTGGATGCATTACATCAAGGGTACATTCAAGAACTCAAAAATCAAAATGCCATTGATTTTGACGACATGATTATTCGAGCCATTCAGGTAATTGAAAATGAGGACTACATCCCTAAGTGGCGGTACATCCTGGTCGATGAATTCCAGGATATATCAGCGGCACGTATGGAGTTCATTAAAGCCATTATAGCGAAAGGGCCTGAACCATCCCTGACAGTAGTAGGGGATGACTGGCAGTCAATATATCGCTTCTCTGGTGGTAAGTTGGAGCTGACAACTAGATTTGGTGAAATGATCGGTCACTACACCGCTACCAAATTACAAAAAACCTTTCGCTACAACAACAGTATCGCAAACACTGCAGGGCAATTTATAATGGAAAACCCTGAGCAGTATAAAAAACACATCGAAACGCACACAAAGGTAAATCTGTCACAGATATATTTGCTGGATAGTAAACCTGAGAAACTGCAAGGAGTATACGAGCGAGTTAAGGAAGTCGTTCTGAAGATTAGAGAGAACGATGCCAATGGCAGTATCGCAGTCATTGCACGATATAACTACCTGATAAATGAAGCTAAAGAATTGTTGATTCATTCTCGGCTACAAAAAAATACTAGCTTTTGGACCTTTCATAAATCAAAGGGGCTAGAGGCAGATTACTGTATTCTTATTGGTTTCTTCCAGGGAAGGAAGGGATTTCCTAATGAAAATAAGGATGAAGCTATCATTGAAGCCTTACTCCCATCTCTGGATTCGTATCCTCATTCTGAAGAAAGACGTCTTCTGTACGTTGGTATTACACGTGCAAAGAAAAAGGTGTACATAATTGCTGATCCCACAGCTCCGTCTAGTTTCATTACCGAATTACTTGCTCCTAAGTACGATCTGAATATTGTGTCGGCAACATTTAAGGAGCAGTACAGGAAAATTTTCAAGTGCCCTAACTGTGAGGATGGGTACTTAAGGTTGATTAAAGGTGTCTACGGTGAATTCTACACATGCAGCACAGGGCTCGGGTGTAGCGTTGGTAAGGCTAGGGTTTGTTCAATGTGCCGGGCACCTTCTGTTGATTCTAGATACACAAGTACCTGTAATAACGTTGCATGTGGTAACTCGATTAAAATATGTGACAAATGTGGACGCCCAATGAAACTTCGTCATGGTAAAGATGGCGAATTCTGGGGATGCACAGGTTATGGAATCAATAACGATCAATGCAAAAACACGAATAAAAAGTAAAATAACGTTCTAAATCAAACTGTTATAGGAGGAGCCCGTGTCGGGAGAGCATGAGAGACATTGTGCAGCCCTAAGGTGATACACAACTTTTGTACCACTCGAGCTTTGGGAGGAGGCTGTCAGTACTGTTATCATTAATAATCAAGTACTTATCCATTAGTGGTGGGGGCCCTGCCATCAGCCAGTAGTACTGAATTGTGTAGAGTTATCATGAGATTACGTTTTGGTGCAACAAAGGTAATGTAGCACCTTGTGAAGCGTTGTCCAGTACTGAACCAGTACTGACAGCGTGACGGGTCATCGTGCGGCTTTATGAGGATGCAGCAGGTTAACGCAGGGGCATGAAACGGGATGGTTTGGTGAGGGGGGTACTGTCAGTACAGGTCAGTACTGGCTTCGGTCCCTTACCTATTGGTGGGGGGCAAGGGAACGTTTTTACTTATAGGGGGTAGGTAGTTATATATAATTACACTACCCCTATAAGTAAAATCCCCGCTCCCTTCCTGCACTGGTAGGCAAGGCGTTACGCCGCGTTACGCATGAACCATTCAGTTCTGGCTTTGTCGTAGTCCACGCCTTTTCCCAGTACTGGCACAGTGCCGCTTCTGAAAGGCATTGCTGTGTTCAATGTGTCATTGCTACCATATCCCCAGAACTATAAACACATGCACAGATAGCACAAAACACTGAGACGCGGTACTTTAATCAGTACAACTCTAAATTTGAAATAAACTCATTAAAGAGATACTTTTACCTTAACATCATTTATAGTCATAGTGAGCATTGATCAATTCATTGTATAAACTTGTGGCCTAAGGATATATTATCAACATGCTTAATCTCAGAATTAAAAAGTTAATATTTCATCTGGAATCAATAGAGTCAAAACATGAAGGGATAATTATATCCACTCTTACAAATAAAGATTCTGATTTGTATATAGCGGAACACATCCAAGAAATAGAAAAGAAAAAAATAAATCAAATTATTGAAAGCATTGCAAAACTAACAAAAAGTACACAGCAAGAAATAAGAAGCCGAGTTTTAAAAAAATTCTCAATCGCTGAAAGACAGTTAGTATCCACAACAACCTATGGTAAAATTATAGGAATAGATGCAAAGCACTGTCTTTTTGATTTTCTTCTAAAAAAAGGAGTTATAACAAAAGACAATAACAAGTACAAGCTGACTGATTATGGTATGGAATATGGTGATTATTTACATAATGAAAACGGAGAACAGTTTATTGGTTGGCATAAATCAAAGCTTGATACTATAACCAAAGAACTTTCAAGCATATATTTAGAAAAACTCACATTTAGACTTTTTCATATGACGCACATATCTAATCTAAAGGGAATAATGGAAGTCGGTATATTATCTCATGACATGGCTACTGATTATCTAGATATCAGTAATCATAATGTTAATAGTAGAAGAAACAAAAATGACAACCCTCACAAAATAAGCTTGCATAAATACGTTCCTTTGTACTTCAATCCTAGAAATGCAATGTTATTTGCATGCCAAAAAAAATACGGTGATAATATTGTTATTCTTGAAATTGATAACGAAGTTATTTCCAATGATTATACATTATTTTCTGAAGGTAATGCAGCAAGAAAAGACTCGAAAATAACAACCAACAAGTTGGATGTCAAAAATTTTCAATGGCATACAATAAACAGTTCCACTTGGACGAGTGATATTGATGGTATTAATGAAGATGTTAAGAGTCTAATTATGAGTGAATGTTTAATTTTAAACAAAATAGAAACCAATAAAATTATAAACATTCACTGCCAAAATGAATTGATAACATCTCAACTAAATGAAGATCCAAATATAAGAACAAAAGCAATAACAAATAAAGATCTATTCTTTTAATAATGTTTGCTCACAGCAAACAAATTGTTAAAATAGATTCCTTTGCATTCCTTTCGCAGTTTGCTTAGTACAAAATTGGTATATTTTTTCCAATGTTACAACACCAACCTCATCTATGTTAAGCAATTGATTTACTTGATAAAAATTATTATCACTGATAGATTTTAAAATGTTATCTATAATTGATCTTCTGATTTTAGTTTCATTCGATAAATGATCTAAATCTGTGTTTAGAATGATACTCTTTATTTTAAAAAATACATCATCATATGCTTTATCATCATACTCATAAATTTTCACTTCTAAATCTAATGGATTTAGATAATGCATCATAATCTCTAAGGATTTTTCTTTTTTTAGCCCACCTTTATCCGCTCCCAGTAAAGGAAAAGCTATAGATTTTATTTTCTTTTCTTCATAAGTCTCTGTAAATTTTTTCAAACCATCAATTAAGTATTTTTCTTTTGATGGATTTTTCCAATTATTTTTTGTAGGAAAATTTAAAATTCGTATATTTTCACTCTTATACAACCAAAGAAGACCTGGTTTCAAAAGATTTTTATTACATATCTCACGGTATTTAGAATACATTTCTGGGTAGCGAAGCCTAAACTCCAGAGCAAGCCCTGCCCCCATAACGCCAACACAGTTCACTGGATTAACTAATACCTCAACTCTTGAGGTAAAGATATTTCCTTTAATATATTCAACAGTCAAAATATGCTCTCACGTTTAACAATTAAAAAAATGATCTAAATCTATATGATCTGCGTCATCTGAGGAGTACCAGTAATCTATAATTTTTTGAACAATAATTATTCTAACTTTACTCTTTGTAATCATATTTGCTGGCAAATGCATTATAGCTCTTGTTAGCGATTGTTGTGGCCCGTCCGGGCCATCGACATCTTGAGACGAATTACTCATAGCAGCTTCAAATTCAGTAATGCTAAAAGCATTTTTGGACACAAATTCTTGTGCCTCGTCATTACCTAAGGATGCAGCTTCTAACTCTTCTAAGATGAACTGATAAGCAGTCTCTGCATTCTTAATTTTATTGTTAATTAAATTAAAGATCTGATCACAAACATCATAGATATAATCACTTTCAGAATTTTGTAATTCTTCAGCAATGCAATGTTGATAGATAGAGAAAATATCTTCTGAATTTTCACTCAAGTACTTAATCCCTTCAAAAGTTATAATACTTAAGTCATGTTCGCTGATGCCTTGATCTAATAAACAAGAGCAGTATCCTTTAGCAAAATGCCATAACTCGGTACCATTAAAATCAGGGGAACTTAATGATTTTATGTTTAAATATTTAAAGTAAGTTTTTTTTAATAATTTATACACCCAAGGATTTTTTTTATTTACATTGCTAATGTAAGCAACTACTACACAGTAGTCTTCAAATTTTTCAAAATCTGAAGATACTCTTACCATATACTGTTGTATTTTCTCTGACAAACTATCAGACATTTATACCTCGCCCCAAAACTCAGACATAATAATACCAACATTCTTATTTTTATATACATCACCGTCGAACAAATAAGCCTGTGTTTGGCCATTATTAACCATGAAGTGCTTATTGTCTTTCTTATATAAGTGAAATGTATAGTAGTATTGAGATGAATATTTTCCAGTTGATGAAAAAACATTATTAATGTTGTTTTTAGCCATGAATTTGAAAATCTCCGAGGCTACATAATTCAATCTTTCATCACGACCAGCTCCCACAGTAAACATCATGTAAGAATCTTGATCATCAAATGCAACGAATATCTCAATCACCTCATTTCCGCTCTTGAAGATAAAATTAACAACTCTACCATCTAGCTTCATATCATTATCTTTATCGACTATATAAAGCTCATCAACATAATTGTTGACATACATAATACTTTCATCCTTCACAATAAACATGATATCAACTTCGGCATCATCTAGCCTCATTCTACCGTTGTAATTAACTCTTTTATTTTCGCTGCCATTATTTTTTTTAATGAACAAGTCAAATAACCCCATGATATATCCCTTTCGTTTAAAATAAGTAAGTAGTCAAAAGTATATATTACCATATTTTACTGTAGTTTCAATGTGTAGTAGCCTGCCGCCTTTTTATGTTTTTTATCAATGAATTACTGTGATCCCTTGCATTAAATCGATGAATAAAATATGGAAATATTACCCCCTCAGCTGCCAGTCATGTTGACGCTACAATATCTTCTCAACAAACCAAGTAGCACGGTAAATGGAAGAATGATACGACCATAACGGGATTGTTAAAAACCGCCATACAACTGACCCAATAAGGCGTGCAAGACAAGAAATATTGCTTATTATCGGAGTTATATCAAGGATTAAAAAATTATTACGAGGATACCGCCCCTATACCTGGTGGAAAAGAAATTAGCGGCTCTGAGTTGATCTCAGCAGGGCTTCAGTACTGTCACGCTCCCCCAGCATCAGGATAGTAATGTCAGTAATGGATATAGCCCCGTATTACAATGCTTCAGCGTTTTATAGTTGTATCCGTTCGTGATACTGCCAGTACTGGCACACACAATCGTTATGGCACCACTCAACCACGTGAACACTATTCCACTGCTCCCTGTTGGCCTTTAATGCACTCCTGAACACGAACGCGGCTAAGGTTACTCGTTTTTAGTGAGGCAATATAATAATTACAGTAATTTTATTTGTGTCAGCAGAATGTTAAGCAATTACTTACCCAGATAAAAAATGCTTCATATTTTTAGCCCAGCGTTCTCATTTCGGACAACAGTTCAGTTTTTACTTCCCTTGGAACTAAAACCATTACGGCTAGCGAAGTGAAACCGACGCATTATCACACCTCTCATGGTAGTACCGGTATGTAGTACATTCAGTCTTAAAAGGATGTCGTTTTATGACCGACAAAAATGTTCATTTTATGTGCATAATTTCAGTCTCAAAAGTTTGATATAAAACAAGACCAGTCTTATAATAAAACAACTACCTTTAGAGACTGGGGACTATTATGGCTGTGATCGGATATGCTCGTGTAAGTACGGATGAACAGACTGTAGAAAATCAGCGGCAGCAACTTGCAGTCTATAATGTGGAACGCTGGTTTATTGATGAAGGTATCAGTGGAACAAAGGAAGCACTAAAGCGTGACGGGTTCGGTACATTGATGAACTATGTCCGCGAAGGGGATACTGTGGTTTGTGTGGCAATTGATCGTATTGGACGTAATACCATAGACGTATTGTCTACAGTCGAAGCACTGAAAACCAAAGGCGTTAAATTAATCAGCAACCGTGAAGGTTTTGATTTAAGTACACCAGCAGGTGAAGCCATGCTAACGATTATGGCAGCACTGGCAAAACTGGAATTAGCGACCTTGGCAGAACGTAGAGCAGCAGGTATCAAGCGAGCACAGGCGGCTGGTAAACATTGTGGTCGTCCAGCCAAAAGCGACAGTGCAACAGTAACAGGGCTCTTTAATGCTGGAAAGACCTGGCGAGAAATTGCAGAAATTACCGGGCTGAGTAAAGCAAGTATATATCGCCTGAGATCTCAGGTAATGGTGGCAGGACAGAATTGATTTTACGGTTCGTGCCAAAGGGATTGTTGTTAATCTATTGAATTATATAGCGTAACAACATAGACCTGACCAGTTCAGCAAGATGATATCAATACTGGCACCTGAAAAAGGCTGCATACGTGAAAGAACTTAGGAAAGTCTGGCGAAGGCAAAAGAACTTGGTGTCTCTATCGCTACCGTAAAGAGGTACTGGAACTATGCCCAGTGATAAAGATTTAATTACCTGTCGTGAAGAGCGAAAGGAGTTCTGGCGTTTTGTTGAAAAGTACTATCAAGATGAAGACGACATATTACTGTATGGTGTACTCGTTTGTGAGTTCGATACAGAACTTATACATAAAATATCCAAATGTGCTTTCCCGCCAGTGAATTCAGGCACGTACCATTAGGGGATGTTTTCCCGACATATAGCAGAAAGTATATCCCCTCAAGATTTGACGCCTTGGCTCCATAAGGATCGGTTGAATTTCATCCAACTTCCTATCAAACATACCCACGCATTTTTTTCAAAATACATGAAATTATTTCCACTTAGGTGGTACTATTATAAGTACCTTGCAGTGCTACTGCTGTACCTAAGAGATTGCTCGCTTGTACGATAAATACATATATATGAAGGCGAATAGGTTAACCCACACTTGTGGGATATTTCTTGTCCGTTCTTTTTCATTAAATGTAAACGTATAAGAGAGTACAAGATGAATAAGTTTAAAAAGACAAAAGTTGTGGCTGTTCGCATAAATGAACAGCAGTATGATGCATTGCATGTTCTCATTAATAATGGGAAGGCTCAATCAATATCAGGTGCAATTCAGTATCTGATAAGCCAGCATATAATCCTGGGTAATTAAGGTGCGTAAGTCTGTCAATCAATTGGCAGACTTACTAAACAATACCACGATGCTTAGCTCACAACGACATTGTTAACTCCTTCATTAGACGAATAATAATATTCCCATGCAAAGATGTAAGTTACAACAAGATCTGTACCTTACTGAGCAACAATTACAGTACTTGGGGATGATCCAAGCAAGCTTCAGTATTAAATTTAGCAAAATTAACTAATTTTTCTGGATAAAGTAATCCGTCGATGACTGTTAATTAATATCTGTACCCCCAATAAAAAACCAGCACTGGAAAGCACTGGGGCCTTCACAAACTAAGGATAAAATGAAAATGAAAACATTGAGTGCTATTTACACTACGCCTAGCCGCAGTCTAACAAATAAAGAATATAACATTTTTGGATTGAACCCTAAAAAAGGTGAACATTCAAAGATGATATGTGCGAATATGAACTGGGATGATATCGTTAAAAATTTTTCTGATTCTGAAAAATGGCAAAAAATTGGCGGCGATACCGAATCCACCAAGAGTGACCTGCTCATGATAATTTTCGGCAGAACTATAACCTCCGACATTGATCAATGGTGTACACGCAATAACACAAATATTGTGGCACGTTCCGGTTTCATTCTTGATTATGACGGAGAAGGTAATAAGTCCTTTAGTGATATTCAGAAGGTAATTAGTGAGTACGAGTATTTCCTGTTTTCAAGTCCGTCATACGGTATAAAACCAGGTGATCGTTGCCGCATCTACTTGCCTTTTGAGTGCGAGATATCTGCTGACGAATGGCAGGTTCGAAAAAAATCATTTGTACAATATTTCAATGACATAGGAATTACAATTGATGCAAGTTGTATGGTACTGAGTCAGGGACAGAATGAACCAGCATATGACGTTACTGCGTCTAAGCCGCCATATGCATATTACAACAAAGGACGGTTCATCAATCCGCTAGTTGATATCAAACATATTTCTCCGTCACAAATACCAAGACTGACAACTACCTATAACCCCACAAATACAAGTACGAGTTCCTTGACTGCACTGTTGCAAGAGGTCTGCAATCACAATGCTGGCTCACTGGCTTATTGTGACCGACGGACGTTGGCATCATTACTGGTATTACTGGGTGTTGAATATTACGAGATTGAACGAGTTCTGACTCACTGTTCACGCCCTGGGTTCACTCAGTCTAATACGGATATCATTGATGGTTGTGGCGTCTTCAGCAATCTATATGGCCTGTACAAGTTTGTATCAAAAGGATTCAGGATCCCAGAAGATATACTGCCTAATACGACGGCAATCGCTATTCCGCAGGTAGGTCCTGTGACACTCAGTACTGCATATCACTGGGACTATAAGAAAAAATTGATAAGTGAACAGACACTCAGTGATATAACTACAGAGATGCCTCATAACCAACTAGGAAAGCATTTAGTTGTCTGTGGTTGTGCAGTTGGTAAAACCTATGAATCCGCGAATAACTCCGACTCTTTGACAATCGTCCCTAATACTTCAATTGTTTCCCAGTATACAGCACCTGAATATATAGGAACGCCTGATGAAAATACGTTGGGCAGTAATATTTGCACATGGAACCAGTTAGAGAAGTTAGTTGGTAAAACACATGAACAATTGTCCATCATATTGGGTGATCGCAGAATATTAGATATAGATGAGTGTCACGGTCTATTTTGTGATTACTCGTATAAACGTAAGACCATAGATGCTATTTTCAAGGTGTTGAGTGCTGGGTATTTCAGACAGGTACGCTTTCTGTCAGGGACAATATTACCAACTGACTTCTACGGCATCAGCTTTGACAGTGTTTCATTTATTGAACGCACCAGCACAATGAAGAAGACTATAAATGTGATCTATTCACATAATCTGAGTAATAAGAAAACGAAGTATCCAGAATTCAATACTACTAACTGCTTTGATTTCATTGCCCGCAATAATACCGATGCCAAAAAGTTGATCCTGATAAATGACAAGAAAAAATGTGCCGCTATGTCCATTGCGTTGGAGAAAGCAACAGGCAAGAAATATCTGGTCGTTAATGCTGATCGGAAAGAAGAAACCGAAATAAAGGCGTTATTCTCTACTGGGTTGCTGGGTGAGTATGACGGAGTCATTGGTACTGCCTCAATATTCGAGGGATGGAACTGTAACGAAGTATGTGAATTTGGGGAGTGTCATATGATCGGAGATTTCAGTACCGCACGCATTCAGCAATTCACACATCGGTGGCGAAAATGTTCCAGCGTTAATGTCTACCACTACCGAAAGAAGCCAGAAAAATCGACAACTAAAACATTAGATGAATTACTGGGAAATATAGTAGACGAAGCTAACGCCCAGTTATCTATCGCTAATCGCCGTATTAATGGTGAATGCCCGGCATACATTGCAAAATATGCAATAGATAATAATTCAGCACTGATTAAGTACGACAAAGACCTGTCTCCTGATGCTTTCGTATTGAATGAGGTAGGGATCAGTTACAACCGTTTTGAAGAAATGGCACGATATGAGCAGTTAGATAGTAATACGTATTACTCAAATCTTATGCTCCACGGTTTTGAACTGGGGTTTGAAAAGACCGAGATGAAACCGTTTGGCGATTTTTACAAGGTGTTGGCGGATATAGAAAAGGTACACCGTGAGTTACGCACTGCGAAAATTGATCAAACCATTCAGTATTGGAAGAATAAGACTCCGGTCACTGAGATTACTGACCCGTGGATCAAGCTCCTGTACGGACGAATGGAGCAAATCAGTAACAGCAAATCCGGTATGGTTAGTGCTGATACAGTGCCTGAAGTACTGGAGGCGTACAAGAGTAATGAAAAGATATTGGAAGTGGTCGAATCTGACTATGATTTCAATGTAGATGGATCTCTGGTTCGTGAATATCTGAATAAAATTCTGCCTAGTTACTTGGTACTACCCGGCACGAAATATGACGGGTTATGGCTATCCCGTGAAAGCCGCGATAGGCTTGCCACTGAAGGGGTCAACTTCGTGCTTAAAGCTATCTATGGCGGTTCTGTAGCTGAAATGGTTGGTAGTCCCGAATGGCGTGGATTGATCGAATTAGATGGTAATAGTTGGAAATTTTGTCCAGATCATCAGGTGATTGGCAAGCTCCTTGGTAAGTGGTTTGGCTGTATTGAGCATAAACAGTTGTGTGTCGCGGGTAAGCGTGGCTACTACTGGCAGATCCACAAAATGCGTTCATGTTTGCCAGTACTGGGCAAACGCGTGGGCTACGACAAGGCCAGAACTGAATGGTTCATGCGTAACGCGGCGTAACGCCTTGCCTACCAGTGCAGGAAGGGAGCGGGGATTTTACTTATAGGGGTAGTGTAATTATATATAACTACCTACCCCCTATAAGTAAAAACGATCTCTTGCCCCATCAATAGTTAAGGAACCAATGCCAGTACTGAGCAGTACTGGCATTAATCTCCTTGAGCAGTACTGAACTCTGCTTCATGGGACCTGTCCCGATTGAACACTGCATACTCATCAGAAGCGATACGATGCCCGCCACGCTGGCAGTACTGGTAGTCAGTATTCGAACCAGTTCGTCCTGTCTCACGCCCCTTCATTAACCTGCGGCTGATCTTACCCAAGAATAGTGGACACGGGACTAAGTGAGTAAACTCTCATCCAGAGGTGACTAATGACAAAACCAGTATCAAGTCTCAGTGGCATCAGAAACGGTGTGGTTTTGAGGAGAGTATATGACCTTTGTTCAGGTGGCCAAATTCAGTAAACCACTACAACAATAGCGGAGCTATGTTCATTGTTAGTGAACGTACCGGACAATACTGTAAAAGTTAAAGGAAAATTTTAGCACTCAATAGTTGACAAATATAGCTAAGTGATAGAATTATCATTCATGACAGAATTTTTATAATTATCAAACATGAACCACTGCTCATCGGGAAGGATGAATGAAAATATCTCACATAGCACTAATCGTATCATTTATATGTTTTGGAAAAACAGCTACTGCCACTTCATTTGATTGCAATAAAGCAAGCGGGTATGTTGAGCTAACAATTTGCACTACGCCAGCATTATCTTCTTTAGATGATCAGTTAAATGTATTATATAAAAAAGTAAATCAATCCAAGCCCGAGAGTGCTCAGCTAATTAAAAAATCTCAATTGAGCTGGTTAAAGGATGTGCGGAATAAAGCAACAACGGCCCAAGGGATTACAAATGCATACACAGCACGAATTAATGACTTGAATATGATGTTAGGCGAAGGACATACAGTGCAAGTTCAACAATCAACTCCCGCACAAGCACCTATACAGCAAACATATCCTAAACAGCCACAGCCACAGCCACAGCCACAGCCACAAGATAATGTACCCCCTCCCCAACATAATGCTGATGATGTAGAGCAGAAAGAAAATAACATACCGAAAATCGCTTGGGAAAATAGTGATATGCAGGGCGGGGTTGAGCAAATATATAAACTCATTGAAAGGGATTTTAAAGAGAACCCAAACTTGACACTGAGCATACTTAAAAAAATTGACGCTAATAAAGATGATTTCGCTTCATTCATCGTATCCAAAAAAAGTTACATCGACTATGGTGTCAGTTTCGAAACAATGACGTCGGCCCTCAACAATTCAAACTGTAGACAGGAACATAAAGCACGAGAATCTTTGATTACAGCGTGGTACAAATCTAATGATTGGCGGCCCTTCAATGAGTTTCCTGAAAATATGAGAGCACAAGAACAAAATCGAAGAAATGAAATTAATGCAGAAGTTGGCAGAAGGCAGACTGAGTCAATTAATCTTTTTAACCAATGCACATATAATTCATTATCCTCGAACCCCAATCGACTTTCGAGGCCTAAACCTCCTGTTGAGAAACCTTACGGGGGCTGAATAAAATGTAATCATTCACTCAGCGGGATGCTGCAAACTGAATGGTTCATGCGTAACGCGGCGTAACGCCTTGCCTACCAGTGCAGGAAGGGAGCGGGGGTTTTACTTAGAGGGGTAGTGTAATTATATATAACTACCTACCCCCTATAAGTAAAAACGATCCCTTGCCCCCCACCAATAGGTAAGGGACCGAAGCCAGTACTCAGTACCCGCCTCACCAAACCATCCCATCTCATGTACCTGGGTTAACCTGCTGCATCCTCATAAAGCCGCACGATGACCCGTCACGCTGTCAGTACTGGTTCAGTACTGGACAACGCTTCACAAGGTGCTACATTACCTTTGTTGCACCAAAACGTAATCTCATGATAACTCTACACAATTCAGTACTACTGGCTGATGGCAGGGCCCCCACCCATTTGTGGCTCCGCAAGACTTACCCTGCTTCTCCTTCCCCTTAAACGGTTAGTCCACAATATTAGTACGCCTATATCGTGTAATATATATTTCATTGTATTGAAATATTATTGTCATAAACCTGTAATAATAGACTGTCATTTTATCATTGGATGTCTATTTTCTTCCATAACTCAAAAAAATATATATCTGGATAACATTGTTAACTTCGTGTATTAAATAAAACACTTATTCCGAAGGGAAGTGACAAACATGGCTACTGCGGTATTAAACGTTAAAATTGATGGCGCGCTAAAAGAAAGACTTCGTCACTATGCGGAAGTGAATAACGAGAATTTAAGCGTGACGACAGAGAAACTGCTGCTGCTGGCATTTGAAGCAGTAGAAGAGGCGGGAGTATCGGAAGAGGATATTGATAATCAGCATACGGAAGAAGAGAGTGTTTCTCCTTTTACTCCTAAAGAAATCAAAGCTCTACGTAAACTTCTGAAGAAGAGAAAATGAAACAACAACTGTCTACTGCCAGTGACTACAAAGAGGCCTGCGATTTGTTGCGTTCTGGCTACGTGAAGCATGTACGTCTTGGCTGGAATGTCGGTAGTGATGAGTTCTTTCGTATTGCGTCTGACTGGTGCGATACCGGCGCAAAAATAAAGAAAGACGGTGAAAACTTCGTTATTTCACTGAAAGGCTTTCCTATTCCTCCTCAGCACTAAATCCTGACAGGTGAAAACTGCTGACTGCATGTATTACAGTCAGCAGTTTTTATTTTATGATCAACTTCAAGTTTTTATATTACACCAGACTGCGTTTTACTGATGGCGCGTTTTTATTCAGGGAGAGCCAGAGTGGCTTAATCCTCAGTAAAGCCTGTTCAAGCTCTGTCGGTTCGAGCGAAAAAGGCATACGTAAATAGCGGTCGAACGCCCCCGATAAGCCAAACCGTGTACCGGTCCCCAGGTTGATCCCTAGTATTTCCGCTCGTGCGGCTAGCTGTGTTGCCTGCATACCAGGCAGTTCGATCCAGTATGAGAGTCCACCTTCCGCTTCATGAAATTTCCATTCCGGGAAATGTTCGCGTAGCAATTCACCACATCGATCACGTCGTTCTGCCAACATTTTTCGTCGGGCAGGGAGAAACGTCTCGCTATTGTTAATCAGCCACAGCGTCGCCAGTTGCTCCAGCAGCGGAGATCCCAGATCCAGGGTATCTCGGGTCTGAGCGAGTGTCGCGATGGTGCGCGAAGAGGCGCGGATCCAGCCGAGACGCAGCCCTCCCCAGAAACTTTTTCCGGCAGAACCTAACGTGATTACGTTGGCTTGCGGGTTAAACGAGGCCAGCGGTGGCGGTGGTGGTGAGTCAAACCAGAGATCGACCATCGTCTCATCCACCACCAGCGCCGTACGGGTCTGTGCGGCGATATCGGTTAGTGCCTGGCGGGTCGCTATATCCATACATCGCCCGGTTGGGTTATGAAAGTCTGGCATCAGATACGCCAGACGAGGCGCCGTCTGGGCAAGCGTTGCCGCAAAGCCATTCGTATCCCAGCCGGTTTCCGGCAGTGAGACCCCCACGGGCCGACACTGTGCCCCCTGAATGGCGGCAATCGCCAGCGGATAGGTGGGATGATCGACCACGACACGATCCCCCGGCCCGGTCATCATCCGCAGTACCAGCGCAAAACCACTGACGGCACCATTAACCACCATCACCTCGTCCGCCCTGGTCGGAAGACCACGCGCGGTATAGCGTGCAGCGATGGCTTCCCGCAGTGACGGCAGCCCAAGCTGATCGTAACCCGTCAGCGAGAGATGCTGGGTAATGGCCGTGAGCGCATGGGTATAAGCCTGGTGGATCTCTGGCCCGGCATTGAGCGCGGCAGTGGAGAGATCCAGCGCGGCGCTTGCCGCTGAAAGTGTTGGAACGGCGCGCGTATCCGGGAGGATCACGCGCGATCCGCTTCCGTGGCGGCTTTCGAGGAATCCCTCCTCGCGCAGATGGGCGAGGGCGCTGCTGATGGTGGTCCGGCTCACATCCAGCGCAGAGGCCAGTTCCCGTTCGCCTGGTAGCCGCGTATTCAGTGCCAGCCTGCCATCAAGGATCAACAGACGCAGCGCGTCGGCCAGTTGACGCCATAGCGGTGTGCGGGATGAGGTTTGCTGCCAGTGGCCTAAAAGGCGTACCAGAGACTGGCTTCCGAAGCGACGTGATGACATGTTCAGTCCACTATTTGAAAACTGGACATTAATCATAGTGCCATTTTAGGTCAGGATGAAAGCCTGGTTCACTGGAGAAGATAAAAAATGGTACGTCGCCTGCTACAACTCTATGTCGGTTTAGGATTGTATGGCCTTTCCACCGCAATGTTTATTCGTTCCGATTTGGGTGTCGATCCCTGGGATGTTTTTCACCTTGGGGTGGGGATACAGCTGGGAATGACTATCGGGACGGTGATCATTGTGACCGGCGCTGCGGTGCTGCTGCTGTGGATCCCACTGCGTCAGATGCCGGGCCTTGGCACAATCAGTAACGTGATTTGTATCGGTCTGGCGGCGGACGCCAGCATGGCGCTTATCCCGGAACTTGATTCCTTATCCGTTCGAATCGCTTTCCTGGTGTCGGGCATCGTGATGAACGCGATTGCGACCAGCATGTACATCGGTGCCGGTTTCGGACCTGGACCGCGCGACGGTCTGATGACCGGTATTCATGCCCGGCTGGGGTGGTCCATTCGCAGCGTGCGTACGTCAATTGAAGTGTCCGTCCTGCTGATTGGGTGCGTGCTTGGCGGCACGTTTGGTGTGGGAACCGTCTTGTATGCCCTGACCATTGGTCCGCTTATCCAGCTCTGTCTGCCCTGGTTCCGCCAGAAGCCGCGCATTGAGGAAGTATCTCAGCCGGAACGGGTTGTTTAATTTTGCGAAGCGCTCACATGCTTTAACGGCATCGCTGTGCCAGAATAGAAGCTTCTAAAATTGCGATGCCAGAATGCATGAAAGCAATCACACTCTATGATGTTGCCCTCCTTGCGGGGGTTTCTTATCAGACCGTGTCCCGCGTTATTAACGATGCGGAACACGTCTCTGCCCGCACGCGGGAAAAGGTGCAGCAGGCGATGGCGGAGCTGCACTATGTCCCTAACCTTCGGGCACAGCAGCTGGCGGGTAAACGCACCCGTACGTTGGGTCTCATCACTACCGACCTGGCCCTGCACGCGCCTTCACAAATTGTGTCGGCGGTAAAATTGCGTGCGTCGGAACAGGGGGCGAGCGTCCTTATTTCCATGGTTGAGCAACCGCAGCAGTGTCAGATCGCACTTCAGGCGTTGCTGGCGCAGCGCGTGGAAGCGCTACTGGTGAATGTGCCGCTTGACGATCGTCTCGCTGAACAGCTCAGGGCGCTGGCGTCACCCGTCCCGGTGCTGTTCATTGATGTATCGCCTGCAGCGCAGGTGAACAGCCTGGTGTTTAATGCCGCGCAGGGGGCACGTCTGGGCGTTGAGCATTTACTTTCATTAGGGCATCAACGCATTGCCCTCCTGAGTGGACCGGAAAGCTCGGTTTCTGCGCGGGCGCGTCTGGCGGGTTGGAAAGCTACGCTGGCAGAGGCTGGCCTTGAACCCATCGCGTTGGCATACGGTGACTGGAGTGCGGCTTGTGGATATGAGAAAGGATATCTGCTGTTATCGGCGGTGGAATTACCTGATGCCATTCTGGTAGCGAACGATCAAATGGCGCTCGGAGTAATGCGTGCCTGCGCAGAAAAGGGGATATCCATTCCCGGCCAGATATCCGTGGTTGGATTTGACGATACCGCAGACAGCGCCTGGTTTTCCCCGCCGCTGACAACCGTTCGCCAGGCGTTTCGTGAGGCGGGAGAGCAAAGTGTGGAGTGGCTGCTGGCGCCCACTCAGGGAGAAGAGTGCTGGCAGGTTCAGTTGCCTGTTACGCTGGTGACCCGTCATTCCAGCGCGCGCCGTGTGCCGCAGCAGGCAGAATATGAGGATCTCGCGCAGCAGCTCAGAAGCCTGGCGCTACGGGCTGAACAACTTGCCCGTAAATAAGACTTTTGTGATCTGACTCGCTACCCCACGATCGAACACTTTACCGTAACCCAGTGGCAGGGCATGTTAAGCAAAATTGTGAGCGCTTCGCAAAAGAGGTTGATATGCCCAACACACCATCGCTGACTCTCAGCGCAATTCTGGCCCGTCGGGACTGGGAAAACCCAGGGGTAACACAGTGGAACCGCCTGACCGCACACGCGCCGTTACACAGTTGGCTTCATGAACAACCTGCCCGGGATGATGCCGCATCTCTCAGCAAACGCTCCCTTAATGGGGAATGGCAATTTAGCTACTTTCCAGCGCCGGAGCAGGTTCCCCAGAAATGGGTGACAGAAGATTGCGCGGATGCTGTCACGATGCCCGTACCGTCTAACTGGCAGATGCAGGGTTTTGACACCCCCATCTACACCAACGTCACTTATCCAATACCTGTTAACCCACCTTTCGTTCCGCAGGAAAACCCGACTGGTTGTTATTCGCTCACATTTGAAGTGGATGATGCCTGGCTGCAGAGCGGGCAAACCCGGATTATCTTTGACGGCGTGAACTCGGCGTTTCATCTGTGGTGCAACGGGCAGTGGATGGGGTATTCACAGGACAGCCGACTCCCTGCCGAGTTTGATCTCTCGGCGGCATTACGCCCCGGACAAAACCGCCTGGCAGTTATGGTCTTACGCTGGTGTGATGGGAGTTATCTGGAAGATCAGGATATGTGGCGCATGAGCGGCATTTTCCGTGATGTGTCATTGCTGCATAAACCTGAGACGCAGATTGCCGATTATCAGGTGGCGACAGACCTGAATGCAGAGCTGGACCGTGCAGTGCTGAAGGTCGACGTCCAGCTTGCAGGCGCTGGTTTTACGGGCTGCGAGGTGGTCTTTACCCTGTGGCGTAAGGGGGAAAAATGCGCCAGCGCAACCCAATGCCCTGGGTCTGTTATTGTGGACGAGCGCGGCTGTTGGGCCGAGCGTTTAACGGTAGCCATTCCCGTTGATGCCCCAGCGTTATGGAGTGCTGAAACGCCGGAGCTCTATCGCCTGACCATCGCGCTTCGGGATGCGCAGGGCAATGTGCTGGAGATTGAAGCCTGCGATGTTGGCTTCCGTCGCGTTGAAATCAGTAACGGTCTGCTGAAACTCAACGGTAAAGCGATGCTGATCCGCGGGGTTAACCGGCACGAACATCATCCGGAAAATGGCCAGGTGATGGACGAAGCGACGATGCGGCGCGATATCGAAATCATGAAGCAGCACAACTTCAACGCTGTGCGCTGCTCGCACTACCCAAACCATCCGCTGTGGTACACGTTATGCGACCGCTACGGGCTATATGTCATTGACGAAGCTAATATCGAAACCCATGGCATGGTGCCGATGAGTCGCCTCGCAGACGATCCGCGCTGGTTGCCCGCTATGAGCGAGCGTGTGACCCGCATGGTGCAGCGCGATCGTAATCATCCCTCAATTATCATTTGGTCGCTGGGCAATGAGTCCGGGCACGGTGCAAACCACGACGCACTGTATCGCTGGGTGAAATCCACGGATCCAACGCGCCCGGTACAGTATGAAGGTGGCGGCGCGAACACAGCCGCGACCGATATTGTTTGCCCGATGTACGCCCGGGTCGATCAGGACCAGCCTTTCCCTGCTGTACCCAAATGGTCAATAAAAAAATGGATCGGCATGCCGGATGAAACGCGTCCGCTGATCCTCTGCGAATACGCCCACGCGATGGGGAACAGCTTCGGTGGGTTCGCGAAATACTGGCAGGCGTTTCGCAGCCATCCTCGCCTGCAGGGTGGCTTTGTCTGGGACTGGGTCGATCAGGCCCTGGTGAAGCAAGATGAAAATGGCAACACGTTCTGGGCGTACGGCGGGGACTTTGGCGATAAACCGAATGACCGTCAGTTCTGCCTCAATGGCCTGGTGTTCCCCGATCGCACGCCACATCCGGCGCTGTATGAGGCGCAGCGTGCGCAGCAGTTTTTCACGTTTACGTGGGTGAGTACGTCTCCGCGGGTAATCGCGGTAAAAAGCGACTATCTGTTCCGCCATACCGATAACGAGGTGCTGAGATGGACGATTACCCGGGATGGAAACGTACTGGACGCGGGCGAGGTCACACTCGCTGTTGCTCCTGGAGAGACTCAGCATGTGGAAATCGATCTTCCGGAGATCACGCCAGAGCCGGGTGAAGTCTGGCTGAATGTCGAAGTATTTCAGCCGCAGGCAACACCGTGGTCACCGGCAGATCATCGCTGCGCGTGGGAACAGTGGCCGCTTCCGGCTCCGCTGTTTATCTCTCCGCCAGCTCCCGCGGGTGTGGCTCCTGTTTTGACGCAAAACGATCGTATGCTTGAAATCACGCATCAGCAACAACGCTGGCAGTTCGACCGCCAGTCTGGGAACCTGACGCAATGGTGGCGTAATGGTGTTGAAACGCTGATTTCACCTGTGACGGATAACTTCAGCCGTGCACCGCTGGACAATGACATTGGTGTGAGTGAGGCGACGCGGATCGATCCGAATGCCTGGGTTGAGCGCTGGAAAGCGGCGGGTATATACGATCTTACTTCGCGCGTTCTGCAGTGTGGCTCAGAGCAGCACGCAGGTGAGGTGGTGGTGACCACCCTGCATGCTCTGGAGTTTCGCGGCAAAGCGCTGTTCCTGAGTCGTAAAATCTGGCGGGTGGACGATCAGGGCGTGCTGCATGGTGACATTCAGGTCGATATTGCGTCTGATATTCCGCAGCCCGCGCGCGTTGGACTGAGCGTTCATCTCCTCGAAACGCCGGAAAACGTCCACTGGCTTGGACTGGGACCACACGAAAACTACCCGGACAGAAAGCTGGCAGCACAGCAGGGGCGCTGGACACTACCACTGGAGGCGATGCACACACCGTATATTTTCCCTACGGAGAATGGTTTGCGCTGCGATACACGTGAAGTTGTGCTGGGAAGGCACCAGTTAAAGGGTAGGTTCCATTTCTCCGTGAGCCGCTACAGCCAACAACAGTTGCGTGAGACAACTCACCATCATTTGTTGTGTGAGGAGCCGGGTTGCTGGCTCAATCTCGATGCGTTCCATATGGGCGTGGGCGGCGACGACTCCTGGAGCCCCAGCGTCTCGCCGGAGTTCATCCTGCAGACACGCCAGCTTCGCTATACCTTCAGCTGGCAGCAGAACTCTTAACTGACCATGAAGATGCGGCCACAGAGCGTGGCCGCAGTCTTACGCCAGAATGCCGCTCAGGCCATGCAGGCTCATGTAAATCCCTACTATGGTAATCAGCGCAGCGGAGATCCATGGCGCTTTACGGGAGAATTCGCTAAACCCGGGCCAGCGTTTGGTCGCGTGCTTGAGGCTTAAGGCGGCAATTGCGCCGGAAGCCACCAGCGTGATCGCCAGGCCAATGCTGAAACTGAACACCAGCGTTGCGCCGAGGGCAAAATGCTTCAGCTGCAGGCAGATCAGCAGGACAGTTATTGATGCTGGGCAGGGGATAAGCCCCCCGGTCAGGCCAAACATCGCGATCTGCCCGGTGGTGACGTTTTGACCGTTGAAACGTCGGTTAATATCCTGTGCGTGCGCCCGTTGATGGGCGTCCTGCCACTCCTCCTCAACCAGTTGATGTCCATGGTGGTGATGCTCATGATGGTGGTCATGGTCATGGTCATGGTCATGGTGGTGATCGTGATGATGATCGTGCGGCTGACTCTCTTTCCAGGTTCGCCAGGCCATCCACAAGGCGATTGCTATGATCAATACCCCGGAGATCAGCTGGAACCAGGGTTCGGACGTGTGTGCATCCCATCCCTGACCAAACCATAAACCAGCCATGGCAATGATCCAGACCACCGCCGTGTGGGAAAGTGTTGCCGACAGACCGAGCATCACAGCCTGTTTCATCGTACCGCGGATTGCCACGATAAAGGCGGCCATCATCGTTTTTGAGTGGCCCGGCTCGAGGCCATGCAGCGCGCCGAGCAGGATAGCGCTGGGGACAAACAGCCAGGCGTTGCCCTGTTGCAGGAGTGAAGCAAAATCGTTCATCGAAGATTCCGGAATGGAAAGCGAGATCAAATACTACTCCCCCCCAGTAAATTAATACTACCCCCCAGTAGAAAAATACTCAGGGGGAGTAGAGCGTGATATGCTTTAAACGTCAAAAAAGAGAAGGGATCACCAGATGTCACATACCGTTCGCGACAAGAAAATGTTATTGACTCGCCTGAAGAAAATTCAGGGGCAGAGTAACGCCCTGGAGAAAATGCTGGACAGTGATCACGAATGCGCCGAGGTGCTACAACAGCTGGCGGCGATCCGTGGAGCGGTTAACGGCATGATGATGCAGGTGATCGAAGGGCATTTAACCGATCACGTGGTGAAAGAGCCCGAAGAAGCAAAGCGTGAAGCCGATCTTGGCGTGGTGTTACAGGTGATCAAATCCTACCTTAAGTAGAATGCAACCTGAGGTTATTTTCTGCCCAAAAAATAAATTCCGCTTTTGGTAGCGCCTTACTGTAGTACCACCCCTGTCCATACTGCACCCCGTGGCGGTGCAACCACTCGAGCTGTCCTGCGGTCTCAATCCCTTCCGCAACCATCGCCAGCTTCAGCGATTTCGCTATTTCAATAATGTGCGGGGTGACGTTTTTGTACTCCAGTGCATCCACAAACGATTTATCAATTTTTAGCGTATCGACATCAAGATCCTGCAGATAGCTCAGGCTGGAATAGCCAGTGCCAAAATCATCAATATAGACAGAGTGCCCTGAACGACGGAAGGCGGCGATGGCTGGCGCGCTGATTTTAGGATCGGCAAAGCCACGTTCGGTTAACTCAAGGGCGATTTGTTTCGGATGGACTGCCCACTTATTCAGTAATTGACCCAGCAGAGGTGGCAGATCGCCGGAGGTCAAATCCGCAGGCGCGAGGTTGATGGAGATATGCTGTTCCTCGTGAAGGTGCAGCCAGTTGCCCATATCTTCGAATACTTTTTCGATAACTAACTGGGTCAACTGCGAGATGAGCCCGGTTTGTTCAGCAAGTGGAACAAAAATATCTGGCGCGAGAATGCTCCCGTCTGGCTGAGGCCAGCGTGCCAGCGCCTCAGCACCCACAATTTTTCCGCTACAGAGTGCCACAATGGGTTGATAGTGAATCACAATGTCGCGGCTGTTAATGGCGTCAAGCAGGCGATTGCGCGGCGACTGGATACGGCGCAATACGCGCAAGACGAAGAACGCGGCAAGCAGGCTTATCAGTATGCCGAAAGGTAGCCAGAAAATAAGCTGCTGGTGCCAGGTTTCAGCCAGTGGCTTGAGTGCAGCCCAGGCCACGATCGTAAACCCTAACTCAGGCACCGGCTTCATGATGTACATTGACCCGTTGTACTGAATGCTGGAGACCTTCTGCCCCATAACCATGTTACGGATATGCGGATCAAGTTTGTTACTGCTGGCAAAAATGAGATGTGTTTTATGCCCCACCAGGGAGGCATTGATCGTGAGTTGACTGAAAGGGATTACATCGACAAGCGAGGCGGGATCAATCAGTACAAGGTAATGGCCTTTCCCCATGACAGCCATATAGCGGTTAAAGCCGAGATCGTTTTGTGTGGTCAGCCATGTGCTGTAACCATCTTCTGTAATACGCATCGGAGGGGGAAAAGAGACCGCTTTGCTGGTTTGCTCCAGGGAGGAGCAGAGGGGCTTAAGATTGTCGACATAGATAACTTCCTGGACATAACGCCACGAGAAAGCGGACCGGCGCATTTCCATTAAATGCGTAGGGCTACAGGGGACTCCCTTAAAGGCCTGCAAATGAGTTAGCGCCTCTTTTGCCTGCGCCATAACCATGTCAGTACGTACCAGTACACGTGAGGCATACCTGTCCAGCGCATCGACAAATTTTTCTTCTGCCTGGCGGTGCGCCAGCCAGATGCTAAGGCAAATGGGGATCAACACAGAAAAGATAAGTACGCCAGTCACCAGACTGACCATATGCCGGGTTTTCATGCTGTCGTTTCCTTCCTCATATGCCCGTTCCTGGGTACAGAGTTCCCTGCCTGAAGAGAAAGATTTTACCGCGAAATGATGTAGTTATAGCACGTGTGTAGCCTGGTTTTCATTTTATCTAAGGCAAATCAGAAAATAGCATCAGGATAGAGGGGGGTTGTTATTTCATCAGAGCTTCGATATCATTTTGTTATGTTATAACAAAACAAAAAGAGCTTACGATGAAACCAGATATCCATCCCGCCTATCGCACCGTGGTTTTCCACGATACCAGTGCCAATGAGTACTTTAAAGTTGGCTCGACCATAAAGACCGACCGCGAAATTGAACTCGACGGTGAAACCTATCCCTACATCACTATTGAGGTCTCTTCAAAATCGCATCCGTTCTATACCGGCAAGCAGAAAACGTTCTCTACGGATGGCAGTGCGGCACGCTTCCGCAAGCGTTTTGGTGGTTTTCTTAATGCGAAGCGGGGCTAACTATGCAGGTACTTAACTCATTACGTAGTGCGAAACAGCGTCACCCGGATTGCCAGATAGTCAAACGCAAGGGACGCTTATATGTGATTTGCAAATCTAACCCGCGCTTTAAGGCGGTTCAGGGACGTAAAAAAAGACGCTAGATGCGTGTTTCTCGCCAACTTTCCAGGGATCTTTTCTGTTTGCCATCGGCAGTAAAATTGTCGATGGCAAGCCACCCTTCAAAGACCTTCGCCAGCGCCGGCCACTCTTTGTCGAGTATCGAAAACCAGTCGGTATCCCGGTTATGACCTTTTGTGACCAGCGCCTGGCGAAAACGCCCCTCAAACTGAAAACCAAGACGCAGTGCCGCTTTGCGCGAAGGTTCGTTCAGACTGTTACATTTCCACTCATAACGGCGGTAGCCAAGAGTATCGAACACGTACTGCATCAGCAGATATTGCGCTTCTGTTGACTCTGGCGTGCGGCTTAACAGTGGGGAGAAATGAACGTGTCCCACTTCCACTACACCGTTTTTAGGATCGATCCGCATCAGGGCCAGTGTTCCGACAGGAGACTGTGTGTGGTTATTAATTACGGTAAAGTGAATGGGATCGGATAATTCACACACGCTCGCCACCCACCCGGCAAACTCACCCGCCGAGGCATCTGGCTCCCGTAGCAGCCATGTCCAGCTGCGGGTATCTTCGGCCCGGGAATAAGCGTTGAACAGTGCGTCGGCATGCTCCACTCGCAGAGGCTCAAGCCGACAATAGCGCCCCTGAAGGACGACCCGAGACGGGTGCTGACGAGGTTGCCAGTCGTTAAGAGGTTCACCCACTGGCTGACCAAACTGATTGAATGTCTTCATCTTAATGTCCGTGACGTTGAAAAGAGTTCCAGACTAGTGAGTTACTGGTTCCATAAAAAGAACCACTCGGCTATGTTTTGGTGGTACCAGGCGGAGGTGAGATGAATATACCCGGTGATGAATTTTATACGTTGCTCAATGCTGCTCTGAAAGCGCGTGGTGAGGAGACGCTTCAACGTACGCTCTATCTAACATTGCGGGAGGCCATACTGTGCGGCAGGTTACAGTCTGGCTGCCAGCTTGCGGGTTCGCGGACGCTGGCTCGTCAACTTTCTCTTTCGCGGAACACCGTGAATGCAGCGCTGGATCAGCTCACGCTCGAAGGATATTTACTGCGTAACCGACAGGGAACGCGTGTGGCACAGTTAGCTCACCGTTCTGTCGCCCGGGCATTGCCGGATTCTGTCATCACGCTCGCAAAGCGGGTCTCATTGTTACCTGCGCCAGTGGCCCGGGATACACCGGTTATGGCATTCACCCCCGGGACGCCTGCCATCAACTATTTTCCTCTACCGCTGTGGCGAAGATTGTTCGATCGCGTGTTGCGGGAGGAGGGGAGTAGCCTGTTGGGATATGGTTCACCTGCCGGGGAACCGTCGCTGCGGGCGGCCATTGCCCGTCATCTTGCCCTGTCTCGCGGAATTGACTGTGACGCCAGCCAGATTGTAATAACGGAAGGCGCGCTTGAAGGCGTCAATCTTTGCACGATGCTGTTGAGCGAGCAGGGAGATGTCGCGTGGGTGGAAAATCCCGGATATAGCGGGGCAAAAAGTGCTTTTGTAAAAAACGGTCTGAAGATGACGGCAATACCTGTTGATGACGAGGGAATGTGCTGGGAAGGGCTGGATGTTCCTTCCCCCTCGCTTATTTTCACCTCGCCTTCACATCAATTCCCTTACGGAAGCGTACTCAGTGCGCGGCGGCGTCTGGCATTGCTGGAACTTGCCCGGCAACATAACGCCTGGATTATTGAGGACGATTACGACAGTGAGTTCCGTTACACCGGTGAGCCCGTGCCGGCAATGTTGGGAATGGTAGCGAATGCCCCCGTTGTCTATCTGGGGACATTCAGCAAAACGCTGTTTCCGTCGCTCAGAATGGGGTTCATGGTGTTACCCCCGGCGCTGGGAAATGCGGCTCATCCGGCTATTGGTGCACTGTTACGCGGTGGACACCGTGCTGAACAGCGTACTCTGGCGCTGTTTATTGAAGAAGGCCATTATGCCCGTCATCTTGCCGCCATGCGTCGGCTCTATCGTAAACGTTACCGCCAGTTACGGGAGGTGCTGAGCGGGGAGCTTCATACTCCGCATCGCATTCTTGCTGGCGAGGGCGGAATGCACCTGACGCTGGCGATAGAAGGGATTGATGACCAGAAGCTGGTGGAGCAGGCGAGGGCGTTTCAGCTGGCCCCCGCTGCATTGAGCGGATATTACCTGGAGAAGAAGCAGGGGCAAACCGGTCTGGTATTAGGTTACGGCAATACCTCTGCTTCTCAGTTTGTGCCGGGGATCCGACGCCTGCAGGCCTTAATTACGCAGCAACAGGGCGAGAAAGGGTAAAGACATCGTAGAAAGAAAGCTGACCTTTGGTAGAGATCATTTTCTGTAGCTTCTCTTTTTGCACGTTTTCGACAGCCGGAGAGTGCATGATGCTGTCGATTAGCTCTGTTGGTACGTAACGGGTGTTGTACCATTCGCCGTTGTAGCAGACCCGAAAATCGAGTACGTCGATATCTTCGTAGCGGTAGCGGGGATTCACGTCGAAAAAGAAAAAGGCGTTAAATACAACAAACAGCACAACGAGTAGCCAGACGGAGTCCACCAGCGTTTCGGATTTCAGCATCACAATAAGCGTCGCCAGCCAGGCGGCATACATTGCAACAAAGAGTCCGGGATGTTTGCGGATAAAGCTAATGCTAAAGCGCGGGCGATTGTCGCGCTTTTCGCGGAGGTTGAGTTCGTCGATGGTGGCAGTGAGCAGGCGCTGTATCTCGGTCATTTTTTGCCTTCATGAGAGTTGACAATACAGGGGATCTGCCAATTTTAGGGGAGCCATTTGGTTGAAAAAAGTAACAGTATGGCGCTAAAAGACCATAACAGTTGACTCCCCGCAGCCTTACAGTTTTTTGATGATTTTTGCCGGGTTACCGCCAACGACGACATTGGTCGGGACGTCTTTCGTCACGACAGCGCCGGAGGCCACCACTACATTATCGCCAATGGTTACGCCGGGATTAATGACCGCACGTCCGCCAATCCAGACATTGTTACCGATTCTCACGGGTTTGCCAAACTCCACGCCGCTATTACGTTCTTCGGCGTCCAGTGGATGGGTTGCCGTATAAATATGAACTCCCGGCGCGAGCATGCAGTTATCACCAATGTGAATTGGGCACACATCGAGCATCACGCAGTCGAAGTTAGCGTAAAAGTCTTTACCCAGATAAATGTTATATCCGTAGTCGCATCGGAAGCTCGGTTCAATATAAGCCCCTTCGCTTTTTCCCAGAAGTTCCGCCAGAATGTTCTGGCGTTCTGTTTTTTCATCAGGTGCGGTGTGGTTATAACGATGAACCAGATGGCGGGCCCGCAGGCGGTCAGTCCGTAATGTCTCATCACCAGGGCGATAAGGTTCACCTGCAATCATCTTCTGTTTTTCAATGCTCATCCTGGAAACCTCTGTGAACGTATTTACCGCAGGGTAATATTAACCGCTCGACATGGGAACGTTCCCTAATAACCGATGTGACTATTGTCACAACATTGTTGTTGATGCGCATGTTTTACATGGAGACCTGGCTTTTGCACAGGGAGCATAGCTGGATAGGTGAATACAGTTCAGAACGTGGCGTAGAACTCTACAGGCACACTTCAAAGATTAACGAACAAATTTCCATACAGAAGTAGGAATTTTGTCATACAACTTATTCATCGTCAGCTCAGCAAGACGATGGTCTGCAGCTGAATAAAATACCGCCAGTTCATTATCAGAAAGCTCGTATTTATTCTTTTCAATGACACGTTCGAGCGTGTCAATTGACTGACAGCGTCGTAAGCGCATCAAATAATCGATCTTTGTGAGTGGTTTATCAGACATAAATTCACCTTAGTAATTGTAATAATTTTAACAGGAAAGACTAACCGGGTTAGCTCTGCTCACGTTGACGAAACAGCGGAATAGCCGGTTTCCCGATTTACGCCATTTTTGCAAATCCTGGGCGTTAATGCCGTAACTGCTGAACAACATAAAGGTGTCATCCAGGTATTCATCAATTTGCTCAATGAGCTTATTATCTTCATTGTACTTAATTTTATAATTAAGTGCGAAGGTTGCGATATGCTCTATAAGCTCATTCAACTGTAAATTGATGGCAGACGTTGGGTCGTTCACCCAGCCATGGTTGCTTTCATCAAGATTGGCAAGGCAGTCATGGTACAAGGATTCGCAGAGAAATTTCAACTGCGCGATATCATGCCTTTTTGGCGAGTACTCGTCCATAGCGCATCCCCTTCTGAGTGATTTCTTACTCACCGAACATCATTGTCGGGATGGATACAACATACTTAGCCACATGGGTGCTGTGTTCCTGATATCTCTAACTATAAGCCACTCCATTCAAGATTTCACCGCGCTATTACGAAAAATTACAAATAAAACCGCAGACTGCGAGCGTTTACGCAAATGTTTGTCCGGAAGTGAACATTTTGATCTAAATTAACAAAGAATTTTTTTTCGCTTCCTTACGTTTCATTGGTTTAGCTTAAACGATGGGAAGACGTCCTGGTCCGGAGTTCTGTTTGTCCGAACTTGTTGTTAGGAATATTCCTAATAGCTTAAGCGTGGAAATGAAATTAAAAAAATCCCGAATTCACCGATTAAGCGATCGGTTAATTATGATATGCCTAATAAACATGGCAGGAAATAAATGGAAAAACAATAAGCGTATTTTATGATTTTTTCAGGAAATGAAAAAGGCCGCTAATGCGGCCTTTTTATCATGTGAAACCGGTATCAGTGATGCTCTACTGAATGACTGTGTTCAACATCTTCATTCTTGCGGCTGAAGCGGCGGCGAACCACCACGAAGAACACCGGTACGAAGAAGATGGCCAGAACGGTCGCGGTGACCATACCACCCATTACACCTGTACCTACTGCGTTCTGCGCACCGGAGCCAGCACCAGAGCTGATAACCAGTGGCATAACGCCGAGGATAAACGCCAGAGACGTCATCAGGATTGGGCGCAGACGCATACGTACCGCCTCCAGCGTCGCCTCAATCAGGCCTTTACCTTCTTTCTCCATCAGATCTTTGGCGAATTCCACGATAAGTATCGCGTTCTTCGCCGACAAGCCAATGGTTGTCAGCAGGCCTACCTGGAAGTACACGTCGTTGGTCAGGCCACGGAAGGTTGCGGCAAGCAGTGCACCGATAACCCCCAGCGGAACCACCAGCATGACGGAGAACGGAATCGACCAGCTCTCGTACAGTGCTGCCAGACACAGGAAGACCACAATCAGTGAAATGGCGTACAGGGCAGGGGCCTGGTTACCGGACAGACGTTCCTGATAGGACATACCGGTCCAGTCGTAGCCAATTCCCGACGGCAGCTTGCTCGCCAGTTGCTCCATCATCGCCATCGCTTCACCGGTGCTTCGACCCGGAGCAGCCTGACCCAGGATTTCCATGGAAGGCAGACCGTTATAGCGCTCCAGACGCGGCGAACCGTATTCCCAGCGTGACGTAGAGAACGCGGAGAAAGGTACCATCTGGCCGTTACTGCCGCGTACGAACCAGTTATTGATATCGTTCGGCAACATACGGTATTGGGCTTCTGACATCACGTACACTTTCTTCACACGACCACGGTCGATGAAGTCGTTGACGTAGCTACCGCCCCAGGCTGCACCCAGAGTGGTATTGATGTCACTGATGGAAACGCCCAGGGCCTGAGCTTTCTCCTGATCAATGTCGATTTTGAATTGCGGCGTATCTTCCAGGCCGTTAGGGCGCACGCCAACCAGCAGGTCAGGGTGTTTTGCCACTTCGCCAAACAGCTGGTTACGTGCCTGCGTTAGTTTCTCGTGACCCAGACCACCCTGGTCAATCAGCTGGAAGTCGAAACCGGTCGCCGTACCCAGTTCAACAATCGCAGGCAGGTTGAAGGCAAAGACCATCGCATCTTTGATCTTCGAGAACGTGCCCATGGCACGGCCAGTAATCGCCTCGACCTTGTTTTCCTTACCTGGACGTTCAGACCAGTCTTTCAGGGAAACGAAGGCAATACCGGTGTTCTGACCACGACCCGCAAAACCAAAGCCGTTAACCGCAAATACGGATTCAACGTTGTCTTTCTCTTTGGTGAGGTAGTAGTCGGTCATCTCATCCAGTACTTTCTGGGTACGTTCTTGTGTCGCACCCGCCGGAAGCTGAGCCATACTCAGGAACACGCCCTGATCTTCGTCTGGCAGGAACGAGCTTGGCAGACGAACGAACAGATAGGCCATGCCCACCACGATGATGATATAGAGCAGCAGGTAACGACCGGTACTGCGCAGGATGTTGCCCACGCTGTCGGTGTAGTGGTGCGTACTCTTATCAAACATGCGGTTAAACCAGCCGAAGAACCCTTTATGCTCGCCGTGACCACCTTTCTGAATTGGCTTCAGCATGGTGGCACACAGTGCAGGTGTCAGGATCAACGCAACCAGTACCGACAGCGCCATTGCCGAAACAATGGTAATCGAGAACTGACGATAAATCGCACCGGTAGACCCCCCGAAGAACGCCATCGGGATAAATACCGCCGACAGTACCATCGCGATACCGACCAACGCGCCCTGGATCTGGCCCATTGATTTACGGGTGGCTTCCTTCGGCGGCAGACCTTCCTCCGCCATTACACGCTCAACGTTCTCTACTACCACGATGGCGTCATCCACCAGCAGGCCGATGGCGAGTACCATCCCGAACATCGTCAGGGTGTTTATCGAATAACCGAATATCGACAGGATGGCAAAGGTACCGAGCAATACAACCGGAACGGCGATGGTTGGAATCAACGTCGCGCGGAAGTTTTGCAGGAACAGATACATTACCAGGAATACCAGGATGATCGCTTCTACCAGGGTTTTAACCACTTCGTGAATCGAGATTTTAACGAACGGCGTAGTGTCATACGGGTAGACGATCTTCAGGCCTGACGGGAAGTACGGTTCCATCTTCTTCAGTTCTGCGCGGATCGCTGTAGCGGTGTCCAGGGCGTTAGCGCCTGTCGCCAGCTTAATACCCAGACCGGAAGCCGGTTTGCCGTTGTACTTCGCGATGATGTCGTAGTTCTCACCACCCAGTTCCACTTTTGCCACGTCGCGCAGGCGAACCTGTGAACCGTCCTGATTCACTTTCAGCAGGATCTTACTGAACTCATCGGCAGAGGTCAGACGCGTTTGCGCAATGATCGAGGCGTTAAGCTGCTGGCCTTTCACCGGTGGCGTACCCCCTAACTGACCGGCTGCAACCTGGGCGTTCTGGGCTTTAATGGCGCTGATGACGTCAACCGGCGTCAGCTGGAAGTTGTTCAGTTTGTTCGGGTCCATCCAGATACGCATTGCATACTGGGAACCGAACAGCTGAACGTCACCCACACCAGAAGTACGGCTAATGGCGTCCTTCATGTTGGCGCCCACGTAGTCGGAAATATCCTCCTGCGTCATGGTGCCGTTGGTGTTGATAACGCCGACAACCATCAGGAAGCTACTGGACGATTTCTCGACGCTCACGCCCTGCTGTTGTACTTCCTGCGGCAGCAGTGGCATCGCCAGCTGCAGTTTGTTCTGCACCTGAACCTGCGCGATGTCGGCATCAGTACCTGACTGGAAGGTCAGGGTGATCTGTACCGTACCGGTGGAGTCACTGTTTGAGGACATGTACATCAGGTTATCAATACCGTTCATGTTCTGTTCGATAACCTGAGTAACGGTATCCTGCACCGTTTTCGCATCAGCCCCTGGGTAGGTTGCGGAAATTGTCACCGCCGGTGGCGCAATGGTCGGATATTGCGCGACAGGCAGCTTCAGGATCGCAAGTCCCCCAGCCAGCATGATGATTATGGCGATCACCCACGCAAATATGGGGCGATCGATAAAGAAATTAGGCATGTCTTAACGGCTCCTGTTTAAGTTAAGACTTGGTTTGTTCTGACTGGCCAGCGGCCGAAGCTTGTTGTTTATCGTCAGATTTCACTTCCTGTGCTTTGACCTGCGCGCCAGGACGAACTTTTTGCAAACCAGTAATAATCACGCGATCGCCATCTTTCAGACCTTCCGTCACCAGCCATTTATCGCCAATCGCCTGTGATGCCGTGATATTACGTGTTTCGACTTTGTCATCAGCCCCGACAACCAGTGCGCTCGCATCGCCGCGAGGTGTACGGGTCACACCCTGCTGTGGAACCAGAATGGCGGTTGGGTTGGTCCCTTCTTCCAGACGTGCGCGAACAAACATACCTGGCAGCAGATTCTTGTCAGGGTTCGGGAAAATCGCACGTAAGGTGATGGAACCGGTGGTCTGGTCGACCGTCACGTCAGAGAATTCCAGCGTACCTTCCTGCGGGAACTTGATACCGTCGTTCGTCACCAGTTCCACTTTGGCTTTGCCGTTTTCCTGCTTCAGGGTGCCGTTAGCCAGCTCCTGTTTCAGACGCAGGAAATCGTTGCTCGACTGGGTCACGTCGACGTAGATTGGATCAAGCTGCTGCACAGTCGCCAGCGCAGTGGCCTGACCGTTCTGCACCAGTGCCCCTTCCGTAACGGAAGATTTGCCAATACGACCGCTAATCGGAGAGGTCACTTTGGTATAGGCCAGGTTAATGCGGGCGGTTTCGACAGCTGCTTTCGCTGCCACTACGGCCGCGTTAGCCTGCTGGGCATCTGCCAGGGCGGTATCGTAATCCTGTTGGCTGATGTACTTGGTACCGAGCAGTTTTTGGTAGCGGTTCAGCGTCAACTGGGCGATTTTGGCTGCGGCTTGTGCTTTCGCCAGGTCGCCTTTGGCGCTTTCATAAGATGCCTGATAGGTTGCCGGATCAATCTGATACAGAGACTCACCCGCTTTAACATCCCCGCCTTCGGTAAAGTTACGTTTCAGGATAATGCCACTCACCTGAGGACGAACTTCCGCAATGCGATATGCATTTGTACGGCCGGGTAATTCTGTAGTGATTTGAAGAGGTTCGGATTTGAGCGTCACAACGCCAACTTCTGGCATCTGCTGAGCTCCTTGTTGAGCCTGTTTATTGTCACATCCTGTAAGCGCTAAGCTGCCTGAGAGCATCAGAACGACCGCCAGAGGCGTTAACCCTCTGTTTTTGTTCATATGTAAACCTCTAGTGTCCGATTTCAAATTGATCAATGGTCCTGAGTCCAAAAACCCATTGCTGCGTTTATATTATCGTCATGCTATGGTACATACATTCACAAATGTATGTAAATCTGACTCCTGTAAATTCACCCACCTATGGCACGAAAAACTAAACAACAAGCGCTGGAAACCCGACAACACATTCTGGATGTGGCGATGCGTTTGTTCTCTCAGCAGGGTGTTTCATCAACCTCGCTGGCACAGATTGCTCAGGCCGCTGGTGTCACACGGGGAGCGATTTACTGGCATTTTAAAGACAAGTCAGATCTGTTCAGTGAAATCTGGGAGCTTTCAGAGTCCAGCATTAGCGATCTAGAGAGTGAGTATCGGGCAAAATTCCCTGACGATCCACTCTCAGTATTAAGAGAAATATTAGTATATATCCTTGAAGCGACAGTCGTTGAGGAACGTCGCAGGTTAATGATGGAAATTATTTTCCATAAATGCGAGTTCGTGGGTGAGATGGCAGTGGTGCAGCAGGCGCAGCGCAGTCTCAGCCTGGAGAGCTATGACCGCATCGAACAGAACCTGAGCGTGTGTATGCAGGCAAAGCTGTTACCGGCCAATCTGATGACCCGCCGGGCGGCTATTCTGATGCGCAGTTACATTTCAGGCCTGATGGAAAACTGGCTTTTTGCGCCGGAATCCTTTGACCTCAGAGAGGAAGCTCGCAGTTATGTGGCGATTTTACTGGAAATGCTACAGCTCTGCCCCACGCTGCGCAGCGACACACCTTCGTTAACGGCCTGATCCCTTTCCAGGATTTATCTCAGAGGATAACGTTCGCGCTATTCTGCTTCAGGCGAGCGTGATATTCTTCACGCCGGACTATTTTCGGTCATCTTCTGACATCATTCACGACTATGCTGCCCATCAATCGCTCGCAACATCCTGTTTTTGCATTGCTCCTTGCGATGCTGTTTTTCTTCGCCACGGCACCGCTTTCCTGGGCCCGTGCCGACAACAGCAATGATATTCCCTCGCGCGCTGATGTTCAGTCGCAACTCGACACTCTGAACAAACAGAAAGATCTCTCTCCTCAGGAGAAGCTTATCCAGCAGGATCTGACGGAAACGCTGGAAACGTACGATAAAATTGAGCGTGTCAAAGCTGAAACCGCGCAACTGCGTCAGAAGGTGGCTCAGGCTCCTGACAACATGCGCAAGGCAACGGATGCGCTGAATGCCCTGAGTGACGTCGATAACGACGATGAAACACGTAAAACACTCGCGACCCTTTCTTTACGTCAGCTGGAGTCGCGTGTCTCGCAATCACTTGACGATCTGCAAACCGCACAGTCCGATCTCGCAACGTATAATAGCCAACTTGTCTCACTGCAGACTCAGCCCGAGCGCGTGCAAAACGCAATGTACGCCGCGTCCCAACAGCTGCAGCAGATCCGTAACCGCCTGAATGGCACGACGGTGGGTGAGGGCACTTTACGCCCGACGCAGCAAACCCTGCTGCTGGTTCAGCAAACATTACTCAACGCGCAAATCGAACAGCAGCGTAAGAGCCTGGAAGGGAATACGGTGCTGCAGGACACGCTTCAGAAACAGCGTGATTACGTCACCGCGAATATTAATCGCCTGGAACACCAGCTGCAGCTGTTGCAGGAGGCGGTTAACAGTAAACGCCTGACGCTGACAGAAAAAACCGCCCAGGAGGCAGTATCACCTGACGAAACCGCTCGTATTCAGGCGAACCCACTGGTGAAACAGGAGCTCGAGGCTAACCATCAGCTCAGCCAGCGTCTGATACAGGCGACGGAAAGCGGTAACTCTCTGGTTCAGCAAAATATCAAAGTAAAAAACTGGCTGGACCGCGCGCTGCAGGCTGAACGCAACATTAAAGAGCAGATTGCGGTTCTGAAAGGCAGCCTCCTCCTGTCGCGTATTCTCTACCAGCAGCAGCAGACGCTCCCGTCTGCCGATGAACTGGAGGATATGACCAACCGCATCGCGGATTTGCGTCTGGAGCAGTTTGATGTCAACCAGCAGCGAGATGCCCTTTTCCAGAGCGATACCTTCGTCGCCAAAATTGAAGAAGGCCATTCCAGTGACGTGAACCCGGAAGTGCACGATGCGCTACTTCAGGTAGTGGATATGCGTCGCGAACTGCTGGACCAGCTCAACAAACAGCTGGGCAACCAGTTGATGATGGCCATTAACCTGCAGATCAACCAGCAGCAGTTGGTGAGCGTCTCGAAAAGTCTGCAGGAAATTTTGACGCAGCAGATTTTCTGGGTAAACAGCAACAAGCCAATGGACTGGGACTGGATTAAATCCTTCCCTGAAACGCTGAAAACGCAGATCAAGAGTATGAAAATTACCGTGAACTGGGAGAAAGCCTGGCCTGCGGTGATGATTGCCTTCCTGGCGGGATTACCGCTGCTGCTGATTGCCGGTCTGATCCGCTGGCGTCTGGGCTGGCTGAAGAAGTATCAGGCGAAACTGGCGTCCGAAGTGGGACAACTGCGAAACGATAGCCAGCTTCATACGCCGAAAGCGATTCTGATCGACCTCATCCGCGCCCTGCCGGTGTGCCTTATTATCCTGGCGGTAGGTCTGATTCTGCTCACGATGCAGCTTAACGTCAGCGATCTGCTGTGGGCATTCAGTAAGAAACTGGCGCTGTTCTGGCTGGTGTTTGGTCTGTGCTGGAAGGTACTGGAAAAAGACGGCGTGGCAGTACGCCATTTCAACATGCCTGCGCAGTTGACCAGCCACTGGCGTCGTCAGATTGTGCGTATCAGCCTGGCCCTTCTGCCGCTGCACTTCTGGTCGGTTGTCTCTGAACTTTCCCCGCTGCATCTGATGGATGATGTACTGGGGCAGTTGGTTATTTTGTTGAACCTGCTCCTGATTGCCATTCTGATGTGGCCGATGTGCCGCGATAGCTGGCGTGATAAAGAGTCCCACAATATTCGTCTGGCTACCGTGACGGTACTGGCAATCATTCCGCTGGCGCTGATGGTGCTCACGGCAACGGGCTACTTCTACACCACGCTGCGTCTGTCTGGTCGCTGGATTGAAACGGTTTATCTGGTGATCATCTGGAACCTGCTCTATCAGACCGTTCTGCGAGGTTTGAGTGTTGCGGCCCGTCGTATCGCCTATCGCCGTGCCATTGCGCGTCGTCAACATCAGGTAAAAGAGGGCGCGGAAGGGGCGGAGCCACAGGAGGAACCGACCATCGCCCTGGAGCAGGTCAACCAGCAGACGCTGCGTATCACCATGCTGGTGATGGTCGCTCTGTTTGCGGTGATGTTCTGGGCTATCTGGTCTGATTTAATTACCGTCTTCGCCTATCTGGACAGTATCACCCTCTGGCAATACAACGGTACCGAAGCCGGTGCTGCGGTCATGAAGAGCGTCACCATGGGCAGCCTGCTCTTTGCGCTGGTCTCGTCGATGGTGGCCTGGGCGCTGATTCGCAACCTGCCGGGCCTGCTGGAAGTACTGGTACTGTCGCGCCTGAACCTGCGTCAGGGGGCGTCCTATGCCATTACCACGATCCTCAACTACGTTATCATTATTGTCGGAGCGATGACGGTCTTTGGCTCGCTGGGCGTGTCGTGGGACAAACTGCAGTGGCTGGCTGCCGCGCTCTCGGTAGGTCTTGGTTTTGGCCTGCAGGAGATATTCGGTAACTTTGTATCCGGCCTGATCATCCTGTTCGAACGTCCAGTTCGTATCGGCGATACCGTCACCATCGGCACGTTCTCCGGTACGGTCAGCAAGATCCGTATTCGAGCCACCACCATTACCGACTTTGATCGCAAAGAGGTGATCATCCCGAACAAAGCGTTCGTGACCGAGCGCCTGATCAACTGGTCGCTTTCAGACACCGTGACGCGAGTAGTTATCCGCCTGGGCGTGGCCTACGGTTCGGATCTGGATAAGGTAAAAGAGGTACTGCTGCAGGCGGCGTCTGAACATCCGAAAGTGATGCACGATCCTGCGCCATCGGTCTTCTTCACGACCTTTGGGCCGAGCACCCTGGATCACGAGCTGCGGTTATACGTACGTGAACTGCGTGACCGCAGTTATACCGTGGATGAGCTGAACCGCTCTATCGATCGCCTGTGTCGTGAGAACGATATTAATATCGCCTTCAACCAGCTTGAAGTTCACCTGCGTAACGAGAAAGGTGACGAGCATACGGAAGTGAAGCGCGACATTAAGGGTGATGATCCTACTCCTGCCTAATCTATTTTCCCTCTCCCGGTGAGAGGGAGTTAGGGTGAGGGCTGTATTGCCCTCACCTTACCTTCAAAGTCTCGCCGTACAATCTCCAGCGCCTTGAGCACCGTCTCTGCGGGGATTTCATGATTCTCCAGTAACATAATCAAATCAACGGCCAGCTTGACCTCATCGGGTGCATTTTCCAGTGACATTTGTGTGGCTCCTGTTAACGGGTCAAACGTGCAATCACGCGTTCAATCTCATCCAGCGCCTGACGGCAGCGGACAAGGCGTCCTTCCAGCGCGCTAATCTCACGCATCAATAATTGCTGCTCTTCCAGCGTTTCACTGTTGCTCAGGCGCGCTTCCCGCTCGCGCTTCATCTCAAACAACCGGCGTTCAAACTCCTGGTTCTCCAGCCGCTTACGCTGCCATTTGCCGAGCCCCGGAGATGCACCGTCCCAGGCGCGCAGCGTCCAGGTGGCAATTTCCCGGCGCAGGGCGGTGATTTGCCCGGTGAGATGCTCTGCAAGCCAGGCCACCTGCTGTGTTTGCTTGTGCTCAACCGCGTGGCGAAGCTCATCAAGATGGGCCTGGGCTTCAGCAATATAATCCTGAATGAGCGTGCTTCGGGTGCGAAAAAGTTGCCGGTCAAAGCGCGGCTTCAGCGTGGCGTGCCCCATCAGAGGGGTAGCCTCTGCTCGCAGGGTGGTCAGCTGTTTTTGCAGCGTCTCCAGAAGCAAGGCTGTTTTCAAGGCGCTCTCCAGTGGTAAAGTAGCCGTTCAGTTTGATAACGATTCGCATTATGCAGCGTACTATTTTAATCATCATTGGCTGGCTGGCGGTAGTGCTTGGCACATTAGGTGTGGTTTTACCCTTGCTGCCGACCACGCCGTTTATCCTGCTGGCGGCCTGGTGCTTCGCCCGATCATCGCCGCGTTTTCACCACTGGCTGCTGTATCGCTCATGGTTTGGCGGTTATCTGCGCCACTGGCAAAAACACCGGGCCATGCCGCCCGGTGCTAAACCGCGCGCGATCGCGGTGATCCTCATCACCTTCGCTATTTCATTATGGCTGGTGAAAATGATGTGGGTACGGATCCTGTTGCTGGCGATCCTGACATGCCTGCTCATCTTTATGTGGCGAATCCCGGTGGTTGATGAAAAGCAACAAAAGCACTGACGCCTTATAATGTCTGTTGCAATTATCTCGCACAGACAGTAAATTCGACCGTTTTCGAGCACAGGTGCGCCTGGTTAAAGGTTAAACAATTGTTATCTTTAATCGACTCGTTGCGCGCTGTGAGTAACACTGTTTCATTTAGGCACAAACCGATGACCGCAACTGCACAGCAGCTTGAATATCTGAAAAACAGCATCAAAAGTATCCAGGACTATCCAAAACCTGGCATTCTTTTCCGTGATGTCACCAGCTTGCTGGAAGACCCGAAAGCGTACGCGCTCAGCATTGAACTGCTGGTTGCGCGTTATAAAAACGCCGGGATCACCAAAGTAGTAGGTACCGAAGCCCGTGGCTTCCTGTTTGGCGCACCGGTTGCGCTGGCGTTGGGTGTGGGTTTTGTTCCGGTACGTAAACCGCGCAAACTACCACGTGAAACCATCGCTGAAAGCTACGAGCTGGAATACGGCACCGATCAGCTGGAGATCCACGTTGATGCGATCGTCCCTGGCGACAAAGTGCTGGTGGTTGACGATCTGCTGGCAACCGGCGGCACCATCGAAGCGACCGTGAAGCTGATCCGTCGTCTGGGCGGTGAAGTGACCGATGCGGCATTCATCATCAACCTGTTCGATCTGGGCGGTGAACAGCGCCTGGAAAAACAGGGTATTACCAGCTACAGCCTGGTGCCATTCCCGGGTCACTGATCCCGATTTTCACAACCTCGCTCAATGGGTGAGGTTGTGATAGCATTCCCCTCCATAAATTCACCTTCCAGCGTTGCAGAGCCTGCCCATGAGTTATCAGGTGTTAGCCCGTAAGTGGCGACCACAAACCTTTGCTGACGTTGTCGGTCAGGAACATGTGCTGACGGCCCTGGCGAACGGCTTGTCGCTAGGTCGCATCCATCACGCCTATCTTTTCTCCGGCACCCGCGGCGTCGGCAAGACCTCTATTGCCCGTTTGCTGGCAAAAGGTCTGAACTGCGAAACCGGGATCACCGCCACGCCGTGTGGCGTATGCGATAACTGCCGCGAGATTGAGCAGGGGCGTTTTGTCGATCTGATCGAGATCGATGCTGCTTCACGCACGAAAGTTGAAGATACCCGCGATCTGCTCGACAACGTGCAGTATGCCCCGGCGCGTGGGCGCTTCAAGGTCTACCTGATCGATGAAGTGCATATGCTGTCGCGTCACAGCTTCAACGCCCTGCTGAAAACGCTGGAAGAACCGCCCGCGCATGTGAAATTCCTGCTGGCGACCACCGATCCGCAAAAGCTGCCGGTCACCATTTTGTCGCGCTGCCTGCAGTTCCATCTGAAGGCGCTGGACGTTGAACAGATCCGTGCTCAGCTTGAACATATTCTCGACGAAGAGAAAATTGTCCACGAACCGCGTGCTCTGCAGCTGTTGGCTCGTGCAGCGGACGGCAGCCTGCGTGATGCGTTAAGTCTTACCGATCAGGCGATAGCCAGCGGTGACGGCAAGCTCTCGACCGAGGCGGTCAGCACCATGCTCGGCACGCTGGATGACGATCAGGCGCTCTCTCTTATCGAAGCGATGATTGCCGCCAACGGCGAGCGTGTTATGTCGCAGGTCGATGCGGCCGCTGCACGGGGTATTGAATGGGAAGGGCTGCTGGTCGAGATGCTCAGCCTGCTGCACCGCGTGGCGATGCTGCAGCTTTCTCCGTCTGCCATTGGTGCGGATATGGCGGCTATCGAACAGCGGATGCGTGAACTTGCCCGCACCGTGCCGCCTGCTGATGTTCAACTTTACTACCAGACGCTGCTGATTGGCCGCAAAGAGTTACCGTTCGCGCCGGATCCGCGTATGGGTGTTGAAATGACGCTGTTGCGCGCGCTGGCGTTCCACCCGCGTATGCCGTTGCCGGAACCGGACGTGCCGCGACAATCCTTTGCTCCGGTCGCACCGACGGCGGTGATGTCACCGCAGCAGGTACCACCGCAGCCGACACCGCCGCCGCAGCAAAATGTGCCGCTGTCGGACGCCACCAGTTCGGTGCTTGCCGCGCGCAGCCAGTTGCAGCGTGCGCAGGGAGCAACCAAACCAAAAAAGAGTGAACCGGCAGCGCCTGCAAGAGCGCGGCCGGTTAACAACGCCGCGCTTGAACGACTGGCCTCGGTAACGGAGCGCGTACAGTCGCGTCCTGCACCCTCCGCGCTCGAGCAGAAAGCCCCGGTGAAAGAAGAGGCTTACCGCTGGAAGGCGACCACTATCATCGAAGAGGTGAAGGAAGAGGTCGCCACCCCGAAAGCGCTGAAAAAGGCGCTGGAGCATGAGAAAACGCCGGAGCTTTCTGCGAAGCTCGCCGAAGAGTCAATTGCGCGTGATGCCTGGGCCGCCGAGGTCAGTAAGCTTCAGTTGCCGAAGCTGGTGGAGCAGGTCGCGCTGAATGCCTGGAAAGAGCAGGACGGCAATCAGGTGCGTTTACACCTGCGTCCTGGTCAACGACACCTGAATTCGCCAGGCGCGCAAAAGGCGCTGGCCGAGGCGCTCACCGCATTACAGGGTGCACCGGTTGAATTGACTATCATTGAAGATGATAATCCGGCAGTGAAAACGCCGCTGGAGTGGCGTCAGGCCATTTATGAAGAGAAGCTCGCGCAGGCGCGCGAGGCAATTATCGCGGATAACAACATTCAGACCCTGCGCCGGTTCTTCGACGCCGATCTGGATGAAGAGAGTATTCGCCCCATTTGATCGTGAGTCTGACTTACGGTTGTAATCCTTAAACGTGAAAAAAGAGAGAAGCCTATGTTTGGTGGAAAAGGCGGTCTGGGTGGCCTGATGAAGCAGGCTCAGCAGATGCAGGAAAAAATGCAGAAGATGCAGGAAGAGATCGCTCAGCTGGAAGTCACGGGTGAATCCGGTGCCGGTCTGGTCAAAGTGACCATCAACGGTGCGCACAACTGCCGCCGCGTTGAGATCGACCCAAGCCTGCTCGAAGACGACAAAGAGATGCTGGAAGATCTGGTTGCAGCCGCGTTTAACGATGCCGCTCGCCGTATCGACGAAACTCAGAAAGAGAAAATGGCCTCTGTTTCCAGCGGCATGCAACTGCCACCTGGCTTCAAGATGCCATTCTGATGCAAACCAGTCCGCTGCTCACGCAGTTAATGGAAGCACTGCGCTGCCTGCCGGGCGTTGGCCCGAAGTCGGCGCAGCGCATGGCGTTTACGCTATTGCAGCGCGACCGCAGCGGCGGGATGCGCCTGGCGCAGGCTCTGACCCGCGCCATGTCAGAAATTGGTCACTGTGCGGATTGCCGTACCTTTACCGAGCAGGACGTGTGTAACATCTGTTCGAACCCGCGTCGCCAGGAAAACGGTCAGATTTGCGTGGTGGAGAGTCCGGCGGACATCTACGCCATTGAGCAGACCGGGCAGTTTTCCGGCCGCTATTTCGTGCTGATGGGGCATCTCTCCCCGCTGGACGGTATTGGCCCGGACGATATCGGTCTTGACCGCCTTGAACAGCGTCTTGAGTCCGAAACGATCAACGAAGTGATCCTCGCCACCAATCCTACGGTGGAAGGGGAGGCAACGGCCAACTACATCGCCGAGCTTTGCTCGCAGTACGGCGTTGACGCCAGCCGTATCGCCCACGGCGTGCCGGTGGGCGGCGAGCTGGAGATGGTCGATGGCACCACGCTGTCGCACTCTCTTGCGGGACGCCACAAGATTATTTTCTGACCAAACGGAGGCTGCGTCCGTGGCCTCCGCTTGAAATTTCCCCCCCTTATCCCCATCTCTCCCTCAACGTTTTAAAACCCCATTAAATGGCATTGTTGAGGTCGACTTAGATGAAAGGACAAGAAACCCGTGGTTTCCAGTCAGAAGTAAAACAGCTTCTGCACCTGATGATCCATTCCCTGTATTCCAACAAAGAAATCTTCCTGCGTGAGCTGATTTCCAACGCCTCGGACGCGGCGGACAAGCTGCGCTTCCGCGCACTGTCTAACCCGGATCTGTACGAAGGCGACGGTGAGCTGCGCGTGCGCGTCTCTTTCAATAAAGAGAACCGTACCCTGACCATCGCCGATAACGGCATCGGGATGAATCGCGATGAGGTCATCGACCATCTCGGGACCATCGCCAAATCTGGCACCAAAGCGTTTCTTGAGTCCATGGGCTCTGACCAGGCGAAAGACAGCCAGCTGATCGGTCAGTTCGGCGTTGGTTTCTACTCGGCGTTCATCGTCGCGGACAAAGTTACCGTGCGTACCCGTGCAGCAGGTGACAGCGCGGAAAATGGTGTGTTCTGGGAGTCCAAAGGTGAAGGCGAATACACCGTTGATGACATCACCAAGGCGGATCGCGGCACCGAAATCACCCTGCACCTGCGTGAAGGCGAAGATGATTTCCTGAACGACTGGCGCGTGCGCTCCATCATCAGCAAATATTCCGATCATATCGCCTTGCCGGTTGAGATTGAAAAACAGGAAGAGAAAGACGGCGAAACCGTGGTCTCCTGGGAGAAGATCAACAAGGCGCAGGCACTGTGGACGCGCAACAAGTCTGAAATCAAAGACGACGAATACAACGAGTTTTACAAACACATCGCCCACGATTTTACCGACCCACTGACCTGGAGCCACAACCGTGTGGAAGGTAAGCAGGAGTACACCAGCCTGCTGTACATTCCGGCACAGGCACCGTGGGACATGTGGAACCGCGATCACAAGCACGGCCTGAAGCTGTACGTACAGCGTGTGTTCATCATGGACGACGCCGAGCAGTTCATGCCGAACTACCTGCGTTTTGTGCGTGGTCTGATAGATTCCAACGATCTGCCGCTGAACGTCTCCCGCGAAATTCTGCAGGACAGCACCGTCACCCGTAACTTGCGCAACGCCCTGACCAAACGTGCGCTGCAGATGCTGGAAAAACTGGCGAAAGACGATGCGGAAAAATACCAGACCTTCTGGAAACAATTCGGCCTGGTGCTGAAAGAGGGCCCGGCGGAAGATACCGCGAATGTGGAGGCCATCGCCAAACTGCTGCGCTTCGCGTCTACGCACACCGACTCCTCCGCGCAGACCGTGTCGCTGGAAGAGTACGTCTCGCGCATGAAAGAAGGGCAGGAGAAGATTTACTACATCACCGCCGACAGCTACGCGGCGGCGAAGAGCAGCCCGCACCTCGAGCTGTTGCGCAAGAAAGGCATCGAAGTGCTGCTGCTTTCTGACCGCATCGACGAGTGGATGATGAACTACCTGACCGAGTTTGACGGTAAGGCGTTCCAGTCCGTTGCCAAAGCCGATGAGTCCATCGACAAGCTGGCGGATGAAGTGGATGAAAGCGCGAAAGAAGCCGAGAAGGCGCTGGAACCATTCGTTGAGCGCGTGAAAACCCTGCTGGGCGAACGTGTGAAAGAGGTGCGTTTCACTCATCGTCTGACTGATACCCCGGCGATCGTTACCACCGACGCTGACGAAATGGGCACCCAGATGGCGAAACTGTTCGCAGCAGCGGGCCAGGCGATGCCGGAAGTGAAATATATCTTTGAGCTTAATCCGGATCATCCTCTGGTGAAACGCGCGGCGGATACCCAGGACGACGCCCGCTTTGCCGAGTGGGTTGAACTGCTGCTGGATCAGTCCCTGCTGGCCGAACGCGGCACGCTGGAAGATCCTAACCTGTTCATTAAACGTGTGAATGCGCTGCTGCTGGCGTAATTGACCACGCCTCCCCTGGTCTTCTCCCTCTCCCGTGGGAGAGGGCCGGGGTGAGGGCACCAGACCCTACCCTCCCAAATAATCTCCCCCCGTTAACCGTTTCAGCCTTCCCGCCTTCCTTGAGCGATGCCCGTTCTGGTGGTATTGTTTAGCGCTTTTGAAAAATTGAAACGACTTTTGAGGGGATTTTCGCAATGCGTATTATTCTGCTTGGCGCTCCGGGCGCGGGTAAAGGAACTCAGGCTCAGTTCATCATGGAGAAATACGGTATTCCGCAAATCTCCACCGGTGACATGCTGCGCGCCGCTGTTAAATCTGGCTCCGAGCTGGGTAAACAAGCGAAAGACATCATGGACGCAGGCAAGCTGGTGACCGACGAGCTGGTTATCGCTCTGGTCAAAGAGCGCATTGCTCAGGAAGACTGCCGTAACGGTTTCCTGCTGGACGGCTTCCCACGCACCATTCCTCAGGCTGACGCCATGAAAGAAGCGGGCATCAACGTGGACTACGTTCTGGAGTTCGACGTACCGGACGAGCTGATCGTTGACCGTATCGTTGGCCGTCGCGTACACGCTGCTTCTGGCCGCGTTTACCACATCAAATTCAACCCACCTAAGGTTGAAGGCAAAGACGACGTGACCGGCGAAGAGCTGACTACCCGTAAAGACGATCAGGAAGAGACCGTGCGTAAGCGCCTGGTGGAATACCACCAGATGACCGCGCCGCTGATCGGTTACTACTCTAAAGAAGCGCAGGCGGGTAACACCAAATACGCGAAAGTTGACGGTACCAAAGCCGTTGCTGACGTACGTGCAGAGCTGGAAAAAATCCTCGGCTAATCGCACCTTTCTCACCCGGATCTCCGGGTGAGAAATATTCCCATCTTTCCTATCGCAGCAATGGGTTTCGTTTAAACGCATTTCCGCTACAATTGACAACCATTCAAATGGTTAAGAGGCGTGAATGAGTCAGGCGAAAACCGGCATCCTGCTTGCCAATCTGGGCACCCCAGAAGCACCTACATCAGACGCGGTAAAACGCTACCTGCGACAATTTTTAAGCGACACCCGCGTCGTGGATACCCCAAGACTGCTGTGGTGGCCGTTGCTCCGTGGCGTGATTCTGCCGATTCGTTCTCCGCGCGTCGCCAGGCTCTATCAGTCCGTCTGGATGGAAGAGGGTTCTCCGCTGATGGTCTACAGCCGTCGCCAGGAAAAGGCGCTGGCCGCACGCCTGCCGGATATGCCTGTTGCTCTTGGTATGAGCTACGGTAAACCTTCGCTGGAAAGCGCGGTCGAATCACTGCTGGCGCAGGGGGTTGACCACATTGTGGTGCTGGCGCTCTATCCGCAGTACTCCTGTTCGACGGTTGCTGCGGTATGGGATGAACTGGCGCGTATTCTGGCGACTCGCCGTCGCATACCTGGCGTGACCTTCATTCGCGACTACGCGGATAACGATCTCTATATCAAGGCGCTTGCCAACAGCGCGCGTGCGTCGTTCGAAAAACACGGCGAGCCGGATCTGCTACTGCTGTCTTATCACGGCATCCCGCAGCGTTTCGCTGACGAGGGGGATGATTACCCGCAGCGTTGTCGTGATACCACGCGCGAACTGGTTTCTGCCCTCGGCCTGCCGCCGGAGAAGGTGATGATGACCTTCCAGTCGCGCTTCGGTCGCGAGCCGTGGCTCACCCCATATACCGATGAAACGCTTAAGATGCTTGGTGAGAAAGGGGTGAAGCATATTCAGGTGATGTCGCCAGGCTTCTCGGCGGATTGCCTGGAAACGCTCGAAGAAATTGCTGTGCAAAACAGAGAGTTCTTCCTGGAAGCGGGGGGCACGAAGTACGAATACATTCCGGCACTTAACGACTCGCCTGAGCATATCGACATGATGGTCTCTCTGGTGACAAACAGTCGCTGATCGCACTTCGGGCCGGGTTTGTGCTACCATTCCCGGCCCATATTCTTCGTACAGTTCAGACCATGAAATTTCCCGGTAAACGCAAATCCAAACACTACTTTCCCGTTGATGCCCGCGATCCGCTCCTGCAGCAAATCCAGCCTGAAAATGAAACCAGTGCCGCATGGGTCGTTGGTATCGACCAGACGCTGGTGGACATTGAAGCGAAAGTGGATGATGCGTTTGTCGCCCGTTACGGTCTGAGCGCGGGTCACTCGCTGGTGATTGAGGACGACGTTGCCGAAGCGCTTTACCAGGAACTGGTGCGCGAAAACCTGATCACCCATCAGTTTGCCGGCGGTACCATCGGTAACACCATGCACAACTATTCCGTACTGGCTGATGACCGCTCGGTACTGCTGGGCGTAATGTGCAGCAATATCGAAATTGGAGGCTATGCCTACCGTTATCTGTGCAATACCTCCAGCCGTACCGATCTGAACTACCTTCAGGGCGTCGACGGGCCGATTGGCCGCTGCTTTACGCTGATCGGTGAGTCCGGCGAGCGTACCTTTGCCATCAGCCCGGGTCACATGAACAAACTGCGTGCCGAGAGCATCCCGGAAGAGGTGATTGCAGGCGCCTCGGCGCTGGTGCTGACCTCCTATCTGGTGCGCTGCAAACCGGGTGAGCCGATGCCGGACGCGACCATGAAAGCGATTGAGTACGCGAAGAAATACAATGTGCCCGTCGTTCTCACGCTGGGCACCAAATTCGTGATTGCCGACAATCCGGAGTGGTGGCAGGCGTTCCTGAAAGAGCACGTCTCGATTCTGGCGATGAACGAAGAAGAGGCGGAAGCGCTGACGGGCGAAAGCGATCCGCTGCTGGCGTCTGATAAAGCGCTGGAGTGGGTGGATCTGGTTCTCTGTACCGCAGGGCCGGTTGGGTTATACATGGCGGGCTTCACCGAAGAAGAGAGCAAGCGCAAAACCCAGCATCCATTGCTGCCTGGCGCGATCGCCGAGTTCAACCAGTACGAGTTCAGCCGTGGTATGCGTTTTAAAGACTGTGTTAATCCGCTGCGTATCTACTCGCACATCGCCCCGTATATGGGCGGGCCAGAGAAGATCATGAACACCAACGGTGCAGGTGATGGCGCGCTGGCCGCATTGCTCCATGACATCACCGCGAATGCTTACCATAAAACTAACGTCCCGAATTCCAGCAAGCACAAGTTCAACTGGCTGACCTATTCGTCGCTGGCGCAGGTGTGCAAATACGCTAACCGCGTGAGTTATCAGGTGCTTAATCAGCATTCCCCGCGCTTAACGCGTGGTCTGCCGGAACGGGAAGACAGCCTGGAAGAGGCTTATTGGGATCGTTGATTGCTAAAAGAAAACCCCGGTGGCACTACGCTTACCGGGGCTACTTGTAGGCCTGCTAAGCGTAGCGCCAGCAGGCTTTTTTAACCCGTCACCCCTTCTTCAGCCGGCGGTTTCTCCAGTAGCGTCAGCATCGTATTCGCAATCTCGCGCTCGCCCATCACGACCTTATCCGCACCGCGCTCGGTAATGTACTCCACCTCATCGTCATAATGTGCCCGGGCGATAATCTCAATCGTCGGGCACTTCTCGCGCGCGGAAGCCACAATTTCACCCGCTTCATAGCCGTTTGGGATGGTCAGCAGCAGCCAGCGTGCGCAGTCCAGATGCGCCAGATTCATGATCTCTTCGTTTGCCGCATTGCCCAGCACCGCTCGGATACCGCGCTCACGCAGCTCGTCGACGCGGGTGCGTGACGTTTCAATCACTACCAGCGGGATCCCTTGCGCCATCAGTTTCTCACCGAGCAGACTGCCTACGCGACCAAAACCAACCAGCAGGGCGTGATTACAAATATCTACCGGGATCTGCTTCTCTTCTTCGATAGCTTCTTCCAGCGTCTGTTCTTCCAGCGTTTCGGTTTTATCGAGGTATTTTTCCAGCAGTGCGAACAGGACTGGGTTCAGCATAATCGACAGGATTGCACCTGCCAGCACCAGGTTCTGCCCGGCTTGCGGTAGCAGGTTCAGCGCCATGCCCAGACCCGCCAGAATAAAGGCAAACTCACCAATTTGCGCCAGACTGGCGGCGATGGTCAGCGCCGTACGCGGGGAGTGGCCAAACATCCTTACCAGGAAGAAAGCCGCGAGCGACTTACCAAAGATAATAATCGCCAGCGTGCCCAGCACAGCCAGCGGCTGATGAATAAGGACCATCGGGTCAAACAGCATCCCGACGGAAACGAAGAACAGTACGGCGAAAGCATCACGCAGCGGCAGAGTGTCATGCGCCGCACGGTGGCTCAGCTCGGATTCGTTCAACACCATCCCGGCGAAGAATGCACCCAGCGCGAAGGAGACATCAAACAGCTCAACGGCACCAAAGGCGATACCCAGTGCCAGCGCCAGTACGGAGAGGGTAAACAATTCGCGTGAACCCGTCGCTGCGCTGCGGGACATGATCCACGGCACCAGACGGCGGCCCACCAGCATCATGATGGCGATAAACGCCACAACTTTACCGATGGTAATGCCCATATCCAGCGCCAGCGAGGCAAAGCCGACGTTGTCTTTTTCCATCATACCGGCGACAGCGGGCAGCAGTACCAGCGTCAACACCATCACCAGGTCTTCAACAATCAGCCAGCCTATCGCAATTTGTCCGCGTTGGCTGTCAATCAGCTGTCTCTCTTCAAGTGCGCGCAGCAACACCACGGTACTGGCGGTGGAAAGACACAGCCCAAAAACGATGCCGGTCATCAGCGACCAGCCAAGAATTGCTGAAAGCGCCATCCCCAGCAGCGTCGCTACCCCTATCTGGGCGATCGCTCCCGGTATGGCGATCGACTTTACCGCCATCAGGTCCTTCAGTGAAAAATGCAAACCGACGCCAAACATCAGCAGAATCACGCCTAATTCCGCCAGTTCAGGAGCCAGTTTGGTATCCGCAACGAAACCAGGCGTAAACGGTCCCGCCAGGACACCCGCTAACAAATAGCCGACAAGGGGAGAAATACGCAGTTTATTGGCAATCATGCCAAGGATAAAAGCGAGCACAAGGCCACCAACAATGGTGGTGATAAGCGGTGTGGCGTGATGCATTCCGTCTCCTTTCGTTGTGGGTGTTCCTTTTTGGCGCAAACCAAAAAACCGAGTAATAGTTTATGACAATTTTTACTCTTATGTTTATGAATAATTGTTGAAATTTGAATAAAACAGCAATAAGCACGAAAAAAAGCGCATTTTGATAAATTCAGCAGGGGGAGACAGAAGAAACCCTTATGGCATCAGGGTATCAGGTAGCCAAAGTAAAACTTTGGCTACCCGTAATTTACGCTTTGTGACGGTTATCAGGCAGGAATATGGTCAACATCCCAAGAAGTGGCAGGAAAGCGCAGATTTTATAAACCAGGAAGATACTGGTGTGATCCGCAACCATCCCTAACACTGCAGCACCAAGCCCACCCATGCCGAAGGCGAACCCGAAAAAGAGTCCGGAAACCATACCGATACGACCAGGTAACAGCTCTTGCGCATAGACAAGAATGGCGGAAAACGCGGAAGCGAGGATAAAACCAATAATCACGGTTAAAATTCCCGTCCATTCAAGGCTGGCGTACGGCAAAATAAGGGTAAACGGTGCCACGCCGAGAATAGAGCCCCAAATTACATATTTACGTCCAATCTTATCCCCAACAGGCCCGCCAATCACTGTCCCGGCAGCAACCGCAAACAGGAAGGCAAACAGGTGGATCTGCGCATTTTGTACCGATAATCCGAATTTTTGCATCAGATAAAAGGTGTAATAGCTGCTGATGCTCGCCATATAGAAATATTTCGAGAAAATCAGCACCAGCAGGACGGAAACCGCCAGGATAATCTTGTTACGCGGTAGAGGATTAATCACCTTCGCTTTAGGTTTACCCTTGTTCACCCGATGTTGAGCGGCATACCAGCGGCTGATCTGCGCCAGTACGATAATCGCCAGCAGTGCGGCTAGCACAAACCATGCCACGTTGCCTTTACCGTAAGGGGCAATAATCACCGCGGCCAATAGCGGGCCGAGAGAGCTACCAAAGTTACCGCCCACCTGGAAGAGTGACTGCGCCAGGCCGTGACGACCACCGGAGGCCATACGCGCCACGCGGGAGGATTCCGGGTGGAAGACCGACGAGCCGGTGCCCACCAGTGCGGCGGCGATCAACACCGCTTCAAAACTCCCAGCCATGGCCAGCAGTACCAGCCCGCTTAAGGTGAAACACATGCCAATCGGTAGCGACCATGGCATCGGGTATTTGTCCGTCCAGTAGCCCACTATTGGCTGCAGTAGCGAGGACGCGAGCTGGAAGGTCAGGGTGATCATCCCGATCTGCACGAAGGTTAAAGAGAACTCTGATTGCAGCAGCGGATAAATTGCCAGAATCAACGACTGGATCATATCGTTGAGCAGATGAGAAAGACTGATTGCACCTAAGACTTTAAAAGAGGTGCGCGATTTCGGCGGTGACGCCGGCACGCCCGGCACGGGCTGGGTTGATTCACTGATTGCCATAGAGAGAATTAGGTAATGACTCCAACTTACTGATAGTGTTTTATGTTCAGATAATGCCCGATGACCTTGTCATGCAGCTCCACCGATTTTGAGAACGACAGTGACTTCCGTCCCAGCCTTGCCAGATGTTGTCTCAGATTCAGGTTATGCCGCTCAATTCGCTGAGTGTAACGCTTGCTGATTACGTGCAGCTTTCCCTTCAGGCGGGATTCATACAGCGGCCAGCCATCCGTCATCCATACCACGACCTCAAAGGCCGACAGCAGGCTCAGAAGACGCTCCAGTGTGGCCAGAGTGCGTTCACCGAAGACGTGCGCCACAACCGTCCTCCGTATCCTGTCATACGCGTAAAACAGCCAGCGCTGACGTGATTTAGCACCGACGTAGCCCCACTGTTCGTCCATTTCCGCGCAGACGATGACGTCACTGCCCGGCTGTATGCGCGAGGTTACCGACTGCGGCCTGAGTTTTTTAAGTGACGTAAAATCGTGTTGAGGCCAACGCCCATAATGCGGGCGGTTGCCCGGCATCCAACACCATTCATGGCCATATCAATGATTTTCTGGTGCGTACCGGGTTGAGAAGCGGTGTAAGTGAACTGCAGTTGCCATGTTTTACGGCAGTGAGAGCAGAGATAGCGCTGATGTCCGGCAGTACTTTTACCGTTACGCACCACGCCTTCAGTAGCTGAGCAGGAGGGACAACTGATGGAGATGGAAGCCACGGGAGCACCTCAAAAACACCATCGTACACTAAATCAGTAAGTTGGCACCATTACCGAGAATTACCACGTCTTTAGTTATTAGGAATGCAGGATGTAATTATTATCCAACTAACATACCTGTCAGGGGCATTTGAAGAAAGTCGCAATTCTGAAAACTTATTTGTCTATTATTGTGAGTCATTGTAATTTTTGCCTTTGTCTATTGGTCAGGGAGAGAAAAGATGAAGTTAATGAAGCGGGGCGTCGCGCTGGCGCTTATCGCCGCATGGGGCCTGGTAAGCCTGCCCGCGCAGGCATACGAAAAAGATAAAACCTACAAAATCACCATTCTGCATACCAACGATCACCACGGGCATTTCTGGCGCAGTGAATACGGCGAATATGGTCTGGCGGCGCAAAAAACGCTGGTGGATGGTATTCGTAAAGAGGTGGCGGCTCAGGGCGGCAGCGTGCTGTTGCTGTCCGGGGGAGATATCAACACCGGGGTACCGGAATCCGATTTACAGGATGCCGAGCCCGATTTTCGCGGTATGAATCTGATTGGTTACGATGCGATGGCCGTCGGCAACCACGAGTTTGATAATCCACTAACGGTACTGCGCCAGCAGGAAAAACTGGCAAAATTCCCGTTCCTCTCCGCCAATATTTATCAGAAAAGCACCGGTGAACGCCTGTTTAAACCGTGGGCGTTGTTTAAGCGTCAGGATCTTAAAATCGCCGTCATCGGGTTAACGACTGACGATACAGCCAAAATTGGCAATCCTGAGTTCTTTACCGATATCGAATTCCGTAAACCGGCAGACGAAGCAAAGCTGGTTATTCAGGAATTACAGCAGAACGAAAAGCCGGATGTGATTATTGCCACCACCCACATGGGGCACTATGACAATGGTGAACACGGCTCTAATGCGCCAGGTGACGTGGAGATGGCGCGCAGCCTGCCGGCTGGCTCGCTGGCAATGATTGTGGGCGGTCACTCACAGGATCCGGTCTGCATGGCCTCCGAGAATAAAAAGCAGGTTGATTACGTGCCAGGCACGCCGTGTGCCCCAGACCGTCAGAACGGCATCTGGATTGTGCAGGCGCATGAGTGGGGCAAATACGTGGGCCGGGCGGATTTTGAGTTCCGTAACGGCGAGATGAAACTGGTGCATTACCAGCTCATCCCGGTCAACCTGAAGAAGAAAGTCACTTATCCTGACGGGAAAAGCGAGCGCGTACTTTACACCCCGGAGATTGCTGAAAACCAGCAGATGCTCTCCCTGCTGACGCCGTTCCAGAATAAAGGTAAGGCACAGCTGGATGTGAAGATTGGCACGCTCAATGGTCGTCTGGAAGGGGATCGTAGCAAAGTCCGCTTCGTGCAGACCAATATGGGGCATCTGGTGCTGGCAGCGCAAATGGCGCGTACCGGCGCTGATTTTGGCGTAATGAGCGGCGGCGGTATTCGTGATTCCATCGAAGGTGGAAACATTACCTATAAAGACGTTCTGAAGGTGCAGCCGTTCGGTAACGTGGTGGTCTATGCGGACATGAGCGGGAAAGAGGTCATGGACTACCTGACCGCCGTGGCGCAGATGAAGCCGGATTCCGGTGCCTATCCGCAGTTTGCCAACGTGAGCTTTGTGGCGAAAGACGGCAAGCTTAACGATCTGAAGATCAAAGGCGAACCGGTTGATCCGGCTAAAACGTACCGTCTGGCGACGTTAAGCTTTAACGCCACAGGTGGAGACGGCTATCCGCATATTGATAACAAACCAGGCTATGTGAACACCGGTTTTATCGACGCGGAAGTGCTGAAGCAGTTCATCGAGCAAAACTCGCCGATTGATGTGAATGCATACGAGCCGAAGGGTGAGGTGAGCTGGCAGTAGTGCGGTTGTTTTGCCGGGTAGCGGCTGCGCCTTACCCGGCTTTTCTCTTACTCCCGGCGTGCAATATCCGCAAATTTCGCGTCCAGCATTTTCGCCAGATCGCCCGCCGCGAGTTCAATATCCAGCCCGCGTTTGCCGCCGGATATAAAGATGGTTTCAAACTCCTGTGAAGGCGCATCTATCAGCGTCGGCAGACGTTTTTTCTGCCCGAGTGGGCTGATCCCGCCGACCAGGTAGCCCGTGGTGCGTTGCGCAACCATTGGGTCTGCCATATCCACTTTTTTCGCGCCCAGCGCTTTCGCCACTTTCTTCAAGTCAAGCTGCCCGGCGACGGGCGTAACCGCGACGGCGAGGTGCTTCATGTCGCCATTCACGGCGACCAGCAGCGTTTTATAGACCTGGTCAGCGTTCAGCCCCAGTTTGCGCACCACTTCATCACCAAAATTGGTTTCATTCGGATCGTGATCGTAGGTATGGATCCGGAAAGGAATTTTGTTTTTTTCGAGTAATTTAACGGCGGGAGTCATAGCTATCCTTCTTACGACAGACAATTCATGCTCACAGCATACGCCTGACGTTTGTCTAAAAAATAGCACCATCTTGCGCAATAGTATTGGCAGTGATGGTCACTTTGAGCGACAATCGGCTCAACCGAAGGTCTCCTTCGGCATAATAAAAACGATGAAATTCCTCTTTGACGGGCCAATAGAAATATTGGCCATTTTTTTATTTCAACAGTGACGGCAAATTCCCTTCTCCGTACAAATGTAATGCACCTACTGCGACAACGTAATGCCCGGCAGGTAAGGCATGCAGCGTCTGCTGCCAGGCTTTATTACGCGCATTCATCAGCACATCATATAACGATTCACTAAACGTCGACGGTAAAGCCAGCTTACTGTCTGCGGGCGGAGCATCAAGCCACCAGCCGATCATGGTCTGCAGCAGGCGCGCGTTGGTGTGCCAGTGGGTCAGGGTATCATCCAGCAGCATCAGACCGTCGTCAGGCAGTTGTCGCAACAGCGCAATCTGGCTGTCCGTCCCTTCCAGTTCGATGATCGGCATCCTGCGTGCCCTTGCCATATTCAGTAACTGGTAATCAATGCCGTAATCACCGCGCAGACCCAGACGTTGCGCCTGCGTGGCCTGAAGCACCATGGCAATTTGCCAGAGCGGCAGAGCGTCGATCATCGAGAGCGACACGCCCGTCTCATCCGCGACGCGCGTCAGTTCCGCGAGCAGAGCATCATCCAGACGTTCTGCCAGGCTGAGAGTGCTCTCCAGACCGGCAAACGGTGATTCATGGCCCGAAATGTCCGCCTCAACAACCAGCGCATCGGCGCGCTTGAGAAGTTTTATCAGACCAGGAGGCAGGGGAGACATATCCTGCGTGCCCATATGGATGCTGCCCACCAGGTGCAGGTGCTGGCCGCCAGGAAGCGAGATATCCAGACCGGGCCAGGCATAACGGCGGGGGAATAGGGCGCGAAACGATGTTTTTATACGATTAAACAGACTCATACGCGCTCCATGAACGGAAAGGTTCATGCTAGCGCGTACGAGAACAAGGTTCAATCTTTCGGTTTAAACCGCAACAGTCGGTTGGCGTTGCTCACCACGGTGATGGAGGAGAGCGCCATGGCTGCACCTGCGACCACCGGGTTCAGCAGCGTGCCGGTCAGCGGCCACAAAATCCCGGCGGCAATCGGAATGCCGAAACTGTTGTAGATAAATGCCCCCAGCAGGTTCTGCTTCATGTTGCGCAACGTGGCTTTTGAAATGGCCAGCGCATCAGCAACGCCCATCAGGCTATGGCGCATCAGCGTGATCGCTGCCGTCTCGATAGCGACATCGCTCCCGCCTCCCATGGCGATACCGACATCCGCCTGGGCCAGCGCAGGGGCATCGTTGATGCCGTCGCCGACCATTGCCACCTGACGCCCCTGGCTTTGCAGTTTCTTGATTGCGTCAGCTTTACCGTCCGGCAGTACGCCAGCAATGACCTCATCAATACCGGCTTCTTTCGCGATGGCGTTGGCGGTGGTCGGGTTATCCCCGGTCAGCATGACCAGGCGATAACCCGCGCGGTGCAGGCGTTTTAAGGCATCCACACTGTCCTGGCGAAGCGGATCGCGCACGGCCAGCAGCGCGGCGGCTTTGCCATCCACCGCCAGCAGAACCGGCGTGGCGCCCTGAGACGCCTGCGCCTTCAACTCGCTTTCCAGCTCGGCAGTATCAATACCGTTTTCATTGAGCAATGCCTGGTTGCCCAGCAGCAGCGCGTGGCCTTCTGCTTCACCGCTGACGCCGAGCCCGCGCAGGGTGCGGAAATTGCTCACCTGCGGCAGGCTGGCATTCCCGGCTTTCTCAATAATCGCGCGAGCCAGAGGATGGCTGGAGCCTTGCTCAAGCGCGGCAGCAAGACGCAGTGCGTCATTTTCTGCCATACCTGTCGTATTCACGGCCACAACTTGCGGTTTGCCTTCGGTCAGCGTGCCGGTTTTATCAAACACCAGCGTGTCGAGCGTACTGGCGCGTTGCAGGGCATCGGCATCACGCACCAGCACGCCAAACTCGGCGGCGCGACCGACACCGGAGATAATCGACATCGGTGTGGCAAGACCGAGTGCACAAGGGCAGGCGATGATCAGCACCGTGGTGGCAATCACCAGGGTATAAACAATCTGCGGCGCGGGACCGAAAAAGTACCAGATAGCTGCACTCAGCAGGGCAATACCGACCACGACCGGAACAAAAATGGCTGAGATTTTATCAGCAAGCTGGCCAATCTCCGGCTTGCTGCTCTGCGCCTGGCGCACCATGCGAATAATACGCGACAGCGTCGTGTGGCTGCCGACGGCGCTGGCGGTGAACAGCACGCTGCCGTCCTGCACCACCGTACCGGCATGAACGGCGTCACCGTGGGATTTCTGCTGTGGAATGGGTTCCCCGGTGAGCATCGCTTCGTCCAGCCAGGCATCACCCTGTGTGATAATACCGTCAACGGGAACGCGGTCACCCGTGGTCAGGCGCAGAGTCATACCGGGTTGAACCTCGGCCAGCGGGACGTTCTTTTCACCGTCCTCTGTGACTACCCGCGCGGTTGGCGGCGTTAAATCAAGTAATCTTTCCAGCGCTTTTGAGGAACGCTGACGCGCGCGCGCTTCGAGCATATGGCCTAAGTTGATCAGGCCGATAATCATCGCACTCGCTTCATAATAAAGATGTCGCGCCTCCATCGGGAACCACTGAGGCCAGACGTTAACGCTCATCGAATACAGCCATGCTGCCCCCGTACCAAGGGCAACCAGCGTATCCATCGTCGCAGTGCGATTCTTCAGGCTTTTCCAGGCGCTGGTATAAAAATGTCCGCCTGCAACGATCATCACCCCAAGGGTGATCAAACCGATCGCCAGCCACAGCGTGCGGTTATCGTCGGTGACCATCATGTTGTCGCCGAGCATGCCCCACACCATCACCGGAACCCCGACCAGCAGGGCCACTATTGCCTGCCAGCGGAAGCGTTTCATGGTGGCAACCGCCGTTTCCTGCTGACGTTCACGACGCTTTGCATCGTCTTCGATGGCTTCAGCGCCGTAGCCTGCTTTTTCAACGGCCTGCACTAAGTCTGCGGCGGAGGCACTGCCCATCACCAGCGCGGTGCGCTCCGCAAGATTGACCCGTGCCTGCGCGACGCCCGGTACGGCCTGCAAGGCGTTTTGTACCCGGGAGACGCAGCTGGCGCAGCTCATGCCGTTGATCAGCAGCTGTTGGCTGTCATCAATATCATCAGCTACCGGAAGCTCAGGAGTGGCCGCTGTCAGTGCTTCCGACGGGGATGATGACTCTGCCAGCGGTTTAGCCTTTGGGTGGCTCAGCTCCGCCCCGTAACCGGCCTGCTTGATGGTATCAATCAGCGCATCCGCGCTGGCGCTACCGGTTACGGCGGCATGATCGATGGTAACTTCAGCGCTTTCAACGTCAGGACGCTGTTCCAGACTTTCTTTAACGCGTTTGACACAGTGGCCGCAGGAGAGGCCGTCCAATGTCAGGTCAATAGTGTGAGACATAACAAAACTCCCGTATAATGATCTGGTCAGTTGTTGACCAACATAACGCTTTTGGCTAACTGTTATGAAGGTTAAACCTTCCATCAAGGGGAAGGTCAAGGGGGAAATGTGAATATCAGTGATGTTGCGAAAAAAACCGGCTTAACCAGCAAAGCGATTCGCTTTTATGAAGAGAAAGGGCTGGTGACACCGCCGCTGCGCAGCGAAAACGGCTACCGCAGTTACACGCAACTGCATCTTGACGAACTGACGCTGCTGCGTCAGGCAAGACAGGTCGGTTTTAATCTGGAAGAGTGTGGCGAGCTGGTGAATCTCTTTAACGATCCGAAGCGTCACAGCGCTGATGTGAAAAAGCGCACGCTGGAAAAGGTGGCTGAGATTGAACGCCACATCACCGAGTTACAGGCGATGCGCAAACAGCTGCTGGCGCTGGCGGAATCATGTCCGGGAGATGACAGCGCCGATTGCCCGATCATAGATAATCTTGCTGGCTGCTGCCATCGTAAGGCATCTGTTTAACAGGCTTTAACCCGCAGGGTGATTCCTTCTACCGCAACGACCTCAACCCGCGTTCCGGCGCTGAGGTCATCGTCGGCCACGACAGGCCACGAACTGTCGCCCACGCGCATATGTCCACGCCCGTTCACCAGCGCGGTGTCGAGCGTAAAACGCTGGCCGACAATCTGCTGCCCGCGCTGATTAAGGTGCGCATCTAACGGTTTCTGCTCGTTAACCCGTCGGTTAAGCCAGCGCCACCACAGCCATGCAGCCACCAGTGTCAGTACGGCAAACAACGCACCTTGCCACGCCCAGTCGAGCGGCAGAAGCCACACGAGCAGCCCGGTAATCACGGCGGCGACACCGCTCCAGAGCAGGTAGCCGTTACCGCCCAGCATCTCAGCGGCCAGCAATAACCCCCCGAGGCTTAGCCAGAAAGCGTGAGGATGTGCGGCGATGAGCTCAATCATTTTTTACGCTCGTTTCCGCTGTCTTTGATCAGTTCAGCGATCCCGGCAATAGAGCCCATGAGACTGCTGGCATCCAGCGGCATCATGACCACTTTGCTGTTGTTTGCTGAGCCGATCTGTTTCAGCGCGTCGGTATATTTTTGCGCGACAAAGTAGTTCACGGCCTGGATATCACCAGCGGCAATCGCCTCTGACACCATCTGGGTGGCACGAGCTTCCGCTTCGGCCGAACGTTCACGCGCTTCCGCCTGGAGGAACGCAGACTGGCGATCGCCCTCGGCTTTGAGGATCTGCGACTGTTTTTCCCCTTCCGCTTTGAGGATCTCGGCCTGACGTACCCCTTCGGCTTCAAGAATATAGGCACGTTTGGTTCGCTCGGCCTTCATCTGGGCGTTCATGGAGGCGATCAGTTCAGCCGGCGGGCGAACGTCGCGGATCTCAATACGGGTGACTTTGATCCCCCACGGATTCGTCGCTTCATCGACAATGTGCAGCAGTCGGGTATTGATGCTGTCTCGCTGTGAGAGCATCTCATCCAGCTCCATCGAACCCAGTACGGTACGGATATTGGTCATCGTCAGGTTAACGATAGCCAGCTCCAGATTGCTCACCTCATAGGCCGCTTTTGGCGCATCAATTACCTGAATAAAACAGACGGCATCAATGGTGACATTGGCGTTATCCTTAGAAATCACTTCCTGAGAAGGAATATCCAGAACCTGTTCCATCATGTTGATCTTACGACCAATTCTGTCCATGAAAGGGACAATCAGGCTTAAACCAGGTTGTAATGTGTTGGTGTAACGTCCGAAACGCTCGACTGTCCACTGGTAACCCTGCGGGACAATTTTGACGCCAGCGCCGACAATAACCAGCGCAACGAAAATAAGGACAGGAACAACGATGAGCATAAAAACCTCCTGTTTTGCATGCTGTGGCGGAAACCATATGGCTGTTTGTTGACCCTAAGTATACGAGGAAAGTCGCCATACAATCACTAATCGCCGTAGACTACTGCTAATTATTGGGATGAAGGCAGGAAATAACATGAAGGATAACAGCGCGATTTTAACAATCGCGGATGTAGGCTACCGTGTGGGTGAAACCACTATTCTGAATAATGTCAGCTTTACCGTTTCGCCGGGGGAGTTTCGTTTGATCACCGGGCCATCGGGCTGCGGGAAAAGTACGCTGCTAAAAATCATTGCCTCGCTGCTCAGCCCGACCTCAGGCAAGATTTTTTTTGAGGGGAAGGATATTGCAACGCTCTCTCCTGAGGCGTATCGCCAGCAGGTCTCATACTCGGTACAAACGCCCACGCTCTTCGGCGATACGGTGTATGACAACCTGATTTTTCCCTGGAAAATTCGCAATAAGACGCCCGATCCTGAGCGGTTATCGGCCGATCTGGAACGTTTTGGCTTGCCGCAGGAGACGCTGACCAAAGCCGTGAGTGAGTTGTCGGGTGGAGAAAAGCAACGCGTCTCGCTGATCCGTAATCTGCAATTTTTACCCAGGGTGCTGTTGCTGGACGAAATCACCAGCGCGCTGGATGAGGCCAATAAGCGCAACGTTAACGACATCATTCATCATTACGCCAGTAAGCAGAATGTTGCCGTGCTGTGGGTGACGCACGACGCTAACGAAATAACCCATGCGGATGACGTGATTACGCTCCAGCCGCACGGTGGGAAAATGCAGGAGGCTAACCGTGGGTGAGCATAATATTACCAATGAATCCCTGGCGTTTTCGATGGTGCTGGTGCTGATTGCGATTGTGGTCAGCTACCGGGAAAAGCTGGGGCTGGAAAAAGATATTCTGTGGAGTATCTGCCGGGCGGTTATTCAACTGATAATTGTCGGCTATGTGCTGAAGTATATTTTCAACGTCAACCACGCCGTGCTGACGCTGCTGATGGTGCTTTTTATCTGCTTTAACGCAGCGTGGAATGCGCAAAAACGCAGTAAGTACATTGATAAGGCCTTTATCTCGTCGTTTATTGCCATAACGACCGGGACGGCGCTCACGCTGGCAGTGCTGGTGCTCTCTGGTTCGATTGCGTTTACGCCAATGCAGGTCATCCCCATTTCCGGAATGATCGCCGGAAACGCGATGGTTGCCGTGGGGCTGTGTTACAACAATCTGGGCCAACGGTTCAGCAGTGAACAGCAGCAGTTGCAGGAGAAGTTAAGCCTGGGGGCAACGCCTAAAATGGCCTCGGCGCGGCTGATCCGTGAGAGCATCCGTTCATCGCTGATCCCGACGGTGGATTCTGCCAAAACGGTGGGACTGGTGAGCCTGCCGGGTATGATGTCGGGTCTGATTTTTGCCGGTATCGATCCGGTAAAAGCGATTAAGTATCAGATTATGGTAACGTTTATGCTGCTCTCAACGGCGAGCCTGTCAACCATCATTGCCTGTTACCTGACCTACCGGAAGTTCTATAACGCGCGCCACCAGCTGGTGGTGACGCAGTTGAAAAAGACGGGGTAATATCGGCTTTTATCGGCCCGGTAAGGCGAAGCCGCCCCCGGGCAAAGTGCATCAATACAGCAGCGCGTAAAGCTGACGACGATACTTCGACGCCAGCGCGTCGCCGGTGCCCAACGCGGCCAGAATTTCCTGGAACATCTTACGCGCCTGGCCGTCGGCGGCAGCCAGATCTTTTTGCAGATGGCTAAACAGCAGCTCCAGTGCTTCTTCGTTACGCCCTACCTGATGCAGCTGCAGCGCCAGCTGGCTTGCCAACGCGGCATCGGCCGGGTTGTCAGCTACCTGCTGTTGCAGCTGCTGAATTTCCGGGGTGTCTGCGGCCTGCTTCAGCAGCTCAATTTGCGCGACCAGCCCCTGGTAACGGGTGTCCTGATCCTGCAGTGGAACCGTCTTCAGCACGGCTTCTGCGTCTTCTGAGCGGTGTAGTGCAATCTGCGTTTCCGCCAGCAGCAGACCAATCTGGCTGTTTTGCTTCGACAACTGCCATGCCTCTTTGAGCAGCGGCAGCGCCTCGTCATATTTGCCTTCCTGCATTAGCGCCATGCCTTCCTGCGCTTTCAGCTCTTCTTCACGCGGCAGGACTTTATCCAGCAGAGCGCGAATAGCCTCTTCCGGCTGCGGCCCCTGGAAACCATCAACAGGCTGACCGTTCTGGAAAAGATAGACGGTTGGAATCGCGCGCAGACCAAACTGAGATGCCACCATTGGCTCGGCGTCACAATCCAGTTTGGCGAGAATGAACTGACCGTTGTACTGTGCGGCAAGGCTTTCCAGTACCGGCGTCAGCTGCAGGCAGTGCTGGCTTCGCTCAGACCAGAAGTAGAACAGCACCGGTTTGGTCATTGACTGTTCGAGGGTCTGTTGCAGGTTTGCTTCAGTAATATTGACGATATTCTGTACGGACATGCGGCTTTCTCTTTTGTCGGTTTGTTCTTTACATGGGGGTGAGCGTCGTTGCTTCAACTCAACCGTGTAAAATTTTGTCCATCATCCGGCCCGGCAGCAGGCGTTTTAACCAGCCTACGGCATGGGTGACCAGCGTCACCGGATAGCGCATTTTTGGATTTTCACTCTCAAAAGCATGGCGCACTTTCGCGACAACCGCTTCCGGCCCGAGGGTAAAACGTGCGGCGATGCCAGGGTTTTCGACCGGTTTGTCCGCCTGCGTCTGGTTGACGTTTTCGGTAAAGCGGGTGCGGATGGGGCCGGGTTCAATCAGGCTGACCTTAATGCCGCTGTGACGCAACTCCATGCGCAGGGCGTCAGACCAGGCCTCCAGCGCATATTTGCTGGCGGCGTAGGCGCCTCGGCCTGGGGTGGAGATCAGGCCCATCACCGAGGAGGTCATCACGATACGTCCTTCACCGTGCGGCAGCATGGCGGGGAGCAGGCGCATAGTCAGTTGATGCACGCCGAAGAAGTTGGTCGAAAACTGTTTTTCCAGCGTTTCGCGGGAGAGCGTATCCAGCGGGCCATACACGCCGTAGCCGGCATTGTTAAAGAGCCCGTACAGACGATTATCGGTCAGCGCGATCACTTCATCGGCGGCGCGTTCAACGCTCTCCGGCGAGTCCATATCCAGCAGCACGCCGGTAAAGCCCAGCCCGTTCATGCGTTCGACATCGTCGGGTTTGCGGCAGGCCGCCAGGACCCGAAACCCCTGGCGCTTCAGTTCGAGCGCGCTTTCCAGGCCGATTCCACTGGAACATCCTGTAATTAAGACCGATTTTTGCATAACTTTACCTGTCAGGATCTCCGCTTAATCAGGAGTCATGTTTAACTAAAGGGGCCAGCCGCGTTGCCATCCAGTCGGCAATAAACGGCTGAGCATCGCGATTGGGATGGATCCCATCGTCTTGCATCCATTGGGGTTTGAGATAGACCTCTTCCATGAAAAATGGCAGCAGCGGAATATCAAACTCTTTGGCAAGCTTTGGGTAGATCGCGCTAAAGGCCTCATTATACCGACGACCGTAGTTAGCGGGCAGGCGAATTTGCATCAGCAGCGGCTGGGCGTTTGCCGCCTTGATGTCCTGCAGAATGGTGCGCAGCGTCTGTTCTGTTTGCTGAGGCTGAAAACCGCGCAGGCCATCATTGCCGCCAAGCTCAACCAGCACCCATCGCGGCTGATGCTGTTTGAGTAAGGCAGGCAGCCGCGACAAGCCCTGCTGCGAGGTATCGCCGCTGATGCTGGCATTGATCACCGGCGTTGTGCTCTGCCATTTATCATTGAGCAAAGCAGGCCAGGCCGCGCTGGCGGCCATGCGATAGCCTGCACTCAGGCTGTCGCCGAGAACCAGTAACGTGTCCGCTGCCGCCGCGCGGAAGGTCATCAGAATCAAAAACAGGAAGGGCAAATGCCAGCGGAAAACAGTGTTGAAGTTCATCGTCTTAAGAAATCCGTCGGTCAGGGGGAACACGAGCTTTCCATCCTTACTGGAGTTGAACTCGTTGTCAAACGCGCTGAAACCATCGCGCTGATTGGCGAATCCGGTTCCGGTAAGTCTACGCTGCTGGCGATTTTGGCGGGTCTGGACGACGGAAGCAGCGGAGAGGTCCACCTTGTCGGGCAACCGCTGCATCAGCTTGATGAAGAGGCGCGCGCTGCGCTGCGTGCGCGACACATCGGTTTTGTTTTTCAGTCCTTTATGCTTATCCCGACGCTGAACGCGCTGGAAAACGTCGAACTCCCGGCGCTTCTGCGCGGCGAAAATAGCCGTGAAAGCCGCGCGCATGCAAAGGACTTACTGGAGCAACTGGGGTTGGGCAAACGCCTCGACCATCTTCCGGCACAGCTTTCCGGCGGGGAGCAACAGCGCGTGGCGCTGGCGCGCGCGTTTAACGGTCGTCCGGAGGTACTGTTCGCTGATGAGCCTACCGGTAACCTTGACCGTAAAACCGGGGACAAGATTGCTGACCTGCTGTTTTCGCTCAACCGTGAACATGGCACTACGCTGATCCTCGTGACCCACGACCCGCAACTTGCCGCCCGCTGTGACCGTCGTCTGCGGCTGGTCAACGGTGTTCTTCAGGAGGAAGCATGATTGCCCGCTGGTTCTGGCGCGAGTGGCGCTCGCCCTCGCTGCTGATAGTCTGGCTGGCCTTAAGCCTGGCGGTAGCGTGCGTGCTGGCGCTCGGCAGCGTCAGCGACCGCATGGAGAAAGGGCTCAGTCAGCAAAGCCGGGAGTTTATGGCGGGAGACAGGGCGCTACAAAGTTCACGCGCGGTTCCGCCGGGCTGGATTGATGAAGCGCGCAAGCGGGGGCTCAAGGTCGGGGAGCAGATAAGCTTCCAGACCATGACCTTCGCGGGCGAAACGCCGCAGCTGGCAAGCGTCAAAGCCGTCGATGACATCTACCCGATGTATGGCGAACTGCAAACCAGCCCACCAGGGTTGAAACCCAAACCCGGCACGGTGCTGCTGGCGCCGCGCCTGATGGCGCTGTTGAACCTGAAAACGGGCGACAGCATTGATGTCGGTGATGCTACGCTGAAAATTGCCGGGGAAGTGGTTCAGGAACCTGACTCCGGGTTTAATCCGTTCCAGCTCGCGCCGCGATTACTGATGAACACCGCCGATGTGGCGAAAACCAATGCCGTACAGCCGGGCAGCCGCGTCACCTGGCGCTATAAGTTTGGCGGCACGCCTGCCCAGCTTGACGCGTATGAAAAATGGCTTCTGCCGCAGTTAAAACCGGAACACCGATGGTACGGGCTGGAGCAGGACGAGGGAGCGCTCGGTAAGTCCCTCGAGCGTTCTCAGCAGTTCCTGCTGCTTTCGGCCCTGTTAACGCTATTGCTGGCAGTGGCGGCAGTTGCCGTCGCAATGGGGCACTACTGCCGCAGCCGTTACGATCTGGTGGCGGTTCTCAAAACGCTGGGTGCGGGCAGGGTGCAGTTGCGTAAGCTGATTGTCGGCCAGTGGCTGATGTTGCTGCTTTTCTCGGCCTTCACCGGCGGGGTAATGGGATTGCTGTTCGAAAAACTGCTGATGGTGATGCTGAAACCGGTGCTCCCGGCAGCATTGCCGCCGGCCAGCCTCTGGCCGTGGCTGTGGGCGATGGGCGCGATGACGGTAATCTCGGTGCTGGTGGGGCTCCGTCCGTACCGGCTGTTGATTGCGACGCAGCCGCTGCGTGTTTTACGCCGTGACGTCGTGGCAAACGTCTGGCCGCTGAAGTTCTACCTTCCTGTGATAATCGCGGTGGCGGTTGGGCTGCTGGCCTGGCTGATGGGGGGCAGCACTCTGCTTTGGGCAGTACTGTCCGGGGCAGTTGTTCTGGCGCTGCTGTGCGGCGTACTGGGCTGGATACTGCTCAATATTCTGAAAAAAATCACGGTAAAATCGCTTCCCGTGCGGCTGGCAGTGAACCGTCTGCTGCATCAGCCCTGGTCGACGCTCAGCCAGCTTTCGGCGTTTTCGCTGTCGTTTATGCTGTTGGCACTTCTGCTGGTACTGCGAGGCGATCTGCTGGATCGCTGGCAGCAGCAGCTTCCGCCGGAAAGCCCGAACTATTTCCTGATCAATATCGCGCCTGAGCAGGTCACGCCGCTGAAGGTATTTCTGTCGGAGCATCACATTATTCCTGAGTCGTTCTATCCCATCGTTCGCGCACGCCTGACGCAGATCAACGGTCAGTCAACGGAGGGGAACAAGGACGAGTCGCTTAACCGTGAACTGAACCTGACCTGGCAGGAAAAACGCCCCGATCATAACCCCATTACCGCCGGAACCTGGCCGCCGAAAGTGGGGGAAGTGTCGATGGAAGAGGGGCTGGCGAAGCGCCTGAGCGTTAAGCTGGGAGACAGCGTCACGTTTACCGGGGATACACAGGATTTTACCGCGAAAGTCACCAGCCTGCGTAAAGTGGACTGGGAAAGCCTGCGGCCCAACTTCTTCTTCATCTTCCCGCCGGGGGCGCTGGACGGACAACCGCAGAGCTGGCTGACCAGCTTCCGCTGGGAAAACGGCAACGGCATGCTGACGCAGCTTAACCGGGAATTCCCGACGGTCAGCCTGCTGGATATCGGGGCGATCCTGAAGCAGGTGGGACAGGTGCTGGAGCAGGTGAGCCGCGCACTGGAGGTGATGGTGGTGCTGGTTACGATCTGTGGCGTGCTGTTGCTGCTGGCCCAGGTACAGGTGGGGATGCGCCAGCGCCATCAGGAGCTGGTGGTTTACCGCACGCTGGGAGCCGGTAAGCGGCTGCTGCGGGCGACACTCTGGAGTGAATTCGCACTGCTGGGGCTGGTGGCGGGTCTGGTCGCGGCCATTGGTGCAGAGACGGCGCTGGCTGTCCTGCAGACAAAGGTCTTCGACTTCCCATGGGAGCCTGACTGGCGTCTTTGGCTGACATTGCCTCTCTTTGGTGCGGTACTGCTTTCCCTCTGTGGAGGCTGGCTCGGTACACGCTTGTTAAAGGGCAAAGCCCTGTTCCGCCAGTTTGAGAGTTGATTCAATGTGGTGATAATTACGCACCGGTTTTTATATCGGTGCGTAGTAATTTAATGGCACAAAAAGATAATACCCACTCATTTAGTAGCACAAAACATTAAAAAACCGTCCACACAGACTGATTATTTCCAGTTAATATTCACCCGCTAAATATTTAGCAGCGTGTCTATTAAGGAAAAATAATGACTATAAAAAAATCAGCGCTGGCGGTTACGATCGGCGCGGCAGTGGCATTGACTACCTTCGCTTCTCAGGCAGAAATCACCGTTCTTAAACAGGATCCTCAGGCGGGCGATCCACTGAGCCGTCTGAACTTCACCGTGGGCGGCAGTATCCGTCCTCAGTTCAACATGATGACGGGCGATGGCGACAAAGGTTCCTACAAACGTAATGGCTTCGACGGCGGTACCCGTTTCCGTTTCGCAGCCGATTACTACCTGTTTGATGACATCAGTTGGGTAAGCTACTACGAGCTGGGCGTGAACATTCCTGCGCTGTTCGACTGGGACAACCACTACAAAGAAGGCGCGAACAACACTACTCGCCGTATGTTGTACACCGGTCTGAAGAGCGATACCTGGGGTACGCTGACCTTCGGTCAACAGAACAGCGTTTACTATGATGTGGTTGGCGTGAAAACCGATATCTGGGACTACGACATGATCGGTCAGGCACCAGGTAACGGTATCAACGGTGACTACGACGGTTCTTATCGTTCACGCAACATGCTGAAATATAAGAAAACCGTTGGCGATGCTGACATTTATGCATCCTACCTGTTTGAAGACAGCGAATACCTGCCGGGCAACGGCCTGCGCTACAAGCGTAAAGGCGGCGGTTCACTGGGTCTGGATTATCACCTGACTAAAGATCTGACCTGGGGTACGGCGTGGAACTACACCCGCGCCGACATGCGTAACCCGGACAACGGCGACAGCAAAACCTACGATCAGAACATCCTCGGTACTGCGCTGAGCTGGAAACCTGACAACTGGACCTTCTCCTTTGGCGGCGGCTGGTACCAGAACTTCCTGACCACCAAAAAAGTGTCTGTTAACGACTACTTTGCGGGCGACGCGTGGGGTATTGAATACTTCGCAGGGTATAAATTCCCAATCAATCAGTATGCGGTTAAATCCATCCAGCCTTACTTCATGGGCGATCGCATCGAGTACGTGAACGGCCGTAACTACCAGCGCATCGACAACGGTGTGGGTATCAGCTTCCAGCTGGATTATGGTTTCCGCGTGGACTACGAGCACGTGTTCACCTCCAGCACCGACGATCTGGGCGATATGAACCTGGTCCGTCTGCGTTACGACTTCTAAGTCGTTTTGTAGGGTGCGGCCTGATGCCCTCACTCTGACCCTCTCCCACGGGGAGAGGGAACAAACATTAAAAACGGCAACCCTGGTTGCCGTTTTGCTTTTACCTCGCCACCCGGCTTTATTTTTCAGCGATCAAGCCACTCAGCAATTTCTTCGAACGTTCCGCGATAGACAATCTTTTCCGCTTTCTTTCCAAGCTGATAGCTGTACATCGGGTCGTAATAATCATTCAGCAACGGGGCAAGCCAGCGGAAGTGCGCGTCAGTGCTGCCAGAGCGTTGTTGTTCCAGCAGCGCGGAATCTAACAGCGCGGTGAATTCTGCATACCGCTGCAGCCCCAGACGGCGGCGAATGGCGAACAGGCCGTGGTGCAGATACTCGCTGTACTCTTTCCAGCCTGCTTCATCACCGTAAGCCGCAGAAAAATCTGCCCACATATGGTCGAAATACTCTTCTCGCAGGCGCTCAAGACGGATATCAAACGGGTCGTCGACGACAACGATAGGGGCTTCAACCATACGGTCGCGCAGGCACTCTGGCAGGTGGTTGGAACCAATCATCCGACCTTCATCTTCCAGCACCCAGCGTGCAGCGTCTTTTTTTAATAGCTCAACCGCAAGGTGATTTTCAAAGCTGGCCTGGGAAAGCTGCGGCGTGAGCGTGCGGCCAAACGATGAACCGCGATGGCGCGCCAGCCCTTCCAGATCAATGCCCTGGACATGTTGCTTAACCAGCAGGGTTTTACCGCTGCCGGTACAGCCACCGATAAGTACCATCGGTTTTTGTGACTGCTCGGTTGTGACCTGAATCGCCGTCTGACGCAGGGCTTTATAGCCGCCGCGGATCAGCGGGTAGTCGACACCCGCCTCTTTCAGCCATGCCTGTGAGATGTGCGAACGCTGGCCGCCGCGTGCGCAGCAGAGATAGCCCTCAGGATGGGCAAGGCTGGCCTCCCGCCAGGCGTTGATCCGTGCCTCACGCGTGGCGCCGTTCACCAGACTATGGCCGAGCGCCAGCGCGGCCTCGGGGCCCTGCCGCTTATAGCAGGTGCCGACGGCGGCGCGCTCGTCGTCGTTCATTAAGGGCAGGTTGAGCGCGGCGGGCATCGCGCCCTGTGCAAATTCGATCGGCGCGCGAACGTCGATTAAAGGGGTATCGGACGCGAGGATCGCGCGATAGTCCGTTCCATCGTTCATGGTTATTCCAGAAGAAAACTCAGCAGCAATGGGCGGGGATTGTACGCCGGGGAAGGGGAAGGTCAACTCCCCGGCGCAGGTGTGTTACTTGATCTTAGACTGTGCCCAGACAATTCCGCTCGCGTATTCCGGCGGCAGAAGAGGGATGATGGCTTCGAGGGTGGCGCTCAGACGGCCCGTGTCGCTGTCGTTCAGGTTCAGGTGACCGACCTTACGACCCGGGCGAACCTCTTTGTCATACCAGTGCAGGTGTACCAGCGGCAGCTTAAGCCAGTCGTAGTTCAGATCGGTGCCGATCAGGTTGATCATCACTGACGGGCTATTCACCACCGGCTGCGGCAGAGGCAGCTCAGTGATGGCGCGCAGGTGCAGTTCGAACTGGCTGATGGACGCGCCATTTTGCGTCCAGTGGCCGCTGTTGTGAACGCGCGGCGCAAGCTCGTTGATCAGCAGACCTGACGGGGTGATAAAGCACTCCATCGCCATTACGCCGACGTAGCCCAGTTCGTGCATGATGGCAGACAGCATGTCTTCCGCCTGTGCCTGTTGTTCCGCACTGGCCTGCGGAAACGCCACGCTGGTGCGCAGAATGCCGTCCTGATGCAGGTTATGCGTCAGCGGATAAAAGACGGTATGCCCGTCGTGCCCGCGCGCGCCAACCAGCGACACTTCGCCGCTAAAGTTGATGCCCTGCTCAACGATACACTCGCCGTAGCAATCATCCGGCAGTTCTGCCGTTTCATTTGCACGCAGGCGCCACTGACCGCGGCCATCGTAACCGCCCACGCGGCGCTTCACGATGGCCAGTTCGCCCAGCATCGCGAAAACATCATTCCACTCGCTTTTATCCGACAGGAGCTGCCACGGTGCAGTCGGCAGACCGAGCTTGTCGAACAGCTGTTTTTGCGTCAGACGGTCGGCAATAATCGGGAAAACATCGCGGTTAACAAAGGCGTTATGACGCGCCAGCTCGCGAGTCAGCGCCGTTTCCGGCCAGCGTTCGATCTCGGCGGTGATCACGCTCTGGTGGAACGGTACCGCTTCAGGTTCATCATCCAGCCCGACGGACCAGACGGAAATACCCAGCGGTTCACCCGCCTGGCGCAGCATACGGCCCAACTGACCGTTACCGAGGACGCAAACCTGCTTCATGCCGCACCCCGTGGGTCCGGATTGTCCAGCACCTCGTCGGTCTGTGCTTTACGCCAGTCAGCCAGACGCTGATGTAAGTCTTTATCATGCGTCGCCAGGATCTGTGCAGCCAGCAGGGCAGCATTTGCAGCACCCGCTTTACCAATCGCCAGCGTGCCGACCGGAATACCCCGCGGCATCTGCACGATGGAATAGAGGCTATCGACACCGCTCAACGCAGCGCTTTGTACCGGTACGCCCAGAACGGGGACCAGCGTTTTAGCGGCAATCATGCCTGGCAGATGTGCTGCGCCGCCCGCACCGGCAATGATCACCTCATAACCGTTCTCTTCAGCGCCTTCGGCGAAGCTGAACAGTTTGTCCGGTGTACGGTGTGCGGAAACCACTTCAACGTGGTGCGGAACATTCAGGATTTCAAAGATTTCGGCGGCGAACTGCATGGTAGCCCAGTCGCTTTTGGACCCCATCACGATGGCGACACGCGCCGGATTATTGCGGGAAGACATGCGTCTTAAAACTCCTGTGGTGCGAAACACACTGCTTTCGAGGGCACAGAGAATAGCATGTAATACGGGGAAGGAAAACGGTTGCGCGGTTAAAACTTGAGCCGTTGTGACCGCCAGGACATAACAAAACAGACCGCTATCTGGCGGTCTGTTTTCATCAATCAGGTGTCTTTATTTGGTCAGTTCTGCGGTCATGTATACGCGGTTGTTAACCTGTGCGCTGGTGATTTTGTAAGACGCACCTTGTTCAGCAGCCTGAGCGGCGATTTTCGCTTCTGCGCGGTCGAGGGTAGAAGCACTCGCGCTGACGCTCTGAGCGAAAGAACCAAAAGAGATCATAGAAAGAGCGGCAACTGCAACGAAAGTTTTGATGGATTTCATGGTCGTATTCCTGAAGTAATTTATCTGGGATAGGGCGTGTTGCCCTGATGTGATAAATATTAGGCTAACCATGGGCTGATTAAAATCGGAACAATTTGCCAATGTTTTTCAAAAAAATAGAATGATATTTGAGGAGTTAAAACGGAAAAGCGATCAGCTCTACACTCTCTGGTGTGACTTTGACCATGGACCCTTCACTGTGCCAGGCACCCAGTACGACGCGGTGGGCCGGTTCGCCGTTGGCGATAAGGGAATGTACATCGGGGCGATGAGTATGACCGTGGATCAGCCACTGGACGCGATGCTTTTCCATCACGTTGACCACTGTCTGCGGGTTGACGTCCATGATGGTCATGGATTTGCTGCTGTTGGCGGCTTTACTGCCCGCGCGCATTCTGGCTGCGATACGGTTGCGGATAAACAGCGGCAGGGCCAGGAACACTTTTTGGATCCACGGGGTGTGGACTTTGGCGCGAAACGCCAGGTAGCCGGTATCGTCGGTGCAGAGCGTGTCGCCGTGCATGATCAGGACCCTGCGGCCATAGAGGTCGAGCACCTGCTCTTCCGGCAGCAGCTTCATGCCGCTTTCGCGGGCGTAGCGCTTGCCGAGCAGGAAATCACGGTTGCCATGGATGAAGTAGCAGGGAACGCCGGAATCCACCAGCGCTTTAATGGCAGCAGCCATTTCCCGGTGCAGCGGGTTAGGGTCGTCGTCGCCAATCCAGGCTTCGAACAGGTCGCCCAGAATGTACAGCGCGTCGGCGCTTTTTGCTTCACCGCGTAAAAAACGCAGAAAACCGGCGGTGATCGCCGGTTCTTCTGTTTGCAGATGCAAATCCGCAATAAAGAGTGTCGCCACCAATTACTCGCTGATGGTCACGCTGGTAATCACTACGTCTTCTTTAGGAACGTCCTGGTGCATGCCGCTGCGGCCAGTAGAGACGGCTTTGATCTTATCAACCACGTCCATACCTTCAACCACTTCTGCGAATACGCAGTAGCCCCAACCCTGCAGGCTTTCGCCAGAGAAGTTCAGGAAGTCGTTGTCGGCCACGTTGATGAAGAACTGGGCAGTAGCAGAGTGAGGCGCCTGAGTACGGGCCATCGCCAGCGTGCCACGGGTGTTTTTCAGACCGTTGTTCGCTTCGTTTTTGATCGCTTCTTTGGTCTCTTTCTGGTGCATGCCAGGTTCAAAACCGCCGCCCTGGATCATAAAGCCGTTGATCACGCGGTGGAAAATGGTGTTGTTGTAGAAACCTTCGCGGCAGTAGTCCAGGAAGTTTTTAACTGTTTCAGGCGCTTTGTCATCAAAGGTTTTGATTACGATATCGCCATGATTAGTGTGGAAAGTAACCATTTTTGCATCCTGTTCCGTTATTGTGGTGCGTCAACCCGTGTTCGGGTCACATATAGGGGCTTGTTATAGCATAACCACAGGACGCGATCACCTTGCATTGTGTGCTGATCCTATTCCGAATTATGGGTATTATAGGGAACAAACAACCCACACACGTGTTTACATGGAATCTTCGATGTTAAAAATCTTTAATACAATGACGCGCCAAAAAGAGGAATTTAAACCTATCCATGCCGGGGAAGTCGGCATGTACGTGTGTGGTATTACGGTTTACGATCTCTGTCATATTGGCCATGGCCGTACCTTTGTCGCCTTCGATGTTGTTTCGCGCTACCTGCGTTTTCTGGGGTACAACCTGAAGTACGTGCGCAACATCACCGACATTGACGACAAAATCATTAAACGCGCTAATGAAAATGGCGAGAGCTTTGTGGCGCTGGTGGATCGCATGATCGTTGAAATGCACAAAGACTTTGATGCATTAAATATTCAGCGCCCGGACAGTGAGCCACGTGCTACCCACCATATTCACGAAATTATTGAAATCACCGAAAAGCTGATCGCACGCGGTCATGCCTACGTTGCGGATAACGGCGACGTGATGTTCTCCGTGCCGACGGACCCAACCTACGGTGCGCTTTCCCGTCAGGATCTGGATCAGCTTCAGGCCGGTGCCCGCGTTGACGTCGTTGACGTGAAGCGCAACCCGATGGACTTCGTGCTGTGGAAGATGTCCAAAGAGGGTGAACCGAGCTGGCCATCTCCGTGGGGCGAAGGGCGTCCTGGCTGGCACATTGAATGTTCGGCGATGAACTGCAAGCAGCTGGGCAACCATTTCGATATTCACGGCGGCGGCTCGGATCTGATGTTCCCGCACCATGAAAACGAAATTGCACAATCTACCTGTGCACATGGCGGCGAGTACGTTAATTACTGGATGCACTCCGGGATGGTGATGGTTGACCGCGAGAAGATGTCTAAATCGCTGGGTAACTTCTTCACCGTGCGTGACGTGCTGAAGTATTACGACGCGGAAACCGTGCGTTACTTCCTGATGTCCGGCCACTATCGCAGCCAGCTGAACTACAGCGAAGAGAACCTGAAGCAGGCGCGCTCGGCGCTGGAGCGTTTGTACACCGCGCTGCGCGGTACCGACAAGTCTGTTCCTGCTGCGGGCGGCGAAGCGTTCGAAGCGCGCTTCATTGAGGTGATGAACGACGACTTCAATACGCCAGAAGCGTACTCCGTGCTGTTCGACATGGCGCGCGAAGTGAACCGCCTGAAGTCAGAGGATATGGCGGCAGCGAATGCGCTGGCGTCCCATCTGCGTAAGCTCTCTTCCGTTCTCGGCCTGCTGGAGCAGGAGCCGGACGTGTTCCTGCAAAGCGGTGCGCAGGCGGACGACGGTGAAGTGGCGGAAATTGAAGCGTTGATCAACGCGCGTCTGGAAGCGCGTCAGGCGAAAGACTGGGCGGCGGCAGATGCGGCGCGTAACCGTCTGACCGAGATGGGCATCATTCTGGAAGATGGCCCGCAGGGAACCACCTGGCGCCGTAAGTAATCTTCCCCTCACCCTAACCCTCTCCCGCAGGGAGAGGGAATGGTCAGGTTTTCTCCCTCTCCCCGTGGGAGAGGGCCGGGGTGAGGGCATCAGCACGCACGTCTTCTCCACCACAGCAACCCCATCAGCACTACTCCCGGCAGCCACACCCACAGCAGTTCTGAAATGATTACCTGATGCCCGTACGGTGTGGTGTAGCGTGACAGCGCGAACGGTGCGACCTTAATCACCTGCCACGGCGCAAAGAAGCGTTCGTCTGACCATGGCCACAGCCAGCCAACCCCTTTTCCACCCGTGGTAATGGAATCCAGCAGGCTGTGCGACAGTAATGACACGGTTAAAAACAGCCAGCACCGGGTCAGGCTGGCTCTGAACCATCGTCGACCGATCAGCACGCAGAGTATCGGCATCACAAAGGCAAACAGCAGGGAGTGAGTAAAGCCGCGATGGCCGAAAACATTGCCGTAGGCAACGCCGAACTTAAACGCCAGCACGTCGGCGTCCGGCAACATCGCGAGGACAATTCCGGTGAACAGCAGACGAGGCGGAATAACTCTGGCTCCCAGGCCTAAACCCAGGCAAAGCGGAACAGCAGCGTGCGTAATAACGGTAGGCATTGACATTATCCATGGCAAATCATGGAAATATAGCGGTAATCTCGCGCTAACAGACCTGTGCTAAATTCTGGTTTTACGCCGATTCGCGTGCGATAAGCTGCCCGGAAAGCGTAATCCGCTGCGTTTGCAAGTCCGGCTCTTTCAGCTTGCGAATAATCAACCCGGCAGCCTGACGCCCCGTCTCTTCACTGGCGGAGGAGACGTAGGTCAATGACGGTGACGTGAGGTTTACGTGCAGCATATCTTCGAAACCGACCAGCGCGACCTGCTGCGTCAGAAACACGTCTTTACCCACCGTACGTCCTACCTGATGAATCGCTGATATAGAGCCGATCATGGCATCAGGCGAGTGGCAGAGCAGGGCGGTGATGGTGTTGTTTTTTTCCAGCAGTTGGCGGGTGGCGAAACCAGCGGCCAGCGTGTCATCACTGCAGGCCGGAGAGTATTCATCGCGCCAGACCAGCCCGTTTTGCGTCATCGCGCTGCGAAAACCGAGCAGACGCTGCTCGCGGATAAGGCAGCCTTCACGCCCGCCAATGTAGGCGATATTGCGATGGCCGCGCTCGATAAGATAACGTACAGCCAGATTTGCCGCCTGACGGTTATCACGCATCACCAGATTGCATTTTTCATCCAGCAACGACTGAGAGACCGCAACCAACGGCAGTGGGCAATGACGAATGTGTTCCGGCAGGGTGGATGTCCGGGTGTCAGAAGCCAGGTAAATCACACCGGCGACACCCTGCTGTTTAAACGACAGCAGGCAGCGCTCAAGATGGTCATAGTCATTCTGCGGCTGGCCGAGAAACACCATATACCCCTGTTTTTCCAGCTCCTGGACGATGCTCGCCATCACCTTGATGGAGAAGCTGTCGCTGAAGTCACGGAGGATAAGACCAATAAGATTGGAGGTGTTGGCGCGAAGGTTGGCGGCGGCGACGTTATGAACATAGCCCAGGGTATTGATGGCAGCGTTGACCTTCTCGATCGTTGCCTCTGAGATTTTCCCTTTCTGGCGCAACACCAGCGAGACGGTTGAGACCGAAACGCCCGCGTGCTTTGCGACATCAATAATGCTGACTTTCTTCAAAACCGCTCCCTGAAATTTGCCGATTATCAGCCAGATAAAACACGTCTCCCAGCGTACAGGAGACGTGTCGTTCAGGCATCTTATTATTTGCCGATCATGGTGGACATGGTCTGGGCGATAAACTGTGCTCTGGCACCGAAAATCACCTGAATACCGTTGTCGCCGACGAAGACCACGCCGCGCGCGCCAAGTCCGTTCAGGCCGTCTTTATCAACTGCCTCGCTTTTTGCCACTTCCAGACGCAGACGGGTGATACAGGCGCCGACGGAGTCGATGTTATGCGCTCCGCCCAGCAGGGTGATGATCTCGGTCGCGAGTTCGGAATCTGACTTCTCATCCGCATTGGCTGTCACTTCAGTGCGGCCCGGCGTTTTCACGTCGAAACGACGGATCACAAAGCGGAACGTGAAGTAATAAATCAGGCCCATTGGAATGCCGATGATAATGGCGTTCAGGAAATTGGTTTTGTAACCGTTAAACGACGGCAGGATCCCGAATGACAGATAGTCGATAAAGCCCGCGGAGAACGACTTGGCGATATGCGCATGCAGCAGATACATGGTCATATAAGCCAGGCCCGCCATGATGGCGTTAAAGACGTACAGAATCGGTGCCACGAAGATAAAGGTAAACTCAACCGGTTCGGTGATCCCCGTCAGGAAGCAGGTCAACGCCGCAGAGAACAGAATACCGGCCGCGATTTTCTTATTCTTCGTATGGGCTTCGTGATACATCGCCAGGCACGCCGCAGGCAGCGCGAACAGCATCAGCGGGAATTCACCCTGCATGAACTTACCGGCGTTCTGGTAGGTGTCGCTGCTGAAGGATTTGACCCCTTCTTCCAGCATCTTGAACCAGATGGTTTGGTCGCCGTGGATCACCTGGCCTGCCTGGGTGGTGTAATCCCCAAACGAATACCAGAAAGACGGGTACCAGATATGGTGCAGTCCGAGCGGGATCAGCGCGCGCTCCACCAGACCGAAGATAAAGGTCGACGCCGCCTGATTATCGCCGTTAACGATCACGGAGAGCGCGTCGATACCGGCCTGGATATGTTGCCAGATGTAGGGCAGCAGTAGCCCCATCAGGAACGAGAGGAACGCCGTTGCAATTGCCACGAAGCGCTTACCGGAGAAGAAGCCCAGGAACTCCGGGAGCTGCATGGTGTGGAAGCGGTTATAGCACCAGGCCGCGAGAATACCGCAGATCAGGCCGCCGAAGACGCCCATTTGCAGCGTCGGGATGCCGACCACCATGGCGTATTTCCCGCCCTGAGAGGCCATTTCCGGCGTGATGCTCAGCACGGTGCTAATGGTGATATTCGTGACAAATACCGATACCGCCGCAGACAGCGCAGCAATACCGGATTCAGACGCCAGACCGACGGCAGAGCCAATGGCGAACAGCATCGGCAGGTTATCAAAAATAACCCCGCCTGCGTTCATCATCAGCGGCAGGTGGAACTTATCGCCGAAGGCCAGCAACAGGCCCGCAGCGGGAAGCAGTGAAATTGGCAGCATCAAGGCGCGACCAATCATAGACAACTTAGACAGCGATTTAACAAACCCTGATATCAGACTCATGCTGATTTCCCCCGAGTAGCGCTTTTTTTAGCGCTGTTATTGTAAGTAGAACGTTTTAGTAGAACGTTCTACTTATCGTGGGCAAAGTGTGAAAAACGCGCAACTGAATTTTCACTATTCAACAGAGGAAATAGTGATTATTTGAAGTTGATCGATAAATAACCGTGATGGATGTGAGGGGATTTTTAACCCTCTCCTGCTGGGAGAGGGTTGGGGTGAGGGCGTCAAATGGCTCAGGCCGTAACGGTCACGCTCTGTCCTTCAAAGCTCACGGTCTGTCCCGCGACAATCTTGCAGCGCTTACGCGTTTCCACCACGCCGTCGACTTTTACTCGCCCGTCGGCGATCACGATTTTCGCCTGCGCGCCGCTTTCGCTCCAGCCTTCCAGCTTCAGCAGATCGCACAGCTCAACGTGTGGGTGTTTTCCTAATGAAAATGTCGCCATCTTACGCGTCCTCTACATCATGGTACTCTTCGCATGCCTGCAAAGTATTCTGAATCAATGTGGCAACCGTCATCGGGCCTACGCCGCCCGGTACTGGGGTGATGTAAGAGGCACGTGCCGCAGCATCTTCATACACTACGTCACCGACGACTTTGCCGTTTTCCAGACGGTTAATTCCGACGTCCACGACAATCGCACCCTCTTTAATCCATTCACCTGGAATAAAGCCCGGTTTCCCGACGGCAACGATCAGCAGATCGGCGTTCTCTACGTGGTGACGCAGATTTTTGGTGAAACGGTGGGTGACGGTAGTGGTGCAGCCGGCCAGCAGCAGTTCCATGCTCATCGGGCGGCCCACAATGTTGGAGGCACCAATGACCACGGCGTTCAGACCGTAGGTGTCAATGTTATAACGCTCCAGCAGCGTCACGATACCGCGTGGCGTACATGGACGCAGACGCGGTGCACGCTGGCACAGGCGGCCAACGTTGTACGGATGGAAACCGTCAACGTCTTTATCCGGTGCGATACGCTCCAGCACTTTCACGTTGTCGATGCCTGCTGGCAGCGGCAACTGAACCAGAATTCCGTCGATCTCTTTATCGGCATTCAGAGTGTCAATAAGTTCCAGCAGTTCTGCTTCGCTGGTGGTTTCTGGCAAATCGTAAGAGCGGGAGACGAAGCCCACCTCTTCACACGCTTTGCGTTTGCTGCCGACATAAATCTGTGATGCCGGGTTGCTGCCAACCAGCACAACGGCCAGCCCAGGGGCGCGTTTTCCGGCAGCTTTACGCGCCTTCACTTTTTCCGCAACCTCAGAGCGCACCTGCTGCGCAATCGTTTTACCGTCAATAATTTTTGCTGCCATCAGAAAGAGGATTCCGTCTGTAACGTTTGAAAGGGGGATTGCCTGTATTTTGTCAGAAGCGAGCGCCGCTGTCAGTCACCCTTTGCGAGTTTTCATCAGTAGGGCGTAAAAACCCTTCCAGATGGATGGTCAATTTCTTAGGCGGGATTAGGATGTGACCTGGAGAAATGGCAGCGTTTTGACATATTTAAAAACTGCGTCCTGAGCTACTTTGTCTCCTCCGAAATAAGCTTTCAATTCAACAATTGAACATATTTCTTATTCCCGATTATTAGCGGGAAGGGTTATTTACATTTTAAAGGAATAGACATGAAACTCAGCAACATTGCTTCTTCTGTTATTGCAACTCTGGCCCTGGTCGCGGGTGCCGCTCATGCAGATCCGGTTTCCGTAAATGGCGGTACTGTGCATTTTAAAGGTGAACTGGTTAATGCTGCATGTTCAGTAAATACCGATTCTTCCGAGCAGACTGTTAATCTCGGTCAGTACCGTACCGCGAAATTCACTAAAGTGGGCGACACTACCTCTAACATCCCATTCAACATTGAACTGAACGATTGCGATCCACTGGTAGCAAAAACCGCTGCTGTTGCGTTCACCGGTCAGATTGATGCAACTGACAAAACCCTGCTGGCAGTGACTTCCGGTAACAATGACAACACCGCGAAAGGCGTGGGTATCGAGATCCTCGACAGTAAATCCAGCGTTCTGACCCCAGACGGTGCAACCTTCTCTGCTGCGCAGAACCTGATCGAAGGAACGAACACCCTGCAATTCACCGCGCGTTATAAATCAACGGCTGCGACCACCGAGCCAGGCCAGGCAAACGCTGACGCCACCTTCGTTATGAAATACGAATAATTCGTACAGGGATGTCCAGGCCTCAGGGACGAGGCCGTCATACGCTAATGCCAGGAACGAAGGATGACAAAAACGGGAGCACTACTGCTTTTAACCCTTGCGATGGCTAACCAGGCATCGGCACATACTGTGGTGATCGAAGGCGGGAAAGTTCACCTCCGAGGTGAGCTGGTGAACGGCGGCTGCGCCGTGGCGCCCGACAGCCAGAATATGCGCATCGACATGGGACAGTATCGAACCAATTCATTTGCCGGGGTGGGCAGTTTTTCCACGGTGAATGTGCCCTTCACCGTGCGGCTACTGGATTGCAGCGTTGATGTCTCGCGCACCGTGGGGATCCAGTTTCAGGGCGTCACACCCGCAGAAGATCCGCAGGTTTTTCTGGCGACATCGCGGCCAGGTGAAACACCTGTCAGCAGCGGTGTGGGGCTGGCGCTCTTTGACGAACAACAACGTCAGATTATCCCAAATGCCACTGCCGTCAGCTGGTTGCCGGTAAATACCAGTGAACTCGCGTTTCATTTTAGCGCCCGCTATCGGGCTATTTCCGAACATCTCATGCCAGGCAATATTCAGTCGGATGTCTGGTTTACGTTGATTTATCCATAACACCTGCGAACACATTATTAAAGGTACGGTTGTGATGAATACCCGAATTAAACCAGGACTTTTTTTATCGTTTATTTTGATGATGGTTTCTGCTTGCGCGAATGCTTCCGGCGGTATTGCGCTGGGGGCCACGCGCGTTATTTATCCGGCAGATGCGAAGCAAACGTCGCTGGCGATCACTAACAGCAACAAACAAGAACGCTATTTAATCAACGCGTGGATCGAAAATGCGAACGGGCAAAAAGAAAAAACCTTTGCCGTCACACCGCCCCTGTTTGTGAGTGAGCCAAACAGCGAAAACACGCTGCGTATTATTTACGCCGGACCGACGCTGCCCGCCGACCGCGAATCGCTCTTTTACATGAACGTGAAAGCGATCCCGTCAGTGAACAAGGAGAAAACGGAAAACAATAACGTGCTGCAGCTGGCGATCCTTTCGCGTATCAAACTGTTTGTACGCCCGAACAATCTGGCGATGCAGCCGGAAGAGGCGCTCTCCCAGCTGCGTTTTGAGCGTACTGGCAACCACCTCAAAGTCAGCAACGCGTCTCCGTATTACATCACCCTGGTCAACATGAAGCTGGGTGGTAAGACGCTGGATAACCTGATGGTTGCGCCTAAAAACTCGGCACAGCAGGTACTGCCAGCCGGTGCGAGAGGCACGCTCTCCTGGCAGAGCGTGAATGACTACGGTGCCATTACACCGGCGCGTAGCGTCAACCTGTGAGCAGAGTCAGGGCGATGAAAAATCATCTGGGACGTTACTGCCCGGTTGCACTGGCGCTGATGGCCGCGCTCTGGCCGCAGGCTGGCTGGAGCGAAAGCTACTTCAACCCGGCCTTCTTGTCCGACGATACCGCCAGCGTGGCGGATTTGTCGCGTTTTGAACAAGGTCACCAGCAGGCACCCGGCGTTTATCGTGTGGATATCTGGCGTAACGATGAGTTTATCGGCACCCAGGACGTGCGTTTTGAGCAAGCCGAAAACACCCCGCCAGTGGCGGGCGGTTTATCGCCGTGCATCACGCGCGCGATGCTCGATCGCTTTGGTGTTAATGTTGCGGCATTTCCTGAACTGGCAAATGTACAGGGCGATACCTGCGTTCCGCTGACCACGGCCATTCCTGGTAGTGAGACGACATTTAACTTTGCCTCTCAGCGTCTGAACGTCAGCCTGCCGCAGGTGGCGTTGCAGAACAGCGCCCGTGGCTACATTCCGCCTGAACAATGGGATGAAGGCATTCCCGCCGCACTGTTGAACTACAGTTTCACCGGTAACCGGGGCAGCGAAGACGACAGTTATTATCTGAACCTGCAGAGCGGGTTGAACTATGGCGCCTGGCGTTTACGTAACAATGGTGCATGGCGTTACACGCAGAATAACGGGCAGCGACACAGCGAGTGGCAGAATATCGGTACCTGGGCGCAACGCACCGTTATTCCGCTTAAAAGTGAACTGGTGCTGGGTGACAGTAATACCGGCAATGATGTCTTCGACAGCGTCGGTTTTCGCGGTGGGCGGCTCTTTTCATCTGACAGCATGTACCCTGACAGCCTGCAGGGCTATGCCCCAACCGTACGCGGAATTGCCAGGACGCCCGCCAAAGTCGTGGTTCGTCAGAACGGCTATGTTATCTATCAAAGCTATGTCCAGCCCGGCGCGTTCGCCATTACCGATCTCAACCCGACCTCCTCAAGCGGTGACCTGGAAGTGACGGTCGAAGAGAAAGACGGTACCCAGCAGCGCTATACCGTGCCGTACTCCACCGTACCGCTCCTGCAGCGTGAAGGGCGCTGGAAATACGATCTTGTTGCCGGGGATTACCGCAGCGGTAACAGCGATCAGGATACGCCATTCTTTACTCAGGGAACCCTGATTACCGGTCTTGCCAATGGTTACACGCTGTACGGTGGTACCCAACTGGCATCTCGTTATACCGCGGTGGCTATCGGGGCCGGAAAAAACCTCGGTGACTGGGGCGCGGTCTCGCTCGATATTACCCACGCCCGCAGCCAGCTCGCGGACGACAGCAAACATGAAGGACAGTCTCTGCGCTTCCTCTATGCGAAATCACTCAACGGCTTCGGCACCAACTTCCAGCTGCTGGGTTACCGCTACTCCACAAAAGGGTTTTACACCCTGGACGATGTGGCCTGGCGCTCAATGGAAGGTTATCAGTATGCGGATAACCAGGATGATAACAGCGTCCCGGACGTGCAGAGTTATCACAACCTGACGTGGAATAAAAAAGGGCGTTTCCAGCTCAATGTGTCTCAGTCGCTGGGGGATTATGGATCGGTATATATCTCCGGCAGCGAGCAGAGCTACTGGGGAACCGACGAGACAAACCTCTGGTATCAGCTGGGGTATGCGGGGGGCGTGAAGGGGATCAACTACTCCGTTTCCTGGTCGTGGAACAAATCCGTCGGGATAGAAGGTACCGACCGGATCGCGTCGTTTAACGTCTCCGTGCCGTTTAGCCTCTTTACCCGTCAGGGATATCGCCGTGACAGCGCGATAGACCGCGCCTATGCCACGGCATCCGCCAGCCGAAACAGCGATGGCGATACAAGCTGGCAAACCGGCGTCAGCGGTACGCTGCTGGAGGATCGCAACCTGAACTACAGCGTGACCCAGGGACACACCAGCAATAATGGCTCAAGCGGTAGCGCCAGTGCCAACTGGCAGGCGACTTACGGCACGTTGGCCGCGGGTTATAACTACTCACGCGATCAGCACGATCTCAACTGGCAGCTCTCCGGGGGCGTGGTCGGTCATGCCGACGGGGTGACCTTCAGTCAGCCGCTGGGCGACACCAACGTGCTGATCAAAGCGCCGGGAGCATCGGGCGTCAGTGTGGAAAACCAGACCGGCGTGAAAACCGACTGGCGAGGCTACGCGGTTATGCCGTATGCCACCGTCTATCGCTACAACCGCGTGGCGCTGGATACCAACACCATGAGCAACAACACCGATATCGAAAACAACGTGAGCAGCGTGGTGCCAACCAAAGGCGCGCTGGTTCGCGCCAGCTTTGATACACGTATTGGTGTGCGAGCCCTGCTGACGGTGACACGCGGTAACCAGCCCGTGCCGTTCGGTGCCGTGGTGCGCGAAACCCAGAGTGGCGTCACAAGCATGGTGGGGGATGACGGGCAGATCTACCTGAGTGGGCTGCCGCTGGAAGGGGAACTGCTTATCCAGTGGGGCAACGGGGCGCAGTCCCAGTGCCGTGCACCTTACAGCTTGCCTGAACAGAGCCTGCAACAAGCGATCACACTTAAGGGGATCAGCTGTGATTAAAACCCAAATCTTTGCCCTGTCGCTTCTGGCGTTACTGCCCGCGACAAACGCATTAGCGACCGTGTGCGTCAATGAAAAAGGTGTACCGACGGAAGTGCATTACGACCTGACGGATAAATTTAATAGTTCGAATAACCAGATCGGGCAGGTCGTGACGCTCAGCGAGAAATCGCAGTGGGTAGGGGTGAATGCCGTCTGCCCAAAGGGCACAACCGGTAATACCACCAAACGCAGCTATGTGACAGATTACCCGATCACCGGGACCAGCGATGGTTACCAGTATCTGAAGCTTAATGACTATCTTGACGGGGCGATGAAAATCACGGACAGCTTTGCTGGCGCGTTTTATCCACCCAAAAACTATATCCAGATGGGGAGTCATCCGAACGTTTCAAAAAACAAACCGTTTGGTGTTCAGGATTCCAGCCTTATTTTCCGCCTTAAAGTGACGCGACGCTTTATCAATATGGTGGTGATCCCACGTGCCACCATGTTCCGTGTTTACGTCACCACCACGTCCTCCGATCCGTTAACCACGCCGGTCTACACCATCAGCTACAGCGGAACTATTCAGGTGCCGCAGAGCTGCGCCATCAATGCCGGTAATGTGGTTGAGTTTGATTTCGGCGACATTGGCGCCTCTTTGTTCAGCAAAGCGGGCGTGGGTAACAAGCCGGAGGGCGTCTCATCGCAAAGCAAAACCATCGCGATTAAATGCACCAACGTGGAGGCGAACGCCATGCTGACGATGCGTGTCGAGGCTGAAAAGGTCTCCGATAATGTACTGGTGTCCGATAACCCGGATGTAGGATTCATCATTGCCAACGAGAGCGGTGCGCCGCTCACGCCCAACAACCTGACGAGTAAAATTCCGTTCCGTCTCGACGACAGTGCGCAGGCGCAGGTGGGGATCCGGGTCTGGCCGGTGAGCGTGACGGGCAACAAGCCAGCGGAAGGGCGCTTTACCTCGCGCGGATATTTGCGTGTGGATTACGACTAAGGAGCCGATATGCGAAACGGGATCCGTTTTATCACCGTGGCGCTCTTTGCGCTTTGCACACAAGCTCAGGCGGAAACCGCGTTGGGCGAAATTAACATTCGACTCTACGGCAATATTGTCGATTTCACCTGTGTAGCAGAGGGGAGCGATAGCGACAAAACCGTCACGTTGGGCACCTGGCCGACTAAACAGCTGAGCTCCACCGGGAGCCGCACGCAGCCCATGCCGTTTACGCTGAAGCTGACTGGCTGTCCGCCGGGCGCTGCGTCGATCACGTTTTCAGGCAAAGCTGACGGAAGTAATAACGGGTTGCTGGCGTTGAATGACGCAAGTACAGCAAGTCATGTCGCCGTTGAGATCAGGGATGCGGATAAAACGCGCCTGCCGCTTCAACAGGCCAGCCAGCCAGTCACGGTTGATGCACAGGGGAATGCAATTCTGTCGTTTTATGCCAATTATATTGCCACTGCCGAAAACCCTCAGCCCGGACAGGCTGACGCTGATGCCACTTTCATGATTAACTATAATTAGCACTGACCGCACTCCCTGCAGCTCAGATAAGCTGCAGGGAGTGAATTCAGGTTATAGCAGTTCGTGCGCTTTGGCGTAATCAATTAATTCCACGATACTTTGCACGCCCAGCTTGGAATAAATGTTGGATTTGTGCGCACTAATGGTTTTGTTACTCAATAGTAGCTGTTCAGCTATTTCCTTATTGGATAATCCATTCGCCAGATAACGTAATACCGTGACTTCACGATTCGATAATGGCATATCCACTGCGATCCCTTTCCCTGAACCCTGGTGATTTATAAAATTCAGCGTTTCCGACGGGAAAAAAGAATAGCCCATCAGGATCATATCTACGGCATTGTAGATCTCACCCAGGTCTTTTCGTTTACTGACAAAGCCATTTGCCCCGGCTCGAATGGCACGGCCTGAGTAAAACAACTCTGATTTCGACGAGAGGAACAGAATCTTAATGTTTTTATTTAAGTTTCTGATTCTCTTTAGTAAAGCGAAAGCATCTGTACTGGTGAGTTCGATGTCAAGGATCACCATATCAATAGGGTGATTACGGATACAGTCAAGGACTTCATGGCTGTCGCCAGACTTGAGCTTGACGGTGATGTTTTTATTTTTCTGTAGCAGGACTTCTATCGACATTCTGACAATAGGGTGTTCGTCCATAATGATAACGGATGCCGGTTTCATTTTTAATGCCTCAGATTGTTAAAAGCGTTATGTAGAGTTTTGTAAAACTCACGAAATGCCGGAAGGATATAATGTGCAGATCCCTATACCGAAGTATTTCCCTGGAAAGAGCGAAAGCATCCTTGTTTACGTAATGAAAAGAACTATGCCTCAGCGCGGTCATCTCATTTGGCTGGTGTTGGCAAAAAGGTTTTTCTTATTCAGATTTGGTACGCATCTTATTATACAGGGTAAGTTTTTTCCGAAAACCCTGTAAATTAATATCCGCGTGTTGGTTTGTATTATCTTCTGGATCTGAATAGCTAATTTTTTAAAATTAGCGGAAATGTCCTGGTATCTCATTTACCGCATATTTTCGTCTTTATGTAATAACAAAAAATAACAGATATCTCTGTATGTTGATTAATTGTTAACAAAATTACGCCTTTTTTAAAGGGGCGAACCCGCTGTGGAGAGGTTAAAAATTACCCTCACAGGCCGTCAGACCTTCATCTGAAAGTTCTTACGTTGACTTGGATAACGGTGTCTGCTGTACAGGAGAACATGCTGACCGCTTCGCTTTTTACTCCTGGAAGGTGTCACCAAGCTGCTTGTTTTTACATCATTATCATCTTATTAACGCCTTCTGCATTCACTTAACGGATGGAGGAAAGTTCTGCTGTTTCGTCAATTTGTGGTATTTCACAAGGTTCACGCCCATAAATTAGGAATAGTTATAATTTCGATTTTATTGTTAAGAATTAACATTCTTGCAACGTAAGTGGTAAGTAAATTCCTAAACCGCTTTAGGAAATAAGGGGTTAGGATGTGAGTGAAAACGTGCAGTCTGAGAGGTTATTAAGAAGATGCAGTAATTCCTGGCGATGGCTTAGCCCGAGTTTCAGCAGGATGCAGCTAAGACGATAGATAATGCGGCTATAGGGACGATTCTGCATATGGGCAATCTGACGTAATGTCTTGCCCCGGGAAAGTTCCTGCAGGATGGGCCATTCATTGCGCGAGAACCAGTCTTTCCCGGTACCCTGCGGGGGGCGGGTATCCAGCAGGCTGTGCTGGAGCGCAGTGGCGTTCAGCTGACGTTCGAGCACATGAAAGGGACCTGCCGCTTTGCAGAAGAGGCGGGTGTCATAATTATCGGCCCGGACCAACAGCCAGGGCGTAAGGAAAGGAGGAAACAGGCTATGCCGTCTCAACTGATCCAGTTTCTCCAGAAGCCCCGTGGACCGGCTTTCAATATCCACGACCAGACGGGCTGATGGCCACTGCGACTGAGCGACAAGGGCATCGTCCAGCGTGGCGTAGTCGCAGCAACTGCTCAGGGGAAACTGCCCGTTGAGAAAACCGGTGCGCAGGAAGTGATCCTCCGTCACCAGAAGGATAAACGGGGCGTCTGTTTTGCGGGGCTGGCTGATGGACTGGCTCAAAAATTCGAGTCGGTCGAAAAAGGGGGGAGCAAAAGGCGAGTGCGTAAATCCCAATGCATCACTTCCTGTACGCCGCCGCCTGTAACGGCGCACTGTCATTCGCATGGTCTCCCTCCTGGAAATGGCTTTTTAATCCTCCGGCCATGTCCAGGACGGCCAGTAATACCCCTGGCCGAGATCTGCGCCCGCCTGCAGTGCCCAGGTGTGATCGCGCTCAGTTTCAATCCCTTCGATAAGCACTTTCCCGGCAAGCTGAAAGCAAAGTGAAACCAGTTGCCTCAGCGCAGGGGTGGCGCGTAAGCGCCAGAAAGCTTCTTTATCAATCTTGATGCCGCTTAACGGTAGGCGACAGGATATAAACGACGATATTAATACTTCATCAATATCATCCAGCCAGATGCTGTGCCCCTGCCTTCTGAGTTGCTGCAGGTTCTGAATGACGCTCTGTTTCTGTGCAACAGACAGCGCCAAAAAAGCCGCGAGATCGACGATCTCAATATTCAGCGGAGCCCCACTCAGCCGGATAAGTCGCTGAAAAGATTCTGACTCTGTCAGGACGGTTATCGGCAGATTAATAAAAAGGTTATGACAGTGCGGTGTATTTTTTAACGCGACAAGCTGCGCTTCAAGCAGGGTTATCGACTCTTCTGCGGACTGACGATGGAAAAACGCCTCACTGTGCCGCGTTTCGGACATGATGCTAAGCACCTCAGCGCCAATCTGACGCAAAGAGGTGAGGGCGACAATGGGCTCAAGTTTAATGCCGACGATGTCCTGAGAAAGGGTCTGTAGCTGGGGGGGCGTATAGATCAGGTTTTGCGCTGTCACTCCATTGTCCTGTTGTCTGTCAGCCTCCGGGCGGCCGGGATACCTCTTACTAGTGTGACGAGGTGACGTTCAGGAAAACAGCAGGCGTTACTTAAATGCCACTAAGCCTTTTCGCAGCGCATAATTTTACGGTGAAACTGATGATAATGTTGAAAAAACAGGCGTATTTACAACCGGCCAGGCGTAATTGGACATGAAAACGGAAAAGGCATTGACTCACCTGACATTGACCGTATAATTCTTCGCGTTTCACCACCGCGAAGTTCACTCTTCTCAGTGCGCCCTTAGCTCAGTTGGATAGAGCAACGGCCTTCTAAGCCGTAGGTCGTAGGTTCGAATCCTACAGGGCGTGCCATTATCACTTCTACTAACGTCTCTCAAAGTCTACTCAATCCAGTAATACCAAGCCACTCAGCTAAATCTAGCTCTCCCTGCGTCTACTAAATTGTATTGAAATCCACACCAAAGTGGGGGTACATTCGGGGGTATATGCAGGTTCAATGGAAAGAGATACCCCCAATGAAGTTAACGGCACGCCAGATAAGCACAGCTAAGCCTCAGGACAAGCCCTACAAACTGGCGGATGGCGGTGGCCTGTATCTGCTTGTTAACCCCAATGGTTCCCGATACTGGCGACTGAAGTACCGCCTCGCAGGAAAAGAAAAGCTCCTGTCTATTGGCGTTTTCCCTGATGTAACCCTCGCTGAGGCAAGAGATAAGCGAAATGAAGCGAAGAGATTACTCGCTAATGGTGAAGATCCGTCTGAGGTAAAGCAGGCGGAGAAGCAAGCCAGAATTCTCGCGGTGAATAACAGCTTTGAGTCTCTTGCACTTGAATGGCATGAACATAAGAAACCGAATTGGTCTTCCGGTTATGCTGACGACATTCTCGAATATCTGCGAAAAGATATTTTTCCTTATATCGGTAGAAAAGCTATTACCGATATCAAACCAATGGACATGCTTTCTGTTCTGAAGAAGATGGAGGAACGCGGTGTCCTGGATAAGCTCAAGAAAACGAGACAGGCTTGCCGCCAGATATTCACTTATGCTGTCATCACCGGCAGGGCCGAGTACAATCCAGTCACTGATTTGGCAGGAGCTCTGAAATCCCCCAAACAGCAACATTTTCCTCATCTCTCACCAGCTCAACTTGGACCCTTCAGACAAGCTGTCGACGCATATAGCGGTAGTAAAATTACCCGCATCGCGACATTACTACTCATGTACCTCAGTGTCCGAACCATCGAACTTCGTGCTGCTGAATGGCATGAATTTGATCTGAGCAAAGATCTCTGGTTAATCCCAAAAGAGCGCATGAAGATGCGCCGACCACACCTCGTTCCTATTCCGAGACAAGCCAAGGAGCTGTTACTCGAACTCAAAGAGATTACCGGTAGAGGAAAGTATGTTTTCCCGGGGCGTAATGACGCAGGGAAGCCGATGAGCGAAGCCAGCATTAACCAAGTGATTAAACGTATCGGCTATGCCGGTCAAGCTACAGGCCATGGCTTCAGGCACACCATGAGCACTGTGTTACATGAACAGGGATTCAATTCTGCCTGGATAGAGGCACAACTGGCACATTCTGACAGAAACACGATACGTGGTACCTACAATCATGCTCAGGTAATGACTCCAACTTACTGATAGTGTTTTATGTTCAGATAATGCCCGATGACCTTGTCATGCAGCTCCACCGATTTTGAGAACGACAGTGACTTCCGTCCCAGCCTTGCCAGATGTTGTCTCAGATTCAGGTTATGCCGCTCAATTCGCTGAGTGTAACGCTTGCTGATTACGTGCAGCTTTCCCTTCAGGCGGGATTCATACAGCGGCCAGCCATCCGTCATCCATACCACGACCTCAAAGGCCGACAGCAGGCTCAGAAGACGCTCCAGTGTGGCCAGAGTGCGTTCACCGAAGACGTGCGCCACAACCGTCCTCCGTATCCTGTCATACGCGTAAAACAGCCAGCGCTGACGTGATTTAGCACCGACGTAGCCCCACTGTTCGTCCATTTCCGCGCAGACGATGACGTCACTGCCCGGCTGTATGCGCGAGGTTACCGACTGCGGCCTGAGTTTTTTAAGTGACGTAAAATCGTGTTGAGGCCAACGCCCATAATGCGGGCGGTTGCCCGGCATCCAACACCATTCATGGCCATATCAATGATTTTCTGGTGCGTACCGGGTTGAGAAGCGGTGTAAGTGAACTGCAGTTGCCATGTTTTACGGCAGTGAGAGCAGAGATAGCGCTGATGTCCGGCAGTACTTTTACCGTTACGCACCACGCCTTCAGTAGCTGAGCAGGAGGGACAACTGATGGAGATGGAAGCCACGGGAGCACCTCAAAAACACCATCGTACACTAAATCAGTAAGTTGGCACCATTACCGGCTCGGAGGTAATGACTCCAACTTACTGATAGTGTTTTATGTTCAGATAATGCCCGATGACCTTGTCATGCAGCTCCACCGATTTTGAGAACGACAGTGACTTCCGTCCCAGCCTTGCCAGATGTTGTCTCAGATTCAGGTTATGCCGCTCAATTCGCTGAGTGTAACGCTTGCTGATTACGTGCAGCTTTCCCTTCAGGCGGGATTCATACAGCGGCCAGCCATCCGTCATCCATACCACGACCTCAAAGGCCGACAGCAGGCTCAGAAGACGCTCCAGTGTGGCCAGAGTGCGTTCACCGAAGACGTGCGCCACAACCGTCCTCCGTATCCTGTCATACGCGTAAAACAGCCAGCGCTGACGTGATTTAGCACCGACGTAGCCCCACTGTTCGTCCATTTCCGCGCAGACGATGACGTCACTGCCCGGCTGTATGCGCGAGGTTACCGACTGCGGCCTGAGTTTTTTAAGTGACGTAAAATCGTGTTGAGGCCAACGCCCATAATGCGGGCGGTTGCCCGGCATCCAACACCATTCATGGCCATATCAATGATTTTCTGGTGCGTACCGGGTTGAGAAGCGGTGTAAGTGAACTGCAGTTGCCATGTTTTACGGCAGTGAGAGCAGAGATAGCGCTGATGTCCGGCAGTACTTTTACCGTTACGCACCACGCCTTCAGTAGCTGAGCAGGAGGGACAACTGATGGAGATGGAAGCCACGGGAGCACCTCAAAAACACCATCGTACACTAAATCAGTAAGTTGGCACCATTACCGCGTTGCGCTTACCGGGCTTAAATGCTTATTTCGCGATAACACCTGCCAGAGATCGAATGTCGTTTCCGGTGGGGGACTGGTGAATACGCAGCCCAAATTCATCCACCACCGCGAAAATATGGTCGAAGATGTCGGCCTGAATCTCCTCATATTCTGCCCAGATCACCGTGTTGGTGAAGGCATATATTTCAATCGGCAGACCATTCGCGTCAGGCGCTAACTGGCGCACCATCAGCGTCATATCTTTGCGAATACGCGGGTGATTGCGCAGATATTCATTCAGGTAGGCGCGGAAGGTGCCAATATTGGTCATCTTACGCAGGTTTAATACCGACTCCCCTTCACCGTTCTCCTGATTCCACAGGTTTATTTCCTCGTGCCGCGCGGCCATATAGGGCTTAAGCAGCTTCGCCTGAATCAGGTGCTGCTGTTCCTGCTCGTTGAGAAAATGAATGCTTGTGGTATCAATATTCAGACTGCGCTTAATACGTCGCCCGCCTGAAGCCGACATTCCGCTCCAGTTGATAAAGGCATCGGACACCAGCGCCCATGTTGGGATCGTTGTGATGGTGTTATCGAAGTTTCTCACTTTCACGGTGGTCAGGCCAATATCCGTCACCGTGCCGTTTGCGCCGAATTTTGGCATTTCCAGCCAGTCGCCCAGCTTGAGCATATCGTTGGCGGACAGCTGTATTCCGGCGACCAGCCCCAGAATCGGATCTTTAAATACCAGCATGAGGACTGCGGCCATCGCACCCAGCCCGCTAATCAGAATGGCGGGGGATTGTCCAATCAGCAGGGAGATAATTAAGATCCCAACCAGAATCGCACTCACCAGCTTGATTCCCTGGAATATCCCCTTCAGCGGCAGCTGTGACGCGGTGGCCATTTTCTGCGACAGATTGAATATCACATCCAGCAGGGAGAAGAAGGAGAGAAGCGCATAGACCATTACCCACAGCTTCGCGCAGGTGGTGAGTATTTCAGCCGCTTCGCTGCCTTTTTGCAGCCACAAAACCGCCTGAACGTTAACGATTATCCCCTGAAGGGTAAAGGCCAGACGGTGAAATAACTTATTCTGGGTAATGATCTGTAACCACAAATGGCTACTGGCCTGCGCGCGTTTCTCAAAAACGCGCAGTACCCCTTTGTGCAGAATAAAATGAACGATAAGGGCAGTAAGAAAAATAATACCAAAGATAATCACTAAAGAAGTGGTGTGATTAATTTCAATGCCTAACTCTTCAACCTGAGCAATTAATTCCTGCATAACGTCTCCTGTATTGATGCAGCCCCATAATGGCGGCTGCAAACCTGTTATGCAAATCTGCCTGGCTTATTTAGTGACGTGGCAGGTCTTCACCACGGGCAGACACAGACGATGACGCATACGTAACGTCGCCAGCGCAAGGATAAGCATCAAACCTGTTTCGACGGCCAGGAAGAGGTTTATCGCCTGAGTATAATCCCCGTGATGATTCCTCAGCCCGTGCAGCAAAATTGCGCCGAAAATGGCCGGACCAAGACCGAGTGCCGCCTGCTGAAGCGTACTCAGGATCGCACTCGCGGCACCGGCATCATCAGGCTGGATGTCGCGCATCCCGATGCGGTAGAAGCTGTTGACGATCAGCGCCTGTCCATAGCCAACCAGGCCGGTCGCCGGAACCAGGGTCAGCGTTGTGTTGTTCATGCCCCAGAGGCGGAATGTGGCGATCAACGCCAGCAGGCCGATAATCTGGATCGCCAGCCCGGTCAGCAGGATCGTGCTGGTGCTGTAGCGGGCGATCATACGCGGGGCAAACCATGCTGAAATAAAGTAGGTCACACCCAGGGCGATAAAACTGTTCCCCGATTGCCACGGCGCCATCCCGAGACCGGTTTGCATGGTCAGCGCCATACAGAACATAAACCCGGACCAGACGCTGAAAAAGAGCATCGCAATCAGCACGCCAAAGCGAATGCTGCGAAGCTGTATCAGACGCGGTGGGATCAGCGGATGGGCATCCTCACGCTCTTTTTTACGGGCATTCAATACCATCAGATATCCCAGCGGGATAATCGCAATCAGCGCGGCCTTCAGCGGCCATGACCAGTGCCACTGCGGGCCGAGGGCCATCGGGAACAGCAGACAGCAGAGGATCACTGCCAGCAGGACGGTGCCCGCCCAGTCAATGCGCGACGGCGTTTCGCGACGGGTTTCCGGCACATAGCGACGGCTCAACGCCAGAACCACCAGACAGATTGGCACGTTGATAAAGAACGCGTTACGCCAGCCCAGCCCGGCGATATCCGCCGATACCAGCCAGCCGCCACCCATCTGCCCGACGATAAACGCGATCCCGCCGATCCCGCCAAACAGGCTTATCGCTTTGGCGTGGGCCGTACCTTTCAATGTGACATGCAGCGTGGCGAGAATTTGCGGCATGATCAATGCCGCGCCAGCACCCTGCACAATGCGCGCAGCAAGCAGTTGTTCAATATTCCCCGAAATCCCGCACAGCAGCGAGGCCAGGCCAAAGATTGCCACTCCCCACATAAACAGACGACGACGGCCAAGGTTGTCCCCCAGCTTGCTGCCGAGCGCGAGACAGACGGCGAAGGCCACGCCGTATAGGGCGACAATCAGCTCCAGCTCGGTGGCGGTGGCATGCAGAGAATGGGTGATGGCGTCCAGCGCCACGTTGGTGATTGAGGTATCAATCATGGGCAGCATCTGGCCGGTTAACAGCAATATCAGGCCTGCGCGACCCGGTGAAACAACTGACGTATTCATGGTAACTCCATTGCGTCATTCATCAGATGGTCGTAGCATCAACTATCTGATAAACGGGTACCAGTTCTTGCTTATACTGGTACTGGCACTACCATGCAGGGGGATTTATGGCGCTGATGTCTGAACCTGTCGTCTCACTTCAGGATGACACCCGAAAACAGCTGGGGGCATTTCTGCGTGCCCGTCGCGAAAGCCTTGATCCGCAGCGTCTAGGCCTTCCGCGCAGTGGTCGTCGACGCACGCCAGGGTTGCGCCGGGAAGAGGTCGCTCTGTTGGCTGACGTGGGTGTGACCTGGTACACCTGGCTTGAGCAGGGCCGGGATGTTAATCCTTCCAGCGCGGTCATGGCCGCCGTCGCAAAAGCACTGCAATGTACCCCGACTGAAGCACGGCACCTGTTTGTGTTGGCCGGATTACCGCCGGGTGAAGCACCGCAGGCGACCTGCTGCGAGGGGATCAGCGAAGGTACGCGCCGCCTGCTGGATACGCTGATGCCAAAACCGGCCAGTATTCAGAAACCGAATTTCGACATCGTGGCGTGGAACGACAGCTTTGGTCATCTGATGGGGGTCGATTTCAATGCTATCCCACCGGAAGATCGCAACTGTATTTATCTGTTCCTCACGCATCCTGCGTGGCGTGCCCGGCTTGGCCGGCGCGACGATGTACTGCCGATATTTGTCTCCTATTTCCGGGCGGCGATGGCCGAGCATCGGGGTGACCCGCTCTGGGAAGCTAAACTGGCACGCTTCTTCGCGGTATCTGACGAGTTTAAAACCCTGTGGCACCAGCGCAACGAGGTGCGCGGCGTGGAAAACCAGCTCAAGCTATTCACCCACCCTGAACTTGGGGAGTTTACCCTGCAACAAATGTACTGGTACTCTGCTCCTCGCAACGGTTCGCGACTGCTGGTTTATCTGCCAGTGGATGACGTGGGGGAGAAAGCAGTGGAATGGCTGGCGGAGCAGGCTAAATGAAGGTGACCCGAAAACAGGAGCGACTTTTACGTCGCGCACTCGATGAGTGGCAACAGGACGGTGTGTTAACCCACGACGAACACCAACGGCTGACCGGGACCCTGAAACGCGTCTCCTTGGACTGGCAGCGCCTTAGCCGCTACGCCTTCTGGACGGCGCTCGCCTGTGTGATCATCGCCATTGGCAGCCTGTTCTCCGACAGTGAGTTGATGGCGCGTATTATCGAATTCTTCGCTTTCTCTTCTTTCGCCCGCATCGGGTTACCGGCGGTGATTGCGGTGCTGTTTTACCTGTGGGGATTCAGCCGACAGCGGCGGGAAACCCAGTGGCACTACAGTACTGAGGCGATCCTGTTCCTTGGGGTCTTCTTTACCGCCATCGCGCTCTGGCAGCTTGGCGAACGGCTCGATAACGGCAGCGGCCACGTTGCGCCGTTGTTCCTGGCAGGCTGTGTGATTTACGGGCTGGTGGGCTTTTTTGGTCGCTCGGGGCTGGTGTGGCTGTTTTTCCTGCTCTCACTTGGCAACTGGTTTGGTGCTGAGACGGGCTATGTATCCGGCTGGGGCGCGTACTGGCTGGGGATGAACTACCCGGTACGGTTTATCTTCTTCGGTGGCGGACTGCTGGCGTTGTGCTGGGTTCTGCGGGCGTTATTGCAGGCGCGACAGCTCTACACGACCAGCAAAGCAATTGGGTTAACGTACCTGTTTGTCGCCCTGTGGATCATGTCGATATTTGGCAATTACGATATTGATAACTGGTACAGCGTGACGCAGGCATCGCTTCTGCCGTGGGCGCTGCTGTTTGCGGTGGCTGCGGTAATCTGTATTTATATCAGCCTGAAAACCGACGACGGTATGCTGCGCGGCTTTGGTCTGACGTTTCTTGCCATCAACCTTTATACCCGCTATTTCGAGTACTTCTGGGACGGCATGAATAAGGTGGTGTTCTTCCTGATTCTGGCGGCGTCGCTGGCGGTGATAGGGCGGTATGCGGAGCGGATTTGGCATGCTGGCGGCCGGTAAAACGTAACGGGCCGCACTGAGCGGCCCGTTTTGTTTAGCACTCGGTCACAACCGTGCTCAGCGGCAGGCGAGATTTCGGCAGCGTGGCATTGAAATCTTCCACGCTGTGGTGGCCAACAGGCACCACCACCAGGCTGGTAAAGCCTTTCTCTTTCAGACCAAATTCTTCGTCGAGGATCGCGGCGTCGAAACCTTCAATCGGTACTGCATCCAGACCCATCGCCCCCACACCCAGCAGGAAGTTACCGACGTTCAGATAAACCTGTTTCGCCATCCACTGGTCGTCATCTTTCAGATCCACGCGGTGCATGTCAGCAAAATAGGTGCGGCCTTTGTGGTTCGCGGCTTTCGCTTCAGATGTCGCAAAGCGGCCATCAGCTTCTTCCTGATCCACAACGCGTTCCAGCCAGGCATCATCCATCGCCGTTTTCGCGCAGAACACTACCACGTGAGAAGCATCCAGCATTTTGCGTTCGTTGAAGACATAGGTGCCCGCAGCAGACTTCGCCACGCGTGCTTTACCTTCCTCGGTGCTGGCAACAATAAAGTGCCACGGCTGGGAGTTGGTGCTGGACGGGCTGTACTGCAGCAGGGTTTTGATTTTTTCCGCTTCTTCAGCGGTCAGTTTTTTGCTTGCGTCGAACGCCTTGGTGGAGTGGCGTTTCAGGGCGACAGAAATGATATCCATAACAACTCCTGGTGATGAAATTCGCCCGTGCGCGGGCGCGAAAGGTGAGCAGATTACAGCGCGACGCGGAAAAAGATAAGTGCAATTCGAGCGCTTATTCTGTTCGTCTCAGACGAACAATCAAGCCGGACGGATCCACTTCTGGTCTTTTTTCGGTAGCTTATCCACCACCAGATGCCAGGAATCATTGATGAGGTCGGTAACCAGGTCCGGTGTCACATCGTCAGTGCCGTAAAGGGAAATCCAGTGCTTTTTACTCAGATGGTAGCCCGGCTCTATCCCGCGATAGATCTGCTGATTAAGCAGGGATTTCTCCGGGTCTGATTTCAGGCTGACGTGTGGTCTCCCGTGCGCGACGGCCACAATCATGAAAATTTTTCCGCCTACTTTAAACACGTCAAACTCCGGCCCGAAAGGCCAACAGTGTTCGGTGAACGGCAGCTCCAGCGCCACGCGTTTTGCGTGCTCCTGCAAGGCCTTACTCTCCATCGCTCTCCTCCTGGGCAAGCCCGCGCCACATCACCTCAAAGCCGAGCGCTTTAAAATCAACGGCGCGGGAAGGATCGCGGGTGGCAAATTCCATCGTCGCTTCGGCCAGCGATAAAAACAGCGCATCGCCGAACGTTTTAAATTCATCAGACATAAATACATGACGCACCGAGCGGCGGCAGAGTTCATGCAGCTCGGGGAACATCTCTTTCACAGCCTGCTCAGTTTCAGCGTTGATCTTTTCACTCACGCCAAGCTGGCGAATCGCGGCGTGGGCGAGAGGGTTTTTGATCCCCCAGTCAACGTAGCTGTTCCAGATGTTTCGCGTGTGCTCTTTTGGCGTGGTAAGGCTGCGATCCAGGTTGGACAGCATTGCCTGACAGAGATCCTGCTTCAGGTGCAAATAGAGGGCATTCAGCAGATCGTCTTTGGTAGCAAAGTAGCGAAACAGAGTCCCTTCGGCGACGCCCGCGTTTCGGGCGATGAGTGCCGTTGAGGCGGCAATACCTGACTGTGCAAACGCCACCGTTGCGGCTTCCAGCAAGGCCTGTTTTTTATCTTCACTCTTCGGACGTGCCACTAAATTTTTCCCCCTGTCAATTATAAAAACCCTGATTGAAACACGTGCTTTGACACGCTGCAACGCGGAATGTCAAAGATCGAAAACGTCTTGACGACTTTATCATCACATCTATAATGAGTGCTTACTCACTCATAATCAAGTTTACCCCGCGCAAACCATCGGATGGGGCGCGTTTTCGGGTCAGGATATGAAAAAGCCTCAATTCATCTGCGTGGTGTTTGTCATGATTATTGCTTCAGCTGCAAGTTTACCATTTGTCCTGAATGCCGGATTTGGCCAGTCCCCGCAGGGGGCTCAGCTCACGGAAGTCGAGGCTTCCCCACAGCATCGTGACGGGAAATTCCATAATACGTTGCCGACACCGGGTTATAACGGTGACAAAAATATGCTGGTGGCGATGTGGGAGTTTCTGACCCAAAAAACGGAAAACGCACGCCCGGCTCAGCCGCTGCCGATGGTGAAAACCGATCTTGCGAGCCTGCCGCTGGAGCAGGACACCCTAGTGTGGCTTGGTCACTCTTCCTGGTATCTCCAGCTGGCGGGCAAACGCATTCTGATCGATCCGGTGCTGGGTAACTACGCCGCGCCGTTCTCGTTCCTGAATAAAGCATTTGCCGGCGAGTACCCGTGGCGCGCTGAGAGCATGCCGGAAATCGACCTGCTGATTATCTCGCACGATCACTACGATCATCTGGATTACGCCACCATCAGGGCATTACTGCCGAAAGTGAAGCGTGTGGTGACACCGCTGGGTGTCGGATCTCACCTGCGTTACTGGGGGATGAAACCAGAGATTATCGACGAGCGAGACTGGAACCAGTCGGTGCACATCAGTGATGAATTGACGGTGCATGTACTGCCGGCGCGTCACTTCTCCGGACGCGGTATCAAACGCGATCAAACCTTGTGGGGCAGTTTTATGTTCGTTACGCCAGAGCAGAAGGTTTACTACAGCGGTGACTCCGGGTACGGCCCACACTTCAGGGCTATCGGCGAACAGTTTGGCGAGGTGGATTTAGCCATTATGGAAAACGGCCAGTACGACCAGGACTGGAAGTACATCCACATGCTGCCGGATGAAACGGCGCAGGCTTCAGCCGATCTTAATGCAAAAGCCGTCGTGCCCGGGCATAACGGGCGCTTCGTACTGGCGAAACACACATGGAACGACCCGCTGATCCAGCTGGCAAAAGCCAGCAAGGACAAAAACTATCGGCTGCTGACACCGGAGCTGGGTGAGCCTGTTCGGGTGAGCGATACCACGCAAACATTTCGTGAATGGTGGGAATAATGTTTAAACGAGAAGCAGAAGGGGAGAGCTGTATGACCATTTCCGCTCAAGTCATTGATACCATCGTCGAGTGGATCGACGACAACCTGCATCAGCCATTACGTATTGACGAGATTGCTCGCCACGCGGGTTACTCGAAATGGCACCTGCAGAGACTCTTTATGCAGTACAAAGGGGAGAGTCTGGGACGTTATATCCGTGAACGCAAGCTGTTGCTGGCGGCGCGCGATTTGCGCGAATCAGACGAGCGCGTCTATGAAATCTGCCTGCGCTACGGGTATGACTCGCAGCAGACGTTTACGCGCATCTTTACCCGCACGTTCAACCAGCCGCCCGGAGCATACCGCAAAGAGAATCATAGCCGGGCGCATTGAACATATCGAAATTCAGGCCGGGTAAGGCGTAGCCATTACCCGGCTTTTTTATGGCTTACGACGCCAGTGAAAACCAGCGACGCCAGACGAAACGCAACACGAAGAATTCGATAACCCCAAGCAGTAAAAACCACAGGCAGAACAAAATGGTGTAAAGCTGGTTAAGATCGACCATATGGAAGGTGGTAACCAGTTTCTCCGCCAGCACCAGCCCAGGCGAGGGCGCAGGAAGCAGCAGGCACGAAAGCAGGGCCAGCAATAAAATGCCTCCCGCGGTGAGCAGTGATTCTAACGGGTGTTTCATCTTAATGTTAATCGTCAGTTAAAAATGTCATTGTCCGGCATCCCGGAACGTAAAGCAATATAAACCCGCCTACTCGATTTCAAGAAAATAATCGCCGTAATCTGTGTGTCAATCACAGGAATAAAATATTATCCGGCAGACAATTAAATTAATATCGCGTTATGTCAATAAATGTCTGCGTTACGAAAATAATTTTACAAATGTATAGGTGCTATAACCAATTAACGTGGCAATAACAATGGCTGCGATAATGTATAACGCCAGGCGGCGCCCGCGATAAATACCAAACATGGTTCCTCCTCGTTTAGATTTGGTTTAGAAACATTTTGTAAAAATTAGCTCATCGAAATAGTTTTAAGCAGTTTTGAATAACCGAGACGCAATTATATTGCGGTAGATCAATTTTACCCGCAAGACTTTAAAATGAATTTATTTAAGCCAGAAAGGAATTCAGGCTTCTCTTCACCGGATATTGAAGGAAAAATACGATGACTGAAAAAAAATTGTCCCCAAACGTGCCGCCTTCCGGCGGGCTGGCATATCAGCAGAGCGTCGAGCAGGTGCTTACCCACACGCAGAGCCAGGCCAGCGGTCTGGACCGTGTAGAGGCGCAGGCGCGTCTGCAAAAATCAGGTCCGAACGCGCTGCCGGAGAAAAAAGGTAAACCCGCCTGGCTGCGTTTTTTGGCCCATTTTAATGATGTGCTGATTTATGTCCTGCTGGCCGCCGCCGTATTAACGGCAGTAATGGGCCACTGGGTTGATACGCTGGTTATTTTGGGTGTCGCAGTCATTAATGCGTTAATTGGCCATGTTCAGGAAAGTAATGCGGAAAAATCCCTGAAGAGTATTCGCAATATGCTCTCCAGTGAGGCGCGCGTTATTCGCAACGGCAATCATGAAACTATACCGACAACTGAAATAGTCCCGGGCGATATTATCGTATTACGTGCGGGAGATCGTATTCCGGCGGATATGCGTCTCATCGAAGCGCATAATTTACGGGTAGAAGAAGCGATTTTGACCGGTGAATCCACGGTTGTGGATAAACACATTTATCCGCTGAACGGTGAATTACCGTTGGGCGATCGTACCAACATGGTCTTCTCAGGAACGACCGTAAGTGCGGGCGGCGGCGTTGGCGTGGTCACCGCGACCGGTAAGGATACGGAACTCGGCCACATCAACCAGATGATGGCGGGCATCGAAAAGCACCGCACGCCACTGCTGGTACAAATGGACAAGCTGGGTAAAGCGATCTTCGTCATTATTCTGGCAATGATGGCTGCGCTGTTTGTTTTCAGCCTGGTATTTCGTGAGATCCCGATGGGCGAGTTACTGCTCTCCCTGATTAGCCTGGCGGTAGCATCCGTACCGGAAGGCCTGCCGGCGATTATCTCCATCATCCTTTCTCTGGGCGTGCAGGCGATGGCGCGTAAGCGGGCCATTATCCGCAAACTGCCGACGGTGGAAACTCTGGGAGCAATGACCGTGGTCTGCTCGGACAAAACCGGCACCCTGACCATGAACGAGATGACGGTAAAAGCCATCATCACCGCTGACAGCTGCTATCGTGTAGATGGTAACAGCTACGAGCCGGTGGGCAATATTTACCTGGAGGAGAGCGACGAGCCCATACAAATCCAGCCTGGCACCGTGCTGGAGCAGTACCTGCGTACCATTGACCTGTGTAATGACAGCCAGCTGATTCAGGACGAGCGCGGTCTGTGGGGGATTACCGGCGGGCCGACCGAAGGCGCACTAAAGGTACTGGCAGCGAAAGCTCATCTTGAGCCGGTCATGACCACGCTGGTTAACAAGATCCCGTTTGACTCGCAGTATAAGTACATGAGTACTCACTACCAGGTCGGCAGTGAGGAGCAGATTTTAATTACCGGCGCGCCAGATGTGATTTTCGCCCTGTGCGCGCAGCAGCAGAGCCGTAACGGTACACAAGATTTCGACCGCGCGTACTGGGAAACCGAGATGGAGCGCTATGCGCGCCAGGGGCTGCGTATGGTGGCAGCAGCGTTCAAACCGACGAGCGGCGAGCAGGCGTTAACCCACGATGCGCTGAAGCACGGTCTAATCTTCCTCGGTATTGCCGGGATGATGGACCCACCGCGTCCGGAAGCCATTGCGGCGATAAACGCCTGTCAGCAGGCGGGGATCCGCGTGAAGATGATCACCGGCGATCACCCGCAGACGGCAATGAGCATCGGCCAGATGTTGGGGATCAGTAACAGCGAGCAGGCCGTAACGGGTTATCAGCTGGAGAAAATGGACGACGCCGGGCTGGCTGAAGCCGCGGTGAAGTATGACATCTTCGCCCGTACCAGCCCGGAGCATAAGCTGCGCCTGGTGAAAGCGTTGCAGGATAAAGGTGAAATCGTCGGCATGACCGGTGACGGTGTTAATGATGCCCCGGCGCTGCGTCAGGCGGACGTGGGCATCGCGATGGGCATCAAAGGCACGGAAGTGACCAAAGAGGCTGCGGACATGGTCCTGACGGACGATAACTTCGCCACCATCGCCAGCGCGGTGAAAGAGGGGCGTCGCGTTTACGACAACCTGAAGAAGACCATCCTCTTCATTATGCCGACCAACCTCGCGCAGGGGCTGCTGATTGTCATTGCGCTGCTGGCAGGAAATATCATTCCGCTGACCCCGGTGCTGATTTTGTGGATGAACATGGCCACTTCCGCCACGCTCTCCTTCGGCCTGGCCTTTGAGGCCGCCGAACGCAACATCATGCGTCGTCCACCACGTAAGACCGGACAGCACGTGATGGATGCCTACGCCGTGTGGCGCGTGGCCTTCGTCGGCACCATGATTGCCATTGCGGCCTTTGCACTTGAAGCCTGGCTGGCCCCGCGCGACCACAGCGCGGAGTTCATCCGCACCGTGCTGCTACAGATGCTGGTCTGTGCCCAGTGGGTTTACATGATTAACTGCCGCAACACGGAATCATTCTCCCTGAACCGCGGCCTGCTGGCGAACAAAGGGATCTGGCTGGTGACGGGTGTGCTGTTCCTGCTTCAGGCGGCGATTATCTACCTGCCATTTATGCAGATGCTGTTTGGTACGGAAGCCTTACCGCTGCGTTACTGGTTCGTGACCCTGGCGGTCGCTGGTGTGATGTTCTTTGTCGTCGAAATCGAGAAGCGACTGACCCGCAGGTTCCGTAAGGCTGTATAACGTAAACACCTCTCCCCAGGTGGGGAGAGGGTTACGGAGCGGTTGCCCATAGTTCGCAATGTTTTTGCACCAGGGAGATAAGTGAGCCACCGTCTGCAATAAAGTCCCGCATGCGTTGCGCTTCGCTTTTGCCCTGCTTTAACAGCAGGGCAATTTCCGTTATCGCACTTGTCGCGCCGAGTTTCTCGGCCGACGGTGCAACCTGCTCCAGCAGCAAGTCGATCTCTTCTGCAACAGTCTTCTGCTCGCCGGTGTAAACGTCCGTCAGAATGCCCTCTAACCCGTAACGGCATGCCTGAAAACGGTTAAAACGATACAGCAGAAAATCCCGCTCCTGATGCTTATAGGGCCGCGCGGTCAATAGCCAGTGTGACGTAGCCTGAATTAACCCGGCAATATTGATCGCGTGGCCGAGCGTCAGCGGGGTATCCATCACCCGCACCTCCACGGTGCCAAAATGTGGGCTGGGACGAATATCCCAGTGCAGATCTTTAATGCTGTCGACCATGCTGGTGGCACTCAAACGGCGGAACAGCCCTTCAAACTCCTGCCAGTTGTTAACCCACGGCATTTGGCCGTTATCCGGGAATCCGGAAAAGATATTAAGCCGCGACGAGGCAAACTTCGTGTCTGTGCCCTGCATGTACGGCGATGCCGCCGCCAGGGCAATGAAGTGCGGCACAAAACGTGACAGGCCGTGCAGCAGATAAATGGCGTCATCCCCGGTCCGGCAACCGATATGCACATGCTGGCCGAACACCGTCGCCTGCAAAATCAGGTAGCCAAAGCGCTCCAGCGTGATGTTATAGCGCTCGTCGTCGCACACTTCCTGACGCTGCCATTTCTGGAACGGATGCGTTCCGCCGCCGCAAATCTGAATATGCTGATCCGCTGCCGCTCGCAGGATGCTTTGCTGAATCACAGAGAGCTGTGCTGCCGCCTGGTCGATGTTCTGACACACCCCAGTAGCGATTTCGAGCATGCTTTCGGTGATGTCGTGTTTGACTTCACCGCCTTTGATGTCGTTTTTAACGGCGGCGATAAGGGCTGAGGAGTCCTGGCTGAGATCGTATCCAGGCGGGTTCACCACCTGCAGTTCGAGTTCGATGCCAAGAGTGAAAGGTTCGGAGGAATGGAAATCGGGTAAAGGCATGGCGCACTCCGTTGTCTGTTATGTGTTGAGTATAGACAACGAGGGTGGCGCGCTCGTCTCAGGGTGGTATAACTGTTAGCAGGCTTAGCAAAAGGGGAGTGACTCATGTCTGACTATCCAACCATTGCGCTGATTGGACCCGGTGCTATTGGGACCACCATTGCCGCAGTGCTGCATGACGCTGGCCGCACGCCGCTGTTGTGCGGACGCACCGCGCACCCGGAATTACGTTTGCGTCACGATGAGGGGGAAACGGTGGTGCCCGGTCCGGTATTAACGGATCCGAGTATCATTACACTCCCCGTTGATCTCGTTTTTGTGGCGGTAAAAACGACGCAAAATGCCGACAGCGCCGGATGGCTGCGCGTGCTGTGTGACGAAAACACCGTGGTCTGCGCCCTGCAAAATGGCGTTGAGCAAAAAGCTCAGCTTGAGTCGTGGGTCAACGGCGCAACGGTACTGCCGTCGGTGGTCTGGTTCCCGGCGCAGCGTGAGCCGGATGCCTCAGTATGGCTGCGCGCCAAACCGCGTCTGACATTGCGGGATGTCCCGCAGGCACAACGAGTGGTCGATGCCCTGCGTGGCACACGCTGTGCGGTTGAACTGTCGGCAGATTTCTCCAGTGTGGCATGGCGCAAACTGCTGCAAAATGCGGTGGCTGGCCTGATGGTGCTGGCCAATCGTCGCGCCGGGATGTTCTCTCGCGAGGATATTAGCGAGCTGGCGCTTGCGTATTTGCGTGAAGGGCTGGCCGTCGCTCGTGCCGAGGGGGCAAACCTGGACGATGAGGTGGCACAAGAGATCCTGACAAACTTCCAGCATGCACCTGCCGATTTAGGCACATCGATCCTCGCAGATCGTCAGGCCAACCGGCCGCTGGAGTGGGATATTCGTAACGGTGTTATTCAACGTTATGGTCGCGCGCACGGTATCCCGGTTCCCATTAGCGACGTGGTAGTGCCACTGCTGGCGGCAGGGAGTGAAGGTCCGGGATAAAGGAGAAAGCGGTCTTAGAGAGAGGGGAGCGCTGGCATCCATTGCGGGGCATTCAGAATCGATCGTTGATGTCTGATTAATATACCCCCTATTTCCTTCTATTGATGTGGCAAGTCATTACAGAGTTCTTGTAATTCATTGAACAGTCTTGCCACATGGAAACCGTCGCACACGGAATGGTGTACCTGAACAGCGAGAGGTAACAGTACTTTCCCATCTTGTTCGTAATATTTTGCGAGAGTGAACATCGGAGCAAAAAAGTTCTGCATATTAGCAACGTTGACATTAAAACTGGTAAAACTCACCCAGGGAATAGCCGAGACGAAAAATATATTTTCCCGAGACTCTTCCTTAGGCCAATATGCAAGGCTATTACCATAACGTGCAACGTCTTCTGAATAAGTATTCTGGAAGTGTTGAATATTGCCATCGTAATGGCTCCACATTGACGAAAAGGTCTCTGTTTCATTATGGAAAATAGTATAGTTGGGATGAATTTCATTCCAAATGACAAGCTCATTGTGCTTTATGGCCATACGAAACTCCGTATGTCGGTTGACAATTTTAGCAAGGAGGAAAATCATCGTAGGGTAGAATTTCCAGCCAACCTCTTTTATATGTTTCAGCAGCGCGGTAATGTCTATCAGAACCGTTTGGTTAAATGTACTTTGAGCAAACCCCTGAAATACCTCAAAATGCTCCTTTCTTGCCCAACGCGATAAATCAACGGGTGTATATTCTGGAATTATTTTTTTCATTTTTTATCCTTTTGCTGGCAAGCCGACAGGTTCCGAACCGTGCTGGTCGAGAACGCACTGGTGAGAGTAGCGCATCCTTATACGGGAAGAAAGGAGATGTCAGAGCATATCCGCTCTGCTGCCCGGCGAAACTGGCGCCTGATATGCACTGGCATATGGCACGTTTTCCAAACCGAAATCTGCCCGCCAGAATTGTCCTCTTAAGCCATAGCAGAGCTCTGATGCCGAGCTTTTCAACAGGGTAAAGCTGTGCAAGCCAAAATCACCGGCTGCCTGAGCCTGCTGATTGCGCAGGATTTTTAGTGGAATTTTCCTTAATGCCATTAAGCGCCGAATAACGGCATCTTGCTGGATATCAAAACTGGCAATTAACGGCAGAATAGCGTCAGGGCGGGTAACGAATCCTGGATTCAGCATCTCTTTTCCTTGTCCTCCCGTGAGCACAGCCAGAGTAACAGATGGCTTACCACAGGTAATTACCAGGAAAATAGAGTTGTATTTGGCCGAAATTCTGCTCTTTCACAACTCCGCCCGCCGCCAGGCCATGTGATGCAGTATTGCGAGGCGGCTTCCGGAAAGAGCATGCCGGGGTGTTTTCCCGGCCTGCAACACGATGAATAACAGGTTTGCGAAATTACCCTGCGGCCTGCTGCTTATACATCTCCACGAGTTTCTTTTTTTGCTCCTGTGTGAGCATTTTACTGACATTGGTGTAGTACGTAATTCGACAATGTGCCGCCTGTTCATGCAGTCCATTCTGGATCGCTATTTGTTGCTTAAATACTTTCTCATCCACGTTACCCGTTTTAACCATTTTTAAAAACGCCTGCGGATTAAATTGGCTTGCATCGATATTGTTCATGCACTCCTGTGCATCAGCATGCAGGTTAATGAGCTGCGTTTTTTGCGATTTATCTAGCTGTAACACGCTGCCAAACGTTTCTGGTTGAGGTGCCAGTGGCTCCGCAGCCAGCGTCATGCCTGAGAAGATGAAAGTCGATAAGCCTAATATGATAGTAGGAAATTTCATGGGATATTTCTCCATTTGAATAAGTGGTATTCACTGTAGCTGATATAGCTTCCTTAAAAAGTCTCATTTGGAACTTTCACCGAAATTATGGGGCGAAAAAACTCTGCCACCAATATGCCGTGGCAGAGAAACCGGACTTTCAAGGATGGAACGTATCTGACGATACGCAATAAACAGTAAGGTGAAATGATTATTCAGGTCAATTTTTACAAAGTACCAAATGACACTCCCGTTATTTATTCGGGCCGATATAGTTCGTGGCGATATAAAAAAAACAAACTTCGGACTGAAAGGCTAAAGAGATGAAAAACAATTATTCCCGTTTACTCGGAGGGCTGGTCATATCCTGCTCTCTAATACTCACCGCGTGCGACCGCAATTCGCCTGCGCCCGGCGCACAGGCTCCCCATCCGGTGGGTGTGGTTACGCTGCGCAGCCAGTCACTGCCTGTACAAACCGAACTTCCAGGTAGGGTATCGGCATTTCGGGTGGCTGATGTGCGTCCGCAGGTCAGCGGCATCATCCTGAAGCGAAATTTCGTGGAGGGGAGTCATGTACATGAGGGCGAGTCCATGTATCAGATAGATCCTGCGTCCTATCAGGCCGCGCTGAACAGTGCCAAAGGCGATCTCGCAAAAGCCACCGCCGCGGCCACTCAGGCGCATCTCACGGCGAACCGCTACCGCGCGCTGATAAAAACCCATTATGTCAGCCAGCAGGACTATGACACGGCGATGGCTAACGCCCAGCAGGCTGATGCCCAGGTTGTAGCCCAGAAAGCGGTGGTCGAACAGGCGCAAATCAACCTCAACTACACCAAAGTGACCTCTCCAATTTCAGGCATGATTGGTAAATCTTCCGTAACCGAAGGGGCGCTGGTCACCGACAGTCAGTCTTCAGCGCTTGCGACGGTGCAACAACTGGATCCGGTTTATATCGATGTGACGCAGTCCAGCGATGATTTTCTGGCGCTGAAAAGCGAGATGGCAAAAGGCCAGATCACACAGCAGAACGGGCAGGCAGACGTCATGCTGCAGCTGGATAATGGTCGTCTGTATCCCAGTAAGTGCCAGCTTGAGTTTTCTGATGTCACTGTTGACCAAACAACAGGGTCGATTACGGTGCGCGCGGTGTGTCCAAACCCTGACAGCACGTTGCTGCCGGGAATGTTTGTCCGTGCGCATCTCACTGAAGGGATGCGTACCGATGCCTTGCTGGTGCCGCAGCAGGCCATTACCCGTACACCGCGCGGTGATGCAACGGCGATGGTGGTGGACAGCCACAACCGGGCGCAGATGCGTCGCGTTCAGGCTGCGCAGGCCACGGGTAATCAATGGCGTGTCACGGCGGGGTTATCGGCAGGTGACCGGGTGATCGTTACAGGTCAGCTGATGCTGCGACCGGAGATGACCGTTTTGCCAACCGAAGATGACAGCATGGCAGCATGGGCACCTGGCAATCGTGCGGGGGGCAAATAATGTCGAACTTCTTTATTAGCCGTCCGATTTTTGCCTGGGTGATCGCCATTGTGTTGATGCTTGCCGGTGGCCTGTCGATCCTGAAGCTGCCTGTGTCGCAATATCCGACTATCGCACCACCCGCTGTGCAGATCACCGCCAGCTATCCGGGAGCTGATGCCAAAACCGTGGAAGACACGGTGACGCAGGTTATCGAACAGAAGATGAACGGCCTCGACGGCCTGATGTATATGTCTTCCAACAGCGACGCGATGGGCAATGCCACTGTGACGCTGACATTCAAAAACGGAACCGATCCTGATATCGCCCAGGTTCAGGTGCAAAATAAGCTGCAGCTGGCGATGCCGCTTCTGCCTGCCACGGTGCAGAGTATGGGCATTAATGTTCAGAAAGCCAGCAGCAGCTTTTTGATGGTTGTCGGGTTCACCGGTGAGAAGGGCAGTGCCTTAACACAGGCCGATCTGGCCGATTATGTGGCATCGACCGTGCAGGATCCGATCAGCCGGACGCAGGGCGTTGGGCAGGTGCAGCTGTTTGGTGCGCAGTATGCCATGCGCGTGTGGCTTGATCCGAACAAGCTGAACAACTACCAGCTCACCACGGAAGAGGTTGTAAAAGCGATCAAATCGCAGAATAACCAGATTGCGGGTGGACAGCTTGGGGCGTTACCGGCTCCGGCATCCCAGCGTCTGAATGCTTCTATCATCGCTCAGACCCGCTTAAGCACGCCGGAGCAGTTCGGTAACATTATTCTGCGCGTCAATGAAGATGGCTCAGAGGTTCGCCTGCGTGATGTGGCGCGCGTTGAGCTGGGCAGTGAAAACTACAGCTCCAGCGCAGAATACAACGGCGAGGCAGCGGCTGGGCTGGGGATCAAACTGGCCACTGGCGCGAACGCGCTCGACACAGCGAAAGCCATAAAAGCCGAAATTAACACGCTGAAACCGTTTTTCCCGGCGGGAATGAAGGTGGTATATCCGTACGACACCACACCGTTTGTGAAAATATCTATCCACGATGTGGTGAAAACGCTGCTTGAAGCGATAGTGCTGGTGTTCCTGGTCATGTACCTGTTTATGCAGAACATCCGTGCCACCCTGATCCCGACCATTGCTGTACCTGTGGTGTTGCTGGGCACGTTCGGGGTGCTGGCCGCTTGTGGGTTCTCCATCAACACACTGACCATGTTCGGGATGGTTCTGGCGATAGGCCTGCTGGTCGACGATGCCATTGTGGTGGTCGAAAACGTCGAGCGCGTGATGACCGAGGAGGGGCTTTCCCCCGTCGAAGCGACCCGCAAATCAATGGGGCAGATCCAGGGGGCACTGGTCGGTATTACGATGGTTCTCTCCGCGGTATTTGTACCGATGGCCTTCTTTGGCGGCTCGACAGGGGCGATTTATCGCCAGTTCTCTGTCACCATCGTGTCGGCGATGGTACTGTCCGTGACGGTGGCCATGATCCTGACGCCGGCGCTGTGTGCCACTCTTCTGAAGCCGGGCAACCATGCGCCGCAGCGGGGCTTTTTTGCCTGGTTTAACCGGATGTTCGACACCAATGCCGATCGCTATCAGAACGGTGTGGCGCGCATCGTCAACAAGACCGGGCGCATGATGGCAATTTACCTGCTGATTGTCGCCGGCATGGCCGCGATGTTTGTTTTCCTGCCAACCTCTTTCCTGCCAGATGAGGACCAGGGGGTATTTATGAACATGGTGCAGTTGCCTGCCGGGGCGACGCAGTCACGGACCCAGGCGAGTCTGGATAAGGTGACGCGCTACTATCTGCATAATGAAGCAGCGAATGTGAATTCGGTGTTCACCGTGGCGGGCTTTGGTTTTAACGGCAACGGTCAGAACAACGGTATTGCTTTTGTCAGCCTCAAAGACTGGTCTCAGCGTCACGGTGCCGCAAACCGCGTGGAGGCGATAATTCAACGTGCCAATCATACGTTTGCCCGCACGATTCATGACGGCGTCGCTTTCGCCTTTAATCTGCCTGCCATTACGGATTTGGGCACCGCCACTGGCTTCGACTTTGAGCTGATCGACAAAGCCAACCGTGGCCATGCCGCGCTGACGCAGGCGCGAAATCAGCTGCTGATGATGACGCGTAAGTTCCCCAATGTGGTGACCAAAGTCCGGCCAAACGGGCTGGAAGATGCCCCGCAGTTGAAACTGGATATCGATCAGCAAAAAGCGGAAGCACTGGGCGTGAGCAATGACGCAATCAATAACACCATCTCTACTGCACTGGGTGGCACCTACGTGAACGATTTCCTCGACAGGGGGAGAGTGAAAAAAGTCTACGTGCAGTCCGATCAGGCGTATCGCATGCTTCCGGATGACATCAACAGCTGGTACGTCAAGGGGAACCACAACCAGATGGTACCGTTCTCGGCATTTGCCCGCGCCCGCTGGGAATATGGTTCACCACGCCTGGAGCGTTACAACGGCCAGTCATCCATGGAGATTCTGGGTGAGCCTGCACCCGGGCGCAGTTCAGGGCAGGCAATGATGCTGATGGAAAAACTGGCCGCCAAACTGCCAACCGGGTTTGGCTATCAGTGGACCGGCATGTCCTGGCAACAGCAGCAGTCGGGCAATCAGGCTCCCGCGCTGTACGCCATCTCACTGGTGGTCGTGTTCCTCTGCCTTGCTGCCCTGTATGAGAGCTGGTCCGTTCCGTTCGCCGTGATGCTGGTGGTGCCGCTGGGTATCATTGGCGCACTAGCAGGGGCCATGCTGCGCGGCCTGAACAATGATGTTTACTTCCAGGTTGGGCTGCTGACCACCATCGGTTTGTCGGCGAAGAACGCTATCCTGATCGTCGAGTTTGCCCGGGATCTGATGCTAAAAGAGGGGATCCCTCTGCTGGAGGCCACGTTGCAGGCGGTACGCATGCGACTGAGACCGATCCTGATGACCTCGCTGGCCTTCATTCTGGGTGTCCTGCCGCTGGTGATCAGCGATGGTGCAGGAAGCGGTGCCCAGAATGCCGTCGGTACTGGGGTGATGGGCGGGATGATCAGTGCCACGTTACTCGCCATCTTCTTCGTCCCGGTGTTTTACGTGGTGGTGATGAGGCTGGTGGCCCGTAAAAAATAGCACTTAATAGCGCAGCGGAAGGTGAACAATACGGATCAGTTTCCCTCGCTGCGCTTCCACGTAGCCGCCTTCGGTCAGGTCTTTGAGGATCCGCAGGACTGTGCTGCGGGACAGCTTAGTGGTGGACTGAATATAACTGAGGATGGAGCGTGCCTGACGAAAGTCATCGTCTTTTAACTCCAGTTCCAGCAGCTTACCACGGACAGTATCGTAAGCATTGTCGTTAAGCAGATGCAGGTCTCGCCAGGTGGAGAAGTGCAGATGAAACGCCAGTACGGTCGCGGCATCCTGCCATAGCAAGGGCTGCTCACTGAATACCTGCTGCGCTTTTTGGCCAGACAGCACATAAACCTCGCTCTCAGGTGCAAAGCGAACGTAGGTCGTGTCGCCCAGAGGCATCAGTATCTCAGCAAGCCCGAAGATATGTGGCGCGGTGGCCATACTGAGTTCCAGGTCATCCTGCTTACGGTGAAGCCAGAAATGACCTTCGGTCAGCAGATAGATCTCCGGACCATTTTTATAAAAACTCCGTGGACGGCGGACCAGCATCTTTTCAGCCTGCGGAAGCAGGGCATCCAGCAGGCGTTGAATGTTCTCCTGCGGTTTGAGCGCCAGTATTTTTTTCAGTGTGAGCTGGAATGTATCGGCGGTCGGTGTGGTCATGGCGATGTTTTTTTATGCTTGCGGGTGAGTAAATCAGTATCGCAGAACGCAAAATTATCGTCCATGTTCCTCATATCAGCCTCACAAGAAACCGTGCGATATCGGTACAGAGAACTGGAGCACTCCCGCATGGTCGGTGGGGCAATAATCTGGGGATAGTCAGCCTTAAACACATATGCGAAACTTACCGCTTCTGAAAAAATGTGGTGGGACCCGCTCAATGTCAGAACCATCTTCGCAGTGCCTTTTCAGTGAAGGACTGATCAACTTTCCTGATGGCTATCAGGATCGTACCGTAAACGTATTCGCGCCGCCCGCGGCGGATGCACCAGCGTTCAATATCTCCCGCGATGCCCTCAACCCCGGCGAAACGCTTGCCGCGTATATCGATCGCCAGCTCGCCCTGATGGAAAAACACATCAAAGGCTGGAAGCAGGGTGAGCGCAGCGACGCGACGCTTGGCGACAGCCTTTTACAGGGTGAAATTGTCCATGCCAGCTACCTGCGCGACGGGAAACGCGTCTGGCAGCAGCAGGCCGTGTTTACTGTCGACAGCCATAAAATTCTGGTGTTCACCATGACCTGCACGCACGTGCTGGACGATGCCGACAGCGCGCTGTTTGGCGAACTTCTCAGGAGCTTCCGCTTCCACCAGTAACTTCAGGGATCGTTGTTATGTTTGAAGCAGCACGCGTTGGTGATGATATCGGCCACTCCGGTGCGCTGGCCGGGATGATTGGCGGAACGATTGTCGGTGGTCTGATTGCCGCCGCAGGGGGGATTCTGGCGGGGGCCATGTTTATTGCCGGCCTTGGCGCATCCTGTCTTGGTGTGGGCGTCCTGCTCGTCGGCGCCAGCCTGGCCGTGGGGTATTACACCGGGGAGCTGGCGACCGCCGCCCGGGACAGCATCGCGGACGCCGGGGCATCCAGCATGACGAAGAAAGGCGTCATCACCTCCGGCTCGCCCAATGTGTTTATCAACGGTAAACCTGCCGCCATGGCCACGGACAGCGCGGTGAAGTGCTCTGACGACGGCTCGCAGCAGATGGCCGAAGGCTCCTCGCGGGTCTCTATTAACGGTCTGCCTGCGGCCCGTATCGGGGATCGAACCACCTGCGACGCGAAGGTGATGACCGGTTCGGACAACGTCATCATCGGCGGCGATCCGCAGCAAACCCTGCCCATTCAGTCTGAAGTCCCGGAGTGGCTCTACAAAGTCTCCGATCTTACCCTGCTGTTCGCCGGGCTTATCGGCGGCTGGGGCGGTGCGGCCGGCAAAGTCGGGGCGCTGTCTAAGCTGCTGGGCAAAATCCCTGGCATTAATAAGCTGGCCCGTATCGCCTGCCGCGCCGGCACGCTGATGACCGGCGTGGCGGCGGCGGGGATCATTGCCCGCCCGGTGGATATTGTCAGCGGACAGAAGTTTCTCAGCGGGGATGACGAGCTGGATTTCGTCCTGCCTTCCCGTCTGCCGGTGCGCTGGCAGCGCTACTGGCGCAGCGGCAACCCCGGCGACAGCGTACTGGGCCGCGGCTGGAGCCTGTTCTGGGAAAGCCGCCTGGAGCCGTATCAGGACGGCCTGGTGTGGCGCGCACCGTCTGGCGATTACGTCGCCTTCCCGAAGGTCCCGAAAGGGCTGCGCACCTACTGCGAAAGCGAAAAAAGCTGGCTTGAACATCACTCTGACGACAGCTGGTCGGTGTATGACGTCAGCGGCGAGCGCTGGCATTATGCGCCGCTGCAGGATGATGCCCCGTCACTGCTCCAGCGCCTCTCTGAGCCCTGCGGCAACGATATTCTCTTCGAGTGGAATGCGGATAATACCCTGCATGCCCTGACCGACAGCGCGGGTCAGCGCGTGGTCTGCCGCTACGACCGTGACAGACTCGCCAGCGCCTGGCTGGATGACGAGATCTGCCTGGTCAGTTACGCTTATGATGAACAGCGCCGGCTGGTCTGTGTGACCGGCCGGGGCGGTAGCGTGCGCCGACGCTTCCGCTGGCAGGACGGGCTGATGAGCGCCCACGAGGACGCCAACGGCCTGCTGAGTGAATACCGCTGGCGCGAAATTGACGGCCTGCCTCGCGTGGTCGGCTTCCGCCATAGCGGCGGTGAACAGCTGACGTTCGAATATGATTTTGATAACGGCATCCGTCGGGCCATCCGCGACGACGGCGCGCAGGCGCACTGGCTGGTGGATGACGACGACAACGTTGCGCGCTTCACGGATTACGATGGTCGCCAGACGACGTTTGTCTACCGCGACGGCGAGCTCTGCGACGTCATTCTGCCCGGCGGTGCGGTGCGCCGCAGCACGTGGGACAAATATGGCCGTATGACCAGCGAGACGGACCCGGCGGGTCGCCGCACGGAGTATCACTGGCATCGCCTGACCGACCGCATCACCCGCACGGTGTACCCGGACGGCACCTCATCGCAGTCAATGTACGACCTTCGCGGTCGCCTGCTGTCGGAAACGGATCCGGCCGGTAGCACCACCGCGTATCGCTATCCCGACAATGAAGAAAACCTGCCGGAGAGCATCACCGACGCCATCGGCGGCGTGGTGCGCCTTGTCTGGAATCACCAGGGGCTGCTGACGCAGCGCACCGACTGCTCCGGCAGCGTGACCCGCTTCACCTACGACCGCTTCGGGCAGCTGATTGCCAGCGAGGATGCAGAAGAGAATACCACGCGGCGGGAGTGGAGCCGTGCCGGGCTGCTGAGCGCCGTGATCCATCCGGACGGCAGCCGCGAGTCGCTGGTGTGGAACGAACGCGGCCAGCTCACGGGCTGGCGCGACCCGCTGGAAAGCGAGGTGAGCTGGGCCTATAACGCGCTCGGCTTCCCGGTCAGCCTTACCGACCGTATTGGCCGCGTGCGCCAGTGGCGCTATGACCCGCGCGGTAACCTGCTGCGACTCGATAACGGCAACGGGGCGGAATACCGCTTCACCTACGACGCCGTGGGTCGCCCGCTCAGCGAAACGCGCCCGGACGAGACCGTGCGCCATATGGAATGGGATGCGCGAGGGTTCCTCTGCGCGCTCGAAGAAAACGGACGGCCTGCCGCCGATGGCGGTATCGCCCGTCGCGTCCAGCAGTTCAGCTATGACGACAGCGGGCTGCTGATCGGACGCACTCAGCGTCACGCGGAGTACCGCTACTTCCGCGACCTGAGCGGTCAAATCACCCGCATCCGCCGTACGCCGACAGCTGAGGGCGTTGCTCTGGGTATCGAAAGCGATGAGATCGTTTACCGCCACGATACCGCCGGACGCGTGTTGAGCGAATCCGGCATTAACGGCGCGGTCGGTTACGAATGGGATGCCCTGAGCAATCTGACCAGCCTGACGCTGCCCGGCGAGCAAAAGCTGGCCTGGCTGCACTACGGCTCCGGCCACGTCAGCGCTATCCGCTTCGGACAGCAGCTGGTGACCGAGTTCACCCGCGACCGCCTGCACCGTGAAGTTCGCCGCACTCAGGGCGCGCGCGAGCAGCTCCGCCAGTATGACAGCCTCGGCAGACGCACCCTGCAGCGCAGCGAACTGAGCACGAACGTGACCCTGCCGGAGCAGACGCTACTGGAACGCCTGTATCGCTACACCGCGCGCGGTGAGCTTTCCGGCGTCAGCGACACCCTGCGCGGAGAGGTGGACTACGGCTACGACGCCGAAGGGCGTCTGCTGAAGCACTACGAGGCCCGACAGGGGCACAGCCGCGCGCAGTTCAGCTATGACGCCGCGGATAACCTCGCTGCCAATGACGACGCGGTACCGGTGACGGATAACCGCCTGCAGCACTGGCAGGCGCTGTTTATGAAATACGACCACTGGGGCAACCTGGTCAGCCGCCGCAACGGGCTGTATGAGCAGCATTATGTCTATGACGCCGAGAACCGTCTGGTATCCGCCCGCGGAACCGGGCCGGAAGGGCGCTTTGAGGCGCGCTATCACTATGACGCGCTGGGTCGCCGTACGCGCAAAATCGTCACCACAGCGCATGGCACCAGCGACACCCGCTTCCTGTGGCAGGGCTACCGCCTGCTGCAGGAGCAGCAGAACGCCGGGCAGTGCAGCACCTATATTTACGACCCGAATGAAGCATGGAGCCCGCTGGCGCGTGTGGATCACCTTCGTGACCAGAGCAGCGGTGAGATTTACTGGTTCAACACCGACCTGAACGGCGCGCCGCTGGAGGTGACCGACGAGCATGGCGCAGTGCGCTGGAGCGGGCAGTACGGCAGCTTTGGCGAGGTGCGCCATCAGAGCGAAGGGTTCTCGAGAGTCGTAAATCGCACGGCGATGGCACACCAGCCGCTTCGCTATGCCGGACAGTACGCTGACGGTGAGACGGGACTGCACTATAACCTGTTCCGCTACTACGACCCGCAGGTCGGGCGGTTTATTGTGCAGGATCCGATTGGGTTGAATGGCGGGTGGAACCTTTATCAGTATGCGCCGAACCCGTTGGGGTGGATTGATCCGCTTGGGTTGTCATTTGGCACTGGCAAAGGCACTCATACCGCCCATGCAACGCTTTTTGACAGTGAGGGTAATGTCAAAGCTCAAGGTATTTGGCAGAGCGGGAACATGACTCCAGAGGAAAAAGCTCTGGGCTTCCCACAAAGTTCCTTGGCAACACACACGGAAGCAAGAATCACCAGAGAACTTGATCAGATAGCGTCGCCTGGGGATAAACTGGTTATCGATGGACAGTATCCACCGTGTACATCATGTCGTGGTAAAATGAACACCTTTAAATTGAATACTGGCGCAGATGTCGTCTACAACTGGCCTTCCGATACTGGTCAGATTAATGAATGGCAGGCTTCTGGTAAAAAATCAGCCAGGCGAAAAAACTGCTCAGGATGAGGATAGCGAATGCGTAATGTTAAAAATTTTGCTGCAACGTGTATCAATTGCACTGAAGAAGACGATGTTCTTACCATTGGGGTAGGAGATGACGACTATGATCCTAAAAACTTTATCATTATCGGACGATTCGATGAGGATGAGTTACCTGTTAACGAATGTATTGGATTCCAGAGTGAGTCAACGGAATATGAGTTAACAGACTCTATTCGTTCCGTTCAACTCACAGATGACAAACTTGTGATCGTACTTAATGATGATGCCGCAAAAAAAATTGGCATCAGCGAATATCACGTGGTCATTCCTGCTGCAAAAGATTCTAAATCGCTTGCAAAGTATTTAAGGGAAATGTTTGATGGCAGTGATGTGCCGCTACAATTACCGTAAGGTTTTAGCCACTACATGGCTATCTTAGCACCTGTTCTTTAAAATGATGCAGGCAGGCCATTTCGAATAGAGGGCACATGTGTTGAGCCAAAATTTAATGGTGAATAGGATGGCTGCGTCAATTTTTTCATAACAAATGCCATCCTAATCCATTTTCCACAGAAGCTCTCACCTGCACGCCAAAACGCTTCGTCAGCGCTTGCATATAATCCAGAGTTAACGTGCGCTGTCCGCTCAGGATCCTATTCATCAGAGACTTCTTTCCAATCGCATTTTCGAAATTGCTCTGAGTGAGTTGATACTGATCCATAAGCGTTCTCAATAATGCAACGTCTGACGGAATGCTGATAATACAAGCATTAAATTCTGCAAACTCCAGAGACTCTTTTTCGTATTTATCGATTTGATGGTAAGTATCTCTACCAGAGGGCTATAGGCTTAGAATTTGTTCAGATTCTCCACCAATATTATATGGAAACGTGTGAACGGTGGGGCCGCTTCATGCTAGGAGCGGACATTGCTGACATCAAAATGTGTTAATCAACCGGGAACGGTCAAACCTTCAGTTCACGTTAACAGTGGATGAGGATATTTCGTTGCCTGCACCAAATTATGTTGGTGTTCCCACAGTCGTGACACGACGTTGAATGTTCCCAAACACACAGGAAACAGAAAATGAACGTGAATTCTGAGATTTTGAAACTCTGGCAATCAAGGGGCGAAAATGAGCGCACCGGATCCGATGCGGAGAGGGTTGCAGATATTGCCTGGGAGCAGGGATTACAACTTCACCGCAACCGGCTGGAACATTACCAGAGAGTGATGTACCTCATAGGCCATCGCAATATCGGCTAACTCATACAGGCCGCGCATGCGGCCTTTTTAGTCTGGATATTGAACATCTACTTCATTTTTTCTAATCTCTGATGAGATTTTTGAGCACGCTTTTATTAATTCATCCAAGACAATAGCGAGTTTGGCAAAATCATAATTGCTAAAATTCTTACTTCCTGGTTTTAGTTTCATGAATTTTTTCGTGTAATAGTCTTTATTTTCCAGCGCTCCTTGATAAGCATCACTTTCTTTTTTGTAATTTGACCACCGGATTTTCGCTTCATCATAATCAGAAAATCTTAGATCCAGATAGCATTCAATCGCTACAGCTCGGCCATTGATGTTTTCATAGGTAACGCCGTGAGGACCAATAGCTGGAAATTGATTGAAATGAGGAAGATCAGGAAGATGAATGCAGCTAATATTGGGAGGTAATGCGAGTTTGCGGATTTTGTCATATGCTTCAATCCCTTCGCAATCATTATCTAACACGAAAACAATCAGGTTTTGAATGTCGATTTTTACGAGCCCAGCAGCGAACTTAACCAGATTTCCTGAACCAGTGAACGGGTACCCTTCACTCATGTCGATAAAGTGAAAAAAATCTTCTATATCAGGCCGTAAGAGGTGCAGTGCGTATTTGATGACGTTGGAGTCGGTGCTTCCCTCGGTGGCAATCAGGAACTTGGCACGTCTGTGAGCATTTACCTGAATATCTTTTATATTAGCATAACCAGCAGAAACTAGATCTCCGTAATCCCAAGTGACGAATTCTTTATGATTATTTGGGTTTTCGGCCAAAAGTCGCATCACTGAATATGGATGTAGTATGCTAACTAAAGTCCCAAAAGCAGTCTTTTCAGACCATGCCTTATCAAAGATATTGTCGTATTGGGGTATCCTGCTTAATAATTCATAATTATTAAATCGGCCCATGATAAGCTCGCGTTCTTTTTCCCTATCTTTTAAGTTAATATAATCATCGTTAAGTTCGCTAATATTTACGCTCTTGATAAAGTTGACGAATTCATCAAAGCTCATCATGTTACTAATTGGCTTTGCATATTCTGGACAGGATTCGTTAAATTCCTCTTGGTATTCAACTGAATCTTTAGCCATGAGATCATACTCATAGCGTATATTTTCAAGGGTGAAACCCAACAATTCCAATCGGTAGGCAACTTGCTCCAAAGGCTTACGCAACACAGTACGACAAAGGATGCCATTAGGAGTGTCGAAGTCCTCTCCTTCCTCTATTTGATCTTCATTTAGTGGTTTGACGTGATGATCGGCACTTTGAAACAGGGCTCCATGATCTATACCCAGCGAGTTCTTACTCCAATCTAGCTCCATTCCTGACACTTCAAGAGAAATTACAGTACCCATAGTTCACCTTTGAATGGCATTTTCCGTTGTACCGGAATACGGCTTTGTTGAATAAATCGAACTTTTGCTGAGTTGAAGGATCAGATCACGCATCCTCCCGACAACACAGACCATTCCGTGGCAAAGCAAAAGTTCAGAATCACCAACTGGTCCACCTACAACAAAGCTCTCATCAACCGTGGCTCCCTCACTTTCTGGCTGGATGATGAGGCGATTCAGGCCTGGTATGAGTCGGCAACGCCTTCATCACGAGGAAGGCCCCAGCGCTATTCTGATCTCGCCATCACCACCGTTCTGGTGATTAAACGCGTATTCCGGCTGACCCTGCGGGCTGCGCAGGGTTTTATTGATTCCATTTTTGCCCTGATGAACGTTCCGTTGCGCTGCCCGGATTACACCAGTGTCAGTAAGCGGGCAAAGTCGGTTAATGTCAGTTTCAAAACGTCCACCCGGGGTGAAATCGCACACCTGGTGATTGATTCCACCGGGCTGAAGGTCTTTGGTGAAGGCGAATGGAAAGTCAGAAAGCACGGCAAAGAGCGCCGTCGTATCTGGCGAAAGTTGCATCTTGCTGTTGACAGCAACACACATGAAGTTGTCTGTGCAGACCTGTCGCTGAATAACGTCACGGACTCAGAAGCCTTCCCGGGCCTTATCCGGCAGACTCACAGAAAAATCAGGGCAGCCGCGGCAGACGGGGCTTACGATACCCGGCTCTGTCACGATGAACTGCGCCGCAAAAAAATCAGCGCGCTTATTCCTCCCCGAAAAGGAGCAGGTTACTGGCCCGGTGAGTACGCAGACCGCAACCGTGCCGTTGCTAATCAGCGGCTGAGCGGAAGCAATGCACGGTGGAAATGGACAACGGAATATAACCGTCGCTCGATAGCGGAAACGGCAATGTACAGAATGAAGCAGTTGTTGGGAGATTCACTGACGCTGCGTGACTACGATGGTCAGGTAGCGGAAGCTATGGCCATGGTGCGTGCGTTGAACAGGATGACAAAGGCTGGGATGCCAGAAAGCGTGCGTATTGCCTGAAAATCCAGCCAGCTACAGGGTCGTTCGCACGAAATCTTATTTATTCAACAAAGCCCCGGAATACTACCAATACGCCGATTGGGCATCCATGATTTGAACTGGCTTCTATACTCTGTTTTTAGCAAATTGGACTTACGCCACCCTAGTTGCATCTACTTCTCGCTCACAAGGAGCCCTCAGCAACGCTATCTCGTCCGCGCCGTGCCAGAAGCAGACGTTGACAGCAACTCATAATGCTAATTTTCAGGGAGTGGATCGTCATGTACTGAATTGAGCCTAAGTTACAGATGATACTGGCTGTAAAAGCAGGAGAGGAATTATTTACTCTATTGTGATAAGAGCGTTTTTATATTAATATCTTACATACAAACAGATGGCAGAATAAACATTCAATAAGGTTCTATATGTCTGAAATAACTTCAGCTCCTGCTGTTATGGCGGCACTAGTATCTGCATTAGTTACGGTTTTATTATTTTTTATAAAAGGTCTATGCACACCTTTATGGAATAAGTATTTACTTGTTTACAAAATCAAAGTTGAACATAGCTACGAACAAAAGAAGAAAATAAAAGAGGCGATATCAAAATATAAAATGCCTTTACTCGATTCAGCTGAGTCATTGAATCATAGGCTATGGAATTTTTCAGTAAATTGCACTAAAGGATGGCATAATTTTAAAAACAATGAATCAATTGGTGATAAATATTACCTGCAAACTTTTTGTTATCGATTTTTAGCATTTTATGCATGGTGTGTAAAATTCGAAAGAGAGTTGATATATTTAGATGTAACCCTTTCAGAAAAGAACGATCTTTATTTTGTAAAGTATATTAAAACCATGCTAAATATATTTTGCGATGCTTCGATGTTGAGTGGGACTGGTTATGACAATGAGCATGCTGTAGACCATTTTTTCAAGGATGACCTTATTGGCATTGTGGAAAAAATGATTACGCCTACAGGAGTTATTAATTATTCAGAATTTAAATCTAAATCAGATCCTGAATTAGACTATACACAGGTTTGCAAGTATATATCCGCCATAATGAGTGACAAATCTTGCAATAAATGGCATTTAATTAACTGTTTCCATTTTATCCTGATGGCCTTTTTGTCAAAATATGGATATGACTATCAAAGAACTGGGTTGTTTAAACTATATAAGCTGCGCTGCTCAGAACCTCAAAATAAGCTGATAAATAATTTTGAAATGTTATTATTAAATTCAAAATTAAATAAATGCAAAGAAATAAAGAAAGCAATAGCCATTCTTGAATGCAAATCTAAAATTGCCAATCTCTGTAATTTCCTGAAATTAATAAAAGAGAATTAGCTTGTGATGCATCAAACTAGTTGTTCTGTACGATAGAAAATGAGAGAACTCAAGTCCGCATTGTGAATAGTGTTTGAGCTGAAAATATCGCTAAGACCCTGAAAATTTTTTGGAGAAGCAGATTTTAATGTCCGCTTCTCGCTCTTAACAGACATTCAACATTAACTTTTTACTTTGCGTAAGGTCGAAATTCTGCTTTTTATCTAGCAGAACTCCGGCCTCCCATTACCCACCTCAGCGCGCCGTTATATAAGGCTCCTTCACAAACTCCGCCAACAGCCAGACCATATCATGCAGTAGCCCGATGAGTTCTTTCACCACGCTCGCAGGCAGTGTCCCGCCCATCACCGCCAGCGTTAACGCCACAGCATAATCCACCTGCAACGCCGTCTCCTGCCAGCAGTCCGGCACGCAGGAAACGATCTTCTCCCCCGCGATGAGCCGTTCAACCAGATGTGGGGGAAGTTCCGTATCGCAACGTTCACGCAGGCGTTTAAGCAGCGCCAGCAAACGCTCGCAAAGAATGGAAAAGGTCACGGGATCGTCAGTTTCAACCAGCACGCTCACACAGGCGGCGCAGGTGTCAGCCAGTTCGAAGAGATCTGCGGAATCGCAAAGCTGAAGATTGATGAGGTGATGAACAGCGCTTTCTTCAGAGAGCGCATAAGAAAAGTTAGGTGTAGTAGCCATTTAGCATCCTCGTTGTGCAAAAAAATGTCATGTTATGCTAACGGGTTCCTACGCCCGGTTACGGATGTGCCGCAACGCAGGCACTTTACGACCGTGAAGAAGGGATGAAAAGGGATGCCTATGAATTACATAAGGTTGCTTGCAGGTTTGCGAGGCGGCTTCCAGAAGGGCATTGCCGGGTGGCGGTTACGCCTTACCTGGCCTACAAAACCAAACACCAAACCTCCCCGCGACACGAACCGTAGGCCCGCGCAAGCGCAGCGCCGCCGGGCACAGTTTGCACCGCCGTAACTCCTTACGCAGACCTTTTCATTTTGAGCAACACTTCCAATAACGTCTGAGTTGCTCGGGAGGATTTGCTCGCCGCCGAACAAACCACCCCAAACTCACGGTACAGCGAAGGCGTCACGGGCACGACGCACAAACCGCGTAATTCAACCGGCAGGGCGGATTCTGGTATAAGCGCGACGCCCATGCCTTCGCGTACCAGCAGGCAGGCGCTGATCCAGTCCCGGACGGTCACGCGTACGTCAGACAGCCGCAAGCCTGCCTGTTCCATCAGGCTTTTTCCATTAACGGCGCAACCGCCGGTTGCGAGCACGAAGGGCTGGTCTGCCAGTTCCTCAAGGGTGATGCCCCGCGAACGCGCATAGCGAGCCTGACGGTGACTGGCTGGCAGCACCGCGACCCACGCATCTTGTCCCAGGAGCGCTTCAGCACGCCCGGGAACAGGGTTCATTACCACGCCCAGATCAACCGTATCTGCCGCCAGCCACTCTTCGACTTCCTGGTCCGTCCCTTCCAGTACAACCACCTCGATTTCAGGATGCAGGCGCTTAAAATCGCGCAGTAGTCCGGGCAAAAATGTGGATGTCACCGAAGGAAAACTGGCAAGACGAATGCGCCCGCCGCTCAGCCCCCGGCTCTCATCCGCCAGTGCACGGATGGCATCCAGCCGCGCCAGCATACTCCTTGCTTCTTTGACAACCTGCTCGCCCAGGGCAGTCACGCCGATGTGGCGTCGCTCTCGCGTGAATATCGCAAATCCTAATGAGGCCTCTAACTGAGCGATCGCCTGGCTGGCACCCGACTGCGTCATGCCAACCTCTTCAGCGGCACGAGAAATATTACTTGCATCGGCCACTGCAACCAGTAAGCGCCAGTGTAAAAGATTCATCATGGGTATCAGTAGCTCAGCTAATGGCTAATTTATGAATCATTAATTTTACAGCGAGATCGGTTTTAAGCACAGTGATGCAAACCGAATCTTCATCACACAGCCGCTTTAACGGAGAGATTATGAAACTCTATTACGCCCCGGATACCTGCTCACTCTCACCCCATATCGTGCTTTGCGAACTGGCGATTGAGTTTGAACTGATTAAAGTGGACAACAGGAGCAAGCTTACCGCTGACGGGCGCGACTTCCTGACCATCAACCCCAAAGGTTATGTCGCAGCGCTTGAGCTGGATGACGGGAAAATCCTGACCGAGGGGCCAGCCATTTTGCAGTACCTGGCAGACCTCAAGCCAGAAAGTGGGCTGGCACCGCGAGCAGACAGCTGGGAGCGAGTGCGGCTTCAGGAATGGCTAAACTTTATCACCAGCGAAATACACGCTGGTTTGGCACCTCTCTTCAACAATATGTTGCCGGAAGAGGCCAAATCGATTTTTCGTGAGAAGCTGTTCAGGCGGTTCAGTTTTCTTCAGGAAACGCTCTCCACTAGCGCTTATCTGACGGGATCGGCATTCAGCGTGGCAGATGCCTATCTTTTCACCGTGCTGGGATGGTGCACATTCTTCTCAATTGAACTCAACGACTGGCCCGCGCTACTGGCGTACAGGGAAAAAATCAGTGCCCGGCCCGCTGTGCAGGCCGCATTGCGTGCGGAGGAGAAAGTCTAGGTCTGCGTATTCCGCCGCAGGTATTAATGCCTGAAGCAGGAGGCAAGTGAGGGTGTGGAGTCAGGATGGGTTAGCATACTGTCACTCTGCATCTGATTGCATGGCGCTTTTCACGGCATCCTGCTTCCCGGGATTGCATTGCTGTTTTGTTCCTGGAAGATAAAATTTTCCCGACGCGTCCGGATCTGTTCCGCCCGGACAACCCGCACGGCCCGGAGCTGAGACGGTGCCATCCGAACCGTTTCCTCCATCCGAACCATTTCCTCCATCCCCACCATCCCCACCATTACCGCCACCAGCTGCATTTACAGCAAATGCGCCGAGTATGAGCAAAAATGTAATAACTCGTATAGTCATCAAAACCTCCAGTGCTCAGGGCATTTCACAGGAATCCCTCACTTCTGATTTTCAACATGCAACCTGACAGCCTCCAGCGTCCTTCTACGGATCCAGCCGCTCCCTGCCCGTATTGCCAGCCAGTAGGCCGCCATTTTGAGTTGAGTACGTTTGTCCGGACAATAGACGAAGGTCTCAGTACAGAGTTCATGTTGACCTGGCGCCAGTTCCGCTACCTGGTAGCGCAGCAACAGTTTTGCGCTGCCCGGCCCGGCGGGTGCCTGAAAAGCAATCGCATCGGGCGCGTTTTCCAGACCGAAATCTGTCCGCCAGAATTGCCCTCTTAAGCCAAAGCAGAGCTCGGATGCTGAGCTGTGCAACAGCGTAAAACTGTGCAGCCCAAAGTTGCCCGTCGAGTTAGTCTGCTGATTGTGCAGAAATTTCTGCGGTAATTGCCGCAAAGACATCAGCCGCCGAATGACGGGGTCTTGCTGGACGTCAAAGCTTGCAATCAACGGCAGAATATTTTCAGGGTTGGAAGTATGAATGACCGCTCGATGTTTCTCATGGAACTGAAACTGGGGTAAAAAAGCAGGGACATCCCGCCAGAGAGCAAGCGCTTTGCGGGTAACGAATCCGGGGTTCAGCATTTCACGTCCTTGTCATCCTTTGCACTCTGTCAGAGTAACAGATGGCATGCGGCAAACAATTACCAGGAAAACGTAGTTCCGGAGCGTATATCAATAAAACAGCAAAGTCCTGGATCCGACCCCGCGTTGCCTGCAACAACTTTCCAAACTGCACCCGATGCGTTTATGGTGTTGTTTCACCCTCACAGGGCATCAGGTGTCATATATGTCGAATGCAAAAGCTAACAAAGACTGGGTCAGACTGGCGCAACAACCCGGAAAAATAGAGCGCATAGAGGCGTATTTCAGCGGGCATGGCTATGAGCCGCATCGTCACGACACTTATGCCATAGGCCGGACCTTATCCGGGGTGCAGAGTTTTCACTATCGGGGAAGTAAACAACATAGCCTGCCGGGCGGGACAATGGTCCTGCACCCTGACGAAATACATGACGGAGAGGCGGGAACGAACGACGGATTCCAGTATCGGATGTTGTATATCGATCCGGCGTTAATTCAAAAAATCCTGGGCGGAAAACCTTTGCCGTTTATTCCCGGCGGAATTTCATCCGATCCCCGGCTTTTTGCAGCGACCGAACCGCTGTTAAAAGCGCCGGAAGAATCTTTCGATACGCTGGAAGAAGACGATGCGCTCTACGATCTCGCCCACACGCTCGCCGTCGTGGGAGGACAACGTTTTCGCCGGAATCGGGTGGATTATCAATCCGCAGAACGCGCGCGCGAATATATACACACTGGATTCATTCACAATATTACGCTGGATACTTTATCCGCCGTCAGTGGCAGAGATCGCTGGAGCCTCAGCCGGGATTTTCGTGCGCTTTATGGAACGAGTCCTTATCGCTATGTGACCATGCGTCGACTTGTATACAGTCGACGCCTGATTCAGGCGGGCCTGTCGCTTGCTGAGGCTGCCGCTGCAGCGGGGTTTTCAGATCAAAGTCACATGACTCGTCAGTTCATCAAAACGTTGGGTATGTCGCCGGGGCGCTGGCAAAAATTCATTAAAGGTCATCCTGCCTGATTTGCACGATCGTTCAAGACCGGCACGCCGGCCTTATTCTATCCTGGATGCTTCTCAACCATAGGAAGTGTCGCAATGTATAGTCCTGTTAATTTAGACAATAAATTCTCTCTCTTCGACGCGCACTGGCAGCCGAAAGTCATCGCTCAGATGAATGACTATCAGTTTAAAATCGTCAAAATATCGGGTGATTTTATATGGCACGCGCACCCTGAAACCGATGAGGCATTCATCGTGGTCGAGGGCGTGTTACGTATTGATTTTCTTGACGGACATGTGCTCGTCAATCCAGGGGAAATGTACGTTGTGCCAAAAGGCGTTGAACATAAAACGTCTGCTGAAACGACGGTAAAAATGATGATGATAGAACCGTGTGGGGTCCTGAATACCGGACACGAAGGTGGGGAGCGCACCGCAGAGAACGACGTCTGGATTTGACGACGGAGGCTATGTTGCCGGGTGGCGGCTGCGCCTCACCCGGCCTACAAAAGCCACCAACCAAACCGGCTGCTACCCCTCACTCATCATCGCCAGAAACCGCTTCACCGTTCGCGAGCGTTCAAAGCGTCGCCAGCAGAGCGCGATATCGGTGTAAAGCGCCGGTGATCTCAGTACGTGGTAGGTAACATTCGGCGGAGAAATGGCCGCCATGGATTTCGGTACCAGCGCGAAGCCGCCGCCGGCGGAAACCATGCTCAGAGAGGACGAAAGCTGTGATGACTGCAGCGCGTGCTGCACGTCGATCCCGGCCCGTTCGCAGCAGCCGTAAACCCGGTCGTACAGGCCGGGCGCGACCTCCTGCGGGAACAGCACCACTGGCGTATCCCGGAGTTGATCCAGCGCCAGATCGCCGCACGCCGCCAGCGAATGGTCGCGATGCAGCGCCACCACCATCGGCTCCCGGTCGAGGATTTTTAACTCGAATGCCTTGCTGCTCTCGCACGGCAGACGCACGAAGGCGATATCCAGCTCACCCTCCGCCAGCATCGTCGTCAGCGAAGACATATTGGCTTCCACCTGGTGAACCTGTACCGCCATGTTCTGCACCTGATACTGGCGGATCAGCGCGAAAATTTTGGGATGAAAAGCGTCGGAGCTGGTGATGCCAATCGACAGATTACCGTTCAGCCCGCGCGCGATTCCGCGGGCCTTTTCCAGCGCGGCGTCGCTCAGCGCCAGGATCTTGCAGGCATCCTCATAGAACGCTTCCCCCGCTTCGGTCAGCTCCACGCCCCTCGTCAGGCGTCTGAACAGCGGCGTGCCCACTTCCTCTTCGAGCCGTTTGATCTGCTGACTCAGAGGAGGCTGAGAAATACCCAGCGCTTTGGCCGCTTTGGTGAAGTGTCGCTCGCGAGCAACCGCGACGAAATACCGCAGATAACGAAGTTCCATATCTAAAACGTCTCAAACCAGCATGGATTCTATATTGGAACTCTCTGCTGAATCGGGTCAACATTTATTTAACCTTTCTAAATAAAGTTGAAGAGGACGAGCATGATGATGCATTCATCTGCCTGCGACTGTGAGGCCAGTTTGTGCGAGACCCTGCGAGGGTTCTCCGCTCAGCATCCTGACAGTGTGATCTATCAGACATCGCTAATGAGCGCCCTGCTAAGCGGCGTGTACGAGGGGAACACCACCATCGCCGATCTATTGGCACACGGTGATTTTGGTCTGGGCACTTTCAACGAGCTGGATGGCGAAATGATTGCCTTCAGTAGCCAGGTGTACCAGCTGCGCGCCGACGGCAGCGCCCGCGCCGCGAAGCCGGAGCAGAAAACGCCGTTTGCAGTGATGACCTGGTTCCAGCCGCAGTATCGTAAAACCTTTGATGGGCCGGTCAGTCGCCAGCAGATCCACGACGTGATCGACCAGCAAATCCCCTCCGATAACCTGTTCTGCGCGCTGCGTATCGACGGTAACTTCCGCCATGCCCATACCCGCACGGTACCACGTCAGAAGCCGCCGTACCGGGCGATGACAGACGTGCTGGACGACCAGCCAGTGTTCCGCTTCAACCAGCGGAAAGGTGTACTGGTCGGGTTCCGCACGCCGCAGCATATGCAGGGTATTAACGTGGCGGGCTACCACGAACATTTCATCACCGACGACCGTCAGGGCGGGGGCCATCTGCTCGACTACCAGCTGGAGAGCGGCGTGCTGACCTTCGGTGAAATTCACAAGCTGATGATTGACCTGCCCGCCGACAGTGCGTTTTTGCAGGCCAACCTGCACCCCAGCGATCTTGATGCAGCGATCCGTTCCGTCGAAAACTAACAGGAGAACTACCGTGAACAGTGAGAAACAGTCACGTCAGTGGGCGCATGGCGCCGATATGGTTGTCGGCCAGCTGGAAGCGCAGGGCGTGAAGCAGGTGTTCGGTATTCCGGGGGCGAAAATCGACAAAGTCTTTGATTCCCTGCTGGACTCCTCCATTGAGATCATTCCCGTGCGCCACGAAGCGAATGCGGCGTTTATGGCGGCGGCGGTAGGGCGCCTGACCGGCAAAGCCGGGGTAGCGCTGGTCACCTCCGGGCCGGGTTGTTCCAACCTGATCACCGGCATTGCCACCGCCAACAGCGAAGGCGACCCGGTGGTAGCGCTGGGCGGGGCGGTCAAGCGAGCGGATAAAGCTAAGCTGGTGCACCAGAGCATGGACACGGTCGCCATGTTCAGCCCTGTCACCAAATATTCGGTGGAAGTCAGCTCTCCGGATGCGATTGCCGAAGTGGTATCGAATGCATTCCGTGCCGCCGAGCACGGCAGACCGGGGGGCGCGTTCGTCAGCCTGCCGCAGGATATTGTCGACCAGCCCGCGACAGGCGCGATTTTGCCTGCCAGCGGCGCAGCACGAATGGGCCCGGCACCGGAGTCAGCGGTTAACGACGTGGCAAAGCTAATTGAAAAAGCCAAAAACCCGGTCATCCTGCTTGGCCTGATGGCCAGCCAGCCCGCTAACAGTGACGCACTACGTAAGCTGCTGGAGAAAAGCCGCATTCCGGTCACCAGTACCTATCAGGCTGCCGGGGCGGTGAACCAGGAGCACTTCACCCGCTTTGCCGGACGCGTCGGTCTGTTCAATAACCAGGCGGGCGACAGGCTGCTCCATCTGGCGGATCTGATCATCTGCATCGGCTACAGCCCGGTGGAGTACGAACCGTCTATGTGGAACAGCGGGGATGCCACGCTGGTGCACATTGATGTGCTGCCTGCCTATGAAGAACGTAACTATGTGCCGGATCTTGAGCTGGTGGGAGACATCGCCGAAACGCTCAATCTGCTCTCCAGCCGGATCGATCATAAGCTGGAGCTGAGTCCACGCGCCTCTGACATCCTGGTCGATCGTCAGCATCAGCGCGATCTGCTCGATCGTCGTGGCGCATCGCTTAACCAGTTTGCCCTGCATCCGCTGCGCATCGTGCGTGCCATGCAAGACATCGTGAACAGCGACGTCACGCTCACCGTGGATATGGGCAGCTTCCACATCTGGATCGCCCGTTATCTCTACAGTTTCCGGGCACGTCAGGTGATGATTTCCAACGGTCAGCAGACCATGGGCGTCGCGCTGCCGTGGGCCATTGGCGCATGGCTGGTGAACCCGGGTCGCAAGGTGGTTTCGGTCTCCGGTGACGGCGGTTTCCTGCAGTCGAGCATGGAGCTGGAAACCGCTGTACGTCTCAACGCCAACGTGCTGCACATCATCTGGGTGGATAACGGCTACAACATGGTCGCCATTCAGGAAGAGAAAAAATACCAGCGTCTTTCCGGCGTGGAGTTTGGCCCGGTCGATTTCAAAGTGTATGCCGACGCCTTTGGTGCGAAAGGTTTTGCCGTGGAGAGCGCCGATGCGCTTGAACCGACGCTGCGTGCAGCAATGGATGTCGATGGCCCCGCCGTGGTGGCCATTCCCGTCGACTATAGCGATAACCCGCTGCTGATGGGCCAGCTCCATCTCAGCCAGATTTTGTGACTCAATATAAGGACAGAGAAATGCAAAAAGTTGCTCTCGTAACAGGCTCAGGCCAGGGGATTGGTAAAGCGATTGCGCTGCGCCTGGTGAAAGATGGCTTCGCCGTCGCCATTGCGGATTACAACGAGGAAACGGCGAAAGCGGTTGCCGATGAAATTACCCGTAACGGCGGTCGTGCTGTCGCCGTGAAGGTGGATGTTTCGAACCGCGATCAGGTATTTGCGGCGGTGGAGAAAGCGCGTACCGCACTGGGCGGTTTCAATGTGATCGTGAATAACGCCGGGATCGCGCCTTCCACGCCAATCGAGTCGATTACACCGGAGATTGTCGACAAGGTTTACAACATTAACGTGAAAGGGGTGATCTGGGGCATCCAGGCTGCGATCGATGCTTTCCGTAAAGAGGGGCACGGCGGCAAGATCATCAACGCCTGCTCTCAGGCGGGCCATACCGGCAACCCGGAACTGGCGGTGTACAGTTCCAGCAAGTTCGCGGTGCGCGGCTTAACCCAGACGGCAGCACGGGATCTCGCGCCGCTGGGGATCACCGTTAATGCCTATTGCCCGGGGATCGTTAAAACGCCAATGTGGGCGGAGATCGACCGTCAGGTGTCCGAGGCGGCGGGTAAACCGCTCGGCTACGGGACTGAAACCTTTGCCAAACGCATTACGCTTGGCCGTTTGTCTGAACCAGAAGATGTCGCCGCCTGTGTTTCATACCTCGCCGGGCCAGATTCCGACTATATGACCGGCCAGTCGCTCTTAATTGATGGTGGGATGGTGTTTAACTAAATACTAATAAGCTCTGACATGAGTTTTCCCCTGCACCCGTGCAGGGGCTTTTTTTTGTCTCCTCCGCCATTGTGCATTACACTGCGCGCTGCAAAACTTTAGTCATTACGATCTGACAGGCGGTAACAGCGATGAACGGTACAATCACAACGTGGTTTAAAGATAAAGGCTTTGGATTTATCAAAGATGAAAACGGCGACAACCGCTATTTTCATGTGATTAAGGTCGCGAACCCTGATCTGATTAAGAAAGATGCGGCGGTGACCTTCGAGCCAACCACCAACAACAAAGGCCTTTCCGCCTATGCGGTGAAGGTGATCCCGGAAAGTAAACACCTCTATATTGCCGGCGAGCGCGTGAAGCTCACCTCGATCAAATCCTTCGTGGTGTTTAACGAAGAAGAACCGGTTGATACTAAAATCGACAAAGAGAACGCGGTGCTGTCGGTGGGGCTGCTGATGAACAGCATTAAGCCGAAGTCCGAGAAAAAGCCGGGCGAAATGCGCACGGTGAAGAAGCTGGCGATCACCACCTTCCAGAACACGACGCTGATCTTCACCGAAGATGAGATCGACATTGATGCTACGGTGAAGCTGCTGAAGTGATTTTTTTGCCGGGTGGCGGTTCCGCTCTACCCGGCCTGCTAATCCTCTCTTTTCGCCCGCTTTTTAACCTGCTATAACAAACTCCTTACCTTTCAGGGAGTCACCGTCGTGCCCGAAATCAATCAACATGGTCAAACCGTTAACGATATCGTTCCTGGCTGGAAAGGCGCGCGCGTATTAACCCGCACGCCGCTGTTTGGCCAGTATTGCCGTCTTGAGCCGCTGGATGTCGATCGCCATGCAGCCGATCTCTATGACGCCTACGCGCTGGGCGACGACAGCGACTGGACATGGCTTGCCAGCACGCAGCCTGAAAGCGTGCAAGCCACCGCACACTGGGTGCTGGGAAAGGTGCTGGATGACGAGCTGGTGCCGTTTGCCGTCATTGATTTACGCACTGAACGTGCGGTGGGGCTGGTGAGCTATATGGCTAACGAGCGGCTGCTGGGGTCGGTTGAAATCGGTCACGTGACCTGGTCGCGCAAAATGAAAGGCTCCCGCATCGGTACTGAAGCGGTGTGGCTGCTGCTGAAAAATGCGTTTGAGCACGGCTACCGTCGTCTGGAGTGGAAGTGCGATTCAATGAACGTTGCGTCACGCAATGCGGCGGAGCGGCTGGGGTTTGTCTGGGAAGGGCGCCTGCGCCAGAAGCTGGTTCGCAAAGGGCGCAACCGCGACAGCGATATGCTTTCTATTATTGACGGCGAATGGCCGCAAAGAGACGCCGAACTGCGCGCCTGGCTGGCGGCGGAGAATTTTGACGGGGAAGGACGGCAGATTAAGCGGCTTGAGGCGTTTCGGAAGTAATTTTCCCTCTCCCGTATGGGGTGAGGGATCCCCAGTAATTTTTTAACCAAAAGCGAAGAATATTGCTTCAGGAAAATTAATGGCTTACAGCGATGCCCTGGTCCGGCTGTAAATCGCTGAGGTGTTTCCTGCAGGCCGGGGCGAGGCGCAGGGATGCGCCGAGAGGGCGGGCTTTACATGGATGTTTCCTCCGCCCGTCCCCGACAAGCCGGAAGGAATAAGCCGAAGGTACCGCGAAGCGGCGATTTACCGCCGGGAGCCCGGGTCGCCAGGGCGGCGGCGATTGAGCCGCCATGGCACGTTCACAGGTGCTGTCCTTACAGAGTAGCAAAGTACATAAAGTGAACGGAATAACCTCCGCTGCCGTATGTTCCCCCTCACCTCGCCCTCTCCCTCAAGGGAGAGGGGGTCGTCCGTGCTGGTATTATTTTGTGGGGATCCCTCAGCCCGTATGGGAGAGGGTTAGAGTGAGGGGAAATATTCTCAGCGGCGAACCGGTGCCCCGTTCGCCACATAATACGCCGCCGTGCTCTTCGCCAGCGGCTCGCGACCGCGAATGGCGTCGGCAACCTTCTCGCTAATCATAATGGTGGTGGCGTTCAGGTTGCCGGTGATGATCTGCGGCATAATCGACGCATCCACCACGCGTAACCCTTCCAGACCGTGAACGCGGCCTTCACCGTCGACCACCGCCATCTCGTCATAGCCCATCTTGCAGGTGCCGCACGGATGGAAGGCAGTTTCGGCGTGGTTGCGCACGAACTCGTCCAGCTGTTCATCGGTCTGGCATTCGATACCCGGGCTGATTTCGCGGCCACGGTATTTGTCCAGCGCCGGCTGGTGCATGATCTCGCGGGTGATGCGGATCGCGTCGCGGAACTCCTGCCAGTCCTGCTCGTGGGACATATAGTTGAACAGGATCGCCGGATGCTGGTGCGGATCGCGCGATTTGATGCGCACGTGCCCACGGCTCGGTGAGCGCATGGAGCCAACGTGGCACTGGAAGCCGTGCTCTTTTACTGCGTTCGAACCGTTGTAGTTAATCGCCACAGGCAGGAAGTGGTACTGAATGTTCGGCCACTCAAACTCTTCGCGGCTGCGGATAAACCCGCCCGCCTCGAAGTGGTTGCTCGCGCCCACGCCGGTGCCGTTAAACAGCCACTCGGCACCAATCTTCGGCTGGTTCCACCACTGCAGGGCAGGGTAGAGGGAAACGGGCTCTTTGCATTCATACTGCAGGTACATCTCCAGGTGATCCTGCAGGTTTTCACCCACGCCGGGTAAATCATGCACCAGCGGGATATCGAACTGTTTCAGCAGCTCCGCGTTGCCCACGCCGGAGCGCTGGAGGATTTGCGGAGAAGCAATGGCTCCGGCGCACAGCAGCACTTCTCTGTTAGCGGTGGCTTTCGACGGTATGGTGCTTTCGCCCTCCAGCCACTCGACGCCTACCGCGCGTTTGCCGTCAAAGAGGATGCGATCGGTCATGGCGTGGGTGCGGATGGTCAGGTTCGGGCGCGGTTTCGCCTGATCCAGATAGCCGCGCGCGGTGCTGGCGCGTCGGCCCTGCGGCGTCACCGTGCGGTCCATCGGGCCGAAGCCTTCCTGCTGATAGCCGTTGAGATCGTCCGTGCGCGGGTAGCCCGCCTGCACGCCCGCTTCCACCATCGCCTCAAACAGCGGGTTTACGCCAGGTTTGGAAGTGGTGACGCTGACAGGACCGTCGCCGCCGTGGTAGTCGTTCGGCCCTACGTCGCGGGTTTCTGCTTTACGGTAGTAGGGCAGGCAGTTGAGGTAGCTCCAGTGCTCAAGGCCCGGCTCTTTAGCCCAGTTGTCCAGATCCATCGCGTTACCGCGGATGTAGCACATGCCGTTGATCAATGACGAGCCGCCCAGCCCTTTGCCGCGCCCGCACTCCATACGGCGGTTGTTCATGAAGGGTTCTGGCTCGGTTTCGTACGCCCAGTTGTAGCGCTTGCCCTGCAGCGGAAACGCCAGCGCGGCGGGCATCTGGGTGCGGAAGTCAAAGCGGTAATCCGGCCCGCCCGCCTCAAGCAGCAGCACGGTGGTGTTTGGATCTTCGGTCAGTCGCGTTGCCAGTACGTTACCGGCAGAGCCGGCCCCGATAATGATGTAGTCAAATTGCAAATAAACCTCCCGGTTAAAATATGGACTGGAATTTACCCATCTCAACCTGGATGGACTTCACCTGGGTGTAGCTCTGCAGCGTCATCACGCCGTTCTCACGGCCAATGCCGGAGTGTTTGTAGCCGCCGACCGGCATCTCTGCGGCGGATTCACCCCAGGTGTTGATCCAGCAGATGCCCGCTTCGAGCTGATGAATGGCACCGTGCGCGCGGTTCAGGTCGGCCGTGACGATACCCGCCGCCAGTCCGTAGTCGGTATCGTTGGCGCGGCGGATCGCTTCTTCTTCGCTTTCATAGGTGAGGATGGACATCACCGGGCCGAAGATCTCTTCGCGCACGATGGTCATCTCGTCGGTGCAGTTGGTGAACACGGTCGCGGCAACCCACGCGCCGTTATCGAAGCCTTCACCCTTCAGCACGTCGCCGCCGCACAGCACGCGCGCGCCTTCCTCTTTGCCTTTGGCGATGTAGCGCAGCACGCTGTCGCGGTGCGGAAAGCTGACCATCGGGCCAAAGTTGGTGCGTTCATCGAACAGATCGCCCGCGCGGATACGGCCCACGCGTTCAACGATTTTCTGCTCAAACGCGGCTTTAAACTTCGCAGGCACGAACACGCGGGTGCCGTTGGTACATACCTGGCCGGAGCTGAAGAAGTTGGCCATCATGGCGATGTCTGCCGCGAGATCGAGATCCGCGTCGTCAAAAATAATCAGCGGGGATTTGCCGCCCAGCTCCATCGTCACCTCTTTCAGGGACGAGGCCGCCGAGTTGGCCATCACTTTTTTGCCGCTGGCGACGCCCCCGGTAAAGGAGACTTTCGCGATGCCCGGATGCTCGGTCAGGTACTGACCGGTCTCCGCACCCACGCCCGGCAGGACGTTAAACACGCCGTCCGGCAGGCCCGCTTCGGTGTAGATCTCGGCAAGCTTGAGCGCGGTAAGCGGGGTCACTTCGCTTGGCTTGAAGATCATCGCGTTACCTGCCGCCAGAGCCGGAGCAGATTTCCACAGGGCGATCTGGATCGGGTAGTTCCACGCGCCGATGCCCGCCACCACGCCCAGAGGTTCGCGACGGGTGTAGACGAACGAACTGTCACGCAGGGGGATCTGGCTGCCTTCCAGCGCCGGGATCAGCCCCGCGTAGTACTCCAGCACGTCCGCGCCGGTGACGATGTCGACGGTTGAGGTTTCGGAATACGCTTTACCGGTGTCGAGGGTTTCCAGCTTCGCCAGTTCGTCATTACGTTCGCGGAGGATGTCGACAGCTCGGCGCAGAATGCGCGAGCGCGCCATTGCGGTCATCGCTGCCCAGATTTTTTGCCCGCGTTTTGCGCTTTCCACGGCGCGGTCGACATCTTCACGCCCGGCCGCCTGAACGCTTGCCAGGACTTCACCGTTGGCCGGGTTGATGGTCTCGAAGGTGCGACCGCTGGTGGCGGATGTATAACCACCATTGATATAAAGCTGCTGTTCTGCCATTCGGGACATAAATTCTCCTCGGTTATTCGGTCGGTAAATGCTGGCTGATAAAGTGGCTGGTAAGTGACTGGGCCAGGGCTTTATCCAGAGGCTTGCCGCTCAGCGCGGCGCGCAGCCATAGCCCGTCGATCAGCGCCGCCAGGCCATAGCCCGCCTCCTGGGCCTGCTCGCGCGGCAGTTCGCGGCGGAACTCGTACACCAGGTTCGAAAGCAGACGGCGGCTGCTCACCTGCTGCAGGCGGTAGAGCATCGGCTGGTGCATGCTGCTTGCCCAGAAGGCCAGCCAGGCCTTCATCGCCGCGCTGCTCACCTGGGTCTCATCAAAGTTACCGCCAACAATCGCCTGCAGACGCTGCTCCGCGCTGCCGTTCGGCAGGGCGTGCAGGCGGCTCAATACCGCATCGCGCAGCTGGCCGGTGATGTCGCGCATGGTCGCTTCCAGCAGACCATTTTTATCTTTGAAATAGTGACTGATGATCCCCGTGGAAACGCCCGCCCGACGGGCGATCTGCGCGATGGTTGCATCGTGCATTCCCACTTCATTTATTGCTTCCAGCGTGGCGTCAATTAGCTGCCTGCGCCGGATCGGCTGCATCCCCACTTTGGGCATTTTTGCCACTCCATTCATCAGCGTTGGTTATACATTAAAGCGGTTTTTGATTGGACGTTCAATATAAAATGTGTCTTAATTGTTGCGGATTTGGATTTTAATAGTTACAAAAACAGTGAGGATACTGGATGACAGACCTTTCACAAGACAGAGAAAAAGACAAAATCAACCCGGTCGTTTTTTATACTTCCGCCGGGCTGATTTTGTTGTTTTCCCTGATGACGATCTTCTTTAGCGGTTTTTCTGCCGAGTGGATTGGACGCACCCTTAACTGGGTGTCGAAGACCTTCGGCTGGTACTACTTACTGGCGGTGACGCTCTATATTGTCTTTGTCGTCTGTATTGCCTGCTCGCGCTTCGGTTCGGTGAAGCTTGGGCCAGAGCAGTCAAAACCCGAGTTCAGCCTGCTGAGTTGGGCCGCGATGCTGTTTGCCGCGGGCATTGGCATCGACCTGATGTTCTTCTCCGTGGCGGAACCGGTCACGCAATATATGCAGCCGCCGGAAGGGGCTGGGCAGACGATGGAGGCCGCGCGTCAGGCGATGGTCTGGACGTTGTTCCACTACGGCTTAACCGGCTGGTCGATGTACGCTCTGATGGGGATGGCGCTCGGATACTTTAGCTATCGTTATAATTTACCCCTCACCATCCGCTCTGCGCTGTACCCAATTTTCGGGAAAAAGATAAACGGGCCGATTGGTCACAGCGTCGACATTGCGGCGGTGATCGGTACCATCTTTGGTATCGCGACGACGCTCGGCATCGGTGTGGTGCAACTCAACTACGGCCTGAGCGTGCTGTTTGATATTCCGGATTCGATGGCTGCCAAGGCGGCGTTGATTGCGCTGTCGGTGATTATCGCCACCATTTCGGTGACGTCGGGCGTGGATAAAGGCATTCGCGTGCTCTCCGAGCTGAACGTGGCCCTGGCGCTTGGTTTAATTCTGTTCGTGCTGTTTATGGGGGACACTTCATTCCTGCTCAATGCGTTAGTGCTTAACGTCGGCGACTACGTGAACCGTTTTATGGGGATGACTCTGAACAGTTTCGCCTTTGATCGCCCGGTCGAATGGATGAACAACTGGACGCTGTTCTTCTGGGCGTGGTGGGTGGCGTGGTCGCCATTTGTTGGCCTGTTCCTGGCACGTATTTCACGTGGCCGCACCATCCGCCAGTTTGTGATGGGCACGCTGATTATCCCGTTCACCTTTACTCTGTTGTGGTTGTCGATTTTCGGCAACAGCGCGCTGCATGAGATTATTCATGGCAACGCGACCTTCGCGCAGGAAGCGATGGCGCACCCGGAGCGCGGCTTCTACAGCCTGCTGGCGCAGTACCCTGCGTTCACCTTTAGCGCCTCCGTGGCAACCATTACCGGCCTGCTGTTCTACGTTACCTCTGCGGATTCCGGTGCGCTGGTGCTGGGCAACTTCACTTCGAAGCTGAAAGATATCAACAGCGATGCGCCGAACTGGCTGCGCATCTTCTGGTCCGTCGCCATCGGCCTGCTGACGCTCGGCATGTTGATGACCAACGGCATCTCGGCGCTGCAGAACACCACGGTGATCATGGGGCTGCCGTTCAGCTTCGTTATCTTCTTCGTGATGGCCGGGCTCTATAAGTCCCTCAAGGTGGAAGATTACCGCCGCGAAAGCGCCAGCCGTGACACCGCGCCGCGCCCGATGGGCGCACAGGACAGGCTGAGCTGGAAGAAACGCCTGTCGCGCCTGATGAACTACCCGGGCACGCGCTACACCAAACAGATGATGGAGACGGTCTGCTTCCCGGCGATGGAAGAGGTGGCGCAGGAACTGAAGCTGCGTGGTGCCTACGTGGAGCTGAAAAACCTGCCGCCGGAGGAGGGAGAGACGTTAGGGCATCTGAATCTGCTGGTGCATATGGGCGACGAGCAGAACTTTGTCTACCAGATCTGGCCGCAGCAGTATTCGGTACCCGGCTTTACCTACCGGGCGCGCAGCGGGAAATCGACCTACTACCGGCTGGAAACCTTCTTACTGGAGGGTAGCCAGGGGAATGATTTGATGGATTACAGCAAGGAGCAGGTGATCACGGACATTCTGGACCAGTATGAACGGCACCTGAACTTTATCCATTTGCACCGGGAAGCGCCGGGGAATAGCGTGATGTTCCCGGATGTTTAAATTGAGAGTCGGTTAATGAACGGCGCTATATCTTCGATATAGCGCCGATTTTTTATCAAAATTCCCGCCATTTACTTGTAAATGGTACATTTTGATGATATCAAAAATAGCTAGTTTGAAGTTTGCGATAAAAACAAGCCTAAGGAAGCAGTAAATGGAAATTACCTCGCTAACAAATATTTATAAATTATTTATTCCATTACTACCATACTTGAAAAGGTTTATTACCAATGAAACCTTCTTCTCTTTATCAGATGATAAGAAGGCTGAAGCAGTAGATTTTCTAATCGAAAGTGCTAATGAAGAAAGTTCATTAAGAAAATACAAGCAAGAGCTTAAATTGTCTCATTATAAATTATGTGACAATTTCCAGCTGAACATATATATATTGGAATACTTTCTTGCAAACAAAAAAGAACGAGGAAAGTTTTGTAAGACCTTGTTTCTAGTGAAAGGCTTTTATGAGTATCAAAATGCAGAGGTTAATCTTAAAAATAACATACTTTGGTTGCCATTTGTAATGTTTATTGTGGGTGTGCTTTCGGGTTGGGGGGGGATTATGTCATGGATTAACATAACAGCCAGCCCACTGAAATGGATGTTTATCGCTGGGTGTAGTCTTATATGTATCCAATATGTTTATTATGCTGTTTATTGTTTGTTAAATTACATAAACTTAAGGTGTAAGGTGAAAGATTTTAACTTTTTTATAACCTTATATCGTTTGGATAAGACACTAAATAAGTTACTCTAAAACTTGGCCTTTAAAATAACAAGTCAATTCTCAAAGCGCTATGCATGAAATTATTGATTTATATAAAACTCGGTGATTAATAAAGGAAGAATATTCGTCTTGCGGTTTTTTCGAGTCTCGTCGCATTTTTCATATATTTACTACTGAAGATTACCTGTGCATTTATCCATGGTGATATAATTTCGGCAATTAACACAGCAATGTGAGCTATGAACAGGATATAAAAAAGTAAGAAAAGGAATCGCGGTACAAAGGTGTGCGACCACCTCCATACCGCTAACCACAAACAACTAAACAGGAGTTGGTTATGGCTGCGAAGAATTCTATGCCAGAGCGGGTTATTGCCCAAACAGAAAATGCAGATTTAGAAATTCAGCAAGAAAATCGCGAGAAGCTACGCAAAAAACGCATCCGGGCGTTACATAACGAACCGGTTCACTCTGCGTATCTTCATGAAAGAGGAGAGGCGGGTTCCGCCTGTGTGGAACTTTATACCCGAATGGAGCGCAACTATCTGCCGTTAACCGGCGCGTGGTTAACCCGCGCAGGGTTTAAAGCAGGAATAGCCGTGAAGATCCGCGTGATGCCAGATTGTATTGTGATTACGCCGCAAAATTCCCGTGAGCTGTGGGGCTGTCTGGAAGGCGTCAGCGCAACATATACAAATAAGCTAAAGCTGATGAAGTGGCTGGAGACGTTTCCGGGAGCGTTAATTGATACGGGGGATTTGCCCGTGAACGAAAGTGAAAAAGGGGAGCGGTAAACATCACGAGGCGAGCCTGGGAATGCCAGGATCGCGCTTTGAGCAACCACATACATTAATATTTTATTAGATCAATCAGGATAGTTATGTGCTGGTTTTTTCTTTCTGCTCAGGTTTCATCCATGCATCGTCATATCTAATATTTCCTTTCACATAGTTCCATTCAATACCCCGGAATCGCAGGCCTACTACTTCATGCATGTTAGGCGCAGAACTACCTGGATAGTATACATGCGTAAAATCTAAAGATGAGATTACCACGCTATCAAGGGTAATGATGTAGATCTCACTTTCTACTCCCGCTTCAATAATTTCATAATATTTGATGATGGCTTTCTGCAGTCGTTTTCCCTCGCAAGCGGCAACGGCAAGATAAGGACTGATTTTATCTAATTGCTTATGCAGCGTAACCGGGCCATGCTGTCGTGTTCCGGTCATATTTCCGGTATGGCTATCGACGGCTAGTTTTATGCCGTAGCTGCTGTTCATGATTTCTATAGCACCTTCTCGACCTGGCATCATACATTCACCCTGTACGAGCATCCCGTGCTCATCGTAGAGAAATAGGTAAGCGGGTAGTGACATTATCGTTCTCCTAAATTTATTAGCTTGCCATTTTTATCGATATCGAACTGATGTACATATTCTTTACCATTTAAGCCGTAATGAATTACGTAAGTATGTTCATTCTCCCATTTAATATTCATACAGGTATCAGGATAGGAAGCGTTTAAATCACCGTATCCGGAACCCGTCACTATGCTTATCTGATGGGCTTTGCTTGAATAAATTGTATAATATTTCAAAATGTCATTTTTATTTATGCTGAAACAAATATGATTGCCGTTAATAAAAGTTAGTCGTGTTTTAGGTGCTCTTTTACCACCGGGGCAACCGGTAATTGAAATACACATAGCAATAATAAACAGCAGTTTTTTCATCCGGGAAATCCTTTTAAAACTGTTTTGTATTTATTCAGGAGGTAATAGAGCGTTTCTTTAAGATGCAGATCCCGGTATTGTAATAAACTCTGATTTTTGTCCAGACCGAAGTATTTCAATAACCAATAATCGCTTACAATTGATGCTTGCTGCTCTAACCCATAATGCAATAAATCTACTTTATCTAAGCTATAAGTATAGTCAGCAATACCGGAAAATAATCCTCTGGTTCTGACAAACATCCCCTTTTGTGTTTGCCAGACGTGCATCATCTCATGCATAAATCTATGTTTCTTAACTAAGTCGTCCTCTAATGAGAAATCAGGTGAATAAGTTTCTTCTCTAAACCACATTTCACCATTGGGACTCATCGCTATATCGACAGGCTGGAGATTAAAAGGAAGATAACTTTCCCTGTGCACCCACACCAGATGATAATGGATACTGTAACCGTAAAGCGTCTTCGCGAGGGCTATCTCACCGATGGTGAGTTGTCGGATACCGCCTGGGTTAATCGGGGTTCCTGAGGTGGGAATAATGCGTTCATTTACCGGCATTATAAATCCATTTTAATAGTGTGGCTATTGGTGTTTTATCCTACTCCTGCAGAAAAGGAAAAGAAGATTGATATATTCCTAAAAAGTGTTTTTTGCATTGCGAGAAATAAAAGAAGTGAAATAGTGGCTGAATAAAGATTTTCGTTGCCTGACGCGCGTTACAGCAAAGTGATGACTTGATTACCATCAAGTAACCAGTGAACTGTAAATAGCGTGTTTTCATTAAACTCCGCCTGTGGTCGGGTCAGTGCCAGCGTAAGTGTTTTCTCATTGAGTCTTGTTATGCGGGCACAGTCAAAACCCATGTAAGTATTCACCTTCGGGAAGAGAGCCTTAAATAAACTTTCCTTGGCGCTAAAAGCGAGCGTTAGCGCCAACGCAAAAGGGTAACCCGAACGCGTCAGGCACATCGCTTCCTGCGCATTAATGATGCCGTCCTGGATTTCGCGGGCTTCACGGTCTGGAAGAATGGCTTCGCAATCAATACCGATCAGGGCATCTGGATGACGGACAACAACCGCCATCGCCTGCGTGCCGCTGTGGGTGATACTGCCCGACACACCTTCCGGCCAGAGCGGTTCGCCGCTGGGGCCAATGCCCGGAATCGCGCGTTCATTTATCGCACCGAGCGCATGCGCGGCGGCGATGCGCCCGGCCAGATGCTCGGCTTTGCGTTTGCGCCCGGCGTTTGAAAGCTCGGCGTGGTGGGGGAGCCAGAGGAGATCGGCGTCGGCGAAGGTGGCTGTGTCGAAGGTGATGTGGTGGACGGTGTGGCCGGCGAGAATGAACGTGCTGTGGGTGGTGTGCATGTTTTTCCTCTCTCAGCAAATAGTGCGGCCTGATGTCCTCACCCCGTCCCTCTCCCAACGGGAGAGGGGGGAGTTACTGCCTGTATCAGAATCGCGTATTCACGCTCATATACCAGGTGCGACCCGGTTCATTATACGTATACGCACCCGCACCGTACATATACGCACCGGTGGTGGCGTTGCCCGTGGTCTGGGCATTACCCGCGCGCCACTGGCGTTTGTCGAAGACGTTGTCGACGCCGCCGGTCAGGCTGACGTTTTTGGTCATGTCCCAGGTCGCGCTCAGGCCAACGATGCTATAAGGGCTCACTTCGTCTTTCTCAGACCCGGTCACAGGCTGACCTTTGTAGTTGTACTTCTTCGGCTGCTGCTTGCCGTACCAGGTGAAGGTCGACTGGAGCGATACATCCTGGTGGACCTGCCAGCTCAGAGTGGAGTTCAGCGTGTACTCCGGGATGATCGACAGACGGTCACCGGTCTCTTTGTTCTTGCTTTGTAGCATGTAAGTGATGTTATTGGTCCAGTTGATCGTGTCGCTAACGGGCACGTTCAGGGAGCCTTCCAGACCTTCAACCACCGCTTTCGGCACGTTTTCCCACTGGTAGATATCCGTCTGCACTTTACCGGAAGAGGTGTGACCCACCGGCGCGTAACCCGCTTCAATCTTGTCGCGATAGTCGTTGCGGAACCAGGTCACGCCAGCCAGCCAGCCGTCGCGTTTCCACTCAAGACCGATCTCTTTGTTGATGCTGGTTTCCGCTTTCAGGTCGTCGTTACCCATCATGTAACACCCGACGCCATCAGAGCTGGCATAGCAGCCCTGGCCTTTGCTGTACAGCAGGTAGTTTGGGTTGGTTTGGTACAGGCTTGGTGCTTTGTAGGCGCGCGCAATCCCCATCTTCAGCGTGAAGTCATTTCCCAGGCCTTGCGACAGGTTCAGGGATGGGCTCCAGTTGTTGCCCACAATCGTGTGGTGATCGAAGCGCAGCGCCGGTGTCAGCATGGTACTGTCGGTCAGCTCCATGTTGTTCTCGGCGAACAGAGAGAAGATCTCCGCTGAAGAGTACGGGCTACGATCGTCGCTCATGCCAGGGATCTTACCGCCTTGCTGAGTCTGCGTATTGGAGGTGGAGTCCTTCATACGCTGCTGGTTCCACTCGGTGCCCAGCGTCAGGTTCTGGTTAACGAGGAAATCAATCGGCAGGTTGATTTCGCTGTGCAGCATCACGTCGGCCAGGTCGGTGTCGGTGAATTTATTGCTGTTGAACAGGCCTTCCAGCCCCCCCGCAAGCCCTTCGCCCAGGCGCGAGTTGCGGGTGTGTTCGTACTGTGCCCAGTTGCTGGTGGTAATGCCGTTATCCCAGCCACCGTTCCATGTCACCGCAAAGTTCTGACGATAAATACGGTTGGTCTCTTTGCCGTAGTTTTTCTTCACCAGGCCGCTGGAACTGTTGTCATTGTTGGTGTTCTGGGTATCGCCTGCGTAGAGGTTGTTCTGGCGGCTGTAGCCTGCTTCAAACTCCAGAGACTGCATCGGCGCGAAGTCCCAGCGTACCACGCCGTTGATATCTTTGTTCTCCACACCTTCACGGCCTGCCGGCAGCGTGTCGGCGTAGGCACCGGTACGGTCAGACTGGTGACCCTGGTTGATGTCCCATGCGTCGGCCTGGGTTTTGTCCAGATTGCCATACATGCGGAAGCTGAAGTCACCGCCCAGCGGGCCGCTCAGGCTGAAGTTGGTGCGTTTGGTGGACCCTTCATCCTTGTGTTCTGGCGCATTCAGGTAGGTGTTCCAGGAGCCGTGCCACTGGTCGTCGAATTTTTTGGTGATGATGTTCACCACGCCGCCTGCCGCGCCGTTGCCGTAGCGCGCGGCGGCCGGGCCACGGATGACTTCGATGCGTTCGATCATCTCCGGTGGGACCCAGCCGGTATCCCCGCGTGTATCACGCTCGCCGCGCCAGCCCAGACGGATGGAGTTACGGCTGGTCACCGGTTTGCCGTCAATCAGGATCAGGGTGTTTTCCGGCCCCATGCCACGGATGTCGATCTGACGATTATTACCGCGCTGGCCGCTGGTTGAGTTCCCGGTCAGGTTAACGCCCGGCATGGTACGGATGATTTCAGCCACGTCGCGTGCGGGTGGATTTTTACGAATTTCATCGGCGGTAATGGTCGATACACCCGGCGCCTGCAGATTCTGCTCGGCGGCGGTGATCACCATCGTGTCTTCGTGCTGCGCGGAGGCGGTATTGTCGTCTGCCAGAGCGGGTAGCGCGACGCCGTAAATCCCTAAATTGGCCAGCAAGGCCAGAGAGTGAATCTTCTTATTCATTGTACGTCCTGCTTTTATGGTTGTTTTATGAGCGCTTCCCACAGCGCGGGCACTACGCTATTGCAAATGCAAATAGTTATCAATAATATTATCAATAAAATTTGCTCTGAAACAAAAAAGACTGTTAAACATGAGGTTATAAGGGTGACGGCGTTAACAACGGGAAGTGAAGCGTGGTGGCAGTCGAAAAAGGGGCCTGAATGGAAGCCGGGAAAGGGAAAATATCGCGTCACGTTCTGGTGGCGTGACCCGGCAGGAACGCAAAGAACGTCACCGATCAAACGCGTCTGGCTCTACGTCACTGGCGTAACAGACCACCATCAAAATGCCCGACCGCAGTCCCTCGAACGCATTCCCGATACCGATGTCTGGCAGTGGCAGGGTGAGTTCAGCCCCGAATGGCGGGGGAGCTACTGTTTTATCCCCTCCGATAACGAAAACGATTTTGCCAATACCGTGTTTGAAGGCGAGCAGCCGGAGCGTATGGCGCTGCGTGAAGGCTGGCGCAGGCTGCTGCCGCACGCGGTTTCCGACCCGCTGAATCCGCAGAGCTGGCGCGGCGGTCGCGGTCATGCCGTCTCGGCGCTGGAGATGCCGGACGCGCCCGTTCAGCCCGGCTGGGATCGTCCCGATACGCCGTATCAGCCGCCGGTCTGCATTGAGTGGAACAGCACGCGTCTGAACAACCGCCGCCGCGTGTGGATTTTTACCACCGGAGATGACGACCCCGAGCGCCCGCTGGCGGTGCTGCTCGACGGGCAGTTCTGGGCCGAAAGCATGCCGGTCTGGCCTGCGCTGACGTCGCTCACCACCGAGCGCAAACTGCCGCCTGCGGTCTACGTATTAATCGATGCGATTGACATGGAACATCGCAGCCGCGAACTGCCCTGTAACCCCGATTTCTGGCTGGCGGTGCAGGAAGAGCTTCTCCCTCTTGTAAAAAAACGTGCGCCATTTAGCGACCGCGCCGACCGTACCGTGCTGGCGGGACAGAGCTTTGGCGGACTCTCTTCGCTTTATGCTGGCCTCAACTGGCCGCAGCGCTTTGGCTGCGTGCTGAGCCAGTCCGGCTCGTACTGGTGGCCGCACCGTGGCGGGCAGCAGGACGGGTGCCTCATTGAACAGCTCAGAGCGGGTGAGCTAACCGCGAGAGGGCTGCGTATCGTCCTTGAGGCCGGGCGCAACGAGCCGCTGATTTTCAATGCCAATCAGGCGATTTACGCCGAACTACACGCGCAGCAGCCGATTTTCTGGCGTCAGGTTGACGGCGGGCACGATGCGCTTTGCTGGCGCGGTGGGCTGACGCAGGGGCTGATGACCCTCTGGCAGCCGCTCATTCAATAACGGAGTCTGTATGGAATTCAGCAATCCTTTCGATAATCCGCAGGGACAGTTCGCCATTTTGCGTAACGACCAGGGGCAATACAGCCTGTGGCCGCAGCAGTGCGAACTGCCCGCTGGCTGGCGTGTGGTATGTGAAGCACAGTCGCAGGAAGCGTGCCAGCAGTGGCTGACCGGGCACTGGCAAACGTTAGAACCGTATCATTATGCGGGGGAGAACGCATGAACCGTCTTCCTCTCGTCGCCGCCCAGCCGGGGATCTGGATGGCGGAACAGCTGTCCACGTTGCCCAACGCCTGGAGCGTGGCGCACTACACCGAACTGAAAGGCGATATTGACGCGCCGCTGCTGGCCAAAGCCATTCTTGAAGGCATGATGCAGGCCGATACCCTGCGCATGCGTTTCGCAGAAGATAACGGTGAAGTGTGGCAGTGGTTGGATGAGTCCATGATGTTGCCGGAACCCACCGTCATTCGCGTCGGCTCACACGATGACGCTGTGGCGCTGATGACAGCCGATCTCAACCAGAACCTGCGTGTAGACAGCGGCCAGCCGCTGGCGTTTCACCAGCTGATTCAGGTTGCTGAAAGCCACTGGTACTGGTATCAGCGTTATCACCACCTGGTGGTGGATGGCTTCAGCTTCCCGGCGATTACGCGCCATATTGCCGCGATTTATGCTTCATGGAAAAACGGCGAACCCACGCCAGAATCCCCGTTTACGCCTTTCGCTGAGGTGGTGGAAGAGTACCAGCGCTATCGCGACAGCGAGGCGTATCAGCGTGATGGCGCTTTCTGGGCTGAACAGCGGAAAGCGCTTCCTTCCCCCGTTTCGCTCTCTTCCACGCCGCTACCCGGGCGTGCAGCAACCACCGACATTCTGCGTCTGAACATGACCGCTGACAGCCGTGCCTTTAGCCAACTGGCACAGGCGGGAGGGCAGGTGCAGCGTACCGATCTGGCGCTTGCGCTGGTGGCGCTGTGGCTCGGGCGCCTCACCGGACGGCTGGACTACGCCGCCGGGTTTATCTTTATGCGCCGCATGGGGTCCGCCGCGCTGACCGCCACCGGACCGGTACTCAACGTCCTGCCGCTGGCGGTAAATATCCATCCGCAGGAGAGCCTTCCAGAGCTGGCATTGCGCCTGGCGAACCAGTTGAAAAAAATGCGCCGCCACCAGCGCTACGACGCCGAGCAGATCGTGCGCGACAGCGGGCGCGCCGCAGGCGACGAAGCGCTGTTTGGCCCGGTGCTGAACATTAAGATGTTCGATTATCAGCTGGATATCGACGGCGTAGAGGCCACCACCCACACGCTGGCAACCGGCCCGGTGAACGATCTGGAGCTGGCATTGTTCCCGGACGAGCAGGGTGGGTTGAGCATTGAGATCCTCGCCAATAAACAGCGCTACGATGAAGCAACGCTCGCCCGCCACGTTTCGCGCCTGAACGCGATGCTCATGCAGTTTGCCGCCAACCCGGACCTGCGCTGCGGCGAAGTGGAAACCGTTTCGGAGCAGGAATATCAACAGTTGGCCCGCATCAACGATACCGGGCTGACGCTGCCGTCCACCACGCTGGCGGATCTGGTTGCGAATCAGGCAAGCAAAACGCCGGACGCCCCTGCGCTGGCGGACGCGCATATTGAACTGAGCTATCGCCAGATGCGTGAGCAGGTTGTCGCGCTGGCAACGTTACTGCGCGAACGCGGCGTGAAGCCGGGCGACAGCGTGGCGGTGGCCTTACCGCGTTCGGTGTTTTTGACGCTGGCTCTGCACGGCATTGTGGAAGCGGGCGCTGCCTGGCTGCCGCTGGATACCGGTTACCCGGACGACCGTCTGCGGATGATGCTGGAGGATGCGAAACCGTCGCTACTGATCACCACCGACGAGCAGCTCCCGCGCTTTAGCGATCTCCCGATCACGGCGTTTAGTTACAACACACTGTTACCTGCTGCGGATGCGGAACCGCTGCGCCTGGCGAAGCCGGAGCAGACTGCGTACATCATTTTTACCTCTGGCTCTACTGGCCGCCCGAAAGGGGTGATGGTTGGACATACTGCCATCGTAAACCGCCTGAAGTGGATGCAGGATCACTACCCGCTGGACGCCAGTGACGTGGTAGCGCAGAAAACGCCGTGCAGCTTTGATGTCTCGGTGTGGGAGTTCTGGTGGCCGTTTATTGCAGGGGCGAAGCTGGTAATGGCCGAGCCGGAAGCTCACCGCGATCCGCAGGCGATGCAGACCTTCTTCGCGCAACACGGTGTGACCACCACTCACTTTGTACCGTCGATGCTGGCGGCATTTGTCGCCTCGCTGACGCCGGAGAACGTCGACTGTTGTCAGTCGCTTAAGCAGGTCTTCTGCAGCGGTGAAGCTCTGCCGACGGCGCTTTGCCGGGAATGGGAGCAACTGACCCATGCGCCGCTACATAACCTCTATGGCCCGACGGAAGCGGCAGTGGACGTCAGCTGGTATCCGGCGTATGGCCCTGAACTGGCGGCGGTGGAGGGCAACAGCGTGCCAATTGGCTTCCCGGTGTGGAACACGGGGCTGCGCATTCTGGATGCGATGATGCGCCCGGTGCCGTTTGGCGTAGCGGGCGATCTCTATCTTACCGGTATTCAGCTGGCGCAAGGGTATCTGGGACGTCCTGATCTGACCGCCAGCCGATTTATCGCTGACCCGTTCGCGCCGGGTGAACGTATGTACCGCACCGGTGACGTCGCCCGCTGGCTGGATAACGGCGCGGTGGAGTATTTAGGCCGCAGTGACGATCAGCTGAAAATTCGCGGCCAGCGCATCGAACTGGGTGAAATCGACCGGGCGATGCTGTCCCTGCCGGACGTCGCGCAGGCCGTGGCGAATGCCTGCGTGTTCAACCAGGCGGCGGCAACGGGGGGAGATGCCCGTCAGCTGGTGGGGTACGTTGTCTCCGAATCCGGTTTGCCGCTGGATCGTGATACCTTGCTGGAATCGCTTAAAGCGCGGCTTCCGCCGCATATGGTGCCGGTGGTGCTTTTGCAAATCAGTGCGCTGCCGTTAAGCGCGAACGGCAAGCTTGACCGCAAGGCGCTGCCGCTGCCGGAGCTCACCCGTCAAACTTCCGGCCGCGCGCCGGAGACGGGCACCGAAGTTGCCGTCGCGCAGGCGTTTTCTGCGCTACTAGGCTGTGAGGTGAATGATATCGAAGCCGATTTCTTCGCCCTCGGAGGACACTCTCTGCTGGCGATGCGCCTGGCGGCACAGCTCAGCCGCGCGTTTGCCCGCAAGGTGACGCCGGGGCAAATTATGGTCGCCTCGACGGTGAGCAAGCTTAGCGCGCTGTTAGATTCACAGATGAGCGACGAGCAGGTGCAGCGTTTGGGGTATGAAACCCTACTGCCGCTGCGAGAAAGCGGTGGTCCTACGCTGTTCTGCTTCCACCCTGCGTCCGGCTTTGCCTGGCAGTTCAGCGTGCTGGCGCGCTACCTTAGCCCGCGCTGGTCGATAACGGGCATTCAGTCCCCGCGCCCGGACGGACCAATGCAGCAGTGCGCCGATCTGGATGGTGTGATCGAACATCATCTGGCAACGCTGAGTGCCCAGCAGCCGCAGGGGCCGTATTACCTGATCGGCTATTCCCTCGGCGGTACGCTGGCTCAGGGCATTGCGGCCCGACTGCGCGAGCAGGGTGAAGAGGTGGCATTCCTCGGCCTGCTGGATACCTGGCCGCCGGAAACCCAGAACTGGGCGGAGAAAGAGGCCAACGGCCTCGACCCGGAAGTGTTGGCGGAAATTGAGCGCGAGCGTCAGGCGTTTATCGCCGCGCAGCAGGGACAAGGCTCCAGCGAGCTATTCAGTGCCATTGAAGGCAACTACGCCGATGCGGTGCGGCTACTGACCACGGCGCACAGCGCGCGCTTTGAGGGTAAAGCGACGCTGTTTGTTGCCGAACGCACGCGAACGATGGACCCGCAGCAGGCCTGGTCGCCGTGGGTGGCGGAGCTTGAGGTGTATAGTCAGGATTGCGCCCACGTGGATATCATTTCACCGCAGGCGTTTGAGAAGATAGGACCAGTGTTGAGGGAGATTTTGGGGTAACGTTTAAAGCCCCTCACCCTAACCCTCTCCCTGTGGGAGAGGACCGGGGTGAGGGCATCAGACCGCACGCTTGCCTAACGGCACTACCAGCGGCGTGCCTGCCACCGGATCGTCAATAATCATGCAGCGCATCCCATAGATCCGCTCGATCAGCTCTGGTGTCACAATCTCTCCCGGTGCGCCCTGCGCCACAATTTCGCCATCGCGCAGCGCAATCAGGTGCGTGGCGTAGCGGCAGGCCTGATTCAAATCGTGCAGTACCGCCGCCAGGGTATACCCCTGAGTGCGGTTGAGATCGCTCAGCAATTCGAGCAAATCAATCTGATGGCTGATGTCCAGCCATGTCGTCGGCTCGTCCAGCAGCATGATGGACGTCTCCTGCGCCAGCACCATCGCGATCCACGCGCGCTGGCGCTGCCCGCCGGAGAGGGTATCCACGCTTTGCCGGGCGAGATCGGTAATGCCCGTCGCCTGCATCGCGCGGGTCACCGCATTGTCATCCTCTTTACGCCAGCGGGTAAACAGCGGCTGATGCGGATAGCGTCCGCGAGAGACCAGCTCCTGCACCGTGATATCGCCCGGCGTAGTGGCGTTTTGCGCCAGCAGCCCAATGCGCCTGGCCACTTCTTTGCTGGCGAAGTGCTGGATGTGCTCGCCGTCGAGGTACACGCTGCCTTCAACTGGCGTCATCAAACGGCTGAGGGTGCGCAGCAGGGTCGATTTTCCGCAGCCGTTCGGGCCGATAATCGCCGTAAAGTGGCCGTCCGGAATAGCAACGGTTAAGTCACGGGCAATGATTTTTTTGCCGTAACCCAGGGTTAAGTTGTCGCCGCGCAAGCGGGAAGCTAAGTCAGTCATTTCTTGCGTGACTCCTGAACTAACAAGACGATGAGGTATATACCGCCGAGGCTGACGGTCACGACGCCCACCGGAAGTTGATAAGGCATAAACAGCTGTTGGGCGCAGAGATCGGCGGCCAGCAATAACAATGCGCCACACAGCGCCGCCTGGGTTAAGCCCCAGCGCGCAGTGCCGCTAAGACGCCGGGCAATATGCGGTGCCACCAGGGCGATAAACGAGATTGGCCCGGCAATCGCCGTCGCCGCTGCGGTCAGTAAGACGGCGACCAGCATCAGCATCAGGCGCGAACGTTCAACACTCACACCCAGGGCGCAGGCACTGTCATCACCCATCTCCAGCAGACGCATACGGCGCACCAGCAGCAGGGCACCGATAAACATCAGAACAATCAATGGTGCCGCGGGCCAGGTTTTGCCCCATGTCAGGCCATTCAGGGAACCGGCGTACCACAGTCCCGCAGAGAGCGCAGTTTCCAGTGACGCCTGTAACAAAAGCCAGGTATTAAACGCCATCAGCATTGCACGCACGCCGATGCCGATGATGATCAGACGAAAGGTGTCGATACCGTTACGCCAGGCAAGCGCCCAGATAATCAGCGAGGTCAGAATGCCCCCGGCCATTGCGGTAAAGGTAATGGCCGTCAGGTGCTGACCAAACAGCACCATTGCCACTAATACGCCGCTCCAGGCACCGGTATTGAGGCCCATCACGTCCGGGCTGCCGAGCGGGTTGCGCATCAGCGACTGGAAAATCGCGCCGCTCACCCCGAGCGCCGCGCCCACCAGTATCGCCATCGCCACGCGCGGCAGTCGCCACTCCGTCACCACCAGGGTTATAGCGCGCGGCGCGCTGCCGAGCAGGGCGTTAAACACCTGGGTGAAATCGAGCATCACCGCGCCGCTGCGCAGGCTCCACGTTGCCAGCAGCAGAATGGTGATAACCAGCAGGGAGACACAGGCGACTAAACGTCGGGATGGGGCCATCATGCGCCACCTCCGCGTCGGCGGCGTACCAGGAAAATCAGCACCGGCGCACCGATAAAGGCGCTGACCACCGAGACGCGCAGCTCGCCGGGGACCAGCAAACGTCCCAGGATATCGGCAAACAGCAGCAGGGCAGGCGTTGCAAGAAGCGTGACCGGCAGTGACCAGCGGTGATCTGCCCCCACCAGCCAGCGCGCCACGTGCGGCATCATCAGGCCGATAAAGGCGATTGGGCCGACGACCGCCGTAGCGCTGCCGCACAGGACGGTAATGGCAAGAAGACCAATGAGTTGGGTACGTGCAACCCGATTACCAAGCGCAGTGGCGGTATCGCTGCCCAGGCTCAGGCTATTCAGCGCCCGGCTTAAAAACAGCGCGACGGCGGCAGCGATGATCACCGGGAGCACCACTACCTTTAAGGTTTCCAGCGTACGGATATCCAGCGAGCCGGCCTGCCAGAAGCGCAGCTGGTCGTAAACGTCCGGGTTGAGCAGGGCGATGCCGTTGGATAACCCTTCCAGCACCGCCGCGAGCGCGACACCCGCAAGGGTCAGACGTACCGGGCTGAGTTGCCCGCCGCCCTGGCTGCCGGTAAACGCCACCACCAGCGAGGCCACCAGCGCGCCGCAAAAGGCCATCACCAGCTGTTCAGACGCTGACGTTAACCCGAACATGGCCGCGCCGAGCACAATGGCAAAACTGGCACCGCTGTTGACGCCCAGAATACCAGGGTCGGCCAGCGGGTTGCGGGTGAGGGTTTGCATCAGAGCACCCGCAAGGCCCAGCGCGCCACCGGCCAGCAGTCCGGCAAGCGTGCGGGGCAGTCGGGCGTCGAGCACGATGATGCAGTCGGCGCTCTGGCAGGTGCCGGTGAGCGCATCAACGATAACGGACGCGGGCAGCGGCTTAGCGCCGACCAGCAGGCTGAGTGCAATCGCAAGGATCAACAGCAGCAATAAAACGGGCACGGCAATGGCGCGCACCGAAGAAGAGGAAAACGACATAGCAACATCCATGATTTGATAATGATAGTGATTATCGTTATCTATCTTATTTAGCTATGTTAGCATGTGCGCCCATGGAATGGGTAGAATTACACTCAAGGCTTTGTCATGAATCAAAAATCCTGGCTGCTCAACCTCAGCCTGCTTAAAACGCACCCTGCATACCGGGCAGTTTTTATCGCCCGCTTTATCTCCATTTTATCTCTCGGCCTGCTCGGCGTTGCCGTACCGGTACAGATCCAGACCATAACGGACTCCAGCTGGCTGGTGGGGTTATCGGTTACCTTTACGGGCGGGGCGATGTTTATCGGACTGATGGTCGGCGGCGTGCTGGCGGACCGCTACGAGCGTAAAAAGCTGATCCTGCTGGCGCGCGGCACCTGCGGCGTGGGGTTTATCGGGCTGTGTCTGAACGCCATGCTGCCCGAACCCTCGCTTGTGGCGATTTACGCCCTCGGGTTGTGGGACGGCTTTTTTGCCTCGCTAGGGGTAACGGCACTACTGGCTGCCACCCCCGCGCTGGTCGGGCGCGAGAACCTGATGCAGGCGGGGGCGATTACCATGCTTACCGTGCGTCTGGGCTCGGTGATTTCGCCGATGCTCGGCGGTCTGCTGCTGGCGACCGGTAACGTGGCGTGGAACTATGGACTGGCGGCGGCGGGCACCTTCATCACCACGCTGACGCTGTTGCGCCTGCCGTTGCTGCCGCCACCGCCGCAGCCGCGCGAGCATCCGCTGAAATCTCTGATGGCCGCTATTCGTTTCCTGTTCAGCAACCCGCTGATTGGCGGGATTGCGCTGCTCGGTGGCCTGCTGACGATGGCCAGCGCCGTGCGCGTGCTGTACCCGGCGCTGGCGGGAGAGTGGCAGATGAGCGCCTCGGAGATTGGCATTCTCTACGCCGCCATTCCGCTTGGCGCGGCGTGCGGGGCGCTGACCAGCGGTAATTTGGCGCAGAGTGTACGCCCGGGGCTGATTATGCTGCTTGCCACGCTGGCCTCGTTTATCGCCATTGGTTTCTTCAGCCTGATGCCGGTGTGGGCACTGGGCGTGATTTGCCTGGTGATCTTCGGCTGGCTGAGTGCTATCAGTTCGCTGCTGCAATATACCCTGATTCAGACCCAGACACCGGAAGGAATGCTGGGGCGAATTAATGGCCTGTGGACGGCACAAAACGTAACGGGCGATGCGATTGGTGCGGCGATCCTCGGTGGGCTGGGGGCAATGATGACTCCGGTGGCGTCGGCGAGCAGCAGCGGGTTTGTATTAGCCGTTGTTGGCGGGATCCTGTTAATGGTATTAGCAGAATTGCGCCGGTTCAGACAGGAGGTTGTGTTGAACGACGGTGCGGCCTGACGCCCTCACCCCGACCCTCTCCCACCGGGAGAGGGAGGGAAATTGCTTACTTAAACAGCGCATTCAATCTGTCTAATACCAACATCGCGCTGTAATAATCCAGGCGGAACGTCTCTGTTCCCAGCGCCCAGACGCGTTTGTTCTCCACCGCAGGCAGATGCGCCAGCAGCGGATTGGCGTAAATCGCGTCGACATCTTTCTGGTCACCGGCAAACACAAACAACCCTTCACCGTTAAGCCCCGTTGCCAGGTTTTCGCCGCCCAACTGGATGATGTCGTGGCGTTTACCCTGGCTTTTTGATGTGTGTAATCCGGCGGGCATTTCCGCCAGCGTAAAGCCTAGCTGGTGCAGCAGCTTGCCCTGAGCTGATTCACTCGTCCATAGGTTGGCGCTGTGCGCGGCGGCGGTGTAGACGATGGCGTTTACCGGTTGCGGCGGCAGCTTCATCTGCTGTTTCACCTGCGCGAGCTGTTTATCGAACGCCGCGATGCGCTCTGCGGCCTGCTTTTCCTGCCCGGTGATGGTGCCCAACTGCGTCAGCAGTTCCTGCCAGCTTTTATCGTCGTAATTGATCACCAGCGTCGGGGCAATGGCGGAGAGCTGGTCGTAGAGCGCCAGCGCAGAATCCCCGCCGGTGGCGCCGATCAAAATCAGATCCGGCATTTGCGCGGCGACCGCTTCGGCGCTGGGTTCCCCAATATAAAGACGCGCAACGCTGCGCTGTTTCGCGATATCCCCCCACTGACGTAAAAAGCCCTGTGCATCTGCCACGCGGTTGTTGGGCGTGGTGGCGCCGCTGGCAACCACCGGGGCATCAATCGCCAGCAGGGAACCCGTTAACGTCACGCTGGTTGAGACAATACGCGCCGGTTTGCTCTCCAGGGTATGCACGCCACGGCTATCGGTGACCTGGCGCGGCCAGTCTACGGCGGTGGCTGAGGTTAGTCCTAAAACAAAAAGTCCTGTTAAAAAAAGGGCATTGCGGCAAACGGCAGGGAATTTCACTGAGCGGCATCCTGTTTTTGTTGAAGATAATGCTTCTCATTTTCATGGTTGTGAGAAAGGGATGCAAGCGTTTGTCGCACAAGTATTTACCCGATGGTTGACAGCGGAGCGCTGTGGGATTAGGTTAGCCGACGAAAACATAAATGATAATCATTATTGCTTCTTTTATCATTTCAGGAGGATGATATGGATACGTCCCTGGCTGAGGAAGTTCAGCACACCGCGACCACGCTGCAATCAGACAGCTTTTTCTTTATGTCGCCTTACCGCAGCTTTACCACGTCCGGCTGTTTTGCCCGTTTCTCTGAATCTGCCGTCGGTGGTGATGATCTGACTGGCCACTTCCAGCAAAAATTAGCGCAGGCCTTCCGGGATGCAAAAGCCAGCGGTATCGCGCATCCGGTGATGGTGGGGGCTATTCCGTTCGATACCCGCAAACGGTCGTCACTGTTTATTCCACAACGCTGGCAGACCTTTTCCCGTCCTGCACGTCAGCAATCCGCTCGCTATTTTTCCGGCTCGCAGGCGCTGAAGGTGGAGCAACGCACCGAAATTCCCCCGCAGCCTGTTTTTGAAGAGATGGTCGCCCGCGCCGCCGCACTTACCGCCACACCTCAGGTGAACAAAGTGGTGCTCTCGCGCCTGATTGATATCGCGACCGACAAGCCTCTGGATAGCGGTGCTCTGATGGAGCGTCTTATCGCCCAGAACCCGGCGAGCTTTAACTTCCATGTGCCGCTGGAAGAGGGGGGCGTGCTGCTGGGAGCAAGTCCGGAACTGCTGTTGCGAAAAGAGGGGGCGCATTTTAGCTCGCTCCCGCTGGCAGGCTCTGCGCGTCGTCAGCCCGACGATGTGCTTGACCGTGAGGCGGGCAATAAACTGCTCGCCTCTGAGAAGGATCGCCACGAACACGACCTGGTCACTCAGGCGATGAAATCTACTCTGGCGCCGCGCAGCCACCATCTCAGCATGCCTGATTCTCCGCAGTTGATCACGACACCCACGCTGTGGCATCTGGCGACGCCAGTGGAAGGTAACGCGCGAGAAAACGAAAACGCCCTGAGCCTGGCCTGCCTGTTGCACCCGACCCCGGCACTGAGCGGGTTCCCGCATCAGGCGGCAAAAGAACTGATTGCCGAACTGGAGCCGTTCGATCGTGAACTGTTCGGCGGCATCGTCGGTTGGTGCGATAGCGAAGGTAACGGTGAATGGGTAGTGACCATCCGCTGCGCGCGTCTGCATGAGAAGTCTGTTCGCCTGTTTGCCGGGGCGGGCATTGTGCCTGCTTCCTCCCCGGTGGGCGAGTGGCGCGAAACCGGTGTGAAGCTCTCCACCATGCTCAACGTTTTTGGTTTGCATTAAGGAATACTCATGATCATCCCCTTTACCCGATGGCCCGAGGAATTTGCCCGGCGCTACCGAGAAAAAGGCTACTGGCAGGATTTGCCCCTGACCCACATCCTGACGGATCGTGCGGATAGCGACGCGGTGGCGATTATCGACGGCGATCGTCGCATTACCTACCGCGCGTTTAATCAGGCGGTGAACAATCTGGCGTCGGCTTTACAGATGCAGGGACTGCATCGCGGCGAAACGGCACTGGTTCAACTCGGTAACGTGGCCGAATTCTACATCACCTTTTTCGCGCTGCTGCAAATCGGCGTGGCTCCGGTTAACGCGCTCTTTAGCCATCAGCGCAGCGAGTTAAATGCCTATACCACGCAAATTAAACCCGCCGTACTGATCGCCGATCGCGACCATGCGCTTTTTACTGACGATGTGTTTCTCAATACCTTTACTGATGAACATCGCTCGGTCCGCGTCGTGCTGCTGCGTGGCGATAAAGGGGAACATGCGCTGGAAACGGCGATTGCGCGTCCGGCTGACAACTTCATCCCGAACCCGACGCCCGCCGACGAAGTTGCCTTCTTCCAGCTCTCCGGCGGCAGCACCGGCACGCCGAAGCTAATCCCGCGCACGCACAACGATTACGACTATAGCATCCGTCGTAGCAACGAGATCTGCGGCATTACCGCTGAAACCCGTTACCTGAACGCGCTGCCTGCGGCGCATAACTACGCCATGAGCTCGCCGGGATCGCTTGGCGTCTTCGCGGCGGGTGGTTGTGTGGTGCTGGCGAACGATCCGAGCGCCACGCTGTGCTTCCCGCTGATTGAACAGCATCAGATTACTGTCACCTCGCTGGTGCCACCCGCGGTCAGTCTCTGGCTACAGGCGATTGCCGAAGGAACCGGAAACACTCAACTGAAATCACTCACGCTGTTGCAGGTGGGGGGCGCACGGTTATCCGCTACGCTCGCCGCGCGTATTCCGGCTGAGATTGGTTGCCAGCTTCAGCAGGTGTTTGGCATGGCGGAAGGGCTGGTGAACTACACCGCCCTCGACGACTCCCCGGAACGCATCATCAACACTCAGGGACGTCCGATGTGTCCGGACGACGAAGTGTGGGTGGCTGATGAGCACGGTCATCCGCTGCCGCGCGGCGAAGTCGGGCGTTTGATGACCCGCGGGCCGTACACTTTCCGCGGCTATTTCAACAGTCCGGAACACAACGCCAGCGCCTTTGATGCCAACGGCTTTTACTGCTCCGGCGATCTGATCGCCATTGACGAACAGGGCTACATCACCGTGCAGGGGCGTGAGAAAGATCAGATCAACCGCGGCGGGGAGAAGATCGCCGCCGAAGAGATCGAAAACCTGCTGCTGCGCCACGAGGTGGTGATCCACGCTGCGCTGGTAAGCATGGAAGACAGCCTGCTTGGCGAAAAGAGCTGTGCGTATCTGGTGGTGAAACAGCCGCTGCGCGCGGTCGAAGTGCGCCGCTTCCTGCGCGAGCAGGGCGTCGCAGAATTCAAACTGCCGGACCGGGTGGAGAGCGTTGATGCGCTCCCGCTAACGCCTGTCGGTAAAGTCGATAAGAAACAGTTGCGCCTGTGGCTTGCTGAACGCGCCCGGGGCTAAGGAACAGAGTATGGCTATCCCAAAATTAACCGCCTATGCGCTACCAACCGCCGCAGAGCTGCCGACCAGTAAAGTGAACTGGGCGTTTGAGCCAGATCGTGCCGCGCTGTTGATCCACGATATGCAGGAGTACTTCCTGAACTTCTGGGGCGAAAACAGCACGATGATGCAGCAGGTGGTAGCGAATATTGCGAAACTTCGCGCGTACTGCAAAGAACATAACATCCCGGTGTATTACACCGCGCAGCCAAAAGAGCAGAGCGATGAAGATCGCGCCCTGTTGAACGACATGTGGGGGCCGGGTCTGACCCGTTCTCCCGAGCAGCAACGTATTGTGGCGGAGCTGGCGCCGGACGAAGCGGACACGGTGCTGGTGAAATGGCGTTACAGTGCATTCCACCGCTCGCCGCTGGAACTGATGCTGAAAGAAACGGGCCGCAACCAGCTGCTGATTACCGGCGTGTACGCCCACATCGGCTGCATGACCACCGCTACCGATGCCTTTATGCGCGACATCAAGCCGTTTTTTATTGCCGACGCGCTGGCGGATTTCACCCGCGACGAGCACCTGATGTCGCTCAACTATGTGGCGGGCCGCTCCGGGCGCGTGGTGATGACCAACGAGTTGCTGCCGTCGCTCCCGGTATCGAAAGCCGCGCTGCGTGACGTTATTCTGCCGCTGCTGGACGAATCCGATGAACCGATGGATGACGAAAACCTGATCGACTATGGCCTGGATTCGGTGCGCATGATGGCGCTGGCTGCCCGCTGGCGTAAAGTGCATGGCGACATTGACTTCGTGATGCTGGCAAAAAATCCAACCATCGATGCCTGGTGGGCGCTACTTTCCCGTGAGGTGAAGTAATGGCGGGGTTCGATTTTAGCGGTAAAAGCGTCTGGGTGACGGGCGCAGGTAAGGGTATTGGTTATGCAACGGCACTGGCGTTTGTGGATGCCGGGGCTAAGGTCACGGGTTTCGACCTGGCCTTTCCACAGGACGACTATCCGTTCGCCACTGAAAAGCTGGATGTGGCGGACGCCGAACAGGTGGCTGATGTTTGCGGACGCATGTTTGCAACCCTCGACCGCCTTGACGTGCTGGTGAATGCCGCCGGTATTCTGCGCATGGGGGCAACGGATCGGCTCTCACAGGAGGAGTGGCAGCAGACCTTTGCGGTTAACGTCGGCGGGGCGTTTAACCTGTTTCAGCAGACGATGGGACACTTCCGTCGCCAGCAGGGCGGGGCAATTGTCACCGTTGCCTCTGATGCGGCGCACACGCCGCGCATCGGGATGAGTGCCTATGGTGCCTCGAAAGCCGCACTGAAAAGCCTGGCTCTGACCGTCGGGCTGGAACTGGCGGGCAGCGGCGTGCGCTGTAACCTGGTGTCGCCGGGCTCAACGGACACCGATATGCAGCGCACGCTGTGGAAAAGCGACGATGCAGAGCAACAGCGCATTAGCGGCTTCGGCGAGCAATTTAAGCTTGGCATCCCGCTGGGTAAAATCGCCCGTCCGCAGGAGATTGCCAACACCATTCTGTTCCTGGCATCTGACTACGCCAGCCATATTACCTTGCAGGATATTGTGGTGGACGGCGGTTCCACGCTGGGGGTGTAATGATCTGGAAACGTCATTTATCGCTTGAGGCATTGAATGCCACCAGTCTGAACACCCTGGTGGCGCATCTGGGGATCGTTTATACCCGCCTCGGTGACGACACGCTGGAAGCCGAAATGCCGGTGGATGTGCGCACGCATCAGCCATTTGGCCTGCTGCACGGCGGTGCCTCAGCGGCGCTGGCCGAAACGCTGGGCTCAATGGCCGGTTTTCTGATGACCCGCGACGGGCAGAACGTGGTGGGAACCGAGTTGAATGCCACGCATCATCGCGCGGTGTCTCAGGGTAAGGTGCGTGGCGTGTGTCAGCCGCTGCATCTCGGGCGCTCCAGCCAGAGCTGGGAGATTGTAGTGTTCGACGAGCAGGGACGGCGCTGTTGTACCTGCCGGTTGAGTACGATGGTATTGGGCTAAGCCATTCAACTGATAGTGATCGGCTTAACACTGTGATGTAAATGTCTGGTTTGACCACACATTATTGCGTTTCAAAGTTGTTAAATTTTTGCCGTTGTTCTAGAAACAAAATGTAACATCTCACTGTTTCACAACAACGGACAACAACTATGAACAACTCAGGGAAATACCTTATATGGGCAGGGCTCTCCGTTGTGGGAGCTTTTGCCCTGGGCTATATCGCCCTCAATCGGGGGGAACAGATCAATGCGCTCTGGATAGTCGTCGCCTCCGTCTGCATTTATCTGATCGCGTATCGTTTTTATGGCCGCTTTATCGCGAAAAATGTGCTGGCAGTTGACGCCACACGTATGACGCCCGCTGTCCGTCATAACGACGGGCTGGACTATGTTCCTACCGATAAGAAAGTGTTGTTCGGCCACCACTTTGCCGCTATTGCCGGGGCAGGCCCGCTGGTGGGGCCGGTGCTGGCTGCGCAAATGGGTTATCTGCCGGGGATGATCTGGATCCTCGCCGGCGTTGTGCTGGCAGGGGCAGTGCAGGACTTTATGGTGCTGTTCGTCTCCACCCGTCGCGACGGGCGTTCACTGGGTGAACTGGTGAAAGAGGAGATGGGTGCAACCGCTGGGGTGATCGCGCTGGTGGCGACCTTTATGATCATGGTGATCATTCTGGCGGTGCTGGCGATGATCGTGGTGAAAGCGTTAACCCACAGCCCGTGGGGGACGTACACCGTCGCCTTCACCATTCCACTGGCCATTTTCATGGGGATCTACATTCGTTACCTGCGTCCGGGACGTATTGGTGAAGTGTCGGTGATTGGCCTGGTGTTGCTGGTGTTCGCCATTATTTCCGGCGGCTGGGTAGCGGAAAGCCCAACCTGGGCACCGTTCTTCGACTTTACTGGCGTACAACTGACCTGGATGCTGGTGGGATACGGCTTTGTGGCGGCAGTGTTGCCAGTCTGGTTGCTGTTGGCCCCGCGTGACTACCTCTCTACATTCCTGAAAATTGGCACCATCGTTGGGCTGGCTATCGGCATTCTGATTATGCGCCCGACGCTGACCATGCCTGCGCTGACCAAATTTATCGACGGCACTGGCCCGGTCTGGACCGGCAATCTGTTCCCGTTCCTGTTTATTACCATCGCCTGTGGTGCGGTGTCTGGCTTCCACGCCCTGATTGCCTCCGGGGCCACGCCGAAAATGCTTGCCAATGAAAATCAGGCCTGCCTGATTGGCTACGGTGGCATGCTGATGGAATCCTTCGTGGCGATCATGGCGCTGGTCTCCGCCTGTATTATCGATCCGGGCGTGTACTTTGCGATGAATAGCCCAATGGCGTTACTGGCTCCAGCCGGAACCGTTGACGTGGTCGCCTCTGCGGCTCAGGTGGTGAGCGGCTGGGGCTTTGCCATTACGCCGGATACACTGACCAGTATTGCTAATGAAGTCGGCGAACAGTCGATTATTTCTCGTGCGGGCGGTGCACCAACGCTGGCAGTGGGTATGGCCTACATTCTGCACGGCGCACTGGGCGGGTTGATGGACGTGTCGTTCTGGTATCATTTCGCCATTCTGTTTGAAGCGCTGTTTATTCTTACCGCAGTAGATGCCGGTACCCGTGCAGCACGCTTTATGTTGCAGGACCTGCTGGGCGTTATCTCCCCGAACCTGAAACGGACTGATTCGTTACCGGCCAACCTGCTGGCAACGGCGCTGTGCGTGCTGGCGTGGGGCTATTTCCTGCATCAGGGCGTGGTGGATCCGCTGGGCGGGATTAACACCCTGTGGCCGCTGTTCGGTATCGCCAACCAGATGCTGGCAGGCATGGCGCTGATGCTCTGCGCGGTGGTACTGTTCAAGATGAAGCGCCAGCGTTACGCGTGGGTGGCGTTGCTGCCAACGGCGTGGCTGCTGATTTGTACCCTGACGGCGGGCTGGCAGAAAGCCTTCAGCCCGGATAACAAAGTGGGCTTCCTGGCCATTGCCAACAAGTTCCAGGCGATGATCGACAGCGGTAAGATCCCGGCGCAGTACACGGAGTCTCAGCTGTCACAGCTGGTGTTTAACAACCGTCTGGATGCCGGGTTGACCATCTTCTTTATGGTGGTGGTCGTGGTGCTGGCGTTGTATTCTCTCAAAACCGCGCTGGCAGCGCTGAAAGAAGACAAGCCGACGGCGAAAGAGACGCCGTATGAGCCAATGCCTGAAAACCTGGAAGAGATTGTTACCCAGGCGAAAGGGGCGCATTAACCTGTGTGCCGGGTGGCGGTTTCGCCTTACCCGGCCTACTTTTCCTGTGAGATCTGAATTATGTTCGACACCCTTTCCAAAGCAGGTAAGTACCTGGGACAAGCCGCCAAAATGATGATTGGCGTGCCGGACTACGACAACTACGTCGAGCATATGCGCGTCACCCATCCCGACCAGACGCCGATGACCTACGAAGAATTTTTCCGCGATCGCCAGGATGCCCGCTACGGCGGCAAGGGCGGCGCGAAGTGCTGTTAACCCTCTTTCGGTAAATAGAGGCTGATTTGCTCCTGCTTGCAGCCATAAATTGCCGCGAGTTTTTCGCGAGTGCGTTTTTGCGGACGGGAGTCCAGGGCTTCCAGCTGTGACACGGCGGACTGGGTGATGCCGAGTTTTTCCGCCACCTCTTGCTGGGATAACCCGCGCAGGATACGCCACGCGGCCTGCAGGCTGACGTTCTCGTTATGCATGACGTCGCACACTTCTCCCGGTAAACCTACGTTATCGTAGATATCTGATTCATAGGGGATGTCTTCCCAGTCGTTTTCATCCTCGTCGTCATACTCAAGTGTGGCTAAGCGCATGCGAAAATATTCACTATAAGGAATGACAACATACTGTTTTTTTCCTTCTTCATCCTTTATGAACTGAACAGTCATATTCCGTATGCTCCTCATGAAGGTAGGTGGTGGTTGTCCGGCGTTTTACCGCGACTACGTAGCAGATATCACCCGGCGGATCCCCGAAGGTGTAAATGACCCTGTAATCACCGAATCGCAACCTGTAGTGGTTTTCGGGAGAAGATAATTTTTTGATATCCGCGACAGGTGATGTTTTATCATCCATCTTCTCCAGCCTGAATTTAATGCGGTTCTGATATCGCGTATCGATTTTAGAAAATTGCTTCTCTGCACTCTTTGACCAGACAATTTTCATCCGTACCTCCACTGTACGCCCACACAAAATATAAGGAAATAATAAGACTATTAGATAAATTCCGAATTTCTTATGGGGTACTGTAGAGCGGAGAAATAACGGGAGAAAGCGGCAAAACGCGAATCGTCGAAGCTGCTCGAAAAGGCCTCTGCCGGACGACAGAGGCTTGCATCATGTGTGCGATCAGGCGTTCAAACCGCCGTCAACATCCAGCCCTGTGCCGGAGATCTGTCCGGCTGCCGGGCTCGCCAGGAAGGTCACGGCGGCGGCAATGTCCTCAGGTTGACCGTAATGACCAATGGCAATCATCTGGCGCTGGGCTTCAGCCTGTTCACCGTCCTCGGGGTTCATATCGCTGTTTGTCGGGCCTGGATGGACAAGATTAACGGTAATCCCTCGTGGTCCCAGATCGCGGGCCAGTCCTCGGGTGAAAGAGTTGAGGGCGGATTTGGTCATGGCGTAAACGGCGATACCGGGCATCGCCACCCGGTTAGCGAGACAACTGCCGATATTGATAATGCGCCCGCCGTCGGACATATGCACCAGCGCTTCCTGAGTCGTGAGCACCACGCCACGAATATTGACGTTAATCATCGCGTCAATATCCGCAATCGTCAGGGCTTCCAGCGGGCCACCGCGCGCAATCCCGGCGTTGTTCACAAGGATATCCAGGCCTCCGAGGGTACGCGCCGCGTGAGTCACGGCCTCCTGAATGGCCTCGGCGCTGGCGCTGTCGGCCTGAACCGCCTCACAGCGCCGCCCAAGCGCTTGTATCTCACTGGCGACGGCATGGGCTTTATCATAGGATTTTTCATACGTAATAACTACATCGGCACCGGCGCGTGCCAGTGACAGCGCAATCGCACGACCCAATCCACGGCTGGCGCCGGTAACCAGCGCCCTCTTACCTGTTAAATCGATCTGCATGATGACCTCGTTGCGAAAGTGGTGAGAATCATCATTAGGTATAGACGGTTCGGGAGATTAACGGCTGAAGGATTCCACCTTCTCAAACGCAGTGCGCAGAACTTCAGGCGTGAGCGTAACCGGCAAATAGTGAATCGACTCCACCGGACGCAGGGTATGAGCAATCACCTTGTCCAGCTCTTCACGGTTGTGGATATCCACTTCCAGCTCACGCAGCGTGGTTGGCAGATTAAAGCGCTGATACGCCGCCACCAGTTGCGCCAGCACATCGTCCTGGCCGAGAAGGGCACTTTGCACCAGAATGCCGTACGCCACTTTGGTGCCATGCAGATATTTTTCGGTTTGCGGTAACACGGTTAACCCGTTATGTACGGCATGCGCAGCCGCTACACGGGTATAGCGCTCGCCCAGACCGCCGACCATCCCACCACCGGCGATAATCGCGTCCACCACGTCCCTGAACGCCTGCGTCTGTTTACCGTGCTGCTGGTCAGCCAGCGCCTCTTCGCTGCGTTCCAGCAGTACGTCACGAATAGCCAGTGCGCCGTTGATCCCAAGACGCACGGTCAGCGGCAGGTTTTCAGGCTGTGGTGCCAGCACGACCGCTTCATACCATTTCGCCAGCGTATCGCCGATGCCCGCCAGCAGGTATTCCGCCGGAGCATTCAGGATGATTTTCGGCTCCACCAGCACCAGGAAATTGGCATCATCGAAGATTTCGAACTGCAGTGCCTGACCCGCATCGTTATACCAGACGGAAAGCGGCGTCCATGCGGCACAGGTGGCGGCGATGGTTGGAATGGCAACCACTGGCACACCCAGACGGCGCGCCACGGCTTTGGCGGTATCGAGCAACGCCCCGCCGCCAACGCCAATCACTACGCTGCGGTCATCGCCTGATTCATTCACCAGATGGGTAACATCCCGCTCGCTACAGTGGCCCTTAAACAACAGATGTTTTGCGCCCGCGGCGTTAAAACTCTCTGGCAGGAAAGGACGGGCTCCCTCAATGGCGCGTTCGCCGTAAATCCACACCGCGCGGGAAAGCTGCTCTGGGGTAAAGAAATCATTCAGATGCGCAAGGCTGCCGGGGTGTGAGAAGTAGTTCGCCGGGCCTGGAACGACGCGGATATCGGTATTGCTCATGGTGTTGTCCTTAATTTTAGGAAGCGCTAACCTGATGTTATGTCTGGACATCCAGATGGCTAATAATATTTTGCTTTATCTTATGCCTTTTCCGTCGTTGTCAGTCAACCGGAGCTGTGAAAAATTCAATAAATCAGAATATTAATGAAGGATTTAACGCGGATGGTTTCCAGTCGCCTTGAGATGCGCGGTATCAGCCTGGCCTTTTCTGGCTTTCAGGCGCTGTCGCGCGTGGATTTCACGCTGATCGGCGGAACCGTACACGCGCTGACCGGTGCTAATGGTGCAGGAAAATCGACGCTGATGGCGGTGCTGTGTGGGACGCACGATCATTATGAAGGCGAGATCTGCATAAACAACCAGCCGGTGACAATCCGCGAGCCGCTTGACGCCAAACGGCTGGGCATTCACCTGGTGCAGCAGGAAGTGGACGTGGCGCTGATCCCGGGCTTAAGCATTGCTGAAAACATTATGCTCGATCAGCTGGCACAGCCGGGGCATGGCTACCACTGGCGTGCTATTCGCCAGCAGGCGCGCCAGGCGCTGGCGCAGCTGGATGTGACGCTGGATGTACGCCGCTCAATCGATAGCTGCACCCTTGCTGAAAAACAACAAATTTTGCTGGCGCGCGCGCTGTCGCACCACTGCCGTTTTTTGATCCTCGACGAGCCAACCGCCCCGCTGGATACCCATGAAAGCGAGCGTCTGTTCACGGTGGTGAAACGCCTGCAGCAGCAGGGCATCGGCGTGGTGTTTATCTCCCATCGCATTCATGAACTGAAAGCTATCTGCGACACCTTAACGGTGCTGCGGGACGGCAAGCTGATTGAGTCAGGTCCGATGGCGGAGCTCAGCGGCGAAGCGATCGTCGAGAAAATGCTCGGTCACGTGCTGAGCGATATCTACCCGCCTGCGCGGCCTCCACACAGTGAAGAAACGCTGCTGCGGGTTGAGGGGTTGCACGATGAAGCGCTGCTGAAAGATATCTCCCTGCACCTGCGTAAAGGCGAAATTCTCGGCATTGCCGGGCTGGCGGGCGCAGGCAAGACCGAACTCTGCAAGGCGCTGTTTGGCGCCAGCAAAAGCCGCGTGGCGCGCGGTGAGCTGAATCATGAATCCTGGCAGCCGCGAGACCCGGCAGATTCGGTACTGCGCGGTCTGGCGCTGGTGCCGGAAGAACGACGCAAAGAGGGCATCTTTATTGATGAGCCGGTAAGCATGAATCTGTCGGTGACGGCGGATAACTCTTTTTCGCGCTGGAGCCTGTTTGGCCATCGCCAGGCGTGGCGCTGGGCGGAAGAGGTGATTGCCCGCGTAGGTGTACGAGCGCGCGGGCCGGGGCAGATGTTGCGCCGCTTGTCCGGTGGGAACCAGCAGAAGGTCGCCATCGGCAAGTGGCTGCGCAATGACGCCAGCGTGCTGATATTCGACGAGCCGACCAAAGGCGTGGATGTGAAAGCCAAAACCGATCTGTTCCAGCTCATTGACGGCCTGGCCCGCGAGGGCAAAGGCGTCATTTATGCCTCCGGTGAATTTGCCGAGCTGGTGGGCTTGTGTGACCGCATCTGCGTGCTGTGGGACGGACGCATCGTGGCGGAAATCGCCGGGGCCGAGGCCCGCGAAGAGACACTACTTTATTATTCAACCGGAGGAACGGCGTCGTGAGCAAGGCCCTTTCAGTGAACGCGGCGGCGTCTGGCCGTCAGCAGATTTTCGATTTTCTCTACAAGTGGGGCATGCTGTTGACCGTTGTCGCGCTGGTGGCCGTCTTTGGCCTGGCGTCGGACAGCTTCCTCGATCCGAACAACATCATCAACATTCTGCGCTCGATTGCCATCGTGACGGTGATTGCCATTGGCGTGTCGATTTCGCTGACCATCGGCGGGTTTGATCTCTCCGTTGGGTCAACTGCGTCGCTGGCGAACGCACTGGTGATTTCGCTTTTCGTCTGGCACGGCTTCGGCACCACCGAGTCGATTCTGATCACCCTTGCGCTCTGTACGCTGGTGGGGCTGTTCAATGCCTTTCTGATCGTCATCCTGCGAATTCCGGACATGCTGGCTACGCTTGCCAGCCTGTTCGTGATTCAGGGGGTAGCGATGACCTACAGCTATGGCGGGTCGATCACTGAAAATATGGTGCTGCCGAGCGGCGACATGGCGGAAGGAACCATTCCGGCGTCGTTCAGCCTGCTGGGGCAGGTGCCAACCATCGTGATCATTATGCTGGTGGTGACCATTGTGGCCCAGCTTGGCCTTTCGCTGACCACCCACGGTCGACGCATGTATGCCATTGGGGGTAACCCTGAAGCGGCGCGTCTCTCTGGTATTCGCACCACGCGCTACAAGGTGGCGGCATACGTGATTGCCTCTTTGCTGGCTGGACTCGGCGGCATTTTGCTGGCGTCACGCATTGGCTCGTCGCAGGTGAATGCGGGCGGGGGCTATCTGATGGATGCGGTGGCGGCCGCGTGGATCGGTTTCTCGCTGGCAGGCTCCGGCAAACCGAACGCGCTCGGGACACTGGTTGGGGCGGTGATCCTTGGTGTGCTGTCGAACGGACTGGTGATGCTGTCGGTGCCGTACTACGCCATGGACATTATAAAAGGGCTGGTGCTTGCCGTAGCGCTGGCGATTACCTACATACAAAAACGCTAACGATTTATAACAACACAACGGGATAACAGAATGAAAAAAATCGCACTCTCTTTGGTGGCATTAGGGTTATTGACTGCACTGCCAGGCTATGCGGCGACGCCGGCGCCAGTTCCGGCAGCCATTGCAAACCACGAAGGCCCGATCCGCATTGCCGTGATCCGCAACCTCGGCTCCGACGACAACACTACCCAGTTTGTCGCCGGTGCCATTCAGGAAGGGAAAAAGCTCGGCTTTAAGGTCAGCACCTTTTTAAGCAACGGTGATGACGCCAAATTCCAGGACTTTGTGAACCAGGCGATTAGCCAGAAGTATGACGGGATCATCCTCTCTCAGGGCCGCGATCCGTATTCGACGGCGCTGGTGAAGAAAGCGGTGGATGCCGGGATTAAGGTTTCGGTGTTTGATACCGCCGTTAACGGCGAGATCCCGGGCGTGACCGTCACCCAGCAGGATGATGCCTCTCTGACAAATCTCTCCTTCGGCCAGCTGGCGAAAGATTTCAACGGCAAAGCCAACATCGTCAAGCTGTGGGTGGCTGGCTTCCCGCCAATGGAACGCCGTCAGGCCGCGTATAAAGAGCTGCAAAAGCAGTACCCGGATATCAAAGAGCTGGAATCCATTGGCGCAGTGTCTTCTGACGTGCAGGGCGACACGGCCAACAAAGTGGGTGCGATTCTGGCGAAATACCCGAAAGGTAAAATCGACGCCATCTGGGGAACCTGGGATGCGTTCAGTCAGGGTGCGTATAAAGCCCTGAAAGAGAATGGCCGCACCGAAATCAAACTCTACAGCATCGATATCTCCAACCAGGATCTCCAGCTGATGCGTGAACCGGGCAGTCCGTGGAAAGTGAGCGTGGCAGTCGATCCGAAGCTGATTGGTGCCACCAACGTGCGTCTGGTGGCGAACAAGATTGCCGGTGAAGCGACGCCAGCAACCTACGACTTCAAAGCTGCGGCGATCCCGCAGGCGCTGTTGACCGCCCAGCCGGGCGCGGTGAACGTGGCGTCTCTGGGTAAAATTATTCCGGGCTGGGGCCAGACCGAAGATTTTATCGCGCCGTGGTTTGCGACGCTGGAAGCGAAACATAAATGAGTGTTCTGCCCGCGCCTGATTACAGCCGCAATATGCGGCTGATTGGCCATAGCGACCAGGGCGGTCGCCCGGACGGCGTGCAGCTGATGGTGCATCGCGGTTTTGCCTATATTGGCCATATGGTGTCGCAAGGGTTTTCGATTGTGGACGTGCGTGACCCGAAAAACCCAAAAGCCGCAGGCTACGTGCCTGCGCCGCCGGGTACCTGGAACGTTCATTTGCAGGCACACGACGACCTGCTGCTGGTGATTAACGCCCGCGATCTGTTTGCCGATGCCCGTTTCGCCGACGAGAAGGTCTACTACACCCGTCAGGTGGGGGAGACCGTCAGCGATGTTCGGGATAAAGGCTGGAGCGCCGGGCTGCGGGTATTTGATATTTCCATACCGGACAAGCCGCGCGAAATCGGTTTTCTGTCACTGAACGGTATCGGTATTCACCGCATCTGGTACGTCGGCGGGCGCTGGGCTTACGTCTCGGCGCTGATCGATGGTTTTACCGATTACATCTTTCTGACCATCGATCTGGCCGATCCGCGCAAGCCCGAGGTGGCGGGGCGCTGGTGGCTGCCGGGGATGAACCAGGCCGAAGGCGAGCAGCCGGAGTGGCCGGAAGGCAAACGCTACGCGCTGCACCACGCGATCATCGCCGGGGACACGGCCTACGGTAGCTGGCGTGATGGCGGGCTGACGTTGTTGGACGTGAAAGACCGCACCCAGCCGAAGCTGATTAGCCACCGTAACTGGAGCCCGCCGTTTGGTGGCGGCACCCACACTGCGCTGCCGTTGCCGGACCGCGATCTGCTGGTGGTGCTCGACGAAGCGGTGTTGGATAACCAGGAAGACGGTGAGAAGCTGATCTGGTTGTTTGATATTCGCGAGCCAGCGAACCCAGTGAGTATTTCGACCTTCCCGCAGCCGGATGAGATTGATTACGTGGCGAAAGGGGCGCACTTCGGCCCGCATAATCTGCACGAGAACCGGCCGGGGAGCTTCGTCAGTTCAACGCTGATTTTTGCCACGTATCAGAATGCGGGTGTGCGCGCGTATGACATCTCCAATCCGTACCGTCCGGTAGAAACCGGAGCGCTGGTGCCTGCCGCGCCGACGAAGATGATGGATACGCGGCCGAATCGCCCGCAGGTGATCCAGTCCTGCGATGTCTTTGTGGACGCGCAGGGGATTATCTACAGCACGGATTATAACGGCGGGTTGTCGGTGATTGAGTATCTGGGGTAGGTTTTGCCCCTCTCCCACAGGGAGAGGGAGAAACTTAGCTGTACTGACGCACCCTTGCCACCAGCTCTTCCGCACTGTCGATGCGCTCGGCAAGCACAATCAACGCTCTGCCGAGCGTAATGGCGTGGCGCAGGCATTCGTGGCGCATGGCGTCGTCCTGAATGGTGTCGATATCCGCCACGTGGGAAAGCCCGACGCTGCGGCGAATCAGCTCGGTGCCGCAGAACCCGATGGCGTCATGCCAGACCTTTTTCAGGAACGCGGAGGCGTAGCCCGGTGTGCTGAGCGCGGTGTCGCGGGCTTTCTCGTTTGCCAGCGCCTGGAAGCGTTCAGCGAAGGTCGTCCACAGCTCCTGAATATCCGTCAGACGCTGCTCCCGGGCGGCAGCGGCATCGCGAATACCCAGATGCCCAGGCAGGCCGCAGAAGTTCAGCAGCAGGTTGCCGATGGCGGTGCCGACATCAAAGCCAATCGGACCGAAGTAACCGAACTCGGCGTCGATGGCCTTCAGGCTACCGTCTGCCACGAAAATCGAGCCGCTGTGAATATCGCCGTGAAGCAGCGCTTCAGCGTGGGAGAAGAAACGGTGCTTGAGTGACGCCACCGCGATTTTTAGCTGAGCATCTTCACGCAGAGCAGCAACGTCGTTTTCCAGCTCGGCAGGGTAGTTGTTGCGCTCGTGGATCTGGTACGGATCGTTGAAGAACAGATCTTCAGTGATTTCGCACATCTCCGGGTTAATGAACTTTGCCACCTGTGCTTTTTTATCGTGCGGGTGCAGATAGAAATCGCTGGTGTGGAACAGCGTGTGCGCGAGATATTCCCCCAGTTGGCGCGCGGCCTGCGGGTAGTAGCGGTTATTAATCAACTCGCCGCGCCAGATGTTATGGCTGGAGAGATCTTCCATCACCATCACCGCCAGTGCCGGGTCGAAGTGGTGGATTTTCACGGTGTGCTGCGGGCTATGCTGGTAATGCTCGACGAGGGTTTGCGCTTCAAGACGGGCGCGATCCAGCGTCAGCGGCCAGGACTCGCCAACACAGCGGACGTAAGGCAGGGCCTGTTTCACGATGATGCGGCTCTCGCCCTGGGTATCGAAAATTTTGAACACCAGATTGAGGTTGCCGTCGCCCACTTCCTGCGCTTCGACCAGTGAGGAGGGATCGTCAAGGCCGCCAAACTGCTTTGCATACTCCACGGCGTCCTGGGCGGTAAAGGTACGGTATTGCGACATTGCTGCTCCTCACGGGTTTGCTAATAAAGACATGTAGACGTCTATACTTCTGGATTTCATCCTGACACAATGTGCTACATCAACGCAACAGAGAATTAACGACATGCAGACATTACAGACGACCAGCCTGCGGGTGGCGGAAAATCAGCTATTTATTCTCGATCAGCAGGCGCTTCCGCAGGAGAAACGCTGGCTGGACGCCTCTACGGTAGAGTTGCTGGTGGGGCATATTCACGCCCTGCGGGTGCGCGGCGCGCCGCTGATTGGTCTCTCTGCAAGCCTGCTGCTGGCGCTGCTGGCTGAAAACGGCAAAAGTCGAGACGAACTTGCACTGGCACTGGAGACACTGCGCGCCTCCCGCCCCACGGCGGTGAATCTGATGAACAACCTCGACCGCATGAAGCTGGCGCTATGGCAGGAAGATTTTGTTTCGGCGCTGGTGGCGGAAGCGCTGCGTCTGATCGACGAAGATAAACAGCTTTGCGAGGCCATTGCGAAAGCCGGTAGTGCGTTGGTTAAACCCGGCAGCCGCCTGCTGACCCACTGCAACACCGGCGGGCTGGCAACGGCAGGCGTTGGTACGGCGCTTGGGGTGATTGCCCGTGCTCATCAGGAAGGTAAGATCAGCAACGTCTGGGTGGATGAAACGCGTCCTCTGTTGCAAGGCGGAAGGTTGACCGCATGGGAGCTGGGTGAGCTGGGGGTACCGTATCAGCTGATTACCGATTCCATGGCCGCGAGTCTGATGGCAAAAGGGCTGGTAGACGCCGTATGGGTAGGTGCAGACCGCATTGCCGCTAACGGTGACGTGGCGAACAAAATCGGCACTTACTCGCTGGCGGTGCTGGCGAAATTCCACGGCATTCCGTTCTACGTGGCCGCTCCGCAAACCACGCTCGACCCGGATTGCCCAAACGGCGAAGCTATCCCAATAGAACAGCGAGCCGCCAGCGAAGTGACGGGTGTCGCGGGAAGTTTTGGCGCGGTGCAGTGGGCACCGGAAAACGCACGGGTTTATAACCCGGCGTTTGACGTTACGCCTGCATCGCTTATTAGTGGATGGGTGCTGGATACCGGCGTAGTGATGCCAGAGGACGTGGCAAAGGGGCAATTTGCCTGAGCCTGGCTATCCTTTAAGGGTTTCCCTTTAGAGGACAGAATCGTGAAGCTTGATCCCAACACAGACCTAAAACTGGAACGCGTGGTGGATGCACCACGCGACCTGCTGTGGCTCTGCTGGACCACACCGGAACACATCAAAAATTTCTTTATCCCTGTCCCTCATAAAGTGACCGAATGCGACCTCGACCTGCGCGTGGGCGGACGGTTCAACACGGTCTTTGAGGTGGATGGACAACGGATGGACAACAAGGGCGTCTTTCTGGAAATCGACCCGGGCAGGAAGCTGGTCTTTACCGATGGTTACACCGAAGACTGGAAACCGGCAGAAAAACCCTTTATGACAGCAATCCTGCTGCTGGAAGATGCGGGAGAGGGCAAAACCCGTTACACCGCGATTGCCCGCCATCCCACGGCGGAAATCCGTGAACAGCACGAGCAGATGGGCTTCCACGAAGGGTGGGGGATTGTGCTGGATCAACTGGTGGCGTATGTGAAGGGGCTCAACACATAGTGCGCGCTGATGCCCTCACCCCGGCCCTCTCCCAATGGGAGAGGGAGTAAACTGCTGCGTCATGCGAGTTTCGGATACGCATCTGCAATGGCATCACCGGTAAACTGCGCAATCCATCCCTCCGGGTTATCGAAAATACGGATCGCCGTAAAGTTCGGCTCTGAACCCATATCAAACCAGTGGGGCGTGCCAGCGGGTACGGAAATCAGGTCGTTTTTCTCGCACAGCACCTGATACACCTCATCGCCAATGTGCAGGCAGAACAGCCCAGCACCTTCCACGAAGAAACGCACTTCATCTTCGCCGTGGGTGTGTTCATTCAGGAACTTCGCGCGCAGCGCCTCTTTCTGCGGGTTGTCGGCGCGCAGGCTGATCACGTCCCAGCTCTGATAACCTTTCTCCGCCACCAGCTTGTCGATGGCATGCTGATACGCCTCGATCACGGCTTCCGGCGCAGGGTCGCGGCCTAAATCACGATCCGCAGCCCAGCGTTCAAACCGCACGCCTTTGGCGTTGAGCTGCTGGGCGATCTCGGCTGCGTTGGTGCTGTGCCACTGGTGTTGACTGGCGTCTTTATCGGAATAAATGGTTAATGCGCTCATGAAGGGATCTGCTCCGGATTAATCTCGTCGAACTGGTGTACCTGATGGTGATGGCTTGCGCCGTCATCATCACCACGAATCAGTTGCAGGGTGCGAAAGCCTGCCTGTTCAGCGGCGTCCAGCTCCTGATGAATATCCGACAGGAACAGGATCTGCGACGGGGCAATACCCGTTTGCGTCGCAATGTTCTGATAAGACTGCACGTCGCGCTTGGCACCAATGTGGGTATCAAAATAACCGCTGAACAGATGAGTAATATCACCTTCGTCGCTGTAGCCAAATAACAGTTTCTGCGCAGCAACGGAGCCAGAGGAATAAACATAAAGATCAATGCCTTGCGCTTTCCATTTTTCCAGCGCAGGCAGCACGTCCGGGTAGAGATGGCCGGTAAAGTCACCGTTCACATAGCCGTCGTGCCAGATGATGCCCTGCAGGGCCTTCAGCGCAGTGGATTTGCGATCTTCATCCATAAAGGCAAACAGGGCCTCGATAAGCTCGCTGGTACTGGCATGCGGGTTGCTGATTTCATCACGCAGATTGTCCAGAATGGAGTTGACCGGCTCGGCGTACTGCTGGGCAGTCACGAAGGCCGCCAGCCGTTCACGCGCGTAGGGGAACAAAACATCGTGGACAAAACGGATATCGCTGGTGGTGCCTTCAATATCCGTCACAATTGCGCGAATCATACTCTCTCCAGTTGTCGTAAACGCATTTCGCATTCAAATAAGAATTCTAGCCCTTCCAGATGACGGCGGGCTTCTGCCACGTCACGTCCCCAGCAGGTTAAGCCATGGCCGCGCAGAAGAAAACCATAATTAAGCGGGCGTTCCTGAGCGTAATGGGCGATTCGTGAGGCGAGGGCGTCAATATCCTGGTCATTGTCAAATACCGGGATAGCGACGGTATCCAGATGCGAGGTCTGTCCGGTAAGGGATTTTTGCATCTCGAAACCGCTGATTTTCAGCTCGGCTTCTTTGACCAGACGGGATAACACCGTGGCGTTGACGGTGTGGACATGCAGCACCGCGTTGGCCTCCGGGAACAGGCGGTAAATCAGCGTATGGAGGCCGGTTTCTGCTGACGGCTTACGGCCCGACGGTGCACGATTGGTGGCGATCTCCACCTGCAAAAAATCGTCTGTGGTGAGGCTGCCTTTATCTTTGCCGGACTCACTGAGCCAGCAATGCTGCGCGTCCTGACGTACCGACATATTACCGCCGGTAGCAGGCGCCCAGCCTTTGGCGCCAATCCAGCGGCAGGCATCGACCAGGTGTGTGAGTTGCAGGTTGTCTGTCATTTTCCTTTTGCCCTCCCGGACAGGAATATGGATATGGTTTAGACGTCTAAGCGTCTTGATTGCCAAAGACTAACATCGTGTTATAGTGGCAGCAACATAAGTATTACAAGCAGGCACACTAGAATGAGCAACAACGCATTGATTCCGCAGAGTAAACTTCCCAATCTTGGCACCACCATCTTCACGCAGATGAGTGCGCTGGCGCAGCAACATAACGCCATTAATCTTTCGCAAGGGTTCCCGGATTTTGACGGCCCGGCTTTTCTGCAGGAACGTCTGGCGTACCATGTTGCACAGGGGGCGAATCAGTATGCGCCGATGACGGGCGTACAGGCGCTGCGGGACGCCATTGCGGACAAGACGGCCGAGTTATATGGCTATAAGCCCGATGCGGCCAGCGACATTACGGTAACCGCCGGGGCGACCGAAGCGCTGTATGCGGCTATTACTGCGCTGGTGCGTACGGGCGATGAGGTTATCTGCTTTGACCCGAGCTACGACAGCTATGCGCCTGCGGTTGAACTTTCCGGCGGCGTGGTGAAACGTGTTGCGCTCCAGCCACCGCATTTCCGCCCAGACTGGCAGGCATTTGAGGGGCTGCTGAGCGAAAAAACTCGCCTGGTGATTCTGAATACACCGCATAACCCGTCTGCGACGGTGTGGCAGAAAGCTGATTTCGCGGCGCTGTGGCAGGCCATTGGTGACCGTGAAATTTACGTGCTGAGCGATGAAGTCTACGAGCACATCTGCTTTGCCGAAGAAGGGCACGCCAGCGTGCTGGCCCATCCGCAGCTTCGCGAGCGGGCGATCGCCGTCTCGTCATTCGGTAAAACTTACCATATGACAGGCTGGAAAGTGGGCTACTGCGTGGCACCGGCAGCCATCAGTGCTGAATTGCGTAAAGTGCACCAGTACCTGACGTTTGCGGTGAACACGCCGGCTCAACTGGCACTGGCGGATATGCTGCGAGCAGAACCAGAGCATTATCGCGATCTGCCCGATTTCTATCGTGAACGTCGGGATCTGTTTGTGAATGCGCTGAGTAAAAGCCGTCTGGAAATTTTACCGTCTGAAGGTACGTACTTCCTGCTGGCAGATTACAGTGCTATTTCGGATCTGGATGATGTGAGTTTCTGCAAGTGGTTGACAAAAGAGGTAGGTGTGGCTGCCATTCCTCTGTCGGTTTTCTGCGCCGATCCCTTCCCGCATAAACTTATCCGCCTTTGCTTCGCAAAGCAGGAATCGACGCTACTGGCGGCTGCAGAGCGCCTGAACACACTCTGATTATTTTACCGTCCAGGCTTCTGAGTAACGACGGTCTGCAAACAGTTCCAGCAGACCGTTGATTTGCTTGAGACGCAGGACCTCGTCGCTGTCCATACCGAGCTCTTTGCTAATTTTCTCATCATTCCAGCCAAGCTGTGCCAGTTCACGGACGATGTCTGACATGGCATTGATCTGGTGTCGACCACGCGCCCGGTTGTGACGAATGGTTGCGGCCATACGGTTATTTTTATCCTGTCGGTCCTGGCGCAGGCAGGTGACGGGTAGGTATCCCTTGAGCTGATGCTTTAGTGCCGCCCGATGGGTGCCGATTTCATGGCGATGAAAACCATCCACGATTTCGTAGTGCTGCGGTTCACTTTCTGTTACCACGATAGGTTGGGTGAATCCATCAAGTTCCAGCGATTGACTGAGCAGCCGCTTTTCAGGAGGTGCAACATTATTGGGGTTGTAATCGTTGGCGGTAATCGCGTCCTGCCTAATCCAGAGGACACAGTCTATAGGTTGCTCGCGAAAAGGGCTGTTTCGATGTATTGCTTCACGAAATGCATTTATGGCATTAATTCGCTCCTCTTCGGGAAGTGACTGAAGATACGTTTCCATCTCGGTAATTATTCTTTGTCGCATAAAATGCCCCACTCCTTGCGTTTAGCCTTCATTCTGTCGCTGTAGCGTTGATAATATTTGGGCTTATTAGGGCTGAATGACAACGCCCTGCACCAGTAATCGTTATTGAGTAAAACCTTGCAGATACGGCGCCATGAAGGGATGTCTCTGGAGCCGATATCACCGTCCTGCGTATCGGGAATATCGGCCATACCCCTCTTCTGATACCAGTGCAGGTAAATGGCGATTTTATTGCGGTAATGTTCTGCTGTATTTTGCGGCATGCTGTCGAGGAGCAGCATGGCATATTCGCGCCAGCAAAGGTGTTCGGGTTTGAGGATTTTCCTGTGACCATAAAAATGGTTATCGTGACCGGCATAGATCCCTCCGCTGCGCACGCCGCTTACCCGTTCACACATGGCCGCCCAGCGTTCAGGCTCAACAACATGGTAGAGCCACAACCCCTGGCGTTGCTCCGGGCCAAAGGGTTCACAGATGCGCATATAGCGAAGCGGCACCCCAGCCTGGAACATCAGGTCATAGAGCGGGTTATAACAACATCCCGATTCGGCGAACCAGGTCCAGATATCGGCGGTTTTCCAGTCGTAGAGAGGGTAGATATACCAGGCGTGTCCACCCGGTGCGACGCTCGTCCAGGGTTTATCATCTGCAAACCGCTGCTTACGTGCCGAAGCGATAGCCAGAAAACGGTTGTAAGACTCATCGGCGCGAATACCAATCAGCACGGCGGCCGGGCGATTGCATGAGTACCAGTCGGAGAAACAGCGGACAAAGGTCTCAAACGTCATTCCTGGCTGGTAGAAAGGAAAATAGTTGGGATCGGTTATCGCATCTTCTGGTGGCTGGCGAACCCAACGGGTACCGGGTTCCCAGCATTGCCATTCCGGCTGGAATTGTGACAGCGAATTTTGCGTTGTCAGGGGAAGCGCCACCCACCAGAAATGGTCAATAACATCGCTGTACAGTTCGCGCATATGTTCAACATGGGTGATGGTATGGGAAAATTGTGCTTCCCAGTCGATAAAGAGCACATCTATTTTGGTTTTCATCAGACGTGCCTGCCGGGCAACAAGATGAAGCATGACGGTGGAGTCTTTACCCCCCGAAAAAGAGACGCAGGTCCTGGGTAAATGCTCGAGAGTCCATTTTATTCGCTCCCGTGCGGCAGTGAGAACATCCTGATTCAGAGGGGACTTATAAATTGACATGGTTATTCTCATCCTGAGTAATAATTACCAGACGTTAGTATCAAGACTGGAGAAAGGATTGTATCAGTCAAAAAAATAAATGAATGTAAAAAATAATGCGTTTATTTATATAACGACGGTGTATGTTTTTGAAAGCTTGTGGCTCCGAATTTTGTGCCGGGGCCACGAAAAAACTCATGGTAAGGTTATTTCCTCAATGAAACTTGCGAATGCTGAGCTGTTTAACGCAGAGCGATTATACATCATGTAAATATCAACGCCTGGGAATTGGATGTCAGTTTCGATTTTACGTAATTTCAGTGCGGAACCATATTGTTCGAAGGCCGGTGTGGGCGCTAACCCTATGAGGTCGGATGAACTGATCATCGACAGAAGCGATATAAAAGAGTCGCTGCGGTAGACAACATTTCTTTCGGTTAAAATGTTTTCGGCCTTTTCCTGGTAGTCTTTGACGCTGCTCTCATCGCTCAGGTAGGCGGTGAAATTTTCATTCAGAATCTCTTCACGCGTGGGATTTCCGCTCAAGCGGGGATGATCCTCCCGACAAACGAGCACAAAAGGCAGCTTATGGAAAAGGCTGGAGGCAATAGAGCGACTGCTGGAGGAGGCAAAAGAAAATATCAGGTCGGCTCTTCGGTAAGCGAGGAGATCTTCTGCGGAATCAGGCGCAAGAAAAACATCATGTAATTCAACAGAATAGTTGTACTTGTTCATGAGCAGTTTCATTGGCTCAAGCATGGTTTTGGTGCTCATAAACTGCGGGCAGTAAACGACAAAGTTCTTCTTCAACCCGCTGCTGTGCATGATATTGATGGTCTGCTCAAGCTGGTTCAGGTTCTGTTCCAGATGATGATGCAAATTGACGCCGACGGTCGTGGGCGTGATCCCTTTACCGGAACGGATAAACAGAGGATCGTTGAGTTGTCCTCGCAGGCGTTGCAGTGACTGACTCACGGCAGAGGGGGTGATATACAGCGTCTCGGCGGCTTTACTGATACTAAGATGTTGGTAAATGCACTCGAAAATGACTAACAGATTAAGATCGAATTTTTTAAGGTCGTAGAGGTTTGCCATGTTTCGTCCTGAGAATGCTGTGTTTGCTACGGTTATCACATCACTGATAACTATAGTTTGAAGTTAACCATTTACAATCCTTGTGGCTAACACTCTTAATATTAATTTAAACGCATCTTAATATATCACGGTATCAGATTATTGAAATAGTGCTTCAAAGGTGATTAAGGTAATTTTATCTTGGAAGTTCAGGCGGTCGTTTTAAATAACAACTGTCATTTATAAATGACGATATTTTTATCACGAAAATAAATGTATGACGCGCCGGAATGATGTTAGGCGTAACCTATTGCAGCCATAGACAGGAATGTCGCTCTTATGGATTGCCCAATACCTGCACGGGTGGTGTAATCAAACCGCTGTTACTGCCTTGATATAAAGGGTTGTAGAGCGCAACGCAACGCCAGTTTCGGCTGGCACTGAATGTACCCGCGGGGAATTCAGGTATCAGGGCCGCCCGTTGAGGCGGCCTTTTTACTTTTGGCGTTTCCTTTAAAAGGTTCACCTTATTGTCTTGTTGGTGTTGTTAGGTATCGCTGATTGATTTGATAACGCAAACGCATTAGCCCCGATGAGCAAAGTTGGTTACCTTACTTCTCAACGAAAACACGGAGGAAGTACAGATGTCTTTGATTAATACCAAAATTAAACCTTTCAAAAACCAGGCGTTCAAAAACGGTGAATTCATTGAAGTCACTGAGAAAGATACCGAAGGTCGCTGGAGCGTGTTCTTCTTCTATCCGGCTGACTTTACTTTTGTTTGCCCGACCGAACTGGGTGACGTTGCAGACCATTACGACGAACTGCAGAAGCTGGGCGTAGACGTTTACTCTGTGTCCACCGACACTCACTTCACTCATAAAGCATGGCACAGCAGCTCTGAAACCATCGCGAAAATCAAATACGCGATGATCGGCGACCCGACTGGCGCCCTGACCCGTAACTTCGACAACATGCGTGAAGATGAAGGCCTGGCTGATCGTGCGACCTTTGTCGTTGACCCACAGGGCATTATTCAGGCTATCGAAGTTACCGCTGAAGGTATCGGCCGTGATGCTTCTGACCTGCTGCGTAAAGTGAAAGCTGCTCAGTACGTAGCGTCTCACCCAGGCGAAGTGTGCCCGGCAAAATGGAAAGAAGGCGAAGCGACTCTGGCTCCATCCCTGGACCTGGTCGGTAAAATCTAAGTCTTGTCCACCCAATGGGCGCATCCGCGCCCATTTCATTCCAGCACCATGATGCAAGTTGCGTTCAGGCCGCCTGTATAAGGCAGCTTGCATGATGACGTTTTAAGAGAGGGAAGAACAATGCTCGACACTAATATGAAAACCCAGCTCAAGGCCTATCTTGAGAAACTGACCAAACCTGTTGAGCTGATTGCCACGCTGGATGACAGCGCGAAATCGGCAGAGATCAAGGAACTGCTGACAGAGATCGCTGAACTGTCACCGAAAGTGACCTTCAAAGAAGATAATGCGCGTGCCGTCCGCAAGCCGTCTTTCCTGATTACCAACCCGGGTTCTGACCAGGGGCCGCGCTTTGCCGGTTCTCCGCTGGGGCATGAATTTACGTCGCTGGTGCTGGCACTGCTGTGGACTGGCGGTCATCCGTCAAAAGAAGCGCAGGCGCTGCTGGAACAGATCCGTGATATCGACGGTGATTTTGAGTTTGAAACCTATTATTCACTCTCCTGCCACAACTGCCCTGATGTGGTGCAGGCGCTGAACCTGATGTCGGTTCTGAACCCGCGCATCAAACACACGGCGATTGACGGTGGTACGTTCCAGAACGAAATCACCGATCGCAACGTGATGGGGGTTCCGGCTGTATACATGAACGGTAAAGAATTTGGCCAGGGCCGCATGACGCTCACCGAAATCGTTGCCAAAGTGGACACTGGCGCTGAAAAACGTGCGGCGGAAGAGCTGAACAAACGCGATGCTTACGACGTGCTGATCGTCGGTTCCGGTCCGGCGGGCGCGGCAGCGGCGGTTTACTCTGCCCGTAAAGGGATTCGTACCGGTCTGATGGGCGAGCGCTTTGGCGGCCAGGTACTGGATACTGTGGACATCGAAAACTACATCTCCGTACCGAAAACTGAAGGCCAGAAGCTGGCCGGTGCTCTGAAGGCGCACGTTAGCGATTATGAGGTTGACGTTATCGACAGCCAGAGCGCCAGCAAACTGGTGCCGTCTGCAATAGAAGGCGGTTTACACCAGATTGAAACGGCCTCCGGCGCGGTATTGAAGGCACGCAGCATCATCATTGCCACCGGTGCAAAATGGCGCAATATGAACGTCCCGGGAGAAGATCAGTATCGCACCAAAGGCGTGACCTATTGTCCTCACTGCGACGGCCCACTGTTCAAAGGTAAACGCGTGGCGGTGATCGGCGGCGGGAACTCGGGTGTGGAAGCGGCTATTGACCTGGCCGGTATTGTTGAACATGTGACTTTGCTTGAGTTCGCGCCAGAAATGAAAGCGGATCAGGTGCTGCAGGACAAAGTGCGCAGCCTGAAAAACGTCGACATCGTACTGAATGCGCAGACCACAGAAGTGAAGGGTGACGGCAGCAAAGTAACCGGACTGGAATACCGTGACCGCGTGAGTGGCGATGTGCATAACGTTCAGCTTTCCGGGATCTTCGTACAGATTGGTCTGCTGCCGAACACCACCTGGCTGGAAGGTGCAATTGAGCGCAACCGCATGGGTGAAATCATCATTGATGCGAAGTGTGAAACCAGCGTAAAAGGCGTGTTTGCGGCGGGTGACTGTACGACTGTGCCGTACAAACAGATCATCATCGCCACTGGAGAAGGGGCTAAGGCGTCGCTGAGCGCGTTTGACTATCTGATCCGCACCAAAACCGCATAACAAAAGAAAGTAAGACTACACCTGCAAAATCAAGAGGCCACCCAAAGGTGGCCTCTTTTTTTATCTCACCACCATCACCGGAATATGCGTGTGACGGATCACGCTGGAGGCGTTTGAACCCAGCAGATGTGTGGTGATAGAAGGGTTGCGCGAACCAATGACCACCACGTCTGCTTTCAGTTCGCTTGCCAGTTCGTTAACGGCATCGCGCACGCTGCCGAACCTGACATGGGTTTTGATGCGTGAAGGATCGATACTGAAATGGCTGGCCATGGTTTGCAGGCGATTTTCAGCTTCGTGCTGCAGATGTTCTTCGAAGCGACGCACATCAGCAGCAAAGCGGTGCAGGCTCAGGCTGGCGGAACCGGGCAATACGTGCAAAAGATGGATAACACCGTCCTTCTGCGCCAGAAACTCCGCATGGCGTACCGCTTTGTCGCTCAACTCCATCTCAAAAACATCAACCGGCATAATGATTCTCTGATACATACCCGTTTCTCCTTGTTTATAAACGCTAAAAACATTCAAGCATAAAATGATTCAGGTTTCTGATAGCTGTCTGGCACTTTTTCAAGCCATGGAATATTTTACGTTTGAGAAGCAGGAGAAAAACGCGTTACCAGTAGCGCTCAAGATAGAGCACTGCCGTGACGATGATCGCCACAAAAATCAGAAAAATAAGTGTGATAGCCAGTATCTCACTCATGACCGTCCCCACGGCACCAAAACAGATTAAGCGTGGATTAAGGCCTTTTCGCGCGATATAAGCATTTCGGGTGAATTTGCGGAAAGAGGATGCGGCTGCATCCTCTGTGCAAAGCGTGGGCGCTTGTTCAGAAGGGGTTAACGCAGGTAATCGCCTGCGGCTTCTGGCTGGTAGATCAGTGCCAGCACTTCCAGGTGGGTAGAGGTACCTCCCGGTAACTCCCAGTGGATGGTATCCCCTGTGCGCAGCCCCAACAGTGCGGCCCCCACCGGTGCCAGAACGGAAAGCTGTGTGCTGCTGTCTGTCATCTGCGCCGGGTAAACCAGCGTGCGGGTCAACTCTTCACCGGTAGTCAGATTGCGGAATTTTACCTGGCTGTTCATGGTGACGACGTCATGCGGCATCGACTCTGGCGTGCACATTTGCGCCCGGTCGAGCTCCTCGTTCAGGGCGTCAGCCACCGGAAGTGAGGCGAATTCTGCTTTTTCCAGCAGTCTGTCGATACGTTCTGCGTCGAGTTCATTGATGATAATTGTAGGTCTGGACATTTTTTACTCCATGTCGTTAATACTGCGTGTAACGCAGAAACCAATCCAAAAGAAAACCCTCGCCGTCTGGCAGCGAGGGTTTAACTCTCCCGATAATACTGGCTGAGCGTGCAAGTTTGAAGTGATGAAAGTCACATTCATGGTCCATATGAATTTTCGCTGAAATTTATTCAGTCTTCATTCCTGGCAGAATACGTTACGCTGAGAGTTCTGAATCCGGGCGTTGCCCTCCAGGGAGAGAAAACTATGTACTTCTACCAACCGTCTCAGGGACACGGCCTGCCGCATGACCCGCTGAACGCCATTATTGGCCCACGTCCGATTGGCTGGATCTCATCCTGCGACCATGCAGGTCAACTGAACCTCGCACCGTATAGCTTCTTTAACTGCTTTAACTATCGCCCGCCGATCATCGGTTTTTCCAGCAATGGCTGGAAGGACAGCGTGCGTAATATTACCGAAACAAAAGAGTTCGTCTGGAACCTGGCGACGCGCGATTTAGCCGAAGCAATGAATGAAACCTCCGCCACACTTCCTCACGGGGAAGATGAATTTACCTTTGCCGGGTTGACGCCTGCGACCGGCCAGTTGGTGCGCGCGCCACGTGTGGCAGAAAGCCCGGTGAACTTTGAGTGTCGCCTGTCGCAGTGCATTCAGTTGACCGGGGCCGATGGTACGCCGGTAGACACCTGGCTGGTATTGGGAGAGGTGGTCGGTATTCACATTGCCGAAACGCTGCTGGAAGAGGGGATATACCAGACGGCGAAAGCGCAGCCCATCCTGCGTGCGGGTGGGCCGACGGCTTACTATTCCATCAGTGACAGCCACCGCTTTGACCTGGTGCGTCCTGATGCGCGCAGGGGATAAGATGCCAGATAGCCCGCTTCCCGCCGATCAGCAGTTTTTCGCCGACCTGCTTAGCGGGCTGGTGCTGAACCCACAGCAACTGGGGCGGGTCTGGTTTGCGAACTCGCCCGCTTCAGTTCCCGCTGGGTGTTTCCGCTCTGAATGGCCGCGGCTTGATGTGGTGCTGCGCGGTGTTTATGGCAACCCATTGCTCCCCGAACAAAAGGCGATCCGTCAGGGAGAGATGCTCTTTATTCCTGCTCAGGCGGCAACGATGCCGGTGTTTGAAAAGCCGGTGATGCTGTTGAGCATTGTTTTTGCATCTTCCTGGCTTGGACTGGCATTTCAGGCTCACCGGAGTGGGCAGCCGCAGCGGAAAGTCGAACTTCCTCACCTGGAAAGAGGTGAGTGCGCGGCGATGCTGATGGCGCTCACGCATCTGAGCGCATCACCTCAGGATCAGGAAATCATTCAGCCGCTGGTGCTTAGTCTGCTTCACTGGTGTCGTAAGGTCGTCTCTCTTCGCCAGGAAAAAGGTCTCTCCCGTGGCGATTTCCTTTATCAAAGCATCTGCAACTGGTTGCAGGAAAATTATGCGGAAGCGATTTCGCGTGAGAGCGTCGCCGCATTGTTTAATATTTCCCCCAATCATCTTTCACGCCTGTTCTCACAGCAGGGCACCATGAGTTTTGTGGATTATGTTCGCTGGGTAAGGATGGGAAAAGCCCGAACGATCCTGCAAAAATACCATCTGCCGGTCAGTGAAGTGGCGAAGCGCTGCGGTTATCCCGACAGCGACTATTTTTCCCGGCTGTTCCGACGTCAGTTTGGGCTGACGCCGGGGGAGTACCGCGCGCGTTTTCAGTAGCGATCAAACGCTGATTTCGGCGTTCAGCAATGCCAGGAGGCTATGCGGAGAATCCGCCGCGAACAGCGCCTCACGAAACGCCTTATTGACCAGCTTACGTGCCAGCTGAGAGAAGACTTTGACGTGGTTAATCCCTTCCTGGGTGCCGAGCGTTAGCATGATAACCAGCTCGACCTCACCCATATCCGACTCCCAGTCAATCGGCTTTTCCAGGCGAGCGATGCTAATACTAGAGTGGCGGATCCACTGCGATTTGGTGTGCGGAATGGCCACGCCAAACCCGACAGCAGTCGTAACAATCTCTTCGCGCTGCCAGAGATCTTCTTCCAGCTCCAGCGGGTTCTCCGTGCGCCCCTGAATAGCCAGATTACCGCACAGGAACTGGAGCACCTGCTCTTTTGAGGTGAGCGGTTCGTTGAATACGATGGTTTCCAGGGCCAGTAGCGGGCGTGGCGGTTCTTCTGGGGTGAAATCACCCAGCAGCGTCTCTATTTCCTCCGAGCTACGGCATTCACAGGCTTGCTCTGCGAGTTCCCGGCAGGCATCGCTTTCAAGCACGCGAAGTTGGGCTTTCACCGCCGGAATACGAGGCCCGCTCATGCTGAACTCATCAATGCCCAGACCCAGAAGCAGAGGAAGATAACGACGTTCGCCACCGAGTTCGCCGCATATCCCGACCCATTTTCCGTGGCGATGCGCGGCGCTAACAATCTGGCGCACCATGCGTAAAAACGATGGGGTGATCGGGTTATAGAGCGGGGATACGCGCGGGTTGTTGCGATCAACCGCGTAAAGATACTGGGTCATATCGTTTGAACCAATGCTGAAAAAATCGACCTCATCGCAGAAGTGGTCGATGATAAAACAGACGGAAGGCACTTCGACCATAATCCCCAACGGCAGATGTGAGGTATGCCGCAACCCTTGCGATGTCAGCTCTTCACGGACGTTTTGCAACACCTGTTTGACCCATAAAATTTGATCAAGGCTATGCACCATCGGGATCATTAACAGCGCATTGCCGCTGGCACCCGCGCGTAAAATTGCGCGAAGCTGAGTGCGAAAAAGATGAGCAAATTCCGGGTATATGCGCACTGCACGATAGCCGAGGAATGGATTATCTTCCTGCGGGATATTGAGGTACGGGATCTGCTTATCGCCGCCAATATCCATCGTGCGGAAGATAACCGGTTTACCAACCGCTGAGAGCAACACCTGCTGGTAGGCTTCAAATTGTTCCTGCTCGTCCGGGGCCGTATCGCGATCCATGTAGAGCATTTCAGTCCGAAACAGGCCAACCCCCTGCGCTCCACAGGCGAATGCGCCGGGCGCTTCCAGTGCGCTGCCGATATTCGCGGCGATATCTACCGGAACGTTATCCCGGGTAAGGGCTGGCAGCCCGGCGTCTTTTATTTGCTGCTGGTGGCGAATATCAGCGAGGCGTTGCGCCACGCTATAGTAGTGAGTCACGGCCTCGTTGGGCTCCATGACCAGTACGCTACAGACGCCATCCAGAATCACCGGTTTTCCTGTAAAGGGTTCCAGCGAGGCCACCGTCATGCCGCTCAGCACAGGAATCGAGGCGGCGCGGGCGAGAATTAAGGTGTGCGAGGTCCGGCCCGTTTTCTCCAGTACCATCCCTTTCAAATACCGGGTATCGAGACTTAAAAACTGGCTTGGGGTTAAATCTTCCGCCACCAGGATGGTCGGCTCGCTCATGACAAAGGTCGATGCAGGCTGAAGCTCAGGCCAGGTGATGCTCAGCAGCTGTTCAGTAATGTCGCGGATATCACTGACGCGCTCGCGAAGGTAGTCGCTTGCCGAGAGCGAAAGCTTATTGCAGATCTGCTCCATGTTGCGAATGATCGCTTCAGCAAGGCTCAGACGGTCTTCATTCATCAGACGGCGGATGTTGCCGCCGAACTCGTCATCCTGAATCAGAGACAGATGGGCGCTGATTATCGTTTTACTTTCGCCGCCCAGCCCGCGCAGGCGCTGGTTGAGTTGTTCTGCAAGCGTCGCAAGGCTGTGTTCCAGGCGAGTAATATCTTCCGGGGACGCCGGATTCTGCCGATAACGTTGCAGGTTATCGCTCTGCCAGCCCCGCAATGTACCGGCGCCAATGCCGCTGGCCAGCGTGACGGCATGGTGAAGTTGCGGATTAAGCCGCGCGAGCGAGCGGGGCAGGGGATGCGCAACGTGCGGCGCATCGCCAGAGGGGATACTGTCGCTGTCGATAAAGGCCGAATTCACGTACAGCTCAAGCGCGCGTCTGGCCTGCTCTTCGTCGCTGCCGCTGATTTCCAGCACGCAGCTGTCGTTAAACAACGTGCCTGTACTGATAAGTGCCAGCGAACTTTTGCCATCGGCGTGGGTGTTGAGCCGCTTATTGATAAAGCGAATATCGCTGCGCCACGCGTTGCACTGCTCTTTTAACGCCCAGGCCGGGCGGGCGTGCAGGCCATTGGGGAGCGGGCAGAAAAACTCAATCGAAAGCATACTTCCTCCTGACTGCGTGAGATCAGCATCTGAAATCCGTCAGATGAGCCACGGTCTCACGGTTCATGCTTGCCGTCAGCGCGACAAGCAGTTGATGGGTGTGGTCAATGTCTGTTTCATCGGCAATGGATGCCGCGCAATGTCCGTGTCGGGTCGGGGGGCCCAGCACCACGGTCGGCACGCCTGTGCCTGAGAGGTGAACCGCACCGCCGTCGGTACCGCCGTTGCTGAACATATCTTTTTGCAGCGGGATCCCTAATGGACGCGCCACCTTTTCAATGAGCGCCGTTAGCTTTGGCGGTGCAATAAGCGTCTTGTCATACAGCACCAGCATGGGCCCAGCGCCAATCTGGCGGTGGTTTGCGTTGCCAAAATCGAAGTTTTTTGACCAGCAGGCGGTATCGAGCACCAGCGCGATATCAGGATGAACAACCTGGCTGGCGGTCTGCCCGCCGCGCAAGCCCACTTCTTCACTGGAACTTGCCACCAGCCAGAGCTCGCAGTCGAGCGGAGCCTGGTGCAGTTCGCGCAAAAGGGTGATTAACAGGTAACAGCCCAGACGATCATCGAAGGCTTTGCCCATCACCCGGTTGTGAGGAAGGCGGTGAAAAGGTGTATCAAAGGTGACTGAGTCGCCTGCATCAATGCCACTGGCAAATACCTCTTCCGCTGAGGTTGCGCCAATATCGACGCGCAGGTTTTCGACCGTATTGCCTTTCACATCCCCATCCAGCAGACCATGTATTTTGACGCCAGCTCGCGTGGTGATACGTACCGGCTGAAGTGTGCGTGCCATCATGCGTACATTGCCAATGGGCAGGACATCGATAGCCCCTTCCCGGGATATGCTGCGTACCATAAAACCGACTTCATCCATATGGGCGCAAATCATCACCTTCGGCCCGTTATTCTGATTAACGCGAATAAGGACAGAGCCGAGGCCGTCAAACTGCACCTCTTTATGGTACTGATGCGCTTGTGCGATCAGAATGTTGCGCACCTCCTGCTCTGAGGCGGCTATGGCATCGGCTTCGCTCAACGCGCGCAATAATTCTCTGTCCATCAGTGTTCCCCCGTCAGCATCAGTGTTTTGTCCATGGTGTAGAGCACCTCTGCGCCCGTTTCGGTCACCAGTACCACATCTTCAATCCGCACTCCGCCCAGACCGTCGAGATAGATGCCGGGTTCGACGGTCAGCAACATGCCGGGCCGCAGGCGTGTGGTATCGGTCGGGGAGAAGCGTGGATTTTCATGGACATCGATACCGATGGCGTGCCCGGTATTGTGACCGAACTGTGGGCCGTAACCGGCACGCTCGATGACGGAGCGCGCCGCGCTATCAACCCGATGGCAGGGAACGCCCGGGCGAATCGCCTGGATTGCGGCGAGCTGAGCATCCAGAACTGTCTGGTAGATGGCATAAAGCGGGTGATCCTCTGGACTCTGGTTAAGCCCGGCGATAAGGAACGTCCTCGTCATATCCGAACAATATCCCTGGTGTTGGGCGCCAAAATCGAGGGTGACAAGTTCTCCGGCCATTATTACTTTGTCAGACGCTTTCCCGTGCGGCAGTGCCCCGCGCGGACCGCTGGCAACGATGGTGTCAAAAGAGGATTTATCCGCCCCCTGTTGTTTCATAAACCACTCCAGCTCCGCGGCAACGTCGCGCTCGCGCATTCCAGGCTGAATAAAACGCCGGATATGGTGCGCGGCACTGTCAGCAATCCGGCAGGCCGCGCGGATATGCGCGATTTCTTCCGCGCTTTTTATTTGCCGCAGATCGTCGAGGGAGATACTGCAAAGCGTCGCATGAAGCGCATCTCGCCACTGGCTGCCCGTGTGCCAGCTGACGTGATCGCCTTCGAACCCGATGACGGCGAGGTTTTCATCGGCAATAAGGCGATTTATCGCGACGCTGAACGGGTTAGCGGCATCGAGCAGATGCATCTGGTAACCCGACGTACGCGAGGCGATATCGTTGTAGTAGCGGAAATCCGTGAGGATATGCGCGCCCGTTAGCGTCACCAGCACGTAACCTGACCTGGTTGAAATGCCCAGGTGAGGCTGTTTGTTCTGACGCGAAGAAATCAGCACGCCATCCAGTTTTTCTGCTGCCAGCCAGTCGCGAAGCCTTGTCAGTAAATCCATCTTGTTAACTCCGTTACAGCGTATCGATGGCGAGTTTTCCGCGCTTATGCATGTTATTGCGGATAGCCACCACCAGCAGGGCAGTAATGACGGCACCCACCAGGATGCTGAGGATATAGGCACTCAGATTCGTCACCAGCGGCCACGCCCAGATGGCGGATTCCGGGAACCACTGAACGGCACCGAGTGCGGTCGCGGTCATCGCCCCGGCGATAGCCCCTGTCATGTAAGCGGGCAGCGTAGCGAGCGGGTTTTCCAGCAGGAACGGAATGGCCCCTTCGCTGATCCCCATAAACGCGAGGAACATGGCGGTTTTACCCTGCGGATAAAGCTGCGGACTGAACAGACGTTTGCCGGTCAGGCGGTGGTCGATAAGCGTCGCCAGGCCCAGGCCAATTGGTGGGATGACAATGGCCACGGCGCGTGACGTAATCGGCAGCACATGGTCTGTCGTCAGTCCCAGGCCGACAAACCCGGCTGCTTTGTTGATCGGGCCACCGAGGTCAATCGCCGTTGCGGCCGCCATTCCAATGGCATACATCATCGAACCGGCCTGACCTGCGGCGAGCAGCAGGGCATGCATTCCGGCATTTAACCAGCCGCCAATCGGAGTGATGACGTAGTACATCGCCAGCATCACAAACAGGGCAGAGAGGATCGGTATCAGAAAGGTACTTTTGAAGGCCAGCAGGTACTGCGGTACGCTGATTTTGGTGTTCAGCCATTTCACCAGATAGCCTGCGGCGATGGCGATAATCAGCGCGCCAATAAAGGTGGACGGTACGGGTTTAGTCGCAAGCCAGGTCAGTTTTTCCGGATCAAAGTTAAGTACCAGCGTTGGCTGTGTGGCGACCAGCCCGCCAATAAACCCAGCCGGGAAAGCCAGTTTACCGCCAATGGAGTTTGCAACAAACGCCGAGAACATCGGAATGGCGAAGCTGAACAGCAGGCCGCCGAAGGATTCGGTCAAATAACCGAATTTCAGCACGGAGAGGTTAAACCCGGTGAATTTACCCGAGTTCAGGGCGTCCATAATGCCGGTATCCGGCGGAATTTCCAGCCAGACATAGGCGATAAGTTGTGAAATAGCGAGAATTACCCCGCCCATGATGAGCGTCGGCACCATGCGGGAAATACCCGACATAATATGCTGAGGAAGTTCTTTCCAGAAGGTATTGCCCGCGGCAACAGGCGCGGGTTTGATGACGAGCGTGTCGCCCTCGTGATTTTCCGGGCGAAGCGCACTGCGTTTTTTAATTGCCATGACGAAACCCCTGCGTGTGAAGGTTATTGTTGTTCTGCCGCTAGCATCTCTTCGATCTCTTTCAGGGTACCCGACGCATTTTTAATGGCGTCCTGAAGCGTGATTTCATAGACGTCGCGCGTTTCAAAGCGCTCGTTATCTTCCGGGGTGATGGCAATGGCGTGGATGATGATGTCGGCTTCGGCGATATCCTGTGCCGTTAAACGATTCTGGATGCCGTCGGCTCCCTGGGTTTCGATTTTGACCTCGTAACCCGCTTCCACGGCGGCTTCTTCCAGGGCCTGAGCGGCCATAAAGGTATGTGCCAGACCCATTGGGCATGCGCACAAGGCGATCAATTTTTTAGTCATGTCTGTTTCCTCCTGTAGATGACACCGGGATTATGGCGGGGAGGATTCGAGGGTGTTTACCAGACATATCACGCAATTACTGGATAAATAATGCGTGCGATCGGAAGTGTGACGTTTGTCTTCATATCACACAAATGAATGGATGCCGGGCAAGGTAGCCCGGCAGAGTCGGTCAGTAACCCGCCTTATCAATGACGAATTGTGTTCCGCAGTTACCAGGATGTGGCTGCGGTGCAAATGATGTCGCAGAAAGTGGATTATTAATGGTGTCAGCCTTCAGCGAAACCTGCATTTCGGTCAGATAAGCCGGATTACCATTGCAGGTCAGCTTGAACGCTTTGATATTCTCCTTGCTCCAGCTTTTGGCAACGGCATTGTCAAAATCGCTGCGAGTAACGGTTTTACCGTAGTTATCCGCCAGGAATTTACCGACCTCGCTGTTTTTTATTTCCTGATTCATTCGCACCATCGTGCCGAAATAGGCATCGGGATCAAAACCAAAGCAGACGCCATGTTTGGCATATTCGTAACGTTCCAGACAGGAGTTACCACCTGCGCCGGGCATCACGCTATTCAGCTTCGCGGCACCGGAAAGCGACAGTCCGGTTTCGGCGGCAGCGCATTTTCGGCTGGCTTTCGCTTCTGGCATATTTGGAATGGGGCGCGTGGCGCAGCCGAAGCGCATCCAGCGACGTTCATCCACGCCACGTGCGGCAATAGATTTCGGCAAACCAGGCCATAACCCGTGGACAGTCAGAAAATCAGCTTTATTTTCACGCTCTTTTTGCAGTCGGCATTCGTCAGGCTCATTGCGGTTACGTTCGACCATACTCTGACAAAACCCGGTTTGCCAGGACAGCGCCAGCACATAGCGATCGAAATCGCCATACTGCGTTGCCTTGAGCGGATCGGCCTGTGTGGAGAAGACACAAAGTGCCAGCGCCATTGCGCCAGACGGGATTACGATATCCTTCCTGAACATGTGATTTCCTGATCGAATAAACATGATTAATTTCTGGAAATTATTAAAGCACAAAAAGCGCCCGCAGGCGCTTTCTGGATATCCGTAATTTAACTTAAGCGGCACCGGGAACCAGCACCTCCGTGGCAATAATCACGATAATCAGGCCAACAATAACCGGTACGGAGGTACGTTTTACCACTTCGAATGGCGAAATTTTTGCCATCCCGGCAACGGCGACGACGACGCCGGATACAGGGGAAATGGTACGACCCAGGTTCGACGCCTGCAGCATCGGAATGGAAAGATACGCTGGATTAATCCCGGAAGAGTGAGCCAGTTTCGGGATCATCTCAACGAAGGCATAGAAAGGCGCGTTACCGGAACCCGTTGTCATGGCCGCCAGCATGGTGAGCACCACCAGCACCAGCATCAGGATAATACTGGCGGAGCCGAATGAGGTCGCGATGGAGATCAGGCTCTGAATAAAACCGATAGTGCTCAACCCCTGGGCAAAGACACCCGCGGCAACCAACAGCATAACAACGCCAGCAAACGCATCTGCCATACCGCGATACGCCACTTCCAGGCCAGAGAAGACTTTTTGTGTATTAAAGCCGCGTACAAATTCCAGCACTGCGGCCAGCAGCATACAGATGACCAGAATGGTAATGATATGTAGCTGAGGGCCCCATTTACCGTCAAAAATCAGCACACCTATAATCGGCGTGAACGGCAGAATGGCGTAAAACGCTGGCGCTGTCGTGGTGATTTCACTTACATCCATCATTTCATGGCTGATGTTTTCTTTCTTATCGAGATAGCGTTGCCAGAAGAAATGCGCAATCCCCATTCCCACAATAGCAACAATTGATATTGGCAATGTGGTTTTAAAGGCAAAGTCGATAAGCGACATTTCCGCTGCCTTTGCCGCCAGCACGACGTCGCCAGAAGTAGGGGAGAGAATAATGGCTGCCGGAGACGCGCAAATTGCCGCCGCCGCACCACGGCTAATACCGACATTCACCATCACCGGGAACAGCGTGGCCATTAGCAGGACGCCAAGTCCGGTTGCCGACGAAACGGCCAGTGACATCAGGCAGGCGAGGAAATAGGCTGCGACCATCAGCAGATACGGAGAGTTAATATATTGCAGGGGTTTAGAGGCAAGCTTAACGACCATGTCGTTGGCGCCGATATGGGTCATGTAGGCCGCAAACCCGCACAGCATCATGATCATCATACCCAGGTCGCCGCCGCGGCTCATGAGTAATATTTTAATGTATTCAACAATATCGGTAGCAGTGTAACCCGTGCTGCTTGCGCTGGCCGGTAACACCTGATGACCCATTATGGCGCTGATAATCAGCAGTGTTAAACCACCGACAAATAATACGCCTGTTGCCGAGTATCCCTTAATGATGTAGCGAGCTACACCGACAATGACGACGACCCCAATAAGGAGTTCGATTAACGTAAGCATGATTTCCCCTGTATCTCTGCTGCCCTTGAGCACAAATAATCAAAAAAAGAAGGATGAAAATGTGCCGAATTAATGGCCTGTTCTTGCTGATTAAAATCAATAAATAGATGACTAAAGAGCAGTCAGACAGTGTTTTTGCCACGGCTTATACATTTATATCATGAGGGGCTTGACCAGTAGTAACACCGCAATTTGTCTTTACAATGATAATGAAATGTTAATTTTTTGTAAGTTGCTGAGTGTTTGTATTACCAGGGAATAAATTCGCTAATGACACACTCTTAGTGTGATTATTCGCGCTTGCTGGTGGACTATTTTAAGAATATTCCCTCAGGAGTGCGAATAATTAGGAATAATACTGATGCTGTTAAGCGTTGATTAAACTAATTTATGGTAAACTTTGCCTCGAATACTAAGAATGGTAATTGCATTGTGATCGTACGTAATACATTTTTCTCTATTTTGTTGTTTATTTTTGGGCAGTTAACGTTCTCCTCCGTTGCACAGGCAGAGGACAACGCAAAGGATAAAGGCTGGTTCTCTACCTTCACGGATAATGTTTCTCAGACCTGGACCGCGCCTGAACATTATGATCTCTATGTTCCGGCAATAACGTGGCATGCACGTTTTGCTTATGACAAAGAGAAGACAGATAAATACAACGAGCGCCCGTGGGGGGCTGGTTTTGGTCAGTCGCGCTGGGATGAAAAGGGCAACTGGCATGGCATCTATCTGATGGCCTTTAAAGATTCGTTTAATAAATGGGAACCGATTGGGGGTTATGGCTGGGAGAAAACCTGGCGTCCGTTAGCGGACGAGAACTTCCACGTTGGTTTAGGTTATACCGCCGGCGTCACTGCACGTGACAACTGGAATTACATCCCGATCCCGGTGCTGCTTCCGCTTGCCTCTATTGGCTATGGCCCCGCAACGTTCCAGATGACCTACATCCCGGGGACTTACAACAACGGAAACGTTTACTTCGCCTGGATGCGTTTTCAGTTTTAACTGACAAAACGTTACATGATGGTGAAAAAACGCGCAGACGTTGATTCATAAGCGATAAAAATCTGTCAGTGAAAATTAACGCGACTTTAGTCACTTTTTATCAAAGATCCGCTGGACAAAAGGTCTCACAATTGATGTACTGGTAACCGACACAGCATTTGTGTCGTTTTTTAATGTAAAGGTAATTTTGATGTCTAAGATTAAAGGTAACGTTAAGTGGTTTAATGAGTCCAAAGGATTCGGTTTCATTACTCCTGAAGATGGCAGCAAAGACGTGTTCGTACACTTCTCTGCAATCCAGTCTAATGGTTTCAAAACTCTGGCTGAAGGTCAGCGTGTAGAGTTCGAAATCACTAACGGTGCCAAAGGCCCTTCTGCTGCTAACGTAATCGCTCTGTAATTCAGACGCGTCAGCAAGAATTTCAAAACCCGCTCACAGAGCGGGTTTTTTTCGTTTTGAATCAGCCAAGCAGATACATTTTCAGGAAGCTGGCAACGATCAGCACGCTTAACAACACCATTCCTGCGCTCATCAGACTCTGTTTCATTCTGTCACCCTCGTTCAGCACTGGAGCCAGAGTGACAGAGAAAAATTAAGGCAACATTAACGGTTCGACAGTTAATGCGTACTTGCGGAGGAAAATAGCCAGAATGCGATCCCCGTCATCGCAAAGGAGCCGAGCATGTTAATCGCGATATTCGTCAGCGCCCAGCCGATACGGCCTTCCTGAAAGAGAAACACCACTTCTGCAGAGAACGTCGAGAAGGTGGTTAACCCGCCGCAGAAACCCGTCGTAATCAGGACTTTCCACATCGGGTCGATGTGTGTCATTCGGTTAAACCAGGCCAGCCCCATACCAATAATGAAAGCACCAATCAGGTTTGCGGCAAGTGTTCCCATGGGTATAGCCTGATGAAGGGGGTTAAACCGCATACTCAGAAACCATCGCGCAACGCTACCCGTTCCCCCACCAATAAAAACGGCTAAAAGTAGTTGTAACACGCTAAATACCTGCTATTTGATGTGTAAGAGTAGCGAGTTTAACGCTGTTTATGATGAGGGGACAAATATGTATGTTGCAGTTGGACAGTTTGCGGTCACGCCAGACTGGCACAAAAATGCGCTCACGTGCGTCAACCTGATGAAGCAGGCCTGGCAGAAAGGCGCGTCGTTGCTGGTGCTCCCTGAGGCGCTGCTGGCCAGGGATGATAATGACCCGGATTTATCCGTGAAGTCCGCGCAGTTGCTGGACGGTGAATTTTTACAGCAATTGCTCGCCCAGAGCGCGGGTAATACGATGACGACGATATTAACGATCCATGTTCCCTCAACGCCGGGTCGAACAGTCAATACGCTTGTGGCTATCCGTGGCGGGGCCATTGTCGCACGTTACGCCAAACTTCATCTCTATGATGCGTTCAGCATTCAGGAGTCACGGCTTGTTGATCCTGGTGACTGTGTTCCGCCGCTACTGGATATTGACGGGTTTAAGGTTGGGTTGATGACGTGCTACGATTTACGTTTTCCGGAGCTGGCGCTCAATTTGGCGCTACAAGGGGCGGACATTCTGGTATTGCCTGCGGCTTGGGTGAAAGGGCCGTTAAAAGAGCATCATTGGGGAACATTGCTTGCGGCGCGCGCACTTGATACCACTTGTTATGTCGTTGCCGCAGGGGAGTGCGGTAATAAAAACATCGGGCAAAGCAGGGTGGTCGATCCGCTGGGGGTGACGATTGCTGCTGCAGCGGAAACCCCTGTGTTGCTGGTCGCGGAGATTAATTTAGAACGGATTGCGCTTGCACGTCAGCAATTACCTGTTCTTCATAACCGTCGGTTTGCGCCACCGCAATTATTGTGATGTTTTTTTCAACAATGCTTGATTCACCTTGTTACAGATTGCTATTGTGTGCACGCGTCAAATGACCGTTAATACAATCAGGTTTTGGCGCTGAATGCGGCCTGTTTTAAGTAAAGAAGGTATCTATGGGTGAGATTAGTATTACCAAACTGCTGGTGGTTGCCGCACTGGTCGTCCTGCTGTTTGGTACCAAGAAGTTACGCACGCTGGGTGGTGACCTGGGGGCTGCCATCAAAGGCTTTAAAAAAGCAATGAACGACGATGATGCGGCAGCCAAGAAAAGCGCTGAGGATGACGTCCCGGCAGACAAGCTTTCTCACAAAGAGTGATAGCAATGCCTGAGGGCTTGCGAAAAAAAACCGGCTCATGAGGCCGGTTTTTTCGTATTACTGTAAATGAATATTACAGAATTATTTAACTTCTTCGCCTTTCGCCTGCATATCGGCATGGTATGAGGAGCGAACAAATGGGCCGCATGCTGCGTGGGTAAAGCCCATCGCCATCGCTTCGGCTTTCATCTCATCAAACTCGTCCGGGCTTACGTAGCGCTGTACCGGAAGGTGGTGGCGGCTTGGCTGCAGATATTGTCCCAACGTCAGCATAGTGACGCCGTGGCGACGCAGATCGCGCATTACCTCAATGATTTCATCATTGGTTTCACCCAGGCCAACCATCAGGCCAGACTTGGTTGGAATATGCGGATGCGCCTCTTTGAAGCGCTCCAGCAGCTTCAGGGACCAGTTATAATCTGCACCTGGACGTACCTGGCGGTAGATACGTGGTACGTTCTCCAGATTGTGGTTAAACACATCTGGCGGCGTCGCGGTCAGGATGTCCAGCGCACGGTCCATACGGCCGCGGAAGTCAGGAACCAGCGTCTCGATTTTGATGTTCGGGCTTTTCTCACGAATGGCAGTAATACAGTCAGCAAAGTGCTGAGCACCCCCATCACGCAGATCGTCACGGTCAACAGATGTGATGACGACATAACGCAGCGCCATGTCGGCGATGGTCTGTGCCAGTTTTTGAGGCTCGTTAGCGTCGGGCGCTACCGGACGGCCATGAGCAACATCGCAGAACGGGCAGCGGCGGGTACAGATGGCACCCAGAATCATAAACGTCGCGGTGCCGTGATTGAAACATTCAGCAAGGTTCGGACAAGAGGCTTCTTCACAGACGGAGTGAAGGCCATTCTTGCGCATCGCCGCTTTGATCCCCTGGATACGCGAAGAGTCGGCCGGAAGTTTGATTTTCATCCATTCCGGTTTTCTTAACAGCGCCTCGCGCTCTGTAGCCACGTTTTTAACCGGGATAAGGGCCATTTTATCGGCATCGCGGTATTTAACACCGCGTTCCATCACAATGGGTTTACTCATAGCGTGCGTGTTCCAGTTGCGAATATCGAAGGAAAGCGTTTCAATTCAAGGGAATGTTGTATTTATCAACTATTTTTGAACGAACGACAGGCAGTATATCATTGAAACGGTCGTTAAAGCAGCCTGCCAGGTCGCCAATTTGTAAAATAGTTGTTGTTTTGTGCCTTTTGCCCTGCCTCTAGCAGGGGCTTGTGCTGGCTAAATCTGTCAGAAGGCCTGACGGATAATGCGGATGACGTTTTCCAGTACCGGATCGCGCAAACTCAGTTTGTTGTAATGCAGTGAAATCTCGATAGATTCCGCATTAAGTTGACTGAGGGGAATGCTGTCCAGCGGCCAGCATTTTCGCAGCAGGCTGTACAGGCGTGAAGGCATGATACAGAGCATGTCACTGCTGCCAATCAGGGATGCGGTGGTAAACATATTGTAACTGCTGAAACTGATCTGACGTTCCGGGAAGATTTCATCAATCCGCTGGCGCAGGGCATGATTAGACTGCCCATCGGTCATGAATGATGAATGATCATAGTTGCGCAAGTTTTCGATGGCCAATGGCTCGCTAAGAGCAGGATGATGTTGGCGGCAAACCAGAACCAGGTTATCTGCATAAAGCACATTTTGCCCGAGTGCTCTGGCGCTAAAGCTGCCGCTATCAATAATCAGGTCTGTCTGAAACTGAGCAAGCTGAATATCAGGTTCATTGAGAGGAACATTGCGAAGCAGGAGCTGCGGCACTTGCTCTTTCACGGCCTGGAAGATCGCAGGCATCACCAGTACACCCACAGAGGGGGAGCAGCCGATGGTGATGGTTCTCTGCTTATCGTAGCTCCCGGTTAAATCCAGTGCGCCCAGGATCGACTCCAGCCCCTGGCTGATGTACTCGTGGAGATGTGTGGCGTAAGCCGTTGGCGTCACCCCCTGACCCTTACGGATAAATAACGGGTCGGGAAATATAGCACGTAGTTTTTGGATTGACTGACTTATTGCTGATGGCGTGAGATTAAGAATTTTCGCAGCATTAACGATACCCTTATGGACATATACTGCCTCAAAAATAGTCAGTAAATTGAGATCAATATTACGTAAAGTCCGAAAAATTTGCGGCTTGTCTTCGCCACCAGGTTCATTCAGGCGTTTAGCTGGTAAATTAGTAGACTCCACGCTTTTACTCCGTATACATTCACATTATGAATGATAGTTGAATTTATTTATTATGCCTGTAGAGATTCGTAAAGTGTTGGTTTTGTTTTACTTGTCTATCAAAAACAAACAGTTGTGTGATTATCACTCAAGTTACTTAGTTCCTGCGTATCGCGCTTGCTGGAGGCTAAATAATATGTAACGGTAATATTCGGGCGCTTCGAAAATATAGAATCTGTGGTTTATTGTAAAGCGTAAAAGCGGTAAATAAACACTGGCCCGTCAAATTATCGAGCCATGTTGTATAATATATTAAGCAGGGATATATTCGTATGGGGGATTGTTAAGTAGTGCTAACATGTGCTTCAAAAGGACAGGGCGAATATTTTCTGGCGCAGCCGTGTCGACCCACTGGCACATTTGTGTCATTTCCATGCCGGCGTAGCCACAGGGGTTTATGCGCTGGAAAGGCGTAAGATCCATATTAATATTCAACGCCAGACCGTGAAATGAACAACCTTTTCGAATACGCAGTCCCAGAGAGCAGATCTTCATTTCGCCGACGTAGACACCAGGTGCATCGGCACGCGGGTGAGCGTCAATGCCGTATTCCGCCAGCGTATTGACGACAGTGTGTTCCAGTAAGGTAACCAGTTCACGCACACCCAGTTTTCTGCGCTTCAGATTAAGCAGGACGTACATCACCTGCTGCCCCGGCCCGTGATACGTTACCTGTCCGCCGCGGTCGCTCTGAATAACCGGGATATCACCCGTCATTAATAAGTGTTCCGCTTTTCCCGCCTGGCCCTGTGTAAATACCGGCAGGTGTTCGACCAGCCAGATTTCATCAGGGGTGCTGTCATCGCGTGAATCGGTGAAGTCATGCATAGCCTGGGAGACAGGCTCATAAGGTTGCAGCCCGAGGTGACGGACCAGAATTTTATCCTGATACAAAACTGTGTCTCCGAAGACGAAGGACATAAGATGAGAGGGAGTATATCACAGCGGGGAGAAGGGTTACCCGGCAAAGCGGGTAACCTCAAAGGGACTACAGCACCATACGAACAATTTCGATATTGCCGAGTTCTTCGTACAGCGTCTCAACCTGCTCAATGTGAGTCGCAGTAATGGTAATAGAAACCGAGTGGTAGTTGCCCTTGCTGCTTGGTTTTACTGACGGAGAGTAGTCACCCGGCGCATGGCGCTGTACCACTTCAACCACCTGATCAACCAGCTCAGGTTTCGCCAGACCCATTACTTTGTAGGTAAACGGGGTAGGGAATTCAAGCAGTTCGTTAAGTTTGGTTTTCATGTCAGCTCCGGCGTAACGTCAAAAAGAATAACTCCCACGTCAGGTGGGAGTTATCAGGATACTTAGTATATGGGGATCAAAATCACACTTTCAAGTGTTCGATTTTTAACCAAACCAGTGATGGAACATCAATTTAATGTAATCAATGATTTTGCCGAAGAAATTGCCTTCAGGAATTTCTTGCAGGACAACCAGTGGACGCTGATCGATAGTCTTGCCATCCAGCTGGAAGTTGATCGTGCCCACCACCTGGTTTTTCTGCAGTGGCGCATGCAGTTCGGTGCTGTTCAGTACATAGCTGGCTTTCAGATCTTTCATTCGACCGCGTGGAATGGTCAGGTACAGGTCTTTATCAACGCCGAGGGAGGCACGGTCGTTATCGCCGAACCAGACAGGTTCAGAAGCAAACTCTTTACCTGCTTTCAGTGGGTTTACGGTTTCGAAGAAACGGAAGCCCCAGGTCAGCAGTTTTTTGCTTTCTGTTTCACGGCCTTTAAAGGTGCGGCCGCCCATCACGGCGGAGATCAGGCGCATCTGGCCTTCTGTCGCAGAGGCCACCAGGTTGTAGCCGGCTTTGTCGGTGTGACCGGTTTTGATACCGTCAACGTTCAGGCTGTTATCCCACAGCAAGCCGTTACGGTTGGTCTGACGAATACCGTTGAAGGTGAACTCTTTCTCTTTATAGATGGAGTACTCATTAGGTACGTCGCGGATCAGTGCCTGACCAATCAGCGCCATATCACGTGCGGAGCTGTACTGGCCATCGGCGTCCAGGCCATGCACGGTCTGGAAATGACTGTTTTTCAGACCCAGCGCGGTAACATAGCTGTTCATCAGACCTACGAAGGCATCCTGACTACCGGCGGCGAAATCGGCCATGGCTACGCAGGCATCGTTACCAGACTGCAGGTTGATACCACGGATCAACTGAGAAACAGGAACCTGCATACCTGGTTTCAGGAACATCAGCGAGGAACCTTTGAAAACAGGGTTCCCGGTTGCCCACGCATCATTACCGATGGTGACCAGATCTGATTCTTTGAATTTACCCGCTTTCATCGCCTGGCCGATAACGTAGCTGGTCATCATTTTGGTCAGGCTAGCCGGGTCACGGCGAGCATCGGCGTTCTGTTCCGCCAGCACTTTGCCAGAGTTGTAGTCGATCAGGATGTAGGATTCAGCATCAATTTGCGGAACGCCAGGGATCATGGTCTTGATATTCAGGTCATCGGCGTGAGCTGCAGAGAGTGCAGTAGCGCAAAGGGCCGTGGTCAGCGCCATGCGCTGCACAAAACGAGCGGAAAAAGTGGTCTTCATGGTCAGAACTACGACATCCGTGATGGAATTAAAAAAAGTGCCCTACTATAGCAAATGCTATTCAGGCAGGCATCCGACTTTAAGCATGAGTTTGTGAATGTGTTTTACACAAACTGACAATTCGGATACCGCCGGTTCATTATTTCGCAACAGCGATAAATGACTGAAGTTGAGCTTCATTCTGCAGACGCTGCTGCAAGGACGCTGCCTGCGATTTGCTGGCAAACGGCCCCATTTGAATACGCCAGACCGCGCCATTCTGCTCAACGCGTCCTGGTACGCCAAACTGCTGGCTCAGACGCTGCTGATACTGTTTGGCTCGGGCCTGATCGCTCACTGCGCCTACCTGAACCACATAACTGCCACTGGCCGCTGCTGGAGCAGCAACTGGCGCACTTTGCGTCACGGCTGGGGCTGTTACAGGAGCTGGCTGGGTAGCCGGAGCGGTAACAGGAGCGGGTGCTGGTGTAGGTTCACTGCCTTCCAGCACGCCTGCGGCTAAGGTCGTTGGTGCGCCAAGGAAGCCGCTACTCTTTACCGGCGCGCCGGTCGAGTCATCGCTTTGCAGGGTATCATTGCTGATGGCGCGGATCTCCCCACCTGGCTGAGCAGGCTCTGCCGGTGAAGAGGCGCTCCCCATTCCACCGTCAAGATTTGGGCGGTCAGGAAGGGCATAAGTCTGTTTAGCCACCGTGGTACATGCTGTGCCTGGGCCGGACAGCGAACCATCCTGCGCTACAATAATCGGATCAATACGGACTTTGGTATTGTTTGAGGTGTTCAGGCGGTCAGCGGATGCGCGGGACAGAGATATCACTCGGTCATTACCGTACGGGCCGCGATCGTTAATTTTCACGACGATCATTCGCCCATTCGCCAGGTTCGTTATACGAGCATAGCTTGGGATCGGCAGCGTTGGGTGCGCTGCGGTAAGCTGCATTGGGTCAAAGGCTTCGCCTGATGCAGTCAGGTTACTACCGGGTTCAGCATCATAAATGGCGGCAAAGCCTGCCTGACTGAAACGAGAAGGATCCTGAACAATTTTGTAGCTTTTGCCGTCGCGCTCGTAATCCTGATTCGCGCTGGCATTTAGCGGTTCATAAACGGGATCGGCACCGCTGATTTCAACGATCGGGCCATTACAAACCGCAGGCTGCGGTGGCGCGACGGTTGCCTGTTGCTGACCATCATCACTTGTGCAGGCCGCAAGTAAACTTGCCGCGATGCAGATCCCCAGCCACTGCTTACGCATTCCGATCCCCTTATTTTTATACGCTTTTTGACAACATTTTTCTGTGGGTATGTATCGACATCACGATACCAAACCCGGCCATCAACACGATCAGTGCCGAGCCTCCGTAACTCACCAGCGGCAGCGGTACGCCTACTACTGGCAGAATACCACTCACCATACCAATATTTACGAAGACATAAACGAATAAAATCAACATTAACCCGCCAGCCATGACGCGACCAAAGGTGGTTTGCGCACGAGCGGCAATCCACAATCCGCGCATGATTAGCAGCACGTAGAGCGCCAGCAATATTAAGATGCCAACCAGTCCCAGCTCTTCCGCCAGTACCGCAAAGATAAAGTCAGTGTGGCGTTCCGGTAAAAATTCCAGCTGAGACTGGGTGCCGTGTAGCCAGCCTTTACCACGTAGGCCACCTGAGCCAATCGCAATCTTGGACTGAATAATATGATAGCCCGCACCAAGCGGATCGGTTTCTGGATCGAGCAACATCATTACGCGCTGGCGCTGGTAATCATGCATCAGGAAGAACCAGAGAATGGGGATGAAAGCCGCAATCAGCACCACCGCGATACCAATCAGACGCCAGCTTAAGCCCGACAGGAAGAGAACAAACAGGCCGGAGAGGGCGATTAAGATTGAGGTGCCAAGGTCAGGCTGCGCGGCAACCAGCAGTGTCGGCAGGAAAATCAGCACCAGCGCGATGGCGGTATTTTTTAGCGACGGCGGGCAGACGTCACGGTTGATAAAGCGCGCGACCATCAATGGAACGGCGATTTTGGCAATTTCAGAAGGCTGGAAGCGAACCACACCCAGATCCAGCCAGCGCTGTGCGCCTTTAGAGATAGCGCCGAAGGCGTCAACCGCAACCAGCAACACAATACAGAATATATACAGGTACGGTGCCCAGCCTTCATAGACGCGCGGCGGGATCTGCGCCATGACCACCATAATGACCAGACCCATCGCAATCTGGCCGATTTTGCGCTCCATCATGCCGATGTCCTGGCCACTGGCGCTCCAGATAACCAGGGCGCTGTAAACCAGCAGAGCCAGCAGGATCAGCAACATGGCTGGGTCGATGTGGATTTTATCCCACAGCGATTTCTTATTTGGATTATCCGTCATGATTATTGGTCCTCCGCCGCAGCGGCGGCCGGGTTTTCAGCCGGCAGTTCGGTGTTGTTATCACCCAGCATAATGTGGTCAAGGATCTGGCGCATGATGGTCCCGACTGCTGGTCCGGCACCGCCGTTCTCCAGAATCATTGCCACCGCCACCTGCGGGTTATCATAAGGGGCAAATGCCGTCATCAGTTTATGGTCACGCAGTCGTTCGGCAATGCGGTGCGCGTTATAGGTTTCATTGGCTTTCAGACCAAACACCTGCGCAGTACCTGATTTCGCGGCCACTTTATACGGCGTACCAGCGAAATACTTATGCGCGGTACCGTTAGGGCGGTTTGCTACGCCGTACATACCGTCTTTAGCGATTTCCCAGAAGCCGGAGTGAATATCCCCCACAGGCGCTTCATGCGGCTGGTTCCAGGGCACTTTTTTACCGTCTTCAACCGTACTCAGTAGCAGGTGTGGAACTTTCACGACACCGTCATTGATGAGGATCATCATGGCTTTGTTCATCTGAAGCGGTGTTGCTGTCCAGTAACCCTGTCCGATACCCACCGGAATGGTATCGCCCTGATACCATGGTTTTTTAAAGCGTTTCAGCTTCCATTCACGCGTTGGCATATTACCGGAACGTTCTTCTGCAAGGTCAACGCCGGTGTAGTGCCCATAACCGAATTTGCTCATCCACTCTGAGAGGCGGTCAATCCCCATGTCATACGCCACCTGATAGAAGAAGGTATCCGCAGACTCCTCCAGCGATTTGGTGACGTTCAGATGACCGTGGCCCCATTTTTTCCAGTCACGGTAGCGTTTTTCAGAACCAGGCAACTGCCACCAGCCCGGGTCAAACAGGCTGGTATTACGGTTGATAACACCGGCACTCAATGCAGAAACCGCCACGTACGGTTTAACCGTTGACGCTGGCGGGTAAAGACCCTGTGTCGCGCGGTTCACCAGCGGCGTATTAGGGTCATTCAGCAGACCGGAATAGTCCTTACTGGAGATGCCATCGACAAACAGGTTCGGGTCATAACTTGGCATTGAAACCATTGCCAGAATGCCACCGGTACGCGGATCGGTGACCACAACGGCTGCTCGGCTGCCTGCCAGCAGGGTTTCAATATACTGCTGAAGCTTAAGATCGAGCGTCAGATACACATCATGTCCCGCCTGAGGCGGCACTTCTTTAAGCTGGCGAATAACGCGGCCACGGTTGTTAACCTCAACCTCTTCATAGCCAGTCTGTCCGTGCAGAACATCTTCGTAATAACGTTCAATCCCCAGCTTACCGATATCGTGCGTCGCGGCGTAGTTCGCCAGTTTGCCGTCTTTATCGAGACGATCGACGTCTTTATCGTTAATTTTGGAAACGTAGCCAATCACATGCGTCAGCGCAGAGCCATAAGGGTAGTAGCGACGTTTGTAACCCTTCACTTCCACGCCGGGGAAACGGTACTGGTTTACCGCAAAGCGGGCAACCTGGACTTCCGTCAGATTGGTTTTTACCGGAATGGAGGTGAAACGGTGAGAGCGGGCCCGTTCTTTTTTGAAAGCGGCGATATCGTCATCGTTAAGATCGACAACGCTTCTCAGCGCTTCCAGCGTATCCTGAACATTATCGACCTTTTCCGGCATCATCTCTATTTGATAGATGGTGCGGTTTAACGCCAGCGGTGTGCCGTTACGGTCGTAGATGATGCCGCGGCTGGGGGCGATTGGCACCAGCTTAATACGGTTTTCGTTTGAACGCGTCTGGTAATCGGTAAAGCGGACAATTTGCAGATTATAAAGGTTGGCGATCAGCACGCCGGTAAGCAGCAAAATCCCCGTAAAGGCGACCAGCGCCCGGCGCACAAACAGCGCGGACTCAGCCGTATAGTCGCGAAAAGAATTCTGTAGTTTCATCCGCTGCTTAATCTACCCTGGTCAAGTCACTATTCGCGGTGATAGGGGTGGTTGGTCGTAATGCTCCACGCGCGATACAGGCTTTCTGCCACCAGTACCCGAACGAGCGGATGGGGAAGCGTCAGCGCGGAGAGAGACCAACTTTGTTCTGCTGCCGCTTTGCAGGCAGGGGATAACCCTTCTGGCCCGCCAATCAACAGACTGACGTCACGGCCATCCTGCTTCCAGCGCTCCAGTTCGTGCGCCAGCTGCGGCGTATCCCAGGGTTTTCCTGGAATATCGAGGGTGACGATGCGGTTTTTGCCTGCGGCAGCCAGCATCAGTTCGCCCTCTTTATCAAGAATACGTTTGATATCGGCGTTCTTGCCGCGCTTTCCGGCGGGGATCTCCACCAGTTCGAACGGCATGTCTTTTGGGAAACGACGCAGATACTCAGTAAAACCGGTTTGTACCCAGTCCGGCATTTTGGTGCCGATGGCGACCAGTTGCAACTTCACGCATTAACCCCAGAGTTTTTCCAGCTCATACAGGCGACGGCTCTCTTCCTGCATGACATGGACAATCACATCGCCGAGGTCGACAACCACCCAGTCAGCCGTCGCTTCACCTTCAACACCAAGCGGCAACAGCCCTGCTGCACGTGATTCCTGAACCACGTGATCGGCAATCGAAACAACATGACGCGTAGAAGTACCGGTGCAGATAATCATGCAGTCGGTAATACTGGATTTACCCTTAACGTCGATAGCGATGATGTCCTGACCTTTCAGGTCATCAATTTTGTCAATAACAAAATCCTGGAGTGCTTTACCCTGCAAGTTTTCCCCCTGGGGTGAACGAGATTGTATAACTATGAATTCGTGGCCAGACAGTATACCTGAACTAGCGCCTGTGTCGGGACAAATGTCTCCGGCCGGGCTTTTGAAGGCGGGTATCATCCCACCCTCCGCCTGAGATTGCATCGCCATTTTTGTAAAACAATTTCTGTAAAGCAATGATCGGCGGGAAAGTCTGGCAGCGGAGGATAACAGTATGGCTTACTCTGTCAAGGCAGGATAATCAATAAGCCACTTTTTATGGTCCCGGGTCAGGCATCTGCGCTTTTCTGATACAACCCATGTGCGTGAATATACGCCAGTACCGATGCGGGCAGCAGATCGTCACACGCTAAACCCTGTTGCAGGCGCTCACGAATGAGGGTCGCAGAGATATCGAACCACGGTGTTTCTGCCAGATAAATTTTCCCGGCAGGCTGATTGTGGAGATCTTCAACATTATCGGTGAGATGGTCTTCCAGCCATTGCTGATATTGCTCTTCGCGCATCGTCAGCGGATAACCCGGACGGCGGCAGACAAGCAGGTGGCTGTTCTCCAGAATGGTTTCATACTGATGCCATGTGGGGAGATTTAGCAGTGAATCCTGGCCAATAATGAAGGCCAGCGGCTTGTCAGGGCCTTGTTCAGTCCGCCACTCCTGCAGCGTCTGTGACGTCCAGGAGGGAGTATCGCGACGTAGCTCCCGTTCATCAAGTTTGAAAAGCGGTTTATCCGCAATGGCCAGGGCCAGCATCTCTTTGCGTTGCTCGCTGGTCGCCTCAGGCTGGGGACGGTGTGGCGGAACATTATTGGGCATAATGGTGACGCGCTGAAGCCCGATCAGATTCGCCAGAATTTCGACTGGCTTCAGATGCCCGTAATGTACCGGGTCGAAGGTGCCACCATACAGGGCCTGTAAAGAATGCATGCTATCCATCAATAAATACGTCTGCGAGCGCCTTGTGGCAGAGCAGCAGAGAAAGGCTTTCCAGCTCTGCCCAGACCGACTGGCCGTAATCTTGTTTTAACGTGAGCTCAGCGCGCATCAGCAGCTGAACAGCCTGTCGCAGCTGTTCATGACTCAGGCGGTTAATGGCCTCTGTCGTCATAGCACGGCGATTTTGCCATACGCGGTGTTTATCAAACAGCGAACGCAACGGCGTATGGGCAGACTGACGCTTTAGCGTAATCAGCAGCAGTAATTCGCGCTGCAGAGTACGTAGCAGAATAACGGGTTCGCTCCCTTCGAGGCGCAGTTGTTGCAGAATATGCAGGGCGCGTTTGCTTTTCGCCGCCAACAACGCATCCACCCAGTGGAATGGCGTGAAGTGCGCGGCATCGTTAACGGCCTGTTCGACACGCGGTAGGGTGAGTTTACCATCCGGCCAGAGCAGGGAGAGTCTGTCCAGCGCCTGAGCCAGGGCCAGCAGATTTCCTTCATAGCAGTAGCAAAGCAGTTGATTCGCGGCGTCATCCAGTTGAAGGTTGTTTTGCTTCGCTCTCGCCGCCACCCATTTGGGTAGATGCGTTTGCTCAGGCGTCTGACAGGTGACCAGCACTGCGTGAGTCGCGAGCTGGGTAAACCAGGCTGCATTTTCCTGTGCTTTAGTGAGCTTGTTGCCGCGCACGATGAAGAGCAGATCGCTGTGCAACAGGCTCACCAGCGTAGCGAGTTGTTCATTCATGGCCGCGTTAGGACCATTTTCCGGCAGCAGGATCTGGATAGTCTGGCGCGACGCGAAAAGACTCATCGCCTGGCAAAGCGAGAAGAGGGCGTTCCAGTCGGTGTTGTTATCCAGTTGAACGGTGTGATGTTCATCAAATCCCTGTGCCGCCGCCGCATGGCGCACGGCATCCAGGCTTTCCTGAAGTAATAGCGGATCGTTTCCAAGAAGCAAATACGCCGCGCGCAGCCCTTCATTGAGCTGCGCGCGAAGTTGTTCAGGATACAGCCTGATCATCATTTACCCAGAGAGTTAGCAGCGGGAAGCGTGCCAGCAACCGGTTTTTCAACAATGTCAGAACCTTGCTTGGTTGACGCTGCAACACTTGGCAGTTTACGGATCAGCTGTTCCGCTGCCTTGTCGTACATTTCGTTGATAATAATCTGCTGTTCGGCATCTTTTGCCAGCGCCGTCTGCGGATTATCGAAGAACGAACGGTACACTTTCGTGCTGATCGGATAAATATCTTTACCCGGGATCAGAACTGCCGCATCGACCGTTAACACCATCTGATACTCTGCGGTGCGGCCATCCTGGAAGATAGAGGCTGTATCTCTCGACAGACCGCCTCCTATCACACGCAGAGACGGTACATCCTGGCGAAGCGTTTGTTTCTCAACAATTTCAACACCGTTCAGACGCAGCTGGTTACGAATTGCCCGGCTGAGTGGGCCATTCGGATCCCCGGAATCAAAGATCATCGTTTTCATCTGAGCAGGCACCGCCGTGGTATTGCGCAGGTGCCAGCCACAGCCAGCGGTGACAAGCACCGCCAGAGATAAGAGTATTGTTGCCAGTTGTCGCACGTTTCCTCCCGCGCTTAGCCAACGACCAGATTCAGCAATTTACCCGGTACGTAGATCACTTTACGTACGGTAACGCCCTCAAGATATTTTGCGACCAGAGGTTCCTGGCCCGCGCGTTCGCGAACCTGTTCTTCGGTTGCATCGACCGCCACGGTAATTTTACCGCGTACTTTGCCGTTTACCTGAACGACAACCAGCGTAGTGTTTTCCACCATCGCGGCTTCGTCGGCCTGTGGCCATGGCGCATTGTCGATATCGCCTTCGCCTTTCAGCTCCTGCCACAGGGTGAAGCTAACGTGCGGAGTGAACGGGTTAAGCATGCGAACGACGGCCAGCAACGCTTCACGCATTAAGGCACGATCCTGCTCGCCGTCCTGCGGAGCTTTCGCCAGCTTATTCATCAGTTCCATAATAGCTGCAATTGCAGTGTTAAAGGTCTGACGACGACCAATATCATCGGTCACTTTCGCAATCGTTTTATGAACATCACGACGCAGCGCCTGCTGATCTTCAGTCAGTGCAGCGGCGTTCAGTGCCGGAGCATCGCCCTGTGCGGTGTGTTCGTAAACCAGTTTCCAGACGCGTTTCAGGAAGCGGTTTGCACCTTCCACACCCGATTCCTGCCACTCCAGGGTCATGTCCGCCGGAGAAGCAAACATCATGAACAGACGCACGGTATCCGCGCCGTAACGTTCAACCATCACCTGTGGGTCGATGCCGTTGTTTTTGGATTTAGACATCTTGCTCATGCCGGTATAGACCAGTTCATGACCTTCGGCGTCTTTCGCCTTCACAATGCGGCCTTTCTCGTCACGCTCAACGATAGCATCAACCGGAGACACCCAGTTACGCTCGCCGTTAGCACCCACGTAGTAGAAGGCATCAGCCAGTACCATACCCTGACAGAGCAGCTGTTTTGCCGGTTCGTCAGAGTTCACCATGCCGGCATCGCGCATCAGTTTGTGGAAGAAGCGGAAGTAGAGCAGGTGCATGATGGCATGTTCGATACCACCGATGTAAATGTCTACCGGCAGCCAGTAGTTCGCTGCATCAGAGTCCAGCATACCCTCTTTATACTGCGGGCAGGTGTAACGCGCATAGTACCAGGAGGACTCCATAAAGGTGTCGAAGGTGTCGGTTTCACGCAGCGCAGGCTGGCCGTTGACGGTGGTTTTTGCCCACTCAGGATCGGCTTTGATCGGGCTGGTGATGCCGTCCATGACCACGTCTTCTGGCAGGATCACCGGCAGTTGATCTTCCGGCGTTGGCATCACGGTGCCGTCTTCCAGCGTCACCATTGGAATTGGTGCACCCCAGTAACGCTGGCGGGAAACGCCCCAGTCGCGCAGACGGAAGTTAACTTTACGCTCGCCCACGCCCAGAGAGGCCAGTTTGTCTGCAATGGCATTAAAACCATCTTCGAAGCTCAGGCCGCTGAATTCACCGGAGTTAAACAGGGTGCCTTTTTCAGTCAGCGCTTGCGCGGACAGGTCTGGTTCAGAACCATCGGCGGCCAGGATAACGGCTTTAATCGGCAGGTTGTATTTGGTCGCAAACTCGTAGTCGCGCTGATCGTGGCCTGGAACAGCCATGACTGCACCTGTACCGTATTCCATCAGAACGAAGTTCGCGGCCCAGACAGGGATCGCTTCGCCTGTCAGTGGGTGCTTAGCATAGAAGCCTGTCGCAACCCCTTTTTTCTCCATCGTCGCCATGTCGGCTTCGGCCACTTTGGTGTTGCGGCATTCGTCGATGAAGGTGGCCAGTTCCGGATTGTTCTCCGCCGCTTTCTGCGCCAGAGGGTGACCCGCAGCCACGGCCAGGTAGGTCGCGCCCATGAAGGTGTCTGGACGGGTGGTGTAGACGGTCAGGGTCTGGTCGTAGTTCTCAACGTTGAAGGTGATCTCCACGCCTTCAGAACGGCCGATCCAGTTGCGCTGCATGGTTTTAACGGTATCTGGCCAGTGATCCAGCGTATCCAGATCGTTCAGCAGTTCGTCAGCATAGGCTGTGATTTTGATAAACCACTGTGGGATCTCTTTACGCTCAACTTTGGTATCACAACGCCAGCAGCAGCCATCAATAACCTGTTCGTTCGCGAGAACAGTCTGGTCATTTGGACACCAGTTAACAGCAGAGGTCTTCTTATACACCAGGCCTTTTTTGTACAGCTCGGTGAAGAATTTCTGTTCCCAGCGATAGTATTCCGGGGTGCAGGTTGCCAGCTCGCGGCTCCAGTCATAGCCAAAGCCCAGCATTTTAAGCTGGTTTTTCATGTACGCGATGTTGTCATACGTCCATGGGGCAGGTGCGGTGTTGTTTTTTACCGCAGCGCCTTCAGCAGGCAGACCGAACGCGTCCCAGCCGATTGGCTGCAGAACGTTTTTGCCCAGCATACGCTGGTAGCGGGCGATCACATCACCAATGGTGTAGTTACGCACGTGGCCCATGTGTAGTCGACCAGAAGGATAGGGAAGCATCGACAGGCAGTAATACTTCTCTTTGCTCTCGTCTTCGGTTACTTCAAAGGTGCGCTTCTCGTCCCAGTGTTGCTGGACTTTTGATTCTATCTCTTCCGGGCGGTATTGCTCTTGCATGGCAGCCAGTGGTCCTGTTTTCAATACAGCTACAAATGTAGCCAATGGATGTGGTATTTCAGATCCGCATAGCATAGCCCAAACGTCCGCGTCAAAACAGCCTTTCGCACAAATGCACATTGCAGGAATTTACCGGGTCTGTGCTTCACCTGACAAAGCGGCGACGAAATAAGGTCTATTATTAGAAATAGTTACTTACCCGGGAGGCAAAATGATGAACAAGGTTGCTCAATTTTACCGCGAACTGGTGGCGACACTGACGGAACGGCTGCGTAACGGCGAGCGCGATATTGACGCGCTGGTGGAGCAGGCTCGTGCCCGCGTGACGCAAACGGGTGAGTTAACGCGCACCGAAGTGGAAGAGGTCACCCGCGCGGTACGCCGTGACCTGGAAGAATTCGCACGCAGCTACCAGGAGAGCCAGGATGAGGTCACTGACAGCGTGTTTATGCGGGTGATTAAAGAGAGCCTGTGGCAGGAACTGGTGGATATCACCGATAAAACGCAGCTGGAGTGGCGCGAGGTGTTTCAGGATCTGAACCATCATGGTGTGTATCACAGCGGTGAAGTGGTTGGCCTGGGGAATCTGGTCTGCGAGAAATGCCATCACCATATTGCAGTGTATACGCCGGAAGTGCTGCCGTTATGTCCGAAATGTGGGCACGATCAGTTTCAGCGTCGACCGTTTGAGCCATAAATAAAAGTAAAACGGCAACTATGTTGCCGTTTTTAGTGTCTGCCCCCTCTCACCTTGGGAGAGGGGTAGGGTGAGGGCATCAGGCCGCAGCGTAGTACTTGAGCCTCTCCGCCAGCAAATCCACAAACGCCTGCCGATCGATATCCACCATCACCGTGGTATTCGGCGCATTCCCCGTCAGTGAGTAGTAATCCACTACAGTCATCCCCTGGGTATATTTCCCCTGCGTCTCCACACCGACCCAGCGTTCCACTGTGGTAAACATCTCCGGTTTCAGTAGCCAGGCAATGGTGCATGGATCATGCAGGGGCGCGCCGTGGAAGCCCCACTTCTCGGCTTTGTGATATTCCATAAAGAAGTCGAGCAGTTCGGCCACAGTTGTCGCAACCGGGTTGCCCACCGAGCGGAAACGCTCAATATCGTCCGCCATAATCTGCGCTCGAAGGGTAACGTCCAGTCCCGCCATCACAACCGGCAAGCCGGACTGGAAGACAATCTCAGCGGCTTCCGGGTCGACAAAGATGTTGAACTCCGCCGCAGGCGTCCAGTTACCCAGCCCCATTGCGCCACCCATTATCACGATACGGGAAATTTTACTGTGCAGCTCCGGATGACTGTTAAGCAGCAACGCAACGTTGGTTTGCGGACCGGTTGCCACCAGCGTTACCGGCTCGGCACTTTCACGCAGCACCTTCGCCATCAGCTCCACGGCAGTGCAGTGTTGCGGTGCGAAACCCGGCTCCGGCAGTGCCGGGCCGTCCAGCCCGCTCTCACCGTGAACGTTGTCGGCAATGATCAGCTCCCGCATCAGCGGTTTCACGGCCCCGCCGGCGACAGGAATATCGGTGCGTTTGAGCAGTGTTAGCATGCGCAGGACGTTACGCAGGGTTTTTTCAGGCGTCTGGTTTCCGGCGGACGAGGTGACGGCTTTGACGTCAAGTTCAGGGGAGGCAAGAGCGAGGACGAGCGCGATCGCGTCATCATGACCCGGATCGCAATCGAGAATAATAGGCTGTGCCATAGCGTTCTCCATACGTAGCGTTATTTTGTGACAAGGTTAACGCTGCAATGTGACGCCGACGAGAGGAAGTGAGTGAAAGCGTGAAGCAGTGCGCAATCCGCAGATTGCGCACTGAGAAGATTAATGCAGAATTTTTGCAAGGAAGTCTTTTGCACGTTCCGATTTCGGGTTAGCGAAGAACTCTTCTTTCGGCGAGTCTTCCACGATCTTCCCTTCGTCCATAAAGATCACGCGGTTTGCTACTTTGCGGGCGAAGCCCATTTCGTGGGTCACCACCATCATGGTCATCCCTTCGTGTGCCAGTTCGACCATGACGTCCAGCACTTCGTTGATCATCTCTGGATCGAGCGCCGACGTTGGCTCATCAAACAGCATCGCCACCGGATCCATGCACAGCGCGCGGGCGATCGCCACACGCTGCTGTTGGCCGCCAGATAGCTGTGCCGGAAACTTATCGGCATGCGCAGAGAGCCCAACGCGTTCCAGGAGTTTCAGCCCTTTCTCGCGCGACGCTTTTTTATCGCGCTTAAGCACTTTTACCTGCGCCAGCGTCAGGTTCTCAATAATGGAAAGGTGAGGGAACAGCTCAAAATGCTGGAACACCATGCCAACGTGAGAGCGAAGCTGGGCGAGATTGGTTTTTTTGTCATTGACTTTAGTGCCATTGACGACGATCTCACCCTGCTGCACCGGCTCCAGTCCGTTGACGGTTTTGATCAGCGTGGATTTACCGGAACCTGACGGTCCGCACACTACCACCACATCGCCTTTTTTCACTTCGGTGGAGCAGTCGGTCAGCACCTGAAAGTGCCCATACCATTTAGAAACATTTTTCAGGGAAATCATTATACCGTCCTTTTCTTCAGCCAACTGACCAACAGCGACGCGCTTAAACTAATCACAAAATAGACCGCACCCGCAAAGAGCACCATCTCGACCTGCGTACCATCACGCTCACCGATGGTGGAGGCGGTACGGAAGAAGTCTGCCAGGCTGAGTACATATACCAGAGAGGTATCCTGGAACAGCACGATACCCTGAGTCAGCAGGAGTGGAACCATGGCGCGAAACGCCTGCGGCAGAATGATGAGCTGCATGGACTGCCAGTGTGTCATCCCCAGCGCCAGGGCGGCACTGGACTGCCCACGCGAGATACTCTGGATACCCGCACGGATAATCTCTGAATAGTAAGCGGCCTCAAACATGGAGAACGCCACCATCGCCGAGATCAGGCGGATATCGGTTTTCGGTGACAGTCCCAGCACGTTCTGCAGGAAGCCGGGAACAATCAGGTAAAACCACAGCAGCACCATCACCAGCGGGATGGAGCGGAACACGTTAACGTAGGCGGTCGCAAACCAGGCGAACGGCTTAAAGCTCGACAGGCGCATGACCGCCAGCAGGGTACCCCAGACAATACCGATGATGATGGCGATAACGGTGATTTTTAAGGTAATCACCAGGCCATCAAGTAGGTATGGCATGGATGGAACAATGGAACTCCAGTCAAATTCGTACATTATTTGCCCCCCAGATTGCCCGGCAGGCGAATTTTGCGTTCAACCAGGTTCATCACCAGCATGATGAAAGCGTTAATAAGAACATAGGCGAGCGTGATTGCGGTGAAGGATTCCCACGCATGAGCGGAGTAATCCAGCAGCTTGCCCGCCTGCGCAGCCATATCCACCAGGCCGATGGTCGAGGCGATGGCCGAGTTTTTCACCAGGTTCATCATCTCAGAGGTCATCGGTGGAACGATAACGCGGTAGGCGTTGGGCAGCAGCACATAACGGTAGGTTTGTGGCAGTGTTAATCCCATCGCCAGGCCTGCATTTTTTTGTCCACGTGGCAATGACTGAATGGCGGCACGCACCTGCTCGCACACGCGCGCAGCGGTAAACAGCCCCAGACAGAGCATCGAGGAGACAAAGAACTGAACGTTAGGATCCAGTTCCGACTTGAACCACATGCCAATATTTTCCGGCAGCAGTTCAGGAATCACCAGATACCAGGTAAAGAACTGCACAATCAGCGGAACGTTACGAAACAGTTCAACGTACAAGGTGCCGAGGGTTGAAAGAAAGCGGTTAGGGACGGTACGCAAAATACCGAACAGCGAGCCGACAAGAAATGCGATGATCCATGCCGTTATGGATAAAGCGACAGTGACCTGAAAGCCGCTCCATAACCAGCCAAGATAGGTGGTGTTGCCGAACGGGGCTTGTTGCAGAAAGATGCCCCAGTTCCAGTCTATTGACATAATAAACTCCAGAAAAAAAAGGGTAGCAGCGCTACCCTCGAAGATTGGTGAGAAGCTCATTTTTCGCGCTGAGTGGGGAACGACCACTCAACGTATAGTCTGTCCATGCTTCCCGACAATCGAGAGGGCAGGAGATCCCGCCCCTGTTGTTCTAATTAGTTAAGAGCCTTGTCATTTGGTGATTTGAACAGCGCTTTCATGTCGTCAGACAGTTCAAAGTTCATGTTCAGGTTTTTTGGTGGAATTGGGTTCTTGAACCACTTGTCGAACCATTTTTCCGCTTCGCCGGAAGTTTGTGCCTGGGCGATGGTGTCATCGATCAGTTTTTTGAACTCAGCGTCGTCTTTACGCAGCATGCAGCCATAAGCTTCTTTTGACTGTGCAGTTCCGACGATTTCCCAGTTGTCCGGTTTCTTCGCTTTCGCGCGTTCGCCCGCCAGCAGGGCGTCATCCATCATAAACGCGACGGCACGGCCACTTTCCAGGGTACGGAAGGAGTCGCCATGGTCTTTCGCGCTGATGATGCGCATATCCATTTTCTTCTCATCATTCAGTTTGTGCAGCAGCACTTCTGAGGTGGTACCGGAGGTGACAACGACCGCTTTGCCTTTCAGGTCAGCAAAATCTTTAATCTCGCCGCCTTTTTTGGTCAGCAGGCGGGTACCTACCACGAAGATGGTGTCAGAGAAAGCAGCCTGTTTCTGACGCTCAAGGTTGTTGGTGGTGGAGCCACACTCAAAATCAAAGGTGCCGTTTTGCAACAGTGGAATACGGTTTTGTGAAGTGATTGGGATCAGCTTCACCTGCAGGTCAGGTTTGTTCAGCTTTTTCTTCACGGCTTCAACGATGGCGTTGGAGTAATCCTGTGAATAACCCACGACTTTTTGCGTGTTGTCGTAGTAAGAGAACGGAACAGAAGATTCACGGTGGCCGACCACGATCACGCCGTTTTTGGCGATCTTGTCGAGAGTGCTCCCGGCAGCCGGAGCGTCTTCAGCGTGGACCACGCCTGCAGACATCCCCATCACCAGCATTGCTGTGGCCAGTTTACGTAATTGCATACCCAACTCCTTTTTTATCAGCGCCAGAGACGCATTGATACCCATTGTGATGTTGTTATATCTCGCGCTATGCGAGTGCAGTGTTATGCAAGCTTGTTAACATTTAGTCTGGCTTAATGTAAAGATTTTGCTGCGTTATTGTTTATTTTTGCGAAGCGCGCCGCACCATTCAGAGGCAAAAATCTCTCGTTGCACCGTTTCGGTGCTACCGATGATCTACGCTGGTGCGACCAGGTTGCGCGTTAAGCCAAACTGCGTTTACCTGAATAAACAAAGCAATAGGCGTGCCAGAATTGGAGTCTGGAGGGAATGGTAGGATGGTAGCAACAGTATGGAAAAGTTGACCGGGTAAGCGTCAACGCCACCCGGCAACATAAGGTAAGGTTATTTACGACGCTGACGAAGACTCATCAACACCGCACCAAAACCAAACAGCGCGGTCAGGATCCACAGCGGCCAGTTGCCGGTGCGGGCGTACGGCGTCAGTCCCGTGGTTGGCGTGACGTTGGTGGTCAGCACCTCACGGGTAAACTGCGGGATCATGGCCTGAATTTCACCCTGTGGGCCAATTACGGCGGTGATGCCGTTGTTGGTGCTACGCAGCAGTGGACGCGCCAGCTCCAGGGAACGCATCCGCGCCATCTGGAAGTGTTGCCATGGGCCAATCGACTTACCAAACCACGCGTCATTGGAGATGGTCAGAAGGAAGTCCGTGTCCGGGCGGAAGTTATCGCGTACCTGCTCGCCGAGGATAATTTCGTAGCAAATGGCTGCGGTCAGGGCAAAACCGTGCGCATGCAGCTGCGGCTGAACGTATGGACCACGGCTGAAAGAGGACATCGGCAGGTCAAAGAACGGTGCCAGCGGGCGCAGAATGGACTCCAGCGGGACAAATTCACCAAACGGAACCAGGTGATTTTTGTTGTACCTGTCAGTGGAGTTGTAGCTGTATTCGCTATCTTTGCCGAGGGTAATGATGGTGTTATAGGTGTCATAACGGTTCTGCTGATTCAGACGCGCATCAACAATACCGGTAATCAGCGTGCTGCCGCGCGCGAGCAGCAGATCGTTCATCATGTTCAGGAACGGCTGCTGGTTTATTTCCAGGTCCGGGATCGCAGATTCCGGCCAGATAATCAGCTGTGATTTGCCCATGACCTCTTCGGTCGCGTTGGCGTAGATCTTCAGCGTATTCAGAAGCTGCTTTTCATCCCACTTCATGGCCTGCGGGATATCACCCTGCACCATGGAAACCTGCGTAGCGCGTTCTGGCTCCAGGGTATACCACTGGATATAGCGCAGCGGGAAGGGCAGTGCGAACAATACCAGTGCCGCAACCAGCGGCTTCCAGCAGCGCTTGGCCAACGCCAGTACCAGCAGGCCGCTGACAACCATCAGCAGGAAGTTAATCGCCTCAACGCCCATCACCGGTGCCAGGCCTTTCAGCGGCCCGTCAATCTGGCTGTAGCCGAACTGCAACCATGGAAAACCGGTCAATACCCAGCCACGCAGGAACTCGGTAATTTGCCAGACAACCGGTGCCGCAATGGCGACGCGCAGCCAGGTTGTTTGTGGCCACAGACGAGAAAGAATGCCGGCGAACAGACCGGTATAGAGCGAGAGATAGGCCGCGAGCAGGACGACCAGGAAGACGTTCACCGGCCCTGGCATACCGCCAAACTGAGCAATGCTGACATAGACCCAGTTGATACCGGAACCAAACAGCCCCAGTCCCCAGAAGTAGCCAATCGCAGCGGCCTGCACCGGACGACGATTCAGGGTCAGCCCCTGTAGCCCCATCAGGGAGAGTATGGCGGCGGGCCAGATATCGTAAGGAGAAAAAGCCAGCGTACCGCTGGCTCCGAGTAACAGCGCCAGCAGCAAACGGACGCGCTGGCGTTCAAGCAGTGGGGCAAATGCCATTTACATTAATCTTCCAGTTTTGGCACCGGTGAGTCATCCGGCGTTCTGACATGAACCTGTATAATACGTCGGCTGTCGGCCATCGCTACCTTGAACTGGTAACCGTCGATGTCAACGGTTTCACCGCGCGCCGGGAGGTGGCCAAAGGCCTGCATCACCAGACCGCCAATGGTATCAACCTCTTCATCGCTGAAGTGGGTGCCGAAAGCGTCGTTAAAGTCTTCAATCGAGGCCAGCGCACGCACAGTCCAGGTGTGGCGGCTCAGTTGACGGAAGTCGATATCTTCTTCTTCGTCATACTCATCTTCGATTTCTCCCACGATCAGCTCAAGGATATCTTCGATCGTGACAAGACCCGACACACCGCCAAATTCATCAATAACAATCGCCATGTGGTAACGCTGAGAGCGAAACTCTTTCAGCATCCGATCCACACGTTTACTTTCCGGCACAACCACGGCCTGGCGTAACACTTTTTCCATGCTGAAAGCGTCAGAATCGCTGCGCATAAACGGCAGCAGATCTTTCGCCATCAAAATCCCTTCAATGTGATCTTTGTCTTCGCTGATGACCGGGAAACGTGAGTGAGCGGATTCGATAATCACATCGAGGCACTCGTCCAGTGTCTGGTTACGTTTCAGGGTGATCATTTGCGAACGGGGGATCATGATATCGCGAACACGCTGGTCGGCGATGTCCATGACCCCTTCGAGCATTTCGCGCGTATCTTCATCGATAAGGTCGTTTTGCCCGGAATCACGAATCAGCTCCAGCAGTTCATCACGGTTTTTCGGTTCGCCGTGGAAAAGCTGGTTTAGAATGAGGGAGAAAAATCCCTTTTTACCGTTTGTCGTGTCGCTACTGTGTGAATTGTCGTCGCTCATGGCGTTTGTTAAGGGTTCTCTTGTTAGTTCAACGTTTACCGCCACGCGATTTCCTTTCGTGGCGGCATGTTAGTCAGTGGGGAGACTGACTATTCTTTCTCGGCAATGTACGGATCCTCATAGCCCAGAGCAAGCATTATCTCTGTCTCGAGGGACTCCATCTCTTCTGCTTCGTCATCTTCTATATGATCGTAGCCGAGCAGATGCAGGCTGCCATGTACCACCATATGCGCCCAGTGGGCTTCAAGGGATTTTTGCTGCTCTTTGGCTTCCTGCTCAACCACCTGGCGACAGATGATCAGATCGCCCAGCAGCGGCATCTCGATGCCCGGTGGGGCTTCGAACGGGAAAGAGAGCACGTTGGTAGGCTTATCTTTCCCGCGATAGGTCAGGTTAAGCTCATGGCTTTCGGCTTCATCCACCAGGCGAATCGTGACTTCTGATTCTTCCTGAAATTGGGGGATAACGGCATCCAGCCATTTCTGAAACTGCGCCTCTTCTGGCATACCGGAATTATCTTCACAGGCCAGCTGTAAATCGAGGATCACCTGACTCATTTCTGTTCTTGCTCCTGCGCTTCGCGCTTACGTTCTGCTGCCAGTTCGGCCTTACGCTTCTGATCGGCTTCTTCCCAGGCCTCGTAGGCGTTAACAATACGCGCGACGACCGGGTGGCGTACCACGTCTTCACTGTGGAAGAAGTTAAAACTGATTTCTTCGACCTCGGCCAGCACCTCAATGGCGTGACGCAGGCCAGATTTGGTGCTGCGCGGCAGGTCGATCTGGGTGACGTCACCGGTAATGACCGCTTTCGAGTTAAAGCCGATACGCGTCAGGAACATCTTCATCTGTTCGATGGTGGTGTTCTGACTTTCATCGAGAATGATAAACGCATCGTTCAGCGTACGGCCTCGCATATAAGCGAGCGGAGCAACTTCGATAACGTTACGCTCAATAAGTTTCTCAACTTTTTCAAAACCGAGCATTTCAAACAGCGCGTCGTATAAAGGACGCAGATATGGGTCGACTTTCTGGCTCAGGTCGCCTGGCAGGAAGCCCAGTTTCTCGCCCGCTTCAACCGCAGGGCGAGTCAGCAGAATACGGCGGATCTCCTGACGCTCCAGCGCATCCACTGCTGCTGCTACCGCCAGATAGGTTTTACCGGTACCGGCCGGTCCAACGCCGAAGGTGATGTCATGGTCGAGGATATTCGCGATGTACTGTGCCTGGTTTGGCGTACGCGGTTTAATCACGCCACGTTTGGTTTTGATGTTAATTGCCTTGCCGTAGTCAGGCACACTTTCCGCGCTCTGCTCGAGCACTCGCGCTTCTTTAATGGCGAGGTGGATCTGTTCTGGCTCGATATCCTGAATTTCGCCACGCATTGGGGAGGTATCCACATACAGGCTACGCAGAATATCTGCAGCGGCGTTGACGCAGATAGGGCGTCCGGTCAGTTTGAAATGATTATCGCGACGATTGATTTCGATACCCAGACGTCGCTCCAGTTGCTTGATGTTGTCATCAAACGGCCCGCACAGGCTCAGCAGGCGAGCGTTGTCTGCTGGCTCAAGGCTAATTTCACGCGTGTCTATATTCAAACCGTTCCTCTTTGAGTGTTTAGTAGGGCTGGCATCATAAAACTGTCATTACCGAAATTATTCACGCCACAGAATAAAGGCGCAAGCATTGCGATGGATATTGGGGGCGAAGAGGGGAATTACAAGGCCTGCCAGAAAGGCAGGCCTGGACGCATTACGGCTGATAGATACCCACGCCAGAATCGTTTTCTTTTCGGGTGCGGGAAATGACGGATTCCGGAGATTCTGCAATGCGCAGACCCATTTCATCCTCGGTACGTACCACCTTCGCACGCAGCGAGTTGGTCAACACTTCCACAATCTCGACGTCCACGAATTTACCGATCATATCCGGGGTGCCTTCGAAGTTTACCACGCGGTTATTTTCGGTACGACCGGAGAGTTCCATAATGCTCTTGCGGGAAGTGCCTTCAACCAGAATACGCTGTACAGTACCAAGCATACGACGGCTCCAGGCATTGGCCTGCTGGTTGATACGCTCCTGCAGAATATACAGACGCTGCTTTTTCTCTTCTTCCGGCACATCGTCAACCATATCTGCCGCAGGGGTTCCAGGACGTGCAGAGAAGATGAAGCTGTAGCTAACGTCAAAATTCACGTCGCCGATGAGCTTCATGGTGCGCTCAAAGTCGTCGGCAGTTTCGCCTGGGAAGCCGACGATAAAGTCCGAGCTAATCTGGATATCAGGACGGGCTTCACGCAGTTTACGAATGGTGGATTTGTACTCCAGCACCGTATGCGGGCGCCCCATCAGGTTCAGCACACGGTCAGAACCACACTGAATCGGCAGGTGCAGAAAGCTCACCAGTTCCGGCGTGTCGCGATAAACATCGATGATGTCATCGGTAAATTCCATCGGATGGCTGGTGGTGAAGCGAATGCGGTCGATACCGTCAATGGCTGCGACCAGACGCAGCAGTTCAGCAAAGCTGCCGGTGCTGCCGTCGTAGTTCTCGCCGCGCCAGGCGTTAACGTTCTGGCCCAGCAGGTTCACTTCGCGTACGCCCTGCGCGGCAAGCTGCGCGATTTCAAACAGAATGTCATCCGCCGGACGGCTGACCTCTTCACCGCGCGTGTAAGGCACCACGCAGTAAGTGCAGTATTTGTTGCAGCCTTCCATGATAGAGACAAAAGCGGTCGGGCCATCCGCGCGCGGCTCTGGCAGACGGTCAAATTTTTCAATCTCCGGGAAGCTGACGTCAACAACCGGGCTACGATTACCGCGAACCTGATTGATCATCTCAGGCAGGCGGTGCAGGGTCTGAGGGCCAAAGACAATATCCACATACGGGGCTCTCTGGCGGATCAGTTTCCCTTCCTGCGACGCAACACAACCGCCAACACCAATGATCAAGTCCGGATTTTTTCGTTTGAGAAGTTTCCAGCGACCTAACACATGAAAGACTTTTTCCTGCGCTTTTTCACGAATAGAACAGGTGTTTAGCAGTAGCACATCGGCTTCTTTCGCATTTTCAGTCAGCTGGTATCCGTGGGTTGTATCCAGCAGATCGGCCATCTTGGATGAATCGTATTCGTTCATCTGACAGCCCCAGGTTTTTATATGGAGTTTTTTAGTCATCGACTTGCTCAGCTCAGGATTGCAAGCCGCGTATTGTAATGCTTTGGTGCGGTTGTGACCAGTATGAAGGTTGTCAACCTCCTGACCCCAAAAATCCGGTAAACTTAAGGGATTCTGCAATAAGGAAAATTGACCATGACACTCCAACAAACCGAAATCGCCGTTGTCGGCGGCGGTATGGTCGGCGGCGCACTGGCGCTGGGGCTGGCGCAGCAGGGATTTGAGGTAACGGTTATCGAGCAGGCTGCTCCTGCTACGTTTGACCCGACGGCAAAGCCGGATGTGCGTATTTCCGCGATCAGTGCCGCCTCAGTTGATCTACTGCGCGGGCTGGGCGTTTGGGACGCGGTGCTGACGATGCGTGCTCACCCTTACAGCCGCCTCGAAACGTGGGAGTGGGAAAATGCCCACGTCGCGTTTGATGCCGCTGAACTCAAGCTGCCCCGTCTGGGCTATATGGTGGAAAACAACGTCCTCCAGCAGGCGCTCTGGCAGGCGCTGGAGGCACACCCGAAGGTGACGCTGCGTGTCCCATCGTCACTCAAAGCCTTGCATCGTCATGACAACGGATATCGCCTGACGCTGGACAATGATGATGAATTAGCCGTGAAGCTGGTGGTGGGCGCTGATGGCGCCAACTCTCAGGTCAGAGAGATGGCGGGGATTGGGGTTCATGCCTGGCAGTATCAACAGTCTTGTATGTTGATTACTGTCCAGTGTGAGAATGCGCCAGGAGAGAGCACCTGGCAGCACTTTACGCCGAATGGTCCGCACGCGTTTTTACCGTTGTTCGATAACTGGGCATCGCTGGTGTGGTACGACAAACCGGCGCGTATTCGTCAGTTACAGGGGCTTTCGATGGCGCAACTGCAAGACGAAATTATGCGCCACTTCCCGAGCCGGCTGGGGTATGTGACGCCGGTTGCGGCAGGAGCATTCCCGCTGACTCGTCGACACGCGTTGCAATATGCCCGCGAAGGGCTGGCTCTGGTAGGAGATGCGGCACATACCATTCACCCGCTGGCAGGGCAGGGGGTAAACCTGGGGTATCGTGATGTTGATGCATTACTGGATGTGCTGGGTAGTGCACGCGGGCATGCGGAGGACTGGTCAAGCCATCAGGTACTTAAGCGTTACCAGACGCGGCGTATGGCGGATAACTTCATCATGCAGTCAGGGATGGATCTGTTCTATGCCGGGTTCAGCAATGACGTAGGGCCGGTGCGTATTCTGCGTAATATTGGATTGATGGCGGCTGAGCGTGCCGGAGGTCTGAAGCGTCAGGCGTTGAAATACGCCCTCGGACTCTAAACTTTATTCCCTCTCCCGGTGGGAGAGGGCCAGGGTGAGGGCATCAGGCCGCACAATACTAGCAACAAAAACAAAAAAGCCCGCAGAGCGGGCTTTTTTGTTACTAAGTGGCTGGGGTGCAGGGATTCGAACCCCGGAATGCTGGTATCAGAAACCAGAGCCTTACCGCTTGGCGACACCCCAATTGCGTTAAACAGTGTTTAACGGCTTTTTTAAATTGGCTGGGGTACGAGGATTCGAACCTCGGAATGCCGGAATCAGAATCCGGTGCCTTACCGCTTGGCGATACCCCAACAATTTGTCTTGATTACCGAAAAATCGACAATCTAAATATGGTGGCTACGACGGGATTCGAACCTGTGACCCCATCATTATGAGTGATGTGCTCTAACCAACTGAGCTACGTAGCCAGTACTGCAATCTTCGATGGCTGGGGTACCTGGATTCGAACCAGGGAATGCCGGTATCAAAAACCGGTGCCTTACCGCTTGGCGATACCCCAATACCGCGGAGAACCGCAAAATCGAAGAAATATGGCTGGGGTACCTGGATTCGAACCAGGGAATGCCGGTATCAAAAACCGGTGCCTTACCGCTTGGCGATACCCCATCCGTGCAACGCTTACCTGGGAATGGTGCGGGAGGCGAGACTTGAACTCGCACACCTTGCGGCGCCAGAACCTAAATCTGGTGCGTCTACCAATTTCGCCACTCCCGCAAAAAAGATGGTGGCTACGACGGGATTCGAACCTGTGACCCCATCATTATGAGTGATGTGCTCTAACCAACTGAGCTACGTAGCCATCTTTTTTTCGCGTTACCTTATCGGCGTTGCGGGGCGCATTATGCGTATAGACCCTTGCAGCGTCAACACCTTTTTCAACGAAAATGGCCGGAATGTGACTGTTTGGTTAGGTTGCGAACAGCGTGACCGAATATTCGGCAATTATTGGTTATTAATCAGATTTAGGTGGTGAAATGTGAGGCAAAAAAATCAGGCCCCTGAGGGGCCTGATTGCGATCTGAGCGATTATTTGTAGGCTGACTGGTGAACGCCTACCGCGCGTCCTGATGGATCGTTCATGGATTTGAAAGATTCATCCCATTCAATCGCTTTTGCTGAAGAGCAGGCGACGGACGGGCCACCCGGCACACATTCCGCAGCACTTGGAACCGGGAACAGTTCTTCAAAAATTTCACGGTACAGATAGGCTTCTTTGGAACCCGGCGTGTTGTACGGGAAGCGGAAGCTCGCTGTTTCCAGTTGTTGGCCGGAAACCTGTTTTGCCGCCACCTCTTTCAGGGTGTCGATCCAGCTGTAACCTACACCGTCAGAGAACTGCTCTTTCTGACGCCACGCCACGCTTGCCGGCAGGTAGGATTCAAAACATTCGCGCAGGATATGTTTTTCCATTTTGCCGTTGCCGCACATCTTGTCCTGCGGGTTGATACGCATCGCGACGTCGAGGAATTTCTTATCCAGGAACGGGACACGCGCTTCCACACCCCAGGCCGACATCGCTTTGTTGGCACGCGCACAGTCAAACATATGCAGCGCCTGAAGTTTGCGCACTGTCTCTTCATGCAACTCTTTGGCATTCGGCGCTTTGTGGAAATACAGGTAGCCACCGAATACTTCGTCAGAACCTTCGCCAGACAGCACCATCTTAATGCCCATCGCTTTGATCTTACGGGACATCAGATACATAGGCGTAGAGGCGCGGATGGTCGTCACATCATAAGTTTCGATGTGATAGATAACATCGCGGATCGCATCCAGACCTTCCTGCACGGTGAAATGAATTTCGTGGTGCACGGTGCCAAGATGGTTTGCCACTTCCTGTGCGGCTTTCAGATCCGGCGCGCCTTCCAGGCCCACGGCAAAGGAGTGCAACTGTGGCCACCAGGCTTCAGAGCGTTCCTGATCTTCCACGCGACGGGCGGCAAATTTCTTGGTGATCGCGGAGATCACGGAAGAATCCAGGCCGCCGGAGAGCAGCACGCCGTACGGCACGTCTGACATCAGGTGGCTTTTAACGGAGTCTTCCAGCGCCTGACGCAGCTCGGCTTTGTCCGTGACGTTGTCTTTTACCGCATCATAGTCGAACCAATCGCGCTGATAATACTGACGGATCTCGCCGTCTTTGCTCCACAGGTAGCTACCTGCAGGGAACTCTTTAATGGTGCGGCAAACCGGTACCAGGGCTTTCATTTCAGAGGCAACATAGAAGTTGCCGTGTTCATCGTGACCCATATACAGCGGGATAATGCCGATGTGGTCACGGCCGATCAGGTAGGCGTCTTTTTCGCTGTCGTACAGTGCGAAGGCAAACATGCCCTGCAGGTCGTCCAGGAACGCCGGGCCTTTCTCCTGATACAGCGCGAGGATCACTTCACAGTCAGAACCGGTCTGGAACGCGTAGCGGTCGCCGTACTCGGCACGCAGTGCCTGATGGTTGTAGATTTCACCGTTGACAGCCAGCGCGTGCGTTTTTTTCTCGTTATACAGCGGCTGAGCACCAGCGTTGACGTCTACGATCGACAGACGTTCGTGAGCCAGAATGGCTTTATCGCTGGCGTAAACGCCGGACCAGTCCGGGCCGCGATGGCGCATCAGGCGGGACAATTCGAGTGCTTTTTTACGCAGTTCGCCCGCGTCAGTTTTAATATCCAGTACGCCAAAAATAGAACACATAACCTTCTCCGTTAACCCTGTTGCATTGTGATGTTGCTTGCTTATGAAAATGCCGCAAAGGGACAGGGTGCGCAAGCGTTTTACGGGCTAAAACGGAAATAGTGCAATGGTAATTGCTGAATAGTGAAAAACGAGTATGTCATGCATGCTTTTATTGATGATTATTCAATAAAACGTGGTTTTTGTTAGATGGGTTTTTATTTGGCTGGGCTGAAAATGAAAAACCACGCCCTGAGGCGTGGTTTGGTATCAGATAATGTCAATTTCATCAACGGAGGGGTAAATCCAGCTCGGCCGGAACGGCATCGAATCAATGTCATCAAGCTGAGAGACGCCAGAGAGCACCAGAATAGTTTCAAGACCCGCCTGGAAACCGGCCAGAATATCGGTGCGGAGGTTGTCGCCGACAATGACGGTTTCTTCAGAGTGAGCCTGCATTTTGTTCAGTGCGGCACGGATGATCCACGGGCTAGGTTTCCCGACCACAAACGGCTGACGACCAGATATTTTCTCGATACCGGCGCAGAGCGCACCACATGCCGGATAAAAGCCACGGCCGTGCGTATCCGGGTTGGTGGCGATAAAACGCGCGCCGCTGGCGACAAAGTATGCCGCTTTATGCATCATCTCCCAGTTAAAGGAGCGCGTTTCACCCACAATCACAAAGTCCGGGTTCACATCGGTGATGGTAAAACCGGCTTTGTACAGTTCGTGGATCAGCGCGCCTTCACCGACCACGTAGGCTTTTTTTCCTTCCTGACGTTTCAGAAAATCAGCCGTTGCCATCGCCGAGGTATAAAACACGCTGTCCGGCACGTCGACACCGGCTGTGGCAAAACGGTTCGCCAGATCCTGACCGGTCTGAGAAGGGTAGTTCGTGAGAAGAACCAGAGGCATTCCTTTGTCGATGATGCGGTGAAGAAACTCCGCAGCACCCGGCACAGCAACGTTGTCGTGCATCAGCACGCCGTCGATATCACAAATTACATTCTTAATGGTCATGGACAGTCCGACATCAAAAAAAGAAGGCGTTACTATAAGGTTCGATCAACTTTCCAGCAAATGCTGCAACAGAATGCCGTTGAGCATCGCACGTTTTACCAGCGCGAATGCGCCAATCGCTGAACGATGGTCAAGCTTTGAACGAACAACCGGGAGATTCTGGCGGAATGCTTTCAGCGCCTGGGTATTAATACAGCCTTCAATGGCGGGCAGCAGTACCTTTTCTGCCTCAACAATTTCACCGGCGATCACCACTTTTTGCGGGTTAAACAGGTTAATCGCGATAGCAATGGTTTTACCCAGGTGGCGTCCAACCTGCTCGATCACCTCACAGGCCAGCGCGTCGCCTTTATTGGCGGCTTTACAGATAGTTCCTATCTTGCAATCGTCCAGCGTGACGCGGCTTTGATAACCCTGTTCAAGCAAATGGCGAACACGCTGCTCAATGGCCGTGTTGGCGGCAATGGTCTCAAGACAACCAAAGTTTCCGCAGTGGCAACGTTCGCCAAGCGGCTCGACCTGAATATGGCCTATCTCGCCGACGTTACCGTTGCGACCAATAAAAATACGCCCGTTAGAGATAATGCCTGCACCTGTACCGCGGTGAACGCGCACCAGAATAGAGTCTTCGCAGTCCTGACTGGCACCAAAATAGTGCTCCGCCAGCGCCAGAGAGCGAATGTCATGGCCTACAAAACAGGTCACTTTAAAGCGCTTTTCCAGCGCATCGACCAGCCCCCAGTTTTCAACCTGGATGTGCGGCATATAGCGGATCACGCCGCTTTCCGGGTCGACCAGACCAGGCAGAATCACGGAGATGGCGATGAGTTCACGGATTTTACGCTGACAGCTTTCAATAAACTGCGCGATGGTATTCAGCAGCGCGTGTTCCAGGGTCTCCTGAGTGCGTTCAGGAAGGGGGTAGTGCTCTTCCGCAATGGCTTTGCTGCTCAGATCGTAGAGCGTAAGCGTGGTGTCATGACGGCCAAGGCGGACGCCAATGGCCTGAAAATTACGGGTTTCGGTAATAATAGAGATAGCGCGGCGGCCTCCGGTGGAGGCCTGTTGATCGACTTCTTTGATCAAACCGCGCTCGATGAGCTGGCGGGTAATTTTTGTCACGCTGGCGGGAGCAAGCTGGCTTTGTTCGGCTATCTGAATTCGCGAGATAGGCCCGTGCTGGTCAATCAGACGATAAACCGCCGCACTGTTAAGTTGTTTAACGAGATCGACATTACCTATTTGAGCTTGTCCGCCTGGTGTCATACTTTTACTTACTCAGTGACGACCTCGTTACCATTAACGATGGTCTTAATAATTTTATAATCGTGTGTGAATGCCGTCAGGTTTGCAACCATACCTGGTGCAATTCCGCCAAGCTGTTTATCGACGCCCATTGCGCGCGCCGGATAAAGCGTCGCCATACGCAGCACTTCATCGAGGGCAATACCGCAATGCTCAACCAGGTTGCGTACCCCTTCAATCATGGTCAGGGCAGAACCACTCAGCGTGCCGTTCTCATCCACACACAGTCCATTGCGGTAGTATATTGTTTTACCGGCAAAAATGAACTGCTCAATATTTGCACCTGCTGGCGCGGTGGCATCGGTGACCAGACAAAGCTTGTCACCTTTCAGCCGCTTGGCATTACGAATGTTGGTGTAATCGACATGTAAGCCGTCAGCAATAATACCGCAGTAGACGTCTAGCTCATCCAGAATCGCTCCGACCAGACCCGGTTCACGACCGGTTATATACGGCATTGCGTTGTAGAGGTGCGTGGCGAAGGTAATGCCCGCGCGGAAACCCGCTTTGGCTTCTTTCAGCGTCGCGTTTGAGTGACCCGCTGAAACGATAATCCCGGCGGCAGCCAGTTTGCTGATGACATCCGTACCTGTCATTTCAGGCGCCAGCGTCACTTTGGTGATCACATCGGCGTTAGCACACATGTAGTCAACCAGCTCCGCATCAGGTTTACGCACGTAATTCGGGTTATGCGTCCCTTTTTTGACCATATTCAGCCATGGTCCTTCAAGGTGCAGACCCAGCGCCTGATTCGGGTGTTTTGCCAGGTATTCACGCATCACGCGGATGCCCTGTTTCATAAGGTCATCACTGCTGGTGATGAGCGTTGGCAGATAGCTGGTGCAGCCCGATTTCTCGTTGGCTTTTTGCATGATCTCCAGCGTTTCTACCGTCACCGCATCCGCAGTGTCATTGAATTGCACACCGCCACAGCCGTTGAGCTGTACGTCGATGAAACCGGGGGAGATTACTGCTCCATTGAGTGAGCGCTGTTCAATCTCCGGCGGCAGTTCTGCCAGCGGGCAAACACGTTCAATCAGGCCATTAGCGATAACAATCGCATGGTCATCCAGAATATCATGGCCGGTATAAATCCGACCGTGGGTTAAAGCGTACATAACGACCCCCGGTTAAAAAAAGCGGCCGCCTCTTGATGAAGAGGCGGTTATTCAATTACAGACCTTTGATGTTCTCTGCTTCTAATTCGTTGAAGTATTTCAGCGTTTTCACTTTCAGCTCCATCGTGGACGGTTCGTCACAAACGATGACTGATTTCGGATGCAGCTGCAGGCAGCTGATGGTCCACATGTGGTTAACGTTGCCTTCAACGGCAGCCTGGAGCGCCTGCGCTTTCACGCCGCCCAGGACCAGAATCATCACTTCTTCGGCATCCAACAGGGTGCCTACACCTACGGTCAGGGCGTATTTTGGAACCTGGTTAACGTCACCGTCAAAGAAGCGGGAGTTTGCCACGCGTGTGTCATGGGTCAGCGTTTTAATACGGGTACGGGAAGCCAGAGAAGACGCCGGTTCGTTAAACGCGATATGACCATCATTACCTACACCACCCATAAACAGGTGGATTTTACCGTAGGAACGGATTTTTTCTTCATACTGACGACATTCTGCGTCAATATCAGGCGCGTTTCCATTCAGCAGGTTAATATTTTCAGATGGAATATCAACGTGATCAAAGAAGTTGCGGTGCATAAAGCTATGGTAGCTTTCCGGGTGATCCTTCGGTAAGCCAACATATTCGTCCATATTGAAGGTCACAACATGTTTAAAGCTAACCTGGCCTGCTTTATGCATCTCAACCAGTGCCTTATACGCGGTTAGGGGTGTGCCGCCTGTTGGAAGACCAAGAACGAAAGGACGATCGGCAGTAGGTTTAAATGCGTTAATACGGTTAACGATATGGCGAGCGGCCCATTTACCAACTTGTTCAGCAGTTGCCAGGGGAATCAGTCTCATTGTTCACCTCAAGAGTTAAAGTAGAAGAGTGGGCGGATGGCTATCGGAACCTGAATTAAGCGTAACCTGGAATCTTTCAGGCCGGATCAATCCGTCTTGATTTTTTGAATGATAAAATAAGTTTTCGCAGTTAGCCAGCATAAGGGAGGGTTAATAACGATATTTGGTGACAAAAATCACAAAAAATACGTGTTTAATTTGCGATACGAATTAATTTTTCACACACTCACAATGCCAGTGAATCATCAACTGTATTTATAGTTCGTGACACAATAAAAAACAGAGCTGAGAACATGCCTTAAACGGGGTCTCATAGGGGGAAGAAAGTGAGTATTCTAGGTTATTTACAAAAGGTTGGTCGCGCACTTATGGTGCCGGTCGCCACGCTGCCAGCCGCAGCGATATTAATGGGTGTCGGTTACTGGATTGACCCGGTAAGTTGGGGCGGCGATAACGCTCTGGCGGCATTGTTTATTAAATCGGGCTCCGCCATTATCGATCACATGTCAGTCCTGTTCGCGATTGGTGTGGCTTATGGTATGTCCAAAGATAAAGACGGCGCAGCGGCGCTGACCGGCTTTGTCGGTTTCCTGGTATTAACTACCCTCTGCTCCCCAGCAGCGGTGTCTATGATTCAAAAAATCCCAGCGGATCAAGTTCCTGCCGCATTCGGGAAAATTGAAAACCAGTTCGTTGGTATCCTCGTCGGTATCATCTCTGCTGAACTGTACAACCGCTTCAGCGGCGTAGAGCTGCCAAAAGCGCTGTCCTTCTTCAGCGGTCGTCGTCTGGTGCCTATTCTGACTTCCTTCCTGATGATCGTTGTTGCATTCATCATGATGTACATCTGGCCGGTTATCTTTGACGGTCTGGTGAACTTTGGTGAGCACATTCAGAAGCTGGGTTCCGTCGGTGCGGGCGTATACGCGTTCTTCAACCGTCTGCTGATCCCGGTCGGTCTGCACCACGCGCTGAACTCCGTATTCTGGTTCGATGTTGCCGGTATTAACGATATTCCTAACTTCCTGGGTGGCGCACAGTCCATCGAAGCAGGTAAAGCGGTTGTCGGTATCACTGGTCGTTACCAGGCGGGCTTCTTCCCAATCATGATGTTCGGCCTGCCAGGTGCAGCGCTGGCTATCTACCACTGCGCACGTCCAGAGAACAAAGCGAAAGTCCTGGGTATCATGATGGCGGGTGCATTTGCAGCCTTCTTCACCGGTATCACTGAACCGCTGGAATTCTCCTTCATGTTCGTGGCCCCTGTGCTGTATGTAATCCACGCTGTGCTGACCGGTATCTCTGTGTTCATCGCCGCAAGTATGCAGTGGATTGCCGGTTTCGGCTTCAGTGCGGGTCTGGTGGATATGGTGCTGTCTTCCCGTAACCCGCTGGCAACCCACTGGTGGATGCTGATCCCACAGGGTCTGGTGTTCTTTGCTATCTACTACGTGGTGTTCCGTTTCACTATCACCAAATTCAACCTGATGACCCCAGGTCGTGAACTGGCTGTTGCCGGTAGCGAAGCGGATGGTCAGGACGTGAATGTGAGCGCGGACAAAGACCAGGATGTTGCTGGTCTGGCGCGTCAGTACATCGCCGCTGTCGGCGGTTCTGACAACCTGACCGGTATCGACGCATGTATCACCCGTCTGCGTCTGAACGTAAAAGACTCTTCTCTGGTGAACGAAGCGCTGGCTAAACGCCTGGGTGCATCCGGTGTTATCCGTCTGAACAAAACCAGCGTGCAGATTATCGTTGGGTTCGTGGCGGAAAAAATTGCCAATGCCATGAAAACGACAGGTCCGGTAGCCGCAGCGGAAACGTCTGCAGCTCCAGCCGCTGCGCCAGCTGCCGCAAAACCGCAGGCAGTACCAAATGCTAAAACGATTGCCGCACTGGTTTCCCCAGTGACGGGTGAAGTCGTTGCCATTGAGCAGGTGCCTGACGAAGCCTTCGCCAGCAAAGCGGTCGGTGACGGTGTCGCGGTAAAACCAACGGAAAAAACCGTGGTGTCACCAGCAGCCGGTACCATCGTAAAAATCTTCAATACCAACCATGCGTTCTGCCTCGAAACCGAGAATGGTGCTGAGATCGTTGTCCACATGGGTATTGATACCGTTGCGCTGAACGGCCAGGGCTTTACTCGCCTGGTGGAAGAGGGTGCTGAAGTGGTCGCAGGGCAGCCAATCCTGGAAATGGATCTGGACTTCCTGAACGCCAACGCGCGCTCAATGATTAGTCCGGTCGTTTGCAGCAACATTGATGACTTTAGTGGCCTGGTCATTCAGGCGAAAGGTCAAGTGGTTGCGGGTCAAACGCCACTGTATGAGATTAAAGGCAAGTAATCGCTCCTGAGTAGAGTCATGCCTTAAGCGGCGGGGGATATCCCTCGCCGCTTTTTTTTGCAGCAAATGCCCCCATTATTTTCTTCAGAGCCGTTTTAAGGGTTGTCACTACGTCCGGCTTATAAGATCATATGCCGTTATACGTTGTTTACGCTTTGAGGAATCCACGATGAGTGAGGCAGAAGCCCGCCCGAGTAACTTTATTCGTCAGATCATCGATGAAGATCTGGCCAGTGGTAAGCACACCACAATTCATACGCGTTTCCCGCCGGAGCCGAATGGTTACCTGCATATTGGTCACGCGAAATCTATCTGCCTGAACTTTGGCATTGCCCAGGACTACCAGGGGCAGTGCAACCTGCGTTTCGATGACACCAACCCAGTAAAAGAAGACATCGAATACGTTGAGTCCATCAAGAACGACGTGCAATGGCTGGGCTTTAACTGGTCTGGCGACATCTGCTACTCCTCTGACTATTTTGATCAGCTGTATGCCTATGCGGTAGAGCTGATTAACAAAGGTCTGGCGTACGTCGACGAGCTGTCTGCCGATGAGATCCGTGAATACCGCGGCTCGCTGACCGCGCCGGGTAAAAACAGCCCGTACCGCGATCGCAGCGTGGAAGAGAACCTGGCGCTGTTTGAAAAAATGCGTGCCGGTGGCTTCGAAGAAGGCAAAGCCTGTCTGCGTGCCAAAATTGACATGGCATCTCCGTTCATCGTGATGCGTGACCCGGTGCTGTACCGCATTAAGTTTGCGGAACACCACCAGACGGGTAACAAGTGGTGCATCTACCCGATGTACGACTTCACCCACTGCATCAGCGATGCGCTGGAAGGCATTACTCACTCTCTGTGTACGCTGGAGTTCCAGGACAACCGTCGTCTGTACGACTGGGTACTGGATAACATCACTATCCCTGTGCATCCACGTCAGTACGAGTTCTCTCGTCTGAATCTGGAATACACCGTGATGTCCAAGCGTAAGCTGAACCTGCTGGTGACCGACAAGCACGTTGAAGGCTGGGACGATCCGCGTATGCCGACCATCTCTGGTCTGCGTCGTCGTGGTTACACCGCCGCTTCTATTCGTGAGTTCTGCAAACGCATCGGTGTGACTAAGCAGGATAACACCATTGAAATGGCGTCTCTGGAATCCTGCATTCGTGAAGATCTCAACGAAAACGCGCCGCGCGCAATGGCAGTCATCGATCCAGTGAAACTGGTTATCGAAAACTACCCGCAGGGTGAAAGCGAGCTGGTGTCCATGCCTAACCATCCGAATAAACCGGAAATGGGTAGCCGCGACGTACCGTTCAGCGCTGAAATCTGGATCGATCGTGCTGACTTCCGCGAAGAAGCGAACAAGCAGTACAAGCGTCTGGTATTGGGTAAAGAGGTGCGCCTGCGTAATGCTTACGTCATCAAGGCTGAGCGCGTAGAGAAAGATGCTGAAGGCAATATCACCACCATCTTCTGTTCTTATGATGCTGAAACCCTGAGCAAAGATCCGGCTGATGGCCGTAAAGTGAAAGGCGTTATCCATTGGGTAAGCGCTGCACACGCGCTGCCTGTTGAAATTCGCCTGTACGATCGTCTGTTCAGTGTCCCTAACCCTGGTGCTGCCGAAGACTTCCTGGCGACGATCAACCCGGAATCTCTGGTAATTAAACAGGGTTATGCCGAGCCGTCTTTAAAAGCGGCCGAAGCGGGTAAAGCGTTCCAGTTCGAACGCGAAGGTTACTTCTGCCTGGATAGCCGTTACAGCACGGCGGAAAAACCGGTGTTTAACCGTACCGTTGGTCTGCGTGACACCTGGGCTAAGATCGGCGAATAATATTGCAGTTCTGGTCAATGAGAGACAAACGCCGCGATAAGCGGCGTTTTTTTATTTAACGATCAGGCCATTAACGCGCAGCTCAAATAAGGTATGTGCGAAATTCAGGTCAATGAGGTGCTACTTATTTTACTCAAAAAAAGTTTCAATATTTACGAATAGCCTTAAGGACAAAAAATATACAGAATAAATGGCCGGCACTCCCTCAAAATACGCGTTATTCCCTGTAAATCCTCGCATTGGCACAGATGTTACAAATCACTACCAATTATGTGCACTTCGTCATAATCCTGACTTTTGCTCGCTGAAAAGCATTGATAATTCGCGTCGCGAAAAATAATCTAAAGGCGGTAGTTAATTCGAGGGTATTTCTAACTACCCCTGACCATTAGGTCTTTTATATTTTTCGCCGTTTAAGGCGTTTTAATTCGTCAAAGAGGAATAATCTATGCGTACGTTCAGTGGCAAACGTAGTGCGCTGGCGCTGGCTATTGCCGGTGTGACAGCAATGTCGGGCCTGGTGATTGCACCAGAGGCGAAGGCAGCAGGTTTTATTGATGATTCAACCCTCACGGGGGGGATTTACTACTGGCAGCGTGAACGTGACCGTAAAGACGTCACTGAAGACAAATACAAAACCAACCTTTCTCACTCAACCTGGAACGCCAATCTGGATTTCCAGTCTGGTTATGCTGCCGATATGTTCGGTCTGGATATTGCTGCATTCACGGCAATTGAAATGGCGGAAAACGGCGACAGCGCCCACCCGAACGAAATCGCATTCTCCTCCAGTAATAAAGCCTATAAAGAAGACTGGTCCGGAGATAAAAGCGGTATCAGCCTGTATAAGGCAGCAGCGAAATTCAAATACGGCCCGGTATGGGCGCGCGGTGGTTATATTCAGCCAACCGGTCAGACATTGTTAGCACCACACTGGAGCTTTATGCCGGGTACTTACCAGGGTGCGGAAGCGGGTGCCAACTTTGATTACGGTGATGCAGGTGCGTTGAGCTTCTCCTATATGTGGACCAACGAGTACAAAGCACCATGGCACATTGAAATGGACAAGTTCTACCAGAACGATAAGAAAACCAAAGTAGATTATCTCCATTCACTGGGTGCTAAATACGACTTTAAAAACGACCTGGTACTTGAGGCGGCATTTGGCCAGGCTCAAGGTTACATCGATCAGTACTTTGCCAAGGCCAGCTATAAATTTGATATCGCGGGTAGCCCGCTGAGCACCAGCTACCAGTTCTACGGTACGCGCGACAAAGTCAGTAATGGTGGCGTCAATGATATCTATGACGGCACCGCGTGGTTGCAGGCACTCACCTTCGGCTACAAAGTCGGACAGGTTGATTTGCGTCTGGAAGGCACATGGGTGAAAGCGGAAGGGCAGCAGGGGTACTTCCTGCAGCGTATGACCCCAACCTATGCATCGTCTAACGGTCGTCTTGATATCTGGTGGGATAACCGCTCTGACTTCAACGCCGACGGCGAAAAAGCGGTGTTCTTCGGCGCGATGTATGATCTGAAAAACTGGAACCTGCCAGGCTGGGCGGTGGGTGCATCTTACGCTTATGCCTGGGATGCAAAACCTGCAGATATGGCTACACCGGACGCTTACTACGATCCAAACTATCGCCTGAAAGAGTCTTCTTACAGCCTGGATGCTATCTACACCCTGCAGGACGGCCGCGCGAAAGGCACGATGTTCAAACTGCACTTCACCCAGTATGACAACCACTCCGACATTCCGAGCTACGCAGGCGGTTACGGCAACATCTTCCAGGATGAGCGTGACGTGAAATTCATGGTTATCGCTCCATTCACTATCTTCTAATGGAGACAGAACATGATGAAAAACATCGTAATCGTCGCGTTGCTGGCTGCGGGGCTGGCGGGGTGTGCGCAGGAGCAGGCACCGAAAGAGGACTCGCGTCTTAAAGAGGCGTATAGCGCCTGCATTAACACAGCGGAAGGTTCACCGGAGAAGATCGAAGCCTGTCAGAGCGTGCTGAATGTGCTGAAGAAAGAGAAGGCACATGAGCAGTTCGCCACACAGGAAAACGTTCGCGTGATGGATTACCAGGCCTGTATTCAGGCACGTAAAACCGGAAACGATCAGGAAGTGGCGAAGCGTTGCGACCAGATCTGGAAAGAGATTCGCACTAACAACAGCAAATAATTCTCTGTCATCATGCCCGGTAGCACAACGCTACCGGGCTTTTTTGCGTCAAATAACAGGCAAAAAAAAGCCAACCTCGCGGCTGGCTCAGAGTATGAAAGCTTGAGTTATTTAGCGTCGTGCGCGTGATCGTCTTCGCGGCAATCACCTTCAGCACAGTGACCATACAGGTACAGGCTGTGGTTGGTCAGGCGGATGCCATGACGAGCCGCGATTTCACGCTGGCGCGCTTCGATGGAGTCATCGCTAAATTCAATGACCTTGCCACAGTCGAGGCAGATCAGGTGATCGTGGTGCTGTTGCTGGGTCAGTTCGAATACAGATTTACCGCCTTCGAAATTATGACGGGTAACAATGCCCGCGTCATCAAACTGGTTCAGCACGCGATAGACGGTAGCGAGCCCAATTTCTTCGCCCATGTCAATAAGACGTTTATAAAGGTCTTCCGCACTGACATGGTGATTGTCTGGACCCTGAAGCACTTCAAGGATTTTTAACCGAGGAAGCGTAACTTTCAGGCCAGCCTTCTTTAATGCGGTATTGTTGTCAGTCATGCGGAATCTGTCCTGTTACTAAACGATTCACTTCTGTAGGAAGTGACAGAAAATGCACCTTGGGTAATGCGTCTCATTATAGAACTGCCATGTCTAAATGAAAACAGCAAGTCTCAGGCAAAATATGCTTATAAAAATGGGGTATCACCAACAAACTTGCTCAATGGAAACCACATTTTTCAGGGAGACATTGTACAGGTCTGGGCGAAAAAGTTAAAAGATTGTAGCAATTAATTTAATCGGTTTGACCTGGGGCGTGGCGCAACCGCAGTTGCGCCACGATAAAAATCAGGCGTTCAGAATATCATCCAGGTGCAGTTCTTCACGGATCTGCTTAACCCACTTCTCAACACGCTCTGCGGTCAGTTCAGGCTGGCGGTCTTCGTCGATGGCCAGACCCACGAAATGATCGTCATCAGCCAGGCCTTTAGAGGCTTCGAAGTGGTAACCCGCCGTTGGCCAGTGGCCTACGATAACCGCGCCATTTGGCTCAATGATGTCGCGGATGGTACCCAGCGCATCACAGAAATATTCTGCGTAGTCTTCCTGATCGCCACAGCCAAACAGGGCAACCAGCTTGCCGTTGAAATCAACTTCTTCCAGCGTCGGGAAGAAATCATCCCAGTCACACTGGGCTTCACCGTAGTACCAGGTTGGAATACCCAGCAGCAGAATGTCATAGCCTTCGAGATCTTCTTTGCTGCTCTTGGCGATGTCATGCACATCAGCAACGTCTTTACCGAGCTGTTTTTGAATGTTTTTTGCGATATTTTCGGTATTGCCGGTATCACTGCCGAAGAAAATGCCGATGATTGCCATGAGTAAAATAACCTCTTGAAACTTAATAGTATGGTGGCGCAATTAGGCCACGGATAAGGGCAATAATAGCAGAACTGGCAACCCTGCGGAAACAGCTATCGCGCAGGACTGCACTCTGTGCTACATGAAAAGGGCGATAAAGGGGATTTTCAGACTTATGCCTGGCTGCGTAACGTCTCAAGCTGGACGAGCAACATCTCTTCAATGAGTTCGCTGCGGCTGATATTTCGCGCGTCAGCCAGCTCGTTAAGCGCATCGACGGCGTCGGCGTTGAGCTTCAGTTCGACACGCTTAAGCCCACGATTTTTATCGCGTTTAAGCTGATTGCGTTTATTGATACGCAGCTGTTCATCGCGCGAAAGCGGATTCGTTTTCGGTCGTCCCGGGCGACGCTCATTCGCGAACAGATCTAGTGTCGTACGGTCCGTTTGTTCTTTGGCCATGATTCTGAGACTTCGGGGGAAACACGCCGCCCTGCTAATGCCCGGGCGATAAGCGCGCCATCATACATCACCAAAAACGGCACGCCAACGACTGGAAGCCTGCAGCCTTCCAGTCGCTCTCTTTTTAATCAATTTGCAGTATCAGCAAGATAGCGGCGAATGGCGCGCAATACGGCGTCAGGTTTTTCCGCGTGAACCCAGTGTCCGGCCCCGGCGATAACATGGGCGCGAGCCTGCGGGAATTGCGCCAGCAATGCGTCGCGGTACGCGTCGGTGACGTAAGGCGAGTTACCGCCACGAATAAAGAGGGTAGGGTGTGGCCAGGCAGGTACCGTTTCCCAGCCTACGATATTGTTGTACTGCTCCCAGAGCACCGGCACGTTAAAACGCCATTGTCCGTCAACAAATGACTTCAGCAGGAACTGCACGACACCTTCTTCATCAAGATGCTCACGCATGACGGCAGCCGCTTGTTGACGCGTTGTAGCACCAGCCTCTGTTACCGCGTTGATCGCCGCGAAAATTTCGTCATGGCGTCGAACGTCGTAATCCACCGGAGCAACATCGATTACCACCAGACCCTGAATTCTCTCAGGTGCCAGCGCCGTCAGGGCCATTACCGCTTTGCCGCCCATTGAATGCCCGATGAGGGTGACCTTTTGCAGGTTGTTGGCATCCAGCGTATCCAGCAGATCCTGCGCCATTGCCGCGTAGGTCATCTCTTCTGAGCGCCCTGAAAGACCGTGATTGCGCATGTCGACTTGCAAAATGTCGTGATCGCTAACCAGATCGCGCGCCAGCACGCCCAGGTTATCCAGGCTGCCAAAAAGTCCGTGAACCAGTACGATGGGAGAATTATTGTTCGGCGATTGTGCAGTTTGCGCTCGGGTATTCAATTTCATGGCAAAGTTCTTTTTTTACGTATGTCAGGTTAGGGTATCATGTTGACCATTCTGCCGCCCGGCTGCAAGGTTCCAGTTTAATCTGACTTTTGCCGCCAACCTGGTTTGACGCTATCCGCTGTTGGGATTTGACCTTATAATCCCAATGACTTGTATTCAGATAAGATATCGCACTGGATTAAGATGAAAACAATCGAAGTTGATGACGAACTCTATCAGTATATTGCCAGCCAGACGCGGCATATCGGGGAGAGTGCGTCCGACATTTTACGGCGCATGCTTAAAATTTCCGCCGCTTCACAGCCTGTCACCCCAGTTACCAAAGATGTCGTGTCTCAGCCGAGCGTTGTTGCACAAGCAAAACCTGCCGTGACACCGGCAAAAGATAAAGTACGGGCGATGCGCGAGCTGCTGCTGTCCGATGAATATGCGGAGCAAAAAAAGGCGGTTAACCGCTTTATGCTGGTGCTGTCTACACTCTACTCACTGGATAACAAAGCGTTTGCTGAAGCGACCGAGTCGCTGCACGGTCGTACTCGCGTCTATTTCGCGGGTGACGAGCAAACGCTGCTGCAAAATGGCAATCAAACCAAACCCAAACATGTCCCTGGCACTCCGTACTGGGTGATCACCAATACCAATACGGGCCGCAAGTGCAGCATGATTGAACACATCATGCAGTCTATGCAGTTCCCGGCGGAATTGATTGAAAAGGTTTGCGGTACAATTTAACCCTTGCATCAGAAGGACCCGGTAATGGCAAATCACAGCCGTGCAGGCCAACCTGCACAACAAAGCGATTTGATTAATGTCGCTCAGCTGACCGCGCAGTATTACGTTCTGAAGCCGGTTGTGGGCAATGCAGAACACGCCGTGAAGTTTGGTACATCTGGTCACCGCGGTAGCGCGGCGCGCCATAGCTTTAACGAACCGCACATTCTGGCCATTGCTCAGGCCATTGCGGAAGAGCGCGCCAAAAATGGCGTTACCGGTCCATGCTATGTGGGAAAAGATACCCATGCTTTGTCTGAGCCGGCATTCATTTCTGTCCTGGAAGTGCTGGCCGCAAACGGCGTTGATGTGATTATTCAGGAGAATAACGGATTCACGCCAACGCCTGCGGTGTCTAACGCCATTCTTGTGCACAACAAGAAAGGGGGCGCGCTGGCTGACGGGATCGTTATCACGCCATCCCACAACCCGCCGGAAGATGGTGGTATCAAATACAACCCGCCTAATGGCGGCCCGGCTGATACTAACGTCACCAAAGTGGTGGAAGATCGTGCTAACGCCCTGTTAGCCGATGGCCTGAAAGGTGTGAAGCGTATTTCTCTGGATGCTGCGATGGCATCTGGTCATGTGAAAGAGCTGGATCTGGTGCAGCCGTTTATTGAAGGGCTGGCGGATATCGTCGACATGGCGGCGATTCAGAAAGCCGGTCTGAAGCTGGGTGTGGATCCGCTCGGTGGCTCCGGTATTGAATACTGGAAACGCATTGCTGAGCATTACAAGCTGGATCTGACCATCGTGAACGATCACGTCGATCAGACCTTCCGCTTCATGCACCTGGATAAAGACGGCGCAATCCGTATGGACTGCTCCTCTGAATGTGCGATGGCGGGCCTGCTGGCGCTGCGCGACAAATTCGATCTGGCATTTGCCAACGACCCGGATTACGACCGTCATGGTATCGTCACCCCGGCAGGGCTGATGAACCCGAACCATTACCTGGCGGTCGCGATTAACTACCTGTTCCAGCACCGTCCGCAGTGGGGCAAAGAGGTTGCTGTGGGCAAAACGCTGGTCTCCTCTGCGATGATCGACCGCGTGGTCGACGCGCTGGGCCGCAAGCTGGTGGAAGTGCCGGTGGGCTTCAAATGGTTCGTTGACGGTCTGCACGACGGCAGCTTCGGCTTCGGCGGTGAAGAGAGCGCGGGCGCGTCCTTCCTGCGCTTCGACGGCACGCCGTGGTCAACTGACAAAGACGGCATCATTATGTGCCTGCTGGCGGCGGAAATTACCGCTGTCACCGGTAAAAACCCGCAGGAACACTACAATGAGCTGGCTGCACGCTTTGGTGCACCAAGCTATAACCGTATTCAGGCATCGGCGACTTCAGCTCAGAAAGCCGCCCTGTCCAAACTCTCTCCGGAGATGGTCAGTGCGAGCACGCTGGCTGGCGACCCGATAACTGCACGCCTGACGGCTGCACCGGGTAATGGAGCCTCTATTGGTGGCCTGAAAGTGATGACTGAAAACGGCTGGTTCGCCGCGCGTCCATCCGGTACCGAAGATGCGTACAAGATCTATTGCGAAAGCTTCCTCGGCGCTGAACATCGTCAGCAGATTGAGAAAGAAGCGGTAGAGATTGTCAGTGAAGTGTTGAAAAACGCGTAAGAATGAAAAAGGGAGCCGAATGGCTCCCTTTTTTTTAGCTGTGCTTATTCTTTAACTCGAACCGTGGTGACACCAGACCGTACAGCGTCCAGCCCATAAAGGTGACCATTGCGCCGTAAAGCATCGCTTCCTGGCCGGATGAGTAGAGCGCATAGAAGCTGTAGATTGCCCCAATCAGCGCCACGATATTGGCCGCCCGCGCTTTGCGTGGATCCACCTTCGCCACCTTCTGAATAATCACCAGCGCCGCCATCGACAGAATATACGGAATGATGTTCGTCACGACCGCCAGGTTAACCAGCACGTTGAACTGGCTGTTCAGCGACGGGCTAATGGTCATCAGCGATAATCCACTCTGGAAGATGACAATCGCCAGCATGCCCTGCACCGGTGCATCCGCTTTGGTGACGCGGGAGAAGATTTTCGGGAAGTACCCTTCGTCAGCCGAGGATTTAAAGACCTGAGCGATGGTGAACTGCCAGCCGAGGAGTGAACCGCAGCAGGACATCACCATCAGGCCCATGATCACTTTCCCGACTTCTGGCGTGAACATCTGCGCAAAGGCCAGACCAAACGGCGCCGTAGAGTTAGCCAGATCCATGTTTGGCACAATCCCGGCAATCACGTTAGTCGAGACGATATAGATCACCGCCGCGCCCAGCGTTCCGCCGAGGACTGCAATCGGCACGTTCTTCTCAGGGTTCTCAACCACTTCCGCATTCGCGCAGGCAGATTCCAGACCGAGGAAGGCCCAAAGCGTCATGGCAATGGAAGAACCCACTGCGGTAAAGAACGGTACATGGTGAGGGTTCCAGGAGTTCGCGTACAAGGTCGGGCTGAACCAGAACCAGCCGATGATGCACAGGCCAACAACCGGGATAATCACGCCCCAGACGGTGATGCTGCTGAGCTGTCCGGTGATACGCGCGCCGCCAAAGTTAGCCACGGTGCAGATCCACAGCACACCGATGGTCGCCAGCCCAATTTGTACCGGGCTCAGCGTGGCACCAAACAGCTCCGTACCGTAACCCACGGCGGAAATGGCAATCGCCACGTTGGCGATCAGCAATGACACACCATAGGTATAGTTGGCCATAAAGTTGCCTGACTTACCAAAGGCGTATTCTGCATACCCCCCCATCCCGCCTGACTTGCGGCTGAACATCCCGCATTTGGCAAAGGCCCATGCCAGTGCCATTGACCCTACGGCGGTCACCAGCCAGGAGATAATCGAAATGGTTCCCACTTCTGCAAGCTTGGTCGGCAGCATGATGATCCCTGACCCCATCATGTTAACCATGGTAAGGATGGTCAGCTGCACCACGCCCATTTTGTTGGATTTACTCATAATTTCTCTCCTTTCAGCAGTGCAGGCTGAGCGGTGGGTTGTTTGATGACGTTGCAGCGAACCTCTTTGCGCCCTTCACACACCTCGACATACACGCCCTGCAGTTCCGGTGCGAAGCCAGGCAGAAGGTTGATGCCTTCTTCCAGTGCGGCAAAGTAGCGCAGTACGGAACCGCCCCAGACTTCCCCTGGGACAACACACAACACTCCTGGTGGATAAGGGAGTGCGCCTTCGGCAGCGATGCGACCTTCCGCGTCGCGCAGGGACACCAGTTCAACTTCACCGCGCAGATAGGCGTAGTTCGCATCTTGTGGATTCATCATCACGCGTGGGAAGTGGGATTTGCGGAACATCTCTTTTTGCAGCTGTTTCACGTTGTGACGGGCATACAGGTCATGCATCTCCTGGCAAATCTGGCGCAGGGTGTAATCTGCGTAACGCTCAGGATGTTGTTTGTAAAGAGAAGGCAGGACGTCTTTCAGCGGAACATCGCTCTCGAGCAGTTTTTCGAAGCGCACCAGCTGTGCCACCAGTTGTTGCAGCTTGCCCATATCCTCTGCTGGGGTGAGCAGGAACAGGATCGAGTTGAGGTCGCATTTCTCCGGCACAATGCCGTTTTCACGCAGGAAGTTGGCAAGGATTGTGGCTGGTACCCCGAAATCCTCATACTCGCCGGTACGCGCGTTAATGCCTGGCGTGGTCAGCAGCAGTTTGCACGGGTCGATAAAATATTGATGTTCGGCGTAGCCCTCAAAAGCATGCCAGTTCTCACCGGGAACAAAATGGAAGAAGCGCAGATCGGTAGCGATTTCCGCCGTCTCCCAGCTTTCCCACGGACGACCATCCACCATATCTGGCACGAATGGACGCAGATACTGGCAATTCTGCAGGATCAGCTTGCGCGCTTCGATACCGGTGACCACGCAGTCCATCCACATGTTGCGGCCACTCTGGCCTTCATGCATGCGGGCGTTGATATCCAGTGCGGCAAACAGCGGATAGAACGGGCTGGTGGAGGCGTGCATCATAAAGGCATTATTCAGACGCTTGTGGGGCACATAGCGCTGTTGACCTTTAATGTGGCTGTCTTTCTTGTGGATCTGCGAGGTTTGCGAGAAGCCAGCCTGTTGTTTATGCACGGACTGGGTCACCAGAATGCCCGGGTCGTTTTCGTTCAGTTCCAGCAGCAGTGGAGAGCAGTCGGCCATCATCGGAATAAACTGCTCGTAACCTACCCAGGCCGAGTCAAACAGGATGTAGTCACACAGAGGGCCAATCTTATCTACCACCTGACGAGCGTTATAAATGGTGCCATCGTAAGTACCTAGCTGGATTACCGCCAGGCGGAACGGACGTGCATCACGCGCTCTGCCTGGTGCGACTTCTGATACCAGTTCGCGCAGATAACTCTCTTCAAAGCAGTGGGCGTCAATACCCCCGATAAAGCCGTACGGGTTACGGGCTGTTTCCAGATAGACCGGTGTTGCACCTGCCTGGAGGAGGGCACCGTGATGGTTCGATTTATGGTTGTTACGGTCAAACAGGACCAGGTCGCCAGGAGTGAGCAGGGCGTTAAGCACTACTTTGTTGGATGATGACGTTCCATTCAGCACGAAGTAGGTCTTATCGGCATTAAAGACTTTCGCCGCATGTTGCTGCGCAATGCACGGCGCACCTTCATGGATCAGCAGATCGCCCATCGCCACGTCGGCGTTGCACAGATCGGAACGGAAGAGCGTTTCACCAAAGAAATCGACAAACTGATTACCGGCAGGATGGCGGCGGAAGAACTGGCCGCCCTGATGCCCCGGGCAGTCAAAGGCGCTGTTACCCTGTTTCACGTAGTCGACCAGGGCGCGGAAAAACGGCGGTCGCAACTGGGTTTCATACTTCTGGGCCGCCGCTTCCAGTTGACGTCCATAAAAGTCGTTGCTGGTGTCTGAGTGTTCGAAAACGCCGTGAATGCGCGATAAATAGTCTGCCGGGATGATCTCTTCTTTGTGCGTTGCGACAAAAACAGGAATGCCAAACCCGGTGGCTTCTATTTCTTCCAGAATGCCGCTGGAAATATCGCTGACCGCCAGAACAATAGCGGCAACATCAATATAATCAGAGGCTCTGACATCCACGAGTTCACGCTGAGTGGTAAAGCAATCAGGGCATGCACGGCTGGCTGCGATTTTTAAATTTTTCATCTTTATCTCTTTATTTTAGGTAATAGAAGTCCCTCGATTCCTTGTAAAAAAGAAATCGATAAATTCCCGGAAAAAAAGCAAAGGGTGACCGCTGATTAAAATCAGTGAGTTGCTTTTTGATGATTGAAATTCAGTCTGCCCGGTTGCAGATGCGTCTGAATTAAGATGAATAAGCGCACGGGTTCACAGGCAATTGCCTGTAAATAAATGAGTTTCAGGATGACCTGTAAGCGGGTGCGCCAGAAGTCGAAGGACTACCGGGCATTAAAGAGATGAAAGTCAAAGCAGTTTCGGTGGGCAAACATCATGATATGTGTTGTCCGCCTTATATGGGGCATTAAACGATTGTTGTTTTCCATGTTTCATTTTCCTTTCAGTAATTGAAAGCATGGTCATTTTATCCAGGAGAGGGCTATGAACTGTGAAGAAGATCACCATTAACCGATCAAATCAGAAATAAATATTCGTTTTTGATGAATATCGCAGATCAAAATGCTGATTTGTTGGTTATGCGTTAATGGGTTGTGTTATTAATGTTTTGAATGGGCAAAAATAAGACGGAAAAATAACCATCGGGTTATTTTTCGAATATTTAATAAGTGAGCTTAGTTTTATTTATAAATAAAATGAATAGTTATTCAAAGCATAAACCGATAACCGATACCGGTTTCAGTTAATAAATGACGAGGGCGAGCGGGGTCGACTTCGAGTTTCTGACGAAGGTGTCCCATATATATGCGTAAATAGTGACTATGCTCCACGGCATTTGGCCCCCATACCTGGTTCAGTAGCTGGCGTTGGGTGAGCACCTTCCCGTGGTTATTGAGCAACACGGCAAGCAGTCGAAATTCTATTGGGGTGAGATGGATCTCCTCCTCACCACGCACAATGCGCCGGGCGGCAAGGTCAACCTGGATATCACCAAACGTGTACGTGGGATCGGCGGGCGTGGTGGCGCTGTGACGACGCAGCGCCACGCGAAGGCGAGCCTGTAGCTCGCCAATGCCGAAAGGTTTAATCAGATAGTCATCCGCTCCGGCGTCCAGCGCCGCGATTTTATCCGTCTCTTCAGTACGTGCTGAAAGCACCAGAATCGGCATCTGGCTCCACTGGCGGACTTCACGGATAAAATCAATACCGTCACCATCCGGCAGACCAAGGTCGAGGATCACCAGGTCCGGCTTGCGTGTGGCGGCTTCAATTAAACCCCGTTGGAGCGTACCCGCATCATGAACGCGCAAGCCATCTCCTTCCAGCGCAGCGCGCAGAAAGCGGCTAATGGCGATCTCATCTTCAACAATCAGAACGTTGATCACAAATCCTCTGGTAATTCATTAAGTTCCGGCGGGGTTTCCAGAGGAAGTGTAACACAAAAACGCGCGCCTCCATCCGGACGGTTCTCTGCGGAAATGGTCCCGCCATGGACATCAATAATCGCCTGGCAAATGGCCAGACCCAGCCCAACCCCCGGAATGGCCGACTCCTTATTGCCACGCGCGAATTTTTCGAAAATGGCCAGCTCTTGTCCGGCCGGAATACCTGGCCCGGTATCCCAGACTTCAAGGCGAAGCGTCTGATCTTCCACCGTTGCATCGACCCCAATCTGGGCGCTGGATCCCGCATACTTACCGGCATTTTCCAGCAGGTTGATCAGCACCCGTTCAAACAGCGGACCATCAACGTGAATTAAGGTAAGCGGTTCGGGCATGTTCAACGCAATATGACGCCCGCCAAGGCCTGGCTCCAGCATTTTCAGCGCGCTGCCAACTACCTCTTCGAGCGTGAGCCACTCTTTTTTGAGGTTAAATCCGCCTGACTGAATACGCGCCATATCAAGCAGATTATTCACCAGACGCGTGGTATTCAGTACATGCTGGCGGATCTCGCTGGCCTGAAGAGCATGTTTAGAACCTTCTGCCGCCAAATCCAGGGTCAGGATTTCTGACTGACCAAACAGGACGGTGAGTGGGGTCCGCAGATCGTGAGAGAGCGCCGCAAGCAATGAGTTACGAATACTCTCACGCTCGCTTGCCAGACGAGCCTGTTCTTCGCTGGCAGTCAGCGCCAGCCGTTCGAGCGCGCTGGCAACCAGCAGCGTAAAGGTTTCCAGCAGTCGTTGCTGCTCAGGGATCATCAGTTGACGCAGATTTGACGGCTCAACGATAACCAGCCCCTGGTTTTTATCTGCACTGCGCAGCGGCAAAATTTGATAAGGCACGCCGGGCAGGGTGTCTGTCCCCGCGCCCGCCGGTAACCCCTTGTCAAAGCTCCAGCGCGCGATGGCTTCGTCCCAGGGCGTCATGCCTGTGGCCGACGTCAGTGGGCGCAGCTTGCCGTGTTCGTCCGGGAGTAAAATCAGGTTGCTGGCATGAAACGTCGAGCGGATAAACTGCTCGCTGGTCTGCACGATATCCAGCGGCGTGCGACCCACCGCCAGCGATTTCGACATCTCATAGAGATGACGCGTGCGTTGTTCGCGATAACGGGCAATACGCGCCTGATAGCGCACGCCCGCCGTCAGATTACCGATCACCAGCCCGACGGTGAGCATCACGGCGAAGGTGAGTATGTACTGTACGTCCGAAACGGCAAGCGTTCCGCGGGGGGCAATAAAGAACAGATCAAAGCTGATAACGTTGATAACCGTCGCCAGTACCGACGGCCAGCGTCCGTAAAAGAGTGCCACAACCACCACGCCAAGGAGGTAGACCATCACCAGGTTGGCGGCATCAAACGCAATCAGCCACTGGCTGGCAATCACGGTAATCAGGGCGCAAAGCACGACGGCGACAAAGCAACCGCGAAGCTGAATGCGCCATTTATCGCTAAAGGTGCGGCTGTCTGGCGCGCGAGTCGGTAAGGGGGTGGGTTTGTCATCCAGTGCAACGATCACCAGATCCAAATCAGGCGCGCGGCGAGCCAGTTTGTCGGCAAAAGATTCGCGGCTAAACCAGCGACGGTGCTGGCGACGACCAATCACAATCTTCCCCAGGTTATGTTCGCGCGCGTAGCGCAGAATAGCTTTATCTTCCTGAGGATCGGAAAGGGTCGCCGTTTCCGCGCCCAGCTCCTGGGCCAGGCGCAGCGAACTCAGAATTGCCCGGCGTTGGTTTTCTGGTAGCGCGTGTAGCTGCGGCGTTTCGACATACACCGCATGCCAGACGCTGCCAAATTTGGCCGCAAGGCGAGCGGCGGTGCGGACAAGTTTTTCATTGCCGCTGCCGTGACCAATACACAGGAGGATGGCATCCCGCGTATGCCAGACGCGTTCCTGGCCTTGCAGATCACGCCAGGCACGCATCTGATCGTCAACACGGTCAGCAGTTCGGCGTAAAGCCAGTTCGCGCAGGGCAATCAGGTTGCCTTTGCGAAAGAAATGTTCGATGGCGCGCTCGGCCTGGCCGGCGATATAGACTTTGCCTTCGTGCAGACGCTGGCGCAAATCATCAGGCGGAAGGTCGACCAGCACCACCTCGTCCGCGGAATCGAAGAAGGGGTCAGGCACCGTCTCGCGCACCTGAATGCCGGTCACGCCGCTCACCACGTCGTTCAGGCTTTCGAGATGCTGAACGTTAACCGTCGTGAAAACGTCAATACCGGCTTCAAGTAACTCTTCAACGTCCTGCCAGCGTTTTGGATGGCGTGAGCCTGGCGCATTGCTGTGCGCCAGTTCGTCCATCAGGATAAGCGCGGGACGACGGGCGAGGGCGGCATCGAGATCGAATTCGGTGACTAACCGACCACGATGGCTGATGCGTCGGGGCGGCTGCGTGGCCAGCCCCTTCAGCAGCGACGCCGTCTCTTTACGTCCGTGGGTTTCTACCACGCCGATCAGTATATCGAGCCCCTGTGCCCGAAGCCGCTGGGCTTCTGTCAGCATGGCGAAGGTTTTCCCGACGCCCGCGCAGGCGCCGAAGAAGATTTTCAATTTGCCACGATGGGCTTCAGCCGTCTGTTCTAGCAGCCTGTCCGGATCCGGGCGCATGGGCTCGTCGGTCATTTAGTTTTTCCTTAGCGCGTCCAGCGCCAGATTCAGCTCAACAATATTTACCACAGGCATGCCGATGAAGCTGACCAACGGCTTTTGCGTGTGCTCTGCAACCAGCTGGCTGACCTGCTCGACGGTCAACTGACGGGCGGCGGCGACGCGCGGGATCTGCCATGCCACTGCTGCTGGCGTCAGGCTGTAGTCCAGCCCGCTGGCAGAGGCCGTCACCAGTTCCACGGGAACCTCGCGGCTGGCCTGAGGATTGGCGCTGCGCAGGGCTGCCACGCGTTCAGCGACGGCTTTGTCCAGCTCCGGATTGCTGCCTGCCAGGTTGCTGCCGCCGGAAGCCATTGGATTATACGGGCTTTCAGCAGTGGCGGAAGGGCGTCCCTGGAAGTAACGGGCATCCGTAAAGTTCTGTCCAATCAGGCGCGAACCGCGGTTTTCACCGTTTTGCATAATCAGCGAGCCATTGGCCTGATCCTTAAACCACCACTGGCCCAGCGCGGTGGTCACCAGCGGATACAGCCCGCCAGTAATCAGAGACAGCAGAATAAACAGAAGTATAGCGGGGCGTAACATCGTCATTTGATTCACCTTTTAAACCAGGCCGAACAGCGTCAACAGCAAGTCGATAACCTTGATGCCGATGAAGGGCACCACAAGTCCACCCAGGCCGTAAATCCACAGGTTGCGGCGCAGCATGGCGGCCGCAGTGAGTGGTTTATAGCTCACGCCTTTCAGCGCCAGCGGGATCAGGAAGACAATAATCAGGGCGTTAAAGATCACTGCGCTCAGAATGGCCGAGGCCGGAGAGTGCAGGTGCATCACGTTCAGCGCATTCAGTTGTGGATAGGTCGCAGCAAACGCGGCCGGAATAATGGCGAAATACTTTGCCACGTCATTGGCGATACTGAACGTGGTCAGCGAACCGCGCGTCATCAGCATCTGTTTGCCGATGTGCACCACTTCAATCAGCTTGGTCGGGTTAGAGTCGAGATCAACCATGTTGCCCGCCTCTTTGGCTGCCTGGGTACCGGAGTTCATCGCCACTGCCACGTCGGCCTGCGCAAGGGCAGGGGCATCGTTGGTACCGTCCCCGGTCATCGCCACCAGACGACCTTCCGCCTGATACTGGCGGATCAACGCCAGTTTGGCTTCCGGTGTGGCTTCGGAAAGAAAATCATCGACGCCCGCTTCGGCGGCAATCGCCGCGGCAGTAAGACGGTTGTCCCCGGTGATCATCACCGTTTTGATCCCCATTTTACGCAACTGGGCAAAACGTTCTTTGATGCCGCCTTTGACGATGTCCTTCAGGGCAATCACCCCCAGAACATGAGCCCCCTCAGCCACTACCAGCGGTGTGGCACCCTGACGGGCAACGCTCTCAACCAGGTTGTCTACTTCCGGTGGGAAATGACCGTTGTTGGCTTCAATATGACGACGAATCGCATCAACGGAACCTTTACGGATCATGCGATCCTGAATGTTAATCCCACTCATGCGGGTTTGCGCCGTAAAGGGCACGAAAGTGGCATGCAGGCTCTGAACGTCGCGCTGGCGCAGGTTAAAGCGCTGCTTAGCAAGAATCACAATACTGCGGCCTTCCGGCGTTTCATCGGCAAGAGAAGAGAGTTGCGCGGCATCTGCCAGCGTTTTTTCATCCACGCCTGGAGCGGGTAAGAAATCTGACGCCTGGCGGTTGCCGAGGGTGATGGTCCCGGTTTTATCCAGCAGCAACACATCCACGTCGCCGGCGGCTTCAACGGCACGTCCACTGGTAGCGATGACGTTGGCACCGAGCATACGGCTCATCCCGGCCACGCCGATAGCCGACAACAGGCCGCCAATCGTGGTTGGGATCAAGCAGACCAGCAACGCCACCAGAACGGTAATGGTCACCGCAGTGCCACCGTAGGCGGAGAATGGCCACAGCGTCGCGGTTGCCAGCAGGAAGACGATCGTCAAGGCCACGAGCAGAATGGTCAGTGCGATTTCGTTAGGTGTTTTACGACGCTGCGCGCCTTCCACCATGGCGATCATCCGGTCGAGGAACGTTTCCCCCGGGTTAACGCTACACTGGATCACCAGCCAGTCGGAGAGAATGCGCGTCCCGCCCGTCACGGAGGCGAAATCGCCGCCGGACTCACGGATCACCGGCGCGGATTCACCGGTGATGGCGCTTTCATCCACCGATGCGCCGCCTTCAATCACTTCACCATCACAAGGGATAATGTCGCCGGCTTCCACCAGTACCACATCGCCCTTACGCAGTTCATCCGCCGGAACGTGATCCATCTGCGCACCGTATTTCGGTTCACGCAACTTGCGCGCGAAGGCAGTCTTTTTTACCCCTTTCAGGCTGTTGGCCTGGGCTTTACTCCGGCCTTCTGCCAGTGCTTCTGCAAAGTTGGCAAACAGCACGGTAAACCACAGCCACAGGCTGATGGCGCCGGTAAACATCGTATTTCCCGGCATGTGGCCCGTTCCCATGGCAATCGCCAGGGCGGTGGTCAGAACACTGCCCGCCCAGACAATAAACATCACCGGGTTGTGCCACTGGACGCGCGGACTCAACTTTTTCACCGCATCCATAAGCGCCTGGCGAACTAATGACGGTTCGAGCAGGGCCAGTTGTTTACGACTCATGACAATTTCTCCGCAAAATCAGCGTAAAGAGAGGAATTCCGCGACCGGGCCTAACGCGAGGGCGGGGATAAAGGTCAGGGCGCCGACCAGCAACACGGTGCCTGTCAACAGGCCGATAAACAGCGCGCCGTGGGTCGGTAATGTGCCAGTGGTGGTCGGTTGAATTTTTTTACTCACCAGCGATCCGGCAATGGCCATGACCGGCACAATGACGCCAAAGCGACCAAAGAACATGCAGAACGCCAGCAGGCAGTTCCAGAAAGGCGAGTTGGCGCTTAAGCCGGCAAAGGCGCTACCGTTGTTGTTAGCCGCAGACGAGACGGCATACAGCACTTCACTGAAGCCATGGATACCCGGGTTAAAGATGCCGCTGCGTCCGGCTTCGGTCATCAGCGCCAGCGCGGTGCCGAGCAGCACGAGGGCAGGGGTGACCAGAATCGCCAGCGCGGTTAATTTCATCTCGCGAACGTCGATTTTTTTACCGAGGTATTCCGGGGTGCGGCCAATCATCAGACCGGCAATAAACACCGCCAGCAGCACAAACAGCAGCATGCCGTAAAGACCTGAGCCCACGCCACCAAACACCACTTCGCCAATCTGCATCAGCCACATTGGGATCATGCCACCCAGTGCCGTAAAGGAGTCATGCATAGCATTTACCGCCCCGCAGGATGCCGCCGTGGTGACGACGGCATACAGGCTGCTGGCGAGAATGCCAAAGCGGCTCTCTTTACCTTCCATGTTGATCGCGCTATCAGCACCCAGTGAGAGGAAATGCGGATTACCCTGCCATTCTGCCCACATGACCAGCGCAACGCAGACCACGAAGATCAGCGACATAGTCCACAGCAGTGTGCGTCCCTGACGGCGATCGTTGACCACGTCGCCAAAGGCAAAGCAGAGTGCGGCAGGGATCAGGAAGATCGCCAGCATCTGCACGTAATTGGTCAAGGCGGTTGGGTTTTCAAACGGATGAGACGAGTTGGCGTTAAAGAAGCCGCCGCCGTTCGTTCCGAGCATCTTGATGGCTTCCTGTGATGCCACCGGACCCATCGGCAGGAGCTGTTTTGCACCTTCCAGCGAGGTATAAGATGCATAAGGCAGCAGGTTTTGCAGGGTGCCTTGCTGAATAAAGAACAGCGCGATCAGCAGCGCAATGGGCAGCAGGATCCACAGCGTGATGCGCGTCAGATCCACCCAGGCATTTCCCAGCGTACTGATTTTTTGACGTGCAAAAGCGCGCGTCAGCGCGAAGATAACGGCGATACCAGTGGCGGCCGAGAGGAAGTTCTGCACGGTTAAACCGACCATCTGGCTGAAGTAGCTGAGCGTGGTTTCACCAGAATAGGACTGCCAGTTGGTGTTGGTGACAAAGCTGACTGCCGTGTTCAACGCAAGGTGCCAGGACAGACCCGGTAACTGCTGTGGATTGAGCGGCAGAATACCCTGCAACATCAGCATGGCAAAAAGCGCAATAAGGCCAACGATATTCAGCAGCAGAATGGCTGTCAGATATTGACGCCAGTTCATTTCCTGATCACGTACTCCCAGTACACGCCAGATCCCTTTTTCAACGCTTCCCGTGCCCGGCAAAGGTACGTTGTTGATCAGCCGTGCCAGTCCTGTTCCCAGTGGCCTTGCCAGAACGAACAATACCACTAAGAAGCTGGCAATAAGCAAAAACGCCTGAGCAGCCATCAGAATGCCTCCGCATTAATCAGGGCATAGACCAGATAACCCAATAACAGGAACACCAGCACGATGCCGGCAATAAGACCTGCACTCACAATCCACCTCCGGGTGACTTTTGTTGTTGTGTTAACGGTAGGATTTCTGGCGCAAAGATTTCGCAAAAATGGGGAGGGCGGGTGTAAAAAAAGTATAAAAATGACAAAGCCCACAATTTAACTATTGATAAGTAAACTGTTAACTTTTTTGTAACTTAATTACGGCGCGAGTGTAAATTTTCACTAAACGGACAAAAATAAGTGGTCGGATGAGTAGTAAAATTACAAACAAAGCGATATTATTTTAGCCAGGTCACAGATTTTGAATTTTCCGGATGACGTTTCCGGCCAACTATAGGGGAGAAAAATATGGATCTTTATAAAGAGTTTCCGGCTCATATCGTTTTCATGCGTCGCACTTTCGCCGTAGTGGCTGGTGTGCTGGCGCTGCCGGTGATGCTGTTCTGGAAAGATCGTGCACGTTTTTACAGCTATCTGCACCGCGTCTGGGCGAAAACCAGCGAGAAGCCGGTGTGGATGGACCAGGCCGAGAAAGCGACCTGCGATTTCTACTGATACAAAGATTACACACAGCAATAAAAAAACCGCCAACAGCAATGTGGCGGTTTTTTGTCCCTCGGGATTCGCGGTCCGTTGGGTGGTTTTCAAGCTCTCACACAGAGGTTTCCAAGCATACTTCTGCAAGTCTAATATTCAAATGCTTAGATCATAAATATATTCTTAAAAACCATTTTAATGGATTACGCTTCGTTCGTGTGGAGATTACTATGCAGCGTCCCTTTCCGCCATCTCGCAAATGGGCACCGGTCACGGGAGAGGTATTTCCACAACCGTGAGTCAGGCTCCACACAGAGCTTGTGTCCACCGACTTATCACCGGTGGTGAACGGTGGAGCGGTTAGCTGCAGGGACCGCATAATGAAACGCTATATATGCATCGCGTTCATTGTCGCCAGCGTACTCGTTGTAAAAAGTGATGAACCGGATGCGTTTGTTGCTTTAACCACGATAGCGCAGGACAAGTAGCGTTAAGGCCGCCCCGGGCGGCCTTTTTTATTTCATCGCGTCTACACTTCATGGCAAAGTACATAAAAGCCTGCACCATTTTCTCTTTGGTGGCATGGCCTTACGGACATAATGGATATTTGCCTGGAGTTTTATGCCCACCCATCTGGTTTGGTTTCGCGCGGACCTGCGCGTACATGACAACATCGCACTCGCGGCGGCCTGTCGCGCCAAAGACGCTAACGTACTGGCTCTGTTTATTGCCACGCCCGAGCAGTGGCGGCAGCATGATATGGCTCCCCGCCAGGCGGCCTTGCTCCGTGCCTGGCTGAACGATCTGCAGCACTCGCTGGCCGAAAAAGGCATTCCCCTGATTTATAGAGAGGTGAGTGACTTTGCCGCACAGCTTCAGACGGTACAGGAGATCTGTCAGCAGAACGAAGTCACACATCTTTTTTATAACTATCAGTACGAACTGAACGAACGTCAGCGAGATCGCCAGCTGGAGTCAATCCTGAAGGATGTTCAGTGCCAGGGATTTGATGACAGCGTGATGCTGGCACCGGGCAGCGTCATGACCGGTGGTCATGAAATGTATAAAGTGTTTACGCCCTTTAAAAATGCCTTTGTTAAACGTCTTAAAGAGGCACTGCCGGAGTGTGTGGCCGCTCCTGCAGTCCGGGGCGACGTGATAGCGGATCTGCCTGAGCTGACATTTAACTATCCCCAGCAGGCGTTCAATGCACTTCTGATCCCCGAAAACGAGAAATCTGCTATCGCGAAACTGCGCCAGTTTTGCAAACAGGGTGCGGGCGAATATGACACGCGCAGGGATTTTCCCGCTATTGAAGGAACCAGCCGTTTATCGGCCTGTTTAGCGCTGGGTGTCCTTTCTCCGCGCCAGTGTTTGCACCGCCTTCTGGCCGAACAACCTCAGGCGCTGGACGGAGGAGCGGGCTCAGTCTGGCTTAACGAACTTATCTGGCGCGAATTCTATCGCCATTTGATGACGTATCACCCTGATTTATGTAAGCATCGGCCATTCATTCCCTGGACCGATAACGTAAAATGGCAGCATAGCGAGACGCTTTTACAGGCCTGGCAGAAGGGAGAAACGGGCTACCCAATTGTTGATGCCGCGATGCGCCAACTGAATGAAACCGGGTGGATGCACAACCGTCTGCGGATGATCGCCGCCAGCTTCCTGGTGAAAGATCTGCTTATCGACTGGCGTATCGGGGAGCGCTATTTTATCTCTCAGTTGATCGATGGCGATCTGGCGGCAAATAACGGTGGCTGGCAGTGGGCGGCCTCTACCGGCACCGATGCGGCTCCCTATTTCCGGATTTTTAATCCAACCACCCAGGGGCAAAAATTTGACGCTGAAGGTGCGTTTATTCGCGCCTGGGTACCTGAACTGAAGGATGTTCCCGCCAAAGCGATTCACGAACCGTGGGTCTGGGCGGATAAACAGCGCGTCACGCTGGATTATCCTCGTCCGATTGTTGACCATAAACAGGCGCGCGTCGCCACGCTGGCGGCGTACGAAGCCGCCCGTAAAGCTTAAGAGAATCATGATGAAAAATAGCGAACTGGAAAGCCTGATTAACGAAAAACTGAACAGTGCCTCCTTCAGCGATTATGGCCCGAATGGGCTTCAGGTTGAAGGACGTGAAACGGTACAGAAAATTATCACCGGTGTGACGGCAAGCCAGGCGCTGCTGGATGAAGCTGTCCGTCAGGACGCAGACGCGGTGATTGTCCATCACGGTTATTTCTGGAAAAACGAATCGCCGATTATTCGCGGAATGAAGCGCAACCGCCTGAAAACGCTGCTGGCAAATGACATCAACCTGTACGGCTATCACCTGCCACTGGATGCACACCCGGAACTGGGAAACAACGTCCAGCTCGCACAGCTTCTGGGAATTACCGTTATGGGTGAGATTGAACCTCTGGTGCCGTGGGGCGAACTGGCGATGCCGGTTCCGGGTCTGGAGCTGGCCTCCTGGATTGAAGCGCGTCTGGGGCGTCGCCCATTGTGGTGTGGTGATACCGGACCGGACCTGGTTAAACGTGTTGCCTGGTGTACCGGTGGCGGACAGGGCTTTATCGACAGCGCTGCCCGCTTCGGCGTCGATGCGTTCATCACCGGCGAAGTTTCAGAGCAGACGGTTCACTCTGCTCGTGAGCAGGGTCTGCACTTTTACGCGGCAGGCCACCATGCCACTGAGCGCGGTGGCATTCGTGCCCTCAGTGAATGGCTGACGGAAAATACCGAGCTGGATGTGACCTTTATTGATATCCCCAACCCGGCCTGATGAGAGGTGATTAAGTGCAGCGAGCGCGTTGTTATCTTCTGGGGGAAACCGCAGTCGTACTGGAGCTTGAACCCCCGATCACGCTAGCCACACAAAAGCGTATCTGGCGGCTGACGCAGCGTCTGGCCGAGATCCCTGAAGTGGTGGAAACCATTCCAGGTATGAATAACATCACCGTGGTACTGCGTAATCCGCATACTCTGGCCCTCGATGCCATCGAACGTTTGCAGCGCTGGTGGGAAGAGAGTGAGGCGCTGGAGCCTGACTCCAGAACGATTGAGATCCCGGTCGTTTATGGTGGTGCGCAGGGGCCCGATCTCTCTGTGGTGGCTGAACACTGCGGCTTAACGGAAAAGCAGGTCGTTGAGCTGCACGCCTCCGTTGATTACGTTGTCTGGTTTTTAGGATTTCAACCGGGCTTTCCGTATCTGGGAGGGCTCTCTTCAAGGCTGTATACGCCGCGTCGCGCCGAGCCTCGCCTGAGTGTGCCAGCAGGTACTGTTGCGATTGGCGGTGAGCAGACCGGCATTTATCCACTGGCATCACCGGGTGGCTGGCAGCTTATTGGACACACGTCCACGCCGTTATTTGAACCCGGGCAGGAATCGCCGGTTCTCTTGCGTCCAGGCGATACCCTTCGCTTTATCCCGCAGAAGGAGGGGGTATGTTAACGCTTATTCGCGCCGGGCTTTACACCTCCGTTCAGGATGCAGGCCGCTTTGGTTTGCGCCAGTCTGGCGTCAGCTATTGTGGTGCGCTGGACAGGCCTGCACTGGAGATTGCTAACGTGCTCGTGGGCAACCCCGGCAATACGGCTGCGCTTGAAATTACGCTCGGTCAATGTGTCATTGAGTTTGCTCAGGAGACATGGTTTGCCTTAACCGGAGCGGGGTGTGACGCCACGCTGGATGGCAAAGCCGTCTGGACGGGCTGGAGATTGCGGGCGAAAGCCGGGCAGCGTTTGACGCTTAAACGACCTCTGCACGGCGTCCGGAGCTATCTTGCGGTCGCGGGCGGCATTGATGTACCGGAGGTCATGGGGTCTTCCAGTACCGATCAAAAAGCGGGTATCGGTGGTCACGAAGGACGTTTGTTGCGCGACGGAGATCGTCTTGCGATTAAACCTTCAGCCCGCCATTTCTCTACGACGCTGGGCGTAAAACAGCTGTTGTGGGGAAATCAAATCCGCGCGTTGCCCGGACCGGAATATCAGGAGTTTGATGAGGTTTCTCAGGAGTCTTTCTGGCGTTCACCGTGGAAAATAAGTCCGCAAAGTAACCGCATGGGCTATCGTCTTCAGGGGCAACCACTGACCCGTACCACCGACCGGGAATTGCTTTCCCACGGTTTATTGCCCGGTGTCATTCAGGTACCGGGTAACGGTCAACCCATCGTACTGATGAACGATGCGCAGACGACGGGGGGATACCCGCGAATTGCCTGCATTATTGAAGCCGATCGCTACCATCTGGCACAAATCCCTCTCGGGCAGCCGATTCATTTTGTGCAATGTTCGCTGGAGGAAGCGCTAAAAGCGCGTCAGGATCAGCAGCGTTATCTGGAACAACTGGCGTGGAGGCTTGATGGCAAAGATTGATTTAAACGCCGATCTGGGCGAGGGCGGGAGTGCCGACGCGGAGCTGATGACACTGGTCTCTTCGGTCAATATCGCCTGCGGCTTTCATGCGGGCGATGCGCAAACCATGCTCGCAAGCGTGCGTCGAGCCATCAAAAATGGCGTGGCGATTGGCGCTCACCCGAGCTTCCCTGACCGGGAGAACTTTGGTCGCACCGCGATGAGCCTGCCACCTGAGACGGTCTACGCTCAGGTGCTCTACCAGATTGGCGCGCTGGAGGCGATGGTTCGCGCCGAGAAGGGCGCGCTGCGCCACGTGAAGCCGCACGGCATGCTCTATAACCAGGCGGCACAAGATCCGGCGCTGGCAGATGCAATTGCCCGTGCGGTAAGAGACTGCAATTCACAGCTGATCCTGGTGGGTCTGGCAGGCAGCGAGCTTATTCGCGCCGGCGAGCGTCTGGGGTTAACCACGCGGCAGGAGGTCTTTGCCGACCGGGGTTATCAACCCGACGGCAGTCTTGTACCGCGTACGCAAGCCGGTGCGCTGATAACGGACGAAGGTAAAGCGTTGGCCCAGACGCTGGAGATGGTGCGCGCCGGGCGGGTCACCGCCGTGGATGGCACATCGGCGCACGTTCAGGCTGATACGGTATGTTTACATGGTGATGGCGAGCATGCGCTCCAGTTCGCGCGCCGCTTGCGGGCAGCGTTCTCTGAGGAGGGCATCCTTGTCAGCGCAGACTAATCATGAAAGGACAGAAAAATGCCAGAAGGCCCGGAGATCCGCCGCGCGGCGGATAGCCTCGAGGCGGCGATAAAGGGCAAACCCCTGACGGAGGTCTGGTTTGCTTTTCCTCAACTGAAACCGTTTGAATCACAGCTGGTGGGGCAGACGGTAACCCATATTGAAACGCGCGGCAAAGCGTTGCTCACGCATTTTTCCCATAACCTGACGTTATATAGCCATAACCAGCTTTACGGCGTCTGGCGAGTGGTGGAGGCGGGTGAACAGCCGCAGACTACCCGCGTGCTGCGCGTCAGGTTGCAAACTGCCGATAAGGCGATCCTGCTCTATAGCGCCTCTGATATCGAAATGTTAACGCCGGAGCAACTGCTCGCACACCCGTTTCTACTGCGAGTAGGACCGGACGTACTGGATATGCGTCTGACGGCGAGCGATGTGAAGGCCCGACTGTTATCGCCCAAATTCCGCAACCGGCAGTTTTCCGGCCTGTTCCTTGACCAGGCGTTTCTGGCCGGGCTTGGCAACTACCTGCGGGTGGAAATCCTCTGGGAAGTCGGGCTGGCGCCGCAGCATAAAGCCTCTCAGCTGAGCGATGAACGGCTGGAGGCGCTGTCCCACGCGCTGCTGGACATCCCGCGGCTGTCGTACAACACGCGCGGCGTGGTGGATGACAATAAGCATCACGGGGCGTTGTTCCGGTTCAAGGTGTTTCACCGGGCGGGGAAAAAGTGCGAGCGGTGCGGCGGGATTATCGACAGGATGATGCTTTCTTTAAGACCTTTTTACTGGTGCCCGCACTGCCAGAAATAAAAGTAAAACGGTAACCCAGGGGTTACCGTTTTTAAGGTTTTCACCCTCTCCACAGGGAGAGGGCCGAGGTGAGGGCATCAGGCCACACCCAGCGTCTTTTAGCGCTTCAGATCAGACTTAAAATCACGCTGCTCGTAGCCGGTATACAGCTGACGAGGACGGGCGATTTTCATGCCTTCGCTGTGCATTTCGTTCCAGTGCGCAATCCAGCCTACGGTACGTGCCATAGCGAAGATTACGGTGAACATGGAAGACGGAATGCCCATCGCTTTCAAAATAATGCCAGAGTAGAAATCGACGTTCGGGTAGAGTTTCTTCTCGATGAAGTAAGGGTCGTTCAGCGCGATGTGTTCCAGCTCCATCGCCACTTCCAGCAGATCATCTTTGGTGCCCAGCTCTTTCAGCACTTCGTGGCAGGTCTCACGCATCACGGTGGCGCGTGGGTCGTAGTTTTTGTAAACACGGTGACCAAAGCCCATCAGGCGGAAGGAATCATTCTTGTCTTTCGCGCGACGCACGAACTCAGGAATGTGTTCAACAGAGCTGATTTCTTCCAGCATCTTCAGTGCTGCTTCGTTCGCGCCGCCGTGCGCCGGTCCCCACAGGGAGGCAATGCCCGCAGCGATACAGGCGAACGGGTTCGCGCCTGAAGAGCCTGCGGTACGTACGGTGGAGGTAGAGGCGTTCTGTTCGTGGTCAGCGTGCAGGATCAGAATACGGTCCATTGCGCGTTCCAGAACCGGGTTCACTTCGTACTCTTCGCACGGCGTGGAGAACATCATGCGCAGGAAGTTGCCGGCATAGGAGAGGTCGTTACGTGGATACACAAACGGCTGACCGATGGAGTATTTGTAGCACATCGCTGCCATGGTTGGCATTTTGGACAGCAGACGGAACGCCGCGATATCACGGTGGCGTGGGTTATTCACGTCCAGAGAATCGTGGTAGAACGCCGCCAGCGCACCGGTAATCCCGCACATCACCGCCATCGGGTGAGAGTCACGACGGAACGCATGGAACAGACGAGTAATCTGTTCATGGATCATGGTGTGACGGGTCACGGTGGTTTTGAATTCATCGTATTGTGCCTGCGTCGGTTTTTCGCCGTTCAGCAGGATGTAGCACACTTCCAGGTAGTTGGATTCAGTGGCTAATTGATCGATGGGGAAGCCGCGATGGAGCAGGATACCTTCATCACCGTCAATGTAGGTGATTTTGGATTCGCAAGATGCGGTAGAGGTGAATCCAGGGTCAAAGGTGAAAACTCCTTTAGAACCCAGCGTACGGATATCAATAACATCCTGACCGAGCGTGCCTTTTAGCACATCCAGTTCAATAGCAGTGTCACCATTTAGGGTGAGCGTTGCCTTCGTATCAGCCATTTACGGTCTCCTTAGCGCCTTATGCTTAAGACTGCGCTTTACCGGATTTGCTTTCAGCTGTTAATCACCGTTACCAGATTGTTATTTGGCTTACCGCTCAGCTCACGAGGACAAACCAGGGTACAGAGCTATGGCGCCTTGCAGGTAAACGAATGAAATATCAGTGAAACAACAGCAAATCAGCGTTTTTGCAGTCCGAATTATTCAAACCTGTATATCACTAATAACTGTCCTGATAACTTCGGTCAATACCATCACACTGTTACATAACTATTTGTCAGGTGAAAGAGAGACCTCATAACTTTTGCGCATTATATGCCTTTTCTGCTGACGTTTGTAACAATATTGTTTAACATTTGTCAAATCAGATGATTAAAATTTAAAAAGATGTTGTTATCGTGACCCTGATCACTGTTCCAGAGAAAACCCGACAAACTGTATGTAGGTTAATTGTAATGATTTTGTGAACAGCCTATACTGCCGCCAGGTCTCCGGAACACCCTGCAATCCCGAGCCACCCAGCGTTGTAACGTGTCGTTTAAGCATCTGGAAGCAATGTTTTGCATGACGCGCAGTTATAGAAAAGGAACGCTGCTTGACCCGCATCGCAGTCCGGAGGAAGGAAACAATAAGAACAGCATGTGGGCGTTATTCATGATAAGAAATGTGAAAAAACAAAGACCTGTCAATCTGGACCTCAAAACGATCCGGTTCCCTGTAACAGCAATAGCGTCCATTTTGCACCGCGTTTCTGGTGTGATTACGTTTGTGGCGGTCGGTATTCTGCTGTGGTTACTGGGCACCAGCCTCTCTTCTCCTGAAGGATTCCTCCAGGCCTCTGCCATCATGAACAGCTTCTTCGTGAAATTTATCATGTGGGGCATTCTGACCGCGCTGGCGTACCACGTTGTGGTGGGTGTTCGCCATATGCTGATGGACTTTGGCTACCTGGAAGAAACCTTCGAAGCCGGGAAACGCTCCGCTAACATTTCATTTGTGATTACAGTCGTGCTTTCACTTCTCGCAGGAGTTCTCGTATGGTAAGCAACGCCTCCGCATTAGGACGCAACGGCGTACATGACTTCATTCTGGTCCGTGCTACCGCTATCGTTCTCACCCTTTACATTATTTATATGATCGGTTTCTTCGCGACCAGCGGCACGCTGACGTGGGAAATCTGGAGTGGGTTCTTCGGATCTGCCTTCACCAAAGTGTTCACCCTGCTGGCGCTGTTCTCCATCCTTATTCATGCCTGGATTGGCATGTGGCAGGTGTTGACCGATTACGTTAAACCACTGGCTATTCGCCTTCCTCTGCAGCTGGCAATCGTCGTTGCTCTGGTGGTTTACGTTATTTATGGATTCGTTGTGGTGTGGGGTGTGTAATGAAACTGCCAGTCAGAGAATTTGATGCTGTCGTGATTGGTGCGGGTGGCGCAGGTATGCGTGCCGCACTGCAAATTTCCCAGAGCGGCCAGACCTGTGCGCTGCTCTCAAAAGTATTCCCAACCCGTTCCCACACTGTGTCTGCGCAGGGCGGTATCACCGTTGCGCTGGGTAACTCCCATGAAGATAACTGGGAATGGCACATGTACGACACGGTAAAAGGTTCCGACTACATCGGCGACCAGGATGCCATAGAATATATGTGTAAGACTGGCCCGGAAGCGATTCTGGAGCTGGACCATATGGGTCTGCCGTTCTCCCGTCTGGAAAATGGCACCATCTATCAGCGTCCGTTTGGCGGCCAGTCGAAAAACTTCGGCGGCGAGCAGGCGGCACGTACTGCGGCGGCGGCTGACCGTACCGGTCACGCGCTGCTGCACACCCTGTACCAGCAGAACCTGAAAAACCACACCACCATCTTCTCCGAGTGGTACGCGCTGGATCTGGTGAAAAACGCCGATGGCGCAATTGTGGGTTGTACCGCGCTGTGCATCGAAACCGGTGAAGTGGTCTACTTCAAAGCACGTGCAACCGTGCTGGCAACCGGCGGTGCAGGCCGTATCTATCAGTCCACCACTAACGCCCACATCAACACCGGTGACGGCGTCGGTATGGCTATCCGCGCGGGCGTGCCGGTGCAGGATATGGAGATGTGGCAGTTCCACCCAACCGGTATCGCTGGTGCGGGCGTTCTGGTAACAGAAGGCTGCCGCGGTGAAGGTGGTTATCTGCTGAATAAACACGGCGAGCGCTTCATGGAGCGTTATGCCCCGAATGCGAAAGACCTGGCGGGTCGTGACGTGGTGGCGCGCTCCATCATGATCGAAATCCGTGAAGGCCGCGGCTGTGACGGCCCATGGGGTCCACACGCCAAGCTGAAACTCGACCATCTGGGTAAAGAAGTACTGGAGTCCCGTCTGCCAGGCATCCTGGAACTGTCCCGTACCTTCGCTCACGTTGACCCTGTAAAAGAGCCAATTCCGGTAATCCCAACCTGCCACTATATGATGGGCGGTATTCCGACCAAAGTGACCGGTCAGGCGCTGACCGTGAACGAGCAGGGCGAAGACGTGGTCATCCCTGGCCTGTTCGCGGTAGGCGAAATCGCCTGCGTATCCGTACACGGTGCCAACCGTCTGGGCGGCAACTCCCTGCTGGACCTGGTGGTGTTTGGTCGTGCGGTGGGTCTGCATCTGCAGGAATCCATTGCCGAGCAGGGCGACCTGCGTGACGCGACCGACGACGAAATTGATGCCTCTCTTGAGCGCCTCAACCGCTGGAACGGCAACCGTAACGGCGAAGATCCGGTGGAAATCCGTAAAGCGCTTCAGGAATGTATGCAGCACAACTTCTCGGTATTCCGTGAAGGTGACGCGATGGCCAAAGGTCTTGAGCAGCTGAAAGCGATCCGCGAGCGTCTGAAAAATGCCCGTCTGGACGACACTTCCAGCGAGTTCAACACCCAGCGCGTTGAGTGCCTGGAGTTGGATAACCTGATGGAAACTGCATTTGCCACCGCAATGTCGGCAAACTTCCGTACCGAAAGCCGTGGCGCGCATAGCCGCTTCGACTTCCCGGAGCGTGACGATGAAAACTGGCTGTGCCATTCCCTGTATCTGCCAGAATCGGAAACCATGACGCGCCGTCAGGTGAACATGGAACCGAAACTGCGTCCGGCGTTCCCGCCGAAGATTCGTACTTACTAATGCGGAGACAGGATAATGAAACTCGAATTCTCAGTTTATCGTTATAACCCGGATGTTGATGATGCTCCGCGTATGCAGGATTACACCCTGGAAGCGGAAGAAGGTCGTGACATGATGCTGCTGGATGCCTTAATCCAGCTGAAAGAAAAAGATCCGACGCTGTCGTTTCGCCGCTCCTGCCGTGAAGGGGTGTGTGGCTCTGACGGCGTGAACATGAACGGCAAAAATGGCCTGGCCTGCATCACGCCAATTTCCGCGTTGCAGCGTCCAGGTCAGAAAATTGTTATCCGTCCTCTGCCTGGCCTGCCGGTCGTGCGTGATTTGGTGGTGGACATGGGGCAATTCTATGCACAATATGAGAAGATTAAGCCTTACTTGTTGAATAATGGGCAAAATCCGCCCGCTCGCGAGCACTTACAGTCTCCTGAGCAGCGTGAAAAACTCGATGGGCTGTACGAGTGTATTCTCTGTGCATGCTGTTCGACGTCCTGCCCGTCGTTCTGGTGGAACCCGGACAAGTTTATCGGCCCGGCGGGTCTGTTGGCTGCCTATCGCTTCGTGATCGATAGCCGCGACACCGAAACCGATAGCCGTCTGGAAGGGCTGAGTGACGCTTTCAGCGTATTCCGCTGCCATAGCATCATGAACTGCGTCAGTGTGTGTCCGAAGGGGCTGAACCCGACGCGCGCCATCGGCCATATTAAGTCGATGTTGTTGCAGCGCAGTGCGTAAGTAGTGAGAGGGGAGCGCTGTTCCCCTCATCCTGACCCTCTCCCGCAGGGAGAGGGAACAGATTGCAGAAACCTTTAAAAACTGCCCTGTACTACCCTGAAGTCCAGACAGTTTCTAAAGGTTCCTTCGCGGGCCAAATGAAAAGAGCTCGCAGGTGAACCCCGGCACGTACACGTGGTGTGCGTGGTAGTTTCTACGGCGAAAGTAAGCATAAAAATGCTTAAGGGATCACGATGCAGAACGGCGCAATGAAAGCCTGGCTGGACTCTTCTTACCTCTCTGGTGCTAACCAGAGCTGGATAGAACAGCTCTATGAAGACTTCTTAACCGATCCTGACTCAGTGGACGCAAACTGGCGTTCCATGTTCCAGCAGTTGCCTGGCACGGGAGTCAAACCGGATCAATTCCATTCCAAAACACGTGATTATTTCCGTCGTCTGGCGAAGGATGCCTCACGTTACTCTTCTGCGATTTCCGACCCTGACACCAATGCGAAGCAGGTTAAAGTCCTGCAGCTTATCAACGCTTATCGCTTCCGTGGTCACCAGCATGCGAATCTCGATCCGCTGGGACTGTGGCAGCAAGACCGTGTGGCGGATCTCGATCCGGCGTATCACGATCTGACCGAGGCCGATTTCCAGGAAAGCTTTAACGTAGGTTCCTTTGCCATCGGCAAAGACACGATGAAGCTGGGCGATCTGATTGACGCGCTCAAGCAAACCTACTGCGGCTCCATCGGCGCGGAATACATGCACATTACCTCTACCGAAGAGAAACGCTGGATCCAGCAGCGTATCGAATCCGTAGCGGGCCACGCGACCTTCTCGGCTGACGAGAAAAAACGCTTCCTGAACGAACTGACCGCTGCCGAGGGTCTTGAGCGCTATCTTGGCGCGAAATTCCCGGGCGCAAAACGCTTCTCGCTGGAAGGTGGTGATGCGCTGGTGCCGATGCTGAAAGAGCTGATTCGTCACGCCGGCAAGAGCGGCACCCGTGAAGTGGTGCTGGGTATGGCGCACCGTGGTCGTCTGAACGTACTGGTCAACGTGCTGGGTAAAAAACCGCAGGACCTGTTCGACGAATTTGCGGGCAAACATAAAGAACACCTCGGCACCGGCGACGTGAAGTACCACATGGGCTTCTCGTCTGATATCGAAACCGAGGGCGGTCTGGTTCACCTGGCGCTGGCGTTTAACCCGTCACACCTTGAAATCGTTAGCCCGGTGGTTATCGGTTCCGTGCGTGCGCGTCTGGATCGTCTGGACGAGCCGAGCAGCAATAAAGTACTGCCAATCACCATCCACGGTGACGCAGCCGTAACAGGGCAGGGCGTGGTTCAGGAAACCCTGAACATGTCCAAAGCGCGTGGTTACGAAGTGGGCGGTACCGTTCGCATCGTGATTAACAACCAGGTGGGCTTCACCACCTCTAACCCGCTGGATGCACGTTCTACCCCGTACTGCACAGACATCGGTAAAATGGTACAGGCGCCGATCTTCCACGTTAACGCGGATGACCCGGAAGCTGTTGCTTTCGTTACCCGTCTGGCGCTGGACTTCCGTAACACCTTCAAGCGCGATGTGTTCATTGACCTGTTCTGCTACCGTCGTCACGGCCACAACGAAGCGGATGAGCCAAGTGCAACCCAGCCGCTGATGTACCAGAAAATCAAAAAACACCCGACCCCGCGCAAAATCTATGCTGACAAGCTGGAGAGCGACAAAGTGGCGACGCTGGAAGATGCGACCGAAATGGTCAACCTCTACCGCGACGCGCTGGATGCGGGTGAATGCGTGGTGAAAGAGCTGCGCCCAATGAACATGCACTCCTTTACCTGGTCGCCGTACCTCAACCACGAGTGGGATGAGAGCTACCCGAACAAGGTCGAAATGAAGCGTCTGCAGGAGCTGGCTAAACGCATCAGCACTGTGCCTGACGCCATTGAGATGCAGTCTCGCGTGCAGAAAATCTACGCTGACCGTCAGTCCATGGCGGCAGGCGAGAAGCTGTTTGACTGGGGCGGCGCGGAAACCCTGGCTTACGCAACGCTGGTTGACGAAGGTATTCCTGTTCGTCTGTCCGGTGAAGATGCGGGCCGTGGCACCTTCTTCCACCGTCACGCGGTTGTTCACAACCAGTCCAACGGTTCAACCTACACTCCGCTGCAGCACGTGCACAACGGTCAGGGCCAGTTCAAGGTCTGGGACTCCGTGCTGTCTGAAGAAGCGGTGCTGGCATTCGAATACGGTTACGCCACCGCAGAACCTCGCACCCTGACTATCTGGGAAGCGCAGTTCGGTGACTTCGCCAACGGTGCGCAGGTTGTAATCGACCAGTTCATCTCCTCCGGCGAGCAGAAATGGGGCCGTATGTGTGGCCTGGTGATGCTGCTGCCGCACGGCTATGAAGGCCAGGGTCCGGAGCACTCCTCCGCGCGTCTGGAGCGTTATCTGCAGCTCTGCGCTGAGCAGAATATGCAGGTCTGCGTGCCGTCCACCCCGGCTCAGGTGTACCACATGCTGCGTCGTCAGGCGCTGCGCGGTATGCGCCGTCCGCTGGTGGTGATGTCGCCGAAATCCCTGCTGCGTCATCCGCTGGCCGTGTCCAGCCTGGATGAACTGGCGAATGGCACCTTCCTGCCAGCCATCGGTGAGATTGATGAACTGGATCCGCAGGCTGTGAAGCGTGTGGTGATGTGTTCTGGTAAGGTTTATTACGACCTGCTGGAACAGCGCCGTAAGAACGATCAGAAAGATGTCGCCATCGTGCGTATCGAACAGCTTTATCCGTTCCCGCACCAGGCGGTGCAGGAAGCGCTGAAACCTTACGCTCACGTACATGATTTTGTCTGGTGCCAGGAAGAGCCGCTCAACCAGGGCGCATGGTACTGCAGCCAGCATCATTTCCGTGAAGTGATTCCATTTGGGTCAGCCCTGCGTTATGCAGGTCGCCCGGCCTCCGCCTCACCGGCGGTAGGGTATATGTCCGTTCACCAGAAGCAGCAACAAGATCTGGTCAATGACGCGCTGAACGTCGATTAATTAAAGGATACATAATGAGTAGCGTAGATATTCTTGTTCCCGACCTGCCTGAATCTGTAGCAGATGCGACCGTCGCTACCTGGCACAAAAAACCAGGCGATGCCGTTAAGCGCGATGAAGTGCTGGTAGAAATCGAAACTGACAAAGTGGTACTGGAAGTACCGGCTTCGGCGGATGGTGTTCTGGATGCTGTGCTGGAAGATGAAGGCACAACCGTAACCTCTCGTCAGATCCTGGGTCGCCTGCGCGAAGGCAACAGCGCGGGCAAAGAGTCCAGTGCGAAATCTGAAGAGAAAGCCTCTACGCCGGCTCAACGCCAGCAGGCTTCTCTGGAAGAGCAGACCAACGATGCGCTCAGCCCGGCGATCCGTCGCCTGCTGGCTGAGCACAACCTGGACGCGGCGGCCATTAAAGGCACCGGTGTGGGTGGTCGTCTGACCCGTGAAGATATCGAGAAGCACCTGGCGAAAGCGCCTGCGAAAGCAGAAGCGAAAGCCCCTGCGGCGGCACCAGCAGCACAGCCTGCTCTGGGTGCCCGCAGCGAAAAACGCGTACCAATGACTCGCCTGCGTAAGCGTGTGGCTGAGCGTCTGCTGGAAGCGAAAAACTCCACCGCGATGCTGACCACCTTCAACGAAGTGAACATGAAGCCAATCATGGACCTGCGTAAGCAGTACGGTGACGCGTTTGAAAAACGTCACGGTATCCGTCTGGGCTTTATGTCCTTCTACGTGAAAGCGGTAGTTGAAGCGCTGAAACGCTACCCGGAAGTGAACGCGTCCATCGACGGTGATGACGTGGTTTACCACAACTACTTCGACGTCAGCATGGCGGTATCTACTCCGCGTGGCCTGGTGACCCCAGTACTGCGTGACGTGGATACCCTGGGTATGGCTGATATCGAGAAAAATATTAAAGAGCTGGCTGTGAAAGGCCGCGACGGCAAGCTGACCGTAGATGACCTGACCGGTGGTAACTTCACCATTACCAACGGCGGCGTATTCGGTTCGCTGATGTCTACCCCAATCATTAACCCGCCGCAGAGCGCGATCCTGGGTATGCATGCCATCAAAGATCGTCCTATGGCGGTAGACGGTAAAGTTGAGATCCTGCCGATGATGTACCTGGCACTGTCTTACGATCACCGTCTGATCGATGGCCGCGAGTCCGTGGGCTTCCTGGTGGCGATTAAAGAGCTGCTGGAAGATCCAACGCGTCTGCTGCTCGACGTCTAGTTTGCAGTCTTGCCCGGCGGCATATAGCTGCCGGGCCTATAAAAGCACGACCTAACGATTACCTGAAGGATGGATAGAACACATGAACTTACATGAATATCAGGCCAAACAGCTGTTTGCCCGGTATGGCTTACCGGCTCCGGTGGGTTATGCCTGTACTACCCCGCGTGAAGCAGAAGAAGCCGCATCTAAAATCGGTTCCGGCCCTTGGGTAGTTAAGTGTCAGGTTCACGCTGGTGGCCGTGGTAAAGCGGGCGGTGTGAAGGTTGTTAAGAGCAAAGAAGAGATTCGTGCGTTTGCTGAACATTGGCTCGGCAAGCGTCTGGTGACCTACCAGACAGATGCGAACGGCCAGCCGGTTAACCAGATCCTGGTAGAAGCCGCGACCGACATCGCGAAAGAACTGTACCTGGGTGCGGTTGTTGACCGTAGTTCCCGTCGCGTGGTGTTCATGGCGTCTACCGAAGGCGGCGTGGAAATCGAAAAAGTGGCAGAAGAAACCCCTCATCTGATCCACAAAGTGGCTATCGATCCGCTGGCAGGCCCAATGCCTTACCAGGGTCGTGAGCTGGCGTTCAAACTGGGTCTGGAAGGTAAACTGGTTCAACAGTTCACCAAGATCTTCATGGGTCTGGCGACCATCTTCCTGGAGCGTGACCTGGCGCTGATCGAGATCAACCCGCTGGTGATCACCACTCAGGGCGATCTGATCTGCCTCGACGGTAAACTGGGCGCTGACGGCAACGCACTGTTCCGCCAGCCGGATCTGCGCGAAATGCGTGACCAGTCTCAGGAAGACCCGCGTGAAGCGCAGGCTGCACAGTGGGAACTGAACTATGTGGCGCTGGATGGCAACATCGGCTGCATGGTTAACGGTGCGGGCCTGGCAATGGGTACCATGGACATCGTTAAGCTGCACGGCGGTGAGCCAGCAAACTTCCTCGACGTAGGCGGTGGCGCAACCAAAGAGCGCGTAACCGAAGCGTTCAAAATCATCCTGTCTGACGACAACGTGAAGGCCGTTCTGGTTAACATCTTCGGCGGTATCGTGCGTTGTGACCTGATCGCCGACGGTATCATCGGTGCAGTGGAAGAAGTGGGTGTTAACGTTCCGGTGGTTGTGCGTCTGGAAGGTAACAACGCTGAACTCGGCGCGAAAAAACTGGCTGACAGCGGCCTGAATATTATTGCAGCGAAAAGTCTGACGGATGCAGCTCAGCAGGTTGTTGCCGCAGTGGAGGGGAAATAATGTCCGTTTTAATTAATAAAGATACCAAGGTTATCTGCCAGGGCTTCACCGGTAGCCAGGGGACTTTCCACTCCGAACAGGCGATTGCCTACGGTACGCAGATGGTTGGCGGCGTAACGCCAGGTAAAGGCGGCACCACGCATCTGGGTCTGCCAGTCTTCAACACCGTGCGCGAAGCGGTAGAAGCGACGGGCGCAACCGCGACCGTGATCTACGTTCCGGCACCGTTCTGCAAAGATTCCATCCTGGAAGCAATTGACGCAGGCATCAAACTGATTATCACCATCACTGAAGGCATCCCGACGCTGGATATGCTGACCGTGAAGGTTAAGCTGGATGAAGCTGGCGTGCGTATGATCGGCCCGAACTGCCCAGGCGTTATCACTCCAGGCGAATGCAAAATCGGTATCATGCCAGGCCACATTCACAAGCCGGGCAAAGTGGGCATCGTTTCCCGCTCCGGTACGCTGACCTATGAAGCGGTCAAACAGACCACCGATTACGGCTTCGGCCAGTCCACCTGTGTGGGCATCGGCGGTGACCCGATCCCGGGTTCTAACTTCATCGACATCCTGAAGCTGTTCCAGGAGGATCCACAGACCGAAGCGATCGTGATGATCGGTGAGATCGGTGGTAGCGCTGAAGAAGAAGCGGCTGCTTACATCAAAGAACACGTGACCAAGCCAGTTGTCGGTTACATCGCGGGTGTGACTGCGCCGAAAGGCAAGCGTATGGGTCACGCAGGTGCGATTATCGCGGGTGGTAAAGGTACGGCTGATGAGAAATTCGCAGCGCTGGAAGCCGCAGGCGTGAAAACCGTTCGCAGCCTGGCGGATATCGGCGAAGCACTGAAATCCATCATTAAGTAAATCCTCTCTGCTCTCTGCAAGGAGAGCGTTGAAATAAAAAAATGTCCGTTTCGACATGGTTGGCCGCTGTAAAGCGGCCTTTTTTTATTGCAGAAAATCCTCACGTATCGGCGTAAAGGTATCCAGCAGGGTTCCCGCCTTGTGACACACGCAGCCGTGCATAACATTGGGTTGTTTGTACAGCGTATCGCCTGCTCTGACGGTATGCGTTTCGTCGCCAATGGTAAATTCAAACTCACCGGAGAGAACATACGTCAACTGCTCGTGGGGATGGCTGTGCATGGGGCCGATGGCACCCTGCGCGAAATGTACTTCAACCGCCATCATATTGCCGGCATGGGCGAGGATCCGGCGGGTTACGCCATTCCCAGCCTCTTCCAGCTGGGTCTGATTGTGAAAAACAAACATCGTATTACCTCAGTTGTATAGTGAATGAGTGACTTCTGACCGAGCTGTCAGAGGCGGTATGTGCGGTTTAACGTCATGTCAATCACGGTTATTGTATCGTCGCTCTTCACGATATCGACTTTCCCGGTGCCCGTGAAATCTGTGACAAACACGAAGGAAATGCGCTTATCTCGGCTGCGTAATAGCAGGTAGTCGATCGTTGATGTCGAAGGGTTATTCGGTCCCTGAGCTTTGATTAACGCCGCATTGTTGGTCGAAAAGCAGGTGACAGAAACCGGGGCGTCGGCCTGGTAGTGAACCTCCATTTTACCCTTCAGCGGCTGTTCAGTTGCCTGCTTAACGTAGGGGTAGCAGATCCGGACGCCATTCTGTGGCGCCGTCGGTGTTGCTGAGGCGTTAATGTGGTAAACCGCATCGACGCACTGGTAGTGAGGATTATCGACGTCCCATTTATCAATCAGCAGGTTTTCCGTCACGACGATGCTACGGCGAAAAACGATATCCCGGTAGGACTCATCATTCCACTCCACGCGAGTTTTGCTGTCGGGTAACACAGCGGCGCTGCACCAGTCCACTTCGGCGATCAGCCGCGATTCTCCCTCCTGCTGCTGGTAATCGAGAACCCTGGGTAGTGCAGGGGGCTGGTTGAGTCCGTTGACGCACAGCGTATTGTGCGAAAACGTATTTTTGTAGTAGCCATAGTGCAGCGGTGCGCCATAGCCGGTTGTGCCCAGATCGGGGAACAGTGCGCTGTAGTTATTGAAGACGATAAGGTTGAGTCTGTCGTAGTGATCGTGCTCGCCGCCATAGGGGCCATGTTTAATGCATACGGCGCGGCCTGGCGCGTTGCGGATTATCGTAAATCCGGCGTCAGGATTATGCTCATTACCCTCCGGGGCGCTTAACGCCTGCGCCGGCAGCGGTTGCCCATAGAAAAGGGCATCAATGTTGTCGCGCGGTCCAGCGGTGTATAGCCAGGCTAACAGCTCGCCATATTGCGGGTTGCCATAATAGTTGAACGCAAATTCATAGATATCGGCGTGGCCGAGTCTCTCCTGGCCGTTCACGCAGTCGTTTACTTTAGGCAGGGTCATATTCGGCATCAGCAGCGTCAATGGCAGCGACAGCATGTTCGTATACCAGGGCTTATCCAGCAGGCTGAACGGACCATGTTGGGCGAATTTCTCAAAGCCCATGAACGCCTCAAGCGCGTAATAGTGGTAATGCAGCGAACCTTCGAACCATAAGCCGCCGGGCAGCAGGGCATGTTCCAGCTGATACCGCAGGCCGTAAGGGCTGTTAACGGCAAACGTCAGATAGCGATCGTCGTCGAGAATCGCGCCGATAATGCCGATGGTCGCGCTGATCTTCACCTCGTGGTTGTGGATTTGATTGCTACGGTGCTGCATCAGAAAATCGGCTCCGCTGCGCAGCAGGCGTCGGGAAATATACTCATACTGTTCTGTCGTCAGCGCGGCGCTGACGATATCGAATCCACGGGCAAAATCGGCATGACAGTTGGCTTCACACAGCGTCTGCGCGTTGGCTTTACCGGGACCGTTATAAGGAATACCGCCGTGTTCTTCGTAGTCAGGGTAGTATTTTGCGTAGTGCATCAGGATATCGGTAATTTTATTGAGGTATTTATTATCGTCCGTTAGCAGCCAGAGGATGCCCAGCTCATAGCACGCTTTAGCATTGAGCCCGTTAAGCCAGCGCCACCAGGCACCATAGTAAGGTTCACCGGTAAAGACGGCTCCATCAACCGGGCAACGGTGCTTATTGGGCGATTTCCGGTCCCAGAACAGCCGCACGCTGTGTTCCGGGCAGTAAAAATAGTGGTTCCAGGTGGCGCAGCCCGTTTGCGGAACCAGCGTGTCGTGGTTAAGGACGTCGCGGTTGTTTTCCTCCAGGCGGCGAAGGATCTCCGGCGTTACCCGGGCTTTTGCAGCGGCAATCTGTGCTTCTGTAAACTGTTTCATTATCTACCTGTATGCGTTGTCGTGGCGCTTACTTCACCAATACAGAGCCCGGGGTCAGGATGTTGATATCGGTGTCATTTGCCTGCGTCAATAGCGCGGCATTTTTGCTGAAGTCATTGTCTTTCCAGACTCTCGCTGCGGCGAGTAACGGACCAGTAGCCTCTTCAGGGTTGTATTTTATTTCCTGATACGGCCAGTCGCTGGCGTCTTTGCCGGTTTGCTGGCTGACGAAGGAAAAGGCTTTTTTCATGGTTCGCCCATCCAGTTCATAATTCCAGACATCATCACCGGTTATTTCACCGTAGCGCCCCATTCTGGCGTAGGCTGCCAGAGCAAAATTGGTGTAATGGAAGGAGCGAGTTCGTTCAAGCTCGGCCGGTAGTTCGCCTTTGACGTTCACCTGAGCAGCAAGGTGGCGATTTTTGAAAATATCGATTTGCCGACGAGCCTGTTTGACGTCACCGGAGAACAACGAAAAGGCGGTAACCTGCGCGTCATACCAGGCGCCGTGATTGTTATACCAGTTTCCCTCTTCCTGGCCGTTAGCGCTGGATAACAGCCATGTGGCATAGTCCGAATACCAGCTTTTGTAACCCTGAACCGCTTTATCCGAGAGGAAGCCCGCATGTTGCAGCAGGATGATGCTGTCAGCGACGTCGATCAACACGCGCGTATCAATAATGCCAATCCCCCGGCCATTCACTATGCCCGGAATTGCCTGGGCGTAACTGAGGTCAGGATTCATTCGGGTTTGCTTGTTCAGAAACCAGGTGTCCAGCATGATTTCTGCTTTTTGCGCATAGCGGGCGTCTGCGCTATAAAATGCGGCCAGTGAGAGCGCTCGGACGTCGTCAGAGAACTGCACCAGGCGTTTGCTGTCCGTATCGTCTGTCTTGGATGACGGGTTTATCTGGCCGTCTTTACGAATCCAGGGAAGATGGTCTTTGGTATCCGGGTTTGGCCACCAGTAGGGACCAAAACTGTAATAGTCATGCTTATTCCCGGACGCCGGTAACAATTTTTTATCGGTCACACTCCAGGGTTTATGTTCCAGCGCCTGGTCTGCTTTCTGCAGCAGATTTTTCCAGGCGGGAGCGTAGGTTTGATCTCCGCGCTGAATACTTTCTTTTATCTCAAGCATCTGCCTGCAATCGTACGTCAGGCAGTCGTCATTCGAGCCCTGAGGCAGTGTATTCCCACTCGCTGCTAACGCGGAGGTTGAGAACAGCGCGCTGATAAACGCAATGTAGCGATAATTCATCGGTATATTCCTTACATTTATACCCGTCATTCAGGCGATTACCGGTGTGACTTTTTCAGAAGGGAGCTTAATCAGCATCCACAGGAACAGGGCGCCAATCAAATCGAAAACACCCAGACCGATAAAGAAGATGTCGTAACCCACAACAGCGACCATGGCACCAAGGAAAATACTGAACAGGAAGTTCCCCATGCTGCCGGTGAAGGCGGCGAAACCGGTCGCGGTGGCGACTTTTTGTCTTGGGAACAGGTCGGATGACATGCTGATCACCGTAACGGACAGACACTGATGGGCGAACCCGGCAATACAGAACAGCGCAATGGCCACATAGACATTACTGACGAAACCAACGCCAGCCATCGACAGCATCAGCAGGGCGGCAAACGTAAAAGTGATGCGTTTGGCGTTAACAATATGCACGCCGCGGTTATTCAGAAACTTCGAAATGTAACCCGCAGCCAGGCAACCCAGGTCAGCGGTCAGGAAGGGGAGCCAGGCAAACATGGCGATTTCTTTCATGTTCATGTGGCGCACCGTCACCAGGTAGAGCGGCATCCAGTAGTGCAGCGTCCCCCATGCCGGATCGGCCATAAAACGCGGTAAGGAGATGGCCCACAAGCTTTTATCCTTGATCATGGACATCAGGGAGGCTTTCTCTTTAACCACTTCTATTTGATCGGCCATGACCTCTTCGTGCTCTTCCTTCAGCAGCGCAGGATGCGACTCCGGGGAGCGATAAAACACCGCCCACAGAATGGCCCAAACAACGCCGATGGCGCCGGTGACAACAAAAGACATTTCCCAGTTGTAGTTAACAATCGCCCAGACAACCAGTGGCGGGGCCAGCATGGCACCGACGGAGGTACCGAGGCTGTAAACGCCGCAGGCTAAGCCGCGCTCCTTTGCCGGAAACCACTCGGCGGTGACTTTCATACCCGCAGGGTTGAAGGCGGCTTCGGTCAGGCCCAGGCCCCCGCGCAATGCGGCAATGGGGAACCATGTGCTAAATAATGCCGTCAGCATGTTGCACAAAGACCACAGCGCGGCCAGTACAGCAAAACTGACTCGCAAGCCGAATTTATCGATCACAAAACCGCAGGCGATCCCGCCGATGGCATAGGTGAATGGAAAGACCGACACAATCCATGAGTACTGCTCGCTGGAGAGATTCAGCGTTTTCATCATTTCTGGTGCTGCGACGCCGAGCGTGCTCCTGGCTAAGTAGTTGATAATCGTACCTAACATGACGAGTGAGATAATGTACCAGCGCAGTTTTTTGATCTTCACAACATTCACCTTGTCCGTTGATAATTAGCTTTAGTTAAAATAAAACAATGTTTCATTTCATTTTATGGACTGGTGATGGAGGTGTTCATGATCTCGATCTCAGTTTTGAAACAATATTTCATTTTGTTTGGTTTGGGTGGTTGGAAGAGGATTCTGTTTGTTTTTGTTAACTGTTTTATAAGTCGATAAAACTTATATTTATTTGGTGAATAATTCATGGGAGGTCTTTATTTTACACTTTAAGTTATTAAAACTGTGTTTTGATAATTTTTATGATCACGATCTTGTTTGTGAAACAATGTTCGTGATTTTAATTTGTAGATAAATATGATTCTCGAAAATTGCGGGTTGATGGCTGTTGATTTTATTTGTTTATGGCAATGAGTTTTCTTTTCTTAAAAGGATGAAGGTCTGTTATGCAAAAAAATCCATTACGTTTTCTGATTCTCTTCGCTGCTGGGTTGCCGCTGGCGAGCCATGCGCTAACGTTTGATCTCCGGGGCGGCTATAAAACCGGGAGCCACTCCTATGAGTCGCGGTATAAGATCAGTGAGAGCTGGGCTAACGGCTGGTGGGCAAGCGCGGAGATGGATAATAAAAACAATAAAAATAACGGAAAGGGTACAAATGGTTCCGATAAGTCCGACAGTGCTCACTCTTTTGGTGACAGCACAACTGACTATAACGAGATAGAGACTAATTATACCTGGCGGTTTGCCGATAAGTGGAATCTACAACCCGGGGGGATTTACCACTGGAGCAGTAAAGGCACTCAGATTCGTCCCTATATCAGGGTCAACTATCTACCCGGAGCTGACTGGAGTCTCGGTTTGCGTTACCGATACGATTATAATACTTATGAGACTGTTAACGATGAGGGAGAGTCACATCGCGACAGCGTTAATCGTCTCGACATCTTTGTGGGTTATAAATTTAATCGCGAATGGAGTTTCTTATATCAGGGCACAGCATATAAGCATGCCAATGAGGATTACACCTATAAAAATAATAAAACCTGGGCAACTGAGAATGCATTTACACTGCGGTATAAGTGGAACGAATGGTTTAGTCCCTATGTTGAATACGACTATTTAGATCAGCAGGGCTACTATGAAGGTGAGGATAATGTCTCTGAGTCGCGCTATCGCATTGGTATGACGTTTACGCTTTAAACGCGATTATTACCCTGAAAACCCGGTTTAGCACCGGGTTTTTGTCATTCATGTACGTTTAGTGTCTACGTTTCGCTACGAGCGTAAATTTGTAGTCATCACTTTTGAAGGTATTACGGCTGTATTCAAATACGCGTCCATCACTGAGATAGCCGCGGGAGATTTTTTCGAGGACAGGTTTTGCCGCATCGATCCCCAGAGCATTCACGACCTCGGCAGAGGGCATCACGGGAATGACCTCCTGCTCACTGCGGTCGATAACCATCTTTTTAATCTGTTCGATGTAATGATATTTGGAGTTTTCCATCACGGCCCAGGTGAGGTCGTCGAACATTGCCAGCGGCATCCACGTCTCTTCCAGATTCACAGGTTTTTGCTTAATAAAACGCACGCGTTTGATATGCCAGACGTTGTCATCAGGGCGAATGTTCAGTTTTTCCGCGAGTTTCTCATCTGCTTTGATCACTTCGAATGTTTTGACGTCGCTATGGGTATCAACATTTCGATCCGCCAGTTTTTCGTAAAAGCCGGTGAGTTGATAAATGTCGTAATTAACGCGCTCCTCTTTGACGTAGGAGCCGCTGCCCTGAATGCTTTCGATAATGTGCTCTTCGGTGAGCAGCTTCAGCGCCTGTCTCACCGTTACCCGACTCACGCTAAAGGCGTCCTGCAGACTGGATTCCGTTGGTAACGCATCACCAGGTTTTAACTCACCGGCGTTGATTTGCTCGCGAAGCGCATCGGCTATCTGTCGGTACATCGGTTTGTTGCCCATATCATCTGCCTTTCTAATACCTTTTAACGGAATTATGCCCTCAGACTAAAATTTGTAAACAATACAAATTAAATACAAATAATGTTTTTTAGGTGAAAATGATCACATAAATGTATTGTTTTGTCTGCCACACTCGATCCCGAACAATAACCATTGAGTGTGAGGATCTTTATGGACCTGACGACCCTGACCCACCCCAGCGCAGTCTGCGTGCTGGCGCGGTATACCAGCCGTGATGAGGCAATACGCCAGCTCACTCAGCGGCTGGTGGCACTGGGCAAAATTGCGGACGGCGAGACATTTTTGACCGACGTCTTTCACCGGGAATCACTTGGCCCTACCGCGCTGGGAGAAGGCCTGGCGGTACCGCATGGCAAATCTGGCGCAGTGAAAGACGCCGCTTTTGCGGTGGCAACATTACGGGAGCCGCTGGCCTGGGAAGGCGTTGATGGCCCGGAAAACGTCGAGCTGATTGTCCTGCTCGCCATTCCCCCGGCTGAGGCGGGCTCAACGCATATTCAGGTGTTAACGGAGCTGACGTCTCGCCTGGCGGATGATGCCCTCCGGGCGCGGGTGATGGAGGCAACCACGGCAGAAGCGCTGATTGCCGCGTTAAATGATGCGCCACAGGATGAAGACGTTATCGCGTCAGAAGATGCGTCCACTGTTGTCTGTGTGACGGCGTGTCCGGCCGGGATTGCGCATACCTACATGGCTGCTGAGTACCTTGAAAAAGCCGGGCGCAAACTCGGCGTGAACGTGGTGGTTGAAAAACAGGGGGCGAACGGCATTGAAGGACGCCTTACCCCTGAGCAACTGCAGGAGGCTCGCGCCTGTATTTTTGCGACAGAGGTGGCTATCAAGGAAAGTGAGCGTTTTCAGGGGATTCCCTCGCTATCAGTGCCTGTCGCGGAACCGCTGCGACATGCTGAGGCGTTGATTGAGCGCGCGCTCGCATTACAGCCCTCACCGGTGGCGCGCCCTGTGCAAACAGAAACCGAGGCGAGAAAGAGCGTTAAAACGGAACTCAAGCAGGCGCTTCTCAGCGGGATCTCCTTTGCAGTGCCGCTTATTGTCGCCGGGGGCACTGTGCTGGCCGTCGCAGTGTTACTGGCGCAGATCTTTGGACTGCAGCATCTGTTCGATCAGGAAAATTCGTGGCTGTGGATGTACCGCAAACTTGGCGGCGGCATGCTCGGCATTTTGATGGTGCCTGTGCTGGCAGCCTACACCGCGTACTCGCTTGCGGATAAACCCGCGCTGGCTCCAGGCTTCGCTGCCGGTCTTGCTGCCAACATGATCGGTTCAGGTTTTTTGGGGGCGATCGCAGGTGGTTTGATTGCGGGTTATCTGATGCGTTGGGTGAAGAACCATATTCGTCTCAATAATCGCTACAACGGTTTCTTAACCTATTACCTCTACCCGGTTCTCGGTGTGCTGGGCGCGGGCAGCCTGATGCTGTTTGTGATTGGCGAGCCGGTGGCATGGCTGAACAACTCTCTGACGGCCTGGCTTAACGGTCTATCCGGCGCCAATGCGCTATTGCTCGGTACGCTCCTCGGTTTTATGTGTTCGTTCGATCTGGGCGGGCCTGTCAATAAAGCAGCGTACGCATTCTGTCTGGGGGCAATGGCCAACGGTGTATATGGCCCTTACGCCATTTTTGCCTCTGTAAAAATGGTATCGGCCTTTACCGTCACGGCGTCAACGATGCTGGCCCCGCACCTCTTCAAACAGTTTGAAATCGAAACCGGTAAATCAACGTGGCTTCTCGGGCTGGCGGGTATCACAGAAGGGGCGATCCCAATGGCGATTGAAGATCCTGTCCGGGTTATTGGTTCGTTTGTGCTTGGATCGATGGCAACGGGCGCAATAGTGGGTGCGATGGGGATCGGGTTGTCTACGCCAGGGGCGGGTATTTTCTCCCTCTTTTTACTTCATGACGCGGGGCTGGGTGGTGTGGTCGCTGCGGCAGGCTGGTTCGCTGCGGCATTGGCAGGTACCACCCTCTCTACGCTCGTTTTGCTGTTCTGGCGACGTCAGGCCGTCAGAAAGGGCAAATACATGACAGAAGACGTTACGCCTTAAAACTCACTAACAGGAAACGAAGATGAAAGCTGTATCTCGCGTTCATATTACGCCGCATATGCACTGGGACCGTGAGTGGTACTTCACCACCGAGGAGTCGCGTATTCTTCTGGTCAATAATATGGAAGAGATCCTGACCCGCCTCGAGCAGGATGACGAATATAAATATTATGTCCTTGATGGGCAGACGGCGGTACTGGAGGATTACTTCGCCGTGGTGCCTGAAAACCGGCCACGGGTGAAGGCGCTGGTCGAGCGTGGAAAGCTGATTATCGGTCCGTGGTATACCCAGACCGATACCACGATTGTCAGCGGTGAGTCGATTGTCCGTAACCTGATGTACGGCATTCGCGACTGTATGGCGTTCGGCGAGCCGATGAAAATCGGTTATCTGCCGGACTCGTTTGGTATGTCCGGGCAACTTCCGCATATCTACAACGGGTTTGGCATCACCCGTGCCCTGTTCTGGCGTGGGTGTTCTGAACGTCACGGAACCGATAAAACCGAGTTTTTATGGCAGAGTACAGACGGCAGTGAAGTGACGACACAGGTGCTGCCGTTGGGCTACGCGATTGGTAAGTACTTACCGGAGGACGAAGCCGGGCTGCGAAAACGGCTCGACAGCTATTTTGACGTGCTGGAAAACGCCTCCGTCACCAAAGAGATTTTGCTGCCTAACGGTCACGACCAGATGCCATTACAGCAGAATATTTTTGCGGTGATGGATAAGCTTCGTGAAATCTATCCGCAGCGTCAATTTGGAATGAGTCGGTTTGAGGACGTCTTTGAACATATTGAGGCACGCCGTGGGGAGTTGGCGACGCTGAAAGGGGAGTTTATTGACGGGAAATACATGCGCGTGCACCGGACAATCGGCTCGACACGCATGGACATCAAAATCGCCCATGCGCGCATTGAGAACAAAATCGTCAACATCCTTGAGCCGCTGGCGACGCTCGCCTGGGCGCTGGGCTTCGACTATCACCACGGTTTACTGGAAAAAATGTGGAAAGAGATCCTCAAAAACCACGCTCACGATAGCATCGGCTGCTGCTGCAGCGACAAGGTGCATCGAGAGATTGTCTCCCGGTTCGAACTGGCCGAAGACATGGCCGATAATCTGTCGCGTTTCTATATGCGCAAGATTGTCGACAACATGCCGCAAAGTGATACCGATAAGCTGGTCATGTTCAACCTGATGCCCTGGCCGCGTGAAGAGGTGATGAACACCACGATACGTCTGCGCGCGAGCCAGTTCCGTCTGCTTGATGAGAAAGGCAACGAGATACCATATTTCATCAGTAGTTCACGTGAACTCGACCCAGGTCTTATTGACCGGCAGATTGTCCATTATGGTAATTACGAACCGTTTATGGAGTTTGATATCCAGTTGAATCAAATCCTGCCGTCGATGGGGTATCGAACGCTGCTTATCGAACCTAACGTAGCAGGGAAGATGCTCTCTCCGCTGGAAAACACCGAGTCCCTACTTGAAAACGCCTTCTGGCAGATTGACTTAAATGACGACGGTACGCTGCGCCTGCGCGACAAAGAAACCGGGCTTATTTATGACCGCGTACTGGAAATCGAAGAGAGCTCTGATGATGGCGATGAATACGACTACTCGCCTTCTCGGGAAGAGTGGAGACTCACTTCAGCACAGGGCGAGCACGAAGTTGAGGTGGTGCATGAGGGTTGGCGGAGCAGGGCGATAATCCATCATCGGCTCGCCGTTCCGGCAAATCTGGCCGAGCGTTCGGCGCGTCAGCGAAAGGGGTCTCTTGACGTAGCGTTTGAAGTCACTCTCACGCACAACAGCAGGCGCATTGATGTTGACGTGCGTCTGGATAATCAGGCTGATGATCACCGTGTACGGGTGCTCATCCCTACGCCATTTACCACGCAAGAGGTGCTGTCTGATACGCAGTTTGGTTCGATCACCCGCCCGGTACAGGACCCGGCGATGGAAAACTGGCAGGAAGAGGGCTGGAAAGAAGCGCCGGTGCCCGTCTGGAATCTACTGAACTACGCCGTTCTTCGGGAAAGGCGAAACGGACTTGCGCTGTTCACTGAGGGTCTGCGCGAATTTGAGGTGGTGGGTGAGAACAAAAAAGCCTTTGCCTTGACCCTACTGCGCGGCGTGGGATTACTCGGCAAGGAGGATCTGTTGTTGCGGCCAGGCAGACCGTCGGGGATCAAACTGCCCGTTCCTGACTCTCAGGTGCGCGGCCGGTTAACCTGTCGTTTTAGCCTGTTCAGTTTCAGTGGAACGCCGGAAAACGCGGGTGTCGCGCAGCAGGCCAAATCGTGGTTAACGCCCGTGCAGTGCTACAACAAAATTCCCTGGGATGCGATGAAACTGAATTGTTCGTCGTTTACCACGCCGGAAAGTTACAGTCTGTTAGCTCTTTCGCCCACGGGATGCGTGCTCAGTGCCCTCAAGAAGGCGGAAGATCGGGACGAGCTTATTCTTCGCCTGTTCAACCCTTCGGCGTTCAGCGCATGTGACACGACGTTATCCGTGAACCCGACGGTGAAACGGTGCTGCGAGACGGATATGAATGAACGGATAACGGGCAGGGAAGAGGAGCAGGGCATTGTGGGGGCGTTTAGACCTGGGGAGTCGCGCACTTTTAGCTTCCTTATCGACCGATAGCGGTGATGCCTGAAAAGGCCACAGGTAATGTGGCCTTTTACACTAAATAGTTACGACGCGGTGTTAACTTATGGGGTAATAAAAGTGAATTAAATGTAATTTTGCGGTATTGCAGAAGAAAAATGGAAAAATAATTAGGGAAGACTATCCTTTAGTGTTTGCCTCTTCGTGAAATGGCATTGTTCCGCTGCGTTAATTAAAATCACTTCTGTTCATATTTTTTTCCGTCTTCGATAACCAATTACACTTTTGAATGCACATGTCATTAACAAGAATTTCACCATTCTTACCATGATTAAACATGGTTAACATTGAGGTTTGTTTTTGATTTAAATCAAAGTTTAATCCTTGGAAAAAGACGATGAAAAGCGCTAAATTGTCCCCGATCAAAATGGCCGAAAAGTGGTAATTTTGCTATAAATTGATCACCGTCGAAAAACGTAAATGTGATTCAATAAAAACCTGTTTATTGTAAGGGTTTTGCAGCGTATTATATTTGCGGGATCAATTTGAGTTTTTTATTAACGTATTTGTAACCTAACGTCATCGTTTTTATCCTTCCTCAGGGTAATAACGACGACAGGGATGCGAATAATTTGTATTGGGGCATGCGTGTGGATCTCTCTCTGACGGGGTTCACTCTCGGAGTCTTCATGCGATGAGCAAGGAGTCATGATGTTAGATATAGTCGAACTGTCGCGCTTACAGTTTGCCTTGACCGCGATGTACCACTTCCTGTTTGTGCCACTGACGCTCGGTATGGCGTTCCTGCTGGCCATCATGGAAACGGTATACGTTCTCTCCGGCAAACAGATTTATAAAGATATGACCAAGTTCTGGGGCAAGTTGTTTGGTATCAACTTCGCACTGGGCGTGGCAACCGGTCTGACCATGGAGTTCCAGTTCGGGACTAACTGGTCTTACTATTCCCACTATGTAGGGGATATCTTCGGTGCGCCGCTGGCCATTGAAGGTTTGATGGCCTTCTTCCTCGAATCCACCTTTGTAGGTCTGTTCTTCTTCGGTTGGGACCGTCTGGGTAAAGTCCAGCACATGGCAGTGACCTGGCTGGTGGCATTAGGTTCGAACCTGTCCGCGCTGTGGATCCTGGTGGCGAACGGCTGGATGCAAAACCCAATCGCGTCTGATTTCAACTTCGAAACTATGCGTATGGAGATGGTCAGCTTTGCCGAGCTGGTCCTGAACCCGGTTGCGCAGGTTAAATTCGTTCACACCGTGGCATCTGGCTATGTGTGCGGCGCGATGTTTATCCTGGGTATCAGTTCTTACTACATGCTGCGTGGTCGTGACTTTGCATTTGCTAAGCGCTCTTTCGCCATCGCTGCAAGTTTCGGTATGGCTGCAATCCTCTCTGTTATCGTCCTGGGTGATGAATCCGGTTACGAAATGGGTGACGTGCAGAAAACCAAGCTGGCTGCTATCGAAGCTGAATGGGAAACGCAACCGGCCCCTGCTGCCTTTACCCTGTTCGGTATCCCGGATCAGGATGCGCAGCAAAACCACTTCGCCATTCAAATTCCTTACGCGCTGGGTATCATCGCTACCCGTTCTGTTGACAAACAGGTGACGGGGCTGAAAGAGCTGATGGTGCAGCATGAAGGCCGTATCCGTAACGGTATGAAAGCTTACGCGCTGCTGGAACAGCTGCGTGCTGGCTCGACCGATCAGGCCGTCCGTGACCAGTTCAACGACGTGAAGAAAGATCTGGGTTACGGTTTGCTGCTGAAGCGCTATACCCCGAACGTGTCTGATGCGACGGAAGCACAGATCCAGATGGCAACCAAAGACTCCATTCCGCGTGTTGCACCGCTGTACTTCGCATTCCGTATCATGGTGGGCTGCGGCATCATCATGCTGCTGATCATTGCGGCGTCCTTCTGGTCTGTTATCCGCAACCGCATCGGCGAGAAGAAATGGCTGCTGCGTACCGCGCTGTACGGTATTCCGCTGCCGTGGATCGCAATTGAGTCCGGTTGGTTCGTTGCAGAATATGGCCGTCAGCCATGGGCGATTGGTGAGGTGCTGCCAACGGCGGTAGCGAACTCCTCCCTGACAGCAGGCGACCTGATCTTCTCCATGCTGCTGATTTGTGGTCTGTACACCCTGTTCCTGGTGGCTGAACTGTTCCTGATGTTCAAGTTCGCGCGCCTTGGCCCAAGCAGCCTGAAAACCGGTCGCTATCACTACGAGCAGTCCACTGCGACTACTCAGCCGGCACGCTAAGACAGGAGTCATCAAATGATCGATTATGAAGTATTGCGTTTTATCTGGTGGCTGTTGATCGGCGTTCTGCTGATCGGTTTCGCTGTCACGGATGGTTTCGACATGGGGGTGGGGATGCTCACCCGTTTCCTCGGTCGTAATGACACCGAGCGTCGAATCATGATCAACTCCATCGCCCCGCACTGGGACGGTAACCAGGTGTGGCTGATCACCGCAGGTGGCGCGCTGTTCGCTGCCTGGCCGATGGTCTACGCGGCTGCGTTCTCCGGTTTCTATGTGGCGATGATTCTGGTGCTGGCGTCTTTATTCTTCCGTCCGGTTGGTTTCGACTACCGCTCCAAGATTGAAGACACCCGCTGGCGCAACATGTGGGACTGGGGCATCTTCATTGGTAGCTTCGTTCCACCGCTGGTGATCGGCGTGGCGTTCGGTAACCTGTTGCAGGGCGTACCGTTCCACCTGGACGAATACATGCGTCTTTACTACACCGGTAACTTCTTCCAGTTGCTGAATCCGTTTGGTTTGCTGGCGGGTGTGGTGAGCGTAGCGATGATCATCACTCAGGGTGCAACCTATCTGCAGATGCGTACTGTCGGTGAATTGCACCTGCGTTCTCGCGCGACGGCTCAGGTTGCTGCGCTGGTTACGCTGGTCTGCTTCGCCCTGGCCGGTGTGTGGGTGGTGTACGGTATTGATGGTTACGTGGTGACATCTGCCATTAACCATACTGCGCCGTCTAACCCGCTGACCAAAGAAGTGGCGCGTCAGGCCGGTGCATGGCTGGTGAACTTCAACACGACGCCTGCACTGTGGGCTATCCCGGCTCTGGGCGTGCTGCTGCCGCTGCTGACGGTTCTGACGTCTCGTCTGGAAAAAGGTGCCCTGGCGTTTGTGTTCTCTTCACTGACCCTGGCGTGCATAATCCTGACCGCAGGTATTGCAATGTTCCCATTCGTCATGCCATCCAGCACCATGCTGAATGCTAGCTTGACCATGTGGGATGCGACTTCCAGCCATATGACGCTGAACTTAATGACCTATGTTGCTTGCGTATTCGTGCCGATTGTTCTGGCCTACACCATCTGGTGTTACTGGAAAATGTTCGGACGTATTACTAAAGAACATATCGAAAGCAACACCCACTCTATGTACTAAGTAAGGAGCTGAATATGTGGTATTTCGCATGGATTTTAGGGACGCTTCTTGCCTGTGCTTTTGGTGTCATCACTGCCCTGGCGCTTGAGCACGTTGAAGCGACTAAAGCGGGTGAAGAAAAACACTAATGAACATTATCGCAAGGTTATATGCGGTAATGGATAAGCGCCCGTTACGGGCGCTTTCTTTAGTGATGGCATTACTGCTGGCAGGTTGTATCTTCTGGGACCCTTCGCGCTTTGCAGCGAAAACCAGCGAGCTTGAAATCTGGCATGGTTTCCTCATTATGTGGGCGGTGTGCGCAGGTGTGATTCACGGCGTGGGCTTTCGTCCGAAAGCTGTTCACTGGCAGGGCATCTTCTGTCCGCTGATTGCCGATCTCGTTCTGCTTGCTGGATTGATTTTCTTCTTCTTCTGAATAAGAAATGTCCGTTAACGATATGGGCTTACCCGAGCCCATAAAAATTTACTCTCCGTTTACTTTCTCCCATTCCAAACCACCTTTCCCGCGCGTATAGTAGCGAAGTTTAAAAGAGTTAACTTTTATTGCATTACCGGGATGTAAAGTGAATACAACGCTGTTTCGATGGCCGGTTCGTGTCTACTACGAAGATACCGATGCCGGTGGTGTGGTTTACCACGCCAGCTACGTTGCTTTTTATGAACGGGCACGCACAGAGATGCTGCGCCATCATCACTTTAGTCAACAGGTGCTGTTGGCTGAGCGAGTTGCCTTCGTGGTACGCAAGATGACGCTTGAGTATTTTGCGCCTGCCAGACTCGACGATATGCTCGAAGTCCAAACTGAAATTACATCAATGCGCGGGACCTCACTGGTTTTCACGCAGCGGATAGTCAATGCAGAGAACACCGTACTGAACTCAGCTGAGGTACTGATTGTCTGTGTTGATCCAACCATAATGAAGCCTCGTGCGCTTCCTAAGTCTATTGTCGCGGAGTTTAAGCAGTGACTGACATGAATATCCTTGATTTGTTCCTGAAGGCAAGCCTTCTGGTTAAACTTATCATGTTGATTTTGATTGGTTTTTCAATCGCATCCTGGGCCATCATTATCCAGAGAACGCGTATCCTCAATGCCGCTGGCCGTGAAGCTGAAGCGTTTGAAGATAAGTTCTGGTCGGGTATCGAGCTTTCTCGTCTGTACCAGGAAAGCCAGGGACGCCGTGAAAACCTTACAGGCTCCGAGCAAATTTTCTATAGCGGTTTCAAAGAGTTTGCGCGTCTGCATCGTGCAAACAATCATGCGCCGGAAGCGGTTGTAGAAGGTGCCTCGCGTGCGATGCGTATCTCCATGAACCGTGAACTGGAAAACCTTGAAACGCACATTCCTTTCCTGGGGACTGTAGGTTCTATCAGCCCGTATATCGGTCTGTTTGGTACGGTGTGGGGGATCATGCACGCCTTCATCGCACTCGGTGCGGTGAAGCAGGCGACATTGCAGATGGTTGCCCCGGGTATTGCAGAAGCACTGATTGCGACCGCTATCGGTCTGTTTGCGGCAATCCCAGCGGTTATGGCGTACAACCGTCTGAACCAGCGCGTGAACAAACTGGAACTGAACTACGACAACTTTATGGAAGAGTTCACTGCGATTCTGCACCGTCAGGCGTTTACCAGCACCGAGAGTAACAAGGGGTAAACCATGGCCAGATCGCGTGGACGAGGTCGTCGCGAGCTCAAGTCCGAAATCAATATCGTTCCATTGCTGGACGTGCTGTTGGTTCTGCTGCTGATCTTCATGGCGACAGCGCCAATCATTACCCAGAGCGTGGAAGTGGATCTGCCGGATGCGACAGAATCACAGGCGGTGAGCACCAATGACGATCCTCCGGTCATCATTGAGGTTTCCGGCGTAGGGCAATACAGCGTGGTGGTAGAAAAAGATCGTATGGATCAGTTACCTCCTGAGCAGGTTATTGCTGAAGCACAGCGTCGCCTGGAGTCAAATCCGAAAACGGTCTTCTTAATCGGTGGCGCGAAAGACGTACCATACGATGAAATTATTAAAGCGCTGAACTTGCTACATAGTGCGGGTGTTAAGTCAGTTGGCTTAATGACTCAACCTATTTGATCATCCGCGTAGTTTTTGGGAACCGATAGTGTCAAAGGCAACCGAACAGAACGACAAGCTTAAGCGAGCGATAATCGTCTCCGCAGTGCTGCACGTTATTCTCTTTGCAGCGCTGATCTGGAGTTCGTTCGACGAGCATATTGATGCATCAGCCGGCGGCGGTGGAGGCTCTTCCATTGACGCCGTGATGGTGGATCCCGGTGCGGTAGTACAGAACTATAATCGCCAACAACAGCAGAAGGCGAGTGCCAAACGGGCTGAAGAGCAGCGTGAAAAACAGGCGCAACAGCAAGCGGAAGAACTGCGTGAAAAGCAGGCCGCAGAGCAGGAGCGTTTGAAGCAGCTTGAGAAAGAACGTTTGCAGGCGCAGGAAGCGGCGAAAGAGCAGGCACAGCAGCAGAAACAAGCTGAAGAGGCTGCGAAGAAAGCCCAGGAACAGCAAAAGCAGGCAGAAGAAGCGGCAGCAAAAGCCGCAGCGGACGCCAAAGCGCAGGCTGATGCCCAGGCCAAATTAGCGGCCGAAGCGGCGAAGAAAGCCGCTGCTGATGCTCAGAAGAAAGCTGAAGCGGAAGCCGCGAAGAAAGCCGCCGCAGATGCTCAGAAGAAAGCTGAAGCAGAAGCCGCGAAAAAAGCCGCCGCTGATGCTCAGAAGAAAGCTGAAGCAGAAGCCGCGAAGAAAGCCGCTGCTGATGCTCAGAAGAAAGCTGAAGCCGAAGCCGCTAAGAAAGCTGCTCAGGAAGCAGAGAAAAAAGCTGCTGCTGACGCCGCGAAGAAAGCCGCTGCCGCAGAGAAAGCCGCTGCAGAGAAAGCGGCAGCCGCTGAAAAGGCTGCAGCTGACAAAAAAGCTGCAGCAGAGAAGGCTGCTGCCGATAAGAAAGCCGCGGCTGAAAAGGCGGCTGCGAAAAAGGCTGCTGCTGCGGAGAAAGCCGCTGCCGCTGCGGGCGTTGACGACCTGCTGGGCGATCTCAGTTCTGGTAAGAATGCGCCGAAAACTGGTGGTGGGGCGAAAGGAAACAACGCAGCACCGACGGGAAGTGGTAACACTAAGAGTAACGGCGCGTCAGGAGCTGAAATCAACGGTTATGCCTCGCAGATTAAATCCGCTATTGAAAGCCGATTCTATGATGCGTCGTCTTATGCCGGCAAAACCTGTACGTTGCGTATAAAACTGGCTCCAGACGGCATGCTGTTAGATATTAAGTCTGAAGGTGGCGACCCGGCTTTATGTACTGCGGCTCTGGCGGCAGCGCGTCAGGCGAAGATGCCTAAACCGCCGTCTCAGGCAGTCTATGAAGTCTTCAAAAATGCACCGCTGGACTTCAAACCTTAAGTTACATTTTCCCCGTGCAAACGGGGAAAAATAGACCAGGTTTAGTCACAGGGTTCAGGTAGTTTTGTCTATTTGGGTTTGTTAACATTCTGCTAAATTATCGTGGGTAAGGTTACCCGGATAAGGGAGATATGATGAAGCAGGCATTACGTGTAGCATTTGGTTTTTTAATGCTGTGGGCAGCAGTACTGCACGCAGAAGTACGTATCGAGATCACCCAGGGGGTGGACTCGGCACGCCCAATCGGGGTTGTTCCGTTCCAGTGGGCCGGTCCTGGCGCTGCGCCTGAAGATGCTGGTGGCATCGTGGCGGCTGACCTGCGTAACAGCGGTAAATTCAACCCGTTAGACCGTTCTCGTCTGCCTCAGCAGCCGGGCAGTGCGCAGGAAGTACAGCCTGCTGCATGGTCTGCTCTGGGAATTGATGCCGTGGTTGTGGGTCAGGTTACGCCTAACCCGGACGGCTCTTACAACGTGGCCTGGCAACTGGTTGATACCGGTGGTGCGCCGGGTACCGTTCTGGCACAGAACTCCTACAAGGTCACTAAGCAGTACCTGCGCTACGCGGCTCACGCTGCCAGTGATGCGGTATTCGAAAAACTGACAGGCATTAAAGGTGCATTCCGTACCCGTATTGCCTATGTGGTTCAGACCAACGGTGGTCAGTTCCCTTACGAACTGCGCGTCTCTGACTACGACGGTTACAACCAGTTCCTGGTGAAACGTTCTTCCCAGCCTCTGATGTCTCCAGCATGGTCTCCGGACGGTTCTAAGCTGGCGTATGTAACCTTCGAAAGCGGCCGTTCAGCGCTGGTTATCCAGACACTGGCAAACGGTGCTGTTCGTCAGGTGGCGTCGTTCCCACGTCACAACGGTGCACCTTCATTCTCTCCGGATGGGTCTAAACTGGCGTTTGCGCTGTCTAAAACCGGTAGTCTGAACCTGTACGTGATGGACATTGGTTCTGGCCAGATTCGCCAGGTGACTGATGGTCGTAGCAACAATACCGAACCTTCATGGTTCCCGGACAGCCAAAATCTGGCATTTACCTCTGACCAGGCAGGCCGTCCGCAAATCTATAAAGTGAATGTCAACGGCGGTGCTCCGCAGCGTATTTCCTGGGAAGGTACACAGAACCAGAACGCAGACGTGAGCAGCGACGGTAAGTTTATGGTAATGGTGAGCTCCAACGGTGGGCAGCAGCACATTGCCAAACAAGATCTGGTAGCGGGTGGCGTGCAAGTTCTGTCGTCAACGTTCCTGGATGAAACGCCAAGTCTGGCACCTAACGGCACGATGGTAATCTACAGCTCTTCTCAGGGGATGGGATCTGTGCTGAATCTGGTTTCTACAGATGGGCGTTTCAAAGCGCGTATTCCGGCAACTGATGGACAGGTAAAATCACCTGCCTGGTCGCCGTATCTGTAAATAATAATTAATTGATTACTAAAGGAATCATAGAAATGCAACTGAACAAAGTGCTGAAGGGGCTGATGATCGCTCTGCCTGTAATGGCAATCGCAGCGTGTTCTTCCAACAAGAACGCAAGCAATGACCAGAGCGGCGAAGGCATGATGGGTGCCGGCACCGGTATGGACGCGAACGGCAATGGCAACATGTCTTCTGAAGAGCAAGCGCGTCTTCAGATGCAGCAGCTGCAGCAGAACAACATCGTTTACTTCGATCTGGATAAATACGACATCCGTTCTGACTTCGCTGCGATGCTGGATGCGCACGCTAACTTCCTGCGTAGCAACCCATCTTACAAAGTCACCGTAGAAGGTCACGCGGACGAACGTGGTACTCCTGAGTACAACATCTCCCTGGGTGAACGTCGTGCTAACGCTGTTAAAATGTACCTGCAGGGTAAAGGCGTTTCTGCTGACCAGATCTCCATCGTTTCTTACGGTAAAGAAAAACCTGCAGTACTGGGTCACGACGAAGCGGCTTACTCCAAAAACCGTCGTGCCGTACTGGTTTACTAAGAGAATTGCATGAGCAGTAACTTCAGACATCATCTGTTGAGTCTGTCGTTACTGGTTGGAATAGCGGCCCCCTGGGCCGCTTTTGCTCAGGCACCAATCAGTAGTGTCGGCTCAGGCTCGGTAGAAGACCGGGTCACTCAACTCGAGCGTATTTCTAACGCTCACAGCCAGCTTTTAACCCAACTCCAGCAACAACTTTCCGATAACCAAAACGATATTGACTCTCTCCGTGGGCAAATTCAGGAAAGCCAGTATCAGCTTAATCAGGTTGTGGAACGCCAGAAGCAAATCTTGTTGCAGATTGATAGCCTGAGCAGTGGTGGTGGTGCAGCACAAGCACAGCCGGCAGCAGGCGATCAGAGCGGAGCGGCGACTTCTGCGCCAGCCCCGGCGGCTGATGCTTCTGCTTCAACAGGAGCGCCTGTACAAAGCGGTGACGCGAATACAGACTATAACGCGGCCATTGCCCTGGTACAGGATCAATCTCGTCAGGATGACGCGATTGCGGCGTTTCAGAACTTTGTTAAGAAATACCCTGATTCCACTTATCAGCCAAATGCGAACTACTGGCTTGGTCAGCTGAATTACAACAAGGGTAAAAAGGACGATGCGGCGTTTTATTTTGCCTCTGTGGTGAAAAATTACCCGAAATCGCCAAAAGCGCCAGATGCGATGTATAAGGTCGGCGTGATCATGCAGGACAAAGGCGACACTGCGAAAGCCAAAGCGGTTTATCAGCAGGTGGTCTCAAAATTCCCGGGTACCGAAGGTGCTAAGCAGGCGCAAAAACGTCTGAATTCGATGGGATGATTATCGCATGACCAGAAATCGCGTTATTTCTGGTCGTGCAGCATGATTACTAAGCAGTTAAGTGATCTTCATCGAAATTTTTGTTGCGCTGAATTCTTAAATCAGTAATATATGCCGCCGTTGCCACGGGATATCAAACAACGTGAAAACAGCGTAAAAGTGGGTCGTTAGCTCAGTTGGTAGAGCAGTTGACTTTTAATCAATTGGTCGCAGGTTCGAATCCTGCACGACCCACCACTTAACGCATTACCGGCAGTACAGAGTGGGTGATTAGCTCAGTTGGTAGAGCATCTCCTTTACACGGAGGGGGTCGGCGGTTCGAGCCCGTCATCACCCACCACTCGGGTCGTTAGCTCAGTTGGTAGAGCAGTTGACTTTTAATCAATTGGTCGCAGGTTCGAATCCTGCACGACCCACCACTTTAAAGTGGCACCGAGTAAAAATCTTCGAAGTCAGCACCCGAATGGGTCGTTAGCTCAGTTGGTAGAGCAGTTGACTTTTAATCAATTGGTCGCAGGTTCGAATCCTGCACGACCCACCACTTCGAAGAAAAAATTCCCGCAAGGGGTCGTTAGCTCAGTTGGTAGAGCAGTTGACTTTTAATCAATTGGTCGCAGGTTCGAATCCTGCACGACCCACCAGTGTAAAAAGGCGCCCTAAAGGCGCCTTTTTGCTATCCATTCCGATGACATTTCCTCTCAAATTCGCTATCTTGTTTAGTATACAAAACACAATTGCCGTCCGTTTTGCTATGTCATGCAAAAGAAAGGCAATATTGTTAAGCCAGTAAAACGAGAAGCCATAATGAGTGTGATGTTTGATCCTGAAGCCGCAATCTATCCGTTTCCGCCAAAGCCTGTCCCGCTGAGCCTGGATGAAAAGCAATTCTACCGTGAGAAGATCAAGCGACTTCTCAAAGAGCGAGACGCGGTGATGGTGGCCCATTACTACACCGACCCGGAAATTCAGCAGCTGGCGGAAGAGACCGGAGGCTGTATTTCTGACTCACTGGAAATGGCACGCTTCGGTGCAAAACATCCCGCTTCGACGTTACTGGTTGCTGGCGTACGTTTTATGGGCGAAACGGCGAAGATCCTGAGCCCTGAAAAAACCATTCTGATGCCGACGCTTAATGCTGAGTGCTCACTCGATCTTGGCTGCCCGATTGACGAATTCGCGGCCTTCTGTGACGCCCATCCTGACCGGACCGTGGTGGTCTACGCTAATACCTCTGCGGCGGTAAAAGCGCGGGCTGACTGGGTGGTCACGTCAAGTATCGCCGTTGAGCTGATTGAACATCTGGACAGTCTGGGCGAGAAAATTATCTGGGCGCCCGATCGCCATCTCGGAAATTATGTCCAGAAGCAGACGGGGGCAGATGTTCTCTGCTGGCAGGGCGCCTGCATTGTGCACGATGAATTCAAAACCCAGGCACTGGCGCGCATGAAGGCGCTTTATCCTGACGCCGCCATTCTTGTTCACCCTGAATCACCGCAGTCTATTGTCGACATGGCGGATGCCGTGGGCTCAACCAGCCAGCTTATCAACGCGGCCAGGACGCTACCCAATAAACAGCTCATCGTGGCAACCGATCGCGGTATCTTCTATAAGATGCAGCAGGCCGTGCCGGAGAAAGAGCTTCTGGAAGCGCCTACAGCTGGTGAGGGAGCAACGTGTCGCAGCTGCGCGCATTGCCCATGGATGGCGATGAATGGCCTGAAGGCGATTGCTGAAGGGCTCGAGACAGGCGGTGCTGCACATGAAATCCATGTGGACGCTGCTCTGCGTGAAGGTGCGTTAATTCCGCTTAACCGCATGCTGGATTTTGCGGCTACACTACGTACTTAATTCAAAACGCCCTGGGGAAGAGATGGATTTTTTTAGCACACAGAACATTCTGGTTCATATACCGATTGGTGCAGGTGGCTATGACCTGTCATGGATTGAGGCCGTAGGCACGCTGGCTGGTTTACTCTGTATCTGGCTGGCAAGCCTTGAGAAGATCAGCAATTACGCGTTTGGGCTGATTAACGTCACGCTGTTTGCGATTATCTTCTTCCAGATCCAGCTATACGCCAGCCTGCTTTTGCAACTGTTCTTTTTCGCTGCCAACATTTACGGCTGGTACGCGTGGTCGCGTCAGAACAGCCAGCAGGAGGCCGAGCTGCAAATCCGCTGGCTGCCCTTGCCTAAAGCTATCGCCTGGTTTGTCGCCTGCGTGGTCGCCATTGGTTTAATGACTGTCTACATCAACCCGGTATTTGCTTTCCTGACCCGCATAGCGGTCTCGGTGATGTCTGGTATGGGGTTGAATGTGGCTATGCCTTCGCTTCAGCCAGATGCTTTCCCGTTCTGGGATTCCTGCATGATGGTGTTGTCGATTGCCGCGATGATCCTGATGACCCGTAAGTACGTTGAGAACTGGCTGCTATGGGTCATCATCAATGTCATCAGCGTGGTGATCTTCGCCCAGCAGGGCGTCTATGCGATGTCACTGGAATATCTGCTGCTGACCTTCATTGCGTTGAACGGTAGCCGGATGTGGATTAACAGCGCGCGTGAGCGAGGCTCTCACGCGCTTTCCAGCTAATGGTGATGATGTGAATGGCCGGACTGCGCCTCATTCAGGTGGCAGTCCGGCCCGTTACATGGCTGATACTCCATCTGGATGGTCGCATGACCAATCTCATAGTGATGTTCAAGAAAGTGCTGGATCCGTTCAAGCAGCGCATCATGGTCATGAGGTGGGATCACCTGAACGTGCAATGTCATAACCGGTTTCTCTCCCACCAGCCAGACGTGCACGTGATGCACATTGCGGACTTCCGGGACAGAGCGGTGCAGGTTACGTTTCAACTCAGCAATATCTATTGATGTTGGTGCACCTTCAAGCAGTTCATTGACGCTCTCCTTCAGCAGTCGCCAGGCGCTACGCAGCACCAGACACGACACCAGCACTGAAAGAATCGGGTCGGCAGGCGTCCAGCCGGTATAGAGGATTACCAGCGCGGCCACAATCGCGCCCACTGAACCGAGCAAATCACCCAGCACATGCAGGGCCGCCGCACGCACGTTGAGGTTCTTTTCCGTACTTCCTCGGTGCAAAATCCAGAAAGCCAGAATATTAGCCAACAGCCCTGCCACGGCGATGACCATCATTGTCATCCCCGCAACGGGTTGCGGGTGTCTGAAACGCTGGAAGGCCTCCCAGACGATAAGAACGGTAATGACCACCAGTGCAATGGCGTTAACAAACGCGGCGAGGGTGGTCAGCCTCAGCCAGCCGAAGGTGTGGCGCGCATTCGGTGGACGACGAGCGAACTGCACGGCCAGCAGGGCGAAGAGCAGGGCTGCGGCATCGGTCAGCATATGTCCGGCATCGGCCAGAAGCGCCAGAGAGCCGGAAACCAGGCCGCCAATGACCTCGATAATCATGAAGGTTGCGGTGACGCCAAAGGCTAGCATCAGTCGTTTAGCGTTTTCGTCCCCGGAAGCGTGAGAATGAGAGTGCGCCATATCTATTTTCCTGGTTCATTTTAGGTTAAGTGTAGAGTTTTTAATGTGTTAGACAAACCTATTTTTGGGTCTGTTTCTGCAAATCCGGGAGAGAGTGTAAAAGGCGGTTTACACTAAGCGGCGAGCAAGTTAGATTGAAAGGATTGCATTCACGACTAGAGTTATGGCAGAGCTGGAAAGAAAATGAATTATCAGAATGACGATTTACGTATCAAAGAGATCAACGAGTTATTACCTCCTGTAGCACTCCTTGAGAAATTCCCCGCCACTGAAAATGCCGCAAACACGGTTTCTCATGCTCGTAAAGCGATCCATAAGATCCTGAAAGGTAATGACGATCGTCTTCTGGTGGTGATTGGTCCTTGTTCTATTCACGACCCGGCAGCCGCGAAAGAGTACGCGGCCCGTTTGCTCACCTTGCGAGAAGAGTTGAAAGACGAGCTGGAAATCGTCATGCGCGTTTACTTTGAAAAACCGCGTACCACCGTGGGATGGAAAGGGCTGATTAACGATCCGCACATGGACAACAGCTTCCAGATTAACGACGGTCTGCGCATTGCGCGCAAGCTGCTGCTGGAGATCAACGACAGTGGCCTGCCGGCAGCCGGTGAGTTTCTGGACATGATCACGCCGCAATACCTGGCAGACCTGATGAGCTGGGGCGCAATTGGCGCACGTACCACGGAATCGCAGGTTCACCGCGAACTGGCGTCCGGTCTCTCTTGCCCGGTTGGGTTTAAAAACGGGACTGATGGCACTATCAAGGTAGCTATTGACGCTATCAACGCTGCCGGGGCACCGCACTGCTTCCTCTCTGTGACCAAATGGGGTCACTCCGCCATCGTTAACACCAGCGGTAACGGTGATTGCCATATCATTCTGCGCGGCGGCAAAGAGCCAAACTACAGTGCAAAACATGTGGCGGAAGTGAAAGTCGGTCTGGACAAGGCCGGGCTGCCACCGCAGGTGATGATCGACTTCAGCCACGCCAACTCCAGCAAGCAGTTTAAAAAGCAGATGGAAGTGGGGGCAGATGTCTGCCAGCAGATTGCCAGCGGTGAGAAGGCGGTGATTGGGGTGATGATCGAAAGCCATCTGGTTGAAGGTAACCAGAATCTGGAAGGCAGCGAGCCGCTTGTCTATGGCAAGAGCGTGACGGATGCCTGCATCGGCTGGGAAGATACCGACACGATCCTGCGTCAGCTGGCGAATGCGGTAAAAGCCCGTCGCGGCTGAATAATCAGGCACAAATAAAAAAGCGCGGAAGGTTCCGCGCTTTTTTTATGTCCGGCGAAAATTACTTCGCTTTACCCTGGTTCGCAACGGCCGCTGCTTTCGCCGCGATCTCTTCTGCGTTACCCAGATAGTAGTGTTTGATTGGCTTGAAGTTTTCGTCGAACTCATACACCAGCGGTACGCCAGTCGGGATGTTCAGTTCGAGGATTTCGTCTTCACCCATGTTATCAAGGTATTTCACCAGCGCACGCAGGGAGTTACCGTGAGCTGCGATGATCACGCGCTCGCCGCTTTTCAGGCGTGGCAGAATTGTTTCGTTCCAGTAAGGCACAACGCGATCGATGGTCAGCGCCAGGCTCTCGGTGGTTGGCAGCTCAGCGTCGGTCAGTTTCGCATAACGCGGGTCGTGACCCGGGTAACGCTCGTCATCTTTGCTCAGCTCTGGTGGGGTGATTGCGAAGCCACGACGCCACTGTTTAACCTGCTCGTCGCCATATTTCTCAGCAGTTTCCGCTTTGTTCAGGCCCTGCAGCGCACCGTAGTGACGCTCGTTCAGTTTCCAGGATTTCTCAACCGGCAGCCAGGCCTGATCCAGTTCGTCCAGCACGTTCCACAGGGTGTGGATGGCACGTTTCAGCACAGAGGTGTAAGCAAAATCAAAGCTGAAGCCTTCTTCCTTCAGCAGTTTACCTGCTGCTTTTGCTTCGCTTACGCCTTTCTCAGACAGATCAACGTCGTACCAACCGGTAAAGCGGTTTTCGTTGTTCCACTGGCTTTCGCCGTGACGCACCAGAACCAGCTTAGTAATAGCCATCTCTTACTCCTCAAGCATTTTTAGAATGATAACAATTCTCATTATATTGCCGTGGCGGTGCCACCAGCAACGCTTAACCCTAACCATAGCGAAAATAGTCTCTGAGTGTAAGATGCTTGTGAATCCAGGGTTATGATTTTGTCTGCGATCGGCGCTATTTTCAGCAAGGCGAGCAGAAAAAAGCCCTCCGACAGGAGGGCTGGAAATCAATGCGGGATAAAATGGTATTCCGTCACGCTGACGTACTCTTCTCCCGGGCGCAGCACACAGTCTGGCTGCGGCCATTCCGGATGATTGGGGCTGTCCGGCAGGAACTCGCTCTCCAGCGCCAGGCCTTGCCAGTCGCTATACTCATCGTGTTCGCGCGCCGTCGTGCCGCCAAGGTAGTTGCCTGAGTAGAATTGCAGTGCAGGGGCTGTGGTATACACCGTCATCTGCAGCTTCTCATCCGCAGACCAGACTTGTGCTGCAGGCTGGCTGATATCACTTTTTGCCTGCAGCAGGAAAGCGTGGTCGTAACCTTTCACCTTGCGCTGATCGTCATCGCTCAGGAAATCCTGGGCGATAGTCTTCGCGCTGCGGAAGTCAAAGCTGGTTCCGCTCACGTCTTTGAGGCCCTGATAAGGAATTCCCATCTCGTCAACCGGCAAATACGCATCCGCCAGGATCTGCAGCTTGTGGTTACGCACGTCGCACTGGTTACCGTCCAGATTAAAGTACGCGTGATTGGTCAGGTTGACCGGACACGGCTTGTCGACCGTCGCACGGTATTCAATGGCGATACGGTTGTCGTCGGTCAGCGTAAAGCGCGCGGAGGCGATAAGGTTCCCCGGGAAGCCCTGATCGCCATCAAGCGAATCCAGTGAGAACAACACTTCCCCATCGTTTTGCCGAACAATCTTCCAGCGGCGTTTATCAAACCCGTCCGGACCGCCGTGCAGCTGGTTCTCACCCTGGCTTGGAAGCAGAGAATACTCCACGCCGTCGAGTTCAAAATGGCTCTTCGCGATGCGGTTAGCGTAGCGCCCTACAGACGCGCCCAGATAGGCGGACTGATTGACATACTGTTCAGGCGAGGCACAGCCGAGCAGGGTTTCGCGCACGCTGCCGTCCGGCATCGGTACGCGGGCAGAAAGAAGGGTTGCACCCCAGTCCATCAGCGTAACCACCATCCCCGCGCTGTTGCGCAGGGTTAACAGGCGATACGGCAGACCATCCGGTGCAAGGGTAGGTGTTTCGTTTAGCACTGTCCGGCTCCTTGTGATGCTTTACACACGTAGAACGTTTCTTTAATACCTGTTTTCGCTTCGTATTGTTTCTCTACCGCCTGCTGGACGGCAGGAACCAGTTCTTCCGGCACCAGGGCAACAATGCAGCCACCGAAGCCACCGCCGGTCATACGCACGCCACCTTTCTCGCCGATGGTGGCTTTGACGATGTCCACCAGGGTGTCAATTTGCGGAACGGTGATCTCGAAATCATCGCGCATGGAGGCGTGCGATTCCGCCATCAACTCACCCATACGTTTCAGATCGCCTTTCGCCAGCGCGGACGCGGCTTCGACGGTTCGGGCGTTCTCCGTCAGCACGTGACGAACGCGTTTGGTGACGACCGGATCCAGCTCGTGGGCCACCTTATTGAATTCATTAAGCGTCACGTCGCGCAGGGCGGGTTGCTGGAAGAAGCGCGCACCGGTTTCGCACTGCTGGCGGCGGGTATTGTACTCGCTCCCCACCAGCGTGCGTTTAAAGTTGCTATTGATAATAATGACCGCGGCGCCTTTTGGCAGCGGAACGGCTTTGGTGCCAAGCGAGCGGCAGTCGATCAGCAGCGCGTGCTCTTTTTTGCCCAACGCGGAGATCAACTGATCCATAATGCCGCAGTTGCAGCCCACGAACTGGTTTTCTGCTTCCTGACCGTTCAGAGCGATTTGCGCGCCATCCAGCGGCAGATGATAAAGCTGCTGGAACACGGTTCCCACGGCGACTTCCAGAGAGGCAGAGGAGCTTAAGCCTGCCCCCTGTGGTACGTTGCCACTGATAACGAGATCGGCGCCGCCAAAGTTCTTGTTACGTTTCTGCAGGTGCTTCACCACGCCGCGTACGTAGTTAGACCACTGCTGGCTGTCGTGCGTCACAATCGGGGCATCGAGGGAAAACTCGTCCGTTTCATTATCATAATCCGCCGCAATCACGCGGACGTTGCGGTCGTTACGCTTTGCACAGCTGATGACGGTCTGGTAATCGATGGCGCACGGCAGCACGAAACCGTCGTTATAGTCGGTGTGTTCACCGATCAGGTTAACGCGGCCAGGTGCCTGGATAACGTGGGTGGCAGGGTAGCCAAATTTTTCAGCAAACAGGGATTGTGTTTTATCTTTCAGACTCATTTTTTTAGACTCCTGATTCGCGATAGTGGACGTCGCTAACGGCACGCAGACGTTCTGCCGCCTGTTCCGCCGTCAGGTCACGCTGCGTTTCCGCCAGCATTTCATAGCCCACCATAAATTTACGTACCGTCGCAGAACGCAGCAGCGGCGGATAGAAATGGGCATGCAACTGCCAGTGTTGATTCTCTTCGCCGTTAAACGGTGCGCCGTGCCAGCCCATGGAGTACGGGAAGGAGCACTGGAACAGATTGTCATAACGGCTGGTCAGTTTTTTCAGTGCCAGGGCAAGGTCGTCGCGCTGCACGTCGCTAAGATCCGTAATGCGCTGCACGTGAGCTTTTGGCAGCAACAGCGTTTCGAAGGGCCAGGCAGCCCAGTAAGGCACCACGGCCAGCCAGTGTTCGGTTTCCACCACGGTGCGGCTGCCATCGGCCAACTCACGTTGGGTGTAGTCCAGCAGCATCGGGGAACCGTTTTCCGCGTAATAGGCTTTTTGCAGGCGGTCTTCACGTTCGGCTTCGTTGGGCAGGAAGCTGTTCGCCCAGACCTGGCCGTGCGGATGGGGGTTCGAGCAGCCCATGGCCGCGCCTTTGTTTTCGAACACCTGCACCCACGGATAGCTCTGCCCAAGCTCGGCGGTTTGCGCCTGCCAGGTGCTGACGACTTCTTTCAGCGCGTCCACGCTCAGTTCTGGCAGCGTTTTGCTGTGATCGGGCGAGAAGCAGATCACGCGGCTGGTTCCGCGCGCGCTTTCGCAGCGCATCAGCGGATCGTGGCTTTCCGGCGCGTCCGGCGTGTCGGTCATCAGGGCGGCAAAATCGTTGGTAAAGACGAAGGTGCCTTTGTAGTCCGGGTTTTTATCTCCGGTGACGCGGGTGTTGCCCGGACACAGGAAGCAGTCCGGGTCATGCTGTGGCAGCGTCTGTTTCGCAGGCGTCTCTTGCGCCCCCTGCCAGGGGCGCTTGGCGCGATGCGGAGAAACTAAAATCCATTGCCCGCTTAACGGGTTAAAACGACGATGCGGATGATCGACGGGATTAAATGAAGTCATGACGGATCCTTAGTCCGGATAACCTTGTGGGTGGCGGGACTGCCAGTGCCAGGTATCCTGTGCCATTTCATCCAGCGTGCGGGTCACACGCCAGTTAAGCTCTTTATCGGCTTTGGTGGCATCGGCCCAGTAAGCAGGGAGGTCACCCTCACGACGCGGTGCGAAGTGATAATTGACCGGCTTACCGCAGGCTTTGCTGAAGGCGTTAACCACATCCAGCACGCTGCTGCCAATACCGGCGCCGAGATTGTAAATATGCACGCCTGGCTTATTTGCCAGTTGCTGCATGGCCGCCACGTGCCCGTCGGCCAGATCCATAACGTGGATGTAATCACGCACGCCGGTGCCATCTTCGGTTGGATAGTCGTTACCAAAAATCGCAAGTGAGTCACGACGGCCCACCGCTACCTGCGCAATATACGGCATCAGGTTATTCGGAATGCCCTGTGGATCTTCACCCATATCGCCTGACGGATGGGCGCCGACCGGGTTGAAGTAGCGCAGCAACGCGATGCTCCATTCCGGCTGCGCTTTTTGCAGATCGGTCAGGATCTGTTCCACCATCAGTTTGCTTTTGCCATACGGACTTTGCGGCGTACCGGTTGGGAAGCTTTCAACGTAAGGGATTTTTGGCTGGTCACCATAGACGGTGGCGGATGAGCTGAAGATAAAGTTTTTAACGTTTGCCGCACGCATGGCGGAGATAAGACGCAAGGTGCCGTTGACGTTGTTGTCGTAATACTCCAGCGGTTTCGCAACGGATTCGCCGACCGCTTTCAGACCGGCGAAGTGGATCACCGTTTCAATGGCGTGGTCGTGAAGGATCTCGGTCATCAGCGCTTCATTGCGGATGTCGCCTTCCACGAACGTTGGCTGTTTCCCGCCAAGACGTTCAATCACAGGCAGCACGCTGCGCTTACTATTGCACAGGTTGTCGAGGATTATGACATCATGACCATTTTGCAGCAGTTGCACACAGGTATGACTTCCTATGTAACCGCTACCACCTGTTACCAGAACTCGCATATTTCGCTCCATTGGGCTTATGGTATGTAATAACCATAGCATAACAGAGTCGCTAAAAGTGTGACATGGGATAAAATAGTGGAATCGTTTACACTGTTTTTAAATACCGATTTTCTGATGTCGTGTGGCATTGTAGATCAAAGGGATAGAGATGTCTTAATGCAGGTTATCTGAAAAACGGAGGGCGGCGCCCTCCGGAGTTTAGTCGATTTTGCTTAGCAGATAATCATAGCGTTCACCGTCAGGGACAAACTCCAGGCGGTGCGTGATGCAGGAGGGGGCATCTTCGGCATGGTGTGAAACAAACAGCAGTTGCGTTTCGCCTTCACTAATGAGGACATCCACAAAGCGGCGGATTAACTGTCGGTTCAGCGGGTCCAGTCCCTGCAGGGGTTCATCGAGGATCAGAAGCGTAGGATGTTTCACCAGGGCGCGAACGATCAGCGCCAGCCGCTGCTGCCCCCACGACAGGCTATGAAACGGCGCGTCAGCGACCCGGGTATCCATTCCAAGAATATCCAGCCATTGCTGAGCCAGCTTGTGCTGTTTGTCCGATACCGCCTGATAAATGCCGATGGAATCAAAATACCCGGAGAGGATCACATTGCGCACCGTTGTGCTGACCCGGTAATCGAGATGCAGGCTGCTGCTGACATAACCGATATGCTTTTTGATATCCCAGATGGTTTCGCCGCTGCCGCGACGCCGGCCAAACAGCGTGAGATCGTTACTGTAACCCTGCGGGTGATCCCCGGTGATCAGGCTCAGTAGCGTTGATTTACCCGCACCATTAGGGCCAACAATCTGCCAGTGCTCGCCAGGATTGACCGTCCAGCTGAGATGGTTAAGGATCGGGCGATCGTCATAAGAGACAAGGCCATCACACAGCACGATGCGCGGCTGGTGGGGATCAAGCGCATGACGAGCTGAAGGCGCGTCGGGTTCCGGAAGCGTGATTCCATCAAGCTGTTCACTGTGTGCGAGTTGCGCAATTAATGCCTGCTTAAGTAGTACTGATTTTTCGCCTGTTTCAGTCAAATTACAGTCGGCCAGCACACCTGCATTCTGGATGAAATCCGGAATTTCATCGAAGCGGTTAAGCACCAGCACAACGGTATACCCCTGCTGGTTAAGCGAAGCCAGCAGCGTTGCCAGCTGGGCGCGAGACTGCACGTCAAGACCATCGAACGGTTCGTCAAGGATCAACAACTCTGGTTCGCTCATCAAAGCCTGACAAAGCAGCGTTTTCCGCGTCTCGCCGGTTGAAAGGTATTTAAAGCGCCGGTCCAGCAGGGCGGTGATGCCGAACTGTTCTGCCAGGTGCTGGCAACGGGCGGGATCGTTCACCTCATCCTGAATAATTTCTGCCGTCGTACGGCCGGTATCTTCTTCGCCAGGGCTGAGTAAATCGGTGTTGTTACGCTGCCATTCGTCACTGACCAGCTTTTGCAGTTGTTCAAATGACAGACGTGTCAGGCGCGTAAAATGGCGCTGATATTCACCCTTGAGGAGAGGGAGCTCGCCGGCTAACGCGCGGGCAAGGGCTGATTTACCGCTCCCGTTCGTGCCGACAAATGCCCAGCTTTCACCTGCGCGAATTGCCAAATCGGCAATCGTCAGTGTTCGGGTATCGCTAAGACGAAACGTGCCTTGCGAAATATGCAATGATGACATGATTTATCCCATTTTTTGCAGCAACAGATGTCAGGGATACTCACTGTCGGTACGATTGTCAATGTGCTCAGCACAATGTGGCGATAATCACCCGGTCTGCGTTGAAATATGCGGTGACTACAGCACCTTCCTCTAATCCGTCAGCCTCGCTGAGCGGTACCGTCGCGCAGAGCATTTGTCCGTCCGCCAGGGTCATCAGCACTTCACACTGTTCCTCACCGCGTTCAATATGGGTGATTGCACCGTGAAGCTGGTTATCGGCTGCCTTAGCTGTATCGGGATTGCTCGTGATATTGACCCACGGCGCTTTCAGTAACACCAGCACCTCTTTACCTTCATCCAGCTCAAGACGTTTTGCACTCTGCGCCGTTATTGCGGCTTTCAGGCGGGTAGTCCCATCGGCAAGCAGGATCTCGATATGCTGCTGCACCTGGAGATTATCGCGTGCCGTTACCGTACCAAACCACTGGTTACGGGCGCTGGTTTGTAACGAGAAACGGGATATGGCAGCCAGCAAACTGTCCAGCGGGAGATTGTCGTCATCACTCAACACATCAAACGCTTTTTGCTGGATCTGGGCCAGGAGATCGTAAAGCTGAATCAGACGCTGCCCAAAACGCGTAACCACTGCACCGCCGCCGCCTTTGCCGCCTGTAGCTCTGTCCACCAGCGGTTGCTCGCTCAGGGTGTTCATCTCGTTGATGGCATCCCAGGCACTTTTGTAACTGATACCGGCGTTTTTTGCCCCCTGGCTAATCGAGCCTGTTTGTTCTATCTGTTTAAGCAGGGTGATACGACGCGGATCGGCGAAAAGCTTTTGCTGAAGTCGGAGAGTGAGGAGAATTTCGGCCTGCATAACAGTATCCTGGCAAAAAGAGTATTGTGACCCAAATGGTGCAGGGCGCAAAGGGTACCGCACAAAAGGGGATGTTTTTCTCACTTGAAAGGGTAGAATAAGCTATTCACAATCTCTGGAGAAAACCATGTTAGAGTTGTTAAAAAGTCTGGTATTTGCCGTGATCATGGTACCAGTAGTGATGGCCATCATCCTCGGTGCCATCTACGGCCTGGGTGAAGTGTTCAACGTCTTCTCGAACATTGGTCACCGAGACCAGGCTAAAAAGCAGCATTAATTCCCCACAAAACGCCCGGCCAGTCCGGGCGTTTTGCTCTCAAGATTTTCCCGTTTTCGCCGATAATATTTAACGTATCACACTGGTTTACCTCTTCAGCGGTACGATTTAACGCTGGGATCTCCCTGAAGTTATCGTTATATTAATGTGTATATAACGCTACTCACAGGAGTTAAAAATGGCAAGTACCTGGGTACGCCTTTTCGCAGGGGCAACGCTGACGCTTTCACTTACCGGCCACGCGCTGGCGGACGAGGGTAAAATTACGGTCTTTGCGGCGGCGTCGCTGACCAATGCGCTGCAGGATATCGCGGCGGCATATAAAAAAGAGAGAAACGTCGAGGTTGTCTCCTCTTTTGCGTCTTCCTCAACGCTGGCACGTCAGATAGAAGCGGGTGCGCCAGCGGATCTGTTCATCTCGGCTGACCAGAAGTGGATGGATTACGCGGTGGAGAAGAAAGCGATTGATGCGGCGACCCGCGAAACGCTGCTGGGGAATAGCCTGGTAGTGGTGGCGCCAAAAGCCAGCGCGCAGGCTGACATCACCATCAACAAAGAGACCAACTGGATCAGCCTGCTAAACGGTGGCCGCCTGGCGGTGGGGGATCCTGAGCACGTTCCTGCCGGGATCTACGCCAAAGAAGCACTGCAAAAACTGGGCGCATGGGAGACATTGTCACCGAAACTGGCCCCGGCTGAAGATGTCCGCGGTGCGCTGGCGCTGGTGGAACGCAACGAAGCTCCACTGGGTATTGTCTACGGTTCCGATGCCGTTGCCAGCAAAGGTGTCAAAGTAGTAGGTACCTTCCCGGAAGACTCCCACAAGAAAGTGGAATACCCTGTTGCGATTGTTGATGGACATAAAAATGCGACGGTTTCTGCCTTTTATGATTATCTGAAAGGACCAGAAGCCTCTGCAATCTTTAAACTTTATGGATTTACAACTCACTGATGATATTGACCGATCCTGAATGGCAGGCCGTGCTGCTGAGCCTTAAAGTCTCTTCCCTGGCAGTCGTGCTGAGTTTGCCCTTTGGGATCTTCTTTGCCTGGTTACTGGTCCGCTGTAAGTTTCCAGGCAAAGCCCTGCTGGACAGTGTGCTTCATCTTCCCCTCGTGTTGCCGCCCGTGGTGGTCGGTTATCTGTTACTGATTTCAATGGGACGTCGCGGTTTTATCGGTGAGAAACTCTATGACTGGTTTGGGCTGACGTTCGCTTTTAGCTGGCGCGGAGCGGTGCTGGCGGCGGCTGTGATGTCATTCCCTCTGATGGTCAGGGCTATCCGTCTGGCGCTGGAAGGGGTGGATCTCAAACTGGAACAGGCGGCCCGCACGCTGGGCGCCGGGCGCTGGCGCGTCTTCTTTACCATTACGCTACCGCTAACATTACCCGGTATTATTGTCGGTACGGTGCTGGCTTTTGCCCGCTCGCTGGGCGAGTTTGGTGCGACCATTACCTTTGTGTCGAACATCCCCGGTGAGACGCGAACAATTCCGTCGGCCATGTATACCCTGATTCAGACGCCAGGTGGAGAAAACGCCGCAGCGCGACTGTGCATCATCTCAATCGTATTAGCGCTGGTATCATTGCTGGTGTCGGAATGGCTGGCGCGACTCAGTCGTGAGCGGATGGGGAAATAGTCATGCTGGAGCTTCAATTTACCCAGATGCTGGGAAATCATACCCTGACGATTAACGAGACGCTGCCAGCCAGCGGCATTACCGCCATCTTTGGCGTGTCTGGCGCGGGGAAAACGTCGTTGATTAATGCGATCAGCGGCCTGACCCGCCCGCAATCAGGGCGCATTGTATTAAATAACCGCGTCTTAAATGACGTGGAAAATAAGGTATATCTTTCGCCGGATAAACGCCGTATCGGCTATGTTTTTCAGGATGCACGATTATTCCCGCACTACAGCGTGCGCGGGAATCTGCGTTACGGCATGGCGAAAAGCATGGCCGGGCAGTTTGATAAGCTGGTGACCCTTTTAGGGATTGAACAGCTGCTAGACAGGCTGCCATCCTCGCTTTCCGGCGGTGAGAAACAGCGTGTGGCGATTGGCCGCGCGTTGCTGACCGCGCCAGAGTTGCTGTTGCTCGATGAACCGCTGGCCTCGCTGGATATTCCGCGTAAACGTGAACTCCTGCCGTATCTGCAGCGCCTGACGCGCGAAATTAATATTCCGATGCTCTACGTTAGCCACTCGCTGGATGAGATCCTGCATCTGGCTGATAAAGTGCTGGTGCTGGAAGAGGGCAGCGTTAAGGCCTTCGGCAACCTGGAAAAGGTGTGGGGCAGCAGCGTGATGCACCCCTGGTTACCCCGGGAGCAGCAGAGCAGCATCCTCAAAGTCAGTGTGCTGGAACACCATCCACATTACGCAATGACCGCGCTGGCACTGGGCGATCAGCATCTGTGGGTCAACAAAATCGACAAACCGCTGCAGTCTGCGCTACGTATTCGCATTCAGGCGTCGGATGTTTCGCTGGTGCTGCAACCGCCGTTGCAGACCAGTATTCGAAATATTCTGCGTGCGAAAGTGGCGGAGTGTTTTGATGATAACGGCCAGGTAGAAGTAAAGCTTGAGGTCGGCAGCAGGACGCTCTGGGCGCGTATCAGCCCGTGGGCCAGAGATGAATTAGGGATCAAACCCGGCCTGTGGCTTTACGCGCAAATTAAGAGCGTCTCGATCACCGCCTGATTACAGCAGGTGGGTATAAATGTACTGCGCGATGCTGTCAGTGGTGTTATCGCCAATCACCACGTTAGCGCGCGCTTTCACTGCATCATCGGCATTGCCCATCGCCACGCCGGTTCCGGCGGCTTCCAGCATGCTGATGTCGTTGTAGTTGTCGCCGAAGGCGATCACGTCACGCATCGACCACCCCTGAGATTCCACATACTGTGTCAGACGCTTGCCTTTGCTGTTACCTTTGCGGGCGATATCAACCTGGTCATGCCAGGACCATTCACACTCCAGGCCAAGAGTTTCTTCCACATGTTTTGCGAAGGTATTCAGTTTGGTGGTGTCTTCATCCGTCAGCGCGAATTTCCAGATAGCATCAACATCCTGCGCGGCCTGGCGCAGCGAGGATACCTGGGTAAAGACCGGACGCTGGGCTTCAGGCAGGGACTGCGCCCAGTTGCTGGTGCGGATCACATGTCCGGTCGGGCGTTCATAGACCATCGCGTTATCCACATACATCAGGCCGTGTACGGCGTGTTCATCCAGCAGATCAATCAATTGCAGCGCCTGAGGAACCGGCAGCGGGTCGGATGCCAGAACATTTTTTGCCTGATAATCATACAAATAAGTGCCATTACAACAAATTGCAGGTGTATCTAACGCCAGTGCCTGATAAAAAGGGTGAATGGCAACGTGATGTCGACCCGTTACGATAAGGAGTTGATATCCCACTTCCTGCGCGCGTTTAAGCGCTTCAAGGGAGGAGGGGAGAAGGGTTTTTTGCGGCGTCAGTAAGGTACCGTCTAAATCCAGAGCAATCACACGCGAGGTCATTTGTTTTTCCGGGTTAATATTGAATTTACGTTTTGATGGGATGGTACACCGAGAGGCGGACGCTTCAAAATTCCTGTCGACAATTCAGCATTCACCGTCAAAAGTTAACTACTTTCATGCGCAGTGAGGAGTGAATATTCATGAAACAAACCGTTTATACCGCCAGTCCTGAGAGCCAGCAGATCCATGTCTGGCGTTTAAATACCGAAGGGTCACTCACGCTGGTGCAGGTTGTTGATGTCCCTGGGCAGGTGCAGCCGATGGTCATCAGTCCGGATAAACGTTTCTTGTACGTGGGTGTGCGCCCGGAGTTTCGCGTGCTGGCCTACCGCATCTCTCCGGACGACGGCGCGCTGACTTACACTGCCGAAGCGCCATTGCCGGGCAGCCCAACCCATATCTCTACCGATCGTAAAGGCAATTTTGTCTTTAGTGGCTCGTATAACGCAGGCTGTGTCAGCGTAACGCGTCTGGAAAACGGTATTCCGGTTGAAACTGTCGATGTGGTGGAAGGGCTGGAAGGTTGCCACTCGGCGAATATCACGCCGGATAACCGTACACTGTGGGTACCTGCATTGAAGCAGGATCGCATCTGCCTGTTTACGTTGAGTGACGATGGTCACCTGGTGGCGCAGACTCCTGCTGAAGTCACTACCGTTGAAGGCGCGGGCCCGCGTCATATGGTTTTCCATCCGAACCAGCAGTACGCCTATGTGGTCAATGAACTGAACAGCTCGGTGGACGTCTGGGAACTGAAAGATCCTAACGGCCAGATTGAGTGCGTGCAGACGCTGGATATGATGCCGTCTGACTTCTCTGACACCCGTTGGGCTGCGGATATTCACATTACGCCAAATGGCCGCCATCTGTACGCCTGTGACCGTACCTCCAGCCTGATTACCGTGTTTAGCGTCTCGGAAGATGGCAGCGTGCTGGCGATTGAAGGCTTCCAGCCAACGGAGACCCAGCCGCGCGGTTTTAATATCGACCACAGCGGTAAATATCTGATCGCAGCAGGGCAGAAATCCCACCACATTGCGCTGTATGAAATCAAAGGCGAACAGGGCCTGCTGGAAGAGAAAGGGCGCTATGCGGTCGGCCAGGGGCCTATGTGGGTGGTGGTTAACGCCCACTAAGCGGCTTAAAACAAAAAACCTCGCGAATGCGAGGTTTTTTTATGCCCGGTGGTCGCCGGGTGAGCACATCAAAACGTAACCAACTTAATCATCATAATATTGGCTTAAGGCGATGTAAATTCATCGTCAACGAAGAAAAGAGAACATGGAATGATTAGAGATTATTATTTATATAATAATCAGTGGTTTATGTGTTTTTGCTTTATGAATTCCTAAACTGATTTTATCTGTTTTTATGTACAGTGGTGATTTGATATCATTCTGTCCGTTGGCTTGATGTGTTGCAGTTCCGCAATTCAGGATCCTTTTTAAGTCCTGGCTGTCGGGTGGTGCCGACGGTGCCTAAACTGCGGAGCACATCAAAACATAACCAACACACCTCTGGTGACAGGCAGCGGAAAGGTAAATCAGAGGAGAAGTGCTCTATACCAAAGGAGTGGCGTATGAGCGGTGTGGAATGGGCAATTCTGTTCCTGCAACTCATGGTTGCGATTATGCAACTATTGGATGCGTATCTTAAGTTTGGTGCCTGACGCATTCAGTCGCAGTAAAAAGGGGGATTAAACTCCCCCTTTTACTCTCATCTTACTGCTTCGGCTCAGCAACCACTTTGCTACCCAGACCGCGGTTGTTGTATTCCCACATGCGGTTGAAGTTAGCGTCGTTCAGGTTGCGCTGCACGTTTCCTTTATCGTCCACCGCACCGGTATTGCCGGAGAACGGACGTTTGGAGATCGCGGCATCCGCCCACGGCTTCGCCATGTTAAAGCCTTCGTTGATCACGCTGTCGCGGATCACCACCTGACCGTTGGTTGCAGAGTCCACATCCAGGGAGCGGCCCAGCTGCGCCACGCCGTCACCGGCAGCGTTAAAGCGGCTGTTTACGGCCAGGAAACCGAAGAACAGGTTAGACTGCGTCGCTGGTGCAAAGACATAGCCTTCCTGCTGAGTACGCGAGTTCACCACGCGGAAGTCGGTGTTATCGAACACCACCGCGCCACGACCGGATACCAGGTCAACATCACCTTCGACGTAGCTGTTAGTCACCAGCGTACGGGTCAGGCGGTTGTTCTGCAGGGTGTTCTGTACACCGCTGTTGGTCACGAAGAAGGTGTTCTGACGGCCGAGAATGTTCACGTTGTTGATCTGTACTTTATCACCATCGCTACGCAGCGCGACGGCCTGATGGTTACCTGCATCGACGCTGTCACCCAGGGTGTTCTGAATGGTCAGGTTTTGCAGCTGCAAGCCATTATTCTGAGACCAGAATACCGCTGAGCACATCACACCAATGGTGGCAGAACGTTTGCTCTGGCAGTTATCAAACATGTACCACGCAGGTTTGCCCGGCATATATTTACCGGCTGGGTTCACCATGTGACGCCAGGCGTTGCTGTCGATTTCTGAATCAATCGCCAGGCCAATTTTTACATCGATCGCTTTTTCGCCCAGACCGTAAAGGGTAATGCTGCCTGGTGCCGCCGGAACGTAAACGGTGCCTTCATATTCGCCTGGCAGGATCGCGATGTACTGGCGAGAAGCGCTGTGCTTCGTGATGGCAGCATCAACCGCAGCCTGAATAGAGGTATGCGTTACACCCTGCGCACCTGCCGGCCCAACGACGAAGTCAGGCTGTTTTGGCAGGTTAATAGAAGACGGTGTCCACGGCGCAGCGTTGGGTTCCATCGCCGAGAAGTAGTGTGCACGGTCGAAGTTCTTCGCTTCATCAGCGGACAAAATCGGACGGGAGGCGGTACCCGGTGCTACCTGCTCAGAAGGCAGCTGATCCGGTGGTGTTGAACTGCATGCGGATAATGTCACGCCAAAGGCGAGTGCTAACGCCAGACGGGAAATCCTGGAAATGTTCAAGGTAAAGCTCCTGGGTATGCAAGTCTTAACGGGATAGACGAAATAGCCTGCTTTTTTATACTAAGTTGAGCGAAACGGGAAGTTAAAAAGGGTAAAAGTTGCATTTTTTGCCCTCGGGGGGCGGGAAAGTCATCACAAATAAATAACATTTTCCATCAGGACGGTTGACAGCGGGCAGTGGATGAAAATAAATGTCTATACAACCCATGACAAGTGGAATACCCATGCAGCAGCTTCATCCCGACGATGTAATATGGCGAAATGCGCGACTGGCAACGATGGATCCGGAAGGCACCGCGCCGTATGGCCTGAAAGAGCAACACGCTCTGGTGGTGCGCGGCCAAACCATTCAGGCCGTGATCCCTGAATCTGAAATACCTTCAGGACACCGTCACAGCGTCGATCTTCAGGGACGTCTGGTTACGCCTGGTCTGATTGACTGCCACACCCATCTGGTATTTGGCGGCGATCGCGCGGCAGAATGGGAGCAGCGTCTGAACGGTGTCTCTTATCAAACAATCAGCGCCCAGGGAGGCGGGATTAACGCTACCGTGACGGCGACGCGCAGCAGTTCACCGGAAACCCTGCTGAAACTGGCGCAACAGCGGCTGCAGCGTTTGATGAATGAAGGTGTCACCACGGTTGAAATCAAGTCCGGATACGGGCTAAACGCCGATGCCGAAGAGAAGATGCTGCAGGTTGCACGCCAACTGAACCTCAATAATCCGGTTGATATCAGCCCAACGCTGCTGGCGGCTCATGCGGTTCCGCCGGAATTCCGACAGGATCCGGATGCGTACCTCACGCTGGTCTGTGAGCAGATATTGCCCGTGCTGTGGCAAAAAGAATTGTTTGAAGCTGTCGACGTATTTTGCGAAAACGTCGGCTTTACCCCGTCGCAAACCGAGCGCCTCTTTAAGGCGGCAACCGCGCTCGGTATCCCGGTGAAGGGGCATGTTGAACAGCTCTCAAATCTGGGTGGCGCAGCGCTTGTCAGCCGATATAAGGGGCTGTCGGCCGATCATATCGAATACCTGGATGATGCAGGCGTTCAGGCGATGGCGCAAAGCGGGACCGTTGCCGTATTGTTGCCGGGCGCGTTCTATTTTCTTCAGGAGCGCCAGCGTCCGCCGGTTGAACAGCTCAGAAAACAGGGGGTACCGATGGCGGTCGCGACCGACTATAACCCCGGCACCAGCCCGTTTGCCAGCCTGCACCTGGCGATGAACATGGCCTGCGTCCAGTTTGGGTTGACTCCTGAAGAGGCCTGGGCTGGCGTCACGCGCCATGCCGCGCAGGCGCTGGGCCGTGGCGCAACCCACGGACAGCTGCGGGCAGGGTTTGTCGCCGATTTTATCGTCTGGGATGCTCGCCATCCGGTTGAGATGGTCTACGAGCCGGGACGCAATCCGCTGTATCAGCGTATTTTCCGTGGGGAGGCAGTATGAGGTTATGGCGGCCGGTAGCCGAAACGGTCTGGCAGGGGCGCGACGACAGCGCCGAGGCCAGCAATGCAATGCGCATTTTCCAGACGATAAAGCAGCAGGGGCAGTTCACGCCGCTTCCATCCGGCATCGCGCTGATAGGCTTTGAATGTGATGAAGGGGTTAAACGCAATCAGGGCAGGCCCGGCGCCGTGCAGGCACCGGATATGCTGCGGAAAGCGCTGGCGAATATGGCAAGCCATCAGGGGCACGAACGGCTGGCGGATATGGGCTCGTTTTATGTTGAAGGCGACAAGCTGGAAGCGGCACAGCAGGCGTTAAGCGATGCCGTCACGACCTGCCAGCAGTCCGGAATGCGTACGCTGGTCTTTGGCGGCGGTCATGAGACCGCGTGGGCGCACGGTCGGGGCATTCTGGATGCGTTCCCGAACGAGCGCGTGGTGGTGATCAATCTTGATGCCCATCTTGACCTGCGCAAGGCCGACCGGGCGACGTCCGGCACCCCGTTTCGCCAGCTGGCGCATTACTGCGATGAGCGCGGGCGGGAGTTTCAGTACGCCTGCTTTGGCGTGAGCCGGGCGGCGAACACGCTGGCGCTGTGGGATGAGGCCGAACGCCTGAACGTCACGCTGGTGGAAGATCTCCATTTCAGGCGCGATGCGCTACCCGCACTGGAAAAGGTGCTGGCGCAGGCCGATCGTATCTATCTGACGATCGATCTGGACGTCCTCCCCGCGAGCGAAATGCCTGCCGTGTCCGCACCGGCCGCGTTAGGCATACCGGTGCTGGATCTTCTGCCGGTTATCGAACAAATCTGCCGCAGCGGTAAGCTACATGCCGCCGATCTGGTAGAGTTTAACCCGCAGTACGATCGGGACGGACAGGGCGCAAAGCTTGCCGCCCGTCTGGCCTGGCAAATTGCTCACTGGTGGGCATAACACTATTCAAGGAGTCACGATGTTTTCACGCTCACCTCTGCCGCAGTCGAGCCCTCCCGCACCTTTCTACGAAAAGGTGAAGCAGGCGATAAGCGAAAAAATCGCCACCGGCGTCTGGCGGCCGCACGACCGTATTCCCTCGGAGGCCGATCTGGTGGCGCAGTTTGGTTTTAGCCGGATGACCGTCAACCGGGCGCTGCGCGAACTGACCGACGAAGGGCTTCTGGTGCGCTTGCAGGGGGTCGGAACGTTCGTGGCGGAACCGAAAGGGCAATCTGCCCTGTTTGAAATCCGCAGTATTGCCGATGAGATCACCGCGCGAAACCATCAGCACCGCTGTGAGGTGCTGGTGCTCGAAGAGACCCAGGCCAGCGCCGAGCAGGCCGTAGAGCTGAATGTCAAAGAGGGGAGCCGGATCTTCCACTCCGTGATGGTGCATTTCGAAAACGACATTCCGGTGCAGATTGAAGATCGCTGCGTTAACGCCGAACGGATACCGGACTACCTGAACCAGGATTACACCCACACCACGCCGCACGCCTACCTTTCGCTTGTTGCACCGCTGACGGAAGGGGAGCACATTGTGGAGGCCGTGCGCGCCACGCCGCAGGAGTGTGAACGGTTGCGCATTAAAGAGCACGATCCATGCCTGCTGATCCGTCGTCGTACATGGTCGTCATCGCAAATTGTGTCGCATGCCCGGCTGCTTTTCCCGGGTAACCGTTACCGGCTGCAGGGCCACTTTATGTCATAAGTTTTAAAAGCGTGATAGCTAACGCAATATAACAAAATTGTATCTTTTTTGTTAAAACTGACCTTGTGTGTGCTTGTCTATACAAGTATATCTAAATGCATCATCTGTCCCGTATGAGGAGCACACAATGTCGTCAGGTAAATACCGCCAGCAGGATGTCCGCGCTCCGCGCGGCACCACCCTTACCGCAAAAAGCTGGCTCACCGAAGCCCCGCTGCGCATGTTGATGAACAACCTTGATCCTGAGGTCGCGGAAAACCCCCACGAGCTGGTGGTCTACGGCGGCATAGGCCGTGCCGCGCGCAACTGGGAGTGCTATGACGCAATTGTAAAATCTCTGACTCACCTCGAACACGACGAAACCCTGCTGGTGCAGTCCGGCAAACCGGTTGGCGTATTCAAAACGCACAAGAACGCGCCACGCGTGCTGATTGCTAACTCTAACCTCGTGCCGCACTGGGCCACCTGGGAACATTTTAACGAGCTGGACGCTAAAGGGCTGGCGATGTATGGCCAGATGACCGCGGGTAGCTGGATCTACATCGGCAGCCAGGGGATTGTGCAGGGCACCTACGAGACCTTCGTGGAAGCCGGTCGCCAGCACTATAACGGCTCGCTGAAAGGCCGCTGGGTGCTGACCGCGGGTCTGGGCGGCATGGGCGGCGCGCAGCCGCTGGCCGCCACGCTTGCCGGCGCGTGCTCGCTCAACATTGAGTGCCAGCAGAGCCGCATTGATTTCCGTCTGCGTACCCGTTACGTCGACGAACAGGCAACCAGCCTGGACGATGCGCTGGCGCGTATCAAAAAATACACGTCTGAAGGCAAAGCGGTGTCGATTGCCCTGTGCGGCAACGCGGCAGATATTCTTCCTGAACTCGTCGCCCGCGGCGTCCGTCCGGATCTGGTTACCGACCAGACCAGCGCTCATGATCCTTTGCACGGTTACCTGCCAAAAGGCTGGACGTGGGAAGCCTACCAGCAAAAAGCGGAAACCGACCCGGAAGGCACGGTGCTTGCTGCCAAACGTTCCATGGCCGAGCACGTCTCCGCCATGCTCGCCTTTAGCAAGATGGGCATTCCTACCTTTGATTACGGCAACAACATCCGCCAGATGGCGAAAGAGATGGGCGTGAATAATGCCTTCGACTTCCCGGGGTTCGTTCCTGCTTATATTCGCCCGCTGTTCTGCCGCGGTATCGGTCCGTTCCGCTGGGTTGCCCTGTCCGGTGACCCGGAGGATATCTACAAAACCGACGCCAAAGTGAAAGAGATTGTCGCGGATGACGAACACCTGCACCACTGGCTGGATATGGCCCGCGAGCGCATCAACTTCCAGGGCTTACCGGCGCGCATCTGCTGGGTAGGGCTGGAGTGGCGGCAAAAACTGGGTCTGGCCTTTAACGAAATGGTGCGCAGCGGCGAAGTCTCCGCGCCGATTGTGATTGGCCGTGACCATCTGGACTCCGGTTCTGTTGCCAGCCCTAACCGTGAAACCGAAGCCATGCGCGACGGTTCGGATGCAGTCTCCGACTGGCCTTTGCTGAACGCCTTACTGAATACGGCCAGCGGCGCGACCTGGGTATCGCTGCACCACGGTGGCGGCGTGGGGATGGGCTTCTCCCAGCATTCCGGGATGGTCATTGTCTGTGATGGAACGGATGAAGCTGCTGCGCGTATCGCTCGCGTGCTGCACAACGACCCGGCAACCGGCGTGATGCGTCACGCAGACGCTGGTTACGAGATTGCCATTGAATGTGCCAAAGAGCAGGGGCTAAACCTGCCGATGATCGCTGCCACACAAGGAAATCATGAATGAACGCCTTAACACTCACCCCCGGCTCACTGACGCTCAAACAACTGCGTAGCGTCTGGCGTCAACCGGTCACGCTCTCGCTTGATGAAAGTGCCCACGCCGCGATCAACGACAGCGTTGCCTGCGTCGAAGCCATTGTTGCCGAAGGGCGCACCGCCTACGGGATTAACACTGGTTTTGGGCTGCTGGCGCAGACACGTATTGCGACACACGATCTGGAGAACTTACAGCGTTCGCTGGTGCTTTCACACGCGGCGGGGGTTGGTCAGCCGCTGGATGATGAGATTGTCCGCCTGATGATGGTGCTAAAAATCAACAGCCTGGCGCGCGGTTTCTCGGGCATTCGCCTGAGCGTGATCCAGGCGTTGATGGCGCTGGTGAACGCAGAAGTCTATCCGTGGATCCCGGCAAAAGGTTCTGTCGGTGCATCCGGCGATCTCGCGCCGCTGGCGCACATGTCGCTGCTGCTGCTCGGTGAAGGGCAGGCGCGCTGGCAGGGTGCGTGGCTTCCTGCGAAAGAGGCGCTGAAAAAAGCCGGGTTGAACCCGATCACCCTGGCGGCAAAAGAGGGGCTGGCGCTGCTGAACGGTACTCAGGCGTCGACGGCATTCGCTTTACGCGGCCTGTTTGAGGCTGAAGATCTGTTCGCCTCAGCAGTGGTGTGCGGTGCCCTGACGACTGAAGCCGTACTGGGCTCGCGTCGCCCGTTTGACGCGCGTATTCACGAGGTGCGCGGCCAGCGTGGGCAAATTGATGCCGCCGCGATGTACCGTCATGTTCTCACCGAAACCAGTGGTATTGCAGATTCACACCACAACTGTGAAAAGGTGCAGGATCCATATTCCCTGCGTTGCCAGCCGCAGGTAATGGGCGCGTGCCTGACGCAACTGCGCCAGGCGGCAGAGGTGTTGCTGGTGGAAGCCAACGCGGTGTCCGATAACCCACTTGTATTCGCGCAGGAAAATGAAGTGGTGTCCGGGGGCAACTTCCACGCTGAGCCGGTGGCAATGGCGGCGGATAACATTGCCCTGGCGATTGCTGAAGTCGGTGCGTTGTCTGAACGTCGCATTGCGTTGATGATGGATAAGCACATGTCTCAGCTGCCACCGTTCCTGGTACGTAACGGCGGGGTTAACTCGGGCTTTATGATTGCCCAGGTGACGGCGGCGGCGCTGGCGAGCGAGAACAAAGCCCTGTCGCACCCGCACAGCGTGGACAGCCTGCCAACGTCAGCGAACCAGGAAGATCACGTTTCGATGGCACCGGCTGCCGGACGTCGTCTCTGGGAAATGGCATCCAACACCCGTGGCGTGCTGGCCGTGGAATGGCTGGCGGCGTGTCAGGGAATCGATCTGCGCGAAGGGCTGAAGTCCAGTCCGCTGCTGGAGCAGGCGCGTCATACGCTGCGCGAGCATGTATCGCATTATGACGACGACCGCTTCTTTGCGCCGGATATTGATAAAGCGATGGCGCTTCTGGAAGAAGGACGGCTGGTGGGGTTGTTGCCTTCGGTGCTGTGATTTTTTGCCCGGTGGCGCTGCGCTTACCGGGCCTACGAGTGCGAAATGTAGGCCGGGTAAGGCGTAGCCGCCACCCGGCTTTTTTTATGAATACATCGCCGTAATCGACGCGCTGCCAAGCGTATGGAAATGCACGTTAAAGCCCACCATCGCGCCGCTCGCCCCTTCATCCACCTCAATCTTGTCCACATCCAGCGCATGCACCGTGAAGATATAGCGGTGGGTTTCCCCTTTTGGCGGCGCTGCGCCACCGTAACCCGCTTTACCAAAATCGGTACGGGTCTGAATCGCGCCTTCAGGCAGAGCAACCAGGCCTGAGCCGGAACCCTGTGGCAGTACGCGTGTGTCGGCGGGCAGGTTCGCCACAATCCAGTGCCACCAGCCTGAGCCTGTCGGTGCATCCGGGTCGTAACAGGTGACCACAAAACTTTTGGTTCCGGCCGGAACCTCGTCCCACGCAAGGTGCGGGGAGATATTATCCCCCTGGTACCCCATGCCGTTGAAAACATGACGCTCCGGCAGTTTTTCACCGTCGCGCAGATCTTTACTGATGATTTTCATACGATTTACCCTCGTTAATCACTCGTGCAGAAAGTGTAATGCATAGGGTTAAATCGCGAAATGCGCGGGAATGTTAACGGCTTCGACGACCGCGTCGGTGAGCTTCCGCAACTGAACGGGCGTAATGATATACGGCGGCATCAGGTAGATAAGCTTACCGAAGGGGCGAACCCAGACGCCACGTTCGACAAAGAAGCGCTGTAGTGCGGCCATATTCACCGGATGGGTGGTTTCAATCACACCAATCGCGCCCAGCACGCGTACGTCCGCCACAAAATTCGCACCCGAGGCGGCGCTCAGCTCTTCTTTCAACTGCGTCTCTATCGCCGCAACCTGCGTTTTCCACTCGCCGCTTTCCAGAATGGCAAGGCTTTCGCTCGCCACCGCGCAGGCCAGCGGATTACCCATAAACGTCGGGCCGTGCATAAAGCAGCCCGCTTCACCGTCGCTTATGGTGTCGGCAACGTGACGGGTGGTGAGTGTGGCGGAAAGCGTCATCGTACCGCCGGTGAGCGCTTTACCCAGACACAGAATATCTGGCGCGATGCCCGCATGTTCACAGGCAAACAGCTTACCCGTACGGCCAAAACCGGTGGCGATCTCATCGGCAATCAGCAGAATGCCCTCGCGATCGCACATCTTGCGGATACGCTTAAGCCACTCCGGGTGGTACATCCGCATCCCGCCGGCGCCCTGCACAATAGGCTCCAGGATCACCGCGGCGATTTCGTGACGATGCGCCGCCATCAGGCGGGCGAAACCGACCATGTCCATCTCGTTCCACTCGCCGTCGAAGCGGCTCTGCGGGGCAGGAGCAAACAGGTTTTCCGGCAGATACCCCTTCCACAGGCTGTGCATGGAGTTGTCCGGATCGCACACCGACATCGCCCCGAAGGTATCCCCGTGATAGCCGTTGCGGAAGGTCAGGAACCGCTGGCGCGTTTCGCCCTTCGCGTGCCAGTACTGCAGCGCCATTTTCATCGCCACTTCCACCGCCACGGAGCCGGAGTCGGCCAGGAACACGCACTCCAGCGATTCAGGCGTCATCGCCACCAGCCGACGGCATAAATCCACCGCGGGCTGATGGGTTATCCCGCCAAACATCACGTGCGACATCTGGTCAATCTGCGCTTTCATCGCCGCATTCAGGCGCGGGTGGTTGTACCCGTGAATGGCCGCCCACCAGGAGGACATTCCGTCAACCAGCGGCTCACCGCTGGCGAGGTGTAGCTCGCAACCGCGTGCCGAAGCCACCGGGTAGACGGGAAGAGGGCGGGTGGTGGAGGTGTAAGGGTGCCAGATATGCTGCTTGTCGAAGGCGAGATCGTCCTGGGTCATAATCGACTTGTAAACCATTTTGAAAAGTTTTAGGTTTACGAGTATAAACCGAACCGAAAATTAACAAAACCCTTTGGAGAAGCCCAATGGCTCACCACGCACGCTGGACGATGTCGCAAGTCACTGAATTATTTAATAAGCCTTTCCTTGAGCTGATGTTTGAAGCCCAGCAGGTACATCGTCAGCACTTCGACCCCCGCCATGTACAGGTCAGTACGCTGCTGTCGATCAAGACCGGTGCCTGCCCGGAAGATTGCAAATATTGCCCACAGAGCGCGCGTTATAAAACCGGTCTGGAATCTGAACGACTGATGGAAGTCGAGCAGGTGCTCGACTCCGCCCGTAAGGCGAAAAACGCGGGCTCGACCCGCTTCTGCATGGGTGCCGCGTGGAAAAACCCGCACGATCGCGATATGCCGTATCTGGAGCAGATGGTGAAGGGCGTTAAGGAGATGGGACTCGAAGCCTGTATGACCCTTGGCACGCTGAATGAAGAGCAGGCGCAGCGCCTCTCTGCGGCAGGGCTGGATTACTACAACCACAACCTCGACACGTCGCCAGAGTTTTACGGCAATATCATCACCACGCGAACCTACCAGGAGCGTCTGGACACGCTGGATAAAGTCCGTGATGCCGGTATTAAGGTCTGTTCAGGCGGTATTGTGGGCTTAGGTGAAACGGTGAAAGATCGCGCGGGCCTTCTGCTGCAGCTGGCGAACCTGCCAACGCCGCCGGAAAGCGTGCCGATCAACATGCTGGTGAAGGTCAAAGGCACGCCGCTGGCGGATAACGAAGACGTGGATGCATTTGACTTTATCCGCACCATTGCGGTGGCGCGTATCATGATGCCGACCTCTTTCGTTCGCCTCTCCGCAGGTCGCGAGCAGATGAACGAACAGACCCAGGCGATGTGCTTTATGGCCGGGGCCAACTCCATCTTCTACGGCTGCAAGCTGCTGACCACACCGAACCCGGAAGAGGATAAAGACGTTCAGCTGTTCCGTAAGCTGGGGCTTAACCCGCATCAGACCGAGGTGCTGACGGGTGATAACGAGCAACAGCAGCAGCTGGAGCAGCAGATATTCAACGCCGACACCGACCAGTTCTACAACGCGGCAGCCGTATGACCTGGCAGGCACGTATCCATTCCGCGCTGGAAGAGCGCCTGGCGGCAGAGGCGTTTCGCGTCCGCAGGGTGGTTGAAAACGGTGCAGGCCGTTTTCTTACCCGTGATAACCGGCAGTTTTGTAATTTCTCCAGCAATGATTATCTCGGGCTGAGCCAGCATCCGGCCATCGTTCGCGCCTGGCAGCAGGGGGCGGAGCGATTTGGCGTGGGCAGCGGCGGTTCAGGACATGTCAGCGGATACACTACAGCGCATCAGGCGCTGGAGGAGGAGCTTGCGGACTGGCTGGGTTACCCGCGTGCATTGCTGTTTATCTCGGGTTTTGCGGCCAATCAGGCGGTTATCGCTGCCCTGATGGGAAAAGATGACCGCATTGTTGCCGACCGTTTAAGCCACGCCTCGCTGCTGGAGGCGGCAAATTTAAGCCCGGCTCAGCTGCGCCGTTTTGCCCATAACGATGCGGGACAGCTTGCTATGCTGCTGGATAAACCCTGCGACGGGCAACAGCTGGCGGTCACGGAAGGGGTGTTCAGCATGGACGGCGACAGCGCGCCGCTTGCCGCGCTGCACGAGGCAGCAAAAAGGCAAAACGCCTGGCTGTTGGTCGACGATGCCCACGGTATTGGTGTGATGGGGGATGAAGGGCGCGGCAGCGCGCACCAGCAAGGCGTGAAGCCGGAACTGCTGATTGTGACCTTCGGCAAAGGCTTTGGCGTGAGCGGAGCCGCCGTGTTGTGCAGTGAGTCCGTTGCTGACTATCTGCTGCAGTTCGCCCGGCATTTGATCTACAGCACCAGCATGCCACCCGCCCAGGCCGTGGCGTTATCTGCGTCAATGGCGGTGATCCGCAGCCAGGAAGGCAAAGAACGTCGTGCGCGTCTGGCGGAGCATATTCAGCGTTTTCGTCAGGGGTTGTGCCATCTTCCTTTCCGCAGTACCGATTCGCAAAGCGCCATCCAGCCGGTGATCGTGGGTGAAAACAGTCTGGCGCTCACGCTGGCAGAGACGTTGCGCGAGAAGGGAATGTGGGTCACTGCCATCCGCCCACCTACCGTACCGCCGGGCACGGCGCGTTTGCGTCTGACGCTGACGGCGGCGCACGAAGCAGAGGACATTTCGGCACTTCTGGAGGCTCTGTATGTCGCCAGTCAATAAACAGGCCATTGCGGCAGCGTTTGGCCGGGCGGCACGCAGCTATTCGCAGCATGATGAACTCCAGCGCCAGAGTGCACGGGGGTTACTGGCTTTACTCGGCGCGAGCCGTTTTGAGCAGGTGCTGGATGCCGGATGTGGTCCCGGCGGGAATAGTCGATACTGGCGCGAGTCGGGAAGCCACGTTACGGCCATTGACCTGTCATCAGACATGCTTGATGAGGCGCGTCATCAGCAGGCTGCGCACCACTATCTGGTGGCGGATATCGAGGCCATTCCGTTGGCTGAGGCACAATTTGATCTGGTCTGGAGCCATCTGGCAGTGCAATGGTGTAACAGCCTGCCACTGGCGTTAAGCGAGCTTTATCGCGTGGCGCGTCCGGGTGGCAAGGTGGCCTTTACCACGCTGCTGGAAAGCTCGCTACCGGAGCTGGATCAGGCGTGGCGAGCAGTTGATGAACAGCCGCATGCCAACCGATTTTTATCGCATGATCAGGTCACGCAGGCGCTGGCAGGCTGGCGCTATCGAAGCACGGTGCAGGTCATCACCCTCAATTTCAGCGATGCCGTCAGTGCCATGCGCTCGCTCAAGGGCATTGGTGCCACGCACCTGCATGCCGGACGCGAGAAAAAGCCTCTCACTCGTGGGCAGTTGCAACACCTGGAGCTGGCCTGGCCACAGCAGCGGGGGCATTTCCCGCTCTCTTATCAACTTTTTCATGGGATTATCGAACGTGACTGAACGGTATTTTGTCACCGGAACGGATACGGAAGTGGGCAAAACAGTTGCCAGTTCTGCACTGTTACAGGCGGCGCGTCAGAGGGGAAAAACAACTGCTGGCTATAAGCCAGTTGCCTCCGGCAGCGAGATGACTGCGGAAGGGTTACGCAACACCGACGCGCTGGCGCTGCAGCGTAACAGCACCCTTAAACTCGACTATTCAGCGGTGAATCCCTACACCTTCGCCGAGCCGACGTCGCCGCACATTATCAGCGCCGATGAAGGCCGACCGATTGATTTCGCCGTGCTGTCTGCCGGGTTGCGGACACTGGAAAACCAGGCAAACTGGGTGCTGGTGGAGGGGGCAGGCGGCTGGTTTACGCCGCTTTCGGACACGCAGACGTTTGCTGACTGGGTACAGGCTGAGCGGCTCCCGGTCATTCTTGTTGTCGGCGTCAAGCTGGGCTGCATCAATCACGCTATGTTGACCGCACAGGCCGTACAGCAGGCTGGACTGCGTCTGGCGGGCTGGATTGCCAACGACGTAGTTGAACCCGGTAAACGACACCAGGAGTATCTGGCTACGCTCAGGCGTGTCCTTCCCGCGCCGTGCCTCGGGGAAATTCCCTGGCTTGCTGACGGCGCGGAAAATGCCGAAACGGGTCATTATCTCGATCTCAGCGTCTTGCTTCCCGCGACATCCAGTGAGCGATGAGCTCGTCATCCAGTTCCTTAACGTGGCCCTGCGCCACGTTACGCCCGCGATAGAGCATACAGAAACGGTCCGCAACCCGGCGGATAAACGACAGCTGCTGTTCAGCTAATAACACCGTCATACCTAACTCCCGGTTTAAGCGCGCCAGCAGCTGCCCCAGCTTCTGTGCAAAGCCATGACCTGCACCATGCATGGGTTCATCCAGAATCAGCATTTGCGGGCGATTCACCAGCGCATTGGCCAGAGCCAACTGATACTGGTCGTCCGGTAAGAGCGCGTTGGCGCGGGTCTGTCGCAGCGCGTAGAGCTCCGGGAAAAGGTCGTAAACATCGCTTTTTGCTTCCGGGTCGGGTTTTCCCGTTGCCCGCATGGCAATATGCAGATTCTCCTCGATCGTTAACTGGGAGAAAATCCGCCTGTCCTGCGGGACATAGCCTATTTTCGGGTCTGAACGTTGTTCTGATGGCGGGTTGAGCAAATCACATGGCGGGGCCCCTGCTTCATGCCAGATAATCGTGCCGCTCTCGACGGGCAATTTGCCGGCGATGCAATTCATGAGCGTGGTTTTTCCCATTCCCGGCAGGCCAACTACACCTGTACACATCCCCTGCGGAAAATCTAAATCCACGTTCCATAGCGTATGTTGGCTTCCGTAAAACTGATTCACTGCACGCAGACTCAACATCTTTCTCTCCTTAAAAATGTGTGTAGGTGAGGCTCGTTTTTGATTCTGCAAAACTCCTGCCATAAACCTGAAAGTGATTAAAAAAAGAGCTTTTTTAGGAGTAAGCCTCAACGTTGCGGGATGACAAATTGACGATTTGCACATCGACGGTGCCGGAGATGTTGAGTTGTGGTGCAAGGCAGGAAATGACGGAAATGTGAGCAAGATCCCATCGGTTGGTTATGAATGACGCAACTGTTAATCATCAAAAAATAGCTATAAAAATTTTTTGTTGCTGTCTCATGGGAAAATCCGGGAATTTGCTGAGCGGCAGTCTGCACGGGCTGGAAGCAGTTATCCACTATTCCTGTGGATAACCATGTGCATTAGAGTTAGAAAACACGCGATAAGCGAGAGAAGACGCGGCTTACGCCCAAATTGGCGCGAAACGCGGCTTTAGGAAATATCGCTTATTATTTAATTGGTTAGATAAAAGCAATTCCCGTAATGAAAGTGTCACCGGTTGCCATAAAACTATCATTACCTGGCTTGACAAATGTTAAAAAATAAAAAGTTCTGGGGATAACCTGGCCCGGGTGGTGTTTTATGTTGTCAGAGTCCAAACTTTGACCGCTATTGCGCTAATCATTCAGACGCTACTCTAAATATCCTGACATGCTACTGGTTTTTCATCCAGTGTTTTTTACTGGCATTCCTGGCAACAAGGAGTAAAATTACTCACCTGCCGCTTATAACGTCATCAGGTTGTCGCCCATGAGTAAACCGTTCAAATTGAATTCTGCTTTCCGTCCATCTGGCGATCAGCCTGAGGCGATCCGTCGTCTGGAGGAGGGGCTGGAAGATGGGCTGGCGCACCAGACGCTGCTGGGGGTAACCGGCTCGGGCAAAACGTTTACCATTGCCAACGTTATCGCGGACCTCCAGCGTCCCACAATGGTGCTTGCCCCCAACAAAACCCTGGCCGCGCAGCTTTATGGTGAGATGAAAGAGTTCTTCCCGGATAACGCGGTGGAATATTTTGTCTCCTACTACGATTACTACCAGCCTGAAGCCTATGTGCCGAGCTCTGACACCTTCATTGAGAAAGATGCCTCGGTAAACGAACACATTGAGCAGATGCGTCTTTCCGCAACGAAGGCGCTGCTTGAGCGTCGTGATGTGGTGGTGGTGGCGTCTGTTTCTGCGATCTACGGTCTGGGCGATCCGGATCTGTATCTCAAGATGATGCTGCACCTGACGCAGGGGATGATCATCGATCAGCGTGCGATTTTACGCCGTCTCGCAGAGCTGCAGTACACCCGCAACGACCAGGCGTTCCAGCGTGGCACCTTCCGCGTACGCGGCGAGGTGATCGACATCTTCCCGGCAGAATCGGACGACATGGCGCTGCGCGTCGAGCTGTTTGACGAAGAGGTTGAACGCCTGTCGCTATTTGACCCGCTGACCGGCCACATCGAGTCGGTGATCCAGCGCTTCACCATCTACCCGAAAACGCACTACGTCACGCCACGCGAGCGTATTGTGCAGGCGATGGAGGAGATCAAAGTGGAGCTGGCCGAGCGCCGTAAGGTGCTGCTGGCGAACAATAAGCTGCTGGAAGAGCAACGTCTGAGCCAGCGAACCCAGTTTGATCTGGAGATGATGAACGAGCTGGGTTACTGCTCCGGCATCGAAAACTACTCACGCTTCCTCTCCGGGCGCGGGCCGGGCGAGCCGCCGCCGACGCTGTTTGATTACCTCCCGGCAGACGGTTTGCTGGTGATCGACGAATCCCACGTCACTATCCCACAGATCGGCGGGATGTACCGCGGTGACCGCGCGCGTAAAGAGACGCTGGTGGAGTATGGTTTCCGACTGCCATCGGCGCTGGATAACCGTCCGATGAAGTTTGAAGAGTTCGAGGCGCTAGCGCCGCAAACCATTTACGTGTCGGCAACGCCAGGCAACTACGAGCTGGAGAAATCAGGCGACGAGGTGGTTGATCAGGTGGTGCGTCCAACAGGGCTGCTGGACCCGGTCATTGAAGTCCGGCCGGTGGCAACTCAGGTGGATGACCTGCTTTCCGAGATCCGCGCCCGTTCCGCAATTAACGAGCGCGTGCTGGTGACCACGCTCACCAAACGCATGGCAGAAGACCTTACCGAGTATCTGGAAGAGCACGGTGAGAAGGTGCGTTACCTGCACTCGGATATTGATACGGTTGAGCGTATGGAGATTATCCGCGATCTGCGTCTGGGTGAGTTCGACGTGCTGGTGGGGATCAACCTGTTGCGAGAAGGTCTGGATATGCCGGAAGTCTCGCTGGTGGCGATTCTGGATGCAGACAAAGAGGGCTTCCTGCGTTCTGAGCGTTCGCTGATTCAGACCATTGGCCGCGCCGCGCGTAACGTTAACGGTAAAGCGATTCTGTACGGCGACAAAATTACGCCGTCGATGGCGAAAGCGATTGGTGAAACGGAGCGCCGCCGCGAGAAGCAGCAGCGCTACAACGAAGAGCACGGCATCATCCCTCAGGGGCTGAACAAGAAGGTGGTGGATATCCTGGCGCTGGGTCAGAACATTGCGAAGACCAAAACGAAAGGTCGCGGCAAGGCGCGTTCAGTGGTGGAAGAGGATACCGTCGTGCTGACGCCAAAAGCGTTGCAGCAGAAAATCCACGAACTGGAAGGGCAGATGATGCAGCACGCGCAGAATCTTGAGTTCGAAGAGGCGGCGCAGATCCGCGACCAGTTGCATCAATTGCGGGATCTTTTCATCGCGGCATCGTAGTGGATTTTGCCCGGTGGCGCAGCGCCACCGGGGATATTTGGTTATCCCAGCGCCTGAATCGCTTTCTCCAGCGCCTCACGCAGCAGGTGGCGGTCATGGCGGTATTTGATGTCTGTGGCCTCCAGCGGCTCCTGCACTACCAGACGATCGCCGATACCGGATACATCAACTTTCGGCCCGACTACCACACCGTCAATGATCTTCTTCCCGACGTAATGCTCCATTAAATTCAGTTTGTCCGGCAGTGACAAGCTCGCCGCTGCAGGGCTCAGCTCACGGCCCAGGTTACCGATGTAAACCATCGGGGCAGGGGTGCGTCGCAGCGCCTGTGCCAGCTCTTTCACCAGCAGAATCGGCATCAGGCTGGTATAAAAACTGCCCGGACCGATCAGGATAAGATCCGCTTCCCCGATTGCCTCCACCGCTTCTCGCGTGGCGGGTACGCTCGGGTAGGTCATTAACTCTGTTGGCGGCAGGACGAGTTGGTCAATATTCACCTCGCCGTAAACTTCATGTCCTTCGGCATCGATTGCCATCAAGTCAACCGGTTGTTCAGACATAGGGATCAGGAATGCATCCACTTTAAGCAGATTACGGATTAAATTGATGGCTTCCAGAGGCCGTACGCTCAGGTGATCAAGCGCCTTTAACATCAAGTTTCCGAGGTTATGCCCGGAAAGTTCGCCATTACCGCCAAAACGGTACTCAAACATCGCCGAAGCAACGCTCGGTTCAGTAATTAACTGGTTCAGACAGTTGCGCATGTCTCCCCAGGCAATGCCGCCTTCGGCACGACGGATGCGTCCGGTTGAGCCACCGTTATCGGTGGTGGTTACTATCCCTGTCAACCTTGAGCCGAGCGACGACAAAGAGGACATCACCCGACCCAGACCGTGGCCTCCGCCAAGAGCGACTACCCGGTCAAGATCCGCAAAAGTGCGATTGCGCATACGTATTCCTTATCACGTTTGATCGCGTAACAGTAACCTAACTACCCCTAAAAGACGATGCCTCAGCCGATGCAAAATGACGTATATCAATGTGAAAGTGCGGTTTTTAGGTATTCTGTAGTGAAAATGCAGGATTGATTCGTTATATAGATGATTATATAGCGAAAAGCGATAATGGCGCAGTCAGAATTTCCGCGCTACTATCGCCATAACCACGTTTTCAAAATTGAAAACATACACTCTAGCCCTTGTGCCTGTGTCGAAAGATATGGCGCTCTGGCCGTGGCGAATTTGCCACCAGGGTACAGAAAGAAATGACTGTGCCTCCCGTATCTGGAAAGGTGTACATGGCTTCACAACTTACTGATGCTTTCGCGCGTAAGTTTTATTACTTACGTCTGTCGATTACCGACGTGTGCAACTTCCGTTGCACCTACTGTCTGCCCGATGGCTACAAACCGGGCAGCGTCACCAATAACGGCTTTCTCTCCGTGGATGAAGTGCGGCGCGTGACGCGTGCATTCTCTGAACTCGGCACGGAAAAAGTGCGTCTGACCGGGGGCGAGCCCTCGCTGCGTCGCGACTTCCCCGACATCATTGCCGCCGTGCGTGAAAACGAACGTATCCGCCAGATTGCGGTCACCACCAACGGCTACCGCATGGCCCGCGATGTGGCGAATTGGCGTGACGCTGGCCTGACGGCGATTAACGTCAGCGTCGATAGCCTGGACGCCCGTCAGTTCCACGCCATTACCGGGCAGGATAAATTCCAGCAGGTCATGGACGGTATCGACGCCGCGTTCACGGCCGGCTTTGAAAAAGTCAAAGTCAACACGGTGCTGATGCGCGATGTAAACCATCATCAGCTGGACACCTTCTTGGCGTGGATCAAATCCCGTCCCATTCAACTGCGCTTTATCGAGCTGATGGAAACCGGCGAGGGCAGCGAGCTGTTCCGTCGTCATCACATCTCCGGCATGGTGCTGCGCGACGAGCTGCTGAAACGCGGCTGGCTCCATCAGATCCGCCAGCGCAGCGACGGCCCGGCGCAGGTCTTCTGTCACCCGGATTACGAAGGGGAGATTGGGCTTATCATGCCCTATGAGAAAGACTTCTGCGCCAGCTGCAACCGTCTTCGCGTCTCCTCCGTGGGCAAACTCCATCTCTGCCTGTTCGGCGATGGCGGCGTGGACCTTCGCGATCTGCTGGAAGACGATGCGCAGCAGGATGCGCTTGAAGCACGCATCTCTGAAGCCCTGACGCATAAAAAACAGACCCACTTCCTGCACCAGGGCAACACCGGTATTACTCAAAACCTGTCCTATATTGGCGGGTAATCAGGCTTAAGAGGGAATCAGAAGATGAGTCAGGTAAGCGCAGAATTTATCCCGACACGTATTGCCATTCTTACCGTTTCCGACCGCCGTGGCGAAGAGGATGATACCTCCGGCCACTGGTTGCGTGATGCAGCCCACGAAGCGGGCCATAAGATCGTTGATAAAGCGATTGTGAAAGAGAACCGCTACGCCATTCGCGCGCAGGTTTCTCAGTGGATCGCCAGCGATGACGTGCAGGTGGTGTTGGTTACCGGTGGTACGGGTTTCACGGCGGGCGATCAGGCCCCCGAGGCGCTGGTCCCACTGTTCGATCGCGAAGTGGAAGGCTTCGGTGAAGTGTTCCGTATGCTCTCGTTTGAAGAGATTGGTACCTCCACGCTGCAGTCGCGTGCGGTAGCGGGTGTCGCGAATAACACCCTGATTTTCGCCATACCCGGATCGACGAAAGCCTGCCGCACCGCGTGGGAAAACATTATCGCCCCGCAGCTGGATGCCCGAACCCGTCCGTGTAATTTCCATCCTCATTTAAAGAAATAAGCTATGTCGCAACTGACCCACATAAACGCCGCTGGCGAAGCGCATATGGTGGATGTTTCCGCCAAAGCCGAAACGGTGCGCGAGGCGCGCGCGGAAGCGTTCGTCACCATGCTGCCGGAGACCCTGGCGATGATTATCGACGGTAGCCACCATAAGGGCGACGTCTTTGCCACCGCCCGCATCGCCGGGATTCAGGCCGCCAAACGGACCTGGGATCTTATCCCGCTGTGCCATCCGCTGATGCTGAGCAAGGTGGAAGTGAATCTGCAGGCGCAGCCAGAGCACAGCCGCGTGCGCATTGAATCACTCTGCCGCTTAACCGGCAAAACGGGCGTGGAGATGGAAGCCCTGACGGCGGCCTCCGTTGCCGCACTGACTATCTACGACATGTGTAAAGCGGTGCAAAAAGATATGGTGATTGGCCCGGTTCGCCTGCTGGCGAAAAGCGGCGGAAAATCCGGCGATTTTAAGGTGGACAGCCATGATTAAGGTGCTCTTTTTTGCGCAGGTGCGCGAGCTGGTGAATACCGACAGCCTGACGCTGGATGCGTCCTTCGAAAACGTTGCCGCCCTGCGCGCGCATCTTGCCGCACAAAGCGACCGCTGGGCGCTGGCGCTGGACGAAGGCAAGCTGCTGGCCGCCGTGAATCAGACGCTGGTGGAATTCACCCATCCGCTGAACGCAGGGGATGAAGTGGCGTTCTTCCCACCGGTGACCGGGGGCTAAAATGGCAGAAACCCGAATTCTGGTAGGTCTTGAGCGCTTCAGCGTCGGTACAGAATATAGCTGGCTGGCCGAGCGTGATGAAGACGGTGCGGTGGTGACCTTCACCGGCAAAGTGCGTAACCACAACCTGGGTGACAGCGTGAAAGCACTGACCCTGGAGCACTATCCTGGCATGACGGAAAAATCGCTGGCGGCGATTGTGGAAGAAGCGCGCGGGCGCTGGCCGCTCGGACGCGTAACGGTGATTCACCGCATCGGCGAGATGTGGCCTGGCGAGGAGATTGTCTTCGTCGGGGTGACCAGCGCACACCGTGGCAGCGCGTTTGCGGCAGGGGAGTTCATTATGGATTACCTCAAAACCAAAGCGCCGTTCTGGAAGCGTGAAGCCACGCCGGAAGGTGACCGCTGGGTTGAATCTCGTGATAGCGACAAACACGCCGCCAGCCGTTGGTAGTCGGTTTACGTGGATGTGTTAATCTTAACGTGTGTGTCAACTTAAACTTAATCAGGAGTGAATCATGGACCGATTTCCGCGTTCCGATTCAATAGTACAGCAGACCCGTAGCGGCCTGCAGACGTATATGGCTCAGGTGTATGGCTGGATGACGGTTGGCCTGTTGCTGACCGCGTTTATCGCGTGGTATGCGGCCAATACACCGGAGCTGATGATGTTTATCTTCTCCAGCAAAATTACCTTCTTTGGGCTGATTATTGCCCAGCTAGCGTTGGTGTTCGTCCTTTCAGGCCTGGTGCAAAAGCTCAGCGCCGGCATGGCGACCACGCTGTTTATGCTCTACTCGGCGCTGACCGGGCTGACGCTTTCCAGCATTTTCATCGTTTACACTTACTCTTCCATCGCCAGTACCTTTGTGGTGACCGGCGGGATGTTTGGGACGATGAGCCTCTACGGTTACACCACCAAACGCGATCTGAGCGGCTTTGGCAGTATGCTGTTTATGGGGCTGATTGGGATTGTGCTGGCGTCTCTGGTGAACCTGTGGCTGAAAAGTGAAGCGCTGATGTGGGCGGTGACCTATATCGGGGTGGTGATCTTTGTTGGGTTGACGGCGTATGACACCCAGAAGCTGAAAAACATTGGTGAGCAGATCGACGTACGCGACAGTTCGAACCTGCGTAAATACGCGATTCTGGGCGCGCTGACGCTGTATCTGGACTTTATCAACCTGTTCCTGATGCTGCTGCGTATCCTCGGCAACCGTCGTTAAGGTTGTTTTGCCGGGTGGCGGCTGCGCCTTACCCGGTATACGAAACTAAAAACGGCAACCTGGTTGCCGTTTTGCTTTTATTTTGCCAACGCCTTCTCGTTCTTCGCTCTCAGCTTTTTCGCCCGACTCTCCAGCATCAGATAACAGACCGTTGCCAGCACCAGCGGCAGGAAGTAATACAGCATGCGGTAGGCCAGCAGGGCAGCGATAATTGTCCCCTGAGAGACATGTTCCCCGGCCAGCAGCGCGATAAACACCGCCTCCAGCACGCCGATCCCTGCCGGAATATGGACAATCACCCCGGCAATACTGCTCACCAGCAACACGCCCAGCACGAAGAAGTAGTTCACATTTTCGCCAATCAACAGCCAGATAATCGCCCCCATCGCCATCCAGTTGGCGCTGGATACCGCCATCTGCAACACCGCGAAGCGCCATGAAGGTAATACCAGTTTTTGCCCTTTAATGGTCATATGACGGCGTTTAGCGAAGGCGCAGGCCCACAGATAAAAAGCGATAATCAGCAGCAACACGATGCCGAGAATACGCAGCGTGGCCTCATCGATATACCAGTGCGCGGGCAACTGCACCACGCCGAGGGTAAAAATCACCCCGCCGAGCAGAATATACCCCAGCCAGTTGGTGGTAATGCTGAGCGAGAAAATGCGCGTGATGGTTCCGCCCGGTAGTCCCAGCCGCGAATAGAGGCGATAGCGCATGCCAATCCCCCCGACCCAGGTGCTTAGCGTCAGGTTAAAGGCATAACATATGAACGACACCAGCATAACCTGGCGTTTAGCCAGCTTGTGGCCGCAATAGGCGCGGCCCAGCAGGTCATAGCAGCCGTACATCAGATAGCTGATAATGACCAACCCAACTGCACCCAGCAGTACCAGCCGGTTGTAGTTGCGGATAACTTTCCACACCTCTTCCCAGTCAACTTTCTGCGCGTACACCACCAGCAGCACGGCGACTGCAACAAAGAAGATCCAGGTGAGGATTTTTTTTGCCAGCCGCCAGCGCGGATGTGATTTTGACATCAGGTTTTCCCTCCGTCTTGCGCTTCAACGCGATCCTGGGTTTCCATTTCAGGTTGTACAGGCGGCTCCACGAGCGCCAGTTTTGGCGTATGTGCCGGCAGCCAGCCGACCATCGCCGGGAAATGGCGCAGGAAGTGGAACACCACCACGCTGATACCCAGGTTCCACCAGGTGCGTTTGGGCACCATAGATTCATCCACGCGCACGCAGTCGTTGACGATCAACGCCTGCAGGTTATCCCGCAGGGTCTGGTTAAACTGGCGATCGTAAATGATCAGGTTCGCTTCAAGATTGAGCGATAAACTTAGCGGATCAAGGTTACTGGAGCCCACGGTTGCCCAGTGATCGTCCATCAGCGCAACTTTGCCGTGCAGCGGGCGACGGCGGTATTCGTAAATCTGCACGCCGCCTTTCACCAGATAGTGATACAGCAGCCGTGCGCCGACTTTGACTATCGGCATATCCGGCTCGCCCTGCACAATCAGCTTCACACGCACACCCCGTCGGGCCGCATTGCGCATGGCATGCAGAAGACGATACCCCGGGAAAAAGTAGGCGTTGGCGATGATCACTTCACGCTTCGCGTTGGCGAGCATCTTCAGATAATGACGCTCAATGTCGTTTCTGTGCTCGGCGTTATCCCGCCAGACGAACAGCGCCTGCGCTTCGCCGGGATTCCGGTTCTCTTCCGGACGATGGCGGCGTTTCCACCAGCGACGTGCAACCTCTTTACCGGGCAAGTTTTCCAGTTCGAACTGCAGGATATCCTGAACCACAGGCCCTTCGATGCGGATCGCATAATCCTGTTTCGCTTCCGGGCCGTAATCGGACATATGTTCAGCGGAGTAGTTAATGCCGCCAACAAACGCCACCGTCTCATCCACCACCACAATTTTGCGGTGCATCCGACGGAAAAGGTTGGTACGCATGCCTAACAGGCGAGTGCCGGGATCGTAGTAGCGGAAGATCACACCTGCTGAAGTGAGTTCATTGACGAAGGCGTCGCTGAGATCCGGTGAACCATAGCCGTCCAGGAGGACTTCAATATTGACACCACGCCGGGCGGCGCGCAGCAGCACGCTGTGCAATTGTTTACCGACCTCGTCTTCGAACCAGATAAAGGTTTCGAGGATCACTTTCTGCTTTGCATGGTCAATCGCTTTGAACACGGCCGGGTAATACTCGTCGCCATTAACCAGCAGCGTGATCCGGTTGCCATCTTGCCAGGAACATTTCATAAGTGGATCTCCGCACTCAGCGGGGCATGGTCGGAGAGATGTCGCCAGTTGAGTAACGCCAGGGCGGTCGGACTGCTGGCGTGAGCATTTTTCACGTAGATCCGGTCAAGACGCAGCAAGGGGAAACGTACCGGAAAGGTGCGCGCGGGTCTGCCGGTCGCGCGGGTGAAAATTTCTTCCAGCCCGGCATTCACTTTCAACGGATGGTTCGCCCGCTGTCGCCAGTCGTTGAAATCACCGGCCACGATCACCGGTTCACCTTCGGGAAGTGCATTAGCCCACTCGGCCAGCATGTTCAGCTGCGCCTGGCGATGGGCTTCGCGCAGACCGAGATGAACACAGCCGACATGGAGGGGAAGCTCAAGGTCGGGCGGAGTGATACGGCAGTAAAGCAGGCCGCGTTTTTCGCTTTCCCCTACGGAAACATCGCGGTTCTCGTAATATTCAATCGGGAAACGTGACAGCACCGCGTTGCCGTGATGGCCTTCCGGATAGACCGCGTTGCGTCCGTAAGCGTAATCACTCCACATGGTGTCGGCCAGAAATTCGTAGTGGGGCGTGTCGGGCCAGTTCTCAACGTGGAGCGGATGCACTTCGTGTGCGCCCATTACCTCCTGCAGGCAAACAATGTCCGCATTGACGGTGCGTACCGCGTCGCGCAGCTCCGGTAAAATGAAGCGGCGGTTAAATGCTGTGAAGCCTTTATGAATGTTTATTGTCAGCACGTTAAGCGAGAAATGCTGCATTTTTGGCGTCATAAGCTCCTTCCTGAGTGTCTATCCCGATGAAAATAAAGTGTAGTCGGCGTCACAAAAAGATGCGGTGTTACGGAATTTTCCGTAAAGTGCGGTAGTCTGAATAAGCAGAGAAAAATCCTTCAGGAGAGAAGCCATGAAGTGGCAACAACGTGTTCGTGTCGCAACTGGCCTCAGTTGCTGGCAGATAATGTTGCATTTACTGGTCGTGGCCGTACTGGTGATGGGCTGGATGAGCGGCACGCTGGTGCGTGTTGGCCTGGGACTGTGCGTCCTCTACGGCGTCACCGTACTGTCGATGTTGTTCTTACAGCGCCACCATGAAGCACGCTGGCGTGAGGTGGGTGATGTGCTCGAAGAGCTCACCACCACCTGGTACTTTGGTGCCGCGATGATTGTGCTTTGGTTGTTGTCCCGTGTGCTGCAAAACAACCTGCTGCTGGCCCTGGCCGGTCTGGCAATCCTCGCAGGGCCTGCGGTGGTCTCGTTACTGACCAAAGAGAAAAAGCTACGCAATGTTGCGTCTAAACATCGCGTACGCCACTGAGCCCGTCGTGGCCGCTATGACCAGTAGCGGCCACAAACTTCCCCACACAATATCCAGACTCGCATCCTTCAGATAAATTTGCTTGGTGATATCCGTAAAGTGTCGAATCGGGTTTATCCACGTTAAATCCTGCAACCACACCGGCATGTTCTCGACAGGGGAAACATACCCCGAAAGCAAAATCGCTGGCATCATAAAGACGAACACCCCGATGAACGCCTGCTGTTGCGTGGAGCAGAGCGCTGAAATCAGCAGTCCAAATCCCACCAGTGACAGACCATAAATCACCATCGTGAAGTAAAACAGCGCCAGCGATCCGGCGAAGGGGATCTGGTACGCCCAAATACCCACGCCCAGTACAATGGTGGCCTGAAAGGTGGCAACAATCAGGGCCGGAACCGCTTTACCGACGAAAATTTGCCAGGTGGCGAGCGGAGAAACCAGCAGCTGATCCAGTGTCCCTTGTTCGCGCTCGCGGGCGACGGACAGAGAGGTGACGATCATCACCCCAATGGTGGTGATCATGGCGATCAGCGACGGTACCACAAACCATTTGTAATCCAGATTCGGGTTATACCAGTTACGCACCACCAGCTCGCTGTTATTGGGTTTGGGTTTGCCCTCCATCAGCTCCTGCTGGTAATTCTTGACCACCTGTTGCAGGTAGTTGGCCGCGATCTGGGCGCTGTTGGAGTTACGTCCGTCGAGGATCAACTGCATGGGGGCGGTCTGGAAAGTGTCCAGGTTACGGGAGAAATCTGCCGGGAATCTCACCAGCAGCAGCGCTTTTTGCGTGTCGATAGTGGGCTGGATTTCCTGCGGACTTTTCAGCAGCAGAATATGGGTAAAGGCTTTTGCGCGTGCAAAACGCTGCGTCAGCTCAACGGCGTGTTTACCGTTGTCTTCGTTGTAGATAGCAATGGTGGCGTTCGTCACCTCAAGCGTGGCGGCAAACGGAAACAGTAAAACCTGAATAAGTACCGGCAACACCAGAATGGCGCGGGTTTGCGGCTCGCGCAGCAGCGATTGCAGCTCTTTGCGGATCAATGTCCATAAACGGTGAAACATGTTCGCTCCTTAATCCAGCCGCCGTTTGGTTTTTATCCACGTCAGGCCAATAAACATCGTTGCCGACGCCATCAGGAACAGCGTGTTGATAATCAGCACCACCGGAATATTTCCCGCGAGGAACAGGCTTTGCAGCGTGCTCACGAAGTAGCGCGCCGGAATAATGTAGGTCACGGCGCGGATCACGGCGGGCATGCTGTCGATCTGGAAAATAAACCCGGACAGCATAATCGACGGTAAAAAAGCGGCGTTGAGCGCCACCTGGGCGGCGTTAAACTGGTTGCGGGTGACGGTGGAGATAAGCAGCCCCATGCCGAGCGTGCTGAGCAGAAACAGGCTGGTGATAAAGAACAGCACGACCAGCGAGCCGCGGTACGGCACACCGAGAATAAATACCGACACAAGCATACAGAGCAGCATCGCCAGCATGCCGAGGAAGTAGTAGGGGATAAGTTTGCACAGCAGCAGCTCGACACGCGTCACTTCGGTAGAAAGCAGCGCCTCCATGGTGCCGCGCTCCCACTCGCGGGCGATCACCAGCGAGGTCAGGATCGCGCCAATTACCGTCATGATAATCGTCACCGCGCCAGGAATAATAAAGTGCTGACTGATGGCGGCGGGGTTAAACCAGTAGCGGGTCTGCACGTCGATCAGAGGGTCGAACGTTTCCCCCCGGTCTTCAGCGCGCTGCATCTGCCACAGCTGCCAGATACCCTCCACGTAACCCTGCACAAAGTTCGCGGTGTTTGGCTCGCTGCCGTCGGTGATCACCTGGATCGGTGCATCGGTATTTGCCCGCGCCATATTGGCGGCAAAATCCACCGGAATGACGATCAGACCGCGAATCTTCCCGGCCTGCATCTTCTGGATCAGTTCCTGACGATTGTCGCTGATGGTGGCGTCAATATAGGGCGAACCGGTCATGGCGTGGGTAAAGTCCAGCGCATCCTCACTCTGCTGCTCCAGCAAAATCCCGACCCGCAGCTTGCTGGAATCCAGGTTAATACCGTAGCCAAAGATAAACAGCAATAGCAGGGGGATCACTACCGCAATCAGCCAGCTGCTGGGGTCACGCACGATCTGGCGTGTCTCTTTGATGCACAGCGCGCGCACCCTGCGCCAGGAAATGGCGTTATTGCGCATGGGCATTCTCCTTATCCCAGTCATGGATGAGGGTGATAAATGCCTGTTCCATCGTCGGGTCCGGGACTTCATCGTCGGCGGCCTGTGCTTTCAGATCATCTGGCGTACCGTGGGCAATCAGTTTGCCGCGATAGACCAGCCCGATACGGTCGCAGTACTCAGCCTCATCCATAAAGTGGGTTGTCACCATCACGGTAACCCCTTTTTCAACCATGCTGTTGATATGTAGCCAGAACTCGCGACGGGTGAGGGGGTCAACGCCGGACGTAGGCTCATCAAGAAACAGAATATCGGGCTCATGCATCAGCGAGCAGGCCAGCGCCAGCCGCTGTTTGAAGCCGAGCGGCAGTTCATCCGTTGCGTGAGAGGCAATGCTGGTTAGCCCGAAGGCGTCGCTCATACGGCGGATTTTCTCGTTCTGTGCCCGCCCGCGCAGGCCGTACACGCCGGAGAAAAAGCGCAGATTCTGTTCGACCGTCAGGTTGCCATAGAGGGAGAACTTCTGCGCCATATAGCCCAGATGCTGACGCGCTTTGCCGGAACTGATCTTCAGGTCCATGTCCAGTACCAGCGCTTTACCGGCGGTAGGTACCAGCAAACCGCACATCATCTTAAAGGTGGTGGATTTCCCGGCACCATTCGGCCCGAGCAGGCCAAAAATCTCACCGCGCTTCACCGCGAAATTCACGTTATCGGTGGCGGCGAAATCACCAAACTTTTTAGTGAGGGATTTAGCTTCAATCACCGTTTCGCCCGGCGTACCTTCAACCGTGTGCAGGATCGCCCCGAGGGGAGATTCTGACGTTCCCGCGCCACCCAGCAGATCGATAAACGCATCTTCGAAGCGCGGTGCGGTCTCTTCCATCTCGATCTCAGGCATACCTTGCGCACGGCGAATGTCGTCGACGGTTGCCTCTTTCTTGAGGATCACGCGTACCGAACGGCCCTGAATCATCCCGTCACTGACCTGCGGCAATTTCAGCACCCGCTGTAACAGCTTGCGGTTGGATTCCTGCGGGCTGTGCAACAGAAAACTGCGCCCGGCCATACTTTGTGTCAGTGTCGTCGGCTCGCCCTGATAAAGCAGTTCACCTTCGTTCATCAGCAGCACATCCCGGCACTGCTCCGCTTCGTCAAGGTAGGAGGTGCTCCAGAGGATCAGCATCCCGTCGCCTGCCAGTTCGTGCACCATCTGCCACAATTCACGGCGAGAGATGGGGTCAACGCCGACACCCGGTTCATCCAGAAGCAGAACTTTCGGTTCACCGACCAGCGTACAGGCCAGTCCTAGCTTCTGTTTCATGCCGCCGGAGAGCTTGCCCGCCAGCCTGTCGGTGAACGGGCCGAGGGAGGTGAATTCCAGCAGGCGCGCGAAGGTTTTCTGTCGCGTTTCGCCGGTGACGCTGCGCAGGTCCGCGTACAGGTTCAGGTTTTCCATTACCGTCAGATCTTCATACAGACCAAACTTCTGCGGCATATAGCCGAGCATGGCATGGAGCGCGCTGTCATCCTTGATCGGGTCGAGCCCGAGCACGCTGGCGGTTCCGTCATCCGGCTTAAGCAGCCCCGCCAGCATTCGCATTAGCGTGGTTTTGCCGGCACCGTCCGGACCGACCAGTCCGGTGACATAGCCCTTCTGAATGGTGCAATTCAGCGGTGCGACGGCCGGTTTGTCCATTCCCGGGAAGCGTTTGACCAGATTGCTGAGCTCAATAACCGCGTCATTCATGTCGTTCCCCGTTGTTTACTTTTACGGTGACAGGCATGCCTTGACGCAGCGCGTCGTCCGCATCAGTCACGATGATACGCAGGCGATAGACCAGGTCGGTACGCAGGTCCGGCGTTTCAACGGTTTTCGGTGTGAATTCGGCGGTTGGGGAAACGAAGCCCACCTTGCCGTGATACGGCTTGTCCGGTCGACCATCGGTATAGAGCAACAGCTCGCGTCCCGGCTGCATCTGGCCGAGATTCGGCTCGTCGATGTACGCACGCACCCACACCGGACGGGTCAGGGAGAGCGTTAAAACGGTGCTGCCCGCGCTGAGCATGCTGCCTGGCTCCACGGCGCGGGTCATCAGCGTACCGTCAGACGGTGCAACCAGAGTGGTATCGTGAAGATCCAGTTCGGCCTGGGCAAGTTGCGCCTGAGCCTGTTCAAGGCTGGCTTTCGCCTGGGCAATGTCCTGCGGGCGATTACCGGTGTGGTACTGACTCAGTTTGTCCTGGGCGGATTTCAGCGTGGCCTGGGCCTGATCGCGTGATGAACGGGCGTTTTCCAGATCGTTGGCTGAAATGGTGCGGCTTTTCCACAGCCCCTGCTGACGGGCATAGAAGTTTTGTGCGTAGTCGTAAGCCGCCTGCGCCTGTTTGACCGCTGCGGCGGCCTGCGCAATCTCTTCATCGCGATAACCCGCCAGCATCAGGTCATATTGTGCCTGGGCGACAGATACGCCTGCCTTTGCCTGCATCAGCGCGTTCTCGTAAGGGGATTTATCCAGCATACCCAGCGTCTGGCCGCGCGTAATTGTGTCGCCTTCATCAACGTTAAGCGATGCCAGACGCCCCCCCACGCGGAAGCTCATATTCACTGTGCGAATATCAACGTTACCGTACAGCGTCAGGCCTTTATCCTGATGGCTCTGATACCACAGCCAGCCACCGACTCCTGCAGCAAGCAAAACAACAACCACCAGAATGATGGCGACAGGTTTTTTCATGACTTCAGGCTCCTTTGCGTTAAACCTTGCAGGATCAGATCGAGATGACAGGTGATGACCTGAATAATCTGCGCGGCTTTATCCTCATCAAATTGTGTCCAGCCGGTGCGTAACAGGATAGTCTCCCGCCCCAGACGGAAGGCGAGGATTTCACCCAGCAGGGCATGGGTATGCAAAATTGTCTCGGTATCGTTGGCATCCCGCCCGGTATAGGCGGCGATCAGCCGGGTCAGGTGAGTATGCATCGGGGCAATCACCTGATCGTGCACGAGCTGGTACGCGGCAGTAGGGGAGAGTTGCTCGCGGGAAATAAATTTACTCAGGTTGAGCGTATCGTCGTGCGTCAGCAGGCGGATCATATTGTGGCAGGCGTTGAGAATTAGCTGGCGAATGGCGGCGCGATCGGGCGAAGGCTGGCTTAACAGCCCGCTGGCTTCTTCAACGTGCGGGCGAAATTGCGTGCCGATGAAATCGGCGATCCACTGGGCACAGGCGAGGTATAAATCCTCTTTTGAGCCAAAATAGTAGGGTATGGCTGCAATGTTCTGCCCGGCCAGGGCCGCAATATCGCGCGTCGTGGCATGCAAACCATACTCGCCAAACTGTGCCAGAGCGGCGGCGATAAGCTGGCTTTTAGCCTGTTCACCTTTGGTTGTTGTCGGGGTTGTATTCATAGCAGCATTAAAAATTAATCAATCGATTGATTAACATTATGCCCGGTTCACCATTTTGTCCAGTTGTCTCCCTGCCGGGAAATATTTCGTTGATGAATGGCTGAGGGATATTTTATGCGCCACGTCACAAAAGCTGCTACACTCCGCTGCTTCACGACATTGTGGTTTTTGTCCTTACCATTGTTATATCTCCCTGAAAACTACACCTGTGATGGTCGGGGCGGTTCGGAGTTTTTATGTCTTTTGATTCCCTTGGCCTGAACCCGGAAATTCTGCGTGCGATTGCAGAGCAGGGCTACGTCGAGCCAACCCCAATCCAGCAGCAGGCTATCCCCGCCGTCTTGCAGGGTCGCGATCTGATGGCCAGCGCCCAGACCGGTACCGGTAAAACCGCCGGTTTTACCCTGCCGCTGTTAGAGCTGCTGGTAAAGAACCAGCCGCATGCTAAAGGCCGTCGTCCGGTTCGTGCGCTGATCCTCACTCCAACCCGTGAGCTCGCAGCCCAGATTGGCGAGAACGTGCGTGACTACAGCCGCTATCTCAACATTCGCTCGCTGGTGGTTTTCGGTGGTGTAAGCATTAACCCGCAGATGATGAAGTTGCGCGGCGGTGTGGACGTGCTGGTGGCAACGCCGGGTCGTCTGCTGGATCTGGAACACCAGAACGCGGTGAAACTGGATAACGTCGAAATTCTGGTGCTGGACGAAGCCGACCGCATGCTCGACATGGGCTTTATTCACGACATTCGCCGCGTGCTGGCTAAACTGCCACCGCGTCGTCAGAATCTGCTCTTCTCCGCGACCTTCTCCGACGAGATCAAGGCGCTGGCAGAAAAGCTGCTGCATAACCCGCTGGAAGTGGAAGTGGCGCGTCGCAACACCGCCTCCGAGCAGGTGACCCAGCACGTTCACTTCGTTGACAAAAAGCGTAAGCGGGAACTGCTCTCCCAGATGATCGGCCAGGGCAACTGGCAGCAGGTGCTGGTCTTTACCCGCACCAAGCACGGCGCGAACCACCTGGCGGAACAGCTGAATAAAGATGGCATCCGCAGTGCCGCCATTCACGGTAACAAGAGCCAGGGGGCACGTACCCGCGCGCTGGCGGACTTCAAATCTAGCGACATCCGCGTGCTGGTGGCGACCGACATTGCTGCCCGTGGTCTCGACATTGAAGAGCTGCCGCACGTGGTGAACTACGAGCTGCCAAATGTGCCGGAAGATTATGTCCACCGTATCGGCCGTACCGGTCGTGCGGCGGCAACGGGTGAAGCGCTTTCTCTGGTTTGCGTGGATGAGCACAAGCTGCTGCGTGATATCGAACGCCTGCTGAAGAAAGAGATCCCGCGCATTCAAACGCCGGGCTATGAAGTTGACCCGTCGATTAAAGCTGAGCCGATTCAGAACGGTCGTCAGGGGGGGCGTGGTCAGGGCGGCGGCGGTCGCGGTCAGCAGCCGCGTCGTGCCGACGGTGGTGCACCGAAATCAGCGGGCAAACCGCCGCGTCGTAGCAACGAAGCCAAACCCGCCGGTGAAAACCCGTGGCGCAGCGGCGAAGGCAAGCCAGCAGGGGAAGGGCAGCGCCGACGCCGCCCGCGTAAACCTGCTAACCCGCAGTAATCTGGAAGCCCGGTCGTAGAGCCGGGCTTTTCTTTTTGCGACAACAAAGAGAAAGTGCCACAATAGTGGCTGTTTATACAGTATTTCAGGTTTTCCAATGGCTTTAACCGCGGCGCTCAAGGCGCAAATTGGCGCATGGTATAAGGCGCTACAGCAGCAGATACCCGACTTTATCCCCCGAGCGCCGCAGCGGCAGATGATTGCTGACGTGGCAAAAACGCTCGCCGGGGACGACGGGCGACATCTGGCGATTGAAGCCCCGACCGGCGTCGGGAAAACCTTGTCGTATCTCATTCCCGGCATCGCGATTGCGCGGGAAGAGGACAAAACGCTGGTAGTCAGCACAGCCAACGTGGCGCTGCAGGATCAGATCTTCAGCAAAGATTTACCGCTGCTGCGCAAAATCATCCCCGATCTGCGTTTTACGGCCGCTTTCGGACGCGGGCGCTACGTCTGCCCGCGTAACCTGGCGGCACTTGCCAGCAGCGAGCCTAATCAGCAAGATTTGCTGGCGTTTCTCGATGACGAACTGACGCCGAACAACAAGGCCGAGCAGGAACAGTGTGCAAAGCTAAAAGCCGATCTCGATGGCTACAAATGGGATGGTCTGCGCGATCACTCCAGCCAGGCAATTAGCGATGACTTATGGCGCAGGCTCAGCACCGATAAAGCGAGTTGTCTGAACCGCAACTGCCACTACTATCGGGAGTGCCCGTTCTTTGTCGCCCGACGTGAAATTCAGGAAGCGGAAGTGGTGGTCGCCAACCATGCGCTGGTGATGGCGGCGCTCGAGAGCGAAGCGGTGCTGCCGGAGCCCAAAAACCTGCTTCTGGTGCTTGATGAAGGTCACCATCTGCCGGACGTGGCGCGGGACGCGCTGGAAATGAGTGCCGAAATTACCGCACCGTGGTTCCGCCTGCAGCTGGATCTCTTTTGCAAGCTGGTGGCGACCTGCATGGAGCAGTTCCGCCCGAAAACCACGCCACCGCTGGCGGTGCCTGAGCGTCTTAGCGAACACTGCGAAGAGGTGTATAGCCTTATTGCCTCACTCAATAACATCCTCAATCTCTGGCTTCCGGCAACGCAGGAGGCTGAACACCGCTTTGCGATGGGCGAACTCCCGGATGAAGTGATGGAGATTTGTCAGCAGCTGGCGAAGCATCTTGAAAAGCTGCGCGGACTGGCGGAGATGTTTTTAAACGATCTCAGTGAGAAAACCGGTTCACACGATGTGGTGCGATTGCACCGCATATTGCTCCAGATGAACCGCGCACTCGGTATGTTTGAAGCGCAAAGCAAGCTGTGGCGGCTGGCGTCGATGGCGCAGGCGTCGGGTGCCCCCGTCACCAAATGGGCCACCCGCGAAGTGCGTGACGGACAAGTGCACCTCTTTTTCCACTGCGTAGGTATTCGCGTGGCCGATCAGCTGGAAAAACTTATCTGGCGAAGCGTGCCGCATGTGGTGGTCACATCGGCCACACTGCGTTCCCTGAACAGTTTTTCGCGTTTGCAGGAGATGAGCGGCCTGAAAGAGAAAGCGGGCGATCGCTTTGTGGCGCTGGACTCACCGTTTAACCACTGTGAGCAGGGCAAGTTGGTGATCCCGCGCATGAAGTATGAGCCGCTTATCGACAACGAAGAGCAGCATATTGCCGAGATGGCAGCCTACTTCCGCGAGCAGGTTGAAAGCAAAAAGTATCCCGGGATGTTAGTGCTGTTTGCCAGTGGGCGTGCGATGCAGCGCTTCCTGGAACATGTTACCGACCTGCGGTTGTTGCTGCTGGTGCAGGGCGATCAGCCGCGCTATCGGTTGGTGGAGACGCACCGTAAACGCATTGATAACGGTGAGCGCAGCGTGCTGGTAGGTTTGCAGTCGTTTGCTGAAGGTCTGGATTTGAAAGGGGACTACCTGACGCAGGTGCATATCCATAAAATCGCCTTCCCGCCGATCGACAGCCCGGTAGTGATCACCGAAGGGGAATGGCTGAAAAGCCTTAACCGCTATCCGTTTGAGGTGCAGAGCTTACCCGCGGCATCGTTTAACCTGATCCAGCAGGTGGGGCGTCTGATCCGTAGCCATGGTTGTTGGGGTGAGGTGGTGATTTACGACAAACGCTTGCTCACCAAAAATTACGGTCAGCGGCTGTTGAATGCTTTGCCCGTTTTCCCCATCGAACAACCGGAAGTGCCTGAGGTAAAAAAACGCCCGGCCAAATTGCCTGTCGGGCGCAAGAAAAGCCTCCGTGCTAAGGGGCGCGGTCCTACTGGTAAGTGAAGGTCACCTGCACGACGCTGTTGAACGTGCCGGCGGTGACGGGCATTGAGGTGGCGTAGTAACGCGCAGCTAAGGGGAAGTCTGCCGTATGATCGCTTTGATTGATCAGTACGCTAAAGCTGGCCTGAGGAGCGATAAGGATGTGATCCTGACGATCGGCAAGTTCGAGAGCCAGGCCGCCAGCCGTGCCGTTATTCGCAAATTTTGTCGGATGTGCGCCATCCGCCTGTCCGTGAAACGTGGCGGTGGCGAGGGTTGTGGTGGCCGGGCATTTCGAGAGCGTCAGATCTACGTTTTTCCATACCCCCGTGTCGCCGATGTCTTTAAAATCACCTGACGTCGCCTGACCGAGATCGACAGTTAAATTCTGGCTGGCGCTGTCAACGGAACAGGTATTGGCAAAAATATTTCCCTGCATGAGCACCTGAATTTCGTCTGCAAAGGCATGAGATGCCAGGCCAAACAGCAAAATCGGAAGATATTTTGTCATTTATACCCCAGCGTGATAGTGGCAATACTGTTGGCGCTGCCTGGTGTGACGTCGGCTGCGGTTTGCTCGTAACGAACCTGAAAAGGAATCGCCAGCGTTTCATTGGCTTGCGCAATTCCGGCAGTATTCCTGTATGTACCAAAGTCAGGGATCTCTCCGTCAAATAGCATTTGAACCCCTATACCCGTTGCGACACCGGTTTCCTGAGTCAAGTTGATGACGCCCGGGAAGTTCGTATCATAGCCATTTGCACTCGTGATCATCGCTTCAGGTTGCACGGTGTCGTTGCAGTTGATGTTAACGTCGAATGTATGAGGCGACGTCAGGGTTCCTGTCCCGGTGAAGTCGCTGACCGGAAAATCACCCAGCGTCACGGTGAGACTTTTGGGGGAAACGGAGCAGGTGACTTCTTTCAGGATCACATTACCGGCGTAAGAGATCGTGTTAGGGCTGCCGATCCCTTCATGCTGGTAGACCCCAATCCCGAATTTTGTTTGATCCTGCGCAAGCGTACCGGACGTGACGGTATTGCTCGTTTTCACCAGTTCAAGGGTGACGTCAAAGCTGAACGTTCGCTGATCGTTATCCGAGACATAGCCCAGCGGCGTGCTGGTGGAATTGCAGTACACCCCGCCTGCGCCGGTGATACGCTGACCTTTGTCGTTCATCAGCGCAACGCCAATCCCCTGGACACCGGACTCGTAGACGCCAGTGAGTCCAGAAATTTCATTCCCGGTCCCGTAGTAGCAGGAAACAATGGGCAAACCGTTGTCATCCGGGCTGGTACAGTTCCCTGAAATGTGCACCGTTTGCTCGGTTCCGGGAATGGTCGCACCGACAGCAAGCGAGGTGGAGACTGAAATTGAGGCGACGTTGATCTGCTTGGGCAAATCTGTTGAGTTACAGGTCGCCTTCGCATGTGGCATGAACAGCGCTGCTGTCGCCAGAATCAAAAAGAAAAAACACTGTTTTACTATCTGCATTGTCAAAAGCCTGTACGATGGATCAGTTACACTGCGCGGCAGCGTTAATGACGGAGTTCTTGTTTTTATCTTCCGGTAGCACGTATTGCGCGACGCAATGTTCGCTGGCTTCCTGGCCCCATGAGACCGAGAGTGTGCCGTGTTGAGCCAGGCCAGAGAGATAGGTCTGGCCGTCGCTGCCCACAATGAACTCGCTGTCCTTATCGTCGGTGGTGACGGTTGCGCCAAAGGGAAGCGGTTTACCGTTTTGCGTCAACGTCATCAATACCCGACGTCCCACACGGGTGTTGAAGCTCGCCCGAACGACTGCCCCACGTGTCGGGGTGACAATCTGCGCGGCGTGGGTCACGTCGGCATCCTCTGGTAGCGTTTCGGTGTCCAGCGAAATGGTGTTATGGCGATAGGCAGTGACAAATGGCACAACGGTATAGCCACGGAAATCGGTCTCGACTCCCGTCTGGTTGGTGATATGCGTGCCATGGGTCCCCGGCGCTTTTACCAGAGCGATGGTTTCCCCTAGCGGCTGACTTAACGTGATGCCGTTAGCATGCGCCACGACGCCACCCTGCAGACCCATGTTCACCGTGCGCTGATATTTATCCTGACTAATACCGCCGCTCACTTCGCCATAGGTTGCCTTATAGTCGGCATTCGCACTGGTGGAATTACCGCTGCCGGTTGTGCTCAACCCTTCCTGAATATTCCAGTTGAGATTCTCCTCCTTCAGCGCCGTGCCGTTCAGGCCAATATTCTGCGTGGTACCCTCTTTGGTGTTATTCAGATTGTACGTAGCCCATGTGTTGTGCATCCAGTGGTCAAGCGGAACGGAGACACTCAGAGAGAACTGGTTGTCGTTTGTGACTGACTCCCCGTTCTCGTCGCTGTCGTCAGTATTTTTGTTCATGCTGTAGCTCAGGCTGTAGCTCACTCCATGCCAGCTGTTGTTGTAGCTGACGCTCATGGAGGTCATGTCCTGACTCTGGCTCCAGTAGGTCTCTTTCACCATGCTCAGGGTGACGGACCCCCACCCTTTGGGCAGCGTCTGGTCGATGGTGGCTTCAGTCCGCGCGCGACGCTGTTGTGGGGCAGACCAGTCGTCCGAGCGGGTCCAGGACTCTATGGTGTCTTCCAGGGTGTAAAACCCTTTGCTGTTGTAGCGATAGCCCGCGAGAGAGAAGTTGGTACCGGAGCCTGCAAAATCTTTGCTGTAACGCACACGCCAGGACTGGCCTTTGCTGGCCTGTTGCTTTTTAAGCAGGGCTTTTGCACGGGTCACGTCGATGGAAAAGGCGCCTAAATCACCCATGTTTTTCCCCACGCCCAGCGCCTGGGACTGATAATGGTTACTCTGCTGAACCCCACCATAGGCAGTGAAACCATACGGTAAACCATAAATTGCGCTGCCCTGGGCAAACGGCGTTTTCTCTACATCGCTGTCATATGATCGATAACGGCCAGCAGTGACGCTATAGCGCAGGTTATGTTCACGCTGGAGTACCGGTACTGAAGCGTAGGGCACCACGAAATGGCTTTCGCTGCCGTCGGTTTCTTTTACCGTCACCTGAAGATCGCCGCTGCTGCCCGTCGGGTAGAGGTCGTTGATCTCAAACGCACCGGGCGCAACGGTATTTTGATAAATGACGTAACCGTTCTGTCGCACCATCACCAGAGCGTTACTGTGTGCTGTACCGCGAATAATCGGGGCATACCCTTTCTCGCTGTCCGGGAGCATGTCGCTGTCGGAGTTAAGCTGTACGCCGGTATAAGGCACGCTATCAAACACGTCGGCAGGGGAAGAACTTTGTCCGACCGTCAGGCTGCTTTTCATCGCCACAATATCGCGCTGGGCGTAGGTATAAATGGATGAAAACGTCTGCTGTTGTTCTTTACCCGTGGTGCTGCGGTTCCATGTCGAGTAGTTTCTCAACCGCCATGCGCCAATGTTAAGGCCAGGCCGGAGATTGACGTACTGGCTGCTGGTATCCTGTTCACCCTGTTGTAGCGCGTGGCTTTGGCTCGCGGTCGCACTGTAATTGAGCAGACCAGCCGTGATCCCTTCATCGAACTCTTTTGGGTCGATATAGCCCCGTGGAACCTGGCCTAGTGCCAGTTGCGGAACACTGAGCAGCAGCTGTTGATTGCGAACGTGGAACGACGCTGAGGCTGCCGGGATGGTGTTTAAATCAGCGCACTGGCCTTTTGCCATCAGCTCTGGATATTTTTGGGTTTTGATACCCAGGCTTTTTAAGTCGCTCAGACTAAAGCAGGGCTGAAGAGAGTTATTACCTTGCGGATCTTTTTGTAATTTGAACGTGACGTCACGTGTATCAATTTTATTGTTATTAATAAAAATGGCGACCTGATATTTTCCCGGTGCCTGCCCTGGTCCTTTTTCGTAAACGGACAGATCGGTCTTTCCCTGTTGAGGATTATCAATATCCAGTAATGCCGGGTTAAAATAATCATCAGCCATAACCTGCTGTGCAAAGATCGCCAGCGCCAGGCCACATAAAATGACCAGCAGTGATGAAATTTGGCAGGTGAACGGCTTTTTATGGCTGTACATGATTATAGTAATTGTCTGCGCGTAATATTAGTGGACTGATTTCGACCATGTCTGGCTGATACTGCCGTAATCCGTAATAATGGAATACGCGACAGTGGAACCGCTGACGTTGCCAGGTAAGGCAAAATGTGGGCTTTGTTGAATAAATAAGATTTCGTGCGAACGACCCTGTAGCTGGCTGGATTTTCAGGCAATACGCACGCTTTCTGGCATCCCAGCCTTTGTCATCCTGTTCAACGCACGCACCATGGCCATAGCTTCCGCTACCTGACCATCGTAGTCACGCAGCGTCAGTGAATCTCCCAACAACTGCTTCATTCTGTACATTGCCGTTTCCGCTATCGAGCGACGGTTATATTCCGTTGTCCATTTCCACCGTGCATTGCTTCCGCTCAGCCGCTGATTAGCAACGGCACGGTTGCGGTCTGCGTACTCACCGGGCCAGTAACCTGCTCCTTTTCGGGGAGGAATAAGCGCGCTGATTTTTTTGCGGCGCAGTTCATCGTGACAGAGCCGGGTATCGTAAGCCCCGTCTGCCGCGGCTGCCCTGATTTTTCTGTGAGTCTGCCGGATAAGGCCCGGGAAGGCTTCTGAGTCCGTGACGTTATTCAGCGACAGGTCTGCACAGACAACTTCATGTGTGTTGCTGTCAACAGCAAGATGCAACTTTCGCCAGATACGACGGCGCTCTTTGCCGTGCTTTCTGACTTTCCATTCGCCTTCACCAAAGACCTTCAGCCCGGTGGAATCAATCACCAGGTGTGCGATTTCACCCCGGGTGGACGTTTTGAAACTGACATTAACCGACTTTGCCCGCTTACTGACACTGGTGTAATCCGGGCAGCGCAACGGAACGTTCATCAGGGCAAAAATGGAATCAATAAAACCCTGCGCAGCCCGCAGGGTCAGCCGGAATACGCGTTTAATCACCAGAACGGTGGTGATGGCGAGATCAGAATAGCGCTGGGGCCTTCCTCGTGATGAAGGCGTTGCCGACTCATACCAGGCCTGAATCGCCTCATCATCCAGCCAGAAAGTGAGGGAGCCACGGTTGATGAGAGCTTTGTTGTAGGTGGACCAGTTGGTGATTCTGAACTTTTGCTTTGCCACGGAATGGTCTGTGTTGTCGGGAGGATGCGTGATCTGATCCTTCAACTCAGCAAAAGTTCGATTTATTCAACAAAGCCACGTTCATCGGTAATGGTGATGCCTGCCAGCGCCAGATCAACGTTCTTGGTTTGCAGTGCCGGGATGATGCCGCTGAAGTCCATTGGCTTCAGGGTGTAATCCAGTTTGAGTTCTTTTGCGACAGCGGCCCACAGATCCACATCAAAACCAACGTATTTATCACCCTGTTTGAATTCAAACGGAACGAACGCCGTGTCGGTCGCCACAACCAGTTTGTCGGCAGCCTGAGAGGACACCGCAAAAGCCAGGGTAAGTGCAGCCAGTGAAACTTTTAATACAGACTTCATAGCATTTCCTTTTATATCCACGGGGCGATCCCCTGCGAGAACAGGTGGCACAATGAAAAAATCGTGCCAACTTTACAAGCTATTGTTTTGCAAAGGGGATGATGTCATGCATTGCACAATAAATGGGGCAATGATGGCTTATTGCACCAAAGTGAAGCACCGTTTTGGTGCGTCTCGTTTGGCTCAACTGACGGGGAGATATTTAGCGTAAATTCTGACGAAAAAACAATCTTCCGTTAACGGTTGTGTGAGGTGATTATTACAATTTCTTCACTTTTGCACGAACTCAGGCAAAAAACGTGCACCATAGATGTGCAAAACCCTCACCGAAGGGCGAGGGTTGGATAGAAAATTCGTATGAATTACTCGATGTTAGATTCGATGAACCACAGGAACTGATCCAAATCACGCGACGCGGCGGTGAAAATGTCCGCGGTATCTTCGTCTTTCGCTTCGCCAATCGCTTTACGTACATCGTTTGCGACTATCGCGTAGCGGTCTGCCAGCTCTTTCAGGTGATCCTGAACGGTATGGATATCCAGCGGATAACTTTTCAGCGGGGTTTTACTGTTGATCACCTGCGTGGTGCCCAGCGCCACGCCGCCTAGCTGAACCGCACGTTCCGCCATCGTGTCAAGGTGGGTAACCAGTGCTGTGCGGAAGCCATCCAGCATTTCATGAACGGCAATAAAGTTTGCACCGCGCATATTCCAGTGGGCCTGTTTGGTGATCAGCGAAAGATCGATGAACTGGATCACCTGGCGATTCAACAACTCAATGGTCGCTTTTTTGTCGCTATCCGATACATCGTTACGGGTATAAAGCAGATTAGACGCTTTCGTTTTCACCAGTTTAGCGGTACTCATAATCTCATATCCTCTTGATGTTTATGTCCCAGGTAATTACGGAACTAAGTATAGCACCGGTTTTTTTGTCTGCGGTTTGGCTATACCTATCAGTTTAATAGCAAGAAGAAGGTTGAGTATTTAATATATTGAAATTAAATAGAAATCTTCTATTCAATACAGATTGATCTTAATTTTTACTGGGGTGTAAGAGTGTGGAAAGATATTTCGATAATATGACAAACTGTGAATGAAATTATAAATCCTGGCGAGTTGAGCTTTATTCTGCATGGCGCGGAAGCCATGCAGAATATATGGCCTTAGTTGATATCGACCTTTTCAACTTTAGGTTCAGAACGCATGGTCAGCGTCGAACCCATTGAGGCCGCTATAATCGAGCAGAGCGCCAGCGTCTGGGTCAATGTCAGGGTTTCGCCAAGAAACACCATCCCGGAGATTGCGGCAAGCGCAGGCTCCATACTCATCAGGGTGCCGAAAATACGCGTCGGCAGGCGCGTAAGGGCGATCATTTCCAGAGAATAGGGGAGAGCGGTCGAGAGAATAGCGACCGCCAGACCAATCGGCATGACTGACCATTGCCAGATAGATTCCGTTGCCTGGGCCATACCGATGGGCACAAACACGATGGCTGCAATCAATGAACCCAATGCGACGGTCGCCGGGCCATGCTCTTCCCCAGCGCGCTGACCGGTGAGTATATAGATAGCCCAGCAGGCACCGGCGCCTAAGGCCAGCGCCGCACCTGTCAGATCAATCTCAGAAACATTCTGACCCAACGGCAGCAAGAACCATAGCCCCAGAACGGCTAATACGACCCAGATAAAATCAACAGGGCGGCGCGAGGAGAAGAGCGCCACGGCCAGCGGGCCGGTAAATTCCAGCGCAACGGCAATCCCCAGCGGGATCGTCTGGATGGAGAGATAGAACAGGTAGTTCATCGCTCCCAGGGAAAGCCCATAAAACAGCAAGGGTAAACGCTGCTCTTTTTTGAAGCGTAAACGCCAGGGTTTGAAAATAACCACCAGTATCGCCGTTCCCAACACGATGCGCAGGGCAGTGACCCCAGGGGCACCAACCAGCGGAAAAAGAGATTTTGCCAGCGAGGCACCACTTTGAATGGACAACATTGCAATGAGTATGACTGCTACCGGCAACCAGACCGACGATGTGCGGGATAACCCAGGCATCCTTTCTCCTGTCAGCTTATGTCAAATGAAGTAAAGGTTGCAGTGTAAAGGAATTATGCTGCAACGGTTGAGACGCCGTTGAAAAAAAACCATGTGAAATCCGTAAAATGGTTAAGCGTTGTTGGATTTATCGCCTGTCAGATTAGGAATAATCTGGATGAATGTAACAGCACAGGCGCGCACTATGGGCGTTTTGTAGTGAAAATTACATGTGATTTGAAAGAGATAGCTGAAGCTGGAAACGTTCTGTTACAGGAAAGGAACCTTTAGACATCACGAATCACAAAGAGTTTCGCAAATTTTTTTGATATATTTAAAACTTACGGACTTACTTGAAGCACATTTGAGGTGGTTATGAAAAAAATTGCATGTCTTTCAGCACTGGCCGCTGTACTGGCTGTTTCCGCAGGTACCGCTGTAGCTGCGACTTCTACCGTTACCGGTGGTTACGCTCAGAGCGACTATCAGGGCGTGATGAACAAAGCTAACGGTTTCAACCTGAAGTACCGCTACGAGCAGGACAACAACCCACTGGGCGTGATCGGTTCTTTCACCTACACCGAGAAAGATCGTTCTGACAACGGCGCGTACAATAAAAGCCAGTACTACGGCATCACTGCTGGTCCAGCTTACCGTCTGAACGACTGGGCAAGCATCTACGGTGTTGTAGGTGTTGGCTACGGTAAATTCCAGCAGACCGAAAACCAGGGTGCGAACCGCACTGCAAGCAACAGCGACTACGGCTTCTCCTATGGCGCAGGCCTGCAGTTCAACCCAATCCAGGACGTTGCTCTGGACTTCTCTTATGAGCAGAGCCGTATCCGCAACGTTGACGTTGGCACCTGGATCGCGGGCGTAGGTTACCGCTTCTAATCACTCCGGTGAGCTAATAAAAAATCCGCCCAATGTGGCGGATTTTTTTTATCTTCGTTCCCACTTCTTGTTGAAGATAGTCAGGATGAGGGCATTACCGCTCAGCTTACTTACTCTTAATATCGAAGATATCCGTACCCAGATGGTTGTAGTCAACTTTCTGTAACTTGAAGTTGGTAACGTAAACTGGGGGGGCCTTCTTACCTGAGACAAAGGGGTACCCCGTTTTTATCTGCTCAGCAGAGATCCCCGTCCACTGCGAGAAGAACTGCAGAAAATCATTAGCCGAACGTCGGGCTTTAATGACGCGATGCGTTTTATCGTCACTCGACAGCACCATAAAGGGTACCTGGAAGTTCTGCTGGAACTTGTCATCGTGCGCCAGATACTGCACCTCTTTTCCACGTTCTTTAAAGGCCAGCCCGTGATCTGAGAAATAGACCAGCGAGAAGCTGTCACCCGTATTGCGTAACTGCTCATACAGCTTGCTGAGCAAGTCGTCGGTTTGCGTCATGGTATAGAGATAACAAGAAGTCTCTTTGGACTGCACGAACTCGGCGTACTTCCCTCCAGTGCGATCGCAGGCCTGAGGATGCGATCCCATCAGGTGCAGGACAATCAACTGAGGCTGAGTACGCGGGGTGGCAAAGACCTGCGACGTCATTTTCAGCAGCGCTTCGTCTTTCGTATTTTTGTCGGCTTCAAAGTCGCCGCTTTTCAGGAACTGCACTTCATCAGCACGCTTAGCGATACTGGCAATGGCCGTATCGTATTCACCAATTTGCCCCTGATTGGAGAACCACCATGTCTGAAAACCCGCGCGGTTTGCCAGGGTGACAAAGTTATCCTGATATTGTGGCTTGCCATCAACCACACGGTTGAGCGTCAGGCCGAGCGATTTCTGCGTTGAACCGCTGGCCGCGACATAATCGGTAAACAGTGTGCCATTAACCGAACTGGCAAACGGCGTGTTATCCCAGTGTCCTCCAAACGCCCCCATGGCATCCCGACGTGCACTTTCGCCAATCACCACCACATAGGTGTGATATTTCGGCTTAACGGCCAACACGTTCCAGGTGTCTTTCATATTGGAGAGTTCAGCCATGCGGGCCTGCTCGTCGAGAACCTCTTTATTATTTACAACGACGTCTTTCACGAAGCGGAAAACCGGATAGCCGATATTGATGAGCCTTAGCTTACCGTCCCAGGGAATATTCTGGATGGGGGCAACAAACGCCACGGCAATGCTGAACACCAGACAGAGTATTTCGATCTTACCCCAGGATTTTTTTTCGCCCGACTGACGACGGATGGCGATAACGCCCAACGCGAAAATAAAGAGCCCAACCACGTAGCTGTACCACGGGAAGATCGTCAGGATCTCTGTCGACTCTTCCATGTTGGTCGAGTGCAGCGCCAGCAGGGTGTTAAAGTTTGGTGAGCCGTAAGCCTGACCAAACGGGAAATAGAGCGCAGCGACCAGGGAACAGATCCCGATTACCGTTTTTTGCGCGCGCGGTGCGGCTCGCCACAGCAAATGCAAAATGCAGGTGAAAGCGACCGCATAGAGCAGACTAAAGGGATAGCCAAGCGCAAAGTTAATCAGCAATGACTGCAAAAAGTAAAACCCCGTCCACGGGCTTAAGGCCCGGCTGCGGGTAACAACGGTATCTATCAGGGTTAAATTCATAGGTCACTATCATGGATAAAAACGCCATGTGCTCACCCTGGCGTCAAGGGTCATAACCTGCCTGACAGTGCGTGGAGAGGGAATGAGGGTCCGCTTCAGCGAGCCGCAAATTGTGCAGGGCTGCAAGAAGATAGTGCGAGTAGTAAATAATATCAACAGTTGCTAAGCAGATGTTTTGCGAAGGGGATTGCAAATCCGTAAAAAAGATCGGGAATAAGGCGGCTAAACGCCATTGTACAGAGGGATTGTGACGGAAAAATGAAGCGGCGTACCGCAACGCCGCTTAGTGAGAAGGTTTGTCGTCCTGTTGCGGTTTGTTGTTAAACATATCGCACAGCATGTTCAACAGCATTAAGCGCACTTTGAAGGGGGAGTGAGTAAACACGGTCATACACCTCTTGAATTCGTTCATAAGACCTCCTGATTTTAGATCCCTTCGATCCGTGAAGGGTGACTGCATTACATACAGATATAGCACAGGCTATATTGTATAGCTATGGCTATTTCGTTAATTTTTTGTGCTTACAGAGTGATGGTTTACAATGTGCGCTCTCGATACCGGGCGCTGGAAGCGTCACCCCACTGAGGAAGTACAATGAACCGTCGCGCAGGTAAGCCAACGATGAGAAAAACGACGCAACTGGTGAATGTTGAAGAGCACGTTGAAGGGTTCCGCCAGGTACGTGAAGCGCACCGGCGTGAACTGATTGATGATTATGTGGAGCTGATTTCCGATCTGATCCGTGAGGTCGGGGAAGCACGTCAGGTTGATATGGCTGCCAGACTGGGGGTTTCGCAACCTACCGTTGCTAAAATGTTAAAGCGACTGGCTTCTGTGGGGCTCATTGAAATGATTCCCTGGCGCGGTGTTTTTCTGACGCCGGAGGGGGAGAAGCTTGCGCAGGAGAGCCGCGAGCGTCACCAGCTCGTTGAGAACTTTTTACTGGTGCTGGGCGTTAGCCCGGAGATCGCCCGCCGGGATGCGGAAGGAATGGAACACCACGTTAGCGAAGAGACGCTGGTTAAGTTCCGTGAATTTACTCTTAAATATGGTTCCTCCGCTGAATGAACATTCCTGGATTACAGGCCCTGGCACGCGACCGTTTCTTTCATCTCTTATTAATTGTTGGCGCAGGGTTAAGTCTCTTTGTCCCTTTTGCGCCACATGCCTGGCCTGCGGCGATTGACTGGCGAACCATCATTACCCTGAGCGGTTTAATGATGCTCACCAAAGGTGTTGAGCTGAGCGGCTATTTTGACGTACTGGGACGCAAAATGGTGCGCCGCTTTGCTACCGAGCGTAAGTTGTCACTGTTTATGGTCTTCTCCGCCGCGGTGCTGTCGACCTTTTTGACCAACGACGTAGCACTGTTTATCATCGTGCCCCTCACGCTCACGCTGCGAAAGCTTTGTGAGATCCCGGTAAGCAGGTTGATCATCTTTGAAGCGCTGGCCGTGAATGCCGGTTCTCTTTTGACCCCCATTGGTAACCCACAAAATATCCTCCTCTGGGGACGTTCCGGTCTGTCGTTCGCCGCCTTTACCTGGCAGATGGCCCCACTGGCGCTGGCGATGATGCTGTCGCTACTGGCGGTTTGCTGGTTTGCTTTTCCTGATAAAAAACTGCAATACCACAGCGGAACCACGGGCCCGCAGTGGCAGCCTCGACTGGTCTGGAGCTGCCTGGGACTGTATATCGTCTTTCTGTTCGCGCTGGAGCTGAAATATGAGCTGGTTGGCGTCCTGCTCGTGGCCGCGGGGTTTGTCGTCCTGGCGCGGCGCGTTCTGGTGAGCGTGGACTGGACGTTGCTGCTGGTCTTCATGGCGATGTTTATTGATGTGCATCTCCTTATCCAGCTTCCGGTACTGCAAAACGTGCTTCACAGTGTCAGCACGCTTTCCCAGCCTGGATTGTGGCTGACGGCGATTGGCCTGTCTCAGTTTATCAGTAATGTGCCTGCTACCATCCTGCTGCTCAACTATGTGCCACCTGACACGCTTCTGGCCTGGGCAGTAAACATCGGCGGATTTGGGCTCCTGCCCGGTTCACTGGCCAATCTGATTGCCCTGCGTATGGCTAACGATCGCCGTATCTGGTGGCGCTTCCATGTCTGGTCGATCCCAATGTTGATTTGGGCGGCACTGGCAGGCTTTTTACTGCTTTAGAGAAATGGGCAAGAAATAGACAGAAACGACACATTCGCAATGAGAACCAGAGAGGTATAACTCTCTGGTCGCCATTGGATGAACATTGCGAGGTGTGTCGTATGCGTTATCAAAAACTGGGCAATACCGGTCTGTTTGTTTCCGAACTGTGCCTCGGCACCATGACCTTCGGCGGAGAAGGGGGGATGTGGGGCAAAATTGGTCAACTGCAGTAACGCGACGCCGAGCAGCTTGTAGGCCGCGCGCTGGATGCCGGGATCAACTTTATCGACACCGCGGACGTTTACTCTGAAGGGCGGTCAGAGGAGATCACCGGTCAGGCGCTGAAAAACCTGAAAGTACCGCGCGAGAACGTGGTGGTTGCCACCAAAGTGTTCGGTGAAACGGGCACGGCAGGGGTGAACTCACGCGGCAGTTCCCGCTATCACATCATCAGCAGCGTAAAAGAGAGCCTGCGCCGCCTCCAGCTCGATCATATCGATCTCTATCAGCTACACGGTTTCGACCCTGCAACACCCATCGAAGAGACGCTCTATGCGCTGGATAATCTGGTGCAGCAAGGTCATGTACGTTATATCGGCGTCTCGAACTGGGCGGCGTGGCAAATTACCAAAGCGCTCGGTATGTCTGAACGTCTTGGGCTGGCGCGTTTCGCGTCACTGCAGGCGTATTACACCATTGCCGGACGCGATCTTGAACGTGAGCTGGTACCGATGATGCAGAGCGAAGGGGTCGGGCTGATGGTCTGGAGCCCGCTGGCTGGCGGCCTGCTGAGCGGAAAATATGGCCGCGACGGGCAGAGCGAAACAGGTGGCCGTCGTCTGGAGTTCGACTTCCCGCCGGTGAATAAAGAGCGCGCCTTCGACTGCGTGGACGTGATGCGCACTATCGCCGAAAGCAAGGGCGTCTCCGTCGCGCAAATCGCGCTGGCGTGGCTGCTGCATCAAAAAGCCGTGACCAGCGTGATAATTGGTGCCAAACGTGTTGAGCAACTGGACGATAATATTGCCGCGACCGGGATCAGCCTGAGCGAACCAGAGCTAAAACAGCTCGATGCCGTAAGCGCGTTGCCACGCGAATATCCTGGCTGGATGCTGGAGCGGCAGGGAGAATATCGCCGCAATCAGTTAATGCAACAGTAACCTTTCTTATCCCGGTGACAGTTTGCTCACCGGTTTTTTTTTCCTGCATTGCTCACAAAAAACGATCCTCCTCTTTGATTGATTTTTCATCTTCGCCTATATGACTAGTCATGAAATTTTAAATGACTAGTCATAAGAGAGGGGACGATGAATCAATTACTGCCAGCCAACTTTTTATGGGGTAACTCGGTATCGAGCATGCAGACGGAAGGCGCATGGAACGAGGGCGGGAAGGGGATGTCGGTATATGACATTCGTGAGGCCGGAGAAAACGTCTCTGACTGGAAAGTCGCAACGGACTCTTACCACCGTTATCGGGAAGATTTCGATCTGATGCAGGATCTGGGCATGAATTGCTATCGCTTTCAGATCGCCTGGAGCCGCGTCTGCCCGCAGGGTGATGGTGACTTTAATGACGAAGGTATCGCCTTTTATGACCGCTTTATTGACGATCTGATTGCTCGTGGTATTGAGCCGATGATTTGTCTCTACCACTTCGATATGCCGCTGGCGCTGGCGCAGGAGTACAACGGTTTTAACGATCGCCATGTGATGGATGCCTTTATTCGCTATGGCAAAAAGATGATCGACTGCTTCGGCGATCGCGTGAAGTACTGGCTGACCTTCAACGAGCAGAACATCTTCCATATGCCGGAAGCCTTCCGGATATCCGGCTACATGAAAGGGGAGAAAACCCTGCGCGAGCTTTACGAGCTACAGCACCATACAATGGTGGCGCACATGGCGTTGACTGAGTATCTGCACCAGACCAAACCGGGGAAATTGATGGGCGGCATGCTGGCGCATCAGCTGATCTATCCGGCCACCTGCAAACCGCGCGATATATTCTGTGCACAACAATACGATGAATTCCTCAACCAAAACCTGCTGCGAGTGTTTGCCGGTCAGGGCTACAGCCCGGCGGTGTTGGCAGTGGTGGAGCAGGAAGGCTTTAGTGACATCTACCGTGCCGACGATCTCCAGCTTCTGGCGCGCACTAAAAACGACTTCATGGCGTTCAGCTATTACGCCAGCAAAACCCTGGACAGTGATGCAATCCCCGAAGGCACACCGGTGAACTATTACCTGCTGCACGGCGAGAAAAACAACCCGTACCTGAAGGCCACCGAGTGGAACTGGCAGATCGATCCGCTGGGCTTCCGCACCATCATCACCCGCTACGCCAACGACTGGCGCCTGCCGGTGTTCCCGATCGAGAACGGCATTGGGGTGATTGAGTCCTGGGACGGCGTGAACCCGATTGATGACGCCTACCGTATCGACTACCACCGGGCGCATATCGAGGCCATGAAGGAGGCGATGTTCGAGGACGGGGCGGAGGTGATCGGCTATCTCGGCTGGGGCCTCATCGACATTCTCAGCTCTCAGGGGGACATGCGTAAACGCTACGGTGTGGTTTACGTCAACCGTGAAAACCATGACCTGAAAGACCTGAAACGTGTGCCCAAGAAAAGTTACGCGTGGTTAAAACAGGTTATTCATACCAACGGACGCGAGATGTAAGTTGTACGCTGCCGGGCCGTTTTTGTGACTGATTGATGGGAAATATCCGCTATGTCTGAAACAAAAATAACACCGCATATGCAGTCCTTTGTCGATAAATTTGTAGAGTTCTCGGCGCGTCTGGCAAACCAGGTGCACCTGCGTTCCCTGCGCGATGCTTTCGCCACGGTAATGCCAATTTTCATCCTCGCGGGTCTGGCGGTGCTGGTGAATAACGTGGTCTTTCCGTGGATCTTTGAAGGCGACACGCTGGCACAATGTAAGCTGTGGGGGGAGGCGATAATCAACGGCACGCTGAATATCGCTGCGCTGCTATTGGCTCCAATGATTGCCTGGTCGCTGGCGCGCAACAAAGATTTCGACAATCCGGTCTCGGCAGTGGTTATCGCCGTCAGCAGTTTTATCATCATGATGCCGATGCGCTTACAGCTCACGCCCGTCGGCAGCGATACCACGGTGAACGTCACCCAGGTGCTGACGTTTGCCAATATCGGCTCCACCGGGATTTTCGCCGGGGTGTTGATTGGTTTGCTTTCAACGGAGTTGTTTATTGCTATTTCGCGCCTGAAAGCACTGCATATTTCGCTCGGAGAGAATGTGCCACCTGCGGTGAGTAAATCGTTTACCGCGCTGATCCCAACTATTCTCACGCTCTCTCTGTTTGCGGTACTGGCGGCTCTGCTGGCAAGCGTGCTGCATACGGATTTGATCCACCTGATCACGACCTTTATTCAGCAGCCACTTCGACTCATCAACACCAGTCTGCCGGGCACGATCTTTATCTACAGTTTTGGTAATTTCCTGTTTACGCTCGGTATTCATCAGTCGGTGGTCAATAGCGTGGTGCTGGAGCCGTTCCTGCTGATCAACACCAATGAGAACATGCTGGCCTTTGCTAACGGTCAGCCAATCCCACACATCATCAATAACATCTTCGTGCCGACGTTTGGCATGGTGGGTGGCACGGGCAGCACCATTTCCCTGTTGATAGCTATTTTTATCTTCTCACGCCAAAAATCGGCGAAACAGGTGGCGCGCCTGTCGCTGGCGCCAGGCCTGTTTAACATCAACGAGCCGGTCATTTTTGGCTTGCCGATAGTGTTTAACCTGCCGTTGATGATCCCCTTTGTACTTTTGCCTGCCATTGGCATCTACTTTGCCTGGCTCTGTACCACGCTGGGATTAATGTCGCGTTGTGTAGTGATGATTCCCTGGACAACGCCACCCATCCTGAGTGCCTGGCTGGCGACAGCAGGAGACTGGCGAGCGGTGGTGGTGCAGTTGGCAATCATTGTTTTTGGTGTATTCTTCTACCTGCCTTTCCTCAAAATTGCCGAGAGAGTGGCGTTGAAAAACAGCGGGATAGAAAACTAGCAGAAAGGAAGGACGATGGCGGCGAAGTACATCACCATAGCGCGGGAAATTAAGAAACGCATTATCAGTCAGCAGTATGCCGCCAATGAACCGCTGCCGGATCAGTTTGCGCTGGCGGCGGAGTTCAACTCCAGCCGGATGACCATCCAGCAGGCAATGCGGCAGCTGATTGTGGAAGGACTGGTTTATACCCGCCAGGGGCAGGGGACATTCATCCGCAAAAATTTCCTCCAGCTTTCACAGTGGGATCTCTCCGGCAGTGATTACTTTGGGGCGACTAAAACGTGGGAACATTTGGGAACGGTGACCAGCCAGGTGGTTCACTTTGAGCTACGTTTCCCGAACGAGAAAGAGCAGGCATCGCTGATGATTAACGCTGATGCGCCTGTCTATGACTTTATTCGTTTACGTTTGCTCAACGGTGAACCCATGTCGCTTGATTCAACTGTGATGCCAATGAACCTGGTCCCCGGACTGACGAAAAGCCATCTTGAGGGCTCGGTATTTCAGTACGTCCAGGAGACGCTGGGGCTGAAAATTATGGGGTCGTACCGGATTGTACGGGCGTTAAAACCCAATACGCTGGACAGACAACATCTTGTCTGCGAGCAGACCGATCCCGTACTGGAAGTGGAGCAGGTTATTTATCTGGAAGATGGCACACCACTGGAGTATGCCCACTGTCACTATCGTTACGATCACGGCGGGATTGTGATCGTCAATAACGGCTAGCTACTCTGTCAGGCGCACGATTCGAAATAGCTGTCGGTGTCTTGTATATAAAGATCGTTCTGGCACAGATGCTGGATTTGACCTGGCTTAAATGTAAAACGGACTTTTTGAAGCCAGGAACGTTTTATTTTGCTGGTATTGTCACGTGATAATCCGTAGTCATGGATTATCTCATGAACAAAACGAATGCTTTGTGCAGAAACATAGACAGGTGTTTTGGTTAGCTGAATCAGTTTACTGATCCAAATATCATCCGCTCGAGGACAAACCTTAATGAAGTCCTCGTTATAATGGAAATATTCCGGGATCATTCTCTTCTTGAGTACAACGCCACCGAGACCTGTGATGATATAGTTCTGTTCAACGACTTTTGGGACCGTGATAAGCGGGAAATTACGATAGGTATCAAGAAGATCTTTCTTCTTTTTTACCGTTTCTCGCACACGCGCAGCCACCACAAATTCCTGATTGTGGCGGTAAAAATCATCCAGCAGTGTTTCCGCCCAAATTTCGTTGTAGATAGCGTCATCGTCAGCATAAATCAGAATATCGTCTTCCGTTGCTGCTTGTAGCGCCGGAAACAATTTCCGATATGGTCCGGTATTTTTAACCCATTTAAAGACCAGATTGGTGCCCGTCTGGCGAATTTTCTGCGCCCATTCAGGCTCTTCAGTGATGCCTTCGTCACTGAGATAAGGTGTACTGGAGACCCACACAACAATTTGATCGACCTTTTTACTCTGGTTCGCCAGTGACCACACTGTTTGCGAACAGAGATAAAGGCGCGATTTTGTCGTTGTTAAGTTAATACTGATCATCAAACTGAGCGGGCTCCAGGAAATAAAAAAAACCTGATAAATACAGATTAAACTGATTTTACAAGTACGCGCATCATAACATTTAGAGGGGCGGATGTAACCCCGCCGGGTTAGCAGAAAATGGCAAGAATGGGACTTATGGCAAAATGGCTATTAAGACATGATGAGAGTGTTCGGTTTTGGAAAGCAAAAAGACCCCGATAATTCGGGGTCTTTTTAAGAGACTTATGTGGAGCAGGTTGATTAGTTCAAACGCACCGGCATACCGGAGCGGTTCTGCACGGCCTGGTCAACAATCGTCGTCTCTACGTCCGGTTGAGAGGTTACTGACTGCACTGCGCTGTTCAGCGTAACCGGTACGATTTCGTTGTTGTTGATCTGATCTTCGCTGGTGGACAGCGGGTTGTGCACTTCAATATAACGGCTGCCATCAGGCTCAGACGTGGCTTTCACCGGTTCGTTGATGAACTGCACGCGCGTGCCGACAGGTACGTTTTCGAACAAGAATTTGATGTCTTCGTTACGCAGGCGCACACAACCGTGGCTAACGCGCAGGCCAATACCGAAGTTAGCGTTGGTACCGTGGATCGCATACAGACGGCCAATGTACAGCGCGTATAGACCCATCGGGTTATCCGGGCCTGCCGGTACAACCGCTGGCAGCGGTTCGCCCGCAGCGATGTATTCCGCGTGCATTTTGGCCGTCGGCGTCCAGGTTGGGCCTGCTTTCTTACGCTCAACTTTGGTCGTCCAGTTCATTGGCGTGTCTTTGCCCAACTGGCCGATACCGATTGGCAGCACAATAACGGTGTTGGTGCCTTTCGGGTAGTAATACAGACGCATTTCCGCGCTGTTAATGACGATACCTTCGTGAACGGTATCCGGCAGGATCAGCTGCTGTGGAATATTCAGCACGGTACCCGCTTTCGGCAGATACGGGTCAACGCCCGGGTTCGCTTCCAGCATGTTAGACAGGCCAAGCTGGTACTGTGCAGCGAAATACTCCAGTGGCTGAGAGTTACCTTCTGGTACCGTCACCACCTGGTTCTGGCCTACCAGACGGCTACCGTCTGTTGGCAGGGGATACGTCACCGCAGACGCGGTCTTACAAAAACCTACTACGGCTAACGCCGCCGCAAAAAGCGTTGTTAATTTCATGTTCATGTTGTGCGAGGTATCTAAGCCATTCTGGCGATGAGTTGATAAGTCTGAATCTGTGATGGGAGCGCATTATATGTGCATTCCCGCTAACAGGGAATTCAGATGTGTACGAAATCACACTTTTTTCGATTTTGTTAAAGTTTAGTGGATTGCGGCAACGCGGGATCTCAATTCGGAATTGTGGCATAATGCCGTGTTTATCACACTTTTCGCAGGAATCTCTCCGTGTTAGTTACCAGCAACGTCACTATGCAGTTTGGCAGTAAGCCGCTGTTCGAAAACATTTCCGTCAAATTTGGCGGCGGCAACCGTTACGGCCTGATTGGTGCCAACGGTAGCGGTAAATCCACCTTTATGAAGATCCTCGGCGGTGACCTGGAGCCGACGCTCGGCAACGTATCGCTCGATCCCAACGAGCGTATCGGTAAGCTGCGTCAGGATCAGTTCGCCTTCGAAGAATTCACCGTGCTCGACACGGTGATCATGGGACACGCGGAGCTGTGGGAAGTAAAACAAGAGCGCGACCGTATTTACGCGCTGGCCGAGATGAGCGAAGAAGACGGCTATAAAGTGGCCGAACTGGAAACGCAATACGGTGAGATGGACGGTTATTCTGCGGAAGCACGTGCAGGTGAACTGCTGCTGGGCGTTGGCATTCCGGTAGAACAACACTACGGCCCGATGAGCGAAGTCGCGCCAGGCTGGAAACTGCGTGTGCTGCTGGCGCAGGCCCTGTTCTCCAACCCGGACATCCTGCTGCTCGATGAACCGACAAACAACCTGGACATTGACACCATTCGCTGGCTGGAGCAGACGCTGAACGATCGCGACAGCACCATGATCATCATTTCGCACGACCGTCACTTCCTGAATATGGTGTGTACGCACATGGCGGATCTGGATTACGGCGAGCTGCGCGTTTATCCGGGCAACTACGATGAGTACATGACGGCTGCAACCCAGGCGCGTGAACGTCTGCTGGCCGATAACGCCAAGAAGAAAGCGCAAATTGCTGACCTGCAGTCCTTCGTCAGCCGCTTTAGCGCTAACGCCTCTAAATCCCGTCAGGCGACCTCGCGTGCGCGCCAGATCGATAAAATCAAGCTGGAAGAAGTCAAAGCGTCCAGCCGTCAGAACCCGTTCATTCGTTTCGAGCAGGATAAGAAACTGTTCCGTAACGCGCTGGAAGTGGAAGCCCTTACTAAAGGTTTCGATGAAGGTCCGCTGTTCAAAAACTTCAATTTACTGCTGGAAGTGGGTGAGAAGATTGCCATCCTCGGTGCCAACGGCGTGGGTAAATCCACCATGCTCAAAACCCTGGTCGGCGAACTGCAGCCGGACAATGGCACCGTGAAGTGGTCTGAAAACGCGCAGATTGGTTATTACGCGCAGGATCACGAATACGAGTTCGAAAACGACCTGACCGTCTTTGACTGGATGAGCCAGTGGAAGCAGGAAGGCGACGACGAGCAGGCGGTACGCAGTATTCTGGGCCGTCTGCTGTTCAGCCAGGACGACATCAAAAAACCAGCCAAAGTGCTCTCCGGTGGTGAGAAAGGGCGTATGCTGTTTGGCAAGCTGATGATGGAAAAGCCAAATATCCTGGTGATGGACGAACCGACTAACCACCTGGATATGGAATCGATTGAATCGCTGAACATGGCGCTGGAGATGTACCAGGGTACTCTGATCTTCGTCTCTCACGACCGTGAATTCGTCAGCTCGCTGGCGACCCGCGTGATCGAAATTACGCCAGAACGCGTGGTGGACTTCACCGGTAACTACGAAGATTACCTGCGCAGTAAAGGTATCGAGAACTAAAAAAAGCCCGGTGGCGCTACGCTTACCGGGCCTACGAGTCAGTTTGTAGGCCGGGTAAGGCGAAGCCGCCACCCGGCAATGCTCAAAGCACCCACTCACCCCCTTCAACCCCGTTCACCCGCAGCGTACGTTTTTCCCCTACAGGCAGCGACACCTTCAGCGCTTTCCACGCCGGACGATAATCCCCGCGCGCGTTTACCTTCAGGTTGATGGATGCGCCATCGCACACCATTTCCCATTCCACCCACAGTGCATTGCCGTTCTGGTAGCCCCAGCTTTCACCATCGTCTTCAAACAGCATGCCCGAGGTGGTCCCGACGCCCTTCACCGGGAACAGCTTCAGCTCGCGGGTATCGTCTTTTTCAGCGGACACGTGGGTAATGCGTTCGCTGAGCGGCAGACCGGCACCGGCGCGCACCAGCATCGGCAGTTTTTCCAGCGGTGCGTCGAGGACGATCGACTGGCCGCCAGCAAACCACGCGTGGGTGTAAAAATCATACCAGCCGGTGTCGTTATCCGGCAGCCAGACACGGCGCTCGCGTTGACCGGCTTCGACCACGCTGGCCACCAGCAGGTCGCGGCCCAGCAGGAACTCATCGCACTCTTCGAAGGTTTGCGCATCGTGTTCGTGGTCGAGGAACGTCGGGCGCAGCATCGGCTCGTCGTCAGCGTGCGCCTGCCAGAGCAGGGTGTAGAGATACGGCAGCAGACGATAGCGCAGCTCAATGGCGCTACGAATGGCTGGCGTGACGCCAGGGTACATCCACGGCTCGTTCACCGTGTGATCGTCATTCCACGAGTGAATGGTAAAGCGCGGATGCATCACGCCGTTCTGCACCCAGCGCACGAACAGCTCGGCGTCCGGCTTGTCGCCGGAGAAACCGCCCACGTCGTGACCGACGTTGAACAGCCCGGACAGGCTCATGCCAAGCCCCATGCGGATGTTATAGCGCAGGGTGTCCCAGTTGGTGCGGTTGTCGCCGCTCCAGGTCTGAACGTAGCGCTGCATCCCGGCGCAGCCGGAGCGGGAGATCAGATACGGACGTTTTTCCGGCGCGAAACGCTGCTGCGCTTCCAGCGAGGCGCGCATCATCAGCAGCGGCATCACCGGGCGAATATGCTTGATGGCGATCTCCTTACCGAAGCCATAACAGCGGGCTTCACCGTCCCATACCTCATACTCATTATTGTCGTTCCAGGTGGAGTCGATGCCCATTTCCAGCAGTTGCGTGGTCACGCCTTCCTGCCACCATTGCACCGTCTGCGGGTTGGTAAAATCGAGGTGCGAGCCTTCGTCATCCCAGAAGCTGGAACGTTCAGGTGCATCGGTTTCTGAATCACGAATGAACAGGCCGCTTTCCGCCACTTCGTTATAGCGCGGATGATCCTGCAGCAGGCACGGCTTGATGTTCGCGGCAAGTTTCAGCCCTGCGTCGTGGAATGCCTGGCTCATCACCTTCGGCTGGGGCACCTTGTCGTAGTTCCAGTTAAAGACGTAACGTTTGCCGTTAATCGACGTATAGCCCGACGAGAGCTGGAACGAGTCGCATGGAATGGCGTGCTCTTCACACAGGCGAATGAAGTTCATCAGCTGGTTTTGCGCGTCCGGCGCGTCGGTGTAGTGCATGGTCGAGCCGCTGTACCCGAGGCTCCATTTTGGCCCGAACAGCGTTTTCCCGGTCAGGCGTACAAACGCTTTGGTAACGTCCAGAACGCGTTTACCGGTGAAGATGTAGTAATCAATATCACCCGCTTCCGCCTGCCAGCGACGATAGGCGGTGTGGTAGTTGTCGATTTCGTTACCCAGATCCAGCCAGCAGCTGCTCAGGTTGTCGTAGAACAGGCCGTAACTCACGTCATCGCGACGGGCGATAGTGAAGGGAATATGCTTGTACAGCGGGTCGGTGCTGGCTGCGTTATAACCCATTGCGTCGAGGTTGCGCATCTCGTAGCGCTTGCCGTTGCGCTGTAAATCACCGGCTTTTTCGCCCAGGCCGTAAAAGCGCTCGTCCTTACGACGGCTCAGGTAGTGCGCCACGCCGTCGCCGTGGGCGTTCAGCAGGTAAGCGCTGGTCGGACGGTCATTCACCAGCGGTTGCCATTCACCTGCATCGTTACGGTAGTGCCATTCGAGCCACAGCGGCTGGTGTACGGTCACGCGCAGCTGTTCGGTTGCCACGGTTAACGTCTCATCCTGCTGCGTCAGCGTCCAGACAGGACAAGTGAAACCGCTTAAATCATCGCGACGGCGACCTTCCCACGGCACGTCATGCTCCGGGGCAATGCTCCAGGTACGGTCCAGCGTCAGTTCGCCTTTGCGTTTGATCAGTACGCGGAACAGATTCTCTTCCAGCACATACAGGCACAAGCGGTGCTGGTTATCGACCAGCAGTTCCAGATGGTTTGCCGACTGCGTATCAATGGTCCAGTTTTTCAGGGTTTTCATAATCACTACATCCACTATCAGGCGCGCTTGGCGCGACGTTCAGCAATAAATGCTACCAGGAAGACAGCGCCAATCAGGTCAAAGAAGCCCATGGCAATAAAGAGCGGGTTAAAGCCGATTTTGTCGGCGGTTACACCGATTAACAGCGAGAACAGGAAGCTGGCGATCCACGCCGCCGAGCCGCGCATGCCGTTGACGGTCGCCATCTGGCCTTTGTCGAACGACTCAACAACCAGGGCGCTGAGCATGCAGGAGATAATCTGGTGCCCGAAGCCGCCGATGGAGATCAGCACGATGGTGATATACGGGTCGCGGGTAATAGCCACGATGCCCAGAGAGATCATCAGGAACGCGCCCGTCACGGAGCTTGCAACCACCGAGTTAACGCGGGAGCAGCCGAACAGTCGAGTATACAGACGCGTCAGGTAGCCGCTCGCCACGCTACCGAGATCCGCGGCGAGGAACGGCAGCCAGGCAAACATCGCAATCTGCTTCAGATCCATGCCGTGCTCTTTGGCGAGGTACAGCGGCACCCAGAAGCTCAGTACCGCCCAGGCGGGTTCCGCCATAAAGGCCGGAATGGCGATGCCGTAGAAACGTTTGTTCTTCGAGACGGTTTTCAGCGCGGTCAGGAAGGGCTGTTTCACCGCAGGCGGTTCGTTATCCTGCTTGATAAACGCCAGCTCGTCCTTGCTTAGGTTCGGGTGCTGCTCCGGGTTATGGTAGAACACCCACCACAGGATCACCCACAGCAGCGCCAGCACGCCGGTAAACATAAACGCGCCCTGCCAGCCGAACGAGGCGTGCGCGAAGTAGATAATAGGCGGGGCCAGCATCGCGCCGATGGAGAAGCCCACGCCCGCCCAACCGGCGGCAACAGGTCGCTCTGATTTCGGGAACCATTCACCGATGGTTTTGGCGTTCGCCGGGGTAGCTGCGGCTTCAGAGGCACCCATAAAGAAGCGCAGAATAGCCAGGTGCAGCCAGCTTCCGGCACCTGCATGGAAAATACACATCAGCGCCCAGATCCCGGCGCAGACCATAAAGCCAATCTTCAGGCCGATGACGTCAATTAACCAGCCGCACAGAGGCTGGAAAATGGTGTAGGCGATCTGGAATGCTCCCACGATCCAGGAGTATTGCTCGGTGGTGATCCCGAGGCTCTCTTTCAGTTCCGGGGCGAGGATCCCTAATGAGTTTCGGGTGATGTAGTTAACGGTGACGCCAAGTAAGAACAGCACCAGCACGTACCAGCGCAGGTTCTTGATGACGCGACGGGTTTTGCTTGCCGCAACAGTGTTATTGATGTCCTGACTCATTTTACTCTCCACAAGACGGACGGTAAGGGGACGGAGGTTCAGGTGTCACACAGTTTTTTATGGCTTTGATTTATATCCGGTTATACTGCCTCAATTGGTATACAACTAGTATGGAAGTTGTGTGACAAGTTCACCTTAAGGGAGAAAATGAGTGGGCAATAGTGGATTTTGTGCAAAATTTCTCATAACTGACCTGAACCCTCTGGCATGATGGCTTTTATGTCAGTTACTGCCTGATAGATACGCTATGAAAATTTTTTCATTTCGCAAATGGAGCCAGATCACAAAATGGACAAAAGGCTAAAAATCACCGAAATCGCCGCCCGAACGCAGCTCTCAATCAGCACCGTATCGCGTGTGCTGGCGGGAAAAGCGAATACCAGCGAAAAAGCGCGTACAAAGGTGCTGGCGTGCGCGCGCGAGCTGGGGGTAATGGACGGCATGGCGGCAGGGCGTCTGCTGCTTAATAGCCTGGTGGTTTTTGCCCCCCAGAGGGCTTTTGACGAGCGGTCCGACATCTTTTACTACCGTGTGATCCAGAGTGTAGGTAAAGGGCTGGCATCCCATGAAGTGCGGTTACGCTACTGCGCGCTGGAAGAGAACGACAGCGACGCGCAACTTTTTCTGGCACGCATGAACGAACCGGATACCCAGGCAGCCATTCTGCTCGGCATTGACGATCCGCATATCCACGATCTGGCGGTGGATGTGGGTAAACCCTGCATGCTGATTAACTGTCGTGACCGCCATATGCGTCTGCCAGCCGTCGCGCCGGATCATCGCGCCATTGGCGAGCGGGCGGCGGAATATCTGTTCGAGATGGGACACCGTGAGGTGATGAACGTGCTGTGTCTGCGACGCTACACCATGGAGCAGCGCCTGTCAGGGATCCGCGATGCGTGGCTGTCCCATAACCTGAAGTTCAGCGATAAACATGACCTGCTGGTGGTGCCCAGCTTCAGCGCCCGCGAAACGGAACAGCTGGTCAGCAGCTGGCTCGACGACATGCAGGGGAAGGATTTACCTACCGCGTTTTTGGTGGGCGGCGACTTTATGGCGGCGGGCACCATCAGCGCGCTGCAAAACCACGGCTTGCGCGTGCCGCAGGACGTGTCGGTGATGAGTATCGACGGGTTTAATCTGGCGGCGATTCAGGATGTGCCTCTGACGGCCGTGCATGTTCCGCGTGATGAACTGGGAACGGAAGCGGTACATATGCTTCAGCAGCGGCTGATGCGACCGGACGCGCCTGTAGGAACATTGCTGCTCAACGGCACGCTGACCGTGCGGGAATCGGTACGGCGGATACGTCAGGGGAAACGACGCACCGCCGTTGAGCGGGAAGGGCTATACGACAGTTAGACCATGCCCAGCGCACGCTTGCCGTGGATGTTGAGATCGTTCACGGTAAAGCGGTCCTGCCAGCTTTTTTCATAATCTTCACGCGGGAAATCGCCCGGTGACGCGCCGGTTTCCAGCGCTTCCTTGACCTTCTTCGCATAGGCGAGGTTTTTCTCGCACATCGGTGCGGCAGGAATGTACATCACGTTGCCCCAGCCCTGCTGGTTTTCCACCGGTGCGACGGAGTGAATAACATCACAGTGCCACCATACGGAATCGCCCGCTTCGAGTGCCGGGATGCTGGTCAGCGCCTCGATCAGCAGCGGGTGCCACTTCTCTGAAACCGGCAGCACGCGCCCCGGAGCCACGCCGCACAGTTCATCTTCCGGCACGTCATCCAGCAGCGGACGCAGCAGAATATAAGCCATCGCTTCCGGGATCGGCACCACGTGCAGCAACCCCTGACCCGGAATCATGTCCGACAGCGCCGTCCAGCCCTGGAAGGTACGGAACACCGAACATTTGGTGGTGTTATCGACGGTGTACTCTTCCACTTCGGTACGGTGCGCGGCGTTCCACGGATCGTATTTATCGACGTTGCCGTCGAAGACTCGGGCAAACACCTGCTGATAGGCCGGTAACAGCCAGCGCTCCAGCGCGCCGGAGTCAGTATGTGCGCCCAGTCCTTTCGAGGTGGTTCCCGGCGGGCGGCGGCGGATGCGGTCCGGGTAAATCACACTCACGTCCGGGTCGAACCACTGTTTGCCGTTGCTCTCGAATGTCCATAAACGGTTCAGGAACGACTGCACCTGCGCCATCTCTTCGCTCTGGCGCGCCTGCATTTGTGCCTGCGACCAGTAGATCGGGTAAATTTCCGGGCGAGAAGCCGTCAAGGTGCCGAAGAAGTTATCGCCTGGTCCTTTATATACCTCGTCAAACTTGTTCAAATCGAGGTAGTCGAGCATCGACTGATCCCACGCCAGCGCCTGCTCGCGCGGGAAGTGATTCTTGATGACCGCACAGCCACGACGTTTAACGGCTTCACGCTGTTCCGCACCAATCGTGCCGTTTTTTACATCGGCAAATGGGATCACCGGCCAGACGGTTTCGCCTTTGTTCTTCAGCGCGTTGATTTCCGCCACGCGGGTGGCGATTTTATCGCTGAGCTTGTTGAATACTGCCTGAACGTCGCCAATCTGGGCGCGTAATTCACGCTTCATCTGGCGAATTGCTGCTTTGTGATCTGCTGGCAAAATTTCACTGGTAAACGTCATAACCGCCTCGCATCTTTCATTCGAAAGTAAAAATATCTACAAGTGATACTTTAAGTTAAAAATAAGTTAATGCAAGTTTAAAAACTTGACGTGTGCCACAGGATGGAAAAGAAGGGAAAAGCCGGAGCAAAGCCCCGGCAAGGAGAGGATTACGCGTCGAAAGGAGAATGGTCGTCGAGCACTGCCTGAATGACATTCAGCGCACCCTGATGATTGTTATCGTCGGTGCTGTAGCGGCTGATCTCTTTGATGCTTTCTGCCGCGTTGCCCATCGCAAAGGAGTATTTCACCAGCTTCAGCATCTCGGCATCGTTGCCGCTGTCGCCAATAGCCACGCACTCCTGAGGGGAGATCTTCCAGCGCTTCAGCAGACGGCTGATGCCGTTAGCCTTGTGCAGGCCGGGGATAATCAAATCGACAAAACCAAAGCCGCTGGTGACGGGCTTCATAATGCCATCCAGCGACACATGCAGTTTGTCGATAAGATTCGGGATATCGCTGTCCGGCAGGTTCAGGGAGAACTTAAACAGCACGTCGTCGATTTCGTGGTAGTCACTGATGCGTTTTAAACGGTGATAGTGCTTTGACATTAGCGCCACGAACGCGTCCGGAGCTTTGTCGCTAACGTAAGCACTCTCCAGCCCGCAGGCCACAAAGTTCAGCCCTTTGTCTTTCAGCAGTTCGCCAATCACGATTTGCGATTCATGACGCGTCAGCTCGCCGTGGAAAATCTGCTCGCCGTGGTCGAACACCAGTGCACCGTTTTCGGCCACGAAGGATATCTGATCTTTCAGCTCCGGAAAGAAGGAGATGAGCTGGTAATACTGGTTGCCGCTGGCGACAACGAATTCAATATCACGGGCTTTAAGCTGTTCAAACTGCGCCTGGAAGCGGTCACGATCGTACTGCTTGGCATCATTAAGGAAAGTTCCGTCCATATCGGTGACGATAACTTTTACGGTCATACATTGCGCTCCTGGATCACTGCGTTTGAAACATTCTAATAACAAGGTGACGGAGAGCACAAATTTAATTTCATTCGAAAGTAAAAGCAAAACGGCAACCAGGGTTGCCGTTTTTAGTGTTTTCTCCCTCTCCCCGTGGGAGAGGGGCGGGGTGAGGGCATCAGCCTGCGCATTTCCCCTTAGAGGATGCACCGTTACAGCGTATGTTCAGTACGCGCAATAATATCGTCCTGCGCATCCGGCGACAGGGCGGTGAAGAACGCCGAGTAGCCTGCCACGCGCACGACCAGGTCACGATACTGGTCAGGATGTTTCTTCGCTTCCAGCAGCGTTTCGCGCGAGACGATGTTGTACTGAATATGCCAGCCTTTATGCACCTCAAAGAAGGTGCGCAGCAGCACCATCAGCTTCTGGCGATCGCTGTCGTTTTCCAGCGTCGACGGGTTCAGCTTCTGGTTTAACAGTACACCACCGAGAATCGCTTCCGTCGGCAGTTTACCCACGGAGCCGATCACCGCCGTCGGGCCAAGGTGGTCCGTACCGGAGGCCGGGCTTGCCCCTTCTGCCAGCGGGGTGTGCGCCTTACGTCCGTCCGGGGTCGCCATCGTTGCCGCACCAAACGGCACGTTTGCGGAGATGGAAGACGTACCTGCGTAGTAATTACCGCCAATCGGGCCGCGACCATAGCGCGGGTTGTGGTACTGCTTCAGCTCTTCAATGTAGGTCTGATAGGCACGCGTCAGCAGCATGTCCACGCTGTCATCGTCGTTGCCGTACTTCGGCGCACTGTTGATCAGGCGCTGTCGCAGCTGCTCGTGGGTCAGCCCGTCGAAATCATCTGCCAGGGCGGCGGCAAGCTGCTGCTGACCAATCGTACCCTGCTCGAAGACCAGTTTCTTCACCGCCGCCAGGCTGTTGCCGAGGTTGGCGATCCCCACCTGCAGGCCGGAAACCCAGTCATACTTTGCGCCGCCCTGCTTGATGCTTTTCGCACGCTCGATGCAGTCGTCCACCAGAGCCGAGCAGAGAATGTCGTGAACATTTTCTTCCAGCATCGTATCCACCACATACTCAATCTCAATAGATTTACGGGTGTAGTAGCGGATCTGGCTATCCCATGCCGCCATCACTTCGTCGAAGTTATCGAAATTACCGGCAGAGAGCGCTTTCTCCTGCGGCAGGAAGACTTTGCCGCTGGTGGCATCGCGACCGCCTTCCAGCGCGGCGAGCATCACGCGGGCAAAGTTAATGAAACTCATGCCGGTGCAGCGATAACCCCACTTGCCGCCCACCGCTGTTTCGATACAGCCGATTGCCGCATAGTCGTAAGCATCGTCTCGTTCAACGCCGAGCTTGATGAATTCCGGGATCACGATTTCATCGTTGTTGAACGCGGGCATACCGAAGCCGCAGCGGATCACCTGCACGCAGGCGTCGAGGAAGTCGTTGCTCATGCCCGCGTGGTAACGCACGCTTAGGTTCGGCTGGGTGGAGCGCAGACGACCGCAGGATTCCAGAATGGCATAGGAGAGCGGGTTCACCGCGTCCATCGGCTCACCGTTCACCAGCTTCTGGCCGCCGATAGTGACGTTCTGGTAAAGCGGGCTGCCGGCAGAGGCTTTAGAGTGCGAGCCGGAGCGGATCTTGTTCACTTCGAGCAATTTCAGCCAGCAGCTGTGGAGCAGTTCGATCGCGTGCTCGCGGTCAAGACTCTGGTTCAGCTCCACGTCGCGACGGTAGTACGGATAGAGATACTGATCCATACGCGCGAAGGAGACGGAGTGGCCGTTGGACTCGATCTGCAGGATCAGCTGAATGAAGTAGCACAGCTGCAGCGCCTGCCAGAAGGTTTTTGGCGGCTCGTGAGCAATCACGTCACAGTTTTCTGCCATCGCCAGTAGCTCGTCGCGGCGGCTTTCGCGGGTCTCGGTAGAGGCCATCTCGCGCGCCAGATCGGCGAAGCGTTTGATGTGCAGGCTTACCGCTTCCAGCACAATATCAATCGCCTTCAGGAACTGATCGCCGTGCAGGTCTTCCAGCACCGTCAGGTTGATGCGCGTGCGGCGTTCGGCCACCTTGGCGCGCAGGCCGTCGAGACCTTTCTCCAGCACCAGCGGGAAGTTAACGGCCAGGTGCGCGTCGCCGGAGGTCATGTTGCCTTCGGCTTTGATAATGCCGGTTTCCAGCAGGCCTTTCTGCTCGTCGGTGAACATGCCGTAGCAGCGATCCTGTACTGTCTGCCCGCGCCACCATGGGCAGATTTCATGCAGCACGCGTTTGTTCTCTTCGCTTACCGCAAAGCCCGCGCCCGGGCGGTCTGCCAGATCGTCGATCTCTTTCTCAATCCACGAGACGGTGTATTCCGGGAAAATCGGCGCGGCGCGCACTTCGCTTGCCTGGTTACCGATGATCAGCTCATCGTGTTTGATCCAGATAGTACGTTCCGCCAGGTGATGTGCCAGCGCAAGAGCACGGCGCACCGGGATCGGTTTGTCCATATGCTGCTGGTACATTTCGGTGTAATGCTGGGCGCGCTCGGTACAGACCGGCGGCTTAACGATATGTACGAGGGCATTTTTGTGCGCTTTAATGCGCTCGCTAAGGGTGTTGAGATTCAGGGTCGTCATAGGTTTATCCTCGTAAGGTCGCGGTTAACCCTTTCTGGCAGGCGTACTGCTGAGCGAAGTCCAGTAGCGCAGGGTTATCAAGCGGTTTGTCAGGGGCAGAGTAGGGTTGGCCGAGCAGGGTGTATTTGTTCATGCCCAGCGTGTGGTATGGCAGAAAATGAATATCGTCGACGCCGAGTTCGTCGGCGGCAAAGTTGGTAATGGCGGTAATAGATGCTTCATCGGCGTTGAAGCCCTGAATCAGCGGCACGCGAATGGTGATTTCTTTCCCGGCAGCGGCCAGGCGTTTCAGGTTGTTCAGGATCCGTTTGGCCGAGCCGTCCGTCCACTGTTTGAATACCTCGCCATCCACATGCTTCAGGTCGGCCAGAAACAGATCAACATACGGTAATGAGGGCTCGATATAGTGCCACGGCACGTGAAGGCAGGTTTCAACGGCGGTGTGGATCCCCTGTTCGTGGCAAGCTTTAAACAGAGCCTGAGCCAGCTCAGGGTTCATAAACGGCTCGCCGCCGGAAAGCGTGATCCCGCCGCCGCTGCGATCATAAAAGGGTTTGTCGCGCAGCACGGTTGCCATAATTTCTTCCACCTGCTTCTCTTCACCGCAGACGGTGAGTGCCTGCGTCGGGCAGCAGTTGGTAAGGGCGTTGACCGTGGCTTCATCAAGCTTCTCACGGTGGATGACCAGGCCATTCAGCGCACGCTCGATACAGCCCGGTGCCGCCTGCTGACACAGGTCGCAGCCGTCCAGGCAAAGGCGCGCATCAAACAGCACGTCCCGGCTGCGGGAGCGGCTTTCCGGGTTCTGGCACCAGCGACAGCCCAGCGAGCAGCCTTTCAGGAACACCACGGTACGAATACCGGGGCCATCGTGGGTGGAGTAACGCTGAATATTGAAGATCATGTTTTCGCCTCTCGTCTTGCATACGAAGATTAAATTACTTTCGAATGAAAGCGATCTTGATGCAGGTCAACTACTGAGCAGGTTTTGCTGTGATAGGGTAAGTGCAGGCTAATTTTGAGGGTGACATCATGGAACTTTATCTCGACACATCTGACGTTGCGGCAGTCAAAAAGCTGGCGCGTATCTTCCCGCTGGCGGGCGTGACCACTAATCCAAGCATTGTGGCGGCAGGTAAAACCCCGCTGGACGAGCTGCTGCCAGCGCTGCACGACGCGCTGGGCGGCAAAGGCCGTCTGTTCGCTCAGGTGATGGCGACTACCGCGGAAGGTATGGTGGAAGATGCGCGTAAGCTGCGCGCCATCATTAACGACCTGGTGGTGAAAGTGCCGGTGACCGCAGAAGGGCTGGCGGCAATCAAAATGCTGAAAGCGGAAGGGATCCCGACGCTGGGTACGGCGGTCTACGGCGCTGCACAGGGGATGCTGTCGGCGCTGGCGGGCGCAGAGTATGTTGCCCCTTACGTTAATCGCGTGGACGCGCAGGGCGGGGACGGGATCCAGACCGTAGTGGAATTACAGCAGCTGCTGACGCTGCACGCGCCACAGTCAAAAGTGCTGGCCGCCAGTTTTAAAACCCCGCGTCAGGCGCTGGATTGCCTGCTGGCGGGCTGCGAGTCTATTACTCTGCCGCTGGACGTGGCGCAGCAGTTTATTACCTCTCCGGCAGTGGATGCGGCGATTGTGAAGTTTGAGCAGGACTGGCAGGGGGCGTTTGGGCGGACGTCTATCTGACAGGGCGGCCTGATGCCCTCACCCCAACCCTCTCCCGACGGGAGAGGGAGCAAACACTAAAACGGCAACCTGAAGGTTGCCGTTTGCTTTAACCTCCGCAAACCTCACACCCCGGATTGCGCATCAGCTTCATCTCGCGAAACTGACAGGTCATCGCGTCATACATCACGATTTTCCCTGCTGCAGGCGTGCCGTAGTGCGTCAGCACTTTGATCGCTTCCATCGCCTGCAATGAGCCGATCACGCCGACTAATGGCGCCATCACTCCCGCTTCGACGCAGGTCAGCGCGTTCTCGCCAAACAGACGGCTCAGGCAACGGTAGCAGGGTTCTCCCTCAGCGTAAGTGAAGACGCTGATTTGCCCCTCCATGCGGATCGCCGCGCCGGAAACCAGCGGGGTTTTATGGACAAAACAGTCTGCATTTAGCTGATTACGGATAGCCACGTTATCGGTGCAGTCGAGTACCAAATCGTGCTGCGCAATCTGGGCGCGCAACGCGTCGTCATCCAGTATCGCGTTAATCAGGGTGAACTGAACGTTGGGGTTGATGCGCGCCAGCGCCGTGCGGGCAGAGTCCACTTTCGGCTGGCCAATTGTCGCATCGCTGTGCAGCGTCTGGCGCTGCAGATTAGACACTGACACGGTATCAAAATCCAGCAGCGTCATCCTGCCCACGCCCGCCGCGGCAAGATACTGCGCGGCGGCGCAGCCCAGACCGCCAAGACCGACGACCAGCACGCTGGCCGCCTTGAGCGCTTCCTGGCCCTCGAAATCAAAACCACGCAGCACAATCTGGCGGTTGTAGCGCATCATCTCCTGGTCGGTCAGTTCCCCCGTCATCTTAGCCTCCGAACAGGTGGTTAAAGCGCTCAACCTCAACCCATTCACCGGCTTCCACGTTGCCACGTTCGCGCTCCAGCACGATAAAGCAGTTGCCCTGGCTGAAGGAACTGAAGATGTGCGAACCCTGGTGTCCGGTGGTGCTCACTTCCAGTTCACCGTCCGCGTTGCGCGCCAGAATACCGCGCTGGAAATCGAGACGACCCGGTGATTTTTTCAGGCGCGTGGCGGCACGTACGCGCTGGCGCATCGGCAGCGGGCTGGCGTGGTTGCCCGAAAGTTTTGCCAGCAGCGGGATCACCAGCTGGTAGAAGGTCAACGCGGCAGAGACCGGGTTACCCGGCAGGCCGCAGAACCAGCTGTGCGTGAGCTTGCCAAACGCGAACGGTTTGCCTGGCTTGATAGCCAGCTTCCAGAAGGCGATCTCGCCCAGCTCTTCAAGAATGGTTTTGGTGTAATCCGCTTCGCCCACGGAGACGCCGCCGGAACTGATGACCACGTCGGCAGATTTATCCGCCTCGATAAACGCCGCGCGAAGTTGTTCCGGATCGTCTGGAATAATCCCGAGGTTAATCACTTCACAGCCCAGTTGCTCCAGCATCAGGTGTACCGCCAGACGGTTGGTGTCATAAATCTGGCCGTTCTGCAGCGGCTGGCCCGGAAGCTGCAGCTCGTCGCCAGTGGAGAATACAGCGACGCGCACCTTGCGAACGACGTCGATTTCCGCGATGCCGAGCGAGGCCAGCACCGGCAGCTCCGCCACCGTCAGCTTTTGCCCGGCGGCAAAAACGGTCGCACCGAGGGTGATGTCTTCGCCCGCGCGGCGGATATTCTGACCCGCTTTAACGCAAGCGATAAAGCGTACGCCGTCGTCCGTCTGCTCAGCCTCTTCCTGCATCACTACCGCCTCGCAGCCTGCCGGAACGGGTGCTCCGGTCATGATGCGCACGCAGGTGCCCGCAGGCCATTCACCGCTAAACGGCTGACCCGCAAAGGCTTTACCTGCCACCGGCAGGGCGTTACCCGTCTGGAGATCCACCAGGCGTACCGCGTAACCGTCCATCGCGGAGTTATCGAATCCCGGCACGTTAAGCGGAGAGACGATATCGCGCGCGGCAATACGGCCAAAACAGCGCACGAGGGGCAATGTTTCAACGTCATGCAGCGGGGAAAGTCGGTCAAGCATCTGCGTAAGTGCCGTCTCAAGCGGCATCAGTCCGGCGGTAAAATCCATGGTGGGCTCCTGCACAGTAACAACGAAAGCGCTCATTATGGCAGAAAAGTGCGGCTAACTGTATGACCCGATGGGTGTACGCTTTACATCACAGTTGCGTCTTTCTATATTCAAAAATCATCTGAAGTTTCATCGACGATAATGATATTTATAGAAAAAGCCGCGAATCAGGCTAACGGGTGATGCGAATGGGTAATGCGGTAATCGCAATTCATGGCGGCGCCGGGGCAATCACCCGTGCACAGCTTAGTCCCGAACAGGAAAAGCGCTATATAGACGCGCTGTATGCCATTGTGGAAACAGGCCAGAAAATGCTGGCAGCGGGCGAAAGCGCGCTGGATGTGGTCACCGAGGCGGTTCGTCTGCTGGAAGAGTGCCCGTTATTTAACGCGGGGATCGGTTCAGTCTTTACCCGGGATGAAACGCACGAACTGGATGCCTGCGTGATGGACGGTATTACCCTGAAAGCAGGGGCCGTGGCAGGTGTCAGCCATCTACGGAACCCGGTGCTGGCTGCGCGTCTGGTCATGGAAGAGAGTCCGCATGTGCTGCTGACGGGCGCAGGCGCGGAAAAATTTGCCATGGAACATGGGATGGAATCTGTTTCTCCTGACCTGTTTTCAACGCCGGAGCGTTACCAGCAGCTTCTGGAAGCCCGTTCGGCGGGCATGACGCAGCTTGACCACACTACACCGCTCGATGAAACCACCAAAATGGGCACGGTTGGCGCGGTGGCACTCGATAAAGCCGGGAACCTCGCTGCAGCCACCTCCACGGGTGGAATGACCAACAAACTGCCGGGACGTGTCGGCGACAGTCCATTGCCCGGTGCCGGCTGCTATGCCAATAACGCGACGGCGGCCGTATCGTGTACCGGAACCGGGGAAGTGTTTATTCGCGCGCTCGCGGCCTATGACATCACCGCGCTGATGGATTACGGTGGTTTAAGTCTGGCTGAGGCCTGCGAGCGGGTAGTCATGGAAAAACTGCCTGCGCTCGGCGGCGTCGGCGGGCTCATTGCGGTGGATCGTGAGGGCAATGTGGCATTGCCGTTCAACAGCGAAGGCATGTACCGCGCATGGGGATATGCCGGTGATGAACCCAGTACCGGGATCTATCGTGAATAAGGGGGCAACACGTGCCGCACAGTGAAGAGCTGGACAACCGCGAAGTGCTGGCTGTCCATCAACTGAATATTGCGTTTCAGGAAGAGCGGCAGTTCATCCCCGCAGTACAGAATTTATCGTTCACGCTCAGGCGCGGCGAAACGCTGGCCATTGTCGGTGAATCCGGTTCCGGAAAATCGGTCACCGCGCTGGCATTGATGCGCCTGCTGGAACAGACAGGTGGGCAAATCAGCAGCGAGAAAATACTCCTGCGCCGTCGCAACCGCCAGGTGATTGATTTAAACACGCTGAGCGGCGCCCAGATGCAGGGCGTGCGCGGGGCGGATATTGCGATGATCTTCCAGGAGCCGATGACCTCCCTGAACCCGGTCTTCCCGGTCGGGGAACAGATTGCCGAATCCATCCGGTTACATCAGGACTTGAGCGGCGATGAAGCACTCAAAGAAGCCAGACGGATGCTTGAGCTGGTGCGCATTCCGGAGGCACAGACCATTCTGGCACGTTATCCGCATCAACTTTCTGGCGGCATGCGCCAGCGGGTGATGATTGCGATGGCGCTCTCCTGTCGCCCGGCAGTGCTGATCGCCGATGAACCGACCACGGCGCTGGACGTGACGATCCAGGCGCAGATCCTGCAGCTCATCAAGGTGCTGCAACAGGAGATGGAAATGGGGGTGATTTTCATCACCCACGATATGGGCGTGGTCGCCGATATTGCCGATCGCGTTCTGGTGATGCACAAGGGCAATGCGGTGGAAACCGGTACGGTTGAGCAAATCTTCCACGCGCCCGTTCACCCTTACACCAAAGCGCTGCTGGCGGCGGTCCCGCGTCTTGGGGCCATGAACGGCAGTGATTTACCGCGCCGCTTCCCGTTGATTTCCCCTGAAACAACAGGGCCGGAAGTGGAGGAACGCGAGCAGGACACGGTGGTGCCCGGCAAGCCTATTCTGGAGGTGCGCGATCTGGTCACCCGTTTTCCACTGCGCAGCGGCATTCTTAATCGCGTGAAGCGCGAAGTGCATGCAGTGGAAAACGTCAGTTTTGATTTATGGCCAGGCGAAACGCTGGCGCTGGTGGGAGAGTCAGGCTGTGGGAAATCCACTACCGGGCGCGCGTTGCTCCGGCTGGTGGAATCTCAGGAAGGTAGCATTACCTTTAACGGCGAACGCATTGATACGTTGCCAGACAGTAAGCTGCAGACGATAAGGCGGGATATCCAGTTTATATTCCAGGATCCGTACGCTTCCCTCGATCCACGCCATACGGTGGGATACTCGATTATGGAGCCGCTGCGGGTACATAACCTGCTCGATGGCGACGCGGCACAGCATCGCGTGGCCTGGCTGCTGGAACGCGTCGGCCTGAAGCCGGAACATGCCTGGCGTTATCCGCACGAGTTTTCCGGCGGTCAGCGGCAACGTATTTGCATTGCCCGTGCGCTGGCGTTAAACCCGAAAGTGGTGATTGCCGATGAGTCCGTCTCGGCGCTGGATGTCTCTATCCGCGCGCAAATCATCAATTTATTGCTCGATTTACAGCGAGATATGGGCATCGCCTTCCTGTTTATCTCACACGATATGGCGGTGGTAGAACGTATCAGCCATCGCGTGGCAGTGATGTTGATGGGGCAAATCGTGGAGATTGGTCCGCGAAGGGCGGTGTTTGAGAACCCACAGCATCCGTACACGCGCAAGCTCATCGCTGCTGTACCGGTTGCCGATCCGGCGCATCGTCACGGCCAGCGCGTGCTGCTGCAGGATGAAATGCCGGGTAATATTCGTAAACGCGGCGAGGTCGTAGAGCGAGTCACGCTGCGTGAAGTCGGTCCGGGCCATTTTGTGGCCCCCCCGCGTCAGGACAACGCCTTTTCGCGGCTATAACTTACAACAGGCAGGAGAACACAATGGTTAAATTTGTCGCGCGTAGATGGGTGTTAGCTGTGAGCGTGACGGCAGCCCTGGCCGCTAGCCCCGCGTTCGCTGCCAAAGATGTGGTGGTGGCCGTCGGCTCCAATTTCACCACGCTGGATCCGTATGACGCCAACGACACGCTCTCTCAGGCGGTGGCGAAATCGTTCTATCAGGGACTCTTCGGCCTGGATAAAGAGATGAAGCTCAAAAACGTGCTGGCTGAGGGGTACACCGTGTCCGACGACGGGCTGGTGTATACCATCACGCTCAGAACCGGCGTGAAATTCCAGGATGGTACAGATTTCAATGCGGAGGCGGTAAAGGTTAACCTCGACCGCGCCAGTAATCCGGAAAATAGCCTCAAGCGCTATAACCTGTATAAAAACATCGCCAGCACCGAGGTGGTCAACCCGACGACGGTAAAAATCACCCTGAAAGAGCCGTTCTCCGCGTTTATCAATATTCTGGCGCATCCGGCGACGGCAATGATTTCCCCTGCCGCACTGAAAAAATACGGTAAAGAGATCGGCTTCCATCCGGTAGGCACCGACCCTTACGAACTGCTGACCTGGAACCAGACCGATTTTGTGAAGGTGAAGAAATTCGCCGGATACTGGCAGCAGGGATTGCCGAAGCTGGACACCATTACCTGGCGCCCGGTGGTGGACAACAACACCCGCGCGGCGATGCTGCAAACCGGCGAGGCGCAGTTTGCTTTCCCGATCCCGTATGAGCAGGCCGCCATTTTGCAGAAAAACAGCAAGCTGGAGCTGGTGGCCAGCCCGTCCATCATGCAGCGCTACATCAGCATGAACGTGACGCAAAAGCCGTTCGATAACCCGAAGGTACGGGAGGCAATCAACTATGCCATTAACCGTCAGGCGCTGGTGAAAGTCGCTTTTGCCGGCTATGCCATTCCGGCGACCGGCGTGCTGCCACCGGCTATCGCGTATGCGCAAAGCTATCAGCCGTGGCCGTACGATCCGGCCAAAGCGCGCGAGCTGCTGAAAGAGGCGGGTTTCCCGAACGGGTTTAGCACCACGCTGTGGTCGTCGCACAACCACAGTACCGCGCAGAAGGTGCTGCAGTTCACCCAGCAGCAGCTGGCGCAGGTCGGGATTAAGGTGCAGGTCACCGCGATGGATGCCGGACAGCGTGCGGCTGAAGTGGAAGGTAAAGGGCAAAAAGAGAGCGGCGTGCGGATGTTCTACACCGGCTGGACGGCCTCGACCGGTGAAGCCGACTGGGCGTTATCACCGTTGTTTGCTTCGCAGAACTGGCCGCCAACCCTGTTCAATACCGCGTTCTACAGTAACCCGCAGGTGGACAAAGACCTGGCCGATGCCCTGAAAACCACCAAACCGGAAGAGAAGGCCCGCCTATACAAAGATGCGCAGGATATCATCTGGAAAGAGTCACCGTGGGTGCCGCTGGTGGTCGAGAAACTGGTGTCAGCCCATAACAAAGCGTTGACCGGTTTCTACATCATGCCGGACACCGGCTTTAGCTTTGACGATGCGGATATAAAATAACACTCATGCTGAATTATGTTTGTAAACGCCTGCTGGGGCTTATCCCGACGCTGCTGATTGTGGCGGTGCTGGTGTTTTTGTTTGTCCATATGCTGCCGGGCGATCCGGCGCGCCTGGTTGCGGGGCCTGAAGCGGATGCCGCCGTCATTGACCTGGTGCGAAAACAACTTGGGCTCGATCAACCTTTGTATATGCAGTTTCTCCATTATATCTGCAACGTTTTGCAGGGGGATTTTGGTACCTCGATGGTGTCGCGTCGTCCCGTATCGGAAGAGATTGCCAGCCGCTTTATGCCGACGTTCTGGTTAACGATAGCCAGTATGAGCTGGGCGGTGCTGTTTGGGCTGGGGGCCGGAATTGTCGCGGCCGTCTGGCGCAACCGCTGGCCGGATAAGCTCGGTATGGCGCTGGCGGTGACCGGTATCTCTTTCCCGGCGTTCGCGCTGGGGATGCTGCTGATGCAGATCTTCTCCGTCGAACTGGGCTGGCTGCCGACGGTCGGCGCCGATACCTGGAAGCATTACATCCTGCCTTCCATGACGCTGGGGGCTGCCGTTGCGGCGGTGATGGCCCGCTTTACCCGCGCTTCGTTCGTTGACGTACTTAGCGAAGATTATATCCGCACCGCGCGGGCGAAGGGGGTTAGCGAGAAGTGG